>QAYZ01000010.1 GCA_003054655.1 Spartobacteria bacterium LR76 | reverse complement strand
CGAGATCCCGTCCGGCAAGTCCTTGCCGAGTATGCGATGGGCTTTTTTTAAAATGTCCACCGACAGCGTGAGATCGCCGATCTTGGCCAGGGGCTGCTGCTCGCGGGCTTCCTGCTGGGCGGCCAGATCACGCGGATGGCTGCGCAGGGACTCGGTGCCCTGGGTGATGAAGTCGCTCTTCCATTGCTCGATCTCCGAGACCGTGAGGCCATGACTGCGAGCCACTTCGGCGGCGGTTGTTTTACCGGCAATCAAATCCAGCACCACGGCGGCTTTGCGCTTGGCCGTCCAGCGTTGCACTTCGTCAGAGGAGGGTTCGTTCATCATAGCGTTCCTCCATGGTTTACCAGACCGGCGGCCACGATAAACCCTGCGCTTCGGCTCCGCCTCCGCTGCGGGTTTATCGTCTCTCGTTCGTTCTTATTGCCTGTCCGATTACAACGGGGGACGCAATAAGCGTAACCTGAGAAGGTACGGAAATACGTTTGGGCCTACGATCGAATTTCTTCGTGAAAAGGGAAAAAGCTGGGAAGAAATTATTGAATCTGCTATGAGAGCCGGAGGGAGTGATCTGGGGTTATAGCTTTATCGGAATATGAATCATATTAAACTTATAGAATCACAATCAGGTCTGCTTAGTGCTGAGCTTGCAAGCGATATTGGCTATGATGAAGTTCCTGTGTATGCCGAGAAAGTTTTGAAGTATCTTCATGGCAATGTGGTTTCGCGGAATGTACTTCCGGATGCCCAATTGTGGCAGGTGAAAATTGATGGAATTTCGTTAGAACTCGTTTACGAAGATTTTCCTCAGATGGTATCGCTTGAAGCAACCTCAAAAGAGGGGAATGACCTTTTGAGAAATCTGCTTCCCACCCTTTGGGGTCTAATAAAGGATATTCGTTTAGCTTAGACCTTAAGGGTGCGTTTGGTGGTCTCACAAAACTGAGACCGAATGCCACCTGGTCGAGTTTGCCGGCTTAAAAAGAGCCCCTTCGGTTGCCCGAAGGGGCTCGACTGAATCAATGACTCAGCCATCGATCGCACCGCCGACTTTCGTCGGGCGAGCCGCGATTGACTCCAGCGACCGCAGACAGTGACTTCAACGGGAATTTCGCCCCTCCCTCACTCGCATGAGTATTAGATCATAAGTCAGGCGTTTTGTCAAAGCGTCCTGGCCTTGAGCGACAGCAAGACGACCCGGCCGGTTGCAGGCACGGCAGATATCATCCCGCTGGGGAAGATCGTGAGCCGGGTTGGCCGGGTTGAGGGGATGCGTATCACGGGAAAGCTGCTCAATGTGCTGAACGAAGTGGCTGAGCAAGGCGTGAAAGCGGGCGGGCTGCAGGAACTGATTCACGCTGTCCATCTGAAGAAGTTCAAGGAGGAGTGGGTGGCGGCGAATCGTCCCGGAGATTTGCAGCACTATGTGGCGGCCCGACAGAGGGAGGCCTTTGCGGCCATGCGCAAAACGATCGAAGGAGCGTCGGGAAAAGATCGCGAGGTCATGCTGCGGACCATTATGCAGAGCTACGATGTGTACTTCCGCAACTTTAAGGAGGAGATCACGGCAAATCCAAGCGAGAAGGACATCCTTGCTTTCATTGAAAGCAAGGGCCACTCGCCGACATTCATGAATGAGTTCATGAGGCAGATCGTACAGCTTAGCGAGCAGGGGAATACGGCGGTCGATGACCAAAGGTGGCTGGTGGTCGATGGGGAGCGACTTCTGCTTTGGGATGGTGAACTTTCGGATTGGGAAGAGTGGGGTGTGTTTTCTGCGGAGCTGCAGTCCTTTTCCGAGAAGGGAGAGGAAATCCTGCGAAGGCTGTACGCCGAGATCGACTGGAGGAAGACAGCCACACGGTAGAAATGTGCGGGCGGTCAAAATCTGACGTGGGAGGAATTTGACGAAATTTACGGGGAAACGGGAAGGGGGCGGGCCTATAATATACATGTCGCAAAGCGTGTAAGCGGTGATTGGATGCTTCAGAGAAGAGCCGCGATTTGGAGATTCGCTGCCCTGACGCGAACCATGGGAGTATTGCCTCGAATGCCTTCTCCGGGGTCAAATATATAAATTATAGGCCCGACCCCTCCTGCCTCAGGAAGAACCGCGATCCTCCTCGTCCTGAAAGATCGCCTCCCTCCGATTCCCGCTCGCCATCACGTGGCAATACGCCCCGGCATACTCGATCCGCACACTCCTCGCCATGCCCCTCTCCTGCCAACTCTCATCTCCACAGTCAACTCATCCATGCAAGATCTTGCACGCTGACCCCTAGTTTCCCGCCGCCGCACACTCCTCGCCTCGTCGCTCTCCTGCCAATTCCCATCTCTCTGCCAACTCGTCTGTGCAAGATATTGCACACTGACCCGAATGGCATTAAGATAAGGCGTCTTTTCGAGGGAGAAATCAACCCGCAAACTGCTCGAAAAGCTCCTGAAAACAGGTTTCGTGCCCATCGGTCAGGCCCTCGATTATCCCGTAGATTGTTTGGGAACGAGGGAATCGGTCGGGAGCACGCCGGATCAAGACCTGCAACGCTCTCCAACCGGGCCAAACACTCCCAAAACGGCCTTATCTTAATGCCATTCCACACTGACCCCTAGTCCCCAGGCACGACAGGCATTTCATGAAGAACCGCCGATCCTCCTTGTCCTGAAAGATCGCCTCCCTTCGATTCCCCCTCGCCATAACGTGGTAATACGCTCCCGCATATTCGATCCGCACACTCCTCGCCATGCCTCTCTCATGCCAATTCTCATCTTCCCGGTCAACTCGTCCATGCAAGGTCTTGCACACTGACCCCTAGTTCCTCTGCCGGAGGTCCTGCAAATGGCCGAGGCCGTGCAAGGTCGCCGGGCGGCCAAAGCCATCGTGGATCGCGGCTATCGCGGCCGCCGATGGGTCGAGGGGACCGAAGTCCTCACGCCCAACCGCCCACCCAATGGACAAAGCAAAGCGCAATCTGCGCGGATGCGGGCCCGGTTCCGCCGCCGCTCCGCCATCGAGCCGGTCATCAGCCATCTCAAACACCAATACCGCCTCCTGCGCTGCTTCCTCAAAGGCTTCTCGGGCGATCAAATCAACCTGATGCTGGCCGCCTCCGCCTGGAACCTCCGAAAGTGGATGCGCCAACTTGCCTCTTTTTGGCTCCGCCTCCTCCTGCTCCTCTACTTCCCTCTATCACCTAAAATCGCGTGACCTTTTTCAGGACCGACTACTTTATCCCGATGTGCCTGGCGAACTGCATCCCCGTCATCCCGCTCCGCTCAAACCCATCAAGCACTTCCTCCTGCTTCGCCCTCGGTGTTCTCACCCGCCCCGCTCCGTCCACTTTGAGGATTTGCTCTGTCTCGTTCATAGATGTCAGATCGAAATCTATGACGTCTATGAAACCTCAACCAGAGGTGCTACGTGTGACGCTTACGATGTTTCCTCCCGGCTGGTAAGTGTATTCGTGCGAGGAGATCACAGTGGTCAGCGCATTGGCGGGTGCATAGGCGATCTTCTTCAAGCGCCGCAACCCGCTTGATCCGAAATACTCGTAGAGAGAGGCCAGCCCGCTGCCGGGGAAGGCCGAGGACACCACCCGGCCCGAGTTTCCATCAGACCGCACACCCCTCGCCAAGCTCTCTTCCTTCCACCTCTTACCTCTACGGTCGACTCATCCATGCAAGGTCTTGCACACTGCCCCCTAGTTCCCATTTCGCTTGCGTTGCTGCGCCGACTCAGTGGTTCGCGAGTTCATTTTTCGATAAGTGCGAATATCGCCGTCAGACGCTCTTATCTTTAGCTTTATGGCATCTATTTCAATAATCTCATCAAAGTCTAATTTTCCAACCGCAACTCTGGGAGAAGACGAATCAGTATACTCCGTTTCAATTCCACCATTAACAATTCGCCACTTTCCCGAAAACCTCCAAACCTCAACGTTATCTATGCGCAATGCGCCAAAATAAACTCCGCCCTGGCTGTACGTGACTTCAAGGCATGCGTTTGACTCTTCGTATTTCCAACTGCCAATTAACTTATTTTCAATATCATCAAGCCCCATCCCTTGGGATGCAATAACCAGAAAATAAAATGCTATAATTCGAAAACTCATCGCGCTCCTATTTTCTGAAAGCATTAACAAGAAACAGCGCTCCAATAATCATGCAGGCTATTCCAAGAATAACTGCTTGCGTGCCCTCAATGAGGGGCCCCATATTTCTTTGAGCTTTCTGGGTAACTAGATAAATTGCCCCGACCGCCATTAATATTCCACCATAGACTAGAGACTGACAATTCCTAATTTTCATTAATCACCTCCGAGTTGATTAAAGAGACCTGCCGCTGCTCCTCCCAATATCGAGGCCTTACTGTCGGTCATTGTCGGAGGGTTGGGATCGAGAGCTCCCACCAAAAACTCGGCAGCAGCTATGGCTTTTTCCGGATTCATTAAGACTCCATTGATGGCCATAGTAGCCATAGCAACCATAGCGGGACACGCGTCCATTGCTGCGGCCGGCGCCAGCGCAACAGCGCCGGCTGCCCCCAAGGCTCCAAACGCCAAAGCTTGTTGAGTCGCTTGATCACGAAATGAAGCGTCACCAAGGCCGGTTGCTGTATCGAGCGCTAGACCTGCATTTCCCGTTCGATTATATACTCCTGCCGCTGCTTGACCGGGAGCACGCATTCCACCGAATCCCCACGCGTTCCAAGCGTCTCTCCCATCCGGATCCAGCCTTTGAATCGGTGAATTGGCGACATACGCGTAAAGGTTCGGCCCTTGGAGCATTTCCGCATTATTAAGTGGATCTCGGCTTATCCACCTCCCAAGCTCGGCGTCATAAGCTCGAAATGGCGCGAGATAAAGCCCGCCCGGCGAATGAGCATAATGCCCAGTGTACTGAAAATCACTTTCTACCGTTCCACTCAATTTCGTCACCCTCCCATAGGCGTCGTACCCATACCGAGTCAATACGCCGGAACTGGCATTGACCACCTCCCGCACGCTTCCCAAATGATCTCGCTCGTAAAAATAGTTGGTTCCCGCGCTCGCGTCTCTCCAACCTTCGGAAAAATACTGCTTTGAGATCGTGCTCCCGATCCGTTGATCGGCGATGGAGAGACCATTCCAGACGAAGGCCTTGCTGCTCACCACTGTGCCTGTGCCGTCCTTCTCCACAATGGAAACCCGGCGATCCAGACCATCATAGGCCATCTCGGTGCTCGCATTGGTCCCGGAATAGACAATCCTGGTCAGGCGGTTTTTCGCATCCCACTGGAATGTCCGGCTTCCGTCTCCGGTCATGTTCCCATTGCCATCGTATGTGTAGGTGGCAGTCGCTCCAGCGCTCATCGTCGCCGACCACGATTTGGTCTGCGTATTCTGGGACGGGCTGAAATCCTTCGCCGTCACTGCGATGGTGTTGGCTCCGTTCGTACCGGGCACCACCGTTTCAAAGGTATTGTCCGCCGCAGCCGTGACGGACTTTCCATTGACCGTTACCTGCGCGGGTTCATCCGTATTGCCCCGCACCAATATCCCTCCGCCGCCATTGCGGCTCAGCACCTGATTGAGGTTGTTGAAGGTAAATCCGGCCATCACCGTATCCCGCTGCTCGCTCTGGCGGTTGCCCGCCTTGTCGTAGCTATAGCCAAACGTCTCAGTCGTCACGCTCGGCGTTGCCGTGGCGGCTGTCAAGGCCGTGAGCAACTGATCCGCTGCGTCGTAGCCATAGGTCGTGATCGTGTCGGTCAATCCGTTGTTCCTCTTCCACGTCGTGATGTTTCCTCCCGGCTGGTAGGTGTATTCGTGCGAGGAGATCACGGAGGTCAGGGCATTGGCGGGCGCATAGGCGATCTTCTTCAAGCGGCGCAGCCCGCTTGATCCGACATACTCTTAGGGGGAGGTCTTTGCCGGGGGGCAATATGCGGATGGAGGGCGGTGCGTGTCTCTTGGGTGGGGCAGTTTTTGCAGGTGGGTCAGGGGCGGCTGGGCGGGTCTTTTTCGTCGGCCATGCGGAGGAGGGTGAGGTGCCGGAGGGAGAGGAGCCAGCAGGCGAGGGCGAGGAGGGGGATGGCGGGGACGGCGGCGGCGAGGTAGAGGACGAGCGTGGGGTGGGCGAAGGGATCGATGCGGGCGAGGAAGCAGGTGAGGAGGGTTAGCGTGGTGAGGACCAGGAGCGCGAGGGCGAGGAGACCGGAGAGGAGGGAGGCACGGAGGCTCCGGGCGGCTTTGCGCCTGAGGCGGTCTGTGCCGGCTGGGCGGTGGCTTTCCATCGGCTGGTCGAGGTGATGCATGGGAGGATTTACGGCAGGGCGGGGGAGGGGCTGGTGTCGCTGGAAAAGGCGGCATGAATCATGGGGGGCCGGGTGGGGGTGGTCAAATATGCATCTGGTTGCCTTGGGGGAAGGGAGGCCGGATTGGCTCGGACTACGGGTCACTCCCCCATTGCCTTTGGAGGATTGGCGGCTGGGTTGGCTGGGGATCGGTGGGAATGGGAGGGCTGTGATGGGATGCGTGGTTGAATGAAGCGCCGCGATCTGACGATTCGGAGCGCTGATGCGAACGGGGAGATGACCGCCACGAATGCGTTCTCCGGTGTGGGATCGGGAAATTCCAGGCCTGATCCGGATGGCAGCAAGATATGGGTGTTTTGGGAGTGCCTGTCCTGTGGGAGGGCGGCGCGGGCTTTGATCGGTCTTGCTCCCGGGCGGTTGTTTCCTTCCCAGCCGATTTGCGAGGCAGTCCGGAGCCCGACTGCCGCGCCGGAGCCTGTGTTCAGGCGATTTTCGAGCATTTTGCGCGGGAATTGCTCTGTTGAAAAAGGCTCCTTATCTTGGTGCATTCAGGCCTGGCGTGAATGGCGGCAAGATAGGGCGGGTTTGGGAATGTCTTTCCAAGTAATCTGCGGTGTAATCGAGAGCCTGACTGCCGGGCGCAGAATCTGTTTCCAGGCGCTCGGTCGCCGTGCCGTGCCGTTCGCTCATCGTTCTTTTTCAGACAGGCTCTGAGGGTTGTATCAGCCGGTGCGCAGGGGCTTGGGTTGTGCGGGGTGTTCTTGGCTGTGGGGGCGGTTTTTTTGCGGCTGTGGCCTGGTGGGGGAGTGCGTGGCTTTGTCGTCGATCTCTAGAGCAGATGAAAGCAATCTGTAGCCACAGTTTGGCGGCGGCGAGGGCCGTCCTGGCGCGTCGGTCGCTTGGGCAGCATGTATCCCTACTGCCTCGTCGCAACGCCGCACCATGTCGACCCCCGGCGCTCACCGATCAGCGACTACATCTTTATTTAAACCGCTCTAAGCAAAGTGTGCCTGGGGCATTGGGACTGGCCGGGCGCTTTGGCTGGCGGTTTTTGTGATGCTTAACATGGGGCTTGTGAAAGTGTAAGGTTGAGATACTCTTGCTTACGAAGTCCCCCCCCCTTCCATGAGAGTCTGTTTGCAAATTGCCGGTCGATGGCTTGTGTCGGGAAAGCGGCGTTCGGCTGCGTTGCGGCTTCCTGATGTATCGCTGCGGATACGCTTGGTCGCCGCGCCAGGCGGTCCGCCATTTTCCCTGGGCATCGGCCCATGGTCTTTTTTCAGACAGGCTCGGAGAACCCCCGGTATTCGTTTTTGCTTCGGGCGGGGGGTGCTCGTTGCCCGAGGCGGCGGCGGGGGAGCGTTGAGGGGCATGGCGGCGGGAGTCTGCCGGGTGGCGCGGCGCGAGCGGGGGCATTAGGCAATGGGAAAAGGGAGCTTGCATATCGATCAAGTTCCCGCCGAGGGTTCCATCGGCCCTTCCCAGGTCTTCACCCCGTCGCAGGCAAACTCGGTGCGGTGGGTGCTGTTTTTCACGCGGTTTCTGGAGCAGGCGGGGTACTCGATGTTTATTCCCTGCATCCCGACCTTTGCGAAGCACTTTGGGGTGTCTCCCTTTCAGATGGGATTAGTCGTTTCGCTTTATCCGCTGATGCAGTTTTTCTTTAATCCGATCCTGGGCGGGTTGTCGGATCGGTGGGGGAGGCGGCCGGTGCTGCTGATGTGCGGGGCGGGGCTTTTGCTTTGCAATGCGACGTTTAGCGTCTGCACGGATCTGACGGTGTTTGCGATTATTCGCGCCTTGGGCGGGGTGTTTGCGGTGATGGGGACGGTGGCGAGTTCGTCGATCAGCGACGTGGTTTCGCCGGCGGAGAGGACGAAGGGCATGGCGTTCATCGGGGCGGGGGTGTCGTGCGGGTTTCTGGCGGGGCCTCCGCTCGGCGCGTTTCTGGATTCGCTGGGGCACGGGTTTCCGGCGATGGGTGCCGCCGTGATGGCGGCGATGTATCTGCTCCTGCTGTTCTTTCGTTTTCCGGAGACGCTGCCGCCTTCCGAAAGCCGGATGGAGGTCGCGCGCGAGCCATTTCTCAGCAGCCTGGCCAAGGGCGGCCGCCTGGTGCTGCGGTCGCGGTTTCTGGTGGTGTGCATGATCATGATGCTGGCTTACGGGATGGCTGCGGTGATCTGGGAGGCGAGCCTGGGGTATTACATCCGGGGAGAATATCATGCGGGGAATGAGCGGCTGTATGGCTTTATGCTCTGCTTTGCGGGGTTCGTGGCCGCGGTGGTCCAACTGTACCTGCTGCAAAAGATGAAGGTGTATGTGAGGGAGGTGCGGCTGATCCAGTGGGCGATGCTGGGGGAGTTGATCGGGCTGGCGGTGTTTTGCGTGTTTGTCGACCTGGTGTTGCTTTTTGCGGCGCTGGTCTTGATCGCGGCGGCGTATGCGATCGTATCGCCGACGACGATGGCCTTGATCTCGCTGCACTCGCCGAAGAGGAGCCGGGGATTTGTGATGGGGGTGGCGAGCAGCATGTCCTTTGCGAGCAAGATCGTGGCGATCCCGCTTTCCACCGCGCTATTTGAGGTGCGAACCCTCATGCCTTTCTGGGTGGCCACCGGCTTTGCGGTGGTGGCGCTGGCGCTGGCGATGTGGGTGGCGGCGATCCAACTGCGGCGCCCGGACCGGGAGGGGAAGGCGGCATAATGACTCTCGCCGCAGGCGGGTGGCCTTGAGACGACGTGCCTGTCGGGCGCGGGGACTGCACGGGACGCCGCGAAGGATTTCAGGACTGGCCCTTTTTGTGTCGAGGGTGGGTGGGGCTGGCGGCCCGGTACATGCCGATGAGGCTGGGGCGGGGGCCGTGGAAGGCGAATTTTTCGTAGAAGCCCGCCTTGGTGGGATGGGTGAAGAGGCCGACTGAGGCTTTGCGCGGGGCGGTGCGCTGGAGGAAGCGGTCGGCGTGTTCCATGAGGCTGCGGCCGATGCCCTGGCGGCGGTGGGATTTTGCGACGATGAGGTCCTGGATGTAGAAGAAGATCGCGCCGTCGCCGACGATGCGGATGCATCCGACGATCTCGTCGGTTGACTGATCACGGGCGGTGGCGCTCCATAGGGAGCCGCTCAATGCAGTGTCAACGGCATCGGGATTGACGAAGCGGGTCCATCCGGCGTCTGCCACGAGGCGGAGGTATTCAGAGCGGGGGATGGGGGCCTCGCAGATGGTGATGAGCGGGGCCTTGGGCATGGCTGGGTGGAGGATTCGCCGGGCGGAGAGGTGTGTCGAGCGGAAACAGGCCTCAGGGGCGTTTCCAGAACTGCCACCAGGGCTTGCCGGGCTGGTGCGTTCCCTGGCCGTGGAGGCAGGTGTATTGTCCATCGGCGGCGGGGACCCAGACTCCGCCATGGCCGACGCTGACATCAAAGAAGCCGACGTGGTGTTTCTCGGCGAGGCGGAAGGCGGTCTCGCGGGCTGGCCCGGATTCCGACCAGGCGAAGGCGGCGTAGATGACGGAGCGGCCAATACTGTAGTCTGTCGCCCGGGAGGTGTCGTCCTCGGTGGCGTAAGGCCCGTTCATCATGGGGTAGTGGGGGATCATGTCGAGGAACCAGGCACGCAACCCGGGGGTGGAGATGTCGGGATCGTCGTAGCGATGCCCCTCATCCCACTTTGTCTGCTGGCGATACCAGGCCATGAATCCGGCCCGGTTTGCAGGCGCGGCCTCGGGGGCGAAAACCATGAGGTCGTAGCTCATGCGGAGGAATGCCGGATTTTTGCGATCACCGGGCGCGGGGCGCTGACGCGACGGGGGAAGATACCATTCGGCGTAACGGTGGCAGGCACCCGGTGGATGGCGTGGTCGGCTTGCGCGCCGGGTTTACGCATGGCGGCGGCGGATGGTCGCCAGGGCGGTGAGGCTGGCGAGGCCGAGGAGGGCGAGGCTGGAGGGTTCGGGGACGGTGGCGATGTAGCTGGTGGTGGTGGAGCCGGTGGAGACGCCGAGGACGCTGTCGCCGTAGACGGTGTTGCCGCTGGTGATGGCGTTGCCGGGGTACTCGATGGAGATCCAGTCGGCGGTGGTGTTGAAGCTGCCGTCCTCGTTGCGGGTGACCTGGGCGAAGAAGCCGAGTTGGTTTTGCGGGTCGGCGAGGGTGGCGTGGTCGCCGGTGAGGTTGTAGCCATCCTCGGTGGCGACGATGCCGTCGAAGTGGGAGATGAGCGAGGCGAGGGGCTGGTTGTCGTACTGGAAGGAGGTGAAGTGGGTGTAGGCGTCGCTGCCGGACTGGGAGGGGTCGTAATCGACGAGGTAGCCGGCGTCGAGGACGTTGTTGGCGAGGTTGCTGTAGCCTCCGGCGATGGTGTAGGTGCCGTTGGCGTTTTTCCAGATGCCATAGGCGGTGATGCTGTCGAAGGCGATGCCCTGAACGACGGGGAGGAAATTGCGGAAGGTGGAGGTGTTGAGGTCGTAGACGAAGGCGTGGCCCTCATCGAGCTGGGTGTCGTAGTTGCCGACGACGAGGCTGCCCATGGTGCTGTGGGCGATGGTGTAGAGGACGGTCCCTCCGGCGACGGAGTCGGGCATGTCAAACTGGCTCCAGGTCTCGACGCCGCCGATGCGGGTGTACATGAGGCCGTGGTCGTAGGAGCCGCCGGTGGAGTATTTGTAGCTGCCGACGGCGCGGATGCCATTCACGCCGAGCGAGGGGTCGTAGTAGCCGGTGTTTGGCCCGTAGAGGGTGGAGGTGGTGATGGTCTGCCCGCTGATGGTGGGGGTGAGCGGGGTCCAGGTGCCGTTCTGGCTATAGATGGAACCCTCGTAGATGATGGCTTGGGTGTTGCCGCCGCTGTCGGGAATGCTGAGCGAGCCGGTGATGACGGCGTCGCCATCGATGGCGCTGGCGCCGCGGATGCCGGTGATGACGGTGGCGCCTGGGCCGGAGTAGTTGAATGGCGCGTAGTCGACGGCGCGGGAGGTGGCGGAGGCGAGGAGGAGCAGGGACGACGCGACCGCAAGAACGTGGGGGGCGATCTTCATAGATCGCCTTGTTACTCCGTCAATACGCAGAGTCAATGCTGGAGAGCGGGTGGCGGAGTCACGGCGGAGTCAGCTCGACGAGGCAGAGGCCGTAGGGTGGTACGGTGGCCTTGATCTGCAGGCGGTCGGTGTCTTGCTCCGGGAGGGTCTCCTCCTGGAGTGCCACGGCGAGATGGTGAAGCGAGGCCCGATATGTTGTGGCGGGGAATCTCGCCGGGTCGAGGCTGCCGATCGAGACTGTCGCGGGCAGGGTCTCGTGGTTGTTGTAGAGCAGGATGTAGCGGATGGGGCCGTTTTCGAATCCGCAGCTCCAGGTGTCTTTCTGGTCGCTCGCAATGGTGAAGGGGAGGCGAATGCCGATGTCCTTCATGAGGAGCTTGATGAACTCGATCGTCTCGGGGTTGGTGAAGGTGTGATTCCATCCTGTGCCGCCGGGGCCTCTCCTGTCATTCCCGGGGACGATGCGATCGGGCAGGCCGAAGGGGAAAGCGGTGACGGTGCCCTGGCCGCAAGGCCACTGAAGGATGGCGGGTGTGCCGGAGGAGGTGGAGGCCAGGACGGTCGCTGCGTCGGGGAGTTTTCCGTCGGGCAGCCAGGCTCCGGTGCTGGTCAGGGCCGGGAGACCTGCGAGCCATCCGCCCGGCGCACGGACCTGGGTGCGGGCGGAGACGTGTGCGTTGGCAAAGGATGGGGCGATCTTTTCCAGGAGAACGTCGCGCCGGGTGTCGTCGGGAGCAGTCCAGACACGACGCGGGGCGGTGCCGGTGAGCTGGGGGAAGAGGATGAGCCTGCCGCCGTCGGCGACGTAGCGTGAGAGGTCGGTGATGGCGGCGTCGGGGAAGATGACGGAGCCGAGCTCGACGACGGCGCGGGTCGACTGGAGGATGGAGGGATTGTGCCCATCGTAGAAGTCGGGGAGAGCGCCGATCTTCAGGCAGGCGTCGTAGAAGGAGCCGACGGGTATCCAGACGGAGCCGACGGAGAACGTGTTGGAGCCAGCCACCAAGCCAGTTTCAAACATGCCGGCGAGGACGAAATCGGAGCGCATGGGGGTGGCGTTGACGAGCTTGTCGCCGAGTTTTTGCTGGTTGCCAAAAGCCACCCAGGCGCTGGGGTTGGGCCAGTTGTATTGACGATAGGTATAGTGAACGAGGCCGCCGACGGCGCTGAGGAAGAAGGTGCGGTTGACGTCGAGCATCTCGACATTCACAAACCCCGGCTCGCCGAAGCAGGTGACGCCATGGGAGCGCCAGAGGGAGGCCCAGCCGAGAAATTGCGGGTTTTCCTGCGAGTGGTTGGACTGCCAGATCTGGTATTTCCTGGCGAAGGAGACGAAGGGTTCCGCCGCGAGATGGCCTGCGGTCGTGAGGAGGATCGCCTTGTCGCCAAGGATCTCGCGGGCAGAGGCGGCGATGGGCTCATAGAATGCAGTGGTCTCCCTGAGCATGAAGTCGCAAAAGGTGGTCCATCCCAGGTTGGCCCCGCGCTCGGGCAGCGGGATGTCCTCAAAGGCGGCGTAGTGCCGGTGCCATGCGGCGTTGAGATTTTCGATGGAGCTGTAGCGGGTGGCGAGATCCTTGCGGTAGGCGCGCAGCGCCCATGGCGAGGCATCCTCGTAGCGGTTGGCGTGGATGCGCCAGAGGTACTCGCCATTGATATTGAGTACCCAGAGGCCGGCGGCGGGATGCTGGCCGTAGCGGGTCATGAGGAGCCGCCACAGGCGGGGGGCGTGCTGGCGCACGGTGGGGCTGAAGAGAGAGGCCATCTGGACCGGTTCGTTGCGACCGTCGAGGAATTGCTCGTGCAGGACGTCAGCCTCAAGCCATGCGGGCAGGTTTCCCGCGAGGGGCGGGTTGAGGTTTACGCGGAGCCTCAGCCCGTATTTTGCAGCGGCGGTGAACCAGCGGTCCGCCAGGTCAAAGTCAAAGACACCGGGCAGGGGTTCCAGAGATCCCCAGGGGAGGAAGATCTCGGCGACCGCGCCGCTGTCGCGGACAGCCTGGAGGTAGTAGTCGATATCGGGGATGTCGTGGATGCTGTCGAGGCCGTTGACATCCGCGCCCCGCAGCCAGGCGCGGGGCATGCGAGCGGAGGCGTCGATGCCGAGCGGAGAGGTGTAGTGGGAGGCATCGGCGAGCTGGGGCGTGGTCTCGCCCTTTTCCCAGCGGGGATCGATCACCCCCACGGTAGTCGTCTCGCGCCGGATGACGGCACCCGAGGTTTTCACGCGGAGCTGCAGCTCAACCCGGTACGCGCCAGGGGCGAGAGGACCGAGGTCGATGAGGGAGGGCGCGCTGGAGACATCGGACTGCAGCACCTTCATCGCACGATCCCCGTAGCGTTTGCCGACGGTGACCTGGGCGGAAAAGTCCTGGGGAGAGAACCCGGCGGGAAGGGATCTCCATGAGAGCCGCAGCGGGAGCGTCACTCTCTGGCCCTGCGGGAAAGTGCGCTCCGCTGGGGTGCCCATGTCCACCTCCAGCCCGGCAGCGAGGTTTTTCCCGCGGAGAGTCCCGTAGATCTCGATCTCGCCGAGGATGTAATGCTCGGCATCCTTTTGTACTGCGTGGCCGAGGAGCCGGACGCGGACGGAGTGGGCGGGGACGGGGGCAAATCGCAGGATCTGGGAGGGCGGGCCGGCAGGTTGAGCGGAGGCGTTGGTCGCCACCTCGCGCCATGAGCCTTGATCCCATACGTCGACGGCAAAAAGGAGGGGTGAGCGCCCGAAGACGCCCACGCCCTCGATCTCTGCCGGTAGCGAGCGATGAAAGTCAAAGGTGATGGGTTCCTGGCGAAAGACCCCGGCGGGGGCGGGAAAGCGGGTGCCGGAGCGCCAGCCGTCCTTGCGCCAGATGAAGCTGCGGTTGCCATTGACCAGGTGATCGCCGGTCATGGTCTCCAGCCAGCTTGAGACGGTGACCTCGGCGGCCGGGGCGATGTTGCCAGCCGGGGCATCTGCGCATCGGAGCGAGCTTGTGCAAAGGGTGATGGCGCAGAGGGCCAGGGAGCGGGCAGGGGAGGTCAACATATCGCGCCGGGCATTATTGAAGAGCGGGGAAGCCCGGCTCCAGCGCTCAATGGGAAAGAGCGGGACTTGTGTTTCACTGGAGAAACAAAGAGCCGGAGGGAGGGGGGCACGAGGCTGCGGGCGGCGGGTGTTTCACCTGTGAAACCGACTCTCTCCGGGAGGGTGTATGGCGTTTGACGGGATGGAAGGCCGGAAGCTAAGTAGCCGGATATTAACACCCCATCCATGATCACAAAGTCCCTCCTCACGCTGGCCGCGGCAAGTTTGATTCTCCTCCCTGCCGCCAATGCGGCTGTCGTAATCACCGTCGCGAACAACGGCACGAACTATCTCGACCGAAACCTCCTCTCCAACACGACGTTTGGGTCGCTGTCCTCGACCAATCTGACGGGCGGCGAGACGGCGGTGGATACGAACAACTCCCAAGGCTACATCCCCTTTTCCCTCAGCGTCTCCGACATCGCGGCAATTTCCACGGCGACGAAGGTCACGCTCAACATCAAGCTGATCGGGCTGACCAATGTCGGGTCGCTGGTGCTCAATCTTTACGGCCTGTCGAACCGCGGCACGGATGCGAATGCCAAGACGAATGACTACTCGAGTGGTGCGCTGCTCATCAGCTCGTTCGCGAGTTCCAGCTCCACGATCAATGAATATCTCACGCTGGATGTGACCTCCTACGTGAAGAGCCAGATCGTGTCGAATGAAGTGGTGGCCTTCAAGTTTGTGGTGGGCAATGGCACGCTGCCCAACGCGGATGGCGTCATCAACGCATTCGTCTTCAGCTCGGCCGATGCGGGGGCATCAGCGGCACCTAACCTGAGCGTGACGCCCGTGCCTGAGCCGGGGACGGTGGCGCTTTGCGCGCTGGCCGGGATTTCCCTCGCGATCTTCCGCCGGAGAAAGTAAGCTAACCCCCCCTCCCCGCTGTGAACCTGTTTACTGAAAGAGCGCGTCCGTACCTGCTCGTCTGCTGTTTGTCCGCCCTGCTGGGTGTGTTGCCTGCCGAGGATCTTGCCCATTGGAAGCTGGAGGAGGGTTCCGGCCAGGTGGTGCGAAATCTCGCCGGAGATGACGAGGCGGTGCTGGGCTTTGACGCGACGGAGGAGGCCCAGGACCCGCAATGGACAGCGCAGGGGTGGCAGGGCAGACCGGCGCTTTATTTTGACGGGGCCTCCCTGGTCTCGGCTCCGCCGCTCAAGGCGAGGGTGATCGAGGATCTGACGGTGGAGTGCCGGGCGTACCTGGATAAAGGCAAGATCGGCACGCTCGTGCGCATGAACGGGATGTTTTGCCTGGATGTCTTCCCAGGCAAGGAGGGGCTGCTGCTCCGCTTCGTGGTGTGGCCGCGTGAGGTGCCTGACAAACCTGTCTCGGCAGAGGCACCCATCGCGGTGCTCCCGCTGAAGGAATGGGCGCGTATCGCGGGGGTGTATGAGCAGGCATCCGGGAAAGTGACGCTGTATGTCGATGGCAAGGAGGTGGCACGCAATGAGGCCGGGGCGGGAGGAGTCTTTACCGATCCCCGGATGTCGGTGGCGATCGGAGCCTCCAGCGGCGGAGCGGCGGAGGGTTCTCTCGCGAGGGGCTGGGTCGGCATGATCTCCGAGGTGCGGCTGAGCGGCGCGGCTCTCGCTCCCGCCGGGTTTCTCCCCGAGCAATGAAGCCGCAGCGGTTCCCCTCCAGAGGCTTTACCCTGGCCGAGATCCTCATCGTGCTCGGCGTGGTCGCAGCGCTGGCTGCGCTCGCGATCCCGGCCCTGAACCGGGCTCTGAGCGGGGCGCAGAAGGCGCAATCGGTGAACAACCTGCGGCAGATCGGCGGTGCGATCATCGCCTATGCGACGGATAACAACGGGTCGCTGCCTGGGGTAAACTCCGCCACATCGACGGAGCGCTGGGCGCGCACCTTGATCGCCCAGATCAGCGGGATCCCCTACGGTACGCAGGAGAGCTATGCGAGCAGCCGGAGGCTGGGCAGGATGTTTCGCTCGCCGCTCGACAAGGTGGTGCGATCGGATCGGAACGACCTGGTTTGTAGCTATGGGCTGAACTTTGCCGTGCAGAATAATAATACATCGGGGACGGTGACGCCCGTGAAGATGATAGCCATCCAGCAGCCCGCCAATACGATACTCGCGGGCGAGCTCCGCACGGTGGACAACACGGTGAACAATGCCCTGGGCCATAGCCTGTCGCGACTGAATGGCACCGGGGATTTTTATCCGGACGGCAACCTTTACGTAATGGCCGATGGAAGCGTGCGGATGATCCGGAAGGCGGAAACCCAGGGGCCGCCCAATCTCTGGAATTTCTCAAAATAGAAGGCTGCCAACGGGATCCGGGAGCGGGTGTGGAATCTGCCGGGGGCCGTGCCGAAAGACGCGCCCGGTTTCAGGAAAAGGGGTGATTTTGGGTGCTGAAGATGCGAGGTTTCAGTATGGATCCTAAGGAGGGCAATGCGACCCCGTCTCTCAAGCTGGGATTTACCGTCCTAAAATGCCTGATCGAAGCAAGCTCCTCCCTGGGAGTGAGCCAGGTCGCGACCCAGACGGGGCTGCCCAAAGCGACTGCGTTTCGGATACTGCGGGCCTTTCACCAGCTCGGGTATGTCGAGCAGCAGACAGCCTCGAGGAAGTATTTTCTCAGCCCGCAGATCTTTGGCTTCTTTCATTATCTGACGAGCCATTTTCACCCGACGGAGAAGGCGTCGCTTTTCATTCGCGAGACGGCGCGGGAGCTGCGGTGCAGCATATATCTCTCGATGCTGGCGGGGCGGCATTCCTACGTGGTTTGTGCGTCGGGGCCATTTGGCGATACGACGATCCTGGGGAGCAGCGGGCCGGCCTATGCGACATCGTGCGGCAAGGTGCTCATCGCGCAACTGCCCGAGAGCGCCTGGGCGGACTTTGCGCCGCAGGAGGGCGATGTAGCGGTGACGAGCCGGACGAATCTCGATCCCGTGCGCTACCTGGAGGAGATCCGGCAGGCGGCGCAAAGCGGCGTGGCCTGGAACGAGCGCGAGACCAGCGCGTACTTTTCGGTGGCGGCTCCGGTGAAGGAGCTGTGTCGTCAAAGCCGGATGGCGGTGGCTCTGCTGTTTCCCTATGCGGACTGGGTGATCCAGGATCGTGAAACTCTCAGGCAGCAGGTGCTGAAGATTGCCAGGGAACTGTCTGCCCGGCTGAACCCGGGCGCGGCCTGAGGAGTCGCCGGTAACATCAGCGCCTCTCTCCGGGTTTTGTTTCACTGGTAAAATCGAAGTGGCCGATCCGGGGCGTGGCGGAGTGGATTTCCGATGGGGAGAGCTATGGTGAAGGCATGGAATTTCGCACGAGTTGTGTGGTTGTCGGCGGCGGCCCCGCCGGTTATGGAGCGGCTCTGGCCGCGGCGCGAGGCGGCGCAAAGGTGTCACTCATTGAGCGGCATGGATACCTCGGGGGAATGGGGGGAGCCGCCGGACTCTCGGCCTTTATCAACTATCATCTCGATGGCATCCATGATCTTTCGGAGAGCATCTATCAGGAGCTGATCGCGAGGTTGAAGGAGGACGGAGGGTGGTACTCCGCGGATGAGCCGCATGTGGATTTCTTTGACATCGAATCGCTGAAGTCTGCGGCGGAGCGGTCGCTCGAGGAAGCGGGGGTCAGGGTGCTGTATCACTGCATGTTTGACACGATCGAGGGCGATGGCGATGGCTATGTGCTGCGATTTGTGGCAAAAGGCGGCGAGGTGAAGGTGCGGGCGACGCATGTCATCGACACCACGGGCGATGCGGATGTCTGTGCCAAGCTGGGCGTGGAGGTGGCTTACGGAAAGGCGGGGCGCCCGGGAGACATGCAGCCGATGACGATGGTGGTCCAGCTCGGCGGGTTTGATCCGGAGGCGTACGGGGAGGCTGGCGGCAGGCTGCACGACGGGCGCTTCGCCTGCGAGGGGTGTACGCGAGCTCCGGAGATCGCGCGAGCGCGCGCGGCGGGCGACTGGACGATCCCCCGCGAGGATATCGCGATGTGGTGGACCTCGCCGCGAGACCCAGCGCATGTCACCGTGAATGGCACGCGCATCCAGGGATTTTCCGGCTGCGATCCCGAGCAACTGAGCCGGGCCGAAAAGGAGGGGCGACGGCAGGCGCGGGAGCTGGCCGCGTTCTTCAAGCGCTATGTCCCGGGCTTTGCCCGTTCCTACCTCCTGGCGACGGGGCCGCAGATCGGGGTGAGAGAGACCCGCCGGATCGTGGGGTTGAAAACGCTGACCACCGCAGATGTCGTCGGGAGCGTGCGACCAGCGGACTCGGTCACCTACTGCTCCTACCCCATAGACATCCACTCCTCCGAGGGGAGCGGCACCGAGATGACTCACGATCAGCGTATTTACTACGGGATACCCTTTGGCTGCCTGGTCCCCCGGGGGTACAGCAACATCCTGGCGGCCGGGCGGTGCATCAGCGCCTCCCATGCGGCGGCGGGGAGCTTTCGGGTCATGTCCACGTGCATGTCCCTCGGCCAGGCGGCGGGGGCTGCCGCAGGCCTGTCGATCAGCTCCCGCACCCCGGTGGAGCATCTGCGCGGGGAGGATGTGCGGGCGGCGATGAGCGACGGAGCCGTGCTGCAATGCGCCTGAGCGCGCTGCCGGGGGGCGTGTATTACCTAATTCTCCCGGAGAAACCGGACGACGAGAGTGGTGATCCAGCCGAGGGTGAGGGGAAAAGCTCGGGACGGTTTCAGAAAAAATATAGCCGATCATGCATGGCGGCACGAGTCGTAAGGCGGTGTCGCTGCGCTTGGGGCAGTAGGGCCGGGGCTGCAACTGCTCGCTTGCTCCTGCCTGCCGTCGCGTGGCGCGCGTCAATTCCGGCCACATCTTTTCTGAAACCCGCTCCAGCCAAGGCGGTATGCGATGCAGTCCTGTCGTCTTGCATCCGGGAGAGAGTCATCTCATGGAGCGACTTGCGAGGGGATGGGAGATTTTGGCCAGAGAATGAACCGGTTTCGCCCGGTCTGCTTCTGGGTTTCGATGAACAGGTTGCCTTCTTTGTTGCGGCTGTATTTCTCGAAGATGGCGAACGCGGCGGGATCGACGCGGGGAGCCTGGAACGGACCGGGATAACACGCGGCGGCGGGGATCGGGTCTCCGAAGTAGTCCTGGGAAACTCCGGGCACCGCCTGGCAAAACGGGGTGTAGCCCTCGCCGAGGACGCACTCAAAGTCCGGCACGCCCGTACGGAGGAAGCTCTTTTGGAACGGGCCTGTCCGGCTGTGTCGGTCGTTGCCGCTGACGAGCCGCCACAGATCGAGATCGAACGTGATGGGCTGCTGGCTGAGAAGCTCCTCGCTTAGCCTGCGGGACGGGGGGATGTTATATTTTTGATAGGTGTCGAGCACGGCGGCGACCAGATCGCGCTTTTTCGCCGGATACTTTCCCTGGGTGAGGTTGAGCTGAAAGGCGGCTGGCTTGATCCCGATGAAGGTGCCGTAGGAATCAACGAGATTGAAATCGGATGAATTATTTTCGTTCAGCTTTCCCGGAAACGGGAGGCTGATGGCTCCGGCCCCGTTGCCGAAGACCACGTTGTTCCTCACCTGATTGTTGCTGCATCCGCCGGGGTCTCCGCGTGGAGAGATGGTCCACAGCCAGATGCCCCAGTCGGAGTTGCGATAGCTAAGGTTGTGGGCGATGATGACATCACTGGCGTCGTGACAATAAATCCCGTGCCCGCTGGTGTAGGCGACGACGTTGTTGTCCACCAGAAGGGGGGCTTCCGGCGCATTGCCCAGCTCAATGAAAATGCCCGCCATCTGATTTTGGAGGACGAGGTTGCGCGTGATGCGGGAGCCGGCCCACTGGTTGTCGAACCAGATGCCAAAGGCTCCGTTTTGCTGGACGAGATTGTCCGCGACGAGGACCTGGCGGGAGCCGAGGATCTTGATGCCGGCGTATTCCTCCCATGAGGCATTCAGCCCCTGGATGAAGCCGAGCCGGTTGTTGCGCTCGATGCGGTTGCCGGAGATGCGGACGTCGTGGCAGTTGTACCCGGCGATGCCGCAGAGGCCATTGTCCGTGATGGTGTTGCCCTCGATGATATGGCCGCTGGAGCGGGGGTTGCCGTCGCGCAGCCGGTCGTCGAAGAACTCGCTGCCCACGTCGAGCCCGAGAGTCTGGGCGTAGCGGATGCGGCAGCCGCGGATGATCCAGTCGTGCCCGCTGCGTACGCTGACGGCTCCGACCTGAGGGAATGGCCCTTGATTGGCGGCGTGTTCGAAACTGAGGCCCTCCAGGTGGATGTAGCCCAGGCCGCGGATTTGAGGGGCGAAGATCCTGGCGCGGGTCGTGATCTCGAAGGTGACGTCCGCGAGCGGAGGCGCGTCGGCAGGCCAGTGAAGGAGGATTTCATCGCCTTGTGCGCCGACGAAGAAACTGCGCGGGGTGCGGGCCAGCTCGTCCTTTCCCGCCGCTTGCGCCAGCGGGTCGCCATCGGCATAGATCTGCCCGAGCACCTGCGGGAATGGCGGTTCGTCGTCGGGGCGGGCGACGAGGCTGATGGCGAGGCCGGTGGTGGGTTTGACCATCTTGTCCTGGCCGTTGGAGATGCTGATGCGGGTCTTGAAAGGATTGCCGGTCGCGATGAGGGCGGGCTCGTCGTCGGTTTCGTAGTGGGAAAAGAGGGACTCGTCCAATCGGGCGGAGAAGACGCCGGGCATGGCCTCGACGGGCTTCCAGTCTGGTTTCCAGACATCGGAGCCCTTGATCACGGGCGTCGCGCCCGCGGCGGCGCGATAGGTGATGGGAGCCTCCGCGCTCGCGCCGCCGCGGGCCGGGCTGACTCGCTCCCGATAGACGCCGCTGCCGATCAGGACGGTGTCACCGGGCTCCAGCGCCTGAGCGGCGCGCGATATCGTCCGCCATGGCAGGGTTTCCGAGCCGGGGTTGTCGTCGGACGCGGCGGGGTTCTGCCCGGCGACATGGTAGGTCGTTCCAATGGCGTTCCCGGCGGCCAGGAGGGCGACGCCAAGACAGAGATGCCGGAGGGTCCGAAACATTCAGCAGCCTTTCGTCGCAGTGTTGAGGGGCTGGGCCGAACGCTTGCGCAGCCGGTAGGCGACCAGGGCGCACCCGAGGAAGAGGAGGCCGAGTTGATTGGGCTCCGGGACGACCGAGAAGTCATTCACCAGCAGGTTTTGGGAGGAAAGCCGGAGGCCGACCTGTCCGGACAGGACGGGGCTCGTGGTATCCGCGCCCGTGATGGAGGCGATGAGTGTGGTGCCGGTCGCGTCGTAGAGCGCGAGGGTGAAATTCACCGAGGTGGTGCCGTTATTTTCCGCCGTGAAGACGCCGGTGTAGTAGGTATTGGGCGCGAGGGTGGAGGGCGCGAGGCTGATCGTCTGGTTCACCAGCACGGTGCCGATTGCGGTGGATGTGGGGTTGGAGTTCGAATCAAATATCCGCAACTGGACCGAGGTTGTGGAGACGAGATTGATGAGGCCGAGATAGGCGGAGGTGGAGGCGGCATTGCCGTGCAGCCAGAATCCCATCGAGGCGGCACTGAGGCTCGAGACCTGAAACTCCGAGGAGACGGTGACATTGGTGTAACCGGCGTCCGCCTGCGCGCCGGAGGAACCGCCGCTGCCGCCGCTGCCTCCGGTGGCCGAGGTGTCGAAGATGATGCTTTGCGTGCCGGTCCCGGTCTTGCTCAGTCTACCGGAGCTCCACACGGTGTTGCCGGTGCCGTTGGGAGCGAGCTTTACGAAATTGTCATCGTAGCTGGCGGCGTCGGGAAAGTCGGTGGAAAAGATGACCTGGGACAGGGCGCGGTGCGCGGGGAGGACGCCCAGGCAAAGGACGGCGACCGCGGTGAGATGGCGGAGGGAGCGGTGGAGTTTCATGGTATTGACTGGTATGAGGTTGGGGGATGCTGATGAGGTGTGCAGGGTTGAGGGGTGAAGGGTCATTCCGGCCGCCGGGAAATGCTGAGGTTTTTCCAAAGCACGCGTTCCCCGGCGAGGCGCACTCCGACGAGGCCTGCGGCGGCGGGGGAGGTGCCGCCCTCCGTGGTCTGGACCTCGGCGAGGACTTCGTCCGAGGAATCGGAAAGCAGGGAGACGCGGATGGCGCTACCGTCCTTTTCGGGTTTGATCACCAGGCGGAGCCTGACGAAGGCGGACTTTTCGAGAGTGGATCGGGTCTGGACGGTTTGATCCAGGATCGGCGGAGGCAGCTTTTCCCTGCCAGGGGCGGCGTCGCGTCCGAAGATGCGGAGGCGCACCTCGTTGGGGGAAAGAAGATTGGCCAGTGCCAGCCAGCCGTTGGTTTTGTCGGAGTCCACCCCGGCCCAGAGGCCGAAGCTGCCGACATCCCAACTGCCGACGAGGCGAAAGGCTGCCGTCACGCTGATGGCCGCATCGGCCCCCGTGGGCTGAGTGCCTGCCGGATTGAGGATGTAGGAGATGCTGCCCTTGCCGCCTTTGTCGAACACGATTTCCCCGGTGGACATGGGGTTGATGCCGCCTGTGATCTCGCCGCTGGGCTTGAGCGCGGTAAAGGCCTGTTCAAATGCGGGCTGGTCGGAAAACTCGACGGAGGAATCCTGGGCGGCGAGGAGGCCGCCGGAGGCCAGGAGCGTAAGGAGGCTCCGGAAAGCGGGGTGACGGAGGGGGCGGAGAGTGTTTCGCTTAGGGTTCGACATAATCGGGTTTCCAATACTTGACGTTGGTGAGGGCGGCGCGGGATTCGGCGGTGAGGTGTCCGTCTCCCCAGAAGATATTGGCTTTTCCCTCGTGCCGCGTCCCCATGCGAGGCGGATCGCCATTGACGAGATAATATTGCTGGGAGCCGGTATCGATGCTGTCGGCGACGATGATAAGCTCGCTGAGCTTTCGAGTGACGGAGAGCGGATATTTCGGAGGAGCGCTGACTGCTCCCCCGCCAAGAGTGATGTTGTACCCATAGGAGATCCGGTCGGCCGTGAAGGCGGGATTTCTGGCGGAGGGGCAAAAGAAGGTGTTGGTGGTTACGCCGTAACTCTGATTCAACACCGTGTACCAGGGCTTCCCATCGTAGACGGCGGGCCATTTGCCCTGGAGGTCGGCGGTATTCTGCAATACGCCCGTGCCGATGGTTTTCAGGTTCCCGACGCACTTGATGCGTTTTGCCTTTTCCTGAAACGTTTTCGCGCCGCCAAAAAGCAGGGCGGCGACGATCGCTACGATGGCGATGACGATCAGCAGCTCCAGCAGGGTGAAACCGTGGGCCGTCGGAGCGGAGCGCGGCCTGTCTTTGCGGGTTCCGATATGGTGAGACGTGGGGGGCATTCTGGGGACGTCTGCATCTTATCGGATGGCCTGGGGTTCGCCAGAGCAGATACTGCTATAAAATCGGCATTTTCTGCTCTTTGGGGGACTGGGCCGAGGCGAGGTCGTCGACGAGCCAGGGGGGAGGCTGCATGCGCAGGAATTGCCTGGGGCTGGCCCCCACCTGCTTGCGAAAAGCACGTCCCATGGAGGACACGTCCTCGTACCCGACGAGCTCCGCGATCTGGCCGACATTGAGATGGCTCCGCTTCAGCAGATAGAGGGCTGCATTGATGCGGGCCTCCACGAGGCATCGGCGGAAGGTGAATCCGGTCTCCCTTTGAAACAGCCGGGTGAAGTGGGAGTCGCTCAGGCCGACCTCGCGGGCGGTCTGCGAAAGCGAGATCGGCTGCCAGTAGCGGGTCTTGATGATGCGGATGGCTTTCTGGATGTTTTCCGACTGCGGGCGCAACTGATCGAGAAAGAAAGTGGGGATGTCTTTCATCTCCAGCGCCGTGCCGACGGATGGCCCCACGCTGGCGTGGGAGGTCTGGCGGAAACCGATGACTGTCTCGGCCAGCTCGACGTAGTCGCGCACTCCATTCAGGAGGTCGGCGTGTTCTTTCAGGCGGCGGGCGGTGATGTGGGGCTGTGCGGCGAGGAGCCCGGTGAGTTCCTCCGCCGGGAATTTGAAGTCACGGATGAGACGCACAATGGCCGCACGGGTTTCCTTGGGCGGGATCGTGACGGCTTGACCGAGATAAATGGCTCCGATCTGTTTTTCCCCGCGGCGGATGGGGACGACGAGGTCGGTCAAGCCTGCGTGGCAGGTGTGCAGGAACGGACCGTTTTGCTGTTGAGCCTGGGCCGCGCGGAAGTATTCATCCTTGATGCAGCGATTCCAGCCCTCCTTGTTGCTCTTGATCTTCTGGCAAAAGGGCGAGCAGTGCTCCCGCAGGGTCGGAGGGAGGTTCAGCTTCTCTTCATCCCGCGTGAAGTAGGAGAGGTCGTAGATGCACATGTGCATCTTCGTGAAGCCCGATACGGCCTCGATAAATCTTTCGAGAATGGACCTTTTCCTTTTCAAGCGAAGCGCGCCCACAAGTTCCTGTCATGGAGAAGCGAGAAGCAAGATTTAAATTGGTGTCGCCGGGCCGAGCTGATGGAGCTGTCTGGCAGACCAGGAGGCAAAGGAGATGTTTCTTGGAAAAGCAGCGCACCGGGGATGGTTTGTTCCGGATGAGGAAATTTGAGGCAAAGCACGATGATCCATGTGTTGCCGGGCATGGGGATTGACTGGCGGGGCCAAATAACTTAGCTAAGTTGGCATGCGATCCTTTCCGATTTTCTATATCGCTTTTCTGATCGGTGTCGCGGCGATTGGCATCATGGTCGGGACGTCGGTTTTCTCCCCGGATGTCTCCCGAGGGAATGCGGCGAACATTGAAATGCTTTCCCTGACGGTGACGGTGGCGGGGCTCGTCGTGTCGGGGGTTTCGGCGCTGTTCTGGGTCGGTGCGCTGGTGCATCTGCTGTGCAATCGTTCGCTGGAGGGCACGGAGCGCATCGTGTGGCTGCTGGTGGTGATCCTGCTCAACGCGCTGGGCGCGGTGCTGTATTTCTTCATCGCGCCGCTGCCGCCCTCGGGTCGGGCGCTGTCGGTGGCGTGAGGGACGATCGTTTACGAATGAAATCTCGATGAAGAACAGATTCGCTCTCTTTCTGGCAGTCCTGGCGTTGGCGACGGGCTGCGGTGCGGGTCGGGCGGCAGAGTTTGTCGAATGTGAAATTCGCAGTGTGGTCGCCGCTGCTCTGCCAGACTATGTGATCGTGGGAGGAGATCGCGCATGGGCCGGTGGGATGAACAGCAATGCCATGCCTGGGGGCGTGACGCTCGATACGAACTCGGCCTTCATCCTCGTCGAATCCAGGGAAAAGCGCGAGGCGGGCACAGCGGAGCAGATCGCGATGAGAATCCGCGAGCGGATCATAGCGGACTTTCATCTGCCGGTGACAAAGCCCTCCTCGATGTGGGGAACGCATCAGCCCGAGGGCACGACGAAGGAAACCTATGGTGAAGTCTACCTTCACACGTACCCGAAAGATAACGATTGGGCGAAGGTGAACCTGTACGTCACGGTGCAGGCGGTGCGGATCGCGGAGGGAAGATTCGGCGTGACGGTGAATTACGTCCAGGTCGGCAGGTGATCGCTCCGGGGCGGCGCTTTTCCTGCGGCTTCAATCCCATGTCCGTGGGTTTCAAGTCTGTCGCTCGGAGAGCGGTGTATGGTCTTGTCCTTCTGGCGTGTCTATCCATATCGGGTGTCATTATCTCGAGCCATGCGGCTGAGTCGGAATATCCGCGTCTGAACATCGTCAGCATCGGCGATGGGGCGCAGGAGACTCTGGAGGCGACAGGGCCGGTCCGCGAGTTTCTCGGAGACGACAAACCGGTAACGGCATCGGGTGTGGCAGATGGGAAGCTCTATTTTTTCCAAAGGGAGGTCGGGGCCCTGAAGTCTTCCGGAGTGGTGATCTTTGGCGGGCGCGCGGTGACTGGCTTTGCCATGGCGGCGGTGTCGCCGGAACTGAGCGCGGAGCATGTCGCCCGGCTTTTGCGTGCTCTCCATGCCTCTCTCGGTACGCCGGACCGGTATGAAGCGGTGGCGTGCATGGCACTCAAGGAGTCGCGGAATGCTCCGGCGGCGTTTTGGACCAAAGGGGACGTCACTCACGCTGTCGCGTGGATCGTGGCGGCGGACCGACCGGGTTGGATTGAATACAAGTCCGTGAAGAAGGGGGCGATCCCGGATGAGACTTTCCTTTTCCCAGGTGGTTCGATCTCGCTGGAGGAGTGCAATGCCGTCAAGGAACGCGGAATGCTGGAGTTTCAGCGAGCGGTGACCGGAGGGAAGTAGAGTAATAGGGCCTGTCAGCAAATCTTGACAATATGCGCGTGCTCTGCTGAATCGGCGGATGGCACGGCAGTTGCGTATCGAGTACGATGGGGCGGTTTATCATGTGGTGGCGCGGGGGCGCGATGGGGCGGCGATTTTTCACGATGATGAGGATCGGGAGGTGTTTCTGCGCACGGTGGGCGAGGCCTGCGTGCGCGGCGGGTGGCGGGTTTATGCGTATGTGCTGATGGCGAATCATTACCACCTCGTGGTGGAGACGCCGGAGGGGAATCTCTCGACGGGAATGAAGTGGCTGCAGAATACGTACACGCGCCGGCTGAACGGGCGTCACGCGGGATGGGGCGAGGTGTTTGGCGACCGCTATCGCGCGATCGTGGTGGAGGCGACGGGGGGCGGTTATCTGGAGGCGCTGGTGGATTTCGTGCATCTGAATCCCGTGCGCTCGGGCGTCGTGAAATCGCGCAAGGATGGCGCGCTGGCGGGGTATGCCTGGAGCAGCCTCGCGGCGGGGTATGCGGTGGCGGCGTCGGATCGCCCGGCGTGGCTGGCGGTGGAGGCGGGTTTGCAGCGATACGGCCTCGCGGACCGGGCGGCGGACCGGAGGAGATTCGTCGAGCGCACGGAGGCGCTGGCGCGCGAGACGGGAGGCGAGGTGACGGGGCCGAACGACGGTGCGCAGAGTACGCTGCATCGCGGGTGGTACTGGGGCAGCCCGGCCTTCCGCGAACAACTGCTCAAGCGCCTGAAGAAACCGTCGGCTCGCCTGAAGCCGCGCGCGGCGCAGTCCATACGCCCCCGCGACCGGCGCAAGGCGCAGGAATGGCTCGACCTCGCGCGGAAGCACTTCGGCGTGACGGGCGACTTTGCCAAGGCTCCGCGAGCCGCGCGGGTCGCCGCCGCCTGGGCGCTGCATTCCCGCACGAACGAATCGCAAGCCTGGATCGCCGAGACGCTCGGCCTCCGAACCGCCGCGAACGTCAGCCAGCAGGTCCGAAGCGTTGACCAAGGCACCCACGCCGCGCTGGCCGGCGAAAAACGCTGGCGCTCGTGGGAGCGGTTGGTGCGGGCAGGGGCGTAGAGCGGATTAAGCAAACCTAAGGCCATTGCGCGTCGGCTTCATGGGCTGTATGTACCCCCGTACTGCGTCGCCACGCCAATCCCCGGCATTCCCCGATCAGCGGTTACATCTTTATTTAACCCGCTCCTGGCGGTACGATCCCTGACCGTTTTGCGATGAAAATACCCCTATGCATTCTTATGGTCTTAGGCGCTTTCAGCCTGACGGCTGTGGCAGAGGAATCCGAGTCGGCCAGTTGGATCGCGTTGAACCTGATGGCGGATCATTCGAGGAGCTGTCTGGGGATTGAGTCCGTAGCCTTGTGGGACGAGCATGAGGAAATTCATGGCAGCGTGGCGATGGCCGAGGCGAGGCAGAGTTGGACAGACTTGGGAAAGGTGATGGAGCAGCAGACCGGGTATGTCCTTGAGGACAGGGGGAGTGAGGTGTTGATCCGGCCCAAGGCGGCGCCGGAGGTTCACACTGGGCCGGTGGTGGAGCGGCGCGTCACGCTCGCATCTCCGCCGGAGAAATGGCGCACCTTGGGCGAGGCCCTGGATGCGATTAAGTTCGACCCGGAGGCGGGTGAAATGAGCCTGTTTCTTCTCGAATCCACCAAGACCTACCTGGCCAGCCATGCCATGAGGCTGAGCCCCGGCATGATGGCGAGCCTCGGGGTGACTCCCGATCAGGCGACGGAACACAATGGCGTGCGGCTGGCCGATGTGCTCTTCCTCATCGCCCGAATGGCCGGCGCGACCTGCTGGACCTTTGAGTCTTCGGAGGGGGTTATCATCAACGGGCAAATCCATTACCCCAGAAAGCTGATCGAGGGGAATTTGTCCTTCTCCGGGCCTTCGTGGTCGGATGTGGTGGCGGCTGATCCGAAGGAGGCAGCCCGCTGACGCCGCGGCGAATCACGAGGTGATTCGGAGATGTGAGCGTACGTTTAGCCCAGCGCTTAGGGAGTTTACTCGGCGGGGTTGGCGTCGGGGGCTGGGGTTTTTGGGCGGCGGATGGGCCAGAGGGCCATGCGGTCGAGGATGCGGTCGCGGACGATGAGGGTGTGAAAGAGTACCGCGCCGACGTGGGCGAGGATGGTGGCAAAGAGCAGGTAGGCGAGGACGGTGTGGGCGGCGCGCAGGATGGCGAAGAGCAGCGGGTGCGCGGGGAGGATGGGCGGGAGGTGGACCGCGCCGAACATCACGATCGGGTAATGCCCCGCCGAGAGCATGCCCCAGCCGATGAGGGGCAGGGCGATCATGAGGGCGTAGAGGAGTTTTTCCGAGGAGGAGGCAATGCGACGCTCCAGCGGGGACATGGTGGGGGGAAACGGCGGGAGCTTGGTGAGCTTGCGGTTGACGAGGCGGATGATGGCGAGGATGAGGATGGCGATCCCGAGGGGGCGGTGGAGGGCGACGAGCCAGCGGTAGTCGGCGAGCGAGGAGACCATGGCCACGCCGATGAAGAGCATGGCGAGGATCATCACGGCCATGAGCCAGTGGAGGAGGCGCGACTGGATGGCGAACTGGGTGCGTGGCTTTGGGTTCATGGTTATTTCCCGGTTTCGGCGGTGGTGACCGCGCTGGGTTCCTTGCGCTCGCCTTCGCGGCGGGTGAATGAGACGGAGTATGCGGCCGAGCGGGCGCTGAGCAGCGGGTCGTCGGAAACGGCAATACCATCGGGCAGGATGGTCGGGTCGAAGTTCATATCCCGCGCGGGGCTGACGGCCTCGCTCTCGATCTGGTCGACGACGAGGGTGCCGGCGTCGATGGTCTGGCGGTCGGCGGGCCAGGTGATGGTGGCGTCGCTGGTGGGGTCGCCGGGCTGGCCGAGGGTGAGGATGAGCCGCCACCTCTGCGGGGCGGAGCGGACGGCGGCGATGAGTCCGTCGAAGAGATAGTTTTTGTCGGTCGCGCCGGGGTCGACCGCCGGGCTGGGCTGGAAGGGTTGCTCGGGGACCATGGTCCAGCGGACGGGGGTGGGCTTGCCTCCTTTGTCGAGAAAGGTGAAGGCATTGAGGCCGTAGTAGGGGCTGTCGGCGAAGCCGGAGGAAATGGGGCGCTGCTGAATGAGCGGCAGGGCGCGGGCCGTGGCGGGATGGGCGGCGACGAAGGCCTGGATCTTTGCGGGGTCGGGTTTGCCAGTGGCGGGATCGGGCGCGAAGGCGACGAGCTGCTCGGCGAACTGCTGGACGTTTTGCACGGGGAAGACGGGGAGGTTGATCATGGCGGTGCGCCATTCCTCGCCATTCTGGAGCTGAAACTGGACCGCGAGAGCGCGCACGGTGGCGGGGGCGTCGGTCACGTAGGGCAGGCCGCCGCCGAGGGAAAACCGGCCGAGCACGGGGATGCGGCCAGGGGAGAAGACCCCGGCCCGCGAGAGCGCGGCGGCGTTGCCATTGCTCTCGAAGTAGCCGCGAAAGCAGACGCCCTTGGCGTGGTTGCGGCGAAAGCCGGGGAAGACGCCGTTGACCTTCTGAAAGGTGTCGATGACGGTGTCTTGCGTGAGGGTGTGTGGGGTGAACCATCCGGCCCGCCAGGCAAAGAGAGCGGCGGCGCCGCCGAGGACGAGGCCGATGAGGGCGAGCCGCAGCAGCAGGGCGGGGCGAGTGAGGGTGGGGTCGATGGTGAGGAAAGGTTTCATATCGTGCGTGGTGGTCGATAGCCCTTTGGCCGGTGGATCGGACTCGCTTATTGGCTCCTCCCGGAGCGCTGGTCTGTGGATGCGGAGGTGATGATTAAGCCGCGCCGGGCGGTTTGTCGATCTTTGGCTCAGGCGATCTGGGGGTGCTTCGGGGGCATGCTGGCCTCGCAGCGAGGGCGTCGGGCGTAACCGTGAGCGGACTGTTACGTAATCCCGGGGCTTTTTGCTAAACCCGTGCGCCGGAGAGTGACGGGGGATGAGGGCTTTGCTATCATGTCTCCGCTGTGAAGCCATATTTGTGCGACAACTCTCGTCCGGCGGGGACTCTCTCCGAGGAGGGAGGCTGGACGTGAGGACGCGGCTTTCTTCGGCGGCACGGATCGTTTTTTATTGCCTGATCCTGCAACTCTCCGCGCCGATGGCGCGGGCCGGCGGGAGCATGGCGTGGGAGGATGTGCGGGGGCGGCTGACTCGGGATGCGCCGGGGCTGCTGCGGGTGATCGACGAGGCTTTTGACGTGGATCGCGTGGGCGTCGCGCTGCGGCTCGGGCCGCGCAGCGTGGATGTGATGGAGGGTCGCACCGGGGTGGGGACACGAGTGCCGCCGTATACGTTCTATTGCAAGGTGCGGGGACATGCGGGGGATTACGATTTGGTGATGGTGATCGACGAGCAGGGGGATGGGTGGCAGTTCGCGGTGCGCGAGCGGGGGCCGAGGGATTGAGGGCGGGTGATTATTTGGAGAAGCGATGTGGCGTTGGAACTGCGGGAGCAGGCCGGCATGATTTTGCCGGAAATCGGGCGATGGCAGATGGCGCGACTCCGTTCCGATATGCTGCGGGCTTCTCTCTTTACCCGGAATAAAAAAAGCCCGGCGGATTGCTCGGCCGGGCTCTTTTGTTAGGTCGAGAGCAGATTCAGGAAATCTGCAGCCAATGCTTGGCGGCTGCGTCTTCAGCTAGACTGCTTTAGCGAATCCTAGGAATCGGCGGCGGCTTTGCCGTTCTGGATGCTCTGGATGGCGGCGTCGACCTGCTTGATGGCTTCGACGCGCCAGCCGCCTTTGTTGTGCTCGGCTTGCTGGAGTTCGGCCTTGGCCTGCTGGAGGTAGTTGAGCGCGGCGTCCATGTGCGGCTGGTCGGCATGGGCGGGCACGGTGAAGACGGCGAGGAGGGCGGCGAGCGCGAGGGCGCTGCGGGTGAGGGTGGTTTTCATTGTGTGGAGTGAATTGTAGAATTTGCGCCGGTCTCCGCACTGCGGACCGGCCTGACCTTGCGGGAATGCCGATTCCACGGGACGTTGACCAACTTGCTTTCCTCACTACTCCTGCGGGGCGCTGGCGTCAAATGGGATTTGGAGAAGAAAGTCCGGGTGGATTTTCGATGGGGATCTGGGTTGCAAGGGTGGCGAGGTCTCTGGTCTTGGAACCGGCGTTCGGCGAACGTGTTGCGGCGTGCATGGAGAGGAGGAGGGCCGGTTTCATGGGAAGGGTGCGGAAAGTCATTTCATTGTGTCTTACCCTGTTTGGCCTGGGTGTCTTTGATGAACTTCAAGCTTTCGGCAAATGTCCTGCCGATGTTTCCGGGAACCTGTTCAAATCCTTGCGGCCAGAAAGACCAATATATGTATGAGGTCGTCATCACGCCCTCGGTGGTTAGTGCGCCGAGGAAGATCGTCTGTTTCGACCGGAAGTTCTTTTCAAAATCGCCTATGGCGAGGTGGGCGTGGTCTCCTCCTACCGCATATGTTTTTCCAACTACAGCGTCTCCTTTGAGACTCTGGGCGACGCGAAATCGATATTGACTCTCTCCATCCTGCAGGACCTCGCCGATGCAGATGATGGAGGCATCTCTCACGAATTCTCCCGGAGTTTCGTCCGAGACCGAGAATGTCAGCGCCTGGAGGGAGAACGCGGCTGCTAAATACAAAATGATATGGAGCGACAGCTTCATGGTGAGACGGTGCGCTGTTGCGGGGTGGGATCTTTCGTGGGTTGGATTGTGATATGGTTGTCCTGCCTGTCTGTGGCCAAGGTGACGGTGTGGTCGGGTTGGACGGTCCAGGTCTGGCCGGTATAGGGGTTGCGGATGCTCATGCCGGGGGGCATGCCGGGAGCGCGGACGGGGGTGCCGTCCTTGCCGAAGTCGACCGCTGCGGTGGCGTCGGATATCAAAAGATAAATCAGGAGCACGGAATCGGGATCGCTGGTGTTCGGGATCAGGCCGAAGAAGGCGAACTGATTCGGTGCGAGGAGCGAGCGGCCCATGATGTTGGCTCCCTTATAGGAGGTCTGGCAGGTGACCGCGTAGGCCGACCGGTCCGCAGAGGGAGTTATCTCGGCGTCGAGGCTCAGGTCGCCCTTAGTGAGGCTCTCTCTCTGGCCGGGAGGAACGCTGACGGCAGCCGAGGCGGCGAGTGCGGCTTTCTTCTCTTTGACGAGGGAATTGAGGGCGTCTACGCTCTCGCCGGGCTGGCCGGTGGGGTTGTGAGCGAGGATGAAAGCCAGCGCCTCCGCGCTGGGAAGGCTGTAGCAATAGGCCCTCAGCGGGACGGTCTGAGCGTGGGCGACGTTTTGGGACATCACCAAGCAAATGCTGAGGAGAAGCGTGGTTTTGCAGGGCGAGATCATGGGGCCTTTTGGGTTGCAGGAAAGCATAAGCAAAGCGACCGGAATGTCATTCCGAAACTCTAAGTGATCGGGCGGGGCGCTTCCTATGGGCTTCGCTTTTCAAAGAGCTGAATTTTGCTCTCGTCCCTGGCACCCATTCTGCCCGCCTCGGGATCGATGGAGAGAGTTCGGCATCTACAGCGAACGTATGTCGGCACCATGCTGGAGATGGTGTCCTGGCAAATCATGCACTCGTAGTAATAACCGTCTTTTCTCGGCCATGATCTCTTGGGATCGAAGGCGATCGGAAGTTTCCTGGGAGCGGAGATTTTTTTCACGTTCATGATCCTGCGCGATCGGAGATTCGCGTGTGTCCGGGTTCAGGCGGGCGGGCGTTTGGCGAGTTGGGCCTCGAGTTCGGCGATGCGGGCTTTGAGCGGGGTGATGAGTTTTTCCACCTCCTGCTGGGTGAAGCGCGGGGTGATGTACTTTGGGCAGTTCCAGTCGTAGGAGATGACCTTGATGAGGAAGATGCGCTCGGCCCGGGAGCGGAGGGGCGCGGGGGCGAGGGTCTCGACGAGCTCGGGATGCTCGCGGGCATCGAGCACGCGGGCGTGGCCGAGGAGCTTCAGCCGGGCGCGACGCGGGTAGTCCATCATGAAGATGGCGACGCGGTCGTTGGTGGCGAGGTTGCCGGTGGAGAGGAGCTGCTGGTTGCCCTGGAAGTCGGCGAAGCCGAGGAAGTTCGGGCCGAGGATCTTGACGAAGCCTGCCGGGCCGCCGCGATGTTGCAGGTAGGGCCAGCCGGTCTCGCTCACGGTGGCCATGTAGAAGCTGTCGCGGGAGGTGATGAAGCCCGCCTCGTGCTCGGTGAAGGGGTCCATCTCCGGCGCGTCGTCGACGACATCGTGGCCGCCAAAGTAGTGATCCTGCGCCCGCTGCACGGCGGGCGTGAGGACGAGCTGCATGTATTTCTGGGCCATGGGGTGTGGAGGGGTTGGCTGGGTGTGGTGGGCGGACGGGTGTGCAGTGACGCCGGATGTGTGAACGACCTCCCCGGCTCGGGTCTGTATGGATTGCCAATTACTAAATCACGGTGCGGGTTCGCGGTCGAGGGCGGATCGTGAAGGCGGGTGATTCGGCCTCGGCAGGTTTGCGGGCATTCCGGTATTGGCTCATTCCTGCGGACTCCGAAACTCCGGGAGATTCGGCTGTGTTCATCGGATGGGACGACCTTTTTCTGATAAGCTTCGTTTTTCAAAGAGGAGGATTTTGCTCTCCTCCCTGGCTTCCTTGTCTCGGTACGCATGGATCGACAGGGGGGCGGCTTTGGGGCATAGAGGAGGTTCATTTATGGCACGTGGATTGGTTCCCAGAGAGGTGACGGTGGCGGAGGCTCGCGGGTTTGTGGTGCGGGCTGGTGGGCTGGCGGCTCCGTGGGCGTCGGTGGGAGAGGCAATACGGCACCTCGGGTATGTGCAGATGGACCCGATCGATGTATGCGGCAAGATGCATGACCTGATCCTGCGCAATCGCGTGGCGGGGTATCGGCGCGACGGCCTGCTGGAGACGCTGTATGCGGCAGGGGAGCGGGAGTTCTTTGAGCATTACATCCCGGGGCGGGGCGTGCTGGTGGCGCTGCCGGTGACGGAGTACCGATATCTCTCGCGCGCGATGCGGGCGCGGCGCACACGGGAGGGGTACGGCGGCATGCTCGATGCGGACCAGCGGCGGATGGCGCGGGTGATCCTGCGGCGCATTCGCGATGAGGGGCCGCTGGGAACGGGAGCTTTTACGAATGACGCGCGGTCGGAGACGGGCTGGGGGACGATGGGTTCGCTGGCGCGGACGACGCTGGACAAGCTCTTCCTCCACGGGCGGCTGATGGTGGCGCGGCGGGAGAATTTTCGCCGGGTCTTTGACCTGACGGAGCGTGTGCTGCCGCGCGAGATCCTGGCGGCGCGGGCGGCCACGCCGCGCGAGGAGGCGCGGTGGCTCGTGCTGGAGCGGCTGCGGCAGAGAAGGCTGGCGCACCTGACCCCAGCGCAACGCGGGCTGGTGGACAAGGTGATACAGCCGGTGCGCGTGGACGGCGGGCGGATTTTGTACTGCCTGCGGGAGGATGCCGAGCTCTTCGATGGAGCGCCGCCGAACCTTGGGCCGATGCTGCTGGCTCCGCTGGACCCGGTGGTTTACGACCGGGCGGTGGCGCGCGCGGTGTGGAGCTTTGATTATACGTGGGAGGTTTACACCCCGGCGGCGAAGCGCGTGCGCGGGTACTACGCGCTGCCGCTGATGGCCGGGGGCGAGATCGTGGGCCATGTCGACCCGCGGGCGGATCGCGCCGCAGGCGAACTCGTCGCCACGACGAATGTGGCGGATCGCACGGTGGTGCTCGCCGCACTGCGCCCGCTGGCGGCGTTTCTCGGGCTGGCGAAGGTGCGGGTAGGGTAGAGGGGATCGCCTATCGTGGAGCGCGGCGAATCGCCTCGCCGGGCACCGAGCGCTTGGCCAAGGTTCCCTGCAGGCAGGGGAAGGCTCGGCTTTCTTTTCTGCGGGGCGGCTAGGCTGCGGGCTGGCGGCGCTGGCGGGTGGAGAGTCCCCGCAGGAGCAGGAGGCCCGATCCCAGGAGGAGCGCGATCGGGGCGGGCTCGGGGACGGTGGAAAGGATCAGCGAGCGGTAGGTGGCGATGTCGATGGAGTAGGTTTGGTTGCCAAAGATGGCGGTCTCGCCGGGCTGGCCGCTGTAGGAGGTGACGAGGTCCATCACTCCGGCGAGTTCGTAGGTGCCGGTGGCGGAGTTGTAGGCAAAGACGCCTCCTCCCGAGTCGCCCACCGCGGCCTGGCCCTGGCCGGAGGTGTTGTCGAAGTCCGTGACGAGGTAGGTCGTGCCGGAATTTACCACGGTGCCTTCCGAGGTGTTGGAACCCCAGCGTTTGGTATTGCCTGATGCGTATTGATAGCCGCTGAGGGTGGGCGATCCGAAGGAAAAGGTGGTCGACCATGTATAGGGGTCCGTGGACGTGTCGATATAATAGGTCGTGGACGATGTGGCGCGGTTGCGTCCGTAGCCGATCATGGTGACGGCGGTGGAGCTGGTCGGGGAGGTGGTGGCGAGGGCGAGGTTGCTCACGGAAAGGAGCGGGTCGCCGGGGTCGGTGATGCTGATCTGGACGACGTAGAGATCGAGAGAGCCAACCTGCTTGCCGGAGCCGGTGACAAATCCGTAGGTGGTGCCATCGAGCGTGTAGCTGCCGAGGCCCGAGTCGGCGACGTGCTTGGCGGTGAGCACCCAGTAGCTGCCGCCGTATTGCCCGAGGTAGATGCCGCTGGCGTTGAGGCTGCCGTTGGAAAAATTCACCGAGCCGACGTAGCTCCAGCCCTGGTCGCTGGTCGGGGCGGTGGTGTTTTGCGTGCCATTTCCGCCCGCGACGATGACGGCCTGGAGGGAGGCGGCGGTCAGGAAGAGCAGAGCGGCGACCAGTTGCAAAGGGGTGGGGAGACCTTTCATCGGTGGGAATGCCTATGACGGATGATACGTAATGAGGAGAAAATTTCGAGCGGAAAAATGGCTCCGGGGCGAGGGATTGAGCGCTCAGTCTGGGGTCGCGGCGATCTGATGCTAGCGGAGGCGGCTGAGGGCGTCCCGGACCCTGCACCCTCCTTTCCTTGCCTGTTGTGGGGGCATAGCGCTCGGTGGGGCGTTCCGTATTTCCTGCTCGTCGCGGATCGAGGGGTGGACTATCAGGCGAGGGTGAAGTGCGCCTGCCATCGCCATGAAATCCGCCTCCGACGCGTTTCAGCAGCTTGTTGAGGATCAACTGGACGTGATGGCGAATCTCCGGTTCCGCCGGATGTTTGGCGGATTCGGTCTCTATGCGGGAGAGATTTTCTTTGGAATCATCCACGGCGGGAAACTGTATTTTTACACCAGCCCGCACACTCGGAAGCGCTATGAGGAGGCGGGCACCACCTTCTTTGTCACTCCCGGCAGCAGGAAGGCGCTGCGGAAATACTACGAAGTCCCGCAGGCCATCGTGGAGCAGAAGAGGGAATTCGTGCGATGGGCGAGGGAGGCTGTGGCGTCCGTGGAGTGAAGGCCTGACTCCTGTTTCATTTGGCCAAGGCCACAAGCAGGTACCCGACTCCGGCGAGGGTGAAGATGGTGGCAAACAGGCGAAAGGGGAATGTGTACCTGGGGCCGAAATGGAAGTAGGCCGAGAGGTGATTCAGGAGCAGACTGTTGGAAACGACGAGTCCGAGGTAGCGGGCAGGGTTGGGCTGACGGATGGTGAAGCTGATCCAAATGGAGCCAGCGAGCAGGAAGAGGAGGAGGGCCAGCATTCCGTATTTCCACCTCGGATCATTCGCCAATTTGTTTCGCGAAGGGTCGAAGTAATGCTCGCGCAGGGCGGTGAGGAGGGTTCGTTTTGGCTGGGATGGTGTGGTCATTGCTGGCGTTTGCTCAGGCTCTCTGCGGTGGGAGGACTGGGAACCATTTTTACAGCGGGTCGCTTACAGAAGGTCGCAAAGGACACAAAGGGATGCTTGGAAAGGCAGGGAGTTGCGCGGCCCGATAATGCTGTATTCACTTTTCCCGGTTGAAGACGGCGGCGTCCAGCGGGGCGTCGAAGGTCACGTCGGCGAAGTCTGTGATGGTGCGCGATGAAAGGCAGGGCTTGGGAGTGCCGGGACGGTCGTCGAACCATGCGGGGTTTTCCTTGTGGGCGCGTTCGCGCTGGGCGTTGAGCACGGCGGCATCCGAGACCTGGGTGGCTCGCAGGATCGCGCTGTCGTCTTTGGCGATGTCGAGGGTGTAGATGCCGAATCCTTTGGTTTCGAGGGAGACCGAATAGCACGTCCGGCCGTCGATGGTGGTGTCGGCTCCGCGCGAGATGGTCCAGTGGGAGAGGTAGCCGTCCTCCCCGATGAGCAGCGAGGGAATGAGGTACGAGATGCCGGCGGAAATCCCGGCATCGACTCCGATCGCGTTGTGAATGGAGTCATACGGTTTCCCTGGTGAAATTGCGTGAACGTCTGCGAGTCGTTTTGACTTTTGCCCGCAAACATTATTTCCTCCCCGGGATACTTTGCTTTACCGATGGCGGGCGCCCTGAAAGCTTATACTTACCCCTGGTTCTGCGCTGCGGCGCTGTACGTGTCGCAGATCGCCATTGCGGTGCTGGCGTTGGCGGGGTGTGTGGTGTCGCCGGGGTTTGCGTACTGGATCATGGGGCCATGGGGTGTGGTCAGCCTCACGGTGCTCGGTGGGCTGGTTGCCCTGGGGGTGGTGTGGGTATTTCTGCGTTCGCGCTCGGCGGGGGACTTGCTCGGGCGGCTGGGGCTGCGGTTTCCGCCGCGTGAGGTCTCGATCCCGCTCGTCCTCCTCGGTCTGGCGCTGGGCCTGGCGGCGAATTACCTCGCTGCGAGATTCCCGACGGAGGCGGCGGTGAACCTGGCCTTCCAGAAACCGTTTGCCAATGGCTCCCACGAGGGGGCGTATTTATACGCGGTGATGCTGGTGGCGGGTCCGTTTATTGAGGAACTGCTGATGCGGGGATTCCTTTACCGGGGCTTCCGTAAAGGCTACGGGGTGCCGGTGAGTGTGGCGTCGCTGGTTTTCCTTGGGACGCTGACGCACTGGAGGGCCGCGACGGCGTCAGTGTGGTATTTCCTGATTCTGGCCCTCTTGCAGGTCGCGCTGTGCCTCACCTTGGAAAAGACGAAAAACCTCTGGAACTGCATCGCCCTCCATGTCGCCTACAATGCCGTGATCGCGTATTTCTTTTTGAAGGCGATGTTTCCGTAGAGGGTATGGAAACGGGTCAGCCAAGAATAGCAATGCCATTTGGGCCTGTTCCCTTCTCCCTTCTCTCATGTAAAGGCCTTATAGGACTATGAAAATTCTATACCCTCGACTGCTGTTGCTGGTGGTGCCATTTGGACTGCTGGCTGCAGTGGTGTTCCTCTTTCTTGGTCTGCACTATACAGATTATCTATACGACCGGGTTCATGCGGGCCAGACTTTAAGTTACGTTGATCGTACTCTGTTGTTCAGTTTTAAGCAGAACCAATCCGTGGAGAGTACTGAATGGAGTGAAACTCTAAAAAATAAGGGTAATGTGGAGGTTGTAAGGATGTATCACATGTTTTTCATTTTTCCAATAGCAGTGTTCTTTGATCGGGATGGCGTTTGTGTCGGTACGTTTCCGGTTTACAAATAATAAAAGTCACTAAAACGATGGTTTGAACAGGCTGACCCTGTTCAGCGGAGACCGCAGATTGACCACCGGAGAGGTGCGGGCCGAGGCCGCAAAAATGGCGATGATTTCCTGCTCGTCGCGGATCGAGGGATGGACTATCAGGCGAGGGTGAAGTGCGCCTGCCATCGCCATGAAATCCGCCTCCGACGCGTTTCAGCAGCTTGTTGAGGATCAACTGGACGTGATGGCTAATCTCCGGTTCCGCCGGATGTTTGGCGGATTCGGTCTCTATGCGGGAGAGATTTTCTTTGGAATCATCCACGGCGGGAAACTGTATTTTTACACCAGCCCGCACACTCGGAAGCGCTATGAGAAGGCGGGCACCACCTTCTTTGTCACTCCCGGCAGCAGGAAGGCGCTGCGGAAATACTACGAAGTCCCGCAGGCCATCGTGGAGCAGAAGAGGGAATTCGTGCGATGGGCGAGGGAGGCTGTGGCGTCCGTGGAGTGAAGGCCGGAGCCGTTTTCTCCGACGAAGAAGGTGACGTCGGGGTGCAGGTCGATGTGCTGGAGCGAGCGGATGGCCGGGAGCGAAAAGGGATAGCGGTCGAAGGTCTCGACCGTCTCGCGCTTGAGCGTCACCCGCCGGATGAACTGCTGGGAAATCATGATGGCTTGCGGGAGTGTATCTGGACTCCCACAGGGTGCCGCTCGGGCCTGCCGGAATCAATCCTTTGGAAACAGATGGGTTCCTTTTGATGGCGGGAGCGACCGGGCTGCCACGAGATGGTGCGTTGGCGCGGGACGGAGGGGAGACGGCTTTCCGGCGGCGGGTGGAGCGCTGCCGCCCTCTTTTCTTGAGGTCGTGTTTGGAACGCGGAAAAGCCTTTTGAGAAACTGCTGCATCGTCTCTATGGCATCCGCGGCGGTTCGCTGCCAGGTGGATCGCTCCGCTTTGGGCAGCTCTCTCCCGAGTAGCGTACCTCCGAGAATATCGCAAATCTGTGAATGGATGTGACGAAGGGCGCTCATCGGCAATCGGGGGTGTAGAGCGTTTTCCTAAGCGAACCGGGTAAGGTGGTCGAGCGGGATTGAGTTTGCCAGGCTTCGTACGACAAAAGCAAATCAGATCGACCGCCCAACCCTGATCCCAGCGGCTCACTCCAGCTTCCAGATCGGGGAGGGGAGGGTGGGCTTGGTTGGGATTGGGGTAATGACAGTGCCCTCGAAGGTGATCCTCGGGTCGCTGACCTGGACGAGTTCGTTCAGCTCGTAGACGTTGCGATATCCGTAACCGTAGAGGGTGATGTAGGTCGGGATGTTGAGCGCCATCATGAGCGGCTTTTCCTGCGCGGCGAGCTGGCTGGTGGCTTTGAGATTATTGATGGTCCGGGGGCTGGCGATCTTGGAGGGGAAGTCGGTCTGGTTGCCCTCAAAGTTGTTGTTGCAGTAGATGAGGATGCGCGTGTCGAAGGAGGGGATGACCTTGGCGAGGCTCTCCTGCGTGAAGTCGGTGAAGGCGAGGTGCCGGGCGCCCTGGAGGTGAATGCGCTCAAAGCGAAAGGTGCTGCGCGCATCGAGGATGATGGTGTCGGGCTCGCGGCTCATGGCGAGGAAGGTCGGCAGGTCGACGAGCCTGCTGGCGCGGTGGGGCTCGACCTCCTGAACGAGCCGCGCAAAGTCCTCAAAGCTGACCTTGGCCTTGGGATACGCCGCATCCTGCGCCCGGGCGACGCAGGCGGCTATCATCAGGAGGGCAATGAGGATTCTCATGCCGGGAAGTCTGGAGCGAAAGCGGCGGCGGGGGCAAGGATTACGCCCCATGCCCGAAGAGGGCTCCGACGGCGACGAGTGAGAAAGGCGAGGTTCGGTGGCCGGGTCGAGCGGCGGGAGGGTGGTGGAGCGTATGGTTACGTAAGCGTAAGCGCGGGAGGTGCGATGAGGTGCGATGAGGTGCGATGAGGTGCGATGAGGTGCGATGAGGTGCGATGAGGTGCGATGAGGTGCGATGAGGTGCGATGAGGTGGGAAATCGCCGGGGAGTTCCCAGAGGGAGAGCGTTGGTCTGGCCTCGTCTCGCGGATTTTGGTTTAGTTCTAGACCTCATTTCCTTCGATGATGACGCGATTTGCGGTACTTCTTCTGCTCCTGGCCCACTGCGCATTTCATCTCAGGCGTCTCTTTTCTCTCTCGTAAATAATCCCATGAACCTCTCCGCCCGCCCTCGCCACATCACCCCGATCCGCACACTGCTGCTCGCCCTCCTGCTGGCGGGGATGGCCTGCGGGACCAGCGCCTTTGCCGAAGAGAAAAAGGCCGCCGCGCCTGCGGAGGCTGCTCCGGCGGAGGCGAATGGCAGGGGGCTGAAGCTGAAAATCTCCTGCGATCTCTTCTCGGAGAATCCGCTGAATATCTCGGTCGCGGCGGACCTGGCTGAGTTTTCCGTGGACCTGCCGACGGATAATGAAAAGGAGTTTCAGACGATCACGACGCAATCCGCCTGGGAGGGCGCGACCCTGAATGTGCGCATCAGCATCCTGCGCCAGAAATACTATCAGGCCTCGAAAGACTCGTGGGAATCCCGCAACATCGGCATCCAGCAGCTCCCCGTCTCTGTAAAGCCCGGCGAGACCGTGGTGCCGCTGGAGATCAATGGCAAGGTCCTGCGCGTCTCCCTCGTCGCCGACCCGAAACCGCAGGATCATTAATACAACGACCGGAAGCCCCCGGCTAAAACTCATTATGAAAATCCTCCAGTACCTTGCGATCGCGGCGGCGCTCACGGCGTCGGCCATCGCAGCGCCTCCGGCGATCCTCGTGGATGCACGGCTCGTGGGGCTCACGACGAATGGAGCTGATCTGCCGAAGGACCTTTCGCGGCTCGCGGAGCGGAAGGGGGCGGATGTGCTGGCAGCGTCCCGGCTGAAGGCGCGCCCCGGCAAGCCTGTGACGCTATCCTCCATGCGCGAGGTGGCGATTCCGCCCAGGGGGAAATTTCCCGTCGGGGCGGCGCTGACGGTGCGTCCGGCCTGGGCGGGCGAGGGTCGGGTGCGGTATTCGGTCGATTTTGACTTTACGACGCTGGAGGGCTACTTCGCTCCCTCCGCGACCCAGGCTCCGATCTTCCAGAGCGTCCGGGCCATGGGCATCGAGGGTGAGGCGGAGATTGGCAAGCCGGTGGTGCTGGTTCTCCACTCATGGAGTGAAAAACAAATCGTCAAGGAGCCGGGAAAGCCGAACCGCGACGCTCCCGTCTACCGCCGCCTGATTGCCTTCCTCACGTTTTCGAAGGCGGGCACTTCCGCGAAAGATCAATAATCAATGGCTGGCACCTGTTTTCCCATTCAGCGACGCTCCCTATCCTTAAGGACCCTATGACTGCCCGCGTAACTATTCTGTTGTTGGCCGGATTTGTACTCTCGGCTTTTGCCGCTTCGCCGTATGACCCCTACAGCCCCCAGTCGCCGCAGATTCTCGAATTTGAAAAGGGCAAGCCGACAACCATCAAGGCAATCCAGGTTGGAACGGATTCGCTCACGGGCGAGAGGGCTTTGTACGTTGATTATCTTCCGTCCAGTCTCAGCAAGAACATGTGGAACCAAATGACGGAGATGTATGATGTGGCTCAACATTTTCACCCGCTTGCCTCAACGGCAAAGGTCTCCAAGATCTGGGTGCGTCCGATGCTCGAATCCGATGAGATATTCAGTTCCAAAAACACCGCTTATCCTTACACTATTAAAGACGGAGTGGCATCGTCTGACTGGAAGGTGGAGTTTCAACCTTGGTTCCGCTCGGATAAAACAAAGGACTAACCGGGAGCTGGAGGTCATGGCCAGCGGGGCGCTGTTCGTTGTTACACGAGCGCCCGGCTGGTCTGGCGATCCCGCTCTATTGACTTGGGCTGCGGTTTGGCTGTAACTCAGCTTCACCTCGGACAGAAAATGAAACGCCTTCTCTCGATCCTCGCGCTTTGCCTGGGTGCCAGCACGCTATCAGCACAGCAGCAATATCACCGCCCGCCGGGGATGCCTGAGAATCAGCTCGTCGCCTTTGACGACTACCAGTCGCAGCCGGACACGGCGACTTTGCGTGAATTACTTGGGATCAAGTCGTTCCAGTGGATGGTTCAGATCCCTGATTCGGCACGATTCCTTACAGTGGATATCTCCTTGATCGATACGCGGTCCCAGAGCGCCAGCGAGGTGGCGAGTCTTGCATTTGACGCATTGCCTGCAGATCCCACCAAGCGAGAGTCCCGCCCGAAGTTCTTTCCGCTGCGCATGACGATGATGCCGGATGACAGCAAATCCGAAGACCCCTGGCGAACATCGCGGAGCTTTGTGGTCCTGCTGGAGGCGCCGGACCTGAACACTACGATCAGGCAGAGCTACTCAAATCCATTTCGCCGATCTACCGGGGCCCTGTCGACCCACTACACAACACAGATCGCGACGCCGCTGCCAAAGCAGCCTGGCATGTGGGATGGGTTCGGGACCGCATTTGATGTCATGGCCGGCGGGGATCGGGGGGAACATGTCCTTCGCGTTTCGTTCTCGACCTCACCGCTCGTGGGCGAGTGATCGATGCAGGCTGAGCTTATGCGTGAATTCGAATTCGGAACCATTGGCGAGAAGTCGAAATTTTACGGCTACATCGTTGGGCTTTCGATTGAGCGGGGAGATTTGCCTGATTCGCCGGAAGTGCCGGATAAGATGTTTGCCCGTTTCGAGTATGGAGGTAAAACGACCGTATACAGGGTGCCGGACTGGGAGCTGTTCTCAATTCTGGCCAAGCACTTGTGCGACAACGCAAGGATGCGAAATGAACACGGGGATTACGGATATGCCAAACTTTACATCGAGAAGAGCAGCGAGGGGTGGCTGGTTGACTTGCCGTAGGGAAGGCCATTCGGGTCGGGCGTTTGCGCAGCAAATTCACAAATCGCAGCTCTTTTGTCCGTGAAGCTCCCGAATGCACATGCGCGCTTCACGACATGTAAATTATAGGCCCGACCCCTTGCCTGATCTTAATGCCGTTAAGGACTGATCCTCATTTTCCTAAGGGTCGCCCAGGATGCTTTTTCATTGACGGGTGTAAGGCGGGCTAGTATTAGCGGGAGGAACTGTACGGCCCCCAAGACTTATGAAACCGATGAGGATCATGAAGGGAACGGCGGCGGCGCTGGGACTGATGGCGGCGGGGATCCCGGCGGGACAGGCCCAGATCACGATACCGACGGTGACGGTGGGCAACGCGGGAAACCCGAATGATCCGGCAACAGGCGACCTGTACGGCGCGGTGGATCATGTCTATGATATCGGAACCTACGAGGTGACCCTGGACCAGTACGCCGCGTTTCTCAATGCCGTGGCGGTGACGGATACCTACGGGCTTTATAACTCCAACATGGCGACGAGCGGGAACGTCTCAGGCATCCAGCAGAGCGGGACGAGCGGGAGCTTCACGTACTCGGTGATCGGCCCTTCCGGCATTGCGCCCGCCGGGGCCAGCAGCCCGGGCGGTCGCCCGGTGACCTGGGTGAGCTGGTTTGACGCCGTGAGGTTTGCCAACTGGATGGCCAACGGGCAGCCGACGGGAGTGGGCCAGGTGGACGCGAGCACGGAGGATGGCGCCTATGCTCTCCATGGGGCTACGAGCGGGGTGGACATCACGAAAAACGCGATCAACCCCAACACGAGTGCTGCGCCGACGTGGTGGATCCCGAGCGAGAGCGAGTGGTACAAGGCGGCCTATTACGATCCGACGCCGGGCGCCGGGGGCGGGTCCAACTATTGGGTGTACCCCACCCGGACCAACGACGAGCCGGGAAACACGATCGGCGGTCAGCCGAATCAGGCAAATTTCGAGAACAGTGCGGGAAACTTTGCCGTCACGCAGAGTGGGAGCTATGATCCAAACCAGAACTACCTGACGGATAGCGGAGCCTTTTCCGACTCGGCCAGCTACTACGGGACTTTTGACCAGGGAGGCAACGTGTGGGAGTGGAACTACGCGATCATTGAGGAAACAGGCCGGGGCCTCCGCGGAGGCTCCTGGGCCTACAGTGTCGGGGACCTGGAATCCTATTCCCGCTGGGGCGCACTGCCCGAAAGCGAGAACGGCAGCATAGGCTTCCGCGTGGCCACTGTCCCCGAGCCGTCGACGGTCCTGCTGGTGCTGCTGGGTGGAGGTGCCTGCGGCCTCTGGCGGCGGAGGAAAGCCGCCTGCTAGAGGGGTAAGGTCGGCGTGAGGGGCGGGGCCTGTTGTTTCCATGTTTGCCCCCCGGGGGGGAAGGCATTTGAGGCAATACGCCATGGTGGGCGGCTGCGCAGCAAATCTCAATGTCGCAGCTCTTTTGTCCGTGGAGCTGCGGGTAGCAGCATGCACGCTTCGCGACATGGATGGCGCAGGCCTGCCTGCTGGTTCTCCAGCTTCATTTTGCTGAGTTCTCTTTCCCATTGTCGGGAGCAGGCAAGACGGCGTACGCTGCCGGCTGATCGTCACTGTACTGTCGCCATGATCAATCATATCCCGGAACGCAGCGCCCTGGTGGTTTTGGCCGAGCAGGAGGCTTGTGATTTGCGCGTGGAGCTCAGCCGGTTCCCGGTCAAGCGGGTGACGATTCACGGCACGCCGGAAAATCTGAGCGCCCTGGGCGAGCACGCCGGGCTGGAGGAGGTGGGGTTGCGCAAGTGCCGGGTCGCGACCTGAGGGACTTGCGGGGGCTGTCGGGGCTGCGCCGGCTGGAGGTGGCGTTTGGGCCGCTGTCGAGCGTGGACGTGGGCTTTTGCGCGGGTACGCTGGAGTCGCTGGCTCTTTCCCGGCTGCGGCGCCTGAAGGATCTGAGCGCCCTCCCGGCGCTGCCGAGGCTGGAACATCTGGAGCTGAGCCATCTCCATGGGTTTGTCCCGCCGGATTTCCGCTTGTTTCCCCATCTCCGGTATCTCCACGGCATGAGGGATGTGTTTAGGAGCGCGGCGGCGCGTGAGTACATGCGGCTCCGCCCCGAGGTGCGCGTGGATCAGGGAATCCCCGCCGATCTGGGAAAGCACCCGGAGATCAAGGAATACTTTGCAGCGCTCCGTCGGGACAAGGGGAACTGAACCCTAAGAAAACGTCGGAGCTGGTTCCCCGGAGCAGCGTTTTCCCTTGGGCGTTTCTGGGGTTCACCAAGGTGAAAGGATATGCACACTGCCCCCCTGGTTTCTTACCCCGACATGTAAATTATAGGCCTGACTCCTTGCCTTTTCGACCCCTTGCCTTTTCCCCACTTTCCTTCTCTCTCACTGACCCCTGGTTTCCCTGGGGGAACTATCGCTGGAAAGCGGGCGATTGGGCTTAATCGTCACCTCGATTTTGAATCCATCTTTTTCCCAAGACTGGTGATCGACCCATCTGCATTGGAAGGTCTGATCGAAAATTCCATTTCCCTTGATCTTGTCTGTCCAGCTCAACTCGAGGTGGGCTTGAAATCCCTCTCTGTTTATTTGCCGTAACATGAGCGAACTTGTTCCTCGGCTGCCAGAGGTTCCTCCCCAGCCGGTGCCAGCGAATATTGGAAACCGAGGATCATTTTTGGCGACAGCCCGGATGCCGATGGAAATAGTGTCCTTCCTCCAGACATCTTTCTTTTCGAAGGCAACGGATACAATGAACTCTGCGTCGCCGCCGGCTCTGACGGATTCGAGCCGATCTTTTTGCCAATCCAATCCAGCGATAAACTTTTGAATATCGTCGGCCCGACCGGATGAAATGAAGGCCGCCAAGACCAGAATGGGAATCACAGCAACACGCATTACAGAGGAGGAAGTGAGAGGGTAGGCCGATAATTTGCATGTCTGGCCTGAGGTACCATGCGCGGTGAGAAGAAGTCATGGCGAGGAAGCCGCGACTGGAGTTTGTCCCGTACATTCAGCATGACCCGAAACATGTAAATTATCGGCGCGACCCCTTGCCCCTGGTTCCCCACAGGGTAAAAATAGTCCTTTCTCAAGGCTTCCAAATCGGCAATGTCGCCCAATTTGCGGGGAACCCCATACCGACAGGTACGTGTGCTGGTTGCGCTGTTACAAGGGCGCGAACCTCACCGGGCCAAGTGCTGGTTGGCTCAATGATGCTCCTCATATAGGCAAGCAGAACCAGAGTGTTGTAGATTTTGTGGCGGGCGGAAGTGTTCAAGCTGGCCACCAGATCGGGTGGCCCCTTCTTCGGTAATTCGATGGTGAAAACCATGCGGCGGTTCCAAACTCGCGAATGATGCGCACAGAGATTTCTGATGTATGTCAGATGGTGAAGGAGGGAGCCAAACACTTCCTGGGATAATCCATAGGCCGAGGCAATCCGTTTCCGGTCGGCGTCTTTGGCCAGCAGAGAATACATTTTACTGACGTTTCCGAAGCTCATGACTTCACACACCGTCCAAATTGGCGGATGCGACATCCCGTAGTTCGTTTTGAAATGGGCGATAAACTCCTCCCGGCTGCGAGCGATCTCCTTTTCGATAGTTTGCAGGGTGCGCTTGTACTCCTTTGGCTTTCGAAAGTGTGCTGGGGTGGCGTAGGCGAGAGGTCCATAGATGTGGCCAAGTTCGTAGGCCCAGCGGGACCGCACCGAAATTTCCACTCTTTTGGCGGATTCGTTAATCAACCGGCGAAGCTCGCGATCAAATTGATACAGTTCCCACATTTCTTCAAAATGGACGCCGGGGCGAAATGTTTTGGGGGTCGTGGTGGCGAGAAACGGATACTGGTACGCCGAAAGACGGTAGTAATTGCAATGAGCCAGACAGTGTTCCGCGAAAGCTGGGTTGAGCACAATCAACCCTCGGTTCTGGAAGACGGCTACTTGCTGCGTGTAGGTTTGGGCTGTCTTTGAAAACGTCCCTGCCGTTGGAGCCTTTTCGTAACCAAAAAATCGTAGAATGCGGTGGATCACATGCGGGAAAAACATGGTCGCCTAAAAAGAAGAAACCCGCCGATTTGAGCATGCTTTCGCAGAGGCTTGGCGGGTGTTGTTGAGGTAAATATGCACGGCAGGAGGGTCAATGTCAAGATCACCCATGAGCTACACAACGGCGACGTGAATCTTGTTCGCAAGTATTCAACCTGAGCCACACTATGATCTTGGCTGCGGGCAAGACGGGAGCCGGGCAGTAAAAATCAAAAAACTCCCGGGGATCGGAAAATGTGCGTCGCTCAAGCGATGGCGTCTTCTGATGGGCGGCCTTGGAGCCATAGGACTCCTTCTACCGGTTCGCCGACTTTTGGAATGTAGCCATCAAGGATTGCTTCGGACGCGTAGACTGCTGCACGGAAGTCGGTTTCTTCGGGGCGGGCAAGGACGATTGTTACTTTGTAGAAGCCTTGTCCGTCGGCTTCGATTCGCTCGACGAATTCCGGGATGCCTCGAAAATAGTAGTCGCTCTTGGCATCTGCTGGCATTAGCCAGCAGGCGTGCTCCAGAGAGAGTGAAACGGTTGTGATCTTGTTGATGTCGGCATTGGGGTCTTCTTTCAGGGCGTTGGCTCGTTCGATTTCGAGGAGCGGTCCGCCGTCGACCTTGATCTCGTGCTGCTCGCAGGCGCGAAAGACATAGGAGAGGGCCGTGATAATGAAGTCGGCCTTGTATCCGATCTTGTATGAGGATTTGTTGAGGAAATAGAGGGGATCGAAAAAGCTGAACTCAGCGCTCTCGGTGCTGGCGTTGACGATACCCTCGTTGGGATTTACCCAATCTACTGCGGATTTGATCGTGAGAGAGTTCACGCAGCCGTCATGCGGGAATGGGTACGCAGTGAAAACAATGTTGGATTTGGGTTCGCTTACGGAATTTGTGGAAATGAGGGCGACGAAGCGGAAGGGGCCGTCCGGGTAAGCGACGCCGAAACACTGCTCTTCGCGCGGAGGGTGTTCTCCGTCGTCGCAAAGGTAGGTGGAACGTCCTATAACTGATCCCTTGTGCACGATCGCGGGTATCCAGTTGGCAATGACATCCTCGCCTGCTCCGGCGGCGGCTTCCCAGTGGTATCCATGTCCCATCGGGCGAGCTTAGAGCCTTGCCTGTCGTGGCTCAAGAGGTTGTTGCTAAGCCTTGGTGATGACCTGAGAGGGAATGATGCCGTGTGAACTCGAAGAGATGGTGATTTTCCGCCTTGGGCAGTCAATGTGGCGGCGACTCGCGTAATGCCTTAGAATAAGGAGAGGGACGGAGACTTGCCGGTCGTCCGCCCGGGTGGAGAAACTGCTTTTTTGCTGCTGGCGGCTTTGGGGGATGCTGATTTCCTGGGGGGTGGCTTTGGCAGAAATGGGGGTCTTGGGGGAAACGGTTCTCCGGGGAAAGGCTTGTTTTTGGCGGTTGGCCCTAGAGGCCGAGGCGGGTGAGGCTCTCGTGGAGGCCGCTGTTGTCGTAGATGTGCGGCTGTCGACGAAGGCGGCGGGAATGGGGGTTGCTTTTTGGGCGGGGCGGGTTTTTATCTGGGGATGTCTTCGGCGTGGCGGGTACGGAGGATTTTTTTTGAGGTGATGGGGCGTTTTGCTATCTGCGGAACTTTGCGGCGACTCTTCATGCTGCGCATTTCTTAAAGGGGGGCTGAGCTGTGGTGGCGGGGAGGAGTTTTCATCGGTTTGTCTACCAGTTGTCTGATCCGGCGGAGTTTGGCTGTGCGGTGGCGGGGGCGACGTTGCAGGTGAATTATCTGGCGCGGCTGGTGTCGGCGGCGTCGATCGAGCGGTTTGCCTGCGAGGAGTGGGCGGTGGATACCTATGATGCGGGGGTGAAGGCGCGGATGTACGGGCCGCTGCTGCCGGGGCGGGTGGCGCTGTGTTTGATGCTGCGGGACGGGGTGTCGCGGCAGTATGGGATGGACCTGGGGGAGGGGTGCTTGTTGTGCAATCCGCCGGGGGTGCCGATCGATGGGTTTATCGCGCCGGGGTTTCGGGCGGTGGCGACGAGTGTGCCGCTGGGGGTGTGGGAGGAGTGCCGGGTGTTGGCGGGGTGTGCGGTGGAGGAGTTGGTGGGGTTTCAGGTGATCCCGCTGCCGCCGGGGGTGTATGCGGGGCTGCGGCGGCTGCACGGGGAGGCGTGGCGGTGCCTGCGGGGGGATGATGCGGGGTGCCTGTCGCCGGAGGTGGCGGGGATGCGGCTGTCGCGGGCGCTGGCGACGGCGGCGTGGGAGCATGTGGCGGGGCGGCGGGAGGTGGCGTGGTCGCCGAGGAATCGCTTCCGGCTGGCGCGGAGGGCGGAGGCGTTGATGCGGGAACGGCTGGGGGAGCCGCTGTGCGTGCCGAATGTATGTGTGGCGCTGGGGGTGAGCCGGAGGGAGCTGGAGTATGCGTTTCAGACGGCCTTTGGGGAGGCGCCGAGGGCGTTCCTGGAAAGTCTGCGGATGGGTGCGGCGCGGGCGGCGCTGCGGCGTGGGGGGGAGGCGCGGTCGGTGACGGATGTGGCGCTGGAGTGCGGGTTCAGCCACCTGGGGAGGTTCTCGACGCGGTATCGGGAGTTGTTTGGGGAGAGGCCGTCGGAGACCGGGCGAAGTCGGAAGTAGGATCGCGGAAGTGGGAAGTTTTCGTTGCGCCACGCGCCTCCTGGAATGGGGCGGGGGAGAGATGGCTGGTTTTCCGTGGTTCGGTTTTCAGACTTTGCGGAAAGTACGGGCCAACACGGACCGAGGGCAGGGCTGAGCAGAGGGAAGCGAGGGTAGGAAAGGGAAAGGCAGAAGGCATTTTTACAAAAGGTCGCAAAGGTCGCGAAGGGTTGGAGCTGTGACTGCGGCTGTCGGGGCGCTGAGGTCTGGGGGGCGCGCAGGATGACGCGGACACGGGAAAGGCATTTTGTTGAGCCGAGTCCGCGAGAAGGGCGGAGGCAACGGTGCAAAGGTCGCGAAGGGTGGAGGCTGCAAAGGCCGGGACGAACAAAAGGAAGCAAAGGGAGCGAAGGCTGGGTCAGGGCGGAGTCCGCGAGAGTGGCTGGCTTTTTGGGGGGTGCGACGTCCGTGGGGAGATGGAGGTCAACAGTTTGACGATCTCTAGGGTTTGCAAGGCGGCGGGGATGGGGGATGCTGTGGGTGGTTCCCCCCCCAACAACATTTCCCCAATCGTGTCTGCCATGCGTCGCCGCATTTCCTTTTCCTCCTCCCGTGTCCGGGCTTTTACGCTGCTGGAGTTGCTGGCGGCGGTGGCGATTATCGGGGCGCTGGCGGCGATATTGCTGCCTTCGCTGGGGGTGGTGCGGAGCGCGGCGGATAGCGGGCGGTGTGTGTCGAATCTGCGGAACATGGCGCTGGCCTTCAAGACCTACGCGCAGGACAACGATGGCTACCTGCCCGCGCCGCGGTATGCGAATCCGGGCACTCCGGCGAGCAATCCGAATCCCCAGGGATCGACGTGGCAGATGGAGCTGGTGCCGTACACGACCGCGCCGCTGCGGGCTAATAATATCTACCGGCTGAAGGAGGTGCCGATCAGCCAGAATGCGCAGATCTGCCCGGCGTACCTGAAGATGTTTCGCAACCAGACGGCGATGCGCGACAGCGGGCTGAACACGGCGGGCTACGGGATGAATATCAACCTGAACGTGGGCGGGCAGGACATCAACTTTGGCGGGCGGATTTATAACCGCTTCAAGGAGATCAACATCATGCGCCCGGCGGGTTCGATCCTGGTGGGGGACAGCGCGGATTACCATATCGACTGCCGCTCGGGGAGCTGGCAATACACCGCGCCGACCGCGGTGAAGCCGGACGGGTGCAACTCGGGCGCGCCGCTGCGGCACAAGGGGAAGGCGAATTACCTCTTTGCCGACGGCCACGTGGAGACGCTGACGCCGGACCAGGCGCTGCCGCTGCTGAAGTTTATCCCCTGAGATTTTTGCAGAGCCGAGTCTGCGAGACAGGCGAAGCCAACGTCGTAAAGGGAGGCACCCCGCTGAAATGAGTGGGAAAAGGGGGGGAAGAATTGCGAACGTGGAGGAATGAAACCCTTTTCAAAAATACTCAAAGTCAAGTTGCTCGAATTGGGAGACTACGTGGCGATCCCTCGACTCGATGGACGTTACGTGCATGCGCGAATCTACAAAGGTGCCGTCGGCATCTTCTCCGGCCGGCACGATGAGCCTCAATCATTGGAGCGACTCTTGGGAAAAACGCCGAAAAAGTTTTACTATTACTGTTCCCTGCCAGGCGGTCGATATCAGAAGGATTGGGTCTTTATTGGGCGCGTTCCGTTTGAGGACGCTGAAGCGATGTGGCCTCCGGCCATGTCGACGACGGATGGAATCTACAAAACAAAGCCCCAGGTCTACTGGAAGGGCGGTTTTATGGACGTCACGGAGGAGGAGTTGAAAGGAAAACAACCATGGATTGTCCATGGATTCACTGCCCTTCAGGAGGTCGTTTCTGGAACCTATAAAGATCCCTGGAAAAAACTGCGCCGACGACCCGCCGACTCTCCTGCGTAACGATGCCGCCGGCAACCGCTCCGCTAAAATGAACGGGTAAAGAGGGATGGATTGGGGAGGCTTTTGGGGACGGAAAGCACGCAATTATTCGAGACGGCGTCGGGGGGTGAGCGGGGGGGAAAGGCGGTGAGGAACGAGTTTTCCGTGGTTCAATTTTCCGACAGCCGGGGAAGCGCGATCCGCTGCGAGCTGATCCGCCGCACCCCGGGAGAATGAGCCGCAGGAAGATACTTTTTACCAGAAGGCCGCAAAGGTTTGGCCGTGGGGTTTCGTTGCCGGCCCGCCTTTTTCGCATGGCGCGGCGGTATTTTTCATTGCGTCGTGTCCTCTTCGCAGAAGGCCATGTCTTCGCAGGGTTGGCTCCGGCTGTTTTCGCGGACTCGGCTCTGTTCCTGTAAGGTCTTGAAGCGGTGCGGGGTGCGGTGGGAGCGGTGCGGGGCGGCATCGTTTGTGCGCAGTCGGAAAACTGAACCACGGGAGACTTGCGGTCTTTGCCCGTTTCCCCGGGCGGGGGATGGCGAATGAGATTCGTTCTCGGGGCAGGGTGGGGTTTTTCGGGGGTGGGGTGACTTAGAGATTGCATTAGGAATGCTAATGTGTGTAAGTGGGATTGTCTTAGTAGGAACTCATCCCCCTTTTGTTCTATGAAGACCAGTGAGCTGGTGCCCGTCTGGGCTGTCTGTCGCCACCTCGGAGCGGCGACGGGGATGGATGTTGCCTATGCGGGTGATGAGGGGCGCGGGTGGCGGCTGCGGTCTTGCGGCGGGCCGGGAGCGCGTGTGATGGCCCGGTGGGTGATCGGAGCGCAGGACGATTTTTCTTTGGAGAAAAGTACGACGACGAGGAGATCACGATGAGCGAGATACCGAATGAATACGAAATGACGCGCGCGCAGCTCGCTGGTCTGGTGGAGGAGACGCAGGGGTGTCTCTCGGCGGAGGAGCTGGCAGCGGTGCGCGGGTATCTGGAGCATGGGGAGTGCGGGCTGGCGTTTGAGTATCTGTGCGATGCGCTGAGGGGAGGGACGAGGGAGATCTCGCCCCGGCAGTACGAGCGGCTGGAGCGGCTGGGCATCCGCATGCAGATCGACAGCGAGGAATGGCTGGGGCTGCCGCATGGGCGGACGTGGCACGTGCGGGAGTTTCGGCAGAGGCCGTCGGCGGGGTAGGGGCGGCAGAGTCCCGGCGGCTGTCGTGATCGGGCCGGGAGCGCCGGGAATTTCACTAGTTTGATACGGAAGAGTTGGCTTGCACGCTGTGGGGTGATAGGAATGCTGGCTTCGTATTTCCCCGATATGTTGAAGATGATTGCAGTGGCCTGTGTGGCGGGCGTGGTGACGGCTGGCATGGTGAGTGCGCAGGAGCCGGCGGCTCCCGGCGGCGGGCTGGAGGAGCGGCTGGCGCGGCTGCGTAGCCTGGAGATGCCCGGCGGCGGGACGGTGACCTCGGTCGAGCACTTTGACTCGGCGACAATGGAGATCCCGGGCAAGCCGCCCATCACAAACCTGCCGCCGCGCACGGTGGTAAAGGCGGAGCTGCGCCCGGCGGAGGGGTCGCACATTCAGGTGGAAATCTGGCTGCCGGATGAGCCAAAGTGGAACGGTCGCCTGCTCGGCGTCGGCAATGGCGGCGCGGCGGGCCGCATCAATCCTGGGTCGCTGGCGTGGCCGACGCAGGGAGGCTATGCCGCCGCGACGACCGACATGGGCACCGCGCCCAACTCCGACTCGGGCGTGGGCAATCGCGAGGTATGGCGCGACTTTGGCTACCGCGCGACGCATCTCATGACGGTGCTGGCCAAGGACGCCGTGCGGGCGTATTACGGGCGCGGGCCGGAGTACTCGTACTTCAATGGCGGATCGACCGGCGGCCAGCAGGCGATGCAGGAGGCGCAGCGGTATCCGGAGGATTACGACGGCATCGTGGCCAACATCCCGGCCCACTGCCGAGCGCCGCTGCATGCGTATTTCCTGTGGAACGACCAGATTTTTGCCAAGTGTCCCTTTACCAAGGAGCAGGAGGCGGCGGTGATCGCGGCGGCGAATGAATACCTGGCTGCGCGCGAGGTGCCGGTGGCGGCGGGGAAGTTTGTCTCCGACCCGCGCTGGGATGCGCGGGACCAGGAGGCCGTGATCGCGCTGGCGCTGAAGAAGGACGCGACGCTCACGCCCGCGCACGCCGAGGCGCTGCGGAAGCTCTTCGCCGGGCCGGTGCAGGAGGGCACGGGCGCGCGGATCTTTGGCGGGCTGCCGCCGGGGAGCTCGCTGGAGTCGTCGCACGGCCACCTGTATTTGTTCAAGTGGGTCTTCGGGCCGGAGAAGAAGCTGGCCGATATCAACTTCGGCGCGGACATCGACACGTACTCCGCCGCGCTCGGGCCGTGGCTGAACGCGGAGAATGACGATCTGAGCGCCTTTGCCAAGCGCGGGGGCAAGATGATCATGATGGCGGGATCAGTCGATTCCGTCGTGCCCTGCTGGGCGTCGATCGACTACTACGAGCGCGTGGCCACCCGCGAGGGCGGGCTGGAAAAGGCGCAGGAGTTTCTGAGGTTTTACCTCATCCCTGGCATGGCCCATGGCGGCGGCCCCGGCATGAACAAGCCGCCGGACATGCTCGCCGCCGTGCGCGCATGGCGCGAGAAGGGCGTCGCGCCCTACGAGCTCATCGGCCGGCATGCGGCCAATGGCGGCGAGGAGTGGTCGATGCCCGTCTACCCGTACCCGAAGAAAACCGCCTGGGACGCGGCCACCTCGACCTACAAGGCGGTGGACGGCCCGCGCGGCGGAGTCGAGCCGGTGGCGGAGAAGTTCCGCCCGGCGGCGACGGAGTAGGGCGCGGCGACCTCCTGGCGGCAGGGAATGATGACCCTGCCGGGGGGGCGGGCGTGACCTGAGAGCCTGCCTGAAAATTGCCGACCGACGGCTTGCGGTGGGAAAGCGGAGTCCGGCTGCGTTCCGGCTCCTTCACGTGTCGCTGCGGATACCCTCTCTCGCAGCGCCTTGCCGTCCGCGCATCGTCCTTTTTCAGTCAGGCTCTTAGCTAAATGGCTCTCTTGACACGCCCTGTGGCGAGGGGTGTAAGCTTTGCATCCTCCCTTCATGAAAGCCCTCCTCGCTTTGCTAAGTCTGCTCGCCCCGCTCACCCTCCTCGCCGAGAGGGAGATTCAGGTCAAGGGGGCGGAGTGGGACAGCCTCGCGATCCCGCTGAAGATCATGCCGATCTATGTGGAGATCGAGAATGCCACGCCGGTGCGCAGCGTGCAGATCGAGATGGATGTCTATGTGAAAGGCGAACTGAAGCGCACGATCTCCCTCGGGAAGCTGGGCAACGAACGCGAACCCGCCCCGGCCTCGGTGAAGGCTGCGATTTATTTCCCGCCTGCGGAGGGCGGCAAGGTCGACGGGACGGTGGTCATGACGTGGCATGGCATGCGCATGGTGGCTCCCTTTACCTCGACTGAGGCGGAGATGCCGGTGCGCGGCGGACAGGCCTCCGGGGCGTTTTCCGCGAAGCTGGCGGTCCCGGGTCGCTCGCCGATCTTCAAGGCGATGTTCGGCGGGAAGGGCGGCTTCGTCGGGGCCGATGACCCGCAGGAGGTGATCCGGCGCAACCCAGAGAGCACCGTCATCATCGGCTATCTGAAGACGCAGTAAAAACCACGCAGCCTGCGCCCTCCTTCTAACAATGTTTTCCCCGTTCTTTCCTCCCGCGCTCTGGCAGATGGCGCTGAGCCTGGCGGTATTTCTGGCCGTGTGGTGTCTGGGGCGCCGCAGGCCGTGGACTTGGCGGGTAAACCTCGCGCTGCTGCTCATCGCGGCGATGCCTCTCGCCGTAGCCGTCGGGTGGTTCCATTGGTATTGCGATACGATGGGCCGGGCCGGGTACACGGGGCCGGTCGACCCCTTCACGATCGAGCAAATCCAGGAGGGCTCGATCCTGCGGTCGATATTTCTCTCCAGCACGATGGGCGCACTCTTCTTCGTCCGAGGCCTGATCCTGCTGCGGCAAAAGGCGATGGCCGGCACGTTGACGGAGGACGGGCATGAATGCTGACAAACCCGATGCGCCGGAGGATGGCGAAGGCCGGGGGAGATCGTCTGGCAGGAGGCATTGGAGCCTTCGCCTCGCGGTGATCCTTAGCTGGCTCGCGATCCTGCTCACTCTGCTTTTCGCGGTGCTCTTTGCGCTAATTTTTAGCGGCTGGGCGCTGGAGGGGACAGGCGATGAGGTGTGGTTGGAGCGGGGCTGTGCGTTTGTCGAGCTTTTCGTTTTCGGCCTTTTTGGGTGGTTCATGAGATTCTGGTATATCCTAGTGCCCGCGCTGGTGATTGTGCTGGCCTCGCCTTGCTGGTTATTGGCGAGGTGCTGGGTTTCCTCGGGGGAACGACCAGGGGAAGACGACGCCAAAAGCGAATCGCCCGCCTCCCGCAAGGATGAGTATTGACCGGAAGAACGCGGCTATCGGCGAAGACAAGAGGGCATGGGCCCGGCGGCCTGCGGGCCATGGTGGTTCCCGGGTCACTCGGGGAGGAGGGATTTGCCAATACTGCTGCCGTCGGCGTCGATGAGGGAGGCGAGCTTGAGGCCGTCTTTTTCGACGGCGGATAAGTCTCGTTATGTGCCATAAAATCAAGATATACGCCATAAAATAGTTTGTTTTGGCGCATGAAATCCATTATGTGCCATAAAAATGGCGAAACGGCGTATTTCCAAGGAAGAGTATGAGCGAGTGCTGGAGGCGCTGGACGGAGTGGAAAATGGGGCCTCGTTAAGCGAAATCTGGTCGGTGCTCGGGAAGGGCTACCCCCTCAGATCGCTCCAGCGCCGATTGCATGAACTGGTCGAGACGGGGCGGATTGTGCAGGCGGGAGCGAAACGTGGCACCCGGTATTTCCTGCCACCGGGCAAGATGCCGCAAGCAACCGGAGGCGCATCGCTGAAGAAAACGGCTGCGCCTGAGGGCTACAGCCTGCCAGGTCTTTCCGCCGAGGGAGAGGCGATTCGGCGCGAGGTACGGCAGCCGATCCCAGCGCGTCATCCGGTCGGTTACAGGCGGGAATTTCTGGAATCCTATCGCCCAAACACGACGGCTTATCTCACGCCGGGAATCCGCCGGCATCTGGCCGAGCTGGGGCGATCATCGGACGAGAAATCGCCCGCCGGAACCTATGCCCGCCACATCCTGAACAGGCTCCTCATCGACCTGACCTGGAACTCGAGCCGACTGGAAGGCAATACCTATTCGCTGCTGGAGACGGAGAGGCTGCTCGACCAGGGCGAGAGCGCCGAGGGCAAGGAGCGCGAAGAGGCGCAGATGATACTAAACCACAAGGCGGCCATCGAACTGCTGGTCGAAGATGCGGCTCATATCGGCTTCAACCGCTACACGATCTGCAACCTGCATGCGATCCTCGCAGACAATCTGCTCAAAGATCCGCAGGCGGGAGGGCGGGTGCGTGAGATCCCGGTCCAGATCGGCGGGACGGTATTTCACCCGCTGGAGGGACCGCAGGCCATAGCCGAGTGCTTTGATCAACTCCTCGCCACTGCGGAAGCCATCGTCGATCCGTTTGAGCAGGCCTTCTTTGCAATGGTGCAGATTCCCTATCTGCAGCCTTTTGAGGATGTGAACAAGCGGGTCTCACGGCTCGCGGCCAACATTCCGCTTATTCGGCGCAATCTTTGCCCCCTGTCATTTATCGATGTGCCGACGCAGGATTACATCGACGGGGTTCTCGGTGTTTATGAGCGGAACCGCATCGAGCTCCTGCGGGATATTTTCGTGTGGGCCTATGAACGCTCCTCCGCCCGCTATGCCGCCGTGAGGCAGTCACTCGGAGAGCCCGACTCGTTCCGGCTCAAGCATCGGGATTTGCTTCGGCGCATGGTGGGAGAGATCATCCGTGAGGGGATGGATCGTTCCTCAGCCATCCGTTACATCCAGCGGGAGATCGAAAGCCATCTGCCGGAGCCGGAGCGCGCGCGGATGGTCGAGATCGTGGAGGAGGAGGTGATGGGCCTTCATGAAGGGAACTTCGCCCGATATCGTGTAAGGCCTTCGGAATTTCAGGAGTGGAGGGCGCGCTGGAAATGAATGCTCAATATAACTCGCCGGGCGATCCGCCGAGAGCCCAGAGGTAGGCGAATGCCGCACTGAGCAGGCCCTCGGCGTAGCTGCGCTCCGGGCCGAGCTTTTCCCAGCCCGGCGCGGTGGTGGCGAATTTTGCGGCGACAAAGGGGTTGATGCGGGTGACCCGGTGGTATTGACCGTCCCGGATGCCCTCGAGCGTCCAGGTGGAGCCGTCGAGGCCGGGTTCCCGCCAGTCGGCGGCGGGGGCTTTCCAGAATTCGCTCCCGTCGATGAGGGTGCGAAAGGCGGCGATTTCCTGCGGGCTGGCCTTGATGGTGCTGTCCTCGGTGAGGCGCGTATAGGTCACGGTGCCTTTCTGTTCATCGACCTTCCGGTCGATGCGGCGGATGCGCAGCGTGCCGTCGTCGCCGCAGGAAAGCTCGATGACGACGACGGGGTCAAATGACCGCTCGACGGTGAGGCGGTAGTATTGCGCGGCGGGTTTTTGCCGCGCAGCCTCGGAGAGGTCGTCGAGCTGGAGGAGACTTTTCCAGGATGGCTCCCCGGCCTGGCAGAGGCCCGGGCTGACCAGAAGAAAAGCCAGCGTGGCCAGGAAAAGGCGGCAAAGTTTTGTTCCCATGGATGGATGCGCAGAAGGGGCGAGGCTTCGCGCAGCGCAGTATATTGGCCCCGGGTGGCACCGGGCAAACGGATTCGCGGCGGCGTTGTTCTGGCGGACGGGGGCAGACCCTTTCCTGGCGGGATGCCTCGGGCGCATGGAGATAACTATATCCCCGGTCGGGGAGACGTTCGGAGAACGCTCTAGAATTTCCAGTTCAGGCCGGTGCTGATCATGTGGCTGAGGTAGTCCTGACGGCCGAAGTCGGCGTTGTAATAGACGAAGGCGCCGAGGTTGCGGCCAAAGGCGGCGCTGAGCCCGGCTCCGGCAAAGACGCTGTCGCGGGCGGGCACGGTGGTGGAGTAGTCAAAGGACGGCCCGGCTCCGCCGTCGAGGCTCGCGCCGATGATGGTGGAGTTTTGCAGGTACTCGTGCTGCCAGAACATGCGCACCTCGGGGACGAGGGTGAGGCCGGACGCGACGTTCCAGGTGTAGGCAATACGTCCGCCGAGGTTGGTGCGGAGGCTGCTGGCGTCCTGCTGGCCGACGCGGAGGTCGAGGCTGTCCGCGCCGGTCTCGGTGAAGGGCGCGACGCCGGAGTAGGTGTATTGCGCGCTGACGAGCGGGCCGAAGGTGAAGCCTCCCGCGCGCCAGTCGTGGCCGAGATCGAGGTAGGCGGAAAGCTGGCCGCCGTCGGGGGTGGCGCGGGCGGTGCGGTCGATGGTGCTGAACTGGATGGAGCGCTTGGCGACGTAGCCATTGTACCCGCCGCTGACGATGGCGTCGCTGTAAAATCCGCCGCTCTGGAAGGTGGCATACCCGCCGAAGAGGGCGGAGTTTGCCGAGGCCATGCTGCCGTTGGCATACTTCGCATAGGCGCCCTGATAGCCGCCGAAGAGGCCGGTGGTGAGATTTTCGCTCCACGCATAGTCGGCCCCGACGAAGAAACCGCCATTCTGGAAGCGGTAGCCGGGGAGGTCGTTGACGGTGGCGACCTTGGAAAAGATGCCGTTGCCGAGCGCCCAGACGCCCCAGCGGTTGTCGGGAGCGGGGGCGAGGAGATCCTTGCCATCGCGGGCGTCGAGGACGTTTTTTCCATTGCGGTCATTCTTCAGCGGAGCCTCCAGGCCCATGGCTTGGAAGCCCCGCGCGCCGAGGCGCACGGCCCCGAGGCGTTGCGCGATCATCTGGGTCTGCGCGACGGCCTGCTCGATGGTGGTGCCAGTGAGGGTCTGGTAATACGCAGGCGAGATGGCGTCGAAGGCGGCTGGGTATTGACTGGCACTCTGGAGGTCGAGGGCGGTGCTGACGGCGTCGCGGTCGCCCGCCGCGCCGATGAAGGAATCGAGGGCGCGGGCGACATTGCGCTGGTTTTGCGTCTCTGCGACGAGCGTGTAGCTGGCCGGGGCGACGAGGAGGATGCCTGTGCCGCCCTCGGCGAGGAAGCGCCCGCGATAGAGCGCCGGGTCGGGCATGGTGATGGTGTCAAACCCGCCGCTGATGCCGCCTGACTGGAGGAAGGCGTACTGCTGGCCGTACTGGAGCCCGCTGAAGCCGCCGAAGGCCTGCACATCGAGCGTGCCCGCGAGCACGGCCTGGCCGCCGACGAGGAGCAGGTCATACACGGTCGGGCTGGCGATTTCGATCTGGAGCGTGCCGGATGGGGTTTGCGTATAGTCGCCGGTGATGGTGAGCGTGCCGGGTGAATTGCCGGGCGCGACGCCGCCCTGGTTGAGCACATTGCCGAGGATGGCGCCGACGCCCTGGAGCCACGCGCCGGGCTGCACGATCACATCGGGCGCGGCGAGGACACCATTGACGGAAAGGACGCCCTGCGCGATGGAGGCGGGGCCGCCGGAGATGAGGGTGGCGAGGAGGTTGAGCAGGCCGGGGCCGAGTTTCGTAAAGCCGCCGGGCACGGCCACCAGATCGCCCGCGAGCGTGGCCTCGCCTCCCGTGACGGTGAGGTTTCCGCTGGTGACGCCGAGCGTGTTGTGGACCGTGAGCTGCGAGCCGGGGGCGAAGGTGAGCGAGTTGACGGTGTTGCTGTCGGCGGCGGTCGCTGTCTGGACTGCTCCGCTGACGAGGAAGTCGGCGTTCGTCGGCGTGAAGGGGCCGCCATTGTTTTGCAGGATGGGGCCGGTCGCCGCCCCCGAGAGGGTGAGCCGGAGCGTCGTGCCATCAAGCGAGAAAACCGCGTTGAGTCCCGTCGCGCCGCCCGCGAGGGAGAAGAGCCCGAGCATGGAGGCATCGAGATTGGACGCGCTCAGGAGGTCGTAGGTGACATTGGCGGCGAGGCCGGAAAGGGTGAAGACGCCGCCATCCGCGCCGAGCGTGAGGGTGTTGGCGATGTTGAGGAAATCCGCCCCGGCGGCGAGGGAGATGCGGCCGTCATTCCAGGTGAGCGACTGGATGTTGAGCGTGCCGGCGGGTGCGAGCGTGCCGCCGGAGAGGGTGACGCTGCCCATGCCGAGGGCGTAGGCGTTGGTGGTGCGGAGCGTGCCGCTCTCGACCTGGACAGTGCCGGAGAACATCCCGATGCTGGAGCTGGTGATCGTGGTGGAACCCGTGCCGCTTTGCGAGACGACGCCGGTGCCGGAGAGGCGCGTGTTAAAGATGTAGTCCGCCGAGGTGTGCTGAAATCGCAGTGTGGCCCCGGAGGCGAGGTTGACCTGGGGGGCGTTCACCGCGCCTGCCGTGCTGTTGTCGCCGATATTGAGCTCGCTGCCGGAGCCCACATAGATGCCCTGGAGCGGATTGGTGACATTCAACTCGCCGCCGTCGCGCACGACGACGCGCGACGTGCCGTTGAAGCCGATGAACATGGCCGCCGTGGTCACCCGCGAGCCGGAGTCGGATATGGTGAGCGTGCCTTGGGACCCTGGGTCGCCGCCGAGAATGATCGCGCCCGCCTGGATGGCTGCCCCGCTGGCGACGGTGAGATCGGCCAGGCCGCGCTGGCCGACGAAGAGGTTGCCGGAGATGGTCCACTGCGTGCCGGAGCCTGAGATGCTGGCGGTGGCGCTGCCGGTGGCCTGCGCGGCGAGGATGGCATCGCCCCCGGTTGTGATCGTGCTGCCGGCTGTGGCCTGAAAATACGCCCCCCCGGCGTCCCCGAGGGTCAGGCTTGTCGTCGTCTCCAGCGAGCCGCCGAACACCCAGGTGCTGCCGTGGGAGCCGGCATTCTGGCCGAGGAGATAACTGCCGGAGGTGAGCGAACTCCCACCCCACACGGTGACGAAGGCGCTCGACGCGCTCTCGCCGACCACGAGCGACCCGGTGTTTTCCCAGCTGCCGCCATTCAGGACGACGCTGGCATTTGCCCCCGCCCCGGCCCCGACGACCGCCGAGCCGCTCGTCACCGCGCTGCCGGAGGTAGCCTGGAGCAGCCCGTCGCCCAGGCCGCCTACCACGAGCTCGCCCGCGACCTCCCAGCGGCTGCCGGGATCGGTCAATAGCACGAAGCCGGTGGACCCGGCCTCCGCGGCGATGACGGCATCCTGGCTCTGCACGAGTGCGCCCTGGTAGAGGGAGAGGGTGCCGTTGCCGGCCTGGCCGACCACGAGGCGGTCGCTTGTGATCCACTTGCTCCCGGCTCCGATGACCTGGACGAGGGAGGACGCCGTGCCTGCGCCGTAGCCGATGTATGCGCTGCCCCCGGCGGCCACCGTGGCGATGGAGCCCGAGGAGACGACGAGAGTGCCTGCGCCGTCCCGGCCCACGAAGAGGTCGCCGTGGTTGAGCCAGGAGGTGGCGGGACCCATGGCGGAGCTTGATAGAGTGATCTGGCCGCTGGACCCCGTGCCGTCTCCGATCACGGTGGTGAGGGTGTTCAGCGCAGCGCCATTCTGCACCGAGAGCCTGCCGGTGCCCGCCGCGCCGACGGTGAGGGTGTCCTGCACGGTCCACTCGGCGGCGCTCCCGTTGAGATAGGCGGTGTTGCTCACACCGGCGGCGGTCGCGCCGATGGTGACATCGGCATTGGTGGAGGAGGCGAAGAGCATGGCGGTCGCGGTGGCTCCCGCGATGGCGTCGATGGTGAAATTTCCCCCGCCCGTGTGCGCCGCGCCGGAGGTGGAAAGGCTGCCCTGCTGCACGAGAGTGTCGCCCGTGTAGGAGGACCCGCCGGTGAGATACAGGGACCCGGAGCCGGATTTCGTCACGCCGCCGGAGCCGGTGACGGGGGCATTGACCAGCAACATGCTCGTGTCGTTGATCTGCATCGTCATGGTGGCATCCGCAGTCGCCAGCGTCGCGCCGCCCGAGGGATAGAGGACAAAGTAGTCCGAGCCGTTGGTGGTGATGTCATTCACCGAGACAGTCCCCAACAGGATCAACGTGGCGGGGTACGGAGGAGTGACGGAGCTGGCGGTGAAGTACGCGCTCGCGCCGTCGTGCCATGCCTGGGCCGGGCCCGCGCCGCCGATATCGTCCGCCCACGCTGCCGTCCCCGTGCTCCATGTCGTGGAGGGGCCTGTCCAATAAAGCGTTTCCCCGCGAAGGAGAGAGAAGCATAATGCCGAATATGCGAGGACCTGAAAAACACCGCGCCGCCACGTTTTCATGGGCGCGTTTTCCCCGCTCCGCCGCCCGGCGTCGAATGGCGTTTTCAGGTAGAACTACGTGGATTTCGAAAGTGCAACGGGTCGATCGCCTGCCATTCTGAACGGCCATGAGGGACGAGTCACCCGCCCGCCGCGCTCCGCTCCGCCTCGTCGTCATCGAGGACCAGGCGCTCTTTCGCCAGCTCACGGTCGAGGTGGTGCGGTCGGACCCGCGCTTCACCGTGGTGGGCGAGGCTGCCGATGGACGCGAAGGCTGGGAGCTGTGCCTGCGCACGCGGCCCGACCTCGTCATCCTCGACCTGAACATCCCCGAACCCGACGGCCTCGCGCTGTGCGGGCGGCTGCGGGAGGAACTGCCCGCCACGCGCGTGCTCGCCGTCACGTCGTACACCGATGCCCTCACCCTCACGCGGCTGCAGGACCTCGGCGTGGCCGGGTACGTGGAAAAGGACCAGCCGCTCGAGACCCTGCGCCAGGCGCTGGAGGCCCTCGCCGGAGGGGGGACGTTCCACACCCGCATCGTGGCCGAGACCCGGCGGCGGCAGCAGGGCGACCCCCACTCCTTTGCCAAGGTGCTCAGCAGCCGGGAGCAGGAGATACTCGCTCTCGTCGCAGGCGGACTGCGCAGCCGCGAGATCGCGGATCGGCTCGGGCTGAGCGTACGCACGGTCGAGGGGCATCGCGCCGCGATCATGCAAAAGCTCGGGGTGAAAAACCTCGCCGGGCTCCTCCGCTTTGCCCAGACCCTGGGCGTGAAGCCTCACTGAGCCACCGGCAGGCGGAAGGAAACGCGCGTGCCGCGCCCCGGTGCGCTCTCGACCCGCAGCCGGGCGCCCTGCACGGCGCAGAACTCCCGCACCAGCACGAGCCCCAGGCCGCGCGGGGAATCCGCCTCGCCGTCGAAGTGATGGCGTATCTCCTCCTCCGTCAGTCCTGGCCCGTCGTTGTTCACCGCCACGACGAGATCATCCCCGTCGGCCCGCGCCTCGACGGTCACGCAACCCTGCTCCGGGCAGGCGGGGAGGGCGTTGGAGAGGAGATTGCGCACGATGGTGCGGGTCATCTCGGGATCGGCGGAGACGCGGGCACCTTCCTCCGGGAGGGCGAGATCGAGGGTGATGCCGCGCAGGTGGGCGCGGAGGCGGAAGAGATTCACCACCGGGCCGAGCAGGGCGCCGATGGGCAGGGTTTCCGGGCGGTACGTCACCTGGCCCGTGCGCAGGCGCGCCCAGCTCAGGAGATTCTCCAGCGCCTCGATCTGGCCCTTGGCCGACTGGTGCATCTCGCCCGCGTAATCCGCCAGGCGGTCCGGCGTGATGCGGGCGGCGGATTCCATGAGGTACTCCGAGAGCCGCACGAGGCCGTAGAGCGGGGCGCGCAGGTCGTGCCCGATGATGGAAAGGAGGCGGTCCTTGCCGTCATTCGCGATGCGCAGCTCGGCGGTGCGCCCGGCGACGGTTTCCTCCAGCCCCTCGACCGCCCTCCGACGGTCGGCCAGCGCACCCGCCACCAGCAGGCCCGTCGCCGAGGCCACGATGAGCAGGGTCTGGTAAAACAACATCGCCTCGCGCAGCACTGGCGCCTCCGGGAAGGAGCCGGAAAAGAAGAACCGCTCAAAGCTCGCCACGCCAAAGACCAGCGAGCTCATGCCCACCCCAAAGATGCCGAACCGCAGCGCCGCCCAGATGAAAAAGGGGAAGACGAGGAACGGCAGCACCGAGAGCGACGCGGCCTGCCGCACCGCCGGCACCAGCACGTAAGCCGTGGCGAGCAGCCCCGCCCAGAGCAGAGCGGCTTCGCCGTAGCGTGCCGGGCGCACGGAGCGCAGCGCGCACCGGTGTTCCACCCCCGCCAGCATCGCGGGCGCGACGATCAGGATGCCCGCCGCCACGCTCAGCCAGATCGAGAGCAGGTCGCTGCCGAAGCGATCCCACGTCGTCCACCCAAAAGCCACCCGGAAATACGTGCCCAGGGCGATCCGCAGAAACATGCAGAGCCCGACCGGGATCAGGAAAAACCCCAGCACCGCGCCGAGGCTGTCCAGCCCCGCACGGTATCCTCCCACCCGCCGCATGAGCCACGCGCTCGCGCCTCCCCACAGCGCCACCTCCCAGGTCGCGACCCACAGGGATTGCCACCACGGCGCACCCACCGCCAGCGACACCAGGAACTCGCCCGCCATCAGCGGAGGGATCGCGCGCGGCCCCCACAGCAGCACGCTCCCGAGCACGAACCCCGCGAACGGCCAGATCACATCCGTCAGCGCGCCGGAGGGAATGGAAAACGTCGCGGGCACCCAGGCCAGCACGAACGCCGCCGCCGCCAGGGCGAGATTCCAAAGAGCGCGGCGCAACGTCATGCCCCGTATTAGCTATAACCTCCCCGCCCGTTGTCAATCGACCCGCCGCAAGCGACCAGTTGCCCTCGCGGAAAAGTGCCGTCCCGTGGCCGAGACGGGCCACCGGGCATCGCCTCACCGGAGGAGAACCCACCCCGCGCCGGGATGATCTACCGCCTTTCGCTCCCGCTCACTTCGGCAGGAGGGAATTGCCGATGTTGTTGCCGTCAGTGTTGACAGGCTGACCTTCGGAATCGATGACCGAGGTGAGCTGGAGGCCGTTTTTCTCGAGGCGGAAATGGGCGATGAGGAAGTCGCGGAGATTCCGTTTCAGGACCATCTGGATCTTGGAGGGTTCGTCGGGTGAGCGGTAGCCGGGAGGGTTCGCGACGAGGGCGGCGGTGAGTTCGCAACGCCAGCCGGTATTCATCACACCTGCGAGGGTGAGCGTGCCGTCCTCGCGGAAGAGGAAATAGCAGGCATTCCCGTGACCGGGGTACATGTCGATGGAGTTTTTCAGCAGGATGAGCGTGGCGGGCGTGAGATCGGCGGTGGTGACGGAGCCAACGAGGAGGGGCTTGAGCCGCTCGGGCCAGTGAAATACGACCTGCAGGCAGGAAATCTGGAGCGGCCGCCAGCCCAGGGCGACATTCTCCGGGTTCCCGATGAGCGCGAGGATGTCGGGGAGGCTGTCGGCAGGAGGTTTCCCAAATGCGGAGCGTTCCTTGATCTTGGCGAGAATCTCGCGCGCAGAGCGCGGATCGCTCCGGTGCCATTGATGGTCGAGCGTGACGGTGTTGGTCGCCGGGTCGAAGGTCCACGACAGCGCCGCGTCACGGCAAATGTCATTGAGAAAGTCGCGGGCGGGCCGGGATGGTGTCGAGCCGGGATTATAGGGATACGACCAGCCGCGAAAGACGCGCGCGGCCAGGAAATCGGCGACATCCTTCGGGCATTGCACGGCGAACCCCGTTCCGGCCTGGATCGACGAAACCACCTCCCGGAAGTTCCTGGCGGAATAAGTCAACAGCACCGGCTTGTCGAGCGGATCAGCCGCGCGGAGCGGGGCGCTGGCGAGGAGGAGCAGGAAAGACAGGGCGAGCGGGAGGAGAAGGCGTCGGTGGGGCATCAAAGAGAAGAGGCGATGGGTGTGAACGCGGAGGGGCTATAGCAGGGAGGGGATGCGCGTGCGGAAATCGCGGTCCAGCTCGCGGCCTCCATTGAGGAGTTGGTCGATCAGGGCATCCCAGTAGGCGGGGGCGGTGATGGCGGGATCGGGGGAATTGACATGTCCCTGCCGGGCGAGGCGGCTGAATGTCTCCGCCAGCGTAGCCCGGTCCAGAGGTTCCGCGCGAAGCTCCGGCGGGAGCACATCGAGGGTGCAGAAGGTCCAGAGGCAAAGCTGATGTGCGTCATCCAGCGTGATCCCAAGCGGATTTCTGGCGGCGATTCTGTCGTGGAGGGTCATGGGTGAAGCGGCATGGGGTTATGGCGGCTCCTTCACTTCCTTGCCGCTTTCGTTGAAGCGGCGGATGGGAAACGGGGGTGGTGAGGCAGAGCCCCTGCTCTGACATGGACGGCGTGAGGCTATCGCATGGCACAGGCGCGTCGGCGGAGCAGGACTCCGGCGAGACCGCAGAGGGTGAGAAGGGAAAAGGCATGGGGCTCGGGAATGGTGGCGTATTTGAGGGCCCCGGTGCTGTACTCGAGGTAGGCGATGGAGGGATGACCGGACGCATCGAGGGCGAGCGAGGAGAAAAACCCAGCGTCGTTGTAGGTATCGTCGACGGTGGAAACGGACCAGGTGGTGCCGTCGAAGGAGGCGTACTTGAGGTTGTCATTGCTCGCGTCGTAGTAGCTGATGGAGGGGTTGCCTGAGGAGTCGAGGGCGAGGGAGGTGTAGAGGCCGACGTCACCCTCCTGGTCGGGAGCGGAAATCGACCAGGTGGAGCCATCGAAGGAGGCGTACTTGAGATCGCCATTGTTCAGGTCGTAGTAGCTGATGGAGGGGAGGCCGGAGGAGTTGAGCGCGAGCGAGGTGAATAGGCCGACATCCTCGGAGCTGTCGACAGTGGAAATGGACCAAGTAGATCCGTCGAAGGAGGCGTACTTGAGATGGCGGTAGTAGTCGCCATAGCTGATGGAGGGAAGACCTGCGGAGTTGAGCTTGAGGGAGGTGTCGGCGCCCGTGCCTGGGGAGCTGTCGACGGTGGAAACGGACCAGGAGGAGCCGTTGAAAGAGGCGTACTTCAGATGGTCGTTGGTCCGGTCGTAGTAGCTGATGGAGGGGAGGCCGGAGGAGTTGAGCGCGAGCGAGGTGTACTCCCCCACCCAGCCCGAGTTGTCGACGGTGGAAGTCGTCCAGGACGAGCCATTGAAGGAAGCGTATTTGAGCGCGCTGTTGGTTTGATCGAAGTAGCTGATCGATGGGAGTCCGGAGGAGTTGAGGGCAAGGGAGGTGTGAAGGCCCACGTCGCCGGAAGTGTCGATAGTGGAAATGGACCAGGAGGAACCGTCGAAAGAAGCGTATTTGAGGTTGCCGTTGGACAGGTCGTAGTAGCTGATGGAGGGAAGCCCGGAGGAGTTGAGGGCGAGCGAGGGCATGTAGCCCGTATCGCCGTTGCTGTCGACGGTGGTGATTTCCCACGCACTGGCGCGTACGGCCTGCGGTGCGACCGTCAGGAGAGCAAGAACGGGAAGGAGGAATGGGCGCAGGAGGGCAGTGTTCATGGTGGCGTGTCGGATGGCGTGCGGGACGACAAATCCAAGGCGGCCCTTGCCGGGTATCTACCTAGCCAGAATGCTTAGGCTTGGCAAGGGTACTCCAGGTCCCGGAGGGTTCGTGCTAAGGGAATGGGGCTTCGCTTTGTTGCTGCCGGATAACGACCGAGAGGTCCCGGTTACGGCTGTTGCTTTAATTCATTGCCACTTTCGTCGAAGTGGCGGATGTGGATTGGAAGGTTTCCCCAGCGGGATTGGGATGTGATCGTGCGCAGGTTGCCGGTGGCGGGCCAGTAATCATAAATCTCCTCGGTGAGGGGCTCGACGTCGACCATGGTGAAAGGCGGCGACGGCCGGCGGAGCAGTCGCGTGGCGACGGCGTCGGCATAGCTGGCGGCGAACTCTCGGGCGGCTTGCTGACGTGCGGCCTGCCGGTCAAACATCGTGCACCATGTGGTGGCGCGATGCGTGCGGCCCATTTCGTCATAATCGTAGCACCACATAGATGCTCCGATCTGGGTGAAGGTCAGACGCTGGCTTTTTCCGAATGTATAAACCTTTTCGACCCGACCGGGCAGTATGCGGTAGGCGGTTACTCCGGGATCGGGAAGCGCAGATGTCGCGGGATAGTGCTGGAGGATGAAATACTCGCGGTCGGAGATGGTGACGACCTCGACATAACCCTCCCCGGCGGGAGGGGGCTCGATGGTTTCCGCGCTGGAGAGGATGGCGGCGAAGTCGGGCTGCGCGAGGTCCAGTCGGAAGTTTTCCGTGATCGACCCGGCGTAGCGAAAATACCGCGAAGGCGCGGCAGGATGAGCGAGCTGCGGGTAGGTGGAGAAAAGGGTGGAGCGGAGGTCGACCTGTTTGCCGAGCTTTGACGAGGGCATCCAGGCGAGGAGGAGAAGAATCGGCAGGAGCAGGAAATGCATGGCGGTGGGGGTTTATTTCGATTCCTTTGCCTTCTCCTCCGCCTGGGGGCGGATGCCGAGGGTATAGCGTTCGTCCTTGCAGACCTCCAGCGGGGAGCCGGTGTAGACGATCTCCTTCTTGATCACGGGCGAGGCGGCCTCGGCCTGGAACGAGACGGCGTAGTGATCGCCCTCGGCGTCGCTGCCGATGAAAACCAGCTCGGCGGTGGGAAACGGCGGGTCGTAGCTCATGTACTGGCCGAAGAAAATCGGCCATGACTTTTTGGAGAAAAAGCTCGGGGTGGGCCGGGCGACCGCTTCCTGGCCGTTCGAGAGATGCTTGAGGAAAAACTCGGTGACAGGATGCACGGGGAATTGCCCGGGGAACTTCAGCGGGACTTTATCGGTGTCGGGCATCCAGGTGTCCGGCAGGCCCGCCGCGAGGAGGGCGCAGAGGAGTAGGAACGTCTTCATCGTGTGTGCGGCATGAGTTGGTTAACCCGATCGATGGAGCGGGAATTTTGACGCGCGGGGCGGGGGGTGTAAAAGAGATTCCCTGGCGGGTGGCGGGGCAGTGGATGCGCGCGCTGCCGGAGGGGTTAGCCGGCGGCGGCGACGGCATAACCGTGCGCGGCGAGCGCGGCTTTCACCGCGCGGGGCTGGAAGGTCCAGAAGACGACCTGCGGCGGCACGGCGGGGTCGGTGGGGAGGAAGCGCAGGCCGGGCGAAAAGATGCCACGGAAGTCCTCGATGGCCACGCCCTCGCGGCTGAATACGTAATGGACTCCCGGCCCGCGCAGGGTCAGCTCACGCGGCCCGATCTCCAACGTGGCAAAGGGCCACGTGAAGTTGACCGCGAGGAGATGGCTGCTCCCATGGCGGAGGCCTCCGCGAAAGGTGGTAATCCCAGCGGATTCCGAAAGATGGGGCTGGTTCACTGTGATGGAGAAGGATCGCGTCTGGTGATCGGCGCTACAGGATATCGAGCATCCTCAGGCCGGGAAACAGGCGCAGCATGTTCACGGCGATGGTTTGCAAGGCGATGAGCGCGAGGACGACCAGCAGCACCTTGAGAAAAAGAGGCCTCCGCCGGAACGCGAAGACAAAGCAGCCCAGTGCCCCCGCCATCGCGAGAGTCGACAAGAGGAGCAGCATCTCATAATGCGGCGCACTGACCGAAGCCAGCAGCACTCCGATGACAAAAAGCAGAAAGCCGAAGGCGGCGGGGATCATGGGGAGATGGTGCGCCGGACGGGGAACTTTCGTCCAGTGGAGAGTGCATACATCAAGAGCCTACCTTAGCGCAGCATCCTCTCAATCTCCGGCCCTTTGGCAACTTGTGAAGAACGCTAAGCTTGTTCGGGGGGGAGAATCATGGATTTGCCCCTTTTGTGACGGGATGCGAGCATTGCACAAGTCACCGTGGGTTCGAATCCCACCCCCATCGCTCATTTGACAACCCAGGCAGAATCTGCCTACCTTCCGGGAGCGAAGGACAAAACCTCGCACTTCTTGAAATGTCTGCACAAACCTCTGCCGCCCACGAAAAAGAGATCCTGGATCGTGTTGCCGCGCGAGGTGAGTTCCATGCCGACCACATCCTCCCCCGCCAACAGAGGACCATCAAGGTTGCCTCCATGGCGAAGGTGAAAGGTGCTCACCAAAAGGCTGTTGGCCTTTTCCGCGACACCCTCAAGCGGCTGGCCTCCTAGCCGTAGCAGAGCAGGGTGGAGTCGACCAAGGAGCCCGAATTTCTGGATGTCTGCCACGTGGTGGAGATTCATCGGGAGCAGGTTGATTTGTTTGGCGGGCCTCCTGGCCTCAGAGATGCGGGCGCGCTGGAGTCGGCTGTTCTAGCCCCGCAAAACTTCTATCTCTACGGATCAGAGGAGATCGATATATTCGATCTGGCGGCATGTTACTGCTCCCATCTTGTTCGGAATCATCCCTTTACCGACGGGAATAAGCGCGCCGGCTGGATATCTGCTGTGACCTTTTTGCTCATCAACGGTGTCGAGGTGGCGCCAGAGGCGAGCGAGACCGACACCACTGGCGCATTTTCATCGCGCGAAATCGAGGAGATGGTGGCGGCGCATATCGCAGGCCGGGTCGACCAGGACTTCCTCGCTCAAAGCCTTTTCATCCAGTGTATTCAGTCGTTTGCAGCAGGCACCTCCCTCGCTGGTTCGCGTGCTGTTTCTGCCATTTCCCCAGCCACCTTTGCCAGCGAAGACGTTCTCAAAGCTTACTGCGCAGACGCATTTATCTCTGCGGCAACCGCTTGGCTCATCGGGAAATGCCAGCATTGCTGTATCAACCCTAAGAGAATCCGCCATATTCACCAGAGCAGCGCTGACGAGATCGTGCGCAAATTTTTCACCCCCTCCACCCGCAGGGCCTTTGGGATGTCGGACCCGGATGGGGTGTAGCTTCGGAAAACAATCCTCCCGTTTTGGGAGGAAGTGCCCTGCCGGCCAGTCGCGACCGGGTCCGGTCATGGACGGCGCAAGGGTTTCATCCTTCCCCAGGCGGCCCGCTGGAAGCGGGCTATTTCGTGCTGATCTCGCCGAGTCTTCCGAGATCGAAGGCGGCTTCCTTGCCTCGCGGGCGGAGGAGGGAGATGTCGCCAGCGGTGATGTCCTTTACCACGCCGCCGCGCAGGGTCACGACGGCCCCCCAGATCTGGATCGTATCGGTGGTGCCGACTGCGGCGCGCAGGCGGGCCTCATATGCGCGGGGGTCTCTCAAGGCGTAAAGCTGGTTGCCGATGGGAACCTGCAAGGTCGCCTTGTCCGCGTACAGGGTTACGAAGTGCTGCTTCTCATCCGACGGCACGGGTGCCGAAATATTGACCTCTCCGGTCACGACCAAAACCCACCCGCCGGGCGTGCGCTCCACGGCATCTATCCGCGCGTCGCGAAACTCCGCCTCGGGGCCTCCGGCAAAAGCTGGAGCGAGGGCGCAAAGTAACAGGACGAGAAGGGCGATGGCGGGTTTCATGATTTTAAGTATCGGGCGGAGATTAAAGGAATGACCTGACTCGGCTCTCCGTGGGCGTTTCGCAGATCGAGGGAGGGCCGAGGTGTCTTTGGTGATGGGGAGTTCCCGCATCTTGCTGCGGGTCGATCGTCACATCGGTCAAGCCTAGCGCACCGGGCGGCGGCGGGAAAGAGATTGCTCCGCAGATGGATGGGGCTTTCTCGATTCCCTCCCAAGAGTTTGCCGGCGTGCCCAAATGGCAAAAAAATCCAGAGTGGACATTAAGGGTGTATACACTTTAAGATGGGGGAGTATGGCTTGGATCGAATCACATCAGGAGATGGCACGGCATCCGAAGACTCGGCGGGTGGCGTTGCGGCTGGGGATTTCGAAGGCGGCGGTGATCGGGCATCTGCACCTACTGTGGTGGTGGACGCTGGATTTTGCGCCGGATGGGGATTTGTCGGGGTTCGATGCCGAGGAGGTGGCTGCCGTGGCGGAGTGGGAGGGGGATGCGGAGCAGTTCCTGCAGGCCTTGCTCGATACCGGGTGGCTGGATGAGGGGCGGCGGGTGCATAATTGGGAGGATTACGCGGGGCGGCTGGTGACGGCGCGGGAGGGAATTCGCGAGCGACAGCGGCGTTGCCGGGAAAAGAAACGCGATGCTGTGCCTCCGCAAAATGACGATGTCACGCAGATGTCACGCCCATGTCACGGTGACGTCACGCCGATGTCACAGTTATGTCACGCGGATGTCACAGTGACGTCACCGTTACGTCACGGTACACAGAACAGTACAGTACAGAACCAGACCGAACAGAACCGGACCCAACCCAACCGAGAGAGAGTTGCGCGTGGGCGCGCGGGCGGGCCTGCGGAGCGGAGCGCCGGGGTGCCCTCGCTCTCTCGCTCTCGCGAGTTGGTTTCGGATGGGGAACCTGCGCCTGTCGGCGGGGAGCACTCAGGCGGAGTAGGTAATGCCTTACCTCCGAACTCGGGAGACTTGCGGGAAAGGCGTGAGCCGGAGCGCGAGAATGGAGCGTTGCCATCTGAAGCCGGGGCTTTGGCGGGTGACGTGGAACGCGTAAGCGAGGGGCGTGAGGAGGTGGACCAGGGCGTGAAGGTGTTACCGTCTGGCGCGGATTCGGCGCCTGATGTCGGGGAGCCGTCTGCAGAGGGCGGGGGTTCGCGGCCCAAGGTGGCGGCTTTGCGCGTGGAGGGGGAGGATTTTTCGCCAGCGGGCGGGGCGGCGGTCGGCGGGGCTTCGTCGGGCGAAGCTTTGCCGGGCGGGGAAGATTTCGCCGGGGGTGCTGAGGGTGGGAATGCGCCGCCGATGGGGGAGGAGGCGCGGGAGGCGTTGCGGCAGGATGCGGCGTTTCGCGAGGCGTGGCGAGGGTGGCGGCTGCATCTGGCGGATCTGGGGCGGCCTCTGATGTCGCGCGGCCAGGAGCGGGCGCTGCTGAGGGAGTGCGCGCGGCGGGGTCCGGCGCGGGCGGTGGAGGTGATCTCCTACAGCATCACGAAGGGGGCGAAGAACCTCATCTGGGACGACGCGCCGCGGGCGAGGCGCTCGCAGCAGCCAGCGGCGGCGAAGGGGCGCGCGCCGAATCCCGAGGGCTGGCCGGAGTGGCTGGCGGAGGAGTACCCGGATCGCGCGGGCATTGACTACGCCGACGCGCCGGAGTCGGTGCAGGGGGAATTCCGCCGGGCCTTACAGAAGACAGGTTGAACAGAAGGAAGCGAAGGAGACCAAGGGGAAAGACAGAAGGCTTTTTACAGAGCCGAGTCTGCGAGACAGGCGGAGCCAACGTCGCAAGGGACACAAAGGACAAGGCAGAAGGAATAAACAGAAGGAAACGAAGGTTCGGACCAGTGGCTTCGGCGACCTGCCGCTGCAACCAGGCGGGCGGCTGAGCCAGGGCGATTTCTCAAGACAGGTTTAGAACAGAAGGAAGCGAAGGAAACGAAGGCAAAGATTGCAAGTTTTCAGTGGTTCAGTTTCAGACTTTGCGCGGAGGCGGGGCGCTGCGGAAATGTGGGCGCGTGCGGGCTGGCTGGCACGGAACGGAAGGCTGTTTTCACAGAGCCGAGGCTTTGCGGGACAGGCGAAGCCAACGAATCGAAGGAAGGCGGAATGGCATTTTTACAGAAGGGCGCAAAGAACACAAAGGTTTTGGCCGGTGGCTCCGTCGACCGGCCGCTGCACTCGGGCGTGGAGGTCTGCCATCTCGCTTTGCGGGGACGAGGAGTGAATGGAAGGAAACGACTTAAAAACATAAGGATGGCTCTTTCCTCGGGCTGGGGACGTCATTGCGGGAGCGAAAGGCCGCTTTGTCATTAAAGCAGGATATACGATTTTCCGTATAAAATCAATTTATACGGTTTTTCGTATATTGACGGAATATACGGTTTTTCGTATATATGGGGAATGGCCGATCTGGTACGAAATGCGAAGCAGTTGGGCAATGCGATCCGGCGCGCGCGCAGGCGGCTGGGGATGAGCCAGGGGGAGCTGGGCGAGCGGGCGGGTGTGCGCCAGGGGACGATCTCTGAGATCGAAAACGGGACGCGTGGCGGGCAGTTGGAAACGGTGCTGGCGTTGCTCGCGGTGCTGGGATTGGAACTCCAGGTGACGGCACGGTCGGGCGACTCGCTGGCGGACATCGAACGGGACTTTTGATGCCGCGTCATCACACATATCCGCCTTTGCGGGTGCTGCTGAACAACCTACCGGTGGGTTTGTTGCGGAGGGAACCGGGCGGGGCGGTGGAGTTTCGCTACGGGGAGAGCTGGCTGGAGTGGGAGCGGGCAATACCTGTTTCGCTCTCCATGCCGCTGCGTGAGGAGGTTTATCGCGGGGCGGTGGTGGCGGCGGTCTTTGAAAATCTGCTGCCGGATTCTGAGCCGCTGCGGCGGAGGGTCGCGGAGCGTGTGGGGGCGCGGGGCACGGATGCCTACAGCATGCTGTCGAAAATCGGGCGGGATTGCGTGGGAGCGCTGCAATTTGTTCCCGAGGAGGAATCAGTCGATACGGACACGACGCGCATCGAGGGCGAGCCGGTGACGGGGCGGGAGATCGAGGCGATGCTGCAAAATCTTGCGGAGGCTCCGCTGGGGCTGGACCGGGACCGGGACTTTCGCATTTCCGTGGCGGGGGCGCAGGAAAAGACGGCGCTGCTCTTTCATGAGGACCGGTGGTGGAGGCCGCGGGGGACCACGCCGACGACGCACATCCTGAAAAAGGCGATGGGAAAGCTGCAAAATGGCATCGACCTGTCGCGGAGCATTGAAATCGAGTTTTACTGCCTGCGGGTGCTGGCCGCCTACGGGCTGCCGGTGAATGAGGCGAAGATGCAGGCCTTTGGGAAGACTCGGGCGCTGGTGGTGAGGAGGTTCGACCGGCGCTGGACGGCTGACGGGCGGCTGCTCCGGCTGCCCCAGGAGGATATGTGCCAGGCGCTTTCCGTCCCGCCGACGCTCAAGTATCAAAGCGAAGGCGGGCCGGGGATGGTGGACATCCTCAAGCTCCTGAAGGCGAGCAATACGCCGGAGCAGGACATACGGCTCTTTCTCAAGGCGCAGGTGCTTTTCTGGCTGCTGGGGGCGACGGATGGACATGCGAAGAACTTCAGCATTTTCCTCGGAGCCGGAGGGCAGTTTCAGCTTACGCCTTTCTACGACGTGCTCTCGGCGCAGCCTGCGCGGGACGCCGGGCAGATTTTGAAAAAGGAGATGAAGCTCGCGATGGCGGTCGGGCGTCAACACTATGCGATGGGCTACATCGAGGGGCGGCATTTTGTGCAGACGGCGGAAAAGGCTGGCGTGCCCGCATCCCTGGCGCGCGATGTGCTGGACGACGTGGCCGCGAGAGCGGGGAAGGCGAGTGAGACTGTGGCGGGAGGCCTGCCGCGAGGATTCCCGGGCGACGTTCACGAGTCGGTGCAGCGCGGCATACGGGACCGGCTCGGGAAGATTTAGGGAAGACGGTGAGTTTTCAAATTGGGCGCGATGATTTCGCGGATGCGGCCTTTAAGCATTTCATTGGCGTGTCTCCGATCGGGCCCTTTCCCAGTACAAAACCGCAGACCGATAGTCTTCTTCGCAGATCTTGATGAACTCGTAATCAGCCATTGCATTCAGCCACTCCGAAATGACGGATGCCTGTTCTTTTGTGAATGATTGAAAGGTCCGGTCTGCAAGCTTCTGACGAAATCTTCGCTCTTCCGGGTTCGCTTCATGCAATTTCAGGCCATCCAGGAAATAAATCACGAAGTCGCCGTCACGGGAGCCTCCCGACTGAGACGCCGTGAGGATATCAACGAGCAAGGCAGGAAGAAACTTCTTCACCGAGGCGTCATCCAGACGGGAAATAGCATGTCGTAATTCTCCGCAGTCTTCTTCGTCGATATGCTTCTCTCGACCCGGAAAGGCCAGGTCGATTCGTTTTTCCAACGTGGCGATGTCACTCATGGCGCTGCGGCATTTGCTGGTATTGTCTGCCAAAGCGGGGGCCGAAAGTGATGAAAAAGGAGCCAGTATGCTTGTGTGTTTTCATTTCAACGAACTGCTCAAGTCGCCTGTTTTCCTCGCCATACGTTTCTCCTGCCATCTGTTATTTACTCGGTCAACTCATCCATGAGAGATCTGGCGCGCTGAATCCTGTTTTCTCGCCCGGGGTGGGGACGTGGGCGGCCCTTCCTTTGCGCAAAGTCGAAAAACGGGACGACAGAAAACTCGCTGTCTCCGTCTCCCTTTGCCGAGGGAGGCGGGCGGGATTTCTCGACTTCCGGGCGGGGATGGCTTAGAGATCGCGCTCTGTTTATATGAAAGCCTTATTCCCCTGGGCGCTGGTGGCGGCGCTGGCTGTTTCGGTCCCGGTTGCGCGGGCGGCTGATGAAAAGACGACCGCGGCGGCGACGGAGACGACGGATGACCTGGTGGCTCAGCTCGATGCGGCGGTGCGGGCCGCGGTGAAGCAGCAGCAAAAGGACGCTGGCACGGGTGCCTCGCCGGATCGTGCGCGCGAAATGCAATATTACGTGACGCAGGCCGGGGCGACGGTGCGGCGGGCATTGAGCTCGGGCGGCGGGGTGAGCAATCTGCAGGATGCGCTGAATCAGGTGCAGTCCGTGGCGCCCTCGGAGGATGTGCAAAAGCTCTGCGCCAAGATCCTCGCCACGGCGCAGGCCCAGGCGGAGGCGCGGGACAAGGCGGTGATCGACCAGGCGACGGCGCAGGTCGACGCAGCGATGAAGGCGACCTTTGCGGCGAAGGAGCCGAAGGACCTCGACGACCAGATCATCCAGTTGAGCAATCTCAGCCTATCCCGCGACTATAACAACTCCCAGGCCGTGCAGCGCAAGGTCGAGCAGGCGCGCTCGGCGGTGACCTTCATGTGCCGGTGGCAGGATTACCTCGCGAACAAGAACAACGGCAACATCGACGCGGCCCGCACCGTGCTGCAAAGGCTCTCGCAGGATACCTCGTCATACCCCTTTGTCCCGCGCTCGGAGATCCTCCAGCGCATCGATGCTCTGGGGGTGGACAAGTCGAGCGTCACCGATCAGCTCCCGAGCCTGAAGGGCAAAAAGCTCGCCGATGTGGAGGCCTTGCGGCGCGAGACGGTGGAGCTGAAATACAAGAACACCAGCAACCAGCAGATCGAGTCGCGGCTGCGGGCGCTGCAGCAGCTCGCCGACGCGCAGCAGCAGGTGGCGGCGGGGTTGTACGGACAGGCCTTCTCCTACTGCACAAACGCGAACCGCTATGGCGGGATGGAGGCGCAGCAGGACATGCTGCCGCTCACGATGGAGCTGCTCATGACCTTCCTGCCGCAGTACCTCGAGATCGAGGCGGCGTACCCCACAAAGCCGGACGAGACGCCGGTGGTTTATCTCCAGCGGGTGAATACCGAGTCCCGCGCCAAGGGAGACTGGAAGACGACGTCCAAGGCGCTCGAGGCCTACCGGCAGGTGGCCTTTGGCAACGGGCAGACGCCTGCCTGGATCACCGGCGACGCCCAGGCCATCATGGCCTTCATCCAGGGGCAGAACTACGAGTCGGCCGGCATGTATCGCGAGGCCGTCGCGGCGTACAAGCGCGTCATCGCCCAGACCGGCGACAACATCCCGATCGAGGAGGCAAAGAAGCGCCTGGAGACCATCCGCAAAGAGCATCCGCAGGATGCCGAGGCGGCGGAAAAGACGCCGGAGACGCGCCCCTATCCGGTCGCGGTGCCGTATCCCGTAGTCCGCTAACCCGTGGGCGGAATGCGTAGTTTCCGCATGGTCCGGTCTGTCCTCCTCGGCGCAGCGTGGATGCTGGCGGCGGCGCCGGCCTGGGCCGCCGATGGGGCGGCGGTCGAAAACGTGCGCGCCATGCTGCTGGCCAAGGTCGGCCCGGCCTGCCTCGCGGCCAAGACGCCCGGCGACCTGGAAACGCTGGCGCTGAAGCTGGAGCAACTGCCGCCCGCGACCGACCCCGCCTCCCAGGCCCGCCAGCGCGGCGCGATCTTTCTCGTTTCGCGGTGGAGCGACTACCTCACGGCCCTGCGCGCCGAGGACAATGCCGCGACGGTCAAGGCGCTGGAGGACCTCATCGAGAATACCGACTGGCTCTCGCTCATGCCGCGCTCGCCCGTGCTGGAGCGTTACCAGCAGGCGACGGAAACGCGCTGGGTGGACTACCCGCTGGATTCCCTCGAGGACTTTGACGTCGCCATCGTGAAGCTGCGGGATTTCCAAAGCAAATACGGCCTGAGTCGCGATGGCGTGGAAAAGGCGAAGAGGCTGGAGAGGTTGCAGGGAATACGGCGCAGGATGGCGGATCTGCCCGCCGCGCAGGTGGAGGCGGCGTGTCGGCCCGAGCTGGAGGATGACCCCGACGTGACCACGTACAAGATGATGCTCCTGCCGCTCGTGGCCGCGACGTATCTCGACCTGCCGGAGGGTTTTCGCCTGCCGCCGAAAAAGGGCGAGGTGACATTTGCCTACCTGCAGCGCCTCCTCGACCTGGCGGCAAAAAAGGGCGAGATGGTGGTGTATTGGCGCGTCCTGGCCTACCGCGCGGGCGTGCTCCGGGATTGCCCGGCGTGGACGACGGCGCGGCTGACGGCGCTGGACAAGACCCTCTCGGGATTGAAGAAGGAGGGCGATTCGCAGCTGATGGGCGCGCTGGGAGATTACCTCGAGGCGTTGCAGCAGGCGGGCATCCCGGCCCAGGTGGCGGTGAGCGGCGAGCACGCCCGGCAGATCATCGAGACGCACCCCGAGGTGGTGGATCAGCTCGCGGCGACGCGGCAGCAGGAGATGGTGCGCTCCCGGATGGGCTTTGGCGACCGCTTCGCCCCGGGCAATCCGCGCGTCATGTCGGGCTTTCCCGGCGACTCCGGTTCGTCCGGTCCCGGCAATCCCCCGGACTCCCCTTTGCAAAATCCCGATTACTGGAAGAAGTATTAGAAAAGACTGTGAGTTTTCAGTGGTTCAGTTTTCAGACGGGCCGAGGCGAAGTCGGAAGTGGGATCGCGGAAGTCGGAAGGTTTTTTGAGGCGGAGCCTGTTGCTTTTTTGGGAGATGTCTTTGCGTTGCCGCTGGCGGGCGGGGTGGCTAAGGTGCGGGGCATGCGGCACCGGCTTGCCCTGCCTATAGAAACGCGATACCTTGGCGTGGATGAACGACTCCGCGATCCGGCGCACGTGCTCGAAAGTCTCTTACGAGACGGTGGTGCGCCAGGCCAAGGCGAGCAAGGGAAACATGGGCGATGCCTCGCCCGTTTTGCCCGCCTCGTTGCGTGGGCGGATGAACAGCGGGGAAGCCTCGATCTCGATCCTGAAGAGTTTACCCGACCGGAATTCGCGGGCGGTGAGCATGCCGTCTTCCTTGACCGCGACACCGGACGACTCGTCAAGATAACGAAGCCGGGAATGCTGGGCGCGCAGGCGGAGGATGCCGGGGCGTACCTGGAGCGCTGGGCGCTGGCGAATCGCGTGTTTGGCGACGATGTGCGCTTTGAGGGCGTGGTGCGGATGCCGGGCGAGGATGAGCCGCGCGTGGTGATCTCGCAGTCCTTCGTGGAGGGGCGCGATGCGACGATGGAGGAGCAGGCGGATTATTTGCGGAGCCGGGGATTCGTGGAATACGACGGTCGCTGGGTGCATCCCGTGCTGGCCGTGGCGGTGTGGGACACGCTCACGCCGGGCAATGTGATCGTGCAGCCGGATGGCGCGATGTGGGCGGTGGATTTGCAAATCGAGCCCGCGCGTCCGGAGGAACTGCGTGCCGTACAGGGGCGGCGGGTGTTTGGGTTTTCGTGATTCTGTTTTCAGACCGGGCGAGGTGGAAACGGGTGAGGGCTTGTCGGTGAACGTGGGCGTTTTTCGAGCATCGCTAAGATTTTGCGGCTTGGCTTAGCGGGATGGGTTTGAGAGGAGTCGGGGAGATGAATGGTGCGGCTTTGCGTTGGGCTATGGTGCTTTGGCTGGGGGTGATGGCGATGGGTGCCGGGGCTGCCGAGTGGTATGAGGAGCGGGTGGCGGAGTTTGAGCGTCAGTTGGAGGATATGAAACACGAGGTGGCGCGCTATGATGTCAAGATACCGCGCCTGCCGGACTTTCGCCGCGAGGGCGATCTGGAGAGGGTGCAGGCGGTGATGCTGACGTGCATGAAGCCCTATCGCTGCAAGGTGTATGCGCCGATGGTGGCGCGGTTCGTGGGGCGTGACCTCACGGCGGATGACTATTATGGATGGATCGTCCAGTCTTGCCTTGAGGTGCTGTATGGGCGGGAGATCGCGCCGGACGAGATGGCGAAATATCGGCGGAGGTTCATGCAGGAGTACACGGGGAAGGAAGGGGAGTTTGGAAATCGAGAGGTGCTGGCGGTCTGCGTGTATCAGTATGCCACGATATTGGTGCCGCCCCTTGGGGAGGCCCGGACTCCGGCGGAGGCTGCGGTGTGGGAAAGGATGCGCCGGATCACCGATAGCGAGGCGCTGGAGGTGATGAGCATGTACTGGGGCGAGTTTGGGCAGAAGAAAGCTGGGCAGATCCGAGACGCGGCGGCTGCGATAGTCAAGCGGGCTGGCCCGGCGACGGTCGCGCCCGAGGCCAACGGAAAAGGCTCTGCGGCTGACTCGGAAGGCGATTGGACGGGTTTTGCGGCGGAGCGGGGGAGGAAAAATCCGCCCGGTGCGCAATCGACGCCGCAGGCGGGGGGAAAGCCGACGGCTTCGCCGGGGGCGTCCCCGGCGGCGGGGAAAGCGAGTGCTGCCGAGGCCAAGGCCGCCGCGCAGGCCCGGGTGGAAAAGACCCTCGTGGAGATGAATGCCCGGCTGGAGGCGGCGCGGGCGCGGGTGGAGGATATGCCAATACAGCCGCTCCCCCAGGCGGCCATGAGAAAGATCCTGGAAGGGAAGGATTCCGGCAAGCTGGTCGGGTATTACCAGGACCGAACCTACCGGGATGATTTTTTCCGAGGCGAGGGGGCGGGAGATTTTGCCAGGATGACGGCCGAGCAGGCGTATTTTGAACAGGCGAACCTCGCGATGATCGGCGCAGTGTACGACGTGGATGAGGTGCGCGGATCGGTGCAGCCGTTGCGAAATCGCTACATCAGGGAGTTCACCGGGAGCGACCGCACTCTGACAGAGGCGGAGCTTTTTGCGGTGATCGAGCGGCAGATCGATATGGGCGTCGATCAGATCGGGGCGGATGCGGGAAAGAAAGACGCCGGGGAAAAACTCCCGGGTCTCGATACTCCGAAACTGTACGAGATATTTATGGAGACAGACGCAGCGGTGGCGCGGGCGCGGAGCGAGCTTGATCCTGCGAAGGTCAAGCCGCTATCCACGGATGCGTTTTACCGCGAGCCGTCGGAGGAGGATTTCATCTTTGCAGAGGGGCTTTTCCTTCGTTCGGAGGACAGGAACGAGTTTGCCATGGTCAACGGCGCGAAGAAGATGCTGAAGTCGAAAGATCCCGTGGGTATGCAGGTTCGGGCGTGTAACAGGGTGTTCCTGGAGATGTATGTCGGCGAGGCTGCGGATGCGACGGAACTGATCTCTCAGAAGCGGCGGTACTTCAGCACGTACTACGGCGGCGAGGGGGTATGGTCGGACCTGAAGCTGTTTGCTCTGATCCAGATGCAGTTTGAGCGGGCGGATGCTCTGTGGCGTGCGCTGCCGCCGCAGACGCGGGACAAGTTCAAGCTCTCCTCGAAGCTCAATTTGATCGCCGCTCCTGTACCCGAGCGGGTGCAGAAACTGGAGGCAAAGCTCGACAGCGTGGAGGTCGCCCTCGCGAGCTTGCAACCGTCGCCGCTGAAGGTCCCGGAGAACCTCTCCGATCGTGATCTCTTGCTCGTGCGGACGGCGGTCGCAGCCTATCTGAACAAGGATTACCGCGGCAGGATACAGTACCCTCTGCTGGAGGCGAGCCAGGGGCCGGGCTTTGATGATGCACTCTATTTCACCGTTTCCAACCTGACCATCATTCGCGTCCTTTGCGGGCTGCCGACGACGGTCAGCTATCGCGAGGCTCGGCGCCGGTATGCCGAGCAGTACCTGGGCAACCAGCTCACGACCCTCGACGACGTCGAAGTCTTTGTGATGATCCGCAAGCAGCTCGACTCCATACACGAACGGGTGCGCAACGGGACGGCCACGTCGGCGGAAGTCGCCATCTTTCAGACGCTCTGAAGGGCGGCGGGAGACGGCGAGCTTTCCGTGATTCCGTTTTCAGACCGGGCGAAGTCGGAAGTAGGATCGCGGAAGTCGGAAGTTTTTTTGAGATGGTGCCTGCTGTCTTTTGGAACAGTCTTAGCGTTGCCGCTGGCGGGCGGGGTGGCTAAGGTACCGGGCATGCCGCACCGGCTTGCCCTGCCTATTGAAACGCGATACCTTGGCGCGGATGAACGACTCCGCGATCCGGCGCACGTGCTCGAGAGTCTCGTGCGGGACGGTGGTGCTCCGGCCTCGCGGACTCAGCTCAAAAAAAGTGCCTTTCCCGACCTAAAGCATCTCCGCGCGCAGTCTGAAAACGGAACCACTGAAAACTCGCGGTCTTTCCTTTGCTTCCTTCGTTTCCTTTTGTTCAACCCTGTCTTGAAAAACCGAATTGGCGCAGGCGTGCGCTTGAGGGTGATGGCGGGGCGGGAGCGGAGTGGTGAGGCGTGGACCTTTGTGTCCTTTGCGACCTTCTGTGAAAGTGTCTTCCGTTCTGGTTTCGTGAGACGCGCGGGCTGGTGGCGGCATGCGGTGTCTTCGCGCGCAGTCTGAAAACTGAATCACTGGAAACTGAAAACTCGGGGTTCTTTGCTTCCTTCGTTTCCTTTTGTTTGACCCTGTCTTGGAAAACCGTGTTGGCGCAGGCGTGCGGTTGAGGATGACGGCGGCCCTCGACGGTAGCCGGATGGCCCGAACCTTTGTGTCCTTTGCGACGTTGGCTCCGCCTGTCTCGCAGACTCGGCTCTGTAAAAACTTCCTTTCTTCCGCCTTGTCCGGGAAATGCGGCTTGACGCGGGCGGGGGGATGGGGCTTTTGGGCGGGGTGCGGGAGTGGTCCGTGCAGGCCTGGAGTGTTCCCGTGGAGGTCCGACCTTAACACTTATCCTATCAATCTTTCATGACACCCGAGCTTTTGTTGCAACTGCTGCTGGCTATTAGCGTCATCCTGGGGCTGGCGCGACTTGTGGGGGCGCTCTTTGTGCGGTGCGGGCAGCCGGCGGTGGTGGGCGAAATGGTGGCGGGCATCCTGCTCGGGCCGTCGTTCCTGGGCTGGGTGGCCCCGCAGGTGGCGGCGGGAGTCATTCCCGCGACGGTGAAGCCATTTCTCTACGTGCTGGCCGAGATCGGGCTGATCTACTTCATGTTTCTCGTCGGGCTGGATGTGAATCTCAAGGTGCTGCGCGGGAAGATGTCGCGGGCGCTGGGGATTTCGCTCTCGGGCGTGGTCGTGCCGTTCCTGCTCAGCTTCGCGCTATGCCTGGTCGTGATGCCGTTCAATGCCGAGCGCGGGGTGAGCTATGTTTCGCTGGCGGTCTTCATCGGCGCGGCGCTGTCGGTGACGGCGTTTCCCGTACTGGCGCGGATGCTGTCGGATCTCGGGATCGCGCTGACGCGGCTGGGGAGCATGGCGATCGCGTGCGCGTCGGTGGATGACATCTGCGCGTGGTCGCTGCTGGCGGTGGCGATCGCGGTGGTGAAGCTTCATAATATTGACTCGGCCATCCCGACCTTTGCGGGGATCGTGCTCTTCGCGGCGGCGATGCTAACAGTGGGCCGCTGGCTGGCGGGGCGGCTGATGGCGAGATTTGCAGGCTCGGCGGCGAGCGTGACGCCGGGGGTCTTCACGGCGGTGTTTGTGACCGTGCTGCTCTCGGCCTATGCGACGCAGCGGATCGGGATCGATGTGATCTTTGGTGGGTTCCTGGTGGGCGTGATCGTGCCGCGCGACAATGAGGCGTTGGTGGCGAGCCTGCGCGAGAAGACGCACGACTTTGTCTCGCTCTTCCTGCTGCCGATTTTCTTCGCCTACAGCGGCCTGAATACGAATATCGGCCTGCTGGGGAGCTGGCAGGCGGCGGGGGTGTGTGCGCTGGTGATTCTGGTGGCGACGCTGGGCAAATACGGCGGCGTCCTCGTGGCGGCGCGGACTCTGGGCGGCATGCCGCCGCGCGAGGCCTCGGCGCTGGGCTGGCTGATGAATACGCGCGGCCTGACGGAGCTGGTGATCCTCAACGTGGGCCTGCAGCTCGGCGTGATCTCGCCGGCGGTCTTCACGATGTTTGTCCTCATGGCGCTGGCCACGACCTTCTTCAGCCCGATCATCCTGGAACGCGTGTACCCGACCCGGCTGATCCGGGCGGAGGACTAAGGCAGATTTTTACAGAAGGAAGCGAAGGAAGCTAAGGGCTGGCTGGGCGCGGCGATGACGGGACGCTGCGAACTGGCTGGCGCGCCGGGGTAATGGGAAGGGAAGACAGTTTTTAACAGAAGGTCGCAAAGGACACAAAGGGTTGGGCGTGCTGCTTCGGTCGCAGGACGGCTGTCGCGCTCAGGTGGGCGGCTGGGTGGCGACGGTTTTCCAAGGCAGAATCGAACGGAAGGAAACGAAGGAAGCAAAGGGGCTGGCTCTTGGCGCGGGCGGCGGGGCGAGGTGAGCGGAGGCTGGCGGCGTGACTTTGTTTTGCGGATTTGATAAGGCTCAAGAGGATGGAGACTCCGATTGATTTGCATGAGGCGCTCGCGCCGGTTGCCTTCAAGTATTGCGATGACCGGGGAGTTGATATTCTTCGTAATCTACGGCTGAAGGTGACTCCGCCGCTGTATTTTAATGACCCCTTTGAGTTTACGCCGTATGTGTTTTGCAGCTCTCCGAGTCGGAAGATTAAGGCGATTCTTAGGGACAAAGAAAATCAGAGGGAGGTCTTTAAGCAAGAAAAGAGGCGTGGGTTTTCAGGGACGATGCGCGATTTTCGCCGGATATGGAGAAAATCTCGTGCTGAGTTAATTTCCAAAGGAATTTGTGCAGTCCCTCAAGCAAATAGGGATTTGCAGGAGAGAGCGCTGAAAGCCTACAGCGAAAGGCATGGGGTGCTTTGTTTGTCTGGACGCGCGGATTCTTTGCTCATGTGGGGGCATTACAGTTGTTCTCAAAAAGGGCTCGTGTTTGGCCTTGCCTCGGATTGGGAGTTCTTCAGGGAACCAACAAAGGGACTGAGAGAGATTCAGTATGTTCGAGAGCGCCCAGAATGGGATTCAGTCGCGCCTCTGAAGGGTGAGCAGGGACTTCGAATCTTTGAGAAGATCATCTTTAGCAAAAACGATGATTGGGCTTACGAGCGGGAATTCCGACAGCTATTCGAATTGAAGTGTCTGCAAAAAGAGTCGGGAAAAACGGAGGAGTGCTACTATCTGCCGATTCCTGCAGCTGTGGTCAAATGCGTGATCCTCGGGCTACGGACTCCGGCGGAGCTTGAAAATGAGGTGCGGGCGATTCTCTCTGATGAAAAGTTTGCTCATGTTTCGCTGTGGAAAGCAGGGCTCCACGAGTCGCGGTTTGCGCTGAACTTCCGGTGCATCAAGCAAGGCCGCTCCCCCTCGGAACTGTAGGCTTTGGCCTGAGTCTTTTTATCTCTGCTCGAATCTACTCCGCGACGCGGGTGTGCCAGGCGTGGATGAGGCTGGTTTGGAGGAAGGGCACTGGTTCCTGGAATCCGGCGCGGGTGAGGAGGGTGGCGATTTCGGCGGCGGGGAGGATGGCGACCATGGTCTGGTAGGCGGTGCGGAGGTTGGCGATTTGCTCGGGGGTCTGGTCGGCTAATAGCATGAGGCGCATCCAGTCGTCGATGAGGGCCTCGCCGATTGCGCCGCCGGGGCCGGTGGAGAGGTCGGAGACGATGAGGGTGCCGCCGGGGCGGAGGTGCGAGGCGATGGTGCGGAAGTAGTCAATTCGCGCCGCCGGGTCGGTGACGAATTGCGAGACGAGGATGGAGGTGGCGGCGTGGTATTCGCGCGCGGCGGGCAGGGTGTCGAGGTAGCCGTGGTGGTAGGCGCAGCGGTCGGCGAAGGCGGCGGTGCGGGTGCGGCAGACGTCGAGCATGGGGCCGGAGGGGTCGACGGCGGTAAACGTCCAGCCGGGGAAGCGCTGGGCGAGGGGCAGGATCTCAGCCCCGGTGCCCGCGCCGACGCAGAGGATGCGGGCGTCGGCGGGGAGGTCGGAGAGGGTGGCGGCGATGAGGAGGTGCGCGGCGTCGCGCATCGCGGCGAGCTTGGCAAAGCGCTGGTCGTACTGCTCGGCGTGGGCCTGGGTGAAGAACTGTGCGGGGTCTTTTGCGGCCATGGGATACCATTACCGCAGATCGCGGGACGGACAAGGTTCCCAAGGCCGGACTAAACAGGAGGGAGCGAAGGGAAAGACTGCAAGTTTTCAGTGGTTCAGTTTTCAGACAGGGACGAAGTCGGAAGTGGGATTTCGGAAGTCGGAAGTGGGAGGGCGGAAGTGGGAAGTTGGCGCAGGGCGCAGTCAGAACATGGGTAACACATCAGGTTCAGAACATAGGTAACACCCTCATCGGAGTTACTCACTGGAATGGGGTGGGCGGCTGTTCGGCGGCGGGAGGGTGTAGTGAATGCCTAGGTGGCTGGTTGCTCGGGGGTGGGTATCCTCGCTGGAGCGGAAGGCCGGAGGGGCTAGGTGATGAGGAGTAAGTGAATGCCTGCGCGAGGGGTTGCCTGGAGTTGCCAGGGCGCTGGGCGGGGAGACGCGGCGGACAGGCGCTCGCTCGCAAGAAGGCCGAGGTAAGTAAACGCCTGCGCGCCGGGTTGCGAGAATGTTCGCTACGGGACTGCGGTTTCCCTGGTGGCCTGGCATCGGGATGAACGACAGAGGAGCGAGGTAAGTAAACGCCTGCGCAGCAGGTTGCGTAGCGTGCATTTTGCTCCCGAGGCGTCGGACCTCTGGCCTGGCGTCGGAGAGGGACGGAGCGCCCGGCGTTGGGGAGCGGGGGTAAGTGAATACCTGCGCAACAGGTGGCGAGGATTTACGAAAGCGGACGGATTTTCCCCTGGCGACTCCGCAGCGGGGAGGATCGCCAGCGCCGAAGTAAGTAAACGCCTGTGCAGCAGGTTGCGCAGCGTGTGATGGGAGAGCGCATGGCGGCGAGGGGGTGGCAGCGGCGGCGGGTAAGTGAATACCTGGGCGGCAGGTTGCCTGGGGCGGGTTTCCTCGCGGGAGCGGGAGGCCGGAGCGGCGAGTCGATGAGGAGTAAGTGAACGCCTGCGCGAAGGGTTGTCTGGGGTTTGCCAGAGTGCTGGGCGAGGAGACGCAGCACACGGGCGCTACTTGAGGGGAAGAGTGGGAGTAGGTAAACGCCTGCGCAGCAGGTTGCGGGGCGTGCATTTTGCTCCCGAGGCGTCGGACCTGTGGCCTGGCGTCGGAGAGGGACGGAGCGCCTGGCGCTGGGGAGCGGGGGTAAGTGAATACCTGCGCAACAGGTGGCGAGGATTTGCGAAAGCGGCCGGTTTTCCCCTGGCGACTCCGCAGCGGGAAGGATGGGTCGAAGCCGAAGTAAGTAAACACCTGTGCAGCAGGTTGCGCAGCGTGTGATGGGAGAGCGCATGGCGGCGAGGGGGTGGCAGCGGCGGCGGGTAAGTGAATACCTGGGCGGCTGGTTGCCTGGGGCGGGTTTCCTCGCTGGAGCGGGAGGCCGGAGCGGCGAATCGATGAGGAGTAAGTGAACGCCTGCGCGAAGGGTTGACCTGAGCTGTCCAGACGCTGCGCGAGGCGGTGCCGGAAGAAGGTGTTCGCAGAGGGGTGGGGAGTAAGTAAACGCCTGCGCGGCAGGTTGCGGGGCGGCGAGGGGGTGGCGGCGGTGGCGGCGGTGGCGGAACAAAGAGCAGGGTAAGCGAATGCCTAGTCAATCGGTTGCGGGGGATTTTCCAACCGGGTGATCCTTTCCCCCGGCGATTCCACAGCGGGGAAAATGGCTGGGGTAAGTAAACGCATAGTCGACGGGTTGCGTAGTGCATGATGGGGGGCGCTGAGCGGAGGAGGGGAGCTGGCGGGTGGCTCCCTCCGCTCGTCTCGCAAGGCTCGGCTCTGTAAAATGCCTTTTCCGTGTCCGCGCTCATCCAGCGCGCCACCAGACCGCAGCGCCCGGACAGCCACAGGCCCAACCCTTCGCGACCTTTGCGACGTTGGCTCCTCCCGTCTCGCAGACCCGGCTTGGTAAAAATGCCTTCAGTCTTTCCCTTCGTTTCCTTCCCTTCGTTGCTTCGCCTGTCTCGCAGACTCGGCTTTGTTCGTCCCAGCCTTTGCGGTCTGCCCTTCGCGATGTTGGCTCCGCCTGTCTCGCAGACTCGGCTCTGTAGAATCCCCTGTCCACCTCCCGACAACTCGACCGCGCTTTCCTACTCCGCGACGGCCTACCGCCGCACGCCACGCCCCACCTTCGTTTCCTTTGCTTCGTTGGCTCCGCCTGTCTCGCAAAGCCTGGGCTCTGTTTATCCCATCTGCCTTGTCCTTGGTGTCCTTCGCGACGTTGGCTCCGCCTGTTTCGCAGACTCGGCTCTGTTCAAAAAATCCGCACTTTCGCCCCCGCAACTGGTCGGCTATAGTCGCGCTCACCAACCCATGAAAAGGCTCCTGCTCCACGTTGCCGCCGCCGGTGTCACCGCGACTCTTCTTTCCTCCTGCGTCACGCAGAGCGTGATCGCCACCGCGCAGGGTTCCCCCGGCCCGATGGACCCGCCCGACATGCCCCCGCGTCCGCCGCAGCCCCTGGCCTACGCCCTCGTCCCCCTCGTCATCCCGATCGACGTCGTTTTCTGGCCCGTGGAGTACTTCTTCACCCAGAACCAGACCATCTCCTCCACCCCGCCCCGCAAAGGCGTGGAGTTTACATATTAGGAAAGCGCCCTCCGGAAGCCTCGATCGCCGAAGCGCTCCGGGGTTGTGACCTCGCGAAAACCTGCTACCAGTAAGCCATGTTCGCGACTGTCGATCTCCAGCAAATGACCGTAGATGAAAAGCTCCGGCTCATGGAGGCCCTTTGGCGCGACCTCTCCCGCGAAAACCTCGCCTCCCCTGCATGGCATGGAGAAATCCTCGCCGAGCGCGACCGCCTCACCGCATCCGGCGAGGAGCAGTTCATCGACTGGGAAACCGCCAGGAAGCAGCTCCGCCAAGAGCTGAGGTGACCATCTCCATCCAGCCCTCCGCGCTCGACGACCTGAAGCGCGGATACAGGTTCTACGAGAGCCAGTCCGAGGGGCTCGGCGCGTACTTCCTCGACACCCTCTATTCCGACATCGACTCCCTGCAGCTTTACGCCGGGATACACTCGGTTCACTTCGGAAAATTCCGCCTGCTCTCCTCCCGTTTTCCCTTTGCCGTCTATTACGACATCGCTGGTGACATCGTGCTCATTCGGGCCGTCCTCGACCTTCGCCGCGATCCCGCATGGATCGCACAAAAGCTGGGACGGTCGAGCCAGTAGCGCGATGCGTGGGAACCTCTCGAAATAATGATTCCCATCCAAGAACATTGCTCCCTCATCGGTCTGGCGTACGAGGAAATCGAAACCACTGCCGTCATTTCGCCCGTGGGGAAATTCACCCTCACCGAAATACCGCTTAACGCGGATTTCGACTTTCAGAGAGATGTCCTGCCGCTGCTCGGCGATGCCGCCGAATTCCGCATAGTACCGAGAGGGTCAAAGGCCGGACGGCACCCGCCACTCATCCTGGCCCGAGAAGAACTCCCCACCCATTTCGCCGAGTGGCGGCCCGCCGCCTTTGGCACCGATGAAGACCTCTACCTCATCCCCGATCGCGGCAGGCTGATGATGTACTGGTCCCACCACGACGAAATCCTCCTCTACACCTTCTGACCGCCACGCCATGCAAGACTTCCGCGACCTGTCCATCTACCGACAGCTCCTCCTCGGCTCTGGCGACTGGCTGTTCCTTGTCGCGGCGCTCATCCTGCTCGCCTGCGCCATCCGGCTGATCTTCTTTGGCAAGCCCGCCGCGCACTGGCTCGTTATCCTCATCGGCACACCGCTCATCTTTGCCGCATACACCCTGACTGCGCGCCAGCTCATCCAGACCGAGCAGATCGACCTCCACGGCCGCCCCGCCATGGAGATCCACCAGATCAACATGCTCGCCTTCTGGACGCTGATCACCCTCAGCCTTTATCTTTTGAAACTCGGCATCGCCTTCATCGCACAAAAGCTTAGTCAACGAAGTGGAAGCTGAGTATGCTCCGGGGCGCATAATCTCTCCAACCATGAGCGTTGATCCCCAGAAAGAAATCCGCCAGATCTCGATCGGCGTCCGCACCCTCGCCGTTGTCTTCATCGTGGTGCTGGATTATCTCAACCTCCGTCTCGCCCTGATGATCAACTCCTTCGGAAGGATCTTTAACGACATGCTAGGCGGAAAACCGCTTCCGGCACTCACGCAGTTCATCGTGGCCAATGAACTTCTCTTCGTCACCCTCGCTCTCGCCTTTCTCGCCGGAGCTGTTTGCATCGCGATTTTCGTTCGCAATCACCTCATCGCCCTCCTCTCCCTCTCCGCGATCCTGCTCGTCATCGGAGTCCAACTGATCCTCACGCTTTCCGGCCTCTATGCACCGCTTCAGCAAACCGTCGCAGGATTGAGCGGCGGCTAACCCGCATGAGGGTAACAAAATTCATCGCTCTCCTCGCCTGCATCATCATCGCGGGCTGCAAGCCCCGCCTGAACCTTGATGGGTTCAATGACTCATCCACTCTGCGCATCGCCCCAGGGGTGATAATTCACCAGACCAGCGGCACGACCTACACGCTTTGCGACCGCGACGGCTTCGGTCTCCTCGACGGGAACGTCGTCATGCTTCATTACCAGAAAAACGACGGGCTCCTCCTCGTCGGCTATGTTCTGTTCGGATACGATATCTCCGACTTCAAAAACATCCCGCCCGCCGACATCCACTACGCCGTCGGGCACGTCGACGCCTCCGGCCAGCTCGCGAGCGCAGGCATGACTCCGCTCTCCCAGGCGGAAGCCGCCGCCCGATACCCCCGCGCCCTCTCCGCTGCGAAGCCCATCGATCAACTGGCAAACTAAGGATCGCCAGCAAACAAATCCACCGCTAAGCTGATCCTCAAAACTGGAACGCCATGCTTCCCTCTCGCTCCACTCTTCTGAAAGCGCAGGTTTACTTCGCCTACGCATCAGGAGGGACGGCGATCATTCTTGCGCTCCCCGCCATGACGGCTCCGGCCATTTCTCTGTCGCTCCTTGGTTACGGCATCTTCAGTTCTCTCCTTTGCCAGCATTGGAAACGCTCGATCGATAAAGGCTCCATGGCTCGCGGTGAACACATCGCCAGCATCACCATATGGGTATTTCCCCTCATCACCTGTCTCGCGGCATTGACGACGGTGCTCGTAAAAGGAGCTGACACCCGCCCCGACTTCCTTGACGACGCACTCATTCATCCCGTCGCCCTCGTCAGCTTTCTCGTCGTCAGCCTCTTCTGGTTCAGCATCCCGCTGATTTGTTCCATCCTCGTCGCCAAATCGGATCTCACGGAACGGAACACCATCGCCCACCCAACGCCATGAAGACTGGTATCGACCCCACACCGTTCCGAAAGTTTCCCGCAGACCTGATCCTCGCCTCCGGTCTGCCCTTCATTGCCGCCGGACTGGCCGCCGCCGCGATCTTCTCCCTGGATGGATATGCATGGCTCGGCTGTTACGCCTTTGCTCTGCTACTCTCCTTGCTCGGGACCGCCGCGCTTTTCCGCGCCAAGCTCCCCCTCTATCGCAGGCGCATCTTTTTCTCCCTCGGCGCAAAGGGCCTGCCCGCTACCGAAGCGACCATCTACCGTATCGGCATCGCGCTGAGCCTTGCCGGTATCGTCGGAGCCATCCTGCTCACTCTCGCCTCGCTCCTTTGGCAATAGACGCTCACCATCGCTCCCGATGACCACGCCCTCCGTCGAGGAATTCCAGGCGACCGCGGAGCGATACTGCGGCCTCTTCACTCGCGAGGAGCCGATCCAGGCATCCGACATCTGGACCTTCCGCGACCTCCTTCTGCGGCTCATCTTTCACATCACCGCCGTGGAGAGCCACCAGCAGGCCGGCGAGCACGAAAATGACGGACCCAGCAATGAGGAATTCGCCCGAGCAGTAAAGAAGCTTAAAGCCCTCCCTTTCGACTATTATCGAGTCGTCTTCGATCCGCATGATTTCGAGGAGAAAGCCGAACCTGTGACGGGAAGCCTCAGCGACGACCTCGCCGACATCTATCGCGACCTCGCCGAAGGAATGGCTCTCGCCCGGGACGGCCACATCGACGACGCCTGCTTCCACTGGGCGCTGACCTACCGCTCCCACTGGGCCCGCCACGCCGTGAGCGCGCTGGCCGCCATCGAGATTCACCGCACCGACCGATGCGAATCCGCCGAATGAAAAAAGCCGCCATCCTCGCCGCACTCTTCTTCCCGCTCCTGGGAGCCCAGGCCACCCAGCAGCAGAGTGACAAGATCATCTATCAGGGCGACCCTTGCGATCTGGAGACCCACTTCCTGTTTCCGAGTCCGGTGGAGATGTATTTCCGTCAGCACCCGGAAAAGAAGTACCCCTTCGAATCCACCAGCACGGCAAACTACCGTGGCCACATCGCCACCTACGAGATTTCCGACGGGCGGCTCTATCTGGTCGATATCCAGAAAGCAGTTCTCCCCGGCGAGAAACCTACCGATCCCCCCGGTAAGCTGGTGAAGGAGATCTTCCCTCAAGCCTTGGACTCCCATGGCAAGGTGCCTGTCGATTGGTTCACGGGAAACATCCGCATTTTCGGAAAGCCCGAGAAGCGCCACTACCAGAGCCCCGGAGACGCCAAGGGATATGACGATACCGTCTTCACCACGGTCAACCTCCTCCAGATCGACAAGGGCTCTGTGAAGCGCGAGACCATGTTTCCCTTCGACGAGTATTGGCAGAAGTTTGAAACCGTCGCCGCCTACGAGGCGCTCAAGCCCGAGGAGAAATCCGCCATTTCCGAACACATCGCCTTCCTTAACCAGCACTCCCCGGACTGGCAAAATTTTGGCTCGATCGAACCCACTGGCCCTGCGAAATCCGAGGCGGACTACTCCGTGTTTCTCACCCGCTACATCACGACTCCGGTGAAGATCCCTCTCACCAAGTTCATCGCGGTAAAAGATGTCGCCTTCAAACCCGGCGAGACGAGCTGGATGGCCGATGACGATCTTGCGCCAACCAAGGATCGCAACATCCTCTTCCTCGAAATGGGCTCGACCGATGTCCCCAAGGGCCCGTGGAGCAACTTCACCGGCGGAGCTCTCCAGTTTGTCCTGATCCTCGACTCGCTCGCCCCCCGGACCATCGACTTCACCGAGGCCGACTCACAGCGCTTCCGACTGATCAATAACTTTGCCCGGAATGACAAGAACGACAACCCGACCCGGATCTCCGGCCACCTGGAAATCCTCTCCAGCAGCGAAAAGGAGATCGTCGTGACCGGCCTCATCACCTTCACCACCGCGAAGGTCGCGACCCATCAGGAAATCCGCCTCGAAAAGACGGCCATCCCCGTCCTCGATCTCACCGCCTACGTCCGCCGCTACAATCCCGCCGGGGAGGGCTACTTCTCCGCCGACAACATCCTCAAGCGCATCGCGGAAAAGGAAAAACCGGCCCCCTGAGCAAGCTGCCGCCTGCGCCCGGCGAGGCGGCTCACGGCTGCTCCACCGTGCACGTCACCCGCCAGTTCACCGTCTTGCCGCCGAAGAGCACGGGGATCGTGTAGGTCTTGCCCGGCTTCGCATAGAGCTGGAAACTCGTCTCGCTCGTCACCGTGCCCGCGTCACCCTCCCGCTTGCGAAACTTTACCACCCGGCCATCCCCGGTATCCACCTGATCGACACCCTCGCCGTAGAGGGTCGGCAGCTTCCGGCCCTCCGCCTGCGTGATTTCACAGTTGAGCACCACGAGTCCCTTTTTCAGCTCCGCAACGGCGCGCACCGTGAGGCCGAGCGGGCGGAGCTCAAAGACTGAGGGCGTCGCCGGAACATAACCGACTGCTCCATCGCTGCCGCGCACTTTCATCGGCAGATCCCACTCCGTCGGCACCATACGATTCCGCAGCGCGGAAAAAGAAGCACACCCCGCCGTCGCATTCAAACCGTCCGCCCTCACCTTAAAATCGGCAACCTTGGTCTTTCCCGACATGATCAACACCTTCACCACTGGCGGCGGCTTCACCACCTTCCGCGGCTGATCCGCCCACACACTCGCAGCCACGACACACAGGAGACCAAGCACCAGGGGAAACTTCATCGCGCAAGCTTAGTCCCCGCCGGGCAAATGCCCAGCCCATTTGCGACCATCGCAAGGCTGGCTCCGCCCGCGTCGCGGAACCCGGTTCGGGAACAGGGATACCCCTCGCTCCCTTTGCTTCCTCATTATTCTGCCCTGTATCGGAAAGGTCTCCCCGGCAGGGCCGCACTAACGAAGTCCCGCCGCACCGCCTCCGCGTGAAGCCTGAAAGCTGAACCACTGAAAACTCGCGTCTTTTCCCCCGCCTCTGCCTCGGTGGAGAGAGTTCTTCATTGACCAAATCGCCGCAAAAGTTATGTGCTTGAGCCAGCCACCTACCACGGCGATGGCGGGAGCGATCTCGTAGCCGGCAACATCAGACCATCCGTCATCAGTCCGGCCAATGACTGAGAATGAAGATGAAAAAGACGTTCACGGTAGTACCACGCGGCGCGTTGTTCCTGGCTGCCGCGCTGCTGATTCCATCGCTCGCCCACGCTCACGTGGGAGTCGGGCAGACCTATGGCTTCGACCATGGCTTCACCCATCCCCTGAGCGGGCTGGATCACATCTGCGCCATGATCGCGGTGGGTCTCTGGGCCGCGCAGATGGGAGGCCGCGCCATCTGGGCCGTGCCGCTCACCTTTGTCTCGGTCATGGCCTTTGGCGGGCTGCTGGGCATGATGCATATCCAGATACCCTTTATCGAAACAGGCATCGTCATTTCCGTGCTCACGCTCGGGGTCTTGATCGCCGCCGCCGTGCGGCTGCCCCTGGCCGCCAGCATCCTCATCGTCGGCTTGTTCGCGATCTGCCACGGCCACGCCCATGGCGAGGAGATGCCTGAGTCCGCCTCCGGTATTGCCTTTGCCGCCGGGTTCATCCTCGCCACGGCTCTCCTGCATGGCGTCGGCATCGGGATCGGCATCGCCATCCAGAAGCTCTCCAAGCCTCTCGTGGTGCGCCTCGCCGGAGTCGCCATCGTCCTTTGCGGCATCTACATCTGGGTTAGCTAACCGGTCTTTTCTCAAGCCCGGCAACCATTCATCGCCTGGGTGCGGTGTCGCGTTTCCCTGCGCGCCGCCGCCGCCCGCCACCTGATCCCGCCATGCCCTGGTTCCATCACGAAGCCCCGTCCATTTCCCGGGCGGAAGTCGAGTCCCTCTGCCAGCTCCTGCTGGATGAAGCCCGCGACCGCCTGAAGTGCGATTTCCGCCGCGTCCTGCTCCTTCCTCCCGACCTCACCCGCGCCCACAGCGGCGCAGGGTGGATCACCGAGACGCTCTACCACCTTCTCCCCCGATCCTGCGACACGCACGTCATACCGACCCTCGGCCAGCACGTGCCGCATACCGAGGCGGAGAACCGCTGGATGTTTGGCAGCATCCCCAACCATCGCATCCATGCCCACGACTGGCGCAACGGCGTCACCCGCGTCGGCGTCATTCCCGCATCGAAGGTAGCCGAAACCACCGGGGGCAAGGCCGACTGGGAAATCCCGATCGACCTGAACTCCATGCTGGTCGCGGAAAAATGGGACCTCATCATCAACGTCGGCCACGTCGTGCCGCATGAAGTCCTCGGCTTTGCCAATCACAACAAGAACTACTTCATCGGCCTCGGCGGCAAGGAAACCATCTGCGCCTCCCACATCGCCGCCGCCGTCTACGGCATCGAAAACAATCTCGGCAGTCTCATCACGCCCCTTCGGGCCTGCTACAACTGGGCGGAGGAGCAGTTCCTCGGACATCTGCCCGACGTTTTTATGCAGGTAGTGATGCAAAGAGATGAGCAGAACCAACTCGTGCACTCCGGCGTCTATGTCGGCGACGATCTCGACACCTACCTCATGGCCGCCCGCCGCAGCCGCGCCCAGAATATCACCACCTTTGACCGACCCGTGAAAAAGATCGTCGCCGTGATGCAGGCCGACGAATTCCGCGCCACCTGGGTCGCCAACAAAGCCGTCTACCGCACCCGCATGGCCATGGCCGACGGCGGCGAGCTCCTCATCATCGCCCCCGGCGTCGAGCGCTTCGGCGAACAGCCTGAGGTCGACGCCCTCATCCGCAAATACGGCTACTCCGGCACCGAACGCGTGCTCGGCCTCTACCGCACCGAGGCCGACCTGCGCGACATCGCCCACGGCACCGCGCATTTGCTGCACGGTTCATCCGAGGGGCGCTTCACCATCCGCTATGCGACCAGGAGCTTGAGCCGACAGGACATCGAGGGGGTGAACTACGCCTACGCTCCGCTCGATGAAATGCTGGAGCGGTACTCCCCCGGCACGATGAAAGAAGGCTGGAACATCCTGCCCGATGGCGAGGAGGTCTTTTACATCAGCACCCCGTCCGCAGGCCTCTGGGCCGCCCAGGAAAAACTTGCCCGCAGGGAGAACCCGTAAACCATCGCGCCGGACTACTCGGTTGCGCTGCGAGCGATGGCGTCGAGCACCCTGGCCGCCACGGCTTCCTGCGCGTACTCCCGCGAGGCTTTGCGCCCGTATTGGATGACGAAAACGACACGTTCCTTGCGCACGAGGAGCGCGTCGGAAAGTTCCATGCTCTCGTCCGCTCCCGTGATCTGCCGCGAACGCCCGCCGGCAGCAATGAAGCGCGTCGCCGATTGCATCGCCATCGCCGCCTCCTCCAGCGTCGGACACGCCCGCATCTGAATTTGCAGGCCGACAGGAGCGTCGTCTCCCGCGTCCCGGGCGGATACCTCAAAGACCCGCGCCCCTTTCATCGTGACATCATCACTCTCCCGCGACGTCACCCGCACCGCGTCCGGCCACTCGACCGCCCGCATGACAGCCTCCTCCGCGCTGGGGAGCGTCACATCCGTGAGCGAAAGCCCCGCGCACCACATCGCCGCGAGCATCGTCAATGAAGCCAGATTCATCACCCCGGCAGCCTGCCAGAGTTCTCCGGCCTAAGCAAAGCCTTGCTTAGTTCCGCGCACCGCCATGCACGAAACCCCGGCGTACGCCGTCCGTGAGAAAGACGTCCTCAAATCTCCACTGGCCCGCCGCGTTGCGCCTCGCGAGAAAGCCCGCCCACTCGCCATTCGCGAGCGTGTAGTCCACCCGGCAGATCTGGCCGCTGAACATCCCCGCCACCGCGAAATTCCCCCGCACCGCCGCCGGGGCCAGCCCCTCGTCGATCGCCGCGCCAAAGACCTGCGCCACCTCGGCCTCGCTGCGATGCGCCCGTTCCCGGGCCTGCATTTCGTCGTGAAAAATCAGCGGCACGGCGACAAACCCCGCCACCGCGACCACCCAGAGCACAGCCGCCCCAACCCACCACGTCCCCGCAGACCGATCTCCGCCCGGTTGCAAACCGTCCGTCGTCATGCCTCCACTCTGGCACATTCCGCCCCGCTGGCAAATCCCGCTTGACGCCTGGCCCTAGAGAGGACATTTTGTCCTCAATGCGCCTGATCAAGCCAGCCACTATTGCTGCCTGGATCAAAGCGCATGCGACGGCGCGATCCTCGCTGTCGAGTTGGCGGACGGTGGTCCTCGCGGCGAGGTGGAAAAGCTTTGCCGACCTCCGTCACACTTTCTCGACTGCGGATCAGGTGAGAGTCGCGAGCGGGCGCATTGTGATCGTATTCAACATCGCTGGCAACCGCTTTCGCCTCATCGCCGCCGTACACTATACGACAGCCATCGTATTTGCCCTGCGCTTTCTCACCCACGCCGAGTACAGCAAAGACACCTGGAAGGACGACCTATGAAAACCAAGACCCGCATACTCCGCTTTGCCGATCTGCCTGCCGACTACACGGGGCTTTGCCGCCTGCTCGTCCCGCGGCCCATTCATGATCGCGGCCATTATGCCAATGCCCTCGAGATTCTGGAGACCATGGCGGGTTACGAGGAGGAGTTCACGCCGGACCAGGCCGACTACTTCAGCGTCATCGCCGATTTCGTCGCAGCTTACGAGGCTGCGAAGCCGGGTGGGCGGGAATCGAACCCCCTGCCTCCTCTCGACGCGCTGAAGTACCTCCTCGCGGAAAACGCCCTCACCGCCGCCGACCTCTCGCGCCTCCTGGGCACTGACCGCACCCTCGGCGCAAAAATCCTTCGCGGCGAGCGCAACCTCACCGTACCGCATCTGCGCATCCTCGCCGAGCGCTTCAAGGTCAGCCCGGCGCTGTTTATCTAGCGTGTTTTGCAGCGGTGCCGCAGGATGCAATGAACGCCCGGAATGGGGAGCGGGCGTCTCCAAAGCCTCCCCCAGTTTCCGGCACGCGGTTTTGAATCCTGGCGAGGATGCGTTCTCCCTCGCCGCGACTTATTCCGGCATGAACCAGATCATCAGGCCGACCGTGGCGAGGAACCACAGGACGAAGATGATCTTGTTGATGGCCTTGTTCGGGATGTTGCCGATGAAGTATGCCCCGATCCACGAAACCGACCAGATCGCCACGGGAACGAAGTCCGCCCGGGTGAGCAGCAGCGTCGGGAGCGAAAAGAAGATGCCGATGAGGATCACGATCCAGTCGAGCACCCGACCGGGCACCCCCTTGATGCCGGGCACGTTGGGGATCAGCCTCCCCATGTTGAAGGCAAAGACCTGGACCGCGAAAGCGAGAAGTGCGAGCAAGATAGCCATGTTTCAGTATAAGGAAAAAGTGTTAGCCTTTCGATGAACCGCCGCCGGGTTATTCGTCATTGAGCGGGCCCACGCCGACGAGCCAGAGCTTCATAAAGGCGAGGATCTGGCCGCGCTCGAGGTTGTTGGCCACCACGTTGAAGGTGACCTTGCTGAAGACCGGCGAGCCGTCGGAGTTCAGCTTGTCCTCGTAGTCGATCGTGCCGGTGAGGCCGGGCTTCGACTTGTCCACGGCGAAGAACGACTCCTCATCCACCGGCCCGGCGGTGAAGGTCTCGTCGGAGGGCTGCACGCGGTCCTCGTTCCAGCGGAGATTGAGCACGTACTGGCCCTTGCCATTCGATGCGCGGTTCGGGTCTTCGATCCAGCGGATCGATCCCGTCACCTTGTCGGGCGTCTTCGAGCCTTCCGGCGTGAGGTTGATGCCTTCGGTGATCCAGCTCCCGCTCTCGCGGTCGTAGATGAGCTTGCCGTCGACCGCCACGCGGCCATACGCGCCGAGCGGCCCCTTGGCCAGCACGAGCTGGCGGAAATCCATCGGGTCCGTGTTTGTTGCCGTATAGACTGCCACCTTGCCGCCCGCGAGCTTGCGGAAGAACTTGGCCGACCCGCCCGCCTGCGCGCCCTTGCCGATCATCACACCGTCAAAGTAATCCGTGAACCCCGCCTGGTTGCCCACCGTCTGGATCTGGATGCGCGGCTTTGACGCCGGATCGCCGCTGCCGTTCCACAGGTACTCGCCGCGGTCGTTCGTCACCACCGTGCCGAGCCAGTCGCCGAGATACGTGCCTTTGAAGTTCCACGCGAGCTGGTAGAAAATCTTCCCCTTCTGCGTCTCGCGCCCGAGCACGGAACTCACGAGGCGCGGCGTGCGCTCGATCTTGCCCTTGATGCCGATCGCGCCCGCCACGAGGTCGACCTTGTATTCGTCAAAGACATCCTTGCTCGGCGCGCCCGAGGAGTCCTGATGCCCCGGCATGCGTGTCTTGAAGGTGATCTCCATCGTGCCCGTGATGGCGGGACCGGAGACGGCTTTCTGCTGCGCGTGGCTGGTGCTCGCGAGGGCGAGGGCCGCAGCGGCGACGAGGGCGAATCGGGTGGTTTTCATGAGAGGTGAGAGAGTAAGGGGCGGGAGTGTGGGTGAGAAAAACCAAGGCCGGCGGAGAGCGGGGAGTCGACAGAGCCAACCCACGATCGCGCCATCGCCGCCGTTTGTAATTCCCCCGCACCCCCGCGTAAAGAGAATCCCAAAAACCCCCGCCCTCCGGCGCTTAACGAAGGCCCCATCCCGACGTAGTCGCAGCATCGCGCGGAGGGCTACGCATGAGTACGCAATCTGCCTAATACTCCGTTCCATCACGCCCCTGAGGAATGGCGTAACCCAAGTACGCCGCACCTCCTCCGACACATCGCAGAAACGGTGCGTTATCACGGCCCGGAGCCAGACTGCACTACTCCACCCGCTCGCGGACAAAGACCTGCCGCGCGGAGCCGTTCGCGAGTTGCTGAAACTCCCATTTGTCCCGCCCGCTCCGGCTCACGAAGTACCCCTGCTTTTCGCCCGCCGCATTCCGATACTGGATGCAGTAGGAGCCTCCATCGCAATTCGCACCGATCACGTACCGCCCTGCCGCGATAGCCGGAGCCGTCCCGTCCGCAATGGCCCGGTCAAAAATCCCGCGAATCTCCGCGATATCCCGCCGCGCCGCCTGCGAGGAGTACCATTGTCCGGCCTCGACCGCAGCCACCAGCAGCGCACACCCGGCCACCACGACCAAAACCAGGCCCAACACCCCCTTGCCAGCGGTCGTCACCCCGTTCCGGCGAAACGCCTTCATGACGCCCAAACCTTAGCAAACCCGCGCTCCGCCGCCCAGCGCAAAGCCTCGCCCGGCGTGCTCCATACGGTTCTCCCTGGAGGCTTCTTCCGAAAGCCTCTTGTCGGTCAAAGGCATTTACGGCCAAGCGGACTGTTCATTGGATTTTAAAATGAGATTAAATAAACAAATAATTGATTTTGAGATAGTTACATAAAAAAAGTCTGGCAGACCTGTCTTGTCCTTAAATAAAATCAGGCCCAAAATGGCAAGTACCGGGCAAACTTTCGAGACCCCTTGCTTGTCTCATCGAGTTTGATCACCCCGGCCTCCAGAGCTGCCGAAAGAACTTGAGAAACAGTGGCCGCCTTGGCTTCTGGCAGACTAAACCGTTCTCGCAAAGTTTGATTGGTCATGTGCTCCGACATCACCCATTTCAGCGAACAATGCTGATAGCAGGCTCGCACCCGATCATCACGATCCATTTCCTCAAAAGACCGGGGACCAAAAATCACTACGTTAGTACGTCTAAAGTCAGTCCGAAAAACAGGTGCAGGCAATTGGTAAACTTCCGCCGTCTGCACCACTCTGTCGATACCGCTGCTCTTCTCCTCACAAATGTGCATTCGCCGCATCATGCGAGCCACACTTTCGTTGCGAGACTCGTATCCATCGATAAATCGCTCCACGGGCACCAACGGCTGGCCGGGATTCGATATCTCCACGCGACTCGCATAGACTTCAACCATGATCGAGGCTCCCTTCGCGGAGAAATCCTGATGGATCATCGCATTAGCAACCACTTCGCGAATGGCTGCCTCCGGCACCAGCGTAACCTCCTTGCGCAACGCGTCGACGATCCGTTCATTCTGCGGTAACTGCCCCATAATGAAACGTATTGTCTCCTGAAATCCAACGGCGTAGCCTTTCGCCACCGTCTCATCAAGCTTGGTGTCGAGCTTTGAGTTCCCATTGTAGACTACCAAACGAAGCGCTTTCCGAGCCAGATCATCGAAATCAGGAAGTCTTTTTGCCAGCAGTAGCGCGCCGATACGGCGGATTGAAAAGGCTCCATTCTCCTGGTCAATCAACCGCACATTTGCCAAGGCATTCAATACTCCCGCGCGATCCGTCGGATACGGCTGCCTCATCAATTCGAAGAACGCCTGTGTGTCGAGTAGATCAACAACTTCCTGACCATCGAGTCCGGTCTTGCTATATTCCTCACTCCAGTCCGGTCCGCCTTCAGCGAATATGCTGCGTAATCTATCCTCCGACATCGGGACCAACGCCTCACCTGAACGCATCAGATACTTCCCATTCAGATGATAGGCTGTTCCGCGCGGACGAGAAGGGATATGGAAAACCACTACTCTCCCGTCAGGATGCCGCACCTCCTCAATGTCCACGCGGAAACCTACCGCTTCGAACAGCTTCGCTGCCATCGCCACCGGATCATTGAAAGCCAGGGTACCGACCACGTTTCGCGGCCGCTTGTCCGTAACTCCGAGCAACAAGTGGCCGCCGCCCTCGTTCGCCAAGGCCACGCAATACTCATACAGCTTTTTGTTATCGAACTGCGTCTTGGCTTCCTTGAACTCCAAAGTCTGGTTCTCAGAAGGAGATGCTAGCCAGAGATCAATTTGGTGAGATGTGATTGCCATGGTCCGTTTTCACCTTGAGCGCTGTTTTCTGTATCTACCGCGCTTGGGCGACTGGTAACACACTCTCGATACCCGATTTCATCATACAAGCGGAAAAGCGCCGTGAAAATACCGACGTTTGCACTCTGCGCGAAAAGTCCCGCCCCAAAAAGCCGCGCGCCCTTCGCAGAGATGCGGCCTTTTGTAAAAATGCCTTCCGGCCTGGCCCTTCTTTCCCTTCGCTTCCTTCTGTTCAATCTTCAGTCAGATCGCGTCGTCATCGACCCGTCCGCATCAAACCCGCCACGCCACGCCTCCACGCAAGGTCTGAAAACTGAACCACTGAAAACTTGCCGTCTCCCCGTTACTTCTTTTGGTAGGAATTCAAGAGCTCGTCCTGCAGGACGGTGGCGGTGCCGGAGGTGGTCAATACGAGGTCTTCCTTGGGCGTCACGGTGCGGTACTGCCAGCCCTTCGGGAGCTTGAGCTTTTTGCCGAGGTTCGGCAGGTCGGCGGCGGTGAGGGTGGGGTCGACCTGGAGCGAATAGCTTTGCATCACGTAGACGTCGCCCTTGGGGGAGACGAGTTCATACACGGGCCGCCCGGCCTTGTAGACATAGCGGGTGGTGCGGTTCACGGTGTTGCCGGTGTACGGCTTGCTTCGGCCGCGCAGCATGTCGGGCAGTGTGATGTCGACCGTCGCGAGGCGGCGGGCCTGCAGACCGTCAAAGGTGGAGACGCCGCCGGGGTTTTTCAGCGCGTTGGAGTCCATCATGAAATAGCGCGGCCCGTTGAGCAGGACCATCTTTGCGCCGAGTTCCTTTTTCAGCGCCTTGGCGTCGAGCTTCTTCCACGCGGCCTCGGGGCAATCGTTGAGCCCGACGGTATTGTACACCGTGGCGGTGAAGTTCCATGGCCCGCCCTTCACGACGAGGATCTCGCCGTAGCGTTGATTGCGCAGGTTTGTGCGCTCCTTCATCACCGGCTCCGCCGCCTGCGCCGCGCCCAGGGTCAAAGCCGCCACACCCGCCAGGCAAAGCGCCCGGCCCGACACGAACCTACCAAGGGAGATCATTCCCCTCCCACTACACCGCCACCCCGCTGGCGGGAAGGATTTTTCTGAGGGGGTGGAGCGGTCGATTTCCCACGGAGCGGAGTATCTCGACCTCTGCCTCACGAAACCGGCGCAGCCTCGACCGGGCCTTATTTTTCGATGAGGTCGGGTGACTCGACCCTGTAGTCGTAAAGGAGCGCGTGTCCATTCTGCATGACGAAGATAAAAGTCTCCGCCGCCTCGCCTTTCTCAAATGTCGTCTTTTGGCTTAGCGTAACGAAGTCTTTGTCACTGCCGCCGCTCACCTGCAACCCCTCCTCCATTGAGACCGCGAAGGTCTTGCCGCTCTGGCTGCTCGCACCCCAGCCGCTTTCCGTCGAGCGAATCACCTTCCCCAGCCTGTCATGCTGGGCGCTTAGGAATTGCTGGAATTCCGGCAGCGTGATCGACCTGCCAAAACCCGCATCCGCCGCCGCGAAAATCTCCGCGTATTTCCCGGCGTTGTAGAGCTCGTGAAACTCCACCACGCCCTTCGCCCCCTGCTCATGTCGCTTCTGCGCGTCCTTGCACCCGCCGCACAGGACCGCCACAGCCAAAGCCGCTATCAGGGAAATCACTCTCATATCATCGGGGGAAAATTCGTCGAAAACCTTAGCCGGCTCGCTCCCGTGCGGCGAGGCTTATTCGCCCCAGCCGGACAGACACTTCATCCGCGCATCGCTAAGGCACCGCCTCCGAAAGCCCGCCCCGCACCGTGGCTCGCATCCCGATATGGCTCGGCCGCTCGGGTGGGGTGAAGATCACCACCGTCAACCGGCTGCGCTTTTTGCCCTCCGGCGTTGGGCCGATCTTGAGCATGATGTCCGCGTACGCATAGTCGGCGAAGCACTCCCGCGCCGTCTTGTTATAAAACACCCCCGTCAGCACCTGGGTGATGTCGTCCTGGAGGAACACCACCAGCACCTCGCCCTTTTTCAGGAGCAGGTCGTCAAAGCCCAGGTTGAAGCCCGCGAGCAGCGCGGGGACTTTCGCTGGATCATCCGTCCACACGCTGTAGCGGCGATCATCCTTGTCGCGCAGGAAGATCATCTCATCATGCACCACGCGATACGGCAGCTCCACCAGCTCCGGCGCAGCAATCTCCGCCCGGCTCGCCGCCAGCCCCAAGCCGAGCCACACGCTCAGCGCAAAAATCATCCGCCTCATACCGAGACAACGCACCATGCGCGCTTTTCTTAGAGAGAATCTTCCCGATTGGAAAGTCCCGCCAGTATTGCATGGCCCCGGGGAACCCTGCTAAGCCAAGCCCCATGCTGATCAAGGCAGTCCCATGGTTCGCCGCCCTGTTTCTCCTCGGCTTCCTCATTTGGCTCGCCTCCCGGCTTTCCATCGGCTCTGTCGGATAACTCCGCCCGAGTTTTCCCGCCCCAGGGCGCCAAGTCTGAAAACGGAACCGCTGAAAACTTGCAGTCTTTGCCTTCGCTCCCTTCGCTGCCTTCTGTTTATTCCTTCTGCCTTCTCCTTTGTGTCCTTTGCGACCTTCTGTAAAATCTGTCACACTCCGCCCCATGAACCGCATCGACCGTCTCACCGGCATGATCCTGCTGCTGCAGGGCCGTCGCGTCATCACGGCGCAGGAGGTGGCCGATCACTTTGAGATCAGCCTGCGCACGGTGTATCGCGACATCGCGGCGCTGGGCGAGGCCGGGGTGCCCATCGTGGCCGAGGCGGGAGTGGGCTACAGCATCGCACGCGGCTACCACATGCCGCCCGTGGCGTTCACCCCGGGCGAGGCGGGGGCGCTCTTCCTCGGGGCCGAGCTGGTGAGCCATCTCGCTGACGCCTCGCTGTACGAGCAGATGCGCTCGGCTCTGGCCAAGATCCGCTCCGTCCTCCCCGCCGGACACCAGGGCGACCTCGACCGGCTGGAGAAATCCACCGCGCTCTTCATCTCCTCGCAACGCGGCCCGCGCCCGCACCATCCCGCGCTCGCGCAGTTGCAGCACGCCATCGCCCGCTGCCAGGTCGTCGCGCTGGATTACCGCACCGGCGGCGGCGAGGAGGCCACGCGGCGCACCGTCGAGCCGCTCGGCATCGTGTACTACTCCTCGCAGTGGCACCTCATCGCGTATTGCCGACTCCGCGAGGATTACCGGGATTTTCGCACCGACCGCATCGTCTCGCTCGCCGTGCGCGACGAGACCTTCGCCCCGCATGAGACCTTTTCCCTCGCCGACCACATCGCCTCCTGGAGCGAGCAGGTGCACGGCATCGACGTGGAACTGCGCCTCACCCCGCGCGCGGCGGATCGCGTGCGCCGCCACTGGACGCAGGGCCGCTTCACCGAGACGGCCACGCCCGAGGGCGTCGTCCTGCGCTTTCAGATCGGCAATCTCGACTGGATCACCCCCTGGGTGCTCTCCCACGGCACCGAGGTGGAAATCCTCGCCCCGCCCGAGCTGCGCGACCGCGTCGCCGCCCAGGCCGAGCGCCTCGCGGATTTTCACCGCCGTCCCCCGGCCTGAAAAATCCCTGCTGACATAGGGTTGTCAGTAGCCCCTGCCATGATGCCCCCCGTCCGCTGCACAACCGCGCGGACTCCACACAAAAAACACATCACATCATGAGCAAGAAAAACGCCCTCAACTGGTTCGACATCTACGTAGCCGACCTCATCCGCGCCCGCGCCTTTTACGCCTCCATCCTGGAAACCGAGCTCGACGCCCCCGAGAATCCGGATAGCGGGATGGAAATGGCCATCTTCCCCTTTGACTACGAAAACGGCATCGGCGGAGCCCTCGTCAAAAAAGAGGGCCTCGGCCCCGGCGCGGGCGGCACCCTCATTTACCTCAATGTCGAGGGCGACCTCGACGGCGTCCTCTCCCGCATCCCCGCCGCCGGCGGCACCGTGCTGCAGCCCCGCCTTTCCATCGGCGAGCACGGCTTCATCGCCATCTTCCGCGACACCGAGGGCAATGTCGTCGGCCTCCACAGCCTGAGCTAAGGCGACGCCTTCCGAAACCGTGCAGCCGCCCGGGCGGGCGCTGCGAACACCACTCCGCCGCGGCGGAGCGCCCCGGGCCTGGAGATTAGTCCCGGGCGGGGCGCAGGGCGTAGACTTGCAGGGCGGAGGGCAGGAGGCTGGCCTCCCAGCCGGTGGCGGCCAGCTCCCCGGCGGTCATTTGTCTTGGCTGATCCTCAGGGACCAGGGCCTCGATGGTCCAGTCGCCTGCGGGCAGCCCCGGCACGCGAATGCGGGTGGTGACCGGGATGTCGTCGGCCTTGGCCCCGTAGCCGAGGAAGCGGTTGACGATCACGTAGCGCACGCCGTCGCGGTAAACGCTGAAGGCGTCGACCTGCGGGTTGGAGCTGAGCGTCTCGCGGGGAGCGCCTGCGTCCTGGAGGAGCCGGGCCACGAGGCGGTCGGATTCCCCGGGCGTCTCCGACAGGCACCAGTACACGCGCCCCTGGCCATGCGCCCAGGAGAGGACGGCGGGACGGCCACGCGCATCCACAGTCTGCTCGACTCCGGGCGGGACGGATGCCACCTCCACGGCGGGCGAGCAAAGCGCGCGCGTCTCGCCAAGTTCCACCCGGGATTCCGAGCCTCCCGGTCCGGGGGCGGCGGGCTGGGCTTGCAGCCCGCTGAGGCCGAGCGCCCCGGCCCAGGGGAGTGGCGCGGAGGAGTCGTTACCGGCGTCGTATTGCCCGCTCCTGCCCCAGAGGACGAGGGTTCCGCCCTCGCTGACGTATTTGCCCAGGCGCTCGGCGAGGCCTGCGCTCCAGACGCGGGCATCCTCGGGCACGAGGAGCACGGACACGTCTTTCCAGGCGCTTTCCGGCGTCCATTCGGAGAGCCAGGTCACGGGGAGAAAGTCCTCATGGCGGACCAGCTCCTCGGCGCGATTGCCGGGGATGGTGTACCAGCGAAAGACGCGGATGCGATAGAGCATGTCGGCCCAGGAGAGAAAGACGCCGAGGCGCGGCGGGGTCGTGGTGCTCGCGGTGAGGGCGGCGCGGAGCGGAGCCGTGCGGGACCACCAGGCGAGGGCGTCCTGGAGCTTCGCGTTCTTTGGGTAGGCGGTGGCAAAGCTCGACGCCATGGAGTTGAAGACGAGGTTGTACCGGATGTCCTTGCCGCCGTTGCGGAGGGATTCCGCCCACATGTCGGAGAGGTAGCGCAGGTTGGCGGGCGGGACGTCGTGGGACTCGGTCTGCCGCCAGAGGTTCCAGTTTTTCGTGATGCTGTTGATGCGCGCCATGCGGTAGTCCTCGCCCGCGCCGTCGGCGGTGCCCCAGTGGGGGACCTTCAGGTCGTGAAAGTTGTACTCAAACGGGCCGGTCTTTGCGTTGTAGTGGAGGACGGGCCGCGAGGGATCGAGCGCGGCGACGACTGGATCGAAGAGATCGACCGAGCACTGGCGATAGGTCTCGAGCTTCCAGGCTGTCCAGTCCCGCCAGGCGGGGGAGAGGTTGACCTCGCGGTCGAGCTGGGGGAGCGGCGGCTGGGTGGCCTCCCATGAGGGCCAGGTGGTGCTCCAGGCGGCATTGAGGGCGTCGAGCGAGGGGTAGCGGCGTTGCAGGAACGCGCGGAAGTCGCTGCGCGCCGCTGCGGAATAGTCGAGGATGGAGTCATAGTGCTCCTGGAAGATGCCGCTATCCGTGCCCTGATTGAGAAAGACATACCCGGCGAGGCAGGGGTTGCCGCGATAGCGCTGGATGAGCGCGCGGGTGAACTCCGCGGCAGCCTGGCGATAGGCGGCGGAGGACGGACTCACGACCGGCTGGTCGCGCCAGATTTTGTAGCGGCCCTCGTGGTTCATCGCCCAGTCTCCCCACATCGCGGTAGGGCCGTTGCCAAAGAGGACGCTGCCCGCCGCCGCGAGCGTGAACGGGATGTTGCGCTCGGTGAGGTAGTTCACGTAGGCGTCGAGGTTGCTCCAGTCGCGGGAGCCGAGCACAGGCTCGATCGCGCCCCAGGTGATCCAGAGCTGGATCGCCTTGCTTCCCCGGGCCGCCATGCCCGCCACCTGGAGATCCAGCCCGGCGCGCTGCTCGGCGAAGACCCCCTGGCTGGAGACGGTCTCCCCGGAGGGATAGTCAAAGATGGAGGGAGCCGGACCCGCCGGTGCTGGCCAGGTCGGCGGGGCGGAGGAATCCCCGGGAACAGTCAGCCAGACGCTGTCGCGCCCGGTGATGCGCCCGCCCTCGTCCGCCAGCACGGCCACGTCGACGGTCTTTCCCGGCCCGGCCTGGGGAATCGGTATGACCTGCTCCCCGGCATTCCGCTGCGCGGGTGCTTCAAAAGCGGCGATACGGCGGCCATTCAGCTCCGAGACGATCACGCGCAGGAGGGCGGCGGGCGGCGCGCCGGAGACGACGACGGCTCCCTCCGCCGTGCGAACCCGGAGCAGCGGGCCGGGCAGTTGACGCCGGGGGAGATCGGCGACAGAGGACTCGAGGATATTGAGGAAGCAGCTCTTTCCCGCGGCCCAGCCGTCGCCTGCGAAACTCACTTTCAGCCAATACCCGCCCGAGGGCAGCGCAGGCAGAGTGAGCACTGGCGCGGAGGCCGCAAAGTCCTGCTCGTAAAAGGAAGGCTCGCCCGGCCCGGCGGAGAGGGAGGCCACGGCATGCTGCCAGCCTGCTCGCGGCTTGAGTGCGCTCCAGTCCACCGCGATGGGGTCGGTCTCGCCCGAGGCAACCAGGGTGCGCCAGGGCTGGGAGGGCGCGAGACGGCTCTCGGGAGTGATCTCCTGGAGCGCCCAGGCAAACGGCGCAGGATGAAACCATGGGCCGGGGATGACGGCGGCGGCCTGCGGCGAGGCTGCCGGAGAGGGGATCGGCGAGGCGGGGTGCGACGTGCCATCGCAGCCGACGAGGAGGCAACCGAGAAACGCCGGGAGGATCGAGGAAAGGCGGAGGGATTTCATCAGGGAAGGAGCGGACTACCAGGTGGCGTCAAACATGCTGCGCCAGGGGGAGCGCGCCGCCGTGTCGTAGGTCATCGAGAGGCTTTCCACATGCCCGTCCACAAAGACCGCATTGAGCCCCATCCTGTTCGGGTCGGACGAGGGCGCGTGCCGGGTCGAAAAACGATCCTGGGTGTTGTAAAAGAGATTGGCGTATCCGCCCGCCTGGTCGAGGTAGAGGACGACCTTGGAGGGGTTGGGGATGTTGTTCATGCGGCGCTCGGGGACGCGCGTGCCGTAGTTGCCATACGCGTACTGCCCGTTGTTGCTGGGGAAGTTGGCGTTGATCCCGTAACCGAGGGGGATGAGCTGATTGTTCCGATACACCGAGAGCGTGCGGCCTGCGATGACGGGACACTCCGCCCGCGTCGCCGCCGGGCACCAGAAGATGTCGCGATACGGCTTCTCCGGCCCGGCGTAGGGGAGTATTTCCTGCGCCCACCAGCCGATGTCGGGCATGTAGCCGTTGCTCTCCTGGGTGAAAAGCCGGGTGGCGAGGCCGAGCTGGCGGAGGTTCGACTGGCAGGCGGCGGACCGGGCCTTGCGGATGGCATTGTTCAAAGCCGGGGCGGCGAGGCTGACGAGCACGCCGATGATGAGGATCGCGGTCAGCAGCTCCATGAGGGTGAATCCGCGGCTCGTCCTGGGGAGGGGTGGCTTCATGGCATGAGGGGGCTAGTCGCCTTTGAGTTCGACGCTGCCAAAGAAATGGCGCATCGCCGAGGGACCGGGTTCGCCCTGGGGCGCGTAGGCTCGCGAGCCGATCGCGAGCACGTCAAAGCGGTGGAACCTTTCGTCGAATCCGCTGAGGTACTCCTGCCCGTCGATATAGACCTTCATCTCGCCTCCGGGCGCGCGGGTCCAGCGGATGGTCGTCAGTGCATCGACCGGGAAGGTGAAGGGCTTGGCCATCAGCCCCTTCGTGAGGGTGCTCGTGGACGAGCCGGCGATGGCGGCGATCTGGGTGTTGTTGGCAGTGCCCTGGGAGAGGACGACCTCGTAGCCGTCGCCGTTCGCGCTGTCGCGCATCTGGAGGATGAGGCGGTTGTTGCCATCGGCCAGGGCCGACTCAAACCGCACCATGACCGTGAGGTCAAAGGCCCCACCCGTCACCGGCGTGAAATCCTTCGTGCGCAGCAGGTCAAAGATGACGGCTCCGCCCGGGACCGCCTCGCCCCCGGCCACCTGCCAGGGCTGGCTGGATTTCAAGGGCGTCCAGCGGATGGCCGCCTGCTCGGATGAGTCAAAACTCTCGGTCAGCAGCGCCTGCCCGTCGGCGAGGGCGGCTTTCGGCGCGAGCAAGCCCAGCCCGAGCGCCAGGCAGGCCATGAGGGGGGAGCGTTTCATATCAGGCAATACGGCGGGCCGCGGTGCGGCGGCGGTGGCAGATGAGGCCGAGCGCCACGGCGGCGGCCATGAGCGTGGCGGTGGCAGGCTCCGGCACGGCGGTGCCTTGCAGGATGAAGGTGGTATCGGCATTCACGCCATTGAGCAGCGAGTAGGTCGAGCCGTCGGTCGAGACCCAGGCGAAACCATTGGCATAGGTGTTGCCATTGAGAAAGGCCATCGTGACCACGCGGTTGGCCGCCTGATTCTCAAAGCTGAGCATCCACACGTACGAGCCGCCTGCCGCCAGGCTCACCGGCGTATCCAGGGAAAAGGTGATCCAACTGTTGGCTGTATTGCCTGTGACGGTGAAGTCGGAGGCAAACGTGCCGGTCTGGGTGGAGACCACGGTGCCGTTGGCCGGGTTGCCCTGCGTGCCGGAGGAGGTGCTGCTCGCCACCGAGAAAATCGTCAGCGTCATCACGGCATTCTGGAGGGCTGCGTTCGTAGTCGCTTGAGTTTGATTGACGAAAATGCTGAGCGCCTCAAGCGAGAAGGCCGATGTCGCGAGGAAGGACTGCCCGACATCGCGGAGGCCGCTGGTGACATCGTACCGCCAGCCGATCGAGATTCCCACGTCATGGGAGGCCTGGCTCACCTGCACATCGGTCGTCGGCTGGGACCCGGTGCTGATGACCACGGCGGCCTGGGTTTGAGGGGCGGCCCAGCCGATGGCGGCGGCACCAAGGATGCTGAACAGTGCGTTTTTGGTCTGCATGATTTTCATGGGGGTTTCGGGAGGTGGGGTTGGTGTTTGGGAAAGGGGGAGCCTGGGGCGGCCTGCTACGCCGGGCGGGGGCGGGCCACGGTCTGGCGCATGACGAGCTCGGGAGTCACCCGGACGACCTTGCGGAGGTTTTTCTTTCCCCGCATGGCGCCCTCCAGCAGGCTCATGGCATTCTCGACGAGGCTCTGGAAATTCACCTGGATCGTGCTCATGCAGGGCAGATCGCGCTCCGCCACGGTGGCAGGCCCGACGGCGATGATGCTGAGATCCTCCGGTATGGACAGACCCATCTTCATCACGCGGTAGGCGATGCCGCGCGAATGCACGAGATCGTGGCAGAGCACCGCTGTCGGCGGCGCGGGCTGCCGCAGCACCTCTGCCGCCCATTCCGAGGCCTTCTGCAGCAGGCTGGGGCGGGAGACATCGTCGAAGTGGACGACCCGGCCCTCGCCGGAGAGATCCATGCCAAAGTCCCGCACGGCGCGCAAAAACCCATCGTAGGCCGCTTTCTGCGAATGGTAGTGCAGCGGCCCGCCCGTGTAGGCGAGGCGGCGATGCCCCAGCGCGGCCAGGCGCTCGACCGCACGGTACATGCCTTCATCACTGGCGGAGACGACACAGTAGTCCGCCGGCTCATCCACGGAGACCCACTTGCACCCGGAGGCGTTCAGCCATTCCTCCAGCGGCTTGCCCACATAGCCCCCGACCAGCAGGCCGTCGACCATCCCGCCGGAGACCTGGACCGGCGGAGAGAAGGGCTGGTTGGGACTGAAAAACTCCACGTGATAGCGCAGCCCGCGCGATTCGCAGGCCCGCACAAAATTCAGGAGGATCGGCGTGGCATGACCGTCCAGCCCCTCGTGCGTATTGGCATCCATCGGCAGGATGAGCCCGATCTGGGAGGTCGTGCGCGCCCGCAGCATCTGGGCCGCCACCTTGGGCTGATAGCCCAGCTCCCTCGCGATCCTTTGAATCCGGAGCCGCTGCTCCTCGCTCACCCGTCCCCTCGCATGCAGCGCGGAGGATACCGTCGTCATCGTGACGCCTGCGGCGGCGGCGACTTCGCGAATGGTGATCTTTTGCTTCTCGGGGGTGGATTCGAGCATTTGAATTAACGATTGCGTGAACGATAATTCACTGATAGATGAAAAGATGTCAAGGCGAATTGGCTGCCTTTCTTTCCGGCACCCGGCTGGAAGGCGCTCCCTGCCCTGCGCAACCCATCCTCCAAACATGCCCACCCTCACCGCTCGCGAAACCCACCCTCATCGCCCCGCCGCCGCCCCGGCGCATCCACTCCCATCGCCCGCGCAGCCGGAGCACCTGCTCGACATGGTGCATCACAACCCCGGCGAGCCGGAGTGTGTCTCCGCCTACACCTCGCCCTCCACGCTGGCCGCGCTCGGCTACGGCGGCAGGGTGTTCATGATCTTTGAGTCGGCGCAGCTCGCCGTGGACTGGTCGGATGTCGATCCCGGCATCTTCCCCGAGGGCAGCGAGGCTGCCGCCTGGGTGGAGCGCAAGAGAGAGGAACTGCTTAGGAAATACCGCGAGGCGCGCGAGGCCGGGCTGCGGGTTTACTGCCAGTGCGACATGGTGCTCTTCCCTCGCGGGCTGGTGGAGCGCGCGGGGCTGGAGCATTTTGGCGATGTGCGCGACGAACGCACGCGGCATTATCTGACCATCCTACTGCGCAAGATGTTCCGCGAGTTCCCCGATCTCGACGGCATCGTCGTGCGCGTCGGCGAGACCTACTTGCACGACGCCCCGCATCACGTCGGCCATATCCGGGAAAAGGGAAATCCCCGCGAGACCATCATCCCGCTGATGAATCTCCTCCGCGAGGTCGTGTGCGAGGAGCTGGACAAGGAGGTCTTCTTCCGCACGTGGCTGAGCTTTGACCGGCCCACGAGCGAAAACTACCAGCTCATCAGCGCCGCCGTGGAGCCGCATCGCAACCTCATCATCTCCGACAAGCACTGCGAGGACGACTTCCATCGCGGCAACCGCTTCAGCCGCTTCCTCGGCCTCGGCCGCCACCGCCAGATCGTCGAGATCCAGTGCCAGCGTGAATACGAGGGCAAGGGCGCGTACCCGCACTACGTGGCCCACGGCATCATCGAGGGCTTTGAGGAGTACCGCCACATCATGGAGCCGGGGGAGATGCGCTCCCTGCGCGAGTTTGTCCGCCACCCGCTCTATGCCGGAGCCTGGACCTGGAGCCGCGGCGGCGGCTGGCAGGGCCCCTACATCGCGAACGAACTCTGGATCGACCTCAACACCCACGTCCTCAGCACGTGGCTGCAATCCCCGGGGGAATCCGAGGAGGCCGTCTTTGCCCGCTACGCCCGCGAGCGCCTCGGCCTCTCCGGCGAGGATGCCGCCCGCTTCCGCGAGCTCTGCTTGCTCTCCGCCGACGCCGTCGTGCGCGGCAAGCGCGGCACCCATGCCGACATCGAGGGCTGGTGGTGCCGGGACCACTTCCTCGGCACCCCGCCGCTGCCCGACTCGCCCGCCGCCGTGGCCCGCGTCCTGGCCGAGAAGCACGAGGCCGCCGCCATCTGGCAGGAAATCGCCCGGCTCGTGCGCGAGATCCGCTTCCCCGACCCGGAGACCGCCGTGTTTGCCACGGTCTCCTGCGACTATGGCCGCATCCTTTACACGATCATCCGCACCGGCTTCGATCTCGCCGCCATCCGCCAGGGATATGGCAATACCGTCGCCATCCCCGCCCTCATCGCCGAGTACGACGCCCTCTGGCGCGAGTGGCGGGAGTTGCAGGAGAGCCAGCCCCTTTGCCCCACACTGTACAAGGACCACGGCTTCATGGCCCTTCCGGAATGCGGCGGCATCGGCCAGTTCGTCGACTCCTTCCGCCAGGACGGATAAGCGCAGCCCAATGCCTGCGCCGCCCTCCTCATCTAGCTCTGCCGGGTCGTTCCCGCACCGACCGCAGGCCTACGGAGCGGCGTAATCCTTCGGACCACCGAGCCTGAGGAACTGGCGGTAGACGAGAACCGTCGAGAAAAAGGCGGTCACGGCGAGCATGCAGGCGATGGTAAAGGTCTGCCGGTAGTCGTTTCCCTGGCTGTCGATGACAAAGCCCGCCAGCGGCGATAGCACCATGTTGCCGAGCGACAGCACGATGCCGCCCGCCGAGGCAAACTGCGCAAACCTCTCGTGCGGAAACAACCGCTGGGCCAGCGAGGCCGCACCGCTGAAGTAACTCCCGGCCAGCACGCCATGCAGCACCCAGAGGATGAGAAACGCGGTCGGCGTGGTCGCGAGAAACGCCCCGCATAACGTCACGACACCGTATCCCGCCAGGGTCACCATCGCCAGCCGCAGCGGGTGAAAGATATCCGCCAGCCACCCCAGGAAATACGACAGGCACAGCGAGATGAGATACGTCAGCGCCAGCGATTTCCCGTACATGTCCATGTCCACCCCCAGGCTGCGGGCATAGGGAATACTGAAGACATTGACCGGGCTGAAGGTCATGCCCGCCGTCATGAGCATGAGAAAGACCGAGAGATAATACCGGCTGGCAAAGCACTCCCGCAGGTAGGTTTTCACCTCGGCAAGAAACCCTCCCGCCCTTCCCTTCCGCCGCGCGGGCGGAGGCGGTGGCGGATACTGCCCCTCCCGCACCCGCAGGCACACCCAGGTGAAGGCCGCGCAGTAAAAGACCGCGATCACCACGAGGATGAGGGTGAAGTGCCGGGGCACGAGCCCCATGATCCAGAAGTTGAAGATCATCCCGTCGATCAGGCTGACCGCGCGGAACAGTCCATAAAAACGCCCCAGCAGCTCGCGCGGGACGACGTCATTGATCAGCCCGCCGAAGACCGCCTGCCCGGCCACGGTGGCCACCTCAAAGGCCGCCCAGAAAATCCCGAAGCACACCACCGCAATCAGCCACTCGCTTTCCTGAGGGAACTGCCGGTGCAGCCACGCCGACAGCCAGGGCGTGACCGCCAGCCCCGCCATGCCAAACCCCGCGATGGGCGTGGTGACGAGAAGAAACGGGATTCGCCTTCCGCGCCGCCCGCGATGACGGTCGGATTTTACGCTGATGATCGGCCCGACGATGAGCGTCACCAGCGCGGGAAATGAGCTGAGCAGGAGGGAGAAGACGATATTCGGCACTCCCAGGTGGTCGAGATACCACCCGGCCATCGGGCCGACCGACCGGTCGCGCATCGACCAGGCAAAGTCCCCCAGAAGGAGCAGGCAAAACAGTCCGGCGAGGCCGCCCGCCGTGTAAACAAGCGTGCCCGCGCTCCACCGTCGGCCGGTCGAGCTCTCGTGCCCGGGCGGCGCGGATGTCGTGATGGGAGGCACTGGGGGGATTAATTCTGCCCGGTATGCACCGAGAGCGTGAGATCGTCGATCTCACGGCGATACTCGCCCCGGATCAGCCAGTCGCTCCACTTCTCGGGAAGGAATGCCTCGGTGAGGCCCAGCGGTACGTTCTGCAGGTCGTCCACCGGCGTCCAGTCCGACTGGCCTGCGGTGAGATCCCTGACCGACAGCGAGCCCGCAGCCTCCTTCAACCCGGCCCCGAGTCCGATGGTCAGGCGCACTTCATAAAGATGGCCGACCGGGAAGTAGTCCTGGGAAACCTTGGACCCGACGCGAAAGGCAAACTTTGCCGTGGAATAGTCATTACCCTCCACGCCAAACAGGTAGGCCAGCTTCTCCTCGTTCGTGCGGATTCCGAAAAGCAGCCTGGGCACCTTCTGCCCCGACGCCCTCGGAAGGATCTTCACCGAGTAGTCGATATCCCGGGAGACATCGCGAGCATCGAAGGAATCGGGGAAGGCCTTGTAAATCTGGATGTCCGGGCCATCCGGCGCTCCCGTGAGGCACCGCGTGCTGTGATTATCCGGCGACGCGGGTTCGGTGATGGTGAGCTGGTCGAGCGTTCCCTTGCCCGCGAAGAACTGCCAGCCCGCGGCGGCGGCGGAGCTGCCGGAGGTGACGGACTCAAAGTTCTCCGTGATGCTTTCGGCGGCATGAACCGGAAAAGACCACAGGCAGGCAGGGAGCAGGATGCAAAGGGGGAGTTTCATCAGTAGTAAAGTCTAGGCGGAACAAAGGGATTCGGCGAGGTCGCGGAGATCGAGCGGTCGCGAAACCCGCTCGCGCAGCGCCTGCATGAGGGCCACCTGCTGCCTGCACTCCGCGAGAGTCGGAGACGGCTGCACTCCCGCCGTCACGGCCTCGCAAAACGCTGCGAGTTCCCCGTAAATGCCATGCTTTTCCACAAACGGCAGTTGATCGTCCTGATAGGAATACTTCAACGCATCGTCTCTCCAATACTCGAGCCTGCCGCTGGAGTGCGCCCCGCCCGGCCCGACGATCTGCCCGACCAGCGAAGCACCCACGCCATGCAGCCTAAAGCCCTCGGAAACCAGACCCGCCCGCGGCTGGATCTGGATGATGGCCGACAGACCATCCTCGCCCTCGATAAAGATCGTCGCGTCCGCCGAACCGCTCCCCTCTCCCGAGTCGCCAAACCGGATGGTGGCGACCTGAAACGGCCTTCCCGCCAGAAACCGCACCGCGTCGATGGCATGGATCGCCGTGGTGGAAAAATCCGGGTCCCTCCGGTCGAAGCGGATCAGCTCGTAATGAATCTCCATGATGGGCGGAAAATCCCCGTCGAGGATCGCCCTCGCCTCGCGCAGCAGCGGCATGTACCGCCGGTTGAAGGCCACCTGCGTCGGCACGCCGTGCTCGTCGGCGAGTTGGATCAGGTGATCGAGTTCCCCCAGGGTCAGGCCCGGTGGCTTCTCCAGCAGGACCGGCACCCGGCGCGGGATGACCCTCGCGACGACCGAGGCCGTGTGGCGCGGAGCCACGAGGACGAGCGCGGCATCGAGGCTTTCCTGGTCCAGCATCTCGTCGAGATTCGTGTACGCGCGGGCAAACCCAAAGTCCTGGCTGTACTCCGAGGCCCTCGCCCCGTCGAGGTCGCAACAGGCGGCGAGCGTGATTCCCCGGTCCCGGCTGGCCAGGGCCGCCAGGGCCGGGCCGTGGGCATAACCCGCAAAGCCGCCGCATCCGATAACACCAATTCTTAGGTCCATTTTCTTTATTGAGCTGTGATGACAGTCCTGATCGTGATGGCCTGCACCTTCTCCCGCGACTGCACCACGAGCGTCGTGTGCTGATGTTTCCAGAGACGGAACTTGAAGGCGTGATCCATCCCCTTCTCCTGGCGGGCCTCGACCGGCTGGTCCGCTGTGATGGCAAATGTCGCCGATGGCGTATTGACGATATCCTTCTCCGGAGCCTGCCAGTCCACACCCTCGACCAGGGGCTGGTTCTCGCGGGAGATCCAGCCGGGGAATTTCATGACTCCCGCCGGGAGGGTCGCGTGGAATGAAAGCGCATCCGCGCCCGCCGCGATCTCCAGCGGCTGCTCCGACCCCAGATGCCAGCGGAAGGTCACCCGCTCGGCCTCGGGAAGCATCACCTGGTCCGTCACCTCCATGCGCTGCGAATCCCATGTCACCCGGCGCGTCCAGCGCACGGGGTTGAGGGAGCCGCGAGGCGTCTCTCCCGCGCCGTCGACCCATTTGGACGAACCGTTGAGGTATCCCGCCCCGGCCTCCACGGTGATATCGCCGCCCTGGGCATCCAATCGGTGCACGGTGATGGGCGCTGGCTGCTTGCGCGGGAGGATCTCGTCGCCGACCTGCAGGACATTGTGGCCACGCACGGAGTTAAACTCCGCCTCCTTCTCGGGCAGGCTGTAGGTGGGCGTTCCCGCCTCGATGAGGACCGCCTTTCCATTGACGATAAAGTTCACGTGCCCGCGATCATTGTGATCGTGAAAGTCTGTGCGATGCCCGCCGCGTATCCACACGCCCGAGGCATCCGGCTGCCAACTGCTGCGCCACACCACCCAGGCCGCGCGCTCATAGGCACCGTAGAGCGGCGGGGGTTCCGCGGAGGTCTCATTGAGGCTCAGTGCCATGATGCCGTAGAGATCCAGCGGCGACATGGACGGGCCAAACTCATTTTGCAGCAGCCAGATGAGCGCGGGCGACTGGCTGAGCACCGTGAGCAGCGTGATATCGGGGAGCAGCAGCGGCTGCGTGCCGCGGAGCGCCGTGTATCCGTCGAAGCAGTTCACCACATAGCCGCCCGGCTGAAAGGCTCCCGCCAGCCAGTTGGGGAAATTCCTCAGGAACGGGCTTTGCGCCAGCCGGTCATCGCCCGCATCCTGCGCGGCCCGCGAGGCGAGAAAGAGAAACGGAGCCGTCCAGTGCGCGGCATAGATCGCGCCCTCGGAGGACGACCCGTCGGTGCCAAATGCCTGGACAGTCGCCTCGAGATTCTTCATCCCGAGATCGTAGGCCTCCGCATGCTCGCCCCGGCCGAGATACGCTGCGGCCAGCACGATCCCGCTCGACGGGACGACCCATTGATTCGTCACCACCTTGTCCGATCGCACGAACCATGGCAGGCGGTCTTTCCAATCCTGCACGCTCTGGTCCATCTCGGTCGCGAGCTGGCGGCGCAGCGCGGCGACGAGGTCCGGCGGGAGCGCACCCTCCGGCAGGACTTGCAGCGTCTGTACGATGGCAGCGATGCCGAGGCCGGTGGAGAGCCACACTCCATCCCGTCCCCCGGCGGGAAGCGAGTTCTTCGCCGTGTACAGAGTCCAGCCGGGACGCTGCAGGGGCTGCCAGGAAACGACCTCCCTGAGCTGGCTGACGACGCGGTCGAGGAACGCCTTGTCACCCGTGATCTCATACGCGGCGGCCAGCAGCGGCAGTTCGCGGGCGACCAGCCCGGCGGTGTTCGTATCGGCCATGGAGAGCGCGAATATCTCTGCCTTCGCCGGGTCGGTCTGGCTCACCACATCCGTGCGGCTGTCGATGGAACCGATTCGGTTGTCCCGGGCGCTGCGCAGTTCCGCGAGGGAACCCGCCCGCCGCACGAGAGGCAGCGCGAGAATCGAGCGCGCCTCGGCCAGGATGCGGTCCAGCCGCTTCTGGATGGCGGGGTCCGCCTCCGCCGACAGTTTCGCATCCCGCACGGCCCGACTGTAAAAGGTCAGCTCCCCCGGCTTTTCCGCCTCGGGCGGTCGCGAGCAACCCTGCACGGTGAGCGCCAGCGCGCAAAGGAGACCGGAAAGTTTGAAATGATACGGGGTCATGGTAAAAGTCGTGCCGGACGCATCAGGGATTCCTCTCCCACTCGTCGTAAAGCGAGCCGGTCAGCGTGTGCGCCCAGCGGTTGCCGGAGCTGTCGCAGACCACATGCCCGTCGGAGAAAAGGGCATTCACCCAGCGCTGGCCGATGGTGTTCTTGGTGGCGTACGGATGCCCGCTGTAGTTGGCAGCACGAAAGTTATCCGTCATCAGGATGCGGTTGCGCCCCCCGGTGGCCATGATCTGGCCCGGCATCGGCTCGGTGTCGGCCACCCGCTGGAGATAGCCGATGCGGAAGCCCCCATTCACTGTATTGCCTTGCACCCTGGCTCCCCACTGGCTCGCGTAGTCAAAGGTCCCGGGCAGCGCCGTCGGGCAATAAAAGACGCGCCCGTCGGTGATGTACCCCTCCTCGACCAGCTTGCCAAAGTACATCCACTGCTTCGCTCCGCCCGGGTTGTTCCAGATGGTGTAGGCATCCCAGTTGCTCGAGGTGGCGGGGAGTGTGGGATACCGCCCGTTGTGCTCTCCCGCGTACAGGTTGGCCGCGGCTCCGATCTGTCGCAGGTTGTTGGCACAGCGGGCGAGGTTGCCTTTTCCCTGGATGTTCCGGGTCGCGCTCAGCAGCACCGCGCTCAATACGCCGATGAGCGCTACGCACACCAGGGTCTCCATCAGGGAAAAGCCGCGTTGACGGCAGGTGGTCATGGGGGAAGGAGGGGAGGGTTCAGGCTACAGAATGACGCCGACGGATCACAATAACGAGCAAAGATCCCAGCGCAACCAGGGCGGTCGAGCCGGGCTCGGGCACGACGTTCAGCACGAGATTGCTCCCGTCGATCGCGAGCGTCCCCGTGTAGCTGCCGAGGGAACCGGTGAGATTCGCCGCATCGAGCGAACCCGTCAGCGAGGACGCGCCCGAGATCAGCACGTATGTGCCACTGGCAAAGCCCGCGCCCGTCGTGAAGGCAAAGTCCGAGAACCCAAGGGTGCCCGATCCGAGGGCGAGCGTCGCCCCGTTGGTGAGCAGGATCGAGTCGCTCGTCGTGCCCAGTGTGAAGGTAAACGTGGCCGAGCTTCCCAGCGCCAACGCACCGCCATCCACGGTCAGCGTGCCCGATGGCTTGAGTGCGCCGTTGAGCGTGAGGGTTTTGGAGGTGCTCAACACCTTGCCCGCACCGCCGATCGACTGGGTGGCCTTCACAGTGAAGCCCGACGTGGTCTGGCTCACATCGAAGACCGCTCCCGAGTCCACTGTGATCGCCGAGGTATTGCTCAGGACCGCTCCGCCGGAGAGCAGCAGGGTTCCCTCCGCGATGGTGGTCGATCCCGTATAGGTATTCTCACCCGAGTTGGCATGAATGCCATCGGCGGTGAGCGTGAGCGTGTTCGACCCGCGCTTGACCAGCGCGATGTTGCCGGTGATCTGCCCGCCGAAAGTCTGGTTGCCCGTGGCTGTCGTGCGCTCATAGGTCAGCGTGCTGAGCGTGGCGGAGGAGTTGGTGACGATCTCGCGGTTGCTCGCGTTGTCGTTCGTCACGCCCGTGAGGCCGCCGAGCCGCTGCGAGTAGCCGTTGAGGTCGACCTGGATGTTCCCGATGCCGCTGGTGTTTCCGATCGAGAGCACCACTCCATCGCCCAGGGCGTTGTTGCCGCCGATGACGGTCTTTCCGCCTCCGGCGATGAAACTGGCGATGCGGTTGGACGCGTTGGAAAAGGTCCACGTACCGCTGTCAAACTTCTGCACATTGACCTTCGACGTGCTGGAGCCTCCGATCACGCCCGTGACTGATGACGCATTGCCCACGCCGCGAAACACGATCGTATTCGATCCCGAGCCGGATGTGATGTTTCCCGTCAACGTCAGGTTGCCGCCCGACTGCGTCCCCGACCGGATGACGTTCCAGTTAGCCAGCGTGATATTATTAGCGATGGAATGGCTAAAGGTCCCTGCGACATTGGCATTGATCACGGTCGTCGAAACCACGGTGGTCGAGGTGAAGTTCAGGTCGTTGCCCGTGAGCGTCACATTGCCCGCGCCCGACAGGAAGGACAGCGTCTGCAGATACCACGGGCTGTGGGCATCTACCACCGGGGCAGTGGCTCCCGTGGTGAGCCCGAGGACGATGGCATCCGTCGACCCGGAGGCTCCGGCAGGCGCCGTACCCCCGGACCAGTTTGCGCTATTGCTCCAAAGCTGGTCGGCGCCGCCGCCGCTCCAGGTGTAGGTCGTTTGGGAAAATGCATCCTTGGGCAAAAGCAACGTTGTCAGGGTTGCGCACAGGATCACGGCGAGGCACGGGGAGTTCCGATAGGGGGACTTCATGATGGAACCACTCTAAAATCGCCATTTTCCCTTGCAATTGTTTGTCCGGTCATCACGATGACCAACACCTTCCCCATGCCCAACCAACGCGCCATCGCCGAAGCCTTGGGGCTTAACCAGACCACTGTATCGCTCGCCCTCAGAGGGCATCCGCGCATCCCGGAGGCGACCCGCGAGCGTGTGAGGCAGGAGGCCGAGCGCCTTGGCTATCGGTCCAATGCCTATGTCTCCGCCCTCATGCAGCACATCCGCTCCGGCCGGCCGCTCCAGGACAAGGGCTGCATCGCCATCATCATCGACGCCGAATCGGAAAAGGACTGGCTGGTTCACGAAGTCTATCGCCGCCAGTACCAGAGCATGACCGCCCGCGCGGAACGGCTCGGGTTTCACGCCGAGTGCTTCTACCTCCGGCAGACCGGCATGAGCGACCAGAAGGTAAACCGCATCCTCTCCGCCCGCGGCATCGAGGGCATGATCCTCGCCGCGCCGCGCCGCCTCCGGGACGAGACGCCGTGTTTTGACTGGTCCCGCTTTGCCTGCGTCGCCAATGGCTTTTCCTGGCAGCAGGCCAAGGTCGACGTGGTGGCCAATCACCACCTCCGCAATGTCGAGATCGTCTGGGACGAACTCCACCGCCGGGGCTATCGCCGCATCGGCATGTGCCTGCCGCAGGCCGCCGCCTCGGGAGGCAACAGCTACTGGCTCCACGCCTACCTCGGCCGCCAGCATCTCCACCCCTCCGCCGCCGCCATCCCGCTCATGGCAGGCAATCCCGACGAGGCACCCTACGCGAGGTTTAAAAAGTGGTACGAAAAATGGCGGCCCGAGGCCATCATCTGCCCCGCCGGGCATGAGATGATCTGGTTTCGCCGCATGGGGCTGCGCATCCCGCAGGATCTCGCCGTGGCCTGCCTCGCCTCCGTGCCCGGCGAGCCCTACAGCGGCGTGGTGGAAGACTCCGACCTGCTCGGCGCGACCCTCGTCGAGCTCGTGGCGGGCAAGATCTTCTGCAACGAATTCGGCCTCCCCGCCCACCCCAAGGTCACCCTCATCGCAGGCCGCTGGATCGACGGCGACACCGTCCCGCCTGTCAACCCGGGCCGCCAGGAGAGCCCGACGCGCTCCCGTCGGTTTTCGCCGCAGGGAGGATGATCGTTCCCTCGTCCATCCGCAGCGCACCGCTGCGCGCGCCCATCACCCGATAGCGCAGCTCGATCCGCGACGCATCCGCCTTTATCAGCGTCAGTATGGTATTGACTCCTTCCCTCGCTCCGAAATTCGCCACAAAGGAATCTCCTGCCTGATGGAGTACGATAAGTTCGGAAAAGCCCGTGATGTTTTGTTTGTCACCCTTCAAGGCAAAGACCTCGCCGTCCCCGTGAAGCACCACCCGGTTCCCCGATAGGGACACCTTCGCAACATGTGCCTGGAGATAGTCCGACACCCCGGCCTGATACTGTCCGCGCGTCCGGACCGTCTCCGCCGCAGAAAGCCCCGGCAGACACATCGCAGTCAGCAGACCAAGACAACAAAGCAAGGTTTTCATAAGTCGACGAATCCTTAGTGAGCACCAGATAACACTCCGCCCACCTCTGCGCAATACCGCAAAGCCCTCTCCTCCGCGATGCGCCCAGCGCACCGGGACGGCGGCAGTCATGCACCAGGCCGTCCCTTCGTTTCCTTCGCTGCCTTCTGTTAGCCTCGTCTGTTTAAGCGCCACGCGAGCAGCGCCGCCGCACCGCCGAGGAGCAGACCCGCCGTTCCCGGCTCCGGCACCGCGTAGGGCGTCAGGCCGAGCTGACCGTTCGCGAGGTCATAAGTGACAGCGTATTTCTCAAAGAGGAGCTGGCCGATGTTCATGTACGTCTCCTGGCCGTCGCCGCGGTACTCCTCCCATACGAGATTCGTCCCATAGGTCGACCCGGTGAGGAACTGGTCCAGCGTCACGCTGTTGCCATTGGCATCCGTGCCCACCAGCGTGAGCTGGAGACCGTCCTGCAGGCCGGTCAGGTTGCCGTCCACATCCACATTGCTCACGGGCGTGAGTGCCGTCTCATCCGCCGAGTCCTGCTGGTAAAGGATGCCCGGGCTGCCATTGCCCGTGTCGAGATTCAGACCCAGGCCGGTCAAAGTCGCCGATTTTCCCCCGGCACCGGAGAGATACAGCGAGGCCGAGATCAGCTCGGCTGCATAGGTCTCCAGCCCCGAGTGCTCAAAGGTGTCGCCCGCCGGCCCCGCCGCCATGGTGAACCACACGGTGTCGGGATTCGTTAGGTCGCTCGCCGCCAGCCCGACCTGGATGCCCGGCTGCTGGCTGGAACCCCGCTCGCCCAGCGACACGATGTAGCCCGCCGTCACCCCGCCGCCATAGGATAGCTGCGCAAAGACATTCTCGATCCCGTGATCCCCCTTCTTCAGGCTCAGGCCAAAGTCGCCGTAAAATTTGCCATCCACCGGCGGCGCCGGGTTTCCCCCCACCGTCTCGGGCGGCCAGAGATCCGTGCTCGTGTCCGTATTCACGATGTGCTCGGACTTGCCCACCTTGTAATCCGCCGCCGTCGTGGCCAGCACCTGCGTGGTGCTGTGGGGATTGTAAAAGGCCACGCTCGTCTTGGCCACCTTGCCCGTGTACTCCAGCCCGCTGCCGAAGTTTTTGTCGATCGACGTGGTTTCCTCCGTCACGTCCGCCCCCCACCAGGCCGCATCCGCCGAGTGCGCGGCGTACAGACCCTCGCCCCCCGTGTCGAACTCAAAGACCTGCGGCGTCGTCGACCCGCCCAGCGACAGCCAGATCCCGTACTTGCTGTACGTCCCGCCCCCGCTCGCAGGCAGGTCAAACTTCTCGAGCTGGATCGTATAGACCTGCTCCACATCCGCCGCGCGCGCCACTCCGCACGCCAGCACCAGCGCTACCGCGAGCGCCATCAGCCAATACCCTCCATGCATCACCTTCCCGACCATCACGCTCCCCTAGCATCACCCGCCGCCTCCCGCAAGCGGCTCCATGTAAAATCCTCTCGTCCCTGCCCGGGGTGGCCGGAAATTTCCACCCTTGGCGAAAATCAGCCACCAGCGCCCCTCCGCACGGCGCGGCTGGGATGTGCCTGTCCGCCAAGGCAGTACGATCTCCCCCGGTCCGCGTCTCCGGGGCGGGAAAAACTTGGCCCGCCTTATGCTCGCTATCACGTGAAGGAGGAAACACCTTATGCAACTCAAGGATCACATCCCTGTGGCCTATGCGCGGAGGTTGGCCCATTCCATCGGCCGCTACCTGAAGGACCGTTACGGCGCCACCAAGGTCCTGCTCTTCGGCTCTCTCACGCTGGGAGCCTACAACCCGGACTTCTCCGACATCGACGTCTACTTTGAAGGCGTCCGCGAGGAGCTCGTCGCCTCGGCCATGGCCGACTGCCGGCGCAACTTCGGCGAACGCGACAGCATGGGGCGCAAGCGTATTGACTACGTCCAGGCCGAGCACCTCGCACCCGAGCAGCGCGACCGCATCAGCAAGGTCGGCGAGGAGATCTGAATTTATTGGCGGGCCCAACCAGGAGACAACCGCCCGCGACACTCATCAAAGCGCGCCCCGCCACGGAGACGCGCCAGGGAAAGGAGGTGAAGCCACCAGACTGACACATCGAGCAATGACCAAAGCCACCGGACGGGCCCCCAAAGCCCGCCCGGTCTTTTTTTTCCCCCGCTCCCGAGGTTCCCGCCGCGCCCGGCCGGAAAGCGGACCCGTCGAAAACCCGCAGTCTCCGCTTGCGTTTTTCCGCGGATCGGGGAAGTAAGCGGGTCGCATGAAGAGGTATTTGCCCTTAGTGGCCGTTTGCCTGGCCGTCGTCGCGTCAGCCTGCGCGCAGGATACGTCCGCGCAAAAGGCGGTCTATTCCCAGATCGAGAAAAACCTCGATACCTATAAAAAGGTCAAGGCCCGCGACCCCGACGGCACCTCCCTCACCGGCTGGATCGGCCAGGGCGACATCCCCGTGAAGATCCTCGCCAAAAGCCCCGGGCTGCTCGAGGAATACTACACCGGCCCCGACGGCAAGCTCGCCTTTGTCTACCGCGAGTGGGACAAGGGCGGCGCGAAAGTCGAGGAGCGCCTCTATATGGATGCCGACAGCATCGTCAAATGGGTCTCCACCGAGAAAAACGCCCCCGTCCTCCATGGCGAGGACTACAGCGAGATGTTGCGCGCCCTCGTCAAATCCGCCGTGGAATACTCCAAGATCCTCGCTCCTGAGGAACCCCCGGCCAGGGGCGTCGAGATCCGCACCGAGACCACCGAGGTCAAAAGCTCCGGCCAGCGGTTCACGGAAGGAAAATTCCTCCGCATCGACGAGGGCGATTATTTCCACTGGGTCATGGAGGACAACGCCACCGGCGAGGAGGCCAGCTACTTCATCCTCAAGCCCGACGCCTCCGTCGAGGCCGTCGTCAGCGACCCGGAGAAGTTCGTCGGCAAAAAATGCCGCGTCACCTGGAAGGAATCCACCGAACTCCTCCCCGAGGCCGGGCAGAAGATGGACGTCCAGCAAATCCTCTCCGTCAGTTGGATTAATAAGTAAGCGAGCTGCATGAAGAGGTTATTCCCGTGGGTGGCAGGATTTCTCGCGATGATCGCCACCACCGTCGCCCAGGATCTGTCCACGCAAAAGGCGCTCTACAACTCCATCGAGGAGCACCTCGACAGTTACAAAAAACTGACCGCCACCACCGACGACGGCATCGCGCTGACCGGCTGGAAGAATCGCGACGGTCGATTCGTCAAAATCGCCACCGAAAACAACGGCAACACCGCCGAGTTTTATCTCGGCCCCGATAACAAGGTCGCCTTCGTCTTTCTCGACTGGAACAAAGACGGTACGCACCTCGAAGAGCGCATCTACTTTGCCAACAAGAGCATCGTCAAGTGGCTCACCGACGGAAAGGATGCCGACCTCGACCCCGCAACGCTGAACGAGCGATACCACGGCTTCGTCCACTTCTGCCACGACTACTCCCTGGTCCTCCTCGGCCGCAAACCCTAGAAGCAAGGGGTCGTGCCTATAATTTACATATTTGACAGGGAGGTGTGATGGAAACGCAACGAAGGACATCGTTGCGGAAGGCCAGTCGGCTCCGTGGAAGGTTGGGATCGCGAAAGCGCTTCACTCAACGACAACGGCACGCAAAATCCTGAATCGCCCCCGATCGTTCCATGGGCCGCCCAATCCGCGTATGCAATCTACTCCGAGACAGGGAGATTTTCGGCCCGACCCCCTTGTGCCGCTGTTCAGATGCGGTTACGGATTTTGTTGAAACGCTCTAAAAGATGGGGAGCGAACCGATGCGCTTCGGGCGCATGGGGCGGGTGGGGAGCGTGTAGCCGAGGGAGGCGAGCTTTTCCGAGATGGTGGCGGTGATCATGCGCGTCGACCTCTTGGCGTCGAACGACAGGCCGGTCGATGATGCCGTGAGCACGAGCGTGGGGCCGCCCGTGTAGGGGCCGCTCGGAATGGCTCCGGGCGCGGCTCCGGACCCGCCGATGGTGATGATGCCGCCGATGATGACGGGCAGCCCGCCGGGACCCACCTGCCAGACCCGCGTGAGGGTTTCCATCTTCGTGCCGCCAAACCCCATGCCGACGAGGCCGCGAAGCGCGCGGCTGCCCTGGTTCATGCGGACAAACTCCCCGGTGATCACCCAGGTGCCGGGAGCGGGCCGGGGCGGCGGCGGGCCGGCCTGGGCGGGCGCGATGTTTTTCGTCAGCCGCTCCGCCAGCGCGGCGGCAAAGTCCTGCGCAAACTGCTGGCGAAACTGGTAGAGCTCCAGCCCCTGACGGTCGACCCGCATGCCGTCGTCGCGAATGGTGAACGGGGCGACGTAGATGCGGGTGGGCAGGCGCGGAGGCTCCATGACCCAGTTGGACTCCTTCACGCTCACGGAGGCGCACCCGGCTCCCAGGAGCAGGGCGACGCCGAGCGCGGCGGCAGCGAGGATATTTTGCGTGTGGCGGGCAATGGTCACGGATACGGAAAAAATGCGGCCTGCTAATAGGGGCGAGCCGGGCGCGTTTTGCCAGCGTTATTTTCGCCGGGGGAGGGGGCAAGTTTTCAGTGTTTCAGTTTTCAGACAGCGTGGCGCGAGGGCGGGGAGTGAGGGCGGATGGGCTTCGCAGGCGTGGGGTGGTAAGTAAACGCCTGGGCGCTTGGTTGCAACAAAGGGGCGTGGGAAGGCTGACGGCGGCGCGGCAGAGTTGGATCGGGAGCGCGGTCGGGAGGTAAGTATTTGCCTGGGCGTCCGGTTGTCTGGATGGGCGTGCCCTCGGATTTTTGTGGGCTTGTGCGGGCGGGTAAAGCGCGGCGTAAGTGAATGCCTAGGCAACAGGTCGTGAGGACTTCCAAAGGAGCGGGCGTTTCTCCTCATGGAGATTCCGCGTCGGGCCGGTGCGGAGGGATGAGGTAAGTAAACGCCTGGGCGGCTGGTTGCATGACAGGGTGACGAATCGCAGGGCCGAGAGGGATGCCTGCCAAGTGTCGCCGGGTGGGGCTGATCGAGGCCGGGCTGAAGGTGTTTGCCGAGGTGTCGATGGCAGGAATTGCAGAAAGGGGCAGTTGGCGGCGATGATCCAGAGCGAGACGACAATAAGACTGGATCGGATCAGCGGGATATTGAGAATGGAAGCATGAGCTCGCCGACTGGTGAAGGCGAATATAGGAAGGCCGAATAAACGGCGAGAGCGCGAAAACAGATCGCTGAATATCAACATTAAATGGATGCCCCCGTTTTCTTCCCCCATTTTTCCCACTGGCAAAACGCTGACCAGGAAAACGCGCCATCTGGGCTGTAATAGCCGTGGCTAAAGTTTGTCTTTTCTGCGGTGATCCAGCGGGAAGCCGGGAGCACATATTCGCCCAGTGGCTTATTGAACGAATGGGCGCGGACGGCATGCCGTTCGTCGTTGCATGGAGATCGGGAGAGGAAAAAATCGAAAGACCTCCGCACGGGCTACTGGCTTTCACCACGCGCCACGTTTGCAGAGAATGCAACAACGGTTGGATGTCTGACCTCGAAGGGGAGTTCGGAAAAAACGTTGGTATGCTCGTCGAGCGCCAGTGGCCGAGGCTATCCACAACCCTGCTCTACCTTGCCGCGGAGCATGGGGAACTCATTGGGAAGTGGGCGCTCAAAATCCTCGTCTGCATCGGAAAGGCTGGAGCGAAGGCCAAAAAGATCGTATCCGATGAGATGGCTCACGCTCTCAAGGATGGTAAGCTCCCTGCTGATTTTTACGTGCGCCTCGGGCACCTAAAAAATCCCGGCATCGGTACCATCATTAACCCGTACGTCCACGCTAGGCACGGAACGGTGTTGAGGCGACGTGCTCACAGGGATGGCGTAGCCTTCAAGGCAGTTATCGCACTGAACCACCTCGCGGTCGGCATCTCGAGTGCGCCGGAAATGAAACAAACCTTCGTCCCGTTTGAAGGGGCGCTGCCAGTTATGGCGTATCCCGAAAAAGAAAACTCGGAGCGTGAGAATTACTCATTTCATGACGCAGGCACGTTCGAGGCATGCCTCGAATTCGCAGAACAGCCCCGATAAAATAAAGTGTGCAAAATGGCTAACCCCGTTTCACGTTCGGGACTGGAGAAGAAGGAGGATTTGTGAGCGCGAAGCGAAAGGCCCCGAAGGTGCAAAAAGGTTCCCAAAAAGGGAACTTGGAGCTTGACCCTGCTCGCTCTCCGAGGGAAGGTGGCATGAGAGTAATCGCAGTGAGGACATTGCGGGAATTCTGGGAAAAACATGCTGATGCCGAACAGTCTCTCAAATCCTGGTATAAAGAAGCCACGGACACGCGTTGGAAAGAACCCAACGATATCAAGCGACTCTACCCTTCGGCGGATATCCTCCCGGGAAACCGCGTCGTCTTTAACATCAAGGGCAATACCTACCGCGTCATCGTAGAGATCCACTACAATACTGGCATCGTCTATATCCGCTTCGCGGGAACCCATGCCGAGTACGACAAGATAAATGCCGAAACCATTTGAGTCCGCTATGAAAGCAAGAATTATCCGTGATGAAGAAGCCTACGAGGAGGCTCTGGCCTTTGTGGAATCCCTAATGGATGCGGAACCGGGATCACAGCAGGAGGAGGAGTTGGAGCTGTGGGCACTGCTCATCGGAGAATACGAGAAGAAGCAGCACCCGATCGAAGATCCCGATCCGATCGAGGCCATACGCTTCCGGCTGGATCAGCTCGGTCTCAAGCGCAAGGATCTCGAAGGCGTCATCGGTACGAAAAGCAGGGTCTCTGAGGTGATGAACCGGAAACGCCCGCTCAGCCTGTCAATGATCCGTGCGCTGCACGATCATTTGCGCATCCCTGCCGCCGTCTTGGTCCGTGAGATCCCGTGCGCCAAAGCCGGGAAGATGAGAATCCTCAAAAAGCACTTCAAAGGCCGAAAGTCCAAGGCCCTTAATGCATCCAAGCCAAGCGGACGGGCAACCGTCTTTGCTTGAGCAACACTACTGTCCAAAATAACGGCAGGAAGGAAAGACGGCGAGGCGGAAGGGGTCAGGCCTGAATGGCATTGATATGGCTGTCGTTTTGTCAAGCGGGCACGGCAAAACGATTACTTGAAGGTTTAAGTAATCGAGCGAGACGAATCCAAGAACAGGCAGAGAGCGAAGAGGTCAGGCGGGTGAGATGCCCGGCGGTTGGTATGCTGATATGCGCGAGTTGTCCCGCGAGCGGGATCTTTTCGCAGTACTTTGTTTCACTGCGGCCCTGTCTTCTGTCCAAGATCGAGGGTTGGGTCCGCCGTAGCGAGCCCGGCCTCATAATGCCATCGAAGGTTGGCCACCGTGGATCCTTTTCGCTCCATGTCTGTCCTCGGGTTGTCAAAAGCTGTTCCCCTTAGAGAAGAGGGGGACGTGTTCTCCCTCTGGTAACAGGGTTGAGGGCGTAGCAGCGCCCAAAGGAAGCTGCAAAGTTCGCGGGCCACGGCCACTAGCGCCTTGTTGCGAGGCAGGCGGCGGGCCAGCAGGGAAGCAAAGCGGCGGCGCAGCCGGGTTTGTGCTGTTCGACCTGCCGTTCCGGCCTGAACCATCGGGCCTTGATGGTCTTTGATGGCAATGGCCCGAAATCCGGCCTAGTTTGCGTTGGGCGGCAAAACGCCTTTGTTCAGACCTCGCCCTTCATTCAATGAAACCTCTTGTCCTTCTCGTCGCTTCTCTGTGTCTGCTCCAGGCAGCCTTTGGCAAGGATGTCGCTGTTGCAGATGCTTTCCTCGTTTCATTGCCCGGCACTGCAAAAGAGCAGGCTCGATCGTCGCAGACCGGCAATATTCCTGATTCCATTCTCCCTAGATACAGCGCCGCTTCATTTCAACTCAGCATGTATCGCTGGCCAAACGTGAAGCCCGACCTCCCCCTCGGGCAGGTTCCCGGGCAATGGGCGCAAGGCAAAGACTGGGTATCGGTTTCCGATGTTTCTGAGGGAAAGACCGATGCAGGTATTCCCTACGTGACATTCAAGACGCGAATCGTTCGAGATGAACGCCGACCCTTTGACAGCGTGATGACGGTGCTTCGCTCATCGACTGGAGAGGCATATATGTTTCAGATGACCGGCGACACAAAGACGATCAATGCCGTTCTCAAATCGATCAAAAACAAATAAGCCCAACGCGAAAACGGGTTAGGGAGCGAGATCTTGCCGGAAGGCGGTTGACCGCGAGATTTGGCAATACAAAAGAAGATGCGCTGATTGGAAGAGAAGCTTTCCGACATCCTGCCAAAACGCACCAAAAAGTGCCTCACCTCCTCAGGAGCGCATCAAGATGAAAGGACTTGCACACTGCCCTCCATTTTTCAATCGGAGCGGGCGGCGGCGAGGGGGCGCTTTTTTGCGGTCGGTTGCGACGGGATGGAATATTGCCTTGCTACCGGGAGCGGAGGGTGGCTAGTCGTTTCGGGAAATTTCGTAATAAATAACGCGAGCGCGCACAATGAGCATCCGGGTGATGGTGGTCGATGACGTGGAGGTCGAGCGGCGGTTGCTGCGCGGCTGCATCGGCGTGCACCGGGATCTGGAACTGATCGGCGAGGCTGCGACGGTGGAGGATGCGCTGGAGGCGATCCCGCGGCTGAAGCCGGATGCGGTCTTCCTGGATGTGCAGATCGGCGAGTCGGACGGCTTCCGGCTGTTGCGCGGGTTGAACTGGAGGCCGTGGGTGGTCTTTGTGAGCGCGTGGCCGCATTACGCGCTCGATGCGTTTGCGGTGGAGGCGGTGGATTATCTGTTGAAGCCGGTGACGCCAGCGCGCTTCGCCGCGACCGTGCAGAGGCTGGTGCGGATGCAGGATGGGGAGGGCGGCGCGGCGGTGCCGCTGGGCGTGGGCGACCAGGTCTGCCTGGCCTCGACGACGTCGTCGCAGGTGGTGCCGATGGCGATGATACGCGCTTTGGTGGCGGACGGGGATTTCACGCGGGCACTGCTGGCGGGAACGCCCGAGGTGCTGGTGTGCCGGAGGCTGGGGAGCTTTGAGGAGACGCTGCCGAAGCCGCCTTTTGTGCGGCTCGACCGCTCGCTCATCGTGAACCTGCCGTGCATCGACCGCCTCGAGCGGCAGGGACGCAATGACGCCCGGCTGTGGATGCGGGGCTTGCGTCAGCCGCTCGAGATCGGGCGCACCGCGATCGAACGCCTGCGCAGCGTGATGCCTTGACGGGGCGGCGAAGTCGGAAGTGGGATCGCGGAAGTGGGAAGTACCGCGTCGGGTTTGCCGATGGGGGTGAGGAGACTTTTCGCCATTTCGGGGGTCTGGCTGCCGGGGGGTAGGGGTGGGGTAACGGTGCCAGATCGGCAAGGTTGCTCGGATGTGTCTGAAAGTCTGTGCTTAGGGTCGGTTGTGAGGCCATGAGTTTCCGGAACGCGGGTTGTTCCGCCCAAGGGTCATCCCGCCCCAATGGGTAACCTCTATGCTATCAGGTGTTACCGATGTTCTGAACCTGACCTGATGTGTTAGTGATGTCCTGACTGCACCCTGAAGAAACATCCCGCCTCCGCCTTCGCCAAGGCCGCGCCTGCGAAGCTACGCCGCCCCCCCCTTCCCGCACAGTCTGAAAACTCCCCTCCACACACCAAGGCGCGGCCCAAAGAAAACTTCCGACTTCCGCGCTCCCACTTCCGACTTCGTCAGCCTGCGGCGACGGTGTTGCCCTGGGAGACGGGGAGGCGCACGGTGAAGGTGGCGCCTGTGCGCCCGTCGCTCTCGACGGAGATGTCGCCGCCGAGGAGGCGGGCGAGGTCGGCGGAGATGGAGAGCCCGAGGCCGGTGCCGCCGTAGCGGTGGGCGATGGTTTGATCCGCCTGGGCGTAGGGGGTGAAGATGCGGGCGATCTGCTCGGGGGTGAGGCCGGGGCCGGAATCGACGACCTCGAGGATGAGCTGGCGATCGCCGCTGGCGGCGGTCTCGATGGAGGCGTGGAGGCGGACAAAGCCCTCGTCGGTGAATTTCAGCGCGTTGGTGATGAGGTTGGAGAGGATCTGGCGCAGGCGGAGAGGATCGAGCGCGAGGGTGTCGGGCACGGCGGCGTCGACCTCGAGGCCGAGGTCGAGGGACTTCAGCGTGGCGGAGGCGCGGAAGTGGGCGATGATCTCGCCGAGAAAATCGCGCACCTGGACGGGGCAGAGCTGGATGGCGATGGTGCTGCCCGACTCGATCTCGGAGTGGTGCAGGATCTCGTCGACGGTCTGCAGGAGCGTGTGTGCGGAGGTCTGGGCGATGGCTGCCACCTCCTCGCGCGTGGCGGGGTCTTTCTCCTGCCGCCAGAGGTGGAGCGAGCTGATGATGCCGGAGAGTGGTGAGCGAACCTCGTGGGCGAGGACGGCGAGGAAGCGCGTCTTGGCCTCGCTGGCGCGGGTGGCGGCGACCTCGGCCTCCCGGCGAGTGCCGACCTCGCGGTGCAGGCGGCGGTTCATGCGCGTGGCGACGAGCGCCCAGCCGCCGCCGACGAGGGCGAGCGCGCCGACGATGCCGACGGGCCAGGCGTAGCGCCGCCAGTCGATGCGCGGGTCGCGCTCGTAGACAAAGCCGTCGAGCCGCTGGTGGTGGGGCATCATGCCGAGGTCGGCGTAGGTTTCGGCGATGGCCTGCCAGCGGCCGGGGTTCACATAGCCGATCTCGATGAGCTCGGGGTGGATGAGCTTCTCCGTCTCGGCGGCCTCAAAGAGCAGATGGTCGCGGCTCTTGCCCCGCGGGTAGGTGGCGAGGATGTAGCTCACGATCTCCTCGGGATGCTGCATGGCATAGACCCACCCGCGCACGGAGGCATCGAGAAAGGCGCGCACCCGCTCGGGATGCTCGCGCAGCTCGGTCTCGGAGGTGAAGAGATTGTCGCCGTAAAAGTCAATACCCGCCGTGCGCGGGCTGAAGGTGAGGTACGGCACGCCCTCGGCCTTGAGCTTGTAGGGTTCGTCGGTCGAGTAGGCTGACATGGCGGCGGCGTGGCCGTTGAGCAGATCGTGCTCGTCAAAGGTGTGGGGCAGGATCGTCAGCCGCGCGGGATCGACGCCCTCGTTGCGGAAAAAGGCGAGCAGCTCGGCGGAGCCCTTTTCCATCATGATGGGCTTGTCCGCCAGCGACTGCACGTCCTGGATGCCCGAGCTGGCCGGAGTGAGCAGGACAAAGGGCGAATGCTGGTAGATGACGGCGAGGACGACGACGGGCTTGCCCTGCGAGCGCGCGAGTACGAGATCGGAGGTGCCCACGCCGTACTGCGCCCGGCCCGAGAGGACCTCGTCGACCGTGTCGGTCTCCGGCCCCGCCTCGCGCAGTTCGACGTCGAAACCCGCATCGCGGTAGTACCCCTGCTTCACCGCTGCGTAGTACCCGGCGAACTGAAACTGATGCCGCCACTTCAACTGCAGCGCCACCTTGTCGAGGGCAAGGACGGGCGCGCTGGCTGCCATCGCAGCCAGGATCGTCAATACAGCCGCTCGCATGCGCCTCGGAATCATCCGCTGTTACCCATTCTTCCCTCGGGGGCTATCAGGGCGGAATACTAAGGGGCAAGCAAAATGGGGGGACTAATGTTAATGCAATGTTGCAAGCTCGCGCGAGGCGGATGGCGATGGAGGAAACATGAGGAAAAATACAGCCCCGCAGCCCGCCGCGTGTGGCCGGACTCATGGAGTTTCCCGCCGGATTCATGGAGGGGGATTGATCTTTGCACGGAATGTCCTACGGGATGGCGGAGAGAGGAAAACGACGCTATCGAAATCATCACTGTTGGGGGCTGCCTGGGTGATCCTTTTCACGCCCATGGCCGCACTCCAGGCGAACACTGTGGACTTTAACAACACGTCGGATCTGACGGCCGACTTCAACGGCTCGACCTCGGCTCCGGCCACCAACGCATCCTCCGGCGGCCTGAACAACTCGGGCTCCGTGACGGTCAATAGCAGCGGCGTGAGCCAGATCTGGACGAGCAAGGAGAGCCTGAGCCTTTCGCTCGGCACGACACTCTCGGTGAGCCTGTACTTTTACAATGCCACCAACAGCGGCTTCGGCGGCCTCGGCTTTGCCGTGGGGGCGACGAACAATCCGAGCACCGCGAACGGGAGCTACCTGAATGAATACTCGGCGGCCAACTCGATCGGCACGGTCGTTCACGGCGGCGGATCGTTCACCAACAACTCCGCGACCACAGGCACGGGGGCGAACCTGACGTGGGCGACGGGCGACATGCCGCTCAATACGTGGGTGAAAATCACCTTCACGCTCACGGAGACCGGAGCCAATATCTTCGACGGCAGCATCCTGATCCAGACGGCGGACTCGAAGGGAGCGATCATCTCGACCCTCGATACCCAGAGCTTCACCGGGTATCAAAACACGGCGCTGGGCGGGGCCTCGGCCGTGCACGCGTATTTCTCCTCCGCCTACACACGCTTCAGCACGGCGGATAACTTCACCAGCACCTCGACCGTGCCCGAGCCATCGACGTATGGACTGATCGCCCTCGGCGCTCTGGCGCCGGTGGTCTTCCGCCGCCGTGCAGGCGTCGCAGCCTGAGGCACCCCTCGGGCGAACGACTCTCTCCCCCGCACCCCGGGGTGGCAAATCCCGCAAAGCCGCGCCCGGGGCGGGGGACAATCTCCCCCACCGCAAAGACACCTGCACGCTCCCCGCGTCGCCGGTGTCTTTTTTGCGTTTTCACGATGAGGCTACCATGTATTGGCTGAGCCTCGCAGCTCTCGGAAAAAGCAGCTTCCTGTCCCACGCTTTCCCTTCCGTGTCACGCCTGTGGGCTCGAAGCTCGTTCCCCGCTGGGGGCGGGCGATAGGCCCGCCCGACACGGGGGCTTACTTCGCAGGGGCGGGGGAAACTGCGAGCGACTGGATGGATGCCAGTTTGCCCTGCGGAAAGGACAGCTTCCTGGTTTCCGCGTTCCTGAAGGCGGGGCTGAGGAACGCCCCGAAGACCGAGCGGTTCTGGATTCGCTCGATCCGGCCATACAATATGGTTATTTCGCCCGGGTTGGACGCAAACGAACCGTCGTTTTGGAAATGTCCCTCGACGGTGATTCTCACAGGCTGCCCCAGGTCGCTCTCCGAGAGGGAGGAGCCTGCGCGCGGAGCCTGCGAGCCGATGAAGCTCCACGAGTCGATCAGGCGGGAGCCGTCGACCACGATCTCGGCATCGGAGGTGAACGCAGGGTTGGTCAGCGGATTGGAGGTGAAGAAGGCGAACTTCCAGCCGCTCCCGTCGAAACTCCCCGTAATCTCCCGGATGTCCGGCCCCGGCCGGAAGCGGCGAAACTCCTGCAGGGCGATTTTCTCAGCCTCTTCCTTGAAAAGCGGCGGGCTGTCATCGGACTCGTCGGCGGCGAGATGCTGCACGGCGAAGCCGCTGTCGAAGTCATCATGCAGCGCGGTGACAAAGCGATCCCCTTCGCGTTTCAGATAGAGCCGGAATCTCTCTCCCTGCATCAACTGCGGCAGCATGGGGCCATTGATGATCCCTCCGCCGTCGGGATCGAGGACGGGGAATTCCACGAGCAGCGTCCCGGCGAGATCTCCCTTGCCGACCTTGAGGGGTTCGATCCGCGCCTCGGCCAGCTTCACCTTGACGGGCTGGTTGGACCCCAGGGTGATCTCCGATCTCTTCTCGGTGACTGTAATATCAGTGACCCGGCCATTCACGACCACGTCGGCTATCGCAAACAGCTCCTCGGGTTGTGGAGTTCGAAAGGGACGCCCCATCAGCGAAGTGGTCGCGATCACAGCCATAAGGGCCATCCAGGACATGCCTCTTTTCATTCTCGAAAGGCAGGTTTTTCCCGCCACGCATAGAGTACCCGGCCCAAGCCGCTTTTCAAAGCCCGGGATCACAATTTGAGAGAATTCCCCGGGAGCCTGCGCGGACTGTTGAATCCACGGATATTCGCCGGGCAGGGAGAGGCGCCTTCCCGTCGATGCAGCGTGATGGCGGTCGGGCGTCATAAATCAAAAAGCTCCTGAGCTTTCGGGGTGGTTTTTGCCGGACCGTCGCTTTCCGGCGGAGACCTGTGGCTAGGCGGCGTAGAGGCGGCAGACGCGGTCGCGATGGGTCTGCATGTCGGCGGCGTCTCCGGCATTGGGCGAGCGGGCCATGGCGTCCTCAAAGATCGCCTCGGCATGCCGCTGGAGCGTCTGGCGGTTCTTCGGTCGCGTCACGCGCGGCGCGATCTCGCCGATCACCTGGAGCATGGCGATGGCCACGGCGGGGTTGGCGGCTCCGTATTGACGGATGCCATTCAGCGCCGCATCGGCCAGGCCCTGGAAGGTGGAAACCTTGGCGATCACGCGCACGGCGCCCTTTTCATCGGCGCGGCGGGGCGAGGGCATTTCGAGCTGCGCGGCAAAGCCCAGCGCATCGCCGAGCCAGTGGACGCAGGAGATGGCGGTGAACGGGTCGTTGATGCCGGGGGAAAGGGCGCGCAGAGCGATCTCCACGAGCTGGTTGATGCAATACTCGGCATCCTGGCGGGGTGTGCGGAATGAGGCGATGAGATGCGCGTCGACGACCCGGGCCTGCACATCGTCATCCACCCGCTGCGCCGGCCAGACCTCCGCAAGCCGCGCGCCCTCGGGCACGAAGTCCCCCGGCCGCCGCAGCAGGTGCACGACCAGCGCCTTTTCCGAGGCAAAGGCGAGCAGGGTATCCCCCTCGATGGCCTGGATGTACCCGCCCCGGGGCGCGAGGACGGGGTTTCTTTCCTCCGGTGCCGCCTCCTCCGCCTCCCTGGCGGCGGGGGCGTTTTTCGACTTGCCGATTTGCTCGGGAAACAGCGAGTGCAGCGATTCCTTGAGCTCGGCGGCGACATTGGCCACCAGCGTCTCCGCCCCGATCGACCGGGCGATGTGGTGGATGTACAGGATCAGCATCGCGAGGCTCGCCGTCGTGAGCGCGATCGCCACGGTGACCGAGAGGTAGGGGACAAAGGGCGCCTGCTCGGCCACGCTCTTCACCTCGCGCAGGACCAGCAGGCAATACAGGTACGTGGCGACGAAGGTGCCCATGACCACCTGGTTGATGGTGTCGCGGAGAAAATTGCGCAAAAGTCTCGGGCCGAATTGCGACGAGGCCAGCGTGAGCGCCACGATCGTGATCGAGAAGACCACTCCGGCCACCGTGATCATGGAGCTCGCGATGGTGGAGAGGATGCTCCGGGCGCCGTCCGGGGCCGCCCGCCCAGAGCCACCCGATCTCCCGCGCTCCGGTGAGCCCGAGCCGGGCATCCACCTTGAGCGCGCCGATCGACAGGGCGACCGCGCCCACGCTCATCAGGGTGGGAACGAACCAGTAGCTCGCCCGCATGGCATCCCAAATGCTGATCAGTCGCGATTTCATCACCAGAGAATCGCACCCTCCGCCGCCCACGGTCGCCCGTGAACCTCTAAGGAAGTTATTGAGCGGCAGGCTTGGATTTTCTAGTCTCCGGGTGAAAGTCTGGCTTTGCGTATGCGCATCCTTCTTATCGGCACAGCGGCGGTTTCGCTCCTTATCCCCAATGCATTTTCCGGGGAGACCTCGGAGAACAATCCCGACTGGAGACGCGGAGCGGCTGCTGGTGATGGTTCGTGGTCATGGGTGCGGGAAGTTCCCCAGAAAACATTGGATTCCGCTCCCAGGTGGCAACCCGGGGATGGTGAGTGTCCCCTCGCACCGGAGGCTGCCTACAAGAAGGCGGTCGCAGCATTCCAGCAGTTGGATCTTGGCGAACCCGCCTTCGAGAGTTTGACCCTAAGCGTCAATGCTGGCGGGCCTTTTGATGTTCCGGCTTACAACATCTCCCTTCGATCATCGAAGGGTTGCAGTGTGAGCTTCCTGGTTTTTCTGGATGGTTCCGTCGTGTCTCCAAAGTTCGAGAAACGACCTGATCTCCAGCAATCCGGGGAGCGCCCACCACAGAAAAATCCGCAGCAGCGGACCGGCCTGACAAATCAAGACGGTTTAGCGCCGGTGGAGGTAGGCCGGAAATATTATATCACGCTGGAGACCACTCATACCAGCGGCTCCAACGCCGTATTCCGCGGCGCGGCGGTCGAGGTATTGGAGCATGGCCGCGGACCGTGGTTTCGCGTGCGCCACCTCGGCGACGGACAGAGGGAAGAGCCGATTTGGGTGAACTTTGATTTTGTCTCAACGATCCAACCTGAATAATGAGTGCGCCGATAAGTCGTTGTCCCTTCGGGGGGTGATCTGCTTCTCCATTTCCGGCTCGAGTTCCCGATTCGCCAAATTCGTCGCTGGAACGCCTCCGTCCTCCCCTCAATATGTTGCGATTCCTGTGGAAGGAGCCTCATTCTCAGCATCGCCAAGCAATGAGTTCTGTGTTCCGCTTCTAGTTCTCCCATGAGGTATGCCTGACCTGATACTCAACAAAGACGGTGAAGTGGCGGCGACTCTGCATCACGTGACCTTTGATAAGGTCTGTAATGCATATTTGGGGGATATAGCATTCGTCGCGGCTCCATTGGGTTTGCAGCAGTTGCTGGAGCGCTTGGAGGAACTTGTCGAGGACCAGGTGTTTTCGCTTGTCGACGAGGTTCAGTCTTCGGTGGATGCGTACGAACTCACGGTGCGGTTCAGCGATGGTGGCAGCCTGAGGGTTTATGACCTGTATGTCAGCAAAAGCGGAGAGTTTTCTTTTAGAGTAGATCGTTAAAATGCTGGGAAGATGGGAGAAACGGGGGCGATGTGAGTTCCGCCATGTCGGCCCGCAGGGAGCCGGGGGGCGGAGCTGAACGGCGCCTGCTTTTCTTCCGCCCGGCAGCTCCGGCGCGGGGCCATTCATTCCGCGTGATTTCCGGCGCGGAACATGCTACGTACGTGTACGAAACACGACTCATGCGCTGCATCCTTCTCATCGCCTGCCTGATTGGGCTCCTGAGCATTCCTGCCGCCCGGGCCGACATCCTCGTCACCATCGACATCACCAACCCGGCCGCTGTCGTCTTCACCGCCACCAGCGCCGCACCCTTGACGAGCGGCCCGAATGTCCCCGGCATCAATGGGATCGACTTCCTCCAGTTCTTCATCACCCCCATCAGCGGCTTTGCCCTGGGCGACGTCACGCCGTCCACCTTTGCCACCTACCTCGACAGCAGCTACCCGTACCTGAACTGGAATACCGATAGCTACTCCGGCACCAATGTGGACCTGAATTTCTACAGCCAGAAACCCTCCAGCCAGCACTTCAGCACCTCCGACCCCGCCTTCGTCGGCACGGCTACGGTGAACTTCACCGCCTACGCCGCCTATCTCCCCACCGCCGGAGCCACCGGCCAGATCACCGACGGCAACTCCGGCAACGCCTCCGGCGACTCGCGTCCTCTCACCGTCCTCGGCACCTATCAGGTCGTGCCCGAGCCCGCCACATGGGCGCTCCTCGCCCTCGGCCTCGCCGCTTTACTCCCCGGCCTGCGCAGGCTTAGGAAGCCCGCTCTTTAGGAACCGCGCTCTTTCCTCCCTGAGCTCACTGTTCCTCTGCGCAGTCCTGCGGCGGATGGTTCCCGTCTATCCGCCAGTTGCAGGAGGTCCGGAAGAGGCCTCTCCGGGAGGCGAGGCACGAGGCTCGCGCCGTGCTTTTCCCAGGCTTGCCGCCATGCCGGGATATGCTAAATCGACGGCCATGCGTGCATTGCTTTGCCTTCTTCTCGGCGTGGGCGTCTGCCTCGGGCTTTCCAGTTGCCGGGGAAGCCTGGGATTCCGCACGGAATCCGCTCCCGTGTTCTTGCGCTAGACAGAAGCGGCTCGCGAAATCGGACTTCCGAGACAGGAAAATTCCAGGAATGACCCCATGATGGTGACGTGTCCGGGATCGGAGCAGGAAATTCTCCGCATTCTCCGCGCGAATATGAGGCGGTCCCTGAGCTGGAGAACGGCCCGGATGCTTACTCGCTGGCGCCTGACCAGAAAACCGCATCTTTCGATGTCGGAATGGAGGAAAGCGGCACGAGTTCCACATGCTGGTCGAGGAAGGCGACGTGGACGGAGTTCTTGTGGCGGGCGTTGACCTGGGCTGGCGTCCAGGAGCCGCTGGTGCGAGTGTCGCCGAAGAGGGCGACTTTGGAGGCGTTGCGGATGAGCAGGGAGTAGCGCAGATTTTTTCCGCTCTTTTCCTCCAGGGGGTAGTTGTAGCCGAAGGAGCGGGGCTGGCCTCCGTAGATGGGCTTTTTTTCCAGCAGCGGGGTATGGAAAATGGTGCCGCGAAAGACCTCGCCGCTATCGGCTGCGGAGAAATTGGGGGCCGGATACGCGCGATCTGGATAAGCGTAGGGCCAGAATTCCCGCAGCCAGTACTTGGGACTGTCCAGGCTGTTGCCGAAATACCGGTTGTCGTTCTCCCTGGCGTGGGCGGCGGCGGCTCCGGCGAGCTGGCGCAGGTTGTTGAGGGTGGTGGCGCTCTGGGCCGACTTTCGTATGTTCGAAGCGGCTGGCAGGAGCAGCACCGCCAGAGCGGTGACAATGGCGAGGCTGGCGATCAGCTCGATAAGGGTGAATCCGGGAGGGCGGGAGGGGGGCATCTCTTTGTCGATCTCCTTTCAATTTGCCCTACAAAGCGCCCTCCGCGCAAATCATGAACCCTTGCGCTGTGGACGGATCTGTTTGCCGCGTGTCTTGCCCCCCTTAGTGCCGGTGGCGCAAATCGGAGGGGGTTTCCCCCATGATCGCCTTGAACGCCCGGCAGAAGGCGGACGTATTGCGGTAGCCGCACAGCCCGGCCACGGCATCCAGCTTGTAGTCGGTTTCCCTGAGCAGGGAGCAGGCGTGTTCCAGGCGGGTGCGCTCGATCTCCTTGCCGATCGAACGACCCATAACCTTGCGAAAACGTTCGAAGGCGACCGAGCGGGAGACATGAATGTCCTGAATCACATGCTCCGCGGTGATTTTTTCGGCAAAGTGCTCGCCGATATACTCGAGGATGGCCCGCACGACGGGATCCTCGGTCTGCATGCGCTCGGTGGAGCGGCGGCGCTCCACCCGGAGCGGCGGGGAGGCGAGAAACCGCGGAGCCTGCCGGTCTCCGGCCATGAGCCGGTCCAGCAGCCGCGCCGATTCGTAGCCGTGCCGGGAAAAATTGACATCGACGCTGGAGAGAGGGATGCGGCATTGGTCGCAAAGCCCGCGTTCGTTATTGCTTCCGAGGATGGCGACATCCTCGGGAATGCGGTACCCGAGCTCCAGGACAGCCTGCATGAAAGGGTCGGCCATAGGGTCATCCGGCGAAAAAACCGCCAGGGGCAGCCCGGCTGCCTCGATGGCCTCTTTCACGACCTTGAGCATTTGCGTGGGTGCGGGCATCCAGAAATCGTGTTTGAGATATCTGGGGACGAGTCCGAGCTCGCGCAGCCGGGAGTCGAATCCCTCTGTCCGCCGGCTCAGGGTGTGGATTTCCACATCGAGGCAGAGGCCCAGGAAATGACGGTAGCCGAGATCGTGGAGATAGTCGGCCGCCATGCGTCCCACCTGATCGTGGTCGATTTCGACGCAGGCATCCGCGTCGATCTGCGGGGTGTTTTGCATGTCGACGATGACAGACTTGGGCCAGTGCCTGCGGGTCTCAAACGTTTCGTGGCTGCCGACCAGCAAAAGAACGCCGTCAAAGGCCTCGCGGTCCGGCCGTGCGGGCGGGCCGTGGACATGGTTGGGTGTGATGAGGATCCATCCGGCCTCCCGAGCATAAGCGCGGACTCCATGCCACAGGGCGGGCGTGGACCAGAGAAAATATGCTAAGACGCGTTTGGGGGATGACATCGGCTGGGGAGGAGCATAGCGGGTGGTGCCGGCCGGCACCAGCGCGGAGAAAACCGGGGTCCCCGCTAGACCAGGAGTGTGTCGCGGTGGCGGGCCTGCAGGCGGGCACGCGCGAAGAAGTCGCCGAAGATGGCGTCGCGATTCACCTCCCGGGCGATGCGCACGAGACGCCGCTGGGGCGAGTTTTCCCACGTCAGATTCTTCTTCAGGATCGGGGCCGGCCTGCGCTCGATGGTGACCCATTCCGGATTGATGATCCAGGCGCTGGCAATGATGTCCCAGATGATCTTGGACCAGGCGGGCGGGTTGCCTTCGTATTCCCTCACGATGTCGGTAAGGTATTGGCCCAGCGGACTGAATGGCGCGAGGTGGCACTCCAGTTCGGCGACGGTGGTTATGAGGTGCGATGCCACGGGATGGCAGGGCAGGAGCACGAGAGGGACGCCGGAGTCGAGCAAGACGCGCGCGGCGTAGGGATCCTGCTGGAGGTTGAACTCCCTCGTATGCGGCCAGTCCGGACCGTGTCCGCCCAGCCAGACGACGGTGATCTTTTCCGCGATGTGGGGTGCGAGCAGAAGGGCGGAGGCCACATTGGTGGCGGCAGCGATCGCAATCACGTAAAGCATCTCGCCGTCGCGGGTGGCCTGGGCCCGGGCGACGAGATCGCGGGCGGCGTCGCTCTCGACCGGCGTATTCACCGTCGGAAGGTATCGTGTGCTGCCGCGAAAGATGTCGGGTTGTCTCTCTGGTGCGACGAGGTCGATGATGCGGTGGATCTCCTGGAAACTCCGCTCCATGCCGTCGGCCGGGCTGGACGAGCGGTGGTTGAAAAACGGAGCGGCGTAGGCGGCTTCGAGAGAGACTGCCTCGGGCGCCATGAGCAGGTGGGCGAGGGCAAACTGATCGTCCACCTCATTGTAGGTGTCGGTGTCGAGGACGACTCTTTTCAGGGACTTCATGACCTAGCGCCTCCAGGTTCTGAGCAGGGCGAGAAACCCGATGCCGCAGGCAGCCAGGGTGACGATCGACGCCTCCGGGACCGCTGTAAGGGTGAAGTTATCAATCGTCGCGGAGAATGCTCCGCCTCCGCCGGTGGAGAATCCGACGTAGCGGATGTCCGTCGGGTTGCTGGTGAAGACAGCCGTATTGCCCGCTCCCGCGCCATTCAGGTCGAGCTGGGTCGAGTTCATGTAGCTATCAAGGGTCCAGTTCGCAAGCGATGTGTTAAGGACCAGCGTCATCGTGTAGGTGTTTCCACTGGCAAAGGTGCCGGTGGCAGTGCTTAGCAAAGAGCTGTTTGTTCCGGCTCCGCGATACACATTGGTCTGCCCGTTTTGACGGTTCAGGATCCAGGGGGAGCCGCCATTGGTGCCCCCCGAGAGGTTCAGTCCGGTGCCGGAGGTCGTGGTGGAAAGGCTCCCGGCCGTTTGAGGGTTGACCACAAAACCGAGTCCGATCCAGGAGGTGCCGGAGCCGCTCGGCAGGGTGACATCCATGGAGAGGGTGTAAATGCCGGGATTGCTGGCGAAGTATCCCGCCCCGAGGTCCAGGACATTGGTCTGTGTCGTGTTCGTGGTCATGGAAAGACTGGTGCCATTGGAGGTTGCCGCGCTGGCGCCGGTGAGGGCGGTCCATTTGGCACCGGCGACCGTGGTGTCCGGCGTGGTTCCATTCAGCGTGCCAGCCGTGCTAAAGGTATCCGAGATCAGCGTGGTGGCGCGGAGGTTGGCAGTCGGACAAGCCAGGGCGAGGCAGGAAAAGGCAAGCAGGGCAAGGGCGGGGGAGGATGTCTTTGACATGAGCCCATAGTGCGTGGAGCGGATAAGGCGGGCAATGATCCGCTGTTTGCGGAATGTCTGAATCAATATGCAGATTCCGGAGAGGTGTCTCCGGCCTGGTCGCTTAGCAGGGAGAGGACGACCTGGGCATACAAACGGTGCATGTAGTCATTGGGATGATTAATGCCGTTGCCCGTCAGATCGAAATAGGATTTTTTCTGTATGATATCGGAGGTGAGCCGAGTCATGTCGGCCAGAGCGACTCCCTCTCCTGCCAGGGGGAGGATCGCTTCGCGGTATTTGGGAAATTCCTCCGCGGGTGACCAGCTCCACTCGGGATTGGCGAGGGTGGAGGTCACGATGATGCACTCTGTGCCGGGGGATTGCTCCCGGATGGCCTTGATCATCGCGGTGATGCGTTCGGCGTAGTAGCCGGGCTTCTTTTCCGCGACATCATTCATGCCGAAAGCGATGATGACGAGGTCGGGCTTTTTCTCCAGGATCTGGTGGATGCGGTCCAGGCCGCCCTTGGCCGTGGTGCCGGGAATGGCGAGATTGTGGAGAGCGACCGGACTCTTCCAGGTTGCCTCCAGAGCCTGCTGGATCAGGCGCGGATACGCGGGCATGAAGGGCGCTTTGGTTTTGGAGGCGTTGGCCCCGGCGGCAATGCTGTCTCCGGTGACGCAGATGGTGAGCGGCTTTCCCTCGCGGAGCCTGGCCTTGGTCGCGGGCAGGGAGCCGACGGCAGGGCGGTATCCCGTCCACTCCTCATCGCGGACATAATCGACCTCGACCTGGATAGTGCGGAACCATGCTTCCGCGTAAAAAAGATAAGTCGTCGGATCGCCTGCCTTATGCTTCATGGCCTGCTGGTCGGTGGCCGATTTGTAGAGATCCTTTTTATCGAGTACCGCGATCCGGGATGACGCAGGGATGATGAGCCTGCGGTTCGCCTTGTCCACCTCGTAGTCCACCCCCTCCTGATAGACGGTTTTGCCATACGAGCTTTGCACCCGGAGGATTTTTGCCGGTGCAAAAAGCAATGTCCCCGTGGCTGGTTCGCCGGGGCGGTCGCGAAGACAGGCGACCGCTTCGCCATACACCTCCGGCTGCCTCCAGAAGGGCTCCAGGAGATGAGCCTGAGGCAGGGGGTATTTTTCCTCTCCCCGGAGGGGGGCAAGGCTGAGGAGACAGAGAGCAGCGGCAGTGCTTCTTAGGATCACGGTGGCGGGATACACGGGTTATTTGGTTTCCCTTTCGAGACGAAAAGCGTGCAGGACGATGGGCCCGATATTTCCTCCGGGAATGGAAAATCCAGCGTAGCCAGGGCTGCCGGGATTTTCGGGAATCTCGATCACCCCATCGTCGCCGGCTCCCGCCAGAGGCAGCGTACTCCCGTTGGCAATGGCCTGAAGCGTCCATGGTCGTCGCGACGTGTCCATCTTAAGAGTCAAAGTGTGCCTGGAAGCGGTGTTGAAGCCTCCCTGTTTGCTTAGCAAGGGTTTCTGGGCGCCAGGGCCGAGAAAGACCTGAACCTCTCCATTTTGGCGGAAAAGAATCCAGGGAGACCCTCCGTTGGGCGCGCCATCGCCTGCGAGGCCGGAGTCGGACGAGGTGGAGGCGAGAGTGCCGGCCAGTTGAGGGTTCGCGGCAAACCCGAGGCCGATCCAGGCCGGATCATTTCCCTCGGGCATGGTGAATTCCAGCGTCAGGCTCCAGACTCCGGGATTGGCTTCGAAGAAACCGGGTCCCAACTCAACCACCGCCGTTTGCGGCTGGGTCGTGGGAAGCATAAGCCGGGTCCCGTCGGAGCTGCCGCGGGCTTCTCCCTCCAGCGCGATCCAGCGGGACCCGGTCGAAGAAATGGCAGGCTCCGATCCATTGAGCTTCCCGGACGTCTGGAAGTCGTCGAAGAAAAACAACCGGTCATCCGCCGCGCCGAGCGCAGCCGTTAGCAGCAGGAGCCAAAGAGGGAGAAACTTCATGGGAGCAAGCCCTATTGAACGCCGCGTCGCCCCCATACTCAATAGTCCTCGATATGCCGGGCGTCTGAAGTGATTTGCACCGGATACAGATTACCTCTCCGGACCGAGCAGGAGGAGATGGCTGATTTCCAGAGTGTTCTTCGAATCAGCGGATCGATCATTGATACCGATCGATATTTCGCTAATGCGTGCAGGGTCCCATTCCTGCGCGAGGTTTTTGGCCTCCTGATTGGGTTCGAACTGGGTAAAGGGAACGCGGACGACGTGCCACTCTCCATCCGCGGGGATCAGCGGATCCATCGTGATGCGAATCCCCTTCTGGTCGTCGTAAACGGCCATGCGGACATCTCCGGGCTGGAGCAGGCGAACGCGAATGAGAAAAGATTCCATGCCGCTGAGGCTGCCGGGGGGAAGGGGAAATTTCGGGTAGGCCCAGCGGTCTCCCTGGCCGAAGGCAAACACAGCGGAGACTCCGCCGCCGACCGGGTGGGTGAATCGGGTCGAGGATTGGGGATTGGTGTTTCCAGACCACCGGCTGAGGTCGGAGATTTCCAGAGCCTGGGCCTTCGTGTATTGACTTGCGAAATTCTCGACGGAACCCTCCATCTGCAACGGGATGGCGAGCCGGTCGAGGATGCGGCCCCCGGCGTCCGCAGCGGTGACCGTGAGAGGCTGGGGGTCCGGCACTTTCCAATGCTCCAAGGGGGATATCTTCCAGGAAAAGTCAGCGGTTGACCGGGCCGGGATTTCCACGGATTGCCCGGAACCCTCCGCTTCCTGAGTGGTGGGATAGTGCACTCGCAGCGAAATCGTTTTCGCTTCCTGCGAAAGATTATGGATGCGCACAGTCACGGTCAGCAGGCCGGTATCCGAGGGTTTGGTCAGGTAGCGTGTGCTGGCGTGGGTGACGGTTCCGGGGTCGGGAATGTATTGCAAAAGGATCGGGCTGGCGGGAAGAGGGCCGGAAACCGGAAGGCGGCTGGCGCGGAGGAGCTGCATCGCCGGTGTTTCCGCAACAGGCAGGAGGTCGTCAGACCAGACGTAAAGGAGGCCGTCGGAAAGGGGCAGGGAACCATCGGGGAGCGGCTCCACGGAACGCCCATCGATGCCCTCGATGCGCTTCGGTGTGCCGGGGAAGCCAGCCAGGCTCTTCTTGCCGCCTTCCGAATACAAGACCGCCACAGTTTCGCCACCGCCCCGGAACACACGGGCCCTGGCCAGCCCGAGATGCCCCGGGAGATCCCCCACATAAGTTTTCCCGGCCAGCACGCGAATGCTTTGCGCGTAAGCGGCCATCGAGCGGAGAGGCGTGACCTCACGCCCCAGCATGGAGAAACTTTTGATTCCACCCTCCTCGTAAAAGGCCAGGCAGAAGGGCATGTAGCGAGCGACCCCGCAGGCTTTGGCTTCCACCCCTTTCATCGTGATCTGCAGGGCGCTTTTTGCGTCGGGTTGGAGCGACGGACGAGAGCCTCCCTTTGGCCAGGCCCAGCCGGATTCCGTGATCCAAAGCGGCATGCCCTCCTTTCCATTCCTTTGGAGCCAATCGCGGTACATGGTCATCAAGCGCTCCATGGCAGCGGCGGGTTTGTAGTCGTGGATGCTAATGAAATTCACCGCATCGAGCAGGCCGTTTCGAATGCAGAAGTCGTGGAAAAATCCAGGATCTCCTCCCATGAAAACGCCTCCTCCGAGCGGTGACGTGATCTGGTTTTTGTCCCATGCATAACGCATGGCCTTGACCAGCACCGTGTATTGGTCGGCGGGCAGCCGGCTGCCGTAGGCGCTTCCCTCCGGTTCATTCCAGACCTCCAGCCCGGCCCAGGTCCCTTGCAGCGTCCGATGGATCTCCGGCCAGCTCGCCACGACCTGGGAGAGGTCTTGCGGGTAGAGGGTGCGAAAGGGGAATTGCCCCGCGTTTTTCGCCGGTCCGGCGCTGTGAAACATTTCCAGAACGGGCATTCTGGCCTGTGCGTAGATTTCCCGCAGGCTGAGCGTTTGGTCCGCCTTCCAGTTCCACTCTCCGGGTTTCGGTTCGAGGGCGTTCCAGTTGAGCCGCTCGCGGGCCAGGGCCACCCCGCAGCGATCGAGAGACTTTACCATGGCGACGCGGCTGGCGTGGCGCTTATCGAGCCAGGTGAGCACGGCGTCGATGCCAAAAAACGGGTCCCGTGCCCCGGCAAAAGGTTCGAGAGAGACTATCCCGAAAATCCGGCCTTCCAGATCGATTTCATAATACCCTCGGGGGAGGCGGACCGAGGTGGAAATACGGCCATCCTCCCGGGACAGCGGCGTGGTGGTGACTTCTTTCCCTTCGTAGTTGGAGATTCTGGCCTGGGAGGCGCTGGTCGTTCCCGACCACTCCAGGACAGCCGCCGCCTCGGGTTGTATGAAAAAGCTGGCCGGGTCGCGGGGAACGGGAGTTTCTCCGGAGGCTGCGGCCGCCGCCGCGGCCATCAGGCTGGACAGGATTATTCGGAAGAGGGAACGCATCGTCGGAGAGAGACCATCTCCCGCCCTGCGATTCCCGGCAACTTCGGCCTGTGTGCCGGGCGTTTGAACTTTTGTGCCGCGTGTCGCCCGGGGAATGAGCGAGGGGCAGGCTTATGATTTACCTGTCTGGCAGGAAGGATTGCGTGCGATGAGACGAGAGGCAATGGAGGCAGCCCCCGGGCCGCTGATGAACAAGGAACGAAAGCCTCCGAAAAACATCGCCGCCGCCCAATCCGCGCATGCAACCCGATCCAAGAGATGTAGATTATAGGCCCGACCCCTCATCTCCCACCACCGGCACGACCACCCGCGTCGGCCTCACCGACGTCCTCCACACCAGCAGCACCGGCTCCCAGACCAGCGCCGTCGCCGGCATCGTCAACGGCCTCTACGTCTACGGCGCCTCCACCCGCTACACCGGCTCCAACAGCAAAGGCCAGAACGCCTGGATCTTCAACCTCACCACCGGCTCCCAGGTCGCCTTCGACTTCTCCGCGCGCGCCTCCGACAACTACGGCGCCTCCTCCATCTCAGGCTTCACCGACAGCGGCCTCGCCTACGGCACCTATGCCCTTTTTGACGGGGAGACCAACCTCGGCAACCGCGCCTTCATCTGGACCGAAGAATGGGGCACCGTCCTCCTCGACGATGCCTTTTCCAGCCAGATCGCGCAAAACGGCTGGGACGCCTTCATCTCCGTAAACGTCATCCTCCCCGAAAACCTCTTCTTCGGTCAGGGCGCCCCCGGCGGGGCCACCGCCACCAGCCAGGCCATCTACGTGGCCCAGGTCGTCCCCGAGCCCGGCACCCTCGGCCTTATCGGTCTCGGCCTCGCCGCCACCCTCCTCGCCGTCCGCTGCCGCCGCGCCTAATTCCCCGCCCGCCCCGCAGCGGGCATGGGCGGGAATCAACGCACGATCAGAACCAAGGGGTAAGCAAAGTCGCCGACTGGCGAAGGCGAGAGGACTTGCGAAGGCGAGGGGGCTCGCCCCCCCTGTTTTCACCGGCTCGGCGATATCGCAGGAGGGATTTTTGTCCCGCTACGACTTTTTTCCCGGGGCCAAGGCGCGAAATCATCGCTAAGTCATTCTGCCTGAGGTAAGGCTCGGAGCGTGCGCTTCGTGGCTTATTCCTCCAAGCTCTGGTACCTCGGCCTGCTCGTGCTTATCCTGGCCTTTGGCGGTGCCTTCGGGATGCTGGCCTTTGCCCGGCTGCCCATGGGAGGACAGGTGGCTGCCGCTGTGGTCTTCGCCGGGCTGATCGCCCTGATCGTCGCAAACCTCGCCGCCAGCGGACCCGCCGTGGAGATCGATGAGCGGGGCATTCTCTGTTACCGCGCCTACTATTCGCTCATCCCCTGGGAGGCTGTCGTCACGGCCGCGCGCGGTCCCCGCCGGGAGGCGGTCAATGGCCCGGATGGCAGCGGCGTGAATGTTTGTTTTTCCGAGACATGGCGCCCCATCGACCTGGAGGTGATCGATCTCGACAAATACGCGACCGGCTGGCTCGCCCGGTGCTACCGGGGCACGATGAGAGCGATCCCGGGCGTAATGACCCCGCCCGCCTATGCGCTACGCATCGAGATGACCGGCCTGGCCGGGTCCTCAGAGGACGCCATGCGCGTGATCGAGCACTACCTGGCAGAGAAGAAACCCCGCCGAGCCTGTGCCACCTGACCGCATTCCGGCCTCCGCCTTCTCAACGGAAGGCCCATCTTCAAATATCAATATTAAATGGCTGACCCTGTCTACCGCCTAGACTGATCCCATTTGCCAATCACGTACCAGATTGGGTTGGGGTGGGAAGTGTTGACATGATTAGGAATGCTTAAATCCGCGGATGCGATCATCGATCATGATTAGGTAATCGATGTAGAGATTGGCCAGATAAGGTGCATACTTCATTGTGGCCTCTTGCTCGTCGGGAGCTGGAGGCTCGTGTCCCCGCTCGTTGCGTTCATTTTTGAGGAGCACGAGGTTTGCCTTGTCCGTGAACACATGCTGGCTGACTGCCCAATCAATGCGATTCTGAAGTCGGTTAATGTGACCCTCCGAAACAGGAAAACCACCTTGGTCCCGAGCGGCCTCCAGAAGCAGACGCATGGCTTGATCGAATTGGCGGCCGAGCAAAAATAAGGCGATGTCTACGTCTTTCGGGGTCAATTTCTCGACGGCGCGTTCGCACTCGGCTCGCCATGCAGGATTTTTCAGTTTCGGCAGTTCTGGGAAGCGATTGTGGCTCCTTCCCGTCAACCGACAGATTTTGAAAGCTGACCCTTTAATTGTAATTTTCTCTACCGCCTCGGATTGATCAATGGCCGGGTAGATGGTCGCTCTGCGAATATCCAGTTCCTTCTCAAGCTCGCTGACAATATCCACAAGCGGACGCTCTCCGGTCGGTTCTTGCTCCAGCTTTTTTGTAACTGCGGCAACAATGACATCGACCTGCGGAGGCTTTCGCCGGGTGTAAGTTCTTTTGGTCGGTTCGGACCTCCAGTTTGGATTGAACGACGCTAGGCGAATATACGTCTTTGGTCGAACGATTTTAACCGCCGGGTTATTTGCCAAGATTCCTGCAGCGGATCGCGACTCGCTCCCCGTCTCCTTGGAAAATGCTTCGCGGAGTTCTTTGAATGGGACCTCCTTGCCAGCCCTTTGCTCGAAATATCGCTCAACAAATTGAGCTGTCGTGTCGAGGTCCAGCAGAGATGATTCATCTATCTTCCCCCATGCTGTGAGACCATAGATGTGAGGGGCAACCCTTCGGAAGCGGTCCGGATTGCAGCTCAAAATCAGAGAAATAGACGCCGCCGAGCCTGTGCGTAACTTCAATACTCGTTCGGTGAGGTCGTCGATATGGATCGCCTCACCTTCGTCGGTGAATATTTCCTCTATCAGTTCGATGATCGGTCTGGTTTCCAATTTCCACTCCGCCAGCGACCATTTTCCGCTTTTCCCGATTGGAAGCAGTCGGTTGTCGGAAGACATTTGACCGACGAGGTTCTCCACGTTTTTCAGACGGCGATCTCGAGGCAACTGCCGGTTGATCTCCCGAATCAGCGCGGTATTATGTAGTGGTGCACCTGCTTCATTGAGAACTCGAACAGCCTGATTTGCCCGTCCGCGAAGATATTCGAACCGGAGGCGGTAGAGGTCTTCCTTTACGGATTCGACCGTGGAGCAAAGTTCGATAAGGAAGGGAATCTCGTCGACATTTTTTAGGGGGAGGCGTTTTGCTTTCAGCACCTTGGCGAGTTCGAACGAGTCTCTCGCCGCTCCATCACTCAATATCTCGTGAATCGATTCGATCAACGTGATCCATCGATTCGATTCCGAATTTGGAGTTTTCTGATCGACAACCAATGGCTCCAAAATGGAGCAGGAAGATGGGATGCTTTTAAAACCAAGGATCTCCGCGACCAGGCGATAGTGATCCATGAGCTTGGTCTCCGATGCCTGCCAAAGCTGGGCAAGCTCACGAATCCAGCGGCTTTTGATCCAAGCCGGCACCCCTAGGTCGGTGTAATGAGCCAAAGCCGAACGGAACGCTTCTACAAATTCCGGCTGGAAGCGAAAAGCCAGCTTTCGGTAGTCGTTCTCAATGAGTGGGCTCCTAAGCGCATCGAGACAAAGGCTTTCAATTTGCCGCACTCGCTCTCGAGTAATGCCGTATACATCGCCAATTGCTTGAAGCGTCTCCGACTCTTCTTTTGATACTAGCAGCCGCCGTTTGAATATATTCCAATCCCGGTCCTCGAACTGCGCTCTAATGACCCGCTCGCATGCGGCGGGCAAAATGTCGTTCACGAACGTTTCGGTATCACTCGATTGCTGTGGGATAATCTCAAAACCCCGTCTGGCCGCGTATTCAATCCAGTCCACGGAACCATCCGCTTGAGCGACACTTGAGAGGGCTTTTAAAGCATCCATTGTCTCGGAATGGGCTTTCGCTCCGAAATTCTTGAGATTGTCGAAGCCGCTCCGAGCGGCATCGATCAGCTTGCCCACCGAGTCAATTCCAGCCGCCTCCAAGCCGGTACAAGCCTTTCCAAGATGGATCATGCCAAGGGAGCACGAGCGAACCTCAGGAAGCAGTCTCTCAAGGGATCGCGAGGTCATGAATACTCTGTCTTTCGCCAGACCTTGCTCGATCCAAAACTGATCCCAATCGACTCCTTCCTCAGATTGGAATGAACGAATTCTTTCAATGGCTTGTTCGATTTCCTGGCATGTTTTTGCTCCCGCACTAGATGCCGAAATCGTACGTGCTTCGAGACCTCTGATGACATCGGCGATGGTTTTCAGATCAAGGTTCAAGCAGGTGTTGTGAGGACGACGTCCGAGTTGAAGGTGACCGAACGGGAGGTCCTCGTCACGTTCACTGGCGGACGGTTCCAAGCCAATCTTTCTGTTCAAAGCGTCCATGGGTCGTGAATCAGGGTAACGGTTTCTCAAAAGAAGGTATCCGCAAGTCTATGTTTTGGTTCGGTTGGTTTTGTTAGTCGACTTCTTGCGCAAGGCCTCGGTAAGGATATTTGTCGCTTATGGTCAATGGGCGAGGGAAGTCATTGCTTAAACCTGATCTGTAGTTGAGGGGAAGGGTGCCCTTTTCGGAGCCTTCGGGCAAAAAGAAAACTTCCCGGTGGGCGCTGTGGGGGTGTAGTTCGGGTGGGGTGATGGTGGCTGTTGGCGAGATGAGTTGGCTGGATGTGGCGGGGCGGGTGGTGATCGGGCTGCTCGGGCTCGGGTGCGTGGTGTATTTTTTCAAGTCGATCATTCGGGTCGGCGTGCTGAACCGGAAGTTCCGTGATCCGATGGCGTTCTGGGTGTCGCGGATGGTGTTGGCTGTCTTCCGGCTTTACATCGGGCGGATGCCGGGGGCGCGGCGGCGGGGCAATGATGTGCTGACGTGGTATTGGCCGTGCGCGTTCATGGCGATCATCGCGGCGTGGTTCCTGCTGGTGATGCTGGGGTTTACGCTGATGAATGTGGCGGTGCAGGCGGAGCCGTCGGTGATGCGGGCGGTGATCGCGAGCGGGTCGGCGCTGAGCACGCTGGGTTTCTCCACGCCGGAGACGCAGGCGGGCGAGCTGCTGGCCATCGCGGAGGGGGCGATCGGGCTGTTTGTGGTGGTGTATTTGTTTACCTTTCTACCGTCGTTCATGGATGTGATCCAGGAGCGCGGGCGGCGGGTGGCGTGGGTGTATGACCGGGCGGGGGAGCATCCTTGCGGGGCGCGGCTGGTGCTGTGGCATTACCGCAATGGGCGCGGCGACTCGCTTGACGGGGTGTGGGAGGACTGGGAGGCGTTTTTTCGGAAGTTCGCGGAGGCGCGGAGCTTTCTGCCGATCCTGAGCCTGGTGCGCCCGGTGAAGCCGGATCGCTCGTGGGTGTGTGCGTTCGGCGCGTTCCTCGATGCGGTGGCGCTGGCGCGCACGACGGTGGCGAGGCCTGCTGGGACGGCGGAGATTTGCCTGCAATGCGGCATCGAGACGATGGAAAACATTCACCACGCGATGTATGGGACGCCGATCGTGCCGCGGCGCGATCCTGCCCTGGCGGAGGTGAAGCGCGAGGCTTACGATGCGGCCTGCGCGGCGCTGGCGGCGGCGGGGGTGCCACTGGTGGAGGATCGCGAACGGGCGTGGCAGGACTTTGCCGCAGCCCGCATGGCCTACGAGGGGCAGGTGGCCTGGGTGGCGGAGGCTCTGGGTGACCCGAAGCCCTCCTGGCCTGCGCCGGAGGAGGTCTGACAGAAGATACTTTTTAACAGAAGGGCGCAAAGGACACGAAGGGAAGGCCGCAAAGGCAGGGTTGAACAGAGCCGAGGCTTTGCGAGACAGGCGAAGCCAACGAAGCGAAGGAAGCTAAGGGGTGGCCTTGCGCGGGGATGACGGGACGCGGCGAATTCAGGGCGTGCGGCGTGATGGCACGGACGGAAGGCGGAAAGGCAGTCAACAGAAGGTCGCAAAGGACACAAAGGGGGAGGCGGCAAAGGCGGGGTGAATAACAGAAGGTAGCTAAGGGGAGACTGCAAGTTTTGAGTGGTTCAGTTTTCAGACTTGGCGCGAGGGGATGCGGCGGGGCGTCGTGGGGCTCGGTCGCGCGGCGCGGCTGTACCGGAGGAAAGGCAGGGTTTTACAAAAGGAAGCGAAGGAAGCTAAGGGGTGGCCTTACGCGGTGATGACGGGACGCCGCGAACTCACGGCGTGCGCCGTGATGGCGCGGAGGCAGTTGGCTTGGGCGCGATGGTTTGGGCGCGATGGTTTGGGTGATCTGGGCTGGCCAGAAACCGCTTGGCAGGGCGGGCGGCGTTTGTTAACGCTTGCGGAGCCGGGAGCGCTTTGCTTGCCCTAAGGAGTCGCCCCCGGCGGAAGCTGCGAAGTAATAGAGAGAAAGTATCCCCCCAACACTTCCTGACTGATCCCAGACGGAAGACTCATTTTTAACCGGAAGGAAAACGCTGATTGAGCTTTGCTGAGCATAAGCAGGGCATGGCCGGGTCTCATCTGCCGCCTGAGGGTGGGGGGCGGGGGGAGTCGGTTTCCATGCTGCGGTTCGCCGGTGGGAAAGTGCGGCGATTTTGTTGGCTGAGGACGGCTCCTTTTCCTGCGGCGGTGCTACCGGGGATGAACTGCGGGCATGCGTGCGGGAGGACGCGGCGGGTCGCGTAGAGCCATGCCGGAGATTCCAGATGCTGCGGGGGAGGGGAATCGCGGTGTTTCTCCTGATGAGGGCGGGAGGGCGCTGACCCGGCGGAGGCTGGGCAGGATCGTGCTGCTGGCTTTTCTGGTTACCTTCACGACGGCGCGGGCCGGGCTGGCGCTGGATATGCTTTATCATGGCCCCAAGGTTTTCCTGCACATTCAGGATACGCATGTGCATCATCTGGTCTATGGGGTCATCCTGCTGGGCCTGGTGGGCGGGTATGTGATCTTCGGACGGTCGAGCGTCGCGCGGCAGCGCTTGACGGCGGTTTTTTACGGGGTGGGGCTGGCGCTGGTGTGCGACGAGTTTGGCATGTGGGTGCGGCTGGAGCCTAGCTATTGGGAGAGGCTAAGCTATGATGCCGTCGCGGTGGTGACGGGCATCCTGGCCTTTGTGTCGCTCTGCCCGGAGACGTATCCGCCGGCGCGGCGGCCCTGGGGAAGGGTGGCGGCTCTGGCTGCGGCGTGTACGATGCTGTCGCTGGCGCTGGGAGGCGTGCTGAATCTCCTGCAAGACCGGTTCGGTCACGAACTCAAGGCGGCGGAGGGCGTCACTCCCAAGAAGAAACCCAGCCGGTCGGACGGGGACGAGTGGGGGAGCCGCTAGGAAGCCCTGGACTTAGGGCCTTTCTGAAAAATGCTGATCGACGGCTTGCGGTGGGAAAACGGCGTTCGGCTGCGTTGCGGCTCCTCAGGTATCGCTTGCGGATACGCTCTGTCGCCGCGCCTTGCCGTCCGCCGATCGTCCTTTTTCAGACAGGCTCTTGTGAAAACCTTGCTTTGTTGTCTTGGCCTGCTGGCGGCGATGTGTCTGCCGGGTCTTCACGCGGAGGAGATCATCCGGACGTGCGGGGTGCGGCGGGCCGCTGTGGAGGCTTATCTCCACGCGCATATCGCGAATGTGTCCCTCGTGGGGAGTCGCGTGGTGCCTTGCGGGGATGGCGCGGTCTTTGCCGTGGAGGGCGAGGGGCAAAATAGCACAGGCTTTTCCGACCGGATCGTGCTTCGTCGGGAGGGCGATTCCTTTGTCGCAAACTTCGGCCCGAGGGATGGCGTCAATACGGTGCTGTCGCAGGTGAAGGCGGATGCCGGGCGGGTCGAGTTGCGCTACCGGGTGCTGGATTCCCGCAGAGGCGGATTGCAGGTCGACGAGGGTGCGGTGTATCTCGCGGTCTCGCGAGCTTGTGCTGGAGCCTGAGAGGCTGCCGAGGAGGCCCGCCATGGCGGGTCGGGAGTCCTTGAGTCCGCGTCTGCCTGCCGGGGCGGCGAGGGTTCTGCGTTGTGTGTTTCCCTGGTTCCTTCGCTGGTCTCGCGAGGCTCGGCCCTGTTTCCGCCTGCCTTTGTGTGGTCAGGTCAGAAGGGGAGCGCCGAGGGAGGGCATCTGGACGGGGCAGTACTGCCATGCGCCGATGTCAAAAAGGACGGCGCAGCTCGAGTCGTCCTTCCAGATCGCGTCGGGGAGGCCCCAGTAGACGATGTGGGTCGAGGTGCGGGAGCGATTGGTAAAGGAGGTATTGGCTCCTCCCGAGGTGTAGACGTGGATGTAGTCGCCCTTGGCGATGCGTTTGGATGGCAGCCAGAAGGTGCGGCGGAGGGAGCCGGTGATCTCGCCGTCGCTCCGGCACGTACTATCGGCCAGGATGTACGCGCCGGCGTCGCAGTCGGCGTTGGCCTTCAGCGAGACGTATTCCTTGCCATGTTTGCCTCGATGATGGACGGAGCGGATCTCGATGCGCATGGGTTTAGGGTGCGGCGGTTTTCAGGGGTTGAGGGGGGAACGGGGCTGGCTGCCGGGAGGGTTAACTCCCGGCAGTCTGGAGAGCAGCGTTTTCGCTGGGCTTGGCCGGAGTACCGGGCTGAGCGGCGACCGGGGCGCTGGGAGCTTCTGCTGCGGCCTCGGGCTTGGGAGCCGGGGTGGCTGCGGCGGGAGCGGGCGCGGTCGGCGCGGGCTTGCTCGGGTGCTGGGCCATGGCCTGGAGAGTATCCCAGTGGCGGTCGACGTCGGCCTGGGCGGCGGCCAGGATGGCGGCGGCGCGGGCCTTGTCGGTGCCCTTGGAGCGGAACCGGAGCTCGTTCTTCAGGTACTCGGCGACGGGCACGGTGGGCGCGCCGCAATCGAGCTGGAAGGCGGGCTGTCCGGCCTCCGCACGACGGGGATCGAAGCGGTAGAGCGGCCAGGTGCCGGTATTGACGGCGAGCTTTTGCTGCTCGAGGCCCATGTTCATCGAGTACCCGTGGGCGATGCAATGGCTGTAAGCGAGGATGATCGAGGTGCCGGGGTAGCTCTCGGCTTCCTCAAAGGCCTTGAGGGTCTGCGAGTCCTTGGCGCCGAAGGCGACGCGGGCGACGTAGACGGAGCCGTAGCTCATCGCGATCATGCCGAGGTCTTTCTTGGGCGTGTTTTTGCCGTTGGAGGCAAACTTCGCCAGGGCTCCGAGCGGGGTGGCCTTGGACTGCTGGCCGCCGGTGTTGGAGTAGACCTCGGTGTCGAGGACGAGGATGTTGACGTTCAGCCCGAGGGACATGACGTGGTCTAGTCCGCCGAAGCCGATGTCGTAGGCCCAGCCGTCGCCGCCGACGATCCATACGCTGCGCGGGATGAGCGAATCGGCCAGGTACTCAAGACGGCGAGCTGCGGGTGAGGCAATACGAGGCAGTTTGTCGCGAAGCGCGGCGATACGTTCGCGCTGCGCGGTGATGGCGGCCTCGCCGGTGGTGGGAGCGGTGAGGATCTCGTTGACGAAATCGTCGCCGATCTGCGGGGCGAGGGAGCTGAGAAGCTGGCGGGCGGCTTGATTCTGCTGCTCGTAGGCGAAGCGCAGGCCGAGGCCGTACTCCGCATTGTCCTCGAAGAGCGAGTTGGACCAGGCAGGGCCGCGGCCTTCGCTATTCGTGGTGTACGGGGTGGTGGGCAGGTTGCCGCCGTAGATGGAGGAGCAGCCCGTGGCGTTGGCGATGACGGCGCGGTCGCCGTAGAGCTGGGTGAGGAGCTTGATGTAGGGCGTCTCACCGCAGCCGGCGCAGGCACCGGAGAACTCGAAGAGCGGCTCGGCGAACTGGCTGGACTTCACCTCGGGCTTGAGCTGCGAACGGTCGGCGTTGGGCAGGGTGAGGAAGAAGTCGAAGTTCTTGCGGCCTGCCTCGACGTGGTCGGCGTGCGGGGCCATGTTGAGGGCTTTGCGCTTCGGGTCGGCCTTGTCCTTGACGGGGCAGACCTGGACGCAGAGCGTGCAGCCGGTGCAGTCCTCCGGGGCGACCTGGAGGGTGTACTTGTAGTCCTTGAAGTCGCGGGAGCGGAAGTCCGCGCTCTGGAAGGAATCCGGCGCGCTCTCGAGGAGCGAGGACGGGTAGTATTTGGGGCGGATGCAGGCGTGCGGGCAGACGAGCGCGCATTTGTTGCACTGGATGCAGATGTCGGAGTTCCAGATGGGAACGGCGAGGCCGACGTTGCGTTTTTCCCACTTCGCCGTGCCGGTGGGCCAGGTGCCGTCGGGCGGGAAGGCGCTGACGGGGAGTTCGTCGCCGAGACCGGCCATCATGGGCGCGGTGACGTGCTGGATGAACTCGGGCGCGATCTCCGGGACGAGGGCGTGGGACGGGGCGTTGAGCGGCGCGTTGGCAGGAATCTGCACGGGCACGAGACCGGCGAGGGCGCGGTCGACACCGGCGTAGTTTTTCTCGACGATGGCTGCGCCTTTCTTGCTGTAGGTGTGCTCGATGGCCTCCTTGATGTGGGCGATCGCTTCGTCCTTCGGGATGACCCCGGAGAGGGCGAAGAAGCAGGTCTGCATGATGGTGTTGATGCGGTTGCCGAGCCCGGCCTCCGCGGCGACCTTCACGGCGTCGATGGCGTAGACGCGGAGGTGCTTCTCGAGGATTTGCTCCTGGGCGAGACGCGGGAGACGGCTCCAGGTCTCGGAGGGCTGGAAGGGTGTATTGATCAACACGGTCGCGCCCTCCGCGGCGATGCCGAGGACGTCGAAGCGCTCAAAGAACGGGAACTGATGCACGCCGACGAAATTTGCCTGGCCGATAAGGTAGTGTGACCCGATCGGGCGCGGGCCGAAGCGCAGGTGCGAGACGGTCATCGCGCCGGATTTCTTCGAATCGTAAACGAAGTAGCCCTGGGCGTAGTTGGCGGTCTTTTCGCCGATGATCTTGATGGAGTTTTTATTAGCTCCCACGGTGCCGTCCGACCCGAGGCCGAAGAAGACGGCGCGGCAGACGTCGTCGGGCTCGATGTCAAACTCGCGGTCGTAGTCGAGCGAGGTGCCGGTGATGTCGTCGTTGATGCCGACGGTGAAGTGGCGGCGCGGGCGCTCGGCTTTCAACTCGTCGTAGACGGCCTTGACCATGGCGGGGGTGAATTCCTTGGACGACAGGCCGTAGCGGCCACCGATGACGACGGGCTCAACCTCAAAGGGCGAGCAGCCAGCGGCGCGGCCCTCGGCGATGGCGGTGATGACGTCCTGGTACAGCGGCTCGCCGATGGCGCCGGGTTCCTTCGTACGGTCGAGTACGGCGATGCTGCGCACCGTGCGCGGCAGGGCGCCGAGGAAATCCGGCACGGAGAACGGGCGGAAGAGGCGGATTTTGAGAACGCCGGTGCGCTCGCCGTCCTGGTTCAGGGCAAGGGCCGTCTCCTCGGCGGTTTCCGCGCCCGAACCCATGGCGATGATAACGCGGTCGGCATGAGGGTGGCCGGTGTATTGGAACAGCCCGTATTCGCGGCCGGTGAGGTCCGCAAAACGATCCATCAGTGCCTGAACGACGCCGGGGAGACGATTGTAGTAAGGGTTGCAGGATTCGCGGGCCTGGAAGAACACGTCGGGATTCTGCGCGGTGCCGCGAATGACCGGGTGATCGGGGCTGAGGCCGTGGTCGCGGAAGGCGGCGATCCATTCGTCGTCGATCATGCGGCGGAGGACGTCGTCGCCGAGTTCGTCAATCTTGCCGATCTCATGCGAGGTGCGGAAGCCGTCGAAGAAGTGGATGAAGGGCACCTTGCCCGCGAGCGTGGCGGCGTGGGCGATGAGGGCGAGATCCTGCGCCTCCTGCACGGAGTTTGAGCAGAGCAGGGCGACGCCGGTCTGGCGGCAGGCCATGACGTCGGAGTGATCGCCAAAGATGGAAAGCGCATGAGCCGCGACGGTGCGCGCGGTGACGTGGAGGACAAAGGGCAGAAGCTCGCCCGCGATCTTGTAGAGATTCGGGATCATGAGCAGGAGGCCCTGCGAGGCGGTGAATGTGGTGGAGAGCGAACCGGCCTGCAGCATGCCATGGATGGCACCGGCCACACCGGCCTCGGACTGCATCTGCACGAGCTGCGGGATGGCGTTCCAGAGGTTCGGCTGGGACTTGCTGGACCATTCATCGCACCACTCGGCCATGGGGGAGGACGGAGTGATGGGATAAATGGCGATGGTTTCGCTCAAACGGTAGGCGACGGAGGCGACCGCCTCGTTGGCATCCAAAGTGACTGGGGCCTTCATAGTGGAGCCCAACGTAACGCCATCAATCCCAAATCGACTCTGCGTGTGTTGGCGAAGACTGTGCGGGAATTGTCACTCGGAGCAACGGAGGTTGCACGACGGTGGTGGTGTGCCGAGGGGCCGCCAGAGTGTGGCAACGAGAGCGTATGCGTCAAGTTCCCCCCCCCCGGAGGGGGAGTGACAGCTACGACATGACTTGAGGATCGTCGGACAAGATCAAAACATGATGCTCTGTCAACTTTTCGACCAGGGGATAGAGTTCCCAGACCGGGCATTCGCACAATTCGGCGATTTCCAGAAGGGATTTTGTCCCGTCGGAGTATGATATGAGGTTCATCATGCACCGGACTTCGTTCCCGCTCGATTTCGTGGAAAGTGTCGGGTACAGGCCTCGTTTACCGAGTTGCGGCTCGCAAAGCACATTTACTCTTGGGTAAATGTTGTGCTCGATGGCTTCTAAAGCACGGTAAAGTGCGGTGTAGCCGCCCTCCAAACCCTCAGGTGTCACGACGTTTTCCAAATCGTCGAGGGAAGTGTGATACTCCGGGTACATGCCGTATTTTGTTCGCATGATCGAGGCGATCGGAAGATCGATCCCAGGAGCGCAATACTGCCGCTCGTCGCTCCCACGGTGTGTCCAGCGGTAGGATTTAAAATCCGGGTATATATGAGAAAGAATATGCTTTGCGACGCGGTCGCTGAGGGTGTCTCCGGTCCGTGAGGGAAGGTAGGAGTAATCGCGGTCATCGCCGACGCAACTGATGTTGAATCCTGCAAAGACCCGCGGTTTTATGACACCGAGATTGCGACTAAGATAGGCGATCGATCCTATCGTTTCCGGGATAAATACAAACCGGTAGCTGAACCTTTTGCCTTTCTGTCTGGTTAGCCAATCCGCCAGAAAGGTGGCTACCGTTGGACCGGAAAGTTCGTTGTTGGCCATGGATGGATGGCAAACATAGGTGGAGAGGAAGACTTCCCTTTGCGATTTGCCTTTGATGAGCAACTCGCCGTAGGTCAGAGAACCATTGAAGAGTTCGGAGTCAACGACGACCTTGTATTCTCCATCAATGAGTGCGTCCCGCTCCTGCTGGGAGATGCAAAATCCCCAGCGCTCCTTGTAGTACGAGGTGATGTACGGTATGGCGGTCGGCTGCTCCGGCAGGGAGTAAAGATGCTCCTGCAACTCGGCCAGGCTCATTCGTGCATTGACTGGTGTACTGTAGCCGACAAGGTGCAGGTTGTTTTTCTGGAAGTCGCAGATTTTCTTGCCCGTGGGATCAATGATGAATGCGTCGAGGACTTTCCATTCCCTCGGGACAGTCCAATCGTAGACCTGTGTGCCGCTCGGAATCTCATGAATCTCCAACGAGGGAAGGATATCCTTTATGATGCCCAGAGTCTCACGGACTCCATCGCCGGTGATGCTTCTGTCGATGCTCCACAAGCGTCTGGCAAGAGAGTGAATCTCGTGTCCGATCATTCTATAGCGAGTAAAGGGTTCCGAGGGCCTTGCCTTCCTCGATCAGGTTGGCGGTGAAGCTAAACATCTCTCGGCTCCTAATGACCCTCATGCCCGTGTCGCACTTTGGGCGAAACCCTTTGTACAGGCCTTGTTCCCACATCAATTCCCCGGCAGGGTTGACGTTAGTTTTCACCCCGCGTTCGATATCTCTCACATAGAGTTTATAGGACCGCGGTGTGGTGACGCCCTTCCAGTCCGTGTAGTCCGCGGTGAAGGTCTTGTAATATCGGTAGTCGACCTGCATGACCTCCTCGACATGATGATAAAATGTCATGCTATTTTGGTCTTCGAGGTCGAGAACGCCAATTTTTCCGTTCAATGTCCTGAGGACGCCGAAGGGTGAATCCTCTGCGTAGCCGCTTTCATTGTCGAGGTTTGCGAATGCTTCGGAGTGATGCCCGATGACGGCGAACGAATATATGGGATGTCCGGTGCGGACGGCGTCTTTGTGGAGTCGGCCCGCTTCGGTGAGCGCACCCATACGTGAAGGACTCGTTCTGATGTCAAAGGGAATCCCGCTTGCAAAGTCGAAGCTAAACAAGGGAAGCAAAAGAGTACCTTGAGTTCCGAGCGCATCGAGAAAGCTCTGGAGGATTTCCTCAACGGTGACAGCGACGCCACTGCGTCGTAGTTCGATGAGCGTACGCTTGATATTACTGTGAATAAGGATGGTGTCACCCGGCTCGATACCCGATCTGAGCCACCGGTCCTTCAAGGGGATGCTTGTTTGGCCTTCCGACATTGTGCTTGCAAGAGGCTAGACGTTCTCGGGTCGGCGTCAAGAAAAGCGGGACGGGCGAGGTGAAGCTCCAATCCCCTTCGACGTGTGGCCTCGTGGCTGACTTGCGGGTGTTGCAACCCTAGCGTGGTTTGAGACGGTTTTTGGCGCGCAGGGCTGGTTTTTGAAGGATTTCGGCTTTTATGATGGGGCGACTTGTGGTATTTCTACTTATAACCATGAGCGTACAGAACGAAACAAATCGAGTGCAGTACTGGGGGAACGGATCGACGGGGATCGCATACCCGGTGCCGTTTTATTTTTTTGAGGCGAGCGACCTGCGGGTCGTGGTGACGGATACCGCGGGAACCGATGCGGAGCTGACGGAAGGTAGCGACTATTCCGTGGCGGGAGCGGGTAATGAAAATGGGGGGTCGGTGTTGACTGCCTCCGCCGTGCCCGCGACCTCGCGGGTGACGATCTATCGCGAAGTGGCGGCGGTGCAAACGACGGTGTACGAGGAGAATGGGGAATTCCCCGCCAAGACGCACGAGCGAGCCCTTGATCGTCAGACGATGCTGAACCAGCAGAATGCGCGAGCTTTTGATCGGGCGCTGAGGGTGCGGGAAAGCGACGGGGGAAAGTCAACGCTGACGACAGTGGCAAACTCGGTCATCGGATTCGGCGGCGATTCGCAGCCGCGGACGTTTACGCCGGAGCAGCTCGCCGTGTGGCTCAATCTGACACAGCAGGTGTTCGGAGAGGGAACGAAAGCCTGGCTGACCGAAGCCGATCGAACGATGGCGGTTCCAGATTTTCCAGGTCAGGTGGGCGTGCAGTTAAGTGACTCGACAATTTGGGCTTCAAATGGAATGAGCGCTGGGAGCTGGACGGCTCCTGTCGGCGGAATTCCTGATGGTCACGTCACCACTGCGATGCTTGCGAGTGAGATTCTTTCTGCTGACTCGACGGGGCGGGCGAAGATGGCTGATTACTTCCTCACCCTGGCGAAGATCGGCGCGGGAATCTTCACGGCGGACAGCTTGGGGAGGGGAAAATTTGCATCCGGATTCGTGGACTCTGGGCTGTGCGCGTCGGGGCTATGGAATGCCATCGCTCCGTCAGGGACGGTGCTGCAAACCGTCTCCGTGGTAAACACGACTCCAGCTTCAATGACGGCTATCGTCCCACCGGACAGCACGAAGCCGCAAATATCCGAGGGTACACAGATTCTGTCAGCATCTATAACTCCTTCGAGTACATCGAATAAGATTCTTTGCCGGTATGTTGGTTCTGCAAATATTTCGGCTTCGGGCCTCGTTCTTTATTCGCTGCACAAGAGCGGTGTAAATGACGCTCTCCAATCTGGATATGGGGCGATGTTTTCTGCCGACGCTTGCACTGGAACCGCTATCGAATTCATCGACTCTTCGGCGAGCACGTCGGAGCAGACCTACTCTATCCGCATGGGACCAAATGCAGCGTTGACCATTTATATCAATCGATTTTGGTCCAATGCAACACTGCTAGGCGGGGCGTTGGGTCAAACACTCGTTCTCCAGGAAATCAAGGGATGACGATTGTATCAGCCAAATTCGCGAATCCCGAACGGTCGGTTGTCGAGGTGCAGACGCTTGAGTCCGGAGCCGTGCTTGTGCCGCTTGATGGACAGGATATTTCCGGCGGGTGGCGCGACGTTTATTCCATCTGGACACAGTCAAACGAGACAGCGGCTTACATAGAGGCTATTCGCTTCCGATCGGTTTCCGAACATCTAGCCGCTTTCGGATTCGACGCTATTGCGCTCGTGAACCTCCTCGATACTGCCGCGAAATTTGCGGCGGCAGGCGTCCCTCTCCCTCCAAAGTTCGCCGCTACTCGTGCTTGGATCAATGCCGTGCAGGTCGCTTACGCAGCAGGCGAGACTCTTCCCGACGCTCCTTGCAGGCTTCCCGAAGTTCTTGAGGAAATTTTGCCACTACTAAAACTATGATTGTTGAAAACTTCCGTACCGTAATTGTTGATTTCGTCCCCACACTCGACACGTCTGCATATGCCGCTGGCGATGTCCTGTTTGATCGCACCGTGCTCGACATCGGGAACTACGCGAACCCGGGCCAGAATGCCGTGCAGAAAATCCGCGGGCGCATTCTCTCGGTGGGGGTGCTTGACAAGGACGACCAGGGCGTGGCGATGGATTTGTATTTTCTCAAGGCGGATGTGAGCCTGGGAACAGCCAATGCGGCTCCGTCGATCACGGATGCAAATGCGGAGAACATCGTCGGCTTTGTCACTGCGACGGCGAGCAAGGACCTGGGCGGATGCCGGTATGGGCAGGCGGATTGTGATATTCGCTTCGCGATCACTGGCGAATCGCTTTACCTTGCCGGTGTGACCCAGGGTGCTCCGACGCACTCGGATTCCGGGTTGAAGTTCCGCATCGTTTTCGAGCTTGAGGAGGGGTACTGATGGCGGTTCCATGGCGGCGTGCGGCCGGATTTGATACGGATGCGGTTGATTACTTCAGCCGCATCGCTTCCAATGGAGGCGGACTGCAAAACGGCGGATACTCCGAGCGAGGCACAAAGCGTCGGCTTTCGGATTTCTTTGTTTCGCTGAAAGACCTGGGACTCTGGTCGTCGATCTCTGAAATGGGGGTTTTCCTGGGGGTGGCCGGCCTGCCTTCGTGCCTGGTAAAGGCGAAGTTTGGAGCCGGAACTCCTGCGAGCCTCACGAACGTCAATTTTGTGGGCGGAGATTATTCGTCCACTGGAGCGGCGGCGGGAATCAAGGGCGATGGAGCGACAAAATATCTGGATACCGGCGTAAACCAAAACACGCTGCTGCTAAACAGCGCCTCGCTTTGGGTTTATGTCAGCACGCCTGTTGCAAATTCGGCCCTCGAGGCGCTCATCGGATCAAACACGGGGACAAGCCGTTCGCACATCATTAAGGAGACGACGAATCTCGTTTCGGCGCGCATCACCTCTGCAGCCGCCTTTGCGACCACGATGGCTCTTGCAAAGGGTGTTGTCGGGGTAAATCGAGCCGCCTCGGGACTGGCTGACTGGCGGATCGCGGCCAGCGCCGGCTCGGCGAGCAGCGCGGCGATCGCGGTGGGATCTTCAAACCTCACGATATTTGCTCGGGACGGATCCAGCCCGACATCCAGCGGCATCGCGCTCTATGGGTTTGGGACGGCTATTGACCTCTCCGCGCTGAGGGCGGCCTGCGATGCGGTCTTTTCCGCCTTTGGAGGCAAGCCATGAGTGAGCTGGCATCCCTGCTGTTGGAGGATCTGGCGGCGGGCACATTAAGGATGTTTGGCGAGTTGTCTTCCGGTCAGATCGAAGCCCTCAAGCGGGAGTTCAGCCGTGGTCCGTTCAGCGATGAGCAGCGTTCTGTGCTGGACGGCCTGGTGCTCGATGCCACGGGGAGGGAGGGGGAGATCGCTGCTTTCAACACCGCGTCCGGGATTCATAAACTGGTTCCGGCGAGGCTTAATGATGGGACGCCTGTTCTGCCTGTCTCCCTGCTCACCTGGGCGGGCGCGGGGCAGGGATTTTGCGGAGCATGGGAGCTTTTGCTGTCCATGCCGGTGCGCAGGGTAACGACGGCTGACTGGCCGGCAACAGTGGAGGAATCATGACGGAAGAACTACGCGCCGCGGCGCAGGCGGGCGACCGCTTTGCTAACATTATCCTGCTGGCTTACAAGCTCGGCGGATGGGGCGTGCTGTCCCTGGCGCTGCTGGTGGCGCTGAGATATGTGTGGGACGAGCGGGCGACGACCAGCCAGGTGCTGATCGCCGAGCTGCGGGATGGAAAGCAGGCGCAGCTCGAGGTGATCACGCAAAACTCGCTCGCCTTGCAAAAAAGCGCGGAGGCCCAGCAGCAGGTCGCCCGCGCGGTGGAGCAACTCACCGCCGAGGTGCGGAGGAAGTGAGGCTTATGAAATTAAAAGCAGGTATTTCCAAGGTCGGGGCCGTGCTCTTCGGAGCAGCGGCCGGGGTGATCGGTGCGGCGGTGACGGGAGGCGCGACGGCGGCGGTGCAGTATGTGCAGGCCCATGGCGCGACGCAAAACTGGCAGGCGGTCGGGGGCGCGGCGGCAGCCGGAGCGGTGCTCGGCGCGGCAGCGTATTTCTTCCCGTCGCCGCTGCGGGAGCAGGCAATAAAATGACGGTGGCGGGATTTGTCGAGCCTCTGCCGGGTTTTCGGTGGATGAGCTACAAGGATGGGCGGCAGGTGCTTTTGGCTCCGCTGGTTTATGTATCACGAGGCGGCGAACGCTTTGAGGTTCCGGCGGGATTCGTCACCGACTACGCCTCCGTGCCGTCCATCTTTTGGAACATTCCGGGCTTCGACCCCTACGGCCCGGCGAAGTTCCCTGCGGTGCTTCACGACTGGCTGTATTCCCTGCGTGGTGGCGGGCCGCATGGAAAGAGACGTGCGGAATGCGATGCGATCTTCCTTGAGGCCATGCGGGCGGTCGGGGTGGGCTGGCTGCATCGGCGGATCATCTGGGCGGCGGTGCGGCTTTGCGGAGGCCTTTGGTCGATGTCTCAACCCTGGGCGAAATGATGGCGAATTCCGCATTAATCAACCAATCTCCGGCGAAGCTAACACCCACGCCGATCGAGATCGCTGCCCGCTATATCGGCGCACGCGAAAGCTCGCGCAACCAGGGGCCGGAGATCGCGCTCTTCTGGAACGATACCATCTACCCGCAGGGCGCTGAGAACCGGGAGCCATGGTGCGCGGCATTCGTCTGCCATTGTCTGGCGGAGGCGGCGCGGCAGGGCTGGCGGCCGAGGGTGAAGGCCCTCCCTCGCGAGGCGGCGGTGCGGTATTTTCTCGACTGGTGCCGGGGCCGTTATGGCGTCGAGGTGTGGGCAAATGACGGCAGGCGGCTCCCTCAGCCCGGCGATATTGCGGTATTCCTGCCGCGCCTTTCGCACATCGGGTTTGTCGAGAGGGTGGCCGGGAGGACACTGCATACCATCGAGGGCAATACCGACGACGGCGGCAGCCGCGAGGGCGACGGGGTGCATCGCCGCCAGCGGGCGCTTTCCTTTCCGGGGTGGTTTGTGCGGTTTCTTTCGTTCGCGTAATCCGTCGCCTTGTGTACTCTCTCGCCATGGTTCGGGTGGAAAACGTCGTGCTTGTTGCCGTGGTCGCGCTGGCCCTGGGGGCTCCCGCGTCCCGTGCCATCGGGCCGTCGAGGGATCCGGATTATTTCGTCCGGCCCCAGCCGACACCGGTCGCCACGCCGTTTGCTCCGCCCATCTCGGGCATCGGAGCGGCGATCTCCGAGGACTCGGGCGTGTGCCGAATCGTTCATGTATTGCCTGATTCTGGGGCAAAAGCAGCCGGAATCCTCCCGAATGACGAGATCATACGCGTCGACGGCACGTCCGTGGCGGGATTCACCATCGACGACATCGCCTCGCTCCTGCGCGGCAGTCCGGGGACTCGCGTGCTCGTGACAGTGAAGCGTCCCGGCGTGGAAAAGCCCCTCGACATCTGGGTGGTGCGCGCTCCGATCAAGGTGCGCTGATCCCCGGTACTGGCGAGGCGGATTTTTGGCTTGGATGCAAAGCGATACTTTGTTAGTTTCTCCTTATATATGTCGGCAAATCAACGGGTGAGGCGAAGCGCGGCCCTCGGCGCAGTGATCTGTGAGCGTCTGGCGGGCGGGGAAAGCCTGCGGCGGATCTGCGGCGACGCCGGGATGCCGTCGCTGGCGTCTGTCTATCGCTGGCTCCAGGCGGATGAGGCGTTTCGTGCGCAGTATGCACTGGCGCGCGAGCACCAGGCGGATGCGCTTTTTGACGAGATCCTCGACATCGCGGATGACGGGACGAATGACTTTGTGGAAAAAGAATCGAAAACGGGCCTGCGCACGATCGTGCTGCGGGAGGAGGCAATATCCCGCTCGCGATTGAGAGTGGAGGCGAGGAAGTGGATGATCGCTCGCCTCGCGCCGAAGAAATACGGCGAGAAATACGAGCCGAAGGGCGATTCCTCCGACACCCTGCTGGATTTCCTCGACGGAGTCCGCGCGGCGGGCGAGCGCCGGGAGGGAGCCGAATCATGAAGGTCGATCATCTCAAGGACCGCCTCTGGCGGCTGCGCAACCTGTACTCCATCAAGGAAGCCGAGACCGGGCGGGTGATTCCCTTCGTTCCGCGTCCCGAACAGGAGGCGGTCTTTCAAGCTCTCGCGGAGGGTCATCGCAAGCTCATCATCCTCAAGGCCCGCCGCCTCGGCATGAGCACGGCCATCGATGTCTATGCGGCGGACGAGGCAATATTTCACGCCGGGCGACAGATCAGCATCGTCGATCGCAATCAGGACGATGCGAGCAAAAAGCTGAGCGGCATCTGCAAGGTGGCGTTTGAATCTCTTCCCGCGGCGATCCGCGAGCGCTTCCTCGTGGTGCGGGACAATGACAGCTCGTGGCAGCTCCAGACGCGCTCCGGCGATACGGTGAGCGCGATCTATGCGGGGAAAAACGCACGCGGTGGCACGAACCAGCTCCTGCACATCTCGGAGTGGGGCGTGATCCAGGCGGATGATCCAGGTCGTTCCGAGGAGATCCTCACCGGGGCGCTGCCCTCGGCGGAGCATGGCGTAACAATCATCGAGACGACATGGAAGGGCGGGCGCAACGGCCATCTGTGGACGCTGGTGAAAGACGCCCTGGCCATTCCGGCGGGGCGGCGGTCGTTGCAGGACTGGCGGCTGTTTTTCTTCCCGTGGTGGAACGACCCGACCTATCGCGAGGCGGGGGATGAGTCGCGCATCGATCCGGAGCTACACGCCTACTTTGCGGAAAAGGAGGCCGAGATCGGGCGGGCCTTCGACCTCGGGCAAAAGACCTGGTACGCGCGGCGGCGGGCAAGCCTCGGCGTCTTCATGTACCGCGAGTTTCCTACCACGTTTGACGAGTGCTTTCGCGCCCCGATCGACGGAGCCATCTACGCGCCGCTCATTGACAATCTGCGGCGGCAGGGTGCGATCACGGGCGGGTCGGTCGATGGCAGCGGACTCGTCCATACATTCTGGGATCTCGGTAGTCCGCTCAATACCGTCGTGTGGTACGTGCAGTTCGTCGGGCGCGAGATCCGCGTTGTCGATGTCGATCTCTCCAGCGCGGACACGCCGCTCGACCTCACGCCGGTGCAGCGCGTCTCGCGCATGCTGGCCAAGGGTTACATTTACGGAACCCACTACCTGCCGCACGACGCGGCGGTCACCGAGCGCAGCGGGCGGACCTTCCAGAGCGAGCTCGCGGCGGCCGGGTTGGTCAATACCCGCATCATCCCGCGCACGGCGGACATCTGGGTGGGCATCAACCGCCTGCGCCAGCTCATGCCGCGCATGTCATTCCGCATTCCGGCCTGCGAGGCCGGGCTGGAGGCGCTGGCAAATTACCACACACGCAGCCAGGGCGAGGGCGGTCGGGCGAGCGACGAACCGGTGCACGATTGGTCGAGCCACGCGGCGGACGCGCTGCGCATGATGGCCGAGGCGGAGATGGCGGGGATGATCTCCTCCGGCGGCGCGGCGGCGCACTCCGGCCGCGTGGCGGTGAAGATGGCGGGCCGCACGAAGCGCTTCGCCGCGCGGCATTAGGCTGATGGAACGCCGCGAGCCGCCCGTGTTTCAAATTGCGGAGATGTACCGCACGCAGCCCACGCGGCTGTCGTTTCGCGAGGAACTCGATGGCTACCTGCAGCATGGCTATGTCTTTAACACGCCCGGTTTTTTCGTGATGGGCCGGCCCGTGTCGCGTCGCGCGAGTCTGGAGGAAATCGTCGATCCCTGGCGGGTTTTCCCTCATGAGGAGCAGGACGCGTGGTTCCTCGCCGCGCTGGCGGGGGATTGGCGCTCTTCGCTGCACCTCTTTCCTTATGATCTCCCGTGGATCGGGTGGGAGAGGGGGCTGAAGAGCGGGTTGCGCTTCTGGCCGCTGGCCCGCGTGGCGCGGTATCGTGCCTAAAGACCGAGTAGTTCGCGGATGGCGGCCTTGATCTCTGCCAACTGCGCATCGGGCAATTTCCCCAACCGCCGGATCAGCGCGTGCTGGTCGATGCTGGCAAAGCCCTGGATGTTTACGGCGGAGTGCTTCGGCAGCCAGCGCGGCTTGCCGATGTCCACCTCGCCGCGCAGACCGCGCAACTGCTATGTGAGCGGAACGACCACCACCAGCGCCCGCGCGTCGGCGGGCTGCGGGTAGGCAAGGATGAGGACGGGGCGTTGCTTGGCGGCGAGGCCGAAATCGACCGTCCAGATCTCGCCGGGGCGGGGATCAGTATTCACCGAGGGCTTTGTCCCAGGCCTTGCCCTGCTCGGCGGTGGTCAGGAGACGCTCGGGCTGGGTGGTGATGGCAAAGGGCAGGTCGTTGCGCAGCTCGACCTGGGCGAGGAAGATATTAAACGCGTCGCCCGATTTCATCCCGAGGCGGGCAAAGACCTTTTCCGCCTTGCGCAGGCGTGCGGTGGGAACCCGGGTGCGGAATAGCGTTGTTTCTGCCATGGCTCAAAGATGCTCAAAAGTGCTCAAAAAGGCAACCTGGCGCATTTGGGAGCGAGGAGTTGCGCAAGCTCGCAGAAATCCGCGCGGATTTTTGCTAGCAATCTTGCGTCCCTAGCGTGGGTTGCATGGTTTTCGTGATTATTAGTGAGCAGCGCTTAGTTTGCGCTTTCTGTTTCTCCTTAAATATGCATAATTAGGAATGTCGAGCGGAGAACTCCTGATGAGCCCGCCCACGGCGATCCCGAAGGCTGGGACCTGCGCGGTTGCAGATAATCCAGTCGGCCGAGGGGCGAACCAATTCCAACCAAGGAAAAGAAAAAACCTATGGCAGCTATCAAGAGCATTCCGGAATACTATGTGACGGAGTACGAGACAAACTGGAGCCACAAGGCCCAGCAGAAAATCTCCCTGCTCAAGGATCAGGTGATCCTCGACAACATCGACGGCAAGGAGAAGAGCTACAACAAAATCGGCACGGTTGAGTTTCAGCGGGTGACCGAGCGCGCGGGCGCCACGCGAGTGAGCGACCTCAGCCTCGAGAAGCGCTGGCTGCGCCCGTTCCCCTTCGACGATACGAAGGTCTTCGACGAGTGGGACGAAAAGTTCCTCGGCGAGATCAGCCTCCCGTCGAGCCAGCTCATGGAGGCCCAGGCGGCCGCCTATGCGCGACTCGCCGACAGCATTATCCTCCAGGCCGCCGTGGGCGATGCCTACACGGGTGAAAACGGCACGAGCGTCGTTTCCCTGCCGTCCACCCAGACGGTCGCGGTGAACTACGTCGAGAGCGGCACCGCTGCGAACAGCGGCCTCACCATCGGCAAGCTGCGCCGCGCAAAGTACATCCTCGACGACAACGACGTCGACGACATGGAGCCGCGCACCGTCGCGTACTGCGCGAAGCAGCTCCAGGATCTCCTCCGCTCCGTCGAGATCGGCAGCAAGGACTACAACGCCGTGCAGGCGCTGGTCGACGGCCAGGTGAACAAGTTCCTCGGCTTCACCTTCAAGCGTGTGTCGAGCAAGGTGCTGCCCGTCTCGGGCGGTGTGCGCCAGGTGGTCTTCTGGGCGAAGAACGGCCTGCGCCTGTCCGACAGCGGCAAGCAGACCCGCATGGACATCCTGCCGACCCAGTCGCACGCGCTCCAGGTGCGTTCGGTGGGCGTGCTCGGCGCGACCCGCGACGAGGAGGCCCGCGTGGGCATCATCTACTGCGACGAGACGGTCTAAGCCACCGGCGAGGAACCTTAGAAATCAAAATAACATGGCAACAGTGAAAACTGATGTGGCGACCGCGCAGAGCTCGAGCAATCCTCGGGACCGCGGCGATGGCAACAAGGTGACGGGCGACCTCCGGATTGCGGAGGCTGTCTATACAACCACGACGGCCCTGGCCGCGAACGACGTGATCGACGTGGTCACGCTGCCCGTGGGAGCGATCGTGTTCCCCGAGCGTAGCTGGGTGGCCAGCGAGGGCACCGGCGGCACCGGCACGGCAATCGCCAAGCTCGGCGACGCGCTGGACGATGACCGCTACTCGGCCACCAGCGTGGCGATCGCCTCCGCCGCCTCCTCGGCGGTGACGGCGGCTGCGGCGACCAGCGTGGTCGTGCGCACTCCGGTGACGAAGGACACGGCGACCGTGAAGGCGACCGTGGCCCTCACCAGCGGCCCGGTGACGGCGGGCAAGGTGGTGCGATTCAGCATCGCCTACCTCCTCCCGTAAGGGCGCAGCGTCCTGGTTGATACCCCGCATCCCGGCCCCGCGCCGGGGTGCGGCAATCAGCCCGGAGCGCCTTCGCTCCCGCATTCCCAATCAAAAAATCATCATGGCAGCAAACCCGACCACCATCTGCAATCTCGCCCTGGCCCACCTCGGCGAGGATCAACTCATGAGCCTCGACGACGATTCCCGCGAGGCGCAATTCTGCAAGCGCTTCTACGACCAGACGCGGGACGAGGTGATACAAAGCCACGCGTGGAATTTCGCCATCCGCCGCGCCGTGCTTTCGCGGCTCTCGGAGGCTCCCCCCTTTGGATGGGCCTGGCAGTATCAACTCCCCGCCGACTGCCTGCGCATCCTCCAGCTCAACGGCCACGATGTGTCCAGGCGCGAGGGCCGCTACGAGGTCGAGGGCGGCCGCCTGCTCACGAACGACGACGAGTGCGCCGTGCGCTACCTGCGCCGCGTGGAGGATGCCGCGCTCTTTCCGCCGCTCTTTGTCGAGGCCCTAGCGCTGAAGATCGCGACCCGCCTGGCGAAGCCCCTCACCGGCAGCACGTCCGAGGTTGAGCGCCTGCTCACCGAGTACGAGCGCATTACCAAACCCCTCGCCATGCGCGCCGATGCGCTGGAGGGCCGTCCCGCCGTGCGCCCGGCCTGGGTCGAGAGCGATTTCGTGCGCGCCCGTCGCGGAGGCATCTAAAGACCATGGCTTATCAGCTCATCCCCAGCTTCAACGCGGGAGAAATCTCGCCCTATCTCGACGCCCGCAGCGACCTGGAGAAATACGCCTCCGGCTGCCGCCTGCTCGAGAATTTCATCATCCTGCCCTACGGCGGCGTCTACCGGCGTCCCGGCACCGAGTACCTCGGCCGGGCAAAGCATGCCGACTCGCGCTGCCGCCTCATCGGGTTCAACTTCTCCATCACCACGCGGTTCGTCCTCGAGTTTGGCCGTCAATACGTCCGCTTCTGGTCCAATGGCGTCCAGGTTCCCACCAGCGGCGGATCGCCGCTCGAGCTGGCCACGCCCTACCTCGAGAGCGAGCTGCGCGACCTCCAGTACGTGCAGATCAATGACGTGATGTACTTCGTCCACCCCGCGCACGAGCCGCGCAAGCTCACGCGCCGGGCGGATACCGACTGGACCTTCGCGCCCGTCGCATGGGACTGGCCCGCCTTCCTCGATGACAATACCGACGCGACCACCATCACGCCCAGCGCCACGACGGGCACGGGCATCACGCTCACCGCGTCGGCGGACCTCTTTGAGAGCGGCCACGTCGGCGCGTACTGGCAGATCGCCCACGCCCGCGCGAACGCCTCCGTGACCGTCTCCATCACCGCGAGTAATACCTCGTCCTCCCTCGCCGTCATCGGCAGTTGGGAAATCACCACCTATGGCACGTGGGCGGGCACCCTGCAGGTGCAGCGCAGCGAGGATGGCGGGACAAACTGGGAGACCATTCGCTCCTTCGCCTCCGAGAGCAACCGCAACGTCTCCGCCACAGGCAAGGAAAACAAGGAGGTCCTCCTGCGCCTCACCGTCGCCTTTTCCTCCGGCTCCGGCACCGCGCGGCTCGAGGCCGTGCAGTCGCGCGAGTACGGCTTTGTGAAGATCACCGAGGTTACCGACTCCACCCATGCGAAGGCCGAAGTGGTCAACGCCCTCACCGCCACCACGGCGACCCGGGCCTGGGCCGAGGGCGCATGGTCGCAGCGCCGGGGCTTCCCGCGCACCGTCACCCTGCACGAGCAGCGGCTCTACTTTGGCGGCACCAGCGCGCGGCCGCAGTCGCTCTGGGGCAGCGTCATCGACGACTTTGAAAACTTCCGCGTCTCCTCGCTCGACGACTCCGGGTTGTTCTTCACCCTCTCCGCGCAGGAGTCCAATCCCATCCAGTGGCTCCTCTCCCAGGACCAGCTCCTCATCGGCACCGCCGGCGACGAGTGGACGCTGGGCAGCAGCGACAGCAACTCCGCCCTCACGCCCACCAACGTGCGCGCCGCCCGCCAGTCCAGCTACGGGTCAAAGTCCCTCCGCGCCCTCATCATCAACGACGTCGTCCTCTTCGTCCAGCGCCAGGGGCGCAAGGTGCGCGAGCTCGTCTACTCCTTTGAGAAAGACGGCTGGGTCGCGCAGGATCTCACCCTCCTCTCCGAGCACATCACGCGCGGCGAGGTGCTCGAGTGCGCCTTTCAGCAGCAGCCCGACGCCATTTACTGGACCATCACCGGCGCGGGCCAGCTCGTCGGCATGACCTACGAGCGCCTGCAAAACGTCGTCGGCTGGCACCGCCACACCACCGATGGCGCGTTTGAAAGCGTCGCCACCACTTATGGCGCGAATGGCGCGGACGAGGTCTGGGTCGCCGTGCGCCGCACCATCGACGGCCAGGACGTGCGCTACATCGAGCGCTTCCGCACCGACTTCCGCGAGACCTTTGAGCAGGAGGACAAGGTCCACTGGTGGTATCTCGACTGCGCCCGGCGCGTAGTCAATACCCCCGAGTCCGCCACCGTCTCCGGCCTCGATCACCTGGAGGGCAAGGAGGTGGAAATCCTCGCCGATGGCGCGGTCTCGCCCGGGCGCGAGGTCTCGGGCGGCGCGGTTACCCTGCAATCCCCCGCTGGCATCGTCCTCGCCGGGCTGCCCTTCACCTCCACCCTGCGCCCGATGAAGCTTGAGATGCCTGACCAGCAGGGCTCCTCCCGGGGCCGCAAGAAACGCATCCACCGCATGCTCCTCTCCCTGCACAAGTCCCTCGGCGGCGAGGTCTCCAGCGACGGCGGCGCGCGCTGGGGAGCAGTCTATTCCCGCTCCACCGGCGACCTCATGGACGACAGCCCGCCCGTCTTCACCGGCGACAAAAACGTCGTCGTCGCGGGCAGCCACGCCACCTCGGCCGACATCGCCGTGCGCCAGGCCCAGCCCCTGCCTCTCACCGTGCTTGACCTCGTCCTGAAATGGGAGGTCTATGGAGACTGAGGCCGCAACGCATCGCCCGATGAAGCCGTATCTGCAACTGCGGGAGTTCGACCCCGCGCGGGACTACGCCATGATCGAGGAATGGCACGCGGAGCATGGGAGGTGCGCCCCGCCGCTCCAGATGCTCCCGCGCCTCGGCATCATCATCTACGAGCAGCCCTCGGGCCGCGACCTTGCAGCCATCTGGCTCTATATGGACAACTCCGTCGGCGTCTGCTTCCCCGAGCAGATCGTCACGCGGCCCGGGCTGGGAATGAAGGCGGCGCGCGCCGCGCTGCTCACGGGGCTGGATTTTTTGAAGCGCCGGGCGAGGGCGCTGGGTTACTGGGCCATGGTCGTGCACACGCTGCCGGCCATCGCCCGCACATTGAAATCACGCGGGTGGGCCGCCACCTGCCCGCCGGAAAAGATCACCATGATCACGACACTATTGGAGGAGGAAAACGATGGGCACGGGAGCTGAACTGGCACCTTATTTGATTGCGATGACTGTGACCTCGATTGCCGCATCGGCAGCGAGCACCGGCATCAGCATGTATTCGCAGCAGGAGCAGGCCAAGACCGCCAGCGCCATCGCGGATTACAACTACGACATCGAGCGCCAGAACGCCGAGGTGCAGGCCAAGATGGCCCAGCAGCAGGCCCTCTGGCGCCAGCAGGCTGCGCAGGTCCAGTATCAGCTCGACCAGAACAACGCGCAGTACATGGATCAGCAGGCGCGTGCCGCCCAGATGCAGGCCGAGGAAAAAGCCCGCCGTATCCGGGATGAAGGCGCTCGCACCCTGGCCACCCAGCGCGCGCAGTATGCCGCTTCCGGTGTGGTGACCGAAGGCACTCCGCTCGCGGTTCTGAGCGACTCCGCCGGGCTGATCGAGCTGAACGCCCAGGACGCCATCTACGAGGGCGATGTGCAGTCCCGCGACTGGCTGCGCAAGGCGGACGAGGCCCGGTATCAGTCAAAATTCAGCCTCTTCGACCAGCAGACCGCCGGGTATGAGGCCGCCGCCGCCAAGGCGGGCAAGGTCATCAGTCTCCAGACTGCCGAACTGAACCGCGCCTCAGGGCAGGCCCAGGCTGCCGGATACCGCATGGCGTCTTACGGCACTCTCCTCAGCGGAGCGGCGGATGCCGTAGGTACAGCCTCCTCCGGTACGTATTCCATCGCGTCATTGAAGAAAAAATAACCCTCTCCGAAGAAAAATAATCATGTCACGAGTCTATTTGCAGGAAATCCCCAACGCCCCGCAGAGCGTGGGCGGAGGGGTCATGATGAGGGCCGACGTGCGGGTGCCGGGCAATGTGGCCGGGAGCCTGTTGCAGGCCAAGATCCCGCAGGGGGCCTTTGACGGCCCGGCGCAGGGAATGGCGGCGGTGGCGCGTGGGTTGGCGGAGGCGGGGAAGATCCCGATGAAAGCCTATGCCGCCATCGAGCACTGGCAGCAGACCGAGCGAGAGGTGCGCGATTTCAAGGGGCTCAACGAGATCGAGCTAAACTACCGCAACGCCAATGCCTCCCTCGACGAGCAGCTCCGCACCCAGCCCGAGAGCCAGTGGCCCGCCGCGATGAGCGCCTTTGCCAAGTCCACCCGCGACTACGCTGCGAAGCAGCCGCTGAGCGACGCCGCGCGGGCCCGGGCCGACCAGTACGAGCGCAGCCAGCTCATCGGGGCGCAGCAGCGCATGGTGAACCGCAGCCGCTCGGATCTCATCCAGGGCGCGCGCGACTCCGCCATCACGCTTAGCCAGCAGCTCAACGACGCGGGCCGTTACGAGGACGCTGTCACGCTGATGACGCAGGCGCGCGACAGCGGGCTCATCACGGTGGACGAGGAGGAGCGCTTCCACCAGCAGGCCATCGTGCGCCTGAACCACCGCAACATGCAGCAGCTCATCGGTTCCGACCCCTGGATGGCGCAGCGCGTGCTGGAGGATGATGAAAAGCTGAGCCAGCGCCCCGACGGCCGCGAGCACATGAGCTACCGCGCCCTCACCGACGACGACCGGGCCAATTACCTCACCGCCGCCCGCCAGCAGATCACCGAGCGCCAGCGCACCACGACTGCCGGGCTGGACACCGCCATCACCAGCGGCCAGCTTCGCGACGCCGCCGACCTCAGCGCCCGCGCCGCCCAGGCGCATTTGCCGAAGGAAGAGGTCGCCTCGCTCAAGCGCAGCCTGCGCGACATCCCTGTCGACACCGAGCCAGCCCGCGCCCGCTACCTCGCGAATCAATCGCTGCTCACCACCGCCTTGGAAACCTACGACCCGCAGGCCGACACGGGCGACGCGGGTTACGCCGCCCTGCGCCGCAGCATTCGCGAAAACCTCCCGCTGGCCGAGCGCGAGGCATGGTTCCAACGCCTCGACGACCGCCGCCAAAAGGGCCGCAGCGAAACCTCCCTCATCACCGGCAACCTTTACGAACAGCTCGACCTCGTCGTCCGCCACATCGGCGGCAGCGAGAGCGACCCGCGCCGCGTCGCCACCCTCTGGTCCGGCGTGCAAGCCGTGAAAACCGCGCTGCCGGAGTATATAAGGAGGAACGCTAATGCCGCCCCGGCGGAAATGAAGCGCTGGATGATGGGCTTCCTGCGTCCCGACGTGATGACAAGCACCCTCAAAAGGAATCGCTGACGATGTTGATTGAGACACCCGGCTCGAATGAGCCCATGGACGAGGTATTGCCGCGTCCCTTCACCCTGGAAACCCCGCCGCCCAGACTGGACTCGCCGCCCGGCCAGCCACAGGGAGCGGAGACAAACCTGCTGCCGACCTCGCCCAGCCCGGCGGGCGACCGCTGGATGAATATCTTCCACGGCGACGAGACGTGGCAGGGGCGCTGGAACCCGGAGAACGACGTTCTGCTTTCGTTCGTCGACGACCCCGAGAGCTTCAAGATGTCGGTGGGCAACGCGCATTGGATCGCCGACCAATACGGCGAAACGCTGGACGCGGTGGGAGCGGCCTACCCGATGGCGCAGATGCTTGTCTCGCAGGAGCTGCTCGGCCACATGGACGGGAGCGACGAGGATGTGTTCCGAGCCATCGGCGACAGCCTCGTGCCGACGCTGACCATGGAGGACATCACGGGCGTGCGCGAGCAGCCGCTCAGTCGGCTGGAGAGCTACGTGCCGCGCTCGATCTACCTGAGCAACCGCGTGCCGGAGCTGGAGGAGGCGATTTCCTACAGCGATCTCGGGCGCAAGGTCTTCACCCTATCCTGGCCCGGCGGGCTGCCTCCGGGAGTGTCGCTCAGCGACGCGGAGGCCGAGCAGATCGGGAGGCAGGCCTGGCGTGAGAAGCGGGCAGAGGAAAAACGGCGCAAGTCGTTTGAGAACTACGACGAGTTTCAACTGGAAAAAACCCTCTTCGGGTCGATGGCCGAGAGCAGCCTCACCATGGCCGAGGGTCCGGTCTTCTGGCTGGACAAGCGGCTGGAACTGCAGCCCGGCCTTGGGTACGAAGGGACGACAGCGGACACGTGGATGAATGCCACGCTGGGCTTCTTTGAGGGGCAAAGAAAGCTGGCGCAGGAATACTACGCGGTGGACCCGGAGTTTGCGGAGAGCTACGCCGGGAAGGTCGCGGGAGCCGTGGGCGCAGCCGTGCCGCAACTCGTCGCGATGCGCGTCCCCGTCGCGGCGGTGGTGGGAATCGGCGGGCAGTCGTTCCTGCACGCCTGGGAGGATGCCGAGAATACGGCGATGCGGCGGGGCGAGAAATTCGACCCCAACCGTGCCTATGCCTACGCCACGACGATGGCGGCGCTGAATACCGCGCTGACCTTCCTGGAGTTTGACAAGGTGCTCGGCCCGTGGAGGAAGGGGCAGAGCGAACTGCTGGGCGACAACCTGATCAAGCTCTTCCGGAGCGCCACAGGGGCAGGAGCGGTCAATGCCGTGCAGGGAGGAGTCAACGACCTCGGAGCCACCGCCTTCGGCATCGAGACCCGCAACCCCTTCGACCCGGAACGCCGCTGGGACGATTTCACCGTCGGCACCGGCGCAGGCCTCGTGCTCGGCGCAGGGGCGAGGATTGCGAAGGAAATAGATCCGGAATCTGTGCGCTTACATCGGATTGATGCTCAAGCCGAATCGATCGTGAGGAGCGGGAACGTTGGTTCTGAAAGCGTTGAAAAAACGGAGCCTGCTTTTATTGGAACCGAGTTTTTTGATGCCGCCTTGGTAGTTTCGCGAATAAAAAATAACCCGAGTAGCATGGAAGCCAAAGCCCTTACTGCTTGGTTTAATAGCTCGCATATTCGAATTCAAAAGGGAGAGCTAAAAGCTTATGAGTCTGTTCTTAATGAATTCTTGAGGCAATTGCCAGCTTATGGCGGGGATCAGGGAGTTTTGTATCGAGGGCTACGTTTCAAGAACGAAAATGACTTCAAAGTTTTTCTAGATCAATGGATGAATGGGAAGTGGAGTCCTCGCTCGCCATTCATGAGCGCTTCCAAAATTCCTGAGGTCGCATTTGAATTTGCCGAAGCGGGAAATATTCCGGTGTTTTGGGAAATCGTAAAACATCATTCTGCGCGTGATATTGAGCCGTTCTCATTTTTGGTGCCTCGCTACGCTTATCAGAAGGAAGTGCTCTTTACTCGGTCTGCGCAATTTGAGCTGATCGAAATGTGGAAGCTTGAATACAAGGGTCGGACAGTTTACCTTATGAGGGTTCAGGAGGTCGATTGATGATGGATAAGAAAAAAATCACTTGGGAAGAATATTGCGCAAGAACGCCGAAAGGGCCGCTCTCCCCGGAAGGCCTTCTGGAGATGATGCGTTTGCGGTACGAGGAACTGGACGTCAGTACGATGCCGGACTTTGATTCTGCGCAAAATCGGCGTCATTGGGATATTGACTTTAACCCCTTTGATCAGGAGCAGGGGGATAAAGCTGATCCGGCTGACTTATAATCTAGTGAAAGAATCTCGGAGAATTAAAGGTCGATCTTGTTGCGATTGTTTTCCAAAAGAATAGATGGAAAAGAAAAAAAGCTAGGAAGAATTTCGAAAGCGCCTTCCAGAAGGTCCAATCTCAAGTGAACAATTTGAGCAGCTTCTTTTGGCGGCGATGAGGGAAGCTGACGATTTTGAGCCGCCGAGTCCGGAAAGAATGCGGGCTTTCGACAGATTTTGGGACCCGGACTACGATCCTTTCCGAGAAGAGGAATCGCCCGATCCATCGGGTATTTCAGGAAGAGGAGTCGACAGCCAGGGTTGTTCCTTTAGATGAAAGAACATGCATACTGATCCCTGGTTTCCGCGATTCGAATAATGGCAATTTTCATTGAAATTCAGAAAGTATCTCAAGATAAGCAAGTTGCGATATATGTGTATCGAATGCTGGACGGGCGCGATGGAGAGTTTTCACTTGATCTGGAATCTGGTGAAATCACCTTGAGGCGTTTAGCTGATGGTGACGACGAGCGTTTCTTTCGAAGAGCGGTACATAAAGTAGTGAGCCATTTTAAAAGTGGGAAATTGCCCGATCGAACTTGCTGGGCCTCATGACGAAACACGTGCCGGGGTCTTTGTTTTGGAGAATGGAGCGGAAGATCTTAGACCAAGAAGCTGTGTGGTTTCATCGTGAAAGCAAGCTAAGCGAAGGAGAAAACGGAGTCAGCCGACCCCGTTATTCCCCGGTACTGGAGGGGCTATGATCTTTGATAATGAAAGGCCGGTGCCGAAACCGGAGGCGCTGGCTGTGCTGGCGGGTGGCGATGGGGCGCGCATCTGCCGGATGCTGGTGGCAGTCGCCTTTTACGAGCAGGATCGTAAATGGGTTGAGGTGCTGATGTTGGACGCTTCACGACATGGCAATGAACAGGTCGCCGGTCTGGCGCTCGTCTGTATCGGCCATCTGGCGCGGATACACGGTCGGGTGAGTCCTGTTGCATTACATCGGGTGCAGGAGGGGCGTTCGATTCCGGCCCTTGCTGGCAGCGCAGGGGATGCATGGGACGACATCCAGATGTATGCGCCGGGGAGCTTGTCAGCGGCAGGCGGAAAGTGCGAAGAAGCGAAGGATGAATGCTGACGATCCGCTGAATTTCTCAGAAGAGAATATGGAAAGATCCTCATGGATCGACGCGGTGCAGCGGAAGGTCGACCCGCAGAAAGACCCTTACTCCGCAGCCGTGGAGGAGCGGTTCCGGAAACTCGTGGCGAACCGGGCGGGGGCGGATCGAGTGTATGACCAGTTGCCGCAGGCTTATGGCGGCAAGGTGATCAATCCCGACACGGCCCGGGAAATCCTGCCCGAGTACCAGACCCGCGAGCAGCGCATGGCTCACACGATCGGAACGGGCGTAGCCAGCGCGTATGCCAAAGACCGGCTGGAGCGAGAATTGGCTGATCCGCGTGGACGCACGAGGCTCGTGCTGATGGCGGGCGGCCCGGGCGCGGGGAAATCGACTTTCCTCAGCCCGGAGGTGTGCGAACTGGCAGACCTGATTTTCGACGCGACCCTGCGCGAGACGGAGTGGGCGCGGCGGATGATCGATCTCGCGCTGGAGCATGGCTGGGAGGTCGTGGTGTGCTACGTGCAGCGGCCAATGGAGGATGTCTATCGCGGCGTGGTGCTCCGCGCGCATGAGCACGGGCGCTGGTTCCCGATTCGCAACCTCGTCAAGGCGCACGCCGATGCGCAGAGGAGCGCGGCGGCGCTGAGCCGGGCTTTTGCGAATGAACCGCGCGTGCGCTTCTCCTGTCATGTCGGGCCGACTGGCGGCGTGGGGCTCGCGGAGTTATCGGAAATCGAGCCCGGCGGGGCATGGGGTTACTGGATCGGAGACAATGAAGGAAACGAACGAAAAACACTGGAGCGAGAAGGTCTCGGAGATCGGCCTCGCGAATTTGAACAGGGCGCTCTCAGCCGAGAAAATCAGGCAAGATTACGAGGAGCTATTGAAGGCGGGAAAATCGACCGCCGACTCCTCGAGCGCCTCGCCAGAGGAGACGAAAGACTGCTCAGCGTGATCCGCGAAGTGTACGGGAGCGAGTAGACGAGCCGCCACATCGCGGCTTTGCACTTCGCAACCATAGCAAGGCGGGTGCCAGCTATTTTTTGGTAATGGTGCCGGAGGCAGCTTCTTGGAGATGCAGTGGCCGCGTTCTTGCAGGCTTGCCTCGGATTCGCTGGAACATGCCAACACACGGGCCCACCCTCATCCAGTGTTCGTCCCCGGCAACCTGGGGGTTCCCGTGGCGGGATGTTTCACCGGGGGAACGCCCCGCGAAGCGGGTTAGGCATGCGACTGCTTTCGGCTCTGTCGTTTCGGTGGGCAGCATCTCAAGGCGGCGGCGAGGAGGCAATACGGGATGATACCTCGGGCGCGCGTTAGGCTGGGCGGTTCGCGCTTGATCTGCGGTGGCAAATGATCCTCCGGGGTTCGTCTCCTGATGGGGAAGGGGTCGGGCCTATAATATACATGTCGCGAAGCGTGTAAGCGGTGATCGGATGCTTCAGAGAAGAGTCGCGATTTGGAGATTCGCTGCCCTGACGCGAACCATGGGAGTATTGCCTAGAATGCGTTCTCCGAGGTCGAACATGTAAATTATAGGCCCGACCCCTCCTGCCCGACCTCTTCTTTTTAGCCGAGGACGAATCGCCCTCCAGCAGGGGCAATCGACTGATGCCGTGGCGTTGAAAGCAGCGATGAAGCGCCGAGCGAGTCAGTTGCGGAATCGTGGCCTGCAGGGCATAGAGGCAGTCATCCAGCGGCAGAAGTGTGTGTTTACGAAAGGCTACCGCAATGGCTTCTTCCTCGGCTGTAAGGCTTGTGGAGCGAGGCTGCGGCCCCATGGGCGCATCGCGCACTGTTGTCCGCTTGCGCCATTTGGCCACCGTCTTCGGATTGATGTCATAGCGTTGCGCCAGAGCCCTCAGGCTCTCTTGACTCTGTTGGATCGCCCGACGCATTGCCGCCGTCGTTCGGGCGCTCCCGTGTAATATCTGTCCCATAATTGCGCAGAGGTTGGCACGCTTGCTTCGCCTGCTCCACCTCTCTCTGGGACTATACACCTAGTCGAAAATGCTCTTAGGTGCAGGGAATGAGTACTTCACCAAGAAGATTGCTAGCACCGACGTTATCGAGCAGGCAATCCACCCAAGTGTCCGGCGCTTTTTTTTCACAAGATCGACTATCCCGAGGATGATGTAAGCAATCTGGCAAATGAAGGATGTGCCGAAACTCTCTACGAGAGCGTACAACCACATTTCAGGGTTTGCCACCCGATAAGCTTTAGGAAGCCCTACATCGCCAGCACTAATGAGGAGAAAAAGAGTTACCCCTGTCGTGATAAAGAAAGTTGTAGTCTGTTTCGAATTCAGTAATGTCATGGGTTATTCGACTTTGGTGAATGGTTCGTTGCTAACCTTGCTTTTGAACAGCTTGTCTCCCTCGACATGCATTGTCATTTTTGAGCCAGGCTTCCATCCGTTCGGGTCTGCGGCAGGATAAGGTTTTCCTTCTAGGAATCTTTCATTCAGAACGGCAATGACCTCATTCCCAGACTGTGACCATGTCCCAACAAACGCCGCCATTTTTCCACGAGACAGACTCATGTCGTACCGAAAGGTGCCGTTCTTGGATAGCGTAATCGTGTCTGTTCCGGGGTATATAAATCCGGGCGAGGTCTGGCATTTATAAACTCCAGCGGCGGAAATAACGTTTGTAGATGAAGTGTTTGTTTGCGCTGAAGTCCCTTCGCACCAAAACAGCGAGAGCAGGATTGCAACAAGCGCGACCATGAATGATTTCACTCTGGATCAGAATGTGTGAAGACGCTTTGTTGGGTCAACTTAAAATTCTAGGTAAGCAAACGCACGATGACGCCCTGACGAGCCCGCTGTTGAAAACGTAGGTGCACTGTTTTGGGCGAACCGTAGCGCAAGGACAAATCTTCCCAACGCGCTCCGCTGCACAGGAGTCAAAGCGCTCCGATGAGCGCTGAGCGGCCCAAGGCCGCTCACGCCCATCGCGTCAAATCCATGGCCGATGTGTAACATCCACCTCTCGGCCTTGCGATCTATTTATGAGATAGCTTCTAGGCAATGATCTTCCTCTCAACTTTCGAAGGCCACGGCCACGTCGTTCGTCATCTGTTTCAGGCTGGGTCATTCCCAGCGGGACGCTATTCAAAAGACCAGTGAGTTCGAGACAAATGTCAGCACTGAGTTTTTTGCGACCCTTCTCCGACGAGCCGATGAGAGGGTCATTCTCGGCAGATGTACGCTTTCTACAGGCTCCGACCGATCCGGGGGACGAAAAAACAGAAGTCGTGTGACATCTCCGAAATTTCGGATAGAAAACCTGACGATGAAGATATCCTTCGCTGCAATTGTATCCGTTTGTCTCAGCCTGACGACAAGCCTCGCGTTGGAGGTGGTGAATGAGCAATGCGGAAACGTACTTGCCCACCAATTCGAATGTACCGAGAGAGGCGAGCTATTCAAAAGTCCCTTGGCAGGATTTATAGCACTCAAATTGTCTGGCGATCAGGTGAATCATTATCCACTAAACAAGATCCTCGACATTACGGAGCAAAGCTACGGGGTCTATATCCAGTTCGAGAATGAACGCATGAAGAACGGCGGAGGTTTCATGGCAACTACGATCTTCATCCCGACGAAAGTGATGGAACCTAAGGAAACCATTGCCCTCATCAAATCTTGCCAGTAGAGCGGTGTCGACTAATGCGGCAACCATAGCAAGGCGGGTGCCAGCTATATTTGGTAATGGTGCCGGAGGCAGCTTCTTGGAGATGCAGTGGCCGCGTTCTTGCAGGCTTGCCTCGGATTCGCTGGAACATGCCAACACACGGGCCCTCCCTCATCCAGTGTTCGTCCCCGGCAACCTGGGGGTTCCCGTGGCGGGATGTTTCACCGTCGGAACGCCCCACGAAGCGGGTCAGGCATGCGATTGCTTTCGGCTTTGTCGAAAGCTGCCGGACAGCAGCTCATCGCGAGCGCAATGAGTCAATACGTAAGAACCCGGCGCGATCCGAGTTGAACGGGCTGGTTTTTTCTGCGGTGGACGAAGGAACAGGCTGGCGGACGGGGGCGGCTACTGCGGAGGGGAAGGGGTCGGGCCTATAATATACATGTCGCGAAGCGTGTAAGCGGTGATCGGATGCTTCAGAGAAGAGCCGCGATTTGGAGATTCGCTGCCCTGACGCGAACCATGGGAGTATTGCCTAGAATGCGTTCTCCGAGGTCGAACATGTAAATTATAGGCCCGACCCCTCCTGCCCAATTTATTTTGGACAGTAGTGACATGCCTACGACCCCTCCTACACATGCGCCTGAAGGACAAAGGAACTTACTCCTTCTTCAAATCCTTTTTCGCGTCCCGGATAAAGTCGTTGAACTGGTCCGCCGTGCCGTAGCCCGTACGGGCTTTGACCAGCGTGCCGTCCGGCTTCGCGATCACCACAAACGGCAGGGTGTTTCCGTCGAGGTTGTTCCGGTACTTTCCCTTAAAATTGGAGCTTTGGGCGGGGTCGTCGCAATCGATATTGGCAATCAGGAAGCTGGTCTTCGTGAGGCGCAACTGGTGCTGGTCGATGTAGCCATGCAGGGCGTTGCAATTGCCGCAGGTCGCCCGGCCATAGATGATGAAGAGCGCCTTGTTCTCAGTCGTGGCCTGCTTGATGGCGGCATTGAGATCGGTGATCTGGTCATCGGTCTTGGCGGAGCCGAGCGTGGCCGAGAAGAGCAGAACCAGGAAGAGAGCGCTTAGTTTTTTCATGGGTGGAAGTAAAGCGGCTTTTGCTAACAGGCGCCTCCGCTTTGGGCAACTCAATTTGCCTAAGCCGGCCGAAAAACAGGACGGTGGGGGGAAGGGGTCGGGCCTATAATATACATGTCGCGAAGCGTGTAAGCGGTGATCGGATGCTTCAGAGAAGAGCCGCGATTTGGAGATTCGCTGCCCTGACGCGAACCATGGGAGTATTGCCTAGAATGCGTTCTCCGAGGTCGAACATGTAAATTATAGGCCCGACCCGAATGGCATTAAGATAAGGCCTGTTTGGGAGTGTTTTTGGAGGGGCGGTTGCGGTGGGGAAG
>QAYZ01000006.1 GCA_003054655.1 Spartobacteria bacterium LR76 | reverse complement strand
CCTTCCAAAAGGAACCTCACCGCTTTAGAACTGATCCGCACCGGCACTCCCTGGGACTGAACAGCTATGCCCGGAGCGGCAGCGCGGTCTGGCCGAGAAGGTGCAGGCCGCGCTGCGGTGTTCCGGGCGCAAAGCGTGTCGGTGGCTGGGGTTCCATCGTTCGACGATGAGGTATCGTCCCCGGCCAGTATCGGATCGGCAACGGCTGCTGGAGCAGGCAATCGTACGGATGTCGGGGGAGCATCCAACGATGGGGTACAAGAAGATCACGCGGTTGCTCCGCGACAAAGGGTATCGCATAAACAAAAAGCAGGTGCAGCGGGTGCGGCGTGAGGAGGGGTTGCAGGTGCCGCCGCCGAAGCCGCGCCAGCGAAGGCAGGGGGTGTCGACCGGACTGCCCCAGAAAGCGCAGTACCGCAATCATGTGTGGTGCTGGGACTTCATGAGCGACTATACGCAGCGAGGCGGCAAGTTGCGTGTCTTCAACCTGATCGACGAATACACCCGGGAATGCCACCGCATCGATGCGGACCGGGCCATCCGGGCCACCGATGTCCTGGAAATCCTGGCTGAGGCCATCCGGCAGCACGGAACACCCCGGTACATCCGCAGCGACAATGGCCCCGAGTTCATCGCCAAGTCCATCCAGCAGTGGCTGGCCGAGCACCAGATCAAGACGATCTATATCGATCCAGGGTGCCCCTGGCAAAACGGATACGCCGAGAGCTTCAACAGCAGGTTCCGGGTTGAATGCCTGGATCGCGAGTTGCTCTATACCCTCAGCGAAGCCCGCTATGTGTTTGATCAGTGGCGCAAATACTACAACGAAACCCGTCCGCACTGATCCTTAGGCTTGCTAACCCCGGGAGCCTTTGCCAAGGTCGCCCAAGATGAAGGCGTCGACTCCAGTCGGGCTACGCCCTCCTTCCGTCACCACCTTCATCGCAAAACATCAACAATCCGGAAACCCTCTCACATCATCCGGACCTAAATCTGGGGCCCAAGCACAGGCTGAAAACCGGGATGCTAATATCCCACATGCTGGGACAATGGGAACGCACAAGCGCGGGGTAGAGCGGATCCCGAGCAAATTGCTCGATGCTGTTGCGCAGCACCGCGATGTTTCGGCAGGTCTCCAGATTGGACATCGCGCCGAGGCGGTTGTCAAAGTTCCAATTCACCGCTTCGTAGGTCGGACAATCGGTCAATGTGTCATCGGTGGCCGAAATGGTTGTCTGCTCGCAGAGAGAGTAAATGGCGTTGAGAGTGACGTCGTTCGAACGAAAGGAGCCTTGCGGGAGATTTTCGCAATTTGCCGTGAGCATGCACAGGTCCCTCAGATCAGCCGGGCTCTTTCCGGTGTAGTGAATGGCAACGTACCGAAATCCATAGGCGTAGAAGTTCTCGAAGGATTGCCAGCCGTCCTGAAGGTGGTAGCTCAGTGCGTTATTGCACGCTTCGGGCCAGTTGATTCGCAAGGGAGGACCGTCTTCGAATGCCTCGAAAAACGAAAAAAGGAAACGTCCCCCTTTTTGCCCAAAGGCCTTGAAGGACAACCAGCCATTTTGAACCGTTCCGAAATCGAGAATCACACGGGTGGCATCACTGCTGGAGGCGCGCGGGAACCTCCAGCTCTCTCCGGATTGAAGCACTTCCAGGGGAGGTTGATTAGGTTGAGTGATCCTGGCATTTACCGCCAGATCCTGGGCGTTGGCATCCAACAGGGTATCGGCGGGATCCATCGCGGGGAGGTTTCCGAAGCCATCCATGGCGTGATGCTCCTCTATAATCTCATTCTGGCGGAACAGACTCGCCGGGAAGAGCTGGTTGAGAGCCTGCGCATTGCATTTGATCATCGGGATGGGACGCCCGCTTGAGACAGATCAGGATGCCTCTTCTTCAAAGGTCGTATTTTTTAGCAGTAGAATCCGTTCAGAGCGCCCTATAGGGAGGGATTTTTGAGCATGCTTGCAGGAAGCGACAACGTCATTCTGAGAACGTACTGCGGCTTCTTTTTGTGACGCTGAAAACTGATCGTGATAAGTTGTAATGTTTTTGCTCTAGGGAATGGAATGGACTGAACGTGGGAGCCTCCTCTGAGGTGAAAATACATAGCAAAATCCCCGTTATTCCGACCGTTTATCAAAAGTGGGCGTTTGGGAGTTGTACTGAGATATTTATCGGTTTCTGTTCGCTCATAGGCGCCTGTTTCAAAGGTGTGAGCCGGGCGACATCGGTTCTTCGAGGCGTCGAAGAGAGTCTTCGTCTCCCCGGGATTTTGAAGGTGATCGTTTTGACCTTTGTGGCTGGCATGGTGACAGTTGATATGGCGAGCGCACAAGAGGCTGCTACGATGAGCGGCGGTTTGGAGGAGCGAGTGGCACGATTGCGCTCGTTGGAGATACCTGGCGCGGTAGTGACCTCTGTCGAGCATATCGATTCGCCAACCATGGAAATCCCGGATAACCTGCCTATTACAAACCTGCCTCCACGTGCGGAGATGAAGGTTGAGTTGCGCCCAGCGAGGGGATCACGCATCCTGGTGGAGATCTGGCTGCCCGATGAACCAAAGTGGAACGGCCGATTCCTCGGAATCGGCAACGGCGGGGCGGCGGGCATCATCAATTCCCGCTCGCTCGCGTGGTCGACCCTGGAGGGATACGCCGTCGCTACGACCGACATGGGCACCGCGCCGAATCCCGATTCGGGCGTGCGCAATCGCGAGGTGTGGCGCGACTTCGGCTATCGCGCGACCCACCTCATGACTGTGGTGGCCAAGGATGCCGTGCGGGCGTATTACGGGCGCGGGCCAGAGTTTTCGTACTTCAATGGCGGGTCGACCGGCGGGCAGCAGGCCATGCAGGAGGCGCAGCGTTTCCCGGAGGATTACGATGGCATAGCAGCCCACATCCCCGCGCACTGTCGCGCGCCGTTGCACGCATACTTCCTATGGAATGACCAGATCTTTGCCAAGTGTTCCTTTACCCAAGAGCAGGAGGCTGCGGTGATCGCGGCGGCGAACGAATACATGGCTCCGCGCGAGGTGCCGGTGGCGGCGGGGAAGTTTGTTTCCGATCCGCGCTGGGATGCGAAGGACAAGGAGGCCGTGATCGCGCTGGCGCTGAAAAAGGACCCGACGCTCACGCCTGAACACGCTGACGCGCTGCGGAAGCTTTTTGACGGGCCGACGCAGGAGGGTACGGGCGCGCGAATCTTTGGCGGGGTGCCGCCTGGGAGCTCTCTAGGGGCGTCGCATGGCCACCTGTATTTGTTCAATTGGGTCTTCGGCGCGGGAAAGAGCCTTTCCGACATTAACTTTGGCGCGGATATCGACACGTACTCCGCCGCGCTCGGACCATGGCTGAACGCGGAGAACGACGATTTGGGCGCCTTTGCCAAACGCGGTGGCAAGATGATCATGATGGCGGGATCAGTCGATTCCATCGTGCCATGCTGGGCGTCGATTGACTATTTCGAGCGAGTGGTCGCCCGTGAGGGCAGCCTGGAAAAGGCACAAGAGTTTCTGCGGTTTTACCTCATTCCGGGCATGGCCCACGGTGACGGTCCGGGTATTAACAATCCGCCCGACACGCTGGCCGCAGTGAGAGCGTGGCGCGAGAAAGGAGTTGCACCGGGCGAACTCATCGGCAAGCGCATGGCCAACGGTAAGGAGGAGTGGTCGATGCCAGTCTACCCGTACCCGAAGAAAACTGCATGGGACCCGGTTACGTCGACTTACCACGCTGTGGACGGCCCTCGCGGTGGAGTCGAGACCGTGGCGGAGAAATTCCGCCCGGCGGCAACGGAGTAGGGTGAAGTGCGGGAACGGGCTGATTCGCTGAAAGCTGCAAGTGCAGGTTTGGCTTTGTGCCATCCCGGAGTTTGGTGATGTGTCTGTTCCGGCTTGCCGAATGAGGCGGAGACGGTGCGGAACTTTGCCTCGACTATCAGAAGTATCAAGTTTGGCAGCGCTGAGCGAGAGAGGAACCCTGATCGATTTTCATTCTGAGTACATAGACGAATCGGGGAAATCCGGGACGATGATTGTGCTCTACGACGGGACGGGGGCTAGGTATGCGGGGACGTCGTGCTTGTTTCGTTTTCCAATGGTGACACTCGGCGGCTTGCAGCAGTCAAAGGAAGCAATAACTACTGGCGACGTGGCTCGTTGATCTTTCTCTGGAAAACCGAAGACGATGGTAACCCGTTTTTCGGAGGGGTGAGTCCCTTGGCAGCTGCCGCCACTGCCCGGCCGGTTCTTCAGCAAAAGACGCCGTAAGACAATCCTCTGCTGGAACGGTCTGACCAAGTTGCGTGGCGATGCGGTTGGAAGATGTGAATTCGCTGTCTTCTATGAAAAGTCCGAAAGTGGATCTCGTATTGAGTAATTTTCCTCGCTCAATCGAGATCGACCGCGTAGGTCCCGCTCTTTTCTGACGGGCCGGACATTCCTGAACAGGGGATCGTCCGGGCCAGCCTGTGCAACGAAGCAACGCCGATATCCTCCGGTACATGTTACCCAAGCCACTAGAGAGCTTCAGCGGGTACTTGGTGTTGCTGAGAATCGCGACAAGTTTCCCCGTTGCTCCACCGGGACTTTTCAAGAGGTGCTGTAGGAGCTCCTCGCGATGGATTGCGTCACCAAAAAAGCAATCGCGGGATTTGATTGAGAGCGGGTTGGTGAAAATGATGGGGAGATAGCAAAACAATCAGCCGTAATTTGAGCGGCTATTGTGGATGTCAGTACTGGCGTATCTCAATCGCCGTCCTTCAACGAGCGAAAGGAAAGGTACGGGCATCACGGCGGTTACGGTTGGCTGGAAAATTTTCAACGTGGGGTAGGTCTCTCTGAGCGCGGAGCAGTCAAATTCAGCTCTTTTGAGTGTGATGTGGATTTCGTTTTGTGTAGGAGAGCGAGGAGTCTGACAATTTATACTTCCCACCGGATACCGCGGAACATCTTTCGAGAAACATCGATCTGTCCGTCTGTATGTGGCCTGAGTAATCTGGGCTATTGTTTCACCCGACATTTCTTTCACGGTGAGTCTCGCTTCTCTCGCCGTTATAGGTAGCACTCGTGCCCGAGTCATCTGGAATTTTGGCTCAAGCTGGGGTGTAAGATGGTATGAGGTGAATGACGATGACCGGTGGAGAAGTGTGCTATCAAGTCAATCAATGCCCGGCGTGCCTCTTGCCGGTATCGGAACGCTATAGACTTCAGCTCATTGAGTTGAACGATTCAGACAGGCTTATTCGTGGAATGAAGTTACGAATATTTCGGGAACTTCAATGCGTGGAATGTTTGAACTGCAGATGACATATCGAGCTTGCTGGGCGAGAGTTGTCACGACTTGGGCGTACTAATCGCGATAAGATACAATGTCTTTGCCCGATTGAAGCCGAGGAACGAAGGTGGGTGCCTCCTCTGATATGAACACACATCGCAACTCCCCCGTCATTCAGGCCGTTTCTCAGAAGTGGACTCTTCCGTTCTCTGGTCGTGGCAGGCAGATCGTCTTTGGTTTATGCGCAGCAGCCGCTGTTTGCCTGCCGAGCATGAGTCGAGCTACCGTGGTTCTGCAGGATGCTTTTGACTATTCCACAGATGCTGCTCTACGAGCGAACTGGGCAACCCTGTCAGAAAACTCTCCTTTCATGGTTTCATCAAGCACGGCGATAGCTGGTGCTCCGTTTGCGTCCTTGGGAAACGGAGTCATTCAGCGTTCGTTGCTGGAGACCATCAGCAACTTCAAATTGACGATAGATTTAATCTCGTCGAACAATCAGGCGCGCCAGACGGTCGGCGTGTTCGACGCCAGTGGTCGAAACGGATATACCTTTGCCATTGATACAAATTATCTCCTCATCAGGAAGGTTTCCATCCCCGTGGATCAGGGGCAGACCTGGTGGAATTATAATGCTTATGCTTCCGATCTTGCGGCGGCTTCAGGCGTGACGGGGAATAGCGGATACTTCCCTCCATTGTATGTGACTCCGGGGCTGGTTAACTTTGTCCCGGCAGGCCCCACCAGCGAAACGCCAATGACGACCTTCACCTTCTCGTTAGGTGACAATGGAGCTATAGAGCTCGCCGCAAATGGAGTTCCCATCTTTACGGGAAGCGATACAACATTTGGGTCATTTTCTTCTGTTGTGATCGCGGGAATGGACTTTGCGAACTTCAACAATCTGACTGTGGAGACTGTTCCTGAGCCGGGCACCTCGCTTCTGTTGGGGACGGCCGCGCTTGGATTCATTCTGCGCCGTCGATATGTCGGTCTTCGTCGCGGTTCTGACGTGCGATAAATCATAATCATAATCCGTCGATGAATGTTTTTCGCCTTGGAATGCGGGGTTGGGTTTCTGGTCGGGTAATCACTTGCGGGGCTCGCTCTGGGGGATCTGATCCAGGGTCAAGGACGCTATTCGCTTCGCGCGATCTCTTCCCTGCGGGGCGGATGGTTGCTGCAAGCGCGCTATTGTTGTTGCTAAGCGTGGTTTCCTTCTCTGCGGCCCTTGGGGGCGATGAGGCGATAAATATTGTCGACTATGGCGCTCGTCCGGAAAAGAACTTCGACTCGACCGAGGCGATAACCAAGGCTCTGGCCGCCGCCAAGGAAGCTGGGCGCGTCGTTTATATTCCGGAAGGAACATGGGAGTATCGTAAGCTGACTATTGACAGTGTGCGTCTGAAGGGAGCGGGATCTGACAAGACCACTCTGTTTGCACCCGATCCGAAAAAACAGATGATCGTATTGAAGGGTGACAAGCCGGCCATCGAGAACATCAGAGTCTCGACGGTGCCAACCCGCCGAGACTCCGAGAATGATGCTGTGCAGGCGAACGATGCCGATGGGTTTGAGATTTCTCACATCGAGATTGATGGCGCCAACGCAGCAGGGATCATGATCTATGCCAAGAACGGGAGGGTTACCAACAACCTTGTTCGGAATACAAAGTCCGATTCCATTCATGTCTCGAATCACTCCAGCGATATCTACATCGCGGGTAACTTGGTTCGCAACAGCGGCGACGACTGTATTGCCGTGGTGAGTTATCAGGTGCAGAAGGAGATGTGTAGGAACATCATGATCGAAAACAACGACGTGGCCGACCAGTACTGGGGCCGAGGCATAACCGTCGTAGGTGGGGAGAACGTCACGATTCGCAACAATCGGGTCGCCAATACATCCGGAGCGGGAATTTACATTGCCAGCGAAAGTTCGTATCAAACCTTCGGGGTGGATAACGTGCTGGTTCAAGGCAACACCGTAGTGAACTGTCCAGGGCTCTATCGGCTGTTTCCAGACTTCCTCCAAGGGGGAATTGAGGTGTTCTCAAGCACGGAACTACCGGTTCAGAACGTCTTGATTGAAAACAACAAAGTCGAGAATAGTCCAAGCAATCCGGTGCGTATTCATGGGCTGGTGAAGTCAATCTTCGTCAGGAACAATAGTTTCCCCGCTCCCGAGTCCGCAGAAAGCGAAGGGGGGAATGTTACTGGGTCAACCATCAGCTCTAGCATTCTCGGCGGTGCGCCGGTCGCCTTGCCTCAGATTCCCAACGGCTTCGGCCTTCCTGTTCAAGAGGCGGTTGTTAAACTAAAGAACGATGCCCTTTCCGGAAAATCTCTCAAGGAGTCGAAAATAACTGCTGGAGGAGCCTATGTCCGGGGAATCTGGCGAGGAAATTCGTGGATCGCTGGCCCGGAAAGCACGAGAGAAGAGATGACCCTCGAGAGTGGAGACAGGCTGCTTTTGGTCGGAACCTCGCCAAATGTGGATAAGGCCCGTAAAATGATTGAAGACGGCGAGTAGAAAATAGCGATATCAGGACACTGTATGAACCTCGAAACTCTTATACCCCTGGGCTTGACGCGTCGTTTGTTTTTAATTCCGGCATTGGCGGGGGTGCTTTCCCTCCAAATGAATGAAGCGTTGGCAGGCACCCTTTTAAGCACCAATTTCGCAGATCAAAAAGCGGAGACGACTTTTCAAGATTCTTGGAGCCGTCTATCTGGCCCCGAGCCGACTTTTGAGTCGGGCAAGGGACTTTTTCTTAGTGAGACCGTCGTAAGTTTCAACCTTGAAAGACCGGTTGTTCAGGAGTTTTCGCTCCAGGTCGAACTACTGCATACGAAATACGCGCAAGGCCAGTGGTTTGGATTGTTTACGAGCGATTTCCAAAAGGGAGTCGTGGTTGTTTGGGATGCCTCACATCCCGAAAACTGGGATTCCAGCGGATTTGCATGCCTATACTCGATAAATAGGACGACGGAGGACAAACCACCCTACATGCTGATCCTAAACGGTGAGGGGGCGGAAAGAATGTCGACGCCGCAGGGGCTTCCCGCAAAAGCGGGAGTGAGCGGACAGAAGGCCATCACCGAGCCATTTGCGAAATTCCGGCTGACTTGGAATCGTACGGAAGGTCGCTTGGATCTGTGGATGGAAGATTCATTGATCGGCACAGCCTTTCTTGATCAAGCTGAAGAGTTTTCCGAAGTCGTTCTTTCCGGCATGGGTGGGGCGATATATCGAAGCGTGGAATTGTCTGGCGAGTAAAACCGGTCACCATTTCACCTGATGCCTTGCCGCAGTTCGTTCGAAGAAAATTTTCTGTAGTTATAATGTGGAGTTCCGACCATTTTCAGGTTGCTTTTGCGAATTGCGATAAGGTTCGCGGTTCAAAAAAGCTAACGTGAGTCTGGTTAAGTGTGAAGTCTGCGGATTCTGCTGCCGTTGATAGCGGTGGAAGATTGACGCGAAGACAAGTGTGTTTTCGCGTCCTGATGAGTGAGGTGTAGATGTCGCTAGCCAATTAGTTTAACGCCTTCCAGGTGTATCCCCCTAAGAAAATGAAAGTGATGAAACGAAGGGTTTTATCCTTATTGATGTTGGTGTCTTTGAGTGTTGTCCACGCGACACCGAGGCGTTTGGTTCCTGCTTTGCAGGATGATTTTGACTCTGGAACTCTGAATTCGGGATGGCAGGTCAGCAGCGGTTCTGGGCCTGTTGTAGAGGGCGGGGCGTTGCGGCTCCGGGATGGTGTTGTTTGGCGTGAATTGACCGAAGTTGTCTCTGACGATTTTGAGCTGACGTTTGATGCTCTTCACACTGGAAGCCAGTCATTGATCTGGGTGGCGATTTTGAATGCCTCTGGTACGCAGGGCTACTCTGTCTCGTGGGATTCTGCTAGCGCTAGCAATTGGGGTGGGAAGGGTTTTCTGAGAGTGAGCAAGATCGATGTTCCCTCGGCGGCATCTCTTACGACCTATTACTGCGGGAGTCCGCTGCCAAATCCATCGGAAATGGGCTCATATCACTCATTCTCCCAGGCGCCGCCTGCACGGATTACGCTGAGTTGGAACCGCACGGAAGGAAAACTGCGGGTGTCTATGGATGGTGCTTTCGTCGGGGAGAAGGAAGATTTTTCGTTCGATGAGTTTTCGAGGATCTATATCGGAGGCGGAAGAGATGGATCTTCGGCGAATGGAGGACTGGTTGACAATCTTGTTGTGAGGAGCGTCCAACCTGTTCCGCTTCCCGGAACTGTTTTTCAGGATTCTTTCTCCTACAAAAATACAGACCTCTTGAGTGCGATATGGACTCACCATAGTGGGACTATGCCCACCCTATCGAGGGGGAGGCTTCTTTTGCATAATGGTGTCGCGGAGACACAGTTGTCGGAACCTCTTACTTATGACGCGGAGATTGCCTTTGATGTCAGGCATGCGGGGTTTCAGAAATTTGCATGGGTGGGGCTGCTTTCAAAAGACAGTAACAGCGGGTACGCCGTGTCCTGGGACTCCTCGGGCACGACTCCAAGCGGCCCGATGTGGGGAGGAAAGGGAATTGTTCGCATACACAAAATCGATCAACAGACGCCTGTCTCCTTCGATCTCTATGGGACGGCACTCCTCGGGGGCGTGAGTGCGGGAAATCAACTGATCACAGATTCGGAACCCGCCCATTTTCGAGTGTGCTGGAGTGTGGACTCCCGGAGGATCGACGTTTACATGAATGAAAGCCTGGTCCATTCGTACATCGACTCCGATTTCAGTTCGTTTCAGCGAGTTGCTGTCGGCGGTAGCGAAGGAGATGTCGTTGACAATGTAAGAGTCAGAATCCCCATCGGAGCCGAGTTGCCTTTTGAAACCTGTGAGGCAGAGGATACAGCACATCCTGGACTCGTCCGAAGGCTGGAAGATCCGACGGTAAGTTCACCAGCGAGGGAAGCGTCTGGCAGATCGTATGCGCATCTCGGAACGGTGGGGGATTATATTGATATCCCTGTTTCCTCACCTGCAAACACTGCGGTCTTCCGCGTGTGCGTTCCTGACGCTCCCTCGGGAAGTTCCGTGACCTACACATTAACCCTCCAGAAGGTCGTTAATGGTGTAGAGCAAAGTCTTCAAGCAGGTCCGGTTGTCATCAGTCCCACGCATGCCTGGCTGTACGCTAATGCCAGCACCCCGAACGATTATGAAGGTCTTTCGAATGATTCTTCACCGGACAGGAAGCCTTGCGTTTTTTGGGACGAGGTTCGTGTCCGGCTTGGAGAGGAGCTGCCGACTGGGACGAAGCTTCGCTTGAAAAAGTCGCAAGGCGACACCGCGGAATATTATCTCGTCGATTTGGTTGATTTAGAATTCGCGACTCCAATTGCGCCCCCGGCGGAGCCATTCCTTTCTGTTGCTGATTTCGGGGCCAGTGGATCGGATAGCGCAGATGACACTGCGGCAATCCAGCAATGTCTCAATGCTGCATCGGCGTACGAGCCCAAAAAGGTCGTTTGGATTCCCTCAGGTCGCTATTATCAGCAACAGCCTTTCACCGTGCCCGCAGGCGTCAAGGTGCGCGGAGCGGGACCTTGGTTTACGGAAATTCTCGGGAGTCAGGTCGATCCCCCGGACGATTGGAGCGGGACCATGGGCTTCAAGCTGGATAGCGACGTCGAGGTGTCGGACCTCTTTGTCGAGAGTCTGGCGCGCACCGGACGCAGCATCGGATCCAATGCGTTTGATGGGGGAAAGGGAAAGACCGGATGGAAAGTTAACAATGTCTGGATCTCGCATACTCTGACGGGATTCTGGGTCCAGGGAACAGGTCAGGTTCGGAATTGCAGAGTGCGATTTACCTATGCGGACGGAATCACGATCGCTCATAGCGCGAACGGGGTCTTGATCGAAAATAATCATGTGCGCGGTTGTGGCGATGATGGAACCGCAATCCTGTCCCATCGCACCCACACAGGCGACACGCGGACGGAAAACTGTACGCTTCGGCGAAATACGGTGTCTGCGATCTGGTGGGGAATGAATGGCGACCTCGGCGGAGGAAAGGGACATTTGGTGGAGTACAATTACCTGGTGGATAATGCCCTTTTCCCGGGATTAGGGATCAATCAACCGGTTTCCGAAGACTTTGGGATGTTCGCGCTGGAAAACTCGATCGTCCGGCGAAACCTCGTCCTCCGAAGTGGGGGCTTTGCACGAGGAACACCGCTGAACGGCCAATGGGGTTCTGCCCTTTGGATACTCGCTGGCAATTCGAACAACGGGTTATTCGGCAGCGAGGCAATTCATGCTGCAATCAATAATGTCACTATCGCCGATAATCGCATTTTAGATGCGACCTACAAAGGTTTGCAGATTCAGGGAGGCGCTCCGCAGTATGCCGTTTCATTTCTTCGGAATATCATACGGAAAACCGGTGATTTTGGAGTCCTGATCGAGCCGGGTTCCGTTGGGCAGAGCATTCTTTTTGAGAGGAACACCGTTACCTGCGTGCCGGAAGGAAAGTCGGTTTTTGTCAATGCGTCGCCGACGACTTACACGGCGGAAAGTTACAACAACTCATGGAATTGATATTGGATATGCGCTTTTCATCGTTCACTCGTTGGTGCTCCGGACTCCGAATGCTGGCTGGATTTGTCTTTGCATTCTTTCTTCTCGGCGGACTGGCGAACGCTACGATAACTGTCACCTCGCCTTCGGGAGGAGAGGTCTATTTCCGGGACTCCACATCCACTTTCAAGTGGACCTCAGACGACGGTGGTAACGTGAAAATCGAGTGGATCACCCCGGCAAACGGGGGAGTTGGCTTGCTCGCGGCAAGCGCTCCCAATACCGGGAGCTATAATTTCACCTGGGGGAACTGGGTTACCCCATCAGACGGGAATTACATTCGGATCACAAGTCTTTCCAACCCCTCATCTACGGACACGAGCGATGGGGAGTTCATGCTGTCCACCCCAGCTTACGAGCGGGTCGTCGTATTGAAGGCGACAGCATCAGCAGGACCACCTCCAAGCATCACCCTGAACTGGCCCACGTGGCCGACTAAGACGCTTCAGGGCTGGGTAATCTATCGGAGAACCCTGGAGCAACCCGGCTGGGGTTCAGCCGTAGCATCCCTTCCCAAAGGAGCAAATACATGGACAGATAATACCGTGCAGGCGGGAGTATGTTACGAGTACCGAATCGCCAAGATAGATACCTCGGTTTCAAATTCGAACGGGTATATCTACTCGGGAGTCGATGTTCCCCTCCCAGAAGATCGCGGCAGAGTTCTTTTGTTGGTGGATCAGACGTATTCTGCCGCGCTATCTGGGGAACTGTCGCAATGTGTGATGGATTTAGTGGGCGACGGCTGGGAGGTTGTCAGGCGCGATATCACCGCTGACCAGGAGCCGACTGAGGTTAAAAAAGTGATTCACTCGGTATACGACGAGGCGCCGACCCGACTCAAAGCCGTTTATATATTTGGACGAGTTGCGGTTCCCATGAGCGGTTGGTATGCCCCAGATGGGCACGCGCCCAGAGCCATTCCAGCCGATATGTACTATGCAGACATGGCACTGCCGGAAAGATGGACGGACACAGCGGCCACATCCGGGTTCATTGCTGGCGATGGGGTGTTCGATCAAAACAACGCTCCTGGCTCCTTGGCATTGCAAGTGGGTAGAGCCGATCTGGCGGGAATGACGATGTTTCCGAAGAATTCTATCGAATTGCACCGTCAGTATCTGGCGAAAACCCACGCATTTCGCTTCAAAACGCTAGTCGCTGCAAATCGTGCGCTGGTTGATGACACATGGTCGTCAACTTTTCCTTCAGCCGCATGGCGAAGCTGGGGGACGCTGGCAGGCAGTATTGGCGCTGGCGATTGGAACACCGTTCTACCTACCAATGACTATACGTTTGCCTACGGATCTGGCGGGGGATCTTACACTAGCGCTGACGGGGTGGTATCGACTCAGGATTTCGTAAATTTAAATCACCGGGCGTTGTTCACGATGTTGTTTGGAAGCTATTTCGTCGAGTTTCAGAAAGATAATGTCTTGTTGCGAGCGCCGCTCGCGACCTCCTATGGGCTTACCTGCGTTTGGTCTGGATTTCGTTATTGGCTGTTTCATCCAATGGGAATGGGAATGACGACGGGATATAGCCATTTGCTCTCCCAGAATGCGACGTCGACCATATACGATACCGGCGAGTGGCCGACCAGAACATACATGGCTCTCATGGGGGATCCCACTCTGAGGTTGCATGTGGTTGCCCCGCCTGGAGTCGTTCTCTGTAATGGACAGCAGATTTCGTGGTCGCCCTCGCCGGATGGGGCCGTCTCGGAGTATCGTGTCTATCGAGCTGAAGCGGAGACTGGGCCCTACACCCGCATCGTCAAACTTCCTGGAACTGTAATGAGCTATTTTGACTCGGCAGGAAGCGCGGATTCCTTCTATATGGTGCGTGCAGTGAAGCGTGAGGTTTCCTCTACCGGGACCTACGAGAACGCCAGCCAGGGAGTGTACTCCATGTCGGGATATCTAAGGATCAGCCCGGGCACCTCCGAGAAACCGAGGGTCGCCTTTGGAGAGACGATCGCATTCAAGGCCACCTGCTACGACTCTCAATTTAATAAATTAGCCACGCAGCCATCGGTGGTCTGGTCAATGGATGGCGATGGAACGATTAATGCGGACGGAGTGTTCACCGCAGGCCGCAAGGCAGGGAACGTCACTGTCACGGCGACTTCGGGAGAGTGGAAGGATTCTGTCACTCTCTTTGTCGGAGCGCATCCGGCGGAATACACCATCCTTGACGACGCATTTGATTACACTGGCTGGAATACGGGTTCGAATCGTATGAGTGAAAAGTGGAGTCCCGCTGGATCCTCCACGACTCCAACCTTCGGAGAAGAAAACGGTGATCGATATACCCGGCTGAATAATGCGGTCTTTACTCGCAGCCTCGTGTGTAATCTGAGCGAAGACTTTGATCTGACTGCAGATGTGATGCACACGGGTTATGCCCGCGCACTCTGGATCGGACTGTTCAACTCCGACGGAACAAATGGGTATGGCGCCGCCTGGGATTCGTCGTTGAGTACATTGCAAGATGGATGCGGCGTAGTCAGTATCCGGAAATTCACCGGTTCCGGTCTTTCCTCCCTCACATTTGACTCACTTGGCACGTTGCTCGGCTCGCCGCAGAACTCCGGGCATAAGGTAAATACTCTTCCTTTCGCCAAGCTGCGTTTGACATGGAGAAAAGACACCGGACAGCTCAAGGTCTATATGGATGGGCGTCTTATGGAGACCGTCCGAGGGGAAAACTCGTACTCGAATTTCAGTCGGGTTTGTTTTGGAGGCGGTGACGATACCCGCTTCAGCAATATCAAGGTGACCGGAAAATCCACATTCAAAACGTGGACGCTCAAGTGCGGGCTGCCTGAGGAGGGATCCGGCGCCCCCGACCAAGACCCGGATCACGATGGAGTTTGTAACTTGCTTGAATATGCATTCGGAGGGGATCCGAACAGTGCGGAATCTGGAAGGGAGGGATTTCCAGAGATTGAGATGAATGAGACCAAAGCTCTTTCGATGTCGTTCTTCCGGCACTGTGCAGACCTGACCTATGTAATAGAGGGAAGCGTCGATCTGAAAAACTGGACCCCGCTGGTTACAAACCCGGGCTTCGTTGATGAAAAGATCGTTTACACCGATGGAGACAAGACTTCTCCGGCAAGATACCTGCGGCTGCGTGTCTCGTATGGGACAAGTTCAGTAACCACCGAAGCCGGAGGAAGACTTGAAATGCAGCTCCGGCAAGGCCGGGAGAATGCGGTGGCTTTTCCGCTCGAACGAGTCTCCAAAAGCGTCTTTCATGGGGTTCGCGCCGGCCTTATTGCGGGAGTAGGTTCTTCCTATATCACCTGCGCAAATGCGAACTGGCTGCCCGGTGCGCTTTCCCAGTCGGAGGAGCCTTGGTTACTAAGAGTCACCAGTGGAACCGCTAAAGGAACGCTCCTGGAGGTATCGACCTCGAATGCAAACACGGACAGTCGCGTAAACCTTCTTCCTGGAGGGTTGAACCTGACTGCTTTGGGAATTCAGGCCGGAGTGGATTCATTTGAACTGATTCCTGCGCACACGCTGAGCTCGCTGTTTCCCGCCGGGAGTCTTCAAGGAGGATCGCCCGGCGAAGCAGATCAGCTCCGCGTTTGGAATGGGGCTGCGTGGTTGAGCTATTATCACAATGGTGTACGGTGGGTTCAGGTCGGGGGTGGCGATGCAGGTAATATAGTCATACGTCCAGATCAAGGGTACATCATAGTACGGAAAGGTAGTTCGAAGTCTATGCAGCTTGTGGGAAGGCTAGGCGCAGCGGGGGTGAGGGTATCGGCTCCCGCAGGGAAACAGAGTTTTATCGCAACCACACCGCGCACCGCGACTTTCTCCGAGGCTGCGTTGCAACGCTTGCCGGGCTGGAACGTGGAACCGGGCTTCCCGACCGTCGGCGATCATGTCCAGATTTGGACGGGAACAGTTTGGATGACTTATTATTACGATGGCTTGAGCTGGCGTCGCCAAGGCGGCGGATCGGCCGAGTCGACTCTGCTCTTTAGCCCTGGACGACCGGTCATGATCAATCGCCCTGCGGCTGCCTCGCCATTCTTCTTTTATTCTTCTCCATGAAAATACGATACATCTTTGCCCTGCTCGTAGTCGTCGGCATTTGTCCGCTTCGGGCGCAGATCATCAGTGACTTTTCAAGTTTTACTCCCTCTTGGTACAGCCCTGGGTGGAGCTCGAATGTCGCACATAGTGGGGCGTCTTCCTTCGCCATTGGAAATTTCGGGAACGGCCAGCCTCTCAATGACGGAGGGTTTGGGGTCTGGTTGGGAGAAATGGGGCTGGACTGGTCAGGATATACCCACATCTATCTCTCCGGCATTGCTGTAGCGGGCGTAGCTTCAAATGCGACGACTTCGTTTAACTTCTTTTTGATGGATGCCGATTCCAATATGGCGATCGTCTTTTTCGATACTGCTGATTTTGCGACCCTGGCCGAAGTCGGTAAAGAGATTGACTGGTCCGGAGTCGATCCTACGAGGATAACGGATTGGGGAATAGGAACGAGTATTTCAGGGACCGATAATTTTGCTTTTACCTTTGATCGTGCCGCTTTTAGCCCGGTCCCCGAGCCGTCGATTTCACTGCTTTTGTTGGGTGGGGCTACGGCTGTTTTGTTGAGGCAACGGCGGAAGATTCGAAAGTTGACCTCCCGTATTTCTCTGGATCGTGGTCGTATCAACCTACGTGGAATGACGCTGGTTGAGCTGCTGGTAGTGATGGGGTTGGTGGGGATGTTGATGGCCGTGACGATGCCTGCTGTAGGAAGTCTGAACCGGGGTAACGCGGTCGCGCGAGCGGCTGGGGAAATTCCCGATCTCTTCAGTCAGGCCAGGTCTTACGCCATGACACATAATACTTATGTGTACGTGGGTTTGAGAGTTGGAAATATGAATGGCGATTCCGCCATCTGGGTGGGTGTCGTTGCATCCCGGAACGGTCTGGCCGGGACTTCCGATGCCTTGACCAAGGATGATCTTTTTCCGATTAGCAAAGTGCTGGTCTTTGAAGCCGTCTCTCTGGATACCGATGGTGCCTCGGCCGTTCTGACTGGTTCGAACGCCTTGGCGAATGGCTGCCGGATTACCGATTCGAAGATCAGTTTTCCGGCAGACGCCATTCGCCCAGGTCTGGGATTTTCTGAGTTTGATTCCGTGGTGAGATTCTCCCCGGCGGGGGCGGCTAGCCTGTCGGTCAGCGAGAGGGTGATTCCTTCGTACGTGGTGATGGGATTTGTCCCGGCGCGAGGGGGAACTGCGAATGCTTTTGGTGTTCAGGTGGACGGCCCCAGCGGGGTGGCGCGGGCGGTGCGGCCTTCTCTCTAGTGGTGGGAAAAGCATCAACTGGGATGTCTCGTCGCACGGACCATGCCGGCTTCTCTTTGGTGGAGGTTGTCCTGGCCTTTGGGATCTGCGCATTTTGCCTGGCAGTGCTGGTTGGGCTGCTTTCGACCGGCCTGAGAATCAGTCAGGATGCCGTGAGCCAGACAGAGGCGTCGGGTATTGCCCGTATGATTGCGGCTGACCTGCTGGTCACTCGGGATGATCAGGGCATCGCTTTGACCAGAAGTCCCCGGTTCCGGATTGTCGTTGCCGATGGTTCGGCAAAAGTTTCCGCTCCGGCCCTCTATTTCACGGAGGGCGGAGTCTGGCAGGAAGAGGGAAAGACAGCGGCGAGCAAATTCCAGGCTGTGGTCACCTTCGGAGTTTCGCCCGCAGGAGGAGAGGGGATTCCGGTTCATCTTTTGGTTAGTTGGCCAGCGGGGGTCACTCCTCCGCTGGGTGTATTCGAGGCGGTCACACAATTGGAGCCATGACGAATTTTCCTCCGCGCTCGCGCGATGGCGCTTTTACTTTGATCGAGCTGCTGGTGGCCTTTGCCGTCTTCTTGATCTTGGTCTCGCTGGTTGCCCAATTGGTCGCGAATGCCAAACTTCTGACCAATAACGCGAACTGGCGTCTCGAGGCGGATGAACAGGCCCGCTTCGCCTTTGATCGCATCGGCCTGGATATTGCGAACATGGTGAAACGTCGGGATGTGGATTTCCTGTTTCAGCCTGCAGCGCACAAAGGCAGTGATGCGGTGTATTTTTTCAGCGCTGTACCTGGCATCGGAGGCACGGCCAGCCAGGTCAGCGGCTTATCACTCGTCGGCTATGCGATTGATGACGACTACTGTCTGAGGAGGCTGGCAAAGACTCAGAAGTGGAGCGATCTACAGACGCTCAGCTACGATGACGCCTCTGGAGCGCCGGTGGGTGGGGTGCTCACGGCGCCTGCACTTTCGGATAACGACTTTCATGTGCTTTGCCAGGGGGTTTTCCGGCTGGATCTGTATTTCTTGCTTAAGGACGGGACGTACGCGGCCCTGCCGATGCGACAAGCCAATACCGATACCGCTCCTCTTGTGGGTCGCAAGATCGGGGAAGATGGGAGAGGTTTGATGGCGGTCGGGATAGACGGCAGCGGCGCTCCCATCTGGCGAGCAATCGGCTGGGGAGACGTGGCGGCGGTTACGGTGACACTTGGTGTACTGGACTCTTCGAACCATGACGTGGCGGGGGATCTCAGTGGCGTGGCCGCCGCCTTTGTCAAAGCCCCCCAGATTCAGGCCCCGGGAACCAGTCAGGTGATGCCTGCGAAGCTGTGGACGCTTGCCCTGCAAGGCGGCGGCGGGAATGGCCTCCCAGCTAGAGTGAGATCCTCCATCCGGATCTATCAAAGAACCTTTCCTCTCGACGTGGGAGCAAAGTTGTAACCAGACGATTATGATGCTTAAAAGGTCCTTCGTGCGCCGTCCTCGTGGTGCAGCGCTGGTGGTTGTGCTGGCTTTTGTTGTGCTATTACTAGGAGTCATTTTAGCCTTCTTTACCCTGAGTTCCGGTCGGCAAAAGACTTCGCGATCCAGCGCGAGCCAGACCGCAACAGAGCTGTTTTCTCAAGGCGCAGTCAATGCAATAACTGCGGATCTCCTGAGCGAAATCAAAGATCTGGCTCATTCGACGAGCTATCAAGATCCGGGGAGTGGTGTCACGTTGTATTTCCCCGCCTCTCCAGCGCGTGCCGTTCCCGATTTTGTCGTCCCCGGAGCCACTCTGCGGACTGCGGGCTTGGAAAACCTGGTCAAGGTCAGCAGCGGCTCTGCGGGGGCATTTTCCGGGGCGGCTTCACGCGCATTTGGAGGCGCCTCCACCTTGGCATCCTCGGGCAATGGACGCCTCATTTCCCGAGAGCGATGGAACAAGCCCCTCTTGATGCCCGCCGCAAGCTTTTACCAGCCAACACCTCCCTCCGCCTTTCCCGCTCCGGACTGGATACTGGTCAATCGCGGGGGAGGGAATCCTTCTTCCTGGAACAAAACGGCAATGATTTGGTCGTCCGATTTTGCAGCGAATGACGTGGTGGTCGGTCGGTATGCTTATGCCATTTACAATGAGGGAGGATTGCTCGACGCCAATGTGGCTGGTTATCCTTCCTCGGCCAAAGCGTCGGCTGGTAGCGGTTCGCTAGCGTCTCCTGTCCGCTATAAGGTCGGCTCACCCTATGCGGATCTCACGGCGATCGGCATGACCCAATCGCAGACCGACTTGCTGGCTGGATGGCGGAATGCAGCCACCTTGAGCGAAAGACCCGCAGAGAGTTTCTGGAAACTTGCGACAACTTCGGACAGTGGCTTTCGCGAAGCCATGAGCCTGAATGCCTCCGGTTCCCAAACCGACCGCCAGTTCATCGGCCGGGGTCAGTTGTTGGGATTTTTTGAAACCAACCTGAATGCGGCCAATGACGCAGCAGTTCGGAACGCCCTGAGGTTCTTGGGAACATTCAGCCGGTCTCTTAACACACCGACCTTCGCCAGGGCCCAATCCGTAAATGCGGCCTATCCCAAATATTCTAGCCAGGCGCCGAAGGTTAATTTCTGGAGTTGGCCCCAGGGGCCAGACTGGCCAAACGACTTTGGTAACGCGGCGTTTGGATTTGATCTCCAGAGCAATCCGGCCTTGGCAGCCATTCGAGTTGCCCAGACTGGATCGGCCGTGCGGATGGATGGAACCAAGTTTGTCAAAGGAGAGCCGCTGGTGAAAACGCGCTTCGACCTGAACCGCCTGGCCTGGCTGACCTGCAAGGGACCGAGCGCGGCGCTCTCTCAGGGTGACCCGGTCCTTCAGGCCTATGTTGATGAAGGGCTCGACGCGAAGTTTCTTGCGGAGGGAACAGCGCAAAAGATTCGGCAGATGTTCGGGTTGCGCTGGGTGGCGGGATCGGGATCCTATGATGGATACTGGGTTTACGATGGGCATGGAGCGGGCAGCAATCCGGTCGCCTACTTGGAGGATGTGGCCGTCCAGGAGCGAGAACCGGACTTTTTTGAATTGCTGAAGTCCGCGATCGACGTGGGAGCGATCGGTAAAGGTCGACCGGGGTGGCACGCGTCCAATCCCGCGACCCCTGGTGAGAATCTGGCTATCTCGGACAATCTCAAGATGACGACTTACACAAACAACCAGATCATCCAAATCGGGGCTAATATGATCGATCAGGCTGGGCCTGATAACTTTCCCACTCATATCGTCTTTGATGACGGTACGCGGGTGCGGTCATTTTGGGGAACGGTCGATCTGCCTTATTTTTCCGGACTATTTAATCTGGCGGTACTCCATCAGCAGGCGAATCCGATGCCCTCGACTGACGGCACGCCACGGCCCATCGCCCCACGGACCAGCGACGGAGATGTTGCTGTGTTTCTCGTGCCAGTGATCTGGAATCCCCATGACGCTCCGGTTTCCTCGGCAGCGTATCCGGCAGCTCTTTCACCCCGAAATCTCCGGCTTTGCGTAACCACTCTGCATCCTGCTGCCACGGCCTATTTCGGAACCCAGACTCCGATGGTGTTGGTCGGGATGGATGCGGCCAATGGAATTTTTTACACCTATCCGAATTTCTCGGATTGGAATGCCAATATTTCGCTAAACCCAGCTCAGGGAACCATCGAAACTCCTGTTGAAAATGCGACGAATAATACGGCCATGTACTTTGCGAATGTTCCTTCGCTCTATCGCCAGCCTACTCCGCTGATGAATCCCGGAGTCCCTGCCGGAAGCGGGCTGGCCCTGGACAGCGGGAATCTCCTGATTGGTAAAGGATACCCGCAGACTGGGGTCACAGAGTTCGGTACGGGTGACTCTTACATCGGCGTGTATTTCGGGAGGTTCCCCCTCGTTTTTGACCAAGGGTCAAACAGCTATACACTGAACTCCGCCTATGCAGGAGTGGGAGATTTGCCAACCAAGGGGCTTACTTTCTCGCTGGAGTTCCAGGACGGGAGCCATTGGGTTCCCTATCGCCAGGTCGTGGTGGGATTGAGTCAGTTGCTTGGCGTTACGATTCCTCGTGCGTCCGATGGTTCCAACTACGACACCATGCCTGTGAAAATGAGGTGGGATAAGGAGTCATCCTCCGGCCAGCGCATTCGTGGACATTTCTCCTACGACCCTCGCACGATCAGGTGGAATACCAATGGTGAGATCGGGCTCGGACCCCTGAGCGCAGACGGCACAATGCCCACGCTTCGGCCTGGAATGTCCATTTTTCCACCGGGCATCACGTCAAACGGGTATGGAGCTGCCAGCACGGATAATTTCATCCTTTGGGATTTTTTCCGAGATGCGGATGGTGTATTGCGGCGGCCGACAGGTGCCTACGTGCCGAGTGTGAATCACGATGCCACCACGCTCGTTGGACTTCCGATGGCGACACCGGGAGGCGGCAACCAGCGATTCAATCGTCCGATTCTGTTGCATCGTCCCTTTCGGAGCGTGGGAGAGTTGGGGTACGTCTTTTCCGATACCCCTTGGAGAAATCTGGATTTCTTTACGCCGGAGTCGGGTTTTTCCGGTTTGCTCGATGTGTTTTGCATTGGGGAATCTCAAAGGGCGGACGCTGTCATAGCTGGCAAGGTGGATTTGAATACGCGCCAGCCCAAGGTACTGGAAGCACTCCTGACCGACGCCTACCGGGATGAACGCGACGGGCTTTTCGGATATGCGGGCGAGGCGGCCATGAGCCAGCAAAGCGCGGCGACTCTTGCCGAGGCCTTGGTAGCGCGTACGACCTCCAGCGCCCCAGGGAAAGGCCCCTTGGAGAATCTAGCGGACCTGGTCGGGCGATTTGCTCCCGATGCCTCCAATGGCTTTGCGGGCGCTCCGGCTCCATTTGACGGCTTCAGCAAAGACTTCGGGGTGGAATCAGGCGTGAACGCTCCGGCAAACCTCGTGGAACGACTACGGGAGGCCCCCGTGCGTGCTCTCTCCTCCTCGGGGCAGGTGGGCACATGGAACCTGATGATCGACCTCATTGCTCAGACCGGGCGCTATGGCCCGAATGCCAGTGGGGTTGATGCTTTTACAGTTGAGGGCGAGCGTCGCTTGTGGGTTCATATTGCCATTGATCGTCTGACTGGAAAGGTCATCGATCGCCAAATCGAGGTCGTGTCCGAATGAGTGCTCGAGCTGTTTCTCTCTGGCTGTGCGGGTTGCTTTTTGCTTGCGGTGCTGCGGCAAATTTCTCTGGAGCAGCGGAACCGCTTCCTCCCGGACCTCTCGTGGCGGCGATAGAGAATACGGCGGCCTGGGAGATCGCATTCCAGTATCGCGATGATGAAGCTAAGGAAGGTCAGCCGGTCGGAAAATCATCACTGCACCAAAGAGACCCGAAGAAAATCGAGCTGATCCGCACACGACCTCTCTGGCATGCCATCGTGGTTGAGGGCTCGGGCTCAACCCGGGAATTCTGGTCGAATGGGATGCTTATCTATGCACCTCTCCCGGATGGAGCTCAGCCCATGATTCTGTCCATCAATCGGGATAATTTGGATCCGCGTGTCCAGGCCCGGGTGCTTGCGGCTCTCGGCGCGGGCAAGTTTCCCGACTTTGAATGGCTGAACCAGGAGTGCTATCAGGGCATGGAGAAAAAGGCGGGACGAAACTGTCTCATTTTCCGAAACGACGACAAGGAGGCTTGGATCGATGCGGAAAGCCGCGCGCCTGTCCTCTGGAGACAGGCTGCCGAGGTGCGCACGTTTATTCAGAAACCAGCTCCCGCCGCGATGCTCAGTTTGCCCGAGGGTCTCTCCTCAATCCTTCAGAAACTCAAGATCGACGTGGAAAGGCTGGAGAAAAACCCTCGCAACGGCGGATGAGCTTCGCATTCCTGCGGGAGGGTCATTTCGAATGAATCCCTAACCCCAGATCTGCGAGGCTAGCGTTATTGCTGGAACTGCAAATGGTGGCGAAAGAATTTCAGGCATTCTTGCAACACATCGGGCTCCAGAAGCCCGTGTCCACGCTCGGGGTAAACGCTATAGGTCACGGGGATGCCTTGGCGCTGGAGCGCATCCCGAAACAATAGTGACTGGATCTCAGGAGCGATATCGTCCTTGGCACCTCTCACGATCAGGACTGGAGGAACGTGGGAATGAATATTCAGCGCGGGACTCATTGAGCGGGCAATCTTCGCATCGTAACGCCTGTGGGGGTAGAGCCAGGAAAAATCGTCCTCAGGATTAACGGGGAATTGTCCGCAATCCCAATGGCCGGTCTCCAGAGTCAGGTCAAAAAATCCTGCCAGCACAACGATGGCCTGAACGGGCGGTCCGGTGCGGACGAATTTTTCGTCTCCTTCGGCGATCCCTACGACGCCGGACAGGTGAGCCCCCGCCGAAAGGCCGATCACGCCGATTCTTTCTGGATCAAGTCGATACTCGCCAGCATGGCTGCGAAGCCAGGCTATGGCGTCAATACAGTCCTGAAACATTCCCGGAAATGGCGCGTCGAATACGAAACGATAATTCAATGAAGCGACGGCAAATCCCTCCGGCACCCATTCCCGGGCCAGCAGTGCGCCTTCGCCTTCCTTGTATCCTCCTTTCCATGCTCCTCCGTGGATGTAGACGATCACGGGAAACGGGCCTTCGCCAGATGGAACATAAAGATCCAGCAACTGATTGGAAGCGGGGGAACTTCCCTGCATAGGGGAATTCACATACGGTATGTCTAGGTGGGTACTGGCGCCCGCCGGCAGGCTGGCGATCCTCTCCGCTCGGAGGGCGACTTGCGCGATGTACTCTCGTTCTTTCTCGGTAGCCTGCCTTTTCTTCGGACTTTGATCCAAGCTTGAGACTTGCGAGGGAGGCGGTTCTGCCAAGGAGAACGTAAAAGGTAATAGCAAGGCGGGGAGAGAGAGAATCAAGATCCGCATGAAATGATCGTTGGAAATGTTGAAACCTACCTAAATGGGGGCCAGTATCTCAAATAGCAAAAAAATAGGGCGGCAAAAGTAAATAGCTGATAGCCGTGTCAGCACGGGAGAGGTCTCGCCGGGAGCCGTGGAATCAAGATTGGCTAAGCTGCTCCCCAAGAAAAGCCAACCCGGCGTCGTCGTCTCTGGTGAAGTGAGACGGCGCTTGCTGAATTATAGTAAGTCTCCCGTCCACTCCGGCTTCAAGGGTGGATTTGCTTCAGATTTTTAGCTCTTTGGGAATCGTATCAGGTCAATTCCGCCTCTCCTTACTGGGGCTCGCTTTTCCCTTGCTGTTAGAGAGACGGGGCGTGCGTTTTTCATGCCTTCCAGACGGTTGGGGATACTTGCCCCATCTTGCCATTGCCCCTCGACTTGAAGGCTCTTGGGAATGGTCGGTATGCCGCGTTCGTTTTGGAGGAGTTGGGCCCAAAGAAGGTCTACGGCGAGGCTTCCCAATAGCTCGGGCCGCTGGTCTATGCCTCCCAAATGAGGGAAACGTGGAGACCAGTCAGGTGAGACATAGGCAATATCGTCCGGGACCTTCCATCCCATCTTCATGATTACGTCCCAAACGACGGATTCGCCAATAACGGCGTCCGGTTTATGCTTTTCGAGCCAACGACGGATACCGGTGCGGGACTTTTCGTCGGCCTCAATGCGCACGACGCCATTGTGCTCAAAAGCGCGTGAGTTCGGAAAAACGTGCGACTTGAACCATTCATCTGGGGCGTGTACGCGTTCGCGGTAGTAAAACGGATAGAGCAGGCTATGATTAAGGTAGCGATCGTACCAGTCGGATACGATCATGGAAATACGCCGATACCCTAGCTCGCGGAGCTTGTTGAGGGAGAGTTCCACGCGATGACTGACATTGCAGAGGACGTGGGAGAGTGGAGTCTTTTCATTGCGGAAGCCGATGGTCACGGCAGCAAGCGACTCCAGATCGAGTTGCTGCCACAGTTCCTCGGGATTCTTTGGCCGAATTATTCCCGGGATAAGCATTCCTGGAATGCCCCGGCTTTTTAGGACCTTCGAAAGGCGGCGTCCGGTCATGCCTGGTTCATGGAGCCAGAGGGGTTCGATTGTGTATCCAATCTCACTGGCCCGACTTGCTGCTCCCGCGTAGCAACGTTGGTCGAAGTTGGAGAAATCTGCGGTGTCGCCGCTGTCGGGATTTGAGATGAGCCAGGCGAGGCAGGCTCGGAAGCGTGGTTGAACAGTGGAACGAAAGTGAGCCATGTAGGCTGAGACGAGGGGGTTTGGCTTCCAGCCCATCGACTTGGCAATGGTCTGTACGCGTACGCGGGTCGCCTTGGAAACCTCAGGGCTGTTGCGCAGTGCAAATGAGACGGCGGCTTGGCTCAGACCGCAGGCCTCCGCAATCTGGCGGGTGGTCGGGGTGGTGGATGCTTCAGGGGAGTTCACTGTGGTGATTATCGCAGAAAATACTGTGCTGGCAACTGATCGCGATAAGTCAGAATGTTTTTGCGCGTCATTTGGCGTGATTCTACAGTGCAGTCACCTCATTAAATTATGAGCAACCCTCCCCCTCTTGTGTTCATTGAATTAGTCGGGCTATCCGAGTCTGCTAGACGGCTTCCTTTTTGGCGTGGAGATATGATTGATGGCAATATCTCTCCGGTGATTGAGGCGGGGAGCTCGAGGATGGCGATCGTATGAAGAGACACTGCGATAAGAGAAGTGGGGCCGGATTCACGCTGGTTGAGGTTCTCGTCGTGATCGGGATTACTGCCGTATTGGCGGCACTATTGCTGCCTGTCTTTGGCGAGGCGCGAACGAAGGCGGATTCTGCTGTCGCGTTGGGAAATCTTCGTCAGATTATGGTTGGCCTTCGGCTTTATGCAAATGACAATAATGGCTATCTTCCCTCCAGGACCTTTCCCGGTAAAGATGCCAGCGGAAACGAACAGAAGTTTGTTGATGAATGCATTATCTTTGTTCCCCTGGTCCAGCAGGGCTATGTTGAGGACGCGAAAGTCTTCATTAATCCGCTGAATGCCAGGCTGAGTTTTCCGCTTGGTAAGAATATTTTTGGAATGGGTAAGAATTGCTATTTCGGGTCGAATACCTATGTGTGTGCCGAGTATTGGTTGAGAGGGGATGGCTTTCCGCCAACTGCAGAGAAGGTCTCGGATGATGGGAGCGTGCCTGTTGTTTGGGATCAGCGTGCTGATGGCTTCTCCGAACTTAATCGTGTGACTGGTCCGAAAGGGTTGCCAGCGGGACATTTTGCATACCTTGATGGATCGGTGAAGCTTATTGAGGCGCCTTCGAGTCTTTTAAAGACAGGTAGCCAGCCTTGAATTTTGCGAGTTGTTTGACTGATTGTTTTTTTCTATCGGGGAAAGGCGGTGCTTGACGAAAGGGTGTGGCTCTCTTGAGGGATGAGCGTTTTTAATGAATCGTTTTAGGAGGGATCTGTCTTTATTGAGAGCGGCTGCCATGCGAGTGTTTCCGCGGCATTGATCATGGCTTGAAGTTTATTAAGGCTGTTGGTGGAAGCATTGAGTCAATAGTTGGGAGAGTCTCTCTCAAAAGGGCTTGGGATTGTTGTTGGCATTTGGCCGGGCTGAAGGTGTCTGGGTTGGAAAATGAACTCTGTCGAATTTACGTGCGGAAGAAGCGATGGCTTTGAAGGCTTGGTTGAAAAGCTTTCGTCGACCAAATTATAGATCCTTGGAAAATAAATGCATTTTATTGACTGGCTCATTGTTCTGATTCCCGTGGTCGGGATTCTCTGGTTATCCGTCCACTCGAAGCGTTATGTGCGCGGCGTTGCGGATTTTCTCGCTGCGGGACGGACTGCCGGGCGGTACGTTCTTTCGGCCGGGGACATGACTTCTACATTAGGAGTCATTACCTTGGTCGCCCTCGTGGAGGCCAAATACCAGGTGGGCTATGCTCTCACCTTCTGGGAATATCTCACGGTACCTGTGGGCATCATCATGGGTCTTACGGGATTCTGCGTTTATCGATTCCGCGAAACTCGCTCGCTATCCATCGGACAGTTTCTGGAGATCCGCTACAGCCGCTCGTTTCGTATCATCGCAGCGGGTTTGCGCACGATCTCCGAGATGCTCACTAATGCGATCGGGCCTGCGGTCGCTGCGAATTTCTTCATCTATTTTCTCGGCCTGCCTCACAGGGTCATGGTTGTGGGCATTCCGCTCCCGACCTTTGGCCTTCTGGTGGGATTCTCTCTCTGCCTTTGTATGGTGGTCATCTGGCCGGGAGGACGTATTTCGCTGCTGATTTCCGACGCCTTTCAGGGCCTCATGAGTTACCCGATTTTCGTCATTATCGCCGGGTATATTTTCCTCAAGTTTGGGTGGAATGAAACCATCGCTCCCGTGATGATAGATCGGGTGCCGGGTGAAAGTTTCATCAATCCCTTCGACATCGAGAAGCTACGCGACTTCAACATCTTCGCTCTCTTTGTGACGATCATGGGAAGCATCCTTAACCGAGCGAGCTGGATCGGCAACGATACCTCAAACTGCGGTCGGACGCCACATGAGCAGAAGATGGCTGGTATCCTCGGCACTTGGCGCTCACTTTACGCTGGCCTTATGCTGCTCCTCGTCGCTGTGATGGTCATCGCTCTGATGGCACATCAAAAATTCGCCGATCAGGCCCACGGCATTCGCCAGCAACTCAGCCAAAGAGTCGCCGAGGAGGCCGTTCCTGATGCCGATACGCGATCCCGTCTCGATGCGCGCCTGACTGCGATCCCCGTACAACGCCATGAAATAGGCGTCGATACCCCGCTTTCTAGCGAACAAAACATCGACACTCCGTTCATGAATGCAGCCCACGAGACGCTCGCGGGTACTCCGGAGGGTAATCTTCAGTTCCAGAAGTTTCGCACCCTCTATCATCAAATGATGCTGCCGGTCGCTTTGTATAACATCCTTCCGATCGGCCTGATGGGCCTCTTCTGCCTGCTGGTCATCATGCTAATGCTCTCGACGGATGACTCCCGCGTCTTCAACGCCTCATCGACCATCGTGCAGGACGTGATCATGCCGTTCCGGAAAACACCCTTTACGCCCAAGCAACACCTGCTGGTCATCCGGCTGGTCTCGACGGGCGTCTGCGTCTTTTTCTTCATCGTCTCCCTGTTCTTCGTCCAGATCGACTACATCCAGATGTTCACCACGATCATGACCGCCATCTGGCTCGGCGGTGCCGGCCCCATCATGATCTTCGGCCTCTACAGCCGGTTCGGCACCACCACCGGGGCATTTTGCTCCCTGATCTTTGGCTCCGGGCTTTCCATCGTGGGGCTATTCTTCCAGCGCAACTGGGCCGAGAACGTCTACCCCTGGCTGCAAGCGAATGGCTGGGATGTCGCCATCGGCAATCTGCTCCATACCGTCTCCCAGCCCTTCAATCCCTACATCGTCTGGGAAATGAACCCGGTGAAGTTCCCCATCAACTCCTACGAGTTGTACTTCATGTCGATGGTCATCGGCATCGCCGCCTACGTCATCGGTTCCTTCCTCACCCAAAAGCAACCTTACAACCTCGACCGGCTCCTCCACCGCGGCGTTTACGACGTGGCGGGCGAATTCAAAGAGCCCTTCAAGTGGACCTTCCGCAACGCGTTTCAGAAACTTATCGGCATCACTCCCGAGTACACTCTCGGCGACAAGGTGATCGCCTGGTCCGTGGTGGGATATGCCATCGTCTACAAGTTCGGCCTCTGCTTCGTCGCCGTCCTGATCTGGAATGCCATATCTCCATGGCCGACGGAATGGTGGAGCACCTACTTCTTCATCACCAGCCTGGTCGTGACCGGTATCGTCGGTATCGTCTCCACCTTCTGGTTTTTCATCGGTGGCGTCGTCGATATCCGTCGGCTCTTCCGTGATCTCGCAGCCCGCATTGACGATCCGCTCGACAATGGCATGGTCGACGGGCACGTCTCGCTGGCTGACAAAGCCATTTTCGAACAGCGCACCCAGAAAATGCGTGAAGAGTAGAGTCCGTGTCGACGCTGAATGCTTCCATCTTATTATTGTTGCCGTTCTAGGTCCTCGAATCTGTCGTTATTGCGGGGCCTATCATTTTAGCCTGTTCTTATTGACATGAGTTCTCAGCTTCTCTCCTTCAGGATCGAAAATGCTGTCTGAACGCCCTTGGTGTTTTGTTTGATATCCGCAAAGAGCTGGGCGATTTCGGGATGAGCTGAAGAATGAGGCAGGAGTGCCCGCCTCAGATTAAGGTTTTGATTTTCGCCTCTGCCAGCCAGTCCTGGATCGCGTAGGCGATAAACTCCGGGCCATTGTCGCTGCGCAGGTGTTCCGGCGCTCCATAACGGGCGATGGCGACTTCCAGCACCCCAATGACGTCGAGGGCGCGGATCGACCATGCTGCATGGACGGCCAGGCTTTGCCGGGTGTACTCGTCGATCAATGTCAGGATACGGAACCGGCTCCCGTTTTCGGTCTGATCCTCCACGAAGTCCCAACTCCACACCTGCCGCGCTCTCTCGGCTCGCTGACGCTCTGCTGTCGAGAGGCCCAGCCTTCTCATGCGCCGCTGCCGCTTGCTCACCTTCAGGCCTTCCTCACGGCGGATACGTGCCACCCGCTTCCCGTTGACCTCAAATCCGTCCCGCCTCAGCAGCGCCGTGATGCGCCGGTATCCGTACCTCGGATGCTTCTCGCTCAATTCGATCACTTCCTTGCGCACCCTCCGAGTTTCCACGCTCTGGCGGCTCGTCCGATAATAACTCGACCGCGCCAGACCCAACGCCCGGCACGCTGCCATCGTTGATCCCAAGCCCTCTTCCACGCTGATCTTTACCGCCCGCCTCTTGGTCGACGGGCTCACCATTTTTTTGCGTTCACTTCCTTCAGGATCTGGTTCTGCACCGACAGGTCCGCCACCAGCCGCTTCAGCCTCGCATTTTCCTCCTCCAGCGCCCTCAGCCGTTTGGCCTCGCTCTCGTCCATCCCCCCGTACTTGCGCTTCCACGCGTAATACGTCGCCTCGCTGATATTGTGCTTGGCGCTCACCGCCTTCACCGAACTCCCACTCTCGCCCTCCCTCAGGATCCCGATGATTTCTTCTTCGCTGAATCGACTCTTCTTCATCTCGTTCTGCCTCTCCTTTTCTCTCTGGCAGAACTTCATTTTTCAACCGGCCTCTTTCACGGGGTCAGGCCAATCCGGAACTCGGCGGAAGTAGGTGGGCGAGAACGGACTTGTTATGACTTACCGTTATGACTCTGGGTAAAAAGAAAGGCCAATGCTTTGTAAGTCATTGGCCATGAGGATTTGGAGCGGGTGACGAGACTCGAACTCGCGACATCAACCTTGGCAAGGTTGCACTCTACCAACTGAGTTACACCCGCGTAACTTGGGAGGCAAAGAGTACCGCACTTGCTCGATACGTCAATGGCTTTTCAGGAAATTTTGCGGATTTTTTCCGATGGGGTGCTGGCCTGCTTGGGGAGGGTGCTTTGCGGAGTTGCCAGCCTTGAGTGTTTGGCCCCGGAGAGAGGGTGGGACGGCGAAGCGGGGAGCATGACAAGCGACCTTTGAGGTCGTCTTGCTGGCGGCTTGGGGGCGAGGCAGGCATGGCTGGCAAACATGCATCGGATCACGCTGACCCGGGTTGGCGCTGGCAAGCCTTCAGGAATACTGATCGAGCCGGGCCGCGCTGCGACTGATTGTTCGCTTCTCGCCCGCTGTCGCGTGAAGCCGCCCGATCCGGGCGCGGTGTTTTGGAAAGAGCCCTGATGGGAGGGCGATGCTTTTACTCCTCGGCGTAGGCGGTGTGGCGGACGGCGACGTATTTGGTGTTGGGGAGGATGACTTTGCGGATCTCGACCGTGGCTGAGGCGGCGGGGTAGTCGCGGACGAGCATGCGGCTTATCTCGCTGGCGAGCGTCTCGATGAGGCGGCGGGGGCGGGCCTGGGCGAGGCGGACGATGCTTTGCGAGGCGGCGTCGTAGTCGACGGTGCGGGTAATGTCGTCGTCGAGGGCGTCGAAGGGGACGCGGGGGATGATGGTGATGTCGAGGTGGATGCGCTGGGGCTGGGCGCGTTCCTCGTCGGGGACGCCGATGTGGACGTCGACGGCGAGGGCTTTGATGAAGATTTCGTTCACGGTGGTGATGGAGTCTTGGACGGGGTGATACGGGCGATGGCGGGGCTGATCCGGGGAAAATCAGGAAAGAAGTCTCTGGAGGGCGGCGAGGTCCTGGACGATGACGCTGGGGCGGGCCGGAGTGAGTTTTTCCAGGGGGTCAAAGCCGGTGAGCACGGCGACGTCGAGCACTCCGCCATGGCGGGCGGTCTCGATGTCGTGGACCATGTCGCCGACGAACATGGTCTCGGCGGGGTTGAGGCTGTGGTCGTGGAGGATGTCGCGGATTTTTTCGCGTTTGTCCATGATCTCGACGTAGGCGTGTTCAAAGGAGGCGTAGACGCCGAGGCGACCGGCCTGGGTCTCGAAGTGGTGCTTCTTGATCGTGCTGAGGAGGAAGGTGCGGCGTCCCGTGCTGGCGCAGAACTCGAGAAATTCCCGCGCGCCGGGGAGCAACTCGACGCGCTCCTGGAGGTTGGCAAAGAAGCGCTCGTAGAGCACCTCGAGTCCCTCGGTCGTAGCCTCGGGGAGCAGCTCGGCGTAGAAGCCGGAGAAAGGGAGACGGAAGTGGTGGCGGAATTCCTCGAGCGTGAGCGGGGCGCGCCCGAAGTCGTGGAAAATGGCGTTGGTGGCCTCCAGTACGGGGCCGAGATCGTTGGCGAGGGTGCCGGACCAGTCGAGGATGACGTTGCGGATCATCGGATTGGCCGGACGTTACGCGCAGGGAGGGGATTTTGAACAGAAGGAAGGGGCGGGAGACCGCGAGTTTTCAGTGATGCAGAAAAAGACAGGTTTTTACAGAAGGTCACAAAGGTCACAAAGGAAAGGCCTCAAAGGCAGGTGTCGAACAGAAGGAAGCGAAGGAAGCAGAGCGGAAGGCAGAAGGTTGATGCAAAAGCTGGGGCGGGAATAGAGGCTGACCTGAATGGCATTAAGATAAGGCGGATTTAGGAGGTAAATGGCGCGGGTTGTGCTGTGATATG
>QAYZ01000011.1 GCA_003054655.1 Spartobacteria bacterium LR76 | reverse complement strand
AAAGAGCAGTGCGTCTGGCTCCATCGCTTCTCCTCCCTCCAACACGCCAGAGCCGTCATCGGCAACTGGATCAATCAATACAACACCATCCGCCCTCACCAGGCCCTCGATTACCTCTCCCCAGCCAAATACCTCAACTCACTCCTATGCAAACAAGCCGCTTAATCAACCATCGCGCTTGTCCAAACATCAGGGGGACACTACACGCTCCTCAAATCTCAGCACCTCGCCCTCCGGCGTCAGATCGCGATACTTCAGCTTCAGATCATTTCGCATCCGATGAAGCGTTCTCGCGACTTTTTCCAAAGAATCTCCCGCCTCAAGCATCTTTTCCTTAGTTTCGCGAAGAGCAGACGCTTCACCTACATAGTTGGCCCGCAGCTTTTTTAGTTGCTCAGGAGAGCGCTTGCTTCCGGAATCAAACTCCGGAGCTTTCTCTTTTGAGTCGCCTTCATAGAAGTTCTGGTTCGGGTCGTACGGTTCCAGATTCAGAGAGGAATCCGCAAAGGGTTTCTCCGCAAACTTCCCAAGCGCAGCAGCGACCACCTCATGCGCCCTCTCGATATCGGTCAGATAGCGATTTGACTGATATCCATTGGCACGAAGGAATCGAATAGCCTTCGACAGCCAGTCCTTGACAACGAAGGCAACCTTACGAAAGGTTGTCGGATTTGCGGCATTTAGCCGATCCCAAAAACTGGGATCTGCCAGGGCGTCGCCAAAGATATCACCTGCAATCTCGTGATACCTCCGTTCCGGATCATGCCCTCCCTTTTCTCGCTCAATTTGGGCGCCATCGCGGAGCAGCGGCTCTAACTGAGCCCGAATATCCCTCGCTAGCGCAGGGGCAGAAATCTCAATGTGATGGTAAATTTCATGGCCCACCGTAAGCATGTGAGGCCGCTCTGCGCGATTGTGGAGAAAAATGACATCCCTTAGCTCACGCGATGTATTAACTATGCCATTTGGCACATCGGCATTAGCCGAGTCAAAGATTACAACTCGTCGTCCGAAGAGCTTTGCAAAAACTCGAGCAAGTGCTGCGGCGTCCGTTGCTTGGGATCGATCAAGTTTCGTTCCTTCGACAGGGATTGCCGTCCAGAAGGCTCCTTCGGATCGCAATGTTCGATTGAGCCGTTCAATGGCCCTGAGGGACTCTGCGCCTGTAACCGGTCCTGAGTCTCTGACATCAAGTTTTGAGATATCCGGTTCCGGCAGCTCTGTCAATAGGTCGGGTCCGGACGGAGAGTTCCCAGTTTTTACTTCTGCTTTCAACTGGCTCTCTGATTTTCCGAGCCGCTGAATTTCAGGGGATTCCGGAGCAATTCCCGATCTTTCCTGCGCCTCCTCCCCAGGGATCGGAGCCGATGAGCTGCTGCATGTTGCGGTGATTCAGGCGCACGATGGCCTGCTGGTGGAAGCGCTCCTCCTCGTCCACCGTGATGAGCCCGCTGTCGCGCGCCTGGGTCATCAGCGTGACGGCGTCCTCGTAACGGCCTGCGTCGTTGAGCTGCTGGCTGAGCGTGATCGCGGAATCCCGCGCGCCCTGGATGAGATCGGAGCGGCTGCGGTTCACCATGCGCTGCTGCGCCCCGATGAGCTGGCTGCGCTCGTACTGGTCGGCCCGGGCTCGCGCGGCGTCGCTGAGCGGCCCGACCGCAATTTTCCCGAAAAGAGCGACAGAAGAGAAATCAACTAAGCGAAAATCTCCAAATTCGCCAAGCTAATCGCTCCGAGTCCGCCAGCCTTAAAACGGCGGTCCAAAGAGCTTTTTCAGCATGCCGCTGAAGCTCCACTTCTCAACTCCAGGCGGGCATTCCGACAACTCAATCGCCGCCCCGTCATAGCACAGCGACAGAATGTGCCCTTCAAAATACTCGCCGCCGCAGAGATAAGCAGCTTTCCCGCTCACCTCTGCAACCACCACCATCTCCGAATCAGTGACTCTCCAGCGCAAGGGGCGGGTGGCAAGACTGCACACGTTGGTAAACCTTTCGTGACCCTTTCCGAATCCTTCACCCAACTTCGAGCTCATGCGAGGCATCTCAAGGGTATCATTAATACCCATATAAACATTTAGGTCATCGAAGTCCTCCGCCTGACCATCATACATAATCGTAAACGCGGGGTCGTCGGGAAAATTATTGAGCCTGATGTACGCCTCGGGAGAAACCTCAGGAAATGTATATACCCTCCACGAATGCGTTGGCGCCGCCACCCGGGAGTCTGGCGGAAGACTCAAAACATACTCCCGAAATTCTGAAAACTTGCTCATGGTTTCACCCCCTCTTCCTGTATGATTCCTTTTCTCACACCTTTGCGAGATCTCAAGCTCGCAGCAATGATCCAGCCGCGCTTTTACAAAGATCCAAATAGCTTTCCCATGATGTCTCCAGACGGGTAGCTGGACAGCTCAATCGCATCTCCATCATAGCACATCGAATAAATATCTCCTTCCAGATACTCGCCGCCGCACAGGTAGGCAATCTTCCCGCAGACTTCGGCTGCCACTACGACTTCAGAATCGGTGGGATTCCAGCGCCAATAATCCGAGGCAATACGGGTCAATTTGCTCAACTTTTCGTACCCAGCCCCAAAACCGCCCAAACCAAAAAGCCCTTTCTTGCGCGGCATCTCGAGAGTGTCATCTATACGCATACGAACATTTAGGTCATAAAAGTCCTCCGCTTGCCCGTCATACATGATCGTAAGTAGAGGGTCGTCGGGAAAATTATTGAGCCTGATGTACGCCTCGGGAGAAACCTCAGGAAATGTATATACCCTCCACGAATGCGTTGGCGCCGCCACCCGGGAGTCTGGCGGAAGACTCAAAACATACTCCCGAAATTCTGAAAACTTGCTCATGGTTTCACCCCCTCTTCCTGTATGATTCCTTTTCTCACACCTTTGCGAGATCTCAAGCTCGCGGCAATGATCCAATCGTAGTTTCCGTTGTACTTTTCGTTAATTTCTTCCCACTCCATATTGGGTTCCTCTTTCATAAGCTTATCAGCTTTGACCCGATCACGCATCAGATCTCTCGCTTGAGTTCGAAAAACATTTCTGACGACCGAACAGACCATGGCCTCTTCCTGCCAAGATTTTCCAGCTGCCCGGTACATTTCAAGCGCGCTGTGAATAAACGGGTTCTTTCCGGGATATCCGTTTCCGCCCTCATACCAGTCACGAGTCTCCAGGTTCGACAACGAATAATTCTCAATCCCCTTGCTCGCCTCCGCTCCCATCGGCTCTGCGACTGCCTGAGCCTCCGCCAGTTTCGGTGCGAGACGAGGACGCATGTACAGCGTCCGCCCTCTGGCCGCCGCGGAACTCAGCAGGGAAAGGATCGCGCCTTTCGCCAAGGCTCCGCCGCTCGCCTTTTCTGCCTGGTCAAAGACATCCCGATATTTGTCGTAGAGACTTTGGGCGATCAGGTCATTGAAATATTGCTGCCCAAAGCTCTGCGTCCCGCTCTCCACAGCTTCAAAGAAGGCCCGGCCCAGCACTTTCACGAACGGCGCGGTCGCACCAAACCGGAACCGGTTTGCAATCCCCCATACAGGCACGATCTCACTCGCACCGACCAAGGCAGCCATGCCGGCAGCGATCCGAGCCGTTTCCTCATCCGCCCCGTGCCGTAGCGCCTCCTGATAGGTATTCCAACCACTCACCGCAGCGCCGGTCATCCCGATCGTCGAGGTCTCAAGTGCGGTAACGATCCTTCCGCCGGCACCGACCGCGCGAGCCGCGCCACCCACCGCGCCGCTTACCACCATCAGAGCTGTGGCTTGCCCCAGCCCGCTGGCGAGGGAGGATGAGAAGTATTCATCCTGCCGACGGTCTGTCGTGCTACGCCCGAGGTAGGCTCCTCCCTCAGCGATGCCCTTGAAGTACTCGCCACTCGCATTCATCCCCACGGCGTCGAGTGCCAGCCCCAGCCCTCCTGCCGCGTCGGTAAACGTCCCGCCGACCCCGCCAACAAAGCGCGACGCCTTGTCAAAGAAATACTCGCCCGCTCCAGGCTGCACCGCGAGCCAGCGCTCCGCCGCCATACGGTTTTCAGGCCGGTAGCGGTAATCAGCAGCAGCAAAGTCAATATTCTTCGCCTGCTGACTCCGACGAAAAATGGCATTATCCATCGTTTCGTTGATGATCTGATCCGTCTTGCCCAACTCCTGGATGATCTTTGGAATGAGGTTTTGCGGAGTCACCATCGAATCAGCCCAAGCCTGCAAACGCGCTTTATGCCGCAGGTTTACGCGCTGCAACTGCATAAATTCCGCATTCATCTCCAATCCCGTCGTGTAAACACCGCCGGGATCTGCGAAGCGCGACCTCTTTGCCTCATCCTGAAGCGCTGTCCTCATTCGCTGTTCGCGTTCCGGTATCGTCATTCCATCCGGCGACAACTCTGTCTCCAGCAACCCCGCTTTTCCTTCCAATGTGATTGGCCTGCCGCGACGAACCTCAACCTGCCTGAACCGATATCGCGACAAACCACCCAGGCGGGGCTCCTCGCGATCCCGGATGAATGACGGAGGTTCATCAACAGACAGATCACCTCCCCGCAGCGTTTCAAGTTTGAGTAGAGCATACCGAGACAACATCTTTTGGTCCGCCTCTTGCGGGTCATCCAACAGAGGAGCCGCCCCGGTGGGCTCCTGATGTATTCGCTCTTCCTCCCTGATGTTTGCCTTGCGAGTCAACAGCATCTCGGCGACCGGCTGCTCCTGAGGAGCATTCTGACTTCCAACACGGATATAATCGGGCGCATCCGCCTCCACATCTCTCGTTGTTGTTGTCAGCGCCTTGCCATTCCCTGCGGCAGGCATGCCCAAGACCTTCTTCACTCGGTCCTCAATGGTAGCCATGTCAACAATATCGGACACGTGTTCGCCAAGCCACCAGGCCTCATTGGCCGTTGGGTTGCCCTGCAGCGAAACAGGTATTCCTCCTGACCGTTCTCTTCCTTCCACTGTCGCTTCCTCTGTCTTCATCGCTCGATCACTCCTTCCGTTCCGCCACCGTTGGCGATTTTCCAGTACTCCACTGTCCGCCGCACCACCGCGTCCTCGACCCGGTCGGCCAGCCACTTCTTGTATTGACTTGCCTCCGCCTGCGGATGCTCCCGGGCATACGCGCTGAAGGCGCTTTTGAGCTGCCCCGCGTAGGCATAGGCGCGCATCGCCCCGTCCGCCGGGTCGGCCTCCTCATCCGCCAGGGAACCGGGGTGAAAGATCCCCAGTACGGCCAGCCGGTCGATCTTCTCGCAGATGTCGCGCTGCGCCAGGTCGGCCGGGGTGATCGTGCGCTGCCCGGCTCGGCGCAACTCCTCCAGCGCCCCCGCCCGCTCTCCCATCGGAAGAAACCGCCGGATGCCGTCGCGGATCGTACGCATCCGGCTCCCTTCCGCATCCTCCGCCTCGTCGTAACCCCTCAGCACCGAGAAGAAATCCGAGCGGAATTTCAGGTAGTTCGCCCGCTCCTCCGCCGTATCCACCGGCACATCGCGCAGGCTCCGCACCAGCGAATGCACCACGCCATCGGGCAACCGTGCCGAGGCCGCGCGGGCGCGCACCTCGGCCGCGTCGCGCATCTGGCCGCTCGCGATCCCGGCGTCCAGTTCGTCGCTCATCGTGCGCTGCCGCTCGGCGATCACCTGCCGCGCCTTTTCCCGGTAGTTCGCCCGGTCGTCCGCCGTGAGCGCACGGAAGGTCAGCCGCTCCGCAGCGTCCGGCTCCCCGCTCACGCGCTCCTCGTCCTCCAGCACCCGCCGAGCCTCCCAGGGCTCCGCCTCGATGAAGCGCTGCACGTTCCGATGATTCAACCGCACGATGGCCTGCTCGTGCAGCTGGTCCTCCTCCTCGCTGGTGAAGAGCCCATGCCCGCGCGCCCGTGCCATCAGCAGCGCCGCCTCCTCGTACCGGTCCTCATCATTGAGCTGCTCATACCGCGCCACGGCAGACTCCCGTGCGCCCGCGATCAGCTCCCGGCGGCTCCGGTCGACCATGCGCTGCCGGGCCAGCATCTCCTGCCGGTCCAGCAGCCGATCCGCCTGCTCGCGCGCCGTCGGCCCCAGCACCACCCGCGAGGCAAAGTCCCTCGTCGAGCGCGACAGTTCCCGCCAGCCCGTCTCCCACTGGCTCTCCGGCTGCGCGCTCATGTGCTCGTCCAACGCCGCATCCGCCTGCTGCGCCCGCAGCGTGATCTCATTCAGCCCGGCAAAATCCCGCACCTCGCGCTCCGTGCGTTGCCAATGCTCCAGCGCCGCCGCCGCCTTCATCGGGATCTTTCCCGCCTCCGCCAGCCCGCGCGCGACCCGGGCCACGCCGTCCACCGGCTCGCGCTGATCCGCCTCCGGCCCGACCTGCAGCAGACTCTCCGCTCCACCCTCCCCGCCGCGCTGCACCGCATTGGGGATTTCGCTCAATTTCACCTGCGACATCATATTGCCTCCCGCTGTATCGCCTTATCCCTGGCGCAGGAGCGAGCGTACGTACTCGACCGTGTCGGTGTCGCCGCCGTGGTAGCGCTTGTAGAGGGAATGGTCGGGGTTGGTCTGGATCTCGCGGGCCTCCGCCGCGCCGCCCTTGCCGAGCGCGCTGCTGCGTCCGCTGGCGACGAACTGGTCATCGCTAATTCGCTTCGCCAGATTCACAAACGCCATCACGGTCTGCGGATCGGCAAAGCCAGGCACCGAGCGCGGATCGACCCCGGCCACCGTCGCGGCCTGGATGGCGAGCTTGATATTCGCATCGTACTGGTCGCCCCATTTTTCCTTCAGCACACGCTGGCCCTCCTGGAGGTCGCGGCGGGCGGATTCCGTCGCCACTCGCACCAGCGCCTGCTCCTGCTGGAGCTGCCAGCCCGCCAGCTCGCGCAGCGCGGCCTCGGGGATGTTGTGCCGGTGCGCGATCTCCAGCACGCCGCGCGCCCTGTCGTCGTTCCACTCCATGCCCTCGGGGAGCGCCTCCGGCCGGATGCGGTAGCCCTCCGGCGCATCGGGCACGCCCATCGCCTTGCGGTAGCTCGCCACCTCCTCCGGCGTCGCGTCCTTGCCGGGCACGAAGGTCCCCTTGCCGCTGCGCCACGCCTCGAGCTGGCGGTAGCTCTTGGCCAGGTCGCCCACGGTCTTGAATTTCCCCAGGCTGTCGCGGTACTCGCCCAGCTCCTCCGGCAGCCGCGCCGTCCAGCCAGGCGCGAACGTCCCATCCTCGCGGACAAATCCCGCCGCCTCCTGCGGATTCGCGGCGGGCGCTTGCGGCGCGGGCGCGGTGGTCTGGGTTGCAGCGGTCGTCGTGGTGGGTTCGGTCGTCAGGGTATCAGTCAATGTCTCCATGGTTTTCAATAAGTCGGGGTTCTGTATGATTGCTTAAGGGTTGTCGGGGGTTACTTGATGCCGCGATGCGCGTAGCGGGCGGCGAATTCCTCCGGTGTGCGCGTCGCGCGGAACCACGCGATCCACTCCGGCGTGAGATCGCCGAAGCGCGGGTCCTGCGCGGGCTCCGGCGGCGTATTCACTCCTCCGCCGCCGGCCGGTTTCTCTTTCTTTGCGGGGGTGCGCTTCATTTTTTGACGGTGAGGGCGGGTTCCTCGATATTCGCATCCCCCTGGGCGGGAGCGGCGGCGAGCCCCTGCAGGTGCAGCACCACCGCCCTCGCCCCATCGGCCAGCGCCGCCGTGATCGGGTCGTAGGCATAGACATCCGCGCCCGAGCGCACGGGGGTGAAGACCCGTTCGTTCACGCGGAAGGTCGCCGCCAGGTGCTCCATCAGCACCCGGCCATCCTCGCTCTCCAGCACGCGCCGCGCGGCATTCACCAGCCGCTGCCGCTCGCGGGCACGCTCGACTTTGCGCGATTTTGCCTCGTCCGTCATTGCGCACCTCCCGCGAGCATCTGCGCCACCACGCTGTCGGGTTTCACGCTCCCCGCCTTGCCCGCCGCATCCGCCGCCGCCATGAGCGTCTGCTGTTGCTGCGCCTGGGCCTGGGCCTGCGCACGACCGGCGCGGATTTCCTCCACCTTGTCCATCGGCAGCAGCCAGTCCGCCGGCAGCCCGTCATTGCGCGCCCCGTCGCGGGCGATGCGGTCCACATCGTAATGGTCCAGCACATCGGGCCGCGCCTGCGCCAGCGCCGCGCTCAGCTCCATGGAGCGGGAGAAGGCAATATTCGCCTGCGCCCGGATGGCCAGCGCCACGCGCGAATTGTACGCGATCTCCGGCTGCGCCAGAAAGGCCTCGCCCGTCGCGTCCCGCGCGATCATTCCCTCCGGCGGCGGCGGCAGCATCCCACCCCGCAGTTGCAGGTTGAAGACACACCGCAGCAGCGGCGTGAGCAGCTCCGTCGTCTTGCGCGTGAAGGCCGGGGTGAACTGGTTGAGCTTCTCCGCGCTCCGCTCCGCCACCTCGCGCGCCGTCATCTGGCGCTCGATCTGCGAGAACATGTTGAAGAGCGGCACGTGGTACGCCCGCTCGATCGCCTCCTGCTTCCGCTTCTCGCGCTCCAGCCCGATATTGTAATCCCCCGCCGTCGCCCATTCGCGCGGCACGGAGTTCGGACTCGACGGGTCAAAGAACGTCACGCCGCCCGCGTCGAGATCCATCTCGCCCTCCATGTCGCCGGGCGCGAGGATGCGCGGCCACGCCTTCACCTCCGCCAGCGCGTCCATGTGCTTCACGAGGTGATTGAGCTGACGCGCCTCCGGCAGCGCCATCCAGCTCGGCGAGATGCCCCACACCTCCGAACCCCAGCGCGCATGCCGCGTGGCAAAGAACGGCTTCTCGTCAAAGCCCCCCTCGCTGATGACATGGCGGCACTCCGGCTCCAGGTACACCGAGGCGTATGGCTTGTTGCGCCCGTCGAGCTTCCCGCTCTCGCGCTCCTGCGCCCCGCGCGGGTAGATGGCGTGAAGGAAGGTGTATTCCCTCTCACTCCCGCTGCCCGTCGCGCGAATCTTCGCCAGGTCCGTGCGCATCTTTTCGCTCAGCCGCTCCTCGCCGAATTTCTCCGCCGCCTGCTCCGCAGTGAGCCGAAACTCGCGGAAGCACGTGTCGACCAGCCGCTCCTCATTCTCCGCAAGGCAATACGACCCCGCCGGGAGACACTGGAAGTTCAGCGGGAAATTCCGCCCCGGCAGCGCGATCAGCGTCCCCGTGCCAAACGCCCCGTCGTCAAAGTACAGCTCGTGGATTTCCGAGTAGAAGTTGGAGTTCGCCAGGTTCCGCTGCGTGATCTCCGTGCACCGCTGGAGCCACTGCGCCACCTCGTCGTCGCCCTCCTTCTCCGGCGGCGGGGAAAAGCTGAACCACTGCCCGTCCGCCGGCGTCATGTAGGCCAGCATGCCATTGGCCAGCGTCTGGTTCGCATACACCGCTGTCGTGTCAAAGAGGTTGTCCGCCACCGAGTCGCCCGGCGTCGCGTTCTGCCGCGTGATATTCGCCTTGCGCGGCATCACGTAGTCCGCGATGCGCTGCCAGTACGCGTCCCACGTCGAGCGCTTCGCCTTCATCCCCTCCCATCGCGCCAGGATCGGCCTGGCGTCCGTCATTCTTTCATTCATAAAATAGTATCGACTTATCCGAGCAGGGTTTTCTTGCCATCCGTGGCCGGGGTGAACCCGCCCGTCTCGCCCGCGATCAGCGTGGCCCGCACGCCCTTGCGCCGCGCCGCCTGCTCGCGCTGGTCGTCCTCCGCCTGCTGCACCTCCAGCTTCGACGTCGTCGGCGCGGGAGGAATCGGCTCCGGCGCGGGAGGCGGCGTGGTGTCGAGCTTCGGCGGGTCCGGCATCTTCGACAGGGCCGTGTTTTCCTTTGGCGCCTTCGGCACCTTGGGACTTGAGAAAAAGTTCACGCACTCGCAGAGCAGCGCGTTCGACAGAGGATCATTGACTCGCATAAGAAGGGTTTTCCTTTGGGATTCCGCCAGGCTCCGGCACGCACCCCGCGCACCAGCAATCCCGGCAACATCCATTTCCTTATACCCTCAAGGAGAAACACGCAAGATTGTTTCTCCTTACAGCTAATAATTTTCAAATACTAAGATTTACAAGAAATGCAAAACCGGCAGCGCCACCGCCACCGCATGCAAAACCCAAGACAGGTTTTTACAAAAGGTCGCAAAGAACGCAAAGGATCGGCCTGCCGCCCGGCACACCACGCACCTCAAACGCTGCGCCCGCCGCGCGCTCACGGCTGCCAAAGACAGGTTCGAACAAAGAGGAAGCGAAGGAAACAAAGAAAGAAACAAGCCTGCTCAATGCCCTGATCGGGAAAATCTGAACGATCCCGCCGCAATAGAGCGTCCGACGCTTCCCGAGGCCAGCTCGGCTTATTTTGGAAACGCCCGCTTTTCAACCGATGAGCGCGAAAAGGCCACCTCTCAACAGCCCCGTAGGGAGGGCGTCCCGCCCTCCAGACTTTTCCTCACAAGGCGCAACCATCGCAGCCCAGAGTCGTCGCAGCCAGAGCACCCCCCGGCACAGCGCGCTCAGATTCCCCGCGCACCATGGTCTTCCCCGTTTCCCGGATCCTGCTCGCCCGCCCGGCGCAAGCCTGACTAAATCTCCTCCCACCATGCGGCGTCTCCTCCGAATCCTCACCACCCTCCTGATTTTCGCTGGCAGCGCAGCCCTCGCCGCATTTCTCGTCTACCAGTTTTTCGTCCTTCCGCAGCTCGCCCCCATGATGGACCACGATTCTGCCTACAATTACTCCCGCGTCCTCTCCCAAACCACCACCGCCGACCTCGCCGCAGTATCCATCCGCGTCCCCGAGAAACCCACTGTCCTTTCCCAGATCGACACGCGCCAGCTCCTGCAGCGCCTCCACGACACCGGGCGCTTCCCCGAGTGGAAGCCCACATTCCGCCTCCTCGACTGCTGCGGCAAGCCCCTGGAGTTCACCATCCTCCCCACGCCACCGACTGCCAATGTCTATCCCGAGCTGCCCAAAGGCGACTACACCTTCGCCATAAAGCCCTCCACCCTGCGCGCCCCCGTCCAGTACCCCTGAGAGAAGGCTGCATGGAGCCAGAAATCCTTCACATTGATATGGGTACCGCTCCTCGCCAACCCTAGAAATCGCTGATCAGTTCCTTGATCTCCCTCCGGATGTATTCAAGGCAATCATCCGCCGGATTCGCCTTCGTATACCCGGTCGCACGGTTGTCGGTCGGCTGACGATTGAGAATGATCAGCCGTTCCAGCTTGTTCAACATCTTGCGGTTCTGCGGCACGACCACGCGGAATTTATTCGCCCGGGTAAAGAATGTCTTCTGCTCATGTTGCTTGAGCCGGGAGCCCAACTCCCGAGCCTGCCCGACGTAGATATACTCCTTGCCGTTGATGAAGCAGTAGACCCCCGGCAATGCCGAGAGATTCTTCACCACCAGCCATCCCATCACCTCGTCAAACTTCTCCGCTTCCGACGCACCCTTGAGCTTGATCGTGAAATCCGCGTCATTCCAGGTCAGGTCGCTCACCCAGTTCGATAGCACTCCCGTAGCCCGCCAGTACTCTAGCGCAGTCTCCTGAATGTTGAGGAATAGCTCCTTGTGCTGCTTCCGCGTCGCCTCATACTCGACATCCAGGTCGTCATCCTTGATGCGGGAAATAATCGCCTCTCTCTGAGCCTCCCACAGCCGATCAAGAGAGTTCCGGATATTCCGCAGCATCGCGTGCCGTGATGGGCGGCGGGATTTGATAGCTGCCTCTTCTTCCTGCATTTCCTCCCGATCCTCAGCAGACTTCGACTGCCCGCCCACCTCTTGGGCCACGGATCGCAGCTCGTCCGGTTCCCTCTTCGATACCTCGATCAGATGAATATCCGGATAGCTCCCCAGTATCTTCCACTCCGTCTCGCCCGTTGTGATGAGATGCGAACTGGAGTTTAGGACCCCTTCCGCCATCAGTTCAGCGATCTCTCTCGCCGTGTGCGGCCCTTCAACCAGCCAGTCCTCAGGTCCCTTCGCTTCCCCCCTGTTCGATCAGTCTCGATAAACAACGACCGCACAGCGCACCGGCCACCCACCCCGTGCCGCCTCACCCGCGAGTCTGAAAACTGAACACTGGAAACTGAAAACTTCCGTCACTTCCCGCTTCGCAGCCGCTTGCGCAGCTTTTCCCCCACCTTGGAGGGCGCGGGCTCCTGCGGGAGCGAGAGTTCCTTTGCCGCCTCCTTCACGCGGTTCTCAAACCACGAACCGCCCAGCGACTCGCCGCTCAGGTACGCCTTGGCGATCTCGCGGTCGATGCGGTCGCGCTCGTCAAAGGTCAGCCGGTGAAAATCCCCCGTCGTGTGATGCGGCTTCGCGATCGAGAGGTCATAGCGGATCAGGGAAAGCAGGTACTCGCTGCGCGTCATCCCCAGCTCCTGCAGCCTCTTCGGCAGGCACTCCCCGATCGCAACCGGCACGCGAAACGTCACATTCTGGCTCTCCATAATATCGCGACATTACACGACCCACACCACTCGCTCCAACCCGGAAAAATCGTACCCGGAAAAAATCCCGCACACACACACGCAAACCACCGCCGCCATGCGTATCGTTACCCCGGAAACAAATAATCCGGCGCGGAAGGCACCTCACCCACCGCGCCGGATTTTGGCGTTTCTCAACTAAACTTTGGTGCCCGATGCCCACTCCGCAGAACGAACCGATGTTCACCCCGCCAGCGGACCAGAGGCTCTCCAGGCTCGCGTCCCTCCCGGCAGTTCACACCACCGATCAGCACCCGGCCCAGGGGACCTCCATCCCCCCTAACAGCATCGATCCATCCCGCGCAGTAGCAGGAGCCAAAGCTCCCCTCGGGCAAACCCAACCTCCTACACCTCCCCCTCCGCCATCAAGGCGAAAAGATCAACATAAATGACTTATTTTCAAAGAAATACGTACCATTACGTAACCGCCCCGTAGCCATACGTACACCCGTCCGGACCCAGTCAATTCCGCCTCCCCGATCAAGCGAGCACGGACGATGCTCTCCGCCGCGCCCGCACCAGCCATCCCGCCAGGAGCGCCCCCAGTCCGACTGTCGCCAGCGTGCCAGGTTCGGGAACGGTCGATAGTGTATTGACCGCTGGCGAGAGCGTTCCATCCAGCCCCAGACTCGTCATGCCATCCGGCACAAAAATCACGGTATTGGTGAAATCGAGGCTGCCGGAGGACAAAGAGTACGGCGAGGACGACAGCTCCTGAACGCCTCCTCCCAGCACCGTCAGGGAACTCCCCGTCAGGCTTCCGCCCGCCATGTCGACTCCCCCCAAAAACACCACGCTGCCCGTCGGGATCACCCCGCCGTCCAACGCCAGCAAGATATCCCACGACGACGACAACAACCAAAAACTCCCTGCATTCTGCATCTCACTACTCGTCACCGTCAGGCTCCCGGCTGCGGACGACGTCCCGCTCCCGGAAAGCACACCGACGCCGACACCCGGAAATCCGCCCTCCGGCTCGCCCCAGTCCGTCGGCGGAAGCTCGATCCGCTCCGGCGGCACCGGGCGGATCGCCCCGTAAAGACTGCCCCTGTGCGGGGTCCAGTCCCCACAACCCGCCAAAGGAACAGGCAGCGGCGCGCTCCCGATGCCGGTATCCGTCGCCCCGGTCGACCACCAGATCGATCCGGGTTCCCCCTCCTCCTCGACCACCGTCCCGGCCTGCACCGCAGCACAGAGCATCCCCGCCGCAGCGATCCCCAGCAGGACCGTGCGGCATCGCTGCGACTGCGATGCCCTTCTCATCCGGGCGCTCAGGGTTCCAGCGTCACCTCCGGCAGTCCGCCGCGAGCAAATATGCGCCCATCTCAACATCCCGCCATCCTCTAAGATATCTCCGCCCGACACAAACCACGCTAAGTGTCATTTCCGTAACAAACACCTCCCAGGCCTCCCACGCCGACGCTTCGCCCGAAAACTAAGTACCCATACGCACTCCCCCTGTGAATAACCCGCCCCCCTGCCTTGCACCCAAATCGCACCCCCTCCGTTGTCATTCCTTTCCCTGCCCGGCATTCTCATGCCATGGAAATTCACTCACTGCCCGCCGAACTCCGGGACGCAGCGGCGCGCCATGGCGTCGACCCCGCCTGCCTCGCCCGCTTCCTCCTCCACGAGCTATCCGACGGCTCCGGCTTTATCGACGAATCCGCAAAAATCCTCAAAAGCCGGTTGACGCCCGAAACTAATGGTGTATACACTTTGGAAACATATCGCCATGGCCAACCAACGCGACCAGGACAAACGAGCCATCTCGGGCTGGATACACAAGAACCTCAAGGCCCGGCTCATGCTGGTGGCCAATGAGCTCGACATGCCGCTCTCCGCTCTCATCGAAAAAATCCTCGAGGAACAAGTCCACCACTATGAAAAACGCCACCCCACCCGCAAGGCCTAGCGCCGAGGTGCGCGCCCACATCGCGCCCTCCCTCCACCGCCAGCTCGACCGCATCGCCGCCGCCTCCCGCCGCAGCCTCGCCGACGTCTTCGAGCTTTTTTTGTCAAAAGGTGTATACACTTTGGAGAAACAAACCAGCCGCAACCCGAAAGACACGACACGATGACCGCCCACGACCTCGCCCGCGCCGCTCAGGCCGCCCACCAATCCACCCGCAACTACACTCCCCTGGAGCCCTACCTTCCCGCCGTCGACGTCCTGCGCCGCAAGGGCTGGAGCTGGGAGGCCATCCACACCTGGCTGCGCGCCCAGGGCCAGCACGTTCATGAGCGCCACACCACTTTCGCCGCCTGCATGAGCCGCTGCTATCGCCGGTGGATCTCCCGCGAGGTCGCCCGTTTCTCGGAGAAAGTGGAAGACGCTTCCCTGCCAGAGAGAAGCGATGCGGACATTTCTCTGGGCAACGTCCCGCTGACAGAGCCTCCGTCCAAAGCGCCCGCCGCCAGGATACAGCGCCTCCCCCGCCGGAAAAAAGGCGGCAAAGGCACCACCACAGGCAACGCCGCACCCGGCACCTCGCCAACCCTTCCCGCCAAACCGGCACCGCACGAATCCTGAACAAAGCCCAGTCCGCGAGAAAACCGCATCCAATGGCGTAAAGGCCACACCGGACCGCGCCGCAAACCACGCCGCCCATCCCTTTTCACCTCAAAAGAAACCAACCCGCTCGCCCGCGCCAGAGGTTCAACAAAACCCCCGCCCGGCGACACCACACAAGGTCTGAAAACTGAAAACTGAACCACTGAAAACCCGCCCTCCCCTGCGCTTCATCGGCACCCATGTCGACGAGGCCACCTATCAGGCCTTTAGCCAGGCCGCGCGGGCATCCCACCGCTCCCGCAGCGCGCAGGTCCGCCACCTTATTGACTTGTCCCTGCAATCGCAACCCAACCCCGCCGCCCAGGCCAGCCAGCCGGGCAGTACCGCGAATATCGACGAAACACCGCCCGTACCCAGCGACGCCACCATTAACAACACGCCAACCGACCACAGCGACACCACCACGCCCCCCGCCGAACCCATCACCACGAAAGACCCTCAGCCATGATTGCCACCCTGTTCATCCTCCGCGAGGAGTCCGGCATCGAGTACGAGTTCCCCGTCGAGATCACCCGCGACTCCCGCAACGACCTCATCGCCACCGTCACCGACGACGTCGAGGAAAAGCGCTGGACCACCCGGCGCGGCGGCCTCGAGCTCGAGCACACCGGCGACTACCTCTACATCGAGGGCGACGAGATCGACCTCACCGATGAGGAATACTACGAGGCCGAGGCGCTCCTCTCCCGGCTCAAGAGCGACTTCGACCGAGAGATCCGCTCCATCATCAGCTCCACCCTCCCCAGAGACACCACCTACTACGATGATTAGCCAGGCCGCCGCCCGCCTCCTGCGCGCCCTCGGTCTCGTCCTTAACAAAAAGCCCCCGCCCGACAATGCCCCGCCCGCCTGCGAAATCTCCACCCCGCCCTGGACCGGCCTGCACCTCCGCCCCCGCCGCCCCGCGCGCTGCACCCGGGGCTACGCCAGCCCCTTCACCCTCCCCCGCTCCGCCGACACCCCGGCGCACCAGCGGAGGTAGCAGGCCATACACCCGGGCCGGCATGGTGCGGCGGCATGCTTCCATGCCGCCCATGCGCCAGCTCGCCAGCCGGCATCGACTCAGTCTGGCTCCGCGTGCCGGTTCTCGCTGCGCCAGCGGTGAGGCGTCACAGCAAAATGCTCCCGGAAATCCCGCACGAAATGCGAGACATTGCGATACCCGACCTGCCGGCCGATCTCTCCGACCTTGTCGTGGCTGGTCCTCAGGAGCTGCCGGGCCCGGTCCAGCCGCACCTGGCGCAGCCACGCATACGGAGCCATGCCAAACTGGGCATGGAAACGACGCGTCAACTGGCTCGGGCTGAGGAACGCGACATTCTGCGCCACCTCGGAGATGTCGATCTCGCTGGCGTGATGAATGGAAAGAAACGACGCCACGCGATCCACCTCGCTGCCCGCCACCGGCCGGCGGCCCTCGCTCACCGCCTTGCGATACCAGCCCACCTCCAGGTGCAGGTGCGTGGCCTGCTCGACCACCACAGGATCCCCCGCCCCCCAGGCCCGGATGAGGTAAACATGCTCGCGGTAAAGCGCCATGAGGCTCGGCCAATACGTCTTTCTCACCTGGAGCAGATCTTCATCGAGGCTGCGCACGCTGGCCTCCCAGCTCTCCAGCAGCGTCGGCACCTCGCAGGATTCCACCATCGTCCGGTGCAGCGCAATGTCCTCGCGATGAAACGCCGCATAGTCGCCACGCTTCGCGCACTTTTCCAAGGCCGCCAGGCACACCTGCAAACGCTGGAAGACCCCCTCACGGCGCGGATGCCCGGCAAGGCGGACCGCTGCAAACGCCTCGAGGGTCGAGCGCAGCCGACAAAGTTCTGCGTAGGGGTCCATGCTCTGCCGATAGAGAACACCCGTGCGCCTGCCAAATCAAGGCCGGGCCTCCACCGGCACGGCGCTACCCACGGGCGATGGAAAGGAACCTGCTCCGGAGGATCGAGAGATCGGAATCCACCGCGACCTTGGTAAACCCCCGCTGCAGCAGCCCCGGCGTGTCGTCGGCGTTGCGCACGAGGATGCCAGCATGGATGCCGCGTTCCCTCGCGGCATGGACGACCTGGTCGAGCGCGTCCTCGTACTCCGGCGCGTCAGGCTCCGTCGACAGGCTCAGCCCGAGATCGGCCGGTCCCACAAACAACACGTCGACTCCCGGCACGGCGGCGATTTCACGCACGTTTCGCACGCCCTCCGCCGTCTCGATCTGCACGAAAAGCAGCGGCACCGGCAGAGCCTCCGGCTTTTGCAGTCCATACCCGTAAGCCCGCACGGAGCGCGAATATCCGCGCCCGCCCTCCGGCGGGTACTTCATCGCAGAGACGATCGCCCGGGCCTCCGCCGCCGTGTTCACATGCGGCACCATGATCGCATCCGCCCCCCAGTCCAGCGCCCGGCCGATCAGCCCGGCCTCATGGGTCGGCACCCGCACCACCACCACCGTCTCACGCCCTCCCGCCGCACGGAGATTGTCCAGGAGCTCCGCCTCCGCCAGGCAGCCATGCTCCATGTCGAGCAGCAGCCAGTCCAGGCCGCACTGGGCCGCCAGCTCGGCCACCACGGGCGAGCCGGATGACAGCCAGGTGCCCAGGCAGGGTGCCGTCGAGCGCATCTTGGATTCTTTTGCGTACGTCATAGTCGTGCCAGCGATTCCCTCTGGATCAGCCCGCGATACGCGGTAAGCAGCTTCTCCCGGGAGAAGGCGCGGAAGGCCGGGCCGCTCTGCCCCGGTGCCATGAGAAAGGCCCCTCCGGGTTTCTGATCGAAATAGCCGGAGTTGCACCGGATGACCGCCTTGACGATCATGTTGCGCAGCAGATGCAGCCAGAAGCGCTGTGGAAAATCAGTCGGCAGCGAACGCACGGACTCGTATCCCTCCACCGCAGCCTGCACCACCGGAGCGGGGTGAAAGCACGCCAGCAGCGACAGATCATCCACGGGATCGCCCGCGATCGCATCATCCCAGTCGATGAAGGCTCGTATTTCCTTCTCCGTCCCCATGATGTTCCAAAGCGCGAGATCCTTGTGAACGAGACAGCCGTGCGCCAGGTCGAGCAGCCCCGCGCAATCCTCCACCGCACCGCGAATGCCCCCCGCCTCGGCCTCCGTGAGAAACTCCGCCTCGACGAGCAGCCGCAGATGCCGGTCGAGCTGGAGATGGAAGTACCTCCCATACGTCTCGTGGTATCCCGTGAGCCGCCCCGTGTCCGCAGTCGCCCTGGGATCGAACGGCCCGTAACCCGACACCGGCACCCCCTGCCACCACGCGATGCCGCGTCCGATCTCGACCGCGATGCGCTCCAGAGGCAGACGGCCATCGCGATGCAGATGGTTGAGATCCGTACAGTCAAAATACTCGATCACCTGCACGGCAAAAGGCACCGCCGTCCGTTCCGTATCCGTAAACAGCACCTTCGGCACCGGCACCCCGGCTGCCGCCACCCCGGCCATCACGCGCGACTCCATGGCCAGATGCCCATCGCGCTCCGGACCATCCTCCACCCGCACAAATGCCCGCCCCTCCGCGTAATCCAGCAGATACGTGTGATGGTTCCCCTTGCCCCCCGCAGGCTGGATCGAGGTCACACCGGGGAAATGCCCGGCCAGCAACGCTCTCAGCGCCGGCACGAGACTCAGGCCCGACGCCCTGCCCTCCTCGCGCCCCACCCCATGCAGCGTGGCCGGACGGTCGCATTTCCAATAGTAGATGCTGTCTCTCATGTCGGATCAACGGGCTGCGGGGAAAAATGCCCGCCCGGCGCAAGCATCAGCGGCCAACGCGAGAGCGCGCGATTGAGAGTATTTTGTGTGCATGCGGGGTGCGGCCATCGACCCCGTTTATCAACCGGCTCTCCACCGCATTCAAGCCCTCCGGTGCCCTGGCGCCCACGATGCGCGCCCACCGCCATCCCCATGCGTGAAACAGAACATTCCCCCCTCATCAGGGCGGATGCAGAGCCGATGCGACCGCCCCTAGGCGATGCGGTTCGTCGTCACGGGGTCGAACAAGTGAACCTTCTCCGCCTGGATCGCGAAGTCCTGTCTTTGCCCTGCCTCGCCATGATGCATCGTCGCACTGCTGCGGCTGACCATCGTGTGCGCTCCCGTCTGGAGATAGTGATAGGTTTCCGCTCCCATCGGCTCGACCAGCTCGACCACGGCTTGGAAGGAAGTCGCCGTCTCGCCTGGCGCGACGAGGGCGCAATCCTCCGGGCGCACTCCCAGGATGACCTCCCTGCCGAGATAGGCGGCAGCCGCTTTGCGGTCTCCGAGCTTCAGCTCCACCGCGCCTCCCTGCATCTCCTTGAAAATGATGGCACCATCCCGGCCCGTGAGGGTGCCTTTCACGAAATTCATCGGCGGTGTCCCCAGGAACCCGGCCACGAAGAGATTCACCGGATCGCGGTAGATCTTGAGCGGGGCGTCCACCTGCTGGATGAGACCGTCCTTCATCACCACGATCCGCGTGCCCATCGTCATCGCCTCGACCTGGTCGTGGGTGACGTAGATCATCGTGGCCTGCAGACGCTGGTGGAGCTTGGTGATCTCCGTGCGCATCTGCACCCGCATCTTCGCATCCAGATTGGAGAGCGGTTCGTCGAAAAGGAACACCTTCGGCTGCCTCACGATCGCCCGGCCCACGGCCACGCGCTGGCGCTGCCCGCCGGAGAGCGCCTTGGGCTTGCGCTCCAGATATGGCTCGATGCCGAGGATCGCTGCCGCATCCATCACGCGCTTGTGGATTTCCTCCTTGGGGTACTTTCGCAACTTCAGCCCAAAGGCCATGTTGTCATACACGCTCAGGTGCGGATAAAGCGCATAGTTTTGAAAGACCATCGCGATGTCGCGATCCTTCGGCGGCACATCGTTCATCCGCCTGCCTCCGATGGAAACATCTCCCCTGGAGATTTCCTCCAGGCCCGCGATCATCCGCAAGGTCGTGGATTTCCCGCAACCCGAGGGGCCGACGAAGACGACGAACTCACGATCATCAATCTCCAGGCTGAAGTCCGTCACCACGGCGACATCGCCGCCCTTCTCTCCGGGATAGATCTTGTAGACGTTTTTCAGGCTGACTTGTGCCACGGGAAAGATGTTTGGGAATGCGTGCTGCGCCCACGGTATTCCAGCCCGCCGATGGGCGGTCGGGGAGCTGTCAAATCAGAGGCCGACGCTAGGACGCACCCTCCAGGAGGTCAATACTGGCCTGTCGCCGCGCAAGCTTCGTCAAAACGCACCCGGCAAGCCGTCAATGGCAGGCCTTCTCGCAAGTACCAGCCAGAGCAGGAGCGGAATCCCAGGCGCGGCCTCCCGGTGCCGGCCCTCAGCGCAACGAAACTCCCCGGCGCTCCGGCGGCCTGGCCATGAGGTCGCCAATCACCCGGGCCAGGCTTTCCGCGGAGCGCCGTTTCACGAGATACGCGTGCGGCCCGCGCTCGTCGCGCCGCCAGGCCGTACGCCCGTCGTCCTCGACCGCGCACCAGCCCCGGCGCAGTTCCCAATCCTCCGCCAGCCCGCGCACGGCATAGAGCACCGCAGTCTGGTCCCAGCTCGCGCGCCCATTCTCCAGCGCGTTATCCCAGAGCCGATAGGCCGTTTTCACCGGATTCTCGTCCGGCGTGCCGAGGAGGCAGGACCCCGTGATGATATCGCTCCCCGCCTCGTAGCCGGAGAAAACAACAGCCCCCGGCCACTCTGCCACCAGCGGGCGGGAATACCGCGCCGCGCCATTGGCTCCGAAGTTCCAGCCCGGATGCCCTTCCGTAGGAAACGCTCCGCCCATCACCACCCATTCCTTCACCTTGAGCGCGACCAGCTCCCGGCCATTCGCCGGTGAGCACTCGCATGGCCCGGATCGCAGCAGAGCGAGAAGCCCCTTGGTATGCCCGATGGAGACAATCTTGACCGAGTGATCCGGCGCAGAAGCCAGCGCCTGGCGATACACCGCCACCTGATCCGGCACGTCGTCGCGTGTCCGGATGCGATGGCCATACCGCTCCATATCGCAGGCGATCGCCTCCAGGAAATCATTCCGCGGATCTCCCACCTCGTCGCCCCGGGCTGCTCCGATGGGAATCCCGCCCCGCCCGTAATAGTGATTGATCGCCGCGATGCAGCCCGGGCCGAAGGCGTTTTTCTCCGAGCTGTAGATGCAGGCCAGGATCTCCGCCTCGCCCCGATCCGCCAGCGCATGCAGCACCGCCATGGCTCCCGCATCATCGCAGTCCGAACCCAAGTCGGTATCGAGGATCACCCGCACAGGGGTGTTGGGAGGAGCAGTCATCGGCAGGAAAAGACGAGCCATTGCTTAGCCTGAGCGGCTCGCCGATGGCAAATCTATTGCAAGGCTTGCACCCTCTCAGAAAAACGAAACCGCCCTGCTTGCGACCAATCGGCGCAAACAGGGCGAGGACGCTTTTCTCCCACGATCAGGCCCGACGGCGCCGACTCATCGTCATCAGGGCGATGAAAGCAGCGCGATATGCGGCAGCTCCTGCGCCGTCCACGGCGCGATATGCATATTGGGATAGGCGAGGATCACGGAGGCCTCCTGATCCGCTGACGAGGAGTTTAGCTCAAGACGCATCGTATGCGATCCGGGGCCTACCTCGACGGTCACACGCGAACGATCCTCGCTGCGGTGAGGGGCCGGCACATAGGGCAGATGGGGCGGGCATTCGATCACCAGCTCGCCGTCGATAAAGAGCTTCGCACCTTCTCGAGCGAGGCAGATGATCTTGCGCGGCTCATCCGAGTGCCGTTCCCACTTCCAAGTGCCTCCTCCAGCTTGCTTCACCTCCTGCGGCAGCTCGCCATTAGCCCACGGCACCGGCTTCGTCTTGCCTGCGGGCAGCAGGTCGATGGTCCCAGGGAGGCCGTGCAGGTCGACCGCAGGCAGAGTTCGATCCCATTCGGAGCGATTCCATCGGCGGGGTTTCAGTTTTCCGATCAGGCGCTCCGTGCGCCGGGTGAGTTCCCCCAGCGTGGGCGGAACATTGATGCCACGAATGCCCGGCCCGACAAAGACGCCGTCGCCAATGGGCGCGCTCCATCGCGCGGGGATGCTCTCTGCCCCATTGAGCAGGCCCAGCGTGGCACCCACGGTGGCCGCCGTGCAGTCCGTATCATACCCTCCATTGGCCGCAAGCAGCACGCTCGCCTCGAAATCCTCCTCCCCGTAAAGGAGCGCCCAGATCGTCAGCGCCACGTTCAGCGGAGCGTGGGTGAAGTTTTCGTTGCCGTGGCGCACGAGCAGCTCCTTCCAGCACTCCCAGGCCGGGACATTCTCGATGAACGCCCTGCGCACGAACTGCACGGCAGACAGTGTCTCCGTACCCGCCGGCAGGTAGCCCAGACTCGCGGTGATCGCCTCGTCGAGCCCCACCCCGCCTGCCACCAGGCTTTGCATGACCGCCACCAGGACCTCGCCCGCGACACCCTCGCGCCCATGATCGAGCGAGGCATCCAGCGCGGCATAGTACGCCGTGCTCTCCGCGTCCGAGGGAAAAAGACACGCCCAGATCTCCGAGCGAATCGGCGACCCCATGCCGGACTGGAAGTGATTCTCAAAGGTGCCTGTGGACTCCAGCGGCACCCCTCGCCGCAGATTCCACCGGCAGACCCCGTATTCGTCCCACATGTAGTGGATGTGATCGAGCCAAGCCCTGGCGAAATCCTCACGCGTGACCGTGTCCCCGGCCTGCTCGATGAGATGCAGCCAGACGAGCTGCAACTCCAGATCGTCATTCGGCGGCGCCACCGTGGGGATCGGGTCGTAAAAGGAAAAATTCAGCCGCTCCATGCGCCCCTCGGCCGGCAGACCCAGCGTACCGCCGATGGATTTCCCCAACCAGCAACCATGGATTCGGGAGGTGAGTTCACTTTGGAAAGAGAGCGTCTGAGGCATAATCGCGACAATATAATGATTTATCGCAAATAAAATCATTTTATTGACTAAAAAGCATTTTATGAGGATTGTCCCTCTATGGTTCGGCCCCCGAAGAAAGTTCACTCCATCTACACCGCGCTCCGGGAGGAGATCGTCGGCGGCACCTGGAAGACCGGAGCCAAGCTCCCAAACGAGAGCGAGCTGGCCCAGCGGTTTGATTGCAGCCTGGGGACCGTGAGCAAGGCGCTGGCCCTCCTCGTGCATGAGGGGTTCGTCGAGCGCCGGGCGCGGGCCGGGACGACGGTGATCTACGGATCTCCCGATTCCGTCGCCAGCCAGCTCGACGCGTACGCCTTTATCTATCCCAGCGAGCAGCACGAGGGCATCTGGCGTGCGGTCAGGGGCTTCCAGGATGCGGCCCGCGACGCTGGCCGCCGCGTGGTGATGCTGACCACCGGCGTGGATTACCAAAAGGAAACCGAGTTTGTCTCGCGCCTCTCCGAGTTTGATGTACGCGGCGCCGTGATCTATCCGGTCATCCCCACGCCGCAGGACCAGGTGCATTTTTCCCAGCTCCTGGTCGAGTCGCGGTTTCCCGTCGTACTGGCGGAGATCAGTCTCCCCGGCCTCGGTTGCTCGACCGTGGTGATCGATGGCTTTCACGCCGGCTACACCATGGCCCGGCACATGATCCAGCGCGGCGCGAGGAAGATCGGCTTCTTCTCAAACTTTGCCTGGGCCCCGTTCATGCGCGACCGCTACCAGGGCTATCGCTGGGCTCTGGAGGAGGCGGGCATCGGAGAACCTGCTGGCGGCGTCTATCTCGACCCGGCGATGCATCCCGACTTTCAAGACCCGCTGGCGGAACCCACCGCGATGGCAAAGGCATTCCTCGACCGCGCGGGAAAGATCGACGCCGTGGTCTGCGCCGGCGACTTTCTCGCCATGGGCTGCATCGCGGCCGCCCAGCAGCGCGGCTGGCGGGTTCCGGACGACTTGCTCGTCAGCGGGGTCGATGATTATAGTGTACTTGCCGCGTCGCACGGAGTCCCCCTCACGACTTATCGCATTCCCTATGAAGACATGGGCTGCAAGTCCTTTGACCTGCTCGACCGCGTGATCCGCGGCCAGATCGTCGCGCCCGAGGAACGCCAGCTCCGCGGCGAAATCGTCATCCGGCAAAGCGCCTAAGCTAATTTCCGATTTTCATCACCCTCAGCCTCCGCACCTCCTCCCTCATTAAATGTTTTCCCCCGAAAATAGTGAGCGCAGCAGCAGCGTCCTCCGCAACCAGGCATTCAGCCTTATGGAGATGATCATAGCCATGGGCATCCTCCTCACCCTGGGAGCCCTCGTCTTTCCCATGGGAACACGTATGCTTGAGATGTCCCGGGGCGCGAAGTGCCTGAGCAATCTCCGGCAGATCGGAGTGGCGGCCGCGGGATATATCGCGGACAACGACGGCACGCTCGTGCCGCGCTGCTCCAATGCGTCGCCCGCTATTGGCAATGCCAAGGGATTCCGTGCCTATCTCGCTCCCTATCTCGGCGGGGACAAGGCCGCGATCCGCGTCTTTGCCTGCCCCTCGGACAAGATCGCATCCAGGCGCCAGGACTACACCGACGCCCTGAAGACCGGCCTGACCCCTGCCTCCTACGGCATCACCAGCATCTATTATTATGGAATCAATGGCGAGTCACTCCCGTACCCGGGCTTCCATGCCTATGCCCCGACGAGCGAAGCCTCCTATCCCGCAACCTTCAAGATCACCGCGGTAAAGAAACCCTCCTCGACCATCTTTGTCAGCGACATCGGTCGGCCCGACTCTGTCTCAGCTCCGCTTAAGGACTGGACCGAGTCTACCTATAAACTCACCTCGGCCAACTTCGGCTATGCCGGCACTCCCTCGAACTGGACATCCGGAGACTGGGCCATGTATCCGCGCCATGCGGGAGGAAAAATCAACGTCCTTTTCTACGACGGCCATGCCGCCACTCTCGATCTGCAGAAGGACCTCGTCGATCACCCCTTCGGTGATCCCCAGTGCCTCTACGACAATTTTTAACCTGTCAGAAAACTCCTCCAACCCACTGAAAACCTATGAAACGAAAACTCCGCAACCTGTCGGGAACCCCGCTGGCGCTCCTGGCCATACTCTCCACCTCACCCGCATTGGTGCGGGCGCAATCCGTTTGGGACGGCGGCGGCACTCCTTCCGGCGGTCTTTACAACTGGTCCGATGCCGCCAACTGGGTGGGCGATGTCGCTCCGACCAGCGCCACCACGACCAACATCCAGCTCGCCGGGTCGACGGGTACCGCGTCCAATGTGGATACGGCGTTCACCATCCGCACACTAACATTCAATAGCGGCGCAGCGGCGTTCAATGTCACGGGCAATACCATTTCCATCCAGGGAGCAGGTAATGCCGACACGGCGGCGATCACGAATAACTCGTCGTCTCTCCAGACCATTTCGTCCAACCTCACGTTGTTGGGCGGTGTGGGATTCGCTCCCGTTTCCGGCAACCTGACCATTAACGGAAACATCAACATGAATGGCCAGGGAGCACGGTTCAATCCGGGAGTGGGCCGCACCCTCACTCTGAATGGCGTGATCTCCGGCACGGCGGGAACGACTGCGTTTAACGGCCAGGGCCTTACGATCATCAACGGCGCTAATACCGTCTCGTGGGCATCAGTCTACTTGTGGAACGGAACGGTCCAGGTGAATACCGACTCGATCAAAGGCTCGGCTGGAGCATTTGGTTCCAACGCATCCGGCGTGGTACAACTCGGTGTGACCGGAGGCTCCGCCACGTCTCCGACTCTGGTTACCGGTGCGGCTGTAACCATCGGCCAGGACATCCAGCTCGCTGCTCCAGCTTCCGGCACCTCGGGGTATACCATCGGAGGAAACTCCGCGCACATCTCGAACTACACGGGAAACATCCTGACCAACGAAACGAACGTCAAGCAGGTGCAGGCCCTCTCGGTGACGGCTGCAACGGGCGGAAGGGTGAACATTACCGCCATCCGCCAGCGGTCTGGAACCTCCTCCTCGCTCGGTACGGGAGATAATGTCACCAAGATCGGGACAGGCATTGTCGCACTGGCTGCCGGCGGCACGTCAACCTATGCTGGAACCACCACCGTCTCGGCGGGAACCCTGCTGGTCAATGGCACCATCGCAAGCACCAGCACCAGCGGTGCCGCAGTGGGCGGCGTGAATGTCAATGCCAATGCCGTCCTCGGCGGCACAGGCAACGTGAACCGTCTCACCACCTTTGCCAACAACTCCACCCTCGCCGCTGGCGACATCAGCGCGGCCGGAGCCGATCTTGGCGGCAAGCTGAGCTTTGGCGCGGGCCTGATCCTTAACGACTCCACCGCCCTGCGCTTCGATCTCGCGGCCCCGGGCAGCCTGGCCGATGACGAGGTGGCCGTGGTCGGCAACTTCACCCTCGACGGCGTGCTCAACATCACCGACCTCGGCGGCTTCGGTGTCGGCACCTACACGCTCTTCACCTACAGCGGCGGCACCTTCACCAACAACGGACTCACCATCGGCACCGCTCCCGGCACCTATAACTACCAGATCGACACGTCGACCAATGGCGCGGTCAATCTCGTGGTCGCCGTCCCGGAGCCGACCACCGTCCTGCTGCTCGGCCTGGGCGTGTTTGCCATCATGCTGCGCCGCCGCTCCCGCAAAACCATCGCCTAGTCGCCCAGCCACAGATCCGCATCATACACCGTTCCTGCTCGCGCCCCCATCCCGGGGGCGCGAGAAATCTTTCCTACCACTCCCCGACACTCTTATGAAAAAGCCCGCATTGCTCACTCTCTCGCTCCTGACTCTCTGCGCCCTCTCGGTACAGGCGGAAATCAAACTCGAGGATAAGTTTGAACTCGAGGGAAGAACGCCAGGCTCCGTCCTCAACCGCCAGCCCGTCGGCACCAGCGGCACCATCTGGGAGGCCAGTGCCAACGTCGTCTTTGCCCCGGCCGGAGGCCTGCGGGTGAAGGACGCAACCGGCTATGGCGCCCGGATCGAACTCCCGGAGGGCTTCAAGTCCGTCACGCTGGAGGCCCAGATCCAGCCCGTACCCGCCATCGAGAATCCCGGCTGGATGGCCCTGGGATTAGGCAATGCCGAACAGGTGAGCAATCCCACCTTCGGCGGGTTGTATGTCATTATCTACTCCACGGGAAACTACGCCCTGATGTTCAATCCCGATCCCGCCGACGGCACGTCCAAGCTGGCCAAGACCCTCGTGCGCGGCCGCGCCAATGTGTTCGACCCGGATAACCTGAACACCGTCAAGCTGACCTATCATCAGGACGAGGGCACGATCGACCTCACGATCAACGACGACCTCGCAGTGGATTCCTTTAGCATCAAGGACAAGGGCATCAAGCTCGACGCCCGCTACGGCGGCTTCTCCGGGTACTCGCAGGTCTCGGAAGCCCGCAGCATTGGCGGATTTTCCGTCTCGGTGGTCCAGTAGCTCCGGATTGTCTCCCGATGAAGTATTTCCCTCTCCTCCTCTGTGCGGCGGCTCTCTGGATCGCAACACCCGGCCTCCAGGCCAGGGATGATGTCCGCCTGCCGCTGAAGCCCTCTGCCCCGTACGCCTGGTGGACGCCCGGCGAGCCGATCGTTTTCAAGCCCGGCGGTTTTTTGCCCAAGGATCTCGCGAGCCTCCAGGGCCAGGTCTACGGCGTGAGCGGCCTCCCTGTGACTCAGATCGAGGTCTCCAAGGACGACTTCCAGACCAACGGCTGGGTCTGGAAGGGCGCCGAACCAGGGTTTTATGACATCGAGTTCTTTGTCACCTTTGCCGATGGGTCCAAGGCGCAGGTTACTGACAGCTTCACACGCCGCGCCCCCAACGGAAAGGAAGCTCGCTTCGAGCGAAAGAAATACAGCGTCGCCGTCGTAGCCAGGCCGGAACCCGGCGCAGCCCGGGTCGGTCAATTCGGCTGGCAGTACCACCTGAACGAGCGCGAGATCCCGCTGGCTCAACTCGTCGGCTACGAGTTCACCATGATCCACTCGATCCCCTGGGGGGCGAATTTCACCAACCTGGCCGATGCCATCGAACCTGCCAGGGACGAATATCGGTGGGAGAAGCTGGACAGCTCCGTCAAGGCGCTGGCCGATGCCGGTTTCGAAATCGGCGGCCAGTTTTGCTACACTCCCACCTGGGCCTCGCCATACCCCGAGAAGGAAGACAAGATCAACATCTGCGTGCGGGAATCCGCCGCCTACGCGCCCAAGGACATGAGCGACTTCACTAGCTTCGTGGAGAAGACGGTCGAGCGCTACAAGGATCACATCCGCATCTGGGAAATCTGGAACGAGCCGAACCTCCCGGGTTCCAGTTGCTTCTGGAATGATACTCCAGCCAACTTCGTGCGCCTCCAGCGCGCCGGTTACGAGACCATCAAGCGCCTCCAGCCCGAGGCGGAGGTCTGGAATGGCGGCCTCGGCATGCGCATCTCCTACGTCTCGTTCTATGACAAGATCCTCAAGGGCGGCGTGGCTCCTTACTATGACAAGCTCTCCCTGCACGCCATCTCCACGGATGTCGGTCAGTTCCGCGAGGTGGAGCGGCGGTACAACGCCCCGGAGAAAGCCCCGGTCGTCTCCGAGTGGCATGCCATCCTGATCGGCAGCGGAGTGCTTTCCGGGCCACCGGCATCGGAAAGCGCGCTCTCGCTGCGCATGATGAAAGACCTCCTGAACCAGATCAAGCAGGGCGTCGTCCGCACCGTCATCTTTGAGATGACCAACCAGGTGGAAAAGGAGGTCGTCAGCTTTGCCGCTGCCAACAAATGGTTCACCCACAGCGCCGGTCTCTTCCGCCTGAGCCCGCGCATCGAGCCTCGCCACGCCGCCGTGGTGAAGGCGGTCTTCCTCGCCCTCTCCGGGAAAAAGGCCACCTTCGAAAAGGAGATCGCCCTGGGCGACAACGGCCTCGGCATCCTGCTCAAGACCAACCACGGCGACATGCTCGTGGTCTGGACGGAAGACGGGGAACTCTCCGCGAAGGACCTGAAGGCATTTCAGTCGTCCTCATCCAAACTGCACGACTGGGAGGGCCGCGAGGTCGCGCTCAATGCCGCGACGGAACTCAAGCCCGGCATCATGTATTACCTCTCCTCCCCGGATGCCGCCGCCCTGGCCAAGGCGGCCCCATCGGATCGCTTGCAGCCCCTAAACCGCCAGAAGCGGTCATCTGCCGTGGCCCCATCGGCTGTGTATGCGAAGGCGGGATTGCCCGCCGAGCTGCCCGACTCAGATCCGCGCTGGATCGCAAAGGATTGGAACTGGGTTCCCTACAGCGACAAGGAACCAAAGATCTCCGCCCGAGCCGCAGTCGGAACCAGCGAGAGCGGAGTGGACATCCTCATCGAGGTCAAGGATGCAACCCACGTGCAGAAGGAAACCAGCGGCTGGTGGAACGGCGACAGCGTGCAGATTGGCATCGATTGCGAAGGCAACGGCATGTTCGGATCGAATACCGAGGCCGTCTGTGCCTTGACTCCGGACGGCGTCGTCTTCCGCAAGATCTCCAATGCCAACGTGGAAGCCGATCTCCCGGCCCGTCGCTCTGCCGTGGGCGACACGGTGGAGTTTGGCAAATGCGAGATCAAGCATGAGGGCGACCTGACGACCTACCGCATTCATTACGACTGGTCGGAGCTCAACCCTCTGGCTTACAACCCCGACGCTCCGCTGAAGATCTCCCTGCTGGTCAATAACAACGACGGCTCGGGCCGCGCCGGGTATCTGGAGTGGGGGTCCGGCCTCGGCGCTGGTGAGAAGGACCCGTCGCAGTTTGGCACCCTCAAGCCGACCCCCTAGAGTCCCGCTCGATGAAGACAACCAAAAAGGGCAAGGCGATCGCGCCGGTGGTGGACATCTTTCCGCAACTGGCCGTCGGCTTCCATGATCAGGAGCGCGTCGCCGAGGAGCTCCGGCTGTTGAAGAGCTTCGGGTTTGACCGGGTGTACTTCGTCCTTTGCAATCCCGGCTACCCGACGTTCTCCAATCCCATCCTGAGCATCCAGCCGCCCGACGTGCCGGGGTTCGAAAACTATTCCTTCAAGTCGCTCATCGCGCTGGGAGACCCCAACTTTGCCTATGTGCATGAGTGCCACAAACTCGGCATGGAGGCCTTTGCCATCATCAAGCCCTACGAGGGCGGCGGCGGCTCCACCGTGCCGCACGGGGCAAAGGTCGTCTATGACATGCCTCGCGTCGAGACCATCGGCGGCGAGCGAGTGGGCTTCGATGCGCTCCTCAGCCGTCGCCCCGACCTCGCAGTACAACGCAAACCCGATCCCGCCGCAGCAGCTCGCGCGACGGCACCCGTCCATGCGATCACGGTCCGCTTCTGCCTTGAGGCGGTGGCGGATCTGGAGGGGCCTTTCACCGGGTGCGACACCGCGCCTTGTGACATCCGCCTGCTGACCAGCGCGGACAACGGCACCTATCGCCCTTACGAGGGGCCGCTCGCTGTTGCAGAGGAGATTCGCGAAGAAGTCGTTCGCGATTCCAACGGCTTTCCCTTGCAGGAACGCCCGGCCCGATGCCGCGTCTTCACGCTCTCGGGTCTGAATATCCCGCCCTCCATCCGCTATTTCGCCGTGGTGGTAAACTCGGCGAACCGCCTCCACACGCTCCCTCAATCCATGATCACGCTGGAGGGACAGGACGGACCGCTTCCCGCCACCGTGACCTCCTACATCCGGAGAGGAGGCAATACCGTGGAGAACCTCAAGCCCGCCGCCGGGCGCACATGGGGCATGGAGCAAATCGCCCGTCCCATCGACGACCCAGCCGCCGCGGAGGCGGAACTGCGCGAATGGGGCTTTGAGTTTGAGTGGTACGGCTCGGGCTTCCGCGGCTCGGGTTGGAAATCGGCGGGTGCCTACGGCATCGCTCGCGGCCACCTGGCGACGATGAAGGGCACGCCCTGCGAGGCTTATCCCGAGGTGCGATCCTACTGGCTCGATTGGGTGAAAACCTGCATCGAGATGGGTTTTGATGGCGTGGACATCCGCCTGCAAAACCACTCCGGCATGGTGAGCGATTATGCGAACTACGGGTTCAACGCCCCGCTCGTCGAGGCCTACCAGGCCCGTCATGGCGTGGACATTCTCACCGAGCCTCACGATCCGCTGAAGCTCATGGCATTGCGCGGAGAGTTCTTTGTCGATTTCGTCCGCGATGCGGGTCGCGAGCTGCAACGCGCCGGGCGAAAGCTCCAGATTCACCTGCGCCACTGCCATGCGCAGCCCCGGCTCAGCGCAGACATCAATGAACTCGGCTTCTGGGCCATGCCCAAGATCTGGTTCCAGGACTGGAAAGCCCTCGTCGACCTGGCTGATGAGGTGACGCTGAAAGACTATCACTTCAACGCCTACGATCCCGCCCTCGCCCGCGAGATCAAGGAATACGCCGCCCGGCGTGGCAAGCGCGTCTGGACGCATTGTTATGTTTCCCAGGGGCGCGAATTGAATGAAGAGTTCCTCAACGCCGTGGATGCCGACCCCAATGTCGCAGGCATCCTCATCTACGAGGTCGCGCACTCCGAGACGAACGAGATCAACTACGGCTTGATCGAGCAATACCGCGAGGTCGGTCTAAATGAACCCGCCGCCCGCATCCTTCGCGATTTCCTGAACCAGAGCGGCTATCAATAAAACCCCGCTTGCGGCCCGCCTCCCCTCTCCCGCCAAACTCTCTATGAAAACCTGCTCTCTCGAAGGCGCGTGGACGCTGTCGTCCTCTCCATCCGGCGTGACGTGCCCTGCGGAAGTACCGGGCGACACGCATAGCGCACTGCTCGCAGCCGGAAAGATCTCCGATCCCTACTGGGCCGAGGAGGAGCTGGCCGCGCAGTGGGTCGGGCGGGAGGACTGGACGTACGAGCGCACGTTTTCGCTTACTGCGGACTTCCTCGCCGAGAAGTCGGTCTTTCTCCATGCCGAGAGCCTCGACACGGTGGCCGCCATCTTTGTCAACGGCCACAAGGTCAGCACGACCTGCAACGCATTCGTCCGGCACCGCGTGGAGGTGAGGCCGTTCTTGCGGATCGGGGAAAACCAGATCCGCATCGTGCTGGCGTCGGCGGAGCGTACGGCGGAGGAGCGGGCCGCGGCGTTGAAATATCCCGTCCCCTACACGCAGTTCCCCGTCCAGTCACCGCACCGCAACCTCCTTCGCAAACCGCAGTGCCACGCCGGCTGGGATTGGGGTCCATGCCTCATGGTCGCCGCCATCGGAGGCCCCCTCTATCTCGGTGCCACCTCGCTGGGCCGCATCGAGTACGTCTGGACGGAGCAGAGCCACCGTAAGGGACTGGTCGAGGTTTCCATTCACTGCGAGGTCACGTCTCCCGAGGGTGGCGAAACCACGTTGGAGATCATGCTCGACGGCCAGCGGATCACAACCCCGACTGTCCTCAAGCCCGGCCTCAATTTGCTACAGGAGAAAGTCGTGATCCGTCGCCCCCGCCTGTGGTGGCCGAATGGTCACGGCGCTCAGCCCCTGTACGATCTCGAGGTGAGCGTGGCGGGAGATTCCGCTCGCAAGCGCATCGGCCTGCGCACCGTGGAGGTGGTGAATGCAGAGGATGCCCATGGCGTCTCACTCACCTTCGTGGTCAATGGGCGGCCGATTTTCTGCAAGGGTGCCAACTGGATTCCCACGGATGCCTTGCCGCAGCGCATCACCCGCGAGGTGATGGATGATCTGCTTTCCAGCGCAGCCGCCGTGCACATGAACATGATCCGAGTCTGGGGCGGCGGGCAGTACGAGCCCGACTGCTTCTATGATCTCTGCGATGAAAAGGGGCTGCTCGTGTGGCAGGACTTCATGTTTTCCTGTGCTCTCTATCCTGGCACACCGGAGTTCCTCGCCGAGGTGGAGCCGGAGATCGTTCATCAGGTGAAGCGTCTCCGGGATCACGCCTCGCTCGCCCTCTGGTGCGGAAACAACGAAAACGTCGGCGCGTTGTCGTGGTTCGAGGAGTCCCGCAAGAATCGCGACCGATACCTCGTCGATTACGATCGCCTCAATGAAGGCGTGATCGGGAGGAGCGTGCGGGAGCTCGATCCGGGCCGGGTCTATTGGCCCAGCAGTCCGTGCGGCGGCCCGGGGGATTACTCCGACTGCTGGCACTCCGACGGTCGGGGCGACATGCATTTCTGGAGCGTCTGGCACGAGGGCAAGCCCTTCGAGGAGTATCTGAACGTGCGCCCGCGCTTTTGCTCCGAGTTTGGCTACCAGTCCTTTCCCTCGCTCGATGTGGTGAAGACCTACGCACCCCGGGACCAGTGGAATGTCACCGCTCCCGTCATGGAGCACCACCAGCGCAATCCGGGAGGCAATACCCGCATCACGGAAAACTTCGCCCGGTATTTCCGCATCCCCCAGGGATTTGAAAACTTTGTCTATCTCAGCCAGGTCCAGCAGGCCATCGCGATCCAGATCGCGGTGGAGCATTGGCGGCGGCTGCGCCCGCTTTGCATGGGCGCGCTCTACTGGCAGTTGAACGACCTCTGGCCGGTCTGCTCCTGGTCCTCGCTGGAGTACGGCGGAAAGTGGAAGCTCCTGCACCACGCCGCCCGGCGGTTCTTCGATCCCGTGCTGGTTTCCGTCCACCCTGGCAAAGACGGATCAGTCGAGATCTGGGGAACGAATGACCTGCCCGACCCCGCCAGGGGCAGGCTGGAGATCAGCATTCGCGACTTCTCCGGTGCCGTGCGGAAAAAGTTCTCCTGGCGTGAAGCGATCCCGGCCGGAGCCGCCGCTCTGCTTCGCACCATCACGGCCTCTCAAATCCCTGACCGCCCGGAGAAGCTCTTCCTTCAGGTGGAGGGAACCGTCGGCGGCCGTGTGGTTCGCAATACGTTTTTCTTCGCGACCTACAAGAAATGCGATCTGCCGCAGGCGGAGATCACCCGGAAGATCGAAGCAATCCCCGGCGGCTTTGCCGTGACCCTGTCGACCAATCACCCGGCCTTCTGGGTCTCGCTCAATGCGGATGACATCCCCGGCGAGTTTGACGACAACGCCTTCACGCTTCTGCCCGGCTCGCCTCGCGTCTTTCAGTTTACACCCAAGCGCAACAAGCCCACCCTGGCAGCTTTCCGCAAAGCCCTCACCATCCGTCATCTCCGCGAAACTTATGAATAAGTCCGCAGGCCATACTCCGGTGGAGATCGCCGCCTATTACTTTCCTAACTACCACGCCGACACCCGCAACGAGGCGCTGCACGGCCCGGGCTGGACGGAGTGGGAGCTTTTGAAAACGGCCCGCCCGCGCTTTGAGGGCCACACCCAGCCGCTGGTGCCTGCCTGGGGCTACGAGGACGAGGCCGACCCCGCCGTGATGGCGCGAAAGATCGACGCCGCCGCAGACCACGCCATCGATGTCTTCCTTTTCGACTGGTATCACTATGAGGACGGACCGTTTCTCGGGCGCGCGCTCGACGAGGGCTTTCTCCAGGCGCCGAATCGCGACCGGCTGAAGTTTGCCCTCATGTGGGCCAACCACACCTGGGTGGATATTCACCCCGCCAAGGCGATGGCCGACATGCACCACGACACGCCGGTGCTTTACCGGGGCGAGGTTTCCGGCCAAGGCTTCCGGGCGATTTGCGAGCAGGTCATCGAACGCTACTTTCAGCAGCCAAACTACTGGAAGATCAATGGCCGCCCCTACTTCTCCATCTATGAGCTGAGCCGGTTCGTGGAGGGCCTCGGCAGTCTGGCGGCCGCCCGGCAGGCCCTGGAGGAATTTCGCACTCTCGCGCGCCAGGCGGGATTTCCCGATCTCCATCTCAATGCGGTGCTCTGGGGCGAGACGATCCTCCCGGGCGAGAAGCAGGTGACCAACCCCGCCCGCGTCCTCGCCGAGCTGGGCTTTGACAGTTTTTCCTCCTACGTCTGGATTCATCACGCCACGCTCGGCCAGTTCCCCGCCACGCCCTACGAGGACGTGGCCGCGCAATATCATGCGTACTGGGATCGCATCGCATCGGAATTAACTCTTCCCTATCTTTCCAATGTCACGATGGGCTGGGACCCCAGTCCCCGCACGGTGGCATCCGATGTCTTCCGCCCCATTGGCTATCCCTTCATGTCTGTGATCCAGGACAACACCCCGGAGAGATTTGGCGGGCAGGTGGCTCGCGCTCTCGACCGCGTGCGCCGCAGCCCCGGGTGTCTCCCTGCTCTCACCATCAACGCGTGGAACGAGTGGACGGAAGGCAGCTATCTGGAACCCGACACACGCCACGGCATGCGGTATCTGGAGGCGTTGCGCGATGCCTGCCGCACCATCCTCGATAAGCGATGAAACCCGTGCAGACAGATCGCGTGAACCACGGCAATCCGCATCTCTGATATGTCCCAGGCCATCGCCCCTGATCCCCAGGCCTCCTCCCCGCAGGCCGTGGTCCTCGAGCGCATCCCGCTCCTGCAAAAGGTGACCTTCGGTGTCGGAGTGAGCACGGAGAATGTCGCCGTGGGCTTCCTGACCGGCGCGCTTTGGATGCCGTATTTCAATATCGGCTTGGGGATCAGCCCGACGCTGCTGGGGATCGTGCTCATGATCCTCCTGATCTGGAATGCCTTCCTCGATCCCTTCGTGGGAAACATCTCCGACAACGCCCGCACGCGCTGGGGCCGCCGCAAGCCCTTCCTCATCGCCGGGGCCATCCTGACCGCCTGCGTGTATCCTCTGTTCTGGAACATGCCGGCTGGCCTCAGCGAGTTTTCCAGGATACTGTATCTGATCGGGGTGGGGATCGTGTTCTTCACCTGCTTCTCCCTGTGGGCCATGCCGTACTATGCGCTCCAACTGGAGTTGACTCCCAACTACGACGAACGCACCCGCCTCGCCAGTTGGATGACCTTCTTTGGCAAGGTCTCCGCGCTCCTCGGCAGTTGGCTGCTCGCCTTTGTCACCGGCAGTTGGTTTATCAATCCTGCCACGGGCAAGGGAGACATCGTCATCGGCATGAAGACCGCCTGCTGGATCATCGCAGGCATCATCCTGGTCTGCGGTCTGCTTCCGGCTTTCTTCGTCAAGGAGCGCCACTTCGGGTCGGAAACCTCGCGGAAATCCCGGGAACCCCTCTGGCAAAGCATCAAGGAGTCCGCCAGTTGCAAACCCTTGTGGGCCTTGATCGGCATCACCTTCCTCATGGTTTTCGGATCGGTCGCCGTCACCGGGCTGGGTCAATACGTCGGCATCTATTACCTTTTCCATGGCGACCTCGCCGCCGCGGCGGTCGTCAGCGGATGGAAAGGCACGGTCATCGTGATCACCGGCATCCTGCTTATTCCCGCCTGGTCGTGGCTCGCGGTGAGGTTCGATAAAAAGAACGTCCTCTTCTGCATGATCGCATTCACTCTGGTCGGGCATGTGATGGGATACTTCTTCCTCGATCCCGCAAACCCCTATCTCACGCTCATCCCCGGCGTCTTCGAGTCCAGCGCCATCTCGGCGGTGTGGCTCCTGATCCCCTCGATGAAGGCCGACACGGCGGACTACGACGAGCTGCATACCGGAAGGAGGCGCGAAGGTTCGCTGAACGCCTTCTTCTCCTGGTTCTTCAAGGCCTCGCTCAGTTGCGCCACCGGCGCGAGCGGCCTGCTCCTGGAACTCTCGGGGTTTTCTGTAAAGCACGCGGAGCAGATGGACGGCGTCATCTCCCGCATGATCGGGATTTACATTCTCTTTCCCGCGGCCCTCTGGGCCATCGCCCTGCTGCTCACCTATTGGTATCCTCTCGATCGGGCCGGGATGGCCGCGATTCGCTCCCAGTTGGAGGCGCGGAGGGGCGTGGTTTAGCGAGGAAACCCGCATGTATTGCCTGCTTATGAAACCAGCTTGCCCCAGCCCCCTTCTTCATGCGTCGGGAGCGGCGACGGATTCCAGACTTCATCCATCATCATGAAACGACTCATCCTTGAAGTTTCTCTCAAGCCTTTTCACGACAGCTCTCCCGCCGCCACGGCGGAGGTCATTCGCGGCATCCTCCGGCAGTGGGACCGGCTGATCCGCTCCGCGGAAAAAATCTCCTTCCTGCTCTGGACCGCCGAGGGTAGCGAGATTCTGGATTACAAGGGACGCATGGAAGACGAGATCCAGTGGGCGAAATGGATTGGCATCGCAAATGACAGCCCCGCCCATTCCTGGGACCCCGGGCGCCGCACGCTTCACTCGAATCGCTGGCTGTACCGGGAGGATGCCTCGACCTGGACGTATGCGCGGCTGCGCGATCTCGTCGCGAGTTTGAAGACCGTCGGCCATGAGATGACCGGGCTGCCCGTCTCGGTCGGCACGATCTTTGATCCGGGCCCGGAATTTGCCGAGTCTTCCTTCAAGTACCAGCGCCACCCTGAGATCAACAAGGGAGACATCATGGGCGCGTGCCAGTGGGTGCATTGCGCCGCCGTGCTCCGGGGCGATACCGAGTCGTATGCCGGATTTCCGCAGGGCATACCCGATGGCACCACCCTGGGAACCTTCCTCGGCCGGCAAAGCCAACATTTCTTCCACGATCTTGGTATTGACTATCTCTGGCTTTCCAATGGCTTCGGCTACTCGCTCGATTCCTGGAATGTCACGGGTGAGGTCTTTGACGGTAACCGCTTTGACCTCGCCAATGTCGAGGGCGTGAATGCTTCAATCCTCCGATTCTGGGAGGACTTTCGCCGCGAATGTCCCTCCGTCCCGATCGAAACCCGGGGCAGCAATTTATCGACGGGCATGGACCTCGCCTCGGACGCCGCACCCGTGCGGGAAATCTTTCGCGGTGGCTACGGGGTGACCGCCCCGGTGAATTCCCCATGGGCCGCTTTGAATGGCGACTACGGCCTGGAGATCGTCGGCTGGCTCTCCCACATCGCGGAGCTACCCGAGGGCAGCGCCGTCCCTTACCGCTATTACATCCACGATCCCTGGTGGCTGAACAGCCCATGGCTCGACCGCTACGGACGCGAACCACACGACATCTATCTGCCGCTGGCATGCAGCCGTCTCGAGGCCGACGGCACGCCGCGTCAGCCGGATTCCGTGGCTCTGCTGACGATCGACGATTCCTATGGCCGGATGCCCGACGAGGTGCCGGGCGAAATCACACCGCATCTCCTGCGAGCGCTCGCGGACTTCCCCGACCAGCCGGGCCTCGTCACCTGGGTCTATCCATTTGACGAGTATCACGACTGGACCCTGGGAAACCCCACCCGCATCTCCGAGGTCTTTTTCGGCGACTGGTTCATTCGCGGCGCGGTGAACTCGGGGTTTCCTCTCAACACTGTCGTCTCGACGCGCAACCTCGTCTCGGCAGGGACCGAGCCCTTTGCCGGCACCATCCTCGTCAGCCCGGCCCCACCTCAGGATTCCGCCTGGGCGGATACTCTCGTGCAGCATGTGGAATCCGGTGGTCGGCTCCTGCTGTACGGTCCACTGGATCACCTCGATACGCGCCTCGCAAAGTGGCTCGATGCGCGACCTGCTCCCGCCATCGCAGGAGAAGTCCGTTTCACCACCACGCTGCGCCCGGATGCGGGCGAACATGTGCCGGGAAAAATGCTGGTGCGTGAGCTGACCTCCGGCGGAGGCGTCGGCGTGTCTCTGCCTGCGCGAGGCGATGTCGAGGTGCTGGCCACCGTGGAAAGCGGCGGCGAAACCCGGAGCTTTGCCCTGGCCCGCCGTCTGCCCGGCGGAGGCACCGTGGCCTGGGTGCGCGGAGCATTCTGCGCGGATGTGAAAGCGATCACGGCGCGCCTGCCGGAAGCAGACAATCCCGCCGAGTGGTTCCCCGCCGAGCGCCTCATGCGCTGGGTGCTTCAGGTCTTCGGCTACGAGATTTCCTACGAAAAGCCGGTCTCAGGATTGACTGATCCTCTGCTGCTCGCCGCCCGGCGCGACAATGGCTGGTTCTTCTCCGGCTACTGGCCGTCGACATCCGTGCGGCTCGGCTGGAGATTTCCCGAGGGCGTGCCCATCCCCGTAGGTTGCGACGTCCTTGTCACCGGCGATGGCTCCGGCCAGATGCACCTGCCGAAGGCCTGGCACAGGGAGTGCCGCGTCTTCGTCACCCAGCCGGAGGGTGGAGAGGTCTCCTGCCGCGAGCAATACTCGGGAGAAATCGGAATCAGCCGCCGCCTGCTCGTCACCGGCCTGAAGGACGCCCGGGTGACCTTCCTTCCGCAGTCTGGCACCACGCCCGCCTTCACCCTGAATGACGCCTACCTTGGCCTCGGCACCCCAGTGCCATCGGAGAAATCCGGCACCGACATCGTCGCGCACCATGTCACCGGGGACCTCCTGATCTCCTGGTAAACACTCACTCTCCCTGCCCTATGGACGCACCTAAAAAAATCGATCGACTCAAGCCACTTTCCGCCCGCGCCGGCCTCCTGGCCATCGGCCACCACGTCTACTGGCCGCAATTCCCCGGCCTGCTCGACGAGATGACCCGCAAGAGGCTGCATGTGAAATCCCGCCTCGAGGCGCATGGCCTGGAGGTGGCGGACTTTGGAATGCTCGACCACGCCCAGGCCGCCTACGATGCCGTCTCGCGGATCAAAGCCGCCGACATCGATGTCCTCTTCGTGGACATGGCCACCTATGGCACCTCGTCCACCTTTGGAATCCTCTGCCGGGAAATCCAGGTGCCAATGGTGCTCGTGGCGATTCAGCCGCTGGCGGCGATGGATTATCCCAATGGCACGACCTTCATGCAGCTTTGCAATGACGACTTTTGCTCGGTGCCGGAGTTCACCGGCGTCGCCATCCGCTTCGGCCGCCGCCCGCCCGCGGTCATCCTGGGCCACGAAGACGGCGACCCGGTCGTGGATGCGGAGCTGGCTTCCTGGTGCGGCATCGCCAAGGTGCTCCGCTCGTTGCGCACCGCACGCATCGGACTGATGGGCCACGTCCTCGAGGCCATGCTCGACATGCACACCGACCCGACCGCGATCACCGCCGCCTTTGGTCCTCACGTCGTGATGGTCGAGCCGGGCGATGTGCATCGTCACTACCGCACGGCCCCGCCTGAGGCGGTCGAGGGCTGGAAATCGCGCATCCTCGAGTTCTTCGACACGCCCGCCCCGGTAAGCGACCCTCTCACGGAAAAGCTCACCGAGGCCGACCTGGAAACCGCAGCGAAGGCCGCCGTGGCGCTGGAGGCCTTGATCGCGGATAAACGGCTTGACGGATTTGCCTACTATTATGAGGGCGAGCCCGATTCCGAGCTGCGCACTCTGGTGACGAACTTCATCGTGGGAAACTCCCTGCTCACCGGGGCGGGCTTTCCGATGTGCGGCGAGTTTGATCTGAAAACCTGCATCGCCATGATGATCATGGACCGCCTGGATATCGGCGGCAGTTTCGCCGAGTTCCATCCCATCGACTTCCAGCTCGACAGCGTACTGGTGGGACATGACGGTCCCCATCATATCAATATCGCCGCAAGCAAGCCGGTCATTCGCAGCCTGAAGAAATACCACGGCAAGCCGGGAGCGGGCGCAGGCGTGGAGTTTCAGATCAAGGAAGGCCCGATTACCATGCTGAGCATCGGCCAGACCGCCCGGGGAGGATTCAAGTTCGTGATCGCGGAGGGCGAGTCCATACGCCGCCCCATCCCGCCTACCGGCAACACCAATACGCATGGCGTCTTCAAACCCGATGTGCGCACCTTCCTGAAGCGCTGGGTGGCCGAGGGGCCGACCCACCATTTTGCTCTCGGCATCGGTCACCATGCCTCGGAGCTTGTGGAGATCGCCCGCATCCTTGATGTGGAGTACGCCGTGGTTACATGACCGTACTGCGTGACATCGTCTACCGCGACGGAGATACACATGAGCGCCATCGGGGCGACTACTTTCCCGGTCCGGTCGAGACATCCCCGCTCTGGCTGTTGATTCACGGTGGCGGCTGGGACGCCATGAGCAAGGAGTCGCTCGATCCGGTGGCGCTCTTTCTCCAGGAGCGGGGTGCGGCGGTCTTTAGCATCAATTACCGCCTGCTCCAGCATGCCCCATGGCCCGCCGCTCTCGAGGACTGCCTGGCCGCGGCGGATTTCCTCCAGCGTGGAGAAATCTGTTCCGCGCCGCCTCGCATCCGTATTGCCGGAGCCTCGGCTGGCGGCCATCTGGCCCTGATGACCGGCCGCTCCCTCGGCCGCTCCAGGGCGGCGCATGTTCTTTCCCTTGCCGGCCCCGTGGCGGTCGACGCCAGCCGGGGAACCTCGCATGGCTTTCTGTTCAGCCCGTCCTTTCACCATCGCTTCTTTGGTCTGGAATCCGTCACGCCCGCTCATCTGGCCTCCGCCTCCGCGGTCCAGCATGACGACCCGCCGCCGGACCTCACCTGTGTTCACAGCGTCAATGACAGGCTCGTCCCGCTTTCTCACTCCCTGGATGCCGTGGCCGCCTGGCAGCGGGCCGGGGCAGTGGCTGCTCTGCACGTCTTTGACGGCCCGGATGAAGACCATGGCTTCTGGGCAGGAGGACACGGCAATACACGCCAAATGTCGCAGGCCTTTTTCCTGGCTCTCGCCAAAGCCTTCTCGTCGCTCGCTTTCTCCAAATGAAGATCGAAGATTACATTGCCTCGCAGATCGGCACCACGCTCCGCAGCCCGATGGGCATCCTGAAGCATCCCTTTATCGTTCCCGGCGGCATCTTTCACGATGAGCTCTGGGACTGGGATAGCTTCTGGATCGCAAAGGGCCTCCTGCGCGGCCCGGCTTTTTCCAGCCACGATTCGCGCGCGATCTGGACGACGCACGCGATGGGCTGCTGGCGAAATTTCTTCGAGGGTCAGGCATCGAACGGCACTGTCTCGATCATGATGAAGTCGGACAATGCCGACTTCTTCTCCTGCCGCAACGATGACCAGCGCGAGAACAACCAGGCCAAGCCGGTCTTTGCCCAGTTCGCCCTCGATATTGCGGAAGCAGTCGGAGACTACTCCTGGGTCGCACCGTATTTCGACAGGCTGCTCCTGTTCTACCAACGCTGGGAGTCCCGCTACCAGTCACCCTGCGGCCTGTTCGTATGGGGTTCCGATGTGGCGATCGGCGTGGATTGCGACCCGACCACCTACGGACGCCCGGAGTTCTCCTCCGCGAATCTCCTGCTGAATTGCCTCTTCCACAAAGACCTCCTCGCCGCGGCAAAGCTCGCCACGGAGATCGGACGCCCGGCCGATGCCGTGACCCTGACGCAGCGTGCACACGATCTTGCCGCCGCGATCATTCGCGAGTGCTGGGATGAGATCGACGGGTTCTTCTATACCGTCGACGTGCAGTGCGCGGATCACCGCGATTACTATCTTCCCGGCATTCGGAAAGGGATGGATATGGGATGGCGTTCGCTTCCCCTGAAAATCCGCATGTTTACAGGCTTCCTGCCCCTGTGGAGCGGCGTCGCCACTCCCGGGCAGGCTGCGACGCTGGTAAGCTCCCATTTGCGCGACGAACGCACCTTCTCAGCCAACTGGGGCATCCGGAGCCTCTCACAGAGCGAGCGCATGTACAGCCCTGGAACCGACAGCGCCAACCCCAGCAACTGGCTCGGCCCGATCTGGATCGTGGCCAACTACATGATCTACGAGGGATTGAAGAACTACGGCTATCATGACGATGCCGCCGCCCTCGCCCGCAAGACGCGCACCCTGCTGGAGAATGACCTGGCCGCGACCGGAACGCTGCACGAATGCTATCATCCCGATACGGGTGCTCCCAATTTCAACGCAGGTTTTCTTAGCTGGAATGTCCTGGCTGCAGCAATGACCTGAAAGCTCGTGAGAACGTCCGTGCCTTGAGATGCCTCGGGCGCGGTTAAGCGAAAAGAGCCGCTGAATGAGCTGCGGGGCTTCCTGTCCGCACTGCACGAGGGCACCCGCAGCAAGGCCAGCCGCCTATTTCACCGGAGCGACCGAGCCGCCGAGGGTGATGTCGTCGAGGACAAGGGGATGGCCGGAGTCGGAGTGCTCGGCCGGGCCGTAGGTGGTGAAGCGGAAGACGGCGGTCTTGCCTGCGGGGATGGTGAAGGGTCGGCCTTTCACCTTCTTCTCAATGAGGCGGTCGGCGGGCGCAGCGGGGTCGACGAGCTGGACGGGATCGCCGAAGGGCTGAAAATCGCGGCCATCGTCGAGCGCGACCTCCCACTGGCCCTGGCGCGGAATGACCCGCTCGCCGTCGCGAAAATACGCGGTGCGGAAAGCGATGGTCGTCACGGTCACATCAGCCCCGACGGCGGAGACGGGGAAGGAAAAGTCGAGCTCATGCGCGGTGGCGGCGGCGAGCGTGTCGGCCTGCTGCGTGCCTGCGAGCGGACGCACCTGGCAGACAAGGAATCCTCCTTTATTGACTCCTCCCACAGGACCCGCATGCGTCGCCCCCCCGCCCGCGACGTAGAGGAGGTCGTAGGAGCCGGGGGTTTGGTGGAGCGGGATTTGCAGGTCGACCTTGCCGCCGAGGGAGGCCGAGGGCTTCTGGTATTCGTCGACAGCAGGCAGTACCTCGCCCTCGACAAATCCCTCGCCGCGCTCGATCGGGCCAGCCTTCACCTCCTGCGCCGTCCTCGACGGAGCAAAGGGCGCAACGGTGGCGGGTGCGGGATCATCGAAATAAAACGTAACCAGCGGCACATCTGCTGCCACCGCTGCCGAGGCAGTCGCGAGCAGGATCAGGAACAAGCTTTTCATTATCTCAGTCGGAAATCCTCGCATTTCCAGGGCGGGCGTGACACGCGGTTTCTGCACCGCCGCCCCGCGCGCATGCTCAGTCAATATGGCAAAGCCGCTCTGCGAGTATGTGTTACGCGAAACGCAAAAACATCCGGCTCGCACTGTCTCCGCGACATTGCATGAAAATTTCCCTGCTCCCCTGGCACCCCGCAAGATCAGCCGGAGCAGCCCGCAACACCCGCTCGCGCCCGCTTCCTCCGGGAAGGACTGCCCACACTTTCCCGCCAGTTCGCCCGGTATGAGACGGTATGGGAAAGAAGCTCCGAGCGGTCGCCATTCCAACGTCGTCCGATGATCTCCAGAGCGGCGGAGGCGAGTTCGCGGTCATGGATCGTGGCGTCGGAAATCGGCGGGATCGAGTATACGGCCCGGGGATCGCATCCCAGGCTGCACAGGCTGAGGTCGCGGGGAATCCGGCAGCCCGCGTCCCGAAAGACCAGCGGGGCCGGGACCGATCCCGCAAGACTCCCGGCGATGAGCGCCGTAAATGGCAGCGGTTTGCCGCGCAACGAACCCAGGTAACGACGCAGAAAGCGCTCCGACTTTGCCGTGCTATCCTGTCCGTACTGCGCTCGCACATTGAGCACGAGAGAGCCATCCATGCCGTGCGATCGACAGATTTCCCGGAAGGATTCCACGCGTCTGCGGACTTCATCAAATGGCGGTTCGCAATCCAGATAGGCGATCCGCCGATGCCCCCGTTCCTTCAGTCCCAGGACGAATTCCCGCAGGACCGGAGTGTCGTCGCCTGTCACAAAATCGAGAGGTTCACCGCTCGTGTCACGGCCCATCACGACCACAGGCACCCCCCTCGCGGCCAGACGCCGGAGCAGCGGAGAGTGAAAGGTGATCAGCTCCGGCGGCACGATAAAGGCGCTGGCCGATGCGCCCTCCGAGAAGGAATCCACCTTGAGAGCATCAAAGCGATCCACCACAAGCTGCCAGCCTCGGGCCCGGCAGGCCTTGTCGAGAGCCTCTTCCTTTAAATCGAAGTGGGCATTCTGGTTCTGCGGCCGACAAAAGCAAACGACCGGCGCGGCGTTCTGCCGGGAGGCATAAACCCCGCTTCCCGGCCGCCGCTCGATCATTCCGTCATTCTCCAGCAACCCCAATGCAGATGTCACCGTGTGCTGGCTGACGTGAAACCTCCTCATCATCGCCCTCACCGAGGGCAGGCGGGTGCCATCCGCCTTCGCTGCCAGATTCTCGCGCAGGAGATTGGCCAGCTCCACATATTTGGGAACAGGTGAGGGATCCGCCATCGATATGCACATCGTATAAATACAATGCGTATCCATTGCCAAGCCCTTGCGCCGGAAGATCGCATCGCCCCGCGATCCTCCCGCACCGGCGGCTCCCTCAGGAGATCACTGGGCGGCCGCCCCGCTGGCGACGCTATCCTTCTGTTCCGCGCCTGGACCGGTGGGAGCCGCTCCGTTTCTCGACGATGCGGCCCATTCATCAACTCTCAACAGGGAGTCAACGTGGACAGGAAGCCCCGTCTTGAAGGACTCGTTGGCGGCGATGCCCGTCAGGATCGAGCGCGCGCCATCGATGTGGTTCGCCGCACGCCCCAGAGGGTCTGTATGTTCTGCTCCCTGAAAGATCTCGCGCAGCATGATGGGGTCTCCTCCGCCATGCCCGCCCTCGCTGGCAGGAATCTCGATGACCTCCGGCTTTCCGAACAAGGGCAGGAGCAGAAGCTGCTCGGAACTCGACATCCCCTCCGTCAAGGCACCCGTGCCTGCGTTGATATAGGATGTTTCCTGGTGGTTGACCTCGATGCGCCCCTTGGTGCCATTGAACGCGATCCGATAGCCTTCCCAGGGAGCATAGGCATGGAGGCTGTACGTCATCTGCGCACCCGACTTGTAGCGTACGAGCACATTCATCGTATCCTCGATCGAGATTCCTTCACCAAAGACGCTCTGGTCCCGGCGATACCCGTCCTCATGCTCGGCATCGAGATAGAGGCTCTTCAGATTCTCCGAGGACCGCAGATCCAGCGCAAACGGATCACCCGCCGCCTCCGGTGTGTCCGTGCCTCGGTCATAGAATTTCGTTATCCCCCGGCTTTTCGCATTTTCCCTGCCGTAAAAGGCAAGACGCCCCATGCCGACAACCGTCTCGGGCGAGGAGTCCAGCCACCAGTTCACGAGATCAAAATGATGCGTCGCCTTGTGCACCATGAGCCCGCCGGAGTTCGCCTTGTCGCGATGCCAGCGCCGGAAGTAATCCGCGCCATGCTGGGTGTCCAGCAGCCACTCAAAGTGCACGGACTTCACCTCGCCGATGGCTCCCTCCTGGATGAGTTCCTTCACCTTGGATCGGATCGGGGCATACCGATAGTTGAAGGTGACGGTGAGCTTGCGGCCCGTCTGCTCGATGGCCTCCAGGATCTCGATGCATTTCCCGATATCCACCGTGAGCGGTTTTTCCGACACAACATCGCAGCCCAGTTCCATCGCCCGCACGATGTAGTGATGGTGGGTGCGATCGATCGAGGATACGATCACCACGTCGGGGCGGGCTTCCCGCACGAGCTGGTCAAAGTCCTCGGCGCGATAGGTCGCCACGGGAGACAGCCCGTATTTCTGCCCGATCTCCCGATTGTAGAAATTCATTCTCGTAGAGTTTGTGTCACAGAATGCCACAAGCTCGCAGGAATCGCGAAAGGTCGAGGCCAGCGCCTGGATGAACATCCACGAGCGGCCGCCTGTCCCGACGACAGCATAGCGTTTTCTATGGGTGCTGGAGACGGGCGAGACCGTGGCGGAGGAGGATGAAGGAGCGTTCATTGGATGGTCGGAATATCCCACCCGAACCCGGATGCAGCCATAGATGAAACGCTCAAAGTTTTGACATTTTCGCTCCGGCCGCCAACCATGACGCCATGCTTCTCCTGTATCGGAATCGCGGCGAGCGCCGCTACGGCAAGGCCCCCTTGATCCCTTATCGCCGAGGGGCCTGGGAATTCCAGTTCCTCTTCGATGGCCGCTGCAATCTTCTCCTCAGGAAGGACGAGTCCCTGCACGCCGAGCGCATCACCGTCCCGACACTCGTGGTGAGCGGCCCGGACTGCGTGCACGGGTGGGGAGGCGAACCATCGGATTTCTGCCGCAGCATCATCTTCCACTTTGACGAGGCGGAGTACACGGTGCGAACGATCGTCGGGAATGAAGGATACCGCCGCATCCCACTCCGCGCGCCCTTTCTGCCCCTGATCGAGCAACTCTATGACCGCTGTGGCGAAGCGCGTAAAACCATCGGAGCGACTCCGATCGAGGCGCAGAGAAGCATGGGCGTCCTGGAGCCTCTCATCTACCGGATCGTAGCGTCCGAGCTGACGTTATTTTTCCTGAAGCACATTCCGCGGGCCCAGTGGGGCGATCCTCCCAACTATGGCACGACCAAGGTGAACGAAGCGATGGCCTGGTATGAGGCAAACCTCCAAAAAGGCCCCAGCATCGCCGAGGTCGCCGAGGCCATTCACCTGTCGTCCAGCCACCTGCGGCGGCTGTTTCACAAGGTCCGGGGGATCTCCCCCCAGGAGGCGTTTACCGATGTCCAGTTCGAGCGGGCAAAGTGGCTCATGAGAGATCCGGAAATGACTCTGGAGCAGATCAGCGAGCATGCGGGGTTTGGCAGCGGGAGCGCCTTCTCCCGCGCCTTCAAGGCGGAGTTTCAAATCTCGCCTCTTGCCTATCGGCAAAGAATCCAGGCAAGCCCTCGCAAGTAGCCCGGGGCGCATCGACCGGCGGAGATTCGCCGCTCTACGCCCGGATCAGGCTTTGAGCGCCCACTGCGCCGGCCCGATCTTCTGGAGGGCAGCCAGCCTTCTCCCCTTGAAGCTGAACCACACGTGCACATTCTGGACCTTCATCCCGAGCCGGGCGGCGATTTCCTTGATGCTTGCCCCCTTTGAGCCTGCGGCCTTGAGCAGACCGAGGATCTTCGCCGACGTGTCTTTCTTCTCCCCGGCCGGAGCCGCCTCCACGGGCTTCCTGCGACCTGCCGCCTGGCGTACCGGCTGAGCCTTTGGCACCGCCGCGGCTGCCGGAGCATTCACTCTCAGCCCGGCGATCTGACGATCCAGCGCCTCGACTTTCTTGAGCAAAGCCTCGCGCTTTTCAGCAAGTGGCAGGATCTGACGGAGGGCGGCGGAGGACGGAAAGACTTCGGATGACATTCCCCTAACTATGGAATTGCCGCCTCGCATGACAAGCCATGACTTGCCGCCCGCCACTCCGGCATGGGTCCGGGCTGCCGCATATCGAAACACTCAGGAAGGCTTCTTCGTTGCCGGTGCCTTGACCGGCTTCCCGCCATCGGAGGGAGGCGGCTGAAAGGAAATCACGACACCGGGTTGCCCGTCGGCCTCCCTTTCGCCGACGGCGAGCCGTTTGCTATCGACCTTTCTCGCGACCAGGAGATCCCTGACCTTCTCCGCCCGTTGGCGGGCCAGGAGCTGAAGCTGATCGTCAGGCACCTGGACAGCAGCCACATAGCGGGCATACAGGGCTTGATCCTCTGCGCCCAGCGTGGCGTCTTCGCCTTTGGCACGTTTCGCCAGATAGATGCCGATCCTCCTCCGGGCCAGGAACCCGACCTGCGGAAGCTCCGGCAATTTGACCTTCGCCCGCGCGTTTTCAACCAACTGGCGGTCTGCCAGGATCGGCAGATCCTCCGGCCCGATGCGTCCACGCAGGGCGAGTTGCAGCTCGGGCCGCTCTGCCAGCAGCCGGGCCAGCCCGTCCAGCCGGGCCGCAGCGCCTTGAGCAGGATCCGCCGCGCCCGCCACGTTCTTAATCGCCGCGCCGCTCAACTGCCCGGACGAGCCGTTACCTCCCATGCCGATGCCCGCCAGCTTCAGCGGCGAGCTGATCGCGCCGAGGATCGAGGCCCGCAGCGCCGAGGCAACCACCGCCCCCATCGATATCGTGGTCCCCTTTTCATCCCGCCGCATCGGCACCTGCAGCCGGATGTCGCCGCCGGCGTCTCGCAGCAGGGCGAGTGCGAGATTGATCGGCACGCCGAACTCCCTCCCAAACCAGTCGGCATGGCTGAGCGACACACCGAGCTTGTTCAGGGTGACGTCGTTATCCATCGTCATCACGCCTCCCTCCATCTTCAGCCGGGTTTGCAGCGAAAACCGGCCGGCGTCGAGCGTCACTCCGGCGTCTTTCGCATAGGGGCTGAATGTCGGCAGATCCAGCCCCTGCAGGCTGATGACAAAATCCCCGGTCTGCCCCGCTTTCAGGCTCCCTTCCAGGGAAAACCGGGAGTCCGTCGGCAGCGTGGCCTGCATCGAGAGGGCTTCAAATGTCATCTCAGGGAAATTCATATTGCGCAGGGTCACATCCATGCCGCGCACCGTCGCCTGCGCCGCCGCCGTGGTATCTCTCATCTCGATCTCGCCGCCCTTGATCTCCAGGAGGTCGAGCGCGGCCCTGCCGACCGCCTGCTCGTCCTCGCTCTCGCGTTGCAGTATTCCCAGGACAAAAGCCACCATCGTCGCCTTTTGCGCCGGGTCCCAGCCGAGGAAGGTCTCCAGCAGCGGCCACGGATGGGTGTAGAGAATGCGCGGGTCCTGCAGGGTGACCCGCTCGAGCTCCAGGCTCGGCAGCGGTGCCGCCCCGCCCCCGGCTGCCAGAGGTATTACCGCCTCCTTCATCACGACATCCAGACGCTTCCAGCCCAGGGCAAATCCCCCTCCGGCCGGATCCGCTGCGGAAAAATTCTCCACCGTCGTCCGCCCGGCCAGATGGATGCCCGGCGATCCCGCGACGCCCGCGAGATCCGCGGTGATGCGCAAGTCTCCGCTGCCATCCGTGGATTTCAGCCACGCTGCCAGGTCGGGCACCGCCGCCATCAGGAGCGGGGCAAAGGAAATACCATCCCATTTCAACCGGCCCTTGTAGTAGGGCGGGAGCATCCCGACCTCCCCGGACAGGTCGGCCCTCCCGGTCCCGATCTGCAAAGCCAGCTCCAGCGGAAAGCGTTTTCCCTGCTCCGCCGTGATGCCGGAGGCCTTCAGCTTCATCATCACGTCCAGCGGCCCCCTGGCGCTCAGCCAGGTGAATTCCGCGCGCTCGACATCGACCTTCCGGATGCGAAATCCCGGCCTGCCCGCAGTCCCCGCCCCGGCCTCGCGCTGGGCCGCCGTCTTTTCGCCCGTGCGCTCCGGTTCCGCCAGCACCAGCTCGCGTTTCACCTTGAGAACAGGACCGCGTACCGCCATGGAACCAAAGCCCAACTCCGACTCCCGCCACGAGGCCTCGTCGAGTTCAAAGCTCTCCAGCGAAAACACCAGCAGGTCCTGCCCCGTCGGCACATCGAGGATCTTGACGTTGGGATCTTTCAGGGCAAACCGCCGCACCTCGATCGGCCAGGAGCGAGACCCTCCCTTCGCAGGCGGCTCGGGCTTCGCGGCCATCGGGGGAGCGAGGGGTTTTGCCTGCCGCAGCGGGTCGATCTGCCCATCCGCCTCTCGCAGCAGGCGCACCGTCGGCGAGTGCAGGGTGAACTCCTTGATTTGCAGCCGCCCCCGGAGCAATCCCCACCAGGACCAGCGAAAGGCCAGCCGCTCAATGTGCAGCAGCGAGGCCTTGGGATCGATGACGCGCGGGTGCAGCGCCGCCTGCCAGGGAGTTCCCTCCTCGGCCACAGCGCCCACGCGCACATTCTCCAGCACCACGCCGCCAGCGAGCAGCGAGAGATCAACGTTTTCCACCCGGGCAGGCAGCCCGAGATAATACTGGGAGGACCAGGCGACCGCCCGCTCGGCCACCGTCGGCAGGATGGCGCGTAAACCGGCCAGCACTCCGATCACCAGCCCGAGTGCAATCAGCCATCGGCGCCTCCGCCCGGCCCAGACTGCAATCTTACCCCACGACATCAATGAGCTCATTTCTCACTCTGGATCACTGCACCGTAGCCCGGTCTTTGCCTCCAGGAAATGACGATTTCACCGGCGGCCAGCACCGGAGGTCACAGCCACTTCAGCAAAAACGCCTCGGCCTTTCCGTCGATGTCGTACTCGTGCCCGCCCGGATGCGTCCGCCGCTCGCATCGATCCCCCAGCCCGAGCGCCTTATAGCATTTCTCAACCTCCCCGGCCGGCGCGGAAAATCCCTCCACCGAAAACACATCATCCGCCTCGCCAGCCTCGAGAAAGAGCGGCCTCGGGCAGACCATGCGGGCGATCTCGCCATCGAGAAAACGCAGGGCGCTGCCGCCCCAGACCAGATCCTCCCAGTTGTAACGGAAGCGATCATTCACAAAGCAGGAGGCCACTGCGACCCGGATGCGCGGCTCCAGCGCAGTGAAGGCGAGCGTATAGAATCCTCCGTACGAAAGACCCGCCATGCCGACGTGATCGGGATCAATCTCGGGGTGCTCCAGGAGCCAGTTGAACGATCCCTGGAGCTGGCAAAGATCGAAAGCTACGCGTGATCCGCCAAGGTGGCGAAACTGCCGATCAAGCAGGTATTGGTCGAACTTCGGCTCCTGGCCGTCGTCCCAGACCAGCAACTGCTGGGCAAAAACCGCGATCCCGCGTTCCCGCAATCCGTGGACGAGCCGGTTGTAGTTGGCCGACCCGATCTCGGTCAGCCCGGCGGCCAGCTCCGGGCTCCCCTTGCCGCCATGCTGCGCGATCACCAGGGGGTAACGCCCCTCCGCCGCCGGGAGAAAGAGCAGTCCATACGTACGGACGATGCCGAAAAGCCGCTGGCTCACGCGGAAGACACGCCCCAGGGCATCCTGCGATAGCAGCTCGCACTCCGTCTCAGCCGCGGCGGCTGGCTCCGTCAGCGGCCAGCCGAGCAGGCGTTTCCATTCCTCGCGATACAGCGGCAGGCTGTCGGCATAGGCCTGGGCATTTGCCATGTCCGGCTGAAACCACTCGCGGCGCGAGACGGCGGCAAACTCTCTGCGCTGGCCGAGAAAGGTGCCGAGGGTTTCCAACAAGGCTGCGCGTTCCTGGGTGCCGGGGATGCTCATGATTCGTAAGTAGTAAAAGGGTGTTTCAGGAAAGGATCTCGCGCAGACGATCTCGGTTGACGCGCACGACCCAGTTCTCGATGTGGTTCACCGCGCCGGTCTTGTCGTGGTATCCGCGCTCGACGCGGCATTGCACCACCGTCTCGGCGTGCTCGATCATCGTCGGCAGGCGATCCTCGGGGAAGGCCATCACGAGCTGGAGGCCAAAGTTGCGCGCCAGCGCGAGGCAGTCGTCGATACGATCGCCGGAGAGCTTGCTGAACGCCTCATCCATCACGACCAGCCCGAGCGTCGGCTGCCCGCCGCGCCCGCCGACGTCGTAGACGCGATGAAAAGCCGCGAGGGTGGCCACGAAGAACGGTGCCTGGTTTTCGCCGCCGCTCTGCTTCTTGGCGCTCTTGTTGAGAGAAATTGCCGCCTCGTCGCCCTTGCCGCTGGGCCGGGCCTCGATGTCCCAGCGATGATAAAACCGGTAGTCGAGCGCGCGCTGGCCCTTCTTGTCGTCGGGATTGTCGACGGACTCGATCGCGGCCATCAGTTCCTCCTTGGCCTTCTCGATCTCCTCACGCTGGGCGGAGTTGAACAGCCCCATGTCCTCGCCGGAGGGCAGACCTTTCTCGACCAGCGCCCAGATCGCGCTATGGGCGCGGTCGCGGTGGCTCACGATCTGATAGACGATGCCGCCGATGTCGTGGAGCATCGCCTTGTTCAGCTCGCGCTTGGTGCGCTCGGCCTCGTTGATCTTGTCGCGGAGAACATCGAGCACCTGGTGCTGGAGGCGGTCCTCCCATTCGGCGCGAGCGCGCTCGGCCTCGGCCTGGAAACGATCCAGCTCCTGCTCGCCCAGTTCGCGGCAGCGCTGATCGTAGCGGTCGTTATCCTCATCATCAGGATCGAAGACCTCGGCCATCTCGCGGTGCACGAGCAGAAACTCGCGCCTCGCGTCGTCCCGGTTGCGAATCGCCTCAGCCGCGCGATTCTGCTCCGAGGATGACGCCTCGATTGACGCCTCGATGCGCTTCGACCAGGAGGAGAACTGCCGCCGGGCCTTGGTGATGTAATCCGCAATCTCGTCGTCGAGCACGCCGCTGAGACGCGCCCGGCTGAGCTGGCGCTCCAGGCGCAGCCTCGACTCGTCATCCTCCGCCGCTCCTGCACGATCACGCAACTCGCGTATGCTCTGATCCACCGCCTTCAGCCGTTCGTCCAGGCGCACGGCGCGCTCCGTCGCACCGCGCTCGTCGCTTTCCAACCGCTGCAGCTCCGCCACGGCTTTCTCGCGTTCCGGCGTGGAGAGAAGCTTGATCGTCTCTTCACGAATGTTCCGCTCGCGCTCCGCCTCGGGAAGCCGCTCGAGCGCGTGGGCGACCTTGGGAATCTCGGGATGAATGAGGCTGCGCTTCTCCGCGCGATCCAGCCAGGAGCGCCAGTCATTGCGTTCGCGCCGGATGCCGCTGAGCTCGTGGCGCACATCGGTGATCTCCTTTTCGCGGATCTCGCGCAGGCGGCGCAGGCCCTCCTCGCCGATGGTCAGCTCCTTCGCGGGCTTGAGCAGCACGCGGCGCGGCGGGTCTTTCAGCCAGCCGTCGCGCGACAACGCACGCTCGTGTTCTTCCAAAAATGTCGGGTGCTCGACCGGCATGATCTGGCCCAGCAACCGGTCGAGGTAGGCCGAGGCGGCCTTGTGCTTCACCTCAAAGAAATCGCGCAGGCTCCCTCGCAGGGGCTTGGTGCCGGCTTTCCCGAGTTCCGCCGGATTCAGCAGCACCTCGTCGGGGCTGGAGACGCGCTGGGCCACCTCCCATGCTGCATCGAAATTTTCCGCCAGGATCGAATGGCGCTCCCCGGCAAGCAAAGTCTCCAAAAGCGGCCACCAGCTTTCCGCCGAGGGCTTCACCTCGATGACGCGCCCGAGGGCCTTCGCCTTCACTCCCGCCTCGTGCAGGGCCTCCAGCAGCGGCGCGGAGGCGGTGCGATCCTTCTGGTAATTCTCCAGGTCGCGCACCAGATCCGCCTCTCGGCGCTCGGAACGGCGTATTGCCTCCTCCAACTCCGCGAGCCGCGCTTTGGCCTGATCCTGCAAACGCGCCCCCTCCCGGGACAACCGTGTCACGATCTCAAGGCCCGCCGCCTCATCGCCTTCGTTCAGCGACTGGACGAGATGGAAACACTCCTCCAGCGACTCCAGCCCGAGCTGCTCACCGAGCCGCAGCCAGTCGCGCCAGTCCTGGGAATAGTCACGCAGGAACTGCCCGGCGGCCTTGCGCGCCTCGCGCAGGGTGGCGAGTTCGCGCTCGAGCTTGGCGAGCTTCTCGCGCTCCTCGCTCAGGCGGGCGATCTGGGAATCACGCCCGACCACGAGCCGCACCTCGTCGAGCTGCTCGCGATAGCGGTCGCGTTCGCTGACGGCTTCCTTGCGGGCCAGCAGGTTGTTTTTGTTTTCCTCGACCAGTGTGCGCAGCTTCGTCTGGTCATTCTGCCAACGCTCGGAGGCTTCCTCGTGCGCGAGCGCATCGCGCAGGTGCGTCCACAGTGCGGCCTCGCGCCGGTGCTTCGCCGCGACGGCATGGAGTTCGCCGATCTTCGTCAATCGCACGTGCTGGTCGCGCATCTTGTCGAGGCGCTCCTTGGCCCGGCGGTGGGCGTCGACGCTTTCCTTCACCGCCCGCACGTCCGGCATTCCGGCCTCCAGGAGGTAATCACGGATGAACGCCTCGAAGTTGCTCTCCGGCTGAAACGCCATCGCCTTGGGCAGCGTCTTGTTCATCTGCTCGCGATCGAAATGCAGTCCCGAGCTTTGGCGCATCTCCTCGAGGTACGTGCGCTGGTGCTCCCAGGTTTCCCCACCGAGGTCGCGCTTGAAATGCACGCGAAACTCATCCTCCGGCAAAAACTCCTCGCCGCCCAGCAGGGCATTCTCACGCAGAAAGTCACTGCGCTCCAGGCGCGTCGGGACGGTGAACCACAGCGTGCGCCCCTTGCCCGTCGGGCTGTCAAACTCGATGCGCGCCCCCCATGTCTGACGGCGCGGCTCCTCCTCGCCCTCCTGCGGCGGAAACTGAAACTCCAGCGCGGCTATCGTAACGCCGCTCGTGCGCAGGTAACGCTCCTGCCCGTCGCGGCCCAGCGTATTCGTGTCGCACAGGCAGTACCCGCGCAGCGTGCGCCCGCTCCCCGCCCCGGCGGCGGCCTTGTTGAAGCGGCTGAGATTCTCGCCCAGCATGACGAACTGGATCAGGTCGAGCAGCGCGCTCTTGCCCGAGCCGTTTGCGCCCGTGATGAGCGAAAGCCCGCTGATGTCGATGAACTGCCGGTAGCCATACCAGTTCACGGCGACAATGCGGCTCAGGGTAATACGAGAATTCACGCGGATCAGGAAATAGAGGGTTCTTCAGTCTCCGGCTCGCCATCGCGAGGGGAGGCCATGTCAACCCGCTCGCGCCATTGCTCGATGGAGTCAAACGGGATGGCCCGCGCCAGCGAGGGCAGCACCTCGATGAGGAGGTCGCCGGATTGTGTCATATCCTCCGGGCGCTGGGTGCGAATGAGCCGGTAGCGCTTCAGGCGGCTGAGCGCGGCTTCGATCTGGGATTTCTCGGGAGGCTCGATCCGGTCAAAGAAGACGCGGAGTTTTTCCCAGAGATCGTCGAGCCGCATCAACACGGCCGAGCTGGTGCCCGCCGTCTGCGCCTCGTCCCACACCCGCCAGAGGGTGAGGAGGATGAGGGTTTCGTCCTTGGTGAAGTTCCCGAGGAGCTGGCACGTCTCCATGCGCGGGCGCGCCTGCAGGAGCAGCGCCTCGTCGTCCACGATGAGCTCCAGCCCGAGCGGAGCGAGGTAATCCTCCAGCCGGAAGCGATGATGATCCCGCGCCAGCAGGAAAAGCTCCCGCCCGCTGCCGGTGTCGCCCAGCAGCACACCGCGACCGAGCAACTCCGCAAGGATGTCGCGCAGCGGGGCGCGGTCCTCGGCGGCGACATCGGCCCAAAAGCTGGGCCAGAGGGGATCGGTGCGTTCGTCGGTCATTGCGTGCGGTTTACCTCAAAGCGGTCCATGAGCCAATCGAGTTGCGCGTCGCGGGCGACCTTTTCAGGTTCCAGCCCCGAGGAACGCCGCAGGCCGTCGACCTTCCAGCGAACCGTGCGCCCGTTCTCATCCTGCGCGTGGTCGTAGGCCACGATGGCGAGCAGATCGAGGAGTTCGTCCGTGTTCTCCACCGCAAAGTCGCCGACCGCGCCATTCTCCCCTTTCTTCGGGAGAAACTTCGCGACCAGCTTGGCCGCGCGTAGCGGGGTGAGGGCTAGCCGCTGGCGCTCGCGCAGGGCGGCGAGCGCGGCGGACTCATCTTCCGGCGTGGCCCGGCCCGTGGCAAAGGAGAGATCGGCGGGCGTGCGCCGCTTGTGCATTTTCCACAGCGACTCCGTGCCGTGCAAAAATCGTGTCTCCGGGCAAAGCGGGCGGAAATCCGGCGCGGCATTGGCAAAGATGCGGAAATGTCCGCCGCCATGAGCCTGGTTGATGGCATCGCAGTACGCCTTCACCAGCTCCGGCCTCCGGCCACGAATCTCCGTCTGGTAGCGGTAGCGCTGCTGCGAGAGCCGGTTAAAGGCCGCCATGCGCTCGTCGATGGCACGGGCGATCTCGCCCAGCCCGCCGAGACTGCGCTCCAGCCGCATGAGGATCGTATTGGCCCTCGTCGCCGCCTCGGCCTCGTCGCACCCGTAATGCTCCCGCAAACCCTCCGCCAGCCGGTCGCGGGTCAGCGGATCGTCCCGCCCATCGCTCACCTTGGCCCGAGCCGCGCGGAGCCGCGAGATCAGCCCGCCCTTGCTCAACACATCGTAGCAGACCATGTGCTGGCCGCGCGAAAACTCCGTGTAAAAAACCTGCAGCGTCTCCAGCGGAGACTCGGAGTGCCGCTGGCGCATCTCAAAACCCGCGATCAACTTCTCGACCGAATAAAGCTGCGACACCGCGAGATCGAGCCGCTGGTTGAGATCATGCACCGTCCCGCGCAGGTCGTCGCCCGATTGGTGAAGGGGATCGAGGACATGAGTGCGCTCCAGCGTCTCGCAGACTCCTCGCAGCGTATCGGCAAAGGTTTGCAGCTCGGCGACTTGATCTTCCACCAGCGTGCGCAGCATGCCCATGAGGAGCCGCAGCCCGGGGGAAATAATGATCCGCCGGTCATGCAGCCCGAGCGTCTGCTCCTCCACCCAGCCTGCCGCCAGGAGCTTGGTCAGGAAGACACTGGCCCGCTGGCGGACATCCCGCAGCAACGCACCCTCATCCTCATCAAAATGCACCGCCGGATGAGCCAGCAGCACCTCGCGAATGATCTGCTGGGCATCCAGCAGCGGCAATCGCCCGGCAAGACCCGCCTCCTCCTCCAGCCGGCAGGCGCAATCGACATACACAGGCGCAGACGGACGGGTCAGCGGTCGGAAAAAATCCGCCGAGACCGTCTTGCTCAATCGAGTGCTTAAGGGAAGCTCAGATGCCATGAATGCGCCTTCGAGGGAGCAAGCCTTGGTACCCCTTTGCCGCCGGAGCGACAAGGAATTCTCACGCCGCCCCCCTGACCCATGTTTCAGGCCCAAATGAAGTCCTTAACCTCGTTTGAGGATTGCGGCCCGCGACATTCCCCTCTAAAAACACGGCTTGCCGCCGCCACATCGCGCCATGTCCACAGAGCCGAAATTCGCAGAATCCCTTTCACCCACCATCTCCCGATTCGTCCTGGAGGAGCTTCCCCTCGCGGTTTACGACCCCAACCAGCCCCGCCGCACCCGCGTACCGGTCGCCTCGTTCGCCATCGAGTTCCTCGAGAAGGATGAAATCGACGGGCGTCTCCTCGCCTGCGCCGCTGGTCCTGTCGTCCTCGATACGCCGCAGGGCCCCTGGGAAAACCACCTCCGCCTCTACATCCCGATCGAGCAGGACGGTCCGTCCTATTGTATCGGGAATCCGCAGGATATCCGCGCTGCCTACGTGGTCATCACCGACGAGGAGGCTGGCACCTGCAAGGAAACGGCCGCCCTCGCCAATACCTAGAGCATTTCAACAAAATCCATAGCCGGAGATGGCGAGCGCCACAGGGCGGGCCACCAGGCACAAGCGAAGCGGCTGTAGCCGCAGTGCTACTGCCCGAGCGCCGTGACGCCGTCGCCCGCCTTGTGCCGCTGTTCAGATGCGGCTAGGGATTTTGTTGAAATGCTCTAAACAGCGCCCGCTAGCTGACGCCTGCCAGACCCCGGGTTTCCTCAGTCGATCAAATCGACAAGGAGCGTGGCGGCAAACTCGATCTCCTTGTTCAGGCCGATCCGGCAGACGACGGTGCCGTCCGCGTACTCCGCGATGCGCCGACATGTGGCCAGTTCCAACCCCAGGCTCTTGCTGAATCCCGTGCTCTCCTCCGTCGGCCGGAAGAAGTAAGGCTCAAAAAGCTGCTCGATCCGCGCGATCCCGGACCGCCCCTCCACCAGGCCGGTATTTTGCACGACCACGGTCAGGCGTTGCGCATCCGTGCCGGGCATGTATTCCACATTGGCCCGCAACAGCACGTTTCGCGATTGGTGCGAGGCGATACGCACCAGTTTCCTGGCGATCATCTGGACCGACCGGGATGCGCCGCGCAGGCGCAAGTCCAGCATCTCGTCCTCCTCCAGCCGGACAACAAAGTCCCGGGAAACCAGCGGTGCCACGGCCTTGGCCAGCACGCTCCGCAAGGTGAACTCCTCCTTCACGCCTTCACTGGCCAGATGGGACGCACCGATATAGTCGACGATCTCCATGAGAATGTCATGGAGGTGGTGGCCGGACTTCTGGACATTGGCGACCCACGCCTTTTGCTCCTCGTCGAGGGCGGCGTCCGACAATAACTCGGAGAACCCGAGGATCGACGTCAGCGGGGTGTTAAACTCGTGGCAGAGCAGGGACAAAAAGGAATCATGCACGCCCATCAGGCGCCGCTGCATCTCCTGCACCCGGCACGTATTCTGATCGTAATCGTGAATGCCCCGGGAAATCACTTCCTTGAGCCGGGTTTGCCGGAACGGCTTGGTCAGATAGCTGTAAGCCCCGAGGTTCAGCGCCTCAATCGCCGACTCCGTACTCTCGTAGGCCGTCAGGATCACCACATTCTGCGTGGCGTGAAGCTGCTTGAGCCGCCTCAGCGTCTCCAGGCCGGAAATGCCATCCATCCGCAGATCGAGCAGCACCACCGGGAAATCCTGCTGTTTGGAAAGCTCTATCGCCTCCTCCCCCGAGGCGGCAGCCGTGACGTCGTATTCGTCATTCAGGCAATAATCGAGCGTCTCCCGCACCAGCGGTTCGTCATCGACGACCAGGACTTTCCTATGGGGGCGCTCAGCTATCATGAAAGGACGATGCATTGTACTGCCCGGAAAGCGACTTGCCGAGAAAATCCGTTCCCTCAGGAGGAAGCCCCCGGTCCTCCATCGGGAGAAAAACGCGAAAATAAAGCCCGTCTCCTCCCTGCTCCTTCCGGCGCACCTCGAAGGTTCCTCCATGTTGGCGGGCGATGAAGTAGCAGGCCGCCAGGAACACCCCAAACTCGCGCGGGTTTCCGCTCCTCACGTGAAAAGGCAGCAGAAAGCTCCCCGGGTCGATGCTCGCGGAAACCGGGCTGAAATCCTCAAACTCAATATCCACGCCCTGGCACCCGCCCTCCTCGACATGACTGGAAAACACTATGCGCAACAGGCTCTCAGCCGGCAGGGAAACCGCCTCCTCGGCGATCATGAACCGAAACAGCCTCCCGATATGGCCCGCCGAACCACGGATCTGCGGCAAATCCGCCGGGATGATCGCCTCGATCCGCAACTGCTTCTGCTCCCGGATGGAAACCATCTCCGCCAGGGTGCTGTTAAACACGGCCCTCAGGTCGAGCCACTCGCGATCCCGGTCTCGCAGGGGCCGGCTGACCAGCTCAAACTCCTTCAACGTCCGCGATACCTCGTGAATATGGTTGCGGACCTCCTGCAGAAACTCCAGCGAGCAAATCTGCCCCACAGGCTTGTTGGCGATCAGTTGATCGAGCAGGAAGGTCATCGGGCACAGCGCATTGTGCACATAGTGCCCCAGTCTCGCCGCGATGAGGCCGACATCATAGATCCGGTCGTCCGTGCCACTGGGTGCCGCCTCATCCCAGGGCAGGGCCAGCCCGGGGCCGCCCGGCAGCCTGTGCCTCCGGGTTTCCAAAGCCTCCACCAGCGTGCGCTCCAGGTCGCCGATATTCCAAGGCTTGGCCACGAAGGAATGGACTGCTCCGACATTGATGGCCGAGACGAGAACGTCGAAGTCGGAGTACGCCGTCGTCAGAATCCTCGCCGTGCCCGGGTATCTGTTGCGAACCTCGGTGAGGAGCTCCACTCCGGTGGCCTCGGGCATGCGCTGATCTGTGACGACCACCCCGATACGCTGGGCATGCTCTTCGAGCACCTGCAGGGCCTCGGCGGCGGAAGACGCCGCATAGATGGGAAAGCGCTGTCCGAAGGCCTTCGAAAAGTACTTCAGCGCGAGCGCCTCGTCATCGACCAGCAGTATGCCTTTGTGATCCATGCAGGTAATCCCGGTCCTTTCGCCTATAAGCGGGCTATGTCCCAGGAGGCAAACTTCGCGGCCAGCGCGTCGACCACAGCCTCCTCGGAGGCCGAGGCTGGCACCTGTGCTGAAATGTCTCCGATCGTCACCGTCGCGACGGCATTGGCCGAAGCCAGCGCGTAAAGGCACTCCAGGAACCGCAGGGATGCCGTATCTCCCGCTCCTCCCAGGAGGGAGCCAAACAGATCCCGGTGCAGCGCCGCGCCTGAGGCCGGGCTGGCAAAGGCCAGCGAAAACTCTCCCGCGGGCGTCAGCCCATGCTTCTCCGCGAGATCTCCGGTCAGCGCCTCCCAGGCCGCCTCAGCCGCGGGAGGAGATTTGCGCAATGCCTCCAGCGCCGGAGCCACCGCCGCCGCGCCTGCCAGCTCGGAACGAATCAAGGACCCGATCTCAAAGCTGCGGGCCGCCGCCGCAGGCGAGGAAAGAAAGGACGGATCGGCGGGCAATGCCTGCACCGCCGCCAGCAAGGCGCGCTGGAGGATCTCCCGTGCCGTTGGCTCCCAGGACTGCGCATACACCAGCAGCCACTTGACCCGGTCGCTGCAAAGGATGCGCTGCAAGGTTGCCATCTTGAGCGCCAGCAGCTCATTGCGCTCGGTCAGCACCTGGAAATAGTCCGCCGCACGCTGAAGCACCATCCCGAGATCGCGGATCTCCCAGGGCTTGACCACATACTGGTAGATATTGCCCTTGTTCACCGCCTGGATGGCGCTCTCCAGGTCGGAGTACGCCGTGGTGATGATGCGCACCATCGACGGATATTGATCCCGCACGATGCCCAGCACCTCGGCGCCGAGCATCTCCGGCATTCGCTGGTCGGAAATCACCACGCCGATCCGCCCCGCTTCTTTCTTCAGAATCTCCAGACCTTCCCGCCCGGAACTCGCCGTAAAAATCTCGAATTTCTCGGCGAAAGCCATGCGGAAGTACTTCAGGGCTTTTTCTTCGTCATCAATGTAAAGGATTCCGCAACGCGGATTCGGATCGTTGGTCGTCATATATAGGGCTGGTTTTCGGCGAGTGGCAAAGTGATGGTAAATACCGCCCCGCCTCCCGGCCGGTTATCTGCGGTGATGCTGCCGTGGTGAGCTTCCATGATGGTGTGGCAGATGCTAAGTCCCATCCCCATTCCCGACCCCACATCGCGGGTGGTAAAGAATGGCTCAAAGATGCGACCCAGGATCATTTCGGGAATGCCCGGTCCGCTATCGGCAAAGTCGATCCTTGCGACGCATCCGTCAACCGATGCCGAGACGGTGATCTCCTTCCCTCCCCCTTGAGGCTGTTCCTGGATCGCACGCGCCGCATTGGCAAACAGGTTGATAAACAGATGGATCATCTGGGTCTTCTGGCCCTGAATCGCCAGACTGGCAGGGATCTCCGACTTCACCTCGATGCCCTGCAAATCGCGAGCCATGATCTTGCGGGCAGATTGCAGCACCTCCTCGACCGTGAAGAGCGATGTCACCCCGGCCCGCTCCGGATAGGCGAAGGTCTTGAGGTTCGTCACCACGTCGCTCACCCGCGTCATGCCCTCCTCGATGTCGGCGACCACCTCCTGCATCTCCGGGCTGAGCTGACTCTGGAACTGCTTGGCGAAACTGACCGCCGCGAGCGTGTAGTTCAGCGGGTTGTTAATCTCGTGCATCAGCCCCGCCGACAGGGAGCCGATCGCGTTCATCTTCTCGCTCTGGATGAGCATGATCTCCGTGCTCTTCAACTTTTCCATCGCGGCCAGGAGCTCCTCATTGCGAGCGCGCAGGTCCGCCTGCAGGCGCACCGACCTCAGCAGGTTGTCGATGCGGGTCAGTACCTCGATGCTGCTGAAGGGCTTGGTCAGAAAATCATCCGCTCCCGCCTGGAGCGCGTCGATCTTGGATTGCTCGTCCACGCGAGCGGTCAGCAGCACGATCTTCAGGTCGCTGTTCTGCTCATTGGCGCGGAGTTCCTGGCAGACCGTCAGGCCATCCTTGCCCGGCATCATCCAGTCGAGCAAAACGATCGCCGGCTTATGCTCTGCGACGAGAGCGCCGACGTGCACGCCATCCGGGGTCTGGATCACCCGGTATCTCTCCGCCAGGAGCGAGACGACATAGTTGCGCATGTCGGGCTCATCATCCGCCACGAGCACGGTCTTATCGCCCTGCCCGACGATGGAAAACTCCGGCTCCGCCCGGCTCTCCGGCGCACTCCGCCAGCTTCGATCCGCCGAGCGAAATGCCTGCTCAAATGGCTCATCTCCGCCCTCGCCCGTCCCAGGCTCCAGCGCCTCCACTCCCTCCGCCCCGTCGCCCTGGGGCAGACAGACGCGGAATGTGCTCCCCTGCCCGACGACGCTCTCCACCTCGATGCGTCCGCCGTGCTCGACGACCAGCTCCTTCGCGAGCGCCAGCCCGATCCCGACGCCCTGGCTGCGATTGGCCAGATTGCTCCGCACCTGATGAAACCGGTCAAAGATGCGCGGCAGTTCCTCCTCGGCAATGCCGACTCCCGTATCCTCCACCTCGATGCAGGTCTCCCCGTCACGAGTATACCACCGCACAGTGATCAACCCGCCGGATGGCGTGTACTTGAGCGCGTTGGTCAGGAGATTGACCAGCACCTTTTCCAGCCTCGACGGATCGGCAATCAGCTTCACCGAGGGCTGGCTCTCCTCGATCTTCATCCGGAGATTCTTGGAAAGCCCCAGGTGCCGCACGGAATCGACGATACCCTTGATAAAGGCCGCCGTCGGGATCTCCCGTTTGCGCAGGACCTCGGCTCCCTGATCGAGCCTCGTCAGATCGAGAAGGTCGTTGATGAGCTTGAGCAGCCGCAGCGCGTTGCGATGGATCAGGATGATCCCGTCGTGCACCTTCTGGTCGAGCGCCTCGCTCCGGCTCAGGATCGTCTCGACCGGACCGAGAATGAGCGTCAGCGGCGTCCGCAGCTCATGGCTGACATTGGAAAAGAACTGGGTCTTCAGCCGATCCAGGTCCTGCAGCTCCCGGTTCTGCTCGTCGAGCTGATGCCGCAGCCGAAACTCCTCAAACCGCGCCCTGGCCAGATAAAAGGTAATACCCACGCACACCGTCGCGGTAATGAGCAGAAAGAAACCGCCAAAACCAAGCAGGGGAATCGATCCCGGAGCCTCAAAATCGGGATTCAGGATGCAGGCCAGGAGAAAGGCGAGGATGGAGAGAAAGCACATGCTGGCCGTCTCCACGACCGTCCAGGGCGAAAGGATCGACCAGCAGGTGAGCACCAGGATCAGCCCGACAAAGTACGGCGACTTCGCCCCATCCGTCCGGTAGATCATGAAGCACATGGCGAAGTTCACGCTCAGGGCCGAGAGCACTCCCAGCGACTTGATCAGCATCATCCGCTGGCTCTTCCTCTCCAGATACAGCACCCCGATCAGCAGGAGCAGGAAGGCAGCCGTGGCCAGCCTCACCGCGAGAAACGTCAGAAACTCGTGCGGATACAGGAAGTAATCGAGGACGAATCCCCCCGGCACCACCAGCACCGAGAGCCCGCTGAGGACCATCAGCCCATAGGCGAGCTTCTCCGAGTTATACGCCCGGTATCTCAGTCGCAGCGCGTGATCCCTGGCCTCCGCCACACTGTCGGCGCTCATAGAGGCTTGCGGATCGTTAGGAACACATTGACCCCCGTCTCATCTGCATAGACCTCTCCCTCGGAGCCCCTGGGCGCCAGGCTGAGCAGTTCCTCCTCATTGCGATAGATCAGATACCACTCGAGCAGATGCTCCATGAGGTAACGCTCGGGATTGTTGGGATGCACATTGGTCGTCAGCAACAGACCGCCCGGCCGCACCCACCGGTAGTAAAGCTCGAGCAGGTTGCGGCAGACATTGTCCGGGAAGTAATCAAACAGCCCCGCGCAGTAGATCATGTCGTAGCTGGGCAGGAACCCCTCGCTCTCCAGGTGGATGTCCTTGAGCAGGTCGTCGATGGATTTCTGGATGAACTTCAGTGCGGGCTTGTTGCCCGATTCCTCGATGGCCTCGGCCGTCCGCAGCTTCACGTACTCCAGCGTCTCCTCATTGAAATCCATGAGGTGCAGCGCGCACTGGCTGGACCGCGGGTTGCGGCGGATGAATCGCTGGATCTCCACCGCCGGGCCGCATGCCACGGTGAGCGCGGTAAAGACACGCTGCTCGTCCTGGACGCGCTCGGCCTCCTCGCCGAGCGTGCGCTCCATGATCGTGACGCGGTTGCGATGCGCGATGCACGCGGCCACGCTGCTGGTCAGCTCATGAAAGATCCGCGCGTACGTGGTCGCTCCCGTGGTCTGCGACTCCTGGAGCAGCATGTTCACCATCTCGTAATCCCCCGCATAGCCCAGCGGCTTGTAAAACGTCCTCCAGACAAAGGGGGCGCAGAGCAGATAGGGATGAATCTCGCGACGGGCAAACGCCTTGTAGATCATCGAGTCCTCCTCCGGCACCCGGGCTGCCTCGTCCTGGAAAAGATACAGCAGTTGCGAAAGCTTCCCGGTGACGACCTGCTCGATCGATTCACGGAACCGCGCCGCCTTTTCCGGATGGGCGTTGATATCGCCCACGATGGCCGTCTCCGCCTCCTCGATCCACCGGCTGGTCTCCGCCAGGAAGTTGGAAAATTTATTCACCGCGAGTTGATAGCCATCGGAGATGTTCAGCCCGCTTTCCCAATCACTAATGAATTTGCCAAACTCCTCGCTCAGCGCCGCGCCGGGCTCCAGGTGATTCAGCGCGCTCCAGGAGTCGATGAGCGTGACCGAGACGATCACCATCAGCCCGGTGGAGACGATGCTCGTGACGACGCCCCGGCCCTTGTAAATCACACGCTCGCCGCGCATGACCGAGATCTCCTGGAGGACCTCGCTCATCTGGATCAGGGAGAAGGGATTATATACCTCGAAAACCGCCACGGACCTCGAGATGTGGATCAATGTTCCACGCCCCCGGATTCCGGAGGTGTTGACGAAGGCGACGAGGCTATCAATTCCGGCAAGTGCTTTTTCCACGGTCGATAAAGGTCTTGGTAGTCAATGTTAAGCGCCCCACAGGCGGCTTTCCGCCAGGGCGGCGAGCTGTCGGAGAGTCGGCCCCTTGAGAAATTCCATCGCTGAGAAATTCAAGCCGATCTGCTCCTTAATGCCGAGACTAAGTTCCAGCACCATGAGCGAATCCACCCCCATCTCGTTGAGCTTGCGGGTCATAGGTATCACATCCTTCGCCATCCGGAGGGTTTTGGCGAGCACCTCTTGCAGACGATCCTCAAGAACACGCAGCCGCTGCTCGCGGGAGGCATCCTTCAACTCCTCCAGGATGCGGGCCATCGCCTCGTTCCCTGCCGTCTGCGAGCGCATCGCCTGATCGCGGAATATCGCGTGCCCGGCGAGCCTGGGATTGGCATCACGCCATTTCTCCCAATCCACCAGGAAGACGCCGATCTGCTCCCTCCCCGCCCTCAGTACCGTGCCCAGGGCCTGCAGCGCCTCGCGGTTGCCCAGGCCGGTGATGCCGGAGGAAGCCAATACCGTGCCCAGCCTCTCATCACGAGCCACCACGCCGGATTCTGCCAGCGCGCCCCAGTTCAGCGAGATCGCGGGGATGCCCCGCTCCCGGAGCACGCCCGCCAGCCCGTCGAGGGCCCGGTTGGCGCCGACATAGCTGGTCTGCCCGCGGTTTCCGATCACCGAGGAGATCGATGAGTAGAAGACCAGGAAATCCAGCGCCGTCGCGCCTTTCACGGCCTCGGCGAGATTCAACGCCCCGGCCACCTTGGGCAGGAAGACCTTGCGGAAACGCTCCGCCGTCACGTCGGCCATCATGGCGTCGTCGAGTACCATGGCGCCATGGATCACCCCGCGAAGGGCATATGGCGCCGTATCAGCCTTGCGCACGAGATCCGCCACCTGGCCGGCATCCGTGACATCGACCGAGAGGACCTCGACCTCGGTGCCCGCCGCCTCGATGCGCGCCACGGCCTCGGACAACCCGCCAGCCTTGTTGCCGGACCGGCTCACGAGGTAAACCTTGCCTGCTCCCTGCGTGGCCAGCCACTCAGCCGTGACCACGCCAAAGCCCGACGTGCCCCCGGTCACGATATAGCTGCCGGCGCGATGACAGACCGGCGCGAGCTGCTCTTTGACGAGCACCTCCACCTCGCCCTGCGAGAAGTCCGCCACCAGCTTGCCGATATGCTGGCTGCGCTCCATCTCGGCAAAGGCCGCCTTGATCTCCGCCGCCGGATAAACCCGGACCGGGCCGGGCTTGAAATCTCCCCGCGCGAAATGCTCCACCACGTCGCGCAATGTCTGCTGAACCTGGGCAGGCCGCTCCCTGGCCAGCCGGTCCATGTCGACCGAGGCAAAGATGAGGTTGCGGTTGAAGGCGCGGAGCGGGAGACTGTTGTCCTCGGCGATGTCTTTCTTGCCGATCTCGATATACCGCCCGCCGGTGCGGAGCAGATTGAGGCTCACATGCATCGCCTGCCCCGTCTGCGCTCCGATCACGACATCCACTCCCTCCTCGCCGGTATCCTCGCGGATGCGCTGGCCGAAATCGAGCGTGCGGGAGGAGTAAACGTGGCTGATGCCGAGCTCTCTCAGGTACTGCTGCTTTTCCTCCGCCCCCGCCGTGGCGTAAATCTCCGCCCCCCGCCAGCGCGCGATCTCGATCGCTGCCATGCCGAGTCCTCCCGACGCATGATGGATGAGCACCCGCTCGCCACGCTGGAGATTTGCGATGGTGACCAGCCCGTGATAGGCCGCGAGATAGACGACCGGCACCGCCGCCATGTCCATCCCGAAGCCGGGCGGTATCCTGACGGCAAAGCCTTCGTCAATGGTCGCGATGCTGCGAAAGCCTCGAGTCAATACAGCGAGGATGCGGTCGCCGGGGGCAAAGGCGCTGCCGGGACCGGCTCTCAGCACCACCCCCGCGCATTCCATGCCAAACTCCCCTTCATTGTAGGTCCCCTCGACCGCCCCGGGATGCAGCCTGCCCTCGACCTTGAGGAGATCCTTGTAGTTCAGCGCGCTCGCATGGATGCGCACCTCGATCTGCCCGGGGCCGGGTTCCGTCCGCTCTGCCGGTTCATAATACAGCGAGTCGATCTTCCCCTTGGTCCCGACCTGCAGCTCCACCGGCTCATCGAGGGAACGCGCCTCCACGCGGGCGGTCGGATTTCCCTCATCCGCAGACTCCAGGATATTCTCCAGCCGCTCCCCGGCGCGATAGGCGACCTCGCCATTGCTGCCGGCAGCCAGCTCGGCGAGCACCGCCTCCGTATTCGCGGCATCCAGGTCGATGGAGCGAAAGCGTATGGCGTCATATTCGTTCTGGCCCACCATGCCGATGGCATGGAGGGAAAAGGCAGGCCAGTTGGCGATGGTCTCGCCCTCGCGCACCGCCTTTGCGCCGACCGTGACCGACGTCACATCGACCTGCGCCTCGGGCAGCAGGGCAGCCGCCTGCAATAGCGCGACCACCCGCTCGGATAACTCCGAAGCCGCCACGGCATCTCCCGCCGCCTGCCCTCCGGACCCCCAGAGCAGGATGATCCGCGAACGACTGGCGACGGAGGCCTCGCCGAGCACCGGGGAAAAGTCGCCCCGGGTCGTTCCGCTCGCAAACTCCCGCACGATCAATTCCGCCCCTGGCAATGCCGCCGACAACTCTTGCGCCAGCACGAGATCGGAGTCCCGCGGGTCGGCGAGAATGATGGCACCGGAGACGGGTTCCCTGCCATCCTCCGCAAGCGGCGACGGCTTCCACCGGAGCTGGTAATAAGGCGACTCCGCCGACTCCCCGGCTTTCATGTCGATGGCCTGCAGCGACATGTGCCGCCCATGGGCATGCACGACTCCGTCGGCATCCATCAGCCAGACATGAGCCACCAGCCGCGACGCCGTACGCGATGTCAGCTCGCCGTAGACAAACAGCTCTTTCGAGCTGGGACGGGAATGATACTCAAACTGCTCGATCGAAAAGGGCACATACAGCCCGGCCATCCCCGACCGGTACAGAATCGGCTGGATCGCCGCGTCAAAGAGCGTCGGATGCAGGTAATGCGTGTCCTCCGCCAGCGTCTCCGAGGCATCCAGCCTCAGCAGATAGCTGTCCTCGCCGATCCATATCTCCCGCGTCGGGCGAAAGGTCGGCCCGTAATGAAGGCCGCGACGCGAAAGATCATCGTAGAACGCCTCGCGATCCACCGGCGTCGAGCATTGCGCCTGGAGCGCGGCAAGGTCGAGCTTGCGGGCAACTGGTTGAGCCTGGGGCAGCAAACGCCCCCGGCAGTGGCGTAAATTCCCGATTTCCTCTCCCTCCGTGCGGCTCGACAGGGAGAAACGTCCCGCCTCCGCATCGTACTCTGTCACGAGATACTGGAGCTTGGAGTAATCCACCACCAGCACACGCTCGAAGCTGACATTCTCCAGCACGACGGCGGCACTGGCGTGCAACTGTCTGTTCAGGCTGATCGCCGCCTCGATGTACCCCATGCCGGCAAAGACGATCTGGTCCTGCACGCCATGATCGAAGAGAAACGGGAAGTAGTTGCGATTGATCTCCACCTCCCAGGTGGGGTTGAGCGCGATCACCGAACGGTTCAGATACACCGGCCCCGGCAGGCCGAGCCGCTCCATCCTGGACCGCTCGGATTCCACCCACAGCGTCTCGCGCTGCCAGGGGTACTGCGGTCCCGGCAAAAACGCGCCGCGCTCCGGAGCGAGCATCGTCCAGTCGGGATCGTAGCCCGCACAGTAAAGCTCCCCGACCGTCGCAAGCACGCGCGCCATCTCCGGCTCCGCCCGGCGCAGAGACACGAAACACCGCACCTTTTGCTCCAGATGCGCGGCGCATTCCTTGATGGAATTGCCGAGCACGGGATGCGGCCCCACCTCAAGGAACGAAGCAAACCCATCCTCGATCAGCGCCTGGATCGCCGCGGCAAACCGCACCGGCTGGCGCACATTGTGCCACCAGCACTCTGCCGACCACTCCTCGGCGGGAATGATCCTGCCATAACCCGTCGAGTACAGGGGAAGGCGCGCCGGTTTCGGTGACAACCCGGCCAGCGCGGCCAGCAGCGGCTCGCGCAATGGCTCCATCTGCGGGCTGTGATAAGCCACCTCCACCCGCAGGAATTTGTGGAACACCCCGCGCTCCTCCAGCCCGGCGGCGATGGCTTTGAGCTGGTCGGTGTCGCCCGACAGCGTGACTGCGTTGAAGCTGTTGACCGCCGCGATGGATACCCCGGGGGCATCGCCCAGCAGCGCCAGGGCCTCCGCCTCGGGCAGCCCCACCGCCAGCATCGCCCCCTGCCCGGCTGCACCTTGCTGGAGCTGGCTGCGATAGTAGCTCACACGCACCGCCTCCTCCAGAGTGTAGACCCCGGCGACATAACTCGACGCCACCTCGCCCACGCTATGGCCGACGACGGCGGCGGGATGAAGTCCATACGACGCCCACAAGCGCGTGAGCGCCACCTGGAGGGCAAAATTCGCCGGCTGGGCCAGCTCCGTCCTGGCCATGCGGGACGATGCCTCATCCGCCATCATGGCTTCCTTGAGCGACCACCCGGCCAGGGGCTGGAAGATCGCGTCGATCTCGTCGAGCGTCTTTTCGACAATAGGCTGGGTCTTGACCAGTTCCTGCCCCATTCCCCACCACTGGGGACCCATCCCGGTATAGACAAAAACCAGCCCCGCCCCGGGATCAGCAGCTCCGGCACCCGTCACCAATCCGTCATGCGACTCCCCCGTCGAGGCCGCGATGAACTGCGCCCGCAATGCCTCCACGCTGGAGGCCACTGCCACGCCGCGAAAGTTCAAATGGCTGCGCCGATGCGCTGCGGTATGTGCAATATCTTCCAGCGTGCCATATCCCGGCTGACCCAGCAGAAAGGCAAACTTGCCCGCGAGATCCCGCAAGCCCTTGTCGCTCTGCGCGGAAAACGGGATGACCCGCACCTCGCTCCCGCCTGCCGCGGCTGGCACGTCCTCCCGCTCGGGAGCAGACTCCAGCAGCACGTGGGCATTCGTCCCCCCGTAGCCAAAGGAGTTGATCGCCGCATACACCGTCGCCTTCTCGGAGGGAGCAGGCAGGGCCCGCGTCTCCCTGGCCACTTCGATGCAATACTCCGAAAACGGGATGTTTGGGTTGGGCTTTTTGAAGTGCAGGTTCTTGGGCACCTGGCGGTTCTTCAGGATGCCGATGGCCTTGAGCACTCCCGCTACTCCGGCGGCAGCCTCGAGGTGGCCGATATTGGACTTCACCGATCCGACGATGAGATTGCGGGACCTTCCCTCGGAGAAACTGCGGTGCAGTGCGCCCAGCTCGGCGGAGTCTCCCGCCTGCGTGCCGGTGCCATGCGCCTCGACATAGTCCACCTCCGCCACAGGCACTCCAGCCGTGCTGTAGACCTTGCGGATCAACTCCTCCTGCGCGGCGCTGTTGGGAAGCGAGATGCCGTCCGTATGGCCGTCCTGGTTGACTCCGCTGGCACGCACCACGGCATGAATCTGGTCGCCATCCGCGAGGGCATCCTCCAGCCGCTTGAGCAGCAGCAGCCCGGCCCCCTCTCCCCGGCCATAGCCCGCCGCCGTTTCGTCAAAGGTATGGCACTCTCCATGAGGCGAAAGGAAGTGGCCCTTGCTCATGATGATCGGAAACTCCGGCCGGGTCATCACATTCACCCCGCCCGCCAGGGCCATGCTGCACTCGCCCAGGAGCAGGCTCTGGCACGCATAGTGCAGGGCCACCAGCGACGACGAACACGCCGTATCCATCGTCAAGCTCGGACCGCGCAGGTTGAAGGCATGCGACAGGCGGTTGGACAGCACCGTCATCATCACTCCGCCCGCCGAGTGGGCGTTGACCAGATGCCGGTTGGAGGGCTGCGCCTGCATCACCATGTGATCCAGGCAGAAGCCGCCGACAAAGACCCCCGTGCTCGATCCGGACATCTTGTGCAGCGGATAGCCTGCGTCTTCAAACGCCTCCCACGCCGACTCCAGCAGCAGGCGCTGCTGCGGATCGAGCGACTCCGCCTCGCGCGGCGACATCCCAAAGGCGAGCGGATCAAACTGGCGGACGTCCTGATCGAGATAGGACGCCTTGCTGGCGTAGCTTTTCCCCGGCCGGCTCTGATCTTCGTCGTAGTATTGCCGCCAGTCCCAGCGGTCTTTCTTCAACGCCTTCGACGCACTGCCGCCTCGCACCAGAAACTTCCAGAATGCCGCAAGAGATGTCGCATTGGGAGGCATGCGACACCCTGCACCAACGATCGCAATCCTCCTGTCACTGTGGGGTTCCAAACTCACCCCGGCACCTAACCAATTCCAGCCCCTCTCTCCAAGCTTGAACAGAAGATTCCGTCGCCGGCCCCGGGACATCCCCGCCGCGATACTTAGCTATCTTTATTAGCCTTCCCTCACCTCGCCCCACCACGATCGCTTCGCACTTCTCATAGCATTACATTCACCGCCGGAGGCCTCCCATTTCCGCCCGCGCTCCGCCTCCCGATTACTTTCTTATTAATCGTAAAAAGACGGATTCCACTCTCTGGATTACCTCCTCCGCACCCTCCGCAGCCGCTCCCCAAGCGGAAACTCTCCGACTTGGAAACGGGCACCCGCCTGATCCGCCAACGATATTTCCCGCATGGCAGACTAAGCCTGCCTCCCTTCTCTTTGCATAGGTCCAGCCATCCCGCCCGCCGCGGCCATCGCCCGCCCGCCCCCGGCATTCATCTCGTCCTCCACCCTCCCGCCGCAAGCTGTCTGAGCGATCTGGCTGAGAATTATTTTATTCGAATAACAAGAGCATTCCTCTTGGCAAACCCGCCTCTCACTCCGGCAATCCGCCCAGAAAGACCACCGAACAGGAAATACGCAACCAATTCATTACAGGCAACTTAAACGATACGTTAAATTCACAGCTTGCGTACCTTCACGTATTTTATCAGATATTGCGAGTCATTGCCTAAAAAGGAAATTTCGGGTTTTTTGTTGCCAAGGTTACCCTTCAATGAATTGATGTAAGTCACGTCACTCTGAAAGCTTTAGTCATGCCCACCTCTCTCGATCTCCCGCGTATTTTGATGATCGATGATGAACCCGACCTCCCGCAGATCGTCGAGAACCTCCTTGTAGATATTTGCACCGTCGAGGGGCACCCTACCGGAGAGCTCGGCATCGAGGCGGCCGCGAGGAAGGTTTTTCCCGTTGCGATCGTCGATCTTCAGATCAAGAGCTCCCAGGGAGCGAAGGTCCTCCAGGGCATCGAGATCATGGAGGCCATCCGGCGCTCCTCCCCGTTTACCCAGATCATCATCCTAACCGCAAACGCCTCCATGGAGTCGGCCATCTCGGCGGTGAACCAGGGCGCATTTCAGTATCTGGTAAAGCCCTTCCTCCGCGCTCCATTGCGCAAAACCATCTCCGACGCCCTCAAGGCCTACGAAGCCGCCTTGCTGGCGGATGAACGGCTCTCGCTGACCAACGGACACTTCCAGTCCTTTGGACTCACCCCGCGCCTGGCCGACATCGCCGAGGGCATCCTCGACGGCCAGACCAACGAGGAGATCGCAAAGAAGCTCAAGATCGCCGACCGCACCGTGGAGAAGCATGTCGAGCGCCTCCTCGCCCACTTCGGCATTCACAGCCGTTTCCTGCTCGAGTCCAAGCTGATCAAGATGCTCCGCCAGTTGCGGAAAAGCGACTCATGGTCATTCACGCGAGGCGAGTACCAGCGCAGCGAGTCCGACAGCGACGCCTAGACAGCTCCCATGCCGGGGTTTTGGAAAGGGTCCGCTTCGCTAAGCTAAGTTTCCCAGGTCTCCCAGGTTAAGGGACCAGCGACACCATCGGGGCGGGTTCGGCCGCAGGAGCGATGAGCGCCTTCGCCGACGGCATGGTCCATGCCGCCGACAGTTCATTCCAGAGCCTCTCCTCGCCAAACGCCCGCACACTGTCCCGCTCGATCCCGCCGATGTGACGCTCGCCAGCCTGCTCCGGAGTGGGAACAAGATGCTCGCCCTCGATGGAATGGATCGGCGCGATTTCAAAGGCCGTGCTGGAGACCAGTGTCTGCCGGCCTGCGATATTCAGATCGCATAGGAAGACCGTCTCGCCTCTCAACCGGTCCAGGACGGCGTCCAGCAGGTGCCTGCGCAGCGCGGGAGAGTCGCTGCACGAGGCAAAGACGCGCTCTCCCCGCGCATCCCGGTGAAAGATCTGTCCGCCGGCCCAGCGGACCACCCCGGTCGATCCCCGGATCTCCATGACCGGCCCCAGCTCTCGCGGGCAGCTATGCCCCACCCAGAAGTACACATCGGCCCCGGAGTCGATCCCGATCCGGAAACAGGCCGTGTCGCAACTCTCGATCGGCCGGGCGCGATACAGCTCGGCCTCGAGCGAAACCGGGTTGCCCGCGTGCGGCACCTCTTCCCCGGCGAAAAAGATCATGAGATTCAGCCAATGCGCCAGCGCATTGTTAAACGGCGCATCGAGCACCCACCGCCCCCTGGCCTTCATGCGCCCCGCCCAATCGTTCCGCGCGTAGTAGACGCCGTCCCTAGGCCAGAGCCCGAGGCACTTGATCGCCTGGATCTCTCCCACGAGGCCTCCGCAAAGAGCGCGCTTCAACTGCATCGTCTCCGGCGCGTACATATGCTGATAAGCCACCGCCACAAAGCGACCGCTGCGGGCCTCCGCCGCCTTCATCTGCCCGACCTCGGCCATCGTCGCGGCCGCGGGTTTCTCAAGCAGCACATTCCAGCCCGCCTCGAGCGCCGCCAGGGTCATCGGCGCATGCAGATGGATGCCCGTCGGGATGATACAGAGGTCGATACGCCCCTCCTCGGCCTCCACCATATCCTCGTACCGGGGATAAATCCGGCATCCCGCCCGCCTCAGGCCGTCGCACTTCCGAGGCTCCGCCTCTTGATTGATGACGGTGGCCGCGACGAGATCGATCCCCCCCGCGGCAGCTCTCTTCACCAGGTCCTCATAGTAGACCCCGGCGAACCCCGATACTCCGACCAGAGCGATGCGCGGCTTCATGGCTTCACCAGTTGGGCCGCCTCCGGCGACGCGTCCTTGAGCCCCACGGCCACAAACCCCGCGATCTGCCGCGCTCCCTGCTCGGTAAAGTGCGAGCGATCCGTATCCGATACCGTGATCCCCACGGAACCCGCCTCCCCGATCTTTTCAAAATACTCGCCGCTGGTCGTATAGAGATCGATGAGCGGCACATTCATCTTTTCGGCCACCCTCCTCGTCGCGGCCGCATACGGCGCAAGCTCAGTCGAGGGCTTGCCATCCGCGCCGTACATCCGGCGATGCACCGGCGTCACCAGGATCGGCGTGATCCCGGCGGCTCTGGCCTCGGTAATGAATCGCTCGAGGTTCGAGGTGAACTCCCCATCCGCCTTGGTGGACTCGGGCTTGTCCGGCGCGTGCGAATCGTTATGCCCAAACTGGATGAGCATGTACCGCGCTCCGCTCGCCAGCGCCTTTTGCCAGTTCCCCGTGTCTGGGAACGTCTTCGTGCTCGCTCCGCAAACGGCCAGATTGACCACCCGGACATCGCCGACCAGATACTCCGGCAAAAGCTGCCCCCAGCCCCGCGCAGGCTTTTCCTTCGCCCAGTCCGCCACCGTGGAATCCCCCACCAGGACCACCACGGTCTCCGACTTCGCTCCCGATGACATCAGCGGAACACTCGCGGAGAACAAAAAGATCCCAACGCACGCCCCAAGGCATCCGACAAATTTCATGACATATAAGCAACGATAAATACCGTTACTTATCAATCAGAAATAAAAAGCTACCGTCAGGAAGTTTCGGAAAATGACAAAAACTAGGAGGAAACTACCGATCCTTTGATGGACAATCGGCCCGGGACGCGAATTTCCACAGGGGTCCGTCGGGGCAACCCTGGCCAGGCCAGCAGCAGGTCGGCCGCCATCTTTCCCATGAGGGTCCAGTCTGGCGAAAAAGAGGTCAGTTTCCGGGAAGCCGGGGCCGTGTCGTCAAAGGACACCATGCTGCAATCCCGAGGCAGCTCCCACCCCTTGGACTCAAAGTAATCCATCGCCGCCCCAGCCAGGCTGTCACTCGCAAATGCGATGGCCGAACCCTTGGGGATACCTTCCAGGACCGTCGGCCGGGGGTCGGTCTCGAGGTTCCATGTCGCAACCTCCACCGGCAGCCCGTTCTTGCGCATGACCCACTCGTAACCCCGCTCCCGCTCTAGAAAGATCTGGGTCAGCGGCTCCTCCTCGCGAATGAAAAGCACCCGGCGGTGCCCATGCTCCACCAGATGACTCACCGCGTCCCTCATGCCGCCAAAGTTATCCGCCGTAATGCGCGGAAGATCAATACCTTCCGCATAACTGCTGACCGCTATCGCCGGGATGTCCCCGAGGCTCTTCACCGTCTCCGCCGTGTAACGGCCAAAGAGAAAAACCGCCTCCACGGAACGATTGCGCACCGCCGCCGGGACTTCCGACATCGACGGCATCTCGATCGCCGTCTCGGTGTTGAGCGCCTTGCACTGCTGATGCAGCCCAAAAAAAATCAGCCGCCTCACTCCGGAGGCCAGCGGATCGACCTGGGAGGTTCCATAGAACACCACCGCCGCCCGCCGCAGGGTGCTCGACGGCTTGGGCGTGCGCAGGCGGGTATAGCCGAGCTCACGCGCCTTTTCCAAGATGCGCTCCTTCGTGGCCTCCGCCAGATCGGGATGGTTCCGCAACGCCCGCGAAACCGTAATCACCGACACCCCCAACTCATTGGCAATCTTTGCCTGATTGATCCGCATACCTCGCAAAGTACCCACCCAGACGACTCAGGCCAACAAAATTAACGATTGACAATTAGCGGTAATTTTTAATGTATTACCGATTAATTGATATGAAAATCACCCTCCTGAAGACAATCATCCTGGCCGTTTCTGTTTTCGGAATCGCAAGCTCCCCCGCGGCGACCATCCTTTTTACCGACACACTCCCCACCTCGGACGTGATCCGCTCCAACACCGTCACCACACCAACTGGCAACATCCAGCTTCGGAACTATGGATCAACGCCTACCAGCAACAACCGCTGGGTAGGATTTGGCTTCTCCACGACATCTGCGGTGAGCTTGGACAAGATAACGCTCTTTATTTACAGCGACCAAGTTACCGCTACGGCACTGGGAGCAAATATGACGATTTCCATCGTTTCGCTCGCCAGCTTAACCGCGTCTCCCTCATCTCCATTTTCGCCACTGTATTCAGAATCTGCCGTCGTTCCGATCACATACGGCAACGAGAACTACATGACCTTCAATCTCGAAAACTCTTACTCGCTTGCAGCAGGCGGCAACTACGGAATCATACTCTCCTTCGACAGCAACGCGACCAACAGGGCTATCAACTTTACTCAAGCCACCTCTGGAACCGGCGGACAATCAGGCATCGGCGACACCTTCTACACCGCAGATCAGGGTGCGACCTACACCAACAACACCTCCACGTTGAACTTCGTGGCCCAATCCGTCCCGGAACCATCGACCACAGCGCTGCTTGCCCTTGTCGGCGGAGCAGCCATCGCAGGCATCTATCGCTCCCGCCGACGTTCCGCGGCAGTTTAAGGCAATACAGCTCGACTTTCAGGAGGAAGGCAGGACCGGGAGCAACACCTGGTCCTGCCTTTCTCCTTTTCCGGGCAGCGCCTCCCGCCCGGCCCGGAAGATGTAGATGCGTTTCCAGGAAACGCTCTCCCCAGGTTCCGCTCGGAACGCCCCAAAGATCTCCGGGGCAAGAAATCCGTCCTTCAGAAAGATCGACAGGCGCGACACCGGCAGCCGGGCGATCATCGTCACCTCCCGCCGTCCATCGGAGCACCTCGCCCAGCCCAGCAATGGACGCTCCCTCTGCTCCGCGGTGAAATAAAGAGGCGCAGCGGGCGTTTTTTCAAACCGCATCCCTCCCGCGACAGCACTGGCCGCCCCCAGCCACTGAATGCCGGAGCGCAACGAAGTGGCAAACACCCACGGTTGGCCGCGCTCCATGCAGAGCCAGTTGTGATTGTACTGATCGAAGCTTATGCACTCGCGGCCGGTATTTTGAAATTCGTAGGAAATCTCCACCCGTCCCCGCGAGGGATCGACCGCGATCGTCTTGCGATAGAGATATCGCCAGCGCCCGGCGTCGAGTCGCTGCTCAAAGACCGCCTGCAAGGCCGATCTCTCCACCAGCTCCGTCGTCGCAGCCTGCAGCACCGGATACTGGTCCCAGAATCGATACGGCGTCACGCGCATGCGCCGCAGCAGCCCGACGCCGATCTTGAGAAACCCTCCCTCGAATCCCTCATCATAACCGGGAGGCGGCGACCAGCGGGAACTGAACTCATCGACCAACCCCTCCTCACCAAGGAACTCCACCCCTCCGCCCTCCACCCGATCCACCCGGATCGAATCAAAGCGCGGACCGTACTTTTCCCTCAGCCCATCCGCATCCGCCGCCACATGGGCGCGGAACGATCCATCGCCCAGCCAGAACCCGCCATCGTCCCGCGCTTCCGCGACTACCCCCAGGGGCAGCAGGCAGAAAAGCGCAAGCCGGGGCCAGACCAGCGCGGCCACCTCAAAGCGGAGGCAGGGATTTGTCGGAGGGCACCAGCTCGAGCAGCGTATCGTTCGCCGTGCGGAAATTACTCGCTCCGCCGTCCTTCGTGGAGAGCAGGAAGATGCGCGCAGCCGACGCCTGGTCCGGCAGCGGCAGCTCCAGGGTAATGTAAAGATTGGCCCCATCCCACGCCGCACGCACCTTCGTGTTTTCCACGCTGAAATCCGGATTCTTGAACAGCACGTACGGCGCTTTGCCCTGCGCGGTTTCCAGCGCGACCATCAGGTCCACTCCCTGCACCCCCTCGTCCTGCCGCCCCGTCGCCGTGTCGTTGTCGATGTCGATGTAGAGGCAGAACGACGAGCGATCCAGCACCGGAGGGTGATCGAAGCGCACCTCAAAAAGCAGCCGATCCTTCCCCACCACCTCGCCGCGAATCATGCGCACCTGCGACGCCTTTTCCGTGTTGGCCTCAGGCGTCTGAACCTTGCCTGTGTTTTCGTAAAGGATGTTCATCTCCTTGAAGGAAGCCGTACCGCCCAGAGCCAGCTTTTCTGCCAGCTCCTCTTTCGACATCGCCAACGACGAGGAAGCCGTCAGTGAAAACAGGGCGCAACCAGCCATCAAGGCCATCAGAGGGGAGTTTCGATGCATGGATGAAATATAACGGTAATTATCATTCTCATCAACGAAGTTTTTCTTCCAATTCTCGCGTATCCTCTATTTTCCCGCTCCTCGTCCCACATCTCATTCCTCCTCTGCTAGAGGGATGCGGTCACCGAAAGAGGCAAATTCTTTGACAGCTATTTATTGTCGGTATATTTAACGGTAATTCCTTCCATGATTCTCTCCCGACCGTTCCAGGTATTGTCTTTTCTCAGCGTGCTGGCCTTCACCGCGCAGGCTCAGGACGACGCGTACCGCTTTCAGAACGAGTGGGTGAAATACGAGTCAGCCGCCAATCTTGGGCTGACCGCCGACAAGCTGGAAAAGACTGCTCCGTTTGCCTTTCCGCGCCCGCGTCCTGCGATCCCCTTTGGCATTGCGCCTTTTTCTGAGCCTGCGACGGAAAAGGGGACAGGCATCGCCGACCGCATCCCGGTGACATTCACCGAGGAGGCCGGCGTCGGGAGGGAGGCCGGCGTGCGCTTTGGTTTTCCGCTGCCCCAGGGCGCGATTTTCAAGAAGGACGGCGCGCGATTTTCGAATGCGGAAGGCTCTCCGCTTCCCGCCCAGTTCACCGTCACCTCGCGCTGGCCCGATGGCAGCATCCGCTGGCTGCTTATCGAGAGCCGCGTGAAGGTCGAAGCAAAGGAAGCGGTGACAGGCTATGTCAGCTTCGCAAAAAAAGCCCCCGCACAACCCAAGGACAACCCGCTCACGCTGACCCAGGATGACAAAACCCTCCAGGTCTCGACCGGGGCGGTGACGGTCACCATCGACAAGACCCGGTTCAACCTGATCGCAAAAGCGGTTGGCGCATCGGACAAGGCAGAGCCTGCCTGGCAGAGCGACGCCAACGGCATCACGCTCACCGCGATCGACGGCACGGCCTATTCCACCTCGGCGCTTCCCCCCGAGTCGGTCGCCGTGGAGGAGTCCGGCCCCGAGCGAATCACGATCCGCGTGGACGGGCGCTACGGCGATGGCTCCGGCCAGTCGCTCATGCGCTACACGACCCGGCTGAGCTTCCGCCGGGCCTCCCCTGTGGTGGAGGTCGCGCATACTCATATCAATGACGATCTCTCCCATGAGTTCACCGACATTGCCTCGCTGGACCTGAACCTCGTGGCACCGGAACCCGTCACCCAGGTGCTCGCCAACTTCCCCACACCGGAAGACAAGGGCAGCCGCCTCGCCTCGGGGCGCGAGCTGTCAGTCTTTCAATCCAGCGATCTCGAAAGCACCTGGACCATCGACGGCCAGACCAAGCCCGGCGGCAGAACCTCGGGAGGCTGGTCCATCGCCACCGAGACCTCCGGCATCGGAATCGCGGTCCTCGACTTCTGGCAGCGCTGGCCCAAGGGATTCTCCGCAGGCAAAAATCGCATCCGTATCGGACTGCTCCCCAAACTGCCCGGCCCGACCTTCGGCGACGACCTGCCGTATCACCTGAAGTTTCCCTTCGTCTCCGGCAACTACCGGTTCAAGTGGGGCATGTCGACGACCGAGCGGCTCGCCATCGACCTTTCCGGCAAGATTCCCCGCAAGGAGCTGCTCGCGGAAATCCAGTCGCCGCTGGTGGCGATCGTCCCGGCAAGTTGGTATGCATCGACCCGCGCGCTTGGCAACATCCCGGCTCCGGAAGGCGTACAGTTTGAGCTTTGGGATGAATTCGTCTCCCGTAGTTACGAGCAGCACATGGACCTCGCCCGCGCCCAGCGCGAGTACGGCTTCTTCAACTACGGCGACTGGTTCGGCGAACGGAAGCGCAACTGGGGTAATAACGAATACGACCTGGCGCATTGCTTCTTCCAGCAGTTCGCCAGGACAGGCAATACCGATTACTTCCGACTCGCCCTGCGCGCCGCGCGCCACCAGGCCGATGTCGACATCGTTCACGCCTACCCCGATCCCCGCTACCTAGGCGCAAATCACCAGCACTCGATCGGACACACCGGCGTATGGGAAGGCCCCAACCGCCCGAAGCAGGCGACCTGGAGCCACGCTTACGACGAGCATACCGATGGCACCAACGGCCACACCTGGGCCGACGGCATGGCCGACGCCTGGTGCCTGACCGGAGACCCTCGCGTGGCCGAGGCGACGCTGGAACTCGGCGAGCACCTCACCTGGGCCATCGCCCCGTCCTTCAAATCCCTCGGCACCCATGAACGCTCGGCCGGCTGGTCGATCAAGGCGCTCATGGGCTTGTATAGACTCCGCCCCGACCCCGATTACCTCAAGGCCGCAGGCCAGATCGCAGCGGTCGCGGCCAAGTCGCAGACGCTCGATCTCGGCGGAGCGTGGGCGCACAAGCTCCCTCCCGATCACGACCCGCTCCAGCGCGTCGGCAACTGCCCGTTCCTCATCGGCATCCTCCTGACCGCACTCGCGGAATACCAGGAACAATCCGGCGACGAAGCGATCTGGAAATCCCTCGAGGCCAGCACCGCCTGGCTGCGAAAAGCCTGGGATGCCCCGCGCGCCTCGTGGCCTTATTCAGCCGATACCGAGGGCAGGCCGACCTCGCCCTTTTATCCCGCTCATCTCAATCCGCTCGTCGTGAACGCCATCGCCTACGTCGCGGAAAAGGCGGGCCATCGCGCCGACATGGACATGGTGCTGAAGTCGATGGTTCGCGACTTTGCCTTCATCGACCGCGAGGGCTTCGGCAAGGAGCTCGCCGAGCAGATGAACTTCACCCCCGACACGCTTGCCCGGATGGCCCGCTTCTATGCAAAAAACGATCCGGATGCAGCGCCGCTCCTCCTGAGCAAGGCCGAGACCCGCCTCCGCGACGAGATCATTCGCGACTTTCCTTCCTCCGGGGATCTGTGGCAGCGAGGTCCGAGGGATCAGTCAGCAGCCATCTCTCTCACCACGGACGCCGCACGCCCCACCGTCATCCGCAAGCCCTATGGATCGGCCCGGACCGATGCGCAAAAGAGCCACCTCACGGTGAGCAATGCGTCAGGCGTCACCGTCTTTGAACGGGAGTTTTCACCCAATGAGAAGCTCGATATCCCCTTGGAGATCAGCGGCAAGGCAGGCGATGTCTTCCGCCTCCGCATGCAGGATTCCATCACCGGGGCCTGGCGGATCGCCGGGGACAACATCCGCACCGTGCTCGACGCCCGCTCAAAGCTGCACCTTGCAGGCATCGGCCAGCGGCGGCTCTCCTTCTTTGTCCCGGCGGGAACGTCGTCGATCTCGGTCTCCGTGTCCGGCATCCACCAGGGCGAGTATGGCTGCGCGCTGATCTCCCCGGATGGCCGGGTGCGCGCCTTCCTGCGAGGGTCCAATGCCGGAGCCGATCCCATGATCGGAGGAACGCTGCCGCAATATTCGCCCGGGCCATTGAGTTACGCGCCCGACCAATCTCAAACCAACGCCATTTGGGAGCTCGCTCTCTGGGCCGCAGGTGATATCATCTGCGACATTCAGGGCGTCCCCCCGTATCTGGCTCCCAACCCGGAAAACTGGTTCAACCCCGAAGCCACCCCCGCCACCCCATGAACGCTCCCCGCAACCCATCGCGGCGCAACCGTGCTGCGTTTACCATGGTCGAACTCCTCATCGCCGTCGCGATCATCGGCATCCTCTCCGCCCTCGTGCTCGGGGGGTACAAGCAGTCTGTCGGCCTGGCCAATCGCGCAAAATGCGTGGGAAATCTCAAGGCCATCGGCATCGCCATCGCCCAATACGCCGGCGACAACCAGGGCACGCTCCCCGGCCAGTGCGATAACAGCATCCGGACCACCTACCGGATCAAAAACAACGACCTCGGCGCATTCCTGGCCCCGTACTGGGATCTCCCGCCTGCGGACACCATCACCCGCGACGCCCCAGCCCTCATGTGCCCCGCGTGGAAAACCGTCATGCAGATGTCGCAGGGCAAGTGCTACTGGAACCCCTCGCGGCTCAAAGGCTTCGTCAATGAATCCAGCCCTCTCGGTGTCTACAGCCCTTTTGGCAAGGGGCAGCCGGACGGCCTGCCGATGCGCATGCAGGTCATCCAGCAAATTCCAGGCTTCAAGGCCACAAAACAGTGGATGATCCAGGACTTTGACCAAATCAACGCCTCAACCGTGAACATACCGGAGCAGGCTCCCAAGCCTGTCCATGGCAATGTGCGCAACGTCCTGTTCTTCGACTACCACATCGAGTCCGTCCCGGCGTCAACCGTCCTGAATTGACGGACCTAGACGCCAACACGTATTGGTAAGAGTTCATTTCGGCCTCGCCCTGCGGGCCGTCATCAGAAACGTCCCGAATGAACCCTACCCTGATTAATCCTCCCCAGCCCGGCACTCCGCCCGGCGTCTATACCGCCGGTTCCCTCGTCTACTCCAAGAAAAGCCTGGTCGTTCTTTCCCTCTGGCTCCTGTGGGGAGATTTCGCCTTTTACTTCTTCGAAACCGTCTTCGGTCGCTTCCTGCCGATCTTCGTGAAGCATCTCAATGCCTCCGACACGATGATCGGTATCATGACCGGCAGCTTCGCCGGTCTGGTCAACGTGCTCTTCCTGCCCTCGATCAGCCGCTGGTGCGACAACCTGCGCACCTCGTTGGGCCGACGCATCCCGCTGCTCATCGTCGCCACACCCCTGACCGCCGCTACTGTCGTCGCTGTCGGTTTCGCTCCCGACCTGGGCAAATGGATCAGCGACACCTTCCACCAGTCGCTCCCTCCCGCCTTCACGGAGGCCAATATCGTCATCTGGCTGATGTGCCTCTTTGTCGTCACCTTCCACTTTCTCAACATGGTGCTGGTGAACGCCTACAACTGGCTCATCCGCGACGTCGTGCCGCTGCAGGTCATGTCGCGTTTCCTCGCGTGGTTCAGCATCATCGGCACGCTGAGCAGCGCCATCTTCCTGTTCTTCGTATTTCCTCATCTCATGACCCATCGTCACGAGATCTTCATCGGCGTCGGTATTGCCTACACGATCCTCTTCCTGCTCATGTGCTGGAAGGTCAAGGAAGGCACCTATCCGCCGCCGCAGCCGGAAGCCGAGCGCACGGGCTTCTTCAAAACCTTTGTGGTTTACTTCCGCGAGTGCCTCCAGATCCCGCTTTATCGCAACTTCTTCCTCGCCTACCTGCTCGTCACCGCCTCGCTCAACTGTGCGGGCAACTTCATCACGCTCTTTGCCAGCAACACCCTCCAGCTTCAGATGGGCGAGATGGGCCATGTCTTCGCGATGACTGCGTTGATCTCGCTCGTTTTCTACTATCCACTCGGCTGGCTCTGCGACCGATTTTCGCCGATCCATGTCGCCATCGGCGCGATCGCGATCATCGTCGTGGGAGCGATACTGGCCTTCTTCTTTATCGGGAGCGCGACCGGTTTTCTGGTTTACTCCATCGCCTTCTCCCTGCCCACCATGGCCTGGAATCTGGCCCAGCGGGCGACCTCGATGAAGTTGTTCCCCGCCGAGTTTTTCGGCCAGTTCTCCAGCGGTCTGAATGTCTTCGGCTGCGGCGCGCTCATCATCGGCAACTTGCTGATCGGCATGCTCATGGATGCGACGGGCAGCAACTACCGCGTCGCCTTCCTCTGGACCGTCGGCATCTCGGCGGTTGCACTGGTCCCGATGGTTCTCGTCCTCCGCGGCTGGCAGAAGCACGGCGGCCACGACAATTACGTACCCCCACTCCCGACCCGCTAACTCCTGAGCCGTTCGCGCCGGGGGTGAAAGATCGCTCCCGGCAGACACCCATCTCCTCCCATGATCCTCGATTTTCTCTCCCAGGCTCACCGCTACCATCACCTCGGGCCGCTTTGGAAACTGGGCTTCGATTTTCTCCAAAGCCTCCCGCCCGACGCCCCCGATGAACGCATCGAGCTCGACGGCGAGCGCCTCGTCGCCATCGTGCAGTCCTACGAGACGCACGATCCGGCCACCCGGTTCTTCGAGAACCACCGCCGCTACGTCGACATTCAATACATCATCTCCGGCCGCGAGACGCTGTATTTCACCCCGGTAAACACGCTCACGGTCGACGTGCCTTTTAACGAAGCCAAGGACGTGACGAAGTACCACGTCATCCCCGATGCGGAATCCGTGATCCTCTCCGCCGGGAAATTCATGGTCCTCTGGCAGGACGAGGCCCACCTGCCGAGCTGCCACGTCGTCGCAGGCCAGCCGGAGTCCGTCCGCAAGGTCGTCCTCAAGCTCGAAGCCTGACGAGAAAGCGTCGCCTCTCCCCGCTCTTTCAGCCGCCTTTTCCCACGGAAAGGCGGCTTTCTTTTGCTCATTTTCCGCCCGCTCAACCCTCCATTAATGAAATAAAGATACTTTTATCTTTATTTATCCCGGAGGTTGCGCTGAAGTGCTCCCATCATGAGTGCGCATCACCATTCCTTCCCGACCGAATCTCCCGAAACTCCCCTGCCCGAGCGCACCGTGGGCTCGCTGGTGGCGGAGCGGCCGGGACGTTCGCGCATCTTTCAGGCGCTGGGCATCGACTTCTGCTGCAAGGGCGGGCAAACCCTGCGCGCCAGTTGCGAGCAGCGCGGCATCGCGCTCGACGGGGTGCTGGCCGATCTGGCGGCGGAATCCGCCGGACGTCCCGCTCCGGAGCAAAACCCGGCGGAACTTCCGCCCGCCGCACTCGCGGCCTACATCGTCGAGACGCATCACGATTATCTCCGCCGGGAACTTCCCCGCCTCCACGCCATGGCGGCACGGGTGGCGAAGGTGCATGGCGGCCACACGCCTTCCGTCGCGGAGGTCTTCGCGGTCTTTGAGCAGCTCTTCGTCGAACTCGACAGCCACCTGCGCAAGGAGGAGGAGATACTTTTCCCCGCCATCAAGGCCGCCGACGACAGTGGCGCGACGGAGTGGACGCTCGACGGCCCGGTCGCGCAGATGATCGAGGAGCATGACGACGCAGGCGATGCTCTGGCCCGGCTCCGGACGCTGACCCACGACTACACGCCGCCCGCCGAGGCCTGCAATACGTGGCGCGCGCTGTTCTCCGGCCTGGAGGAACTGGAGACCGACCTGCATCGCCACATTCACCTCGAGAATCACGTTCTCTTCCCCGCCGCCCTCGCGATGACCGCCCGGGCGTAGTCAATAACCACCCCATACTCCGAAAAACCGCCATGTTCTGCTACCAGTGCCAGGAATCCGCCAATAACTCCGGCTGCACCATCAAAGGTGTCTGCGGAAAACCCGAAACCACCGCCGCCCTGCAAGACCTGCTGGTCTACACGCTCAAGGGCATAGCGGTTTACGTGCAGCGCGTCGCCGACCTCGGCCAGAGGGAAAGCGCGCACACGGACTTTGTCATCGAGAGCCTTTTCTCGACCATCACGAATGCCAACTGGGATGACGCCTGGTTCGTCGCCCGCATCGAGGACGGCCAGCGTCGTCTCGACCAGCTCGATACCCAATGGCGGGCCGCTGGCGGAGTCGATACCGGGGATCTGCCGGATTGCGCGACCTGGCGCGGCGACGCGACGCACTTCGCCCGCAAGGCGCAGATTGTCGGCATCCTCGCCGAGCCCGATGAGGACATCCGCTCCCTGCGCGAACTCCTCATCACCGGCATCAAGGGCATCGCGGCCTACGCAAAGCACGCGGGCGCGCTCGGCTACCGCAGCGCGGAGGTCGACGACTTTTTCTACGAGGGCCTCGAAGCCACCACGCGCTCGATCGGCATGGATCAGCTCATCGCGCTGGTGATGAAGGCAGGCGCGGTTTCCGTCACCGCCATGGCGCTCCTCGACAATGCCAATACCTCGACCTTCGGCCATCCCGAGATCACGCAGGTAAATATCGGTGTCGGAAAACGGCCCGGCATCCTCATCAGCGGGCATGACCTCAAGGACATCGGCGAGCTGCTGGAGCAGAGCAAGGACGCCGGAGTCGACATCTACACGCATGGCGAGATGCTGCCCGCGCACTACTATCCCGCCTTCAAGAAATACCCGCACTTCGTCGGCAACTACGGCGGCGCGTGGTGGCAGCAGACTGCGGAGTTTGAGGCCTTCAACGGCCCCGTCCTCCTGACCACGAATTGCCTCGTCCCGCTGCGCAGCCAGAATACCTACCTCGACCGGCTCTACACCACGGGCGCGGTGGGTTATCCCGGCGCGAAGCACATTCCCGTCGCATCGCGCGGCGGAGCGAAGGACTTCTCCGCGATCATTGCCCAGGCGAAGACCTGCGCCCCTCCGCGCGAGCTGGAGACCGGCACGATCGTCGGCGGCTTTGCCCACAATCAGGTGCTCTCCCTCGCCGACAAGGTCCTCGACGCGGTGAACTCCCGAGCCATCGAGCGCTTCGTCGTCCTCGCGGGCTGCGATGGCCGCCACAGCGGACGCAGCTATTACACGGAGGTCGCGCAGAAGCTGCCGCAGAGCGCCGTGATCCTCACCGCCGGATGTGCGAAGTTCCGCTACAACAAGCTCGACCTCGGAAATATCGGCGGCATCCCGCGCGTACTCGACGCCGGGCAGTGCAACGACTCGTACTCTCTCGTCATGATCGCGCTCAAGCTCAAGGAAGTCCTCGGCCTCGCGGACATCAACGACCTCCCGATCTCCTACGACATCGCGTGGTACGAGCAAAAGGCCGTCTGCGTGCTCCTCGCCCTGCTTCACCTCGGGGTCAAGGGCATCCGGCTCGGGCCCTCGCTCCCGGCCTTCCTCTCGCCCAATGTCGCGAAGTTCCTGGTCGAGACCTTTGACATCAAGACGATCGGCACCCCGGAAGAGGATATCGACGAAATGATGACCGGTATGGCAGCCTGACCGGATGTTCATCTATGGGAAAACCGCCGCGAACGGCATCGCCGTCATGAGTTACCTCGCGGCGGACCCCACGCGGCGGGCAGGCTCGGGCGAAATCGCCAAGGCGCGGGGCATCTCCCTCGCCCTCACGGCCAAGCTCCTCACCCAGCTCGCCGCCGCCGGCCTGGTCAACGGCCAGCCCGGCCCGGGTGGTGGCTACACGCTGGCGCGGCCTGCCAGCGAGATCTGCCTCTTTGACATCGTCGCGCTCTTTGAGCAGACCGATGAACCTTCCCGCTGTCCCTTCGGCCCCGACTGGTGCGGCAAGGGCGAACCCTGCCCGCTGCACAATACCATCGTCGAGATGGTGGAGAACAACCGCCGGTTCATGGAGACGACCACGCTGGCAATTTTTCAAAAGGAGAACGCGTAACGCGCCGGATTCCCCTCGGGGAATGAGGCAAAACACGGGTTGGGATTGCCTGCCCGTGACGGCATCGGACATGCTATGTCCCAAGTGACGAGAGGTATGGTGACAGAGCGGTTTCCGAAGCTGACGATCTGCGGCGTCCACGAGCTGGACGCGCTGGAATTGTCGAACTTCAGCCACGTGATCTCGATCTGGGACCCGGTCTGGATGGATCGGGGCAGTCACATCGAGAAATTGCGCGGCAAGCTGGCCCCGGAGGCGAAAGCACACTTCACCTACATGCACGACATCTCCGCACCGACCGACGAGCAGGTGTTGCCGACGGCGGAAAAGATCGCGGAAATCCTGGAGTTTGGCCGGGGCATCACCGACGCGGACAATCTCCTCGTCCACTGTTGGGCGGGCGTTTCGCGCTCGACGGCTGTGGCGTATTCGCTGCTGTGTTCGCTCACCGAGCCCGGCGAGGAAAAGAAGTGCCTCTCGACCATGCGGGAGAGCCGCCCGCAGGCCATGCCCAACGAGCTCATCATCAGCCTCGCCGACGACCTGCTCGACCGGCGCGGCGCGATGGCCCGGGCCTGCAAAAAATAAACATCCCGCTGGCCACGCGGGAGTTCGCAGCTACCTTGCGGGCTTCACCGTTTCACCGAACGCCTTTCTCCTGATGACTTCGCAACCGACACCTGGCCGCGCCGAGCAGATTTCCACCCGCATTGTCTTCTTCATCGCGGGTATCGGCATGGCGGCATGGGCTCCGCTGGTGCCCTTTGCCAAGGCCCGGGCGCAGATCGACGACGGAATGCTCGGCCTCCTCCTGCTTTGCCTCGGGGCCGGGTCCATCGTGGCCATGCCGCTGGCGGGTGCGCTCTCGGCGAAGCTCGGCTGCCGCGTGGTCATCACCGCGTCGAGCATCCTGCTCGCCGTGGCGCTGCCCTTTCTCGCCACGCTCTCCAGCCTTCCCGGCCTGATGATCAGCCTGCTCGCCTTCGGCGCGGGGGTGGGTTCGCTCGACGTGAGCATGAACGTGCAGGCCGTGATCGTGGAGCGGGCCAGCGGGAAAACCATGATGTCGGGCTTTCATGGCATGTTCAGCCTCGGCGGCATCGCCGGAGCGGCGGGCGTGACCATGCTGCTCGGGCTGGGCGTGAGTCCGCTGCTCGCCGTCGTGGTGGTGCTGATCCTCATCGCCCTCGCGATCATCGCCTCGGTGCGCACCCTGCTTCCCTACGGCAGCAGCAGCGACGGGCCGCTCTTCGCTGTGCCGCATGGCATCGTGCTCCTGATCGGCATCGTCTGCTTCATCGTCTTCCTCACAGAGGGCTCGATGCTCGACTGGAGCGCCGTGTTTCTCATCTCCCACCACGGCATGACCCCTGCGCAGGCCGGGCTTGGCTATGCCGCTTTTGCCTGCACCATGACTCTCGGACGGCTGACCGGGGACGGCATCGTTCACCGCCTCGGCGGCCCCAAGGTCGTCCTCCTCGGCGGCATCTGCGCCGCCCTCGGCATCGGGGTCACGCTTTACCCGTACTGGCCCACCGCGCTGGTCGGCTATGCCCTCGTCGGCATCGGCTGCTCCAACATCGTGCCCGTCATGTTCTCCGCCGCGGGACGGCAAAAAATCATGCCGGAAAATGTCGCCATTCCCGCCATCACGACGCTGGGGTACGCAGGCATCCTGGCCGGCCCGGCGGCGATCGGGTTCATCTCGCACCTTTCCTCGCTTTCCGTCGCCTTCGCCCTCATCACGCTGCTCCTCATCGCCGTCGCGCTGAGCGGGCGCTTCATCCGGGCGTAAGAATTCCTTTGTCAGCCCGGCCCCGCTGCGACGAGAATCCCGGCGTACCGTGACACCCACCGACACGCCCGGCATTCTCACTCGCCGCATCGAGGTCCCCGCCTCCGCCATCGACACCAACGGCCACGTGAACAACGTCGTCTTTGTCCAGTGGATGCAGGATGTCGCCATCCAGCACGCCAACGACTCCGGTGCCACCGCCGCCGCCCGGGCCGATGGGGCGACATGGTTCGCCCGCTCCCATCATATCGAGTATCTCCGCCCCGCCTACGCGGGAGAGGTGATCGAGGCCGCCACCTGCATCATCAATGCAAAGCGTGCCACCTCGACGCGCCGGTATCGCTTCACCCGCATCTCCGATGGCGTGGTGCTCGCGCAGGGTGAAACCGAGTGGGTCTACGTCTGTGCGGAGACGGGACGCCCCCGCTCGATTCCCGAGAGCGTGCGCGCCTGCTTCCCGCTCGTCGATCTGGGCTAGACAGACGCCTGTTGGCGAAGCGGATTCGCCAGCCGGTAGAGGCAATGCTCCCTCAGCACGTGTCCGGCGGGAACGACGGGGTGTTCAAAGGTGGATTCGCGCTGCATGCCGAGGCGCTTCATCACGGCTTCGGAGCGGTGGTTGACCAGCGCGGTAAAGGACACGACCGAGTCGAGGTCCAGCTCACGGAAGCCGAACTCCAGCGCCCCGCGCGCGCCCTCGGTGGCAAGGCCCCGGCCCCACCACTTCCGCGCCAGCCGCCAGCCAATCTCGACGCACGGCATGAACGGCAGCGGCGCGCTCGGAATATGCAGGCCGATGAAGCCCATGAACTCGCCCGACGCCTTCTCCTCCGCCGCCCAGAAGCCCCACCCGCGCTCCGCGATGAGGTCGCGGCATCGCTGCGCATAGGCATCGCTCTCCTCCGCGCTCAGGGGCGCGGGGAAATAGCGCATCACCTCGGGATCGGCGCTCAGCGCGGCAAAAGGCGCAAAATCCTCCTTCCGCCACTGGCGGAGCCGGACACGGTCGGTCTCTATCTCGCGCGGCGTCGGGAAAAACATCACGCGCCCCGCCGAAAGCGCATCGTCGGCTTCGAGCACCTCAAAGACCGTCTGGAGATTGCGCGGAGCGAGGTTGGGATAGACGCTTTGCAGAGCGACAGCCAGACGCTCCGCCATGGGAAAGCCGGGACGCCCGAGATTCAGCGCGACGTGATTCCATTGCGCGATCCGTGCGGTTCGTTCCGCCGAGGAAAGAAACCACTCCGCCACCGCCGCATCGTCCTGGCCGCAAACCGCGAGGATTTCCTCCCGGGTCAGGTGGAAAAAGGCGAGAAAATGCCCGTCGACTCCCGTCGGGTGACAGAACCGCGCGGCAAACTCCGGAGACAGCTCGCCCGCGGCAAACTGCCTCGCCTTGAAAATCAGCCGGACCAGCCAGACACACCCGGCCAGTCGCTCGACCGGCCTGGGTATGGTTACGACATCACTGCTCATCGACCTCTCTGGAGCCAGGACAGATCACCGGCCCCTCGAGACTAGCGCGAGTTGACCTCGTTCCGATACTGGATGTACGCCGTGCGGGCGGCGAGATAGCGATCGATCGTATCCTTCGTCGCCGCTTCATAGGTGTCGAGCTGCGTCGGCAGCGAGCGCATCGTATTCGCCGCCGGTACGGCGATGTACCACACCGGCTGGCCCCACACGTATCCGCACCAGGTGATGGGGTTCAACGCCCAGTCGCCCGCCAGACCCACGCCATCGCGCAGAGTGGTCGGGCCGATCAGCGGGACCACGAAATAGAAGCCGTTCGGGATGCCCCATTTGGCAAAGGTCTGGGCTGTGTCCGCCGGCGGCAGATCGGCCAGCGCGGGAATGTGCCGGGCCGGACGCCCGAGGCCGCCGATGCCGACGGTGCTGTTCACGAGAAACGCACCCGTTTGCTTGCCAGCCCCGGGCAGGTCGGCCTGGAGGAGGTTGTTGGCGAGACGCACCGGGTACTTGACGTTCTCAAAGGCGTTGCCGATCGCCTCGCGCCCCTTCTCGGGGATGATGAACTTGTAGCCCATGGCCACCGGCTTGAGGATGTAGCGGTAAACCTGGTGGTTGATCCAGAAGGTGACGCGATTGACCGGCTGGAGCGGGTCTGGCACCTGAGCCACGGTGGAGTAGGTGTCGAGGTCGTCCGCAGACGCGACCGCCGCCTTGCCTCCCACGGCCGCCTTGCCATCGGCAGGGGCTGCTGGCGCTTCTTTCTTGGTAGTCGCACAACCGACGAAAAACGCGGAGGCGAGCGAGAGGCACAGGATCTTTTTCATTAAGGATTGTTCACGGCGTTGGTGAGCGCAGCCAGGACGGCGGTGGCGCCTCCCTTTTGATACTGCGCGTCAAATTGCGAGCGGTAGTTGCCCACGAAGCTCACGCCTTCCACCACCACATCGGTGATGCGCCAGTCTTCGCTTTGCTCCAGGCGGTAGATGACCTCGTATTTGCTGCCCTTGTAGAGCACCACGGTCGGCACCTCGGCCCGGCCGGGAGCGGGCGTGGCCGCCGCCTTGTAGGTCACCTCGGGGCGTTCGCCGATGGTGTAGCGTCCGGCATAGCGGCGGATGATGAGGTCGGTAAAGAGCGAGATGGCCTTCTTCTGCTGGTCGGGCGTGAAGGTCTTCCAGCCCGGCCCGATGGCGCGCCGCGTCATGGCGGAAAAACTCATGTTCTTTTCCAGCACCGGGCGCACCTTTTGCATGAGCACCTCGTTGTTCGGCACCTTCTCGGCGATGGCGATGAGTTCATCATTGGTGGTGCGCACCTTTTGCTCCGCCACGCTCTGGGCCGTCGCGGGGACGGTCAGGGCGACAAGTGCTGCGAGAAGAAGGAAGAAACGAGGCGTGATCATGGTTGAGGTTGCGGTGTGGGCTGGCTCTCAGCCGGCTTGTCCGCGGAACCAAAGGCCATTTTTCCAATGAGCGACTCCAGGTCCACGGATGATTCGGTCATGGTGATGCGATTGCCAGGTTGCAGATAGGTTTCATCCGCTCCCGGCGAAAGTGCAACGAATTTGTCGCCGATCAGCCCGGATGTTTTGATCGCCGCCATGGAGTCCGTCGGCAAATGCAGGACGGATTGCACCCGCAGCGTCGCGATGGCGCTGAAGTCGTCCTTGTCGAGCCGGATGTCCTCCACCCGCCCGACGGTCACGCCGGAAATCACCACGCTGCCTCCCTTGTGCAGCCCCCCGGCGTTGGAAAATCGCGCCTCGATCACGTAGGTGTCGCCCGCGGGGAGATTGCCCGCACCCAGCTTGATCGTGAGATAAAGCACGGCGGCAAGTCCCAGGAGGACAAACACGCCCACGAGGAGCTCAAGACGGGATGGTTTCATTTTTCAGGAGTCTGTAATGCAGCAAGAGTGTTGCCAAGTGCCTCGACACTGTCACGGAATCCCGTGACGACCGGGAGCGTCGAGGCGGAAAATTCCGCCGGGGTGCCGTTGAAGCGCAACTGGCCGCCCTCGAGCAGGGCGACGCGGTCGCTCGTGACCAGCGCCTCGGGGACGTCATGCGTGACGACGAGCGCGGTAAAGGCGAGCTGCCGCTGGTAGCGCGCGATCATGGCAAAGACGGCATTGCGCCGCAGGGGATCGAGCCCCGCCGTCGGCTCGTCAAAGAAAACCAGCTCGGGCTTCGTGACGATGGCTCGCGCCAGGGCGAGTCGCTTCTGCATGCCGCCGGACATCTGGCTGGGAGACCGGCTGGCAAAGGTGTCGATCTCGAGCTGCCGGAGCGCCTCCATGGCCTGCTCGCGGATCTCCCGGCTGGAAAGATCGGTCGTTTGCTCCAGCGGGAGCGCCACGTTTTCCAGCGCCGTCAGGGAGTCGAAGAGCGCGTTGCTCTGGAACAGAAAGCTGCACCGATGGCGAAAATCCGCCACCGACGCCGGGTTGGACGCCGAGAGCAGCCTGCCGTCGAAATGCACCTCCCCCGCGTCCTGCGCGATCACGCCGCCGAGGCATTTGAGGAAGACCGATTTCCCCGCGCCGCTGGGGCCGAGGATGGTGAAGACCTGCCCGCGCTGCACCTCGAGGTTGATGCCCGACAGCACCTCCTGGGAGCCGAAGCTCTTGCGCAATCCCGAAACTTGCAGCAGCGGCGCGGCCATGGACTAGACGAGGAAGGAGGTGATGGCGTAGTCGACCGCCAGCACGACGATGCTGGACAGCACCACCGCCCGGGTGGTCGACGCGCTCACGGCCTGCGCGCCTGTCGCTGTGGAGCAGCGGTGCGCGTTGTAGCCGTAGTACGAGCAGATGGAGATCGTGAGCACGCCAAAGGTCGCCGCCTTGATGAAGCACTCGCGCACATCCGCCATCTCGACCGCACGATCCACCGCCGACCAGTAGATGCCGGGATCGACACCGAGCAGCACGGACCCCGAAAGGCTGCCTCCGTAAAGACCGATGGCGACAAAAAGAGCGGTTTGCAGAGGAAAAACAATGATGGCGGCGAGCAGACGCGGCGACACCAGATATCCATGGCTGTCGATGCCCATCGTCTCCAGCGCCACGATCTGCTCGGAGTTGCGCTGGATGCCGAGCTCCGCCGCGAGGGCCGATCCGGCCTGTCCGACAATCATCAGAGCCGCGAGCACGGGAGCCATCTCCCGCACGAGGCTCAGGGAAACCAGCGCTCCGAGAAGCCCCTCCGATCCGAAGCGACTCAATACGTAATACCCCTGGAGACCCAGGACGAGGCCCGTGAAGATGCCGACGATCAGGATCACCGGCAGGCACAGCGCCCCCTGTTCATAAAAGGCCCGCACGATCCGCCTCGGCAGACGCCGCGCCCCCATCGCTCCACGGAAGGACGCCACCACGAACATGGCAAACTCGCCCAGACGGGAAACGAGATCCAATGTATTGCGACCGATCACTCCTACCACAGCGGTGGATACTTGGCAGGCGGCGGGAGGTTCTGCAATCCGATGTTTCGTTCCGTTGAAAAGAACTCAGCCCCCGGATTTTTACCATTCCGGCGGTAGAATCCCTCATGCCCTCGCCGGGCCGGAGCATGTTACCTGGAGGCAGTGGCTGGAGCCTTCAGATCCTCCGGGGGCGGAGTCACGATGGGAGGACCGCGAAAGGCCGACACGATGGCTCCCGCCACGCCAATGATCGCCGCGACGTGAAACGCCGCGCTCTGCCCGCTGGTGTAAATCGCAAACACTGTCTCCCGCGCATGCTCGGGGTGATACCCCGCCAGGAGCTTCCCCGCCCCCGTGCCAGCCACGGTCGCGCCGAGAATGGCCGCCGCCAGCGACACGCCGAGCGCCTGACCAAAGTTCCGCGACATGGTGAAAAACCCATTGGCCGAGCCGAGCATGGACGGCGGCACGGCCGCGAGGACGGAGGTGTTGTTCGGCGGGTGAAAAAGCCCCCCGCCCGCCCCGACGAGGGCCACGATTCCCGCCACGACCAGGAGCATCGCCGTCGGCCCCAGGAAGGACAGGGCAAAGACACCCCCCGCCGTGCAGAGCAGGCCAAGGGACGCCACGACGCGGGCGCTGATGTACTTGGAAAGTCCGCCAATGACCTGACTGGCCGCAGTGAGAGCCACCGAGAGCGGAAGCATGAGCAGCCCCGCCTGAAACGGCGTGAGCCCCAGCACCGCCTGCGCATACAGCGGCACGAGAAAATAGCACGACGCTGCCGCCACAAAGTAAGCCGCCGCCGCGAATGACCCGCAGACATACGCCCGCAGCCGAAACACCCTCGGGTCGAGCAACGGCGAGGCCGTGCGGAGCTCCACCACCAGGAAGACCGCGAGCAGGCCCAGCCCGACCGCCAGCACTTCCCAGGGAAAACCCTGCGCCGTCCGCGAGGCCAGCCTCTCGACGAGGAGGAACGGGACTCCCACCAGTGGCAGCGAAAGCAACGCTCCCGGCAGGTCGAACCGCCCCGCGCCCGAGCGCTCCTGATTCCTCAGGATGAGGACATCGAGCACCAGCCCCGCAAGGGAGATGCCCGCGATGACGAGAAAGATCGAGCGCCACCCGCAAGCCCCGATCAAGGCCCCGCCCACCAGCAGGCCGACCACCTGCCCCATCGCCAGCACGGAGGCATTGATCGCCATGGCCCTCCGTCGCTCCACCTTGGGAAACACGGCGGTGATCTCCGCCATCACATTGGCCAGCACCAGCGCCCCGCCGATGCCCTGCACCGCGCGGCAGACAATGAGCACGGCCAGCGTGGGAGCGAGGAGACAGGCCAGCGAACCCCCCGCCAGCCCGGCCATGCCGAGGAGGGTGACGGTCTTGCGCCCGATCCGGTCACCCAGCCTGCCCGCCACCAGGAGCGACGCCGTGAGCGCGATCATGTAGGACAGCATCACCCACTTCACCTCGTGGAGGCCGACGCCAAACTGCGACGCCATCGCGGGGAGCGCCAGCGTCACGATGAAGGCGTCCATGTAAACGACGAAATTCCCGCACTCCACCGCACCGAGCACCCACCAGCGGCGATCCGGCCCCGTGGCTGCTTTTTGGAAAAGCCCCGCGACTACACTCATGATCGGGGCGTTCTAGGCGGAGAATGCCCCGCTCGTCAAATCGCGGAGCGGAAAAATGCGGAAGCTGCCCCCTCCGCACCGCCCCGGTAATTTCGTTTCCCGTTTCCTTTATTAATAAAAGGAAACGGGAAACGAAATTCTGACCACCGGGAGAGCGCGATGTGCGCCGGGCATTTTCGAAAAACACGCTAAAGACTTTTGCCACCGCTTATGGCAATGTCCGCTTCGTGAGTCTGTTGCGCCTGGGCATAGTTGTCAGCCTGCTGGTCTCCCTCCTGACGAGCAGCGCGAAAGCAGAGGAACCGCCCACGACCATCGCGGTGTATGCCCGCCACACCTTCCGGGGCGTCTCAAAGGCTGTGCCGCCTGAGGTGATCGACCTGCCGGAGATCGGCTTTCGTTTCACCCCGCCCATGTTTGCCTATGGGATGGATGCCATGCCCGAGGGCCTGCGCATCGCACAGGACGTGTATCCTGCCGGGCTGCGCGCCGCCGTCGAGATGGCCGGCCAGGCGGTCGGCGTCAAAGGACTCGATCAGCATTGGGATCTCATCCGGCCCGATCTCGGGACGTCGCGGGATTTTGAGACCGCGCTCTTCATCCGCCGCGGGCTGGGCGGCAAGGTGCCGCTGGTGGGCGTTCCCTCCCGCGATACCGAGGTGAGGGATTTTGTCACATCCTTCTCCCTTTCCGCTCTGCAGCCGGAAACCATTGAGGAGTTTCGCCGCAAAATCACACCGGAGGAAAGCCGCGCCCTACGCGAGTCAACCGCCGGGTTTTTGCAGGCCTTCCAGCAGGCCGCGCTGGGAACCAGCCAGCCCGTGACCATACCACCAGTCTTTCCGGACGGGAAAACGGAAGCGCCTATTTTCCGCGAGACAGCAAAGCTCGCCGTATCGCTCGAGATGGCAGCCGCCAAGGGCTCGCCTCTGCGCGTGCTCTTTGGCAAACCAGCCGGGCAACAGGACATCGGCACTCTCATCCACACGGGCCTGAAAGTCAGCGCGGCGCGCTGGCTGATTAATAATCCGGGCGCGACCGGCTCCATCCAGGCCTGGTTCCCCCTCCGCCACATCGACCACCTGCCCCCCGGCTCCCGGCAGATCCTCGTCGGCCATGACATCCAGTATTTCTTCATCCTGCGCAGCCTGGGGCTCATCTCGCTGGCCGATGGATTCCGCGACGGCCCCGTGCTCCCGCTCGACTCGGTCATCTTCGCCTTCCGGGGCGACCGGGCGGCCGTGGTAAGGCTCCAGGTCCAGCTCCGCCGCGACGGATCAGCCGGAGCTTTCCGACCCGCCCTCCTCTGGCAGGGGAGCCGCAGCGAATGGGATGCCCGGCTCGCCCGGATCAGGAAGCAGTTGGAAAGCCATCCCGACACCGCCCGCCTGATCCGCACCTATCGCCAGCCCGAGCCGGTCATGCTCCAGGTCGACCAGGAGTAGCGCATGACCTGAAAAGCAGGATCGCGCCCAGCAGATACGTGCGCTCACGTAGAGCCTGAGAAAAGTCGCTAACTGAGTCCATCCATCACGGAGACAATCTGCTCATACGGTCAGAGTATTCGCCAACCGCACAGCCCGTCGCGTAGTAACAGCTTACCGCTTCGCGCCTCTCCCGCAGGTGCCTGGCCGTCCGCTTCCCTACCCATCGCCATGCAAGCTTCTCCCCTCGCTCCGACTCGCATCATTTCCCGATGTTCCTTCCTCCGGCTCGGGGAAATCCTGCTGATGCTCCTGCTGCCGGGCGCGATTGTCGCGGCAGAATTGCGTGGAACGGTAACCGATGAAACCGGCAAACCTGTCTCGCAGGCAAGAGTCCTCATCTCTACTGCGCAGGTAAGGGAGGGAAACAGCCCGCTTTGTCCATCGTGCTACCCGGACTGTGGAAAATCCGCGACGACCGATGCGGAAGGCCGCTTCACCATCGCCGATGTCGATGATGGGCTGTTGTTCAATATCCTCATCGCGGCCAATGGGTTCAGCCCCTCCTCTGCGGAACGAACTGATCCGCGAAAAGGCACGTTCACCGTCACCCTGAAGGTTCCGCCTCCAGAGAATACGGTGCTCCGTGGAAAGATCCTCGATCCCGAGGGCAGGCCGGTCTTTGGTGCCAAGATCGAGCCGGTCTGGACGGAAATCCCGCGGGGAAAGATGTTCGGCCATTCTCCTACCGATCCCCTGGCGGTGAGCGACCGGGAAGGGCTTTTCGCTCTCAGTTTCCCACCCGGTGCCGTCACCGGCCTCGGCATTCAAATCGAAGCCCCACAGCTCGCGCGAAAGATCTTCCCGGCCAGGGCGGATGGCAGCGTGGCCGAGTATCGTCTCGATCGCGGCGTGACCGTAACGGGCCGCCTCGTACGGGACGGCAAACCGGTGCCTCATGCGGCCATCGTCATTGACCAGGCAAACCGCAATGCCGAAGGCTTCCTCGGCAAGCAGACCATCGGCACCGATGTGGATGGGAAGTTTGAACTCACCAATGTCCCCGCCGGCCAACTCTGGCTGCTCTCCGCCATGCGCGACACTCTACCCGACGATGGGGTCACCGGCTCGACGTCGGTCTTCACGGTCAAGCCCGATACCGAGATCGACCTCGGGGACATCACTGTGGAAAAAGGCGTAATCGTGAAAGGTCAGGTCACGCTGGATGACGGGAAACCCATCCCGCCTCGCACCCAGGTGCTCATTGATCGAGAGAACGCCTGGGACCCTCAGCTCCGCACCCTCGATGCCGAGGGGCGCTTCCGCTTTGCCGCGCGGGCGGGTGATGACATCTCCTTCGCAGTCAGTGTTTCCGGCTACTCCGACAGGCTCGACGAGGGGCGTCGATGGCCGGAGGCGCAGCATCTGCAGGTCGACAAAAACACCACGACCGCCGAGGTGATCCTCCGTCGCAAGGGAACCACCTCCGAGGTGGGAAAGAACATCACCGGCGTCATCCGTACGCCCGATGGCCAGCCGGTGGAAGGAGCCGAGGTCCTCTTCATCCGCCCAGGTCAGCAGGCGGATATCCGGGATGGAAAAGTCAGCGAATATGGCTTCCGGGGGGCGCACACCAAAACCAGTGCGCAAGGGCGGTTCGGTCTCCAGGTGCCGTCGCCCGGCGATCTCCCGGCCTGCAAGCTGCTCGCCATCCACGAGAGTGGCTGGGCGGTGGAATCGGGAGCCGCGAAGTCTGAGCTCACTCTGTCTCCCTGGGTGCGCATCGACGGGAACGCCCGATGCGGCGGAACTCCGCTCGTCGACAAGAGAGTGCAGGCGTTCTTCCCGACCCTGGCGAATGAAAACCCCGCCATTTCCATCTCGGCCACCGCGACGACCGATGCGCAGGGAGACTTTCGTATCGACCGGGCGATTCCCGGAACGGCGATCATTGGAGCGCTTCGAGAAAGGAAGGGAATCTGGGAAAAAACCTACCACTCAATAGCCATCACCGTACCGGCGAAAGGAACCGCACGCGTCACCCTCGGCGGGGCGGGAGCGGTGGTGAAGGGCAAGGTTTTGATCCCCGAGGACCAGCGTGCGCGCATTGACTTTGCCGACTCGATCGGACGCCTGAGTATCAGCAATGTCGCCTCAACGAAGGACTTTGCGAAATACGCCAACTACGAGTTCGAGATCGCCCCCGACGGCAGCTTCGAGGCTCCCGATGTGGCCGCTGGCGTGTACTCGCTGAACGTCGATTTCAGCGGCGATTCGCCCAGCAAGGAACATCCCTTTACCGTCTCGATCGGCAATGCCTATGCCCAGGTTACCATCCCTAAAGACACTACTGTGCTAACGCTCAAAGACGTACCGAGCCAATTCGTAGAACGCACGCTGGGTGCAGGGGACAGGCTTCCCGACTTTCAGATCACCAGCGTGTCCGGAAAGAAAATCTCAGCCGAGGCCTTCCGCCAGCGCCTGGGTATAATCATCTTCCCCGCAGGAAAGAACCAGGGCGGCAATATCGTCCAGGCCATCGAGACCCTGCCGGAAGCCTCCCGCCCTGTCGTCGTACGGGTATGGGACGAAACTCCCTCACCCGACCGGCCATCCCCTGCCGTGGAGGAAATCTCCGAGGCGGAGGCGATATCACTCCGCACCGCTCTCAGGCAGCAGGTGAGACCCGTCTATTTCGTGATCTCGCCCGAGGGCGTCATCCTCACCACGACGCACGACCCCGAGGCTGCCCTGCAGTCCTTGGGGAAAGTGCTCGCGGAGATCAGCCCTCGCTAGCGGATTGCCCTACCCTACCGCCACCAGATGTTGCGCGTGCGCGGGTTGCCGGCGGATTCGAAGGAATCACCCTCGTCGGCGATGACCTTGTCGAGTTCCTCGATGGTGAAGTCATAGCCATCCTGCACCGCCGAGGCGACAAACTCCTCCTTGGTCTCGAAGGCGTTGTATTTCGCGCGCAGGTCCTTGTCTTTGCCTCCTGCGAGCAGCAGGCGTTCCACGTTCTCTCTGGACATAATCTGATGATGGACGGAGTTGTGCGCCGCCGCCCGGAGTAGCGTTGACCACCACGGAACCGCGACGCGGTTTGCTTTCGTTCCACCAAGACAGGGCCGCTACCCTCCCAACCGGGAAAATGCCCCTGCACCCAAGGCGTCTGTTACGTTATCTGCTAACAGATCGCAGGCTTTCTGGCAAGATGACTGCACGCCCCCTCTCACCGATCAGAGGCGTCACCGTTACCAAACCGCTCCAGCTCATGCTGGAAAGAAATCCGGTTTGCGAAATCCCTGCGATCCTTTCGCAGGACTTTCAGGTTTCTCCCAAGAAAAAATGCATAATATTACGAGCACTTCGTTAAAATCTGCCACGGCTCTTGTTACCAAGGCCGGGGGCGCATCAAGGGGCCGCATCGCAGGGAGGGGAGGCGCGGGCGGGCGACTCTCCGCTTTTCCTCTTATCGCATTCCCCCTTACACTCCGCAGATCGGGTTTGCGCACGTGGTGGACAGTCAGTCCCGATGAGTTGTAAACCCGATGAATCTGCTCCGCAAATTGTCCTCGATCCCCCGGTCGCGATTGCTGGTCTTCCTGGGAACCCTGCTGTTCCTCGGCTTTCTCGTGACCAGCACGATCAGCTATCTCGTATCGCGGGAGTCGATCCGCTCCGCCATCCTCCAGAACGAACTCCCGCTCTCGAGCAACAACATCTACTCGGAGATCCAGCACGACCTCTTTCGCCCAATCCTGATTTCATCGCTGATGGCGAATGACACCTTCGTCAAAACCTGGCTGATCCAGGGGGAAAAAGACGAATCCGCCATCACCGACTACCTCTCCCATATCAGGAAAAAGTACGGCACGATCACCGCCTTCCTCGTCTCGGAACACACGCGAAAATACTACAACACCACCGAGGTGCTGAAGATCGTCCGCGAGGACAATCCCGCCGACGCGTGGTTTTTCCGCGTCCGCCAGATGCCTCAGGACTACGAGATCAATGTCGACCCCGACATGTCGAACAGTAATGCGATGACGATCTTCATCAACTATCGCATCCTCGGCAACGACGGGGAGTTTCTCGCCGCCACCGGAGTGGGCCTGAGCGTGAGCGCGGTGAAGTCGCTCATGCAAAAGTACCGCGAGCGCTACCATCGCGATGTCTATTTCTATGACCGCAAGGGCAGCCTCGTCCTCCGCAGCCCGGCCTCTCCGGGTGCAGCGGCGGAGGGGCCTCCCCATGCCGGCGAGGAGGCCATGCAGACCATCCTGCGCCAGGTCGACCAGGGCAACACCTCCGCAGAGATGTCGGTCGTGGCAAGCAGCGGGGCGCTCGCCAGCTACCGCTACATTCCCGAGCTGAGCTGGGTGCTGGTGGTCGAGCAGGCCTCCGACGGTACGGGTGCCATCCTTTTCAAGACCTTTGGGCTGAACTTCATCGTCTGCCTGCTCGTGGCGGCCCTCCTGCTCGGCATCTTTCACCAGACCACCATCCGCTATCAACGCAACCTCGAGGCCAAGAACCTCCGGCTGGAGCGCGCCAAGTCCGCCCGCGACCGGCTCTTCTCCATCATCGGGCACGACCTGCGCGGCCCCGTGGGCAACCTCAAGAGCTCCCTCGACCTCCTCGGCAACGATACGCTCGACATGGAGACGTTCCAGGAGATCCGCGACGACCTTCACCGCGGTGTGGATCATGTCCTGATCGCCCTGGGCAACCTCATGGAATGGGGCAGCCTCCAGACAAATCCCCTCGAGGCCCGGCCAGAGCCCATGAACCTCCGCGACGCCGCGCACGACGAGATCCAGCTCCTCGGCCTCCTCGCCAAGGAAAAGTACATCCGCGTGGAAAACACCGTGCCCGCCAATGCCGTCGTGCTCGCCGATCCCCGCCAGATCAAATCCGTCCTGCGCAACCTGCTCTCCAACGCCATCAAGTTCACCCGCGTCAGCGGCTGCATCTCCTTCTCCGCCGTGAGGGAGAACAATCAATGGACGCTATCCGTGACCGATGACGGCGTGGGCATGGACCCGGCCAGAAGCCGTTCGCTTTTCGATGACGATCCGGATTCCACCCTCGGCACCAAGGGGGAGCGCGGCCTCGGGCTGGGCCTGCAGTTGTGCATGGACTTTGTGCAGGCCAATGGCGGCACGATCTCGGTGGAAAGCACGCCGGGACAAGGGACGACATTCCTCGTCACCCTGCCCGCCGCACCTCACACTCCCGCAGCCCGCGCCTCGTAGACCATCGCCGCCACGGACAGCTCGAGATCAAGCCCCCGGGACGCGGCGACACCCACCCCTCACTGGGTCATCTGCAACACCTCGGCCGCGCTGAGGGCGCGGTTGTGAATCGTCACCTGATCCAGCAGCCCCTGGAGCGATTCCGTCGTCGAGGTCTGGTCGAGCCGTGTACCGAGGACGAGAGCGCCGCTGCCGACCTTGATCTGGGCGAGCGTGGCGGTCGGCACATTGGGGTCCGGCACTCCGTCGACGTAAAATCGCACGGTCGCCGTACCGCCAGTGATCTCCACCACGGCGGCCACGTGCGTCCACGCATTCAGCGGCACGACCTGGGTGCCGTTGAACTGGGTCGGCGACGATGTCCCGTTGCCGATCAGCAGGTTGAGGGTTCCGCTGGTGTTGAAACGCAGCCGATAGCCATTGTTGAAGCTCTTCGCGATCAGGTTGGGCCGCGCGGCGAAGGATGAGGACTGCACCTTCACAAAGGCCCCCATGGTCAGCGCGGTCGTCATGCGCAGCGACGGGCTGTCGGGAATGACCATGCGGGCACCCGTCCCATCGAATACCCCGGAATGACTCTCCTCCGCCGCATCGGCGGAATAGGCCGCCCCGGCCACCGCCGAGCCGTTATTGCCTGCTCCCGAGGCATCCGACACGCTTTGCTCCAGGCCGTAATAGCCCACGAGGCCGCTGGTGGGAAAGAGGGACTCGGGGGGCAGCCCCTGGTGCAGCAGGGACTCCCACTGGATGTGATAATACTGCTGCCCCCACAGCCCGGTGGCAAAGATCCCCGCCGGTGCCGCCGTGCGATACCAGAGCTCGCTCCGGATCACGGGCAGCAGTTGCTCCAGCTTGGGCAGCGGCACGCCGAGATTGTCGTGGAAGCGGTTGTACGCGATCTCAAACGGTGCGGCGAGACCGTCGCCTGCATTGAGCACGCCCGAGGCCGCCAGGGCCGCGGGCAGAGGTTCGGAAAGGCGGAAGCCCGCATGCAGCTCGAGGAATTTCGAGATCCGCTCCTGGTAGCCGGAGTAGAGGTCAATACCCTGCCGCCACGCCATCTCCGCCACATTCATCGCCGCCGTGAAACCAAACTCCACATGCCCGAGGTCGCGAAATGTCTCCGCGCAAAGCCCGTCGACAAAGGCGGGCACCGGATTGGCGATGCTCTTGCGATTGGCCCCCATGTACCACTGGTCCATCAGCGTGTACCCGCTGGCGGCGGGCATGAGCATCATCGTCTTGTCGTCGCCCTTGCCGGCGAATGGGTAGTTCGGATATCCGCTGCTGAAGGTGTACAGCCAGTCGCTCGACGACCCCATCGTCGGGAAAAGATCCTGGTGCATCGCCCAGAGCGTATTGGCATCGGGCTGGGTGAGAAAATAATCCGCCTGGATCGGCGTCGCCCCATCGGAGGCCAGATAGAAATAGCACGGGATATAGCTCACCCATTGATGCAGCCCCATGTAGAGGGCGGCCCGGTCGTCGTTGAAGATGCCGATAGCCACCAGCGCATTGCAGACCGACAGCTCGCGGTTTCCATACGCATAGCGAAACTTCAGCACCGGCAGAAACGCCCGGTTGAACATCGCCTGCACGCTTGCCGTGTCCGCCGCCGTCCAGCCCGACCCCGGCGTATTGCGCAGCAACTCGGCCGCCGGAGCGAAAACCGATGCCGCCCACGCCGGAGCCAGATACCAGTTTGCCCCGACCTGCCCAAAGTTCTGCAACGTCGACGCCCAGGCCAGGATCAGCGTCCGGGCATTCTGAGCATACTGTACATCGCCGGTGAAATAGAAGATCAGCGCCTGGTTGTAGGCCGCATAGGAGTCTCCCAGGAAGCCCGATTGCGTCGTCGGCTCCGCCATGGCCTGGGGTGTACGGGTGAGCTTGGAATGACCGCTCTTCGTCAGGTTCGTGTAGTAGGTCTTCCACGGCTCGACGTTGTTCTGGATCTTGTCCTTGATGAAATCCAGCTCCGCCTGGGAGTTCATCATGCTGCCGTCGTGCACGATGGCGAGGTTTTGCACATAGCTCTTCACCGCCGGGAGATCGGACGTTCCGGTAACGACGAGTCCCTGGGATGAGGCAATAGCCAGCGAAAAGGCGCCAAGCGCCGCGAGGAGGATTTTCATGGTTCGGGGGGGGTGATCGGCAGACGGCGATTTCGCCGCCCGCCTGCATGGTTTCGCCAGAGGCCGTCAACGCGCCGTTCAACCGGCCACGGCGCATTCCCACCGTTTCCGAGACTCGCGCATCCGCCACTGGCGGTGATCTTGGCAACCCCTAACCCCATCCCCCGCCCGCCAGCAAGGGCCTCGATTGTCTCACTGTAGAAGCAACCCGATGCGTTCCGCGTAGTTCCCCCAGGCCGGTCAACTGCATGCTGGAAACGGACGGCGCACCGCGCTACCCTCCCACGCACCATGCGCGATCCGTTTCTCCAGGCCGCCATCGACGAAGCCCGCCAGGGGCTGGCCGAGGGCGGCATCCCGATTGGCTCCGTCATCGTTCACCAGGGCCGCATCATCGGCCGCGGCCACAATATGCGCGTCCAGAAAGGCGACCCGCTCCTCCACGGCGAGATGAGCGCCTTTCAGCAGGCCGGCCGCCAGCCCGCCTCCGTCTACCGCGAGTGCGTCCTCTACACCACCCTCTCGCCCTGCCCGATGTGCAGCGGCACCTCGCTCCTCTATAAAATCCCGAAAATCGTCATCGGCGAAAATGTGACCTTCCTCGGAGCCGAGGACTGGCTGAAATCCCAGGGCGTCGAGCTCGTCGTCGCCCAGGATGAGGAATGCATCGCCATGATGCGCCAGTTCATCGCTGACCGCCCGGAACTCTGGAACGAAGACATCGCCGTCTAGGGCGAAGCCCCACCCTGAAATTCTCCAAATCCGTAAAAAAGACGAATTGCATCGCAGTTAATGTGCAATTAAATTCGCGTTTAGAGAGTTTTATTGCACTCATGCCGCCATTTTCTCCAGATTACCTTCATCAAGCCCTCTCTCTCTTGGCGTCCGAGATGGAACGGGAGGGCATAGAACCCCACGATCTCGTGGTTTGCGGCGGCTCGGCTCTGCTGGCACTGAATTTCTCCCGCCGCACCACTCGCGACGTCGACGTCATCGCCCGGTAAGATGCCGAGCGAAACCTCGTGGAACCCCGCCCCCTCTCTCCGGCATTGCTCGCCATTGCCGCCCGCATCGGACGCCTCCTTGATCTGCCGCCGAACTGGTTGAATGCCGAGCCTGCCGATCAGCTTCAGTGCGGCCTTCCGGCGGGTTTTGTTGATCGTCTCCATGGCGCGGAATTCGGCCCCTCTCTCCGCGTCCACTTCACAGACCGCTACGACCTGATCCATCTGAAGCTTTTCGCCCTTGTCGACCAAGGTCCCGGCAAACACCTCCAGGATCTTGCGGCGCTCACTCCGACCCAGGACGAACTCCTCGCCGCTGCCCGCTGGGTGCTCTCCCAGGATGCCGGACAGGATTTCCCCGCCATCGTGCGCTCAACCCTCATCGATCTCGGCCATCATGATGTCGCTGGAAAACTCTAGAGCGGATCTGCTGCATTCCGCGCTCGATCTCCTCTGGTGCCAGTGGACCATCCTCGGCGTCCCCGGCCGTTCGCAAGACACGATGTCGACCGATGCCCGCATCATCGACCCCGAGGCGCTGCTGCTTTTCACTACCGAGCTTGGCCGCTATGACGCCCGCCTGCTGGATGAGGTGACAAACTGGCTCCGGCAATACGCCCGCCTGATCAATGTGCAGCGCCTGAAGACCCTGCACCACACCCATCGCCTCGGCGATACCGCCGCGCTCTCCGCTCTCGCCGCGACGCTCCTGCAAAACGCCCGCATGGCGAAGTGGAAAACCCTCGCATCTTTGGCCGAACCTCCACCGGAGCCGCGGGCGCTTTTTCTCCGTGAGGACGGCGGCGACCTGCCCACCCATGGCCCCATCGACCCGGTCTATGCATCCTACGGACTCACCCGTGGATTGCAAAAGCCGCGCTCCGACGCCCGGTCGCCGCAGATCGACGAACCCGGAACGCTCCTCCTCAAGCTCCGCGCGCTCTTCGGCGTCAGCGCCCGCGCCGAGATCATCGCCGCCCTGCTCACCGAGGAAACCGCCCACCCATCCGCCCTCGCCCACCGTATCGGCTATCTCCCCCGCACCGTGCAGGACAACCTCAACGAAATGGCCCTCTCCGGGCATGTCGCGGGGGCAAGGGTTCCCGGCTTGCGAGAGAAGCACTTCGCCCTCCGTCCGCACGACTGGCGGTTCCTCATCACCTGGGAGCCGCCGTATTTTCCAAGCTGGGTGGAGTGGCCGGTTCGATTCGCTCTCGTGCAGGACGCTCTGCGCCTCCTCGCTGGGAAATCCGGCCCCGCCGATCTGAGCACCGCGCTCCGCTGCCGGGAAATCTACGAGCAGCACTACCCCGCGCTGTCCCGCACAGGATTGGCCGGGGGCTTCACCCGCACCGCTCATGCCTCCGGCATTGATTTCGCCGGGGCCTTCCTCTCGGAACTCAGCGTGTCGTGGCAGGCCTAGCTGCACCCGGCACCTTCAGCACCGGCGCATCCTCGGGGACCCACGGGTTGCGCGTGTAGTCGCTCTCCTTGATCGCGCCGACGTGGCGGTGAATGAGCGCCAGCACCTCATCGAGGTCGAGGCCGAGGTGGCTCCTCCCGTACGGCAGGAGATTTCCCTCCGCCAGGACAAAAAGCCGTACCGCCGGGTGCATGCGACGTCCATCCTTGGGATGCCACGGGCGGGCGTGTTGTTTCTTGAGGTGAACGAAGGCTCCCGCGAGTTGGATGAGCCCTTTGTAAAACGCGTAATCCCCATCCCGCACCCCGAGCCACAGGTGCTCCAGCACATCGTGCGCCTCGTAATAGTCCTGCGCATTGAAGCACCCGAAGTACGCCAGATAGCACGGGTCGTACTGCGAGCCTTCCAGCCCCAGCGACCGCAAATACGCCTCGATCCGCTCCCCCTTGCTCATTTCTCCTTACCCATTAACCCGGCCCGGTCGTTTGTCCAGCATCTCGGCCCCGACTCCCCCATAATGCTTAGAACAAAACTCCAGCGTTTACGTATACCCGCGCATCCGCTACAGGCGGAGCCATGCACTACGGGCGTTGGATCCTCGGCCTTCTCGCAGCAGCCATGCTATCGGGCTGCATCACTCCGCCCATCCCGCCGCGCATCAAGCGCAACAACCCGGAGGCCAAGCCCGATACCGGCCCCTTCTGGTGGGGCATCTCGTCGAGCGCCTTCCAGACCGAGGACCGCGGGGAGATGCCCGGCTCGCCCAATTACTTCAAGACCGACTGGGATCTCTTTGCCGAGGCCGGGCGCGTCCCTCCCAAGGGCGACGATGCCACGTTTAGCTGGAGCCAGTTTGACAAGGACCTCGAGGCTCTCAAGAAAATCGGCGTGAACCACTACCGCTTTGGCGTCGAGTGGGCCCGCATCGAGCCGCGCCCCGGCCAGTACAACGAAGCCGCCCTCCGCCGCTACGTCGACTTTGCCCGCAAGCTCAAGGCCGCCGGCATCGAACCCGTCGTCACCCTCTGGCACTTCACCTTCCCCGACTGGATGGTCGTCAAGGGCAAGCCCGGTCGCTCCCGCTGGCTCAGCCCCTACTACCGCGAACGCTGGCCGCTCTTTGTCGACAAGGTCACCCGCGCCATGTCGCCCTACGTGCGCACCTACGTGCCGCAGAATGAACCCAACGGCGACCTCGCCCTCGGCTACATCAGCTCCGTCTGGCCGCCAGGCATGTTCCTCGACTTCAACATGCACGCCCGCGCCCTCACCCAGAGCACCTGGGGATTCCGCGAGGCCGCGAAAATCATCAAGCAGAACCGCAAGGACGCCCTCGTCATGGCCGTCGTCGCCCTGCCCTACTGGATCCGCACCTTCTGGGACCCGACCAGCGCGTATTACAATTTCATGCAGCGCATCAACTTCTCACACCTCGACCGCACCTACGACGTGTGTGATTTGATCGGGTTCAACTACTACTACACCGAGTACGCCGACTTCACCGCCCTCCTCGCCCTCAAGGCCCGGCGCGGCCGCAACTACAGCCTCCTCGGCTGGGTCATCCAGCCCCACTCGCTCTACAAGCAGATCAACATCGTCGCCAAGCGCTACGGCAAGCCCATCGTCATCACCGAAAACGGTATTGCCACCTCCCGCGACATCAAGCGTGTGCGCTATCTCTTCAATCACATGCTGGAGGTGAAGGAAGCCATGGCCGACGGCGCGGACGTACGCGGGTATTTCGTCTGGACGCTGGTCGACAACTACGAGTGGCATCATGGCTACAAGGCCCCCTTCGGCATGTCCCGCATGGACCCAGTCACGAAGCGCCGCCTCCTCCGCCCCTCCGCCCTCTTCTACAAAGGCCTCATCGAGACCTCGGAGGAATCCAGCATGCTCGACGAAATCTCCAGCCAGCCCGAGCTGCCCCAAGGCTTCATCGAGCGGTAGGGAGGCTTCGAAAATCGTGCCGCGTCCGCTGAAAAACCAGACGCGGCGGGATCAGACTATTCGCCGTCCTCAAGCACAGCCTGGATCTCGCCAAAGACGATCTTGTCTCCGGTCTCCACGAGAGATTGCAGGACGGGCAGGCCATTGAGCCGCGTACCCCGGGCCGACCCGAGATCCTTCACGGTTACCCGATCTCCCCGCCGTGTGACATCGGCATGTACCGCAGACAGGCTCGGGTCTGCGATCACGATGTCGTTGCCGGGGCGGCTCCCGATTTTGAGCGGACGCCCATCAGGCAGCCCGATCGCGAGCGGGCCGAAATTCAGCCGGAGCGTACCTCCGATCGGCGCGACCGCCGCCGGGTTGCCGGGCACCCCGCCGACCCGCACCAATCCCATTCCCATGGAAACCACCGAGGGCGGGGCAAAGGAACTCTCAGGCGTTGGAACAGGAGAAAACGCGGGCGACGGAGGTCGGGGCGGACTTGGCATTGATGCCGGGGGAGCAACAGGCAATACATCCCGCCTTACCGTCTCGATGGCAGCAGCAGGTTCATCCACCTGCACGACGATCTTTTCCTCCGCCACGGCCTCGAGATTCTCGACCGGAGGAGCAATCTCGACATCATCGACCGGCAGGCGGGCCATGTTTTGCTCGGCCCACTTCGCGGCGAGCCCATTGAGCGGGCTGCGGGTATTATACTCCTGGTAGGCGATCATCCGCCCGATGCGAACGATCAGGTCATCGAGCCCCTCCGATGCCGCCCAGAAGTCGCCGATGCACACGCTCGCCTCGTCAAAGTTCGGATGAAACACCGGCGTAAGCATCTTGCACTGCGGCGCACGGCGCGGATACCCCAGCGACAGACTCACCTCCATCACATGCTCGCGGCGCTCCACGATGCGCCCGCCGGGCTCGGTGTAGAGTCCCTTCACCCGATACGTCACCCGGTAAAGCTCCGCCGGGTCGCCGGAGACCGGCACGACCTCGATCGGAGTCCACCCGGAGAACCGTCTGTTCAGATGCTGCTGATCCAGCATCAACCGTCGTATGCGCGGACTGCTCATCGGGACAGATTTGGCAGGGCAATCCCCAGGACAATCAGGAGGAAAAATCCAAGGCACAGGATGATCCCCGTGATCTGCACCCAGTCCCGTTTTTTCGTAATCGCGTAGCCCCGCGGCGAAAAGAGCAGATGAAAACCGATCAGGATATTAACGATCGGCACAAAGAATAGTACCAGGTACCAGCCCGCATATCCAAGATCGCGGAGGCGCTTGTAGGCAATGATCGACCACCCCACCAGCACCGCCAGCGCACCCACGAGAACCGTCGACTCGCTGATCATGAAGAGCTTGGAAACAATGAGCATTCCGAACAGCCACGAAAAGTACACCCGCCGTCCAAAACGCGGCACCCCGGCCATCGGGTCCGCCTCCTCCTCCAATACCTCGGGAACTTTCGCCGGTTCCGAATCGATGGGCGCAGCCAGCACTCGCGACAACGGCACCCACTCACGCGTCCCTTCTCTCCAGCACAGATCGGAGTCCGCGCTAAATCCGCGGCGATGCCGTTCAAGCACCTCTTCGAAACTGAATGGCCCAGACTTCTCCCCGCCACGGGCCAGGAAATACTTCGCCGTCGGCGAGTTGGCGGCCATTGGAGTGACATCCAGCTCGGTCACCGCGACCTTGGGCTCCTCCACGGGCGTATTTTCGCAGCCAAAGATCGTACAGCCTTCGTTCTCATGCCAGCAGTCGGGATGATGCGGCGTCTTGCATGAGGGGCAGATCATCCGATCGTCTTCTTCGACCGCCTCGCGGCAATAGGGACATTTCTCAACCATTTTTCTTCTTCACGGGTTTTTCTTCGTACCGGAAAGTGTAGCGCCCGATCTTGATCAGATCCCCTGTCCGCAGGGCGCGTTGCGTTACCGGCTGGCCTCCGACATAGACGGGTCCTTGGGCCACCAGCATGCTGGCCGCGCCGCGCCGCTCGATTCGCGCATGCAGCGGTTCGATCGTCTCGTCCTTGAAGAGATAGATGTCATTCGTCTGCCGCCGCCCGACCTGGGTCACCTCCTTGTAGATGACGAACTGCTTGCCCGCCAGCGGCCCCGCCACCACATACAGCCAGCGGTCTTTCAGGGCGCTCTCCACGAAGCCGATCGCAATCCCGGAGGCCAGCCCGAAGCAAACCATCCCGAGAGCGCGGCTCGCCTCTGCGCCATGCGCCACGATCGAGATCGGATCAAACAGGATGCCCCCGATGAACGCTCCCACGACTCCTCCAGCCACACCGTACAGGCATTTCCTTCCGGACCTTCCCGCCAGACCGAAGCACACGCCGCCTCCGATACCAAATATCATCCACACCAGCGCCCTCGCTATCCACAACGCCGGGCTGTCCTTCGCCACCACGACACCCGCCTCCAATAGAATCTGCTTTTCCAGATAGAATGTAATATTGGACACGAACCCAAAGACAAAACCAAAGACCGCACCGAGCGGAAACGACAGGCACGCAGCCATCGCCACCTTCGTCCATGATCGCTCGACCAGGCTATCCGCCAACCCGAGCGCGACCGCGATCATCGCCATCACGCCGGGCAGGAAGACCATGTTGCCGACTAAAGAGCGAACGGGGTAATCATCAAACCACGGCTCAAAAATCATCCAGCCGACGAGTGCTCCCGCCGCGCCCGCCAGCCCGAGATAAACCCACGACTTCAGCCAGAAGCTGGCCTTGGCCTCTCCGCCCTGGTCTTCCTCTCCCACCGTGCCCCAGACGCCGTCCTCGGCTTTCGCTCCCTGCGCTGGCACCGGAGCCGAGACCTCCGCGATGTCGAGCGCCGCGATATCCTCCGTCGTGATCCTGATCTTTTCCTCACTCATGTCCAAAAATCCCTCCGATCTGTACCGGCGCGTGATGCGGCAGGCGCAACCACGACGGCAGCACGTCCCAGCGATCCACCAGAGGACGCGCCAATACACCGATGAAAAACGCCAGCAGCACGATGAGCAGGATTTCCAGCACCTTCCAGGCCTGGCCGACCCATCGCCATGTCGCCTTGGGCGGCACAGGGGCAGGCTGCTCCTCCACCCGGCAGTCGCCTCCGGGCCGCGTCACGCCGACCAGCCCGAGCAGCCGTACCTCGCCCTCCACCCAGCCAAAGCACCCCTCGTCGCCGGAGTGCGGGTCGCACACCCAGCCGACCTGATGCGGCGCGTTGAAAAAATTCGCATGGATGAACTCGTCGTAGTCCGAGAAGAAAATGCCAAACCCCGGGTGCGAGTGATACCACCCCACCACCGCGAGGTCGGGATACTGCTCGTCCTTCACCCGGTAGATATGCTCCCAGGCTTCCTGGGTGAACGTCACCTGCGCTCCCGCCTGCGCAGCTCCCTCGCCCGGGATGCGCGCCGAAACCTTCGTCACGCCCTCAGCCACCTCGCCGATGAGCACGCCGCAGATTTCCTCCGCCATCGCGCTACGGGCATGCTGGCGGATTTCCGTGAGCACCTGCGCGTCGATCTCGACCCGGCAGGGCGCGGCAGGTGCGCTGGCTTCACTCTCCGGCATACGCCCTCCTCGCCTCCGGCCACACGCCGGGCGGCTTCTCCGCCAGAGGACCGAGCACGTCCGCGCGATCACCATCGATCAGGATCGCCACCTGTCGGCCGCCCTTGCGCGCCGTGAAAACATCGAAAGCCGGGAGCCCGAGTTGCGAAAGCCTCCGCTCCGCCAGCTCCGGCTCACCGTGAAATCCATGCAGCGCCACCACCTCGCGCATCGTCTCGCAGCGCGGGCAGCGTCCCTGCGCCGCCGAGATCGTTCCCACGGGGGCGAATACCTCGTCCGCCACTCCACACCGGGGGCAGCGTAGTTCCCGGATCACATCACGGCTGAACTCCACCACCACGCCGCTCTCCGCGCCCAGCCGTTCCCGGCCAAAGTCCAGCAGCGCAGCGAGCGTCGTCTCATCCGACCGCCCGGGAAAAATCATCACCTCCTCGTAGACCTCGTGGCTGAGGCAGTCAGGATTCTCCGTATACTCGACCACGTAGGAGGTGTGATGCAGCCCGTCGAAGACGAACCCCTGCCCCGCCAGCACCGGCAGGCCGTGCAGCAGCTTCACCGCCTCCTGCACCTCGATCCCGGCAATGACAGATCCCGTCGTGGGCGTCGTCGGCACCTTGCCGCCCAGCATCTCCTCGCGGGTCAGCAGATTGCACGACATGCGCCGCTCCAGGATCTGCCAGTCCGTCTCTCCCAGCGTGCACTCGTAGCAGGGAGCCCGCCCCGGCAGGAACACGCGGGCCACGCCGTTGATCCCCTCGATCGCGCCATCCACCCAGGGACGGTCCATCTTCCACGCGCAGCGATTGATCCACAGCCGCGCCTCGCGATTGTCCAGGCCGGCGATGATCACATCCGCCCAGCCAAAAACCCCCAGCCCGACCTCCGCCATCACATTGGCATCGAGGTAATGCGCCGTCGTCTGCCCATCGCTCAACTCCCGCGCCGCCTCCGCCGCCGTGCGCGCCTTGGATTTCCCCACGTCCGCCGTGCGAAAGAGCACGCTGCGCGAGAGATTCGAATGCTCGATCCGGTCGCAATCCACCACGAGCAGATGCTCCACGCCCAGCAGCACGAGATTTTTGACGATCTCGTTGCCCAGTGCGCCCGCGCCGATCACGACGACATTGGCCGATCTCAGCCTCTGCTGGTCCCACCAGCCGATCAGGCGGAAACGGCTGAACCTGTCCTCATTCAGCTCCTCTGCGGAAATTTGAATCACCTTGCGAAGCGTGGTTTACGTATCAGCCCGCCGTGATCTCCGGCTGCAACCTGAGGATATCGCCCGTCGCAACCCCCGCCGCCTCCAGAGTCTGCGCATCCTGGATCTGGCGGCCGCTGTTCTTGTGGTGAAACTTATAGCTTAGCGGCGCGCCGTCCGGGCCATTGCGCGGCAAATTCAGCTTTTCCACCAGGATGGCGATAAGCTTGTTCGCCGGAGCGTCGTCCGGCAACTCGACCGGCACGCGCTTGTTCTCCGTCGAGTCATACACAGTCACCTCTATACTTGGCATAAGTTCTCTCCCTTCAGATTTCGTTCCATCACATGCATGCGCCCGCGGCTTCCCTCCCAGGGAGGACTCTTTCCCGCCAGGGCCCATCCCGCCACGGTAAAGACCGACGTCACCAACCCGCTCACGATCAGCAGCACACAGCAATATCGAGCCATTCCCGCCCGCATCTCGGCGGGCTTGGTGCGTACCGCAATCAGCGCTCCCGCACAAGCAATACACAGGATCGGCAGCACAAAAGCCGAGGCCAGCAGCCCCCATCTCCACGCGGGTGAAATATCCCCCGCATCCCGTCCAGCCACGCTCGCCGCTCCCGGCCCCGCCGCCGCGAGATCCTGATCGGAAATCACGATCTTCGTCACGCCAGCCCCTTCCCGGCGGACTTCACAAGCTGATGCTGAGAAATCGATTTCCTTCTATGCATTTCCGTTCAGGCAAACGCCCCTCCGTTTAGCGGAAAGCCCACCCGAGTCGAACCAAAAGTATAAGCGTCCCTCCCCGGCCCCCTTTGGAATTGACACCTTATCGCCCGTTCCCATTCTTTGCAGCCACGATGTCCGCCTTGCGAATCTCTGTCTCCGCCGTCCTGGCCTGCCTCATCTCGCTCGGCAACGCCTCTTCGGAAACGAATCCCGCGAATTTCGCGATTGAGCTGAAGAAATCTGCCGCCATGGTGAGCGCCGGTGACGTTTCCGTGCAAAAGGAGGGTTTCTCCCGTATCCGGGAGGCCGCAGAGGACGGCTACCTCCCCGCCATCAATGCCCTCGCCTGGTATCGGATCGCCGCTGACTGCGATATCCCCGAGGCCCGCGAACTGCTGAAGAAATACGAGAGTTCCAAGAATCTCCGCAATCTCACAGCGAGCGATAAGAGATACTTTGAGATCTCCAACAAGATCACGAAGGCTAAAGACTGGTCGCCCGTCTTCGAGAGCGAGAATCTCCTCTCCAATGAGTCCGGCATGTCGCCGCTCGCGGCAAAATCCATCACCTCGCCGTTCTTTCGGGAAAAGATCACCGCCATTCCCGACGCTGAGCCGCTCGTTCCCGCTTCGTTCTGGGAGACCTCGCTGGGAAGCTCATGGCGCGATGCGGTCGGGCGCTTCCCCCACGCCGAGCCTTTCACTTACGAAGGCGACGAAATTCCCCCCATATTTGCCGACACGCCTCTCACCGACCTCGGCTGGAAAGCCTCCACCAACAAATTCGTCGTCCTCAAGTTCTCAAACGGCACGGTGAATTCCGCCGAAATCATCTTCCACAACCCGTCCTCGAAATACATCACCGCTCTGATCAAGGAGATTTCCCGCACCGTTGGGTACACTCCTAATTACACGCCGTCGCGCAGCGACCGATCAACCGGAATGGATCAGTTCATTACCCCGATTTCCTGGGAGCCGGCACAAAGCCCGGGAACCGTCTACGTGCTCGACACCTCCGATGAAAGCCAAGCCGTCCTGACCAAACGGCGCAAGTAACCAAGCCAGCACCCACTTCCGAAGGAATCCCGCCGCAACCATGTCCGACGATCGCACCTGCTACGAAATCCTCGAGGTTTCCCGCGCCGCCTCGCGCGAGGACATCCGCCGCGCCTACCTCACCCAGGCTCGTCGGTACATGGACGCCCGTATGCAGGCCACCCTGCCCCCCGGCTCGTGGCGCTCCCTCAACGCGGCCCTGGAAACCCTCGACGATCCCGCACGCCGCCAGGCCTACGACGCCACCCTGCCTGCCGCGACAACACTCGCGCCGATCCCGGAAACTTCGGTCCCTGCTGCGCCCGTCCCACCTCCCGTCCCTCCACTATCGGATCGCCCCAGCCTGCCTGCCGCCACTGTCCCGCTGCCCATTCTCCCAACAACAGCCAAAAGCGTCAGCCCAGCCCCCTCCGGTCCCAGCTCCAACACGATATTCATCATCATCATCTGTTGCTTTAGCCTGGTTGTGATCGGGATTTCCGCCCTCATTTTCCTGCCTTTATTCCTGCCTGTCGTCGCGGCGAATATCTCCAAGCCCCGAGCGACCATCGACCGGCATCAACCAACGCCACCCCCCAACCTCGCTCCTGCGGCTACTCCCGCATCCCGCAAATCCAACCCCGCCTTCGCCGCCCCGCCAGAGGCCATCACGCTCAATCTCCCTCATTTCTCCGCGCCCGAGATCACCCGCCCCGCGTCCGGCATCCTTTTCTCCAACAAGGAAGGCAAAAAATACGCCACGCTGGAAATCAGCACAGATCCGGGGCTCGACTACTTCATCATCCTTACCCCTGCGGAGGGCGGCTCGCCGGAACTCATCGCCTATCTCACCGGAGGCGACCCTCTCACCTGCAAACTGCCCACCGGCTCCTATGAACTGCGCTATGCCTCGGGGGATAGCTGGTACGGGAAGAAATATTTCTTCGGCCCGCGAGCCACCTATTTCAAAATTGCCCAGCCCATCGACCTCAAACCCACCCGCGAGACGCCCGGCTACGAGGCCTATCGCGACGCCCTCGACAAACTCGGCGGCGTGGAAGAGGACATCCGCCAGCATCTGCTGGATTCCGGCATCGACCAAAAAACCGTCACCTACATTTTCGACACCAAGAACCCAAAGACCCAATCCGCCAACATCAACACTCTCGACGCTTCTTATTGGCGCAAAAACGTCGCCCCAAAAATCAGCTCCGCCCGCAACCGTACCAGACTCACGGAACTGCTGGATACGCGCAACCAGATCGTCGTCTCCTACAATCAACGCGCCGCGGAGCTCCGCGAAAACGTCGTCGAGAAAATCTCTCTCACGCCGGACGGCGACTCCGACATGATCCCGCTCACCATGTCGACTTTCTAGAATTACGATACCCGCATTCCCCAGATCATGCGCCCGCTCCTCGCCGCCCTCCTGCTCGCGACCTCCTGCGCCCTCGCGGAAACCTCATTCCCCACGACGACCGCGCCGGTCCCTCCCAACGAAGTCCGCGTCCAGCGTATGGACATGGGAAACGCAGTATCCACCACGATTTCCATGACGTCGTTCGGAGAAACCACCGTGGTTACAAAGAACGCCGCCACTCCGTCGATGCACTCACTTTTCGGGGTCCTTCCAGGCGAGGGAAATGAACAAGTCCGACGCGATATGATCCTTGTCGGCGACGTCCCATCGAGCAGCATCATCTCCACGCACGCGAGCGGCACGCCGGACTATCGCATGCAAGTCTACGAGCCCGATGGATCGCTGCGCGGAGTCGCCTTGAGAAAGTACCACTCGGGCAAGATGGAGCAAACCGCCTCAGACGCGGCAGGCAAGCCGCTCACTCCCGAGCAGGCCATGGATTTGTTCACCCTCAAGCCCCCCCAATCCGTCGACCTCGACAAGGTAACGCTGCTCAAGCCTCCCATAGACGGCGATGCCCCGATAGCCTCTCCCCTGCCGCAAGGCCCGAACGAGATTCGTGCGGAATACTACGACTTTGGAAAACACATCCTCCAGGCCATCTACACGCCAGACCTGAGACTGGACTCCTACTTGGGGAAAGACAGCAAAGCTCTGGAATTCTACACCGTCACCGCCACCCTTACGGACAACGACAACGAGCGCGTGACCCAGTCCTTCCTCATCAAGAAAAACATCATCACCTGCAGCCAAAGCTGGCGGATCGACAAAAAGACCAACGAAATCACCGAAAGCTGCTACACGCCCGGAGGCAAGCTCCTCTATACCCGCCACACCATCCCGGGAAAAAGCGAAACCATCATCGACAGCGCAGGCAATACCATCAACCGGCACCGAGGCGTTCAACTCATCGAGTCCCCCAACCCCGACCAGATCGACATTGCCAAGGTCCCCGTGCAGGACATGACCAACCACGGCAAGGCCCCCGCCTCAGCCCCCACCCCGCAGGCCGAATAAAATCGAGGCCGGGAAATTTCGCACATCAGCGGCCTGAGCCCTGTTCTCCGCCGGGGTTCGCTTCCCCTGCGCGCAAACCAGCCCCCCTCGCGCACAAGCCCGTCCGACAATCCTAATTCAGCGCATCACTTACGGAAATTCAGTCTCATTATCATTAGGCCTGCCCCGCAACTCCTTTAGCCATCCTTCCTCCCAGCAAGACACAACCTCCACCAACAAAGCCCGCCACCGCCAGACGCGCCAAGCTTTCTTGACGAATCACTAAGCATAAACTATATGCTAACGGGCAAGAACCCGTTCGGTTCCTCCCCAAAATGAAAATCCCCCCTGCGAAGTCCCTCCTGTTCGGCGCGCTTCTGCTTCTTTCGGGCTCTGCCCACTCTCTGGCGTGCACATGGTTTGAATTCACCAACGACCTCGGCCACCCCTTCGTCGGGCGCACGATGGAATGGCCCGGGGATCTGCACGGAGAGATCACCCTCGTCCCACGCAACTACGACCTGGGCTACACCAAAACTCAGTATGGCTTTGTCGGCATGAGCCACGGCGGCCTCTTCAGCGATGGCATCAACGAGCACGGACTCGCCGTCAGCGCGCTCTGGCTGTCGGCCAGCGCCTATCCCGCCAAGAGCAAGACGACCACCCCCATCTCCGAACTGCTGGGTCACCTCCTCGGCAATACCCGCACGATCGACGAGGCAAATGCCTTCATCCAGAAGACAACCTTCCACACCTCCGACACCGCGGTGACACCCGGCCTCCCGCTGGCGCTGCACTTTGCCATCTCAGACCCGAGCGGACGCTCGATCGTCGTGGAGTTTCTCAAAGGCAAGACGAAGATCTACGAAAACAAGGTCGGCGTCATGACCAACGATCCTCCGTATGAGCAGCAGCTCGCCATCTGGTCGAAATATCGCGGCAAGACATTCAACGAGGATACGTTCGAGGCTTTTGACTATTCCCCGGAGGGCCGCTTCTGCCGCATGGCCGCGATCAACGCCACCCAGGCCAAGGTGCCCAGTGACCTCGCGGCGGTAAACCGTGCCTGGTCGATGATCAACACCGTCGATATCCCGCAGGGCATCCTCTATTGGAAATGGGTGAGCGAACATCCTCAGTTCACCTCCTACGCCATCGTCGCCGACCTGAAGAACCGCATCTATTACTTCCGCACCTACGACAATTACGACATCCGCAAGGTCGACCTGAGCAGGATCAACTTCGCCCGCGCCAGATACCGCTCCGCCCCGCTCTTCGGCCACGCGAATTACAAGGAGTTCAAGTTCTAGACGGCTTCCCCGCGACGATGATCAGGAAGCGCCTGCTTGAGGCGGGCTCAAGCCTGCCCGAGGCCCTGCAAGGATTCTACTGCCCCTCAAGCCGGATAAAATCGAAGCCGGGGAATTTCGCAAACCCCCGGTCGAACGAAACCAGCCGCAACCTCGCCTGCTTCGCGAAAGCCGCAAGATAGGCGTCGCTCCAGAGATTGGGCGTCGTGGCGCATCGGGCCACGAGTCGCTTGAGGACGCCGTCGACGCCTTCGGGTTCCATCGCGAACACGATGCGCTCATCGTCCTCCAATACGCCAAACGCCTCGATGGCCGCCCTGGGAGTCAGCACATCCGCGCCCATGATCTGCGGAGTGCAAAGCAGCCGTAGGACACCGAGTTTGGTCAGCCGGCACACGGCAATCTGCCCCGCATCTGCTCCATCAAACCACTCCAGCGCGGCGCTCCGATGGGCATGGCGGCTCACCATCAGCGGGAACAGCACGTTAACGTCGGGCAGGAACCTCACGGCAGCCGCTCGCCCGATTGCTCCAGGATGCGCGCCATTTCGTCATTGCTCAGCGCAGGAATCTCATTGCCCCTGCGAATGATCACCGGAGCCTTGGCCATGCGACGCCCCCGGGCATTCTTCGCGGTCGACTCCAGCACAAGCCGCAGCCCCTCGCTCACGAGATCCTTCATCTTCCGGTTCTCGCTCGCCGCCCGAATCTTCGCCTGCCGGTAAAGCTCATCCGGAATCTCCAGCGTCGTCTTCATAAACCCATATTCCCATATTTATGGATAATTGACAACCCATCACACAAGCGAAACGCAGCAACGCCAGGCCGTCAGCGTTTTCTCAGAAACACCTCGACGAACACATCATCTTTCGAAGCGCTGATGCCATCGCGCCCAGCCGATGACACCTTGATCCACACCCCGTCATCTGCTCGCTTCCACGTAATGACGAGAGGTCGCCCCCAGGCATCACATACCTCGCCTTCGGCGCACTTCCGACAATCCAGCGATCCGCCCACGTTTTGAAGGAACTGCTTCATCTGAGCCCTGCTGACCGTCTGCCACTTGTCGCTCTGGGTGACCTCGATGAAATCCTTCCCACCCGACTCCTCGATGGCAGCCGCCACGGAACCCAGGCAGGATTGCGTCGCCGTCACCGCCGCTTCATTGAGAGCCGCCACCGCGAGGCGATACCCGATCCATCCAAAACAAACACATACGAGAAGGCAGAGAAGCACTCCTTTTCGATTCATGATTTCGCACCATGGGTCGGATGTTGTCGCCGGGCCATCAAAACTGACCTTTCCCTCTCTTAATCGGGGGAGGATGTAATAAATTTATTTCAAAATATGGGATTTGTAATAAATTTATTCTGAGATTAAGGATTTTTATGCTCCCCGTCGGCTACACCTGGTTGATCGAACGATACCGCCTCAAAGTGCGGCCCCTTGTTCATCAATCATTTATCGGCCCGAAAATGCTCCGCCGCGAGCATTCCGATGGGACGGTGGAAGAGCACTACAGCCGCCAATACCAACCCGGCGAAAGCGCTCTCGAGCATCTCGTTTTTGCCTTGAAGTACGATGGCGTCGATCTGGATATTTTCCACAAGGTTTTTCAGCACATCACGCCATCCGAAATCGCTGAGTTTGTGGCCCAAACGCCCTCGGGGCGATTCGCCCGGCAAATCGGGTGTTGGTATGAGAAGCTGACCAGCCAGAAAGTCCCGCTGACCGTTCGAGTCATGGGCAACTATGAACCTCTCCTCGACTCCGAGGCATATGTCACAGCGCGAAACCCTGCTCGAAATCCGCGCTGGCGCATTCTCGACAATACCATCGGCTCTCGCAGATTTCTGCCGCTCATTCGCAAGACGCCAGCCATCCGTAAGGCTGAAGAAACCGACTGGCGCATGATGATATCTCAGGCGCTGGGGACACCGTCCCGGGATTCGCTCTATCGCGCCCTGTCCTACCTCTATTTCAAGGAAACGAAATCTTCCTTCGCCATCGAGCGCGAAGAGGCCGGCGCCGCCCGCACGGACAAGTTCGTGGCTGCCCTGCACCGGGCAGGTTTTGAGGAAAACCCTTTGACCGAATCAGTATTGACTCTTCTCCAGAATATCATCGTGGATGAGCGCTACCGGGAAAGCGGCTTCCGTATCTCTCAAAACTACGTGGGGCAGACGACGATCAATCTTCGCGAAATCATTCATTCCCTCGGGGTTCCTCCGTCCAGCTTGCCGAGCCTCATGGAGGGGCTGGCGGAGTTTTTCCGCGCCAGCGAAGATTTCCCGCCCGTCCTGCGCGCCGCCACGATTTCTTTTGCGTTCGTCTTTGTCCATCCCTTCGAGGATGGAAACGGCCGCATCCATCGTTACCTGATTCACGATGTATTGGCTCGCTCGCAGATCGGCGGCAATGGTTTGCTGCTGCCCGTCTCCGCAGAAATTCTTCAGCACATGCATCTCTATGATCTTTGCCTGGAGAAGTTTTCCAAACCTCTGGTGGCGGCTGCCGACTACTCGCTCGATGAAGCGGGTGTCCTATCCGTGCAGAACCCTGGGGAGATCGAGGGCTTCTATCGATACCCCGATCTCACGCCTCAATGCGAATTCCTCGCGCAGATGCTGGAGCGCACCATTCAGGTAGCCATCCCGGAGGAGCTTCGTTTCCTGCAAAAACTCGATCAGGCCCGCCGCGCCGTCACGGAGATCGTCGACATGCCGGACCGCAAACGGGATCAGTTGTTGAAACGGCTGCACAATAACCGGGGAACCCTTGCCAGGAGCCGAAGGGAAACGGAATTTCCCGAACTCACCGACACCGAGATTTCCGACATCGAGCGAGCCTACCGCGAGATCTTCGCGGACTAAAAGATCGCGGCCAGTTTCTTCCGGCTGACGCCGAGGGAATACAGTGACTTGATAAGCAAATCGAGAGACACGGAGGCGTCCCCCGCTTCCATTTTCGCCAGCCGGGACTGGCTGGTATGGAGTTTTGATGCCGCTGCTTGCTGAGTCAGCTTCTGCTGCCGGCGTGTCGCCTTAAGAAGCCTGCTAATGGCAAGTTTTGTCTCGATAAACTCCATGTCCGCAGCGGAAAGCCCGAGAAAATCCTGCACGGAACCTTCCACCCATTCACTTTGCGCTTTTTTGTTTTCGGCCTTTTGCTTCTTCATAGCTCTTCAATCTCTTTTTGCAGATCTCGATTTTCGTCAGGGGTGTCTGACGGGTTTTCTTCTCGTCCACTTCCAAAATCACTATTGCCTCGGAATCCAGAAAGTAGAACAAGCGCCACGTCTTGTTAGCGTCGTTCACTCTCAACTCATGGCACCCTTTGCCAATGGAAGGCATCGGACGCGAGTGGGGCATGGAGAGATTTTCTCCCTCCTGCAATAGCCTGAGCAGAAATCCCATTTCCCGTCGGGCGGCCATGCTCATCGGAGGCGTTTTTACTTCGCCCGCCAACCATGTTAAGGGCTTGCCCATCTGGTTTAAAAATATGTCGCTTTTGACATATTTCAAGCCAAATTTCTGATACTATCTGGAATCCAGAACAGCCACGCTCCCGATCAGACCTCGCTCGACGCGGCCTTGGGGAAGCTGCCGAGGACCTTCACGGCGCGGCAGCGCTTGGAGAGCTCGCGGAAGAGGTCGACCATTTGCAGGTCGCGGGTGTGGCCAGCCGCCTCGACGAAGAAAAACACGTCGTTGCTGCCCTTGGCCGCGTGGCGGCTCGCGAAGTGGCTCAGGTTGATATTCAGCGTCTTGAACGGTTCCAGCGCGGAAACGAGCGCGCCCGGCTTGTCCTCGATGCGCAGGAGCAGCATCGTACAGTCGTTGCCCGAGGGCGGATTCGTATTCTTGCCGATGACAAAGAAACGCGCCGCCGACACATTACTGTCGGAGTTCTCCGTCTGGAGTGCGATCTGCGCGCAGACCACCAGGTCGGACTCCGCGAGCTGGTCGAGCGTGGAATTGGCCACTCCGTGATCGGGATCGTCGATCGGCACCACTCCGCAATCCGCCTCATCCTTGCGCACCTCGCGAAAGACATCCGCCACGTCGCTGAGGAAGAGATACCTCACACTGGAGCCAAATTTGTTCTTCGCCGCCTGGTGCGAGTTGCTTCCCGCCGGGCCGAGACACGCGATGGCGACGTCCTTTTCCAGCGCGAGCGAGGCCGACATGATCTCGCAGTAAATGGCGCGGATCGCCTCGGGCCTCAGCGGACCCTGGCTCTTCTGGACGAGACTGCGCAGCACCTTGTCCTCACGCTCGGGCGAGTAAATGGGCAGGCCTTCACGGTTCTTGATCGTACCGATTTCCTTGGCCACCTCGGCGCGCTCGTTGAGGAGGCGCACGAGTTCCGTGTCGATGGCGTCGATCTTGTCACGCAGGCTGGCGAGGTCGTTCATCACTTTTGAGATTCAGAGTCGGTATCGTTGAAAGGTTCGGTTTCGTCAACGGATGCCTCGCTGGGGGCTTCCGTTTCCGCGACCTCGACGGCAGGCTGGTCGCTCTCCACAGCATCGGTGGGAGCGGGCTCGGATGCAACCTCTCCCGCGTCGGAAATTTCCGCCACCGGCTCCGAGGACGCGGTGGGCTCGGGCGTTGCCTCCGGCGCTTCGCCAGTGGGCTCAACGTTATCCGCCTCGGTTTCCACGGCGGCAGGCACCTCCTGGGCGACCTCGCTGGCAGTCTCCGCCGCAACGGCAGGAGCCTCGGGCGCAGGGGTTTCCGTCGCCGCCGGGGTCTCGGCCGGCTTCGCACCCGGGGCCTCGGGAATCGGCGCGGTCGGGAGCGCGATCTTGCGCAGTTCGCCCGCGTTGGGCAGGTCGTCGAGATTCTTCAGGCCAAAGTGCTCCATGAACCCGGACGTCGTCTCGTACAGGAGCGGACGGCCCGGGATCTCCGCGCGACCGGCGATCTTCACCAGCCCACGGTCGAGGAGGGTCTGCATCACGCCGTCGACGGCCACACCGCGCACGGCCTCGATGTCGGCGCGGGTGATCGGCTGGCGGTAGGCGATGATGGCGAGCGTCTCCAGCGCCGGGGCGCTCAGTCGCGCCGGGCGGTTCTCCGGGAAGAGCTGGCGGAGCCACGGAGCGTACTCCGGCTTCGTCACGAGCTGCCATCCGGCGGCGCTCTCGCGCACCTCGTAGGCGTTTTGCGGATCGGCGCACCGGTTTTCCAGCACCTCGATCGCTTCGCGCAGTTGATCTTCCTTCACTTTCGCGAAGGCCTTCACCGAGAGGTTTTCCTCCTCGGCCTCGGCTGCGCCTTTCAAAATATTGCGGAGTTCCTTCGGCGACACCGGTTTCTGCGAGGCAAAGAGGATCGCCTGCACGACTTGCGCCAGCTCCCACTTCGGTCCGAGCGATGCGCCCTCTTCGGCGGCTTCGCCTTCCACAGCCTCACCCTCGGCGACAACATCGCCCTCGGTCGACTCGGCTACGGTTTCAGCAGCCTCTCCTTCCGCCGGAGCGGCTTCCGATGCCTCACCCTCGGCGGGTTCTTCCCCCTCGGCAGCGGGAGCCTCTGCGCCGGGCGGGTTTTCGGATTCGTCAATCTGTTCAGCCTCGACGGGAGCCACGCCATCCTCGGCGGCGACGACAGCCTCATCGACCGCTCCGTCCACCGGAGCATCGCTCAAGGGCTGCGGCTCGGCAGGCGCCTCGGCGGTAGTCTCGGGCGCAACGACTGCTTCCTCCGGGGCCGGTTTGGCCTCGGTTTTCTTCTTTCGTTTGGCTTTGCTCATGCGACGGCTTCTTCAGGCTCCGGGGCAGGAGTATTCACGGGCACGATCCAGATCTCGGCAAGCGCATTTTCCTGCCGCACCTTGAGCTGCTTCATGCGGATCAGCTCCAGCATGGCGAGGAAGGTCACGACGATCTCGCCGCGCGTCGCGGCCTCGGCGAAGCACTCCTCGAAGCGCACCGGCACTCCCGCCGCCATCACCTTGAGCAGGTACTCCATCTTGTCGGAGACCGTGAAGTTCTCCGCAAAGATCTCGCGCAGGTCCTCCTGCTTGTTCTGCTTCTCCAGCCGCTTGAGGATCTTCTGGAAGGCATTGATCAGGTCAAAAATGCCCACCTCGTCGACCATCAGCGACTCCGCCGGAGCCAGCTCGGGCGTGGCAGGAAAACGCGGGAACATCTGCTCCTGCATCGCCTCCAGCCCGCGCAGACGCGACGCCGCTTCCTTGAATTTTTTGTACTCGATGAGCTGGCGGATCAGCTCCCACCTCGGATCATCCTCCTCGGCGTCTTCCTCCGCCATCTGCTGGTCTTTCGGCAGCAGCGTGCGGCTCTTGATGTACAGCAGGTTTGCCGCCATCACGATAAACTCGCCCGCCAGCTCGATATTCAGAACCTGAAAGGCGTCCATGTACTCGAGGTACTGCTTCGTGATGCGCTCGATGGATATGTCGTAAATGTCCACCTCATCGCGCTTGATGAGGTAGAGCAACAAATCCAGCGGGCCCTCGAAGACCTCGAGTTTGACCTTGTAATCTACCACCCTCTTTGGATGCCCTGGTCTGGCTGCCGGTTAGCGACGGGTGTACCCGCGCTTCTTGCTTTCGGTGGCAAGCTGCGTGCGATGCTTCTTCGCGTCGCGGGTGCGGGTCTTGCGCTTGCGCAACTGCTGCGCCAGCTTGTCGGTCACCATGTCGATGGCCGAGTAAAGATCGTCTGCCGCCTGCTCCGCATGCACGTCCGGGCCGGGCAGGCCGATATGGACCTTGATGATGAATTTCTTCGTCTTCGTCTCATCGTGGAGCAGGACCACATGCGCACCCAGGATATTGTCAGCCAGCGTCTCAAGATGGTTCATCTTTTCGGCGACATGGCCATGGATGGCTGCGGTCAGGGTCAGGTGTCTCGGGCTCAGGTGGATTTGCATACAACTACAGTAACAATTTCAGGGGAACTCGCTAGGGAAGAAATCTACCCTACGGTTTATCGGGCGCGGGGGATTATGGCGAGGTAATTTCGCACCGGCCCGAAGGACGCGATCTGCACGACCGGCGACCCATTTTCCAGCGCGATCAGCGACGTGGACGAGCCTCCGTCGAGGTTCAGCGCCCGCTGGATTTTCCAGTCTCCCGCGAGGTGCGGCACGGTCAGAAGAGCCCCCGTCTGCGCCAGCGTCAGCGGGGAAAAAATCACCAGCGCCCACTCGCCCTTGCCATTCGTCGCCACGACGGTGCGCCGCGCGAGCTTTTCCGCGTTCAGGGTGGCGCCCGCCTCGCCATTTTCCACCAGCCAAGGCCCGGACTGCACGGCCTCGCGCAGTCCGTCGGTCTTACCCAGGGCGGAGGAGCGCACCAGTTCCATGGACCCATGGCCGCGCACGGCGAAAACACCGCTCAGGAGCTTTGCCGTTTCAAAAGCGTGGATCGTTTTGCCCTCGCTCACGACGAGGCCGAGCGGACGGTAATCCTCGTGGAAATAACTCGCGTTCACCCCCGCGATAGCGCCCGCTCCGCGCAGCAGGTCGAGGAATCCCGTGCGGGCGTCGGGCGGATTATCCAGCACGCGCAGGGTGGCATTGGCCGAGGAAAACGACACGCCGGTGATGATCGCGCGCGTCGCGCCGTCGCGGGCCTCGATCTCCCACGCCACCGCGCCCGCCGCCAGCCGTCCCACCTCGCGGCGCTCGCCCAGCACCCATTCGCCGCGGCTCGACGCCACGACACCCAGACAGACAAGGGAATGGATCAGCCAGCGCAACATGCCCGCCATCAAATCCCGGCCCGCCAGCCTGTCGAGGATAAACGCTTTTCACCGCCGCCGTCCCGGCTATCGTTTCCCCTCAGATGGCCGAGGCTGAACTGACCGAAGTATTCGACGCCGCATTCCTGCGCCGCCTCGAGAACCTGCACCTGCAGGTCCGCAAGGTGCTCTCCGGCAGCCTCCGCGCCGAGCGCCGCTCGCGCAAGACCGGGTCCAGCCTGGAATTCGCCGATTACCGCAACTACGCCCCCGGCGACGACCTCCGCCGCGTGGACTGGAGCATCTACGCCCGCATCGACCGCCTCATGACGAAGCTCTACGAGGAGGAGGAGGACCTCGAGGTCGCCATCCTCCTCGACGCCAGCACCTCCATGCGCTGGCAGGCGGATTCGCAAAAGTGGACGCTCGCCCGCGAGCTGGCCGCCTCGCTCGCCTACCTCGGGCTGACCGGGCTGGACCGCGTGGGCCTGTGGGTTTTCGACTCCGCCCTCCGCGCCGAGAGCGGCATCTTTCGCGGACGGTCGGATTTTCACAGCGTCATCCGGTTCCTGCGCAATTACCGGCCCGACGCGCGCACCGCCACCGACCTGGGCGAGAGCCTCACGCGCTTTGCCCGCATGAAGCGCCGCCCCGGCCTGGCCATCGTGCTCACGGATTGCCTCGATCCCGCCGGGTACGAGCGCGGCTTATCCGCCATCCTCGGCCGCCACTTTGCCCTCCACGTCATCCAGCTCATGGACCCCGCCGAGGCCGCCCTGGGCGAAACGGGCGACCTGCGGCTCCGCGACAGCGAGACCGGCGAGGAGATCGCCGTCACCGCCAGCCCCGCCCTCCTGCGCGCCTACACCGCCGAGGTCGAGCGCTTCCGCGACGGGGTGAAAACCTGGTGCCAGCGCGCGGGCGCGGGCTATTCCTTCATCGACACCCGCCAGACCTTTGAGGATGTCGTCCTGCGGCTCTTCCGCCGCGACGGCTTGCTGCGATGAATTTCCTCTTCCCCGCCGCCTTTTTCCTCGCCGTCCTCATCCCGGCCATCATCGCGCTGTATCTCCAGCGCCCGCGCCAGCGCCTCCGCGTGGTGCCCTCCCTCATGCTCTGGCAGCGCGTGCTGGAGCGCGAACCGCGCCGCCGCTTCCTCGGCCGCCTCCGCCGCTGGCTCTCGCTCCTCCTTCAGCTCCTGATTTTCCTGCTCCTCCTCCTCGCCCTCGCCCGGCCCGATTTCTTCCGACCGCAGAGCCAGCGTTCCACCGTCATCGTCCTCGACCTCCGCTCGCGCATGCAGGCGGGGAATACCTTCTTCGACGCCATCGCCGCCGCCCGCCAGGCCTCCGCCGGGGCCGGGCCGGATGAACAGATCGCCATCCTCGGCGCAGCCGGTACGCCGCGCATCATCTCGCCGTTTTCCTCCGATCCCATCCAGCTCCGCCAGAGCCTCGCCAGCCTCACGCCCTCCGACGGCGGCGGTTCGCTCGACGAAACTCTCGGCCTCGCCCGCGATCTCCTCGCCGGACGCCCCGGCGCGACCCGCCTCCTCGTCATTACCGACCGCCCGTTGCCGGAATCCACTGCGACGCCCGCGCCCGCCGCCGCCACGCAGGTCATTCTCACCGGCTCGCCGCTCGACAACGCCGCCATCCTCGAGCTCGCCCAGGCTCCGCTCCCCGCCAGCCCTCAATCCGCCGAGGTCTTCGTCAAGATCGCCAACTTCGCCGCCGCCCCCCGCGACATCGAGTGGGAACTCCGCCTCGACGGCCGCACCATCGACCTCCAGTCGCAAAAACTCGCCCCCGGCGAACAGCGCGACTTTTCCTCCATCGTTCCCGCCGAATCGCTGAACAGCCTCACCGGATTCCTCGAAGCCCGCCTCACCTCCGGCGACAAATTCCCCGTCGACGACACCGCCCGCACATGGCTCCCCGTCCAGCGCCGCACGCCCGTCCTCCTCATCTCCGCAGGCAATCCCTACCTCGAAGGCGCGCTGAAGGCCGACCCGTCGATCGCGCTGGAAATCCTCACCCCCGACGCGTGGCGCGCCTCGCTCGCCGCCAGCTTCCGCGTCGTGGTCTTCGACGACTGGCTCCCCGCCGACCTCACCCTGGCCAACCTCCCCGCCTCCGGCGTCCTCTTCTTTGGCAAGGTCCCTGGCGAAACCGGCCAGCCGCTCCCCGTCGCCGACCTCACCGCCGACCCGCGCAGCCCGCTGCTGTGGAATGTCGACTTCACCACCACGCGCTTCGCCAACGCCACACCTCTCCCGCCCGCCCCCGCCGGATGGCGCGCGACACCCGCCGTCACCTCCGCCTCCGGCCCGCTCGTCCTCGCCCTGGAATCCCCCGAGGGCCGCCGCGTCGTCGCCACCGCCTTCCCCGTCGCCGGGTCCAATTTCCCGCTGAAAGCCGCCTTCCCGCTCTTCATCAGCAACACCGTCCACTGGCTAGCCGCCGGACCCGCCGCCCTGCCGAACCTCCGCGCCGGACAGGTCTACCTCCCCGCCGAAGGCGAATCCGTCGCCACCACCCCGGGCGAAAAACACGACGCCTGGAGCACCACCCCCACCCTCCTCGACCGCGTCGGCTTCTACGAACGCACCGACGCCCACTCGTCCTCCTGGCTGTCAGTCAATACCGCCGACGCCGCCGAATCCGACCTCCGCACCGCCACCGGCTCCGGCGGCCTCCTCCTCTCCGCCGCCCGCTTCGCCGGTTTCCAACTCTGGCAATGGCTCGCCCTTGCCGCCGCCACCCTCATCCTCCTCGAATGGTGGCTCCACCACCGCCGGATGACCGAATAAGGATAATATAGAAAGATTGTCACGTATTTGGTAGTACAACCTCAAACGCTTCCACTCCTCCTAGAGGCAAGGTCAAAAGACTGCGATCCGACAGAAATTTCACCATCCACCTATTATTTAAATGACAAGCCTCGAACTACTTGCTTCAGCCGGTGCTTTGGCCGGACAAACCGCCTTAAAGAAGGCTGTAAACTCTATTTACGATTCCTCGACAGAGGCTGCTAAAAAAATACTTCGCCGTCTAAAAAACGAAACGCAATTAAGAAAATTCTGCAGTCAGATCGGAAAGGTCCGAAAGGTAAAAACTCTCGGCCAAGTTGATAAGGCCGTTGATCTGGCATCATTCTATTGCAGTTCGCACGTATATTTCGAAGGAAATCGATCCAAAATCGATTCGTTCAGCAATTTCAAGAGCGGAAACAAGATTCTAATTGAGGGAATCGCAGGTCAGGGAAAATCGATCTTTTTGCGATATTTATGCAGCATCGAGTTCTTGAAAGGCGACCTGATTCCTATTTTTGCAGAACTCAGAAAAATCAGCGAGAACGAGAGCTTAGAAAACTTTCTTATACGAACATTTAAAACCTATCATTTGGATATTGACAAGGAATCGCTTTCCCACATGGCCAACACTGGAAAGTTAATTCTTTTTCTGGATGCATTCGATGAAGCGCCTGATGACTCCAAATCGAGACTAGTCCTAGAAATGGAAGATTTCTTACTATCTCATGAGAGCGTAAACGTCGTCATATCGTCTCGCCCAAACAATGGAATCTCCGCATGTTCCTCTCTCGACACCTATTCACTCAGCAACCTTGAAAAAAATGAGTACGCCGACGTCATAGATCGCATCATGGAAGATGCAGAACTAGCGCAATCCCTCATCGCCCGGATAAAAAAGCACACCGGAGGCATCAAAGAACTACTCATCACTCCGCTACTGGTGACACTACTTGTAATAAGGTATAAGTCATTCCAAGAGCTACCCGAGCAGTTAGCGGACTTTTACGATTCACTATTTCAAGTACTCCTTCAACGTCATGACGGCACAAAACCAGGCTACCAGCGCCGTCGAAGAACCAGCTTAAACGATACGCAGTATCGTCAGACTTTTGAAGCGATGTGCTTTCTTTCTAAAAAGCAACGCGACAACGAATTCACGCATTCCACGATACACTCTATCGCGGAATCCGCCCTTAAAGAAAAGGGCCACGACAACGAGGATTCCGAATCTTATATAAAAGATATTGTCGGAATAACATGCCTACTCGTTAATGATGGAGAAACATACAGGTTTATTCATAAAAGCGTTCAAGAATATTACGTTGCTTCCTACATAAAAAATAAGCCTGAAATTATAGCAAAATCTTTTTTCCAAAATCTATTCAAATCCAAGTCTCCCTGGAACTTCACTCAAGAAATTAAATTTTTGGAAGAAATAGACGCTTACCGATTTTATAAATTTGGCGTCATTCCCGCCCTCAAACAGAGATTCGGAATCACAGCTTTAGATTTAAGAGAAGAACCAAAAAATCACCACATTCAATCTATTCAAGATATATTCGAAAGAATGACATTGGAAATAATTGAATTTAATGGAAAAAATTATCTTTCCGGAGTCCATCAACCGGACTTTGGCGCATTTATGCCAACTATGGATAGATACTTCACCATTCTCCTTCAAATGCTAGCAAAAGAGGGAGTATGGCGACACCAAACAAAGGAAACACTAATAGACTCGAACAGCATCAACAAGAAAATGTCATTTCGAAAGTATTTACTCGAAGACAGTTTAAATGCAGGTATAGAACTAATAGACGTATACAGATTGGCAACAGTCCAGCTATTTGAGTTAGGAATAAGAGCTGTTAGCAAAGTCGAAAATGAAGAAAAATCCACTCAACTTTTTATTTGAAATAGGAATCTCGAAAATCTACTTTGAAACATCCATTAAAATCATACAAATACATTGCAGTTTAAGTTTATAGTTAATTGCAGCAATTCACCGCGACAGCAATAAGCTCTTTTTAACAGTCAGCGCCACCAACGAGCCCCACTCCCGCCTTCGACGGATTTTCCACGCATTCGCCCCGCAAATCCGCTAAAGTAGCCCCGTGACCCCCGACGTCATCCTCCAGCTCGCCGTCGCCTTCGGGCTCGGCCTCCTCCTCGGCCTCGAACGCGAGCGCAAGGAGGACCCCATCGCGGGCATCCGCACCTTTCCGCTCATCGCCCTCTTTGGCACCGTCTGCGCGCAACTGAGCCGCCCCCTCGGCGGGTGGATCGTCGCCGTCGGCCTCGTTGCCCTTTCCGCCGTCCTCATCCTGGCAAACCTCGCCAAGAACAAAACCGGCGAGCCCGATCCCGGTATCACTACCGAGGTCGCCGCCCTGCTCCTCTTTGCCATCGGCGCGCTGCTCGTCGTGGTCAACATCACCACCGGCGTCGTGCTCGCGGGCGTGATGGTCATCGTCCTGCACATGAAGGAACCGCTGCACCGCTTCGCCGGAGCCGTCGGGCAAAAGGACATGCATGCCATCATGCAGTTCGTCCTCCTCAGCCTCGTCATCCTCCCCGTGCTGCCCAATGCAAACTACGGCCCCTACGGCGTGTGGAATCCCTTCAAGCTCTGGCTCATGGTCGTGCTCATCGTCGGCATCAGCCTCGGCGGTTATGTCGCGTACAAGATCTTCGGCAGCCGCGCGGGCACCCTCCTCGGCGGCGTCATCGGCGGGCTCATCTCCAGCACCGCCACCACCGTGAGCTTTGCCAAGCGCGGCGCGCAGCCCCACCTCGCGGGCCTCGCCGCCGTCGTCATCCTCACCGCCTCGTGCGTCTCGCTCGGCCGCGTCCTCGTCGAGATCGCCATCATGGCCCCCGCGCAATTCCCCGAGATCGCCGCACCCATCGCTCTACTCGCCGCCGCCACCTGTGCCGTCACCGCCGTCTTTTACCTCCGCGGCAGCCATGCCACGGAACGCCTCCCCGCCCAGAAAAACCCCGCCGAACTCAAGTCCGCCCTCGTCTTCGGCGGCCTGTATGCGCTCGTCCTCCTCGCCGTCGCCTTTTCGAAGGAACAGCTCGGCGACGCCGGGCTCTATGCCGTCGCCCTTATCTCGGGCCTTACCGACATGGACGCCATCACGCTCTCCTCCGCCCAGCTCGCGGCCAGGGGCCAGCTCGACGCCTCCACCGCCTGGCGCGCCATCCTCATCGCGGCGCTGGCAAATTTCGTCTTCAAGTTCCTCATCGTCGCCGGAGTCCGCTCCCCCGGCCTCACCCGCCGCGTCGCCGCAGGCTTCGGCCTCATCGCCCTCGCCGGAGCCGCCCTGCTCGTCCTTTGGGATTGATCTTTATGCGCCATAGAGACTGTCTTAAACTCGACTCGTCCGAGAATCCTTTGCCAGCCACCATATGAGCAACACCCCTGGCCAGTTATTCGACGCAGCATGGAATGGGCGGCTGCAGGACATTGCAGACATCCTGAACTCCGGCGCGGAGATCCCGCCGCGCGAGATTGGCCGCGCCCTTGAGGCGGCAGCGTACAACGCGCAATCCGATGCCTGCGACCTCCTCCTGAAGCTCGGCGCCGATCCCAATACCTTTCACGAACCCACCGGCGAGACGGTCCTCCATCAGGTCATCACCAAGACAACATCCGTTCCGGAACGCACCAGGATCGTCAAAAGCCTGATCGCCCACGGGGCCGGCGTAAACCGGGCGACCATCCCTGGAGTACCGACAGAGTGTTTCATGCGAGACATACGTACCCGTGGCGAGACTCCGCTCCACCGGGCGGCAGCCTACGGAGATATCGAAATGATCTCGGCCTTGATCGAAGCCGGAGCAGACAAAGCCGCCAAGGACACAAACGGCGACTCCCCGTTGACGTGGGGCAGCTGGCATCTCCGCCCCTCGGAAATTCTCGCCCTCCTGCTCTACGGCGACATCCCCGGCTGGCACGGATTCCCCAATCCCAACCTGACGAGCAAGTAAAACCTAGGGGCCAGTTCGATAATCTCCCCTACCGCAAACTCGGATGAAACCTCGCGAGCAGCTTCCTTTGCCAGTTGGCCAGCGGGCGGGCTTGTTCAAAGGTGTAGCCAAACTCGGCGATGTCCTTCGCGTAGAAGGAGGCCACAAGGTCGCGGGAGGTTTCGTCGTAGTAGTGGGAATAGTGCAGGTGAAACCGGCGTTTCTTGGAGGGAAGCTTCACGCGGGGAATGCCGATGCGGTCGCAGATCACGTCCATGTCGGCGTCGAGCGATTCGATGCGACCGACGTAGTCCATGACGTTCTCGCCGTCGATCGAGATCCAGTCGTACTGCGGGCTCCAGCGATGGATAGTGGACGAGGTTGAGCCGCCCCAACATCGGGCATCCGTCGGCACCGGGCCGCCGAGCACGAGCCGCACCCATTCGCCGAAGGGCCGCTGCCTCCCCCGCTCGTCAAAGACATGGAGCCGGTCCGCGCTGCGGCTGCTCTTCTGGATCTGGAAATTATAATCCGACAGCAGGCGCGCCCAGGGATTTCGCACGATGGCAAACTTGAAATACGTCAGGAACTGCTCCGAGGGCAGTTCCCGCCGGTAGCGGCGGATGTCCTTGTGATTCTGCCACTCGCAGCCGAGCGCCTCGCCGAGACTGCTCCCCGCTGTTTTCGGGATGTGCACGAAGATGAATCGACGTTCGTGGCAGATCATTCGCGCACAAGGAAGCAGGGAAAACCACTGAGCGCGAGTCCTTTCTCAACCCGCCGCCCCCCCCTTGAGGGCGCACTTTCCCGCCGACGAGGCCCCGTGCGCTCCCGTTACTTCACCTGAAAGGAATCCACGTGCTTGCGCAGCACGGCTGACACCGCGCCCCATTGCGTTTCCTTCGCGGTGGCGGTCACCAGGTAAACCTTCCCGGCCTTCGCGATGGCGCGCGCATAGAAGTGCAGGCTGCCGCTCTGCGGGATGGAGCCGCTGTACTCGATCACCCATTCGTTGCCGCCGACCTGCTTCTCGGACACGACGACCCACTGCTTGCTGGCGAACTGACCTTTCGACATCGCGGCGTAACTCCCGATGTCTCCCGGGTAAGGCTGGATGTTCACATTGATATTCGGAGCGAATCCATCCGAAGGCGGCAGAAAGGTCATCAGCGCCGTCGTGGCCGACGTGGTGGAAGGCGTTCCGTCGAGAGCCTCGATGGCAAAGCCATATTGAGGCAGGTCGACCGTCGCGGCATTCGCCGAGGCAAAAAACGACGCACCCGCAAACATCGCTCCCGCGACAGCAAACGACACCCTTTGCACGAGACAGGAAAAACGGAGTTTCATGGCAAGGCACTTTGCTGCCTCCGGCTGATCTTAGCGAGTGTCTTTTGACCATAAGCTGATACCGTGCAGACAGCCCTTATCTCTCCCCATGCGCGCGCTCGCCCTCGCCCTCCTGATCGCATCGACCTGCCATCTGCCCGCCCAGCAGCGCGTCGAGCGGGGCGGCACCGTCTTCTTCATCTACGAGGCAAAACCCGCCGAGATCGATCTCTTCTGGAAAGGGCCGGATGACAAACCCTTTGGCCAGTTCAGCAAACTCCAGCAACACCTCCGCACCGAGGGGAGGCGAGTGGCGTTCATCATGAATGCCGGGATCTTCGAGGAGGGCGGCGTGCCGTCCGGTCTCTGCGTCATCGACGGCAAGGTCCTCCATCCCCTCAACCTCTCGCCGGGCGCAGGCAATTTCTTCCTCAAGCCCAACGGCGTCTTCTACATCGACTCGCACGGCGCGCGCGTCGTCACCTCCGAGGAGTATGCCAGGCTCAAACCCCGCGCCCGCCTCGCCATCCAGTCTGGCCCGCTCCTGCTGCGCGACGGAAAGGTTCACCCCGCCTTTCGCGCCGATTCCAAAAACCACCTCCATCGCAATGGCGTCGGCGTACGCCCGGATGGCACGGTCGTCTTTGCCATCACGGAGTTTGGCCAGCCGCGCTATGCGAATCTCCACGAGTTCGCCGAGTTCTTCCGCTCCCAGGGCTGCCCGGATGCCCTCTTCCTCGATGGCGACATCAGCCGCATGTTCGTCAATCCCGGCGACATCCCGCCGAGCAATTACTTCGGCGCCATCTTCGCCATCGCTCCGAAGATCGATAGTCAGGCTCAGCGATAGAGAGCCTGCCGAGAGGTCGGAACAAGGCATCTGGCGAATCAACTTCGCCACCCTCGGTCAGGGCCAGGGAGCATCCCATCGAGGCCTCCGCCACACTTTCCGATCTTTTCGAGCCATCGAAATGTAGGGTTTTGACATATTTTTTGTCGGGATGTGCCTAACGGTTCGTCGGGGCGGCTTGGTAGGTTGCCTGCAATCCAAAATCCCTTCCACACCCAGCATACGGCCCCCACCCCATCCCGTGAAAACCATCCCCACCTCATTCCTTCGTCACGCCGCCCTGAAAGGCACCCTCGTCCTGGTAGCCACGACCCTCCTCTCGCTGCCGGCCGCCCACGCCCAGACGCTCCTGAGCTACTGGAACTTCAATAACGTGAGTCCTGCTTATAACAGCAGCTCGGGACTTATCGGGTCCTTCAGCACGACATCAGCAGCATACGGAGAGACTTATTCGCAAACCAGCGCCTCGGTGCCGGGCAGGCTCTCCAGCAACTCCGGGAATGGCGCTGTCTTTTCCGGATCCTCGATCTACATCGACTTTGCCAACTACGGTACGATCTCCTCCGGTACGATCAATGGATTGTCAGCATCGTCGGGCTACACCTATCCCTCGTCGACTTCGACCGGCGCAGCGGGTTATGGAGCGTTCGCAGACTCGACGGTGAACCGGGTAGGTACTGACTCCACCACAGGAGGTTCCCTCCTTCTCCTGAATACCTCAGGTGGTGCGATCAACAAATACATCACGTTTTCCCTCAGCAGCGCAGGCTACGCTTCGTTGTCTCTGACTTACGCAACGCGTCTGACCAATAGCGTCACATCCTCCCAGGTCTGGAGCTACAGCCTCGATGGGGTGAACTATTTCACTCTCACCACGCTCAGTCCAACCGCGAACGCCACGTTCCTCACCCAAACCCTGAATCTCTCGACCTTGAGTGGATCAGCTCTCGATAACCAGTCGAGCTTCTACCTGCGTCTGACGTACACATCCTCAAATACCCAGGGCAGCCAGGCCCTCGACAACATCCAGCTCACCGGCACCGCCGTCCCCGAGCCCAGTCCTGCGCTGCTCGTCCTCTGCGGTCTCGGCGCCGCCTTCCTCTGCATCCGCCGCCGCGCTCGTGTCGCCTGAGGCAGCAGCGCAGCAAAAGCAACCGCTGCCCGGGGATCACCCCCCTTTTCAGGAAGTACATCAGGCTCCGCAACGAAAGGCATAGCCGCCAGCCGGTTGAAACAGAGGATCGATCCCGAAGGAGGGTTCAAAATACCCTGCCGCCTCCAGCCTGCCCTCCAGCGCCTGGAGCTGCTGCGCATCGATCGGTGCGAGTGGAAGCCGGACCGGCCCACAATCGACCCCCAGCCAGGACATCAACGCCTTTGAAGCAGCGAGGTGACTCACCCCGGCGCTGTTGCAGATGGCGATCATTTCGATGGATTTGTCCTGCAGCATCCTGGCCCGCTCAAGGTCACCCTCCTCCAACGAGGCGATGAGCTGGAGGTACAGCGGGGAGGCATAGTTATACGTGCTCCCCACCGCGCCACGCGCACCGTTCATCCAGCCCTCGTACAAAAGCTCATCCCGGCCGAAAAGCAGATCGTACCGTCCGGCACGGTAGTGAAGGCTCCCTGCATAATCCGCCAGATCCTCGTGCGTGTACTTGATGCCCGCCAGATTGGGAATGCCCTCCGCCGCCGCCAGGAACTCCCGCATCGACAGCGACACGCCCGTCATGGAGGGAATGTGGTAGAAGTAGAAGGGCAGCGACGCCGCAGCGGACGCCACCCCGGCGCACCACTCCCCCAGCATGGCTGCCGATGCCGGTTTAAAAAAGTACGGAGCCAGCGCTGCAAAGGCCGCCGCCCCGATCCGTGCGGCATGCCCCGCCAGCCGCCGGGCCTCGCCCAGAGCGCAGCCTCCCACATGCACGATGACTGAAAGCCCGGGCTCCGCACTGCGCATCCACGCCTCGGCCACGAGTTCGCGCTCCTCCGTCGTCAGCGACGCTCCCTCCCCGGTCGTACCGCAGACAAAGACCGACTGGACGCCCCGCCGTCGCAACAGGGAGGCATAGTCGGGTATCACATCGAGGTTCAGGGAGCCATCCGCATGGAACGGCGTAAACGGAGCCGCGATCAGCCCGCGAAAGCGGTTCGGCTGGACTCCAGGTATCTGGTTAGTTTTCATGAATAAGGTCCGCTCCGGCCTCGCCGCGCACATGTCTCGCGCTCACCATCAGGTCCAGCCACGAGACGCTGGAAACTCCGCCGGGCTTCAGCTCCACCCGTACGGCATTGACACCCTGCCGCACCGAGCCGGCACTCAGGCGATAGACCAGCCAGGCACCGTCTCTTTTGGCGTCGGTCAATATCACATCATTGCACGCAACCGTCAGGCTCTCGGGTGTGATCTCCGGAGCGCCCAGGCGGAGGCGCAGATCGAGGCGCAGGTCTTCCCGGGAATCCGCCGGTTCCGCCAGCCGGATGGATGCCGTCTCGGGCTGCCCAGCAGTCAGGACCCGGGGCGCATCCGGAGCCAGGGTCTCCACGGTCCGATATCCCCCGAGCGGAAGATTGCTCCGCATCGGCGTATTTCCCACTCCCAGCACTGAGGCAAAGTAATCCTTGTCCAGGCGATCCAGTGTCGCCGCCTCCCCCACCTCCCGCCAGATGGGACGCCTCGGGTTGAATTGATTGAAGAAATACAGCCCATCAACGCCCGCCGCCCGCGCGACAGCGGCCCGGCCCCGGTAGGCGGCATCGGTCATGCGCTGGGAAGGCCGGAGGCCATCGGGATCGGCAACACGTGCATCGTCCAGGGATGCGTAGACCTTCACCCCGTGCCGCCGAGCCAGCTCCACGCTGCGCTCCCAGTCATTGAGCCGGAAATAGCCGCCGACGATGAGGAGGTCTGCCAGATCATCGGACAGCCAGGTTTCCAGATCCAGGCCGACCGCCTTTGCATACGCGACCGAATCCGGCACCCGCACGGCAATGAGAATCGGCCGCCCGCACCGGCGGCCCGCTTCGTCGGCCATGGCCCGTATGCGCCGGAGCAGGCCCGTCATCATTTCCAACTCCTCCGCCGTCGCCACCTCGCCCCGCGTCGTCGAGGGAAAGAAAACCGGATGCCGGAAGAAATCCAGCTCTACGCCATCTATATCATAGTTCTGACACACCTCCTCGACATAGCGAAAGGCCAGATCGCGGATCTCGGGCCGCGCGTAGTTGACCGCCGACCACGACCCAAAAGCGAGCTTCTGGCCGCGCGCTCCCAGCAAATACTCGGGATGCGCCATCTTCAGCTCGTTGGCTTCAAATAACGCCGGCCCGTACTTGTCGGCGTATCCGTCGTGATTGTCATTCATCCGCATCGACCAGAAGAACTCCATGCCATGCGCCCTGGCATACTCGTTCATCACCCGCAGCGGGTCGATCCCGGCCTCGCGCAGCGCCGCCATCTGATTATTGGCATGCCGGTCGGCGCGACTGGTGAAGACCTGGCCGACCTTGGTAAAATGCGTGAAGAGGCCAAATCCAGAACTCCACGTGCAGTAAAACAGGCTGTCAACCTGCGTTCCCGCCAGCGGGCCGACGCGCGGTGCCAGCAGAGCCTCCGCGGTTGGCTCCCGGATGATCATCACCGGCTCATTGCCATCGTTATTGACGATGATCCGGCGAGGCCGCTCGACTGCGGCCTGTCGCCATTCCTTCGCCGTCTTCCCGGAGGAGGATGCCTTATCCGCGCCATCGGAACATCCGCCGGCCCAGAGACTCGCGAGGCCGACAACGGCCAGGAAACGCGCCGCTGCCATGAACCGGTCAGGATTGCGCCTCATGGGAGGATCGATGTCGGCGAGCGAGGGCGTCCTTGATCTCATAGACCCGGTCTTCGCTCAGTTCGTAATCACGCATCACAAAAAACGCCGCCACCGCGCCGAGAAACGGCATGAGGAAATAGAAGAACTTCATCATCTGCAGCGTGCCCTCCCCCTGTCTGCCCGTCGCCGCGTCAAACCCGATCCAAACCAGGATGAACCCGCAGATCAGCGAGCCGATGGAACTGCCCGCCTTGTCGCACCACGCGAGGATGGCGGCAAGAAACGCCTCGTTGCGGCAGCCCGAGCGCCACTCCTCGTAATCCGCGATGTCCGCCAGCATCGAGTTTCCCATAATGGAGATTCCAGAGATCGCCGCCCCGTTGGCCACCAGCACGACGAGCTGAAGCCAGGGCCACTCGGGCTGATAAACGACCAGCTTGGCGACGCACCCGGCCATCAGCACCCCGACCGCGATTTGAAACGTCGTTTTCTTCCCCAGCCTCCGCGACAACGCAGGATAGACAAAGAGCGAGCAGCAGATGGCCGAGATCATGAATGCCGATCCCATGAATCCATAAACCCACGCCGCCCGCTTCAGGTCGCCTCCGAAAAGGTAATACGTGTTCATGTACACAGCAAACATCCCCACGATGTTATAGCCGAAGCTCTCGATCAGGCGGGCAAACACCACCCGCTTCAGCGGCGGATTAGTCCAGACATGGCGAAAACTCTCCCGCAGCCGGATTTTTGGCTGCCTCGCCGCCACCTGCTGGTAGTTGCGCTCGCGGCACAGGCCGATCGGGATCACTGCCATGAAGAAATACACCGCCGCCACACCGCCCATCACCCAGCGCAGACCATTCACCGGGTCGACAAACACATCGAGCTGCGTGAGCGGGAAAAGCCACTGGCTGAGTATCTGGAAGACGAACCCGAAGACCATCACCACCATCGCCACGCGTGTGCGCTCGTGATAGTCGTCCGTGGCCTCGATGCGCAGCCCGATCAACGACATCGAGTACGTCGTCTGCGCGGTGAAAAACGCCAGGGAGACCACCAGCAGATACCAGAACAGCGTCATCTCGCTCGCATGGCGGGGAAACCACCAGAGGGCCAGGAACAGCCCGCACATGGGGAGCGCCGCTCCCGCCATCAGCGGCAGCCGCCTCCCCCAGCGAGACCGGAAGTTGTCCGAGTACTGCCCGATCACCGGATCGCTGAACGCATCCCATATCCGCTGGATGAAGAGTATCGTGCTGATGAGCGCGGGGTTCATCCCGAGCGTCATATTGAAGATCGGCCCGACCAGCGTGTGAAACGTGGCCGGGCAGCCCGCCGCGGCATTGCCAAATCCCAACCCCAGCTTCTCGCGCCAGGATACGCGATCCCCCGGCACGGTCTCATGGCGGATTCCCTCCATCCGCGGCGGAGGCATCATTGTTTGCGACACGGGATTCCCTCGCGGGCGCCTAGCGCCGTCCGATACGCCCCTTCAGCATCAAACCGACCACCAGCATTCCTGGCACGATCAGCCCGGTCGTCGAGGGCTCGGGAACCACGGCACCCGATGCGGAAAAAGCCGAGATGGCAAGCAGCGCGGCCGATGTGTCGGATGTCCCGACATACGCATCCTTTTCAAAATACACGCCCACCGCTGTCACATGCGACAAATCCAGGGCCGAATATGTCGCCGCCGATGACAGAAAGAGGCTCGCGCTCGGGTCGTAGACCGTCCACTTGGTGGCGCTTAGCGTCGCGGAGGAGATCGACACGGTGGAGGTCGTATTATATGCGGAGCTGATCGTCGCCTCGGAAAGGTAATATACATTATTCACCTCGACCAGCCACCGACCGGTCGGAACGAAAGCCCCTCCCGCACCGGAGGCCCGGTACGTCACGCTCAACCCGTCGAGAGCAAAGTTTCCCGTATTATAGGGTGCCGCAAAATCACTCTGCTTGAACAGATAGGCCGAGGCAAAACCCAGCGTGCTGCCGCTCCAGCCCGAGCTCACCGATGCGTAGACACGCAAGGCGTCATTGCCGCCGATGAGCGACCAATTGTTCAGCACCGCCCCGGTGAGACTCGACCCCTGCACAGAGGACGATGTCAGCGTATAGCCCCCGTAGAATGTCGGGCCGGTGTATCCGGACGACGGACTCAGTGCCGCGCTGCTGCTGAATGCATTCAGGTAGGTCCACGGGCCGCTGCCCGTCCTCGTCGCCGACCGCGAGTAGTTCGTATCGCTCGTCACATAGTCGGTGGACGGGCCGAAGCTGAAAACCGTGGCAGCGGGGGCCGAGGACAAGGAGATACAGGCGGCAACGGCTCCCGCGGCAAGCAGGAGCCCCGGGGAAGCTTTGGTCTTTTTGAGGATATTCATGGTGGGGTTGGTTGGGATGGTTGTTGATTTCGGTCTTGGGAAACGACGACTTGAAATTCTAATATTTGATGCGCCATAGCTCGGCCTCATCCGTCACACGCTCCGCGGAGAGCTGCTCGGCATGCCCGTCGAAGAACACGGCATTCGCCCGGCCTCCATGCCGCAAAGCCACGGTGTTGCTTTGCGTCTCCTCCCCTTTGTAATCCCCCAGCGGCGTATCGTAATCCATCATCCAGTTCACCGCGTCGATGAAGGCGATGACCCGGGACGGGCGCGCGATCTCGGCCGTCCGCACCACGGCGCTTGCGCCGGGCTTGCTGTACAACGCCGAAAGGCCGGTGCGATTATAAGCATAGCACCGGTCGATCCGGCCTCCGTCTATCGTGGCCCTCGGGCAGAGCATCTGGCGCGGCCATGCCTTCATCAGGTCACTCGTCGATGAGACGGCACGAGAGATGCCGAGCTGGCTGAGAAAATCCGCATTTCCCGTCCATAACACGCGCCCCTCCGACGCGGAGGATGCTCCATTGATGAAGACCGGCACAAACGCGCCATCGTGGCTCGCCGCATAGGCCATATTAGCCTGCTGTAGCTGGCGCAGATTGGAAAGACATCGCGCCGATTGCATCGACGCCTGAGCCCGGGAAAACGCCGGGATGACCAGCGTGGCCAGCAGGGCGACCGTCAACACCGTCACCAGCACCTCAAGCAGCGTAAAGGCATCCCTCCCTCGCGACATTCTGAACTCATCCGACCGCTCGGAGCAGAATGCATCGGGCCTGTAGCTAAAGTACGTTTTCATATCCGGGAGGGTGGGGAAGAGGCTGAAAGCTGCCCCAAAGGAACTACGAAGCAATGCCCCCGGCAATGGAATTGCCCTGTTATTTTTTATATAACACTCAGCAATCCCTCCGAAACACATTCCCCTCCGCCGAACCATGCTCAGGGCTGATTAGCCGGAATTGACGAGCACTACACGACGGCAGGCAGAAAACCGGCGAGCAGCCCGAAGTCGGCCCCGCCTTTTCTAAGAATATGCTACGACGCCGCGATCTCGGCGATAGAGCTTCCGGCGAAGAACTCCGGCAGCAGGAGGATCTTCCCCGCATTCGCCTTGCGCCTGGCCGCGACCTCCAGCACCTGGGTGGTCAGCTTGCGGGCAAAGGCCTCCGGCTGATTACGGTAACGAGCCGGAGTGGGCCGCACATAATCAAGAAACGGATCATCATCCCGCGAGATCAGCGAAACATCCTCCGGCACGCGCAACCGCCGCATGGCCAGAAAGCTGACCGTCGTCAGGTAGGCATAGGCATTGCTAATGATCAACGCCGTCGGACTGTGCGGATTGCCTGTCTGAAAGGTGCGCTGCAGGCACTTCTCCACGCTCCCTGCGTCCACGTCATGATAGACCACGCTGGCCGTGGCTTCATCGGCATGAGGCGACTGCCGTATGCCTTCAAAGAACCCGATCTCGGTCTGCTGGTCACCTGCATTGCGCGAGGAAGGATTGAACAGCGCCAAATAGCGATGCCCGGCGCGCAGCAGTTCCCCGGCCGCATGGCGGCTCACCGCCCGGTGATCCACGTCCACCGATGGCAGGCTCACCCCGGCATGGCAGCTCCCCGCGAGCACGCAGGGGATCTTCCTCGCCTCAAACCACCTCTGCATCGACGGCGTGGAAAGCACCAGCACCCAGCAGGCACATGGACTCCCCGCCACCAGGCGCTCCAAGATGCGGGACGGGTTGGTCCGGTAATACTGCCTGCCCTGGTAAATCCTGAGCCTCCACCCCGCCTCCACAAGCTGATTGTGAAACACATCCAGCCAAAGCGAGAATGGCCGCAGGCTCCGCATCGTCTCCGGAATGAGCAGACCGACACCGGGCGCGCCGTCCTGAACGGTCAATACCCGATCAACTGCAGCCGCCACGATGCGGGTCCCCACTCCATGCCGGGATTCGATCATCCCATCCTCCTTCAGCATCTGCAGCGCGCCCCGCAGCGTGCTATGACTCACCTGCAGCGATTGGCTAAGCATCCTTTCACCCGGCAGCCACTCTCTCAGCACGCCATCGGCGATCATGCCTTTGATTTTCTCGGCCACTCGTGCCGCCAGGGAGTTCTGAGGAATGAGGGTCATGAATGAATTTTGAAAGCATCCCGGAGGTCTTCAAAGACCGGCCTGCTGTTTTCTTTTAAACAACAGCACTTCTCTGCCGACAAGGCTCTTCGAAGGAGCAAATCTTCCCATGCTTGCATCATGTTTCCCACAAGACTCCCTCCGCCAGCCATTGCCCTCATGCTTGGGATGTTCACTTTCATCGCCTGGCGGCAGGCTCCCGCTCAGCCGTTGGACGGAGGCCGCCCCCTGCTGGTCGTCATCAAGGCCGACGACCTCACCGATGAAAAGAGGGGCATCCATCCCGGCTGGCAGCGGTTTGTTGACTTTATCGTCTCCCGCCAGATGAAAGCAGGCATTGGCATCATCTCTCGCTCGCTCGAAGGGGACAAACCCGCGTACTTCGACTGGATCAGGAAGCTCCACGCGAGCGGCTCCTTCGAGTTCTGGAATCACGGGTACGACCACAAGCGATGGACCGACAACACCGGCACGCCGAAATGGGAGTTTGCGGGAACCAGTGAAGATGAGCAAAAGCTCCACCTGGAAAAAAGCGCGGCCCTGGCTCGCGATAAGCTCGGAATTACCTTCCGTACCTTCGGAGCACCTTTTAACCAGACAGACGACGCCACAGCGCGCCTGCTGGCCGCCGATCCCGACTGCAAAGTGTGGCTGTATGGAGAGCCAGGAAAGACGCCGCCAGCCATCTTCATTGCTCTCAGGCCGAAAGGCATTGTCCTGGAGCCGACGGCTCTGAAGCCGGATTTCGCGGCCTTTGAAAAAAGCTTCCGAAAGATCAGCCCGGCTCCCCCTCCCTACCTGGTGCTGCAGGGGCACCCTTCATTCTGGGGTGATTCGGAATTCGCCGAGTTTGTCCGCATCATCGACTTTCTCACCGCTCAGGGAGCCGAGTTCATCACCCCTGAAGAGCTCGCCGCAAGAAGCTCCCAGGCCCGGTCATCGCCCTAATCAAGACTTGCGGCCTGACTGCCCCGCCATACCATCCTCGCCGCATGGATCAGCAGAGCATTGAGTTGGCAAAGGTGTTTTTTGCCGTGGGAACCATCATCCTGCTGGCGCGGCTCTTTGGTGATCCGCTGCGCAAGGTCGGGGTGAGTCCGCTCGTCTCCGAGATCCTGCTCGGCATCGTGCTCGGGCCGAGCATCATCGGGCACTTTTCCCCGCAGGTGACCGCCGCGATCTATCCTGCCGCGGGCGGAGCCGGGGACATGATGCGAGTCCTCATCCAGATCTCCATCGTGCTGCTCATGTTCGCCGCCGGGTTGGAGATCAATCTCCGCACCGTCGTCGGCAATCTCCCAGCCGCGCTCAAGATCGGCGCGCTCGGCATCACCATCCCCGTCCTTGCGGGCTTTGCCACCGCCTACCTGGTGCCCAAGCTCCTCGGGGAAAATGCCGTCCATCCCAACAAGCTCGCGTTTGCCCTGTTCTTCTGCACCGCCCTCGCCATCTCGGCGCTCTCGGTCACCGTACGCACCTTTCTCGACACCGGGCTGCTGCGCACCCGCTTTGGCATGGTCGTCATCTCCGCCTCCATGATCGACGACATCATCGGCTGGGTCCTCTTTGCCGTCACCCTCGGCCTCATCGACGGCCGTTTGCAAGGCAACGTCTTTCTCAATCTCGCCGGAGCCGTCGTCTTTGCCCTCTTCATGCTCACCGCAGTGCGCTGGGCAGCCAATCGCATCTTTCCGCTCGTGAACCGTCATCTCGTCTGGCCCGCCAGCTTCCTCGGGCTGGCCACCGGCTTCGGCCTCGTCGCCGCCGCCGTCACGCAATTCCTCGGCCTCGAGGCCGTCTTCGGCGCCTTCGTCGCAGGGGTCGCGCTCGGCGATTCCCCCGTCGTCACACGTGAACTCAAGGAGGAGTTCCTCCGGTTCATCTCGTCCATTTTCGCCCCGCTCTTCTTCGTCGCCATCGGGTTGAAGGTGAACTTTGTCACCAACTTTCACCTGCCCCTCATCGCGCTCGTCTTTGCCCTCGCCATCGCTAGCAAATTCATCGGCGGCAGCCTCGGTGGGATCTGGGCCGGGCTTCCGCGCCGTCAGGCCTATGCCACCGGCCTCAGCCTCACCGCGCGTGGCGGGCAGGAGATCGTCCTCGGCACGGTCGCCCTGGGCGCGGGGCTGATCTCGCCGCCCATCTTCGTCGCCGTGGTCCTCCTCGCCGTCGTCACCAGCCTCCTTCTCGGCCCCACCATCCAGTTCCTCCACCACAGGTGGAAGCTCAGCGGGGAGGAGAGCTAGGCAATCTCCCGTCCGCCCGAAACTCACCCAAGCTTTTCATCGAGTATCTGCACATGCTTGGCAAAATCTTTCGGACGCCGCGCCTGGAAGATCTTAAGATTAGCCAGCTTCCATCGTAATGCAGGAAGGCTCTCCGCGTGAGGGCAGCGCAACAAACTCCAATCAGGCTCCGCTCGTGACAGGGTTTTAAGAAACTGTCGTTGATTCTCCGTCAATCGAGCAGCGAGTTCGGAGCGCAGCCATTCCCGAGCCTGAAGCAAAGTATCCAGACTCACCGCCTCCGAAGTCATTCCGATAAAATTATCCCGGAAATCGTCGGCAATATTCTTGTCATTTCCAAACAGGACTTCGTGAATCGGTCGGTTATGTCCCGCCAGATAGGTCACAAAACACTCCACCGCCTCCTCTGACAGCCCGCCAGCCTCACGGAGCTGCCATACGTCGAACAGGTCGCGAGGATGCTGCCGATCCAGCGCGGCCACCAGCTTGCTGCCATAAAGTTCATCAACCGCGAGAACGGGAAGGCTCATTTCCGCGCTGAAGACCTCGGCTGTTCGAGCGCTGAGTTTGCGTAACTCGACCGGCAGGATAGTGCCACGGAACACGGCATTCACCTCCACCTTGATCTGGCTGGTTTCGTCCTCGATCACCAGCTTCACATCCCCGATATCTTTGCTGGAAACTGGATGACAATGCAGCCCGAGCCTCTTTAGTCGCCCGGTTACGGCTTCCAGCTCGCCGCTGATATCCGCCAAAGCTTGGGAGCGCTCTGTCTGCCAGAGCCGATAGACCACATCGATATCAACCGACAGGCGAGGCATGTCGCGCACCATCAGGTTGATGGCTGTACCGCCTTTCATGGCAAATATCTCCCCGGAAAAGACCTCGGGAGCAGCCAATAGCAACAGCCGGACCGTATCAATATAGGCCTTATCCATTTGGCTTTAAACTCAGCAGTGTCCCGTCCTTAAGACGAGTCATCCATCGGCTTCCGCTGCCTACGGGGATCTCGTAACTGGCAAGCAAATGATCCACATCGACCACCTGCGTCTCCCTGGCCCACGTCAAAAATAGGCGCACCGCCTTGATGCGCGTACAGCGGGTTAACAAATTGCCCAGTATCTCAACTCGCGGACTGCGGAAACCGTCGAATATATTTCGTGCCTCCTCCATCCCCTGCGAGCGCCCCGCCTCTGCGAGCATTTCCAGCACGGCTCGTTCCGGTATGGAGACCAGCAAGCCATCCATCACTCCTGGCGGTGTACCCAGGCTCTTCCGGGCTTGCGTCGCATCTCGCCAATGGAACAACTGCGAGTGGGAATACCTCGCTGAAAAGCGCGAGACAAACCACTCCGGCAGAACAAACCGCAAGTCACCCCACAGTACTACCTGCTCCCGTACACCGATGTTGTGACGCACTCCCTGCAAGGCAAGGGCGCTTTTCCCCGCAATATGAAGACCATCCGTCCGCTTTTGCAGAAGCTTGATGCACCCGTGCAGGCCAAGGGTGTCACCAGGAAAGGCATATACACCGTGCCCCAACCGCACCAGCCATCCGCTCTCTACATACCGGGCTGCAAGTTTTGCCGAAACATCGACCGATTTCAGATCATCAAGATCAAAAGGCGACCCATGAGGAAGCGTCGAGTACAACGCCTTGATTAGCGAATGTCGTTGCACACCCTTCATAGGGGAAAATTTATGACATTTCTAATCAATAGCAACCAAGATCTGATTAAACTTTGTCGCAAATTATGCCTTTAGCGGGAATTACCGCGACTATTTAAATCATCCAGAACTCACGCCCCCCGCGAGAAATACTCCGCGATCTGCTCACCGAGGCGCGGGCCGATGCCGGACACGGCGGCGATGTCGTCGGGGGCCGCTTTCTTGATGCGGTCGACGGAGCCAAAGGCGGCGAGGAGGGCCTTTTTGCGGGATTCGCTCACGCCGGGAATGTCGTCGAGCACGCTCTCGCTGATGCGCTTTTTCAAGAGCAGGCTGTGGTAGCCGTTGGCGAAGCGGTGGGCTTCGTCGCGGATGCGCTGGAGCAGCTTCAGCGCGCCGCTGTCCTCGGGGAGTTGCAGCGGGAGCGGACGCCCGGGGCGGTAGATTTCCTCAAATTCCTTCGCCAGTCCGATGATCGGCTGGTCGTACATGCCGAGCCTCTGGAGTTCCTTGCACGCGCTGGAGAGCTGACCCTTGCCGCCATCCACAATGATGAGATCGGGCAGGGACACAAAACGATTTCCCCGCGCGGCGGTGGCGCGCTCCATCGCCTCCATCTGCGGCTCCTGCGAATATTCCGCATCGGGATCCGCTGCCGCGCCGTCGATGAGCAGGCGGCTGTAGCGCCGCCGCACCACCTCGGCCATGCTGGCAAAGTCGTCCTGCCCCTCCGTGCCGCGAATGCGATACCGGCGGTAGTTCGCGCGATCCGGCACGCCGTCCTTGAACCGCACCATGCTCGCGACGATGTGCGTGTTGGAGATGTTGGAAATGTCAAAACACTCCATCGTCTGCGGCGGAGCCTTCAGCCCGAGCGCATCGGCCAGGGCGGCGAGATCCTCCTCGGGGTTGATCGTCGTCGGCAGTGTCTTGCGGGTGAAGCGCGTCATCGGCTTCGTCGTCTGCTTCAGGTCCGCGAGCAGGTTGCGCAACTGCGCAGCCTTTTCAAAATCCAGCTTCTCCGCCGCCGCCTTCATCTCGGCCTCGACCTGCTCGACCATGTGGCGCGACTCGCCATCGAGAAACTCGCAGGCCTCCGCCACCTTCGCGAGATAGGCGTCCCGCGTGATGCGCGCGATGCACGGCGCGGTGCAGTTTTTGATCACATGGTCGAGGCAGTGCTTGTAATCCCGCTCGTTCGGCTCCGGAGGCCGGCACGACCGCAGGCCGAAGCGTTTGCGCACGGCATTCAGCGTCGACCGCAGCGCGCCGGAGTGCGCAAAGGGGCCGAAGTACTTCGCCCCGTCGTCCTTCCTCAGGCGAGTGAGCGCAAACCTCGGCCACGGCTCGTTCATGTTTACCCGCACGAGGAGGAACCGCTTGTCGTCGCGAAAGCTGATGTTGTACTTGGGCCGGAATTCCTTGATCAGCCGCCCCTCGTACAGCACCGCCTCGGCATCGCTGCGCACGATGTGCCACTCAAAATCCCAGATGCTCTCGATGAGCGCGCGCGTCTTGAGATCGGCCTTGTTTTGCCGCGAGGGGGTGAAGTAATTCGCCAGCCGACGCCGCAGGTCGCGCGCCTTCCCGACATAGATCACCTTCTTGAAACGATCACGCATCACATACACGCCCGGCTTGTGCGGCACGTCGCGGAGCTTGAGCTGGTGGTCGGGCTGGGTCATCGGAGGACAGACACCATAACACACCCGCCCAGCAATTTCCTCCCGGAAAACGCGGGGAACAGAAGGCATTTACAGAAGGCCGCAAAGGTCACAAAGGGTTGGGCCGATTGACATTGATCCCGCTGCGCCCCGGACTCAATCGGGCGACTGCGTGGCGACGGTCTGGAAGGCAGTTTGAACAGAGCCGAGCTTGCGAGACCGGCGGAGCCAACGCAGCGAAGGAAACAAAGGAAAGGCAGAAGGCGTTGAATCAGCAGGGAACCCTACCTCCCTGCGCATCGGCAACGCGCCACGACGTCTGAAAACTGAACACTGAAACCTGAAAACTCCGCCTGCCCTACGCGCCGAGGTAGGCGGCCTGCACGCGTGGGTCGCTGAGGAGTTCCGCGCCGGTGCCCGTGAGTGAGATCGAGCCGGTTTCGAGAACCGCCGCGCTGTGGGCGATCTTGAGGGCAAGGTTGGCGTTTTGCTCGACCAGCACGATGGTCACGCCCTGGGCGTTGATCTCGCGCACCACGCGGTAGATATCCTGCACCAGCTTCGGCGCCAGACCCATGGAGGGCTCGTCGAGGAGGAGCGTCTTCGGGCGGCTCATCAGGGCGCGCGCCACCGCGAGCATCTGCTGCTCGCCGCCGGAGAGCGTGCCCGCCGCCTGGTCCTTGCGCTCGCGCAGGCGGGGAAAGGCCGTCAGGCCGCGCTCCAGGTCCTCAGCCACGCCGGTCTTGTCCTTGCGCAACCACGCGCCGAGCTTGAGATTCTCCATCACGGTCAGGTTGCCAAAGATGCCGCGCCCCTCCGGCACATGCGCCAGCCCGAGGCCCACGCGCTTGTCCGCCGCGATGTCGTCGATCTCCGCTCCCTGGTAAACCACCTTGCCGCCGTACTTCAGCATGCCCGAGAGCGCGCGCAGCGTGGAGGTTTTGCCTGCTCCATTGGCTCCGATAAGCGTGAAAATCTCACCCTGCTTCACTGTGAAGGATATCCCCTTCACCGCGCGGATGTCTCCGTAGGAAACCGTCAGGTCGTGGACTTCCAGTGCGTTCATTCTTCCTCGGCTCCCAGGTAGGCTTCGATCACCCGCTTGTTGCCCCGGATCTCCTCCGGCGTGCCCTCGGCGATCTTTTGTCCAAAGTCCAGCACCGTGATGCGGTCACACAGGCCCATCACGAGGTGCATATGGTGCTCGATGAGGAGCAGCGTCACCTTGTACTCCGTGCGCACCCAGCGCAGGAATTCCGTCAGCGCCGCCGTCTCGCCCGAGTTCAACCCCGCCGCCGGTTCATCCAGCAGCAGCAGGCGCGGTTTCAAGGCGATGGCGCGCGCGATCTCCAGCTTCCGCTGCAAGCCATACGGCAGGTCGCCCGCCAGGCTGTCGCTCAGCGCCCCAAGCCCGAAGGCCTCCAGCAGCGCGCTGCTTTTCGCGATGGACTCCGCCTCGTTGCGCCCCATGCGCGGCAGCGTGAGCAGAGCCTCCAGCGGCGAATACCGCAGTTGCGAATCATACGCGATGCGCACATTCTCCAGCACCGTGAGCTGCTTGAAGAGCCGGATGTTTTGAAACGTCCGCCCGATGCCCTTCAGCGCGATGCGGCTCGGACGCAGCCCGTCGAGGCGCTCGCCCGCAAAAACGATCTCACCCGCCGTGGGCTTGTAGATGCCTGTGATGAGATTGAAGAGCGTCGTCTTGCCTGCTCCATTCGGCCCGATGATCCCGTGCGCGTGGCCTTCCGTCACCGAGAAGTCGCACTCCGCGATCGCCTTCAGCCCGCCAAAGTGCCGGCTGACATTCCGCACCTCCAGCAGCGCGCTCATGAGTCCTTCCTCCTCGCCTCGCGCTTCGGCAGGAACCACGGCAGCTCGCGGAATCCCATGATGCCTTTGGGCCGGAACAGCATGAGCAGCACCAGGATCAGCGGCATGATCACCATGCGCCACGTGCCGAGCGGCAAAAGCCAGTTCGACAGCAGCGTATAGACCACGGCTCCGATGATGGAGCCCGCCAGCGACCCAATGCCGCCTAAATACACCATCACCAAGATTTCAGTGGATGTAAAAATGCCGAAAGTAGCAGGAGTCGCGAACACTAAAAGATGAGCAAAGAGCGCGCCAGCAACCCCCGCGAAAAATGCAGAGACGGAAAAGGCCAATATCTTGGCCTCACGCACCCTCACTCCCATGGAATTTGCCGCGATTTCATCCTCGCGGATCGCCGCGATAGCCCGGCCAAACTTCGAGTACAGCAGATTGCGCAGCACCCAAATCGTTACCACCGCCCAGAAGAACGCCCACGCAAGAGTCGTCAACTTCGGGATGCCCAGCATGCCGCGCGGCCCGCCGACGTACGGGATGTTTTCCAGCGCCGACTTCACGATCATGAGAAAGGCCAGCGTAATGATGGCGAGGTAGTCGCCACGTGTCTTGAAGGATAGCAGCGCCAGCAGAAATCCCGCCAGAGCCGCCACGACGCCGCCGACAATCACGGGGAAGAAGAACAATGCATCGGGCATGTCTGGCAGCAGTTTTACTGTCACGATGGAAGAGGCATACGCCCCAAGGCTCATGAAGCCTGCGTGGCCTACGCTGAACTCCCCCATGTAGCCATTCACCAAATTTAGACTGGCACACAGAATGACATTAATCCCAACCAGCGCTATGACATACGTGTTGAGATGCAACTCGCGCAACACGGACTGCAATCCCTGTTCCAAGGGGGCAAACTGGGAAATCGCCAACGTCAGGATGAAGCCAACGACGAGCAGCACAGGAAGTATAACCCGATTTTCGCCGAGCTTTTTGAGGAAATCCATTACCTTTCCCATTTCCTAGACCTTCTGATTCGGTGCCTTTCCCAACAGTCCGTAGGGCTTGAATATGAGAATCACCAGGAGAAGCGAGTAAGCAATCAGATCCCGGTAAGTGGAGGGCAATACAGCAACGGTCATCACCTCCACCAGTCCAAGAATAAAACCGCCGACTACAGCTCCTCGAATACTGCCGATTCCCCCAACGACTGCGGCAATGAATGCCTTCCATCCAACCAGTACGCCCATGGAAGCTGCAATGACCGGGTATGCCAATCCGTACAACATCCCAGCTGCTCCGCCGAGGCCGGCCCCGATAAGAAAGGTGACCGAAATAACCTTGTTCAAAGGAATACCGAGAAGCGGCACCGTTCGAGAGTCAAAAGAAATCGCCCGCATCGCCATACCAAATGAGGTGCGGCGAATAAAGAAATCCAGACCTACCATCAGTAAGATCGACACCCCGATGATCAAAATCTGCAGAGAAGAGATCGAGAGTCCTCCAAGATTATACCCGGTTACACTGAAGAGGGCAGGCATCGGTTTTGCATAAGGAGAAAGGCTGGAGACAAGATTCTCAATGACCAACCCACACCCTAGCGCGGTGATAATCGCCGATACACGGGGAGCGCTCCGGAGTGGCCGGTATGCCACCCGCTCAATCAGGGCTCCAAGGAACCCCGTTGAAAGCATTACCAAAACAAGGATTACAACAAACGGAAGCGGGAACAGCGACGCAATAATGAGACAGAAAAATGCTCCCACCATGAAGAGATCACCATGCGCAAAATTGATCATGGTGAGCACACCGTAAACCAAGCTGTAACCCAGTGCTATGAGAGCGTAAATTGCCCCCAATTGGATCGCATTGATCGCCTGCTGCGCAAAATATTCCATCGTTCCTGTCGTCTCCGCCCGTATGTATTACGGCGTAGCGTTGGCTACCCAGACGAATTGACCATCCTTGATCTGAAGAATCACGGCACTTTTGACCGGATCACCTGAACCCTCATACTTGAATGACCCCGTCACGCCGTCGTAGGCAGAAATCTTGCTCAGAGCGCCACGTACCGCTTGTCGATCCATTTTCCCAGCAGTCTTGATAGCTTCTGTCAAAATGCCAAAGGCATCGTAGGTCAACGCAGCGATGTCGTCAGGATCCTGTCCGTACCGAGATTTGTAGTCGCTCATGAACTTGCGAGCCGTATCGGTAAGGATTTTTGCCGAGTAGTGATTACAGAAGTACGAACCGTTGATCTCGTCACCGCCGAGCTTGATGATCTCCGGTGTGCTCCATGTGTCGCTGCCGACAAAGTCCGCCGTGATGCCGAGCCGGCGCGCCTGCTGCACGATGAGCGGCACGTCATTATAGTAGCACGGGAGGAAGATCACCGCCGGGTTCGCCGCCTTGATCTTGGTCAGTTGCGCGGAGAAATCGCGGTCGCCCGTCGTGTAGGTCTCAAAGGCCACAATCTTGCCGCCATTGGCCTCAAAGGTCTCGCGGAAGAGATTGGCCTGCCCGTTCGGCGCCTCCGAGGCCACGTCGTAGAGCGCGGCAGCGGAGGTCTTTTTCAGGTTGTTCAGGACAAATTTCGCCAGCACCCGGGCCTGGAAGGTATCGGTGAAACACGCGCGGAAGACATAGTCCTTGGGCTTGCCCGTCGTTACGTCGATCGTCGTCTTCGGATTCGTCGACCAGGGCGAGATCATCGGGCACTTCAGCGCCTCGGCGATTTCCGAGGCAGGAATGGCGCAGGCGCTCGCATTTGGTCCGACCATTGCCAGCACATCGTCCTGAACAATGAGCTTGTTGGCCACGGCTGCCGCCTGGTCGGCCTTGGCGGCGTTGTCGCCGATCACCAGTTCAAGGGGCACCTTCTGGTCGCCGATCGGAATGCCGCCCGCAGCGTTTTGTTGACTAATAAACAACTCCGCCGCGTTCTTGGCCGATGCGCCGACGGCGGGCATTTCCCCGGTCAGCTCGACGTTAAGGCCGATCTTCGCCGAGGGAGCACCGCTCCCGCAGCCTGCGAGCAACCCGATCAACGGCACGATCCCGGCGAAGCGCAAAATTTTCATAACGGTTCATGGGAATGAAGAATTTAGGCCCCTCGCGCAAGCTTTGGTTTCGCGAGTTTGACAATTCCCGGACAAACAGGCAGCCCGGCCGCAGGCGATTTGCGACCTCTCTCCAGCCTGCAGCCCCGCTTCAGGCGGGCCGGCGGGCCTGTTAACCACCGCCGTTCCGGCAGTTGTTACTAATGGCTGTTACAGTCCGAGCAAGGCGCGCAGCGCGTCGCGGCGCTTCTCATGCTCCTCGTCGCTGAGCACGGAGACGAGGGCGCTGCCATCGAGGTCCGGCAGGTCGAGCCAGGACCGGCAGCCGCCGTATTTCTTCTCGTTTTTCAGCTTCAGCGCAGGTTCCAGCCGGTAAATGCGCACAAAGGCGACATGCACGCCCTTGAGGTCATCATAGTGAAAACGCTCCTCCAGCACGTTTTCCTGCCAGATGTGGTAATCCTTGAGCTTCTGTACCATGGGCCAGTCGGTCACGAGTTGCGTCCACTCGACCGTCGCGAGGTAGCGGATTTCCAGATCCTCGCCCGGCTCGTCGGGAACCGGTGTTCCCTCGGGCAGGATCGTCTTGCCCAGTTGTTCGTGGAACCAGGTGGGAAAAAGCAGAAACTCGTTGAAGCGGAAGGCAAATCCCTCCCGCCCCTCGGCGATCCCACCCTTGCGGATGATCACGCTCTGGCGTCCGCTGCCGAGGGCCTCACACACCACGGCCCATTCTTTGAAGGCTGCGCTCATATAGTTCGGATATTCATGCTTTACAGTGTGCATCCGTCAAAACGAAATGATATTTGTCCTATGCGCTACCGCTTCGATCTCCACTGCCATTCTTTTTACTCCGCCGACGCTGCGGACGCGCCCGAGGATCTCATCGCCAAGGCCAAAGCCCGCGGCCTGAGCGGCATCGCCATCACCGACCACGACTCGTGCGAGGTTCATAAATATCTCCGCGAGAAAGGATTGGAGCGCGCCGATGGCCAACCCGTGGACGGCTTCCTCGTCGTTCCTGGGGTCGAGGTCTCCACCGCCGACGGGCATCTGCTCTGCATCGGCGCGATCTTGCCGAAGCTCCAGGGCCAGCCCGCCGCCGCCGTCGCCGCCGCGATTCATGATATGGGCGGCATCGCCATCCCTGCCCATCCCTACGACCGCTGGCGCAGCGGCATCTGCACCGAGGTGCTCGATACGATGGACATTCACGCCATCGAGGTCTTCAACGCCGCCGTATCCTCGCGCAAATACAACGACCACGCTGCCGCCTACGCCACGAAACGAGGCCTTTCCATGACCGCCGCCAGCGATGCCCACCATGCTTCCGCCATCGGTGTAAGCTGCACCGCCTTTGAAATGGACGAGCTAAGCGTACCCGCCCTCCTCGCCGCCATCCGCCGGGGCGGCGTGCCGGAGGGCCGTTATTTGAGCTTCACCGAGGCGCTGAAAAAGCACTTTGGCAACTTCTTCCGCGCCGCCAACAAGCGCCCGCTGCCACGTATCGACACGTAACGGGGCCTGTTAGGCTAATCAGCCGGCTCCGATAGCAATCCAGCCCGCGTAACAGGTTTCACACCCCCTCCCCTCCCGCGCTTAACACCGGGAGAAACTTTCCCTATTCGCCCGTCGAGCCTCTTGATATCAAGGTTCGGACGGATCAGATGCATACAGGATATCATTTTCGAAATTCGCTAAAAAAATGCATCCTTTCCACGAGTCCCGTCCGATGATGGATAAAGAACCGCTAGCAACCGGAAAAAATATCCGTATAAACGCCGCCATGCCAACACCATCAGTCGCAACACTCCGCCAGCTAATTGGCCTGGCAGAGAAACGTGAAAAGCTAACCGCAGAATTGGAAGCTATCGAGGCGCGCCTCAGCGCAGCCCTCAAGGCCAGCCCTTCCGCCGCCGTCTCGATCAAGCCCGGCCGCAAGGCCTCGGTCGTCAAGGCCGGTCGCCCGGCCAAGGCCGCCAACGGCAAGCGCGGAGCCATCAAGGGGTTCATCCTCGACACGCTCCAGGCCGCCGGTGAAGCCGGAGTCGCCGTGAAGGACCTCGCCTCCAGCCTCGGCGTCAAGCCCGGCAACATCCACGTCTGGTTTGCCACCACGGGCAAGACCATCAAGGAAATCCAGAAGGTCGGCCCCGGCATCTTCCGCCTCAACGGCCACAACGGCTCCAAGCCCGAGGCCTCGGCTCCTGTCGAAGCAGCTCCCGCTCCCAAGGCAGCGAAGCGCTCCGCCCGTACGCCCAAGGCCAAAAAGGCTCCCAAGGCCCGCGCGAAGAAGAAATAACCTGATACGAAAGCCAGGCTTTCAAGCCCTGCGGATTGCCATCGCGATCCGCAGGCTTTTTTTTGCCCGGAGAGTCCCTGAGCCGGGAAAACTTCCCGTTGCTGGAGAAATTCAGCTCTCCCGCCGCACCGGCACTACGATGACCGGGCAGGTCGCACGCTTCAGCACGCCGGTCACCACACTGCCGCTGAAGAGATGAAATAGCGCCCCGTGCCCATGCGAGCCGAGCACGATGTAGTCCGCCTTTTCCACCGCGGCCTGGTCGAGGATGTCGTCCACCGCCAGGCCGGATATGGCCTTCCCATCAGCTTGAAGCCCTTTGGCCCTCAAGTCGGACACCAGGGCATCGATCCGCTCCTGCAATATCGAGACATCCAGCACCTCGGTCGGCGGCGGCGTGGGGGTCAGCACGTCCATCGACGCGCCCACGGGCACATACGACGCCATCGGCTCCGTCACGTGCAGCAGTGCGACACGTGCGCCCAGCTCCCCTGCGATGGCCCCTGCCTTCTCCACCAAAAGATTCGTCGACTCGCTGAAATCAACCGGCACCAGGAGGGTTTTCATGGAAAAAGAAATAGCAGGTTTCAGGGGGTTGCTCACTATTTTTCGCATCTCGCGGCCCCGCTGATTGCATCGCCATGCGCGATCTGCTGTTGAGCGCGGACGGTTTTGTTATAGTGGGGCATGGACGACCTTTTCCGGACAGAGCCCGAGACGCAGGCCAGTCCGATCGACGCACCGCTCGCCACCCGCATGCGGCCGCGGGGATTGGATGACTACGTCGGGCAGCGGCACATCCTCGGCGAGGGCAAGCTCCTGCGCCGCGCCATCGAGGCCGACCGCATCAGCTCCGTCATTCTCTACGGCCCGCCGGGAACAGGCAAAACCAGCCTCGCCCAGATCATCGCCGCCTCGACGAACTCCCACTTCGAGCGCCTCAGCGGCGTGGAGAGCAATGTCGGCGACATCCGCCGCGTCGTCGCCACCGCCGGGAACCGCCTGCGCAATGGCGGCGCGAAGACAATCCTCTTCATCGACGAGATCCACCGCTTCAACAAGGCCCAGCAGGACGTACTGCTCCCCGATGTGGAGAGCGGCCTGCTCCGCCTCATCGGCGCGACCACGCACAATCCCTTTTTCTACGTCAACAGCCCGCTCGTCTCGCGCTCCCAGGTCTTCCAGTTGGAACCGCTCAACACCGACGACCTCCTCGAGATGATGCAGCGCGCCCTGCACGACGAGCGCGGGCTGGGAACGTTCGACGTGCGCCTCGACGACAGCGCCGCCCGCCACCTCGCCACCGTGAGCGACGGTGATGGACGCAAGTGCCTCAACGCCCTCGAGATCGCCGCCCGCACCACCCCGCCCGGACCGGATGGCGTCATCCACATCACCCTTTCCGTCGCGGAGGAGAGCATCCAGAAAAAAGCCGTCGTCTACGATGGCGACGGCGACGCGCACTACGACACCATCAGCGCCTTTATCAAGAGCATGCGCGGCTCCGATCCCGACGCCGCCCTCTACTGGCTGGCGAAAATGCTGCATGCCGGGGAGGACATCCGCTTCATCGCCCGCCGCATCATCATCTGCGCCAGCGAGGATGTCGGCATGGCGGATTCCAATGCCCTCGTCGTCGCGACGTCGGCGCTCCAGGCCATCGAATTCGTCGGCCTCCCCGAGGCGCAGCTCATTCTTTCCCACGCCACCATCTACGTCGCCACCGCGCCGAAGAGCAACCGCTGCACCACCGCCATCGGCAAGGCGCTCACCGAGGTCCGCGAAGGCCGCACTCTCGCCGTCCCCACCCACCTCCGCGACGCCCATTACAAAGGCGCAAAAAACCTCGGCCACGGCGAAGGCTACAAATACAGCCACGACTACGAGGGTGCCTACGTCCCGCAGGCCTACCTCCCCGAGGGCCGCACCTACTACGAACCCACCGAGAACGGCCTGGAAAAACGCATCAAGGAACGCCTCGACTACTGGCGCTCCCTCTACGAAGCCGCCCAGAAAAAGGACTCACCCGGTTAACAGCCAAAGCAAAACCTTTTCAACAGAAGGAAACGAAGGGAGACAGAAGACTTCTTACAGAAGGTCGCAAAGGACACAAAGGTCTGCTTTTCGCGCGAGCGAAGCGGCGATTTTGCAATAAAAGCGTTCGTTCTGCGGCGCAGGGCGGGCCGCCCGCTTAAGTCCGGCGCAAAATTTCAAAGGCGGCTGTTTTTCCTTTTCAGTCCACCCCGCAAATAGGTCGGCCGAATGCCGACCCTGCATCTTCACGAGATCGCACCGTCCGACAGAAACGCCGCTCCGACCGAGCGCAATGCAGACCTTTGTGTCCTTTGCGCCCTTCTGTTAAAGGCCTTTTTGCCTTCCCCTTCGTTTCCTTCGCTGCCTTCTGTAAAAGCCTACTTCCCGAGATACTCGGGATTCAGCTTCTTCAGCGCAGGCACGACGAAGAGCCCGTCCTTGCGGATCAGCTTGCCGTCGAACCACACCTCGCCGCCGCCGTAGTCCGGGCGCTGGATGTTCACCATGTCCCAGTGGATGCGGCTCTTGTTGCCGTTGCCGCCGACCTCGTAGGCCTGGCCCGGGGTGAAGTGGAAGGAACCCGCGATCTTCTCGTCAAAGAGGATGTCGCGCATCGGGTGCAGGATGTACGGGTTGAACCCGAGCGAAAACTCGCCGATGTAGCGCGCGCCCTCGTCGCTATCGAGGATCTCGTTGAGCTTCTCCGGGTTGTTGCCCGTGGCCTTCACGATCTTGCCGCGCTCAAAGTCGAGCCGGATGTTGTCAAACGCCGTCCCCTGGTAAATCGTCGGCGCGTTGAAGGTCACATGACCCTCCACGCTGTACTTCGTCGGGCAGGAGAAAACCTCGCCGTCCGGGATGTTGCGGTCGCCGCCGCAGACCACCGCGCCGATGCCCTTGATCGAGAAGCGCAGGTCGGTGCCGGGGCCCTTCAGATGCACGCGATCCGTGCGATCCATCAGGTCTTTCAGCGCCTTCATGCCCGGGATCATCCGGCCATAGTCCAGCGTGCAGACCTTGAAATAATAATCCTCAAAAGCCTCCGTGCTCATCTGCGCCTGCTGCGCCATCGACGAGGTCGGCCAGCGAAGCACCACCCACTTTGTCTTGTTGATGCGCCAGTCCATCACCGGGCGCATCTTCCCCGCCACGAGGCGCATCTTGTCCTCCGGCACGTCGGAGAGTTCCGTGATGTTGTGACTGCCGCGCAGGGCGATGTAGGCCTGCATCTTCTTCATACGGGCCAGCTCCACGCCGCTCGTGACCGTGAGCTGATCCTCCGTCGCGCCCATCGCGATCTCGCGCGAGAGCTTCGCGTGATGAATCCCCACGAACGGCACCCCGCCCACCTCACGCACCGCGCGCACCAGCGCCACGCCCATCTCGTCCGGCACGTCAAAGAGCTCGATCAGCACGCGCTCTCCCTTCTGCAACTTGGTGGAGTGACCGATCAGGACCTTGGCGAGCTTGTCAAAACGAGGATCGTGCATGGGTAGTTCGGGGAAATTAATCACATCCCGCCGGAAAATTCCATGCCCGCGATTTCCACTTGCTCGTTTCTTCCCGCTTTACAACCAAACATACCAACCGGTATGCAAGGAACTCCCCACGCAAACCGATGTCCGCCCACCCCTCCGACCCCACGCTCCAGCAGGCTTTCGGCCTTTGGAAAGATGCCTTCCTCCGCCGCGATCTCGCCGCCCTCATGGCCACCTACGCAGCCGACGCCGTGATGTATGACGTGAAGCCACCGTTCCAGATTTGTGGCCTCGACAACATCCGCGCCGTGTGGGAGGAGGCATTCTCCTGTTTCCCGCCGGGAATTACCTACTCCGCCATCGACGAAAAAATCGAGTCGAGCGGCGATCTCGCCGTGATGCATCGCGTGCAACGCTTCGACGGCGCGCCCGCTGGCCACCCGATGGAGAATCTCCACATCCGCCTCACCGTCACTCTCCGTCGCGAACACGGCCGCTGGCTCGTCACCCACGAGCACGTCTCCCTCCCTTTCAATCCCGAGACCGGACTCGTGGTAGGAACGCCCTAGGCTTACGGGGAGACTAACCCCGAGCGGCCCAGAACAGCCCGCGCCGCGTGATCTCGCGCACCTCGGGAATTTCGAACTCCTTCGCCGTATGGCCGATGGAGGAATAGAACACCCGACCCAGGCCGAACCGCCGCTTCCATACCACCGGCATCACCGTGCCGTCGACCCACGGATCGCTCTGCGGGTGAAACACCGTCGTGGCCAGCACTTCGTTCGAGGGATCGACGTGCATGTAGTATTGCTCGGATTGCACGGTAAAATCCGCCAGCCCCGCCACGATCGGGTCGGCGGGCTTGGTGATCTGCACCGTGTAGTCCGTGATATTATCGGGGTGCGCCACCCACTGGCCGCCGACCGCGTATTGGTACGAAGGGCTATTGCGAAAAGCGTCGCCCATGCCGCCATGGAAACCGCCCAGCCCGACGCCGGACTTGATCGCCCCGAGCAGCGCGTTTTGCTGACTCTCCGTCAGGGTTCCCATCGTCCAGTTTGGCACGATCAGGTCGTACTTCTGCAAAGCCGCCTCATCCTCCAGCGTCTCCAGCGTGGTGGATAGCTCGACAGCAAACCCCGCCGCGCGCAAGTCCTCCGCCGCGATCGCCGCGGTCTTCTCCGGTTCATGGCCTTCCCAGCCTCCGTAAATAATTAAAGCACGTTTCATAGTTTCGTTATTTAAGTTCTCCCAAGGTAAGCCCAGACGGCATCGCCACCGGCTGGCGGCAGGTGGTTTTCAGCGTCATCGCGCGCCCGGTCTCGCCGGAGCGCAGGATCGACTCCATGATGTCGACAATATGCAGGGCGAGTTCGCCGCTGGCGCGACAGGCCCGTTTCTTCGTGATGGCCACCGCCATCTCCGCAACGCCATAGCCGCGCCCGACTTTGTCCTCAAAAGCCAGCGGCGCATCGCTCCAGTCCGCATCCCCTTGGCGAAACACCCGCACCGCGCCGCCGAAGGTATTCGGGTCCGGACACGAGAGCGAACCCTCCGTGCCGTAAACCTCCATCAGCGGCAGGTTGTGCTTCCACACGTCAAAACTCATCGTCAGCATCGCCTGCACGCCGCTGGCAAACTCCAGCAGGCCGCTGATGTGCGTCGGGGTCTCCACCTTGATCTTCCTGCCCTGCAGCGGCCGGCTCGTGATCACCCGCTCCTTGAAACCGATCTGCGAAAAACCCGTCACCTTCTTGACTGGCCCCAGCATCGTCACGAGGGAGGTGAGGTAATACGGCCCCATGTCAAACAGCGGCCCGCCGCCCTTGTGATAGTAAAAGGCCGGGTTGGGGTGCCAGCTCTCATGCCCGTGGCACACCATGTTGGCCGTCGCGGCCAGCGGCCTTCCGATCTCGCCGTCTGTGATCAGTTTCCGGCAGGTCTGAATGCCTCCGCCCAGCACGGTATCCGGAGCGCAGCCCACGTAGAGCCCTCGCTTGCGCGCCTCCGCGAGCACCTTGCGGCCCTCCGCCGTGGTGAGTGAAAACGGCTTCTCGCAATACACATGCTTCCCCGCCCGCAGCGCGGCGAGGTTGATCTCCACGTGAGCCTGCGGGATCGTGAGGTTCAGCACGATGTCGATCCCGTCATCGGCCAGCAGCTCCGCGACCGAACAGACCTTTGGCACGCCATGCTTTTCCGCCTTGGCTTCGGCCTGTTTCGGGTTGAGGTCCGCGCAGGAAACGATGCGCGCGTATCCCGCGTAGGGAGCCATGTTTTCAAAGTACGCATCGCTGATCGCCCCGCAGCCGATGAGGCCGACACGGAGGGGAAGTTTGGAGGAGATTATTTTCGCCATTACCTGGTGTTTTGATTATTTTTCCACCGTACACAACCCATCACCCCTGATGGAATAGACTGGATTGCCGAATATATGGACTCGATTACCATCCACTGGGCCGCCTATCCCCGGCAGTTTCCCTCCCCCACCCCGGTGCAAAACACTGGCTATCTCCCGGCCAAGACGACGTGGATCGACCTCGCCTTTCCTTCCTGCAATTTCTCCCTCATTCTCTCGGGCGCGGGCGAGTTTCACCGCAAGGGAGTACGCCACGAGGTCCTCGCCCCGTGCGTGATCACGCAATGGCCCGGCGAGCACGTCCATTATGGACCGTCGCAAGGCTCCGCCTGGGAGGAGTTTTACCTCATCTATGGCCCGGAGCACATGGCGGCGTTCCGGCGGATGGGGACAGTCAATACATCACGCCCCGTCTGGCCCATCCGCAACCTCGATGAGGTGCGCCTCCAGGTCGACAAACTCTGCACCCTGATGAAGTCGCCCGAACCCGAGGCGGAGGTGGATCGCGTGGACCGGGCCTGCGAGCGCCTCGTGCTTGAGACCCTGCTCGGGCCGGGCCGCACGGACGACAGCGTGGTGGAAAAAATCATCCGAGAATTGAAGGAAGACCTCGCGCAGCCGTGGGACTTCGGCGCCGTCGCGCGCCATCACGGCATGTCCGCCTCGACCCTGCGCCGCCGCTGGTTCGAGACCACCGGCGAATCCCCCGGCCGCTTCCTCCTCAACCTCCGCATCCGCCAGGCCTGCCGCCTCCTCGCCGAGACCCGCCTCTCCATCGGAGAAATCGCCGCGCAAACCGGCTTCGACGACGCGATGTACTTTTCCCGCCGCTTCCGCATCGAGACCCGCTCCACCCCGTCGGACTACCGCAGGCGCAACGCCTCCGGTATGCACTGATCCATCCGCCCCGCGAAAAAATAACAAGAGGAGAAACTCTCCGGCGGCTCCATGCCCGCAGCTAGAATTGCGGAGACCTCCGGTCTTGCCCTCTCATAAGGGCGCGGGATCCATCCATGGTTTTCAGTAGACTGACGCTGAGGCGCGCCGTCTCCTCGGGATTTTTGGGATTGCTGCGACCAGAAATCCCAAGTCTCGCGAAGGTTCTCCCATCCCTCGCTCGTACATAGATATTGGGACCCGGTGAACTTCCGGGATCGACTATAACGACCGACTCGGAATAGCCGCCAGATGGCGCGATCTTCATGACATTCTCAAACGAAGACAATGGAGATACCAGGTTACTGTAGTAGGGAACCTGGAGGACTCCCGCACCGTTCATCGCGATCACCCGCAACCGCGACCGCCAATACCCTTGATCATCCATTTCCCGAAAGAACTCGAATCTTACATCAGCCTCCTCGTTGTCGACAAAACGGCACTGCAATAAATCGAGACGGGTCTTCCCCTGATTTTCGACAAACCGGGATGCCAGTTGATGAAACTCCGCCGGATGTTCAATTTCCTCCGGCCTGGCCAGATAGACCGTAAATTCCATCGGCCTTGCTATCGGCACTTCGGCATGGGCGACCGCCATATCGAGCGTCGAGACCTTGGCTCGCCGCGTAGTCTGCCATTTATTGTACTGCATCCCCAGATCGACAAAGAGATCTTCATAGCCCTGTTTTCGCGCCGTTATCTCGACGCTGTAGGTCCCAGCTTTGGAACGAAGCATCACTTTGCCATCGTCACCTGAAAAATCAGGGCCTCCCGTCCGTGCTGGAGAGGACGGCTTGCTCCCTCCCGGCCCATAACCAAACACCTGATAAGTAACTCCCACATCTGGAATCGGAGAGCCTGCCGAATCCAGAAAGCGAATTGTGATAGGCTCTGCCACGCTGGACTCATATCGAGCATATGCCGTCCACCCGACAGCGGCGGTATTCAGTACCGTAAGGCAGCAAAGCAGCGGCGAATAAAGGCGAGGCCGGGTGAGAACGCAAATGACACCCAGTCCCACTGCCAAGGTTACGAAAACCGCACCATAAATCATCGCCACTCCGGCCAGCGGAGCTGGATTTCGTGGAAGCAGCCTCAGTTCCGCACAGAATGGGGGAAAGAATGCCAGGAGAAATACCGTCAAGATCGCTGCTATCGGAAACCAGACGGCAAATCCAATCTCCCTCCCACGCAAGAGGAAGCAGCTTACGGCTCCAGCAAACAATACCACCACCGCCGGAACGATCATCCCGGGAAGAAAGGCCAGGAACATGACTCCCCACCATCCCGCCATGATGGCGGCGAGGGTTCGCCACGTGTGCTTGGTCAATCTTGCCGTCATATCATGTCAACGGCCACCCACGATATTCACCGTATCACCTGCCTCGGCGTGGACGAGTCGGCTTCGGCGTATTCATCCACGCGCATGGGCTTCCAGTGGAGGTTGGGCTTGTCCATGATCGGGATTTCCTTGAGCACCTCGAGGCGCACCTTGGCGATGCCGCGATCATACATGCCGAGCCGTCGCGCCGCGCCGATCGTCAGATCAATCACGCGGCCTCTCTTGTACGGCCCGCGGTCGTTGATGCGCACGATGATGGATTTGTTCGTCTTCAGGTCGACGACCTTCACCTTCGTGCCAAAGGGGAGCTTCTTATGCGCGGCGGTCAGCGCATTGACATCAAACCTCTCGCCGCTGGCGGTGCGCTTGTCCTTGTACCACGAGGCGATCCCCGTCTCCACCTTGACCGGCTTCGAGTCGTACAGCGTCGTCTTGACGTGGCGGCTCGCGGGCGGCTGCGTCGGCAGTGTGGAGCACGACGCGAGCAGCAATACGGCCAGAGTGGGGAATACCAGTCGTAGCATGGGGGGCTTAGGGGATCAGACTAACGGCGCGGTTTCAATATCATACGGAGCCAGCCGGGATTTCAACTCCGGAGGCACATGCGCTGTCTCCAGCACGTCGTCCCACGCATGCTCCCAGCCGACCAGGATCGCCTTTCCGTGAGGAGCGCGCCGGGAATCCGTCATGCGCTCGCGCCCAGCGCCTGCCGGGCGAGCAAGAGGGACTCGGACACGGGGAGGGAACCAGTCAAATCGATGCGCGGAAAGCTAAACTGGTTCCGAAACCAGGTCGACTGCCGCTTGGCATACTGCCGGGTCGAGAGAACCATCGCCTCCTTGCACTCCGTCTCGGTCATTTCTCCGCGCAGCAGCGCCTGGATCTCGCGCAGCCCGATGGTCATCTGCGCCGTCGGACCCACCGGCCCGAGCGCCCGCACCTCGTCCACCGCGCCGCGGGCAAACATCGCGTCCACCGTGGCCCGGATGCGCGCCTCCAGCTCCCCGCGCTCGCGCTCGAGGATGATCCCACGGAAACCCGGAGCATCAGGGTTCTTCCACCCCTGGCGCAAATCCGCCGCCGACCGCCCGGTCAGCAAAAAAATCTCCAGCGCCCGTACCACCCGGCGCGGGTTCTTTAAATCAATGCTCGCTGCCGCCGCCGGGTCGGCCTTTTCCAGCCGCTCGCGCAAAACCTCCAGCGGGAGGGCGTCGAGCTCCTGGCGCAATGCGGGATCGGGCGCAGGCAGGTCGGCAATGCCGTGAGTAAGCGCCTTGATATACAGTCCCGATCCGCCGCAGATGACGGGGATCTTTCCCCGGGCGGCAATCTCGTCCATCGTCTCCCGCGCCAACTGCACAAACCGCGCGGCGTCAAAGGGTTCCGAGACCGGAAGGAAACCGAAAAGATGATGCGGCACACGCACGCGCGTCTCCGCGTCGGGCTGGCTCGTCAGGACTGCCAGGCCTTCATAGACCTGATAGGCATCCGCACCAACAATTTCGCCGCCGAACTGGTGAGCCAGCTCGGCGGCGAGAAGAGTTTTGCCGACCGCAGTGGGGCCGGCAACGATTATGGGTAAATTACTGCTCAGGCTGACGCTGGCGCTCGGGGCGCTTTTCGTCGACTGCCTTGGCTCCGCTGACCACGAGCTTGCGGCCCATGTACTCCTTGTCATGCAGCTCGGCGACGGCGCGCTTGGCCTCGTCGACGCTCTGCATCTGGATGAATGCGAAGCCTTTGGACTTCATGGTGTACTTGTTGGCCACCACTTCGACGTTCTGGACGGAGCCGACGCCGTTGAAGAGCTCGAACAAGTCGCTCTCCGTCGCGTCAAACGACAGGTTACCGACGTAGATGCGAGCACTGGTGACCTCGACGATTTCCGGAGTGCGGAAGCCGCTGGGACGCTCGACGGGCTGCTTCGCGGCTCTCGCCGGACGCTCGCTCCTCGCGGCGGCCTGGGTGCTGCCGGCGCTGCTGGTGCTGACCGTGCTGCGGCTCGAGGCTGGCTTCTTCGCCGAGTCTCCGCCGGTAAAAAAGCCGACGATCTTCTGCCACAGGGTTTTCTTCTGGGGTTTCGCTGGGGTTTCCTGGCGCGGACGGGAGCCGCCACGATTGCGGCTGGACCGGCGATCGCCTCGCCGAGGAGAACGGCGACCGCGGGTGGGTGTGTATTCGGATGACATTACTATGTTGTGTTACGTGGGAGGACGCCGACCCGGGATTTTTCATCTCCCGGACGCGGGGTCCATCTGTTGGGGCCTCCGGCGGGGCTGTTTTTTCCACACGCACCCGAAATAACCGGGCAGCGGAAAACAAAAAGACAGCCATGCACAAGGTGGCCCCCATGAGTAACTTCCAGATACAGGGGGCGATTCCTTGTTGCATTTCGCTAGACGCCTGAGGCTTGCGTAAGCTGTCGTAGATTGCCTCCCTTGGCAAGAGGCATTTCTCCTCTACAACCTCCGAAAAATCTCGCAACTTACTCCCCCGTAGGAGGTTTATTCCCCGATGCTCACTCGCCAGAACGTTCTCGCAGCCGCCATCGTGCTCATCGCCGGGGTTATTGTCTGGCGACTTTTCTTCGTGCACGACGGGGTCACCCTCGATTTTGACAATGTCCCCGCTGCCAAGGTCGTGAAGGCTCTCGAGCGCCAGACCGGCATTCGCTTCGTGACCAATGCCGACCTGACCAAACCCATGTCGATCCACATCCGCAAGGCCCCGACTTTTGAGGCGATCAACACCGTCGCCATCCGCCTCGGCGGAGACGCCCGCCTCGCCTACATCGCCGCACCCGACTCCCGCAAGATCGCCGAGGCCATCGTCGCCTACCAGACCGGCAGCAATCCCGGCGGCTGGTCCGCCTTTACCGGATTCGGTGGTGGCGGCGGAGGTCCGCGCGGCCCGCAGGCCGATGGAACTCAACCGGGTGGCCAGCCCGGCGGACAACTCCCGGCGGGAGGCCCCGGCGCTCAACCCGGCGGCAATCCGCCCGGGGGAGATCAGTCAGGAGGCAACCGCCCGCCACGCGGCAACCGCCCTGGCGGCAACCCGGGCGACACCGCAGGCACCCAGCCCGGCGGGGGCAATCCCGGCGGCCCGGGAGGAGGCAACTTCGGCGGCGGCTTTGGCGGCCCCGGCGGCATGGGAGGTCTCACCGATGGCTTGATCGATCCCCGCCTTGTCCTGTGGAAGTACTCCGTCGAGGAAGACAAGGGCCTCCAGGCAACCCTTTACCAAGGCTCGGTGAAAACCGGTGCCCTCTTTGCCTCTCCCGTGGACTGGAATCCCATCCTCGCCGGACTCCCCTCCAGCGCCCGGGTCACCGACATGGCCCGCGCCATCGCCAAAGCCTCCAAGGGCAAGGTCGAGGAGGTCTTCCTCGTTTACGTCCGCCCCGACGCCCCCCCCGGCGGCGATGAGGAGGGCGGCAATCGTGGCCGCGGACCCGTGACTATTTTCTCTCCCGCCCCCGGCGGATCAGTCGGCCCCGCCCGGCCCTTCCGTCCGGAGTGGATCACCGAACGCACGGAAAACCAGATCGCCCTCCTGCCGCCGGACCAGAAGGCCCTGGTCCAAAAGGACATGGAGGAAATGCGCGCCTTCCGTGAAAGCCTGCGCGGCCTCTCCGAGGAGGAACGCCGCGCCAAGATGGAGGAGTTTTTCAACCGCGCCGACGTCCAGGAGCGCATGGACGAAAGAGCCTCCCAGCGGGAATCCCAAAGCTCCCCCCAGCAGCGCGAAGCCCGCTTCCGCCGCTATGTCGAGCGCCGCGAGGCCGCCAAATCCGCCAACAACTCCGGGGCAAACACCCAGGGCAACCGCTAAATGCAACGCCGCACCTCACTCCGCTCTGGCTTCACCCTCATCGAGCTCATCGTCGTCATCGCCATCATCGCCCTGCTCGCCACCTTTCTAGCGCCAGAGCTGGAGAAGACCCTCGAGCGCGCCAAGAGCGTCGCCTGCATGGGCAATCTCCGCTCGATCGGTGCCTCGGTGAATACCTACGTCATCGAAAACGACCAGACCTTTCCCTTCGTCGAACCCAACCCGAACGACCCCGTCTACACCGGCGAGGACGAGGCCAAGCCCATGCTGGCGGAACTCGAACCCTACGGCGTAACCGCCAAGGTGCTGAAGTGCCCCGAGGACAATACCTACATCAAAACCACCGGCTCCAGCTACCAGTGGGTCCCCATGATCGACGGCGAGAGCAAGATCAACCCCCAGATCTACGGACGCCGCGGCGCACGCCGAGTGAACCCCGCCCGCATGCGCCTGTGCATCGACTTTGAGGCGGTTCATTTCAACCGCTGCAACCGCCTCTACGCCGACGGCCACGCCGTCGCCACCTTGAAATAACGCGTCCCGCTTTCCTTCACCGCGAGATTTTGCCAGTCTCCCGGGCGTGAAAGCCCCTCGCATCGCCGTCGTCGGCAGTTCCAACACCGATCTCGTCATCACCTGCGCCCGCCTCCCCCAGCCGGGCGAAACCCTCCTCGGAGGCGACCTCCACCGCTACGCCGGGGGCAAAGGGGCCAACCAGGCCGTCGCCGCCGCCCGGGCCGGGGCCAAGGTTTCCTTCATCGGCGGGCATGGATCGGATGACTTTGGACGCGCCGCCAAGGCCGGCCTCCGCGCCGAGGGCATCGATGTCCGCCATTTCCGCGCCTCGGATAAACTCCCCTCCGGCGTGGCCCTGATCCTTCTGGGCAAAAAGGACCGGCAAAACCAGATCGTCGTCGCCGACTCCGCCAACGCCATCACGCCCGCCGACATCGACCGCGCCGCTCCCGATTTGAAAAAGGCCGACGTCATCGTCGCCCAGCTCGAGACGCCCATTCCCTCCGTCCGCCGCGCCGCCGAGATCGCCCGCGAGGCCGGGGTCCCCTTCGTCCTCAACCCCGCTCCGGCCTTCCCCCTGCCCGCCGCGCTTTACCGCCTCGTCGACACGCTCACCCCCAATGAACACGAGGCCGCCATCCTCACAGGCCTGACTGATCCCGAGCAATCCGCCCTCGCCCTGCGCAAGAAAGGCTGCCGCCGCGTCGTCATCACACTGGGCACCCGCGGCGCGCTCCTTTGCGACGAGGACGGGTTTTTCCACGTTCCCGTGCCGAAGGTGAAACCGCGCGACACCGTGGGCGCGGGCGACTGCCTCAATGCCTGGCTCGCCGTCGGTATTGCCGAATCCCTCCCCATCCGGGAAGCCCTTCGGCGCGCCGTCCACGCCGCCAGCCTCAAGGTCACCCGCCTCGGCGCCCAGCCGGGCATGCCGCCCCGCGCCGACGTCGAGGCCTTCCTCCGCCGCAAATCGCGCTAAGGCCGCTCCCGATAGAGTTAACCTACTCTCCCGGATCAGGTAGCACGCGCACCCCGATCCCGGCACAGCCCGTATTTTGCGAATCGCGACAGGCTTTCGATAATAAGACGCTGTCTCATTTCATAGTATTAGCGAACTCATTCTTGCGTTGGCTAAGCGGGAGGCCCTAGCTTCCCGCTGCCTATGTTACCGCTCCGACCAGCAGCGGCTTTTTCCTCGGTCGTATTGACGACCCTCTACCTCACACTCGGGAGCTGAGAATGATTCGCAAATCCAACCCGCCCAAAGACCCCGCCACCCCGCACCAACACTCCATCGCCGACCACGAGGGTATCGTGGAGATCGTGCCGCGGGATTCCGGCGGAAAGGTCGAGATCGCCTTCGACCCCGCCCGGCTGTCGGAGGACGACATCCGCCATATCGCGCTTGAGCATATCCAGCCCGACGCGTCGTTGCAGCGCTTCGCCCTGCGCCTCGACGGGCAGGCCTGCGAAGCCGCCGCCGCCAAGCTGGAGCGCCGCATCGAGGATGTCCCCGGCGTCCGCCGCGCCACCGCCACCTACATCGGGCGCGTGCTCTGCCTCACCTTTGACAAATCCGTCGCCAGCGAAGCCTCCGTCCTCGCCGGAGCTCGCGCCGCCGGAGCCAATGTGCGTCCGCTGGAGTCCCGCCGCGCCGCCAAGCCCACCCTTTGGCAGCGCGCAAAGTCGGGCGACCTGAATGAGGAGATTTCCTGCCTCCTAGGCCTCGCCTTTCTCATCGCCTCCTTCATCGTCGAGAGGGCTGTGGCGAAGCATGGGCTCGCCGACTGGCTCTACCTCGGCGCGTATATCTTCTGCGGTCAATACGGCGTGCGCTCCGCCATCGCCTCGCTGCGCGAAAAGACACTCGATGTCGATGTGCTCATGGTCCTCGCCGCGCTCGGTGCGGCGGCGGTCGGCTCGCCTTTCGAGGGCGCGCTGCTTCTGTTCCTCTTCAGCTTCTCCAATGTCCTCCAGCGCCACGCGCTCGAGCGCACGCAGAATGCCATTGAGTCTCTCCTCACTCTCCGGCCCGAGACCGCTCTCCGCAAATCCGGCACGACCACCGAGACCGTGCCCGTGGATTCCCTCCAGGTCGGCGATGTCGTCATCGTGCGTCCAGGCGAACTCATTCCGATCGACGGCGACGTGGTCGAGGGTTCAAGCAACATCGACGAATCCAGCCTCACAGGGGAGTCCATACCGGTTCCGAAGGCCGCTGGCGCACCTGTCTTTGGCGGCACGCTGAACCAGTCGGGCGCGATCGAGATCCGCGTGAACCACCGGGCGGAGGATTCCACCCTCGCCCGCATGGTGCGCCTCGTCGCCGAGGCCCAGGCGGAGAAGTCCAATACCCAGCGCTTCCTGGAAAAGGCCGAGCAGGGTTACGCTGCGGGCGTCATCGCCTTCACCGCGCTCGTGCTCCTCGTTCCCTGGTTGCTCTGGCACGAGGCATTCGCCTCCTCATTCTACCGGGCCATGACCGTGATGGTCGTCGCTTCGCCCTGCGCACTCGTCATCAGCACCCCGGCCACGGTCCTTTCCGCCATCGGCGGCGCGGCCCGGCGCGGCGTGCTCATCAAGGGCGGCGCGCATCTGGAAACCGCCACCCGCGTCGACATCGTCTGTCTCGACAAGACCGGCACCCTCACCGTCGGCAAACCCACCGTCACCGACATCGTCACCGTGGGCGGCAATCACTTTGCCCTGACCGCGCCTCTCCCCGCCGCTGGCGAACAGCTCCTCGCCACCTGCGCCAGCCTGGAGGCGAAGTCCGAGCACCCGCTCGCCACCGCCGTCGTCCAGGCCGCGCATAAGGCGGGCCTCACGCTCTCGTCCGCCCTCGATTTCCAATCCTCGCCCGGTCGCGGAGCCGACGCCCTCATCGACGGCGTGCGCTACGTCGTCGGCAGCGAGCGCCTTTTCGCGGAGTGCTCCGCCTCCGGCATGGACGCTTTGCGCGCCGCCTCGCTCGATCTTCAGTCCTCCGGCAAATCCTGCATCTGGCTGGGCCGCCGCCTCGCCGATGATTCGCTTGCCGTGGAGGCCATCTTCGGCCTCGCCGACACCCTCCGCCCCGAGGGCCGCGAGATCGTCCGCAAGCTCCATGCCCTCGGCGTGCGCAAGGTCGTCATGCTCACCGGCGACCAGCAGCCCGTCGCCGCCGCCATCGCCAGGGAGGCCGGTATTGACGAGTTCCACGCCGCCCTCCTCCCCGCCGACAAGGTCGCCGCCATCCGCCAGTTGAAAACCGAGGGCGCCGTCATGATGGTCGGCGACGGCGTGAACGACGCGCCCGCCCTCGCCACCGCCCATCTCGGCGTGGCCATGGGAGCCGCCGGCACCGACATCGCGATGGAAACGGCCGACATCGTCCTCATGGGCGACCGCCTCGACAACATCCCGCTCCTCGTCGGCATCGCCCGCCATTCCCGCCGCGTGCTGATCCAAAACCTCACCTTCGCCACCGGCGTCATTCTCATCCTCCTCGCCGCCAGCCTCGGCTTCGCCCTGCCGCTGCCATTGGGCGTCGTCGGCCACGAAGGCAGCACCGTCCTCGTCTGCCTCAACGGCCTGCGCCTGCTGGTCTACAAAGGAAAAAGCTAGCCGAAGTCGGAAGTGGGATTTCGGAAGTCGGAACAAGTGGCTCCACGCCTTTAGTACAACGGCACAAAAACGGATTCTTAAACAGAAGAAAGCAAAGGAAACGAAGGCAATGCACGAAACTTTTTGCTAAATGTCGCAAGGAACCGGCACCCTGCATCCGCACACGAAATGCGTGGAAGCAAAAAAACTTCCGACTTCCGAAATCCCACTTCCGACTTCGCATCAGTCGAGCGTCCGCCGGTAGCGCATCGCCCCAAAGGCCATCACCACCACGCCAAAGGCGAGGATGGGCCACAAATCCGGCCAGATGTCGGCAAAGCCGTTGCCCTTGAGCAGGATGCCTCTCAGCACGCGCAGGAAGTGCGTCAGCGGCAGCATCTGGCCCAGCGTCTGCGCCCACTCCGGCATGCCCCGGAAGGGGAACATGAAGCCCGAGAGCAGCAGCGACGGCAGGAAGAAGAAAAACGACATCTGCATGGCCTGGAGCTGGTTCGTCGCCAGCGTGGATATGGTAATACCCACCGCCAGCGTGGCCGCGATGAAGCACAGCGCGCCCAGGTACAGCAGCCCAAGATTGCCCACCATCGGCACCTGGAACAACACCCGCGCCGCCAGCAGGATCACCGTCACCTGCACGTAGCCGACGACGATGTAGGGAATGATCTTGCCCGTCATCACCTCGATGGGAATGGCCGGTGTCGCCAGCAGGCTTTCCATCGTGCCGCGCTCGCGTTCGCGCGTTACCGCCAGCGCCGTGATGACCACCATCGTCATCGTGAGCACCACGCCCATCAGGCCGGGCACGATGTTGTACTGCGTGAGGCGGTCAGGGTTGTACATGAGGTGAATCCGCAGTTCCGCCGGCCCCGGCTGCGCGGTGAACTTCTGCAGCGGCCCCTCCAGGTCGCGGTCAAAGGCCGTGCGCGCCACCTCGTTCACCACCTGCACCGCGGAACTCACCGCCGACGGGTCCGTCGCGTCCACTTCCAGCAGCATCGGCGGCCTTTCGCCCCGCACCAGCCGCTGCGAGAAATCACTCGGCAGGCTGAGCACGAACTGCACATCGCCCCGCGCCAGCGCCTGCCGCGCCTCCTCCTCGTGCTCGAACTGGTCGACCACCGTGAAGTATTGACTCTGCTCCAGCGCATGGGCAAAGGAGCGGACAAACTGGCTGTTGTCCGTCGACAGGATCGCCATCGGCAGGTGCTTCGGGTCCGTATTGATCGCGTATCCGAAAAGAATGAGCTGGATGATCGGGATGCCGAACATCATGGCAAACGTCAGCCGGTCCCTCCGCATCTGGATGAACTCCTTGCGGATGATGGCGAAGAAGCGATGAATGCTGAACCCGTTCATCGAAAGTTATCCTCCGAGGTTTGCATGAGCCCGATAAAGGCATCCTCCAGCCCCGGCTCGATCCGCCGCCAGGTGTGCCGCGCCTCGCGCACCGGCGCGATGCCGCGCTCCAGCGCCGCCTCGTCGCGTCCGCTCACGTGCAGCTTGTTGCCAAAGGCCGTGACCTGCTCGACGCCCTCGCGTCCGTGCAGAGCCTTTGAGAGCGCCCCGAGCTCCGGCCCGGAGACCTCCCATGTTACCAGCCCCGCCGAGGCCAGCACGTCCTTGAGCGTGCCCATCGCCAGCAGCTTCCCATAGGCGATGTACGCCAGCCGGTGACACCGCTCTGCCTCGTCCATGTAATGGGTCGTCACCAGCACCGTCAGCCCGTCGGCGGAAAGACGATGAATTTCCTCCCAGAAGTCACGCCGCGCCTTGGGATCGACGCCCGCCGTGGGCTCGTCGAGGAGCAGCAGCTCGGGCTGGTGAATGAGACATGCCGCCAGCGCCAGCCGCTGCTTCCAGCCGCCCGAGAGCGTCCCTGCGAGCTGGTTGCCGCGCCCCTCCAGGCCCATTGATACGACGGAACGCTCGACCGCCTCTCGGGCGTGCTTGATCTGGTAGATATCGGCGACGAACCGCAGGTTCTCCGCGATGGTCAGGTCCTCGTAGAGGCTGAAGCGCTGCGTCATGTACCCGACGCGACGCTTGATCTGGTCGCTCTCCGTCAGCACGTCGCAGCCCAGGCACGTGCCGCTGCCGGAGTCCGGCTGCAAAAGGCCGCACAGCATGCGCAGGAAGGTCGTCTTGCCGCTGCCGTTCGGCCCGAGGAAGCCGTAGATTTCCCCGCGCCGCACCTGCATGGCCAGGTTGTCCACCACCACGCGCCCGTCGAAGGACTTGGTAATACCATCGACGTCGATTGCGAGTTCCTCCGTCACGGCTGCTTGCGCACGACCTCGACGGGAGCGCCGGGGTGCAGTTGTTTTGCCTGCTCCGGCGCGAGCCGCGCCTCGGCGAGGAAGACCAGCTTGTTGCGGTTCTCACGGCTGTAGATGATCGGGAGCGTGTACTCGGCCGAGGGCGAGACAAAGCTCACCTTGCCCTCCAGCGGAGCCTTCAGCCCGTCCATGCGGATCTCCACCGGAGTGCCGACCTGGTATTCCCCGAGCCTCGACTCGGGCAGGAAGAATCGCACCTTCATGTACTCGGGCGGGAGGATCGAGGCCACGGGCGAACCCGCCGCCACCCACTCGCCGGGACGGTAATAGGTATCGTAGACCAGCCCGCCCGCCGGGGCCGGCTGCACCTTTTGCGAAAACCTCCAGTTCGCCTGCGCCAGCGCGCGCTCGTAGGCGTTCACGTTGTGCTGGGCCGCGAGATACCCCTGCTCGGCGGTGTCGTAGTCCTCCGACGCGATGACACGCTTGTCGCGCAGGCTCTTGGCCCGGTCGTAGTCGAGCTTGGCCTTGGAGAGCCGCGTCTGGCTTTCCCGTAGCGACGCCTCCGCCTGCTGCATCGCCTCGCGCTCCTCCTCACGCTCGAGGCCGAACAACTCCGCCCCCGCCTGCGCCTGGTCTCCGCGCTGCACCTTCAGGTCCTGGAGCTGGCCCGCGATGGGCGAGGAGACATACACCATCTCGCCCTCCGCGTAGCCCGCGAGGTGGTCGTTGGTCTTGTCGCGATTGTGTGTGAGCCAATACGCCGCGCCTCCGCCGATCAGCAGGACCAGGATCAGCGGACGCAGGATCGTCGCCGGTTTTTTCTTTTTCATGAAAGCACCTCCCGGGCCTTCTCGGTGAAGACCCCCTGGAAAATCACGCGCAGGATCGTGTCGAGCGCCTGCACCGGCGGCATGTCGAGCGTCATCATATTATCCACCCGCAGGATGCCCTGCACACAGGCGACCAGCATCCGCACCACCAACGCGGGCTTCACATCCTCCCGGATGAATCCCTCCCGTATCCCCTCCTCCATCAGCCCGCCGAGGTATTTCGGTATCGCCTGCGCCCGGTACTCCTCCACGATGCGAAACACCTCCGGCGTATACCGCCGCAGGTCATCGATGAAGGCCGGACTCACCTCGCCCAGCCTCCGCTGCATGCCCAGCATCAGCCCGCGCACCTTCTCGTCAAAACCCGCCTCCATCGCCAGCACCGCTCGAAACTCCGCATCCACCCGCCGCACCCTCCGCCGCATGATGCCAGCCACCAGCTCGTCCTTGCTGCCAAAGTGCGCGTAGAGCGTCTTCTTGCTCATCGCCAGCTCGCGGGCCAGTTCGTCCATCGAAACCCGATGAAATCCCCGCGACAGAAAAATCCGCTCCGCCGCGTCGAGGATTCGCTCCTCAGGAGAATTCGACACTTCGGAAACCATGGAAACTACAATCGTTCATAAAGTTTCCATCGGCAACAAAATTATGCCCATCTGGGCAAAAATCGCCAAAATCGCCGCCTACCAGTCGGCGTTGTTCCCGCGAGTGTCGACGTGGGTGAATCCAGCGTATCGGCCCACCCCGCCCGCAAACATCCCGCTCGAGCGCATCGCCCGCGCCATCGCCGCCACCTTGCCGGGAGCGCAGGGAAACACGATATCGATCGCATTGTTGCGCATGTGGAAGGAATTGCTCTTTGCTCCCGGGCATTTCGCATTGTAGGCCGGGCTGCGATAAACCGAGACCACATCCTTGACCTGGAGATCCAGACGATCGGCCAGGGAGTCAATCACCTTGAGCGTCGAGCGGACATTCGGCCACATCGATCTCGGCGGCAGCGAGTTATGCACCTTTCCCCGGATGTGCGTATGCGGCTCGATGAGCTGCCGTACGGATACGAACTTCAGGTGCGCCTTGCGCAAAAACTCCGCATACGAGGGCAGCATCGGCCCCAGAATCGCCTGCCAGTCCGGAGGAATCTTCAAAGCCTGCAACGTGGAAGGCGATGCGTTCGTATAACTGGAGAAGAAACCCATGAAAGCCTCAGATCGCGACGTGCCGGCAAAGAGTCCCGCGCCAGCAAGAGCAAGCAGCCGCAGCGCCGAGCGCCGGCCAAACTGTGCCCCGAGAGGCTCCGCACTATGAGATGTAAGGTCAGAATTGCTCATTTATCGGAGTTGGCCGCTAACAAAACACACTTTGGCCAAACGCAAAATACTTTCTCGCTCCGGCCGATTTTCTAGCAACTTTCACGCCATATTCACCCCATGCACTCCGTAAAAAAAATTCGGGAGCGGTCAAAAAGTTGGGTTTTTTGAAAAAATGAATTCCCCAAACTGGAATGCTTGGTTAACCACATCCCCGGTGAGAGCAAGAGGTCTATCTTTTTATAGTTTTTTGACGACCTGTTTAATGATGGCCGTCGGGATGACCGGAGTCCATGCGCAGGGCGCAGGTGCCGATCTTCCGACCCACATGGTCGCGGACATGTTCAAGCCTCTGTCACGTCCGGCAGAGATGATCCATGAGACGTCGCTTCTCGTTCTGGTCATTTGCGCAGTCATCTTCTTCGTCGTCGCAGGGCTGCTCCTGTACATCGTGGTGCGCTTCCGCAAAAAGGCGACCGACAACACCCAGGAGCCGCCGCAGATCTACGGCAGCACAAACATCGAGCTCGCCTGGACCGTCATCCCGATCCTCATCACGGTCGTCTTGATCCTCGTCACCAGCCGCACCATCGGCGAGGTGCAGAATGCGAAACTCCCGGAGGACGCTCTCCAGGTCCGCGTCGTCGGCCACCAGTGGTGGTGGGAGGTGCACTACCCGCAATACGGCATCATCACTGCGAACGAAATCCACATCCCCGTCAGCAGCAAGGACCCGAAGAAGGCCCGGCCGACCGAACTCATCCTCCAGTCCGCCGACGTGATCCACTCCTTCTGGGTGCCCCAGCTTGCAGGCAAGACCGACCTCATCCCGAACCGCACCAACAAGATGTGGGTCGACCCGTACACCATCGGCACCTACTTCGGCAACTGCGCTGAATACTGCGGCACGCAGCACGCCAACATGCTCCTCCGCGTCATCGTGGATACCCCGGAGAATTTCGAGAAGTGGATCGCCGACCAGAAAGCTCCCGTCCCGCCGCCGCAAACGGCGCAGGAGATCGAAGGCCGCCGCCTTTACTACGCCAACGCCTGCGTGAACTGCCATACCATCGGTGACAGCGTCTCCAAGGGCATCTTCGGCCCCGACCTGACCAAGCTGATGACCCGCCAGACCATCGGCGCGGGCGTCGCTCCCCTAAACCATGAAAATCTCCTGAGCTGGGTCCGCGATCCGCAGATCCTCAAGGTCGGCTGCCTCATGCCGAACATGCAACTCCTCGATAACGAGGCCGAGGCCATCACGGCCTACCTCGAAACTCTGAAATAATCATGGCTAGTGATACGATCGTAGATCCGGACTTTAAAGTCCCTGCGCCCGAGCGTGTGGGCGAGGAAGGCAAGACGTGGTCCCACGTCATCCAGAACCTCGTCTTCACCGTAGACCACAAGAAGCTCGGTCTGATGTACATCGGAGCGGGCCTGCTTTTCTTCGTCGTGGCCGGCATCATGGCCACGCTCATCCGCATCCAGCTTTTCTTCCCGCGAAGCACCTTCCTGGACCCGGATGTCTTCAATCGTTTCTTCACGATGCACGGCACGGCCATGGTGTTCCTGGTCGGCATGCCGATGATCTTCGGTTTCGCCAACTACCTGATCCCGATCATGATCGGCACGCGGGACATGGCGTACCCTCGCCTGAATGCCTTCGGCTTCTGGGTGTTTTTCTTCTCCGGCCTCCTGTTGTACTTCAGCTACTTCGGCGCGCCCGGCCTGTACAATGCCGGTTCCGCTCCCGATGTCGGCTGGTTCGCCTACTCGCCGCTCACGGCCAAGGCGTTCTCCCGCGGACACAGCACGGACTACTGGACCCTCTCCATCCTGCTCGGCGGTATCGGCAGTCTGGCGACCTCGATCAACATCCTGGTCACCACCTTCTGCCTGCGCTGCAAGGGCATGACGCTGGGCCGCATGCCGCTCTTTGTGTGGCTCTTCGTCGTGGTGGCCTTCCTGGTCATCATCGCGCTGCCGCCGCTCTCGGCCTGCCAGATCATGCTCACGCTCGACCGTTACCTCGGTGCGAAGTTCTTCGACACCCAGGCGGGCGGCGACGCGGTCCTGTGGCAGCACTTCTTCTGGATCTTCGGCCACCCCGAGGTGTACATCCTGATCCTTCCCGGCTTCGCCATCGCGAACGAGATCATCCCGGTCTTCTCCCGCAAGCCCATCTTCGGCTACCCGATCATGGTCGCGGCCACGGTGATGATCGCCTTCATCTCGCTCGGTGTGTGGGCTCACCACATGTTCACTGTCGGCATGACCTCGCTGGGCAACACCTTCTTTGCCATCTCCACGATGGTCATCGCGGTGCCCACGGGCATCAAGATCTTCAACTGGCTCGGCACCATGTGGGGCGGCAAGCTCCACTTCGACCTTCCGATGGTCTTCTGCCTCGCCTTCCTCTTCCAGTTCCTCATCGCCGGTCTCACCGGTGTGATGCTCTCGGTGGTGCCGTTTGACTGGCAGTTGAGCGACTCGTACTTCGTCGTCGCCCACTTCCACTACGTGCTCATCGGCGCGCTGCTTTACACCTTCTTTGCCGGCATCTACTACTGGTATCCGAAGGCCTTCGGTCGCATGCTCAACCGCAAGCTCGGTTTCTGGCACTTCTGGCTCTTCACCATCGGCTTCCATCTCACCTTCTTCCCGCAGCACATCTCGGGCTTCCTCGGCATGCCTCGCCGTATCTTCACCTACGAGGCGGGCCGCGGCTGGGAGATCTGGAACCAGCTCTCCACCATCGGCGTGATCATCCAGATCCCCGGCATCCTCTTCTTCGTCTACAACCTCATCTACTCGTACTTCAAGGGCGAGGAGGCGGGCGACGATCCGTGGGATGCATGGACCCTCGAGTGGGCCACCACCTCACCCCCGCCGGAATACAACTTTGAGAAAATACCGGAAGTGCGCAGCCGCCGTCCTCTGTGGGACCTGAAGCACCCCGACGACCCCGACTGGAAATTCGAATGAGCTCCGCTGAACTGACCAACACCGCCTCCGACTGGAAGCTGCCCTCGCAGCGCAAGGTCGGGATGATTTGCCTCATCCTCACCGAGTCGTCGCTTTTCACCATCTTCGTCGTCGCCTACGTCTGGTACATGGGCAAGAGCCTCAACGGCCCCTTCCCCAAGGAAGTCCTGCACGTGCCGTGGCTCGCCAGCATCGCGCTCTTCGGCAGTTCCTTCACCGTGACCATCGCGGAGAAGTTCCTGCACAAGGGCAACCGTGCGCTCTTCCACGTCTGGTGGCTCATCACCATCGCGCTCGGCGCGTACTTCGTCTACTTCACCGGGGCGGAGTGGTATCACCTGATCTACAAGGAAAACCTCACGATCAGCACCAACGTCTTTGGCTCGACCTTCTACTCGCTCGTCGGCCTCCATGCCAGCCACGTCATCGTCGGTCTCATCCTGCTCTCGATCGTCGTGATCTCCAGCTTCCGAGGGAAGCTCGATCCCGGCCACTCCGAGCACGTCGAGATGATCGCGTGGTACTGGCACTTCGTCGACGCCATCTGGGTCGTCGTCCTCACCCTGGTCTATTTCATCAGCGTCAACTACTAGGCAATGCAGCAGCACCCACATCACGATCCTGACACCATCGAGTTGCCCACGCCCACGGCGTGGCCGATTGTGTCGGCGTTTGGCCTTACCCTTCTCTTCGCCGGTCTGGTGACAAACCTCCTGGTTTCCGCCATCGGCTTCGTCGTCGGCCTCCTCGGGGCGGTCGGCTGGTTTTCCGATGTCTTCCCGCATCCGAAACACGAACCCGTGCCGGTGAATCCCGACCGCGCCCGCCCGGCCCCCATTCGTACGCAGGGCCGCGTCGTTCAGATGCTCAAGGAGGGCAACATCCCGCACCGCGCCCATGTCCCGACGGAGTTTCATCCCTACCGCATCGGTGTCATCGGCGGTCTGGCCGGCGGCCTCGTGATGGCCGTCCTCGCCTGCATCTGGGGCGTAGTCTTTGAGAAAAGCATCTGGTATCCGATCAACCTCATGGCCGCCACCGGCGTGCCGGAGCTGGGTGCCTCCTCGCTCGCCGCATTGCACGACTTCAGCCCCGCCGGCCTCATCGTTGGCACCATCGCCCACGTCACCCTTTCGGTGCTCGTCGGCCTCCTCTACGCGGTCATCGTCCCGATGTTCCCGCGCAAGACCGAGTTTGTCCTGGGTGCCATCGTCGGTCCGCTGCTCTGGACTGCGCTCGTCTGGTCCACCCTGCACTGGGTCTCCCCGATGCTCTCGCAGGGCGTCAACTGGCCGTGGTTCATTTTCTGCCAGATCGCCTTTGGCGCGGTCTGCGGCTGGATCGTCTTTAAATCCGGAAAAATGGCAACGATGCAATCATGGTCGCTGGCCCAGAAGCTGGGCGTGGAAACCCAACATCGCGACGAGGAGTCCCACTAGTGAAAATCGCCGCCCTTTCCCTAGCCTGCCTCTCGGCCATCGCCCTCTCGGGCTGTGATATACCCGGTCGTCCCAAGAAGGAAGACCGCCGCCCCGAGCCGCACCACGTCACCGATTTCAAGACCCTTTACAGTCAGAACTGCGCAGGTTGCCACGGCAACGGCCAGTCAGTCGGCCCGGTTATCGCGATGAACGACCCGCTCTATCTGTCCATCCTGCCCAAGGAGCAGATGCGCCAGATCGTGACCAACGGCCGCGCCGAGAACGGCATGCCGGCCTTTGCCCTGTCGAACGGCGGTTCGCTCACCAATGAGCAGATCGGCATCATCGTCGACAACATCTACGCATGGGCCAAAAACCCGCCGCCCACCAACGCCCCGGCCTACAGCGCCCCGCTCGGCGACGTCGCCCGCGGAGCCGCGGTCTTTGCCGCGAATTGCGCGAGCTGCCACGGCGCGGATGGCCAGGGCCTGAAGGACAAGGCAGGCTCGGTCGTCAACCCGGCCTACCTCGGCCTCGTCTCCGACCAGTATCTCCGCACCATCACCATCGCCGGTCGCAACGATCTCGGGTGCCCCGATTTCGCCAGCCGCGTCCCGGGCAAGGCAATGACCAGCGAGGAAATCAGCGATGTCGTCGCCTGGCTGGCGTCGCACCGCGAGAATGAATTTGGCCAGAAGCTGGCCCCGGCCCAGCAGTAATCAGTTTTTGCACAGGAAATGACCACCGAGACGAATAACGACAAACCCTGCGGGTGTGACCACACGCCGGAGCCGAAGAAGACTTCGCGCCGCGACTTCCTGCTCCTGCTTGGCTTCGGTCTGAACGCCATTGCCGGCGCCATGATCGGCATCCCGCTCATCGGCTACCTGCTTTCCACCTTCTTCAAGAGCTACCCGCTCCAGTGGATCTCGCTCGGCCCGGTAAGCAAATTCCCCGAGGGAGCCACCCGCCTCGCCAGCTATCTGAACCCCGACCACCGCGAGTGGGACGGCCAGACCGCCGAGATTCCCTGCTGGGTGCGCCGCATCCAGGAGAATGACTTCCAGGTCTTCGCCATCAACTGCACCCACCTCGGCTGCCCGGTCCGCTGGTTCGAAGAATCCAAGCTTTTCATGTGTCCCTGCCATGGCGGTGCCTTCTACGAGAATGGCGACCACGCCGCCGGCCCGCCGCCGCGCGGCCTCTACGAATACCCCTTCAAGGTGGAAAACAACGAACTGTTCATCCAGGGCGGCATCCTTCCGACGCTCGCCAATCCCATGGACGACAAGAAGCCCCGGCACTAACACGCGATGAACGGCAAGGCTCTTATCCAGGCTCTGAACGGTGTGTACGAGTGGGTCGACAAGCGACTCCATGTCACCGACCTCTTCAATCACACCGCCGGCCACCCGATCCCGAAAAGCTCCGCGAGCTGGTTCTACGTCTTCGGCAGCGCCACGCTGCTCTGCTTCATGATCCAGCTCCTGACGGGCTGCCTGCTGGCGCTCGTCTACGTGCCCTCGGCCGCCGAGGCCTACACCACGCTCGAGTACCTGACCTTCCGGCAGGAGCTCGGCTGGTTCCTCCGCGCGACGCACTACTGGGGGTCCAATTTCATGGTGGGCATCATGCTCATCCACGTCACCCAGGTCTTCCTCTTCGGTGCCTACAAGTACCCGCGTGAGATCACCTGGATGTCCGGCGTGGTCCTCATGCTCCTCACGCTCGGCCTCGCCTTCACCGGCCAGGTGATGCGCTTCGACGAGGACGCCTACTGGGGCCTCGGCATCGGTGCCGCCATCGCGGGCCGCTCGCCCATGATCGGCCAGCAGGTGGTGAACTTCATGCTCGGCGGTCCCATCATCGCCAGCGAGACGCTTTCGCGCTTCTTCACCCTGCACGTCTTCGTGCTCCCGGGTTCCGTCCTCGCCCTCGTCGCCCTGCACCTCCGCATGGTCCTGACCAAGGGCATCAACGAATACCCGAAGCCCGGCCAGATCGTTCGCAAGGAGACCTACGACAAGGAATACGCCACGATCATTAAGAAGGAAGGCATCCCGTTCTTCCCGCATGGCATCTGGAAGGATCTCGTCGCGGCCTCGATCGTCATCGGCGGCATCCTCTTCTGCGTCCTCATGTTCGGTCCCAAGGGGCCGCTCGGTGAGCCAAATCCGACGCAGATCGACACGGTCCCGCGCCCGGACTTCTTCTTCCTCTGGATCTTTGCCATCGCGGCGCTCATGCCGGACTACATGGAGACGTTCATGCTCCTCGTGGCGCCGCCGATCATCATCGGTCTGCTCTTCATCCTGCCGTTCATCAACAACACGGGTGAAAAGAGCTGGCGTCGCCGCCCGATCGCGGTTCTCTCCGTCATCCTCATCTATCTCGCTCTCGGCCTCCTCACCTACCTCGGCCAGACCTCTCCGTGGTCTCCCGACATGAAGGCCTGGTCCGGTGCGGAAACACCCCGCGAATTCGTCGAGGGCCGCTCGCCGCTCGAGCTTCAGGGTCTCGCCGTGCTGCAAAACAAGCAGTGCCGCAACTGCCACGCCATCGACGGCATCGGCGGTCATCGCGGCCCTGATCTCGCCGACGTGGGCACCCGCCTCACGAAGGACCAGCTCGTGCGCCAGATTATTCAGGGTGGCGGCAACATGCCTGCCTACGGTAAGAATCTCTCCCCGTATGAGACCGATGCCCTTGTTGCCTACATGGTCTCCCTGCATCCCAAGGGCGAACTGCCCGCGCGTGACTCGACCATCCCGGCCACTCCCGCGCCGCTGTCCGTCCAGGAAGGCGAACAGCACGAAGCCGTGGGTGCTCACTAGTCCGGGTCATGACGGCGGCGCGCGAGCGCCGCATCGCCCCCGGCAGTGAATCTGGAGACTGCCATAGCGACGTCGTGGACGTTTCAACCCGTCCCCGCGTTCGGTCTCGCTGCGACCGCCCTCATCTACCTCCTCGGCTGGAATCGCCTCCGCCGCCAGGCTCCGCATCGTTTTACCCCATACCGGCTGCTGAGCTTTCTCGGCGGCCTGGTCACGGTCTACATCGCGCTGGCCTCGCCGCTCGATGCCTTTGCGTCGTTCCTGCTCATCTCGCACATGGTGCAGCACCTCCTGCTCACCATGGTCGCCCCGCCGCTCATCCTGCTGGGCTTTCCGCAACTCCCGCTGCTCCTCGGCCTGCCGCGCCGGTTTGTCAGCCAGGGGCTGGGGCCGTTCCTGCGCTGGCCGGTCTTTCATGCCATCGTCGACCGCATCACGCACCCGATCGTCTGCTGGGTGCTCTTTGTCTCGAGCAACGTCATCTGGCACATCCCACAGTTCTACGACCTCGCGCTGCGCAATCGCGGCTGGCACGAGTTTGAGCACTTCTGCTTCCTCGCCACCTCGCTGCTCTTCTGGTGGTACGTGATCCTCCCCTGGCCCAGCCGGTCAAAATACCCGCGCTGGACCGTCATCCCCTACCTGCTCGGCGCGGATCTCCAGAATACCGCCCTCGCTGCCTTCCTCTCCTTCTCCACCAGGGTCATCTACCCGACCTATGAGGCCGCGCCCCGGCTGGGCGGCTTCTCGCCGCTGGAGGACCAGAATGGTGCGGGAGCGATCATGTGGGTCCCCGGGTCCATCGTCTTCCTCTTCCCGGTCGCCTACATCGCCATCCAGTTCCTCTCGCCCAAGCGCCGCCATGCGGAGCCTCCGCCACCGCCCCGTCCGTCCGCCACCGCCCGCCGCACCGGGCCGTTCGACCTCCTGCGCGTCCCGTACCTCGGGCCGTTCATCCGCTCGCGGTACTTCCGCACCGGGCTGCAAATGACCATGTTTGGCCTCGCCCTCGCCATCATCCTCGACGGCCTGCTCGGGCCTCAGCTCAGCCCGATGAATCTCGCTGGCGTGCTGCCATGGACGCACTGGCGGGCCGCCACCGTGCTCGCCCTCCTCGTCGCGGGGAATTTCTTTTGCATGGCGTGCCCCTTCACCTTCGTGCGCGACATCGGGCGAAAGTTCCTCCCCGCGCGCTTCACCTGGCCGCGCGCGCTGCGGTCGAAGTGGATCGCCGTCGGCCTCCTCGTCGTCTACTTCTGGGCCTACGAGGCCTTTGACCTCTGGGACAACCCGGCCGCCACCTCCGGCGTCTTCATCCTCTATTTCCTCGGCGCGCTCCTCATCGACGGGTTTTTCAAGGACGCGAGCTTCTGCAAATACGTCTGCCCGGTCGGCCAGTTCCACTTCGTCCAGTCCCTCGTCTCGCCGCTCCAGGTGCGCATCCGCCAGCCCGACGTCTGCGCAAGCTGCCGGACGTACGATTGCATCAAGGGCAACTCCACCCAGCGCGGGTGCGAGCTGAAGCTCTTCCAGCCGCGCAAGGCCGGGAACATGGACTGCACCTTCTGCCTCGACTGCATCAAGGCCTGCCCGCACGACAATGTCGGCATCCTCGCCACCCCCATCGCCACCGATCTCTCCATCGACCTGCCGCGCTCCTCCGTCGGGCGCTACGCGAAGCGCCTCGACCTCGCCTCGCTCGTCCTCGTGCTCACCTTCGGTGCCTTTGCCAACGCCGCCGGCATGGTCGTGCCCGTGCTAAACTGGCTCGACGCTCTCAACAAACAGCTCGGCCTCTCCACCGACCACCTGCCCACCGCCATCCTCGGCATCCTCACCCTCGTCGTCCTCCCCGGCCTGCTCGCCTCGTGGGCCGCCGCGCTCAGCCGGAAGCAATTCGGCCTCACCCAGCGCGAAACCTTCTGCCGGTTCTCCATGGCGCTTGCGCCGCTCGGGTTTGGCATGTGGGTGGCCCACTTCACCTTCCATTTCTTCACCGGCGCGCTCACGCCAGTTCCCGTCATTCACCGCGTCCTGCGCGACCTCGGGCTGGCCCATGGTGAAGTGCAGTGGGCCGTGCCGTCGTGGGCCTTTTACGACCTGCCCGCGCTGGAACTGGCTTTCCTCGGCCTGGGCTTTCTCACCTCGCTCTACATCCTCTGGCGGCTGGCATCTTCGCTACGTCCATCGCGCCCCTTTCCCGGCTTCCTGCCATGGGGGCTCATCGCGGTCGCCCTTTACGTCGCAGGGGTCTGGATTATCTTCCAACCGATGCAAATGCGCGGCACCATGATGCACTGACCGATGAGCAAGCCACCGTCAACGCCCCGTCTTGTCCTCGCGCTCTGCGTGCTCTGCCTGCTCGCGGTCATTGCCCCCGTCCCGAGCGCCCGCGCCGATGGCGGCGTGATCCTCGACCGCAAGGTGGTCGGCCCCTACGACATCACCGTCTTTGCCTCCCCCGCGCCCATCCGCGCCGGGCCGGTCGATTTCAGCGTACTCGTGCAAAACCCCGCCACCCGGGCACCCTACCTCGACGCCGAGGTGGGAATGGCCTGGTCGGCCGAAGCCGATGCCTTCCCCGCCTGGATGCCGCCATGCTGCAGCATGGGTACAGCCGACAAGGCCGAGGCGACCCGCAACCACTCGGAAAACAAGATGCTCTACTCCGCCATCGTCCCGGTGCGCTCCCAAGGAGCCTCCAAGCTCCTCGTACGCGTGACCCGCAATGGCGAAACCTACACCATGACCTGCCCGCTCGAGGCTGGTCCGCCCCAGCCGCCCGTGCTCGCGTACTGGCCCGTACTCGCTTTTCCTCCCCTGCTCATCGTCGGATTTGGGATCCACCAGCGGCTCGTGCGAAGGTCGCGAAATTTACCGAAGGAATAAGATATTCTAATAGACAATCCGCGTGACCGCATAGTATTACGTCCTCATCATGGACGCAGAGATACTCGCCAGGGTCCAGTTTGCCTTCACCGCAGCGTTTCATTACATCTACCCCCCGCTCAGCATCGGCCTGGGTATCGTTCTCGTGGTGATGGAGGCCATCTGGCTCAAGACCGGCAACCCCCTCTATCACAACATGGCGCGCTACTGGACGCGCGTCTTTGCCCTCACCTTTGCCATCGGCGTCGCCACTGGCATCGTGATGGAGTTTGAGTTTGGCACAAACTGGGCGACCTACTCGCGCTTCGTCGGCGACATCTTTGGCAGCGCCCTCGCCGCCGAAGGCATCTTTGCCTTCTTCCTCGAGAGCGGCTTCCTCGCCATCCTCCTTTTCGGCTGGAACAAGGTCGGACCCAAGCTCCATTTCTTCGCCACCTGCATGGTCTGCTTCGGGGCGCACTTCAGCGCCATCTGGATCGTCGTCGCCAACTCCTGGATGCAAACCCCCGCCGGGTATCACCTCGAGACCACCGTGAACGGCCAGGCCGTGCGCCTGCCTCCCGAGCATGTCCTTACTCCCGCCGATCTCGGCACGGTCCGCGCCGTCATCGACGACTTCTGGGCCATGGTCTTCAACCCCTCTTCCGTTGACCGCCTCATCCACGTCGTCCTCGGCGCCTGGATGGCCGGAGCCTTCCTCGTCATCAGCATCAGCGCGTTTTACCTGCTCCGCAAACGCCACCTCGACTTTGCCAAGGCCTCGATGAAGGTCGGCCTCATCGTCGGCACCGTCGCCACCCTCCTCCAGATGGTCAGCGGCGACTTCACCGCCAAGGGCGTCCTCAAGAACCAGCCCGCCAAGTTCGCCGCCCTCGAGGGCGTCTACCAGACCGAGGCCCGCACCCCGATGACCGTCATCGGCTGGGTCGATCCCGTCAAGGAGACCGTCCAGGGCCTGAAAATCCCCGGCCTCCTGAGCTTCCTCAGCTACGAGGATGTGAATGCCACCGTCACCGGCCTGCACAACATCCCGAGCGACGATTTCCTCAAGGCCCGGTATCCCAATGCCTCTGCCGAGGAGATCACGAAAATCCGCCGGTCCTACTGGCCGCCGGTCCCCGCGACCTTCCAGTTTTACCACATCATGATCAGCATCGGCGTCGCCCTGCTGGTGATCGTGGTCATCGCGCTCTTCCTGCTCTGGAGCGGACGCCTCTTCCAGACCGAGAGCAAGCTCACCCGGGCCTTCCTCTGGGTGCTCGTCCTCAGCGTGCTCGGCCCGCAGATCGCCAACCAGGCAGGCTGGTTCACCGCCGAAATCGGCCGCCAGCCCTGGATCGTCTACGAGCTGCTCAAGACCTCCGAGGCCCTGTCCAAAGTCGTAACAGCCAACCACATCGTGGCTTCGCTCATCATGTTTACCCTGGTCTACCTGCTGCTTTTCCTCGTCTTCATCTTCCTGTTGACGCGCAAGATCCAGCACGGCCCGGAGCATCTCGACGAGGACACCGAAATGCCGGAAAACTGGAAAGCCATCATCCGAACCAAGGAAGCAAGAGCTTAACATTATGGACCTGAACATCGTCTGGTACATCCTCGTCGGAGTCCTGCTCACGGGTTACGCCGTGCTTGACGGCTTCGATCTCGGCGTCGGCACGCTCCATCTCTTCGTCAAAAAGGACGAGCATCGCCGCCTCCTCCTGAACTCCATCGGCCCCGTGTGGGATGGCAACGAGGTGTGGCTCGTCACCGGGGGCGGCGCGCTCTTTGCCGCCTTTCCCGAGGCGTATGCGACCGTCTTCTCCGGCCTGTACCTCGCCTTCATGCTCCTGCTCTGCGCGCTCATCTTCCGAGCGGTCGCCATCGAGTTTCGCAGCAAGGAACCGTGGGGCTGGTGGCGCAAGCTCTGGGACGTCGCCTTCTCGCTTGGCAGCTTCGTCTCCGCCCTCCTCATCGGCGTCGCCATGGGCAACATGGTCATCGGCCTCCCGCTCACTCCCGATCACGAGTACGCCGGCACCTTTCTCAGCCTCCTCAATCCCTACGCCCTCGTCGTCGGCATCACCACCGTGCTCCTCTTCGTCATGCACGGCGCGATCTACCTCGCGATGAAAAACGACGGCGAACTCCACGACATCATCGTCGGCTGGATTCCCCGTCTCATCGGCCTCTTCATCACCGCCTACGTCGTGCTCAACATGCTCACTCTCGTCTACGTGCCGCATGTGCTCAAGACCGTGCAGTCCCGCCCGTGGATCCTCGCCATCGTCCTCGTCGGCGTGCTCATCGTGATGAACATCCCGCGCGAAATGCACAAGGGCCGCCGCTTCAACGCCTTTCTCTCCTCCTGCCTCGGCATGATCGCGATGATGGCCACCTTTGGCGCGACCTCGTTCCCGTACATGGTGTACTCCAATCCCAATCCGGAAAACAGCCTCACCATCTACAACGCCGCCTCGACCGAGAAGACGCTCGGCATCATGCTCATCATCGCCCTCATCGGCGTTCCCATCGTGCTGGCCTACACCGCCTGCATCTACTGGATCTTCCGCGGCAAGACCCGCCTCACCGGCCACAGCTACTAGGCGACTCCCTCTCTCTCAATCGGCGGCTCTGGCAGCGAATGCCCGGGCCGCCTTTTTTTACTCCCGGGCCGCCAACGCGCTGACCCGGAAGTGAAACCCGAAGACGGAAAGCGTGATCGCGTGCGGCAGCAGCTCCGGACGATTGACGATCGTCCACACCATCAGCCGCCAGAAGTGCACGCGCTCCGGGCCGAGAATGCCCAGGGAATAAAACGCACGGAACGCCGCGGCAATGTGCCGCGACTCGAGCCGCTCGCGGATTTCCGGAGCCCGGTATTCCCGCAGGAAGGTCGTGACGCGCCGATAGTAATTTCCCGGTGAGTAAATCGTCTCGACGATCCGGCGATAGCCGTCGCGCAGCGTCGGCCAGTCCATCGTGGTCTGGATGTTCGTCGTGCCATCCCCATTGTCGCCCGTGATCTCGCCGAGGAGGCGCTGGGACTCCTGCAGCCGCTTGTACAGCCGCGTCCCCGGGATGGCTTGCAAAAGCCCGACCATCGCCACGACGATGCCGCTCTTCTGGATGAAATCGATCTGGCGCTGAAAGATCGTCGGAGTGTCGTTGTCGAAACCCACGATGAACCCCGCCTGCACCTCCAGCCCCGCGCGCTGGATACGCTTCACGTCGCTGATCAGGTCGCGGCTCGTGTTCTGCTTCTTGTTGCACTCCTCCAGCGCCTCCGGGTTCGGCGTCTCGATGCCGATGAAGACGGACTCAAATCCCGCCTGCCGCATCTTTTCCATCAGCGGCACGTCGTCGGCGATGTTGATGGAAGCCTCGGTGTAAAACGGCATCCCGCCCCCGTTCTTCTGCCATTCGATCAAGGCGGGCAGCAGTTCGCGGGAAAGATGGCTCTTGTTGCCGATGAGGTTGTCATCGACGAAGAAGACCTTGCCCCGCCAGCCAAGGCTGCGCAGCAGGTTCAGCTCCTCGATCACCTGCGCGGGCGACTTCGTGCGCGGGCGGTGGCCGAAGAGCGCCGTGACATTGCAAAACTCGCACTGAAACGGACACCCCCGTGAGTATTGCAGGCTCATGGAGGCGTATTTCCTCAGGTCTGCCAGCTCCCACATCGGAACCGGCGTCGTGCGAATGTCGGCAAACTCCCCATTCGCGCTGTAAACCCGCTGTGGCGTACCGTTTTCCAAATCGGCCAGGAAACGCGGCAGCGTGATCTCCGCCTCGTCGAGAATAAGATGATCCACCTCGGGAAAGCTCTCCGCCTCCGTGCTGAACAGCGGCCCTCCCGCCACGACCTTCAGCCCCGCCGCCTTGCAGCGCGCGATCAACTGGCGCGAGGAGCTGCGCTGCACCGTCATCCCGCTGATCAGCGCGTAATCCGCCCAGTCCAGATCGGTGTCCCGCAGATCCGCCACATTCAGATCGATCATCCGCTTCCGCCAGTGGGAGGGCAGCAGGGAGGCCACCGTCAGCAAACCGAGGGGAGGAAACGCCGACTTCCTCGAGACAAACTTCAGCGCGTGGCGAAAACTCCAGAACGTGTCCGGGATTTCAGGATAAAGGAGAAGGACGTTAGGCATCGCAAAATGCCCATTGGCATCGTCGGCCCATTCTAGAAATGGCCGTAAACGACGCAAAGAAATTCCCCGGAGGTCCCTGGTTCGCAACAGAGCAAAACGCCCGTCAGGCCTGTATTTTCCAGCCTTCCCGGGCCACCGCCCTCATTCCGCGACACGGGACCGGATTCCCGCATCTCACAAAAATTGCCCTGCGAAATTTATTATGCTCTTCTCGCAAAAACGTTCCATCATTGCCTCTGAAGTCAGAAAACAGGCAGGATTAATCCGATGAGCAGCCGAGGCATCTTCTTTCACGCTCCCTGGGGCCGCATGCTGGTCGCGCTCTCCATCATCTGCACTTTCGTAACCCTGAGCCTCGCCCTGCTGTTGGCCACAGGCGGACTCGCCCGGCAGCCGGTTCTTTCCCTCATCCTCGTCGCGTTCACCCTCGGCTGCATTCCCTTCGCCGTGCGCGGCTACACCATCGACGGCGGCACGCTCTTCATCCACCGCATTGGGTGGAAGACCCGCATCCCGCTTGATGACCTGCAATCCGCCATTGCCGACTCGTCCCTCATCGACGGCAGCTACCGCATGTTTGGCACCGGCGGGTTCTACTCCTTCACCGGCACCTTCAGCTCCCCGAAACTCGGTCGCTACCGCGCCTACTTCACCGACAGCAGCAAGGCCGTCGTATTGACCTTCCCCAAACGCAAGATCGTCGTCTCCCCCGACCGCCCCGGCGAGTTCGCCGCCGCGCTGAGCCGCACGATTTCCGCCTCGTGAATGCCAGCTCTCTGGAGAAAAGGCTATTGCCCCACACTCCCTGAAAGAATAAGCTGATCACAATGCTTAGGACTCCCCTCGCCTTTGCTCTGCTCTGCCTGCCCGGCATCGCCGTGTTTTCTCTGGTGGCAAAAGAGCCGCCAGCCGTGCAGCCTGTCTACATTACGACCGTTGGTAACACTATGCAGCTCGGAGGCGATTTCATCTCCGTATATAACTTCCAACAGTGGCTCGCGACGAACGCTCCCCGCCTGGGCCGTAAGACTCCGATCATCTTCTCGGAAAGCTCTCGCCGTTTTCTCAGCTCGCGGTTCGATCTCGTCCGGCAGGCGCAGAAATCCTTCGATCACGTCTACCTAGTCCTGTGGGATGAGAAGGACAGAGACCAGCCGCCGCTGGTGCTCACTCCGACCCGCGATGACATCACCCCCATCCTCGACGACATGAGGGCGCGGCAGAAAAGCCGTCCGGGTGCAAAATTCCCGGAAGCGGGCGCCCTCCTGAAAAAGCCGCGGGAGTCCGCCCTTCGCGCTGCGATCTTCGGATCATAAAGCATCCGCCATCCCGTCCCATTCTCGATGAGGCCAGCCCCGAGCGCGGGCTCATCGTTGTCAGCCAGCAGAGCATGATCGACCTGCGCAATACGCTGGCGAAATACCAGGAATAACTCGCGACGCCGCCCCCCCTTCGCCCCTGGGAACGACGTCAAAATGGTCTCTGGTCTCCTCAGTCCTGCGGAGGCAGGGCGGGAGGAAGCGAGGGCTTGTACTCGAGATTGTTGATGAGGCCGCTGTTCAGGCGGTAGCACCAGGCGTGAATGCTCAGCTTCTGGCCGCGACGAAGGGCGCTCTGCACGATGGTGGTTTCCTCCACGTGGCGGGCCTGGTCGATGGCGTTCAGCTCACAGAGCATGTCCTCCTTTTCCACCTGATCCAGACCTGCGAAGCGCTCGGGCTGGCGGCGGTAGATGGAGCGCACATGGCGCAGCCAGTTGTCGATAAGGCCAAACTCCTGGTCCAGCAGGGCCGCGCGCACACCGCCGCAGCCGTAGTGACCGACCACCATCACATGCTCGACCTTGAGCACATCGACGGCGTACTGGAGCACGGAGAGGCAGTTGAAATCGGTGTGGTTGACGAGGTTCGCCACGTTGCGATGCACAAAAACCTCGCCCGGCTTGAGTCCGAGAATTTCATTGGCCGGCACGCGGCTGTCGGAACACCCGATCCACAAATACTTCGGGTTTTGCACGTCGACCAGTTTGGAGAAGAAATCCGGCTCCTCCTCGATCATCTGAGCTGCCCAGCGACGATTCTGTTCAAAGAGAATTTCGATGCTCATGCGCGGCAGTAACTAATCGGCTTTTCGCCAACAGTCTCGCACTTTTTCACCCGAATTTCGCCTCGGGGAAAGCCCCTAGGGTGTTGCGATGACCTCCCGGTACATCGCTTCAATGGCCGCGACCTGCCGGGCCGGCGAAAATCGCTCATGGATCGTCTGCGAGGCGTGCCGGGAAAGCTCCTCGTACAGCGCCGGATCACCCGCCACACGCAACATGACCTGGGCGAGTCCGGCGTGGTCTCCCTCCTCGACGAGCAGGCCTTCCCGTCCCTCGGTGACCACCTCCGGGATGCCCCCGTGACGCGTGGCGAAAACGGGCAGCCCGATCGCCATGGCCTCGAGCATCGCATTGGGCACGCCCTCGACATCGCCGCCGGCGGTTTCGCTCGGCTGGAGAAAAAAGTGCGATCCTGCAAAGAGTCCATGCAACGACTCCTGGTCGAGAAAGCCCGCAAACTCGACGCGATCCTCGATATTCAGCTCGCTCGCCAGGGCGCGGAGTTCGTTTTCCAGCGGCCCCTCCCCCGCAATGGTCAGGGTGGAAAAGGGGTGCGCCAGCGTAAACTCGGCAAAGGCCCGCAGCGTGGTAGGAATGCCCTTTTTGCGCACCAGCCGCGCCGCCTGCACCAGCCGCCAGGTTCCGTCCGAGGGCGGATGCGGCCGTACGATCCCGGCAAACTCCGGCACGATCGTGCGCATGATGCGCAGCTTGTCCTGCGGGCTGCCGAGCTTGTGCACGGCATGGGCGAGCTGCTCGCTCCGGCACGGCACGAAGGCCGCCCGGTCAAAAATCTCCGCCAGCGTCTCGGTATACTCCGGCGACGCCATCGAACCCGCCACGTCCGACCCATGGAAGGACACCACGAAGGGGATCTTCAGCTTGCGAAAGAGCGGCAACATATGCACCGCCACGTTGCCAAAAAACACGTGAAGCAATTCGCAATCGTGCCGATCGAGGGCCGCGCAAAAGGCCTGCACCTCGCCGGGTGAAATCTGCCACGGCCTGCCGGTGCGCTTCTCAAAAAATCGCCCGAGAAACCGGAATGATGACCGCGGGATCACCTCGACCGTCTCGGCCATCCAATCGCCCTCCGTCTTCTGAGTCAGTACGACGGGGCGGAACTCCCGTAAACCGGTGACGTGCCGGTAGATGTGCAGCATCTCCGGCTTCAGGAAGGTCGCGCAAAAGAGCCCGACCCCCGGCCGTTTACCACTCGACACCGGCGACAACGACCCCCGTGGAATGATAGGGCGTGCCCGGTCCGAAGTCCTTGGAAACGAACTTCTGGCCCGATCCGTACTTCGCCGGAGCAGCCGGATTGATCATCTGCCAGGGCTTCTTGTTGTTAAAAATATCGGCCACGATGCCCTCGATCGACGGACCCTGCTGGATCACGATGGGAGTCGTCTGATACCGGGCGTCCTTGGGCTTCTCCGCGGAAAAGTCCTGGGCCACCAGCGGCGCAAGCGAGGCCGCCAGGAACAGCGATGTGAGAATCTTGCGCATATTTTTACTCTAGTATCGTATTCCGCCCCCGGCAAGACCGCATCCGAAGACAAATCGGAACAGAAGGAAGCGAAGGAAACACAGGGCAAGACAGAAGAAGTTTTTACAGAAGGACGCAAAGGACACAAAGGACTGCCGCAATGGCTCTCTTTCAGAATGATCCCCATCCGCCGCCGAGTCTCCTTTCCAAAAAAAGGGGATACCAACGAAACCTCCTTTCGTGCGGCGCCTCCCCGGTAAAAACACGCACCATCTATCCGCGAAGCCTCCCCTTTGCGTTCTTTGCGTCCTTCTGTTGATTGCCTTTTTGTCTTCCCCTTTGTTTCCTTCGCTTCCTTCTGTTCCAATCCTGCCTTGGGGTTCTCCCCTTGAATCGTCCGCCCGGAAACTCCACAATGCGGCATGGATCATCTTGTCCGTGCTCGAAAAGTCGTAGAGATCGAGCTTGCTGAAATCAAAGCCATGGCCGACCGCCTCAACAGCAGTTTCAATGAGGCCGTGGAACTCGTGCGCGCCGCCGCCGACAATCGCCACAAGGTCGTCGTCGTGGGTGTGGGCAAGAGCGGCCACATCGGGGAAAAAATCGCCGCCACGCTCACCAGCACAGGCACCCCGGCTGTCGTGCTGAATTCCCTCAACGCCCTCCACGGCGACCTCGGCGTCGTCACCGACGGCGACATCATCATCGCCCTGAGCTACAGCGGCGAGACGGACGAACTCCTCAACGTCCTGCCCGCCCTGGCGCGCTTCGACGTGAAGATCATCGCCCTCACCGGCGGCCTGTCCTCGACGCTGGCCAAGGCGGCCGATTGCGTGCTCGACGCCCAGGTTTCCCAGGAGGCCTGCCCGCTCAATCTCGCCCCCACCTCCAGCACCACCGCGATGCTCGTCCTCGGCGACGCCCTCGCCATGGCGCTGCTCGAGGCCCGCGGGTTTGAAAAGGAGGATTTCGCCCGCTTCCACCCCGGCGGTTCCCTCGGTCGCTCGCTCCTGCTCAAGGTGCGCCAGATCATGCGCGAGGCCGACCAGCTTGCCGTCGTCTCGCTCGACACTCCCGTCATCGAGGTGATCAAGGTGATGAACTCCCGCCGCACCGGTGCCGCCGTCATTGCGGACGAGGAGGGCATCCTCCTCGGCATCTTCACCCACGGGGATTTCGCCCGGCATTTCTCGGCTCACCCCGACATCGGCAGCCAGCCCGTGGGAGACTACATGACCCGCCGCCCCATCACCATCGGAGCCGACCGCCTCGCCGCCGAGGTGCTCAATATCCTGCAAAAGCACAAGATCGACGACCTCGTGGTGGTCGACGAAGGTGGCCGCGCCATCGGGCTCGTGGATTCACAGGACCTATCCCGCTTGAAAATCCTCTAGCCAGCCCCCCGCCCGCGCGGCTACGCTGACCCATTCTCTTCCTTTCATGGCACTCGCAAACGATCTCCGCAAAGGTATGGCCATCCGGTATAACAATAACCCGGCCATCGTTCTTGAAGTTCAGCACCGCACGCCCGGCAACCTCCGCGCCTTCGTGCAGGTCATCATCCGGTACATCAATACCGGCAAATCCGCCGACGTGCGCTTCTCGTCCACGGAGAAAGTCGACCTCGTCGACGTGAACCGCCAGGAGCTCGAGTTCAGCTACGCCGACCCGCAGGGCTTTCATTTCATCAATCCCGACGACTACGAGACCATCACGCTCCAGCCTGATCTCGTCTCCGAGGTGAAGGATTACCTCGTCGAGAACCTCAAGGTGGAAGTCCTCAGCATCGAGGGCCGTCCCGCCCAGGTGGAAATCCCTTCCTCCGTCGTGCTCAAGGTCACGGAATCGGCCGAGGGTGTACGCGGAGACAGCGCCAACAATGTGCAGAAACCGGCCACTCTCGAGACCGGCCTCGTCGTTCAGGTCCCGCTCTTCATCAAGGAAGGCGAGTTGATCAAGATCGACACGCGCACGGGCTCCTACATGGGCCGCGCCTAGTCCAGCACGCGCCCATCCCCACGGTGGCGAGGCGAAAAACCACTTCCCGACGCAGGCCCGTGCGGAGACTCGATGTCTCCGCCACCGGGGTGCTGCCGGCCACCGTGCCGAAGCGCTTCGTCAAGCTCCTCGTCGGGTTGTTCCTTTTGCCCGCTGCCTGGGTGCTCACGCAGACGTTTTTCATGGCGTTTGCGCGGACCACGATCCGGAACCAGTTCTGGATCACGGAAGAGTTCTGGTTCTTTTCTCTCGGAGTCATCCTGTGGCTGGTCGCTTTCTTCGGCCTGCCGCGACCGATCTGGCTCTATGTTTTCGGCCATGAGCTGACCCATGCCATCTGGGTCATGCTCATGGGCGGACGAGTCCACCGCTTTCAGGTCACCCGCCAAGGCGGCCATATCCTGGCCGATCGTACGAATACGTGGATCGCGCTCGCGCCGTACTTTTTTCCCCTCTACAGCCTGCTCGCCATCCTCGTGTATGGCGTCTGCGGGATCTTCTGGGACGTCGCGCCATACCGGTGGATTCTCTATATGGTCATCGGCATCACGTGGGCGTTTCACCTCACCTTCACGGTCTGGATGATCACCAAGGGCCAGCCCGACCTTTACTACGGCGGCACGTTTTTCTCCCTGACCGTCATTTACATCCTCAACCTCATCCTGCTCTCGATCATGCTGGTGCTGGCCGCGCCGGAGATCACGTGGTTGAGCTTTCTGCGCGAGCTGTTCCAGAACACGGTCGACTTCACCTCCGACCTCACGCTCCTCCTGAACCGGGCGCTCCGGTGAGTGACTCGACGATAGACTTCCTGGAGCAGCTCCAGGCCGCGCACGACGGCAGCATCCCCTTTGACCGCTGGATGCAGGAGGCGCTCTATCATCCGCAGCACGGCTACTATACGGCCAATATCCTCGACATCGGGCGTGGTGGCGATTTCACCACCTGGCCCGTCATGCGGCGCAATCTCTCCCTCGCCATCGCCCGCTGGGCGCGCTCGCACCAGCCGCGCCGCCGCTGGCATCTCATCGAGATCGGCGCGGGCACCGGCGCACTCGGCGCGGGCGTCTGGAAGGCGCTCGGGTGGTTCGGCCGCCCGCAGCTCCACATCGTCGACGTCTCGCCCATCCTGCGCGCCGCGCAAAAAAAGGTCCTCCCGCGCAGCACTCGCTGGCACGACTCCATGGCCGATGCCCTCGCCGCCTGCGATGGGGAGGCCGTGATTTACTCCAACGAGCTCGTCGACGCCTTTCCCTGCCGGGTCTTCCAGAAGCACGACGACCGCTGGCGGGAACTTTCGCTGAGTATTGGCGGCTCCCGCTGGATCGAGCACTGGACTGATCCCGCCACATTACCCGACTCCACGTCCCTGACCCATCCCTGGCCCGACGGCCAGCGCGTCGAGACCCAGGAGGCCTTCCGCCAGTGGTACGAGGCGTGGCGTCCGCTCTGGAAAGCCGGGGCCATGCTCGTGATCGATTACGGCGAGGAGGTCGCCGAGCTGTACCACCGCCGCCTGCGCGGTTCGCTCCGCGCCTACGCCCACCACCAGCGACTCGAGGGACCGCAGGCCTACATCGGCTTCGGCAAGCGCGACCTCACGGTGGACGTGAATTTCACCGACCTCCGCCACTGGCTCCGCGCCCCCGCCCCCGCGCAGACGCTCGCGCAATTTCTCTCCGCCCAGGGCCAGCCCGTGGAACTCGGCGACGCCGGAGAGGCCTTCAAGGTGCTGGAAACCTCGCCCGATGCCTAGGCTTCCCAAAACCTACAAGAACGAGCCGGTCCTTCCCTTTGCCACCCAGGCGGAATGGCGGCGCTGGCTGGAGGAGAACCATGCCTCTCACGACGCCCTCTGGATTTGCTACGCGAAGAAATCCACTGGTATTCCCTCCGTCACCTACGCCGAGGTGATCGAGGAGGCGCTGTGCTTCGGATGGATCGACGGGCAGGCCGCCTCGCTGAGCGAAACCCATTACCTCCAACGCTATACGCCCCGACGCAAGCGCAGCCTCTGGTCGCGGATCAATCGCGCCAAAGCCGAGGCCCTCATCGCCAGCGGTCGCATGCAGCCTACCGGCCTCCGCGAGGTCGAGGCCGCCCGCGCCGACGGACGCTGGGAAAACGCCTACGCCTCCTCCTCAGTCATCGAGATCCCCGACATCCTCCGGCGTGCCCTCGACTCCTCCCCCTCCGCCGCCACGGCCTTCGCCGGGTTGGACAGCCGCAACCGATACGCCATCCTCTATCGCCTCACCCATGCGAAGCGGGAGGAAACCCGCCAGCGACTCCTCGCGCAATTCATCGCCATGCTGGAGGAAGGGCGCACCATTCATCCCCCGGCCACCCGCCGCAAACCTGTTGCGGAATAGCTCCCGGCTCGGGGCAACCATCCTTTGCCCGACAAAGGGCAATTTTGGTCCAGTTATTAGCAAAAAATCATTAGCGAATATTGGACTCTCGCTTATTTTGTTAACCGTTCCCCAAGCAGTCCAATGATTAGCACCCCCCTGTCAGCAAGCCTGCTGGCCCTCCCCCCAGGATGGACTCAGTTCAGGCAAACAATAACCCTGAAAAGTTGTAAAAACCCGAACACCGCTTCCCCGCGCCGCCAGCCTGCCGATCCCTACGGACCAGTCAGCATGACTCCGCTCCGGATCCGCAACACTGTCAGCCCGAGGAACATCCGGTGAAAGCGATCCTCACCCTTATCGAGGCCGCCGTCCTCACCGCCTGCACCAGTACAGGGACAACCACCGTCAAGAAGCTCCCCAACTCCTGTCACGTTTATGCCGTGGCCGCCGCCAGGAAGCTCCTCGTCGAGAATCACGTCCCCGCCAAGGTGATGACCATGACATTCGCCGACGGCTCAAAGCATGCTGTAACCGCCTACGCCCACAATGGAGGGATCTACATCTACGACCCGACTGTAAAGAAAGGGTCCACGTTGATCGGTCCCGGCCCGCTGTGGAATGCGCCGTCGGAGATTCAGGAAATGAATCCCTACTCCAAGCCCATCGCCGGAGTCTGGATGGATAATTAGCCGTACCCCGGTGGAGGGCGAGCTGTCAGCGCCCTCCGCCGGATTCCTCACCCCCGATTGCTCAACGAAAGGCAATACATGGGTGATCCGTGCCAAGGGACGGGTATCGCATTCCCACGGGCAAACTATGCTCACTGCGAAACCATTCCACGCCCATGAAAAACACATCCACTGTTTCTCTTCGCGGTTCCAATCGCGGCACCCCCACGTCGCTCAATCCCGAGAAAGATCGCGCCACCCACCTGTCCCGCCACCGTGTGTCGCCTCTGTCGGTCCTGACCTTTCCCAATCTCGAGAGCCGCTCCATCGTCGGGTACGCCCGCTTCGTGGAGCCTGCCGTCTGGGAAGACGACATCTAGCTTATTGAAGTTTCCCGCCGCCGGACGCCCCCGCCTCCGACCCCGAGGAAACAAACCCATCTGCTGCCTGCCAGGAGGGGAGGGCGAACCACGCCGTGCCGCCCTCCCTTTCCGGACACGGGCAGCATCCCGCACCGCCTCGACCCGGAGGGGCGGGACACAGCCTTTCCCTGCATAAATACATCGGTCTGGCGGAATTGACGAAATTCCGCCAGACCGTTATTAGGCAGGTTCGCGCCATGAATTCCCCCATCCTCCGGCTGCTCGCCTGCGGCTTTGCCCTTTCCGCCATCTCATCCACTGCCCGCGCCCAGACCGCCTCGCAGGCTGTGCTCACGGAACTCGACCAGCTCGTGGCCGACAACGACGGCCATGGCGGCGGCATCGTGCGCATTGCCGACCGCACAGGCACCCTCTGCCAGGGCGCGGCAGGGAAATTCGCCGGCCCGGCCTCGCCCGACATGACGCCGGACACGCCATTTGAGATCGCCAGCATCACCAAGGCCGTCACTGCCGCGACGATCCTCGTCCTCGCCGAGGAGGGAAAGCTCTCGCTCGACACCCCCATCGGCAAGGTGCTCCCGGCAAAAGCCGTGCAGGGTTTTGACGCGTCCCTCACCATCCGCCAGCTCCTCTCCCACACCAGCGGTCTGCTCCACTACTGGACCGACGGCGCGCGCGACCGCGAGGGCAACAACGCCTTCCTCCGCTCGTTCCTCGCCGATCCGGGGCATAACTGGACGCCGGATGAAATCCTCTCCTACGCCCGCGAGATTCCCTCGCGCCGCCCGGGCCGCTTTCACTACTCGGATACGAATTTCGTCCTCCTCGGCCTCCTCATCGAGCACGTCACCGGCCAGCCCCTTCACACCGTCTACCGCCAGAAAATCTTCCGCCCGCTCGGCATGGACTCGACGTGGCTCACCTATCACGAACCCCGCCGGGGCGCGCCGCAGTCGCATCGCTACGAGGGCGGCGAGGATCTCACCGACGTCCCCCGCCAGAGCGCCGACTGGGCGGGCGGCGGACTCGTGAGCACCGCGCGCGACCTCGAGCGCTTCCTGCGCGGGCTGGCCGACGGGAAGCTCTTCCACGACCCCGCCACCCTCCAGGCCATGCTCACCTTTGTCCCCACGGGCGAGCAGGACATCTCGTATGGACTCGGCCTTTACCGCGTGAAGCTCGATGGCGGGCTCGGCGAGGTCTGGGGTCACGACGGACACGGCAACTCCTTCGCCTACTACTGGCCGCAGCGCGGCGTCACCTTTACCGGCACGCTCAACCAGGTGGACAACGACTGGTGGCCCCTCGTCGAGGCCTGGGTCTCCGGCGGCAAAAGCCTCTCCGACTTCGAGGAGGAGCGCCAGACCTTCAACGCCAGCCTCTCGACTGGATGGGACAGTCTTTACATGGACAAAGGCGCGAACGGCCTGAATGACAACAACCGCTATGGCGCAGGCATCTACTGGACCGCCCTCTCGCTCACCTGGAACATCTCGGAGTCCAACTTCCTCACCGCCGGGGTCTGGCAGGCCTTTGCCACCAGCGGCCCATCCTACCGCGAAACCGACGCCGACCTCGCCTTCACCCAGCTCATCGGCGACGGCTTTGTCAGCCTCGAGTATGACTTCAACTACGGCTACAGCGATGGCAATTTTTACTCGAACGAGCTCGTCGCCTCCGCCGGGTGGGACTTCACCCTCGGGCCGCTCACCCTTACGCCCTCGGCCACCTACTGGTTCGCCCTCGGGCCGGATTCCGATAGCGGCAGCGGATTCGTCGAGGCCTGCTCGAGCTTCCTCAATCTCCGCCTCGACGGCAACCTGCCGCTCTACCGCGACATCCTCGCCCTCGACTTCTGGGGCGCCTTTGGCGTGAACTTCCGCTACAATACCTCACCCGCACCCGACGACGACACCACGCCCTTCACCGGGCCAAACAACCTCGAGTGCGGCCTCTCGCTCCCCGTCCGCGTGAACCGCTACATCACCTTCGCCGTCTACGGAGCCTACAGCCACGCCCTCAATGACATCAGCGGCACCGCCGCCAACACCTTCTGGGGCGGCGGCAGCGTGCAGTTTTCCTACTGATCAGCGGCACCGCGCAAAGCTCGACGCCACCGGTGTTGCGCGCCCTCGGTCGATCAACGAAGACACCCGGTATGGACTCACCCACCGGCAGATCGCGGGCGTGGAACTCCGCTCAGAGAGCAGCAGCCAATTCCTCGGATTGCGAGGCGCACAGCCCTCGCTTGGTGCGGTGTCCGACAAAATCCATGAACATCTTTCCCTCCCTGGTCCACTCCATGGACTGGCCGGCGTCGATGGCTTGCGTCACGTTCAGCCCGCTCCGATAGAGCAGCTTGTAGGCTCTTTTTACGTTTGCCCGGTTGGGAGATCCGACGCCCTTGCGCTTCATCCCGATGGCGTTGATGCCGCACACCTTGTTGATGATCACCCCGACCGTGAATGGAGGGATGTCCTTGCTCCATGCCGTGCCGCCCCGGATCATGCACATCGAGCCGATGCGCAGGAACTGGTGAAATACCGACGCCCCGCCGAGCACGATGTCGTCCGCCGCATCCACATAGCCAGCGAGAAGGCAATTGTTCGCGAAGATATTGCGATCGCCGATGGAAACATTGTGGCCCAGGTGTACTCCCGCCATCAGCAGGTTTCCATGCCCCACCCGGGTCAGCGATCCTTCCTTCGACCCGCGATGGATGGTAACGTATTCGCGGATGACGTTGTCGTTTCCGATGACGACTCCGCTGGAGATTGAGTCGCTGTGCGCGAGATCCTGCGGGGCCGACCCGATCACGGCTCCATAACCGATCAGGTTCCGGTCGCCGATTGTGACATGATTGGTCAGCACGGCGTGCGCCTGGATCACGCAATCGCTGCCGACGGTCACACCGTCCTCCACGATGGCATAGGGGCCGATTTCCAAATTCTCCCCCAACCGGGCAGAAGAGCCGACGATCGCAGTAGGATGGATTTTCAAATTCGTTTCCGCGGGATAAATGCTCCCGGGCCTCGCTGGCTGCATTCGGCTGGGAGATTCCCTTCCCTCGCCTCCATCATCTCAAAACACAGGGGAGGCAACGGCGCAGGCAGCCGATCTCCGGCGGGCGGGCAGTACGTAGTCATCAAGCCCAACTAAAACCATCCTATGTATCTTGAAAATTATCATTCACTTTTCATCATTCTGATTTTCAGATAGCTTCATCCGATGGAACTTCGCCATCTCCGCTACTTTGTGAGCGTCGCCGAGGAGTTGAGCTTTCTCGGGGCGGCCCGGCGGCTGAACATCTCCCAGCCTCCGCTCAGCCAGGCCATCAAGGAGCTGGAGGAGGAACTGCACACCCGCCTGTTTAACCGGACGAGCCGCAAGGTGGAATTGACTGACTCCGGCCTGTTTCTGCTTTCCCGGGCGCGGAGCATTCTGGCGCAAATCAGCCGCACCGGAGCCGAGCTTCAACTGCTGCAACAGAAAAAGCAGATCCTTCGGATCGGGTTCGTTCGCCCCATTTCGATTCTCCCTCCTTCCATGAAAGCGTTCCGATCAAAATTCCCGGACGTCCATTTGAAGCTCGTCCCATCCTCGAACAGGAACTCCCGCGATTTCCTCTCCAATGACGAGGCCGACGCAAATATCGGGGCATACGTCGCCCCCGACGCTCATATTGACTCCATCCTGTGGGCCGAGGTCAGCTTGCAGGCCATCGTGCCCGACTCCCACCCGATGGCCAGCCGTACCGAGGTGACCATGAAGGATCTGGCCGGTTATCCGCTCCTGCTGCCCGGGTTGTCAAACCCGACCCACATGGGCCGTGAGATTCTCCAGTTCTGCCGCCAGTCGCGATTCTTTGATCCCGCGACGACCGTCCACTGTGAAGATCTCGATGTCCTCCTCGCGATGGTGGAATCCGAGGCCGGTATCGGCATCGTCCATGGATTTCATTTGAATCGCACCTCCGGAGAGCCATCTCAGATACAATCAGGCCCCTGGCTACCCATCCTCATCAGCGGCAGGACTCCCTCGCTCCAGGTCGGCATCACCTGGCGGCGGGACCGCGTCAGCCCTGCGCTCTCCGGCCTGATCGAGGAATTGGAATACCGGCTCGATCAAGTCGCCAAGGCCTGGGAGGCCGATCCCGCTCTCCTGCCCTTCCTCAGGGCGATATCATGGCATCCGACCCGGCGCAGGCAACGGCGCTCGCGGACCTCTCCCAAGTTGCACGGCTCTTGACGCCATCCCTGAAAAAAGCCGCCACCTCTCGATCTCGCCCGACGGGACGATAATGTCGATCCTTAGAGCCGGTTAAATAACAACTATCATATCGCGAAGAGACTAAGCGAATTTTACCGGAGGGCATCTCCTGTTTTCCACGGCCTTTCCGAGGTTCCCGGCACTCGCATATCGGCCGTCATTTGGAAAAATTTCCGCAATTTCCGTGATCCCGCTTTTGTCGATTGACGCTCCGCATCTGCCTCGCTAGACCAGCCTCAGCATGAAGCGACTCATACTAGCAGGGGGAATGGTGCTGTTGATGTCCGGCGGAGCTTTTGCCTCCACACTGTTCACTTATTACACGACCGCCACCGCCAGCGCCGTCGCGCTCGGCTTCACTCTCGATCAGGAAGTCATTTTCCAGTTCCAGGTCTTCGGCACGAATACTGCCGATGAGGCCGATTCCAATCAGGTCATCTGGAACGGCACGCTTTCCGACCCTCTCTGGGAATCCGTCTCCATGGGCTCCACCACCGGGACGGCGGGCTTTGCCGATCCCGGCAATATCGTGGAAGTGTACGGGATCGGCGGCACGATTACCAACATGCATAACAAGGTGTCCCCCTCGGTCACCTTCCAGACTCCGAATAACGAGCGTGTCGTCTATATCGAGGTCTATGCCGCCAACATCGTGAACTTTGCCACGGCCCCGGTCGGCACAACCATCGACGATTACTTCTTGAACTACGAGGGTGACTACACGCCCACGGCTCTCACCGAGGTCCTCACCCGCGCCGACACCGACGGCCGCTTCCGCGTGACGAAGCTCAATATCGACGTCGTCCCCGAGCCCTCCACCTACCTGCTCCTCGCCCTCGGCGGAGCCTTCCTCCTCTGGACGAATAAGCGCCTGAGGAAGCAACTCCTGCCCCAGCTCGGGAGAGAGTAAGTTTTCAATCTGCCTTCATTCGCACGATCTCTAGGCTCCATCCCGGATACATGACCGCTGACCTCGTTCGCTACCGGACAGACAGCATAAACATGGAGGTTCTGGAACAACATCGCGCAAGAGCTTGCAAACCACCCCTATCTCCCATTTGCGCAGGCCGACAAGTTACTCTCTGCTGACCTGCACCGCAAAGGCGTAGAGAAACATCGGTCCACCGCGCGATTCCACGCGGTTCAGAAGGGACAATAATTCATAAAGTTGCAACCATGCAGCACTTGATTTTAACCCCATCGGTTCAAGCTCAACTCGCAAGTCACGAGACTGAGAACCCCCAGTTCCAGAGGACAACGCCGCTTTCAATTGGTCACCCGAAAGCAAATTTCCTTCATAAAGAAAATCGCCGGAAGCTTTCAACAAAACTGAGGGAACATCGGGTGGGAGCTTGCTAGTTCGTAATGGCTGCGCCCCAAGCCTATCCGGCAAACAAACCACTACCTGATATGGCAGAGACGTTCTATTCGCTTCTCGAAGTACCCTGACAACCAAATCCCCGAATGCCGCAAGATCGCCCTCTGCCGGGATCTTCAGCACGAACAGCACAGGCAATCCAGCCGCTCCGGATCTGGCATGCTCTCCCAAGGAACTGAGCCGAAAATCGGCTATCGGGCGCTCCGTATCCGCATCGATGAATGTTTGACCTGTAAACGTAATTTCCCAGAACTCGCGAGCAGGATCACAGTAATGGTAAAACACCGGAACTGCCACCATATCCTCACGATTATTAATATCATTTACCCCAGCTATCGCACCGCCCACCGAACTTAGCATGAAGACCGTTATAATTTGAATGATTCTCATCGGAGATTTACGCGCACAATATTTAGTCGGGGTTGAGAGACATAAAACGCCCCTTTCCGTCCTTTCGGAAGGATTGGTATCGCGTCAGATAATACCAGCAGGCTCCGAACACGTTCATGCCGAGAATCACGATCAGCCAGATGGAACGGTCCTTCGGCGAGGGGAGATACTGCGTGGAATGAAGCGCGGCAAACCCGCAGTAACACACCAGCCCGAGCAGAAACACCACCTCTGAAACCGAAGAGATCACCGACATGGTCATACTGGCTGTGCTTCGCCTTTTTTTTCGAATCATCATTTAACTCAGCCATTCAAGGAAAGGCACCTATGGAACAAAGAGCCTTCCTGTTATATCCTGAATCCCAACAAGAATGCCCCGCTTGAGCAAGACGCAAGCAAGCGCATCACGATAAGCCATCCAACGGGACGGATCGGGATACCTTGCATATAGCTCATGCAGCGGCGACTTAGAGGAGCGCAGCTGCTTTACAATTTCTTTGTCGGAAAGGTTTCCGGCAAACCTTACCACCGCTGCCAGTTGGTCCTGTCGGTATCGAGGTTTTATATTTGCCAATGCTTTGGAACTGGAAAACGAGAAGGCTCGGCCAAAATTGGCCTCCGCAAGCCCGATCTGTTTCTTTTTTCCTTCAGAATCATAATCGAGTCCCCGATCTATAGCAATCGCACCCAGCAAAAACGGCGCAGCGATGCAAATGTCGTCTTTCCCGTATTTCGGGACGTTGATCAAGATGTACAGCGGAGAGGTACTATTGTCGTTTAAGGCCCTTTTGAACATCCCCCTCGTATAGTCGCCGGCAAGAGCCGCGATTGCCGACATCCAAACCATCGCTCCAAAAAACAGGACGACAAACTTTCGACGGCCCACCTTCATTCCCCGCCATAACTCAAGAAAATCTCTCTAAATACAAGCGTCATTTGCAAAGACGCCTAAGCACATCCGCCAGTTGGGCTCTCGTCATTTTCCTCTCGGCGACCGCGAGCATCGCCTCATGGAGCGGCGCTGAATCGACATCCGTCGACACGCCGTTGACATCCAGAAACAAAAGCGCTGCAGCCGCGCCCGTGCGCTTGTTGCCATCGAAGCATGCCTGGGCTTGGGCAATATGAAACGCATAGGCCGCCGCGACATCGAAAAGGTCGGCCTGTGTGTAAAAGTAAACCTGCTGAGGATGAGTGACGGCTCCTTCGAAGAGCGCAGCATCCCGAATGCCATCAGCTCCGCCAAATCTCTCGATGGAAAGACGGTGCAATGCCGTCACCTGCGCCACCGTGAGAAAGAACGGATCGCTCACGAGGCCAGCTTGCGCATCAGGTCGGCGTGGCGATCGAGGATGCGGCGGGAAGCCTCCTCCACCGCTTGGTCATCCGCATAGCGAACGGCAGGACGATCCTCGTACTGGCGCAGAAACGAAGCCACCTGTTCGCGTTCCTCGGCGTTCAGGGCTTTGATTTCGTCGATGACCTGAGCTGCAGTCATAGACTTACCTTATTCAAATACCCCCTCAAAGACAAGCCGCCTTCTCCCCGCGCCCGGCGCGAAATCTTCTCCCCATAACCCCCTCTCCCTCAACCCCCTGCTCAAACTTTCCGCCACGTGCTCGACAAGCTCTCCCGGCGCGACATATTGATGGACTGCTATGGAGAAGGCCCTTTCTGAAGTCGCAAATGAAGTTCTCGCTTCCTACGAGCGTGTGGGAGACCTGAACAGCAGCGGCGCGAACCTGCCTTCCAAGCGCGCCATGGGCGCGGTCTGCGAGGACCTCCTGCAACTCCTCTTCCCCGGGTTTCATGACGAGGAGGCGATTCAAAAGCGGTCGCTGCCCGTGCTCACCCGGCATCGGCTCGCCACCATCGCCGAGCGGCTGAATACCCAGGTGCGCCAGAGCCTGCGCATCGTCGATCCCGGCTGCCCGATCGCGCTGTCGCACGAGGTGACGATCGAGTTTTGCCGCCAGATTCCCGCCGTGCGCGAGATCCTGCATACGGACATCGAGGCCGCCTACGAGGGCGACCCGGCGGCGCTGAGCCGCGAGGAGATCATTCTTTCCTACCCGTCGATGGAGGCCATCGCCATCCAGCGGCTGGCCCATCTGCTCTACGAGGCCCGGGTGCCGGTGCTGCCGCGCATCATGACGGAGTGGGCGCATTCCCGCACGGGAATCGACATCCATCCCGGCGCGACGATCGGGTCGCATTTCTTCATCGACCACGGCACGGGCGTCGTCATCGGCGAGACGTGCGTGATCGGCGAGCATGTGAAGCTCTACCACGGCGTGACCCTCGGGGCGCGGAGCTTTGCCAAGGACGACTCCGGCCAGATCGTGAAGGGCGGCAAGCGCCACCCGAATGTCGAGGATTACGTCACGATCTACCCCAACTCGACCATCCTCGGCGGCGAGACCGTCATCGGGGCGCGCTCGACCATCGGTGCGAATGTCTTTCTCCTGCAAAGCGTTGCGCCAAATTCCCTCGTCGTTTACGAGGAAAAGCAGCTTCACATCCTGGACAAGGTGAACCGCCGGAAGGAGGCCGAACTCGAGTGGTCTATCTAGACTACAACGCCACGACCCCGCTGGCGCCCGAGGCGCTGGAGGCCATGCTTCCCTTCCTCCACGGGGGGTATGGGAATCCCTCGAGCATTCATGCCGCCGGCCGCGAGGCCCGGGCGGGGATCGACGACGCGCGGGAGAAACTGGCCGCCCTGCTCGGGGTGAAGGGCCACGAGATCATCTTCACCGGCGGCGGCACCGAGGCGTGCAATCTCGGCGTGCTCGGCATCGCCCGCGCCCACCTGCCGCGAGGCCGCCACCTCGTCACCACGGCGACGGAGCACCACGCCGTGCTGCATGCCTGCGAGCATCTGTTGCATCACGAGGGGTATGAGCTTACCATCCTGCCCGTGGATGCCTCTGGACGAGTCGACCCGCAGGATGTGGCGCGAGCCATTCGCGCCGACACCACCATCGTGTCCGTGATGCATGCCAATAACGAGACCGGCGTGCTCCAGCCCATCGAGGAAATCTCCGCCCTCTGCCGCGAGCGGAAGGTGTTTTTCCACACCGATGCCGTGCAAACCTTCGGAAAAATCCCCGTGCGTCCCGCCGACCTCGGCGCGGCGGCGGTCTCCATCGCGGCGCATAAGTTCTACGGCCCCAAGGGCGTAGGCGCCCTTTACCTCCGCTCGGGCATCGCCACGGCGCGCACTCTCCACGGCGGCGCGCAGGAGAATACCCGCCGCCCCGGCACGGAAAATGTCGCCGCCATCGTCGGCATGGTTGCCGCCGCGGAAAAGGCCCTCGCCGTGGGCATCGCCGACCAGCCGCGCCAGGCCGCGCTCCGCGACCGGCTCTGGGCGGGCATCCAGCAGGTCGAGCCCCGCGCCATCCGCAACGGCGCGCCGGACGACCTCTCGCTGGGGAATACCCTGAACGTGAGCTTCCCCGGCGTGGATGGCGAGGCGCTCCTCATCGGCCTCGATCTGGAGGGCGTGTGCGTCTCCAGCGGGTCCGCCTGCATGGTGGGCTCCGTGCAGCCCTCCCACGTGCTCATCGCCATGGGAGTCGCCCCTGCCGTGGCGTCGTCCACGGTCCGATTTTCGCTGGGCCTCGCGACCACAGAGGCCGATATCGATCACTGCCTGCGTGCGCTGGCGTCTGTCCTCGCGCGGCAGGCCGCATTTGCAGCCGCATGATCAAGCACACGCAACTTTTGCTGAAGTTCAGCCGCAGCATCATGCGGAGCCTCAGCCTCGTGCCCGACCTCGCCGTCGTGGCCGAGAAAAAGACGCCCCCTCCGCGCAAGGCAAAGCCCTCCACCCGCCGCGAACTCCTCCTCGAGGCCCTCGCCGCCGAGCTCCTGCGCGCCGCCGGGTGCCACGACCTGAAGGTCGAGGTGTATTGGAACTCCCGCCTGCGCACCACCGCCGGGCTCGCCTCCTGGCGCGACCATGCCATCTACCTGAACCCAAAGCTCATGGACGTCTCGCAGGACGAGGTGCAGCGCACCCTGCGCCACGAGCTGGCCCATTTCCTCGCGCAACACCGGGCGGGCCGCCGCCGCATCGCCGCCCATGGCGCGGAGTGGAAGCGCGCCTGCGCCGACCTCGGCATCCCGCGCGAGTCGCGGTGCCACGACCTGCCCTTCAAGCGCGCCAAGGTCGCCCGCCGCTACTTCTACGCCTGCCCCGAGTGTGGCACCCAGCTCGCCCGCGTGCGCCCGCTGAAGCGCCGCGTCGCCTGTCTGAAGTGCTGCAAGAGCCACAATCACGGCCGGTATCACGACCGGTTCCGCTTCGTCCCGATCGAACCGCCGAAGAGCATCGCGGCGTAGCCCCTTTGCGGCTACGGGAGCGAGTTTTCCTCCGCTTTCCGGAAAGATGACGCCTCCCTTGCGAGCACATTTCACCGCCTGCCCCCTCTGCGCAACCGGTACTCTTATTTTCCCAAAGCTCCTAAGCTTAGAATCGGCTAAGAAAATGCAGCCGTGCTCCCACCTTTCCCGGGGAATTCCCGAATTTCGCGGCGCGCGGACTGCAGGCAGCGGCTCCGTACCGCCCCCATCGCCTCCCCAGGCCCGTCCCGCACGCCCATTCCCCCTTTTCCGAAGCCCCTCCGGCGGCCTTTTTGCCTTTTTCCGACCCCCCGCCAAGATTTCCCTTCCGATCAGGCCGGGATCGTGCCTAAAAGGGCGCTCCCAAGATTCTTCCCCACATGAGTCAAAGCATCGAATCCGTTCTCACGGAGAAGCGCGTTTTCAAACCCTCCCGCGAATTCTCAAAGCAGGCGAAAATCAAGAACTTCGCCGAGTACAAGAAGCTCTACGACGAGTCCATCAAGAACCCGGAGAAGTTCTGGGGCAAGCAGGCCGCCGAGCTGCTGTGGAACAAGAAGTGGACGAAGGTGCTTGAGTGGAAGTCGCCCTTTGCCAAGTGGTTCGTCGGCGGCAAGCTGAACGTCAGTGAGAACTGTCTCGACCGCCACCTCAACGGCCCGCGCCGCAACAAGGCCGCCATCATCTGGGAGGGCGAGCCCGGCGAGAAGCGCACGCTCACCTACCACCAGCTCCACCGCGAGGTCTGCATCTTTGCGAACATCCTGAAGCGCAACGGCGTAAAGAAGGGCGACCGCGTCCTCATCTACCTCCCGCACATCCCCGAGGCCGCCATCGCCATGCTGGCCTGCACCCGCATCGGCGCGATCCACACCGTCGTCTTTGGCGGATTCAGTGCCGAAAGCATCAAGGACCGCCTCGCCGACAGCGGCGCGACCTGCGTGGTCACCGCCGATGGCAGCTACCGCCGCGGCCAGGCTGTGACGTTGAAGCAAAACGTCGACCGCGCCTTGGAAGGCAACACCGCCGTGAAGCGCGTCATCGTCTTTCGTCGCGCCAACATGGACATCCACATCACGGAAGGCCGCGATGTGTGGTGGCACCGCGAGGCGGATTACGTCACTGCCGACTGCCCGCCCGTGCCGCTCGACAGCGAGCACCCGCTCTTCATCCTCTACACCAGCGGCTCGACCGGTAAGCCCAAGGGCATCCTGCACACGACCGGCGGTTACCTGCTCGGCGCGCTGCTCACGACGAAGTACGTCTTCGACATCCGCGAGGAGGACATCTACTGGTGCACCGCCGACGTCGGCTGGATCACCGGCCACAGCTACGTCGTCTACGGCCCCCTCGCCCTCGGCGCCACCTCGCTCATGTACGAGGGCGCGCCGAACTGGCCGCAGAGCGACCGCTTCTGGGACATCATCGCCCGCTACGGCGTGAATATCTTTTACACCGCGCCCACCGCCATCCGCTCCTTCATCAAGTGGGGCGACGAATGGCCGGCCAAGCACGACCTCTCCTCCCTCCGCCTCCTCGGCACCGTCGGCGAACCGATCAACCCCGAGGCCTGGATGTGGTTTTACGAGAAGATCGGCGGTGGCCGCTGTCCGATCTCCGACACCTGGTGGCAGACCGAGACCGGCGCGCACATGATCACGCCCATCCCCGGCGCGACCCCGCTGAAGCCCGGCACGGCCACGCTGCCTTTCTTCGGCATCGACGCCGCCATCGTCGACGACAATGGCAAGGAAGTCGGCCCCAATGAGGGCGGCAAGCTCGTCATCCGCAAACCCTGGCCCTCCATGCTGCGCACCATCTACGGCGACAAGGCCCGGTACAAAAAGCAGTACTGGAGCGAGGTCAAGGGGTGCTACTTCACCGGAGACGGCGCGCGCCGCGACAAGGACGGCTACTTCTGGATCGTCGGCCGCATCGACGACGTGCTCAACGTCGCCGGTCACCGTCTCGGCACCGCCGAGGTCGAGAGCGCCCTCGTCGCCCATGAGTCCGTCGCCGAGGCCGCCGTGGTGGGCCGTCCCGACGAGATCAAGGGCCAGGGCGTCGTCGCCTTCGTCACCCTCAAGACCGGCATCAAGGCCACCGAGGACCTCTCCGAGAAGCTGCGCAAGCACGTCGGAGCCGTCATCGGCCCCATCGCCAAGCCCGACGAGATCCGCTTCGCCGAGGCGCTGCCCAAGACCCGCTCCGGCAAGATCATGCGCCGCCTGCTCAAGCAGATCGCCGCAGGCAACGCCGTCACGGGCGACACGACCACGCTGGAAGACTTCAGCGTGCTCGCCAAGCTCCGCGCCAGCGACGAATAAGCAACCCTCTCTCCCGCAAGGAAAGCCCCGCCGCGAGCCACCCGCCCGCCGCGGGGTTTTTCCGTTTTTACGAAGCTCGCCCGGCCTTATCGCCTCCGCCATAAAGCCGCGCCCCCGCCCAAGAGCGTCCCGCCGCAAACACCCACCGCCCAACCCTTTGCGATCTTAGCGACGTTGGCTCCGCCTGTCTCGCAAGCTCGGCTCTGTAAAAATCCTCCCGCCTTCCCCTTCGTTCCCTTCGCTTCCTCTTTGTTCAATCCTTCCGTTCCCCGAGGCCGCGCCCACGAACTCACCTCGCCGTCCCCGCCGCGCGGAGTCTGAAAACTGAAAACTGAACCACTGAAAACTCCCCTCTCCCCTTGCGCATCCCGCAAACCGGCCCGACGTTAAAGAGTGGCCGGTCCCCGGAACGGATACCCCCGGCCCGCAGACGAGCCATGAAAAGGAACGCACTCCTCCGCTGGCTGGGAGTCGGATTGTCCTCCCTCGCCTCCATCTTTGCCGGTCACCAACTCCACGCCACGCCCGTCACCACGGGCGACGTAAAGCCCAAGCCCCGCAACGGCAAGGACCCCGAGCGCAATGGCAACGGCGGCGGATTCGCAGGATTCAGCCTCTTTCCCCGCTCGACCGCCGGGAACACCGCCCGCCAGTACCCCTGGCGGTACTCCATCGTCACCACCACCTTCTGGGTCGGTGAACGCCCCACGGAAAACAACCCCGTCCCCAACCACAAAAGCTGCTGGGACCCGCAATGGGCCCGCAACTACGGCGGCACCGACACGCCGAAAAAATCCGCCCGCACCCCCTCCTACACCCCCGCCGCCTTCACCCCGCGCCAGAACCCCTTTTACGTCGCCCTCCCCTACAACGACGTCACCACGCAAGGCCTCAAGCCCGAGGCCTCCAGCGTCATCCCGTGGTTCAGCGAGGAGTTCAAGGGGCCGAAGGAATCCGTATGCAAAGGCCGCTGGATCGCCATCCGGTTCAAGGACCGCGTCTGCTACGCCCAGTGGGAGGACGCCGGCCCGTTCCGCACCGACCACTGGCAGTACGTCTTTGGCAACGAACGCCCCAAGCCCAACCTGAACAAAGGCGCGGGCCTCGACGTCTCGCCCGCCGTCCGCGACTTCCTCGGCATGAACGACACCGACGTGACCGACTGGAAATTCGTCGAGTTCACCGACGTCCCGCAAGGCCCCTGGGCCGCCTTCGGCGACAACAACACCTTCGTCCAAAACCGCCGCGCCCAACTCCAACGCGAAGCCGCCGTCAGCGCCGAGCCAGGGAAATCACGCGCCAAGGCGGCAGTGGAGTAGGGCAAAAACGCACCCGACAGCCGCGGCCCGCCGACATTGTCAAACGTCCGCACCGATGGTACTCTTTCCCGCATCGTGAGCGTATTGGAATCCATCGTCAGGGATCTCGAAGCCCTGCCAGCCCCCAAGCTGGTCGAGGTGGCGCGTTACGTCAGCCGCCTCAACCCCCGCCGCCGGGAAGAACGCCTCGCAGCCATCAAGGCGACGGCAGGTTGCCTGGGGGAGGAAGAAGGCCGCGCTTTTGAAACCTCCGTCCGCGAAGAAGCCAATCGCATCGCACCGGATGACTGGAAATAGCGTCCTGCTGGATAGCAGCGTCATCGTACGTCATTTTCGGGACTCCTCTGCATTGTCCGAAAAGCTCTCAGCATTCGACGAGCTTTTCATTCCTCAAGCCGCTCTCGGCGAACTCTATTACGGAGCATACAAGTCAAGCCGCGCCGGGGATAACATTGCGCTGATCGAGCGCTTCCTGATCGCCGCCGACGTCCTCGGAACCGACGAGGAAACCTCCCGCCTCTACGGGCAGATCGCCGCTCGCTTGGCTCGGAACGGCACCCCGATTCCCCAAAATGACATCTGGATCGCCGCCTCCGCCCTGCAATGCGGCCTACCCGTCGCCACCGCTGACGCTCATTTCCAAAAGGTGGAGGGGCTGAACGTCTTGCTCTGGTAAGCAGTAAATCTAGATCAGGATCTTCGCGGAAACGATAAACTCTTGCTTGCCTCAGCCGTCATCTTCTCAAGCAGCGTCTCATACTCTTCCCCCATCGGCAGATCGAGATCGACCTTCAATCGTCTGCGGGAATACTGAGTCGGCAGTCCGGTCTGGCGGTTCTGTCCTTCCATCCGGACTGTATCCCAGTAAACACCTACACCCCTCCTCTGCCAGAGGGGCGTTTCGTTAAAATCGATCCCTCTCTGGGAGAGCAATTCGTTTTTCTCTGCTATGCCTAGTCCCAGCAGCGCAGTGGTCGCTTTCTCCATGGAAAAGGACTCCTTTCGGAGCGTCCAGTAACAATAGGCATTCAACGCATTTCGCATCGCGTCTTCCTGCCGCCAGCGGAAATACTCAACGACTGTCTCCGGTGATGGGAGTTGACTGATCCGACAATCGAGGCAGGCAATACTGCCAAGCCTGGAGGAAAACGCCGCGCTCGCCTCTCCGGCCAGTACGGAGACCAGCTTGCGCAACTTGCGGCGAAACAACCCTTCCTCCCGATGCAGGAGGAGCGAAATCTCGTCGCTCTGTGTATACCCATAGATCACACGGAAACCGCAGTTCATGAGGTGCTCAGTCGTGAAGATCATGCAGTCGCGAAAGCGCGTATCGAATGGCGCTTCAAAATGATGCACCTCCCTCGCTAGCCGGGTAAAGCCTCGGCCATCCAGCCTGGCTACCATGTAGATGCCCGGCAAGACATAGCAGTCGTGCGACGTCTCAAAGACGCGCAGCTTCTTATCGAGATCATCAAACTTCATTTCCTCCAGGCCTCCACGAGAAAAGTGCCATCGCCAACCATGCTCACGTAAGATAATTCGTCGAATCCCTCCGAGTACGAGGGCAGCTCAAGCTGGCCTGCAGCACCTCGCAGGGCCAGATCCGGCAAACGGGTCCCCTCTCCTCGCAGTGCGTTCCTTGCCAATGCCTCTTCGATGCGCGACCGGAAAAAGTATCCGTGCACAGAGTATCCCGCGCCCCGCGCAGCCGTGAGATACCGTGCGCGAAACTCCCGGGTGAGGTTGGTATTATCAACCACCGTCAAAGCCTTCGCCTCAAGGCAGGCCGAGAAAATCAGGTTTTCCCGATGCCGCGTCTTGAGCATGTCAAGATTGATGCGGACATGCGTCTCGGCGAACCGCTGCTGGAAAAAGGTGGATTTTCCAGTGGCTTGGATACCCATAAAGATCACCAGATTCATGAGGAATAGTCAAAGCAGGTTCCTTGCGTCATTCCTCGGCTTCGGAATAACACGAAACGGCCAGACCCACGCCGAGCTTGGAAAGACGAATCAGCTCTTCGTTGGAGAACTCAAAGTTGCATTGGCCATCGTGGAAGACATTGCAGGTCAGGCTGATGTCCGTGCCGCCCGCCTCGCGGAGTTTTGCGATGTTTCCTTCCAGGGCCGTCAGCATATCCCCTAGCAGGCTCCACTCCCCAGGCCCATGCGAAACCTCGATCGTGCAGCTCCCGTACGGGAGAGGAACGCCAACATAGCGCCCTTTGGTTCCGATATCTCCCGGCTCATTAACATCACGTACCATGGGCGATCCCGTCCAAACGATGCGAGCCGGCGAAAACGCCTTTCCCACAACCAAACATGTCGGCCAAACTCTAGCCATAAACCAGACTCTATGCCTCCACCGTCGCCCGTTGCAATCGTTCAGGAACCTCTTGAAGAAACGGGAAAGATCGTTGAGTCGGAAGCAAGATCAGCTTTCGCCGGTAGAAAGAATCCCTTACAATCACCACCCGCTACACCATGGACATCAGATACCTCATTGGGGCGAGCTTGATCTGGTTCGGCGTGACCTTTGGCATCAAGGGCTGGCGGGGCAACTTGGCCGCAAGTGGTTCGGGCTTATGTGGCTCCCGCAGGATATCGAGGATCGGATTTACTTTCACCGTTTTCTCTCGGTCTTCTTCTTCGGATTCGCGGTGCTCTTCGGCATCGGGCTCATCGTCTCGGCAGCCCTCGGGAAATAGGCGGGCGTCATTCCTGCCCAGGGTTGTTCCTTCTCATCGAAGGCGGACAGCTCGGCTCCACCGCTTCGCGGTCCCGGTTCCTCAGAACTTTATCGGATTCACGATCAGCGTAACCAGAGCAATTCCTGCCGTGATGAGGTTCGCGCCAAAGAACAGCAGGACGAACCTCCTCGTTGTCGGCATCCTAAAAAGAAACCTGATGACCGCCCACTCGATGGAAGTGCTGAACGCTGCGGCGAGCATCGTGGTCGCGAGCCAGCCAAAAAGATTAAACGTTCCGAGGGGGATAATCTGGTAAACGGTGTACGCGAGCAGGTACTCCCACGCGAACCCGATCCAGACAAAGACCCAGACCCCGACAAACGCGGAAATGGCATTGGCGGCAAGGGCCATGAGGAAACTCTTCGGCAGGGACTGCTTGAGGAGTACGCGCAGAGCGAATGTCTCAATCACAAGGCCCAAGGCGATGGCCCACCAGGAATAATATCTCTGGCTTAGATACAAGGCAGGCCAGACGACATTCGCAAGAACCAGAGGGACATTCACAACCAAAGGTCTGCCAGCCACTCTCAAGCCGCTCAATAAAAATCACTTTTCCTCGTCTGCCCCGCCAAGGCACCGTACACCTCGTTCGACACTGAACCGGACATGGTACGCATCCCCTCACTGAAAACCACGATCCTGTCTATCCTCGGGCTGCCCTTCTTCGCAGCCATCGCAAACCCCATCGTCGTCGACCCCGAGCAGCGGCTAACCACGATGCTCGCCGAGGATGTCATTATCACGGTGGATCGCGATGAATCCTCTGTATCGGGGCGCTATGTCTTCCTGCAGCAAAAGGACGTCTGGCCGGAGGTGCGGGATTCCCATGTCTTGATCTATATCCCGGTGCTGCTGCCGAAGGGCGGAGCTGCCGCGTATGAACACCGTTACGGCACTCCGACGGTGACCGTTGGCGGCAAAACTTTCCCTACGAAAATCGGTGAGGATCCTTATGCAGACCTCCCACCAATACAGGGACGCCTGCCTAAGGGATGGGGATTCACCATTTATGAGGTAAACATTCCGCTCTCGGCTGTGGCGCGGAAGTTTGAGGCGAGTATCCACTACGTACAGCCAAACTTCCCCGGTCACATCGCCGGATACGTGCCGATTCACCCGCCCGAGCCAGCGGGAAAATCCCAGATCGTCTTTGTCCCGGCAAACGGCCACGCCCTGCGACCGACCGGCCTCCTCGCGACCTTCCGTCGCCCGGTGGAGCGGATCGAGTTCACGCCGCAGAATCAAAAGCTCGTCACCGCGCGCTTTGTTTCCGGTAGTCCGGGAAGGAAGAAACCGGCTATTTCCTAAGAACCAGCCTAGGATCGTCGCCAATATTCCCGGGCGACAAATGAGGAGAAAACCAGCACCGCCAAAGCCACGACGGAAAACTCCAGCCAGTTATTTCGCAGGACCAGAAGCTGCAATGCCGCAAGGATGAACTGCGGGAATCCCACAAGGGTGAAAGTGACAAAAGAGCGGCAGAGGTGGCCTGTGGAGAAGGTCGCGAGGAGAAAGAGCAAAAGATAGACCGTGACCGCGCCAAAAATTGCGTGACCCGACCAAACCGCTGTCCGGCTATGTTCGATCCAGGCATGAAGGAACCAACCCAGCACAAGAACGCCAGCCACTCGGACCGTCCATTTCATTCCTGAAATGATAATACCATCCGACCAATGCAGACGATTGGAATCAGCGATCTGCCTCTCTCGCTTCAAGAATCGGAGAGAACGCTAGAGGGGCTATACACGATCATTTGAGGACCTGCGAAAGATGAGTGTCCGAAGGGCGAAACCTCGCCCAATGCGCACAGTAGACAGCCGGCTCGCGGCGTGGTAGCCATGCGGCGATGAGCAGCGAGGCGGGGGAGGATGTCGAGAATGTGCGCAGTTTTTTCGACCAGTGGGGGATTTACCGGCGCGTGATCGAGCGGAACTACCTCTTCCATCGCGAGGCGTATGCGGAGGTGGACCGCGTGCTCGGCGGCTTCGGCGGGCGGGCGGTTTCCGTGCTCGACCTGGGGTCGGGCGATGCGAGCTACATGGCCGACGTGCTCGGGCGGCATGCGGTGGCCTCGTACCACGGCGTCGACATTTCGCCGGTGGCGCTCGCGCTGGCACGGGAGAATGTCGGGCGGGTCGGGTGCGCGGCGGAGTTCACGCAGGCGGATTTCTTTGCGCTCGTGCCGGGAGTGCGCGAGGCGGTGGATTTTGTGTATATTGGCTTGTCCCTGCATCACCTGCCGCCGGAGGACAAGGGGCGGTTCCTCGCGGAACTGCGCCGCCTCGTGAAGCCGGGCGGCTGCCTCCTGGTCTGCGAGCCGATCTGCCGCGCGGGGGAATCCCGCAGCGACGTGCTCTCGCGCTGGTGGGAGGTCGTCTCGCCCAAGTGGTCGGAGCTTTCGCCCGCCGACATGGAGTCGGTGAAAGAGCACGTCTTTGGCAACGACTACCCGGAGAGCCTCGATACGTACGGCGCGCTGGCCCGGGCGGCGGGATTTGCCGCCGTAAGTGTGCGCTTCGTCTGCCCGGATGAGCTGTACGCCGTGCTGGAGTTTCGCCCGGCGGCTGGGCTTCGCTAAAATATCCCGCAGCGCGGGGCTGGGAAGCAGAAGCGCAGTGATGTGCGCGACGTACCGGCAGCCAGAGAGACGCCGCTTTAAGAGATCGACCGGCACTTTGCGGAGATCGGCAGGAGCACCATCCTCCACCTTTCGACAGTCGGGCAGATTGCATCATTCTGCCGCTCAGGCCCGGCGGCGATAACCCTAACTCTCCAGAGTTCGTGCTCTGGCTGGAAGGATACGGCCCCCTGGCGGCGTAGCTCGCAGATATCTACGCAAAGACGGGAGGCGGCATCTCGTACTGGGAGGTTTTTCCGCCCGGAGCGGGTTCGCTACGTAAGGGAAGAAAGCAGCCCCGCCCCGCCCGGAAAAAGAAAATCCCGGCGCGGAGAGGACTCCGAACCGGGATTTCGAAAAAACAGTGAGAGCGCGAAGGCTACTTAGTAGCGGCGACGGGCGCCACGATCGCGGTCGTTGCCACCGGAGCGGCGATTGCCACCGCCGTTGCCACCGCCGAAGTCTTCACGAGGACGAGCTTCGTTGACAGTGAGGGCGCGGCCGTCGACCTGCTTGCCGTTGAGGGCATTGATCGCAGCCTGGCCTTCCTCGGCGCTGCCCATGGTGACGAAACCAAAGCCGCGCGAGCGGTTGGTCATCTTGTCCATGACGATGGCGGCGTCGACGACCTGGCCGTGAGCTTCGAAGAGTTCTTCGAGATCAGCACTGGAGGACTGGAAAGAGAGATTTCCGACGTAGAGTTTCATATGATTTTGGATTTAGGAGCTATAACTGACGATCACATAGCCGTTCCCGAGAACCGGGTTTCGATCATCATCGGATAAACCCGCCTGACAACTACCGCGCAACGAACCTGAACAATTTACTCTGAGGCCATAGGGTGCTCCACTTTTGGGAATTCGCAACACTTTTTTGCCGGATTTCCCCAAAATTCCCTCCTCCGCCCGAGGAGGAAGGCAGTCGCGGCTTGACACGAGGCCGGGAGGGCTATCAGGAGGAAAACCGCTCCTTTTCGCCGAAAGGAAGGGTTCGAGTGCGTCGTTCCCGCGCCAGATCGGCGGGTTTTTTCCGCGCCTATTGACTAGTCCGCCTGTCTCGCAGGCTGGCGGGAACGCCGGCCCTAACGGCTTCCTGCCGTGCCAGCTTTGCGGCGCAGCGCCCAGACGTCCTCGGTGGCGGGGCAGAGGCCTTTCAGCCCGCCTGCGATCTCCACGGACTCGAGCCGCTCCGTCGCGTAGTGCGCGCCATAGAGGGCGGCGACCTCCTTTTCCCCGATGGAAAACGGCGGGCCGCTCATGAGCGACTGGTCGTAGTGAAAGCAGACGAGCAACTGCGGCGCGTGCTGCGTGATGGCGCGGAGATGCGCGGCGTAGCGCATGCGGAGATCGCCGGGCAGCGCCACCAGAGCGGCTCGGTCGTAGACGAGATCGACCGGCCCGAGCGTCTCCGCGCTCACCTCAAAAATATCACCCTGGAGGATGTCGAGGCGCGGCGCGTGAAAGCGGGTGAGCGCCCCGCAGGGCGTGACCTGCGGCGTGACGCGCAGATCGGCGAAGAGCTGCTCGACCGCGACGCGGCTCAGCTCCGCCCCCACGACGTGATACCCGCCGGCCAGCAGCCAGTGAATATCGAGCGTCTTTCCGCAGAGCGGCACAAAGACGCGCGCGCCCGGAGCGGGTGCGAGCTGGCCGAGGAAGCTGACGAGGTGGGTATTCGGAATCGGCGCGTGAAAGCCGATGTCATTCGTCGCCCATTTGTCGTGCCAGAAAGCGTGATCCACCCTCGAAAGCTAGCTCGAACGAGGGGAAGCGCGAATGAAAATTCTCACCTCTCATCGTAATGCTACGTAAAAAAGCGGCGCCCCCGGAGAACCGGCGTCGCCGCTGAAAAGAGCGAGAGATTAAGCTCGCTGACTTAGTTTTTCTCCGCGGCCTTGACCCATTTCATGAATCCATCCGGGCCACCGGGCAGGTAACCGACATTGCGGGCGATCTCCTTGCCCTCGGAGTTGAGTAGGACGAGGGTCGGGAATCCCTCGACACCATACTGCTTGCTAAGCGCCTCGTTCTGCTCCTTCAGCTCAGCCGACTGTGTCTTTTTCTGCGGAAAGTCCACCTCGACGAGCACGAGGTTGTTCTTCGCGAAGTTCTTGAAGCGCGACTCGGAGAAGGTCTCCTTGTCGAGCTTGATGCACCATCCACACCAATCGGAGCCGGTGAAGTCGAGGAGGACGGACTTCTTTTCCTTGGCGGCCTGAGCGAGCGCTGCCTTGTAATCCGTCTGCCAGTCCGCATCGGCGGCGCGAGCGTTCGACAGAGTGAGAGTGGATGCCACCAGGACCGTCAGGAGGGACGCGATGAATTTCATGGCTGAAAGCATCCGACGGACCGAAAAAAAATCAACTCCTTCCCGCGAAGAAAACGAAAGTTTCAAAGTTAAACGTCATCTACATGCCCAAGGCGGTTTGTCCCCGGGCCAGCCAACACGCACCCCCTCACGGGTCGATCACGGCATGGGAGCGGATTTCGCGCCAAGCCTCGGCATCGGCGGGTTCGGCAACCATGGACTTCACGAGCTGATCGGGGTCTCCGTAGATCGGCATGATCTCCACCGCGCGGCGCAGGGCGCGCACGGCATCGCTCGGGCGGCCTGTGCGATCTAGCGCGATGGCGGCTCCAGCCCAGGCGTCGGCCTTCCGTCCATTGGTCAGTTGGAGAGCGCGCTCAAAGGCGGCGAGGGCCTTGGCGTTGTCGCCCTTGCGCACCAGGGCGTAGCCGAGGTTGTTGGCGGCATTGTCCGAGGCGGGGCTTTTCGCCACGGTGTCGGTCCAGAGATTCAGCGACGTGGCAAAGACCTCCTGCCGCTGCCAGCCGAGCCACGCAAGCGCAGTCAATACAACAATGCATCCCGCCGCTACAAACGGCCACGCTCGCGCGCCGAGCCGCACCATGGCGAGCAGGGCAAAGACCGTCATGGCGAGTCCCGCCAGCGGCACGTAGAGATAGCGATCCGCCGCCGGGCAGTACATCGTGAGGAGGTTTGAGACCGGCCCCATCGCGGCCCAATACATCAGCATCCCGAGCAGCCCCACCCGGCTCCGCCAGGCCGCGACACCCTGCACGAGCACGAGGGCGGCGAGCATGAGGTAAAGCCAGACAGCCGCGATGCGCGCGACATTCTGCGGCGTGTAGATGGCGGAGAGCTCCACCGGCCAGAAGATCTGCCGCACGTAAAAGCCCCAGATGCGCGGCTGGATCTTCAGCGTCTCCACGAGTGAACCGCCCAGCCTGCCGGGCTTGCTCAGAAAGATCACCGACTCGCGCGGCTCCAAGGCGAAACGCGCAGCCAAAAACCCGCCGACCACCGCCGCCACGAGCGCCGTGAGCACCAGCCAGCGCCGCCCTGTGCCACGCTCGCGGAAGAGCACGCCGCACGCCCCCACCAGCACCGGCGCAATGACGCCCGTCTCCTTTGCCCCCACCGCCAGCAGCGACGCGGCCACGCATCCGGCCCCCGTCCACCACATCGCACGACCCGTGCTCCGTCCGCAGCGCAGCGCGAGGAACATGGCGAGGAGCAGGAAAAACAAAGTCAGCACATCCTCGCGCGACGAAACCTCCGCCACCGGCTCGACCAGCATCGGATGCACGGCAAAGGCCAGCGCGGCGAGGAGCGCCGGTCCTGGCCGGCCGCCGCCCAGCTCCATGAGCAGTAGGAAAAGCAGCGCGACATTCGCGGCATGGAGAGCGGCGCTCGTGAGGTGATAGCCCACGGGATTGCGCCCCCACAGCGCGGAGTCGAGCATGAGGGAGGCAAGCTGCACGGGGCGATTCGCATCCAGCACATCCTGCCCGAGCACGCGAAAAGTCAGCACCTCGCCCCAGTGCGACGGATTATGAATATAATCGCCAAAGAGCACCTGCGGGCGCGCGTCGTAGACGAACTCCGACCCGACCGACCGCGCATAAAAAAGGAATGCCACCACCCCCGCCAGCACAGCCAGCAACAGGACTCGGAAGCGCGCAATACTCGGGGCAGGCATGAGGAGGGAATTTTCCCCGCCGAGCCTCACCACCCCGCGCCCGGGTGTCAACGCCGCAGGCCCGCGAGTGCCGGCTTATCCATCCGCCGACCCCGGCCATCCAGCTCATGCCTCGCCCGCTTTCCGCTGTGTGAGACATGGCCGCCGCCGCCTTTTCGCCCACCCCATGCGGCACTCCGGGGCCGGGCTGAACCGCACGGAGACCGCCACCCGCGTATTCGGGTTATGAAAATCCTCCTCTCTTTCTGCGCCCTGTTTCTCCTCGCCCTCGCCGGGTGCGACCGCACCCCGGGCGTGCGCACGTCCCAGAGCGCGGGCGGCCCCGGCAATGCGCCCGACACCGAGCGCTCCCCCGCCCCGACACCCTCGCCCGTCCCCGGCACGACGCCGTAAACTCCCGCGCCGAGGCGCGATTCAGGCCGATCCCTCACGCGCACCGCTCACCGGGAACCGATACCCCATCGCCATGAATGCACCGTTCCTCTACATCGCGAGCCCCGACGGGCTGAAGACCTACCGCATGGAGGATGACGGCCCACGGCTCGTCGACTACTACCCCATCGACTACCCGGGCACCCGCTGGCTCGACCACCCCGCCGACCGCCTCGGAGCACCATCCGACGAGACCACCTCCGAGCGCCTGCGCCACGAGGCGGAGCCAGGCATGTGGCGGCTCCGCAAGATCACTGGCCGCCTGCGCGACCTCCTGGATGAATCCCCCGACGCCCGCTGGGCCTTTGCCGCTCCGGCGGAAATCAATGCCGCCATCCTCGACGGCCTGCCCGTGCGTTACCACGCCTGCCTCGCGCAAAATCTCCGCGAGGATCTCTTTCACACACCCGAGGAGGAACTTCCCCTCCGCCTCGACCTCAACGCCGTCCCTCACCCCTGAATCCGCCATGTCCACACCCGAAACCACCCCGCCCGTAGCCCCCACGCCCACGCCATCTCCGGAAGTTCCCCAGTCTCCCCCGAGCGCCCCGACCTATCCCGGCCCCACCACCGCGCCCAACCCCGCGCCGCCGGTCGCCCCCACCCCGGACGTCGCGGAACCCGACATCATGCCGCCCGACCAGCCCCAGCCGGAACGAAAGGAAGCGTCAAAACTCCACGACCCCGTGGAACTCCACCGCGCCGAGGCCAATACCATCGCCCGCCACAGCCACGCCAAAACGACGCAATGAGCGCGGACGGACCGTCACCCGTCCAGGTTGAAACGTCCCTTGGAGATCAGGAGATTTTTGACTGCGATGCAGTTGCCGATCATCCACAAGGGATAGATGACGATGGCCGCCATGAGGACGACCAGCCATCCGTCGGTATCGGCGTCAAGGAGGAGCGCGAAAGTCAGGCCCGTCAGGATGACCAGCCCCGTCGAGGTCGACTGGACCGTGTTCAGCAGTTCCATGTCCGTGCCCGCCGGGGCACGCCCTCTGCGCATCGACTGGAGAATCCGCCTCGCCTGATCTTCGGTAACCATGTCTTTCTCCGATACCGCTCGGAAGCATGGCAAAACCACGACAGCAGATCAATCGGCATCCCCGATCCTCGCTCCGCGCACAGAGGCCTAGCGAAACCGGACTGTCGTTGGAAAATCACCAAGGACACCGCCAGCCACGCACGCGCTCCTTACTCTTTCGCTTCACGTGCGGCCTCCACGATGGCCGGCAGGTCATAGGTGTCCCCAAATCCGCCATCGTCCACCATCGCGCCGCCGTTCGGCAGGTAATCGCGAACAATATAGGAGCGCATCGCATCCTCCACGCTCATCTCCAAAAAGATCCCGCCAGCCCCATCCTTTCTCTCCGGAGCGAGCCGCGTGATCTCCCGAAAACGGTCGATATCCGCGTACTCCGCCTTGTCCGAAGCATCAACGAAATGGCGGTCAAAAGTCGCTCGTTTCTTCTGGTATCTCTCGGACTCCATGAACCATCGCATCATCGACATCCGAAACTCCAGCGACTCCCTCGGCAGCCGCGCCTTGGCTTTGATGAGAAAGTACCCTTGCGGCGACTTCTCCGGCATAGTCGGCAGGAACACCTGCACCGAGCGTTTGTCTTCCGCAAGCTTCACCGCAATGGGGCGCAGTTTAGGATTCCCCGGTTCGGCGATAATCCGGTGCGCCGCCCAAGTCGCCTTCGCCTGCTCCGGCATTCCCAGCAGAAGCGCCACAAATACGGGAACCCACCAGCGCCACCGCGTGAATAACCGCAAGCTCAAGGGGAAACAAAGCTTAGGCAAAAGGCAAAGACGGAGAAGCCTTTTGTACGGATAAGTTTAGGGACGGCCCGGGAACAGGGGCGCAAAAAAACCGTGCTTGGGATTGATCATCCCCCCCCTTCCTGCGATCAGGCGAGGAAACAAATCATCCCAAGAACTTGATGATTGAAGAGACCGCCATACTCCTCATTTCCGCCCTCGCGCTTTATTCGCTCTCCAGGGCCGCCTTCGCGCCAATCCACAAGCGCCTCCTGCTATCTCTCTTTGTCGTTTTCGCGATACGATCGGCTGCCGCGATTCTGGCCGTTTCATTAGGCAATCACCATCAGCACATCGCATCGGTACTCGTTACGGAATTTGGCGTGCGATTTCTTAGCGGCGTCGCTGGCGGGCTGTTCCTCGCCTTTTGGATAACTGGTGGATGGACAACCCTCCGGCGTTCCCTCAGAAGATCACCCGCCCCGCATGACCAAACGTAAACGCACAGCCCTCATCTTCCTCATCCTCGCCAGCCTGAACCTCCTGGCCGCCATCAGCGTGCTCCTCCATGTCGGGCGGCAGAACGACCGGGAACAAGTCATCCAAACCCACGCCGCCGAGCTCACCAAGCTTCCGCAAGACGCCATCGATAAGATCAAGACCAGCACCGTCGCCCTCGCCCTCTCCGCCAACCTAGACGCCCAGCATGAGGTCGCCACGCGCATCTTTGCCCTCTACGACCACCTCCTACGCGACTCCGACCGCCTTGCCTTCACCCTCTTCCTCGTCCTCGCGGCCAACACCGCCTTCTTCTTCGGCGCAGCGTATTTTCAGCTCCGCGCACCAGACCCCGGAGCTTAACGGAGAGCGCGCCTGCGCAACCGCGGCGTCTTTGGCTGTCAGAAGATCACCATGTGGGAGGCCTTCAAAATCCTGCTTCTCGCGGGCATCCTGTTCAGCGGGCTGAACCTGCCCTTCGGCTATAGCGGGTCCTCCACCACCCCGGGCGGCGGCAAGGTCAGCTTCACCATCGGCTCGAAATGTCATTGCGACAAACTGCAACCGCAATGAGCACAAAAACGAGATTGGGGTGTTCTAAAAAGATGGCCGCACGCAGGGCATTCCATCCCGAAAAGCGATCGCCGGTGATGCCAGATCGCATTCATAGTTGATTCCCGATATCCAGTCATCTGCTCAAACTTCTCACACGCCAAGGATCGGCATTCTGCCAAGGCCCGATCAAGCGCCACCCCCTTCTCAATGCGAATGTCCTGGATTCGCTTGAGATCGAGAACCAGCAAAGGGTGAATGACCTCCCACTCGTCCTCTGTAAGCATGGGAACCTTTGTCTTGCAACGCCAACAATAGTAACTCTCTGCCATATTCGGATCAAAAATAGATGCGCCGATTCTTTTCCAGCCCACTAGGGAATGGCCAGCTTGAAGAAACGTGTGCCGACAATCCCGGCTCCGCCATGTCGTCCCGCAGGCGGTTGAAATAATGATCCCGCCTGCGTTGGCGCTGCGTCAGGTGAGAGCTGCGCCTCACAATCAAATAATCGCAATTCGCAGGAGCCGTTAGTCACGCCGGCCCGATCAACCTTACGCTTATCTCCGAGACAACTCCCAACCCAGCATCATAGCAAACACCGCGAGCACCGAGCCAAACGCCATAACCCCAGCAGCTGGAACCACCAGCCAGATCGACACCCGCTTCCCCCGGCGCAACCGGCGTTCACAGACCACTGTCGCTATCGTCGCGAGCAGCAAGGCCAGGCAGATCGATAAGAGAACGACTTCCATTTACCGCACCTTTATCCCCATCCGCGCTCGACGGCGAGCCGATTCCCGGCGCAGGATGCCGCCTGCCGCCATGCACCCGTACATTTACCTCGTCGTCGCAATCTTTGCCGAAATCGCCGGAACCAGCGCGCTCAAGGCGTGTGAAGGTTTCTCCAAACCCTGGCCTACCGTCGTCATATTCGTGGGTTACGGCATCGCGTTTTACTTTCTCTCGCTCAGCCTGCGCACCATTCCCGTCGGCGTGGCCTATGCCATCTGGTCGGGCCTGGGCATCGCCGTCATCAGCCTCATCGGATGGGTGGTTTTCAAGCAGGCGCTCGACCTCCCCGCCATCATCGGCCTCAGCCTTATCATCGCCGGAGTCGTCGTGCTGAATTTCTTCTCCAAGTCCGTCGCACACTAGCCGCTGTCCCAAGTGCAAAAGCGAACGAGAAATAATCCGCTCGTTTCGTCACTCTCCCAGGCTGCCGGGGCTCACTCCCTACGTCCGGTCGTCGCGGCCATCGCGCGCCGCATCCCAGCGGCCGCCCTGGCGCACCGCGCCGTGACGCGCACTCCGCCACACTCGCGCAAAAAAGAAATACATCCCCGCGCTCACATACGAGCACCCGAGCAGCCCGATCATCGCCATGCCGCGATCCAGCCCACCGTCGGCGCGCCCGATCAATCCAGCCGCCCAGAGCACTAAAAACGCCGACCAGCCCGCGGTCACACCTACCAGCCCGGCAAAGAAAATATCCCAGCGCGTGCCGGGTTTCATCGGAGCCGCCAGCGCGCAGATGAGCATGAACCCCACCGGTGCCAGCAGAAAGAGCGTCTGCACCGTCAGGAATGACCAGATCGTTTCCATGGGATTCGCGGGGTTTGGACTTCCGACTCAAAGGTACCACAGCCCCGCCGCGACCTAAACAACAAAACATCCGCCGCCCGCAGGCCTGCGCCGCCCGGGCAGGGGGTCCCCCCAGCGAACCCCGGAGGCCGAACGGCGCAACACCACCATAGGCGGCGCGCGAGACGCCGTGCCGTCAGATCCGTCCCATGAGCACAAGGATGAGGACAATCACAAGGATCAACCCCAGGCCACCGCTGGGATAATACCCCCAGCCCGAACTATGCGGCCACGCCGGCAAAGCACCCACCAAAAGCAGAACCAGAATGATAAGCAGCAATGTACTCATGCCCGTGTATCGCATGGCACACCGCCCTGCGACCGTACCCGAGGATATACCCTATACCGGCATCAGCCAGACCCTGACTCACGCCAACCCTGTCCGCGAAAAACTCAACTTTCGGGCTTCAGGAACGCGCTACCTCGAACGATGCGACCCGCCCGTCCGCGGAGAAAAAAACATAGATTTTGTCCGAGTTCGGGCGCTGAAACGCCATCCCCCCATACTCGGCCTCGCGCTCCGGCAGCGGACGCCAGCCCGTCATGCGAAACCTCCCGCCCGGGCCGATCTGCTCCTGGGGTTCTCCAAATCGACTTACGACCTCGTCTCGAGATGGCCTGCCATCGAGAAACGTAAGGTCCAGCCCAGGCTGCACGCAATACGGCGCAACAAACTCAAAAAAGAGCAGACCAGCCAGCACAATCCCAATCGCGCCATTCACCGCCCATGACCAGTTGCGCCGCATATTCGAAGCCTATTTCGCCACAATCCCTCCCTCAATCAAGTCGAAGACGCGCTTTCAGTTTCGTACAAAGCACTTTCGAAACGCCGAAATCATCGGCAGCAGTCGGTTTGGACCATGGAGCCACATGTTCCCGGCACGGAAGCGAACCGCGATTCTGCCGGATTTGCCGCATCCGATGTCGCGGTCGTAGGGCAAAAAAAAGCGCCAGGCG
>QAYZ01000015.1 GCA_003054655.1 Spartobacteria bacterium LR76 | reverse complement strand
CTGCGGGTTTATCGTCTCTCGTTCGTTCTTATTGCCTGTCCGATTACAACGGGGGACGCAATACTATTCTCATCGGCGGGCGAGCCGAAAGCCATAAAGCAGGCGTAACACGAGGAAATAGGGAGATAGGGGTCAGTGATCTTGCACGAACGAGATTCGCCGGACGGCTTTCGCCATTCTTCAGAAGCGTAAAAAGCGTCTAGACGGTTGTGGCGCCGGGGTAGAAACTCCGCTCAAAGAAAAACTCCAAAATCCCCAAACACCATGACCCAATACATCCTCTTTATCCAGGACAACACGGAAAGCGACCCGACCTTGGCGGAGTGGGGCGAGTTTCTTGATGCGGCCAGGAAGAGCGGCTTATTCAAAGGCGGGAGTGCCATTGGGGAGAGAATCACGATCGGCAATGCCGAAACGGCGAAGCCCTCCGACCATATCGGGGGCTACATGCGGTTTGATGCCGAGGACAGGCAGGAAATCCTCGATCTGCTGCAACGCCACCCCGTCGTCTTGCACGGCGGATCAGTCGAGCTCTGCGAAATGCCTCGGTCCTGAGAACCGGGATTCCCTTGGTGAGCGAGACGATGACCTGGGAGGAAATTCAGGCGGAGCTTGATCGGGCGGTGTCCGGCGCGGCTCCGATCGATGACCTGCTGGATCGTGACGATTTTTGGCAATCGGATGTGCGTTGTGTCTTTCGTGCGGCGGTCTATTTGCAAGAGCAAGGAAGGCCAGCCGAATGCATCCGGGTTATCGACGCGGTAACCCAGAGAGAGCTTTCCTTGCCGCCCAAGGCGGAGATGTTGCTGCGGTATCTCCATGGTGATGCGCTGCACGATGTGGGTGATTTCTCCGGCGCAGCAGAGGTGTACGGGGAAATCCTGAAATTGGAGCCGAGCGATGTTGCGTATGGCAATCGAGGATTGGCTTACTGGGAGATGGGGGAGTTCCAGAAGGCTCTGGATGACTATCTTGAAGCGGTAAACTGGAACCCGCTCAACGCGATTGCGCTGCGTGGAGCCGGGGAGATGTTGATCAAACTGGATCGGCCTGCGGAAGCCGCGTTCCATCTCGAAGCCGCCGTGAAGCTCGATCCCAAATATGGACCGGCCTTTCGCGCGCTTGGCGTGGCTTATGGCAACTGCGAAGAGTGGCTGAAGTCCTATCAGGCGTTCAAACACGCGGTGGAGATCAATCCGGAGGACAAAGCTGCGGCAGCGGGAATCGCAAAAATAGAGCGCCTCTTCGACCTGACCTAGCAGCCATGATTCGGCTCCTCGACTCCCGATCGCTGCGTCTTGACGACTCCCCTTCAAAGGTAGCTCCTCCTACTTTCCGGCCCCCGAATTTTTAAATAATTTCATAACCGTTCGCAGGGGCAGGCGGATTCCGGTTGTGCGCCGGGGCTTCTTTCCGTTGAGAGTAGCGCAGAACGTTTTCCCCAATCTTCTGTCATCACTCCCCCTATGAAAAACCTCCTCGCCCTCCTCGTCGTACTGACCTGCGCACTGCGGCCTCTGGCTGCCGCTCCACTGGGGGAAACCCGCGTCGCCAACTGGAAGGACGACCGCACCGGAGTCTTCCTGCTCATGTTTGACGACAGTTGGCCGAGCCACTGGCAGGTGGCCATTCCCGAGCTGCAGCAGCGCGGCCTCATCGCGACCTTCTACATTTGCCCGGGCAAGGGGGAATACAAAGTCTACGCGCAGAAATGGGAGAGCGAATTCGCCGACTCCGGCATGGTGTACGGGAATCACACCATGACCCACAAGGGAGTGTCGGACCTCGAAAACGCCCGCGAGGAAATCCTCGGATGCACGAAAATCATCCGCGAGATCCAGCCCGGCAGCGAAACCCGCCTCGTTTCGTTCGCGCAGCCCGGCGGGGTGGGGGGCAACTGGCACATCACCGATGAGGAGCTCGCCCAACTCCTGAAGGAGGATCACTTGATCAGCCGTCCGCCCTTCCAGGGCCACGGCGCCATGTATCACCTGAAGACCCTGCCGGAAATGACCGGGCTGGCCGACAAGGCCATCGCCAGCAAGGGCATGGAATACCTCATCATTCACGGCGTGGAACGCCTCAATGCCACTTATCAGGACATGTGGGCCATGAAGCAGGAGGAGCTTTTCTTTCCGCTCCTCGATTACCTGAAGCAAAAGTCGGATGCCGGGGAGCTCTGGGTCACCGATCACATCTCCCAGCACAAGTACGAGACCGAGCGGGGTTCGGCGCAGGTGCAGGCCGTCGCCGCCACCCCCGCCGCGATCCGGCTGAAGCTCACCAGCGCCGCCGATCCCGAGCTCTACGACCTGCCTCTCACCCTGCTCACCCAGGTGCCCGCCGATTGGAAAAACGCCGCCGTTCGCCAGGGAGATGTCCATACTACCGTGGCCGTGAAAGATGGTCTGGCTAGATACGACGCCCTGCCCGGCGGGCCGGAGATCGAGTTGACCAGGGCGGACTAAGTTTCGACCCGTCGCGGCAGACTTTGTCCCTTCTCGATTGCAGGAGTTTGAGAAGGGATGGTCGGTTTTTCAGAAAAGGGGAATGCGGGGCGCAGGGAGCAAAGATCGCACCCGACCACCCGGCGGCAATCCCTGAGCAGGAGCCAGCGCGGATATGTCTTTCCGTCGCGTTACCAGGGCCTTGGTCAGCGAGGAAGGGCGACCGCTGAGGGCTCTCAGAGCCTGTCTGAAAACTGCCGACCGACGGCTTGCGGCGGGGAAACGGCGTTCGGCTGCGTTCCTGCTCCCTCACGTATCGCTGCGGATACGCTCTGTCGCCGCGCCTTGCCGTCCGCTTTCAGCAGGCTCTCAGGCGGCCTCTTCTTTCCTAGAGCGAGAGCTTCGTCGCAGGAGATGCAGTGCTCCCAGGGCCACACCCACTCCGAAAAGTGCGATGCAGCCCGGCTCGGGAACGGTGTTGAACCCGACAAAGCCGTCCTGCAGGTTGTAGACGACATCCTTTCCGAAAAAGGCGTTGATGCCTGTGTTTACGTACAGGCCGGGGGAACTCGCTGGGTTTTGCGTCGACACGCCGACCTCGTTGACACCAGCGACAGTGCCGACAGGCACATCCAGGATGGTGGAATCTCCCGACCCTGCGTAGGGCTGTCCCGTGAGGGTAAAGACACCGCCGTTGGCGAGAGCCTCCGCGAGGGTGGCGGTGACCTCGGCCTCGTCTCCGGCATTCTCGCCGACGGGGTGAATCTCGATGTTGGGTGATCCGCTGTCGTAGATGATGCCGACATCGGTAAAGGTCAGCGGCGTGGCGTCACCGGGGCTCGTCGAGATCGTCGACGTCCCGGTGGAAAGGATTTCCGTATACGCCTTCTGGCCGGAGTTGGGGAAGGTCTGGCCGGATGGGGGCACCATCTGCGCGGTGGATTCCCAATGGGATGCGTCCTGCTGGTTGGGGCCGAGGCCCACCTGGACCCATCCTGTCCCGACCTGACCTTTGCCTGCATTGGGAGAGGGGACATCCCCGAGGTGGACGACGAAACCCGTGTTTGAGGTATTGCCAAACTGCGGGAGCAAGGCAAAGAGCGAGACCGGGTTGGTCGTACCCGGCGCGGGAGCGTTGGAGTCGAGTCCCATGCCGAAGTCGCCGTAGAAGTACTTCTCGATGGGAGCTTCGTTCGGCAGCAGCTCCGTCCAGTTGTTAATGGATTTGTTGGGATGCGTGGGATTCGACGCGCTCGAGATCAGGCCGATATCAGCTTGCAGGGAGACATTTGCCCCGCCATCGGTCACCTCGAAGGTGACGGTGGTATTGCTAAGGTTGGCGCTCAGCACGTTTCCGCTGGAATAGGTATTTGTATAAATCCCAGGGGAGTTTTCCGTGGCGCTGTAGGGAAAGGCGAGAAATCCGGTGCCCCCGGTATCAAATTCATACATCCGCCAGGGGGCTTGCGATCCATCGTTGACCGAATCCACCTTCAGGTAGATGCCTACCTTGTACTGAGGCTTATCATCCGATCCCACATTATAGATGTAGAGCGGAATGCGAAATGGAGTGAACTCCTGTGCCTGCGCCCCGAGGACAAACAATCCCGCTGCCAGAACGAAAAGGCCGCCTCTGAGGGTCATAATACTCCCTTAGCAAAGTCCATCGCTGTGTCAAGTGGCGATGCCAATGTAAGCCGTGAGGAAAAGTACCGCCTCCGCTCCGTTCTGGAGCGGGCCTAGGTGGAGCGGTCGAAGCTCTCGAGCGTGATGCGGGCGTGGACGGGTTCGCCCGAGAGATAGCGCTGGATGTTGGAAAGGGCGAACTCTCCGCACCGGGGATGCTCATCCGATGTCGGCCCGCCGATGTGCGGCGAGAGGATGGCGGAGTTGACGGAAAACATCTCCGTCCTGCTGGTCACCGGCTCCTCGTGCACGACATCGAGTGCGACGCGCAGGCGACCGGACGCGGCCTCCTGTTTCAGCGCGGCTTCGTCCACGGTCAGGCCGCGGCCCACGTTGACAAAGACGGCATCATCCGGCAGGGAGGCCAGCAGATTGCGGGTGACGGAGAGCTGCGTGTGCGGGGTGAGAGCCTCACACTCAAACAGGATCTCGCTCTGCGCAAAAAGCTCTCCCAGCGAGGGCAGCGGCGTCGCGCCGTGGGCGAGGATGCACTCGGGAGGAACGCCATCGGAATACACCGCCACGTCGACCCGAAAGGGATGGAGCAGATCGAGAAGAGCGCGCGCGATGCGCCCAAATCCATGAATGCCCACCCGCCTGCCGTACAGCGATTTGGTTCTTAATACGAGGGCCGGATTTGCGCGGAGCGGGCCGTAGTCCCGGATGTAGGAGTGCCAGTCGGAGACATTGCGCAATGCGGCAAGCGCGAGCAGCAGCGCCTGTTCGGCGACTTGTTCACACACCGCGCTACCCCAGTTGCTGACGAGCCCGCCTTGCTCGATGAACCAGCGCGGCACCACATTGCGCACGGACCCGGCCAGATGGCAGACATAGCGAGGCAGCGGCTGCCCGGCGGCTGGCTCGGGCAGGAGAGGCGTGGACCAGCAGGCGACGATGATCGTCGGTTGAAAGCGACGCAAGACGCGGGGCCACGGCTCGGTTGAGTCCAGGGGATCGTACCATTCCACGGCGACCTCGCCCATCGCGTCGGGATCGAGGCGGGGAAGGAAAAGCTCCTGCTCCCGGCGGCTGATGGCAAAGAGCAGCCGCTCCGTGCGGCACGCGGTCGCCGAGGCGGGGGACGGCTGGCTTTGGTCGAGGGTTTTCACGGGGTTTCAACCAGGGGTTCGGATTCGACCGCCGCAGCGGACTGCTTTGCGCGGGTGGAGCGGCGGCTTGTGAAAATAAGCAGTCCGCCGACGCCGGCGATAAAGGCTGCGCAGAATGCCACGGCGATCCGCCCCTCCACCGTATTGGGAACCAGCAGGAGCAGCGCCATGAGCGCTCCCCAGACGACCGCCATGCGGCCGATGCGGAGGGATTGACGCGAGATCTCCGCCGGAGAACATGTTTCCTTCTCGGATAAAGGCCGCCGCATCGTGGCAAAGAATGCGTCGACCTGCTCGCGTCGTGCGGGAGAATGTCGGCTGCCCGGCAGGAATCCCGAGCCGAGATACCAGAGCGAGCCGAGAGAGAAGCTGATGAGCGCCACCAGCGCGTAGGAATGCGTGCGGATGTACTCCAGCCAGGGCGTGAAGCCCAGTGTCGCCGCCAGCGACTGCACGCCATGGATGTTGGGCAGCAGCCCGAGCAGCGTGCTGATCGCGAGGCAGAAAATCACCGTCGTCCACGCCGCCCAGTCCGGCGACCGCCGCGTGATCAGGCACCACAGTGTTGGTACGGCGGTGGGGATGCCGAGCATGACACTGGCATTGAGCATGAGCTGTAGCACGCCCACGTCTTTCCACGTGCTGTAGAGCAGGGCCAGCGAGATGATGAGCAGGCCGCAGACGATCGTCGCCGCCCGGCCCGCCACGACGAGTTCCCGCTCCCCGGCCTGCGGACGCAGGATCGGCAGGTAAAACGAGCGCACGAAGATTCCCGAGTTGCGATTGAGCCCGTGATCCATCGAGGACATGGTGGCCGAGATCATGCCCGTGACCATCAACCCGAGAAGGCCTGCGGGAAGGAAGCGATGCGCCATGGCCACATAGGCTCCCTCGGCAGGTTGCGAAAGTCCCGGCATGAGTATTGCCATGTCCATGCCCAGCGCCCTTGCCGCCATGGGCGGGACGAACCAAATCAGCGACCCGATGGCAAACAAGCCCGCCGCCAGGAGCGACGCCCGTCGCGCATCGCGGCCATTGCGGGCGGAGAGGTAGCGCGTCGCCCCGAGCAGGTTGTTCCCGGCGGAAAGGCGTTCCAGCAAAGTCGCAACCACCCAGAGAATCCCCATGCCGCTGGCCTGCGAGGCCGTGAAGTCGAGATGCGTGGCGGGCAGTTTCTCGATGAGTCCAGAGAAACCGCCGACCGCCATCAGCGAATGCGCGAAGACCACCAGCGTGATGCCGAGCAGCATCAGGGCCTGGAGAAAGTCCCCCGTCGCCACAGCCCACGAGCCTCCCAGCGTCGTGGCGATGAGCACGACCAGCCCCGCGCCGATGATGACGAGCTTCAGGTCAAACCCAAAGGCCGGCGCGCAGAAGATGGCGAGTCCGTAAAGTGTAATGGCTGAGCCGATGACCTGGAGCGGAAGCGTCATCCAGGTGAAGAACTGCTCGTTGATCCGCCCGAGCCGCGCCCGCACGGCCTCCATCACCACGACGACACGCATCTGGCGGCATGGCTCAGCCAGCCACAGGGCGTTCAGTACGAAGGAGAGCGTATTCCCGAGATACATGACCAGGACGATCACCCCGTATTGATAGGCCAGGCCGGCTGCCCCCGTGAACGTCCACGCGCTGAAGGACGCCATGAACGCCGAGGCCCCGACCAGCCACCAGGCCATCTCGCCTCCGCCGCGGAAGTATTCGCTGCTGTTGCGGGCGAAGCGGCGGGAAAGCCACCCCACGCCGAGGAGCAGGACGAAGTACAGCGCGACGACGGCGTAATCGTAGATGGTCAGCATGGATCAGCGGATGCGCTCGATGATAAAGTCGTCGATGAAGAACTCACCCGTGCCGCGCCACAGAAACACCGCCGGACGCATGGCCGTCGTGTCCTCGGGGATGACGAATTCGGCCTCCACCTTGGTCCACTTGGTGGGAAGCGGCGCGGTGGCGAAATCCTTGGGGGCATCCTGGGGAGAGAGGAAGAGGGACTGTCCCTGCCAGTCGATCGTCACGATCCCGACCGAGTCGCGACCGTTCATCATGTCCATCCTCAGCAGCATGCCGGACTGGTTGTTCTGCCCCTCGAAGTTCTTCCCCGCCTTGACCCATAGGGACACCTTGAACTTTTCACCGGGCTCCACCGGGATCGGCGTGCCTTTGGGCGAGATGGAGATCCGCCCATTATCCTCCGAGGCCAGCCGGGCGCAGGCCTTGCCGGCGTGCGGAGAATCCTTCACCACCTCAAACGTGCAGTGCCGGTCGAGGCTGTCGTTGGGGATGTACGGAGCGTTCCAGCCCGTGGTGTCTTCCTCGAAACCCGGATCGCGCACGATGTTCTGGGCGAGGAGGGTGGAGGCGGTGAGGGAGAGTGCTCCGGCGAGGAACAGGGGAAGGTGTTTCATAAGGAGGGGTGATGTTAGGATCGAATTAGGCGGAGGCCGCCTTGCGACGAATAAAGCCGATCGCCGCACACAAACCCAGCGCGGCGAGCGCGACCGTGCCCGGCTCGGGTACCGCGGTCACGGTGAATTGCAGGAGGTTCCCGTCTCCGCCGTAGGAGAATGTCCCCGCCCAGCCCGCGGACTGGGTGGCTGAGGAGAGGGCGAACGTTCCCAGCGCGATGCCCTGCGAGGTCCCGCCGAAGCTGATCAGGTCGTACGTCGTGCCGATGGTGGGGCCGCTCGAGCCGAGAAGGTCAAAGACTACGCTGCCATTGCCTCCCAGCGCCGATCCCGTCATCGAGGCCGATGTCAGCGTGATCATGTCCTGCGCCGTGCCGAGCCGGAACTCGATCGTCGCCTGGCCCAGGAAGACGAGGCCCTTGGACGACGCGTTGCCGCCGGAGATCGTCATCGTGCCGACAGCATCGGCCGTGCCCGGCTTGAGCGTGCCGCCGCTTTCGATGGTGACATTGCGCGCGGTCGATCCGGTGGATAATGTGATCGTGCCGTTGACCCCGAGCAGCGCACCATTTTTCACGACATAGTCCCCCTGTCCGGTCACTCCCGTGAAGCCCGAGCCATAGGTGCCGTTGAGGAACAGCTTGCCTCCCTCGACCGTCGTGGCACCCTCATAGCCGCCGGTGCCGGAGATCGACAGAATGCCCGTCCCCGCTTTGGTAAAGGCGAGGACATGATCGGTGCGCGTCAGGTTTTCGCCGATGGTTCCGCTAAAGGTCGTATTGGTCGACTGCTCCACCCGCAGCGTGCGCGTCCCTCCGGTGGTGGAAAACTGACCTGGGAACTTGATGTTACCGTTGCCGGAGAGTTCTCCGATCGTTGCGACATTCCCGATGATGCCCGGGCCGATCTCCAGGTTGCCGCCGGAGGCGAGATGCACCTTGGTATTGACGCCTACCGAATTCACGCCGGTTCCCGTCTGGCTGGCGATGGTGAGGCTTACGGTGGAAACCGTCGAGCCATTCACCGTGATCGTGCCGTTCCAGGCAGTGCTGCCGGTGAGGAGGACTTTCAGGTTCAGCGATGTTCCGGATGTGCGCTGATCGGTCAGGGAAAAGTCGCCGCTGCCTCCCTGCGTGACGGTCAGTCCGCGGGTCGTGCTGGTCGCACCGGAGCCAGAGGCATACAACGAAGCACCGTTTTCGATCGTCACGGTGGTCGCGCTGACGTTCCAGAGATGGATCGGCGCGTTTGATGTCACGATGTCCGCCGCATTGGCGTTTGTCCAATAGGTCGACGGCGATCCCGTGGACGTCGTCGACCAGACGAGCGAAGTGGTCGACGTGGTCCAGTCGCCGCTTGTCCCGGTCCAGTAGTAGGTGCTGGCCGGGAGGCATGATAACGCCGCTACGGTGGAAAGGCCCAGGAGGCGCGTGGTGGTGAAAAGTGTCCGGCGATGGCGGACAGGTCGGAGGCTGGCGGGGGTGGAGTTCATATGCGTCGGATGGTTGCGTCGGGGGAAGGAGGGAACAAGGGGTTTGTCTATAACACAGTTTAGTAGAGGGCGTTCAGGCTTGGGCGTGGGCGGCGAGGGAGGGTGCCGAGGATTCGTAGAGCCCGTGACGCATGGACTCCATGAGCCAGACGGGCTGGATGGCGTCCTCCAGGCTGGGACGCAAAGGAGCCCCGGCCCGCACGGCATCGAGGAAGGCCTTCATTTGCGCGGCAAATCCCCATTGCACATGGTCCGGTCCGCCTTCGCCGTGCTCCTCAAGGATGAGGGAATCATTCTGCCAGATGCGCAGCAGCCCCGGTTTGTCGGAGCTTCCCCAGATGGGCAGGTCCACCGTGGCGGAGGTTTGTGAGCCGTGGATGGAGATCCGCTCCAGCGTCGCTCCGGCCACGGGGAGGAAGTTGCACCGGACGAGCGCGCCGCTGGCGCAATCGGCCTCCACCGTTGTCGCAGTCACGCCGGGAGGCAGGGATTGATAGTGAAAGCGCGCCTTCGCTGCCGGAGATCGCGCGACGAAACCGGAGGCATCCAGGCCATGGATGGCTGTGATGGAGAAATCGGCCTCGGTTCGCTGCCAGCGGATCATGTCATAATTCACCTGCCAGACCGCCTCCGGGCCGATGAGGTCCGCCAGAAGCTGCTGGGCGCGGGTCAGCAGCGGCATGAAGCGGCGATTGAAGCCGACCTGCACCGGAGTCCCATGCCGGGAGGCAACCTCATTGAGCATCTCGACATCACAAACCGTGAGCCCCGGGGGTTTCTCCAGGAGGATCGGGATCTGGTGGACCGCCAGGGACCGCATGATGACGGCGGCGCGCTCCGGGGGCAGGATGAGGCACAGGGCATCGGGAGTTTCCTCCTCCAGCATTCGCTCGATGCTGCTGTAGCTGCGCCGGAATCCAAATGTCCGCCGGAAGTCCTCGGCCTTCGCCGCATCGAGATCACAGCACGCGCTCAGGACGATACTGGGTTCCTCCCGCGCCAGGTGCTGGAGGGAGGGTCCGTGGGCCACGGTGGCATGGACCCCGCACCCGATCAGGCAAATCGATACGCTCATGGTAAATCGCGACGCAGCTTCGATCACGAGCGCGCCCGTTGTCCAATGGGCATCTATTCACACAGTTTATGAAAAAGGCCGTTCGCCTTTTGCACATGGCGGGTGAGGGATTACACCTTGCGCGATTTTCCTGAGCGTGCCGCCGTCTTGCGCTTCGCGGCTGGCGCGGGACGCAGGGGAGGGAGCGTGGTTCCCTCGACCCATGTGCCCTCGATGAGGAGCCGTTGCGGCACAGGCGGCACGCCGCGCTCGCCCCGCTGGATCATGGCGACGAGGAAGTCCGCGCTGGCCTCCCCGACCAGCCGGGAGTTCTCACAGACCCCGGCCAGCGGGCCGTTGGGTTCGAACATCATCGGGCAGGCGATCGCCACGTCGCGGGGGAACCGGAAGCCCGCCTCGATCAGCATGTCCCGGACATCGAGACTGATCACGGCGGCCTCGGGGCGGACTTCGCGCATCCATGCGCTGAGATTCTCCGGAGTCGTCCAGCCCGGCTTGAGCGGCGTCAGGAGAGGCTTTTCGCCATGGATCGCCATTTCCGCCAGGTAGGCCGCGAGGCAGTTGTGATCCACGCGCTCGTCCTGCAGCAGGCTGGAGGCAAAGGCAATACGCTTGTACCCCAGCCCGCGCATGCGCTGCATGGTTTGCAGCGTGGCCCGGTATTGCGTGGCCGCCACGCAGTGGAGCAGCGGTTGCAGCAGGGTGAAGCCAAATGTCACCGCCGAGAAATGCTCCCAGGGGAAATCCAGCGTGGCGTAGGGCTTCGGCTGCGGTGCGACAAAGATGCCTGTGATGTTGCGGGATCGCAGGATGCCCGCCATGCGTTGCGGCGAGATGTCCGGCGTCTGGAGATCGAAGACCTCGACCGTGTAGCCATGGCTCTGCGCGCAGGCGACGGCACCCTCGTAGTTCTGTTGAAAGATGGGAATCTTTCTCCAGTCGTAATGCGGCAGCGTGTTTCCCAGCCAGGCCAGCGTCCCCTGGAAAACTCGCGGACTTTGCTGCCTGCGATACACCGCCAGCGCGGACAGCATGGGGTCGGGCTGATAACCCAGCTTGCGCGCGATTTCCTGGATGCGTTCCCGGGTCGCCACCGGAATGTTGGGATGATTCTGCATCGCCAGGCAGACCGAGGAACGATGCACTCCCGCCGCCCGGGCGACATCCTGCTGGGTGACTCGTTTGGGTTGTTTATTCAACTGTGTTATAAAAATCCCTTTTGCTCCTTTTGTCCAGTGGCAATAGGCTGCACCACGTTACTCGATTCCCCCCTTAGGATATGCCCGCACATTTTCCCCATCGTGACCCGCACTCCTGCCACGCGTTCTCTCTGCTGGAACTCCTGGCCGGGATCAGCATCACCGCATTGCTGGCCGCACTCCTGCTCCCGATGATTGTCCGGATGAAGACGCAGGCCGCCGAGACCCGGTGCCTCGCCAATCTCCGCACCCTGGCCCAGGGGACTGTGCTCTATCAGGCCGAGAATGGCGGGCTGCTGCCGCCGAACTATGCCTTCTCGGGTGGGACTCCCGAGCAAATCTGGACCGTCGAGCTGCGGCCTTACCTGAAGATCGATGACAAGGGGCGCACCGGGGCCGGCATGGATCAGATGGTCAAAATATTGACTTGTCCCGCGATCTCCCTGCCTGCGGACAAACCGTCGAAGTGGTGGGAATCCAATTACGCCGCCGGACTCTGTTTCGGTTCGGATGGATCTCCCCAGCGGGTCGCAGGGCGCAAGGCCTCAGCCACCGTGATGTTTATGGAAAGCAAAGACAGACTGCGCTCGATGTACGCAACGCCGCCGCCTTGGGAGAGCGTGCCTTATCGCCATTCCGATGCGGTGCAAATGGCCTTTCTCGACGGGCACACCGAGGCTCGCAAGCAGGCGGACATTCCGAAGTCCTTCGACGATCCGTTCTGGGGGGCAAAGCCGTGAGAGCAGTCGCGACCATGGTCGTTGGACTGTGTCTCGTTGGTGCCGCCTCCGCCTGGTGTGCGGACGAGAGTGCAAAGCTGATCACCCCGGATGAGGTGGCGGCCTGCCGCGCACAGCATGAAAAGGAGTGGCTGGCAAAAACCGCCCCCGGACAGCCTCGCCTGTTTTACGACAAGGACTCCTGGCCGGCAGCGGCGGCACGTGTCCGGCAACTCAGCGGTGCCGGGGCAAAGTGGCGCGCATTCGCCGAGGAAACCGCGCAGGCGATCATCAAGCAGCCGCTCCCGGTTTATCGTCCTCCGGAGGAGTTTGTGGGAAAGGACAACTCGATCCTCCAGGCCCGGGAGGAACTGTGGCAGCGTGCCGTGGGCAACAATATCGCCTTCCTCGCCTTCATGGCCCGGCTGGATGATCGTCCGGAGTACCGCGCCTACCTGCGGGAGCTTGTATTGGCCGCTCTCAAGCTGGATTCCTGGGGAGTTGGCATCTGGCGTGATTGCGACCTGGCGGCGGCGCACATCCTGAGGGGCGTCGCCATGGCCTGGGACTGGCATCGGGACATCTTTTCCGAGCAGGACCAGGCGTTCATCCGCGAGACCATCGCACGGCGTACACCGACGATGCTGGGTGGTCTCTACGGAAAGATCTTCTGGGGCAGGGAATACCGGGCCAATCACAACCACATCAGCGTGGCCGCGCTCGGGCTCACCGGCCTTGCCTTTCTCCATGACCTGCCGCAGGCGGCCGACTGGCTGGCGGCCTCCATGCTGGACTATGAACGTGTCGCTGCCGACATGAACTCCGACGGTAGCTCCGAGGAGGGCCTTGGCTATGCGAGCTATGGGATGAACTTCATCCTGCAGTTCATCGAGGGGACCCGCACCGTGACCGACTCGGCGAAGTTCTACGACTCGCCGTTCCTGAAACACGCGGCCAACTACCGCATCGGCTCCTCGACCCCCGGCCTGGAGGGCGTCCTGCTCTGGGGCGATGCGACGGGCAAGGACTACTACGGCCCGCAGCAGATCCTGTGTCGGCTGGCATCACAGTACGATGATGGCGGTGCGCAGTTCCTCGCGGAGTCGCTGCCCTTCCTGCCTCGCGGCGCGGGGCCGACGGCCAATGCCAATGACGTGCTCGCCTTTGCCCTGCTCTGGAACGATCCCTCCGTGCAGGCCCGTGCCCCGCAGCAGCTCGACTACCGCTACCAGGACTGGGAGGTGCTTACCACCCGCAACAGTTGGAAAAACGACGCCTATCTCTTCACGCTTAAGGCCGGGTTGAACAACCTCCATCACAGTCACCTCGACGCCGGGGCGATCGCCTTCAACCTGGGCGGCTCCTGGCTGCTGACTGCTCCCGGGTATGGCGACCATGGAGCGCCGGGATTCTGGGATCGCGAGGGCAAGCGCTGGACCTTCTTTTCCAATGCCACTGAGTCCCATTCGACCATGTTGATCAACGGAAAGAACCAGCGTTTTGATCGCGAGGCGGGTGCGTCCGTCCTCAGCATGGTGTCGGCACCACGGAGCATGTTTGCCTCGGTGGACATGACGCGGGCCTACGATGGGGTGAAGAGGGTGGCCCGCCGGGTCATCCATCAACGCGACGAGTATCTCCTGGTCCTTGATGACGTGGAGGGCGCGGAGTCCCTGCGGGCGGAATGGCTGGCCCAGGTCCCGCCCCGGGCGATGGTGCAGGACGATGGGGATGTCGTCGTGACCGCTAACTCCACGGCCAGCATGCGTCTGCGGTTGCTGGGAGGTGCGGCGGCCTTTGCGGAAAGAGCGCCGACCGTGGAGCACTTCAATCTCCCTGCAGGCAAGATGAAAACCCTGGCTGCCGCGCAGGAGGGACGACAGGTTCGCTTCGCCGCGCTCATCCGGCCCTTTGCCGCCGGGGCGACTTATGAACCCTGGAAGACCGAACTTGCTGGCGACGCCGCGAAGTCCCTCGTGACCATCAGCGGCGATGGATGGGTGGACGCCGTGGAGTCCTTCGCTGATCCCGAGGTGATCGGTCAGGTGGGCGACAAGGAGGTCGGCGGCGAGGCAAATGTCCTCGCGGTCCGTCGGCAGGCTGGGATGATCGTCACGGTGATTCTCGCCGGGGCAAAAAGGTATGCCGGATCGTCCTGGGGATTCGTCTCGCAGACTCCCGTGGATTTGATCGAGGAACCCTCCGCCGAGGGCGAACGAAAGATCTCGCTCGCCCGCGAAATCAAGGGCGATGTCCGTATCGATGCTTCCTATCAACTCCTGGATGAAAACGGCCAGGTGCTAAGTCCGGGCGAAGGCGCTACCTTAAGCCCCGGCGCGTACACGCTACGCAAGACTGCCCCGGCGGCGAGTTCCTAGCGCGGAAAGGCTCTAGATCGAAAGATCCCTGGGAACCTGCTGAACGCTCAGCCCGCCATCGATGATGATGCCTGCTCCGGTGAGCGACGGAGCGGCATCGCTGGCCAGGAAAAGCACGATTTTGGCGATTTCGTCCTGCTGAGTTGGCTCGCCCGCCGGGATGTTGCACCTCCTGCGCTCCGCCACATCGGGCGACAGGGCGTTCCAGCGCTCGGTCCACACATAGCCGGGCGAGATGGAGTTGACGCGGACTCCCTGCGGCGCGAGGTCCAGCGCCATCGAGCGCATCAGGCCATCGAGGGCGGCCTTGCTGGTGTTGTACCCGCTCCGGCTCCGGATGGCTCGTTCGCCAGCGAGGGAGGAAATGGTGATGATCGCGCCGCCGCCTCGCTTTACCATGCCTCGGGCGGAGAGTTGCGAGCACCGGAAGGTGCCGAACAGGTTGACCTCGATCACCTCTCGGAAAAACTCCGCGCTTTGCTCGAGAAATCCCGATGTGCCAAGGCCGAGATGGGCCGCGTTGTTGACCAGGATGTCGGGCAGGAGGTCGCGTCTTTCGAGTTCACTGAATGCCTCGTCGATCTGCGGTTGCCGCGCGAGGTTGAACGAAATCGCCTCCACCTGTGCGGCGGGGATTTCCTCCCTCAGCCGCGCCATGGCCGCGCTGGTCTCATTTTCCGTCGGACCATGAACGATCACCCGCGCGCCGGAGCGGGCAAATGCCCGAGCGATGGAATACCCGAGGTTCGCCGTGGAACCGGTGACTAATACCGTGCTGGTGGAGAAGGCAAACATAGCTAACTCACAGCGCCAAAGGTCGCGGTTGCCGTATCGGGGCGAATGTCGGTGAGGCGGCCTGTGTAGTGGCGCAGATCATGGACCTGATAGGGATGCCGCGCGATGGCGTCTTCGTGGATTTCCACTCCGAGGCCGGGCGCGGAGGAGATCGTCATTTCTCCTGCGGAGAAGTGGCAGTGCTCCGTCGCGACATCCTTGCGCCAGGGCACATCGGTGGCCATCGTTTCCAGATAGAGGAAGTTTGGCGTGCAGGCCGCGAGTTGCAGGGTGGCGGCATTCGCCACGGGACCGGAGGGATTGTGCGGACAGAAGGCCATCTGCCATGTCTCCGCCATGGCTGCGATCTTGCGCAACTCCCAGATGCCACCGGCGTGAGAGACGTCGGGCTGGAGGAAATCCGCACACCCTTTTTCGAAGACCTCTCGGAAGTCCCACTTTGTATAAAGCCGCTCGCCCAGCGAGATGGGCGTGGAGGTGCCGGAGCGCAGTCGCGCGTAGTTCTCGAGGTTGCCGGGAATGAGCGGCTCCTCGAGCCAGAAGATGTCGAAGTCCTCAAGGGCCTTGGCGATGCGGCGGGCGGTGGGCAGCTCAAAGCGGCCATGCCCTTCGATCATGAGCTCCGCCTGCTTGTCCACGGCTCGCGAGACAGCATCGATGACAGTCAGCGCTTTTTTCAGTTCAGCGCTGGAGAGATGGCGAAAGGCCGCGCCGAATGGGTCCCACTTGAGCGCCTTGTAGCCCATCTCCACGGCGGCGACGGCTTTCTCGGCAAACTCCCCCGGCTCCCTCGCGCTGGCGAACCACGCATTGGCATAGCACGGCACGCTCTGCCGCACGGCTCCGCCGAGGAGCTGATATACCGGCACGCCGAGGCTCTTTCCCTTGATGTCCCAGAGCGCCATCTCGATGGCCGAGAGCGCGCTGGTCAGCACCGGGCCGCCCCGCCAGTAGGCATCGCGATAGGCGTCCTGCCACCAGCTTTCGATCGCGGTCAGGTCGCGCCCCTGCAATCCGCGCTCCAGCTCCTGCAAGGCCGCCACCATGGCGTGCTCGCGGTACTCCAGCGTGGCCTCGCCCCAGCCGTGAATGCCCTCGTCGGTTTCGATTTTTACAAAGACCCAGTTCGTCCGGTAGGCGTCACAGACGTGGGTGGAGAGTCGGCGGAGTTTCATAGCGTAAAGGGTTTGCCCAGCGGCATCTCATACGAGGCGATGCCGGCCTCGCGGCAGGCGGCGATGAAGGGCGCCGGGTCTTCGGTATTCTCGGCAAATAATCCGTAGTGCATGGGCAGGGCGACCGGAGTCTCCAGGCGTTGCGCCGCCTGGACGGCCTCTTGCCAGTTCATGTTGCCGAGGCGTCCATTGATGCAGATCAGGAGCGCGTCGGGGGCGGTCGTCGTGGTCGAGAAAAGGCTGTCGTCGTATTCGGTATCCGCCGTCAGGTAAATCCTCCACCCGTCCGCCTCGATGACGAGGCCTGTCGCGCTGGGATCGCTATGGAGGGCAAAGACGGGCGTGATGCCGAATGGCCCGAGCGTCACCGGATGCCCGATTTCCAGGAGCAGGGGTGAGTCGATACCCAACTCCGCGAGGTGCCGGTGTGCGCGCTCGGACCCGCCGAAGGCGCACCGGGGGTAGCGCCTCGCGATCATGGTGATCGTCTCGGGATCGAGATGATCCAGGTGATCGTGGGTGCAGATCACCACGTCTGGCCGCAGGTCCTCAAGTGCGAGCGGAAACCCGACCAGCCGCGTGACTTTTCCAGCGAGGCTGTCGCTCATGTAGGGGTCCACCACGAGGCGAAATCCGTTTGCTTCAAAAACGAATCCGCCCTGCGTCAGCCACGTGATGCGGGGAGATGGCAGGGCTTTCACGCCGCTCCGGCTCCCGCCATGGCGTGCGAGGCGGGCTTCCTCGTTTCGGCAGCCTCCAGGCGCAACGCAAGCACTTCCTTGCCTACGAGTTGGAGGTCTTCGGTGAGATCGCGCTCCTCCTCGGTCTGCAGGTCGACCAGCCGGCATCCGGCGATTTCGTCGCGGAGACGCAGGCGGAACCTGCGGCGCTCCTCGGCGTGGTTGATGACGAGATACAGGACGCCCCCGGGGCCGCTCAGCCGGGCAACCTCCACATCTTCCGCCTGACCGGTGAGGGTGGCGGTGGGCTGTACACCGGAGGCGAGCATTTCGCCCTGGAGCAGCCTTGTCATCGCCCGCTGCGGGTCGCGCTGGTATTGACGGAAAACCTCCGTGCCGACCAGCAGCGTGGACCCCTTGCCGTAGCGATGCCGCACCGCGGCGACCTTGCCGTCGGCGTACCGGGCTGCTGGCGTCCCGCCCGCGAGCTCGAATTCACTCCAGAAAAAGCAGACCTTGGCCTGCCCGTCCGGACATTGGATGACCGGCGCGGTTTCCTTGCCCTCCCGATCACTCGTCCAGCCGCCAAAGACCTCGTCCAGCCCGAAGCCTGGCGCCCGGTATTGCAACCGCCCATCCTGATCGCGCAGGCCAAAGGTGCTTTCCGCGATCACCGTGCCGCCATCGGCGACAAACTGCCGGATGCGGTCGGCCACCTCCTGCGAGAGATTCTCCGCCATCGGGATCAGGAGCAGCTTATACATAGGCAGCTCATCGAGGTTGTTTTCCGCGATGCAGTCCGCCGGGATCTGGATATCCCAGAGCAGCTTGTACGCGCCGACCCGCGAGTCGTGCGCCTCCACATAGGTGTACGGATAGTAGTCGCCGCAGATCGCCTCGGTCTGGATCTGCTGGTCCTCCAGCGTGAGGATCGCAGCCTGCCGCTCGGGGTACACGGTGTTGAGCAGCCGGGCGTTGGCCTGTAGCATCCCGGAAAATTCCCCCATGTACTCGGCGCGGCTGCTCGGGCTGCCGTCCCATTTCATCAGGTTAAACAGCGCGACCTGGGAATCCCCGGCACGGCTGCGATAGTTCCACAGGATGATCGACTTCGCATTGTGCGCGATGAGATGCCAGAAGCTCATGAGCCTTTGCGCGCGGGTGATCATGCGCTTGTTGGGGCCGACGCCCGTCTCGAGGACGAGCATGCGGCGGTTCACATCCTGGGAGGCGCTGCGCAGTCGGCTGAGCTTGTACGCGGTGAGATAACCGGGGCCGAGATCGTGGAGATGCTCGACCGTGTAGCACGATACGCCCATCATCGTCAGCGCCTCGCCCGCCCGACCGATATCGAGTCCATAGCGCGGCGTGGAGAGCGGCCCCTCGGTCGCCGCCATGTGGTAGACAAAGTTTGACGTGGTGGGCCGCCCTGATGGATCGATCCGCCGCACCAGTCGTGTAATCTCAGACATGCTGTCGTAAAGGCGGAATTGATTGAACCTCACCCAGTCAAACCAGATCGGCAGGCCGCAGGCATAGGCGGGCGCGGTGATATCCTCCCAGCAGGTGTGCGTCACCGGATACTCCGTGCTCCAGATCGCATTCAGCTTCTCGATTGTGCCGTACTTGCACTCCAGCCAGCGGCGGAACTTCGCCTGGGTGTGCGGACAGTAGCAGAACATCGATTGCGGTTCGTTCCAGATCATCCAGGCCACGAGCGATTCGCGCCCGGCATAGCGGCGTACGGTCTGCTCGAGGAAACGAAACGCATGACTGCGGAAAACCGGATCATCCGAGCAGATGATGCGCTGTGGCGTGATGGAGTGCGTCGGCGCCTCCGGCGTGTTCATCAGCGTCTGGCAGCGCGCATCCTTGAGCAGATAGGCTGGGGGATAGAGGCCGCAGAGATTCCAGAAGAGCCCGCCAAAATTCAGCACCACGCCGATGCCGTGCTTGTCGGCGAGGTCGAAAAGGTAGTCTTGTTTGTGAAAATCGAACTCCCCCTCCACCGGCTCGATGCGATCCCACGGGGCAAAGATTCGCACGGTGTTGAAGTTGAGGCGCTTCATGGTGGCGAGGTCGCGGTCCCACTCCTCCATCGGCCAGTCGAGACCTTTGGCGTAAGGGGCGCAGGATGCTCCGAAAAGAAACACCTCGTCGTTAAGTGGGTTCGGATAAGAGGCGGACATGGTTCTGAAGAGACGCCTCCCAATCTCTCGCCAGGACCGCCGCGCATTCAACCGGCACGCTATCGAACAGTTCGACTCCCGAGGGGGGAATCAGATCTTCTTCGTTCGCGTCTTTCGATGCGGCGATGCGGACTCCGGTGCAATATGCCGCACCGTCGGCCCCGGAATCCACTCGCTTTCCAGGAGCAGCCCGGTCTGGAATGGCGGCAGCCCCGACTCCCGGCGATGAATCTGGCCGACCAGCGAATCAACCGCCTTCATGCCCTCGCGCTCGGGACCCTGATACATCCCAGCGGCGCGTCCCTGCAACGCATCCGGCAGGTCGAGCAGGGCGACCCCCATTTCCTCCGGCACCTTCACGTCGAGCTCGCCGATCCAGTCGAGAATGAAATCATTAAGGCAGATGCAGGCGTCGGGCCTGTGCTTTCGCACCCAGTCAAAAAAGCGCTTCTTTCCCTGCGGGCGCGGGGCCTCGGCGGGGTCTTCCAGATAAAGCGGGGGAGGGGCGGAGCGGGAATAGTCTATTCCCGCCAGATAGCCGGAGGTGAATCTCTGCTCCAGCAGGGTGTCGAGCCACTTGTCCAGGATGAATCCTATGCGTGTGTAGCCTGCCGCGCGTAGTCGCCGACACGCCTCCAGCGAGGTGGCATAATGATCGTTGGCGACAAAGTTCAGTCCCGTGGACTTGGGGTGATTCCCGATCACCACCGACGGGAGGATCGACCAGACCGGTTGGCAGCGTTCGATATCCATGTCACCGCGGGACCCGTAGATGATGACGCCTAGAGCACCGCGTGCGACAAGGATGCGCCCGAGCCTCTCCGGGGTGACGTCGGGTTCGTGCAGCCAGAAGTGATCCACGGTATAGCCGAGCAGCTCGGCTCGCTCGCGGGCGCCCTTGAGACGATCACCGACCACCGCCACCTTGAGATCGATGCGCTTGACCTTGGAGACATTGATCATGGCCAGCGTGGCGACGTGATTCTGTTTCCGCGATCGGCGCAGTTCCGCCATGAGCCGTGCGACCAGGGCATTGGTCTGGTATCCCATGCCCTCGGCCACCCGCCGGATATGCTCGCCGGCCTCGGGCGCGACCCGGGGATCGTTGCGCAGCGCGAGCGAGACCGTGGACTTTGCCACGCCGGCCGCTGCCGCGATTTCAGCCATGGAGGGGGAGGTTCTCTGCTTCATCGAACGGTTCGATCCAAACATGCTTGAAGGCCGGTGAAATGTAAATGAACTTTGGACGCGAACCGCAGCACCGCGACTGATAGTGTTAGCGAAAAGCTGCGCGAGCTTCCCAAAGGATCATGCCCCCCATCCGCCATCGTCACTTAGTGTTTTTCAGAGGCTTCACGCTTGTCGAGATGCTCGTTTCGATCGCCATCGTGAGCGTACTGATGGTCCTGATCTTCGGCGTTCAGTCCGGCGTGCAGGCCAGGGTGAAGCAGGCAAAGTGCGCCGCGAATCTCTCCACGCAGGCCAAGGCCGTGATGCTTTTCGCCGCCGACAATAATGGTCGCTTTCCCTATGGCTGGAATGTCTGGTACCCGATCGTCTGGCAAAAGGACATCTCACCCTATCTCGGGATTCCCACCACCAACACACGCTCCACTCCGGGGATTGTCTTTCAGTGTCCGATGATTACGCAGAGCGACATTAATACTGCGGGGGCAGGCGCTGTCAGTCACGGCATGAATGAGTTTATCATTCCCCAGGTGGCGCTGCAGAGCGACACGCCGGTCAAGACCGTGCCAAGCCTCGCCACTCCGTCCCGGGTGCCCCTCCTGGGCGATATCTGGCTCCAGAATTCCGACCGGATGATCGCCATCAGCAAGGTGCCTGCGGGCAACACGGGCAACGTCGCCTTCCGGCACACCGTCTCTCCCGCTGCCCGCCCGGCAAAGGTTGCACGATCCTCCGGATTGACGAGTTTTGGCGGCGGAAAAGTCAATATGGTCTTCTGCGACGGCCACGCCGAGGCGCTTTCGCCTGAGGAGGTCGCCAATGCCGGGGACAACGTCCTGGTCTGGAATCCCTGGAAATAGCCGCCGTCTGGTTCCTATGATACGCAAGGTCACCCTTCTCATCGCCCTGCTCTCTGGCATGACTGGCAATTCCGCAAAGGCTGGCTCCCTGCCTCCGCCATCCCGGGCCGCGGAGGCCCCGGTGATTTTTTGGGCGCACTACATGCCGATGGTTCCGCACGGGCACATGCACGCGCATCCGTACTCCGGCGGCAACCACGATGCGTGGCCCTTCGATTCGCAGCATGTGCTGCTGCAGGAGGACTACGAGGAGGATATCCGGCAGGCTCTCGATAGCGGCGTGAACGGCTTTCAGATGCTCGCCTTCGTCCCCGAGGATGTTTTCGAAGCTGCGAGAAAGGTGCGCCAGGAAACCGGGCGGGTGTTTTACATTTCTCCGCAGTGGCTTTACGCAAATCCGAAGACATTTGAGGAAACCGAAAAGCGGATTGTCGACTTTTACCAAAAGCATCTCGATGACCCGCATGTCTATACGAAGGATGGCTATCAAGTTCACTTCGTCTGGGAATCTGCCAGCACCTCCGACGTCGCGGCGCTGCAAAAGAAGCTCCAGGAAAAAGGGTTCAAGATCGTGCTCGCGCCGACCATTCGCAGCCTGACGAGTCCCGATCTCGACCCCGCTCGCATTGCTGACCTGGGCCTGCGGGCCGCGGAGGGCTGGATGCATGGCGCTCCGGAGGAGGTGCAGGCCCGTGCGCTGACCGAGAGCCTCGCCGGGCCGACCGCCGGGGGCTTCCTTTACGTCCCCGCCATTGCAGCGGGATACGATAGCTCGAACCGCCCGGGACAGTTCATCCATGTGCCGTTTCATGGAGTTCGCACTCTGGTCGATTCGCTGCGTACCTGGATTTCCCTCGGCTATCGACAGCTCGTGCTCGTGACGTGGAACGATCCCCAGGAGTCGCTGGAGATTCCCTCCAGCCGCAACATCTGGGGGCATAATGAAATCCTGAGCTTCTTCCATGGCGTGGCAGGTGATGGGAAAAGCCCGCTTGCCGACTCGAAGGTCGTAGTGTCCTACCCGGTCGAGTGCATGGCGGGTGACCAGTTTTTCTTTCAGGTACTGGGTCTGCCGGCACGCGGGAAGAATCTCGAGTGGCGTGCGCAGGTCGCGCTGCACCCGGTGGGTGTGTCCGATACGCAGGGCGCGATCATTCTGCGCTCGATGAGCGGGGGCGCTGCTGATCGGGAGAGCCTGCTCGAGATGCGCTGGGATACATCGGGCGTGGTCGGCGTCATCCCGGCGGTCCAGCCGGTTGTCTCTGTCGACTATCGCGAGTCCGGCGGAGAATGGCAGCCTCTCTATCAGAATGTTGCGCTGCCGCCCACGCGCCTACGGTTCAATCTCATCCAGTACCCCGTACCCTACGCCATCGATCTGGCTCGCATGGCCGTGGAGCCAAAGCTCGCTCTCTCCGTGCAGCCCGGCGGCACGCTGGATACGGTCGCACTCACCATCGACGGCAACGCGAGCGCGATTCGCAAGGTGAACCTTAATGACGGCACCCGGAGCCTTGGCGCGTTTCGCGAACCCGAGGCTGCGGGAAGCTTTCCGCTGCGCGATATCTTCATCCGCATCGAGGCATCGGAGGATCGCCCTCTCACTCTGGCAGTGGAGGGCGGCGTCATCCGCGATTTCTACGGAGTCTCCGGCCGTCTGAATGACGCGCTAAAGACCGTGAACGCGTCGTCCGCGACATTCTCCATCCGTCCCGTGAACAGCGAGGCCCGCTCGCGTGTCGCCCGGCTCGACCTCGCGCCGGATGCCTGGCTCACGCTGAACTACGTGAAAGGCGATCCCTCTCAGGCCGTGACGGCAAATCTGGAGGAGCTCCGGCGCGGGGCCTCGCGCACCGTCTCGATCGGCGGCAGGCCCGCCACCCTGAGCATGATCCTTACCGCCGACATGACGGATGCCAATATTGACTATCCCGTCAAGACTGGCCCATGGCAGCGCACCATTCCGCTTCACCTGGAGGAGGACGGTCCGATGCTTCTCTATGCCATGGCACTGCTGAAGGAAGACCGCGTCGCCATCTCTCCGCCCGTATGGGTGGAGCGCCCCGGTGCCGATCCGCTCGTGGCCGCCCAGTGGATGGCGACGGGGGGAACCTTCGAGGACTTCGTGAACCCCTCCTCGGAGACCACCCTCAACCCGCTCTCCCTCGACCACGTGATCGCGGGCTTCGTTCCCCGGAGCGAAATTCCGTGGTTCCGCCTTGACCTGGAGGAGGGCGCTGGCACGCGTCTCAATGATCGCGGCATCAGCCAGCAGGCCGGCCGCGCCAGCATCGAGACGGGAGGACTGAAGCGCGACGAACTCTTCAAGCCCGGAATCGTGGGCGACTGGGAGTGGCTGGAGAGCGGACATCGCGGTCGCGCTCTGCGGTTGGGTGGGGATTCCGTGATCCGCTTCCGCTCCAAGTCGTCGCCCGTCGGCGCGCAGACCACGAGCCTGTGGGTGGAGGTGCAAGCCTCCGAGCGCGGGGAGAAATCCCGCTGGTCCACGCTCAAGGCCGGTTCGTTTCGCCTGGAAATCCTTTCCAGCAGGGAGTCGCTCCTGGCCTTCGAACGCGGCGGCGTCAAGCTGGAGCGGCGCGTGGAGGCCGCGTTTCAGCCGGGGTGGAATCACCTCGTCTTTGTCTATGACCTCTCAAGCGTGCGGGCTTATCTCAACGGTGCCGATCTCGGCGAGGTGGCTGCGGAAAAGCCTGCCTATCAAAGGACGCACATCATGCCATCCATTGGTTTTTCCGGGACGCCCTCCGCCGGCCTCGCCTTTACCGGCGTGCTCGACGACGTGCAGGTCATTGGCACCGGACTCGGCCCCGACGGCGTTTCCGCCCTGGCAGTATCACCTGATCCTAATATTTCCAACCCGAAAGCCCCATGAAAAATCCGGTCGTCCCATTTCTCGCCGCAGCTTTGATCGCACTGCCTTTGACCCTCCATGCCGACTCTGTCGAGTATGACTTCGACGCCTTGAGCGACGGATTCCTCCCGAAGCGCGATCAATGGCAGGTCGGCATCAATGTCTGCTATCCCCAGGTCGGTCCGGGCGAGGGGGCCAAGACCGCGCAGGTCGCCTTCGTCAAGGGTGGCGCGGGGGGCGTGATGCGACCGATCGGTAAGGAACCGTTTCAACCTCTCCCAAGGACGGGCTGGATCGAGCTGGATGTCCAGTGGACCGGACCCGCGGAAAAGGAGCGCTCGGTGGTGGAGGGTTTGACCGTGGAGAGCGAGTTTGCCGGCAAGCCCGATCTCTCGATCCTCGCTCCCCGCGTGGGCATCTTCTCCGCCTTCAGCGAAGCCCGCAAGGAGCAGATAAACCAGGTCCTCCTCGTCATCTATCGCGGCGGGAAGGAGGTCTTTGCCCGCGCTCCTCTGCCCGACTCCATCCAGGTCGGCGACTGGCTGCGCGTACGGCTCGAGATCGACTTCTCGGCCAATGGCGGAAACGGCTCGGGCAAGGTCCTCATCAAGAACCTCGCCCAACCCGACGAGGACTTCGTCGAGACCGGCATCAAGGCCGTGGACCTCAACATCACGGAACTCCGGGGCAAGGCCGCAGACCCCGCGAACTGGAACGCCTGGTTCCTCCGCATGGTGAACTCCGAGGGCAATGGCAACACCAGCATGCCCGTCTCCCGCCTGTCCGCCGGTACGAACTAATCATTGAGATCGGCTCCGGCACCCCGCCTGTTTTCCCGATAGCTATCGAACTGTTCGATGGTGGCTGCCTTGTAACCGGATGCGTTTCGTCAAAAATTCCCCTTAGCAACCAGCCTTCACCCACCCATGAAACACCTCACGATATCCCCCAAACCTGTTTCCATGCGCCATATCCTCCCAGCCATCGCGCTGCTCCTCACCCTCTCGTGTTCGCCCGCCCAGGTGATCTACCAGGAGTTGTTTAACAACACCGCAGGCAGCAATCAGTCCGAAAGCACCATCGGCTGGACCTCGTACTGGGGCAGCACCGGCACGATCATCACGGCGGAGATCGACAAGACCTTCATCGCGCCGCTGGGCGGGAATCCCTCGACGCCCAATGGTTATCTCGCCTTGAACAACTCGTCGCTGAGTCCCAACTTTGCCAACAGCTTTGCCATCGTGGGGAACTTTGCCACCGCGCTGAATATCTCCGGCAGCACGATCACCTGGACGATGGGCAACAACAGCACGGCGGTGACAGCCCGCCTGCTTATCCAGATCGGCGGTGACGGTACGGCGGGCAGCGGCTCATGGTTCGCCTCGAACCAGGCGTTTTCCAACTCCATCGTCTACAACTCGCAAACCGCATTTGCCGGTGCGACCACCTCGAGCGTGACCCAGACGCTCGCGTTTTCCACCGCCGCCGCCGACTGGCGTTCGTTCACTCTTACCCCCGGCACGGCCATGTCTCTCGGCAGCGTTCTCGGGTCAAACCTCTCCTCCAGCCAGATCACCGGCATCGGCCTTCTCGTGGCGACGCCCAATAGTTCCATCATCGGCCGCTTCGACACCCTCACGGTTACCGTTCCCGAGCCATCCACCATCGCGATGTTTGCCGGCGGGCTGGCCTTTGTGCTATTCGGATATCGGACGCGCCGCAAGGCCACCGCTCCGAATCGCTGAGCTGACGCGGCTCCCTCTCCCCTCATGATGCGAAACACAGTGCTGGCCGCTTTTGCGGCTCTGGTTGCGGCCTGCCCCCTGATAGCGGGAGACGGGTCGGTGGTGTTTAAGGAGGATTTCTCGGATGGGACTTATGGAGAAAATCCCACCTGGACCGCGGCAAACCCGAATCTCCCCTGGACTGTTGGCCAGGACGGAGGGCAGTTCTTTGTCGAGCCGACTGGAAAGATTCCCTGGGACTCGTTGCGCATCGCGATTCCGCCGTTGGCGGATAGGAGTTTCGAATTGCAGTTTGACGTGAGGTTTCGCAGCGAGGAGGTCGCGGGGGCGAACCGTTTCTTTGTCATCCTCGGCAACTCCGAGGACAACTTCCGTGGCTATCAGCTCGATATTGCCCAGGGAACGACGAACAACTGTACGCTGTCGCGCATCGGGCCAGATGGTGCGCAGCCCTTTGCCTTCATCTCGGAAAAGGTCGGGTTTCCGGAAAATACCTTCGTGCGGGTAAAGTGGACCCGCCGCGCCGATGGCTCGATGAGTGTCGCGATCGACGGGCAGGAGTGTTTTTCGGTGACTGATGCCGCCTATTCAAAGTTTGATCGCCTCACGATCGGCTCCGTCTCGCCTGCCCAGCGAAGCGCCGCGGGCACCGCATTCACCCAGGCCTTCGCCGATATCATGTTGACTGCTCCGGTGGAATGAAGCCGCTGCGCAATCTCATGCTGGGAGCGACCCTCTTGGTATGCATGGCCTCGGCTGGCTGTGGACCGCAGGGAGGGTCGTCCGGTCCGGCGGGATTTTCCACGGAGCAACTTCCCGTCGAGCGCTTCGATCTCTATCCCGCCGGATCGCTGCCGCCCTATCCGTGGCTGCCCGTGGGGAAATTCTCCGACCTCGTCCACATGGGTCTCCGGGCGGAAGGAGAGTCACGGTTCATCGCCAATGCCGTCACGGGCAAGGGCCTCGTCATGGAGGATAGCGACCCGGCGGCTGGAGCGGGCTGCGGCGTCGCGTACGCCTTTGCTCCGCCTCCGCCCGGTCCGCTGTATCTCGGGTTTGACTTCAGGAACACAGCGGGATCGACGCTGGATTGGGAGTGCCGCCTGGACGACTCGGCTGGGAAAGGCCTCCGCCTGCACATCGCTCCCGGCGGGGAGCTGCAGGCCGGGGAGATCGGAGGTGCGTTGACGCGAGTCGCCGCGATCAAGGCCGACACATGGTATCACGTCGCGGTGCGCATTTCCGGAGCAGGCGAGGCGACGGTCGCACTCACCGAAAGCACGAAGCCCGAGGGGGCGGCGGGTTCTGCCACGATCGCGCTTTCGGCGAAGGCCCTTGCGTTCACCCGCCTAAGCTTCCTGAATATCGGCAGCCAGGAGCAGACAGGCGGGTGGGCGCTGGATAATGTCCTCATGGCCGGTCGGGTCGACGCGCCTCGCGATGCGTTGTTCCCGTTCAAGCAAGCGCCCCTTTCCGAGCTCCGCGCCTCGCCGCGCAAGGTCTATGCCTATTATTATGAGATCTATCCCTCCGGGTATTCCGACAGGGACCCCGGCCTCGCTCCGTACACGAAGAAGCTCTTCAACCCCTCGCTGACTCCCGCCGATCGCGTGAAGGCTGGCACGGAGCTGCTCTACCGTCCGCTGCCCCGCCCGCCGATGGAGCCGGGCCTCTCCGCCGACGAGGTGCTCATTCGCGCGATGGAGGAGGAGGTGCGTCTCGGCATCCAGATGGGTCTCGACGGATTCCTCCTCGACTTCTTCGCCCTGCCGGAGAGCTATCCCGATGTCCAGAATATCAGGGAATACAATCGCCGCTCCTTCGCGCTCATGGATGCCGCTGCGCGGGTCGATCCCGGGTTCCGGATCATTCCCGCCATCTACGCCGGGCCAAAGCCACCGCCCGGCCTCTCGCCGGATCAGGATGTCGAGGTGGCGTGGACGGCTGCCTACGCGGATTCTCCCATCGTGCGGAAAATCCTCGCCCACCCGCAGGTGTTGCGCGCGGAGGACGGTCGCGTTTACCTGAGCAAATGGGGTACGGAAATGTATCCCGCCGCCTGGTGGCAGCGAGTCGTCGATCGCCTCGCGGCTGGCGGCATACCCGTCGCCTTTCTGGGGCAGTTCAATGGACTGCCTACGGCCCGCCTCCAAACCTACAGCGGGCTCTGCTACGCCATGGCCGATTGGGGGCCGCGCACGCCGAAGGACTATCGCTGGGTGGAAAAGGCGCGCCCGCTGACGACCAAGGTCGTGTCTCCCGTCGCCTTTCAGGACGTGCGCACCCGCGAGCGCGTCTATTGGGAGGCCTGGGGCAGCGAGGCGTTTCGCAACATGTGGCAGTCGGCCATCCGCGACGGTGCGGACTGGGTTTTCATCACGACCTGGTCCGACTACTCCGAGCAGGCGCAGGCACCCTCCACCGCGATCGGCTTCGCGCTATATGACCTGAATGCCTACTACATCCAGTGGTTCAAGCTGGGCGCCCCGCCGGTCATCGACCGCGATGTGCTCTACTATTTCCATAGGATCCAGCACACCGACACGGCCTCGCTGCGGGGCGAACCTTGGAAACTCATCCCCGAGGGAAACATGATCGCGCGGAATGACATCGAGCTTCTCGCCTTCCTCAAGGAACCCGGCGAGTTGCGCATCCAGGCAGGCGGCGAGATTCGCACGGAGATGGCGGGAGCAGGCATTACGTCGTTGAAGGCACCCATTCCGCCGGGCCTGGCCTTCACCCCGGTTTTCTCCCTGCTGCGCAACGGCCATACCGTGCTGCAAGGCCGCAGCCGGTATGCGATCCTCGATCGGCTGGAGTATCCGAATCTCCTGTATCATGCGGGAGTCCTGACCAACGAGGATCGTCCCTGAAGTCCCCGCAATCCATGAGCACACTCCGCAGAGAGAGCCGGACCTTGTCGATGGGGTGTATGCTCGCCATCCTTCTTCTCCTCGTGCTCCGTCCCGGCATCGCGGGGGAGGCCGAGCCCGGAGCCGATGTTGCCCGTGTCTTTGCCGCCGCGAGAGCCGGTGCGCCGCTGCGCTATGTGGCGCTGGGAGGTTCCATCACGCAATCCGGAGCCGGATGGATCGGCCCATGGCTGAGAGATCAATTCCCCGCCAGCCGGGTGACGACGGTCAACTCCGGCATGAGCGCCACCGGCAGCGCCCTGGGCATTTTTCGCCTCGAGCGCGACGTGATCTCGCATCAGCCGGACCTCGTCGCCATCGAGACCTGCGTCAACGATGACAGCCTGCCCGATGACGTCACTGTCCGGTATGTGGAGAGTCTCGTCGTCCGGCTCAAGAGGCTGCCCCATCCGCCCGCCATCATCTTCCTCGAGGCTGCGGCGAAGCAAGGCAGCAAGCTTCAGCGCCATCGCCAGGTCGCCCGCCACTACGGCCTGCTCGAGGTGGACCTCCAGGCCGCTGTCGAAGCCGAACTCCAGCGCACCGGCCAGGATTGGACCGCCTTTTTCTCCGACGCCGTCCATCCTAACGAAGCGGGCAACCGGTTTTACGCCCGCACGATCGAGCGGACCCTCGCGCCCCTGCTGGACCAAAACCCGAAGGCTGGTAATGTCGTATTGCCGCGTCCCCTCAGCGAAAAACCGCTCATTCTCGATGGGCGCATGGTTCCGCTTTTTGGGATCACCGGCGCGCCGGGCTGGAGGAAGAACGCCTCGCCGCCTTTCTGGATGGACGCATTTTTCAATGGCACGCTCTCCGCCTCCGAGCCGGGTGCGGTGCTGGAGATTCCCTTTCGCGGCACCTGGGCGGGAGTATTCTATCCGATGGACAAGGGTTACGGCACATTCGACGCCAGCATCGATGGCGGCGAACCCCGGCGCATCACGCCGAATACTCGCGGCGGGTACTCGCTCGACATCGTGGGTCGCGATTTGCCAGCAGGCGAGCACGTCCTGCGCATCACGCTCCCTGCGCTGGATTCCACGCCGGGGGTGAATGGCGAGGTGCGCCTCGGTTACCTGCTGCTGGCCGGAGAGGGGACCCGATAGGTACGTTTATGAATCACCTCAAGATATTTGCCGCCCTTCTCTTTCTGGCCCCCTCCGGAGGATTGTACGCTCAGGCCACGCCCGCACCGGAACCCGTCCGGCCGGCGGTGGAGTGTACGCCGCGCGGCGGTCTTCCCAATGTCTTCGCAAAACTCAAGGCAGGCGAACCCGTGAAGATCGCCTATCTCGGCGGCAGCATCACGGAGCAAAAAGGCTGGCGCGTGCTCAGCCTGAAGTGGCTGCGCGAAAAATACCCCGCCGCCCGCATCGAGGAGATCAATGCCGCGATCGGCGGCACCGGGTCGGACCTCGGTGTCTACCGTCTGGAGAAGGACGTGTTGCGCTTCCAGCCCGATCTCCTTTTCGTGGAATTCGCGGTGAATGACGGCGGCTCGCCGTCGCAGAAAATCCGCCAGGCCATGGAGGGCATCGTCCGGCAGACGTGGGAGGCCGATCCACGCTGCGACATTTGCTTCGTCTACACCCTCGTCACGGCGAGCTTCCCCGGCTTGCAGGAGGGGCGGTTGACCCGCGCCGCCAGCGTCATGGAAGACGTGGCCGATCACTATCAGATCCCCAGCGTTCATCTCGGCATGCAGGCCGCCGCGCTGGCCAGGGACGGAAAGCTCGTCCCGGCCTCGCCCGACGCCCGCGTCGAGCAGGTCGCGGGGGATGCGCTCAATGAGGCCTCCGCCGTACCCAAGGACGCCCAGGGCCGCATCATCTTTTCCAAGGATGGCGTGCATCCCTACACCGATACCGGCCACGTGCTCTACACCCAGGCATTGATTCGCGCTCTCACGCAGATGGAACCACTCGGCACATCCGCTCCGCATTCTCTCATCCCACCGCTGGATGCGGGCAACTGGGAACACGCCCGCTTCGTCGCGATCAATGATGCCGCCACGATCCGGCGGGGCGCATCCGACGCGGGTGTATCGCCTGATCCCGTGGCCGCTCGTTTTTCCAGCCGCCTGCCGGGAATCGTGAAACTCCGTCCCGGCGATTCGCTCGACTTCCGCTTTCAGGGAAGCGATGTCTTCCTTTACGGCCTCCGGGGGCCGGACTCCGGCGTGATCGAGATCACCCTCGATGGCATTTCGCGCAAGGTGGTCAATTTCGATCGCTATTGCGGCTACCACCGCCTCGTCACGATCCCCATCGGGGAAAATCTGCCCGACCGCCCGCACGACGTTTCTGTGAAGGTGCTCGATGATCCTGTCGCCAAGGGCGAGGTCCTCGCAGGCAAGGGGCTGGAAGACTGGAAAGCCCGCCCCGCCGCCTTCACCGGGTCCGACTGGTATGTCGGCGCGGTTCTCGTCCTGGGCAAAACGCTGCCGGGTGAATCAGCCAGGTAGTTTCCGGGACTTCAGATTTCGAGTATTTTTCGCATGCGGGAGATTTTCTGGGATTGCGGGATTGGTTGATATTCGAGCGCGATTTGGGGCCAGCCGATCAAGAGCATTGTTTCCATGGCGTAGATCGCAGGCCGCTTCTGGAGCGCGGCCTCGTGCCCTGTATTGGCTCCTCTGCGGCTTGTGGAGGAGATATGGAAGGCTTTTTCCGGGATGCTTCTCCCATCACGGGAATTCCCTCCCTGGACATGTCCCGGAGCAACTTTGGAAATGAAACCAGATGCGAGGCGCGGCTGGGGGTGAGCGCCGGGAGAGTCTGCCCTGGGGACATCTCCGGGCGAACGATTTTTCGTGTCAAGGATGAGACGGGAGAGCAATGTAAGCCCATGCACTCACCTGCGATCAGGCGGGCCTGCCTTCTTTTGTTGGCATTCGCTGGCTCCGCGTTGGCGGAATCGCAGCCACCGATTTTGAAAGATCGTCTGCCTCCGCAGGTGCAGATGATCAATGGCGTGCTCGTACCGGTGCCAAACGAGATATTCCGTGTGCTGGACACGTTTCGGGATTCAAACTGGCACGCCATCCTGCGGCCAGATATCTCCACCCTGCGACCGGACGGCAGCCCGGCCAGGATCGCGCTTCGCCTGGGACTCGTTTTCGGCGAGGGCTTTCTCGCGGTTTCCGCGAAAGATGCCGACGAAATGCAGGATCTCGGCCGCACCGCCCTCAGGCTGTCCCGCGCCCTCGGTGTAGGAAACTCCGTGCTCCGGAGAGAAAAGAGCGTCATGGAGCATGTCGATCGCGAGGACTGGGAGGCGGTCCGCAAAGAATGGTCTGCCGCCAGCGAAGACCTGAAGGCGGCGATGGTCGAAATCAAAAGCGAGTCCTTGTCTCAACTGATCAGCTTGGGCGGGTGGCTGCGCGGGCTGGAGGCTCTTTCCGCGCTGGCATCTCACCCGTACTCCGACCCGGCGGCGGAGCTTCTGCATCAACCCGAGATGCTGGCTTATTTCGCCAATGTCGTTGGGAGAATGGGAGATAAACATGGGGAGGACCCGACGCTCGCGGCGGTGCGAACCAGCATCGCTCGCCTGCGGCCATTAATGGGGAAAAAAGAGGGAGCAGCGCCATCCGAGAGCGAGGTCCAGAAAATCCACGCCATTTCCAAACAGACGGTCGACTTGCTCTGCATGCCCTGAGTTTGGTGCCGTCTCCATCGGAGAGCGGGTCATCGTCCTGGCAAAATCTGCGAGATGGTTTTCCTAGCGGCCTGAGTTCCAATCACCGATGAACTTCGGTTCAGTCCCCTCAATGTGTCCGAGGGGGGAGACATGGATCACGACCGGGTTTCCGGTGAAGATGTCGCGTTGAAAGTAAGCCACCCGCCAAAGCAGTTTTCTCTCCTTCGTAAACACCGGCGAAGTGCCGGACATCATGAAACCCAGCTTTTGGGACGGGTCGAGATCAGTAATGACTCGCTCCGCCGCCCGAATCGCTGCGCTGCGCGAAAGTGTCACGAAGAGGGCGATAACCGCGAGGAGGAGGATTATCGTCAGAGCTTTGGAGCGCATGGCGATTCTTTGGATCGCGGGAGTGCTTGGCAGCGCTGCCGCCCGGCCTCACGCCATGGTCGAGAGCTTTTCCAGGGAGATGGCGAAGCGCATGGGTTTGCCGTGTTTCCAGGAGAGGAACTCGGCGCAGGCGATTTCGCCGAGTCGGGCGACTTCGGAATTGATCGAGCCTGCGATGTGGGTGGAGAGCAGCGCGTTGGGCAGGGTGTGCAGGCGGGAGCCGGGCTTGGGCGGCTCGGGGTAGGTCACGTCGAGGAGGGCGGTGAGGTCCGGGCGGGCCTCCAGCACGTCGCAAAGGTCGTCCTCGCGCACGGTGCGGCCCCGGCCCGTATTGATGAAGACCGCGCCGTCGCGCATCCGTGCAAAGTGCGCCTTTTGCAGCATCCCCTCGGTCTCCGGCACGTCGGCAAGGTGGTTCGAGACGACGAAGCCCGTTGCAAAGGCCTCCTCCAGGCTCACTTTGCTCACCCCGAGATTCGACGCGCCGACGGTGGTGAGGAACTGGTCAAACACCGCGATTTTCAGCCGGAACGGCGCGAGCAGCTCGATGACCTTCCGCCCGATCGCTCCGGCTCCCAGGAGGGCGACCGTCTCGTCGTAATTCCCAGGGCCGCGAAATGCCTCGTAATGTTTTTCCGGGCCGTTGTCGCGCAGGTTGCGAAAGTAGCCCTTCATGGAGAGGAGGATCTGGGCGAGGGTGAACTCGGCGACCGGGATCGCGTTGGCCACCCAGGAGCTGACGACAAGGATGTCGCGCTCGATCAGCGGTTGGGCAAATTTCCTTACCGAGCCTGCGGCGTAAAAGACCGCCTTGAGCTTGGGCAGCGCAGCCAGTTGGGCCTCGGAAAGCGCGGGCATGCCCCAGGTGGTAAAGATCGCATCGGCCTGCGCGAGGCGGTCCAGGTGCGCTTCGATTTCCTGGGGAGGGACGGCGGGTTCCAGCACCTCGGCCTCCGTGGCAATGCGCCACCGAGTCTCGGGCGAGTAGACGGAATCCAGCAAGTGCGGTTCACCGAGGAATATGACTTTTTTCATCAAACGACCCGCCATTTCATAGAGGAAGTCAGCCAAGATCGCTATGGGAAACTCGGCGCAGGGGAGCAGCCCGATGGTCGATCTCCAGGGTAGCCCAGGATTTGAGGTTGAGAAAACGTCGGGCTATTCCCGCCGCCCTGCGGACAGCAGGGAGCGAGCGGGGCACCCTCGTATGCGGCCCCCAGAGTGGCGAAAGGTTCCCCCGAGAGATCTGCAGCCATCTCCTGCTCCAACAGTGCTATTCGTTCCGCTCCGACCGATGCAGCCATGCTCCCAAGCATGTCCCACTGCCCCGGCGATTTGGCGATCAACGCTTCCGTGCAGCCGTCGGCGCCGCTGAGCAATGGCTAGGGTTTTTCTGCTTTAGTTGCCGAACGAAAACCAGGGGGAAGCATGAAAATCGTGGAGCTTCACGTTTTCCTCCACGTCGGCGGGGACAGCCGGGATGTCGCGCGTGCCGTTGCCGTCGAAATCTCCCGACTGGTAGTTCGCGATGACCAGCCGCGAACCGACCGGCCCGCCGTCCGAAGCCATCGCCCGGCCCGGGCTGTTGGCGGCCAGCCTGCTGTCGCGCTTGAAGTCGGTCCGGTCGCCCCAATACTCGATGATGTCTCCGCGATAGAGGTGGGCGCGGTTGTTCAGCGCCGGGGTGACGGTGATCGTGCTCTTGGCTTCATCGATGGCCGTGATCTTGCGGGGTACGCCGTCCATGTTGAACTCGATGTACCCGCCCACGCTCATTCCCGCCGTGGCGTCGACCTTGCCGGAGCCTTCACCGGGGACTTTTTCCAGCGGAATGACGGACTCGGTGGGCGACCATTGCTCTTCCTTCACATCGCCAAAGACCCGCAGGATCGTCGGCATGTTGACAAAGAGCGACTCGCCTGCCGGGGCGATCTGGGAATGCTCGTCCTGCTGCGTGGCGTCGTAAAAACCCTGGATACCGCCGCCGACCTCCAGGCCATAGGAGTTGTAGTTCTTTCCGTTGATGCTGATTAGCTGTGCCTTGTCGTAGACGCCGGGACTCTTGAGCATCGGCAGCAGCAGGTTGCGGTCTCCGGTGTAGCTCTCGGGATAGGTGAAAAGACGCCCGAGGAAAATATTGTCAGTCACCTGCGCTGGCATGGTGGGATAGAAGCACACGCCGCCGTAGAGCGTGTTGTTGCGGAAGATCACCGGCCCGGCCGAGCCGAGGCTGTCCACCGAGCCCAGCTTGTTGATGTTTGGCCCCCAGATGACGTTGCCGAGGTACTCGCCGCCCGCCATGCCGTTGTGCATGATCTGGGGCGAGGCAAAGATGGCGTTGTCCACGATGCGGAGGCCCTGCACGCCGCCGTCGTAGGTCTGAATCGCATCGGGATGCTGGAGGAGATTGTAGTGGTGGTGGATGTAGTTGTTGGAAATGGTCGCGTTCAGCGTGGGCTTGGCCAGGTTCCTGCCCGAGCTGACGTCAAAGCCATCGATGAAGTTGTACCCGATGTCGTTGTGCGAGACGGTCACGCCTTTGCAGCTCTGGATGCCGACGCCGTTGGTATTGAGGGTGATGACATTGTTGGTCACGGTGACGCCATCGGTATCCCGCATGAAGATCCCCGTGCCCCCGATGGCGATGACCTTGCCGCCATCGCGCCACTGGTAGCCGCCGTTGTCGTGGATCAGGCAATTCCGCACCGTGATATTCTGGCTGCCGCCGCTGATGTGCACGCCATCGCCGGTCGAGCCCATGATCTCCAGGTTTTCCACCACGACATCATGGATGCCGTAGAGAATGACGATACCCGTCTTGCCGTTGCGCACCTGCGTCGGGGGATTGTCGGAGAGCATCGCCGCGACCTCCTCGTCCGATTTCGGCCAGTAGTAGATCTTGTACATGCCCGCGGGGTCTTTGACAAAGGCCCACTCGCCGGGCTGGTCGACCAGGCTGCGGAGGTTTTTCACGATGTAGGTCGTCGCAAAATCCGCCACCACGTTGTTATTTCCCACGGTGAGGGTTCCCGCATCAGGATCATTCGACAGAATGGTGGCACCGGGTATCTGGTAGGGGATGCTGTAGTATTGGATGTAGCCGCCGGTGAGATTGCCGATGCCCTTGAGATGCTCCGGATCAGTCACTACGAGGTTACCGGCCGCATCCTTCTTCATCGACTGCCAGATCCACAGCGGCGCGGAGCCGTCCGGAGACTGCGCCATGGGCCGCGCCTGCATGCCAAAGTAAAAATTCTCCGGGCAGGGATTCGGCGCTCCGGGGGGATTCCACTCCCCGACGTCGGCGACGTAGACCTTGCCGGAATCCAGCTTCCATCCCGAGACCTGACGCATCCCGGAAAGGATCACCCGCTCGCCCGGCATACCGCGCACGACGAGCGGCTGGTCCGGCGTGCCGGATTTCGACCCGCCGTGCTTGGCGTCCAGCTTGATCTGCTCCCGGTACGTCCCGCCGCGAATCGTCACCCGTGTATTCGGATCAGTCGGGGCCTTGAACGCCTCGATCGCCTCCCCCACCGTCTGGAAGGGATGGTAATAAGAGCCGTCTCCCGTCGTGGCGACCTTGCCGTCGACCCAGATGCCGCTCGTGTCCTGCTCCTCCGCCCGCCCGTCGCCCATGGCAGCAGCCATCGCGAGAGACAGCAAAGTGATACCGAAATATGAAAGCGTAGTCTGACGGGGGGTGAGCATCCCCGAAACATAGCGTATCATACGTTTGATATGCAAGGGGAAAAAGTCACCCCGGGAGGGTTCCTGATCTACCTTCAACGGGCAGCAGCAATCTCTCCGTGAGATGGTTCAGAAAACCATCGAGATCCTTCCACCGCAGGGCGACGCGGGCGGGGTACGGGGCGGCGTCGTCGCGGATGGTGTAGCCCTTGTCGGTGATCTCGAAGCGGATCGCCTCCGTCTCGACCAGATCCTCGGCATAGGCGAGATACACGGCCACGCAGTCGAAGAGCACGGTGGAGCGGGTGGCAAAGTAGTCGCAATGCATCCAGCACACCAGCGGGGCAAAGATGCAGTAGTTTTCGATCAAGGCGCGCAGCATGGGATCACTCGTGGCGCTCCAGATACGGTGGTAATTCTCCCCGGTGAGCACGGCGAAGTTGCAGGTATCGAGGGGCGTGAGCAGCACGTCCTGCCATGGGGCGGAAAGCACGGTGCGCAGGGCGGCGGGGTCGACGCGCACGTTGGTCTCGTCGCTGGCGGGGAGGCCGCCGGTATAGCCGACCTCAAAGCTCCCAAACATGCCGACCAGCCTGCATCGGGAGGCGATGTGCGGGGCGCGGGTCACGGCCTCGGCGAGATTCCCGCACGGCGCGATGGCGAGGATCGTCACCGGCTCCTCGCTTTCCTCCACGATCCGGATGAGACGGTCGACGCCGTCCTCCACGATCTCGCCGCTGTAGGTGGCCAGGTCGTAGCCCTTGAGCCACGGGTCCTGATGGCGCAGGTCCGTTGCGGGGTCGGGGTTCATCCCCCGGCCGATCGGGATGTCCGTCCTGCCCACGGCCTCAAGGAAGCGCGCCGTGAGCGTCGTGCGATAGGTGATATCGCCCGTCGCGGTGAGGATGAGTTTGAGGTCGAGTTCCGGGCTGCGCAGCAGGTGTGCCAGCGCCCACGTATCATCGATATCCGTGCCGATATCGGTATCCAGGATGACAGGAATAGCCATAAGGGAGGGGAGTAAAACCGGGAGGCTATGCTTGCGGCCTCGCTTTAGGCAAGAAGCGAACGCGGCACCCGCATCCCGAGTCCATGCCGGTGAGATGCTTCCTCGGGAAATCTGGCAAATATTGCCTGCTCCGAAAGGCTGCGCGAGTCGCGGGCGGCCTGCGTCCCGTTCGTTTCCCTCGTTTCTTTATAAGAAAGGAAACGAGGAAACGAACGAAGGGAGCGCGGGCCAGTGGTTGGACGAGCCTGTGCGAGCTTTTCGCCGATCGGGGGCTGTGAGCCAGTGTCACCGGTGACACTGGCGTCTTCGTCAGGGAGTCGTGTTGTCTTCGGAACTGCCACGACTGCGAGTGGCCTTCTCAAAAGCATCCGGGCCAGTCGATGTAGGGATTGCGTCTTTTACCATGGCGAAGCTTTCTCGGTTCCTTCGGAGGCGGAGCCTGTGGGCGCTCTTTCTCGGTTTGTTTGGGGTCGGGCAGGGGACCATTGGGCGCGCTGCACGGGGAGTGATCGGTGTTTTTACTCATCCCTTCCGGCATGATGTCAAATGCGGCGCTCATACCTCTCGCTGCGCTGTCAACTTGGGCGCTATGCGGCGGAGTTCCATGGAGGTGATTAGGCGATGTCATTGGATGGCCGGAGCATTGCCGATGGCCCAGCCAAAGCGCTACGGGGTCGGTGTGCAGTAGGTACCTACTCGCACTTTTGGCGGCGCAATAACGGCGTCCTCGGCTCAACAGGAGCCTTTTTGAGAAAGTCTCGAGCAGCCGGGACCACTCGAGGTGCGGCAGAGGTTTTTCCTCTCGATAAATCTTTGCAAAGTTTTATCGGCTGGCAGGTCTCCCAATGGCTACGCGGTTGGGTCCGCTGAAAAGTGGCTCGCTTCCTCGCGGGCGGCCCTCCCTGTCTTCGTTCGTTTTTCGTTTCCTCTCCTTAAGAGGAAACGAAAAACGAACGAGAGGGCCTCGGGGAGGCGAGGGGTTTGGGAAAGGCACAGCCAGTCGGGGCTGGGGGTGGAGCGGGGTGGGCGACTCGGGAGCGGACGCACTGCTTTGAGCGGGGAGCCGGGTCGTCCGACGATCTTCCGGGAAGTCGCGCGCGACGACCGAAGGCCGGGTAAATGGTTGGAACGCAAGCCGGTCGGCTTGCCCTTCTCAGGGCCGGGCCTGCTTGTCCTCCTTCGTTTCTCGTTTCCTTCCTTAATAGGAAACGATGAAACGAAGGGAAGCGGCACCGGGGCGCGGCAGGAGGGAGGGACTTTGCCGCAGAATCGGCGGCAGACTGGCGCGATTGCGCCCTTTTGGAGAAAAACACTCACCGCTCCGGAGACGAAGCGGGGAAGGGGGCAGCGAGTGGCTGGCCCCTGAGGCTGGAAAAAGAAGGAAAAGCGACTTACGCGCTCGGGGCGGTCTCGGCGTCGCCCGGCGTGGCGTTCTTCAACTCGTCGGTGCGAAGAAGAACGCGCTGACGCATGATCTTGCCGGACTTGAACTTCACCGTTGCCCGGGCCGGGATCGTCACGTCGTGTTCAGGCTTGTGCGGATTGCGGCCCACGCGCGATTTCGTCAGACGAACTTCGAAGACCCCAAAGTTGCGAAGCTCCACGTCCTGGCCGTTGGCGAGGGCGTCCGTGATGTAGTCCAGGGTTTTCTGGATCACATCAAAGACATCCTGTTGAACAAGCCCGGTTTCCTTGCTGATCCTGATGACCAGATCCCTTTTCGTGAGGTTTGCCATTGCGTCCTGATGTTCTGCTTCGGCTTAGTACACGGAAATCCCTGCAACCGCAAGCTTTGCAATCAAATAGCTCGCCTTCCGGTCTCGGTGACGGCGCTTTCGATGGCAGGCAGAACCTCCGCCCAGACCTCGTTTAGGCGAGCGACGGGGTCGTTCATTCGCTGCGTCCAGTTCGTGTCTCCGGCTGATCCGGGGACGTTGTACTGCTCGTCCGTGCCCAGGAGGTCGGTGATCATGTGGACGGCCAGCCAGGAGTTGGAGGCGAAGAGGCCTTTTACGAAAATCTGGTGGATTTCCTCGGTGTAGGGCTGAGGGAGCTTGATCTCCGGGTGCCCGCAGAAGTCCATGAACTCCCACATGGCGTGGATGGCGGTGTCGCGGGTCTTTTGGTCCTCGCTCAGGGCGTCGGTGTAGAGCGCGGTCCAGTGCTTCTTGACCGGCGGGTGGTCATGGGTGGCAAAGGTGGCGAGGCTCAGGCGCGGGTACTCGGAACCCTTGGTGAGGCGGTCCCAGTTGCGCTCCCATTGCGGGATCTTGAAACCCGGCACCTCGAGCTTGGCGAGGGTGGGGCGTACGTAAGGCGCGACCTCGCCGAGATCCTCGGCGATGAGCAGGTGCTCGCCCATTTCCTCGATGAAGACCTTGAGGATCATCTCGCCATGCAGGCGGTTAAACTCGCGGTTTTCCTCCGTCGAGTCGTCGCGGTCGACGAAGCACGGCAGCGGCCCTTGCGTGATCGCCGCCGCCTGCTCGGGCGTGAGGTCGATGAATTTCGCATTCTCCTCGGGCCTCCACGGAAAGCTGTAGATGCGGAAAAACCCGAGCGCGTGGTCCACGCGCATGAGGTGGAAGAACTCCTTCAGCAACCGGAGCCGCCGCCGCCACCAGGAGAAGTTATCCTGCGACATGCGCTCCCAGGCGTAGAGCGGGAAGCCCCAGTTTTGCCCCCACTGCTCGGTGAAGGGGTCGGACTTAAAGACCTTCTCCGGCGGCGCGCCGCTGGAGCGCGCGAGGTCAAAGATCTCGGGTTCGCGCCACACGTCGGCGCTGAAGAGGCTCACGCCCACCGGCACGTCGCCGATGAGGGCCACGCCTGCGGCCTCGGCATGCTGGCGCACGGCGAGCCACTGGTCGTAGGCGAGCCATTGGATGAAGGCGTAGTATTTCCGGCTCAGGTCGAGCTTCTTGCGCGTGGCGGAGTCGAGCTTGTCGGCCCAGGCCTGCGCGGCGACCGGGCTGCGGTGCTCCGCCGGCCATTCGGTGACGAGTTCGGTGCGGTTCCAGGCCACGAGGGCGCGGTGAAAGGAGTAGTCGGCCAGCCAGTCGGCATTCTGCGTCTGAAAGTCCTGGAACGCCTTGGCGCGCTTCTTGTCGGGCTTGGCCTGGAAATTGGCAAAGGCGGCCTGGAGCAGCTCGTTTTTGAGCGTCTTTACGGGTCCGTACTGAACGCGCCCCTCTTGCAGGGAGCGCACGTTGTGGTCGCTCAGCACTTTGTTATAACTCACCTCGTCCAGTTCGGGGATGGCCCGCGGCGTGGTGGCGATGGTCGAGGGCTCCAGGGCAAAGGCGCTCAGCAGGTTATAGGGACTGGAGTCATTGCCGGTTTCATTCACCGGCAGCACCTGCACCGCGCCAAACCCATGGCTGGCCGCCCAGGTCACAAACTCCTTCAGCGCTTTCGTATCTCCGATGCCGAGGTCTTCGCTGCCCCGCAGGGCGAACACAGGAGCGAGAATTCCGGCCAGTTTTTTCTCTGGATTGAGTTCGAGCACAGCAAGCAATTACCGGGCGGTTGCAGTCATGACAATTCCAATGGTGAACAACTCGATTCGGCCCCATTCCCGCGCCCGGATGCCTGCCGCGAGGAGCGACGACCAGAATTCTCGTTTTACATTTCTGCCGTTCGGCTATTGATTACCGTTCCGCCCGATCCCATGTTTAACTGGATTATCAAGAAAATCGTTGGTTCGAAGAACCAGCGCGAATTGCGCCGCATGCAGCCCATTGTCCGGCGCATCAATGAAATCGAGCAGGGGCTGGCCGGCCTTTCCGACGACGAACTGCGTGCGAAGACACGCGCCTGGCAGGAGGAACTCAAGGGAATTCAAGACCTTAAGGCCGTCAAGGCCCGCCTCGACGAGATTCTGCCCGAGGCCTTTGCCCTGGTGAAGCACGCCGCTCGCCGCCTCACCGAGCGCAAGCATCAGTTCACTGTCTGCGACCAGCCCGTCACCTGGGCGATGATCCATTTTGACGTGCAGCTCATCGGCGGCATGGTGTTGCACAGCGGCCGCATCTCGGAAATGGCCACCGGCGAAGGCAAGACGCTCGTCGCCACGGCCCCGATGTACCTCAACGCCCTGGCCGGACGCGGCGCACACCTCGTCACGGTCAACGACTACCTATCCCGCCGCGATGCGGAGTGGATGGGGCAGCTTTACGGTTTCCTCGGTCTCACGACCGGCATCATCCAGCACGACCAGCCGCCGGAGATCCGCCGCGCGCAGTACGAGGCCGACATCACGTACGGCACGAATGCCGAGTTCGGCTTCGATTACCTCCGCGACAACGGCATGGCCACGAGCCGCGACCAGCAGGTCCAGCGCGGGCACTTCTTTGCCATCGTCGACGAGGTGGATTCCATCCTCATCGACGAAGCCCGTACGCCGCTCATCATCAGCGGCCCGTCGACGGTTTCCACCCACCAGTACGACCGCTTCAAGCCGCTCGTCGAGCAGCTCGTGCGCAAGCAGAACCTGCTCTGCAACCGCCTCGCCACCGACGCGAAGGAACTCTACGACGCGGGCAAGAGGGACGAGGCCGGACGCGCGATGTTCAAGCTCAAGCTCGGCCAGCCGCGCAGCAAGGCGCTCGCCCGCATGATGGAGGATACGGATATGCGACGCCTCATCGACAAGGCGGAGCTGGAGTTCTACAAGGACACCGAGGGCAAAGCCGCCCTGGTCGCCCTCAAGGAAGAGCTGTACTTCACCATCGAGGAGCGCCAGCACGACGCCGACCTCACCCAGCTCGGCCGCGACTTTCTCAATCCCGACGACCCGGACGCCTTTGTCTTGCCCGACCTCCTCACGGAGTTCGCCGACATCGACAACGACGCGAAGCTCTCCGGCCCCGAGAAGGTGCAGAAGAAGGCCCAGCGCCAGCAGTATTGCGACAACCAGGCCGAGCGCATTCACAACATCTCCCAGCTCCTCAAGGCGTACTGCCTCTACGAGCGCGACGTGGAGTATGTCGTGGAGGAAAACAAGGTCGTCATCGTCGACACCTACACCGGCCGCAAGATGCCGGGCCGCCGCTGGAGCGACGGTCTCCACCAGGCTGTCGAGGCCAAGGAGGGCGTGCAGATCGACCGCGAGACCCAGACGCTCGCCACCATCACGATCCAGAACTACTTCCGCCTTTACGCCCGCCTTTCCGGCATGACCGGCACGGCCGAGACGGAGGCCAACGAATTTCACGACATCTACGGTCTCGATGTGAACGTGATCCCGACCAACCGGCCGGTGAAGCGCATCGACGAGAACGACCGCATCTACAAGACGCGCCGCGAGAAGTACAACGCCGTCATCGACGCCATCAAGGGCGCGCACGCCAAGGGCCAGCCGGTCCTGGTCGGTACGGCCAGCGTCGAGTCGAGCGAGCTGCTCGGCCGCATGCTCAAGCGCGAGAAGATTCCGCACACCGTGCTGAATGCGAAGTACCACATGCAGGAGGCCGAGATCGTCTCCCGCGCCGGCCTCAAGGGATCGGTGACCATTTCGACCAACATGGCCGGCCGTGGTACGGACATCAAACTCGGTGAGGGCGTGAACGAAGCGGGCGGTCTTTATGTGATCGGCACCGAGCGCCACGAGTCCCGCCGCATCGACCGCCAGTTGCGCGGTCGTTGCGCCCGCCAGGGCGACCCCGGCATGTCGCGGTTCTACGTTTCGTTTGAGGACGATCTCATGCGCAACTTCGGCGCGGCGGACCGCATGACGAAGATCATGGAGACCTTCGGCCTCAAGGAGGGCGAGGAACTCGAGCACCCGTGGCTCAACAAGAGCGTCGAGACCGCGCAGAAGCGCGTCGAGCAGCGCAACTACATGATCCGCCGCCGCACGCTGGAGTTTGACGACGTGATGAACCAGCAGCGCGAGGTGGTCTACGGCTATCGCCAGGAGGTGATGGATTCCGAGATGCCGCGCGACCTCATCTTTGAGGTCATCAACGAGATCGTGCCCAAGAAGGTGGCCGAGTTCCTCGGCGACACCGAGGGCGAGGAACCTGACCGCGATGGCCTGCTGAACTGGGTCAACACCACCTTCCCGCTCGGCCTCAGCGCCGAGAAGGCCGCGCTGGATTCCCGCTCCGTCGAGGAGAACGGCCAGTGGCTCGTCGGCGTCATCAAGGACGCCTATGAGAAAAAGGCCTCCATGGAGCACCCCGAGGCGCTCAAGGGCCTCGAGCGCTACATCATTCTCAACGCTGTCGACCGGCTCTGGCAGGAACACCTCTACGCCATGGACGGCCTCCGCGAGGCGGTCTATCTCCGCGCCTTTGCGCAGAAGGACCCGCTCGTCGAGTACAAGAACGAGGCGTTCCTGATGTTCAGCGAGCTGATGGACAACATCAAGGGCGAGGTGCTCACCAACCTCTTCCGCAGCACGACGAATCTCCAGGCCTTCGAAATGCTCCTGCGCAGCCTGCCGCAAAACCTGCTCCAGGCCGATGTGCCCGGGCTCACCAGCCCGGCCGAGCCGCGTCCGCAGCAGGCCGCCGCTCCCGCGCCCGCGCAGGCCGCTCCCGCAGCGCCTCAGCATATCGAGATGGCCATCAAGCGCGAACTGCCCAAGGCTGGACGCAATGACCCGTGCCCCTGCGGCAGCGGGAAGAAGTACAAGAACTGCTGCGGCCGCACCGCGTAGTTCGCCGGGACGGCATGCTGCACGTCGTCCTCGTCGAGCCCGAGATCCCGCCCAATACGGGCAACATCGCGCGCCTCTGCCTCGCGGCGGGGGCGCGGTTGCATCTCGTCGAGCCACTCGGGTTTTCGCTTGAGGAAAAGGCGCTTCGCCGCGCCGGGATGGATTACTGGGAGCAGTGCGACGTGAAGGTCTGGCCTTCGCTCGACGCCCTCCAGACCGAGGCGGGCGACGCCCGGTTTTTCTACTTCACCACCAAGGCCTCCCGCGTCTACTGGGACGAGCGGTTCCAGGATGGCGACCATCTGGTCTTTGGCCGCGAAACGCGCGGACTGCCCGAGAGCCTGCTCGCCGCCAATGCCGGCCGCTGCCTCACCATTCCCATGCGGGAAAATGCGCGCAGCCTGAATCTCGCGACCTCCGCCGGGATTGCACTTTACGAAGCCATGCGGCAGCTTGCCCGTCCATGAGCGTCATCGAACTCCACGGCCTCACCAAGACCTTCCGCACCTACCGCAAGGACAAGGGCGTGCTGGCCGCCGTGAAGGGGCTCTTTCATCGCGAGTACACCGAGACCAAGGCGGTCGATGGCGTGAGCTTCCGCATCGAGGAGGGTGAGTTTGTCGGCTTCCTCGGGCCGAACGGAGCAGGCAAGACAACCACGCTCAAGATGCTCTCCGGCCTCCTGCACCCATCGGGCGGTGAGGCGCGCGTGCTGGGCTTCGTCCCCTGGGAGCGGCGCGACGGGATGAAGCGCCAGATCAGCCTCCTCATGGGGCAAAAGAACGCCCTCTGGTGGGACCTGCCCGCCCGCGAGTCCCTGGAGCTGAACCGCGCGATTTACGAGATTCCGCGCGAGGACTTCCAGCGCAGCGTCGACGAACTCACCGCGCTCCTCGACGTGCGCGACCAGCTTTCCGTCATGGTGCGCGAGCTGAGTCTCGGCCAGCGCATGAAGATGGAGCTCATCGCCGCGCTCCTGCACCGGCCCAAGGTGCTCTTCCTCGACGAGCCGACCATCGGCCTCGACGTGGTGAGCCAGAAGACCGTGCGCGATTTCCTCAAGCACCACAACGCCGAGCAGCGCACCACGATCATTCTCACCAGCCACTACATGCAGGACATCGAGGAACTTTGCCCGCGCGTCGTCCTCATCGACCACGGCAAGGTGATGTTTGACGGCGAGCTTGACCGCATCACCTCCGAGTTTTCCGCCAACAAGATCGTCGAGGTGAAATTCTCCGCCGCCGTGTCCTGTGCCTTCTCGCACCTCGGCCACGTGCTGGAGCAAAAGCCCGACGAATTACGTATCGAGGTGCCCCGCGCGAAGGTGGCCGACGTGTGCCGCGCCGTGCTCGACCAGGCGCCCGTCGCCGACCTCACCGTCTCCGAGCCGCCCATCGAGGAGATGATGCGCAAGGTCTTCGGCGACCGCAAAAGCTGAACGTGCTGTCCTCCGGGGCCGGATCGTGTCATATTACAGGCATGACCCCGGAACAGTTCGGAAAGCAGGAAGCTCTTCCTGCCGGAACGCCCCCGTCGCTCGCTGCGATGTGGCATGACAAGCAAAACGATTGGAAAGCCGCGCACGAGGCGGCCCAGGATGACGATTCCCGCGACGGTGCCTGGGTCCACGCCTATCTGCACCGCAAGGAGGGCGATATCGGCAATGCCCACTACTGGTACGCCCGCGCAGGCAAGGAACCCTATGCCGGCAGCCTCGACGAGGAGTGGTGCTCGATCACGGCTGTCCTTCTGAATCGATAGCCCGCAGATATTGCCGGGCGTAGCGCAATCCCGGCGGCAACAGCCCGAGCGCATCCCGGATCGCGTCGTCGACCGGTCCGGCCCCAATGCGCCGGAAGCCGAGTTTTTCACAAACAGGCGAGGGGAGGAACCTTCGCGCCGCCCAGTTGCTCGCGGGCCAGCCAAGCCGCAGAAAGAGAGGCTGCCTCGGGTGTGCGATATGGCTGGCCAGCTCGCGCGAGACGGGGAGCGAGCAGAGTTCGTCACCGTGGAGCATTTCCTGATAATAATCCGAAAACTCCGCCCAGTCTGCCGGGCCGTAATCGCGATCCAGCCCGAACCACACGCCAAACTCCCGCATGTCGCGGAAGTACCCCTCGCGTTCCTCCGCCGACAGCGGACCGACGAAGACCTCGTAACACTCCACCGCCACCGCGATGAGCGTGGCCAGCACCCACATCTGCGCCGCCGGATCAAAAGCCGAGTAGCGTTGCGGCTCCGCCCCCTGCACCGGAGCGTGGCTGGCGCGAATCCGCCTCTCCATCGCCTCCACCTCCGCACGTGGGGAAAAGGTGACGGTGTACACCGCCTCCAGCGTGCGATGCAGGCGGCCCAGGGTTTCCTCGCGGAAATTACTGTGCCGCGAAACCCCGAGCGCGATCTGCGGGTGGGCGATTTGCAGGATCGCCGCCGCCGGGCCTCCCAGCAGCAGAACGGTCTCCCGGCTGACCTTCCAGATGGCGGATTTGGGAAGAAAAAGACCCGTTTGGTTCATAATGCTGGAAAAAACACTTTCCAGATCGCGCGCTAACCTTATTTTTTCCCGCAGCCCGTGCCAACCGAGAAGTCCATCCCCAAGCAACGCCTGAAACTCGCTCGCGAGGTTTCCGTCATGGCGTGGATCGAGAATCACTTCGGCGAGGTGCTCCTTCTCAAGCAAAAGCGCGGCAACAAGCAGTGGACCCTTCCCGGCGGCAAAATCGAGCGCGGCGAGAGCCTGCTGGATTGCCTCTCCCGCGAGGTCTTTGAGGAGACGAAGCTCAAGGTCCACTCGCCGATCCTCATCGGCATCTTTGACCGCCCCGACAAGGACGCCATCGTTTTTCTCTACCGGGCCAGGATCACCGGCCTCTCCGACAAGATCGTGCCCCAGCCGCGCGAGATTCAGGAGGGCAAATTCACCCGCACGCTGCCCCGCCAGATCACACCCAGCCTGCGGTACTTCTGGCAGCAGATTCACTCGCAGTCCGAGGGCGGTCTGCCCATCCGGATCTCCTGAGTTTTCCCCGGTGAAAATTTCCGTCGTTTTGATTGCTCGTGAAACGGCCCTGATTATCTCACCACCATGACTCCGCGTTCATTCCGGCTCTGCGCCGGAGCGTTGGGCCTCGCCCTGGCCTCTCTCTGTCCCGTCGCTCAGGCGGGTGACTACCACGACGCCTCCCTCCCGGTCGACGAGCGGGTCGAGGATCTCCTCTCCCGCATGACCGTCGACGAAAAGATCGGTCAGCTCACGCAGCGGTTGATCGATGTCGGCATGGAGAAGGACATGGAACAGTTCTTCTCCGTCATCCGCACCGGCTCTGTCGGCGCGTACATCCTCATGCTGGAGGACGCGCAGTACCGCAACGCCATGCAGAAGACGGCCATCGAGGAGACCCGCCTCGGCATCCCGCTGCTCTTCGGCGCGGATGTCATCCACGGCCATCGCACCGTGTTTCCGCTCCCGCTCGGGCTGGCCTGTACCTGGGACCCCGATCTCGTCGAGCAGGCGCAAACCATTGCCGCCCGCGAGGCGCGCTCGATGGGGCTGAACTGGACCTTTGCCCCCATGTGCGATCTCGCCCGCGACGCCCGCTGGGGCCGCGTGGCCGAGACCTTCGGCGAGGACCCGTACCTGAATTCCCTCTACGTCGCCGCCTCCGTGCGAGGCTTCCAGGGGACGAATCCCGCGGACGCGGGCCGCGTCGTCGCCTGCTTGAAGCACTTCGCCGGCTACAGCGCCTCCGTCGGCGGACGGGATTACAACCACACGGAAATCCCGCCCTTCATCTTTCGCAATTTCCACCTCCCGCCCTTCCACGCCGGCGTGGATGCCGGTGCGCTCACGGTGATGAGCGCATTCAATGCGAATGACGGCATCCCCGCCGCCGCCGACCACTGGCTGCTCACCGACCTGCTGCGCGGCGAATGGGGCTTCAAGGGCTTCGTCGTCAGCGACTGGGAGGGTGTGCAGGAAGTCGTCGACTGGGGTTACGCTCCAGACGATGTCGGCGCGGCTCTCGCCTCGCTCAAGGCGGGCAACGACATGGAGATGATGTCGAAGACCTTCACCCTCCTCCCGCCAAAGATCGCCGATGGCACGCTCCCGATCTCCGTGGTGGACGAGGCCGTGCGCCGCGTCCTGCGCGTGAAATTCCTCTCCGGCATCTTTGAGCAGCCATACACCGACCCCGAGGCGTATGCGAAGACCATCCTCGCGCCCGAGTCCATCGCGCTCGCCCGCTCCGCCGTGGCCCGCTCTGCCGTCCTCCTGAAAAACGAACCGTTTCTGAGCACCCCGCCGACCGGCACACCCTCGCCGACTCCCGGCACCGTGCCGCAGAACCCGAACGCCTCGACCCCTGCGCCGACGGCTACTCCGAAACCGACGCCGAAACAGCGCGCCATCCTCCCGATCGCGTCCGACATCAAGCGCATCGCGCTCATCGGCCCCTTTGGCGATGAGAAGCGCGAGATGCTCGGGTGCTGGATTTCGCAGGGCAAGGCCAAGGACGTCGTTACCCTCGCCACTGCGTTGAAGAGCCGCGTCGGGGCCGATGGCGAGGTCAAGGTCGTGCAGGGCTGCGACATCAACGGCTCCCAGCCGCGCACCAAGACCCTCACCGACGGCACCGTCGTCCTCGACAAGAGCGTCGCGCCGCCGATGGGTGTCTTTGATCTGCCTGCCGCCGTTCGCGCTGCGGGCGAGTCCGACCTCGTCATCATGGCGCTGGGCGAGCCTTGGAGCTGGACGGGAGAAAACGCCTCTCGTGCGCGCATCACGCTCACAGGACGTCAGCAGGAGCTCTTTGACACCATCGCCGCCGTGGGCAAGCCGGTCGTCGTCGTGCTCTTCAGCGGACGTCCGCTCGCGCTGCCCTCCATCTTTGCCAAGGCCTCGGCGGTCATTGCCGCATGGCAGCCCGGCATCCAGGCTGGCCCCGGTCTCGTCGACATCCTCTTTGGCGATGTGAATCCCTCCGGCCGCCTGACCATCTCGTGGCCCACCGACACTGGACAGGTTCCGATCTTTTACAACCGCTACAACACGGGCCGCCCCGACAAGGGCTTCATCGACTACCGCGACATGAGCCGCGAGCCGATGTTCCCCTTCGGCTATGGACTCACCTACACGACCTTCTCGTATGGCAAGGCTGAGGTCATTCCGGGCGAAAACGGCAAGCCTGCCCAGATCCATGCCGTCGTTACGAATACCGGCGACCGCGAGGGTACCGAGGTGGCGCAGCTTTACGTGCGGCAGTTCTTCTGCCCCGAGGGCGCTCGTCCGTATCAGGAACTCCGTGGCTTTCAGCGCATCAAGCTCCGCCCCGGTGAGAAAAAGGAGGTCGTCTTTGACATCACCGACGAGGTGCTCGGCTACGTGGGACGCGATGGCAAGTGGCGCGTGGATGCCGGGAAATACAGCCTCTGGATTGCTCCGCAGGCCAACAGCGGCGACCCAGTGAGCTACACGCGACCGTAGGGTCGTACACGAATCGGAGGACGATGGAATTTCGCAAAGTCGGCCTCATCACCTGCACCGCCCTGGTGCTGGCCAACATGATCGGCACCGGGGTCTTCACCAGCCTCGGGTTTCAGGTGGCGGTGTTGCCTTCGACATTCCCCGTCCTCATGGTCTGGCTGCTCGGCGGCCTCGTCGCACTTTGCGGGGCGCTGAGCTACGCCGAGCTGGCCTCCGCTCTGCCGAGTTCCGGCGGGGAATATTACTTTCTCTCGCGTATCTATCACCCGGCCATCGGATTCATGGCGGGGTTTGTCTCGGTGACGGTCGGCTTCGCCGCGCCGATCGCCCTCGCGGCGATGGCCTTTGGCGGCTACCTCGCCGCCACCTTCCCCGGGGTGCATCCCGGTGTGGCTTCGATGGTTGTCGTGCTCCTCGTCGCACTGCTGCACTCCCTCACCGTGCGGGCGAGCGGGAATTTCCAGGTCGTCGTGACCTGCCTGAAGGTCTGCCTCGTCGTCGCCTTCATCATCATCGGCGTGTGGAAGGAAACCGCGCATCCCGTGAGCTTCGCGCCAAAGCCAGGGGACTTCGCGCTCATGGTGAGCACGCCTTTTGCGATCTCGCTCATGTTTGTCCTCTACGCCTACACGGGTTGGAATGCCGCCGCGTACATCCTCAGCGAGGTGCGACGCCCGGAGGTCACCGTTCCCTGGGCGCTCCTCATCGGCACCGTGATCGTCACCGTCCTCTATGTCACGATCAATGCCGTCTTCCTCGCCGCCGCGCCGCTGCAGGACTACGTGGATAAAATCGAGGTCGGCCAGATCGCTGCCGAGCATCTGCTGGGCGAGGAGGGCGGGCGCATCATGTCGGGCCTCATCAGCATCGGACTCATCTCCGCCATCAGCGCCATGACGTGGGCCGGGCCTCGCGTGGCCCAGGCCATCGGGCGCGATCTGGCCTCGCTCAAGGTGCTCTCGGCCACCCGCTCGGGCGGTGTGCCGCTCCCGGCGCTGGGCTTGCAGACGACGATCGTCGTGATCCTGCTCCTGTCGGCGACCTTTGAAGCCGTGCTGGTCTATGCGCAATTCGCCATCCTCGCGTGCAGCTTCCTCGCCGTGCTGGGCGTCATCGTTCTGCGCTGGCGACAGCCGGGATTGCCTCGTCCTTTCCGCTGCTGGGGATACCCCGTCACTCCCATCGTGTTTCTGGCCCTGAATCTCTTCGCCATGGCCTACTCGGCGCACGACAAACCCATCCACGCCCTCGCCGGGGCGGCGACGCTGCTGATTGGTTTTTTGCTTTATTTCCCGCTCAGGAAGCGAAGGCTATCGGCATGAGATCGTGGTTTCTCGTTGTTGCGCTGTTCGTCGTTGCGTTTGCCCAGGGGCAGGAGATTCGCCGCGCCCTGCCGGTGGACGCACCCGTTGTCGACAACGCTAACGACATCGCGCAGTTCCTCGCCGGTCGCCCCGTCGCCTCGCTCGCCGCCTATCAGCAGTCGTCCATCTACCAGACCCACGCCGCCGAGATGGCGAAACTCTGGAACCGCTACTACGAAAACTACTTCACCAAGATGGGCACATGGAGCGCGACCGAGCTGGCCCCGCGCATTCCCATGTCGCGCCCGGTCATCTATTTCTTCGGCGGCCCCGATGCCGCCAGCCCTCTCGCCTACTATCCCGACGCCCCGGCCTATCTTCTGGGCGGCCTGGAACCCGTCGGCTCCATCGCGCCGATCTCCTCGCTGACCCCCGAGGCTCTCGATGAGGCGCTGGCCAATCTCCGGCGCTCCGTCGAGTCCGTGCTCTCCTACGGCTTCTTCATCACCAAGGATATGAAGGTCGACCTCGACCGCGCCGCCTTCCGGGGTGTGCTCCCGGTGATGAGTTCCTTCATTGCGCTCGCGGGCGGGGAGATTCTTTCCACCAGCTACATCGGTATCGACTCATCCGGCAATCTCCAGGATTACGGCACGACCTACGCAGGCGGAAAGGGCGTCTTACCGGGAGTGAAGATCGTCTTCCGCCGTGCGCTCGGCGCTGGTACGCAGACCATCTATTACGTGCAGTCCAACGTCGCCGACGACGCGGTGAAGTCCAACCCCGGCGTGCTGAAATGGGCCGGGCAGTTCGGTCCCGGCAACGTCTATCTCAAGGCCGCGTCCTACCTCACGCACGAGACGTACTTTGGCCGCATCCGCTCGTTCCTGCTGGAAAACGCCTCCTCCGTCCTCCAGGACGACTCGGGCATTCCCTATAAATTCTTCGCCCAGAACGGCTGGCGCACGTGGCTCTTTGGCACCTACACGGGCACGCTCGACATCTTCGCCAAGTATTACCAGCCCGACCTGACCGCCGCCTTTGCCAATCCTGCGGATGTATTGCCACTTCCCTTCGGCACGGGCTACAAATGGCGTCCCGGCCAGTCGAACCTTCTGCTCGCCGTGCCGCCCGCGAAGGCGCTTAGATAAAGGGCCTGCGGGTTTTTTGTCGCGCTTGCTGACCAGGTGGTGCGGCATTTTGCCACATTGACCGTTGGAGGGAACGGGGTTTTCATCCCGGCCCATGAAATCTTCCTTTGCTGCAGGAGTGTATGCCCTTTCGGGCCTCGCGAGATATGCGTTCTCCGGTTTTTCAGGAGTCAGGGTCTGTTTCCTCGTTGGCCTGGCGGCGGCGGTCTTCTGCGTAGCTCCTTCCGCACGGGCAGCGACGGCGCTCAGCGCGGTCGGATGGCCGGACGGGATGTACATGGCCTACTTTGGCTACAACTCTGGGACCGGAACGATTAGCTGGTCCAATCAGGGAGACCTGAATTCCGTGCAGAAGCTGAAGACCACCTCTCAATGGTACTCCAGCAGCTACTTTGCCAGCACGACAGCGGCCTATGCGACTGGCATGGACACGACGGTGAAGCCTGCCGGATGGGCTCCGGTATTGAATCCTCCTTCCTATAGCGGTGCTGGTGAGGCTTGGAGCCGCTGGTTTGGCTTCAGCCTGGAAGGAGACTTTGCCTCCTATCTTTCGTCAAACGGCTACGCTCTGGCCATTCACCTTGATTCCATCACTTATCAGGGCACGAGCACCGTCGCGAGCAACGCCTCGGTCTATTACTACAACAATGGCACTAACGACATGAATAGTGCCATGATGTATGACTCGAATGACGTTGCGTGGGATCTTCTCACGAGTTCCAATTACCTTATCTGGGATGGTGAGTCGTTCATGAACATGCTTCATCCCGTGGTTGTCAGCACAGATACCACGCCAACCACTTATTCCCTGAACTACACGATCTCGATCGTGACCGATACGACCGGCTCTGCCTATGCTGACGTCGTTGACTCGGTCACTGCTGTAGTGGGAGCGACGCCGTATTCACTTTCGTATGCCGCCACAGTGCCGGAGCCATCGACGTATGCGCTTGTGATCAGCGGCATTGCCGGGATCTTCTTTCTCCGCCGCAGGCTGGCACGGCTGTGATGCACTCGATCACGCGGAAGGTCCTGGGAGTGGCGGCGGTTTTCGGCATGGTGGCTTTTGGCTGCCATGCGGAGACTTTGCTCAATTACATCCCGGGGCCAGACGATACCGGCGGCATGGTGATGCCTGCCGTGAATTTTGACATCTCGGCCAAATCAGTTTCCGTCACCCTGGGCGGAGCATCAAGCACCGTGACGATGTATTCGCTCCAAGACTATGTGGTTTGGGGCAGCAAGCCCTATTCTGATGCGGTCTTCAATCCTGCTCAATCGTCGGCTGGCTGGTATTCCCAGTTGGACCCTACCCAGCAGAATCTGCCCTTCAGTACCCGATTCGGCTTCTATGTCACCTCCGGCAATGTTGAGCTGCTTCCCACCGCGAGCTATGTCTACATCAAGGCGACTTCCATTTCGCCGGGACTCAGTGGCTACGACGTAGGCTATTACATCGATGTCTGGGGCCAGGATCCGCCGTCATCTTCCGAGTGGCTGCAGGTCTATGGGGAAGGATCGGCCTACGATAACAATATTGCCTGGGGCGATAGCTCGGGCATCAGCATGTGGCATCCTGTTTTCGTTGCGTCAGGGCTTGGCTCGTACTCCGCAACTTTCGAGATTTACGTCGGTGACGGCTATGGCAATGCCCTCTCGGACTGGACTTCTGCCTCGATCACGCTGAACTGGGTGGCCGTGCCGGAACCTTCCACCTGGATGTTGGGCGTGCTGGGAGGAATGGCTTGCCTGTATTTCTGGCGTCGCCGCCGGGAAAAGATTGCGAGTCACCAAGCCTGATCGTGTTGAGAAAAGCCTGCATTACCCGCTCCGCCGGAGGCTTTACTCTCATAGAGCTTCTTGCCGCCATCGGCATCATTGGCATCCTCAGTGTCATGGGTTTTGTCGGATACCGTTCCGCGATCGACAAGGCTCATGGGGTGGAATGTGCTGGCAGGATGCGCTCTCTCAGCCGGGGGATCATTGCCTACGCCCAGGACCAGGGGACGTTTCCCAAGACATCCCACTCCGGCGGCTCGTGGGCGTTGGCTGTAGCCCCCTACTTGGACGAACCTCTTCTTGACGCCGGGAGCGACTACCGGGCGCGTAAAGCTTTTCAGTGTCCGGCCAATCAGATCAAGAGTCCGGACGGTCTTCCTGCGATGAGTTACGCGATGAACGTATTTTTTGAGCTGACCTCCGAGCGGAGATACACCCCGGCCGGGATGCCGATCATGTCGCGAGATAGTTATGCAGGCAGCCCGGCGACCTGGCACCGGCTCGTCAATGTCAACTACCCCACACGCACAGTGCTCCTTGCCGAGAATGCAAACTCCTCCGCCGGAGCCGATCATTTCATGGCTCACCAATGGACCACCGATACAGCGGCTCAGGTGGCGGTGGACTCCAAGCGTCACGGCGGACGCTCAAACTTTGCTTTTGTCGACGGTCATATCGAGACGCTGCCGGTCGAAAAGACCTTTGACCTCGGAGCAAATCTCAATCGCTGGAACCCGCTCTACGCAGGGCGAGATTGAAAGCGGCGGCGGAACCTCCGTGCGCAGGTGCCGCACGGTGGGAATGCCGAGGCTGCTGTCCGTTGCGATCTCGGAGGCTGCGCTTTCGCTCTCCACCGCGCTTGGCATCCAGTGCGGACGTTATCGCTGCGGTGATTATTCTCGCTCGCTCCCGGCTACCCGTTCGCTTTCTTTGCCAGCACGGTGTTCACCCAGGGGGACACCTGTTTGCCGAGGAGCTCGATGGCTTTCATCTCCTTCTCGTGCGGGAGGGAGGCGGGACTCATCTGGAAGGTGATGCGCGAGATGCCGCCGAGCACCTGGTCGTAGTGGAGGATCTTCTCCACCACCGTCTCGACGTCGCCGACCATGAGCGCGCCCTCGGGGCCGCGCAGCATGTCAAAGTGGATGCGCTTCACCGGAGGCCAGCCACGCTCGCGACCGATCTGGGTGAACATCCGCTCGTAACCGGGGAAATAATCATCCGCCGCCTTCTCATTCGTCTCCGCGACATAGCCGAGCGCGTGCACGCCGACCTTGAGGCGCTCCGGCGGATGCCCGGCGCGGCGGCCTGCTTCGCGGTAAAGGTCGATCATGGGGCGGAACCGTCGCGGCTCGCCGCCGATGATGGCGACCATGAGGGGCAATCCCAGCACGCCCGCGCGGGCAAAGGACCCCGGCGAACCACCGACGCCCACCCAGACGGGCAGCGGGTCTTGCACGGGACGCGGATACACCGTCTGCTCATGCAGGGCGGGGCGGTACTTGCCCTCCCAGGTGATGACCTTGTTGTCTCGCAGCTTGATCAGCAGGTCGAGCTTCTCGGTGAAAAGGTCGTCGTAATCCTCCAGGTTCAGCCCAAAGAGCGGGTACGCCTCCACGAAGGAACCGCGTCCCGCGATGATTTCGGCGCGGCCCCGCGAAAGAATGTCGATCGTCGCAAAATTCTGGAACACCCGCACCGGATCGTCCGCGCTCAACACCGTCACGGCGCTGGCCAGGCGAATGCGTTTCGTGCGCGCTGCCGCCGCTGCGAGTAGGATGGCGGGGGCGGAATCGAGGAACTCCTCGCGGTGATGCTCTCCGATGCCAACCACATCCAGACCCACCTCATCGGCATAGGCGATCTCATCCAGCAGGTCGCTGAGACGCTGGGAGGGGTCGCGCTGTTCGCCGGTCACGGGGTCTGGGGCCGCCGCGACAAAATTGTCCAAACCGATTTGCACGGCGGCATCATGCCCCGGCCCACGCCACACGGCAAGGCGCGATGGTAACCCGCCCTTGTCACACAGTATGACTGGCTTGCCGTCGACCGGACGGGGAGGATTCTGAAACAAAAGGAAGCAAAGGAAACAAAGGGAAAGGCAGAAGACTGATGCTAAAGCCGGGCGTGGAAATAAAAGCCGAGCCGAGGTCACGAAAGACGGCAGACCGTTTCGAAAACCCGATCGTAGGGTGGGCGTCCGGCATGCCGGACTTCTCCTCCAATCTGAGCGCCGACGTGCGCCGTGATTGTTCCGCCCCATTCAGAGGTCGGCAGGATGCCGACCCTACGCCTCCACAGGGGCGCCTCGCTAAATAAAACGCCGCCCCGCCAATACGGGCGGCAGCCCTTTGCGTCCTTTGCGACCTTCTGTTCAAGCGCCCTACGGCTTGATCACTTCCATTCGCTTCGCGCGCTCCTGGAAGATCTTCTCGTCAAACTGCGCGAGGAATTCGTCTTTGGGGAAAAGCGACTGGGTGAGCTTCAGGATGTGGCCGTACCCGCCGTCGAAGGGGCCGAAGGATACCATCTCGCCCTTCTGCCACACCTCCATCTCGCCGCAGCCAAAGCACAGCACCAGCGTCACCTTGTCGCCGGCTCCCTCGAATCCATACCGCACATTCGCGCGGAACCGGCATGTCTTGGAGGGCGACAGGTACGTCTTGCCGCTGCAAAACGCATCTTTCAGCGCCTGGGCCTGCTCAGCCGGGACGGCGAATGGCTCGCCGAGATCGACGACCTTCGATTTGCCGTTGGGATCATCCTCGGGCGGGAAGATCGTGTCCACACGCTGCACCGTCACCGTGGTGGCGTTGCGGATCGCGTCGAGGACCTGCCTGCCGCCCAGCGCGTTGCTCGCGGAGAGGTCGTTCATTTCGGGGGACTGAGCGACCGCCAGGATGGCGGCCGCGATGAAGGCGAGGATGAGGGCTTTTTTCATGCAGTTGACGGAGTCGCCAACTGGAGATCCTTTTCGATGTCGGAGAGAACGATCTCCAGCGGCATCTGCACAGAATAGCGGCAGTACATCGTCTGGGTGGAGGCAAAAGTGCCGTTCTCGTAATACTTGTTCGCCGGAGCCCCGCCGCCGCAGTAGCCGTAGTAGCTGCACGTGGCCGCGCATTTGCGGATGCCTGCCTGAATGTCCGCCAGCACCTGCTGGAACTTCGGCCTCTCCAGCGCGTCGCAAAAGTCGTCCGTCTTCACGTTGCCAAAGGCGAACGTTCCGTACGGGTCCACCGGCATGCTCAGCAACTCCGGCGAGTACGTGGCGAAGTTCCCCTCCCAGTCCACGCTCACGATGCCAAACGGGCGCGCCTGCTCGTTGAACCACGGAAAGTCAAAGTCCCGCAGCGACACGCCGCCGAGGACCTTCTGCCGTGCAGCGTCAAATTCGCGGATCGTGATCGTCCGCCGTTCCTTCTGCCGTTGGAACATCACCTCGTAAAACTCGCGCACCCGCGCATCCTCGCGTGCCGCGAGGGTGGACGATATGTTGTTGGCCTCCACCTCCTCGATGTTCAGCCCGAGCCGCTCGACGCCCTCGGCCTCGAAGAAATCGTAAATCTCCTCCGCATGCCCCAGCGCCTCGCGCGTGATCACCGAGATGACGTGAAACGGGATGCCGCGCTCGCGTAGCAGGCGCAGACCGCGCATGGCGGCGGCGTGCGTTCCCTCGCCGCGCCGCGTCTTGCGATGCGCGTCGTGGAGGAAGGCAGGGCCGTCAATACTGAGGCCCACGCAGAAATTCTCGCGCTGGATGAAGTCGCACCACTGGTCGTTGAGCAGCGTGCCATTGGATTGGACGGAGTACCGGATCTGCGGTCCTGGCGGCGCGATGCGCCGGATGACCTGGATGGCGTCCTCGTACCACGCGATCGGCACGGCCAGCGGTTCGCCCGCGTGCCAGATGAGCGTGAGGTCGCCCTGCACGAGATCGGAGGCAAAGGTGCGCTCCACCGCCTTTTCCAGCACCTCCATCGACATGCGTTTCGTCGACGTGCGGTTGGGCAGGTAGCAGTAGTCGCAGTTGATGTTGCAAAAGGGCGACGGCTGCAATACCAGCAGCGTGATCCACGGATCGGGCGCGCAGCCCGGTGGATTCGATGATCCGGTCTCGTTCACGGAAGGAAAAAAGTCTCACCCCGCAAAGACGTGCGAGGTGAGACGCAAGGGATATGGGTTTCCCGGCGAGGCTTAGAAGTTGCCCCAGTTATGCCAGTTGTGCCAGCCGCCGTTACCCCAGCCGTTGCCCCAGTTGTGCCAGCCGCCATTGCCCCAGTTGTGCCAGGCTCCGGGGCCGAAGCCGCCGTTGTGCCAGTTGCCCCACCAGAAGGTCTGGAGCCCCTCGGGGGTCTCCATGGAGCGCTCGGCAAAGGTCACGCCGGGCTTTCCGTTGAGCTTGTCCTGCACGTTGCTGATGCGGGCTTCGAGTGCGGTTTCGTTCGTGGCCGCCGTGGGGCGGGTGGCGGACTGCGCGGCTTCCGCCGAGGCGGCGCCTGCGGCGAGGGCTCCGCCGGTGACAGCGATCAACGCGGGGAGCGACTGCTTGAGTGAAGTGTTCTTCATGGCTCTATGTGGAGTTTAGAGTTGCGCGGCGGCCTCCTGGGCCTGCTGTTGTTCGTAGGTTCCAAGTTCGCGGGAGAGTTCGGCATCGCCGATCGTGAGGGTCATCTCGCCGGTCTGTTCATTCTGCGAGAGCTGAGCCCAGGCGGTCTCGCCCTGCCAGATCGTGTTGTACGGGTCGAGCTTCGTGCCCGCCCCGAAGCCGGAGTTCGCAATCGCCGTCAGCGTGCGCCCGTCGGGCACCGCGGTCGTGTGAATCGTCACGGCCTGGAGCTTGCCATCGAAGAAGTGATAGACGACAGCCGAGAGCTTGGCCAGGCCGAGCGTCAGGTCTTCGCTTTTCTTCGTGTACAGCTTCAGCTTCCCGCGATCCTGATCGAGAACCAGTCCCGTGAATTTGCCAAATTCCGTGCCGAATTTGACTCCACGGAACCCGTCGAGCGAATCGAGGTAGGCGGGCGAACCGGGGTGGATGGTTGTGTTCGGAGTGTCTTGCGCATGTAACGCCGTGGAGATGGCGGTAGACGCAACCAGGCAGAGCATAGCGCTTCTGAGCATGGATTTCACGTGGGTTGGCCCAAAGGCTGCGCCTGCCCCTGTGCATTGTCAAACTGGAAAAAGGGATATTCTTGCCGAATTTCCAGCGGCGCTGAAAGCGGTGGCTTAACGGGTCTTCCCGCGCATGCGCAGGAAGGTGGGCACGTCAAGGTCCTCGCCCTCCACGATCGTCGGCTCGCTTTTCTCGAAGCGTCCGCGCGCGACGGATTCAAACTGAAGCGTCTCCTGCTTTACCTTGGGCGCGGTCGGGGGGCCTGCCGGTTGCGGCTGCGGCTTGGGTGCGGCAGGGGCGCGATGCTCGCGAGCGGCCACTGGACGGGCTGCCGGAGGCGGTGTTGGTACTGGAGCGGGCGCGGCTTCTGGAACTTCCTCAGCCGGCTCCTCGGTGGAATCGGAAAAGAGCGGTGCGGGTTCCTCGACCACGGGTGCGGGCGTATGGCGCGGGCGCGGGGCCGGTGCGGATTCCGTCTCCTCATGCTGGGGAGCCGGGGCGGCAAAAGTCGGGCGCTGGCGCGGAGCGGGACGCTCGGCGTGGTGCTCGACGACGGGCTGCGCATCCAGGTCGCCTGCGGCATAATTGCCGACCAGCGTCACCGTTACGGGTGAGTTCGTATCCCGCAGGGTGGTGACCCCGAGGAAAAGCTGGGCGGTATCGGCGACATGCTTGCCGAGTTCGCGCATGATGGCGGCGACCTCCGCGAAGGACAGCGAGGCCGGGCCGGAGATGTGGGAAATGATCGCGTGGCTCTCGGCCAGCAGTCGGCCTCGGTCGAGCAGCGGGCTTTTCAGCGCGCGCTCCAGCGCCTCGTGGGCGCGGTTGTCGCCGGTCGCCTCGCCACGACCGAAGAGCGCGGCAGCGGAACCCCCGCCGAGCACGGACAACACATCGGCCAGCCCCACCGGCAGCGGCGCGCCGCCTCGCAGGATTTCCAGCAGGGAGATCACGGCAGAGCCGAGGAAGTTGTCGGAAATGGAAAACGTCTCCTCGATTCCGGCGCGTGGCGAGGCCAGCTCCGACATGCGGTCGTTCTCAAAATGCAGCACCGCGTGGGAAAACTCCGCCACGCCTGCCAGGCCCTCACGCGCCTGGGCGCTCCGCCGCTTGCCCTCGAAGGAAAACGGCGATGTGACGATGGAAATGACGATCGCTCCCGCCTCGCGGGCGGATTCCGCAATGACCGGGGCCACGCCCGATCCGGTGCCGCCGCCGAGTCCGGTGCAGAGGAAAACAATCTGCGCGCCCTCAAGCGCGGAGCGAATCTCCCCCAGCGACTCCTGCGCCGCCTCGTAGCCCACCTCCGGGTCTCCGCCCGTGCCGAGTCCGCGCGTCACCTTCTGGCCCAGCGCGATCTTCGTCTGCGTGATCGACGAGGCCAGCGACTGCGCGTCGGTGTTCAGCGCGATAAACTCCGCCTCCGCGATGCCCGACATCGTCAGGCGATCCACGAGATGCACGCCGGCATTGCCCAGTCCGAGCACGAGGGCCTGGACGCTCGCCGGTTCCCCGGCTTCGGATCGTGGATAGGAAATCATGGAGATCTAGCCCTTTCTGCGGAAGATTCCCCCGATTTTCTGGAGCACCGAGCCGAAAAGACCGGGGTCTTCCTCTTCCGCCCGTAAAGCCTGGGTAAACTTGATCAAGCCGATCGCCGTCGAGTACTGCGGGTTGTTCAGCACCGACTTCGGCCCCGACACCCCCGCCTCGCGCGCGAGGCTCACCGGCAGGTCGAAGACCGACTCCGCCACGTCCTTGATGCCCTTGATCAGGCTGCAGCCGCCCGTCAGCACCACGCCCGCGCCGAGCAGGTGGAGCGGGATTTCGCTCTCGATCCCCTTGCGGATCAGTTCAAACATCTCGCGCACGCGCGCATGGATGATCGTGTTGAGCATCTCGCGCTCGACCTCCTTGCCGGAGAATCCCGCGTCGTTCTTCAGCACGATCATTTCGCCCGGCGTCCCCTGGCCGAGCACGGTGGAGCCTTCCTCGACCTTCAGCTTCTCCGCGCGGGTGAGGGGAATGCGCAGCCCGAGCGAGATGTCGTTGCTGATGTGGTCGCCGCCCACGGCCAGCACGCCGCTGTGCCGCACCGCGCCGTTTTCGTAGACGATGTAATCCGTCACTCCGCCGCCCATGTCGATCACGACCGCGCCGAGATCCTTCTGGTGCTGGTCGAGCACGGCCTGCGCGGAGGCGAGGGAGTTCACCACCACCTCGTCGAGCTGCACGCCGTTTTCGCGGATGCAGCGCAGGGTGTTTTGCAGGCGCGTCTTCACGCCGTGGATGATATGGTAATCTGCCTCCAGCCTGCGGCCGACCATGCCGATGGGGTTGAGCACCCCGTCCTGGCCGTCCACGTAGTAATGCTGGATGATGGAATGCAGAAAGGCGTTTTCCGTCGGGATGTTCACCTCGCGCGCCTTCACGGCAACCTCGGAGACATCCTCCTCGTCGATCTCGAAGCGCTCCGACGGGATCAGGATCGCGCCGCGGCTGTTGAAGCTCCGGATGTGGCTGCCCGTCACCGCGACCGACACGCTGCCGATCTCGGCGTCGCTGTTCGTCTCGGCATCAGCCAGGGCGTCGTGCACGCACTCCGTCGCGATGGCGATGTCCACGATCTCACCCTTGCGCACGCCGCGCGATGGGGCCGAGCCCACGCCGAGGATGCGCAGCGTTCCCTCACGGCCCGTCTCTCCGACGACCGCGCAAACCTTGGAGGTTCCCACCTCCACACCGACGAGGATGTCCGAGCGAGCCATTAGTTTCTCCGGGTTTTCGGCGAGCTTCCGATGGGTTGGGATTTCTGCGTGACCTCGGGTGGGGCCGAGGCGACGACGAAGGTTACAGGGGTGTTCCGCTTAACCATTAAATTCACTTTCTCCAGGGTGCGGCCCGTCTCCTCGCAATGCTGGAGCAGCTTCTGCAAATGGGCGAGCTGCTCGTCGAAGTTGGACGCGGCAAAGACGATATGGGCGTTTTGGTCGTTTACGACCGTGATGCTGTACCCCTTCGAGATGTCGAGCGTGCGGATGCGCAGCAGCGACTCGGGGCGCGAGTACACGGTTTGAATGAGGTTGAGCGCCACGCGCAGGTCTTCATTGGCCAGCAGTTCGCCGTCCTGCACGTCGTCGCTTTTCACCCCGTAGATCACGGGGAGGTGAAAGTATTCGGGCTGGATGTGGCGCGGGCGCATGAGGTAGCCCGTCGCGTCGACCAGCATGGACTTCTCCGAGGCGGTCACGTCGCCGGTCTCGCCCGGCGCGGCCACCCAGGCCACCGGATCGCGGGCCGTCATGGTCACCGAGATATGGTCGGGGAGTTCGCGCTCGACGTGGACGCTTGCCACCTGCGGGATCGCCTTGAGCTTCGCCTCCACCTTGGCCAGGTCGACGGAGAAAATATTCTCGCCCTCGCGCAGCCCGGTTTCCTCCAGGGCCTCCTCGCGGGTCAGGATGTTGTCGAGTTCAAGGCTGATGCGCTTGAGCGTGTAGTCCGCGTTTTGGAAGAAGAACTTGTCCAGCCCGGTCTTGAGTCCCAGCACCGCCGCCACCGAGACGGACCCGAGCAGCACGAGGTTGAAGACCCACTTGCCCACCTTTTCATTCCGCTGCCTTCGCGCCGTGGAGGTGCGGATTTGCACGTCGAGCAGATGCGCGCGCGGCGAGGCATGCCTCGAGCGGCGGTTGGCGGGACGTGCGGTGGAGCGGCGTTGGATCATCGGTTATGTCGGGCCAGAGAGAGTTCGGCAATGCGTTCGCAAAGCGCGGGGAAGTCGAGTCCGACCACCGCCGCAGCCTTCGGCAGCAGGCTGGTTTCCGTCATGCCCGGGATCGTGTTGATCTCCAGCACGCTCAAGCTGCCGTCGGCGGCCAACAGAATATCCACTCGCGAATAAATTTCCAGTCCCAACGCCTTGTGCGCGGCCTCGGCGGCTTCCTGCACCCGGCGGGTGTTTTCCTCGCCGATCTCGGCGGGCACGTAGTACGAGGAAGCACCCTTCGTGTACTTGTGCGCGTAGTCGTAAAATCCCTCGTTGGGCACGATCTCGATCACGGGTAGCGCCTTGCCGCCCAGGATGCCGATCGTCAGTTCGCGGCCTTTGACAAAGTCCTCCACCAGCACCTCGTCGCCGAACTGGAAACAATCCTCCAGCGCCGCCGAGACATGCGCCGTGTCGTGGATGATGTGTACGCCCACGCTGGACCCCTGGCGCGGGGCCTTGATGACATACGGGGCGGTGAGGCCGGGCTGATCTCCGCGACCGAGCACTTCAAAGGCCGCCGTCGGCACCCCGGCAGCGTCGAACTTCCGCTTGCTCTCGATCTTGTCAAAGGCGAGCCTGCTGCCCTCGACTCCTTCGCCAGTGTACGGGACGCCCTTAGCCTCGAGGATTTCCTGGATCTGGCCGTCCTCGCCGAAGGTGCCGTGAATCATGTTGTACGCCAGGTGCGCGCCCTCGGGCAGGGTGAAATGCGGCCCGGTTACGTCGATCTCGACGACCTTTGCGCCCAGCGTGCCCAGCGCGCGCGCCACGGCGGCTCCCGATCGCAGCGAGACCTCGCGCTCCGCGCCTGGTCCGCCCATCAGCACCGCCACCACTTTGTCGTTCAAAATTCCACTGCTCATTATGCGTCCACTCCTACGATCTGTACTTCGGTTTCCAATTCGATCCCGCGCTCCCGTGCTGCGGCGGCCTTGATCTCGCCGATCAGCGTGAGGATTTCCTCGGCGGTCGCCCCGCCATCATTGACGATGAAGTTGCCGTGAACCTCGGAGACGCGGGCCCGGCCCACGGCGAAGTTCTTGAATCCCAGTTCATCGACCAGCTTGCCCGCCGGGATGGACGTCGGGTTCTTGAAGATGCACCCCGCGCTGGCCGCGATGGGCTGCGAGGTTTTGCGCTTCTGCGTGGACTCGGCGATCTTTGCGGCGATGTCCTCGGCGCTGGCGGGATACCCGCGCAAGGTGGCCGAGAGCGCGTAATTTTGCCGCAGCGTGGGCACGTCGCGGTAATGTACCTCCATCTCGGCCGGGGTGCGGGTGAAGATGTTGCCGTCCATGTCGCAATAGCGCACGCGCACCACCTGTTCAAAAGTCTGCGACCCCATAGCGCCCGCGTTCATGCGCAGGCTGCCGCCGAGGTTGCCGGGGATGCCCTCCATCCACTCAAAGCCGCCGATGCCCGCATTCTGCGCCACCGCCGTGAGCTGCTTGAGCTTGAGGCCCACGCCCGCCGTGATCTCCAGGCCATTGACCTCGTACCGGGCGAATTCCCCCCGGGAAAGCTGCGCCACCACGCCGGGGATGCCCCCGTCGCGCACGAGCAGGTTGGACCCGCGTCCCATCACCATGAAGGGGATGTCGTGGTCGTCGCAGTAGCTCACGAGGTCGGCAAAACCTTCCTCGGTCTCGGGTTCCACCCAGAACTGCGCCGGCCCGCCCACGCGCATCGTCGTGTGGCGCGAGAGCGGTTCGTAAAGCTTGATCGTTCCCGGCCCCATCACCGCGCTGAGCGCGTCCCGGGTTTCCAGGTCCTTCACCAGGCGGGCGCCCGCCTCGTGGATATTGCCTGCTCCCAGGCTGAGGATGATGTCGCCGTCCTGGATTTTTGCTCCGGCGAGCTGATGGATGCGGGTGATGTCCTCCTCATGGAAGGCGGAGGGGTGCCCGTTGGCCAGCACCGCATCCACGATGGTCTGGCCCGACACGCCGGGAATCGGCTTCTCGCTCGCCGGGTACACGTTCGCGACGAACACATGGTCGGCCAGCCCGAAGGCGCGGCCAAACTCCTCCTTCAGCGCCAGCGTGCGCGTGTAGCGGTGCGGCTGGAACATCACGAGCACACGCTTCCAGTCGCCCGTGCGCGCGGTCGCGATGGTGGCGGCAATTTCCGTGGGATGATGCCCGTAGTCGTCCACCACGATGTTTCGCGGCGACTCGTGCCGGATCTCAAACCGGCGGCGCGCTCCGCGAAACGTCTCGAGGGCGGAGGCAATACGGTCGAACGGCTGCCCGATCTCCGTGGCCAGCGCGATGGCGGCCAGGGCGTTGAGCGCATTGTGCGCACCGGGAATGTTCAGCGTCACCTCGCCCAGCTTCTCATCGCCGCGCCAGGTAGTGAAGTGCGAGCGGAAGTTCTTCACCACGAGGTCCGTGATGCGGTAGCGGTTTTTCGCGTCGTGCCCGTAGCTCACCGCGCCGGGGTGCGAGGCGCACACGCGGGTCGCGCCCTCGTCGTCGCCGCAATAGATCACCTTGCCGCGCGTCTGCGTCACCAGCTTGGTGTAGACCGCGTCGATGGCGGCGAGGTCCTTGTAGAAATCCAGGTGCTCGGGCTCGATGTTGAGCACGATGGCGTGCTCGGGATGGTAATTGATCAGCGTGCCGTCGCTCTCGTCGCCTTCGGCCACGAAGTACTCGCCCTCGGAATCCCACCGCGCGTTCGTGCCGAGGATGGGAATCTCCGCGCCCACGTAATGCGAGGGCTTCAGCCCGCACGAGCGCAGCACATGCGCGGCCATGGAGGAGGTCGTGGTCTTGCCGTGCATGCCGCACACCACCACGCCCTTCTTGGAGTTCATGATCGCGGCCAGCGCGTCCGCCCGGCGCACCATGGGGATGCCCAGTTGCGTCGCCTCGTCGTAGGCCACGTTGCCCGCCTTGATCGCGGAGGAGTAGACCACCAGCTCTACGCCATTGACTTCTCCCGACAGGTGCGGCGTGTGAAAATCCAGCCCCTTCTTGACCAGACGCTGGACCTCGATGGTGTCGACCTTGTCGGACCCGCTCACGCGGTGGCCCAGGGCCAGCAGCAGCGCGGCGATGCCGCTCATGCCAGACCCGGCCACGCCGATCAGGTGCACGCGGCGCGATCCGCTGGTGAGGAATTCCGTGAGGCTCGCGAGGTTCATTGCGCCTGCGCCTCCCGTACGGCTTTCTCCACCTCGTCAGCCACGTTGCCCGCTGCGTCGTGCGGCAGGATGGCGCGGGCTGCGGCCGCCATCTGTTCGCGGCGGCGATCGTTTGTCAGCAAATTTGTCACCAGCACGCCGAAGGAGTCCGGTGCGATCTTCGACTCCTGCACCAGTTCGGCGGCACCGGCCTCGATGAAGACATTGGCATTGGCCGTCTGGTGGTCGTCGGTGGCGTAGGGGTAGGGGACGAGGATCGAGGGCAGGCCGAATTGCGAAAGCTCGCTCAGGCTCGATGCGCCCGCCCGCGAGATCACCAGATCGGCGGCGGAATACACCTCCTCCATCTTGTGATGGAAGGGCGCGACGTAGTGCGGCAGGTGCTCGCGCTGGTAGTTCGCCGCTGCCAGCCGGTCGTCGCGGTCGCCCGTGAGGTGAATGATCTGCACCGGCTGGTCGACCCAGAGCGGCGCGCACTTGAAGATGGCTTGATTCAGCCCCGCCGCGCCCTGGCTGCCGCCCATCACGAGCAGCGTCTTGCGCGACGGATCGAGCTTTAGCGCCGTCAGCGCCTCGTCGCGCGGGATGGCTCCGCCGAGATTCTTGCGCACGGGCGTGCCGGTCACCGCATAGGACTTGCCTTCAAAATACTGGCCGCACGCGCCGAACCCGAGCAGCGCCTTGGTGACGAACTTCGCCGCCAGCTTGTTGGCCCGGCCCGGAATGGCATTCGACTCGTGGATGAAGGTCGGCAGCTTCTGCATCCGGCCCGCCAGCAGCGGAGCCGTCGAGGTGAAGCCGCCCATGCCCAGCACCGCCGAGGGGCGAAACCTCCGGTACACATCGCGGCAATGGCCGAGGCTTTCCCACGACCGACGCAGGAACCGGACAAAGGCGGGCGACAGCACCGACGGCATGCCGATGGATGGCAGCTTCTCGGCCCGGAACTCCGGATGCGCCTTCAGCGCGATGCTGTCGATGGATTTCTCGGAGACGATGAGGAGGATCTCGTGTCCGCGCTGCTTCAAGGTTTCCGCCACGGCCAGCCCGGGGAACAGGTGTCCCCCAGTGCCTCCGCAGGCTATGACAACGCGAAAAGGTGTGCTCACAGGCGGCAGTAGTTTCTTACGTGATTGAGAATGGGTGATGAAACCGACACCAGCGGATTCCCGTGGCGGTGGATGTTCACCAGGATACCCATCATGAAGTAGCAGATTGCCAGATTCGAACCACCAAAACTGATAAATGGCAGCGGCATGCCCTTGTTGGGCAGCAGGGATGTGGTCACCCCGATGTTCACGATGGATTGCAAAATGACGATCATGATGCAGCCAAATCCCAGCAGCATCCCGAACCTATCCCGCGCATTCATGGCCACCATCACGCCGCACAGGCACATCAGCAGGTAGCCAAAGACGGTGAGGAGGGTGAATTTCAGCCCGAGCTCCTCGCCGATCATGGGAAAAATAAAGTCCGTGTGCGCATACGGCAGGTACGACATCTTTTGCCGACCCTCGCCGAGTCCCAGCCCCTCCGTGCCGCCGGAGCCAAAGGCGATCAGCGCCTGATAGCCCTGATAACCGGAACCCGCCTGATGTTTCTCGGGTTCCATGAACGCCAGGAGCCGGCTCTGGCGTTCGTCGATGTGCGTGGCGACGTAGATGATGCCCGCCACGCCGACGATGGCGGCGGGAATCACCCATCGCATGCGGATGCCGGCGATGAACATGATCGCCAACGTCGTGGCGCCGATCAAGGCGGTGTAGCCCAGGTCAGTCTGCATGGCGATGGGAGCAAGGAGGATCGAAACGATCGCAAACGGAAACACGATGCCCTTGAGAAACTCCCCGGCATTGGCCTCGTATTTCTCGAACCACCACGCGGTGAAAAAGATGGCGGCGAGCTTGGCAAATTCGCTGGGCTGGAAGGTTGCGACACCCAGGTTGAGCCAGCGATAGGAGCCATTGATCTTCATGCCGATCCCCGGCACGAAGCAGAACAGGAGCAGAACGAACGCCACCCCGAAAAACACCGGCCAGAGCTTGCGCCACCAGTGATAGTCGATCGTCGCACCCACCAGTGCCGCAACCACCGAGATGCCGAGCCAGAATCCCTGCCTCTTCACGAAGAAATAAATGTCGCCATGACTCTCCTGCGCAAACGCACTCGTACTGAAGAGCATGACAAACCCGAGGGCGGTCAGTGCTGCCACAGTAAACAGGAGTACGGTGATGGCGTTTTTCTGCATGATCCGGGAAACGGCTTCAGGCCGGGCTGGCCGGCCTGGGGCGTTATGTATCGGCGGTCGGGTTGTTTAGTTCTTCTTTGCGGGAATCTTCAGTTTCTGGCCGATCTGGATTTTCGTCGGGTCTTTGATGTCGTTGACGGCAAGCAGATCGGTGTAGCTCACGTGGAGTTTCTTCGCGATGGAGTAGGGATTGTCGCCCTTGGCCACCGTGTAGATATCACCCGAGGCTGTACCGTGTGCGCCCGGCGTGTCAGTTTCCGTCTCGGTCACGACGGGAGCGGGCTTGCTGGTTTCGGTTGTCGTGGCGGTTGCAGCCGTCGTCGCCGGCCGTGTGGCAGAGCTGATCGTGCCTGTGGCAGCGGGGGCTTTGACGGGAGCGGCTTCTTGCTTCACGGTCGAGGCGGGAGCTGTCTGTTTCGTCTCCGGAGCGCCCGTGGGCGGGATCTTCAGCACCTGGCCGACCACCAGCGTGGAGTAGCTCGTGATCTCGTTGGCTTTTTCGATCGCGCTGACGGTCACCTTGTACTGCGCCGCGATGCGGGAGAGCGTCTCGCCTGCCTGCACGGTGTGCGAGCGCCCGATCCAACTGTCGAGGTTCTGCGGTTTCACCGGGGCGGTTGCCGTCTTGGCTGGCACGTCGGCTGGGGCGACTTCCGGTTCGTTGGCGGTCGTCGCGGTATTGGGTGTCGTGGAGACTGCCGCAGACTTGCCGCTCTTGGCGTCGGCCGTCTGCCTGGCCTTGATCGAGTTGAAGGCAAAGATGCCGCCGACCGCGATGAGGTGCAGCACGAGCACGACGACCACGGCATGCGAGAACTTCATGTTCGGCTCGGCCTCGCCACCGTAATCCTCCTCCTCGTCATCGTAGGCCTCATCGACCGTCGCCGTCCGGGCGCGCATCGGCTGGGCCGCCTGCGGGCGGGGGCGCTGTGGAGCGCGGCGCAATGGCATTCTCACGACTTTTTTCATTTTCATGGCTTCTTTGCTTATCCGTTAGGGTTCGTGATTCGTTTTAGTTCAGGGCGTTGACGGCTTCCTTGAAGCGATTGCCGCGTTCGCCGTAGTTGCGGAACATGTCGTAGGACGAGGTGCCGGGGGAAAACAGGACGGTGTCGCCGGGTTGCGCGACCGCGCGCGCCTTCTCGACGGCTTCCTCGAGGGTGTCGGCCAGTTGCACCGGCACGCCGGACCAGGATTTTGCGATGCGTTCCTTCATCTCGCCGATGAGCACCGCCGCGTTCACCCGCCCCCGGATGAGCGGGGCGATGGGATCAAACTCAAAGCCCTTGTCCTTGCCTCCCGCGATCAATACGAGCGAACCCTCCTGGGAAAGGATCGCCTTTTCGACGGAGTCGAGATTGGTCGCCTTGGAGTCGTTTACGAAACGCACGCCGTTCAGCGTGCGCACAAACTCGCAACGATGCGCCGGGGCCGTGTACTCGGTCACCGCCGCCGCCATCTTGTCAAAGTCGAGGCCGAAGGCATACCCCATCGCCAGCGCGGCCATGAGGTTTTCCGCGTTGTGGATGCCGGGCAGCTTTGTCTTGCGCTGGTCCAGGACGGGCTCGCCGCGGAAATAGATCACCGAGTCGCGCAGGGTGAAATCCGCCTCGTCCGTGTATGCGCTGAAGGTCAGCTTCTTTGCGGCGATCTCCGGGAGTTCGTCCCGCGCGTTGACCACGGCAAAATCCTCCGCCGTCTGGTTCTCAAAGATGCGCAGCTTCGCGTCGCGATACTCGGTCATGCCGGGATAGCGGTCGAGGTGGTTCGGACTCAGGTTGAGCCACGCCGACACTTGCGGGCGAAAGGCCTTGATCGTTTCCAACTGGAACGAGCTGACCTCCAGCACCATCACGTCGAGTTCATGGCTGCGCTTTACCGCGGTGGCAAAGGGCAGGCCGATGTTGCCGCTCGACATCGTGCGCAGGCCGCAGCCTTTCAGCATCTCGGTCGTCAGCTCGGTCGTCGTCGTCTTGCCGTTCGTTCCGGTGATGGCGATGACCGGGCAGAGGCACTCTTCGTAGGCCAGCTCCAGCTCGCCGATGATCGGGATGCGCTTGGCGATCACGTTCTGCACCAGCGGCACGACGGGGTCGATGCCGGGGCTGAGGATACACACGTCGTACTCCGTCGGGTCCGTGTCCGCCGCTGCGCCGAAGAGCACCTTGATGCCTTGCGCCTCGAGCTTCGCCGCCCGCTCGCGCAGGCTCGGAGTCTCCAGGCTTTCACACACGGTCACGGTCGCGCCTTCCTCGCTGAGAAGGAGCGCGGCAGCCTCGCCGCTGTGGCCGAGGCCGAGCACGACTGCGGTTTTTCCAGAGTAGATCATCGGAGTTTCAAGGTTGCCAGGCCGAGCAGGGCGCAGATCACGGACATGATCCAGAAGCGCACGATCACCGTGTTTTCCTTCCAGCCGCTCAGTTCAAAATGATGGTGCAGGGGCGACATCTTGATGATCCGCTTGCCCGTGAGCTTGAAGCTCGCGACCTGCAGGATCACCGACATCGCCTCGATCACAAAGACGCCGCCCACGATCACGAGCAGCAGTTCCTGCTTGGCGCAGATCGCCACCGCGCCGAGCATGCCGCCGATGGCCAGCGAACCCGTGTCGCCCATGAACACCTTGGCCGGATGCGCGTTCCACCAGAGGAACCCCAGGCACGCGCCGAGCAGCGCCGCGCACACGATGGTCAACTCGCCCGAGTAGGTGACAAAGGGGATCTGGAGATACTCCGCCGCCTTCACGTTGCCCGCGAGGTAGGCCAGCAGCGCGTAGGCCGAGGCGACCGTCGCCGTGCAGCCCGTGGCGAGTCCATCGAGTCCGTCGGTGAGGTTCACCGCGTTGGACGTGCCCACGATCACGAGGAGGTAAAAGGCCGGGATGAGGATCGGCAGGCTGAAGATCAGCGGATCCTTCATGAAGGGGATGTAAAGCTTCGTCGCCATCTCGCGCACCTTTGGATCAGGCGAGAAGAGGAAGAACGCTGCAAACGCCGCCGCAAGGATGCACTGGAGGAGGAACTTCTGCCGGCTGCTGATGCCTGCCGAGCTCTTCTTCGTGACCTTCAACCAATCGTCGTAAAAACCGATCGCGCCGAGAAACAGCGTGCTGAACATCACGATCCACACGTAGGGATTCTCCGGCCTGGCCCACAGCGCCACCGAGATCACGATGGAGCCGATGATGAGCAGTCCTCCCATGGTCGGGGTGCCTTTTTTCGCACCGTGCAGCTCGTACAGCTTGTGCACCTCTTCCTTGCTGCGCACGGGCTGGCCAAACTTGAGCGAGATCAGTTTGCGGATCACCCAGTTGCCGCAGATGATCGAGATGAGAAACGCCGTCGCGGCGGCGCAGATGGCGCGGAACGTGATGTAGGAAAACACGTTCAGGGCCTTGAAGAAGTCACTGTCGTGACCGCTCTTCAGCGCCCATTCACTGAGGTTGGCAAGATAGGAAAGCATTAGTTTTCAAAGGATTGGATGACGCGCTCCATGCGGGCAGCCCGGCTGCCTTTCACCAGCACGATGTCGCCCGGGCCGAGGATCTGCCTCAGGAGGGCCGCCGCTTCCTCGGGGGACTCGACGGTGTGCAAATCGCTCATGCCACCACTGCGGGCGGCTTCTTTCATTGGAGCAGTCTCCGGGCCAACTGCGATCAGGGTTTGTACCGTATTTGCCGCCGTTGTGCCAACTGTTCGATAACCTTCTTCTGCATGTTCCCCGAGTTCGCCCATGCGACCGAGCACGGCGACCCGTTTGCCCTTGCCGGGCAGCGCCGCCAGCGTGGCCAGTGCGGCTTTCATCGAATCGGGGTTTGCATTGTAAGTGTCGTCGAGCACCGTCACCTCGCGGATCATCTTGCGCGTGAGCCGCCCGCCGGTGAGCCGGGCGGTGGCGAGTCCCTCGACGCATTCCTCAAGAGAAAGTCCGAACTCCAGTCCGGTCGCTGCGGCGAGCAGCGCGTTTTTGACCATGTGTACGCCGGGCGCGGGCAGGTACGCGGGGAGTTGCTCCCCCTCGGCGCAGATCGTGAACCGGCACCCGTCGACATCCATGGAAATATTCGCCGCCATCACCTGGCCGCCCTCCAGCCCGGCCCGGATCACGCGGGCCTTCGTGCGGGAGACGAGATAGTCGGCAAAGTCGTCCTCATTGGGCAGCACCGCAGAGGCATTCGGGCCGAGCGCGGCGAGCAGTGCGCCCTTCTCGGCGGCGATTCCCTGGCGGGAACCGAGGTACTCGATATGGGCCACGCCGATGTTGGTGATGATGCCGAGATCGGGGCGGGCGAGGTCGGCGAGGGGAGCGATTTCCCCCGCGTGGTTCATGCCCAGCTCCCACACCGCCGCATCGTCGGCGGAGGAGGCGGCGAGGATGGAAAGCGGCAGGCCGATGTGGTTGTTCAGGTTGCCCTCGGTCTTCGTGACGCGGTAGCGCACGGAGAGGACGGCGGCGGTGAATTCCTTCGTGCTCGTTTTGCCGCTGCTGCCCGTGATGCATGCCACCTTGATGGCGAGCCGGTCGCGCCACGCACTGGCCATGCGCTGCAGGGCCGTGAGCGAGTCGGGCACGATGATGACGGGAAAATCCTGGGGCAGTTCGCCCGCCGCGTCGGGCCGGTCGAGGATGGCTGCCGCCGCGCCCTTCTCGATGGCCGCGCGCGCGTACAGGTTGCCGTCGTGGGCTTCCCCACGCAGCGCCAGGTACAGGTCGCCGGGTACGAGGGTGCGGGTGTCTTTCGAAATGCGCCGCACCGTCCGCGAGCCGCTGCCTGTCAGCGTACCCCCGGTCATGTCGGCGACTTCCGAAAGAGAGAGCCAGTCCATTTGTTATTCCTCCACCTCCACGCGCTTGGCCTCGACCGCACGGGCAGCCACCGTCACGTCGTCAAAGGGCACCTTGCGATCCGCAAATTCCTGGTAGGTCTCGTGTCCCTTGCCCGCGATGAGCACGATGTCGCCGGGGCCTGCGAGGGTGACGGCCTTTTGTATTGCCTCAGCCCGGTCAAGGACCTGCTCGTGCCGCTGGCCTCGGAATCCCTTTGCCACGTCGGCGAGGATGCGCTCGGGGTCTTCCGTGCGCGGGTTGTCGGAGGTGAGAATCGTCCAGTCGGAGAACTCCTCGGCCGCCGCCGCCATGAGCGGACGCTTGGCGCGGTCGCGGTCTCCGCCGCAGCCAAAGACCGTGATGAGGCGCGGCGGATTCAGGTTGCGCAAGGTGCGCAGGACATTGCGCAGCGCGTCGTCGGTGTGCGCGTAGTCGACGAAGACCTGGAAGCTCCGCTTCACCGGCACGCGCTCGAGGCGGCCCGGCACCTGCGGGGCCTGGGCGATTGCGGCCACGGCGGCGCGCAGTTCCATGCCCATCGACGAGGCCGCGGCGAGGGCGGCCAGCGCGTTGTAGATATTGAAGGCTCCGATCAGAGGGGGGCGGACGAGGTATTTCCTGCCCTTTGCCTCAAGGTGGAACGAACTGCCCGTCGCGTCGAAGCGCACGTCCGTCGCACGGTAGTCCATGCCCACACCCTGCCCGTAGGTGATGACCTGCACGCCCTTCTTGGCCGTGCGCTCGGCCAGCATGCGGCCATAGCGTTCGTCGCCGTTGATCACCGCTTTGCCGCGCTTTTTCGTCTGCTTGGCGAGACCGTCGAAGAGAAGCGCCTTCGCATCGAAGTACTTCTCCATCGTCTTGTGGTAGTCGAGATGATCCTGCGTGAGATTCGTGAAGACCGCCGTGTCAAACTCAATGCCGCGCACGCGATGCTGCACCAGCGCATGGCTGGACACCTCCATCGCCACGGCCTTGCTGCCCGAGTTCACCATGCGGGCGAGGAGCTCCTGGAGGTCGATCGACTCCGGCGTCGTGCGCGGGGCGTCGATTTCCAGGTCGCCGACGGCGTACTTGATCGTCCCGAGCAGGCCGCAGCGGCGCTGGTCCCAGTCGAGCAGATGCTTCACCAGGAAGGCCGTGGTCGTCTTGCCGTTCGTGCCGGTGACTCCCATGGTCTTGAGGAAATCCGACGGACGTCCGTAAAAGGCCGCCGCGAGGTCGGCCATGGTCGCACGCGGATCAGGCACTACGATGAAAGGAAGCGCGCAGGCTGACGAGGCAGCGTCGGAGACGATCGCAACCGCCCCCAATTCGGCAGCCTGCGCGACAAAGGCGCCGCCGTCGGCCTTCGCCCCTTTCAGGGCAAAGAACAGGGCGCCAGGCTTCACCTTTCGGGAATCGTAGCAAAGGGATTCGATGGTCAGGTTCGGACTCGCGACGGCGTGGGGGAGTCCGGCGGCTGAGAGGAGCTGCGACAAGGGCATGCTCATTGCGTGACCTTTCTGCTGGATGGTTCGGAGAATGCGATAGGCAGCATGGAAGGAGCAGTCGGGACGAGGTCGAGGTAACGGGCGGTCTTTTCCGCGACTCGGGAGAAAATCGGTGCGGCGACGAGTCCGCCGTAGTTCAGGCCCGATGAGATCTTGGCGTTGTCAATCATGATGAGGCAGACGAAACGCGGGTCCTGTGCCGGCATGAATCCCAGGAAGGACACCACATACTTGCCCTCCATGTAGCCCCCTTTGGGATTCACCTTCTGGGCGGTGCCGGTCTTGCCCGCCACGTCGAAACCGTTCACGCGGGCCAGGGTGGCTGTGCCTCCATCGTCGCAGACACCCGCGAGCGCCTTGGCGATGAAGTGCGCCGTCGACTCGGGAATGACCTGCCGCATCACTTCCGGCTGAAAACGGTAGACCTCCTGGCCGTCCTCATCCTTGATGGAGTGGACGATCTGCGGCTTCATCAGCTTCCCGCCATTGGCGATCACCGACATGCCCATCACCATCTGCAGCGGCGTTACCGCGACCGAATGTCCCATCGCCATTCGGGTGATCGTCAGCTTATCCCAGCGGGCCGGGGGATGGACCAGTCCAGGGATTTCTCCGGGCAGAGCCACTCCCGTGCGTTCGCCAAAGCCGAACCGCCGCACGTATTCGTAATATTTGTCGTCGCCCATCATGAGGGCCATCTTGGCCGAGCCGATGTTGGAGGATTTGATCAGGATCTGCTCGACGGTCATGTTGCCGTATCCGTGGTGATCCTTGAGGATTCGCCCTCCGTAAAGGAATCGCCCGCCCTCGCAGTACACCTCCGTCTTTTCGGTGACGGTGTGCTCGTTGAGAGCACCCGAGGCCACGACGATCTTGAAGGTGGAACCCGGCTCCACCATGTCCATGATGGCGCGGTTCTTCATCTCATCGGGCTTGGCCTCGTTGAGATTGTTCGGGTCAAAAGTGGGCCGGTTGGACATGGCGAGGATCTCGCCGGTCTTCGGATCAGCGATGATGCCGATGGCCGTGTCGGGTTTCAGCTCGCGATAGGCGTTTTCGAGTTCGGCTTCGAGGATGCTTTGGAGCGCCATGTCGATGGTCAGTTCGACATTTGATCCATGGCGAGGAGCCTTTTCCTGGCCGCGATAGACGACGAGTTCACGACCCGCGCGATCATGCTCGATGTGGCGAAATCCGTCTTCGCCGTGCAACTGCTGCTCCATGCTCCGCTCGATGCCATCCACGCCGACGAGCACTTCGTCGCTGGGATTTTTACGGCTCATGAAGCCGAGCACATGGCTCAGGATCGAAGCATTCGGATAGGTGCGGACGCTGTTCGGGTAAAAATACAGGCCGCGCAGCCCTTTCTTATCGAGTTCCTTCTTGAGCGCGATGGCCTTGTCCTCCTCCAGATTGGGAGTGATGACGTTGTACTTGTTGGTCGGCTGGGCGAGGCGCTCGGTCAGTTCGGCGACAGGGATGCCGAGATACGGCGCGGCGATCTCGGCCACCAGCGCCGCCTTGTCTTTGATGTGAGAACCGTCCGCCACCACGCGTTGGGCGGGCATGTTGGCGGCGAGGATTTCGCCGTTGCGATCGGTGATGAGTCCCCGGCGTGCGGGTATGGTGTTGCGGATGCTATGCTTGGAGGCCGCGATTGCGGAATACTCCTCGTGCATCCCCACCTGCAGGTGGATCAGACGCGCCGAATAGCCTGTGAAGACCAGGGCTACCAGGACACAGGCTACTGCGGCTCGACGTCTGGCCAGCCATCTCACGGGCGGAACCTCTCGTTGGCAGCGGTCCGCAGCAGACCGTCGCTGCCCACCGTCACCGGAGGAACGAGCCGTGCGATGGAGTTATCCTGGATGGGGACGAGCGCCACCATAGTTTGTTCCAGTTTGCGCTGCAGCGCCGGCCGGGAGGAGAGCTGGGAGATCTTGGCGAGGAGCACCTCGTTGTAGGCACGCACCTCACGCATCTGCAACTCCACCTTGCGGGTCTCCTGACCCAGGGTGTGCTGCTGGTTCTTCACGTACACGAAGAGCAGTCCGCAGCCGCCGATCATCACGGCAAGCGTCAGCCACTTGAACAACGGTCCCAACTGGATCTGGTTCACTTCTTTTCTACGGTTCGTGCTCATGGTCGGCAGTAGGTTAGATGCGCTCGACGACGCGCAATTTCGCGCTGCGCGAGCGTGGGTTGGCTTCCACCTCGTCCTTCGACGGGTCGATGGGTCGGGGTGTCAGGAGTCGGAAAATTCGTTCAGGATTGCGGCGGGGCTCCGGCCACTCGGGCCGGTCGATCCACTCGGTGCTCTTGTCGCGGAAGTAGTTCTTCACGATGCGATCCTCGAGGGAGTGGAACGTGATCACGGCGAAGCGCGCTCCGTGCGCCAGCCGCTGCGAGATGACATCGAGACCTTCGCGGATGACCCCGAGCTCGTCGTTCACCGCGATCCGCAGAGCCTGGAAGATACGGGTCGCAGGGTGCCTCGGCCCTGTGCGCGGGATGATCGAGGCGATGGCCGCCGTCAGGTCAAAGGTCGTCAGGATCGCCCGCTTCTCTCTCGCCGCCACCAGCCTGGCCGCGATATGCATCGCCCGCGGCTCCTCGCCGTACTCCCGGAAGATCCGGGCCAGCTCGCCGGCGCTCTCGGTATTGACGATATCCGCCGCCGTGCGGGGATTTTCGCGGTCCATGCGCATGTCGAGCGGGCCGTCCTTCATCATGGCAAACCCGCGCCCGGCGGTGTCGAGCTGGTGCGAGGACACGCCCACATCAATCAGCGCGCCGCCCACCTTGTCGATGCCCAGGCTGTCGAGCACCGTGCCTGCGTTGCGAAAGTTGCTCTGCACGATCTGCACTCTCCGGCCATACGTCGCCAGCCGGTCATGACATTGCGCGATCGCATCGGAGTCCTGGTCCAGTGCAATCACGTCCGCGCCATGCTGGAGCAGCTTTTCGGTATGCCCTCCTCCTCCGGCCGTGCCGTCGAGGAAAAGCATGCCTGGTGCCGGACGCAGCAGGGCGACGACCTCTTCAGCCATCACGGGGATGTGATAGCTTCCCGAGGAACTTTCGCTGTCAGTTGGTTTTTCCAAAATGAGAAGAGCCTGGTCTTCGAAGTCCCACGATTTCATACGCGTTGCGGGGGCGGATCTTGATGGCGGCGTGGCCTTGAGGCTTTCCGTCGGAGCCCTTCGTGGAGCAGAATCCGAAGCAGTAAACCCGGCCGCGCTTGGTCATCAGCTGGTTGTTTTCAGGAGATTGGTCACCTTGGAAATTGGTTAGAGTCCGATGGCTGCCGCCACTTCCTGGTAGGCCTGGGCCTCGGAGGCTTCCACCTCCGCGTACTTGGCCCGGCTCCAGAGCTCAAAGCGGCTTCGGCCACCCACGAACACCACCTCGTCAGTCAATCCGGCGCGTTCGCAGTGTTTTTCGTTCAGCAGGATGCGCCCTTGTTTGTCCGTCGTGACGGAGTGGGCCTCACTGTAAAATTTGCGGATCGCCATGCGCTTCTGCGCCGGCGGCAGGGAGGTTTCTTGGATCCTCTGCTCCCAGCGGTCAAATTCCGCTGTCGGCATCACCATCAGATATCCCTCCGTGGGATGGGGCACCACGTGGAAAAGCTCTCCGTCTTCCTGGGAAAGCCACGATGCGGGCACGGCAACACGCTTCTTCGCGTCCATGGAACGCTCAAAGGTCCCGGAGTAAAGCGTTGTTGCGTCTTGTCCCATCGTATTTTAGGTTTCAGTTACCATTTGCCTCCACAGCGCCCCACTTTTCACCACTTTATGGGGGTGAAGTCAATCGGAATCGTCGAGTTCCGAATCCCTCTCGTTCAGGCTCTTGGGCGGGATTTCTGCGAAAAATCGGCTATTTTCGACCTTTTGGAGGCCATTTTTGCCCGATTTCGCTCACTTCCGGGTTATAAAACGAAAAGGCCCGCCGGTTAAGGCGGGCCTCTTTCTGGGTTGGAGCGGCCTGGGGGCTGCTCCGGGGCTGGTGGGGAAAGTTATGAAACGTTGCGTATCCGTGCTTAACCCGGGATGTTCCGGAGCAGCTCGGTATTGGTCGGGTACTTGCGGATGAAGAAGAGCAGGCGCTCGATGGCTTCGATCGGCTTGTGGCCCGCCAGACCGCGGCGGATGACGTTGATCTTGTGGAGTTCCTCGGCGCTGAGGAGCAACTCCTCGCGGCGGGTGCCGGAGAGGAAGATGTCCACGGCTGGGTAGATGCGCTGGTCGCTGATCTTGCGATCCAGCACCAGCTCCATGTTGCCCGTGCCCTTGAACTCCTGGAAAATCAACTCGTCCATGCGGCTGTTCGTCTCGATCAGGGCCGTGGCCATGATGGTGAGGGAACCGGATTCCTCCGTGTTGCGCGCCGCGGCGAAGATCTTGCGCGGGATTTCCAGCGCACGGGAGTCCACGCCGCCCGACATCGTGCGTCCGCCGCCGCCCTGGGCGTTGTTGAACGCGCGGCCGATACGGGTGAGCGAATCCATGAGCACGAACACATCCTTGCCCATCTCCACGAGGCGCTTGGCGCGCTCCGAGGCGAGCTGGGCGATGCGGGTGTGCGTCTTGATGTCCGAGTCGTTCGAACTGGCCATCAGCTCGGCGGTCGGCACCGTGCGGCGGATCTCCGTCACCTCCTCGGGACGTTCGTCCACGAGCAGGATGATGAGTTTCATCTCCGGGTGATTCTGCACCACCGCGTCGGCGATGTGCTGCAAAAGCGTCGTCTTGCCTGTGCGGGGCGGGGCCACGATGAGGCCGCGCTGGCCTTTGCCGATCGGCGTCATCAGGTCCATCACGCGGGTCGTGTAGCGTTCCGGCACCGTTTCCAGGCGGATGCGCTTGTTGGGGCTGATCGTCGTCAGCTCTTCAAAGACCGGGAGGTTCTGGAACGAGTCCGGGCTCTGGCCCTCGATCTCGAGGAGCTTGAAGAGCTGCGGACCGCGGCTGCCGCGCCGTGTCTCACCGCGGATCCACATACCGTCGCGCAGGGCGTGCTTGCGCACCACTTCGGGCGTCACGAAGACGTCGTTGTTCGACTGCGAGAAGTTGCGGCGTGGCTCGCGCAGGAAGCCAAAGCCCTTGCCGGACACCTCCACGATACCCTCGGCAAATGTCGGAGGCTCGGGTGGGCGCGGCGGCTGTTGCGGGCGCTGCTGCTGAGGCTGCGGCTGCTGGTTGTTATTATTATTGTTGTTGTTGTGTCGTCCCTGCTGATGGTGCCGGGGACGATCTCCGCGGAACTGCCGCTGTTGCGGAGCCTGCTGCTCGGGAGTTTCGGCGGGCTGGGCTGCAGCCTCGACAGGCTGAGCGGCTTCCACCGGAGCGGGAGCGGGAACGGGCGCTGCCGGGATTTCCGGTGCGGCCGGAGCCTCGGGAGTCGAAACAGGAGCGGGCGCCAGGGCCACGGGAAGCTCGGCTTGGGCGGCGGGCGCGGATTCCACTGCCGCAGGGGCGTCGTCCGTCGTGGCGGCCTTTGCCTTGCGGGGAGCCGCGGCGCGCTTGCGTGCGGGCGCCTTCGGGGCGGCCTCCGTCTTTTTGCGGGTGGTGGTCCGGCGCTTCGGAGCGGCTGCAGTTTCGGCTTCGAAGAGGTTCGGATTATCGTCGGTCATAAAAGTCACTATGCTAATAAATGTTAGTTATCTTGCAGCGAGGCGAGGATCTCGTCGGAGATGTCGAAGTTGGCGTGCACGTTCAGCACGTCGTCGCAATCATCGAGCGCGTCATACAGCTTCAGCACCTGGCTGGCTGTCTGCGGGTCTGCCACCGCGACATGGTTCTCTGCAATGTAGGTCAGTTTCTGGGAGTCGGGTTCCACCCCGGCTTTCTTAAGAGCCTCGGCGACCGCGTAGAGCTGGTCGGGTGGAGTTGTTATAATATGGTGTTCGTCGTCGCTGTTGAGTTCTTCTGCTCCGGCCTCGAGGATGATCTCGAGCAGCGCGTCTTCCTCTGCTGCGGTCAGCGGCACCGTGATTTGTCCCTTGCGATGAAACATGAAGGAAACGCTGCCCGGTCCGCCGAGGTTGCCGTGGTTCTTGCTGAAGATCAATCGCAGGTCGGCTGCCGTGCGGTTCTTGTTATCTGTTGCGGCCTCGATCACCAGGGCCACTCCGCCCGGCGCGTACCCCTCGTACACGATCTCCTCCATCTGCGCCGACTCCAGCTCGCCCGTACCCTTCTTGATGGCCCGGTCGATGTTGTCATTCGGCATGCTTTGGGCGCGGGCAGCCATCACCGCGGCGCGCAGCCGGGGATTGAGCGAAGGATTCCCTCCGCCCATCTTGGCTGCGACGACGATTTCCTTGGACAGCTTGGAGAAAAGCTTGCCCCTCTTTACGTCGAGAGCGCCTTTGAGGCGTTTGACTTTCGACCATTTACTGTGGCCGGCCATATTTTCTTATCTTGGGTCAGCGAAGGATATTCGTCTTGGGAGTGCGTCTTCGGAGAGAGCGCGCCACAAGCGGACAGATCACTGAAAAAACGATGCTTACTTTGCGTGCAGTGGGGTTCGATGAGCGGAGCGTCGACGACCGACGGCTCACATCAAACAACGCCTAAAAGCATGGAGAAACCCACGGGATTGTCAACGCCTTTTCGCCGAAAATCAGGCCATCCGGCTCCGGTGGCATCCCAGCCACGCGACGAAAATGCCGATCACCACATGCGAAAACAGCACCCACAGGCACAGTGATGCCGGGGCCGTGCTCGTCTGGATCACCATCTGCACGATCTCGTAATACCGCTCGGCTTTCAGCGTCTCCAGAATGCCCGACCAGCTCCAGTACGCCGCGATGAAGGGCTGGGCAAGGCTCGCCACCCACGCTGGCAGGGCCAGCACTGCGCCCGAGAGCGGGAGCTGGAAGCCCACGAGATAGATCGACACCAGCGACGCCTGCTCGGCCGACCCCATCCAGGCCGAGATGGCCAGACACACCGAGGTCATGGCCGCATTCACCAGTAGCAGGAAGAGCAGTTGCGTCAGCAGATCGCCGGGGAAACTGCACACGAAGCTGACGAACAATCCCATCCACACCGACTGCGCCACCACCAGCACGCCCAGGAAGATGCCCTTGCTCAGGATGTAGGCGAGGGGGTCCAGCCCGGAGAGCTTTTCCTTTTCAAAAATCAGCCGCTCCGCCGCGATCTCGCGCCCGGAGTTGTTCGCGCCCATGAGCGTGAGCAGGATCACCTCAAACATCACGATGCCCGAGACGAGGCTGCCGACCTTGCTCGCCTGCACGATGAAGTCCTTTGCCTCCAGGAGCTGCTGGACGATGTTCTGGTTGAGACCCATCGTCTGGTTGGAAATCGCGGGCAGACCGTTCCAGGCAAAGATCGCCACCAGCACGGGGAAGCCCAGGATCAGCCCGAGCTGGAGCAGGGTCTGGACCTTGTTTCGCGAAAACATCCGGAATCTCCGCTCCGTCAGGGTCAGCACCTGGCTGAGGATTCCCGGCGTCGGCACGCCCTCCGGCTCCTCCTCCGGCAGATCGAGCTGGGGCTGCATCTCGGCCTCGATATCGATCAGCGTCTCCGCTTCTTTTCCCGCAGGCAGTATTTCCACCTCCGCCACGGCGGGGAGTTCGTCGTCCAGGTCCGGCTTGTCCTTCGGCTCGATCTTGTCAAAGTCGTCCTTCAGCACGCTCTCCATGAAGGCCTGGCGATGCTTTTTCCACGACTGACCCCAATCCTTTGCTTCGCGAAGCTCCAGCCTGGCGAACACGTCGTGCGGATCGTCGCAGCGGAAGTAATGGCCCAGGAACTCCGGCGGTCCCTGATAGGCCACCACGCCCTTGTACAGCACGAGCACGGAATCGTAATAGCTCAGGTGCCGCAGGCTGTGCGTCACGGAGAGCACCACGCGCCCGTCGGATCGGGAAAGACCGTGCAGCAGGCTCACGATCTCATCCTCCGACTGCGGATCAAGCCCGCTCGTCACCTCGTCGCAGAGCAGGATCGGCGGCTTGCTCGTCAGCTCCATCGCCAGCGCCAGCCGCCGCTTCTGCCCGCCTGACAGCACCTGCACCAGGCGGTCGGCGAATTCCGTCATATTGACTTCATCCAGGATGCGGTCGACCGCCTCGTGCAGCGCCTCCGCGTGCATGCCGCGCACGCGCAGCCGCATCGCATACTCCACGCACTCGCGCACAGTCAGCTCCTCATGCGCGATGCTGAACTGCGGAACGAACCCGATCTCGGATGGCGAAAAATCGTGCAGCATGAGATTGCGGCCATCCCAATGCACCTCGCCCTCCTCCTCGCCGTGGGCCACGCCGGTGATGACCTTGAGCAGCGTGCTTTTGCCGCAGCCCGAGGGCCCGATGATCGCGCCGAAATGCCCTCGCGGGTACTTTGCGCTGATGTCGGAGAGGAGCGGCTTCACATCGCCGCCCTGTTCTATGAAGAGGGTAACGTCTCTGAGTTCGAGCACTCCCCGAGCCTTGCCAAAGACAGCCCCGAGCGCAATGCGAAACCGCACCGTTGCACCCGGGAATCGTTCAGGTTGTACTCAGGATCACTTTGCTCCCGTCTGGCAATTCATGGATTTGACGGGCGAGAACTCCCGATGTGGCAAGGTGTTCGATCAACGAGATGCGTCGCACATTTTCTATCGAGTAGGGTCCACCGAGGACGCTGGGCATTATTAGATGGTAGCATTGTCCCAATTCAAGGGCTCCATAGGCCTCTTCGGCCAGCGTACGAAGCGGTTCCATGGCCCAATCGCGCTGAAATTCTTGCGATTTCATTGCCAACACGAGTTGAGAATGGGTTGAGGCGAAAAGGGAGCGGGAGAGATCCTCGGGAGTAATACGATAGTAGAGTCCAGGGGAGTCTTGCACCACGACATTACCGAAATCGTTGATGATGATGATCGTGACCGGCGAACGGACGGCCCATCCCCATCCTTTCGTGATTGCTTGCTCAACAGAAGTCATGATTCATCCCAAGGGAGGGTGGGATAACCAGGTGCGGTCCCGTAGTTGAAATGCCCGGCCCGGAAGCTGGCTCGGCGGGATGTTGGTCAGAAACCAGCGCAATCGGCTGAGAATCGCTTCCCGGCTCGGCTGGCGAACCGCGATCACGATCACTCCAGCATGGTCGGGGAAATTGTGATGAAGAGTGTGAAAGAAGTCGCGATCGGTGGTGAGAATCACCGCGCCCAACTCAAGAGCCTCGGAGACGATTTTGGTATCAGCCGCACCACGGAGTCCCAGGGAGCGGATGTCGTAAACCTCGTGGCCCTGTTCTTCGAGAAAGCCCGACGCCGAGCGCGGGAAATTCTCGTCCAACAGGAAAATCATGCGAGCGCTTCGTAGCTGGAAACCTGATAATCGCTCAGCTCACTGGCGAACCCGAGCGCAGCCGAGACATCCTCGCGGGTAACGGAGGGATAATCTTCCAGCACGGCCTCTATGGAGTCTCCGCCGGAAAGTGCTCCCAGCAGCGTGGAAACCAGGACGCGTGTACCCCGGATCACTGGCTTGCCATGGCAAATGGCCGGATCGATCTGGATTCGCTTGTCCATCTGCAGGGGAATATCGGATTCCTGCCGCCTGGCGTCAAGGTCGGTAAAAAGCCTCCGGAAACTCAAGAGCTTCGCCCCGTCATGCAAGGCGAAGCTCCCTTAAGCCTCAGCTTGCCGTCGTTGGGATCGAGGAGGTGTCGAGTTCTGAAAGCCGCAGGGCGGATGGGGCCAGATCGACCAGATCGCGGACGATGACTTCCCCGCCTTGCTCCATGCTCCGATTAGCCGCGATGCCGACCAGGATCGAGGCTGTGCCTTGGAGGTGTCCGGCGGAGCGACCGAAGGGATCGATCGGCGGGCAGGAGGCAAAGATTTGTTCCTGGAGCAGGCAGTCCCCGCCACCGTGTCCTCCTGTTCCCGCAGAAACAGGGACATCGTAGGAGGGACGGAAGTGAGGAAAGACGCGGAGACGATGAGGCCCGCCGTGGGAGTGCTCGTTTACCGGCACGCGGCGGCCTTCGGCGTCGAGGATGTGAGCGCCATGGTCCTCCTCGTACTCGATACGGCCTCCGTCACCGGAGAAGGTGACCCGGTAGCCCTCCTGCGGGCTGAAAGCATTGAGCGTGTAGTTGAGCAGGGTGCCGGAGCGATAGCGCACCATGACATTCATCACGTCCTCGATGGTGATTCCCTTGCGGAAGACATTCTGGTCCCGCACGTAGCCGGTTTCGGCTTCAGCCTGCAGGTAGAGGCCCTCCTCGTAGACATTATCCTCCACCATGGAGTCGCCGTAGGTGTAGGCAAAGGGGTCGCCCTTTGTGTCGTGGCCGTAGTAGCGCGGATAGCGGGTTAGCGCGGCATCGCCCCGGGCCACGGCATTGTCGTAGCCGTAAAAATGCAGTCCTCCCTGGGCGAAGACGCTCTCCGGGATGCTGTCGAGCCACCAGTTGATCAGGTCAAAGTGGTGGGTTGACTTGTGCACGAGCAGGCCGCCGGAGTCCGCTTTGTTCGCATGCCACCGCCGGAAGTAGTCCGCACCGTGGCTCGTGTTGAGAAAATACTCCATGGTGACCTGATGGATGCGACCGATGACGCCCGAGGCGAGGAGTTCCTTCACCTTTGTGGCCCCCGGCGCCCATCGGTAGTTGAACGCCACCCGCACCGTGCGGCCTGTGCGTTCGACGGCATCGAGGATGCGGCGGCAACGCTCCGCATCGATGGTCATGGGCTTCTCGGTTACGACATCGCAGCCTGCCTCCAGGGCCTCGATGATGTACCGGTCGTGTTCCCGGTCGATCGTGCAGACGACGACTTCATCGGGTTTCGTCTCGCCCAGCATCTTCCCAAAGTCGGAGGAGTGATAGACCGGCACAGGATTGTAGCCAAACTTCTCCTGCAGGCGGCGATTGTGAAATCGCGCCCTGGTCAGGCTCAGGTCGCAGAGCGCGACGATCTCCGCTTCGTCGCGGTAGCTCTCGGCCACGGGATCGAGAAACATTTTTACCCGGCCGCCCGTGCCGACGTAGGCAAACCTCCGGGATGCCTTTGCGCTGTGGTCGGGTGTGGTGACGGGCTCGGGGGAGCGGGGGTGCTGGATGAGAGTGTTCATGAATGCTCTGGCGTTGGTAAAAAGTTTTTTCAGGGTACGAAGTTCTGGACGTAGCGCTGGAAGTCCGCCTTGGCGCTGGCCGGCATGGTCTGGCAGTGACCGTCGACGAAGAGAACATTGAGCGCGCCCTGGTGCCGCCACTCCGGGGTGGTGTTGATGTCGCTGAGGCCAAAGGTCGAGCTGCTGTCTCCGGCTGTGCCGACCGCCCGGGCATCGACCACCAGTGCGGTTGCGGATGGCTTGGCGAAGCGTGCGAGCTTCTGCGGTGTATTACCGGATCCTCCCGCGACATTCATCGCATAGGTGCGCCGGGCCACCCTGCCGGGGTAGGTCTGCACCGCACTCGGACACAGCAGGATGTTGCGCTGCCGGTCCTTCGGGAAATTCATCTGTGCGTAGTACTGCACGACCATCATCCAGGATACGAGGGTGCCGCTGTTGTAGGGGTCGACATTGCCCAGGGCGGAGGGCAGGCAACCGTCATTCTCCGCCGCATACATCGCAAAGACAGCGCCCTGTTGGCGTAAATTGGAAAGGCATACGGCGGTGTCGGCGCTTTTGCGCGCGGCGCTGGACGCCCCGAGGATCAGGGTCGCGAGGACGCCGATGATCGAGATTGTCACCAGCAGCTCGATGAGTGTGAAGCCAGCCTTGACTCGGACTACGCTGTGAAAGTTGGGTCTCATCGCGACGTGATGTGTTCGGCGGAGACAGAGACAGGAGTTTCCCCCGTGATTGTTGCGCTCCCGACTTTCACGTAGGCGGGCTGAGTGGTGATCTGGCGTGTCTCCTTATAGCTGATCCAGGGACGGGCGGAGCGGTTTGGGTCGGTGAACTGCACATCTGCGCATGCCGCCTGGCTGTTGATGTCGAAGCAGACCTGCGCCGCTCCATTGTCCCAGGCCCGCAGGTTTTTCAAATCGGCGCTGCATTCCCGCAGCCACAACCCCCAGCCGAGATTGGAATGGCAGCGGATATTTGCCGCCTCCATCGAGGAGCGGGCGACATTGCCGATGCCATTGTCGTTTTCCCAGAACTGCCCGCCGTCGATCCGGCAGACGATCTGGTCATGGGCTGAAAAGCCCTCGTCGAGATTTTGAAAGCCCTCGATGTTCTCAAACACGAGATCCGTGCCCGTGCCATGGAGGTTGAATCCATCATTCAGTGATCCTGAGGCCCGGATGTTGCGATAAACGTGATGCGAGACGTTGAGAACCTGCACGACAAAGTCGCGGGCTGAGATCTCCCATCCCGACGCTTGGGTTCCCGGCAGCAGAATGAGCGACTTGCCGTCATCGGACAGGCGCGCCCATTTGGTGAACTGGCCGGTGGTCGCATCCTGCACGATCCTCTCTCCCTGATAAGTCAGCACGCAGGGAAACGGCACGGGCAATGGACACATCGTCTGTCCGTCGGATTCACGGAAACCTTCCAGAGGCGCAAAGCCTGTGATCACCTCGCCATTGCCGTCAAAGATGATCGGCGCATCCGGCAACCCCGACTGGCTGATGCGCAGCACTTCGCGATACGGCCCGGAGCCTTTGGCGAGCTGGATCGTGTCGCCGGGCCGGGCCTCTTTCACCGCGGCGGCGATGGAGGCATAGGGCTGGCCAGCCTTTTGGTCGACCACCAGCGTTCGATGCTCGACAGGAACCGTAGCTGCCGCTGCCGTCTTTTGTCCCGAGGAGAGGATGAAGCAAAGCGGGAAGCCCTTTTTGTAGCCCTCTTCCGGGGTTCTCAGGAGTCCCGGATAGACCGCGGAAGCCGGGTCGCCCACCGCGAGTGTGATGGCCTGGCCGTCGGTCCCTTCATTGAGAAACTCCAGCAGAAACGCATAGCGCCCCGGTTTGAAGGCGATGGGATCGAAGGAAATGACCACCCACGAACCCTTGCGCGGAGCCTGTCCCTTGGGCGGCACCGTGCCCTCCAGGACGGCCATGGGCTCACCGCGCGGTGTGATGCCTTCAGAAACTTCGAAGAACGAGAGACGGAAGGGGCGTTCGAACTCCTGCGCGTCCACTCCCGCCTCGACCCTCAGGGCCAGGTCGCGAGCTTCGAAGGCGGTCTTTACCTCAAAGATCTGGCCCAGATCGCGGCGTCCGCCTGAGACGGTCCAGCGCCACCCCATGCCCTTGGCCTCGCCGGATTCCCCCTGGCTGACATTGGATTGGAGCGGCGGGTTGCCGCTGACGACCTTCGTTGTGGCGGTATCGATGGCGAGCAGGCCCGCAGGCAGATTGAGGAGTCCGAGCGCGACGGCGAGTGGGAGGTGTTTCATGGCTGGGTGGGAGGGAGTTGATTGTTGTCGAGTTCGACTTCCGCCTGGGTGACATCGATGGGGCGTCCCGAGAGGAGCCCATACTCCCGGCCTGCGTCCGTCGCATGGGCGAGGCAGACATTGCGAATGATGTTGTCTCTCACCGTGGTGTCTTTCGCCGCGCAGATCTGGATGGCGCCCACCGAACAGCCATCGATGGTATTGGCTTCGATGAGGATGTCCTCATTGCCGGGGAAGTAATCGATCCTGCCTCCCGGAGTGGGGTCCACCCGGGCGATGACCGAGATGGCCCCGACGGTGTAGCTGTCGGGCTGCCGGAGATTGGTCCCTTCGCCCACGTCGCGGATTTCGTTTTTCCGGATGGTGACCTTGCTGCACCACCCGGCCTCCCGCCAGAAGGCGAAGGACGGGCCGATGCTGATGGCCACGCCTTTGATTCGTTCAAATCGGTTATTCTCCACCAGCCCGTCGCCGCCCATCAGGCGCAGGCCCCGCGCCCGGTGGTCGTGAAAATAGCAGCCGCGCACCACATACCCGCCCGCCGCTGTCGCCGGGATCTCAAGGAACATCCCCGGCCTCGCCTCTCCCGACGGGGACTGAAGGCGTACGCGAAAGAACGTCATCTCGCCCTTGCTTTCAAATGTCGGCCAGATTTCCCGCGCCCTTGCCCGCCATTGATCAGAGTTTCCTGCAACCCGCTCGAACGATGCGATCTTGCTGCGACCGGTGATCGCATAGGTCGGCGCTTGCAGGAAATGCAGGTCGTCGCCGGGCTTTACCACACGATCAAAGACCTCTCCCTTCTGCGGACGCATCGAGAGGAAGCTCCCATCCTCATACGCCTCCAGCACCGGGAGGATCGTTCCATGCACATTGAGGGAATCATCCCCCATATAGGCAAACTCGCAGTCCTCCAGCACCGGTCCCCGCCTTGTGTAGGCCGCGTTGAGTCCATCGGCGCAGGTCGAGAGGAGCCTCGGTTCGGTCGCTCCGGCAGGCCGAGGCCCGGGCAGGATTTTCAGCCGCCGATACGTGCCCGAGTCTTCCGCAAACCGGATGATCACGCCCAACCCCGGGCTGGCATGGATCGTACAATCCTCCAGCACCGTCCCGCTTGTTCCCGAGGAGATCGAGATGGCCGGAGCCTTGCGGATGTTCACCGCGACCCGATCGCCGATCTCGATCCGATCCAGTCCCGGGGAGTCTGGCCCGAAGACGAACCTCCCGTGCCGGTCGTCGATGCGTTCGGTCTTGGACACGTAATAGTCGGGCGCATCCTTCTTCCACCGATGTGCGTCCTTCTCAAAGAGGTGGAAGCGAGTGACCAGATACGCGCTGGTGAGCGATGGATAACCCTCGTGCACGGCAAACTCGACCGTGCGGGCCTCCCGATTCACCGCTGTCACCGATCCCTGCGTGAAAGGCAGGGGATCATAATCAATGGTGAGGCCCTTGATCGTGACATTACGGCAATCCGCCAGATTCAGCGCCGGTCGGTCAAAGGATGTCGCGACCAATGTCACGCCGCCGAGGTCCAGCGTGACATCGGTTAGCCCGCTGAGAGCGAGCCCCGCCTCGGGCAGGCGATACGTCCCGGCAGGCGCCTTGAGAGACTTCTCTCCCTTGCTCTGCATGGCCGCCAGCGCCGCCTTCAGGTCAAAGGCTTCGTCGGCGGAGACGCAGGCTCCGGAGAGGGCGAGCAGCAGGATAAAGGTGAGGGGCTTCTTCATCAGAGTGTTCCAGGGGGGAGCACCGAATCGTACGCGGGCTGGATGCTCAGTGAACCATGCTGCGCCGACGGCGGATCAGCAGCACCATCAGCCCCAGGCCAGCCAGCGCGAAGGTTCCGGGCTCTGGCACGGCTGTGAGGTAGAAGGCGTAGTCATTACCGCCATTCGCCGTCCAGGATCCGGGCGAGGATGCAGCGTTGGTAAACGTATAGGCATAGCCTGTGGTCGACAGGGTGTTGCCATTGACCACGAATTGCAGGCTGCGGTCGGTGGCCGCCGTGGGGAAGGAAAACGCAAAGGCGTAATACAAACCGCTGGTGAGCGCGATATTGCTGCCGAGGTCAAAGGTGATGTAGTCGCCCCGCACATTCGACCCGGTAAATCCTGTCGTCGGCAGCGTTCCGGTCTGACTGGAGACCAACTGCGTGGTGCTCGACAGGTCGAAGCGGTTTGTCGTCGATGAGTAGATCGTAATGGTGAATGTCGCCCCCTGGGTGTTTGTATTGCCGGTTCCGGAGCCATTGCCCACCGCAGACCCGGAGTCATTCAGGAGCATGGTGATCGAGTCGAGCGTGAAGCTGGAGCTCGCCTGGAAGCTCTGGGCGATTTCTCGCTCGGTCGAGTTGACCGTATTGTACCACGAGATCGTGGTGGTGGTCGATGTGGCCACATTGCTGAAGACCACATTGGAGGGAAGCGCGTCGCTCGTGGAGACAACCACGGCGGCCGAGCCGACGGTGGCGCAGAGGAGCGATGCACACAGGAGGAGAGGGATGCGGGGGAGTTTCATGAGAAATGCGATACGTGTAGCAATTTGATCGAAAACCGGGCGAAAGCAACAAAAAAGTGGCTGCTACGTGAGTGAGGAGAGCCGGTGCAGGCGGGCGGGGCCGGTGGACTGCCCGAGTACGATGCGGGGTGCCACCCGATGCAGGCCGGGGGTGGACCTGGTGTTGGAGATCTCCTCAAGCAGGAGTTTGCCCACGGCGTCCATCATTTCCTGCGATTCCTGCTCGATCGTCGTCAGCGATGGGGTGAGCTCCTGTCCGATCTCCAGATGGTCAAAACCCGTGACGGAGAAATCCTCGGGAACGCGATAGCCGAGTCGCCGGATGCCCTCGATGACTCCTATGGCGGTGACGTCATCCAGGGCGATAAACGCTGTCGCCGGATCATCCCGGCCGCGCAGGTAACCCTCGACCAACTCCCTGCCCTGTGAGATGGAGCTGTCCTTGGTAAATTTGGGCACTTCATCGAAACACCGATCCGGGTCGAGTCCGACCTCCCGAGCGCGCTGCTCGAGTGCCGGTCCTCGCCATCTGTCTTTTCGGCTTACGCCCATGAGTGCAAAACGCCGATGGCCCAGCTCCAGGAGATGATCGAAGATCAGTGTCATCGCTTTTGGTCGATCCAGGGCCACGCTGGGAACCTGCTGCATATCCTGCGGATCGACATGGACAAAGGGTATTTCCGTGAAGGAATCCCGGGTATTCGAAGCCGGGAGGCAGGAGTAGATGAGTACGATCCCCTCCGTGCGGATGCGCACAAAATCCTCGATGACACGAAGCTCGCTTTCCGGAGTGTCCTCGGCGATTTCCAGAAGCCCTCGCAGGTTGTGCTCGCGGAGAAATTTTTGGAGGTAAAAGATCTTGGTGCTCAGGATCGGAGCATTTACTCCGACTACGCAGATACCGATCAGTCCCCTTCCTTGTCCCCGCAGGCTGCGGGCAAAGGGATTGGGACGAAAGCCGATGGCCTCCATCTCGTGAAGGATGCGCTCACGTGTTTCGGCCTTTACCATGGGATGGCCGTTCAGCGCGCGCGAGACGGTGCAATAGGATAACCCCAGGTAAGCCGCGAAATCGGAGATGGATTGGATATCTCCTGAAGACTTTGCCTGGCTTTTAGAGCGCTTCACTTCCTGGAAAATAGCGGGTTCGTGCACTCCATCAATACGGGAGGGTTACGAACTTTCCCCGCAGTGTGCTTCTACCGGGGAAAATCTGCCGAAGGCTCAAGAGCTTCGCCCCGTCATTCGGGACGAAGCTCCTGTTGAGAAACTTATTCCATCAGCTTGCCGATGGTCTCGCCCCAGGCGGTCTCCAGGTCGGAGAGCTGCCAGGAGTAGGACTTGCCATCAGCGGCAATCTGGAGCGTGCCCGTGCTGTTCACGGTGCCGATGCGCTGCACCGGGACGCCGAGCGACTTGAGGACGGATTCCGCCTCGGCTGCGTTTTCGCTCGTGACCGAGACGATGATGCGCGACTGCGACTCGTTGAAGAGCGCGACATCCGGGCGCAGGCCCGTCGAGCCGAGGTCGATGGACGCTCCGAGCGCGGGCTTGGCCGAGAGGCTGGACTCCGCGACGGCGACGGCGATGCCGCCTTCCGAAAGATCGTGGGCGCTCTGGACGAGCCCCTTGCGAATGATCTCGCGCACACCATTGTGCAGAGCCTTTTCCGTGGCGTAGTCGAGGCGCGGCGGGAGGCCGGCCTTCTGGCCGTGCACCACCTTGAGGTAATGCGAGCCGCCGATCTCGTCGCCGAGATTGCCGAGGAGCAGGATCACGTCGCCCGCCGCTTTGAAGGCCTGCGTCGTCACGTGCTTCATGTCCGCGATCTGGCCGACCATGCCGACCGTCGGGGTCGGGTCGATCGTGCCGTTCGGGCTTTCGTTGTAAAGGCTCACGTTGCCACCGGTCACCGGGGTGTTGAATTCGCGGCAGGCTTCCGCCAGGCCTTCCACGGCTTCGCGGAGCATGAGAAAATTCTCCGGCTTGTGCGGGTTTCCGAAATTCAGGTTGTCCGTTACTGCGAGCGGCACCGCGCCCGAGCAGGCGAGGTTGCGGGCGGCTTCGGCCACGGCGACCTTTGCGCCTTCGCGCGGATCGAGGCGGCAGTAGATCGCGTTGCAGTCCGACGTGGCGGCGAGGATCTTATTGGCTTCGCGGACGATGAAGACCGCGGCGTCCGAACCCGGCAGCACGGTCGCGCCGAGGCGCACCATGTGGTCGTATTGACGCCAGACCCAGCGCTTCGAGGCGAGGCTCGGGTGGCTCATCAGCGACACGAGAGCAGTCGTTACATCCGTCTCGGGCAGCGTGGCCGCGTCAAACGGAGCGGGCAGGTTCTTCTCGGAAACCTCGCGGTTGTAGATCGGCGCTTCGTCGGCGAGCGAGCGGGCGGGGATCTCCACCACCGTCACGCCATTTTCCTTCACGCGCATGAAGCCGTCGTCCTTCACCGTGCCGATCTCGGCGTACGGGAGGTCCCACTTCTCGAAAATCTGGCGCACGGAGTCCTCCTGGCCCTTCTTCACGATCACGAGCATGCGCTCCTGGCTTTCGCTCAGCAGGGTTTCGTAAGGCGTCATGCCCGTCTCGCGCTTGGGCACGAGGGCGAGGTCGATCTCGACGCCCGTACCACCGCGGCTCGCCGTTTCGCAGGTCGAGCAGGTGAGGCCCGCCGCACCCATGTCCTGGATGCCCGCGACGCAGCCGCTGGCCAGGAGTTCGAGACAGGCTTCCAAAAGGAGCTTTTCGCGGAACGGATCGCCCACCTGCACGGCGGGACGGTCCTGCTTGGATTCCTCGGTGAGGTCGCGCGAGGCAAAGGCCGCGCCCGCGAGTCCGTCGCGTCCCGTCTCCGCACCCACGTAGAAAACCGGGTTGCCGATGCCCGAGGCCGCGCCGCGCGCGATTTCCTCGTGCTTGAGCACGCCGAGACAGAAGACGTTCACCAGCGGATTGCCGGAGTAGGATTCGTCAAAGTACACCTCGCCGCCAATGGTCGGGATGCCGATGCAGTTGCCGTAATGGGCAATGCCCGACACGACGCCTGCGAAGAGACGGCGGTTCGTCCGGGCCTCGGCGGAGTCGCCCCGGATGTCGCCGAAACGCAGCGAGTTCAGGTTGAAGACCGGACGCGCGCCCATCGTAAAGATGTCGCGGATGATGCCGCCCACGCCGGTAGCCGCGCCCTGGAAGGGCTCGACCGCGCTCGGGTGATTGTGGCTCTCCATCTTGAACGCCACCGCCCAGCCGTCGCCGACGTCGATCACGCCGGCATTCTCTTCACCCGCCTTCACCAGCACCGTGTCGCCGGTGGTGGGGAACTTTCGCAGCTCGGGCTTGGAGTTTTTATAGGAGCAATGCTCGCTCCACATGACGGAAAAGACACCCAGCTCCGTGAAGTTCGGATCGCGGCCCAGGATTTTCTGGATGCGCTCGTACTCGTCGGGCGTGAGACCGTGCTTGGCGATGATCTCGGGTGTGATGGCGGGTTCGTTCATGAAAGTAACAGGAGAAAAAAGGAATTAAGCAGCCGACTTGCGCAGGGGCGAGGTCGGCCAGTTGAGCAGGCTCTGGAAGATCACGCTTCCATCCGTGCTGCCGAGGAAGGGATCGCAGGCGCGCTCGGGGTGGGGCATGAGACCGAAGACATTGCGGCCTTCGTTGCAGATGCCCGCGATGTTTTCCTTGGAGCCATTCGGGTTCGACGCGTCGCTGACCTGGCCCTGCGCGTCGCAGTAGCGCACGAGCACGCGGCCCTCGGCGTTGAGGCGCTTCAGTGTCTCGTCGTCGGCAAAGTAGCAGCCTTCGCCATGAGCCACGGGGACATTGAGCACCGCGCCCTTGGTCGAGGCGTTGGTAAAGGGGGTATCCGTCTGCTCCACGCGGAGATACACGTGCTTGCAGAGGAAGTGCAGGTCGCGGTTGCGCACCAGCGCTCCGGGCAGGAGGCCGGATTCGCAGAGGATCTGGAAACCGTTGCAGATGCCGATGACCAGTCCGCCCGCCGCGGCGAATTCCTTCACCGTCTTCATGATGGGCGAGAAGCGCGCGATCGAGCCAGTGCGCAGGTAGTCGCCGTAGGAGAAGCCTCCCGGCACCACCACCACGTCAGCACCGCCGAGCGAGGTGTCCTTGTGCCACACGTAGTCGGCCTCGGTCCCCGGGAAGGTCGAGAGGGCGTGGATGCAGTCCTGGTCGCAGTTCGACCCCGGGAAGCGGAGGACGGCGAACTTCATCGGACGATCTCGAGGGCGTAGTCCTCGATGACAGGGTTCGAGAGGAGGTCGCGGGCGATCTCATGCAGCTTTTCCTCGTTCGGCTCGCCCGGCAGCTCGATCTCGATCGACTTGCCGACGCGCACGCGGCCAACGCTTTCGAGGCCGAGGTGCTTCATCGCTTCCGCTGTCGCCGCGCCTTGGGGATCAAGCACGGAGGGTTTGGGCATTACGGTGACAATGGCTTTCATTCGCCGTCCAAGATTTCGTTTCCGCGCCCGTGCGACAAGCGGATTTCGCTAGAGTTTTCTCCGACGCCGTCCGGGCTGGAGAAATCCGAATCCCACCACCGCCACCGTCGCCATGAGGCAGAGCATGGCGAAAACATCGCCATATCGGGCGTAAAACGTCGGTTTCGGGCTCTTTGGGGCCTGCACCGGCACGGAGAAGAAACCCTCGAAGTTCGTCTTCCCCTTGTCCGTCGCCAGCATCTGCTCGACCCTGCCGAAGCGGTCGATACTGCACGTCACCCCTGTATTGGCCGCGCGGACCATGGGGATCTTGTTTTCCGCGCAGCGGAAAAGCGCCTGCCGCAGGTGCTGGAGCGATCCCACGCTGTCGAGGAACCAGCCGTCGTTGGTTACCGTGACAAACATCTGCGCCCCGCGCAGGACGAATTGCCGGGCCAGGTCGCCCAGCGTGTCCTCGAAGCAGATCAGCGGGCCGATTTTTACCGGCTTGGTCGAGAGCTTCATCACCGTGTAGTCGCGGCCAAAGTCAAAGTCGTCCGGCACCAGATTGCCCACGATCATGGCAAAAAGCGGAAAGCTTTGCCGCATCGGCACATACTCGCCGAATGGCACGAGGTGGATCTTGTGGTAAAGCTGCGCCTTCTTCGCGTGCTCGGTCAGCATTACCGCCGAGTTGAAGTCTCCCTCGGGGCCGAAATACACCGTGCCTGTGAGGAAATCGGATGTCGTTCCCTCGGCCAGCTTGCGCACGGCGTCCCAGGTTGCCTGGTCCTGGAAGAGCGGGCGGGGCGTCGCCGCCTCCGGCCACACCAGCAGATCGGGGCGCAGGGCCAGCGCCTTTTCGCTCATTTCGAGGTGCAGCTTGAGGATGCGATCCTCGTGGGCCGGATCGCGCTTTTCGAGGATCGGTACATTGGCCTGCACTGCGGCGACCGTGACAGTCTCCGACTCAGGAGCCGGGGCGAAAAGCTGCCTCGCGCCGTAGCCGAAGGCCAGCGCCACCAGCGCGATGGCGAGGGTCAGGTCGTAATGCGGGCGCACCTTCTTGCGACCGATCTCGACCTGCAACCGCTTTGCGGTGATGGCGAGCATCGCATTGACCAGCACGAGGAGAAAGGAAAGCCCCGCCACGCCCGTTAGGTCGCTGATCTGGATGATGGCGAGGATGTTATGCAGCGTGATGCCGAGGGAATTCCACCCGAAGCCCGTGAAAATGATCCCGCGCAGCCACTCGAGCGCCGTCCACGCCGCCGCCGCGAGCGCCGCCGTGCCGAAGTTATGCAGGCTCTTGCGCCATGCGCTGCCTTCCGGGCCGAAATTCTCCGCTTTGACCCGCGCCACCAGCCCAACGAAGAGCGCCCATAGTGCCGGGTAAACCGCCAGATACGCCGCCAGCGCCAGCCACCCGGCCACCGTGACCGTCGTGAGCCACTGCAGGCTGCCGACGAAATATCCCAGCCCGGCGATGTACCCGAGCAGAAAGATTCGCAGCGGTTCGCGCTTCGTCCACGGTTCGGAAAACCAGATCGCCCACAGCACCGGAGCGAGCGCCACCCACGCCAGCCCGTCGAAATCGGCGGGAGGAAAGCTGAGTGCCAGCAGGATTCCGGACAGGACGGCGCAAAGCCAGGGCGCGTATTTCTTCATCAGCGAGGACCGACAACAAACACGACCCGGCACCCTCCGCCAAGTCTCATTGCGCGCCGTCTGCGGCCGGATCGATCGTCACCCGGCAGTTCGTCCCTGCGGGCAGGCTTTTCCCGGTGAAGCTCAGCACGACCCACGCGCCATTCACCGCCTCCACCTTCGCGGTGGTTTTCGACTCATCGGTCCGCACCGTGGCTTTCATGCCGGGCTGGATGCCTGCCGTGGAATCAAATCGCGCCAGCACCTGGCCGTTAGCCTCCACCAGCGCCTGGCGGCTCGTGACGGGTTCCGTGTGGGGGAGGGAATGCGTCAGCATCCACCCGAGCGCGCAGGCCACGATCAGGGCGGCGGCGACCGCGATTCCGGTGAAGAGGGTTTTTTTCGTGCCACTCATCGGGATTTCCCCATTATCGCCCGCCTATGAGCGAGGGAAAGGACAATACCGCCCTGGCGCGGAATATCGGGCTCTTTGCGCTGATCATCTATGGCGTCGGCGACATGATTGGCGCTGGCATCTACGGCACCATCGGCGTCGCGGCGGGAAAAATGGGAAACGCCGTCTGGCTGGCCTTTGTGTTTTCGATGATAGCGGCCCTCTTTACCGGTTTGTCGTACGCTTCGCTCGCTTCCCGCCATCCTCGCGCCGCCGGGGCGGCTTATGTCACCGAGCGTGCCTTTGGCTGGGAGTTCCTTTCCTACGTCGTCGGCCTGGCCGTCGTGTTTTCCGGCCTCACCTCCATGGCGGCGGGCAGTCGGGTTTTTGCCCAATATCTTCAACCCCTCGTCGGCCTCCCGCCGCTCTGGCTGCTCTTCCTCGGCTTCATCGGCCTGCTGACGCTGGTGAACTTCATCGGCATCCGCGAATGCGTGTGGGTCAACATCGTCTGCACCTTCGTCGAGGTAGGCGGCCTGATCTTCGTCATCGGGGTCAGCCTGCCTTACTTCGGCTCGGTGAATTACCTGGAGGTGCCTGCCTCCGTGGGGGCCATCTCCCCGGGGCTCGTTCTGTCCGGCGCGGTATTGACCTTCTATGCCTTCGTCGGCTTTGAGGATTTGCTGAACCTTTCGGAGGAGGTGAAAAACCCCCAGCGCAACATGCCGTGGGGCATTGTCGGAGCGGTGGCCTGCGTCACCGTGGTTTACATCCTGGTCAGCATCGCTGCGGTCTCGGTGGTTCCCTATTCCCGCCTGGGCGACCTCAGCCTCGGGGCTCCGCTGGCCCAGATTACTGCCGTGGCCGCCCCCTGGCTGCCGAAGAATACCTACACCTTCATCACCCTCTTCGCGGTCGCCAATACCGCGCTCATGAATTTCATCATGGGCTCCCGGCTCATGTACGGCATGGCCAAACAGGGGCTGCTCCCCTCTGTCCTCGGCACGGTGCACAAATCCCGCCGCACGCCGTATGTTGCCATCCTTGTGCTGGCTCTAATGGTTTCCTGCCTTGCCTTCGCGGGCGACATCAAGGATCTCGCCTCCGCCACCTCGCTCCTCCTGCTCCTCGTCTTCGCCCTCATGAACGCCTCGCTCATCGTGCTGAAGCTCCGCAAGGGCGAGCAGCCGGGAAAGTTCGAGATCCCGCTCTTCATCCCCATCCTCGGCTGCATCGTGTGCTTTGTCCTCATCGGCTCGCGCCTTGCCTCCGCCGGGGCGGACCCGAAGGCTCCTCTCATCGCCCTCGCGCTCATCGTCCTGATCAGCATTTTGTATTTCATCATGCGGCCCGACCGCTCGAAGTTGGTCGGTATGGACTGAGGCGGAGCGAAACCGTTTGCAATTCCCCCTCGCTTCGAGGCATTGTCATCCGTTCGGATTTCAGAAAAATGCGCATCTCTTCCCCTCTGGCCATACTGGCGGTCTTTTCCGTCGCGCAGAGCCTCATAGCTCAAGCTCCCTCTCCCGTCCCGACGCCTCCCAAGGCTCTGATTCGTAACGGCGGTTTTGAACTTTCCCGCACTCGCGAAGACCTCTGGGACGGCGTGGATGCCGCCGGCTTCCTCGCCGGAGATCGCGAGCAGGTGCCGGTACTCATGACGAGCGGCACCGTTGCCGACAGCAGCATGCCGGTTTCCGTTCAGGTCGCCGACATGAATGGCGACAGCCTCCCCGACATCGTGACCATGGACCCGACCGGGTACATGCGCATCTATTTCAACCAGGGCACCAAGACGGAGCCAAAGTTTGCCACCGCCGAGATCGTTCCGATTTTCCTCACTCGCAGTTGGATTCCCGCCGCTGATCGCCGGGGCGGCGTGCTGCCGCCCACGGTGAGGCTCGCTCCGCGTTTTGCCTTCTACGACAGCCAGCGCTCCGGCAAGAACGACCTCTACATCGGCAACTACTGGGGCGAAGTCCTCTTCCTGAAAAACGACGGTTCCGGAGCGAAGCCGGATTTCCGCCAGCCCGCCGATATCAACAAGATCGTCGTCCCGACGGCCAAGGGGTCGAACACGAAGTGGGGAAACGTTTTTTCCCCGGCCGTGTGGGACTGGAACCGCGATGGCAAGGAAGACCTGCTTCTCGGCGAAGGTTCCTACTCCGCCAACAACATCCACCTCCTCATCAACTCCGGGTCCCCGGCCCGTCCGGTCTTTGAGGAAACCAACCGCGCGATCATTGCTTTCGGCGACGGTCGCGAGCAGCTCGCTCCCACCGTGGTGGATTACAATGGGGACGGCCAGCCCGACCTCCTCGTCACCGAGCGCACGGGCAAAATCGCCCTGCATCTGAACGATGGCAAACCGTGGAAACCTGGCGTGGAACTGCCCTTTACCTCCTTCCTCTCCGCAGGCGGCCCGACCGGCACGCCCATTTCCCTCGGCGGCATCTCGACCATCACCACTGGAGATCTCAATGGAGATGGTCTCTTCGACATCATCGTGGGCAAGACGAACGGTCGAGTGGCTGTCATCTCCAACACCGGCACCAACACCGCGCCAAAGTGGGGCCAGCCCGTGGAACTCAAAGGCGCCGCCGGCACTAAACCCTTCCGCCTTCCCAGTGGCTGGGACATCAGCTACGGCCTCGAGCGCGGCAACTTCTACGGCTACATGAACGTCGTCACCGCTGCCGACGATCCGGAGGCCAACCCGCCGGAAGGCAAGTCCTGCCTCAAGGTCGGCTACGTTCCGAGTCCCAACAAGGTCATGGCTCCTCCGGCTGCGAATTCGTACAGCGGGTCTCTCGATCCCAAGGTGGAGCACAAGAAAGCCGATCCGGCCGGAGAGGATCGTGCGGTCGAGGTCATGCGCGTCATGCCTGCGAATACCTTTCTCCTTCGCCTCTACGGCCTTCCCCTCAAGGTGGACAAATCCTACTCGCTTTCCTTCAAGGTCAAGGGCAGCGGCCTGAGTGCAGGTCAGGTCATGGCCGCATGGCACATGATCCGCAAGTTGAGCGAGGACCGCAAGGTGCAAGGCGGCACGCGAGACGAGACCAAGATCATCCGCAACGTGATTGAGGAAGCCGGCTCGATGGAGGCACCCTTCAGCGCCGGTCCGGCCTGGGCGGAGGTCAGCAAGGATTTCAAGCTCTCGGTGAAGGATCGCAAGCTCAATGATCCCACCACCCAGTCTAGCGGGGCCATCGAGATCATGTTCACGCTCGCGCCGGGGTCGGGCACGGTTTACTTCGACGACTTCAAGCTGGTCGAGAAATAGGATGGGGATTTCGACGGCCTTCGTGCTTGGGGCGGGGCTGGGGACTCGTCTCCGCCCGCTCACCGAGGATCGACCGAAGCCGCTCGTTCCCATCTTTCACAAACCCCTCATCACTTTCGCCTTCGACCATCTGAGGGCGTTCGGGGTGTCGCGGTTCATCGTCAACACCCACCACCGCGCCGAGGCCTACTCGGCCCTCCTCGGCGAGAGCGGCGGTGCGGCGGAGTACGCGGGCTGCCGCGTCGCCTTCCGCCATGAACCCGTCCTGCTCGACACCGGGGGCGGCATCAAGAACATCCAGGACCTCGTCGGCGATGAGTCCTTCCTCGTCTTCAATGGCGACGTCCTTGCCGATCTGGCCATCGACCGCCTTATCGCCTCGCACATCCGCAGTGGCAATATCGCCACCATCGGCCTGCGCTCCCATGGCGGCCCGCTCCACGTGCAGTGGAATCCCGAGACCGGCCTCATGGCCGACGTGCGCAACCAGCTCGGCCTCGGCTCGAATCTCCCGTCCTTTCTCTTCACCGGCGTTTACATTCTCTCGCCCGCCATCTTTGACCACATCCCGGCGGGGGAGATCACCTCGATCATTCCCATCCTGCTCGGCCTCATCCGCGCCGGAATCCCCATCGGCGGCGTGATCCTCGACGAAGGCACGTGGTTCGACCTCGGCACACGCGAGTCGTACCTGGAGTGCCACCGCCGCATCGCCGCAGGCGACCTCGCCCCGACCTATCCGCTCGACCGCCCGTGGCCGGAGCCGATCCACCCCTCCGTGCGCCTGCCTGCCGATGTGACGCTGAAAGGCTTCGTCGCCATCGGGGAGGGGGCCACCGTCGGCGCGGGAGCCGAACTCCATGACACCGTCCTCTGGGAAGGCGCGGAAATCGCCCCCGGGGCTCGCTTGGAATCTTGCATTGTCCGGGCCCATCGCCATGCTGGCGGGGATCGGCGCAACGCCGACTTTTAAGCAATGTTGCCGCATTCCGTCATCAACCAGACCTTTGAGCGCTTCCCGGATTTTTCCACCGAGGACTTCGAGGTCAGCCCGTTGGAAAAGGGCGGGTCGGATCGCAAATTTTACCGCATCCAGGCCGCCGGGCAGCATTCGATGATCGTGGTGAAGTACTCCAGCCAGAAGGAGGAAAACCGCCACTACGTCGACATCGCGCAGTTCCTCGCCGCCGCCGGCGTACGCGTACCGAAGATCTATTTCCACGACCCCGAGGAGGGCCTCATCTGGATGCAGGACCTCGGCCACGACGACCTCTGGGCCTATCGCGCGGAGCCGTGGGAAATCCGCCGCCCGCTCTACGAGGCCGCGCTCACCGAGGTGGCCCGCATGCACACCTCCGCCACGCGGCGCATCGAGGGCGCAGGCATCCGGCTGGAGCGGGAATTCAGCGAGCAGCTTTACCTGTGGGAACAGGGGTACTTTTTCGAGCATTGCCTCGGGGCGCACTTCGGCCTCGATGCCGCCACCGTCCAGCGCTACGCCACGCTGCCCGCGCTCACCGGCATCGCCGACCATCTCGCCCACCTGCCGCGCGTGCTCGTGCACCGCGATTTCCAGTCGCAGAATATCCTCATCCACCAGGGCGCAGCGTGGCTCATTGATTTCCAGGGCATGCGCCCCGGCCTGCCGCAGTACGACGTGGCCTCGCTCCTTTACGATCCCTACGTCACGCTCTCCGGCAGCGAACGCGACCACCTCCTCGTCTACTACCAGCAGGCTGCCCGCCGCGAGGGGCTGGAGATCGCGCCCGACTTCGGGCAGGTCTACCACGAGTGCGCCCTCCAGCGGCTCATGCAGGCGCTCGGAGCCTACGGATTCCTCGGCCTCCACAAGGGGCGCGCCGATTTCCTCGCCCACATCCCCGCCGCCCGCCGATCCCTTCGCGAGGTGGCCGCCCGCCTCGACGGGCTCGACCCTTTCGTAAAACTCCTCGACTCCCTGCCATGAAGCTGAGCGAAGCCGACACCGTCGTCATCGACCATATCACCCCGCAACTGGAAGGCGGCCGCTACGCCGTCAAGCGCATCTCCGGCCAGGACCTCGTCGTCGAGGCCGACATCCTCAAGGAAGGCCACGACCTCGTCACCGCCGTCCTGAAGTGGCGGCCCAAGGGCGACGCCGCCTGGCGCGAGACGCCCATGACGCTCGGGCAGAATGACCGCTGGACCGGCACGCTCTCCGTCGGCCAGATCGGGGCGTGGGAATACACCGTCGAGGCCTGGGGCGACACCTTCCGCTCGTGGCAGGACGAAGTGCGCAAGAAATTCAACGGCGGCCTCCGCGACCTGAAGAGCGAGGCGCTCGAGGGCGCCAGCCTCGTCAGCAAAGCCGCCGCCCGCGCCGGGAAATCGCCCGATGCGAAGCGCCTGAAAGCCTTTGCCTCGCAGCTCCAGCAGGCCGACGCCGAGGCGCTCAGCACCATTTCCGCCAGCCCCGGGCTTTCCGCCCTCATGACGGCGTGGACCGACCGCTCGCTCTCCACCACGCACCCGCCGCTCCCGCTCTGGGTCGACCGCGAGCGCGCCGCCTATGCCGCGTGGTACGAGTTCTTCCCGCGCAGCGCCGAGGGCAAGGCCGACAGCGGCTCCACCTTCCGCGACTGCCTGCCGCGTATTGACGACGCCAAGGCCATGGGCTTCGACGTCATCTACTTCCCGCCCATCCATCCGATCGGCGAGACGAACCGCAAGGGCCGCAACAACTCGCTCCACGCCGAGCCCGGCGAACCCGGAGTCCCCTACGCCATCGGCAACCACCGCCACGGCGTGAATGGCGGCGGCCACAAGGACGTCGCCCCCGAGCTGGGCACCCTCGAGGATTTGTCCTGGCTCATCGGCGAGGTGAAAAAGCGCGGCATGGAGATCGCCATCGACTTCGCGATCAACTGCTCGCCCGACCATCCCTATGTCGAGAGCCACCCCGAGTGGTTCTTCAAGCGTCCCGACGGCACCATCAAGTACGCCGAGAACCCGCCGAAGAAATACGAGGACGTTTACCCGCTGAATTTCCACAACGACAACTGGCAGGCCCTCTGGCAGGAGATGCGCGACGTCATCGCCTTCTGGTGCGAGATCGGCATCCGCACCTTCCGCGTGGACAATCCCCACACGAAGCCCGTCTCGTTCTGGGAGTACCTCATCGGCGACATCCACGAGACCTACCCCGACGCCATCTTCCTCAGCGAGGCCTTCACCCGGCCCAAGATGATGCAGGTCCTCGCCAAGGTCGGCTTCACCCAGAGCTACACCTACTTCACCTGGCGCAATACGAAGTGGGAGCTCACCGAGTACCTCACCGAGCTTACGCAGACGGAGATGAAGGACTACTTCCGGGGCAACTTCTTTACCAACACCCCCGACATCCTCCCCGAGTACCTCCAGCGCAGCGGACGCCCCGGCTTCCTCATCCGCGCCTTCCTCGCCGCCACGCTCTCGCCCGTCTACGGCATCTACAGCGGATTCGAGCTCTGCGAAAACGCTCCCATCCCGGGCAAGGAGGAGTACATCGACTCCGAGAAATACCAGTTCAAGGGCCGCGACTGGGCCGCCCCCGGCAACATCAAGGACTACGTCACCCGGCTCAACGCCATCCGCCGCGACAACCGCGCCCTCCAGGAATACGCCAACCTGCGCTTCCACCCCGCCGATAACGACAACATTCTCTTCTACAGCAAGAAGACCGTCGCTGGGGACAACGCCCTCCTCTTCATCGTCACCGTCGACCCCTACAACCAGCAGACCGCCTTCGTGCACGTCCCGCTGGAGGAGCTAGGCATCGGCGACCGCGAGACCTACCAGGTCGAGGACCTGCTAACCGGCGAACGCTTCACCTGGACCGGTTCCCGCAACTTCGTCTCCCTCACCCCCCACACCCGCCCCGCCCACATCCTCCGAGTCCGCCGTTGGGCCGGCCGCGAAGGGGGCCGGGATGTGTATTTGTAGGAGGAGTTGCTGCTCGCGACTCCTTTTGAGCGTGGGTTGACGGCGCTGGGCGTGACGGGCTACTTTCGTCGAAATGAATCCGGAGGATATCCAGGATCGCCTGAAAGAGATCGAGGGCGAACCAGAGCCGACGCTGAAGACGCTTCGGCTGGCTCAGCTCCTTCGTGTGCTTTTCGAGGAACGCGGGAGCCGAATCGTGATCGTCGGCGGCTCCGCCATCGAGCTCCTGACCGACGGGCAATACACCTCGGGCGATATTGACGTATGCTTCGACTTCGAGCGGCCATCTCTGCGCGTGATCGCCGAGGTCATGGGCCAGCTCGGAGCTACCGGTGGGGTGCGATCATACCGGGTCGGAGGGATGTTTGTGGATATTCTCGGCCCGGTGGAAACGCTGGCAAAGACGGAGTTTCGGGAAATCGGCGGAGTATTGGTCGCGAAACCCGAGGATCTGATTGCTGAAAGAGTGCTCATGGCCGTCTATCCGCAGCCCCATGATGAATGCCGGGCTTGCGCTGAGAAAATCCTCGCAGTTGCCCTGGCTGGTGAGTTGCCAGTTGACTGGGATGAGGCGGAGCGGGTTGCGTCCTTGCCAGAGTACGGGGTATTGAAGGAGCTAAGGGCGATTAAAGAGGAACTCGCCAAGCGGATTCAAACCTCTAAACGTAATATCCCGCAATGAAAACGAAGTGGACGGAAGCCGAATGGCTCGCCACCCGCGCCCGGCGACGGAGGGTGACCAATTTGATTTCACCCGACGAGTGCGGACGCAAAACCTCGCGGAACGATGCCGAGTTGCGCGAAGCCTTTCAGGGCCGACGCAATCTCCCTTTTGCGTCCCTGGAGGAGCTGGAGCGCTGGGAGCGCGAAGCTTTATCAGGAGGAGACAAGGCGACGCGGGAGATGTAGGGAGATCATGACGCACGGGCTCTGGGCAAACGAAAAGAAGCGCCTTTCCCGAGTGATCAGGACAGAGCTTGCGTATGCGGGATTCCTGCTTTTGATATCGCTGACCGTTTGGGCCTGGCTTCACGAGCAGTGGTATGGGGTGTGGATGCAATCCCTCTTCGGCCAGGTCCCCCTCGCGCATCCGGGTTACAACGCGGGAGAGAAGATTTTCTCCAAGGCACCCTACATCGCCGCCGGGATCATCTGCGGCATGGGAATCGGAATGGGCGCGACCAGCTTGCGAAGGTTGCTTCCGCGATTCGCCGCTCCGATTGCTTTTGCAGGCGTTCTCATCGCGCGGAATCCAGAGCACGCTCCATACCTCCTCTCCGACTTTATGCCCCCGCTGCTTGCATCCTGCGCGATTTGGCTGGCATGGAGCTTTGTCTACGCCGTTCTCAGAAAACGGGAGTGACGGGAGTTTCGCCTTCGTTACACGTCCAGGTATCTGAACATCATGCGGAATAGGTATTACAAAATCCCATTCGATCTGCTTCCTGAATGGTGGCGGCAGGTCGCGGCTGACCTGATCCACGAAGGAAGCTCTATCGCGCTAAATCTGCCACGACGGCAGATGAAACATATCCAGAATGCGGCGAGCCAGGCGCTGGGCCTGGACCCGGATTTCCGGGATGGCAGTCGTCTCCCAGAGCAAGCCCCGCAGCGGAGGCCCCAGGGTGGAAACCTGCCGGAAGACACGCTCCTCCGCGCCGGTCAGCTTGAGGCTCTTAGCAGGTCAAAAAGAGCGCGCCGCTCCCGGTCCTCGGGTTTTTCTGTCTCCATAACAATCACACGTTTGACTTGCTTTAGAGTATTTTTGATAGAGGATAAACTGCCAAGCGTCTCTCCCTCATGAAGCCGACTCATTTTTTCCCATTGGCACTCAGCTCTGTTGTGATCGCGGGATGGGCATTTGCCCAAGTGCCCGGCTTTGTGACGGAATTGAATCCCGCAAATATTGCGCCGACCGCTGCGACGAGCGGAGAAGCTCCCGTTCAAGTCCATGGGGAGCCGAGAATGGCGCAGGGCCACCCCAACACGCTCTGGGATCAGCAGGATATTGATGAACTAAAGGCGCAGATTCCGACGAATCAGGCACTGCAGGAGGACCTCGACCGCCTCAAGACCAGGCTCGACAAGATCCTGGGGCAAACCATGGCTCCGTTGGCCCAGGGTGGCCCAGCGCCATCCAGGGAAGACTATCGGATGCATGGGGAAAATGCGCGCATCATCTCCAACATGGGCATCGGGTACGTGATGACGGGTAATGAGCAGTACGGGGAGTATGGCAAGAAGCTTCTCCTCGAGTATGCGCGAGCTTTTAAGAACATGCCGCACCCCGAGGGCTGGACGGAAAGGCGATATCGGAGTGCGGTGGATGGGCGGCTGACCGGGCAGTTTCTGGAGGACGGCTTCTGGCTCGCCCGGGTCGCGTTTGGGGCCGACCTTATCTACAACCTGAAGTCCTGGACGCCCGAGGAGCGCGAACAGGTGAAGGCGTTTTTTGAGGACTTCTGCTCCCAGTTTTATCATCCCGTCATTGCCGAGCGAACCTATATCAACGAAACGCACAATCGCGCGGCGGTATGCACTGCGGCCACTCTGATGGCGGGGTACGCCACCGATAACGAGACTCTCGTCAATATTGCTCTCTATGGATCAGGCGGATCGAAGGAGAAGCCGGTCGGCGGCGTGCTGGGTATGCACTTTTCCCCGACATGCATACGGCCCGATGGGCTGTGGCTGGAGGGTGCGCCCGCGTACCAGACCGGAATCGCCTCCTGCGGATTGATCAACGGGGCCGAGACTCTCTGGCATCACGGTATTGACCTGTACCGATATAATAACGGCATCCTGAAGCGCCTTCTGGATTCGGCCATTGTCCTGGCCTATCCCACGCCGAAGCTGGACATTCCCGCCCTTCACGATTCGGCTCCCTTTGCCCTGATCTCGGATGCGAACTGGCAGAGCAATGAGGTGGGCGTGCCGTATATGTGCGGGTATCGCCGCTACAAGGATCCAGCGTACATACCGATCATCAAGAGCGCGCATAATCAACTCGAGATGACAGTCCACGCCGGACCCCCCTCGCTGTTTCTGGCCGGCGTCGACTCGACCAGGGAAGTGAAGAGGCCTGCGGAAAGCGCCAACTACTATTCCGTGGGTTATGGGGTGCTGCGCATACCGACAGCGGAGAACTGGAACCAGGTGATCATGGAGTACGGAGAGAGCGGTAGCCATGGGCATCCCTCCAAGCTGGGTCTGGATATTTTTGCCATGAACGAGGTGCTGGCACCTTTCCCAGGCGTCATTTTTCCCTACAACGACCCGATGGATCCCAAGTGGTACTGGACCACGCTGGCGAATTGCGCGTTGACCGTGGACGAGAAATCCCAGGTGAACTTTGGCGATATTTACAAATACCCGAAAGGCACGCCGATTCCAAATGCCATCCAGACTGTCTTTGCGCCGGCGCTGACGATCGGGATGCAGCGCGCGTGGTCGGATACGTTGTACCAGGAGAAAATCCCGCAGGACCGGGCGGTTTTCATCACGAAAAACTATCTGGCAGACTTATTTGCAGTCACCAGTGACAAAGAGCGAAAATACGATCTCGCCTGGCATTTTCGGGGAAAACTCGACGTCAGGCTCCCGATGAGTCCCTTCACTTTTCCAGAGCCTGTGAACAATGGCTACAACGCGCTCCAGGATACGATGCGGGCGGATGCCACCGGCGAGGCGTGGAGCGCCGCTATTGCGACACCTGATGGAAAGCCTGCCATGCTGTTCGCGGCCGGCGGTGCTCCCACGGAGGTCATCACAGGAGATGGACAGTTTCGTTTCAACGGCAAGCTGGAGCTGCCTCCCACGCTGATCGAGCGGCGTACAGGCGCAAAGGACACGTTGTTTGGCAATGTTATTGACTTCTCCGGAGGAGAGACCTCCTTCGTGAAGGGCATCAAGCAAAGCGGGGGCATTGCGGAAGGCTTTGGTGTGCTTGAGATTGAAACTGCCGCCGGCCATGATGTCTGCTTTGTGTCTTATCGTCCGGCAGGGCTTGTCCAAGCCGCCGGTCTTGAGACCGATGCCGTGCAGGCCTATTCCCGCCGTGAGGCTGGAGCGATCACTGCTCTTTATCTTGCTGGTGGAAAATCTCTCAGGATCGGGGATGCCCGGATCGAGCGAAGCGAAACCGGGCTTGCCTATATCGAGCAACTCGCTGGCGGTGAGTTTGTGGTGGGAAACCCCTCGCCGACTGAAGCCGTTGTCACGGTGTCATTCCCGGCTTTGGCGGGATTGACCGCTTATGAGATGAATGCCGATGGGTCGCGCGGCGCTGCGGCGGAAGTCCAGGCGAGCGGTGAGCGCATCGGCATCAAGCTCAAAGCAGGTGCCAGGGTCCAGTTTGCCAAGAGCTGATCTTCCCTCCCGGCTTGAGGAGGAGTCGACCGTACGGAGGGCCCCTTCCTTGGCCGGGATGCGATCTCCAGGCGTTTTTACCAGCTCTATGAAAAACACCCCTTTTGTGTTATGCGTCATCATCCTGGGGATTTCCGCGCTTCAGTCGGCAGACCCGCCGCAGCCCGAACCGGTCACCTTTGTGGCATCCCTCAAGCTCACCAAGGATGAACGCACCGTTCTCGAAAGGTATATTGGCCATGCGGTGCGCTATGCAGACTCGCTTTCGGCGCAGAAGGTGGCAAGCCGATGTCTCGCATCACCGGAGATGTTTGCCTGGGAGGAGTTTCTCTATCTAGGTGCTCTGTTGGATGCGTATCAACTGACGGAAGACACAACGTATCTGGACAAGTTCAAGCAAGCTTTCGCTCTTTTCACCGACGTGTTGAGGAAGGGCGATGACGGGTATCTCGGCTGGTACGGGAAACCCATTCCACCGCGACGCATGCCAGGCCGACCTGATTTGCAGATCGACGAACTGCAGATGAACTTTCGCGCTATAGCGATCCTCTCGCGCTGGGTGGAGCTCGCCAGGTCGGATGCGGAGTACGCCCGGGCCAATGAGGGAAGAATCAGCGGGTATCTGGAATTGATGGAAAAGCAGCTTTTTCCAAAATGGGACGAGCGCGGCTTTTTTGTGGATATGGGTTCGCAGGGCGCTGTTTACCGTGGGCTGGACTATCCTCTTTGTGATTCCCGAGAGCCGGGTGTCACTCTCCCTCATGAAAAGTGTGCCATCGTGGTGGACGGTCTTTTGGCGCTCTACCGTGCAACTGGCTCCCCGCAATATATGCGACGTGCCGTGCAGTTGGGCACGCGATTCAAGCGCAGTCTCAGCCTCAAGGATGGGCACTATGAGTGGATGTCCTGGGAGCCTGCTGGCTCGTGGGATGTCGACAAATCGAAACCGGATGGCTGGAGGGTGGAATGGATCGCTCCTGACCCCCTCGGCGAATGGTACGTGGCGGCCGTCTCCATCGCGGTCAACCTGTACCAGTATGGTCTCGTCTTCGATGAAGAGGATATCGCCCGACTGATCGCGACGCAAAAGACCCGATGCTGGAACGGTGATTTCGCCGCGCCGGAGTACCGCACCGTCGCTGGGATCGGCAGCGCACAAAACAAGTATATCAAAGGGCAATTTCTTTCCTTCCCCCTGGCTCTTTATGACCCGGACCTGAGTCGGCTCGTTTTCGAGGGGCCTCATCAGAAGGAAATCCTGGAACAATCGGCCAACTCATGGAAGGGAGGTGTGGCGATTTCTCCCTACATCCGTGCCCGGTATCTGATGCGTCCTCTTGTGGCAAATGGCAGGCAGCCCTATACGGGATATGGGGACGCGTATTTGGACGATGCAGATGATCGTGCGTTCTACAAATCGCTGCAATTCCGCGTGACTGAGCCGGGTTGTCTAACTCCACTCAAACCGAGTCAGATGGTTTACACGCTATCGCAGGAGCCTTGACCTTGGCCCGTCCCGGCCAGGGTTGCGAACCGGTTCCTGAAATGGCGGCTACCTCACGTTGATGTACGAACGGGAATAGAGGCTGCGGTACGCACGGGGGCTCAACCCCTGGTATTGGTGGAAGAGTTTGCGGAAATACCGCGGCTCTCGGAAGCCGCTGGCGGCGGCGATTTCATCGATGTTCTGATCGCTTTCCCTTAAGAGGCGGCGAGCCTCGGCGATCTGTTTTTGGTGGATGGCCTCGCTGAGCGTGTAGCCGTACACCTTGCGAAACACGCGACCGAGATAGTCGGGGTGGCAGCCGACGGCGGCGGCGACTTCTCCGGCATGCACGCCCTGGGCAAAATGGGTGGCGATGTGTCGCTCCGCTCGCCCGGCGAGATTCTCCTCGCTGGGAGAGGTTCTTGCCTCGGGATATTGGATTTCGAGCAGCATCAGCCCGAGCAGCAGTCGGCTTTGCTCCGGTGAGAGCCTGCCGGATTCCTGGTCGTCGAGATAGCGATGGAAGATCTCGATGAGGCGCTCTGGGCGCTTTGGCGTAGCATGTTGGGCGAGGATGGCCTCCTGCTGCATACGGCGTCCTCTGGCCTGCGCTTTGAAGTGAATCCAGTAAAATGCCAGGTCGGCTTCATAGTCTGCCGTCCCCCAGTGCGCAACCCTTGGCCGGAGGATCAGGGTCTGCCCTTTGGATACGACGAAGGAATTGGTTTCGTCGGCGATATGCAGGGTGCCCGATCGCACAAAGATCAGCTCATACTGTGGCATGGAACGTTGCAGGTGCCTTCCGAAGCCCGGAGATAGGAATAACCCGCCAATCTCGGGCTGGAGGCTGTACACGCCGCGATAGAGGAAATTCATCAGGTCGGATTTGTTCCGCTTTCTTACGAAAATAGCCAATTGGCGGAAAAAGGAAAGGGTGAGACATATGCGAATATGTTCCGGTATTCCTCTCTCCCCTTTCAGCAGGTCCAGATCAATGACCCATTTTGGAATGAGCGTCTGCGAGTGAACCATGAGCAGTCGCTGCCTAAACAGTATGAAATGTGCGAGCGAACGGGGCGGTTCGACGCACTCAAGCTGGAGTGGAAGCCGGGGATGCCCAACCGGCCGCATCACTACTGGGATTCGGATACGGCAAAATGGCTGGAGGCGGCGTGCTACGCCTGCGCGATCCGGCCTGATCCCGAGCTGCGCGCGCAGATCGACCGTGTGGCGGCATTGTTCATCGGAGCCCAGCTCAGCGACGGCTACCTGAACGCCTATTTTACCGTCTGCGATCCCGTTCGGCGCTGGAAGAACCTGAAGTTCAATCACGAGCTGTACTGCGCGGGTCATATTTTTGAGGCGGCGGTGGCGCATCATCAGCTCACGGGTTCGCGAGATCTGCTCGATGCGGCATGCCGGCTGGCGGATTATATCGACTCCATCTTTGGGCTGGGAGAGGGCAAGATCCCGGGCTATTGCGGGCACGAAGAGATCGAGCTTGCGCTGGTGCGCCTCCATCGCGCGACGGGAGAGAAGCGGTACCTCGACCTAGCTGCGTATTTCATCAACCAGCGCGGACAAAAGCCGCTGTGGTTCGAGCTCGAAACCCAGCACCTTCCCCAGGACTTCCTGCCCCTCGATCAGCCCCCCGCCTATTTCCAGGCCCATGTGCCGGTGCGGGAGCAAAAGGAGGTGGTGGGTCACGCCGTTCGCGCGATGTACCTGTACTGCGGCATGGCGGACGTCGCGCGGGAAACCGCCGATCCCACCTTGCTCCATGCTTGCGAGACCCTGTGGAAGGACATGGAGGCCTGCAAGGTCTATGTCACCGGAGGCATCGGCAGCACGTGGTACGGAGAGACCTTCACCACGCCTTACGACCTGCCAAACGAAAGAGCCTATTGCGAAACTTGCGCGAGCGTTTCGCTCATCTTCTGGGCGCATCGCATGCTCCAGCACTCGGGCGAGCGCAAGTATGCGGACATGATCGAGCGTGCCCTCTACAACGGCGCCCTAAGCGGGATGTCCCTGGATGGGCGAAAGTTTTTCTATCAAAATCCGCTGCTGTCCTTTGGTCATCACCATCGGTCCGACTGGTTTGAGTGCTCCTGCTGCCCGTCGAATCTCTCGCGCCTGCTGGGCACACTCGGGTCCTACCTTTTCTCGGAGACTGCCGATGAACTGCGCGTCCACCTGCACATCGGCGCGTCGGCCAGCTTCACGCTGGGCGGCCGCACGCAGGGCGCTCTCCGGCAGGAGGGCTCGACGCCCTGGGGCGGAGCGGTGCGTTGCGAGTTGGAACTCCCATCGCCGCTGGAGTTCACCCTCGCTATTCGCGTGCCGGAATGGGCGGGAAAAGTGAATGCGCTCCGTATCAATGGCGACCTGCAACCGGCCGAGATCCGGGACGGATACCTACGGCTGTCGCGGGTCTGGCAGGGAGGCGATGCCGTGGAACTGGAGTTCCCGGTGGAGACAAGACGGATAGTCTCGCACGCGAAGCTCGCGGGCAACGCCGGCCAGATCGCACTGGCTCGAGGCCCCTTCGTCTACTGCATCGAGGATCACGATTTCGAGGGCAGCGTGCTCGATGTCGGTCTGCCCGCAGGGCAGGAGCTGACGGAAAGCCGTGAAAGCCTGGTGCCAGAGGGAGAGAGTCTGCTGGTGCTGGCGGGCAGGGGAGTGATGTCCGCTCGCTCGGATCAGGAGCCCCTGTATCAGCCCGCGACGGCGGTGCATCGCGAGGAAACGCCTTTCAAAGCCATCCCGTATTTTGCCTGGGACAACCGCACACCCGGAGCCATGCGGGTATGGATTCCGGAAACGGGCCAGGCTTGAGCGCGTCGATAGCCGGGCGGTGACGGGAGCCGGCCCCTCCGGCGGGTAGACAATTTCCGGCTCATATTGGAAATCTCTGTGATACATCCGTCTTTGAGCGGAGCAGCGAATGTCTCTTTCCTTTAAACAAAGGTGTGATTAGGGTGATGTTTCGTATACATGGCTTCACTCAAAGAAATCGCCCGGGATCTTAACGTCTCCTACACCCTTGTATCCAAGGTGCTCAATGGACGCATGGGCACCACCGGCGTGAGTGCGGCCACGCGGGAAATGATCCTGAAAAGAGCCAAGGAGGTTGATTACCAGCCAAATCATCTCGCGGTGGCCCTCAAAAAAGGGCGACGGGGCGGGATCGGCGTTTTTCTCCACTGCATGGGCGAGGACGGGAGCAATCTCAATGAATTGTTCCTGCAAGGAGTCTCCAGCATCCTCGATCAGCAGCGCGAGCGTATGTGGCTGCGGTTCTTTGGTTTCGGACAGGATTTTATCGAGGCATGCGATGGCAGCCTGAAGCAGGATATCGACGGATTGATCGTCGGAGGCGTCGACCACCCGGAACTCCTCGAGCAGCTTCGGCAGATCGAGCGTGGCGGGCTGCCGGTGATCTCATCGTTCTGCGGATTGCCTAATCCGAAGATGCTCACCAACGTGGTGGTCGATTATGAGGCTCAGGGCTACCTGCCTACGGCTCACTTGATTTCCAAGGGCTGTCGGCACCTGGCGCACTTTCAGGGTACTTCGCTCCGCTATGCGGGGTACGTGCGTTCTCATCGCGAGGCGGGCGTCTCGATGTCCCGGAAGCTGCTTTTTTCCGACATGCAGACGAAGCACCCGACCTACTCCATTGAAGCCGGAGCGGACTTTGCCCAGCAGCTTTTGGACTCGGGACAGAAATTTGACGGCATCGTGGCCGAGTCCGATGCGCAGGCGGTCGGTGCCATCCGCGTCTTGCTGAAAAATGGCGTGAGGGTGCCGGACGATGTACGAGTCACGGGGGTTGACAACTCTGCGCTCGTCAATGCCTGCGCCGTGCCCCTGACCTCGGTGACCTCGGAAATGTACGAGTGCGGTCGGTCTGCTGCGAAATTGCTCAAGCGCAAAATCGAGGGCGAGTCCGTCGAAGCCACGGCGGTCAATCCCACGCTGATTGTACGGGCCTCCAGCGAGTAAAAAGCTTCCGTACCAGAGCACTCGGCTCCTCCCCTTCGATAAAAGCGAAGGGTTGACAGTGTATCATACGTGTGATTTAATCATACGTTAGATATGGAGGAAGTTCTTTCCCTGAACGGCTGCCTGGAGGGGCGGCCCGGTGAGCCGACGTGCGGTGTGAAGCGTGAATCCTGGACGGTTCTCTTGGATGGGGAATGGATTTTCTGCATGGACCCGGAAGATAACGGGAAAAGCCAGGCATGGCATCGGGGCCTGCCGGAAAAGGCGCTCATCGAAGCCGGGCGTCCATGGGAATACTGGTTTCCCGGTTATGATGGCGTCGGTTGGTATGAGAAAGACGTGATCATCCCGCAAAGCTGGAAAGGCCGAGAAAATGTTGTCCGGTTCGAGGCGGTGACCTATCGCTGCGAGGTGTGGCTCAATGGTCGGTCTCTCGGCGTTCATGAAGGGGGATTCATGCCTTTTGAGATGCCGCTGGGAGAGGCTGTGGCGTGGGGCGGAAGCAATCGGCTCACGGTGAGAGTGATTAATCCCCCGATCGACCGGGAGGTGGAGGAACTGCGCAGCGGCGCGCCGCTGAACCAGAGCAATCTGCCCACCGGGAAACTCGGGTGGTATTATAATTTCGGCGGCATCTGGCAGCCTGCGGCACTGAAGAGCCGCCCGCTCGTAGCCTTTGACCGCGTGCATGTTTTTCCTGATCTCAGCCGCAACCGGCTGCATCTGCGTGTGCGGATGAACAATGCGTCCGACCCGGTCGAGGCGAGCGTGACCTTCCGCCTGCGCGAGCGGGGTTCACGGAAGGTGCTGGTCACCTTCGAGGAGCAAGTCGAACTCGAGGCGGGGAAGATGGAGTTCTCCCGCGAATGGCCGCTCGACGAGCTCGGGCTGCGCCTGTGGTCGCCGGAGACGCCGGTCCTCTATATCCTGGAAGCCGTGGTGAAGCCCTTTGGGGCGTCCGGGTCAGATCGCATTCGCGAAACTTTTGGCGTGCGCGAGCTGACGGTGCGGGAGGGGAGGTTTGTCCTGAATGGAAAGCCTGTCATCCTGAAAGGCTTTCTCCACCAGGGCATGTACCCGCGGACACTGGCGCTGCCGGAGTCGCGGCGGGAGGCGATCCGGGAACTGCGTCTTTTGAAGGACGAGGGGTTCAATTTTCTGCGCATTCACCTGAAACCCGCTCCGGCCTGGTACCTCGATCTCACGGACCGCATGGGCCTCCTCGTCATGCACGAGCCGCCGATCGGCTGGATCGCTAACTCTCCCAAGACGCGGGAACGCTGTATTAGCGAGGTCCACGCCCTGCTGACGCGTGATGCCAATCATGCCTCGATCATCGCCTGGTGCATTCTTAACGAATCCTTTCATCTGCTGGGATTCACCCCGCCAGAGATCAGCAGGCTCAGCTTTGACCTGATTCGCACCGCCCAGGCGATCGACCCGAGCCGGATCATCATCAATGCCTCCGGCGGCGACGCCACGTACTCCGCGGCCGGGCCGGACACGATGCTGCACGACACCTCGCAGATTCACCAGGCCGCGGGCGCGCTCCTGCCGTGGCAGGATGAGGTGCAGCCGATCTCGGACGTGCACGTGTACTGCCAGTTCCCCTCGGGCGCGGCCAAGGCGCAGACCTATGGCGAGATGAGCAGCAAGCACCCCCTCTTTGTCAGCGAATATGGCGCGCCGGAGATCCCGCCGGACTTTGAAAGCGTGCTGGCCCGGTACACTGAGCGCGATGTGCAGACCGGCCTGGAGGACTGGAAGCTCCATCACGATTTCTGGACCTCGCTAAGGGCGTCATACGAACTGTCCGGGCTGCGCATCCCCGTGCAGGAGTTTTTGCGGCAGATCAACGAGGCGCGGGCCGAGGAGATGCGGTCCATCACTCACTGCCTGAGGCTTAATGAGCAGGTGGCGGGATATTGCTTCTGCCAGCTTGCCGATGCGAGCGGAGAACTTTTTGGCGCGACCGACGTATGGAGGCAACCCAAGCCGGTGTATCGTGCGCTGGCCGAGGCCGTGCAGGATCCTGCGCTCGGCCTGCTGCTGCCCCACCGGGTGGTCGAGGATGGAAATCTGCGTTTTTCCTGCTCGATGGCTTCCGATTCCGACTTTGTGTATGACGGTCGGGTGGTCTTCCGGGTCACGGACTCGCAGGGCCGCGAGGTCTGGAGCGATTCCCGCGACGTTCGCGCCGTGGGCCGCTCGGTTTCCCTCTTCGACGGCGTGGTCGACGCGCCGATGGCGTATGGACTCCATACGCTGACGGCGGAGTACACCGATGGCAGCGGTCTCTCGCGCAATGATCGGAAGGATTTCCATGTGACCGAGAAACCGTCGCCCATGGTGGCACCGGTCGGCATGCGGTCGGATTGTGAATCGCTGCCGGCATTTTTCGAAAAGCAGGGCGCTTGCGTCGAGATGTACGGAAACAACTACCGGCTGAAGGACTATCCGCTCTTCCTCCATTTCGACGCGCTGCCGTCGAATCGCAACTTCTACGTCGAGCTCTTCGGCCAGCTTCGCAAGATCGTGGAACTGGGAGGCTGTGCGGTGCTGCTCGGAGCGGAGATGCACGCGCTCTACCGGTGTCTCACCCCGACCCATATCCGCCCGCAGGCGGTGATGCGGACGTGCGGCTACACCGTGGAGCATCCGGTTTTTGAGGGGCTGCCCTGCGGGAGAGCCATCGATGCGGCGTATGCGGAGATTTACACGGAAAAGCTGGATTCCGCGGAGGACATCCTCGCGGCCGGCGGAGAGATCCTGGCGGGAGCGTTTTCGATGAACATGTGGACGCGCCCGGCTGATTATTTCTGGGGAGCCAGTCTCTACCGTCTCCCCATCGGACGCGGCAATCTCATCGTGTGTCATTTCAATCTCCACGACGCGCAAGAGTCGCCGGTCGCCACGCGCCTGTTGCACAACCTGACTCGCTACGCTCGCTCACTCATCAAGCCGGGCGGGGAGGAATACCTGATGAGCCGATGCATCGATCCTCTGCCCGCATCGGCCTTGCAATCCGCCTGATCTCCTCGAACGTAACTTTTATCTGAAATCTCTCCTATCGTGTCCCAACATCTCTTAATCACCGGTGCCGCTGGCTTCCTGGGCCGGAACATTTGCGAAGTCCTCGGTCAGGATTACACCATCCGGGGACTGGACGTTGTTGCCAGCGATGTCGTGGAAGACTTTGTCGTCGGATCGGTGACGGACGCGGCGCTGCTCGACCGGGCCTGCGATGGCATCGACGCCATGGTTATCGCCCACATGTTGCCCAGCGGCGCGGAGAATTACGCCAGCGTGACGCGGCCCTTTGAGGTGAATGTCACCGGCACCGGCCTGCTTTTCGAGGCGGCGGTGCGCGCAGGCATTCGCCGTGTCGTGCTCATCTCCAGCATCTCGGTGGTGAACGGCCAGAATGCCGCAGGGGAATTTCTGAGCGTCGATCTCCCGGTCACGCCGGATGGCATCTATCCGCTGACCAAGGCCCTGCAGGAAGAGGTGGCCCGCTATTTCCATCGCAAGCACGGCCTCCAGATCGCCATGCTCCGCCCGGCTTATATCGCGCGGGAGGATTCCCTGGCGGACAAGTACGGTATCAAGCGCCCGACGGTGAACTGGCAGTTCACCGATCCGCGTGATATTGGCCGCGCAGTCGGCTGCGCCCTCCGCGTGCCTGACATGGCATGCGAGGCCTTCTTTGTGGCTTGCGGCCCGCACGTGGATTCCCGTGTCGATGTCGCGCGGACGCGCGAGCGCCTCGGCTGGAAACCCCTCCATACCTTCAGCCAATACCCGGAAGATGCCTGAAAATTTTGGGCAGCTAACATCCCCGTCAGAGTCTCTTAAATCACCCTCGACCTTCGCATAGGAATTTAGTTCGCAACTGGTAAACCCCTTGACAAATCTCGTTATCTCACGTTTGATATAGCCGCACTCCCCACCATGAAATATTCCATACCTCTTCTTCGGGCCGGACTCGCGGCCGCTTTGTTCTCTCTCCCACAAATCGCCTCCGCTGCCAGTGCATCCTGGACGGGCGGCGGTACTACTGGTGCCTTTAGCGATGGAGCCAACTGGAGTACCGGCATTGCGCCGGGGTCAACCAGTGCAGCTGGCAACAATGACGTGGCGACATTTAACAGCGCAACTAACACGAAGGTCTCGATCGGGGGATCTCGGTATATAGCCAACCTGACTCTTGATACCGGGGCGGGAGCATTCACGTTTAGTGACGGGACGGTCTATACACGAGTCGTGAACATGAATGCCGGAGTGACACAGTCGCAGACGTTTTATGCGGACCTGTCGGGCTGGGCTTCTAATGCCGATCTGAGTCTCACGAACAACAGCACCACTCTGGGTGCCATCTTAAATTTTCGGGGTAATCTTATCGGCAGCTCCAACGCTGCCCTAAATCCTGTGAACCTTGGAAGGGGTACAGGCTCCGGAGCCATTGTCTGGGGAAACATTAATGACAATGTTTCCAAGCCAATGAACTTGAATCTCCTGGACAGTGGTGCCTCCATGGTCATGCTTCGTGGGAGCGGCTCAAACTTCTCGGGCCCGACGGCGATTGCCAAGGGCGCAGTTTTCTTTGAATCCATCTCCAATGTGGGAGGGGGAGCCAGTTCCTTGGGCGCTCCGACGACCGCGGCCAATGGAAAGATCAGCATCTCGGGTGGCGGGCGTCAGACATATCTCTTCTACACGGGGCAGGGGAGCGTGACGGACCGGGCGATCGAGAACACCAGTGTAACTGCGGGAACCGGGTTTGATCTTTCCAATGTGGGAACCGGAGCCTTGGTCTGGAACGGAAATTACACGAACAGCTCGACGACAGCCTCGACGGTGAACCTGGGCGGCTTTAACACCTCCGAGAACCGTTACGGGGGGGTGATCGCGGACGGCGGAACGACGGCGACTGCCCTGACCAAGTTCGGGAAAGGGGTATGGAATGTCAGCGGTACGAACACTTACACCGGGGCGACCACGGTTAACGATGGCGTGTTGCGTGCGGATTTCTCTGCGGCGGGCGCGCCTGCCAGCAACATCATCAGCTCCTCAAGTCTCCTGACCATGAATGGCGGCACGTTTGCGGTGCGGGGGGCGGCGACAGGAACATCCTCGCAGACGATGAATGGGCTGACCCTTAACCGCGGCGGGTCCAGCCTGGTCGTGGACGGCAACGGGGGAAGTGGAACCACGCTGAATCTCAACGCCATCACCCGGGCACTGGGCGGCACTCTTGATGTGCAGACGTCCGGGGGCGGAGTGGTTGCCACGTCGACCACTTCGATGAACAACGGAGTGCTGGCGTCCGCAGCATCCGGCGGTGTGGCTTATGCGACTGTGAATGGATCCGACTGGGCGACCATCTCCGGAGGCAATATCGTGGCTCTGACATCCTACCAGACCGCGACGAATCCAGCCAGTTGGGCGAGCACGGACAACGTCAGCCTGAGCGAAAATCCCTCGGCGGCGATCGGAACCCAAACGATTAACACCTTGAAAGTGGCTGGCGCGGCGAATCTGTCCATCCAGTCATCGAAGACGCTGACACTCGGTGCGGGCGGCCTGCTCTTTACCGGGACTGGTGCCCAGTCAATATCCGGCGGGTCTCTGACGAGCGGCACCACCACCAAGGAGCTGGTCATTCGCCAGAATAACACCAGCTCAATCGTCGACATATCCTCGGCGATCGCAGGCGCGGGTATGGCCGTGACGAAGACCGGTGCTGGCACTTTGTCTTTGTCGGGAGCGAATACCTACACTGGCACCATGACGATTAACGAAGGCGTACTGAAGGCCGGCATCGGCACTGGCATCCCGACGAGCAGTATTACCATCCTGAACGGTGGCATCCTGGGGCTAACCGGGAATCTTTCCGCAACCATTTCAGTCTTTGGGGGATCCGGCACTCGTGTGGGATGGTCAAACAGCGGCGGCTTTGCGGCGTACGGTGGGAACTGGACCGTCAATCTGAACTCGGGGGCGGCGATAACTTGGGGCCAAAATTCGGTCCTTACAGGCAACCAGGCCTTGATGCTCGGCGCGGCTGATGCCGACTCGACCGTGATCTGGACCAACGCGATCTTACTGAACCCCACCGCCTCGGGGAATGCAGTCATGCGCGAAATCCGGGTTGCCAAGGGAAGTGCCGCTGCCGCTGCCGATGCCGAGATGTCGGGCGTGCTGAGCGGAGCGCATAGCGGCTTGATCAAGACCGGCGATGGTGCCCTGAGGTTGACCGCGGCCAACACGTATGACGGGGCGACGATCGTTTCCGCCGGCACCCTGATCGTGAACGGCTCGATTAACAATTCGATGCTCACGATGGTGTATTCTGGTGCCACGCTGGCGGGAACCGGCTCCAGCGCCCAGATCGAGCTCATGGCCGGCGGTGCGATGCGCCCGGGCGATGGCGGGATCGGGACATTCAGCACCAGTCAGAATGGCAATAGCGACATGGTCTGGCACGGCGAGGCGAGCGGAGCTTTTGCACAGATGAAGTTTGAGCTGAGCAATACCGATGCAACCTCGGACAAGATCGACCTCGGAGCTGGCGTGCTGAACAAGGCGGACGGGTTATTCTTCAAGTTCGACTTCCTTGGCACGGGCATGGCGAACCAGACGTACACGCTGCTCACCTTCGGAAGTTCGCTGAACTTCTCGGTCACGGACTTCAGCTACACGGGGCTGACCTCGGGGCTGACGGGTGAGTTTGCCCTGACCGAGAATGCGCTCACGTTTACGACAGTGCCGGAGCCATCGACCTTTGCCATGATCATCGGGGGCCTGCTGGCGTTGGTGATCTTCCGCCGCCGCGCGGCGCGCCGTATCGCCTGACAGGTTTTCTCTCCGATCACATTCGGAGGAGGAGACGGGCTCGCTGCCGGTGGGGTAGCGAGCCCGTTCCCGTTTTGGGATTTTCATGGGACGGTGCAGTTGCTCGTCCGACTCCAGAGAGGAAGTTTGAAAAAGAATCGATCTTTCGTTGCCGAGCCCCTCTTGTGGGAACGGTCGGTTTGCTTGGGGTATCAGTTGGCACGATGTGCCTGGTAAAGATCTACGGAGATGCGTTCCTGAGGCCCCTCGCATTTTCCCGCCGTCTTAGTCGAGGGAACCGGCATTTCAGGTGGACTGCTTTGGTAATGCCGGGGATGCGCGAGCGTGGGCGGATTCCATCCTGCAATCTATCCCGTTGCCAGTCCGTGAAGAACGCGAGTGGATGGCGGAGCGACTTGCCCGATTCTAGCAAGGAACTGTCCGGGAGGTGCGCATTCCGAAAAGAGGGGGCCACGATTCAGGCAGCGGTACGAGAGTTCAACCGAGCGAGCTGGTCCGGGCCAAGGTTTATCGGCGACGACCAGGTCTTTGACGGTCGAGACGCTCGCGAATCGTGGCTCCCTCTTTCCGGGAGACGACCAACAGCGGATAAGTCAAACGGGGGAGAATGGGGTGATGGCAGACTCTGAGAGGCTCAGAAGAGGATGCCGGGCAGTTGGGCTTGGGAGGTCAGCTCCGCACGATTCCGGCCCTTTTCGCTAAAAAGTTCTCTGAATCGGAGTGGTGGACATCGCGCGATTGCGCTGCCTGCAGCGCGGAGAACGTGAGCTTGCGTAGTATGCGACCACGGGCTGTTTCTTTCACCTTCTCGGGGCTCGTTAACTTCAGGGGATAGCTTTCGGAAAAGCGCCTAGTCTTTATCCGTGCGGAACGGGGTGGCGGGGAGATCGGCGCTGTTGTAAAGATTGACCACAGGGCTTGTCTGCCAGCCGTAGCGGACGTAAAGCGGGGCGGAAACGGAGTCGCTCCAGACTTGGATGGTATCCTTGCCGGAGAGCGAGGCCTTTGCTGGGACGAATTTCTTATCCGCTCCTGCGATCGAGAAGCCCAGAAGCTCTTCGGTGGGCGGCACGGGAGTGAGGGAGCTCTTCGGCGGTACGCCGATCTTGAGGCCTTCGGCAGCGTGAGTGAAGGTGACCTGGATCTTGTTGCCCTGCACGACGGCTTCCTGGAAAACGGGGCCGGCATACTCCGCAGTGCTGCCGTAGGCGAAGTGCCCGGCGGCAAGAGCGAGGCGTTTGCCGATGTTCTCTTTTTCCATGGGATGCAGGTTGTTGTTCTCGCTGGGATCGTTGGTGCTGCCCACGTCGATGGTGGTGGCGAGGCCGACGTTGGGCAGAGCCTGGGCGACGCGGGCCTGTAGCTCGCGGACCTGTGCCCAGCCACCCTGCTGTTCCACGCTGTCTTTGACTTGCTTGCTCTTGTTGGGCAGTTGGACGATGAGGAAGGGGAAGTCGCCCAGCCCCCAGCGGGTGCGCCAGTCGGTGATCAGAGCAGCGAGGAGCTTGTCGTAAAGCTTGTCGGCGGAGTTGCTCTCGCCCTGGTACCAGATGGCTCCGCGAATGGGAAACTGGAGCAGCGGGTGGATGCGGGCGTTGAAAAGCACGGTGGGGAAGGTCATCTGGTTGGTGAAGTAGTTGGGCTCCGCTGGTGGCGGGGTGGGAGCGGGCCGGGTGAAGGGCTCCTTCTTCTGGTCGGCCTGGAAACGGTCGGCGTAGTATTTCTTCTTCTCCAGTTCGTATTGGGCACCGCCTTCCGCGAGCCACTTGTCATGCGCGGCTTTTGCTTCCTCGGGGTTGTTGAGGATGTTGAGCACCGGCTGGAGATAGGTCTTGTCCAGCTCGGGCGAGGCGGCAAGAGCCTCGCGGCTGAGCCAGACCTGGGCGGAGGAGGCTCCCTGGTGCGAGCCGATCAGGCCGACCGGGATCTGCAAGAGTTGCTGAATCTCCCTCCCAAAATAGTAGCCGACAGCGGAAAACGCCTTCGCCGTCTCCGGGGTGCAGACCACCCACTTGCCGACGCAGTCGTCCAGGGGCGTGCCGGATGTTCCACCCTGGACGGTGAAGAAGCGCAATTCCGGGCTGCTAGCCTTGGCGAGTTCCCCGGCGATGTTTGCGCAGCCACCAAGGTTCATGGCCATGTTGGACTGGCCGGAGCAGAGCCAGACGTCGCCGACGAGGATGTCCTTCACGCTCAATGTGGTCGCGCCGTCGGCGACCTGGAGCTCGATGGGCTTCGACGAGGCCGGGAGCTTGTCCAGGGAAACCTGCCACTCGCCTTTCTCATTGGCCGTCGCCTGGGCTGAGGCCATGCCGAGCGCCACGGTCACCGTCTTCCCTGGAGGAGCCCAGCCCCAGATGCGCACGGCGGTGCCGCGCTGCACCACCATGTGGTCGCTCAGGAGCGACGGCAGGCGGAGCTTGGCGGGCAGATCCTCAGCGTGGAGGGGACTGCCTGTGAGCGCGGCGAGTGCGAGCAGAGGAAGGAACTGGCGGTATTTCATCGGCGGACCAAGGCGGCGGAGGAAAGGGGGCTCCCGGGTTATTTCGTGGGAGCCGTGTCTGTGGCCGCGAGGGCGATGAGCGGGGCGGAGCCGCGCTTGCCGACGATGGAGGACGGTGTCTTGCCGTCGACGGCTGGTTTCCAGGTCCAGGTGTCCTCAGTAGAGCCTGCCTTGACCGTAAGCGTGACGGTATCGCCGTCCTTCTTCATGCTCACACGGGCGTTCTTTTTCCACGGGTCGAGCAGGGTGGCGAATTTCACGGCGTCGGAGTTGGCGGTAAACTGGAACTGCTGGAGGAGCACACTGCCAAAGCGACCGTCCATCATCATGTAATCGAGCGCGCCGGTGAAATCGCGGTCGGCGATGATCTGAAAGTCCATCTGCTGGCCGTTCTTGGTGATAACCTGGCAGAGGCCCTCGGCGGGCTTGACGAATTTTCCTTCCTCCACCGCGCCGCGCCAGGTGATCTCGTGCTGGCCGCTGGCGACGATGTCGTCAAGGAGCAGGACATACTCACCCGGCATCCAGATCGCGGTACGGCGGAAGTGCTTCAGGAGGGAGTCCTTGTAGGCCGGGGCGGCCTCGCCCTCGACGATGATGCGCCCCTGCGCGTCGGTCTTCCATCCGGTGAGGTAGGAAAGCTCGCGCATGTCGCGGTCGAGGATGGGCTGGCTGAAGTCCATGCCTTCGTTCATCTGGCCCTTGCCATCGACGGTGACGGTGTTGTTGCCCGAGGTCATCTTCTTCAGGGAATACCGGCCAGGGTGGAAGATGAAGCTGTCGGCAATGCTCATGGCGAAGGAGTTCGGGTCCGGATCGTCATGGGCGACATTGACATAATGCGGCTTCCCGTCCTTGGGATTGGCGTGGCTGTATTCATTCAGCACGTAGCCCCCGATGGGACCACACTTGAAGGTGAAGACCACGGCGTCGTCCTCCCACGAGTCTCGCATCGTGGCTGCGCCGAGGTCCGGGAAGAGTTTGTAGGTCGGTAGAGCCTTGTAGTCGCCCAGACCCACGGTCGGATCGTAGTAGCCCGCGAGGAACGACCACGGGTAGGTGACCGGCCTGCCGTCCGTGCGCGCCGACATCTTGCGGAAGTAGCGCTCGAGAGCCGCCTGCACATTGGCATCGCGCGTGAGGTGCGGGCCGAAAAAGAACGTCGGGTCGTCATACATGAAGTAACGACGCCCGTTGCTGTCGTCGCCGAAGCCGATATTCGAGTTCATCCCCGGCACCCAGTAGTAGATCTGCTGCTCCCAGGCGTTGCGGAAATAGGCGTTCTTCTGGTAGCTCGTGCCCAGGTTGCGATCGAGAATGAGCGCCGAGTCCGTGATGGGGCGAATGCCAAACTGCTGGTAGCCGGCGCCTTCGTGGCAGCTTCCATCCGCTGGGAGCCACTTGTCGACGAAGTCGGCTTCCTTCTTGGTTTGCTCCAGGAGGTAGCGGACATCGATGCCCGGCTCGTCTGCGATCGCGAGCACACTGGCGGCCAGACCGCGCAGGCGATACCAGCGGTGATTAGGCAGGGGATCCTGCTGCCAGTACTTGACCGGCATGAGGCTGAGCTGCTTGAAGCCGAGGTAATACATCCGGCGGGCATGCAGCAGGAGCTTTTGAGCCACGCGCTGGCGGAACTCCGGCTGGAGGTCGTTGTAGACCGTGTCGTACAGCAGGGCGACGGTATACATGTTGCAGGACGTCCCCATGTTGTTGTCGAGCTCGGCGGAATCCGTCCAATACGGCTGCTCGATGTACATGGTCAGCAGGTTGACGATCTGTTGGAGCAGTTCGGGGTTCGGGTTCAGCGCGTAGGCGTAGGCCAGGGCAGGATACTGTCCCGCCGCCAGGGCGAGAGCGGGAGTGTCGTTGAGGAAGATGTCCGGCGTCTTGGCGGGCTTGGTGTCGCTGAACTTGAAACGCTTCGACCAAGCGAGGACGTCGTCGGCGGTTTGCTTCAGGATGGGATCGGTGGGGATCTGCTCCTTGAGCTTTTGGATCTCCGCTGCCGTGAAGAAGACGCGCGGATGCACGCCCTTGAGCGCGGGCACGATCTCGACTTTGGACTCCGGCTCCGGGTCAGTGGGCGGGACTTTGCTCAGGTTGCCCTCGTAATCCACTGCGCCGAGGGCCGTTTGGCAGCCGAGGCTGGCCAGTGAGAGAGATGCCAGGATGCTGAGAGAAGCGATTTTCATGAGGGGAGATTATTCGAATTTTGCGAAGGCGATCTTGTCGATGACGAGGCGGAAATCCCGCTGCTGGTTGGAGCGGGCATCGTTCCATTCCCCGCCGACGGAGGTGATCTTCTTTGGATCGCCTTCCTGAGGCCAGAAGGTGAAAAGGACCTTGGGAATGACGAGGGTGGTGGTCTGGTCGGGCGTGCGGCCATCCTTGGTGGCGTCGGCGAGATTGGCCATCCCGACCCGCTTGCCTGCGGCGTCAAAAAGCGACGCCGGAAACCACAGGTTGTCCCCGCGTTTTTCATCCACCTTGCCGTTTGGAGCGGTAACTTTTAGCGTGCCCTCCATGCGGCAGGTGAGGACGACGCAGTCATAATCATCGAAGTTGAGCGTCTCTGGCACGCCGGGCCGGGGCTTCCAGCCGATATTGAACTGGAACGCGCGATTGCCCGTGATGCGGCTCTCGATGCTGCCGTCGTCGGTGTAGGCCAGCTTGCACTCGGGCGTGTCGGAAAAGGTCAGCAGATCGCGGGCCTGTCCCTTCTCGAAGATCACGACCTTCTCCACCGGGGCCTGGCCGGAGTTGACGTCCTTGGTCACGGTAAAGGCCTGGGCGGTAAATGCGGAAACAAGGGAAAGCGTGAGGATGGCGGCAGCGGTGGCCAGCCGGAACGGGCGGGGAGTGATTTTCATGTGGGGGTGGCTGTTTGCTAAGTAATCAAACATGTGATCTTCGGGATTTTTTGTCAAGCGGCCCGGATAAGCTCATGGATTTTGCCCAAGGCAAAATTTGCCGGGTACAACTCCGCGGTGGTCCTCAAAACTATTATGTGGCGCCGTAGGCGTGCGCTGAGTGCCTCCCGTCCAAGGCATCTCCGGTTCCTTGGCATCCCCCGGCCCTATTCTTGTCGGCCTAGCAGAAAGAGAGGAACCCGTGTCCCGGGTTCGCATGCCATGCGAGGTCGCTCGGAGAAAATGGAACTTTATTCCGGATGTTCCTCAGAGCAGACCCTCCTGCCGCGAGTCCCTCTCCGGGAGGTTTCCTAATTGCTCATCTTGAGCGTGATGTCATCAATCCAGATCTTGGCACCCGCAGGGACGGAAGGATAACTCACGCTAAACCGGATCGACGCAGTATCGGGCAGCAGATTGATTTTGCAGGTCACCTCGCTCCAGGTGGAGCTTTCCTGCACCTTCGATATACCCCAGTGAAGCTGCGTACGCTGGCCGCCGGAGTCGTATTGGTACAGGCTTACGAGGCCATCGGCTCCGATGCCTTCTGATCGGATGAAGAAACTGACCTCCAGAGAGCCGCCCGATACAGGGGCATTCATCAGCATGATGCCGACATTTGTGACATCTTGCGTAAACTCCACTTTGAGACAGTTTCCTCCAGCGTGCGGCTGCGTTCCATCCAGGGAGCCGATAAAGGGAAAACCAGGCTGGGAGAGCCCCCAGCTTTTTTGTTCGCTATCCACACTTCCCAGGCCACGCCAGCCTGGAAGGTTGGGAGCGATGTTCTCAAAATCAAAGCTCTCGTCCTGCGCCTGGGCTCCGACCGGCCAGACGGCGCAGAGGATGGCGACGAGAAAGGCAGGCCAGAGCGAGCAGTTTTTTTGCCTCTCTGGGGATTTCACGAAGTTGCGGAAAGACTGGATAACGCTTCTCATGGCTAAGGTGTGAACTGCCGGTTCGATATGGTCCTCCATTTATAGAAACTGTCCAGAGTCTGGCTTACGTTGCTTGGGGACGAGGCGCTCGCGTAGTCGGGGATGTTGGCGTCGGGATTGATGTAACGCTCGATGGTCGTCGAGCCGCGGTACTCGCCGGCGACGATGTCGCGACCCTCCTGCCATTTGTCTGCAGGAGTGCCTGTAGCCTTGGCCAGCGCCTGGGCCCGGAAGTGAACCGTAAACGTATTCGATTTCGTCGTCAGCCGGGGATAGATCGTCGCATATATTTTTTCCCGCAGGTTGTCTCCTGTCAAACGGTAGCCGTTCCACCACGCCGCCATGCTTGATGCGCTTTGCCCCTGACCTTTGGGTACCATGTAAAGATTACAGATCTCGGAAGGGGAGATGAAGATGTTCTTGCCGGAAGAGATGAGTGTGGGATCCGCGAAACGTTCGGTGAACTGCTTGAGCGTTTCGTCAATATCGAGGTTATTGCGAATTTCTGTGCCGATGGTCTTCGGCGGCTGCCATGGGCTGACGTGGAGATCCCGCTGGTCGTTCTTGATCGCGGTCAGCTTTTCGGACTTCAGGACGGCGCGCATACCGGTGGATCTCTCGATATACGTGAACGGCATGATCTGATAATTCATATTGATCTTGCCTGCAGTGGAAAATCGATCGCTCAGTGCATAGGGCTGCACGACTGGCATCCAGAACAGGTCGAGCAGAAGATTATCCGCAGGAGCGTCGGCCCCCTTGTGCGCTGCCTCTGCTTTTGCCAGCGGTCTGAATAGCAATGTTTGCCATGGCTTGCGAGCTTTGACACCGGTGGGGAGCGATCCAAACATCACTGCGGATGGCATGATGCGGTTTGGCGAAAAGAACGTGGCATCCGTTTCGCCCTGATTATAAGAACCAAAGTAGGGGATCTGCCGCCCGCTATCGCTGACAGCTATTGAAGCGGCTGATCGCTGGTTGTTGCCATCGTCAGGTTTATTGATGTATGGGCCGTCTGGAAAAATCGAGGTGCCGGTGTCAAAGTCTCCTGTGGAGGTTGCGTCGCTGGTCGCATTGGTCAACATGGAAGGATATCCCATCCCAAGTCCCGCTTGAAATGTGGTCGACGTGCCGCTGACGAATGGTCCGCCACCATCGGCGTAGGCAGACGTTGTTGTTCCAGTCCCATCCGGGGCACCCATGTTGACACCCAGTGCGGCTACCATCTTTGTTGTGTCCCAATCAGGATGTTTGTCGAACACGGGAGATGTGGTGCTCGAATCATCAATCAACGGGGCACCTGCCGTCAGGCGGAAATCACCGCTGCGAATTACTAGACCACGAACGACGTCGGCGACGTTTGAGTCTGTTTGCTTCAGGTTATGGAAGAGAGTCAATCCTCCTTGCTCTGTATGCATTCGCCCCACTTGGGGATTGCTATCGCCCCAACCGTCGTAGCCTCCTGAGTACCACGACCATCCTGCGGAATTTGTGGAAAGCTTCGGCATTGGAAATGTTCCATTCGGAACGTCAAGAATGATCGTTTGCACCGGCGTTGAAGTTGTTTCCGTCCTGCCTGGGTAGGTGAGCGCGAAAATTTTCACCGTCACCTTTCCTCCGGTGAATTGGAGATTGTTTCCAGAAACCGTGATCGGGTGACTGATAAGGGGGTACGCTCTTTCTTTGCTTTCCAGAATGGCTCCCGGGCCAGTCGGATATGGGACGCCTTTCAACTGCCCGGCCCAGGTTGGGATAAACATGGCACCGTAGCCCGATCCGCCTCCAAGCCCCATGGGAGTTTCTACAAAGTCGATGTACGATTTGGCACCTGTATAGAAGAGGGATTGGCCGTTGACTTTCAGGGAATCCAGCCCTTCCACATACATGCGCATTTGGGGAAACATTTGCTTCCAGCCGGCAGCCACACAGAATAGCTGGGGAAGAAATGCTGCCTGAATGCGTTTTTCTCCCGGCTGGAGCGCGGTGCCTGGGAGTTCAAAGGAATCAGATAACATGACATTCTTCGTGGGATCATTGCTGGTCGGGTTGGATGCATCGGCGCAGGAGCTAAAGACAAAAAGAAACTCATAAGGGCTCGGCCAGCGGCCCATGCCCCATGGCGAGGAGGAGATGTTGTTGTTTTGGGAGGGCACGGCGGTTGAGTAATTAGGGTCACGGCGGCTCAACTGGCCCGAGGTATAGCGATCTCCGGGATAACGTCCGGCTTTTACCTGATCGTTTAGGTAAGCATTCGGATACTCGCTTCCCTTGTTGATATTGTCATCATTGAGATTTGTGCAGCGAATGTAGTCAAAAATTTCCATGAGGATTTGATCGCGATCATCTCCGTATTTGGAGGAAAACTTGCCGCCGTAGCCAGGGATCTGTTCCGAGGTCAGAGCCTGAAGGTATTTATAAAGATCCTGATTCCTCTGCAGAGAGATGTCGGTCGTCGGGTTGTAGGCGTTCTTCCGCTGGAAGAAGTAGGGAAGGAGTTTTGATCCGGTTCCCGTGGACGAGCAGAAGGCAATTAGCCGATCAAAGGCCGTGGTGCGCTGCGTCCAGGAGGAAGATGACATGTCGTACACTGGCCAGATGGCAACGCGGGGCAAGTTGAAGAGGTTAATTTCAGGCGCTCGGCTCTGGGCGGTAAGGAAGAACTTGCGTGCCTCCACCGCGGAAGACGTAAGAGTGTTGGTGCGGACCGTACGTGCAGGAGTAAAGACGAGTTCGTCGACCGAACTGTACAGGCGATCGCTTTTCATGGGCGAAGTCATTAGCGATGTAGCCTGTTCGATTTTTTTCGTGGCACCTTCCGTCCCCCCGAAAGCGAGACGAGGGCTGAGATTCATGTAATCCTGAAGGGTCAGACCAGGCAGGGCTGCTGATAGCATCACGGTACCTGGATGGCCGGGATAACGTTGAAATTCTCCCTCAACGGGTTGTCGAAGGGCATAGCTGTTGACATCTTTTGGCGTATAAGCGCGGGGCGTATCCCAGTAGGTGTCGTCGGCATCCACGCCTCCGCCTGCGGTATTGATGTTGAGCTTGCAGGTCTCGTCATCGGTCCAGAAGGCGACGCGGCCGACGATGGGATTGGCCGTGGTGGCACCGGCGACGGTTACATTGGAGCCGGATTGGGTGGGCACTACGACGGTGCCGTTCTTCAGGATGTAGAGCCACCTGGCCGGCATGGGGACTTTTTGGTATGAGGCCGATGTTACGCCGGGAGCCGAATTAATGCTGAATCCTTCGACGGGGCCAAGCTGACCGTCGGCATTCAGCGCTTCCGGACTGAGGATGGGGAAAATCTTCGTGTTGTTCGCGACGATGGGAGCATTCAGGTCGCTCCACAATGCGGGCGTCGATGCCCAGTCGGCGGGAGGCAGGTCATCGGCTGGTGAGAATGCGGAGGAGATCATCGTATCGGCGGAGTACAGCTTGTACGCCTTCACCAGTTTCCCCTGGGTATCAAAGGTGCGGATCATTCCCGGCTGCGATGTCCACGCCACCTTTGCTCCCTGGGTGGTGGCATCGTTGATCTGGCTTTGCACGATGCTCACCGCCATATCCCCCAGTTGTCTTGCATTTACCGAGGCCGTAAAGCCCGAGGCCGCAGCGCGCTCCGTGGTGGCACGCGAAAGAAAGCCGATGATGAGGGCCACGACGAGGACGATGACCCCGAGGACGATGACCAGGGCAAAGCCCTTTAGCGAGGAGCGAGAGGAAAGATGTCTCATGGGCGAATGGTGGTGACCTTGCCGGTCAGCGGGTTGATCGAAACGGTAAAGTAGTTGTCCGGCGGTGCTCCCGTGGCCCGGGCGCTTTGAATGGTGAGGAAATTGGTGGTGCCATTTGCCCCGGCCAGCGTGCCGTCCGGACGGAACCTGATGGCTCTGTACGACAGGCCGGAGAGCCCTGCGGCGTTTGTTGTCCCCTGCAAGGTGGAACTGGCCGAGAGCAGCGGGGACAGTGCGGAATTGCTGGATACGATCATTTGCGAGGGCAGCCTTTGCAGCCGACTGACTTTGTTGGTCACCGGGCCGTTGACTGTTTCATCGATGCGCCAGATTTCCACTCCCCGCCATGCTTTCGGAAAGGCATCCTGCGGCATTTCCAGGAGGACAAGCTGCACCTCCCGGTTCTTGGACACGGCCTCCTGCCGGGCCAGCTTTATTGCGTCTGCCACGGTTTGTCCTGCTCGCTCCATCTCGGAGCCGGTGAGCGCGGAGGTGATGGCGATGCTGGTGAATGACATGAGCAGCGCGATGATCGCTATCACGACCAGGAGCTCGACAAGGCTGAACGCCTGGATTCCGACGGTGCGCCTGTTCATTAGTTCCTGGTCCATTTCGATTCCCTCATGGGGACTTTGCTGGAGAAAATCCGATATTTGATGTTTTTGGCGGACAAGGCCGCGCCCAGTTCGTCCAGGGCCGTGGAGATGTCGGCGGCGTTGCTATTGATCCGGTTCTGAAAGCTCGCCAGTGCGGAGGTAATTGCCGCGGGCGGAGCGCTCCCATTCTCCATTCTCCGGGCCGAGGTCTCGTCGATGGCGACCATCGTGACATTCAGGAGTGGCGGAAGCTGATTGGCAGTAATGGGCTGCGGGTTGGCCTTCCATCGGTCCAGGGAGTTGTAGTCCAGCGTCGGGAAAAGATTGGGATCGGCGGGGTCTTCGGGACGGACCACCAGGGCGATGACGTTATCCGCCACCGGGAAATCGGACTTGTCAATATAGTCGTTGAACCAGCTAAACTGCGTTGCTAATGCGCCGGTGTTGTCGTAGACGCGGTTGTCCTCGGTCGGGACGAGCAGATTCATGAGGCGATAGCGATACCGCTGCTGGCCTGAGGCAAACGGCGGCAACGTCGGATCTGTCCCAAACTTTATATAGAACCCGCAGACATTCAACGGGCCGTCGAGGATGCCTAGTTGGGCCGTGTTCTGGGTATATGCGATGGGAGCCTGGAAAAAAATGGCCGAGCCGGTATTGGGAGTTCCGGGCAGGGAACCTGCGCCTGCTGGTCCGCACACGAAATGGAGATCCGACCTCCGGCGATAAATTGTGGGGTTCGACGGATCGTCATAGTCGAGATAGGTATTTAGCGTAGCCTGGCTTAGCTCGCGTGTCATCAGGTCAAACCCGAGCCTGGCGGATTGAAAGGCCTCGATGCTTTCCGAGGAGCGTCTCCACAACGAGGAGGTGCTATCCATCACCGACAGGGTAATCGTGATGAGGATGATGAGAATGGTGACCGCCACGAGCATTTCCACGATGGAAAAACCCGAGCGTCGGCGCAGAGTGCCGTCCGGCCTGGAAGTCATTGGATTACCCGCCAGAGTTTGGAACGTACAGGACGTAGGTAAGCGGCGCGGGGTCCTTTGCCATGCGGGCATCGGATACCACCGACTTTATCACGAAAAGACTGTTAGGTAGCGATGCAGCCTGCTGGGCACCTGGAAATGGCGGAACCTTTTCAGGATCCATTTTTTCCAGCGAGACCTTATAGCGGCGATCCTGAACTCTTTGTGCCGGTTGGCCCTCCTGATCGAAGAACTGGATTTGACTTCCGTTGACGTAGGCGGTCAGTTCGCTGAAAGGCGTGAGTGTAGCCTGGCTGGAGATCTGCTGCATGATCTGCGAGCTTATCGTGCTGTCCATGGCCGAGCGCATTGTGTTCACCGCGACTGGCAAAAGCCCTATCGTTGTGAGCAGGCAAAAGGACATGACTCCCAGTGCAATCGTCACCTCGATGAGGCTGAAGGCGGAGATGCGGGTGCGTCGGCGTAGGGATCGGGGGGATTCAACCATGTTCGCAGGAGTTAAATCACAGGTGTGATATTGAACTGATAAGCCAGATATTGCGGTGCGTCAAGGGCAAGCTTTTGCAGAAAAACGAACCTGATCTTTCATGGCGGGGGAGATGTCCGGCGGAGCTGCAAGGGGATATTTATTCAACGTCGCTTGGACCCTCAAGGAAAGGGAAAATCGGCAAATATGATTTCTGCTTTGCAGATCACACGTATGATGCAATGTTTTCGGGATGCTCCCCTCTTGCATTCCCTCTCCCCGGGTCGGGCGACGCGTTGCGTCGCTGGTTATGGTGGCCGCAAGTCTCATCTACGGTGGTCTTTCCAGCACCCTGGCGGCCGATGATCGGAGCGGCATATGGGTCGATGGCAAGGCTCAGGCGGGAGGCGACGGCAGCTATGAGAAGCCGTACCGGACGATCGCCGAGGCTGTGTTGCAATCCGCCCGTCCCAACGATGTGGAGAATCGCATCACCATTCGCGGGGGGACCTACCTGGAGACCGTGGTGCTGGATGGCAAGTACAAGAATGGCAAATCGGGCAGCCCCGAACAGCCCTTTGTGCTGAGGGGCATGCCGGGCGAGCGGGTCGTTGTTTCCGGAATGAAGCGGGTGACGGGGTGGAAGAAGGATTCCGGCCAGGTCTATGTGGCAGATCTCGGGGAATGGAACCCGGCGGCGCCGCTGCCGCCCAATACGTTTCCCGAGACGTTTTACTTCGACATGCAGGAAAAGCCTATGGCGCAGTCGCCTCAAGGAGAGGCCCAGCCTTGGGTTTGGAAATCCATGACGAAAGATGCCGCCGGGAACCTCGTCATCAGTGACCCGGAGCATTTGCAGGGCGTGGGTGATCTGACGGGAGGCTATATCCAGTACTTCAGCATCCCGTATCAAATCTCCGGAGCGATGATTTTGTCGAATGACCCGGGAGCAGGCACATTGACGGTCGGTGGAAATACCGCGGTGATGGAGACGGCCAACTACATCATCAAGAATGCCCCCCAGTTGATCACCCAGCCCGGCGAGTGGGCCTTCGTCAAGCAGTCCGACGGGAAGTACAAGCTTTACTACTGGCCGAGCTCGGAAGCGGAGGCCGCCTCCCTGCTTTCGGCCAATCCCTTGACGCAGGCGCGTAATGGGAACAATCGTGTGGTCGCGGTTTTCAGCCTCCACGATGTGGTGGTGGAGAATCTCGAGATCATGGGTGCGAGCGGCGCGGGTGACGGGGTGTACGTCGGCGACAGCCAGAATGTCACCGTGCGGAACTGCGTGATTCACGACAACGGCGGCTATCTTTGGCAAAATGGCAAGTCAGTCGCTATCCGTGGCAGCGGAATCGCCCTGCGGAACGTGGACGGAGCGACGGTGACGAACAATCTGATCACCCTGAATTACAACGGCATCGGCATCCGGAGCTGCAAGGACGTGACGGTTTCCCACAACGACATCGGGTACAACTACATCGATGGGCTTGACATCAGCTCGGGCAACAACCTCCAGACGCCAACGCTGAATGTGACGATTTCCAACAACTACATCCACCATCACTACAATCTCCTGCAGCACCCGGATGCGCTCCAAACTTACGAGAGCGGAGTCCAGGGGCTGAAGGTCGTGGATAATGTCATCCTGGGATCGCCGCAGATCATGCACAATGGCATGGCGGGCGGCGAGTACAGCGGAAACGTGATCTGGGGACCGCAGATCAACAGCCTGGGCAGGCTGGACAAGCTCGCCGCGGTGGGGCCGGTGACATTCAAAAACAACACAATGTACGGGGGGGTGACCTTCTACGGTACCATGCCGATGTCGGTGACGGAAAATGTCTTCCTCGGGCGCGTGATCACGTATGCGGAGAGTTACAAGGGTGATCGGAATCTTTTCCAGCCGATGCTGGTAAGCCCCGGGGTGTATGACAAGGCCCAAATCATCAGCATCAATGAAGCCAAGCAATGGCGTTCGTTTGGCGTGGAATCCGGAGGCGGGCTGCAGGGTTTTTTTGACCTGACCGGGCAGGACGAGCATTCCCAGATCGCGCCTGCAGGCCAGCCGCTGTTTGTCAACATGCCTTCGGTGATTCGCTTCCTGGGTGACATTAAGGATGAGCAATGGTCGCAGGCGTCCTCCACCATCCCGATAGAGAAGGGGCCGTACGAAGGCTCCGGGAAGAAAGATGCGACGATGGGCTTTAGCGTCGGAGGCTATGTCGAGATCAACGTCGATGGTGTGCCGCGCCAGATCACGGCGATCGATGATGTGAACAGCACGATCTCGGTCACTCCGACTCTAAAAAATCGGGCGCATCTCTTTCGCGGTGACATCATTGAGTACTGGGGCAACCGGACCGATTTCGAGCGCGACAGCAGGCTCGCCGAGAACTGCCCGGGTCGAACCATGGCGGCGGACGGAGGGCCTGTCGGGTCACGGCTGATCATCGGAAACTACCAGGCAGGCGATTTTGATGGCAACGGGACGCGCGAGGTCCCGGCGCTCCCGGCGGACGTCGCGATGAACCTGAAGAATCACGATTTCCACCAGTCGACCTGGTTTGCGTTTGGCAACTGAGCGGCAGCGGACTCTTCTTTACGATATTATGCAAATCCCACCATTCGTCGCCCCGTGCGCGGGCGACCTGCCGGGAAGTTTTACCTCGGCTGTCGGGCCGCAGGTCCGAAGAGTGTTTCTCCCGCCTACGGGCGATCCGGTCGACGGGAACATCCAGATGCGGCACCCGGCCGAGCGCGGGTCCTGGATCTGGCATCCGGCGCGTGATCCGCAGACGACGGCTATCCTGAGGTTCCGGCTGCGTTTTGTGCTGGAGGAGCCGGCGAGGCCGCTCATCCATGTCACGGCGGACCAGCGGTTTCAACTGCGCTGCGACGGGGCGGATGTGACGTTCGGGCCCGACCGGTGCGACGAGGATCACTGGACGGTGCAGAGCGTGGAATTGACTCTCCCGGCGGGAGAGCATGAGCTGGAGGCTCTGGTGTGGCGGATCGTGGAACCGTCGAAGCTGGCATCGCGCATCGATCCTGGCGCGGGAGACGTGGTCAATGACGTCGTGCCGCCCATGGCCCAGATGTCGTGGAAGGGCGGATTTCTGCTGGTGGCGGAAAACGCTCCGGCGGTGCAGCTCGACACGGGCAGGGCGTCCTGGATGGTGGAGGATTTGACCGGAGCCGTGGCGATGAGAAAGCCGCGCATTCCCGGGTATCATGACATCGGACCGGAGTTTCACTTTGACATGGAGCGCTGGCATGGCGGGGAATCCGTGGCGGCCGGGCTGGTGCTCGGGCCTCTCGAGCCCAATGTCTACGGCGTGCGGCGACCGGGCTGGTGCCTGTATCCCTCGGAGATGCCCGAGCAATCGCGCCAGGCGTGGACGGGAGGGATGATCCGCGCGCTGCGGTCGCCGGTCTCTGCAAACCCGTGGACGCTGGAGGAATTGAAGGCTGCGGAGATTCCGCAGTGGCAGGCGCTGCTCGATGGCGGATCGCTCACGGTGGCCCCGCACTCCGAGTTGGTTGCCCTGTGGGACCTGGGGATTTATCGCTGCGGCTATCCTGTGCTGGAGTGCCAGGGCGGGCAGGGCTCGGTGGTGGAGTTGTCCTGGACAGAGTCGCTCTATGAGGAAAAAACGCCGGAGGAGGTGCTGTATTGCTCCCCCAAAGGCAATCGCGGCGAGGTCGTCGGCAAGGTGTTCGTCGGCATCGGCGACAGTTGGAAGATCGGCTCGCTGCCGGTATGGACATCTCCGTCGCTCTGGTGGCGTTGCGGCCGCTATGTCCAGATCACGGTGCGCACGGCGGAGACTCCGCTCACGCTCGGACGGCTGGGATTGAATCTCTGCGGTTTTCCGCTCGGGGCGGCGGTGCCGTGGAAGTCCTCGGATGCAGAGTGGGATAACCTGATGCCAATTTTTGAAAACGCCTTCCGCATCGCGGCGCACGAGACTTGGACCGATACGCCCTACTACGAGCAGATGTGCTACGTGGGAGACAATGCCCTGACAGCCTTGTCCAACTATGCGATCTTTGCCAATACGGCGATCAGCCGCCGCTCCATCCAGCTCTATGATTGGTCGCGGCGGGCGGGAGGATTTACCGCCGAGCGCTACCCCTCGGCCTGGCGGCAGGAATGTCCGACGTATTGCCTGATCTGGCCGATGATGATCCGCGATTATGCGATGTGGCGTGATGAGCCGGGGTTCGTGAGGCGGATGCTGCCCGGCATGCGGTGCGTGCTGGCTGAGTTTGAGGCGCGCGTTGGTGCGGATGGACTGCTCCACCGGCTGCCCGGCTGGTCGTTCATCGACTGGGTGCCGGAGTGGGATACGGGCTGCGGTCCCGGGGTGTGGGAGGGAGACTCCAGCATCGTGAATCTCCAGTGGGTGCTGGCGCTGCTGGCGGCGGCCGAGGTGGAGGAGGCGCATGGCGATCTCCTGCTGGCCCGGCGCAACCGCGAGTGGGCGGAACGGGTTTTCGCCGCGACGCTCGACCGGTATTGGGATGAGAAGCGGGGATTGCTGCGCGACACGACGCTTTCCGATCTTACCAGCGAGCATGCGCAGGCTTTTGCCCTGGTCACCGGCCTGATGGACCCGGCGCGGGCGGCCCGATGCCTCGCGGCGCTGCGGAACGAACCGGGGATGGCGAAGACGTCGATTTACGCGTCCTTTTATCTGCTCGAGGCGCTGTACCTGCAGGGCGAGGAGGAGGAGTTTCACCGTCAGCTTGCGTTCTGGCGGGGACTTCCGGCGCTGGGCTTTACCTCGACGCCCGAGCAGCCGGAGCCGACGCGGAGTGATTCCCACCCCTGGGGCGCGCATCCAGCCTGGCATACCCTGGCGAGCATCGCCGGAGTGCGGCCTGCCGCACCGGGATTTGCCAAGGTGCGCATCGCGCCGCAGCCGCATGAGATGGAATGGCTGGAGTGCTCCGTGCGGCATCCGCAGGGCGAGATCGCGCTCCGCCTCCAGTTTGCCGGCGGCAAGGCGCAGGGAGAAATCCACCTGCCCGGCAGCCTGAGCGGGGAATTTGTCTGGAAGGGCGCGGTGGCGGCCCTTCAGCCCGGGGCGAACACGGTCGCTCTCTGATCTCCCGACGGAAGCGTGGTCGCGGCGGCGTTACTCCGCGACCACCACGCGATCGGTCAGCAGTTTGCGAAACGTCTCGTCCGGCGGGCGGTCGGTGACGACGACGTCGACCTCGTCCCACGAGCATTCGGAGACGAGTTCGCGCCGACCAAATTTGGAATGGTCTGCCAGCAGGACGACCCGCGAGGCACGTGAAATCATGGCCCGCTCGACCTCGACGACGAGGTGGTGGTTGTTGGCGAAGCCCTCCTCCGTGATGCCGCCGACGGAGAGAAAGGCGGTGACGGCTCGATAGCGGCGAACGCTTTCCACTGTCTCGGGACCGACCAGCAATCCGGAGCCGGGGTAGAGATAGCCACCGGTGAGAAACACCTCCGCGCCCTGCGCATCCGTGCGCTGACGGTCGATCTCGTGGGCGATGAGAAGGGAGTTGGTCACCACCCGCACCGGGCGGGCGGCCAGCCAGCGGGCCATCTGCGAGGTCGTGGTGCCGCCATCGACGAAGACGATGTCGCCATCGCGGCACATCTCCGCGGCGCGTGCGCCGATGCGGTGTTTCTCGCTGGAGTTGAGATTTTCGCGCAGGCCGCTGGGCAGCATGGGATTCGCGTGCGGATCGGCGCTGCGCACGCCGCCCCAGGTTTTCTCCACGCGGCCTTCCTCAGCCAGAGTGGCGAAGTCCCGGCGGGCGGTCGCCTGGGAAATCTGGAAGCTCTCGCACGCCTCCTCGACGCTGATCTCCTCGCGATCCTGGAGGAGTCTCAGAATTTCCCGTTGGCGCACCGAGCGTTTCATCTCACGGAATCACGCAGATTTTCCCACGCCATCACAAGGAAAATGACCGGGTTTTGATCAATTCGCCGCGCTGAGATCCGGCTGCACGAGTTGGGCGAGCCTGGTGAAGGCGTCCTCGCGGGAGAGTCCCTTCTGAAAGAGCGACGAGGTGCCGACGACGAGGATGTCGGCCCCGGCATCGATCATGCGCGGGATGTTATCCCAGCTCACGTTACCGTCCACCTCGATCTCCGCCTTGAGCCCCTGGGCATCGAGGAGGGCGCGCAGCTCGGCGATCTTGTCGAGGCAATGCGGCTGGAGCTTTTGACCGGCGTAGCCCGGATTCACCGTCATGACGAGGACCTGGTCCACGAGCGGAAAGAGATGGCGGAACTGGTCGACGGTATGCGAGGGGTCCAGCGCGAGGCCGGGCGACGCGCCGAGTTCGCGGATCCGCTCGATGAGGCGGATCGGCTGCCGGACGGTCTCGGGATGAAAGGTCAGACGGGCTCCTGGGAGGCTGGCGAAGCCCTCCACGTGCGCCTCCGGGTGCTCCACCATGAGGTGCACGTCGAAAGGCATGCGGCACGCGCGGCTCAGCGCCTGGCAGTAGTCAATGCCGAGGGTGAAGTTTGGGACGTAGTGGCCGTCCATGATGTCGACGTGCATCCAGTCTACGCCGTGAGACTCCAGAAAGCGGACCTCCTCCTCCAGATGGAGAAAGTCGGCGCACATCATCGAAGGGGCGATTTGAATACGGCGAGAGTGCATAAATGATTGAAAAGTGATTGATATATGATTGATTTAAGGCCGATAGGTTGCTAAATCAATCATTAATCGATCCTTTTTCCTTGAAAAACCTCGTTTATTACCTCAATCGCCCGGGTGGAGAGTTCGAAGCCGTGGAAGAGGCGCTGCCCGAGCCTGGACCCGGCGAGATCCGAGTGCGGACCCTGCGCACATCCATTTGTCAGTCCGACGTGATCATTTATCGCTCGGGGCTGCCCCGGATCAAAAAATGGCCGGCCATCGTGCTGCATGAAATGAGCGGGGTGGTGGATGCCATCGGCGCTGGGGTGACGAAGTTTGCTGAGGGCGACCTGATCGCCCTCGGGTGCGACATCCCGTGCGGCGACCGTACCTGCATCTACTGCGGGGACGAGGGCACCGGCGACTGGACGAGCTGCCCCAACACCCAGGCGACGGGGCATGAGTTTCCCGGGTTCGCGCGGCGCTATGCCGTGCTGCCGCAGTGGTTCGTGGAGCTCGGGCCGATCATGAAGTTCCCGGCGGGATTCAATCCCGACCACGCCTGCCAGCTTGAACCGCTGGCGTGCTCGCTGGAAGGGCTGACGCGGGTGAACAACTGTATCGAGAACCGCGTGGTCGTTCTCATCGGCGCGGGTTCGCAGGGCGCGTATGCTCTGCAGAGCGTGCAGCGCATGGGTGCGCGCAAGGTCATCCTGGTCAACCGCGGCGAGGAGCGCCTGCAGCGCGTGCTGCGGGATTTTGGCGACAGCCGCGTGGTGGGGATCAGGTGGGATGACGCAGTGATCGAGAATGTCCGGCGCGAGTGCCTGCCCTTCAATGAGCCGCATTTCGTCATGGTCAACGCGCCGGTCCAGGCCGCCTACGAACTCGCGACGAAGCTCATGGGGCACGGTACGGTGATGGACGGTCATGCCGGGGTGAAGAACGCCGGCGGAAAGCCGCCCATCCTTCATCAGGTCGACCTGAACAACGACATTCACTACAAGCTGCAGTGCTATCAAGCGACGCATGGATCGAGCATGCACGGCATCCGGCTGGCGCATCAGTTTCTCAGCCAGGGCGGGCTGCCGCTCCTCGACCGGATGACCAACGACACCGAGCGCTTCCCCGCGACAAAGCTGCGCGAGGCGGTGGAGCGGGCGGCCGACGCCGACAGCCTCAAGGTGATCGTGCACTGGGATTGATCGTTTTTATGAAAGCTCTCGTACTCGAAGCAGACGGCAGGCTGGTGTTCCGCACCGATTTCCCGGTGGGTCCGGGTCCGCAGTCCAACTGCGCCCTCGTGCGCGTCGCGGCCTGCGGTATTTGCGGCAGCGACATCGGCCGGGGATTCCGGGGCAAGGCCTATCACTATCCGCTGGTGATGGGGCATGAATTCAGCGGCGTGATCGAGCGGCCCGCGGAGGGCGGGCGCTTTGCCAAGGGGGCGCGAGTCGCAGTATTCCCTCTTCTCCCGCTGGAAGCGGAGTCTGATCCGGCCTGCCAGACGGGTGATTACGCGCAGGCGAGGAAATACGATTACTACGGTTCGCGCCGCGACGGGGCGTTCTCCGAGTATCTCGAAATCCCGGAGTGGAATCTTTTCCCCGTGCCCGACGAGGTCAATCTCCTGCACGCCTCGATGACGGAGCCAGCGGCGGTGGCGCTGCATGGCATCCGGCGCATGCACTGCCAGGCGGGCGACGACGCGGTGGTCTTCGGCGCCGGGCCGATCGGCAACATGGCGGCGCAGTGGCTGCGCATCCATGGCTGCTCGCGCGTGTTCGTGGTCGATATCGATGAGCGCAAGCTCGGTATCGCGGAGAAGATGGGATTCCTCCCGATCAATGCGGTGGAGACCGATGCCGTGGAGGCCATCCAGGCTGCGACGAACGGGGCTGGAGTGGCTCGCAGCGTCGAAGCCTGCGGACTGCCCAAGACCTTTCTCCAGGCGGTGAAAGTCGCCGGGGCGTTTGGCGAGGTGCTTTTCATGGGCAACATCGCGGGCGAGTTTCGCATCGGGGAAAAGGATTTCTCCGACATCCTGCGCAAGGAACTCACGATCCTCGGTACGTGGAACAGCAAGGTGTCTCCCATCGGCCGCGACGACTGGAGTACCGTCCTGAAGTTCCTCGACCGCCAACTGATCGTCGAGCCGCTCATTACCGACCGTCTGCCGCTGGAGGACGGTCCCCGTATTTTCGACGAACTCGCGCAGGGCCGCGGGTTCCACAACAAAGTGATTTTTGACATTACCCCGGAGGTGAACCAATGAAACTGGACCTAGGATTGAAGAGTGACCCTATTGAAACACGCTACAGCTTTCCGTGGCTGTTTGACCTGCTCGCGGAGGAGGGCGTGCGCTATGTGCAGGTCGGCTCGTTCTTTGAGATTTACTCGCTCGACCCGGAGTGGTTCGAGGCGCTGAAAGAGGAGGCGCGCCAGCGCGACCTGATCCTCAAGAGCGTCTTTACTTCCCATCGCGAACTGGGTGGATTTTTTTACAACGATCCCTACATGGAGAAAGCCGCGCGGGCCGGCTGCGAACGGCTGCTGGAGGTGGCAGCGCGGCTGGGGGTGGACTACTGCGGGTGGAACCCCGGGGCGGTTTATCGCGACCGGCTCGACTCCAAGGCCGCGGGGCTGGAGTGTTTCCATCGCAACCTCTGCGGGCTCATGCACCGCGCCCATGCCCTCGGGCTGAAGGCGATCACGTTGGAACCCATGTCGTGCCTGGCCGAGCCGCCCTCCACGCCGGACGAGATCCGGGCGATGATGACGGCGGCGGCGGCCTATCACCAGGAGAACCGGGCCACCACGGTGCCGGTGTACCTTTGCGGCGACATCAGCCATGGCATCGCCGACCGCGACCGGAAGGTCATTCACGGAAACCTTGAGCTGTTTGAATACTCGATCGACTGGATGGCGGAGTTTCATTTCAAGAACACCGATGCGATCTTCAACAGCACCTTTGGTTTTTCGCCCGAGGAGCGCCGCCGGGGGATCGTCGATCTCGCGCAGGTCCGGGAGATCGTGGAGGCCAACGCCGCGCGCTGGCCGGTCGAGCACGTCATCGGCTACCTCGAGATCGGCGGGCCGAAGATCGGGCGCGACTACTCCGATCCGGAACTGGGTACGCAACTGCGCGAGTCGCTGCGCGCGCTGAAGGAAACTTTTCAAAGCTAAGTCATGTCACACTATTCAATCGCCAGGGAAATCTTTCACAAGGCCGGGGTGGACACCGAGTCCGCTCTCGACCGCCTCGCCGCCACGCCCGTCTCGCTCCAGTGCTGGCAGGGCGATGACGTGAGGGGATTCGAGGAGCAGGACCCTTCGCTCGGCGGCGGAGGCTGCCAGGCCACGGGGAACTATCCCGGTCGCGCCCGGAACATCGACGAACTCCGCGCCGACCTCGACACGGCGGCGGCCCTGATCCCGGGAAAGCTGCGGCTGAACCTCCATGCGTGCTATGCGGACTTCCAGTCGCGCAGGGTCGACCGCAACGCCCTCACCATCGAGCACTTCCAAAGCTGGGTCGACTGGGCGCAGGGGCGCGGTTTCGGTATCGACTTCAATCCCACCTGCTATGCTCATCCGCTCGCGAGCGAGGGATTCACCCTGTCGCACCGCGATCCGGCAATCCGGAAATTCTGGATCGAGCATTGCATCGCGAGCCGGGAGATCGGAGCCGCCATCGGCGAGCAGTTGAAGAATCCCGTCGTGACCAATGTCTGGATACCGGATGGCTACAAGGATACCCCGGCCGACCGCCTGGCGCCGCGCGAGCGGCTGATGGAATCGCTCGACGAGGTTTTCCAGGACCGCTCGAAATCGGCATGGAATATCGATGCGGTCGAGAGCAAGCTCTTCGGCATCGGCTTTGAATCCTACACGGTGGGATCGCATGAGTTTTACCTCGGCTATGCGGCGCGGCGCGGATTGACGCTCTGCCTCGATGCCGGGCACTTCCACCCGACCGAGTCTGTAGCGGACAAGATTTCCTCCTGCCTGCTATTTGTGCCCAGCCTGTTGCTGCACGTCAGCCGCGGCGTGCGGTGGGATAGCGACCATGTGGTCTCGCTCGATGATCCCACCAGGGCGATCCTCGAGGAGGTGGCGGCGTGCAATGCGCTCGACCGCGTGCATATCGGCCTCGACTTTTTCGACGCCAGCATCAACCGCGTGGCGGCCTGGATCATTGGCACCCGCAATACGCAGAAAGCCCTCCTCATTGGGCTGCTCCGCCCGCAGGGGCGGCTGCAGGCGGCGGAGAACGAAAACGATCTCACCACCCGCCTGGCCCTCCTCGAGGAGAGCAAGTCGCTGCCCTGGGGTCTGGTTTGGGAGGAGTTTTGCCGCCGCCAGGACAAGCCCGCCGATGGCGAGTGGATGCAGACGGTGAAAGCCTATGAGTCTGGCGTTCTGGCTCATCGCGGGTAACCGTTGATCGATTCTACTATGAACTCTCATCCCTCTGCTTCCGCCTATCTGGAATCCCTCAGCGATGCGCTGGAGACCTTCCAGGCCCTCGCCGGGCTGGGGCAGGAAATTCAAGCGCTGGCAGACCTCATCACGCGCAGCCTGGTCTCGGGCCGCAAGCTTCTCTTTTGCGGCAACGGAGGAAGCGCTGCCGACGCAGGACATATTGCCTCGGAGTTCACCTGCCGGTTCAAGGAGGACCGGAGACCGTATCCCGCGCTCGCACTGGCGGCGGATGGCGGGCTGCTCACGGCCATCGGCAATGATTACGTCTTTGAGCAGATCTTTGCGCGTCAGGTGCGGGCTTACGGGCAGGAGGGCGACGTGCTGATCGCTCTATCCACCAGCGGAAAATCCCGCAACATTCTGGCCGCGCTGGAGGCTGCGAAGGATGCCAGGGTCATCAGTGTGGCTCTGCTCGGCAGGGACGGAGGATTTTCCCGCGACGCTGCGGATATCACTATCTTCACGCCGGGCACGGTGACTGCCCGCATCCAGGAGGCGCAGAAATTCCTGCTGCATGTCCTGTGCGAACTGGTCGAGAGGGATCTGCCTCGACACTGAGCCAGTCAGGTATCGGCCTCAGTGTGGGGATTGCCCCTGCTTACGTCAGGGGTCTTCCGTCGCCGGGATGGTGCCGACATGCCAGTCGAAATACAGCGCCATGCGCACATTGCCGAGCAGTGGGGATTTGGGGTACTTGGAAATATCCCAGCTTTGAACCCGGGAGAGCTTTTGATCGATGTCTACCATGGCCCAGTTCTAGGAGAGATTGTAGCTGGCGAGAGAGGGGATCCGCATGGGTGTCTGTGTGACTGTTCCGCTGGAATCCCGGTTGCCAAACGGACGCAACGTGGCCGCGCCAGTCATTGTGACCTCGGGACGCATCAGGTAGATCGGTGTATCAGTAGCGGTGCGGAGGCGGAGATAGGCGGGATTGTTAATGGCTTTGCACTCCTGAGATTGAGACGTCATCATGGAGAACGGCATGTCCGGTGTCGATTGGGTCTCCGAGGACGGAAGATGCCACGATCCGCAAAGAATCGATTTTCTTTCCCGGTATCTGAAGGAACTGGGACGAGCGATTGCCGATGGCATTGACGTTCGAGGGTACTTTCTCTGGTCTGTCTTGGACAATTTTGAATGGGCGGAAGGCTATAAGGAACGATTTGGCATCATCCATGTCGATTTCGAGACCCAAACCCGAACGCTAAAGGATTCCGCCTACTGGTATCGTGACCTGATCCAGGCGGGAGGGTTCAATCTGTAGGCGATTGCCCGCCTCCGAAACCCGGTGGCATCGACGAGGATCATCGGAAGATTCCTTCGCTCGTCGTTCGGGAGCAGGCATATCGAGCGGGGACGCTGGCGCGCGCTCCTGACACAGGAGATGCTGGCTTTCCTCCGGGTGCCGGGTTCGGCTGCTGAAGGGTTTGAAACGGCATTGTGCCGCCAAGATCGAGGCAACCATTGTAATCGCCGATAACAGCGACCCTCCGGTATCGGCAAAGATAATTCCCAAGGAGCAACCGGCATTCGGGATGCCTTGACGGGAAAAAGTATGGATCGCTGCGAGTCAATACTCTGGGCTGGCCCCGGCATCATTGTGCGGGAGGCGTCGCCGCCTTTGGAGGACTCGACTCCCTCGAAGGAGGAGAGTCATCAAAAAGAAAAAAGTGCTCGGGGGGGGACTTGAACCCCCATGCCTTGCGGCATACGCCCCTCAAACGTACGTGTCTGCCATTTCACCACCCGAGCGGGAAAGGGGTGGCAATGTTGCGTTTTGGGAAAGTTTTCGCAAGGTAAAAATTTCGCTTGCTGCAAAAAGTTCAGTATGAGACTTTCGCCAGTTCCTACAGAGGAGGTTATTTCATGGCATACGCAGTCATTCAAACAGGTGGCAAACAATACCGCGTCGCGGAAGGTGACGTGATCGAAGTCGAGAAACTCGATTTCGACGCGGGCGCGGAGGCGAAGTTCGAGGAAGTGCTTTTGGTTTCCAACGGCTCGAACCTCTCCATTGGCGCACCGCTCGTCCAGGGCGCAGCCGTAGTCGCTGAAGTGGTCGAACAGATCAAAGACGACAAGGTTATCGCATTCAAATACAAGCGCCGCAAAGGCTACCACCGCACCGTGGGCCATCGCCGGCAGCTTACGAAACTCAAAATCAAATCCATCACCGCTTAATCCAGGCTTATGGCCCATAAAAAAGGACAAGGTTCCGTCAAGAACGGACGCGACAGCATCAGCAAGCGTCTTGGTGTGAAGAAGTTCGGTGGTCAGGCTGTGACCGCTGGCAACATCATTCTCCGCCAGCGTGGCACGAAGTTCATCCCCGGTCGCAACGTCGGTCTCGGACGTGACTACACGATCTGGGCGCTGATCGATGGCCGCGTTTCCTTCGACCGTGAAGGTCGTCGCGTGAACGTCGAGCCCGTCGCCGCCTAAGACGACTCAGTTACCTCACTTTAAATCCCCAGGGTGATTCCGGTCACCTTGGGGATTTTTTATTTTCCGGGAAAGGCAGTGATCTTTAACTTGCTTTTTATCAATCTGTTACGCGGATTCCTTGCTTTGCCGTCGCACCATGCTTAACTAAAAAGCATCCTCCCGCAAAGCGATGCCGCGATACCTCAGAGGGTTCTGCGGCTGGCGTGGGAGCATGATGGGAGAAACGATGAGATTTGCCCGCTGGATCCTCGCAGGATTGGCCGCCGTCAGCGCGACGACGCTTTTCGCCTGCCTCGATGTGCAGACGTCCGGCGCTCCCGGCGAGCGGCGCTACTACATCGTCGATAACGGGAACCCGAATCGCGCCATCGGGCTCCTTTGGGACGAAAAAGCCCGCGAGAGCGAATACGCCTACTTTGCCGAGGGAGACGTAACCCCGGAGTTTTTTTGGTCGCCGGACCGCGCCTATCTGGCGGTCAATGGCGGTTCGGTTCACGACCGCCAGCTTTTTATCTACCGTGTGTCGAAGCGCGATATCGATGCCGTAACCATCCAGCCGATGACGAAAAGGCAGACGGCGGCCATCGAGAAGCTGCGCGGCAACATCGTGGCGGATGGGATCGAGGCGGTAGGCTGGACGGCTGATCGTTCTCTGGAACTGCGCATCTGGGCGTCGAGTATCGACCCGCTGCATTCGGATTCCGCCCCGGTCGATCTCTCCGCCAATCTCGAGGTGGACGCTCTTTTGGCCAAGGTGACGAATGTCTCTGAGCGCAAGCCCGAGGCGGGCGACGAAAATGGCGAGGCCCGCAGCGTGCCGATCGATGCCTCTTCGCTCGTGGGAGAGTTCCCCTGCTGGGGGGTCGATCCTGCCGATGGCCGGATTTACGAGGGCGCGGTCCGCATCGATGCCCATGGCAACATCGTGACGATGGAGTGGAATTGCGGCGGACAGGTTACGCAGGGCAGGGGGCTGCTCATCGGCACCACGCTCGGCGTCTCCCGCGAGGGCGGGCTGGCGCTCTACCAGATCGTGCCGCAGGCCGAGGGCAAGACGCTCGTCGGCGTCTGGTCGTCGGAAAATTCCGAGCGCGCCGGTTCGGAAACCATCCGCATCGGCTCACCGGAACAGCCCAGCTTCCGGTTTTCCCCCGCGAGGATCAATGGAAACTACGTCGGCACCCTGCAAGGCCAGCCCGGCGTCCATGTCTCGGCCAAAGTCGCCGTGACGGGCGACGATACCTTGAAATCGGTCAAGGTCACCACGGACGGCACCGTGGTCCAGGGCCGCGGGTTGCTGCTGGCCAACAGCTTCGCCACCGCCGTCTCGGGCGGCGTCGGCGTCTTCCAGGTTGAGGGAGAGGGCCGGGATCTCCGCCTCGACGGTCGCTTCATCGACAGGTCAGGCAATACCCGCCCCGCCTCACTCGCCCCGGCCGAGTAGGGGAGGCCGGAATTCGGGCCGGCACCGGCATGGAGATGCGACATCGTGGGTGGCTATCCTCGGTGTGCCGCCATTCTCGGTGTGATCGAGAGATTGGAGAGCCGGGACTCCAGAGTCTGAACTCCCCGCCTGGCGATTGACGGCGCTGCGTGGTGAAACCCAGTGCTGCGGGGATGAGGTGATACGTCCTGGCCGCACGCTGATGTACGTCACTGATTCCCCATTCAGGGCCTCTCCTGATAGACGGGAAAGACGGATTGAGCCACCTTGTGGCCTCACTCTTCATGCACGGCAGCGTCTCGTCGGGATCCGGTGGATCGGACGAGACGCTCTTTTTTTACCCCGGCGAGACGAGGCGGGTTACTTCACCCACTTCGAGAGCGTTGAGGCGAGCGTTTCGTATTGGAGCGGCTTGCTGAGAAAATCGTCCATGCCGGCGTCGAGGCAGCGTTTGCGGTCCTCGGGCATGGCGTTGGCGGTGAGGGCGATGATGCTGAGGCGGTCGCCGCCGAGGATTTCGCGGCGGATGCGCCGGGTGGTGCCGCAGCCGTCGAGGTCCGGGAGCTGCATGTCCATGAGCACGGCGTCGTAGCTGGCGCGGCGAACTTTCTCGATGGCCTCCAGACCGGTCTCGGCAAACTCCACTTCACAGCCAAGGCGCTTGAGCTGGAGGGCGCAAAGCTTGCGGTTCACGGGGTTGTCCTCCACCACGAGGATGCGCTTGCCGGTGATATTGCTGGTCTGGACGGGTTCGCGAATCTTGACCGGGGGAGCCAGCACCTCGAGGGCGTTCGTGCTGGCACCGCGCGGAGCGGTGAACACCACGGTAAACTCCGAGCCGTAGCCGATCTCGCTGCGCACCTCGATGTCGCCGCCGAGGAGTTTGACCAGCCGCTGCGAGATGGCGAGTCCCAGCCCGGTGCCGCCGTGGCGGCGGGTGGCGGAGCTGTCGACCTGGTAGAAGAGCTTGAACAGATTCTTCAGCCCCTCCTCAGGAATGCCCGGGCCGGTGTCGCGGACGGTGAATCGCCACTCCCAGTTCTTCTGAAAGACCCCGAGCGGCCTGGCGGAGACCGCAAGATCGACTGTGCCCTCCTCGGTGAATTTCAGGGCATTGCCCAGGATGTTGGTGAGGATCTGGCCGAGCCGCATCTGGTCGGTGTGGATGTTCTTCGGTACCGCGTACTCGACGAAGTAGTCGTACTTCAGTCCGCGCTGCATGGCCTGGGCCTGGAGCTGCTGGTGGATGCGGCGAATGAAGGGGCGGATCTCGAAGGTCGAGCTTTCGACGTGAATCTCCTTCGATTCGATCTTGGAGAGGTCGAGGATGTCATTCACGAGGGAAAGAAGGCCCTGGCCGCTGGATTCCATCGTCTCGACGTAGCTCTGCTGCTCGCTGTCGAGCGGAGTGTTCTTCAGCATCGAGACAAACCCGAGCACGCCGTTGAGCGGGGTGCGTATTTCGTGGCTCATCACGGCGAGGAATTCGCTCTTGGCCTTGTCGGCCGCCATGGCGGCTTCCTTGGCTCGGATGAGCTCCTCGGATTCCTCTTTTTCGTCGGTGATGTCGATGGCCGTACCGACGGCGCGGATGGCGCGTCCTTCGGTATCGCGGAAAATCACGGCATGCTCGCGGAGGTGGCGGACCTTGTCTTTCACCATGATGCGAAACTCCTGCCGGTAAGGTTCGCCGGAGTTCAGGCAGTGCAGGAACCGGCCCTCGACCGCGCTGCGATCCTCGGGATGCACGTAAAGCAGGAATTTGTCGAATGTCGGCGGCTTTTCGGTCGCGTCCATCCGGTAAATCTCATGCATCACCGCGTTCCAGACAAAGGTGCGCTTGCGCGGATTGTAGTCCCACGTGCCGACGCTGCCGGCTTCCGTGGCCAGGAGTAGCCGCTCCTCGCTCAGGCGCAGGACCTCCTCGGCCTCGATGCGCTCGGAGATGTCGACCACCTGCGCCATGTAGTGCGAGATGTTCAGGTCGCTATCGCGTACGATGGCCACGCTGGCGAGGCCCCAGACATAGCTGCCGTCTTTGCGGACATAGCGACGCTCGATCTGGTACTGCGAGATCTGGTGCGTCTCCATGTCGAGAAGCTTCATGGCTTCCTTTTTCAGATCCTCCTTGGGCAGGAGCTTCGCGAGGTCGAGGTCGCGCAATTCCTCCTCGGTGTAGCCCGTGAGCTGGCAAAAGGCTGCGTTGGCCCGGATGATTCTGCCGTCTTTCTGCGTGAGGTACATCGCCACCGGGGAAAGCTCATAGGTGCTGCGGAAGAGCTCTTCATTCTCGCGCTGGCCTGCCGTGGCCAGGGCCTGACGGTAAAACGACTGCGAGCGCCAGGAAAAGGCCGCCGCTCCGGCGATCGTGGCCAGCACCGCTGCGAGGAGGATCGCGATGTCCCGCTGCTTGCGGGCTGCTGCTGCCTGCTCGTCGATGTCGGCCATGTTGACATCGAGGTAAACAAAGTCCCGGATGCCGGTTTCCGGATTCTGCAAGGGCACGATCACCGTCAGCCAGTGAGAGCCGGGGTGGAGGGCCGGGGTCGCCGTCGTGTAGAGCTGCTTGTCTGCGATCGCCTGATACTCCGGGCTGTCGGCCGGCAGGGCTGGCTCCAAGGGCTTGCCTACCGCATGGTCGCGATCAGGACCGCTGGAGGGATCATAGGTTTTCAGGATCACGTGCACCTGGCCATTTTCCAGCCGACCGGTGAAAAGATTGCCGATGCCTGGGTAGTAGTCGCGGATGCGCTGCAGGCGCTCGGCCAGCGCGGTGAAAGGCTGCGATGTCGTCTGGCTGGCCTCCCGCAACCAGGAGTGCGCCCGCAGGTCGATGAGCGAGGAGGCATATTGCCCCTGGGCGCGAAGCTGCTCGAGCCGCTCCGTGATGCGGGAGTCACTCTGCCGGGCGAAGACCATGAAGGTGATTCCGCCCACCAATAGAAACAGGACCAGACCCCAGACTACGGAATCCCGGAGAAAGCCGGGAACGTGTTCGCGCAGGGAGGCCCGGGCCGCAGTTTCGCGTCGGTGCTTTAACGCATTATCCATGCCCACCCCATATTCTGGAGTGGAAAGCTACCGGTTGCAATGGTTTTTGTAACTGGTTGCGTAGAGGGATGACGGGACTAATTGTGCTTCAGGGCCTTGGGATCGGTGGAATCTCGCAGGGCATCACCGAGGAGATTGAGGGCGAGGAGGGTCAGAGCCATCATTCCGGCCGGGAAGACGATGAGCCACCAGCGGATGCGCAACGGATTCAGCGCCCCCGCACCATCGGCCAGGAGCGACCCCCAACTCGCCTGCGGGGACTGGACGCCGAGGCCCAGGAAGCTCAGGAATGATTCGTCAATGATGACCGCCGGAATCGTAAGCGTGAGGTAGATGAGCACCACGCCGATCAGGTTGGGCAGGATATGCCGCCACATGATGACCGGGGTGGTCTGCCCGAGGGCCACCGCAGCGGTGACAAAGGCGCGATTTTTCAGGGCCAGTGTCTGCCCGCGCACGATGCGGGCGAGAGTGAGCCACTCGATCACGCCGAGGGAGAGGACGAGGATGACGATGCGCGAAGAGCCCACGATCCAGTCAAACCCCAGCGTCTCGGCGAGGCCCTGGAGCTTGGCATTGAAGGCGTTGATGCAGACGAGGATGAAGATCAGCCGGGGCACGGAGTAGAGCACATCGACGATGCGCATCATGATATTGTCGATGCGCCCGCCCATGTACCCGGCGATGAGTCCATAGGCCGTGCCGATGACGAGTGAGACGAGTGCCCCCGCCGTGCCGACAATGAGCGAGATTTGCCCCCCCGAGAGCACCCGGTAAAACATGTCCCGCCCAAGCAGGTCGGTGCCAAAGGGATGCCTCCAGCTTGGCGGAGCGAAGGATTCCGGACTCGTCATCGCATACGACGCAGGCAGCAGCCATGGCCCAAGGAACGAAGCCAGTGCAATAACAACCAGTACGCCGGTGGCGACGGCGGCGAGGGGTTTCTGACGAAAGAAACGGATCGCGCTAGCCATCGAGACGAATCCTCCTATCCAGCGCGGAATACAGGCAGTCGACGATCAGGTTGAACGCTACAAGCAGCGCGCAATACACGATCACCACGCCGCCCAGCAGGAAGCCGTCGCGGTTGAGGATCGAGTTCACGAAAAACCCGCCCGCGCCCGGGATATTGAAAATGGTTTCCACCACGATCGAGCCCGTGAGCAGATGCGCGGCGAGCGGCCCGAGGTAGGAGACGACGGGCAGGATGGCCACCCGCAGGGCGTGCTTGTAGAGCACGACGTACTCGCGCAGGCCCTTGGCCCGGGCGGTGCGGACGAAATCCTGCCCCAGTGTCTCAATCATACTGCCGCGCAGCAGCCGGGCGACGTAGGCGATGTAGGGAATGGCCAGCGTCACCGCCGGCAGGATCAACGCCGCGAGCGAACCCCAGCCGCCCACGGGCAGCCATTTCAACCACAGGCCAAAGATGAGCACGAGAATCGGCCCGATGATGAAGGTCGGCAGGGAAATGCCCGCCAGCGCGATGAGCATCGCCACCGCATCCCGCCACGTATGCTGCCCGGCTGCTGCCGTCACACCGATGACCACTCCGCCCGTTACTGCGATGACGAGGGCCACGCTGCCGAGGAGCATGGTGGCCGGGAGAGTCTGGCTCAGAATTTCCGCCACGGTGCGGTTGCGGTACTTGAGCGAATCCCCGAGGTCGCCGCTCAGGAGCTTGCCGAGGTAGCTGCGGTATTGGTCCCAAAGCGAGCCGTCGAGATTGTACTTCGCCATCAACTGCTTCTCGACCGCAGGCGGCAGCTTGCGCTCCGCATCGAAGGGACTGCCCGGAGCGATGCGGATGAGCAGAAACGTGATGGTCACTACGCAGAGGAGCACCGCTACGGCGGAGACCAGTCTGCGCAGGAAAAAAGCAATCATCCGCCCCTCGTGTAAAGGCCGGGGAGCTTTCGCACAAGCCCAAGCGGGAGGCGGGTTTCCGGCCCGCCGTCCCGGGAGAGCAAATCAGGCTGTCTTTGGGAGGTAATCCGCCGCCAGCTTCTGGAAGATCGCCACCTGCTCCGCTGCCCAGGCGTCGTCCTTGCCGAGTTCGGCGGCGAGGAGCTTCGCCACGGCGGGCGCGGCTTCGCTGGATGCCTGGGCATCGAGCAGCAGTGCGCGGGTGCGGCGGGAGAGCACGTCCTCCAGCGTGCGGGCCGACTCGTTGCGAGCCGCCCAGGCGACGTTGGCGAGGATGTACGGGAGCCTCGGGTGGATCTTCTCGCCCAGTGCAGGCTCGGCAGCCACGAGCTGCTCGATCTTGGTGGCATCGGAACCGTAGACCTCCAGGTAAATCGGCAGTTCCTCCGCGTGCGGGCTGCGCCAGCCATGGAGGTGGAGGTTTTCCGTCACGCACGGGCGATTGTCGAAGCCCCCGATCAGCGAGGCGTGGTTCAGCGTGTCCTCGGCCATCTTGCGGTACGTCGTCCACTTGCCGCCCACGATGGTGACGAGACCGGAATCCGAGACGAGCACCTCGTGATTGCGCGAAATCGCCTTGGTGGCCGATCCGTCCTTGCCCGGAGGCCGCACCAGCGGGCGCTGCCCGGCGAAAACGCTCAGGATATCGGAACGCTGCGGGTCGCGGGCAAGGTAGCGCGCGGCATTGCGCAGGATGAAACCGATCTCCTCGTCGAGCGCCTTGGGTTCCAGCTCCGGCGTCTGCATGGCGGTGTCGGTCGTGCCGACCAGCACCTTGCCGTGCCACGGAATGACGAAAAGCACGCGCCCGTCGTCCGTGTGCGGCACCATGATGGCCGAGTCGCCCTGCAGGAAGTCGCGCTCGAAGACGAGATGCACGCCCTGGCTGGGCTGGATGGCGGGGATGGCGGCGGCATCATCCATCTTGCGGATGGAATCGGCAAAGATGCCCGTGGCGTTGATCACCACCTTCGCGCGGATTTCATACCGCGTGCGTGTTTCCTGATCCTCGCAGACGAGGCCGCTGACCATGTCCTTCTCCTTGAGCAGGCCGGTGACGCGAAAGTAATTCAGTACGCAGGCGCCATGATCCACCGCCGACTGGGCGAGACTCACCGCGAGGCGGGAGTCGTCGAACTGCCCGTCAAAATACTCCACGCCGCCGAGCAGATGATCCGGCTCGATATTCGGGATGCGCGTGAGCGTTTCCTCGCGGGAAAGGAGCTTCGATGGCGCGAGATTCAGCCGCCCGGCGAGGGCATCATAGACCTTCAGGCCGATGCCGAAGAACGGCCCCTCCCACCACTGGTAGCGGGGAACGATGAAGGACAGGTGATGCACGAGCTGCGGGGCATTGCGATGCAGTAGGCCGCGCTCGCGCAGGGCTTCCAGCACGAGGGGAATGTCGCCCTGCTCCAGATAGCGCACACCGCCATGGACGAGTTTCGTGCTGCGGCTGGATGTGCCCTTGGCAAAGTCGTCCGCCTCCAGTAGCAGGGTGCGTAGTCCTCGCGTGGCGGCATCGACTGCCACGCCCAACCCCGTCGCGCCACCGCCGACGATGGCGACATCCCATTCGGGTTCCGCCGAGAGGCGGCTGATCAAGTGATTCCGGTTCATAAAGTGTGTGAGGTCTCCCAGCCGCGCGCGCGCTTGACGGCCTTGCGCCAGGTGGCGAGCCGGGCTTTGCGCTGGCGCGCATCGGTCATGGGGGTGAAGAGCCGGTCGACCTCGCGAATGGCATTGAGTTCGTCGACGTCCTTCCAGAGCTTGCAGCCGAGGCCAGCCATCATGGCTGCGCCGAGCGCGGTGGTTTCGAGATTTTTCGGGCGCTCGACTTTCACACCGATCGAGTCGGCCTGCATCTGCATGAGGAGGTTGCTCGCGCTCGCGCCGCCGTCCACGCGCAGCGTTGTGATCTTGCGGCCGGAGTCTTTTTCCATCGCCGAAAGCAGGTCCGTCACCTCAAAGGCGATGCCCTCGAGCGTGGCGCGGGCGAGATGCGCCGCCGTGGTGCCGCGCGTGATGCCCAGCAATGCTCCGCGAGCGGTGGAATCCCAATACGGTGCACCGAGGCCGGTGAAGGCCGGCACGAGGTACACGCCGCCGGAGTCCGCCACCTGCTCGGCGAGTTCATTTACCTCCGGCGCGGTGCGGATGATTTTCAAGCCGTCGCGCAGCCATTGGATCGCCGCGCCGCCGACGAAGACACTGCCCTCCAGCGCATACTCGAGCGGTCCGTCGCCGATTTTCCATGCGACAGTCGTAAGCAGACGGTTGTGGCTCGCCATGGGATCGGTGCCGGTGAATTGAAGCATGAAGCACCCGGTGCCGTACGTGCATTTGACTAATCCCGGCTTCGCGCAGAGCTGGCCGAAGAGCGCCGCCTGCTGGTCACCCGCCACCCCCGTGATGGGAATCTCATGCCCGTACAGGCTGGCGTCGCACACGCCGAAAAGTCCGCTGCTTGGCAGGATCTTTGGAAGCAACGAGGGATTGACCGCAAAGAGCTGCATCAACTCAGGGTCCCACTCGCCCGTGCGGATGTTCATCAGCATCGTGCGGCAGGCGTTCGTCACGTCGGTCACATGCGTCTTGCCGCTGGTGAGCTTGTAGATGAGCCAGGAGTCGATCGTGCCGGCGGCCAGCTCCCCGGCATCCGCCCGGGCATGGCCGTTGGGCACCTGTCGGAGCAGCCAATGCAGCTTGCTCGCGGAAAAATACGAGTCGAGCAGCAGGCCGCTCTTTTGCTGGATGACAGGCTCCTTCCCCGCTTCGCGCAGGGCCGACATGTAATCGCTGGTTCGCCGGTCCTGCCACACGATGGCCGGGGCCACGGGTTCGCCCGTCTTGCGATCCCACAGGACGACCGTCTCGCGCTGGTTCGTGATGCCGAGGCCCGCGATGTCTTTCGCCTTGATCCCGGCTTTCTCGATGGCTTCGCGCGAGGTCTTGACCACGGAGTCCCATATCTCATTGGCGTCATGCTCCACCCAGCCGGGCTGGGGAAAGTGCTGGGTGAACTCCTGCTGCGCGACCGCCACGGCCTTGCAGTTCTGGTCGTACACGATGGCACGCGAGCTCGTCGTGCCCTGGTCGAGGGAGAGGATGTATTTCATGGGGGAGAGTTGGAGGGGGGTTAGTATTTGCCCAGTGCCATGTAGAGGATCGCCGCCAGCACGCCGCCGACGATGGGACCGACGACGGGTATCCAGGCGTAGCCCCAGTCGCTGTCGGCTTTGCCGGGAATGGGTAAGACAAAATGCGCGAGGCGCGGGCCGAGGTCGCGGGCGGGGTTGATGGCGTACCCGGTGGGACCGCCGAGGGAGAGACCGATGGCCCAGACGAGCAGGGCGACGGGTAGCGCTCCGAATGCGCCGAGGTCAACCATCATTACAGATCCGGTGGGAGGTGTGACAAATGCTCCCTTGGGGAAGGCAAGGACGCCAAAAAGCAGGACAAACGTGCCGATCACTTCCGCGGTGAAGTTCGCCGGGGCGTTACGGATCGCTGGCGCCGTGCAGAAAATCGCCCGCTTCAACTCGCCGGAAGGCGTTCCTGCCCAATGCGGGTAGTACATGATCCAGACGAGGGCGGCGCCGACGAAGGCCCCGGCCATCTGCGCCACGATATACCCCGGCACACTGGCCCACGGAAACGCACCCGTGGTCGCCAGCGCGATGGTCACTGCCGGATTCAAATGACCACCGCTGATGCGACCGACGACGGCCACCGCGATAAACACGGCAAACGCCCAGCCTGCTGTGATCACGATCCAGCCGGAGTTCTGGCCCTTGGATTTCTCTAGTAATACATTCGCAACGACGCCGTCGCCCAGGAGGACGAGCAGCATTGTGCCCAGGAATTCTGCGAGGGGATGGGACACTGCAATTCTTAGCTTAGCCTGTTTGGGCAGTTTGTCGAGTCTGTGATGAAAATACGCTCGCGTCCACCGGGGGAATTCTTTAGCCCTGAGCGAGAATTTTTTGGCAACTCCATGAGCAGGTTACCGGTTGGCATTATCGGGTGTGGGAACATCAGCAGGATCTACGCGCAGGCGGGAGGGAATTTTGACAATCTCGCCATCGTGGCGTGTGCCGATCTGGACCGTTCGCGAGCCGAGGCGCTTGCGCAGGAGTACGGCATTCCCAAGGTGTTGGAGGTCGAGGAGTTGCTGGCTTCGCCGGATGTCGCCCTCGTCATCAATCTCACCGTGCCCGCCGCCCACGCCGATGTCGCCTGGGCGGCCTTGAAGAAGGGCAAACACGTTTACAACGAGAAGCCGCTCGCCCTCCGTCGCCGCGAGGCTCGCGACCTCATCGGCCTCGCCCGGGACAAGGGCCTTCGCATCGGCTGCGCGCCCGATACCTTCCTGGGCGCAGGCCTGCAGACCTGCCGCCACCTGATCGATGAGGGCGTGATCGGTGTACCCGTCGCAGGATCGGCCTTCATGCTCGGTAGCGGGCCGGAATCCTGGCACCCCAATCCCGCCTTTTTCTACCAAAAGGGAGCAGGTCCGCTTTTCGACATGGGGCCGTATTATCTCACGGCCCTCACGACTCTGCTCGGCCCCGTTCGCCGGGTCACCGCCTCTGCTCGCGTGAGCTTCAAGCGCCGCGAGATTTCCAGCCAGCCCCTGGCCGGGCAGATGATCGATGTCGAGGTGCCCACGCATGTCTCGGCCGTGATGGATTTTGAATCCGGTCCGGTCGTCACGCTCACGACGAGCTTCGATGTCGAGGCGTCACGCCTTCCGCGCATCGAGATTTACGGCTCCGAGGGAACTCTCAGCGTGCCGGACCCGAATACCTTCGGCGGCGAAGTCTGGCTGCGTCGCCGCGGCGACAATGACTGGCACACGGTGCCGCTTGAGTTCGGCTATGCGGAAAACAGCCGCGGACTCGGCGTGGCCGACATGGCTGCCGCCCTCGTTTCGGGCCGCGAGCATCGCGCCAATGAACGTGTCGCCTACCATGTGCTCGATCTCATGCACTCGATCATCGACGCTTCGGAAAGCGGTCGCCATGTGGAGATGAAGAGCGCCATGGTGCGCCCTGCTCCGCTCCCGCTCGGGCTGGCTCCGGGGCAGATCGACGACTGATTTTTTCAGCAGCAGGTCCCCTCGGCGGGCTGGGGGAGGCGCTTCTCCATGACGAGCCGCGTCCCCTTGGCGCAGGGCTGGTACTCCACAAAGTCAAAGACGTGCTTGATGATGTGAACGCCGAGTCCGCCGGGACGTACGTCCTCGAGATCTCGTCCCCGGATGAGCTTCGGGTCGCACTGCTGGCCGTAATCCCGCAGGGTGAATCGCACCCGGTCGGTCAGGCTCTCCATCTCAAGGCGCACCGGCCGGCATTGGTTGGCGTAGGCGTACCGAATGACATTGGTGCACGCCTCATCAATGGCCAGCACAAGCAGTTCCGTGGCGCATTCCTCGAAACCGCACTTCTCCAGAAAGGCCCGGGCGGAGTGACGCACCTCCGCCAGCCGGCAGGTATCACTCTCAAACGCCACGGTGTTTTTCATGCGATTCCTCCGGCGATGATCGTCAGGTCATCGAGACGTCCGCCGTCTCCGCGATGGGCCGCCTCCAGGTCGACCAGACGGTCGACGATTTGCTGCGGGTTGAGATAGGGAGTCGCTCTGAGGCGCTCCACGATGGTGTCTCCAAAAAACTGGCCATTCTGTTCATCACGGGACTCCGACAGACCATCCGTATAACAAACCAACCAATCGCCTTTGTGCAAATCCAACGTGAGCTGGCGATAGTTCACCGAGGGCAGAATTCCCATGGGCAGGGCGGGTTCCACCGCGATTTCCTCCGCCTCGCCATTGCCATGGATGAGGATCGGCTTGCAATGCCCGGCGCTGGCGATTTCCAGGCGTTGCTCGGCGGGGGTGAGGCGTCCGATGAGCGAGGTGATGAACATTCCCCGCACGATCTGGTCGTGGAGCGTGGAGTTGAGCGTCGAGAGGGCTTCGCTCGGAGTGGTCGCGGCGGCGAAGACAAACTGCATCGCGCTCAGCGTCTGGGCCATCAGGAGCGAGGCGGGGATGCCCTTGCCAGACACGTCGCCAATGGCGAAGTAGATGTCCTCTCCCTGGCGTACAAAAAAGTTATAGAAATCTCCGCCGACATTCGATGCGGGCGTGGCATGGGCGGCAAAGAGCGCCCCCGGCAGCTTGCTCGGCAGGGCGCGGGAGAGCAGTTCATGCTGGATTTCCGCCGCGATGGAAAGGTCGCGCTCCACCCGTTCCTGGGCGCGGGAACGCTCGATGGTGCGCAGCTTCTCGATCGCCGTGGCGGTGAGGTCGGAGTACGCGGTGAAGCTCTCGAGGTCCTGCTCGTCAAAGCTCTCCTTGTCCGTGGGATTGAGCACCTGGAGGACTCCGATGATCTTGGAGTCCTGCTTGAGCGGAGCGCACAGGATCGAGCGGGTGCGGAATCCCGTCTGCTTGTCGGCCTCCTTGTAAAACCGGTCGTCTGCGTAGGCGTCGGGAATGAGCAGGCTCTGGCCATGCTCGACCACCCAGCCGGCAATGCCCCTCCCGCGCGGCACGCGGATCTTTGGCGCTACGTACTCACCGTCAGCCGAGGAGGAAATGGCGAGTTCCATGCAGTCCTCGTTCTCCTCGCAGAAGAACAGCGACGCGGCCTCGGCGCGCATGACGCGGCGCGCGACATTCAGCACGGCGCGCAGCAGTTCGTCGTAGTCGGTGATGGAGTTGATCAGCCCGCTCACCTCGACCAGTCCTTTGTAAATCTGGACGGATCGGCGGAGAGAATCGACCTCGGACGTCGGCATGCCGCACCTTGGCACTTCACGCGCCCGGTTTCCAGTGTCGAATTTCCATTGGAAAACTTCCGTCTCTGCGGGATATTCCGCCCATGCTGCGCGGTCTTGTCATTCTGTCGGTCTTCGCAATGTCCGTTCTCTCCTCTCCTGCGGCGGATGGCGGCAACGCCTTCACCGCGCTGCGCACCGCGCAGAAGGTGGCACCGTCCGGTTCGTTGGTGCAGATGACTGGCACGCGAGGCGAGCCTCGCCCCTCGGAGTGGACGATCCTGTTTAGCGATCCCCAAGCTCGGGGTGGTGTGCGCGAGGTCGTGGTTTCAGGCGACGTGGTGGTCTCCCAGCGTACGCCCTTGCGGGGTTTTAGCGGCGTTTCCGCCCTGCCGCCGGTGAAACTCACCCAGCTCAATACCGACTCCGACGCGGCATTCACCATCGCCAACCAGCAGGCGCGCAACCAGGGCATCGGATTCAACTGGATCGACTACAACCTTCAGTCGGAAAACGTCTCCGGCGCTCCCATCTGGACGCTGAAGCTCTTTGACCACATGGGCGCTCCCGTGGGAACCCTCAAGGTCTCCGCTCAGGATGGCTCAGTCGTTCAGCCGCTCGAGGGGACGCCTGTCGTGAGGCATTCCTCGCCCGGCGGGGACTCCGACGGTCCCACCCGTCGCCTGGGCGGCGTGCTCGGCACTGCAGCCGGTATCGTCGGGCGTACGGCGAACAATGTGAAAAACGTCACCTTGCGCACGGTCGGCACCGTGCAGGAGGTATTGACTGGTGAGCGGACGATCGGCCCCAAGGACGATGAGGAGAGCAACTAGCCATGGCCGGGCTTGAGTGGATCATCGTGCTCGGGATCGCGGGGTTCCTGCTCCTCGCGGCCGAGGTTTTTGTGCCGGGCATGGTGCTGGGTATCCTGGGTACGCTCAGTCTGGTTGCATCGGTCGTTATCGCTTATCTTCAGCATGGGGCCTTCGTAGGCTCAATCACGCTGGTGATTGTGCTCTTTGGGTCGATGGCGGGATTTCTGGCGTGGATGGCGCTTTTTCCCCGCACGTCCATCGGACGCAGATTGATCCTCACCTCAGCGCCCGACAAGGCCGATAAATCCGCCGTCGACTGTCTGCTCGGGCAGATTGGCGAGGCGCTCACCCCGCTGCGTCCCGCCGGGACGATCCTGCTAGGCGGGCGCAAGCTGGACGTCATTTCCGAGGGGGAATTAGTGGAGGCTGGGGATGCCGTGGAGATCATTCGCCACGAGGGGCTGAGAACGATTGTGAGAAAAACCACTGGCGCAGTCGGCGAATCTGCATAAGCTCCCGCCCGAACTTAGCCAACCACGCTTATGTTACCCCTCTTCACCTATATCATCGTCGGAGTTGTCGCGGTCGTATTCCTTGTTTTGGTGCTCGTACTGGCCAACTTCTTCGGAGTCTGGCTGCGCGCCAAGATCGCCGGATCGCCGGTTCCCTTCTCAAAGCTCATCGGCATGCGCCTGCGTCGCGTCCCCGTCGCGCTCATCGTCGACAATCGTATTACCTCCGTCCAGGCGGGCATCCCGCTCCAGACCGATGCGCTGGAGGCTCACTACCTCTCGGGCGGCAATGTCACCAATGTCGTCCTCGCCCTCATCGCGGCGCACAAGGCGGGCATCGTGCTCGACTTTGACCGCGCCTGCGCCATCGACCTCGCCATCAAGGGCACGAGCAAGACCGTGCTGGAGGCCGTGCGCACCAGCATCAATCCAAAGGTGATCGATTGCCCGAATCCGCAGCAGAGCGGCGGTCGCACGACCATCGACGCCGTGGCTCGCGACGGTATCGGCGTGAAGGTCCGCGCCCGGGTCACGGTGCGCTCGAATCTCGATCGCTTCGTTGGCGGTGCCACCGAGGAAACCATCATCGCCCGTGTCGGCGAGGGTATCGTGACCTCGATTGGTTCGGCGGTTTCGTACAAGGACGTATTGGAAAATCCCGACCGCATTTCCAAGGTCGTGCTCCAGAAGGGCCTCGATAGCGGCACCGCCTTTGAGATTCTCTCGGTCGATATCGCCGACGTGGACATCGGCGACAACGTGGGCGCCAAGCTCCAGGCCGAGCAGGCCGAGGCCGACAAGGTCGTCGCCCAGGCGAAGGCCGAGATGCGCCGCGCCGCCGCCGTCGCCAGCGAGCAGGAAATGAAGGCCCGCACGCAGGAAATGCGCGCCAAGGTCGTCGAGTCCGAGGCCCAGGTGCCCATGGCCATGGCCGAGGCTTTCCGCAGCGGCAATCTCGGCATCATGGATTACCTGAAGATGAAGAATCTCCAGTCCGATACCAGCATGCGCGAGTCCATCGCTGCTCCTGAGAAGTCCCAGCCTGGCGCATAAGCCGCTCGAGCCATGGAACAAGTCATCCTCCTTTTGGTGATCGGGCTCATCAGCCTGGTCAACTGGATGATTCAAAAGTCTGCCGAGGCTCGAAAAAAGCGGCAGATGCAGGAGCGGATCGACCGCGGCGAGGTGGAATCCTCGCAGCCGATGGCCGCACGCCGTTACGACCGCTCTGACGAGGAGCCGGAAGCCGAGGGCGACCCTGCGGAGAACATGCGCCGACTCATGGAGGCGCTCGGTCTTCCGCTGGAGGACGCCCCGCCTCAGCCCGTTCAGCGTCAGCAAACCACGCCGCCTCCGCTTCCGACCCAGCCGCGGGAGATGATGCAACCGCCTCCGCTCGTGCGCACGGTACGCGAAATGGAGGAACGGGGAGAGATGCCGCCGCCCGTGGCCGCCACTCCGGCTCAGCGTCCGAAGCTCCACGACTGGCAGCGCAAGGCAGCGAAGGCACTTGAGGCGTCTGCTGCAGCCGAGGCTTCCCGCACGGTAAAGCCCTCTCGCGCACGCCAGATGCTCCGGCAGCCGGAATCGCTCCGCGACGCCGTCATCCTCACGGAGATCCTAGGCAGGCCCAAGGGGTTTCAGGAATAAAGCGGCAAAAGAGGCATCCGAGCCGCTGGGCCTAAGCGGGGGACGGCACGCTGCGTTCGGCCCCGGCGTGGAGCGCGATATTCGCTCGATTACTGCATCCCCGTAGGGTCGGCGTCCCGCCGACCTGTTCGCTGGATGGACCGAGAACAAAAGAACGTCGATTTCGTCCTTCACACTTGCAGGCCAGCGGGACGCTGGCCCTACGATTCCCGCGGAGGTCGGGAAAGTCCTTCCCGGTCGCGTGTGGAAAAAACAAAAGGCGAGCCTATAGGCCCGCCTTTTGCTGTGTTGGAAAACGAAATCCCGGAAGCGACTACTTCGCGGTGGCTGCGGCAGCAGGAGCCGCTGGCGCAGCGGGTGCGCCCTCGGGAGGCGTAAGAGCCTTCGCGAGCGAGGCCAGGCCGCGGTACTTCTTGCCTGTCTTTTTCACCATTCCGCGAGAGACGAGATTTTGAAGCTTTTCATAGGCGCGCAGACGAAGCATTTCTTCACCTCCGCTGGCGGCATTGCGAGCCCGCAGGCGCTCATGAACGACGTCAAAGAGTTGCTTGAATTCGAAGGAAGCTCCTTTCTTTGATAGAGCGGCTACCAACTCTTCAGTCACCAGATCCGGAAGACGACGAGAGAACGCACTTTTTCTTTGCATAAATACGAGTTTTTAGTCTAGCACACGCTTGGCAGCGTGTCATGGGAAATTTCAAATGCCTCATTTCGAGGCATTAGGACATTTCGCCAGGAGCTTTTCGCGGATTTTTTCCCCGTTTTCAGTGGGGGATATCGGAAAATCCATGGATCAAAGTCGCCCTTTATTCGGGCGAGAAATTCACCGCATGAAAGGAGTATAAACGCTTTTGGGGATTTTTCCAAAACTTCCGCACCTGCAGAAGTGTTTCGGATCTCTTTGCCTGGCTCCAAACGGAAAAACCCCGCGACAGAGGGACTCCATCGCGGGGTTTTGAAGGGTTTTACGAAACGCTTATTTGTAGGAAGCCTGGGCGCCCTTGATGTCGCGCTTCTTGATCCACGGCATGAGCGAGCGGAGCTTGGTCCCCGTCTTCTCGATCGGGTGCTTCTCGCCGGCCTTGAGGAGGGCGTTGTACTTCTTGTAGCCGCCTTCGTACTCCTTGACCCAATCCTTGGCGAATTTGCCGGTCTGGATGTCCTTGAGGGCCGCCTTCATGCGCTTCTTGACGGAAGCGTCGATGATCTTCGGGCCGACGGTCACGTCGCCCCACTTGGCGGTCTCGCTGATGGAGAAGCGCATGCCAGCGATGCCAGCCTCGTTCATGAGGTCGACGATGAGCTTGAGCTCATGCAGGCACTCGAAGTACGCCATCTCGGGCGAGTATCCCGCCTCGACGAGGGTCTCGAATCCAGCCTGGACGAGGGCGGAAGCGCCGCCGCAGAGCACGGTCTGCTCGCCGAAGAGGTCGGTCTCGGTCTCTTCCTTGAAGGAGGTCTCGATCACGCCGCCGCGGGTGCCGCCGACGCCCTTGGCCCAGGCGAGAGCGATCTTCTTCGCGTCCTTGCCGGGGTTTTGGTAGATGGCGATGAGCGCCGGAACGCCCTTGCCCTCGGTGAACTGGCGGCGGACGATGTGGCCCGGGCCTTTCGGGGCGACCATGATCACGTTCACGTCTTTCGGCGGAACGATGGTCTTGAAATGGATGGCGAAGCCGTGGCTGAAGAGGAGGGTCTTGCCCTTGGTCAGGTTGGGCTCGATGTCCTTCTTATAAACGGCGGCCTGCTTGGTGTCGGGCAGGGCGACAAAGATGACGTCGGCGAGCTTCACAGCCTCGGCGGTGTCATAGACCTTGAATCCGTAGTCTTCGGCAACCTTGCGGCTCTTGCTGCCGGGATAGAGACCGATGATGACCTTGGCACCGCTCTCCTTGAGGTTGAGGGCGTGGGCGTGTCCCTGCGAGCCGAAGCCGAGTACGGCGAGGGTCTTGCCTTTGAATACTTTCAGGTCTGCGTCTTTGTCGGTGTAGATTTTAGCCATGGAATGGAATGATTGGAGGGGAAATTAGTCGTTGGAGCGCGGCAGGGCGACCTTGCCGGTGCGGGTGAGTTCCTTGATGCCGAAGCGATCCATCAGCGTGAGAAACTTGCGGATCTTGTTATCGCTGCCGGTGAGCTCGATGGCGAGCGTGTCGGCCTGCACGTCGATGATCTTCGCACGGAAGATGTCGCAGATCTGCATGACCTCGGGGCGGGTCTTGGAGGTCGCCGTCACACGCAGGAGCACGAGCTCGCGGTCGACGTATTCCTCATCATGGAAATCCTGGACGTCGATGACATCCACCAGTTTGTTGAGCTGCTTGGTGACCTGTTCGAGCACCTTGTCGTCGCCGCGCACAACGATCGTCATACGGGAGGCGGAGGAGTCGAGGGTGGGGCCGACGTTCAACGTGTCGATGTTGAAGCCGCGGCCGCTGAACATGCCGGCGATGCGCGCCAGAGCGCCGGTCTTGTTCTCAACGAGGATGGATATGGTATGACGCATGAAAAGAGGAAACGTTGATAGTGGAGAGTTGGCCGTTTCTGTCAAATCGAAACAGGCGACAACTCCCCTCGAAATGGCGGGTTTTGACCCTTTAGCGGCCTACCTGGAGCAGTTTTTCGACGAATCCCGTGTTGTACTTGCCAGCCTGGAAGTCTGCGTTCTGCATGATCTGCTGCTGGAAGGGGATGGTCGTTTTCACGCCGGTGATCATGTACTCGTTGAGCGCGCGGGACATGCGGGCGATGCACGCCTTGCGGGTCGAGGCGGTCGTGATGACCTTGGCGATCATGGAGTCGTAGTTCGGCGGGATGGGATAGCCTGCGTAGGCGTGGGAGTCGATGCGCACGCCGCGGCCGCCGGGAGCGTAGTACAGCTCGATCGAACCGGGGGAGGGCATGAAATTGCGCTCCGGGTCTTCCGCGTTGATGCGGCACTCGATGGCATGATGGCGCGGCTTGGCGTTGATCACGTGCTCCGAGAGATGCTCGCCTGCGGCGACCTGGATCTGCTGCTTCACGAGGTCGCAACCATACACTTCCTCAGTGATCGGGTGCTCGACCTGGATGCGCGTGTTCATCTCCATGAAATAGAAATTCCCGTCATCATCGACGAGGAACTCCATGGTGCCCGCGTTGGCGTAGCCGACCGTCTCGGCGAGGCGGATCGAGGCGTTGCCCATGAGATCGCGGAGTTCCTGGCGCATGAGCGGGGAGGGGCATTCCTCGACGATCTTCTGGTTGCGGCGCTGGAGCGAACAATCGCGCTCACCGAGGTGAACGATGCGGCCGTGCTCGTCGCCGAAGACCTGAAACTCAATATGGTGCGGGTTGACGATGAACTTCTCGATGTACACCGCCGCATTGCCGAAAGCCTTTTCGGCTTCATGACGGGCGGAATGGTATCCGTTCACCAGCGAAGCATCGTCCGTGGCGATGCGCATGCCGCGTCCGCCGCCGCCAGCCACCGCCTTGATCATCACGGGGTAGCCGATCTTTTTGGCAATCTTGAGAGCCTCGGACTCGGTGTCGACGGTGCCGTCACTGCCGGGAGAGACCGGGACGCCGGCCTTGCGAGCGCATTCGCGGGCGCTGTTTTTGTCGCCCATGAGGCGAATCGCGTTGGCCGGGGGTCCGATGAACTTGATGTTGCAGCTCGCGCAGACGTCGGCGAAATGAGCATTCTCCGCCAGGAATCCGTAGCCGGGGTGAATCGCGTCCGCATCGGCGATCTCCGCCGCGCTGATGATGCGGTCGATCTTGAGATAGCTCTCGGAGCTCGGGGCCTTGCCGATGCAGATGGCCTCGTCGGCGAGCTGGACGTGGAGGCTCTCGATGTCGGGCTCGGAGTAGACGGCGACCGTCTGGATGCCGAGTTCCTTGCAGGCGCGGATGATGCGCAGCGCGATTTCGCCGCGGTTGGCGATCAGGATTTTTTTAAACATGGGCGGACGGCGACGTGGCCGGACGGGAGGTTATTTGACGCGGAAGAGCGCCTGTCCAAACTGTACCGGCTTGCCGTTCTCAGCCGCGATCTCGGCGATGACGCCGGACACTTCGGCCTTGATCTCATTCATCACCTTCATCGCCTCGACGATGCAGACGACGGTATCCGGGGTGACCGCCTGGCCGACGGAGACGTAGGCCGGGGAGTCGGGCGAGGGCGATGCGTAGAACGTGCCGACCATCGGGCTCGTGATTTCCGTGAGATTCGACGGGGCTTCCGCGGCGGCAGCGACCGGGGCGGAGGGAGCGGCGGCGACTGCCACCGGAGCGGGCGCGACGCCGCTCGTGATGATCTGGGTCGGACCTTCGGCGCCAGCGGTCTTCAGGGTGATTTTGAATCCTTCACGCTCCATTTTGAAGACGGCGAGGCCGTTCTTCTTCATGAGGTCGATCAATGTGCGAATCTCTTTAAGGTCCACGTTTGGTAAGATTTGAGGAACGGGGAGGTTCTCATGCGGATTTCGTGGGGTCAAGAGTTTCGAGGGAAGGGCCTTTACAAACAGGCAAAGTTCCCTCATTTTTTGCTGCTCCAGTTATGTCGTTGCTCATTTCTTTCCTGCTTACCGTGCACGTGATCGTGTGCCTGCTTCTCGTGCTGGCGGTACTCATGCAGCTCCCTCGTAGTGAAGGTCTCGGTGCCGCATTCGGCGGGTCCGTCACCCAGGATATCTTTGGCGCCCAGACCACCAACGTCCTCGCCAGGTTCACCGTCTGGCTCGGCATCGCTTTCTTCGTTCTCACTTTGATCCTCGCGGTCGCCTATGCCCGCAAGGACGCCGGTGAGACTGCCGTCCAGCGTCAACTCAAGGCCGCCGCCGCTGCCCCGGCTGTCACGGCTCCTGCTGTCGCCGGCACGCCTGCTGCGGAACCCGCCGCCTCGGCTGTTCCGGCGGCGACTCCGGTCGAGACCGCAGCGACGCCCGCCCCGGAGGCCTCGGCCTCCCCGGCTGCCAGCGCGGCTCCGGCCGCTTCGCCGGTGGCGACCCCGTAGTTTCCTGCGGTTTCCGTGAAAATCGCCCAGACCGTCGCCGTGGCCCGTCGCTCCCTGCGAGCGGCGCGCAGCGCCCCGGTTGTCCTCGTGCCCACCATGGGCGCGCTTCATCATGGTCACGCCGCCCTCATTCGTCAGGCCCGCCGGCTCGCGGGCCGCAAGGGCACGGTCGTCGTCTCGATCTTCGTCAACCCGATCCAGTTCGGCCCCAGGGAGGACTTTGCCTCTTATCCGCGTCCCTTCGCTCGTGACGTGAAGGTCTGCCGGGAAAGCGGAGCCGATCTCGTCTTTGCTCCCACACCCGAGGAGATGTACGCCGGAGACCGTTCCGTCATCGTCGACGAGGGCAGCCTCTCTGCCCATCTCTGCGGCGCGTCGCGCCCGGGGCATTTCCGCGGCGTCTGTACGGTCGTGGCCAAGCTCTTCCTCATCGTCCAGCCCGACATTGCGATCTTTGGCGAAAAGGATTACCAGCAACTCGCCATCCTGCGCCGCATGGTGCGCGACCTGAATTTTCCCATCGAGATCGTAGGCCATCCCACCATGCGCGAAGCCGACGGACTGGCCACCAGTTCGCGCAATGCCTACCTCACACCGGAGGAGCGCACCGTTGCTCCGGGCATCCAGGCCGCCCTGCAGGAGGCCTCGCTGCGCAAGACGCCTGCCGCAATCCTCAACACGGGGCTGAAGCTCATTTCCCGCATCCCGGGCGCCCGCATCGATTACCTGAAGCTTGTCGATGCCGAGACGCTGGAGGACGCAAAATCCCTCCGCCGCCCGGCCCGCCTGGCAGCGGCCGTGTATCTCGGAAAGGCTCGTCTTATCGACAATATCGCGGTGCTTCCGCGTCCATGAAGGAATTCGACTATATCGTCATCGGCAGCGGCATCGCGGGCATCTCGTTTGCCCTCAAGGCCGCCCAAAAGGGAACCGTCGCGCTGATTACCAAGCGCGAACTCTTTGATTCCAATACTGCCTGGGCGCAGGGCGGCGTCGCCTGCGTCATCAGCAACGAGGATTCCTTCGACCTGCATATCCAGGATACGCTCGTGGCCGGAGCGGGATTGTGCGACGAGGACGCTGTGCGTGTCGTCGTGACGGAAGGCCCGGCCCGCATCAAGGAGCTGATGGATCTCGGCATGCAGTTCGACGAGCGCGAGCTCGAGAACGGCGAGCGCGAACTCGATCTCGGCCGCGAGGGCGGCCACTCGAAGCGCCGTGTGCTCCATTTTCAGGACTCCACCGGCTGGCAGATCGAAAACACGCTCGTCGCCCGCATCCACGATCACCCGAATATCACCGTCTTCGAGCATCACATGGCGGTGGATTTCATCACCACCGGCAAGCTCGGCTATGCCATGCAGAATGCCTGCGTGGGCGTCTATGTGCTCGATGAAAAGACGGGCCAGGTGCACACCTTCCGCAGCGACGTGACGGTGCTCGCCACCGGCGGATGCGGCAAGGTCTACCTTTACACTACCAACCCAGCAGTCGCCACGGGCGATGGCGTGGCCATGGCCTGGCGCGCAGGCGCGATGATCGCCAACATGGAGTTCGTCCAGTTTCACCCGACCTGTCTCTATCATCCCGAGGCCAAGTCGTTTCTCATCTCCGAGGCTGTGCGCGGCGAGGGCGCGATCCTGCGCGATGAAAAGGGCCGCCGCTTCATGGAGCGCCACCATGCCCGCAAGGAGCTTGCTCCGCGCGACATCGTGGCCCGGGCCATCGACGCCGAGATGAAGCGCACCGGCAGCAAGTGCGTCTACCTCGACATCACGCACAAGCCTGCCGATTTCATCCAGCACCGCTTCCCCAAGATCTACGAGACCTGCCTGAAGTTCGGCATCGACATCACGAAGCAGCCGATCCCGGTCGTTCCGGCGGCGCATTACCAGTGCGGCGGCGTGAAGACCGACCTCTACGGCGAGACCTCCGTGCGCGGGCTCTACGCCATCGGCGAGGTCGCCTGCACCGGACTCCACGGGGCGAACCGGCTCGCGAGCAATTCCCTCCTCGAGGGGCTCGTTCTCGCGCATCGCGCCTACGAAAAAACCAGCCGCCGCCGCCCGAAGAGCGTCGATTTCAATCTCCCCGAGTGGCGTCCCGGCCAGGTGCAGGATGTCGACGAGATGGTCGTCGTGTATCACAACTGGGACGAGATTCGCCGTCTCATGTGGGACTACGTCGGCATCGTCCGCACGACGAAGCGCCTGCAGCGCGCCGCCGCGCGCCTGCGCAATCTCCATGCGGAAATCCAGGAGTTTTACTGGAACTTCACCATCACCGAGGAGGTGCTGGAGCTCCGCAACCTCGTCGATGTGGCCTCGCTCATCGTGGATTGCGCGATGAAGCGCCGCGAGAGCCGCGGCCTCCACTACACGCTCGACTACCTCGATCCCGACGAAAAGCGTTTCCAGAAGGAAACGACGATGCGGCGGATTTGAAACGGGGGTTGTCGAGCGTTCCCCGGTAGGGAATACTACACGCTCTCCCAGGGAACCCTACCGTGACGCAAGACATCTACACCCTTTCCGATCTCCAGTCCGGCGTATTGCAAAAGCTGGACCCGCCAGCGCGCCTTTCCGTCTTCGGCGATCCCGTGGCTCACTCGAAGTCACCCGGTTTCCACAACGCCGCGCTGAAGGCCTGCGGCATCGCCGCGCAGTATGTGAAGATTCACGTCACGCCCGATCAGGCCGCCGAGGCGTTCCGCGCCCTGCCTGCCGCCGGGTTCCTCGGGACCAATGTCACCATCCCGCACAAGGCCGCCGCCCTTGCCACCGTCGACGAGGCGGATGAATATGCCCGCCAGTCAGGCGCGGTCAATACAGTGGTGGTCGATGGCGGGAAGCTGCTGGGTTTCAATACCGACGGCCCTGGTCTCGTGCGTGCGTTGCGGGAGGAATTTTTCGTCGATTTGCGCGACCTGCGTGTGCTCCTGCTCGGAGCGGGCGGGGGAGCGGGCCGCGCCATCGCCGTGCAATGCGCCCGTGAGGGCTGTGAGCGTCTCGTGCTCGCCAACCGCACCGTTGACAGGGCGCGGGAACTCGCCACCGAACTCTCGCCGTATTTTCGTTCCGACCGCCTCATCGGTCCCGCCGAGCGCATCCAGGCGATTTCTTTGGACGAGTCCGCCCTGCGTTCGCAAATCGAGCAGGTCGATCTCGTGATCAACGCCACCTCGGTCGGCATGAAGCGCAGCGATCCTCCGGTCATTCCCGCGCATCTGCTCACGGCCAACCTGCTCGTTTACGATACCGTCTACGCCGCAGGCCGCAGCCGCTTGCTGGAGGATGCGCAAGCTGCCGGAGCCCGCACCGCCAATGGCATGTCGATGCTCCTGCACCAGGGTGCGCTGTCGTTTGAGATCTGGTTCAACCGGCCCGCGCCCATCGAAGCCATGCGCGCCGCGTTGGCGGCCAGCTAGTGGCGGGCGAGCAACTCGCGGGCCTGGGCGGAATCGCTCCGGATCTGCGCCACGAGTTCGTCGAGCGAATCGAATTTCTTCTCCGGCCGCAGGAAGTGCTCGAAACGCACCTCCACGTCCTCGCCGTAGCAGTCATCGGTGAAATCAAAGATGTGCACCTCCAGCTTGCGCTGGCCCGCCTGGTCCACCGTGGGGCGTACACCGACGTTGGCCACGCCGTCGAGCCACCGGCCCTGGCGCAGGATGCGCACGGCATAGACGCCATTGGGCGGGAACTGCTCATTGTGGGCGGAGAGATTGGCGGTGGGAAAGCCGATGCGCCCACCGAGGTTTGCCCCATGCTCGACCGTGCCGAGGATGGTATAGTCTCGTCCCAACAGGAGCTTCGCGGTGTCGAGGTCGCCCTCCTCCACCGCGCGGCGGATGCGCGTGCTGCTCACCATTTCCGTGCCGACGGACACGGGCGGGATCTCCATTGTCTCAAAGCCCAGCCTTGCGCCGAGCTGGCGCAGCAGGTCGACATTCCCTGAGCGGTTGCGGCCAAAGGCCCAGTCGCGGCCCACGCAGACGAGAGCGAGTCCATGTCGGGCAAGGTTTTCCACAAAAACCTCCGGGTCCTGCGCGGCGAAGGCTGCGTTGAAAGGAATGAGCAGGATATTCGGACAGCCCAGCGACTCAATGAGGCGCAGCTTGTGCGGCGTCGAGGTGAGCAGACGCGGGGCATGGTCCGGGCGCAGGATGCGGCTCGGGTGTGGATCGAACGTCAACACCACCGGAGTCGCTCGCAGCGTGCGGGCGCGGCTGAGCATCTGGCCGATCAGCGCCTGGTGGCCGAGATGGATGCCGTCAAACGCCCCGATCGCGATGCAATGCGGCCCCGGCACTCCGCTCAGTTCATCGACGGAATGCAGGACGCGCATGGTGGGATTCAGTTTGGGTTTTGAGGATCAGGCGCCGCGCAGACGGGAAACCTGGGGCAGCGTGAGGATGCGGGAATACAGCTCCTCGCGCGGCAGCGTCTTGAGTTCGTCGACCGTCACCGCGCCATCGACCACGAAGCGGCCCGACTTGGTGCGGCGAAGGCCCGAGAGGTGCGCTCCGCAGCCGAGGGTCTCGCCGATGTCGTGGGCGTAGGTGCGGACGTAGAAGCCCTTGCTGCACACGACGCGGAAATCGATCTCCGGCAGGCGAACCTCATTGACTGCGTAGGCGTAGACGCGCACGAAACGTGGCTCACGCTCGACCTCCTTGCCCTGGCGGGCCAGCTTGTAGAGCGGCACGCCGTCCTTCTTGATCGCGCTCACCATGGGCGGTGTCTGGTAGAAATCGCCGCGGAACTTGGCGAACGCCTCGTCGATGTCGAAGCGGGAAAGATCGGGCACCGGACGGGTCTCAAGGATGTCGCCCTCGGCGTCCTGGCTGTTCGTGGTCTCGCCCAGCTTGAGCGTGCCGTAGTATTCCTTGTCCTCACTCATGAGGAGGTCCTGGATCTTGGTGCCACGGCCCACGGTGATGATGAGCAGGCCGGTGGCCATCGGGTCGAGCGTGCCGCAGTGGCCCACCTTCTTTGTGTTCAGGACACGGCGGGCGATGGCAACAACGTCGTGCGACGTCATTCCCTGGGCCTTGTCGACCAGGAGAACGCCGTCAATTTCGGTTGCGGATTTCATGACAAACAGCTTCTAAAAAACGTTCTTTGACTTCCTCGAGTCCGCCGCGCACACGGGCACCGGCAGCGAGGGGGTGGCCGCCCCCTTTGAAGTGGGCGCAGATTTTGCACACGTCGACGCTTGGGTCCTTGGACCGTGCGCTCACGCGCACCTTGGCCTCGGGCAGTTCCTCAAAGAAAACCGCCGCGATGACGCCCTCGACGGAGCGCAGGTGGTCGATGATGCCCTCGTTGTCCTCGGGTAATACGCCGAGGCGATCGACATCGGCCAGGGTGAGGGAAAAACAGGCGACACGCCCCTCGCAGGAAAACTCCGCCCCGTTCAGCGCGTGGCGCAGCAGTTCGAGACGGCGGCGGGGCTGGTTCTCGTACATGTCGCGCGAGATTTGCGCGACGTTTACTCCGGCGGCGACGAGTTCCATCGCGGCCTGGAAGGTGCGTGGGCCTGTGCCGGCATATTGAAAGGAACCGGTATCCGTCGAGATGGCGGCGTAAAGATTGGCCGCCTGCTCGGGCGTGATGGAAATCTGCCGATCACGGAAGAACTCGCAAAGGATCTGCCCGGTGGCCGGAGCCGACGGGTCGATATAGTTCAGGTCGCCGTACCGGTCGTTGCTCACGTGGTGGTCGATATTGATCCACAATGCGCCATCCTTGATGGCGGGAATGACCGTGCCCAGGCGCTTCTTGACCGAGTTATCCAGCGCTACCACGGCATCAAAGGCCTGCGGCTCCTCGGGAGGAGTCGTTACCATCTCGTGGCCGGGGAGGTAGCGGAATTTATCGAGCATGCCGTCCTCGTTCCACGTGACGACCTCCTTGCCGAGGCTCTTGAGCCACAGGGCAAAGGCGATGGTGCAGCCGAGGGCGTCGCCGTCGGGGCGCAGGTGGCTGACGACGAGGACGCGCTGCCTGTCGGAGAGGGCGGAGGCGATTTCCGCGAACGTGGCGTTCATTTCTCCGGCTCGTTCAGGTCCAGTTCCTCAAGGATATTCAGGACCCGCGAGCCGCGCTCGATGGAATCATCAAACTTGAAGTACAGGTGCGGCGTGTTTTTCAGGATCACGCGCTTCGATAGCTCGTGCTGCAACAGTACGCGATTGCTCTCGAGGACGCTCAGCGCGTTCTTCCGGTCGGACGCGCTGCCTATTGCGCTCACAAAGATATGCGCCTGTTTCAGATCCGGCGTGATGTCGACGGCGCTGATGGTGACCAATGGCGAGGAGAACGTGAGTTCCCGGACCATGATAAGGCCCAGCTCACGCTTGATCACTTCGCACACTCTTTGGAGACGATGTTTCATGGAAAATGGGTCGGTGACCCTGAACGGGCCTCTGTGCCGAGTCGAGCCATTTTCGCCCCGGAGGCCACTCCGTTGCAAGCACGGGGTCAGGGAAAATCGCCTTGCCGCGGGGTAGGCCCTCTCGTTAACGCGCCGCAGGAGCGGGAGTTGTGATGATCGGAGCACCCGGATAAATCGCCTTGCGGATGAGGTCGCGGACGCGGATTTCCCCCTCGCGCGCGGCCTCTGCGACCAGGTCGGATTCGGCAAATTGCTTTCGCGCGGCATCCTCCAGCTCGCGAAATGCCTGCTCCCTGTCCTGCGGCGTCAGTTTGTTCCAGTACCCGTCCTCGTCCCGGGGAATGCTCACGTCGCTCATGCCGAGGGAGAGGATGCGGGCCGGGGGGAGTTGCGTAATGACCGTGCCTGTGGCTGGGTCGATGGTGATGCGAAAAGGCTCGTGCAGGTCGAAGCCCGCCCGCGCCGTGAAGGTCGCCTCGACCTCGATGGCCTTCGTGCTATGCATCCATGTCTGGCTCCAGACGTGGCGCACGCGGGCCTGTTTTTGCATCGTCACCAGTTCCGCGACCGGGGTATTGGCGGCCACCACGACGAGAGAGTTGATGCGCACCTCGGGGGTGAGTTGCAGGGCCTGGCGAAACTCCTCCGCGATGGCCCGGGCCACGCCGCGCGCCTCGGTGGTCACCCGATGCGTCATCCACCAGGTCGTCGCGGCTGCGATGAGCACGACCAGCGCGAGCGCGGCGGCGATGACCGCGAGCGCGGTGCGCCAGATCTTTCGCGGCGGACGCGGTGCTTCTAGTGGATGTGCGTCGGGCATTCGGGCAGGGCGCGAAGGAAAGACCGGCCGTAGGGCTTGCTGAGGATGCGGCTGTCGAGGATGACGATCATCCCGGTATCCGACTTCGTCCGGATTAGCCGGCCCACGCCCTGGCGGAGCTTCAGGATGGCCTCGGGCAGCGAATATTGCTCAAAGGCGCGTCCGCCCTGGGACTCGATCACCTCCAGGCGGGCTTCCGTGAGCGGATGGTCCGGCGTGGCAAAGGGCAGGCGGGTGATGATGACATTGGAAAGGGCGTCGCCCGGCACGTCCACCCCGGCCCAGAAACTATCCACGCCGAAGAGCACGCTGTGCGGGTTTTCGCGGAATTCCTTCACCATCCGTACGGCGGGCATTCCCGTGCCTTGAACCAGCAGCGTCCAGCCCTTGTCGGCGAAATGGCCCTCCAGAGCTTCCGCGGCATGGCGCATCGTCTGGTAGCTGGTGAAAAGGACGAAGGCGCGCGCCTTGCTCTGGTCGGCGAAGTGCGCGATCCATTTCTCCAGCGCCTTGTTATACCCCGCATCTTTCGGCTCCGGCATCTGCTTCACCAGATGCAGCGACATCTGCTTTTGGTAATCAAAAGGGCTGCCGATCTGGACGGCGCGAGCGTCCTGCGCTCCGACGCGATTGCGGAAGTACCCGAGATTTCCCGCGCCAACGGAAAGCGTCGCGCTGGTCATGATGGTGCAGGCGTTGTCGCGGAAGAGCAGTCTCCTCAGAGTTTCGGCCAGGTCGACCGGAGCGGCGCGGAGGTTGCAGTACGTCTCGCGGCGGCCGGATTGCTCGACCCAGTAGACGTAATCCTCGTGGCCCACCTCGAGGAAATCGACGATGCCCCGCCGGGCCTCGCGGATCTTTCGTGCAGCGTCCTGAAGCTCGGATTTCCGCACCTCGTCCTCGGTCTTGCCCGCCTGGATTTTCAGGAACTCACTCATGCGCACGAGCCCGTCGCTGAGCTCTGAAGCATCGGCGAGGCCGGGCTCGCGGACGCGAAACTCCCGCCCTTTGCGGAACTCGCAGTTTTCCGAGACCGAATCAAAGAACGCGTCGGACTTGGGCAGCAGTTCCGCCACCACGCTGCACGCGGAGCCGTCCTTCATGGCCTGAAAGAGACCCTTGCGGGTGCGCGGGTTGTAGAGCCGCTGGAGAGAGCGTTTCAGGCCCAACTGGGAAATCTCGATCCCAATATGGCGCGAGGCCACATCCTCGAGGGTGTGAGCCTCGTCGAAGATCACGAAATCATTGGAGAACAGGATGCCGCTCGCCCGGTCCTCGCCCTCATCGACGCCGCCCAGCAGGGTAAAAAGCAGCGCATGGTTGAGCACCACCATGTCGGCGGAGAGGATGCGGCGGCGCAGAGCCTGGTAAAAACACCGGGGGTTGCGCCCGCAGATTTTGGCCGAGCAAAGGTGCTGCTCGCTGCGGATTTCCTCCCAGATCGCCGGGTCGGGCTGCTCGATGAAGTCGCTCAGCGAGCCGTCTTTCGTCGTGAGGCTCCACTCGTGGATGCGCTCCAGCTCCTTCCGCTGCTCCGGGGAAAATAAATCGCCGGATTGCGTCATCGCCCGGTCGAGCCGGGTGCCGCAGACATAATTATGGCGACCCTTCAGCAGGGCGGCCTCGAATTCGACAGGCAAGAGCTTCTGGACCAGCGGGATATCCTTGTAGATGAGCTGTTCCTGGAGAGCGATGGTATGGGTCGAGATGACCGCCTTGCGCTTGGTCGCCGCCGCATGCAGGGCGGCGGGAATGAGGTAGGCCAGCGATTTGCCGACGCCCGTGCCTGCCTCGACCACGAGATGGCCGCCCTGCTCCAGCACGCGGGCCACTTCCGTGGCCATTTCCTGCTGCTCGGCGCGATATTCGTAGTTCGAGGCGGCGGCCAGGAGGCCATTCGGCGAGAAAATCTCGCGGACCTCCCGCTCGAAAACACCCTCTCCGGCCCGTCCTTCATCAGGGTCAAGGGAGATCATGGGATTACGAGCGAGGGGTGCGGGAAGTTGACGGGGCTAACGGCGGACATTAAGGGTAGGAGTTCGTACTTGATGAAAATACTCGACCGATACGTGCTGCAGAAATTTTTGCTGCCGTTCATCTACTGCTTTTTCGGCTTCATCGCCATCTGGTTTATTTTTGACCTCAGCGACAATCTCCAGGATTTCATGCAGGGCAAGGCTGGCTTTGAGATCCTCCTCGCCTACTACATGTCCCAGATCCCTCAGATCGTGGTGATCTGTCTGCCGATCGGTTTGTTGCTCGCGCTGCTGTATTCGCTGACCTCGATGTCCCGTACAAACGAGATCATCTCGATGCTGGGCGCAGGGCAGAGCGTGGTGCGCATTCTTCTGCCGCTCTTTGCCGTGGGGCTCGTGCTCACGGCCATCACCGCTTATTTCAATTACGAGTCTGCTCCCCATGCCGAGCAGATCAAAAAGCAGATGCTGCGCGAGATCAAGCGAGGCAAAAAGCTCATTGGCGGCATCAATGCCCACCTCTTCCGCAACCGCGATGACAACCGCACGTGGTTCATCCGGCGCGTCTACGTGAATGACAACCGCCTCGACGACCTGGAGATCGTCCAGCAGAACGCCGATGGCAAGATCGTCCAGATCTGGTATGCGAACCGCGGCACGTTCGATCCGATCACAAAAAACTGGATTCTCTCCCGTGCCCGCTCCGTCGAGATGACGCCCTCGGGCGATATCGTCAAATCGGAGTTCAAGGACGAGATCGTACTCTCTGGTTGGAGTGAGACTCCTCCGCGCATCGCCAGCTCGGTCATGAAGCCGGAATATCTCTCCGTCCCTGAGCTGAAGGAGTATCTGTTTTTCAACAGCGACTTTCCCGAGCGGCGTCTCGCTCCATTCACCACGCACCTTCAATACCGCTGGGCCTTGCCCTGGGTCTGTCTCGTCGTGGTGCTCATTGCCGCGCCCATGGGCATCGTCTATTCCCGCCGGGGTATCCTCGGCGGCGTGGCGCTTGCGATCGGGTTGTTTTTTGGACTGGTCTTCGTCAGCAGCCTCTTCGTGGCGCTCGGCAAGGGCGATCGGATGAACCCGTACTTTGCCACCTGGGGGCCTCTTGCCATCTTTGGCGTGATCGGATTATACCTGCTCTGGCTGCGGTCGACAAATCGCGACCTGCCAAAGCTCAAACTGCCCTGGATGTCTTAAATGCAAGCTGACTGGGATATCAAATCGCGCGCCCATACGTGTGCTCAGACCGGGAAGGAATTTGCCGAGGGCGATTTCTTTTACACCCTGCTGTATCGCGACGGCGACGGCTTTCGGCGAGAGGACCTCTCGGAGGAGGCATGGCAGTCCCGCAATGACAATATCCAGCCGTTTTCCTTCTGGCGGTCACGCTATGAGCCGCCGACCCCGCCGCCGCCGGAGCCGCTGCCCAAGGACGACGCCGAGAGCCTGCTGCGCCGCATGCTGGCCGAGCAGAATCCCGAGCGAAACAACATCTGCTACATCCTCGCTCTCATGCTGGAGCGCAAGCGCGTGCTGCGTCCCGTGGAGTCGTCCGACGAGGACATGCTCGTCTATGAGCGCGCCGGTACGGGCGAGACCTTTGTCCTGCGCAACCCGCACCTTTCGCTCGAGCAGATTCCCGCGATTCAGCAAGAGGTTGGCGAGTTGCTGATTGCAGGTTAGGCTGCCGCATGTCGGCGGATTTTCCCATCTTTCTCGCGCCCATGGCGGGCGTGACCAATACCGTTTTTCGCCGCATCTGCCGGGCGAAGGGTGCCGATGTGCTTACGACGGAGTTTGTCTCCGCCGAGGGCATCCTGCATCGCAACGAGCGCACGAAGTATTACCTCGAGTTCATGGAGGAGGAGCGTCCGCTCGGTGTACAGCTCTTCGGTGCGGAACCCGAGCGTCTCGCCGAGGCGGCACGTGCCGTCATCGACTGGGTGCGGCCCGATTTTCTCGATCTGAATTTCGGCTGCCCGGTGAACAAGGTGGTCTGCAAAAACGGCGGATCAGCCCTCCTGCGGGATTGCCCGCTCCTTTCCCGCGTGGCCGAGGCGGTGGTGAAGGCCTCGGCTCCAGTGCCCGTGACGGCGAAAATCCGCATCGGGTGGGATCGCCATTCCGTCAACGCCACCCAGACCGCCGCGATTCTCGAACAATCCGGCATTCAGCGCATCGCCGTGCATGGCCGCACCAAGGAGCAGGGCTATTCCGGCGAGGCGGATTGGAATGTCATCGCCCAGGTGGCCTCTGCCGTGAAGGTGCCGGTGATCGGTAATGGCGACATCACAAGCGCCGCCGACGTCCTGCGCCGCAAGCGGGAAACCGGCGTCTCCGGAGTGATGATCGGCCGGGCCGCGATGGCTTCGCCGTGGATTTTTGAGGAAATCCGGGCCGCCCTTGCCGGGGTGGAATCTCCTGCTCCCCCGACCATGGAGGAGCGTTGGAAAATGATCCGCGAACATTGCGAGGGGGAGATCATCTGGAGGCGCGAGGAGAAAATCGCGATGAAGGCGATGCGTGCGCGGCTGATGGCCTACACCCGGGGAATGCCCGAGGGGGCGCGCCTGCGCGAACGTCTTTCCCACGTCGAGAGCATCGCCCAGTTGGATGATATTGCGGCGACCCATCTCGCCCACCTGGCCGGGATCGAGGTCTGAGACGGAAGATTTTTTCACAGAAGGAAGCAAAGGAAACAAAGAGGACGGCCAGAAGACCTTTACAGAAGGTCGCAAAGGCCACAAAGGGATGCTTTGCGAATTCGCCGAGGGGCGTTTTTCGAGAGAAGCGGCGAACTGGGGCGGGGCGGAAAAACATCGGCTGGAAACGCCCTTGTTACGGCGTATTTTCGCGATGAGAGAACTGTCTTTTACGATTCCGACGCTCCCTGTCTTGCAGATCGGACTCGGTAGAATCTTCTCTGCCTTCCCCTTCGTTTCCTTTGCTTCCTTCTGTGAAAGCTCTGGGGTCAGGGTCTTACTGGAAGATAAACATCGGCACCTGTCCCACGAGTTCGTTCGGGGAGGAGGGGACTCCGGTGGCCGGGTGCTGGGCGGACTCGACCTCGATGGTCTTTTTCTGCCCGTCACGCACGATTTCCACTGCCACCTTGTCTCCGGCGGTGAGGAAATAGCTGGCGTCGATAATGTCCTCGGGTTCCGTGATTTTCACCGCTCCGATCTGGAGCAATATGTCGCCGGGCTTCAGGCCGGCTTGTGCCGCCGGAGTGTTGGCGCCGATTTCGGAGATGCGAACGTTCGATCCGTCGACTTTATCGTTCTGCTCTTCCGCTTTGACACCGAGCCAGCCATGGCGGGGTTCGCCATAGCGTGCGTAGTCCATGCGAATCTTTTCCGCCGCCTCGATCGGCACGGCGTAGCAGGAGGCCCCTCCGCCGACTCCGGCAATGATGATGCCCACCACCTCGCCGTTGAGATTCAGGAGCGGTGCGCCGCCAAATCCGGCCTGCACAGGCAGGTTGGCGCGGATGTGCGTCGTGGTGAAATACTTGCCGAGAAATTTGCGGTCAAATCCGCCGACGATGCCGAAGCTCGGCGTGTCGGAGAATCCAGGCGTATAGCCGATGGTCAGGACCGGGGTGGAGAGGGCGAGCTTGCGCGAACTGCCCTGGGGAATGAACGGCGAGGAGATATCCGCCTTCAGCAGGGCGATACCGCTGCGCGGATCGGCCACCAGTACCTTGGCGGGAATCTTTTCATCCCCGTACATGACCGTGATCTCCTGGGCGTTGGCGACGATATAGGAGAGAGTGTAAATCGTGCCGGAAGGGTCGGTGAAGAATCCCGTGCCTGTCAGGCGACCATGATGGTCGAGCGCCTCGACGCGGACGACGGCATTGCGGCGTTCCTGAAAGACGCGGTTGACCTCGCAGGTGATCTTGTCGCCGAGATCGTCCTGACATTGAGCGCCGAGACTGGACAGCAGGACGACTGCCGCAGCGGCCCAGAGCGGGGTGCCCGGGAGCGTGAGTTTAGAAACTGAGCGGTTGCTCATTACTCACGGGGCGGGCCTGAAGCACGTAATGCGGAGGGAGCGACCCATCAGCTCGTGCCGAGACCGGTAGGGTGTCGCCGATGGTTACAGGCCGCGAGGTCAGGGAAATCGCCTGAGCGCCCGATTCCGCCTTGGCCAGCGAGGTCGTCGGCGAGACGGAGCGCGGGGATATGATGACGACGGACGCGCAGACTGCCAGCGCTGCGATCGTCGCATAGGCGTACTGCGGCACATGGAAGCCCGGAGCAATGGCCGAGATGCGATCCCAGACGATTTTCCACGTCGGACGACGCAGAAGCTCCGCCCTCTGGCGGCGGTGAAATTCCTGAACAAAGTCCTCGAAATATCCCGGAGGAGGTTGCTCGTACCGCTTCATTCGCAGTAACTTCGAAATGTCAGGATTTTCTCCCATGGCAGTGGTCAGCGTTTGATAAACTCTTCCAGGTAATTTTGCAACTGGCGGTGTGCGTAAAACAGTCGTGATCTTACGGTTCCTTCCGATATCCCGAGCACCTTGGCGATTTCCGCGTGCGGCATGCCTTGAATGTCGAACATCGTAACGACCGCTCTATGTTCATGAGACAGCTTCAGCATGGCCTCGTTCAATCTTTGTTGCAGTTCGCTCAGGTTTGCCTCGTGGCGAGGGTCGTTCCCCGAGGTGATTTCGATGAACTCCCGGTCATTCTGGATGTTGGAGTCGATATCATCCAGGCTCATTCCCTGCCGGCGGCCCCGCTTTTTGAGGAAGTTGATCGTCATATTCACGGCGATCGAGTGCATCCACGTGTAGAACGAGGAATTTCCCCGGAAGCCATTGATCGACCGATAGGCCTTGGCAAAAACCTCCTGCAACAGATCGTTCGTGTCCTCGTGGTTGGAGGTCATGTTGTACACGAGGCCGTAGAGGCGCGGACTGTAGCGCACGACGAGATCCGAGAATGCATCGGGGTCACCCGCGCGTGTGCGGGCGACTAGCTCTTCATCAGGAATCTCGGGTTCGTCTGGCATGAAGCGAGCCCGCACGCTTAACAGAATTTTTCCGCGAAGCGCACCGGAAATTACGTTCCTCCCTCACAAATCGCACTCCATGAGGGAATAACGCGGGTATTTGTTACGGCAGCGCGGCGTTGATGGCGGCGAGCTCGGCGTAAAGGGTTTCGAGCAGCGGGGTGCTTACCCCGGCGGCTTGGGCACGACGAAGCGGTTCACCCCAGATCGGCTCCACCTCGAGCTTTTGGCCGGCCCGCCAGTCGATGAGTGTCGAGGGGGCGTACGGACCCATCGGATAGGTGCGCTCGATCTGGAAATCGGCGTACGTTTTTTCGATGGGAAACCCCAGGGCATCGGCGGTGGCGATGGTCTCCTCCATGAGCCCGCGGCAGCGCTGGTGCAGCGCCGGGTCGGCCAGGATGGCGTCGACCGTGATGCCCCCGGCCGCCACGGAGAGGCCGTTGAAGGGGATGTTCCAGACCAGCTTTCGCCAGCGCTCCTCGGCGAGATGTTCCACCGCGTCGGTGTGGACGCGGGCGGTGTTGAAGGCCTCGGTGATCGTGCGGAGACGGTCCGAGACCGGACGGCCAAACTCGCCGACCGAGAGCTTGCCTTTGCCGACGTGGTTCACGCTGGCGGGTGTCTTGCGGGTGAGGCAGATGAAACACAGTCCGCCCAGCACCCGCTCCGCGCCGAACTGACTGGCGAGTAATTCGTCGCCACCGAGTCCGTTTTGGAGCGTTAGCAGCGCGGTCTCGGGGCCGAGCAGGGGAGGTATCGCCCGCGCCAGCACGTCGTTGGATGTAGCCTTTAGGGAGTTGATCACGAGGCTGCAGGGGCCAATTTCCTCCGCCGTTGCGAAGACGGCTGGCTTGGCGAGGTGTACGTCGCCCGTTGTCTCGGAGTAGACGCGGATTCCCTCGCTTCGCGCCTCATCCAGCCCGCTGCGCATGAGAAAGGCGACGTCATGGCCGGTCGCGGCCAGCTTTGCGCCGTAATACAGCCCGATGGATCCCGAGCCGATGATGCCGATGCGTCCTGGGATCATGAGTCTTTTTTCGTGGCGGGCAGAGTGCCCCAGCGGCCAACGGGACCGGAGATGAGCCGTGCGCCTTTTCCGTAGGTGAAATACGCCCACGTCCACTGGAGGAAGACCGCCGAGCGGTTGCGGAAGCCGATGAGGAAGAGCAGGTGGACGAAAACCCACGCCGCCCAGGCCAGCAGCCCGCCAAATTTGAAGGCCCCGATCTGGGCCACGGCGGCATTGCGCCCGATCGTGGCCATGCTGCCCTTGTCGAAGTAATTCCACGGCTCCGTCGCCTCCCGCTGGATGAGGTGCAGGATGTTCTTTGCCGCATGCCGTCCGGCCTGCATGGCCGCCGGGCTGACCCCGGGAACCGGCTTGCCGCCGTCGAAGGTCGTGGTGATCATATCCCCGATGGCGAAAATGTGAGGCTGGCCGGGGATGCTCAGGTCGGCATTGACCTTCACGCGCCCCTGGCGGTCGACTTCTCCGCCCAGCATGGCCGCCAGCGGCGACGCCTTGTTGCCCGCAGCCCAGATGACCGTGCGCGTCGGGATGACGGTTTCATCGACCTGCACCTCGCCCTCGGCAATGCGCTTCACCGCACTGCTCACCCGCACGTCGACATGCAGGTTTTTCAACTGTCTCATGGCGCTCTCGGAGAGCGATGGGTCAAAGGTGGGCAGCACACGCGGTCCGGCCTCGATGAGAATCACCCTGGCCTCGGCTGGGTTGATGCGGCGGAAGTCCTTGCGCAGGGTGAACCGCGCCAGCTCGGAGATGGCACCCGCCATTTCCACGCCGGTTGGTCCCGCTCCCACCACGACAAAGGTCATGGCGGCTTCGCGCAGCGCGGGTGTCGGTGCCTTTTCCGCCACCTCAAAGGCCAGCAGCACGCGGCGGCGGAGTTCCACCGCGTCTTCGAGGCTCTTCAGGCCCGGGGCGAGGGGTTCCCAGTCGGTGTTGCCAAAATAATGATGTCGCGCCCCTGCGGCCACGAGGAGGTAGTCGTAGTGAAAGGTCAGGTCGCCTGTGGCCACCTCGCGGGTGTCGGTGCGGATTTCCTTCACCTCGTCGAGCACGACGGTGACATTCTCCTGGTTCCGCAGGATGGCGCGGATCGGCTGGGCGATATCCGCCGGGGACAGACCCGCCGTGGCCACCTGGTACAGGAGGGGTTGAAAGAGATGGTGATTGCTCCGGTCGATGAGGATGATTTTGACCGGCTTGCCGTCCAGTTCCTTGACGGCCGACAGCCCCCCAAAACCTCCACCTACGACGACGAGCACGGGGGGGCATGCTTTTTCAGTCGAAGAAATATTCATGATTGCGGTATTCCTCTGGTAAGAGTTTCTTTGAATCTCTCACAGAAAACGATACTCCGACACGGATAAGGAATTTTTGAAAAATGGCGACGACAATTGAACATCCCGATGCTCTTTCCAGGGGCCTTCAGAGCGTGCGTGACGCACAGGAAGTCGGAGAACTCCTCGGCGAGACGCTGACTCTGAACATGGGGCCGTCGCACCCCTCCACCCATGGCGTGCTCCGCATCGTCCTCGATCTCGATGGCGAAGTCATCAAGCGCGGCATGCCCGACGTCGGCTACCTGCATCGCGGCGATGAAAAAATCGCCGAGAACATGCAGTACAACCAGTTCGTCCCCTATACGGACCGCCTGGACTATCTCGCTCCCATCGCCAACAACGTCGCCTACGCGCTCGCGGTGGAGAAGCTCATGGGCTGGGAACTCCCGCCCCGTGGCAAGGCCATCCGCGTGATCTGTTGCGAACTGGCCCGCATTTCCTCGCACCTCCTCGGCGTGGGCTGCATGGCGATGGACATCGGTGCCATCACTGTCTTCCTTTACACCTTCACCGAGCGCGAAAAGATCTACAACCTCGTCGAGCTCCTCAGCGGCGCGCGCTTCACCACGAGCTACACCCGCGTCGGCGGCCAGACCCATGACCTCCCGGAGACCTTCATCCCGCAGCTCAAGGAGTTCATCCGCACCTTCAAGCCCGCTCTCGAGGAGACCGATGGCCTGCTCACCCGCAATCGCATCTTCGTGGACCGATGCAAGGACGTCGGCGTGATCTCCAAGGAGGACGCCATCGCCTACGCTCTTTCCGGCCCCAATCTCCGCGGCTCCGGCATCGACCATGACCTGCGCCGCAAGAATCCGTATCTCGATTACGAGAAATACGACTTCGAGGTTCCCGTCGGCACCGTGGGCGACAGCTACGACCGCTATCTCGTCCGCATGGAGGAGATGCGCCAGAGCATTCGCATCCTCGAGCAGGTTATCGACAAGCTCCCGACCGGCCCGATCAATGTCATCGACCCGAAGCAGATGCTTCCGGTCAAAACCGACGTGCTGACGAAGATGGAAGAACTCATCCACCACTTCATCCGTGTCACCGAGGGTGTCGACGCCCCTGCGGGCGAGGTGTATTTCGGCGCGGAAAACCCGAAGGGCGAACTCGGTTTCTTTATTCACTCCAAGGGCGGCGGCGTCCCGTATCGCCTCAAGATTCGCAGCCCAAGCTTCGTGAATCTCAGCATCCTTCCCAAGATCCTGCCCGGCCACCTCGTCAGCGACGTCGTGACCATCCTGGGATCGTTCGACTTTGTGATGGGCGAGTGCGACCGCTAGCCGGCGCGCGACACCTGTTACAACATTGGTGTGTGAGGGGCGGTGGACGACGAGTTCACCGCCCCTGCTCTTTTCCCGGAACAAACCCCAGGAATGTGACTTTCGTCGGTTCTCAGGTAGGAAGTTTCTCTTTCGACGCGGTTAAGGGAGATAAGGTCGTCGATCCCCGGATCGAAGGCGTGATCGGAATGTTCCTTTCCTCTTTTCCTCTGTGAGCGCCAGGTATGACGAACGCTCTATAGCGCCGGTTTCGTCGTAAAGAAATTCGCGGGCGACCCCGTGGTGCTTTCCGTCATTCAGACCTGGCATCCTTCCTGTATTGATATTGAGACTCAATCGCAAAAGAGCTTGCGGAATGGTGACCCGTCTCATTATATCCGACTGCTGCCCGCCTGAACGGCATTCGGAAAACGAAGAAAATATTACGCAAGATGCTAGAAATCAGAAAGTTCTTATCAGCTCCCTTCATGGCGCTGGCTTGTGCCGGCCTGCCGCTTCTCTCCCACGGAGAGACCATTACGACATCGCTCACCAAAGTGGCGGATCTGCCGATTTCCGGGTCCGGTGGAGCCATCACGAGTCCGCAGAGTCCGCGAGGAGGCATATTGCAAATCGGCAACGAGTTGTGGTTCACCACCTACGGAGGAGGAGAGAACTCGGTGGGTGCCATCGTTTCCTATAGCATGGAGACGGGCACTTTCACGACCCAGCACTCCTTCGGTCTTCCCAACCCCGACGACCTCACGCAGACCCGTTATGACGGTTATCAGCCGTGGAAAACGACGCTGACACTGGGAGACGACGGCCTGGTGTATTATGCCGCGCAATTCGGGGGTGCTTCCTGGACGAGCGAATCAAACGGCGGAGCCATCGGGTCATTCGACCCATCGACGGTTCAGACCACAGGCGTCAATGTCGTCTGGAGCGGACAGGTCGCCTCGAATCAACCTCGCAATCTCGGATACACCTCCCCGATCTACGTGGCCCAGGCGGGCGGCGGAGCATCCGTCTACTTTACGACCTATGCGGGAGGCACCAGCGACTGGGGGACGATCCAGAAAGTCTCCCTGGATGCCTCGGGCAATACCACCGGAGTCACGCAGATCACGCAGTTCACGGCAGGAAACAGCTCGCCTAACTCCGGACGCCAGCCCCAGGGCGGAATGGTCCAGGTCGGGGAAAAGATTTACTATGCGACGGCGTCGACCGCAGGCGGCTCGGCTGCAACGCTGCAGGTCCTCGATACCACCACCGACACGGTCTCGGTGCTTTCCACGACCTGGACGACAGGAGGCAGCAATGGCGCGTGGAGCACACCCCTCTATGACTCGGAGCGCAACGCGATCTACAGCCTGGCGCTCAGTGGCGGCATCCTGAAGTGGGACCTGACCACCGGCGTCGTCGATCCCCAGTCGCTCCTGCCCAACAGCTCAGACGGAGCCGCCGGCAATTTTGCCGACCCCATTCTCTTTGGGGACTCGATCTATTACGTCAAACAGAGCTCCGGCTCCGGAGACAACTCGGGCGGCCAGATCTGGCGCTATGACCTGGACTCGGAGTACATCGAGCTGCTGTACAATCTGAAAGACTTCGGCGGCAAGGCATCCAGCCAGTCCGGCACGCTCAGCGTGGTGCTGGAGGACGGCAAGGAGGTGCTCTACTTCCTCACGGCGTCGGATACCGTGGGGACTGACCTCGGGGCCCTCTACCGGCTGGAGATAACGGTGGTGCCCGAGCCGTCCGTCATCGGCCTCCTTATCGCGGGAGCGGTCGCTGCCATCCTCGTTCGTCGTTTTCGCCAGGGACGCGTGTGCGCTCTGTGATGAAGGCAGCGTTCCAAAGAGATGGCGGCTTTACCCTGGTCGAGACGGTTTCCGCCGTGCTCCTCGCCGGGGTGGTGACCCTGATGGGGATCGGCTGGTACTCGAACACCATGGACCGAGCCAATACAGTCAAGTGCACCGGCAACCTGCGCGCCATCGTCAACGCGGCGGTCATTTTCGCCACGGAACGCGACGGGCGGTACTGGACCCGGGCGGAGGTCGGCTATTCCAAGTACCGCATGGTCGACGATCCCCTCGGGCTGCCGGAGCTGCTCAAGGAATATGTCAGCAAAAAAGTCTGGCTGTGTCCCAGCGGGCGCAAGTCGCTGACCAAATTTGGCAACAACTACACGTGGAACGCCACGAAATCGCTGGAGGAGGACAACTACATCATCATGAAGAGCTTCCCGCTCCTCGTGTGGGACACCTACAACTACTCGCTGCCCTCCATGTACAACGCCTCGGAGGATTTCAAGGGCGACGGCACCTCCGCCACAGGACCGACCGCGCTGAATACGAAATATCATTCGAAACCGCACAAGCGGAAAACGGCGGCGAACTGGGGCTATGCCGACGGCAGCGTGGTATGCGGCGCGACTGCCGCCAAATAGACGTCCGGTGAAGCCCGCGCTCAAGAGATCCCTCGCTCTCGGCCTCGCCTGGAGCCTGTATTTCCTCCCCCTTTCCGCCCAGGAGACCGGCGTGAAGACGGGGGAGTTTCCCGACCGTGCCTCCCTGGCCGAGTGGCTGAAAGAGGCCTACGCCAGGCCCGCCTCCCAATGGCCCGCGCCGGATCTCGACGCCGGACGGCCCCACCGCGAGATCGGCATTCTCAAGATCGAGCCCACCGGCACGCCCGATGAGCGCCGACTCGGTCTCAGCCTGTTCTTTGACCCCAGACTCTCCAAGTCTCAGGGCGTATCCTGCGCCTCCTGTCATGAGCCGCAACTGGGATGGTCCAACGGCGTCGCCTTCTCCTTTGGGGAAAACCGCCAGCAAACCACCCGCCATCCGCCTACCCTCATCGGCGTGGGAGTTCATTCCAAGCTCTTTTGGGACGGTCGGGTGGACACCCTCGAGCAGCAGGCCCGGGCCGTGATCCTCAATCCGGTGGAAATGAACGGCCAGCCCGAGGAGATTATCTCCCGGCTGGAGCGCGCGGGCGATTATTACCGCCCCCTGTTTGAAAAGGCATTTGGCGACGCCCGGATCACCTTTGACCGCATCGTGCAGGCCATCGCCACATTTGAGCGCAACATTCCGGCGGGACGGTCGAAATTCGACAAATTCGCTGCGGGGGATATGCGGGCCTTCACCGAACAGGAACTCGCCGGGTTGCATCTTTTCCGGACCAAGGCGCGGTGCATGAACTGTCACATGGGCCCCACCTTTTCCGACGAGGAATTCCACAACGTCGGCATGACCTATTACGGCCGCAAGCTGGAGGATCTCGGGCGCTACAAGATCACCGGGGAAATCACGGACGTGGGACGCTTCCGCACGCCGACGCTGCGCAACATCGGGCGCACCGCCCCGTATATGCACAACGGCGTCTTCCCGCGTCTCGACGGTGTCCTGCGCCTGTACAATGCCGGCATGCCCCGGCCCAAACCCAAGCCCCAGCAAGCAGGTGACCCTTTATTTCCCGTGACCAGCGAGCATTTGAAACCCTTGAAACTGTCTGCGGAGGAGCTCGCTGATCTGCAAGCCTTCCTTCTCACTCTGGACGAACCGCCTTTTCGCCTGCTCACTCCGCCGGTGCCTCCCATCAACAGAACGGACGCACCCGTCCAGGCGGTCGAGGAAGCGATTGAAGAGCCCTGACATCTTCAAGCCGCGGAGTTTCGCAAAGCGGGCACTTCTTAAACTCCGGGTCCAGGGGAACGAGAAAGTCCCGGCTACGCCGAGCGGAAGATAAAGAACACAGCGCCGACCATGCAAAGGCCGGCCCAGAGGTAGTCGAGCTTGATCGGCTGGCCCATGTAGAAGATTGCGAACGGCACGAAGACCGAGAGCGTGATCACCTCCTGCATGATCTTGAGCTGTGGCAGGGTGAGCATGCTGGAGCCGATGCGATTGGCCGGCACCTGGAGCATGTACTCGAAGAACGCGATGCCCCAGCTCACCAGGATCGCGTAGATGAGCGGCTGCGTCTTCATCGTCTTCAGGTGGCCGTACCACGCGAAGGTCATGAAGAGATTCGAAAGAATCAGCAGCAGGGTGGTCGTAACGATCGGCGGCATAAGGAAAGAGAGACGCGCCGGGAGGAACAGGCAAGAGGATTTCGCCTAGCCCGGAGGCCAGCCGAGGGAACGTCCGCCGAGCACATGCACGTGCATGTGGGGAACGGTTTCCCCGCCATCCACACCCTGGTTGATCGTGATGCGGAAACCATTTTCCAGTCCCTCCTGCTTCGCCACCCTGGCGGCGGTGAGCAGCAGATGGCCGAGGAGAGACTGATCGTCCGGCTGGGCCTCGCCGACACGGGCGATCGGCTTTTTGGGAATGACGAGCACGTGGACCGGTGCCTGCGGGTTGATGTCGCGAATGGCGATGCTCAGGTCGTCCTCGTAAACAATCTGCGCGGGAATCTCCCGGGCGATGATCTTTTCAAAAAGCGTCATGACAACTGCATCTCCATCTCCTCCTTGCGGGCGGAGACGACTTCCTCGCGTACGAAATTCACGATTTCCTCGAGCAGGCCGGAGCAGTCGCGCCGCCATACCTTGGCCGAGCGGAGAAGCTTCACGCCGCTGTGGGCGTCGCAGATTTCCAGGCGCTGGGCCTTGGCATCAAGCGCCTCGCGTACGCGGCCGCGGAGCAGGTCAAAGAAGGCGAGCTCGTACCCGTGACCGGCATTGCGGGCCAGTTCCTCGAGCGAAATACGTGCGGGCGGCGGGCTGGCGGCGAATTCCCCGGCCACATCGCTGTAGCCGATGACCTGAAGCACGGACTGCACCGCCTTCTCCAGGCCGGTGATCGTCACGGTATTCTCGCCGAAATCCTGCTCGAAGTAGCTGGTCACGCTCTCCGTCACGTGCGAGGCGAGCCACCACTTCTTATACCCGGCGCGCTCGGCCGCCTTGGCCAGCGAAGTCGCGAGCCACGTGCGTTCGAAGTTCATGATGCGGCCATCAGGGAAGCAAACGAGCGGGAGGTTGTTGCGGAGTGCGATCATGCCTTGAAGAGTTCGGGCTGTGCCTGGGTGCGAACGGCGCGTTTTTCGAAGCTCTGGATTTCCTCGATGAAATCCCCGATCTCCTGGAACTGCCGGTAAACGGATGCATATCGCACGTAGGCGATGGGATCGAGGAGGTGCAGACGCTCCATCACCTTCGCGCCAATCTCGCGGGTGGGGATTTCTCGCTTCTGCTCGGTCTCCAGCTCCTGCATGATGTCCTCCACGGCCTTCTCGATGAGATCGAGTCCGATGGGGCGCTTTTCGCAGGCCTTGACCAGGCTGGTTTTCAGCTTGTGGCGGTCAAAGGGTTCGTGCCGTCCATCGCGTTTGATCGCGCGCAATTCGATGCGCTCGATTTCCTCGTACGTCGTGTAGCGTGTCTCGCAATCAAGGCACTCGCGACGGCGTCGAATGCTAGCTCCGTCTTTCGACAGGCGGGAATCGATCACTTTATCTTCAAGAGAGCCGCATTTGGGACAACGCATTGTGGTCCGTGGAGAATTAAATCTGAATTCACCACAACATCTAGGGATGTCAATCGCAGACTACCCTTCGCAGCCCTCATCGGCGCAAAAAAGTTCCACGATGGAGAATCGCGTGGAACAAATTCCGTCAGCGACCTTCTTGCGTCGTGTCCTGCAGGCGGTATCCGATGCCGGTTTCGGTACGCAAACCGTCGGCGGGAAATCCTCGCTCCGTGAGCTTTTTGCGGAGATGGCTCACGTAGACGCGCAGGTATTGGCTCTGCGAGGTCGCGTTGGGTCCCCATACCGTGGCGAGCAGATGCTTGTGCGTGACGATTTTTCCGGCGTGCCGTGCGAGTTCGCGGAGCAGGGAGTATTCCGTGGCGGAGAGAGGAAGCTCCTCGCCATTGACCCACGCGAGGCGCGCCGCGGCGTCCAGGCGCAGCGGGCCGCACTCGATCACGGGATCATTCGCGGGCGTGGCGCGGCGCAGGGCCACACGCAGACGGGCGAGCAGCTCCGCGCTGCTAAAGGGCTTTGTCACATAATCATCCGCTCCGGCGTCGAGAGCCAGCACCTTGTCCTCCTCCGCGTCGCGTACGGAGAGGATGAGCACAGGCAGCAATGTCCACTCGCGCAGGCGGCGCAGCATCGTGATGCCATCGATGTCGGGCAGGCCGAGATCGAGAATGATCGCATCGGGTTGCCGCGATGCGGCCTCCACCAAACCATCCTGGCCGGTCGCGGCCTCGCGGACCTTGTGGCCGACGCCTTCCAGCACGAGGCGAACGAGCCGCCGGATTTGCGGTTCGTCGTCGATGACGAGGATGTTGCTCATGGCGTGATGAGATTCTCCGCAGATCGGGTCTCGACCGGCAAGCGCAGGATGAAGCGCGCTCCGCCTTCCGCGCGATTTTCCGCCGTCACGGTCCCCCCGAGCGCGCCTGCGAATCCGCGAACGATGGACAGTCCCAGTCCCAGGCCTTTCGACGCGGTCGAGGAGCCGCGACGGAACTTCTCAAACACCGCTTCCGGGTTTTCGCCGAGGCCCGGTCCCGCATCGCTCACCGTGATTCGTAGACTGCCGCCGTCCCGGTCCGCCTCAAGCGTGATGGGAGCGCCGCTGCCGTGCTGGGCGGCGTTGCGGATCAGGTTTGTCAATATCTCCTCCATCAGCGCGGCATCGACGCGCGCCAAGGCCGCGCCGGGCGCGATGGACACGTCGATCTTGCAGCCGCGCACCTCATCGCCACCGCGCAGTATCGACTCATCCACGATCTCGGAAAGGTCGCACCATTCCAGTCGGGGCTGCACCGCGCCGGTTTCGATCCGCGTGATGTCGAGGAGGTTGCTCACGATGCGGTTGAGGCGGGTCGAGGCAATCTGAATCTCTCCCACCAGCGCACGGCGATCGCCGATGCCATTCGACAATCCATCCGCAGCGGTAGAGATCGCGGCGAGGGGAGTGCGAAACTCGTGCGACACGCTGTCGAGGAGCGTCTTTTGCAATTCCCGTGAGCGCGCCTCCACGGCGGCGGATTGCGCCTGCCGCAGGAGCTGATCACGTTCCCGCACGAGGGCGAACTGCGTGATGAATGTCTCCACGAGCTGACGCTCGGCCAACGTGAGTGGACGTGCGAGCTGGAGCGAAAGCACGCCGGAGCTGCGGTCGGCGTTCTTCAGCGGCAGGTGAAAATGGGTGGCCTGCGGCAGCGTGTTGGTGAACTTGCCTGCCGCTTCGCGATGGCTCAGGCACCACTCGGCCACGGCGATTTCGTTCGCCTCCAGTTTTGGCCCTGCGACTTCCGCCAGTGCGCCATCATTTTCCAGCGATACGGTGGCGGAGGTGTTGAGCAGGCTGGCGCAGTGCGCTGCGAGATGCTGCGCCGCCGCCTCGGAGCTTTCTGCCGCGGCGATGTCGCGGCTGAATTCATACAGCGCCACCGCCTGCTGCTCACGTCGCCGCTCGGCACTCTCCCGCTGGCGCAGCCGGGCGTTGAGGTGTCCCATGACGAGGGCGACGATGAAGTACGTCGCGAAGAGGATCACGTCATGCGGAGCGCGGATGTAAAAGGTGTAGTACGGCTTGATGAAGAGGTAGTTCCAAACCAGGGCCGTCAGCGCCGCCATTGCGATGGTGGGTGTGCGCGAGAGCACGGTCGATCCGATGATGACCGACAACAGATAGATGAGGCCGACTGTGATGTAGCCGACGGAATCCCGGATGATCAGCCCGAGCACGGTCGTCGCCAGCACGATCAGAGCGCCGATGCCAAGCTCGCGGGCGAATCTCGGACGCCGGAAATCCGACAGGTCAAACCGCCAACCGCTTGCGCTTTTCTCCGCGCGAACGACGTAGATGTCGATGTCGCCGCTGCGGCGTATGAGCTTGTCCACGAGCGAGCCGCCGCGCAGGAGATCCAGGAGCGGATGATTGAGTGGCTTGCCCACGACGATCTGGGTGACGTTGTGCTCGCGGGCGACGCGTAGCAGCGTTTCGGTCACGTCCTCGCCGCCGTAGGTGACGACCTCCGCGCCGAGCGAACGCGCCAGCGCGAGATTGCGCTCGAGGCGGGTCCGTTCCTCGTCGGAAAGCGCGCGCCCGCTGTCGATGAAGGCCGCCATCCACGTCCCGTGCGTGAGGCTGCATATCCGTCGCGTCCACCGGATGAGATGGCCGGAGAACGGGCTGGGGCCGACGGCGACGAGATAGCGTTCGTTGGATTTCCACGGGCCGCTGATGCTTTGCGTGCGAAGGTAGTCGCGCACATCGCGATCTGCCCGCTCGGCGGAAATGCGCAGGGCGATTTCGCGCAGGGCCTTCAGGTTGCCCTCGCGGAAAAAATTGTCGGAGGCGGTGACGGCGCGTTCGCCGAGGTAGACCTTGCCTTCGCCGAGTCGCTTGCGGAGTTCGGTGGGGGAAATGTCGATCAGCTCAAGTTCCGTCGCCTGATCGAGGAGCGAATCCGGGACGGCCTCGCGGGCGGGTGCTCCGGTGATTTGCGCCACCACATCGCGGTAGCTCTCGACGTGCTGGACGTTGAGCGTGGTGTAGACGTCGATCCCGGCGGCGAGGATCTCCTCCACGTCCTGCCAGCGCTTGGGGTGGCGGGAACCGGGGGCGTTGGTGTGCGCGAGTTCGTCGATGACGGCGAGTTGCGGCCGGGCGGCGAGCAAGGCGTCGAGATCGAACTCCTCGATCTGCACGCCGCGATGGGTGATCTGGCGGCGCGGGATATGCGGCAGACCGGTGGTCAGCGCGATGGTCTCGATGCGGCCATGGGTTTCCACATAGCCGATCGTGACGCGCACACCCTCCTCCTGCCGCTGCTGCGCGGCCAGCAGCATGGCGTAGGTCTTGCCCACGCCGGGGCACATCCCGAGGAAGACCTTGAGCCGTCCCCGGGTGCTTTCCGCTTTGGCGATTCCGGCCAGCAGGGCGTCGGGATCGGGCCGCCGTTCGTCGTTCACGGAGCTACTTTAGCGCATCCAGCGAACGGTTCAGCAGCAAAACATTCACCCGCGCCTGGCCAAGGAAACCGAACTGCGGCCCCTCGGTTGCCGCCGCGACGAGGTGGCGGACGAGTTCCGGCGGGAGCTGGCGGGCTTCTGCGACGCGGGCGACCTGATACTCTGCCGCTTCCGGCGAAATATGCGGATCGAGCCCGCTGCCGGAGGCGTAGAGCAGGTCCGAGGGTGCATTGGAACCGAGCGCGGCGCGGCGTTCCTCCACCGCCGCCGCCAGCTTTGCACTGGTGAACCCCTGGTTGCTGGCACCGGAAGGCACGGCTCCGAAATCAGAAGCCGACGGGCGCGGCCAGAAGTATTTCGGCGCGGTGAACTTCTGTGCGATCAGCGCCGAGCCGGCGGGCTGTGCCGCCGGGCCGATGAGGCTGCCATTCGCCGCCTGCGGGAAGAGCGCCTGGGCGAGTCCGGTCATGGCCAGCGGGTAGGCGAGGCCGGTCAGCACCGTGAAGACCACGATGGCCCGGAGCGCGACGAGATAATCAGTGAGGATGGATTTCATGGATTTAGGCGAGGTGCAGGGCCACGAGGAGCATGTCGATCAGCTTGATGCCGACGAAGGGGGCGATGACGCCGCCGAGGCCGTAGATGATGATATTGCGCAGGAGCACCTGGGAGGCTCCGGTGGCCCGGTAGGCCACGCCGCGCAGGGCGAGCGGGATAAGGGCGATGATGATGAGCGCATTGAAAATCACCGCGCTCAGGATCGCGCTCTCTGGCGAATGCAGGCCCATGATGTTCAGCGCGGCGAGGGGACCAGGCGCGCCGGGTTTCAGGGCATACAATGCCGCGAACATCGCGGGCAGGATGGCGAAATACTTCGCCACGTCGTTCGCGATGCTGAAGGTGGTCAGCGCGCCGCGCGTCATGAGGAGCTGCTTGCCGATCTCGACGACCTCGATGAGTTTCGTCGGGTTGCTGTCGAGGTCGACCATGTTGCCTGCTTCGCGAGCGGCTTGCGTTCCGGTGTTCATCGCCACGCCCACGTCGGCCTGGGCCAGGGCGGGCGCGTCGTTCGTGCCATCGCCGGTCATGGCCACGAGATGGCCCTCGGCCTGCTCGGCGCGGATGCGCTGGAGCTTCATCTCCGGCGTGGCCTCGGCCATGAACTCATCGACTCCCGCCTCGGCTGCGATGGCCGCGGCGGTGGTCGGATTGTCGCCCGTGATCATCACGGTGCGGATGCCCATTTTGCGGAGCTGGCTAAAGCGCTCCTTGATACCACCCTTCACCACATCCTTGAGATGGATCACACCCAGCACGGTCACTCCCTCCGCCACGACGAGCGGCGTGCCGCCCGCCTTGGAAATCGCCTCCACGGCGTTTCGCACTTGCGAGGGGAATTTTCCACCCTGTCGCTCGACCTCCTGGCGAATGGCCTCCGCCGCGCCCTTGCGAATGCAGCGGGTCGTCATGGGCGCGCCGTGGTCGTCGACTTTGATGTTGATGCCGCTCATGCGCGTCTGTGCGGTAAAGGGCACGAAGTCAACATGAGAGGGGTGAAAATCCCGGGCGCGCAGGCCGTGGAGATCCTTCGCCAGCACGACAATGGAGCGGCCCTCCGGGGTTTCATCTGCCAGCGAGGAAAGCTGCGCCGCCTCCGCGAGCTGGCGTTCTTCCACGCCAGGAGCGGGGTGGAAGGAGGTCGCCATGCGGTTGCCCAGAGTGATCGTGCCCGTCTTGTCCAGCAGCAACACGTCAATGTCACCCGCCGCCTCGACCGCGCGGCCGCTCGTGGCGATGACATTGCGGCGGATCATGCGGTCGATGCCGCTGATGCCGATGGCGCTGAGCAGCGCGCCGATGGTCGTGGGAATCAGGCACACCAGAAGCGAAACCAGAACCGGCGCGCTGGTATTGACGACGCCCTGCTGTCCCGCCGCCTGTTCGCTGTAGGCGGAGAAGGCGGGCAGGGTGAAGACCGCGAAGAGAAACAGCACCGTGATGCTGACAAGCAGGATGCCGAGGGCGATTTCGTTCGGCGTTTTCTGGCGGCGAGCACCCTCGACCATCGAGATCATGCGATCGAGGAAGCCCGCGCCCGGATCGGCGCTGATACGGATGACGATGCGATCACTCAGTACGCGGGTTCCGCCCGTCACGGCGCTATGGTCGCCGCCGCTCTCGCGAATGACCGGAGCGGATTCCCCGGTGATGGCTGCCTCGTCAACCGACGCCACGCCCTCGATCACTTCGCCGTCGGCGGGAATCGGGTCGTTCGCCTCGCATACCACGAGGTCGCCCTTGCGAAGTTCCGTCGAGGCGACCCGCTCCTCCGCGCCGTTGCGGAGACGGCGCGCCATGGTCTGCGTGCGCGCCTGGCGCAGGGCATTGGCCTGAGCCTTGCCGCGCCCCTCCGCCATGGCCTCGGCGAAGTTGGCAAAGAGCACGGTGAACCACAGCCAGAGCGCGATTTGCAGGTTGAAGCCCGAGAAGCTCGTGAACAGCGTGATCGTCGTCCAGATGGCCCCGAGGAACACCACGAGCATGACGGGATTTTTCACCTGCTCGCGCGGATCGAGCTTGAGGAACGAGTCGCGGATGGCCGCGGGGATCAGCTGGGAGTAGTCAGTCTTGGAAGCACTCATATATCGAGTCGATGGGTTAGAACGTGCGGCCCTGGAGCATCACCATGTGCTCCGAGATGGGGCCGAGAGTCAGGGCGGGCAGGAAGAACAGCGCGCTCACGATCAGGATCACGCTCACGAGGAGCACGGCGAAGAGCGGCGTGTTCGTCGGGAAGGTGCCGGGCGAGGGTGGCGCGGCGGTTTTGCGCACCATGCTGCCCGCGATCATCAGGGCCGGGATGATGACGATGAACCGCCCGACCAGCATGCCCGCGCCGAGCATGAGATTGTAAAACGGCGTGTCGACGGTGAGTCCGGCAAAGGCGCTGCCATTGTTGCCCAGCGCCGAGGCGAAGGCATACAGGATCTCGCTCAGGCCATGCGGCCCGGCGTTGGCCAGGCTGGAAAGCCCGGCGGGAATCGACGAGGCAATGGCCGCGGCGACGAGGATCAGGCCGCTCGGGACGAAGAGCGCGATGACGGCGAGCCGCACCTCGCGCGCCTCGATCTTCTTGCCCAGGTACTCCGGCGTGCGGCCCACCATGAGCCCCGCGATGAAGACCGTCAGCAGGACATACATGAGCATGCCGTACATGCCCGCGCCCACGCCGCCGTAGATCACCTCGCCGAGCTTGATGTTGAGCATCGCCACCATCCCGGCCATGGGGGAGAGGCTGTCGTGCATGGAATTGACCGACCCGTTCGAGGCGTCTGTCGTGACGGTCGACCAGAGGACGCTGTTCATCACGCCGAAGCGTTGCTCCTTGCCCTCCATGTTGATGGGGACATGAGTGATCGGGTTGGGCTGGCTTTCCGCCCACCAGCTTGCCGTGAAGCCCGCAAGGAAAAGGATGAACATCGCGCCAAAGAGCGCCCACCCCTGGCGCCGGTCGCCGACCATGATGCCAAAGGTGTAGGTCAGCGAGGCGGGAATGAGGAAGATCGCGAGCAGCTCAAGGAAGTTCGTCAGCGGTGTCGGATTCTCAAAGGGATGGGCGCTGTTCACGCCGAAGAACCCGCCGCCATTTGTCCCGAGCTGCTTGATCGCGATCTGCGAAGCGGCCGGCCCCATGGGAATCGCCTGCTGCGCTCCCTCCACGGTCGTCGCCGTCACGTAGCCGGAGAGGTTCTGCACCACGCCCTGGCCGGCCAGTACGATGGCAAACAGGATCGCCAGCGGGAGCAGGATATACAGAACGGATCTCACAAGGTCGGCCCAGAGATTTCCCACCGTCGTGCCGGTGCGGCGGACGAATCCCCGGATGAGCCCGAGCATCACGGCCACGCCCACGGCGGGGCTTACGAAATTCTGCACCGTCAGGCCCGCCATCTGGCTGAAGTAGCTCAGCGCAGCCTCGCCTGAGTACGCCTGCCAGTTTGTATTCGTCACGAAGCTGATCGCGGTATTCAGCGCGAGGAAGAACTTCATCCCCGGCAGATTTTGCGGATTCAGCGGCAGGAAACCCTGCCCCATCAGGATGGCGAGGAGCACCGCCAGCCCGATCACGTTGAAGGCGATGAGCGCTCCCGTGTATTGCCTCCAGCTCATCTCCCGTAGCTCGCGGATGCCGCAGAGCCGGTAGATCGCCGTCTCGACCGGGGCGAGAAACCGCCACCGCCCTTCCAATACCAGGGCCATGTACAAGCCCAGCGGGGGAGTCAATAGAATGAGTGCCGCGGCGAAGAGCGCCGCCTGAAGAATGTCCAATGCGAACATGCCGTCACTTTTCGGCAATCTCGCTCTCAGGTGTGAGTTAAAGGCCCTCCTCCGGGCGTTAAAAAAACGTAAATGCCGCCGGTTCGTGGGTTTTAATCACCACAGGCAACCAGGTGCGTGGGAATTTTTTCGGTTGCGGCGGGCAATCGTCGCTACGATACTGCCCGTTCTTTTCCCAGGGCATGAAGCTGCTTGCACCAACAGTATTGGCACTGGCTATGATCTCGTCGGTTTTTGCGGCTGAGGCTCAGTCGCCTATTGCCTCGAGTCTGGATTTCCAGAAATTCGCGATGAAACTTCGCGAAAATGCCCTGTTGCAGGTTGCGCCCCAGGTGGTTACGCCGTCGAGTCCGGGAGCCGGATTCAACCGCTATCCGTGGAAACGCAATATCATGACCACGGTTTTCTGGGTCGGTGAGCGCCCTACGGTCAACAATCCGGTGCCCAACTACAAAAGCTCGTGGGACCCGCAGTGGGCCCGCAACTACGGTGGCTACGACGACCCGGATGCCTCCCGCCGCCGCAATTTTCTCCCGGCCAAGTTCGTTCCCCGCCAAAATCCCTTTTATGTCGCCCTGCCGTACAACGATGTGACGAGGGGCACGACCAAGCCCGAATCCCGCAAGGTCATCCCGTGGTTCAAGCAGGCCTTTGAGCGTCCCGGCAAATCAGTTTGCAAGGGCCGCTGGATCGCCATCCGATTCGGCAACCGCATCTGCTACGCCCAGTGGGAGGATTGCGGTCCGTTCCGCACGGATCATTTCCAGTACGTTTTCGGCAACGATCGTCCCCGCCCGAACCTCAACCAGGGAGCCGGACTCGATATCTCGCCCGCCGTGCGCGATTACCTCGGCATGGGCAACAAGGATGTGACCGACTGGAAGTTCGTCGAGGCCCGAGATGTCCCCGCCGGCCCCTGGACGAAGTACGGTGACAACAACACCTTCGTCCTCCAGCGCCGCGGCGCGAATCTCTTCCTCGTCGACCGCAACAACGCCTACGGCGCCCGTCGCTAAAGGTTCCGCTCGGAGTTTTCCGTCGGGTTACTGGGTATTGAGGGTTTTCCATCCGCTTCCCGGCGGCGGTGTCTGCTGCGATCTCGGTTGATATTGTGACCCGGATTGCGGCTGTTGCTGGGACTGCTGTTGTTGACGCTGGCGGTCTTGCTGCTGCTGGAGCTGGCGCTGCATGGCCTCCCGCTGCTGCTGAAGCGCTTCCGCTTGTTGTTGTTGCGCGGTCTGGCTTTGCTGGATCTGACGCATGCGCTCCTGCTGAGCCTCCTGAATCTGGCGGGTTCGGTCCTGCAACTGTTGCTGCTGCTGCTGGATCCGGGATTCGGTCTCGCTCTGGGGAGGCTGCTCTTGTTGAGCCTGGCGTTGCTGGCGCGTGGCGTCGATCTGCGCTTGTTGCGCCTGTTGCTGGCGATATGGGGCGTCGCCGACGCGATAACCAGCCTGCGGCTGCGGCGATGGGACGGTCGATGGGTTTTGCTGCGGCGAGACGACTTGGGCCCCAGTGACCGTATAGGCGGGGAGTTGCCCGGGTTGCTGTCCGACTGTTACGTCGTAGATCGGTCCAGCTTGAACCGCCGGGGCGGGCTGGGCTGTCTGTGTGGCGACAGGGGTCGGTTGAGCTGTGACCTGCACCACCGGGGCCGGCGGGGTACCGGGCCGCCGGTCGGGCTGTGTCCGAGGTCGCGGCACCTGAGTGGTCACACTCCTCTGGCTCGTGGCGGAAAAGATAGGGTATACCTTGGGGGAGCGCACCGCCAGCACCCCCTGTTTCAGGAGAGCTTGCTGCTCCCCGGTGCCGGGCCATGTTCCCGCCGCCTGGCTCCGCTGAAGCTGATATTGCGGCACGGCATATTGCCCCCGGTGATTGATCTGTGCGTAGTCCGGGCCGCCGCAATAGATCGTATTGTTGCGCATGCTCACTGTTGTGACATTGGTCGTGTGCGGGAGAATCGTGGCATTTTGCGCCACCGGCATCAGGACGGGGCGCAGCGCGGGCCAGCCGAAATATTGGATCGGACAGAAGGTGTAAACCTGCACCCCGATCCCGTAGGAAACGTCGACCGAGGCAGTGAACCCTGTGGAGGGCTCCCATACTGCCTCCGGGGGCAGCGGCGCCCAGCCGACGTAGTCGTCATTCGTCCGCCAGGAAACCCAGGCCGGAGCCCATTCATACCCCGGCACCCAGATCCACCCCCCGTCCTCCAGGGTGGTCCAGCGCCCATAGTGATACGTGATCCACCCCCAGGGTTCGTTCGACATCCACGTCCACCCCGCATCGGTCTGCGCCCAGCGGCCATCCCCATAGGGACGCCAGTCGGAATCCACCCTCGGCTGCCAGCTCATGCCGTATCCTTCGACGTTTATCCAGTCCCCATAGGGAGAGAGTTCCTGGAAAAAAGTGTCAAAAGTGACGGGAGATTGCGTCTGGGCCGGAGCCGGAAGAGGAAAAAATCCCAGCGACGCGACGATCGCAGCCAGGAGGAGGGGGTGTTTCATAAGATGGCCTCAGAGCGGAGTTTAGCCCGAATTTTACAGACTTCCACTGGTCTCTTCAGGAATCGCATGGCAGCAATATCACTCGGGGGGTGTTTTTCATTTTGACAGGCAATTCGCGTTTGGTACGTTTTCCGTCCCTCTTCAATCGGGGAATGAAGCTCTAGCCGTTTCCGCGGAATACGGGATAACGGTTAGGGTTTTACGCCCTTTTGCAGGTGGACAAAAAACGCAGATGCGTCCCAGTTCTTTATGGCTCAGGCCCTATACGCCCATGTAGCTCAGTTGGTAGAGCACGTCCTTGGTAAGGACGAGGTCACCGGTTCAATCCCGGTCATGGGCTCCACCCCTGAAGAACGACGCGCCTGTCAAACCAAACGCAACCCTTAAGATGGCAAAAGAACAGTTCCAGAGAACAAAACCGCACGTCAACATCGGCACGATCGGCCACGTTGACCACGGCAAGACTACGCTCACGGCCGCTATCACGACCGTGCTCGCCAAGGCTGGCAAAGCCAAGGCGATGAACTACGCTGATATCGACGCTGCTCCCGAAGAAAAAGAGCGCGGTATCACGATCAACACCGCTCACGTTGAGTACGAGACCGACAACCGCCACTACGCGCACGTCGACTGTCCCGGACACGCCGACTATGTGAAGAACATGATCACCGGCGCGGCCCAGATGGACGGTGCTATCCTCGTCGTCAGCTCCGCAGACGGCCCGATGCCCCAGACCCGCGAGCACATCCTCCTCGCCCGTCAGGTCGGCGTTCCGTCGATCGTCGTGTTCATGAACAAGGTGGACATGGTGGACGACAAGGACCTCCTCGACCTCGTCGAGATGGAAGTCCGCGAACTCCTGAGCAAATACGAATTTCCTGGCGACGACATCCCGATCGTCAAGGGCAGCGCTCTCAAGGCTCTCGAAGGAGACGCCGAGTACGAGAAGCAGATCCTCGACCTCATGTCCGCCGTTGACGAGTACATCCCGACGCCGGAGCGTCCGAAGGATCTTCCCTTCCTCATGCCGGTTGAAGACGTGTTCAACATTGAAGGCCGTGGCACCGTCGCCACCGGTCGTGTCGAGCGCGGTATCCTCAAGAAGATGGAAGAAGTCGAGATCGTTGGCATCAAGCCGACCGTCAAGACGACCGTCACCGACATCGAAATGTTCCGCAAGCTCCTCGACTCCGCCGAAGCCGGCGACAACGTCGGTGTGCTTCTCCGCGGTGTTAAGAAGGAAGACATCGAGCGCGGTCAGGTCATCGCCAAGCCCGGTTCGATCAAGCCCCACCGCAAGTTCAAGGCTGAGATCTACGTGCTGAGCAAGGACGAAGGTGGCCGTCACACGCCGTTCTTCTCGAACTATCGCCCGCAGTTCTATTTCCGTACCACGGACGTGACCGGCACCATCAAGCTCCCCGAGGGCGTGGAAATGGTCATGCCTGGTGACAACGTCTCCATCGAGGTCGAGCTGATCACTCCGATCGCCATGGAAAAGACGATCCGTTTCGCTATCCGCGAAGGCGGCCGCACCGTCGGTGCTGGACGCGTGGCGGATATTCTGGAATAAGTTAGTCGCCTCTTTTGCCAAAGGACAGTAGCTCAATTGGTAGAGCAACGGTCTCCAAAACCGTCGGTTGGGGGTTCGAGTCCCTCCTGTCCTGAGCAAAAGGCATTATTCCTACATTTCTACATCCGTACCCATTCATGATCGGTAAGATCCGCAAGTTTATCGCCGAGGTCCGTGTGGAGCTTGGCAAAGCCCAGTGGCCTTGGGACCTCAACGAAAAAGGTTTCAAACGCTACAAAGAGCTGGCGGATTCGACCATGGTGGTTTTGATCGCGATGGTCATCCTGGGCGCCTACATCGCACTTTTTGATTTCTTCCTCATTAACATCGTTGGTTTCCTGACCAGACAGTAAAGACACATGCCAATCGCACCCCGAGACCAATGGTATGTCGTGCACGTTCTCTCCGGACAGGAGCAGAAGGTGCAGGATAATCTCGTCCGCCGTATCAAGCTCGAGGAGATGAGCGATTATGTGTATGAGGTTCTCATCCCCACGGAACGCGTGCAGGAGATCAAGCGCGGCAAGAAGACCGAGACCACTCGCAAGTTCTTTCCCGGCTATCTGATCATCAACATGCACCTGCTGGATGAGAACAACCAGCTCGTCGACAAGACCTGGTACTTCGTCCGCGAAACGGACGGCGTCATCGGATTTGCAGGGTCGAAAGACCGCCCGACTCCGATGCGTACCAAGGAAGTCGAGGGTCTGCTGGCCCAGGTCCGCGAACGTGAGGACACCGTCAAGCCCAAGATCAGCTTCGAAGTCGGAGACAAGGTCAAGGTGGCCGATGGTCCGTTCCAGAACCAGAATGGTATCGTCGAGGAAATCGATCCCGAGCGCGGCAAGTTGCGCGTGTCGGTTACCATCTTCGGTCGTGAGACCCCGGTTGATCTCGAATACTGGCAGGTCGAAAAGGCCTGATATTTTCCCAATTTGTTTTCCCGAGAGGGCCGGTCGAAAAGACCGGCCCTTTTCTTTTTCGGGATCACGCCTGGATTTCCCCTGCCGGTGCCTCCCTGCTCCGCGTCGGGACCAGCTCTTCCCGAGCCGCTTATCGGGGAGGTGATTGCACTTGCTCTCGGCGGGACGAGCCGGTATCAGTGATCACTAGTTCCTTAACCCAAAATGCTTCCTCTTCTTCTCGCCGGAGGCGCCTACATCGCGCCCATCACCACGACGCAGTCCTCGACCGCCGAGGTGGATATGTACAATCACACCCTGCGCGGGGAACGCATTCTGGCCAATGAAGTGGTATGCCGCAGCCGCTGGGGTACTCCCATGCTCCCCAATGGCAAAGGGGGGTACAGTCTCATTTCCCCGATCAATCCCGAGTTCATCGCGCTGAGCCTCATTCAGCCGCCCAAGACCTCTGGAACGCCGTTTCGTCCGGCGGTGACGGTGAGTATCCCTGTGGTCGAATAAGGAGATTTTGAGGGATTCGCTTTGCTCCGGGCCTTGGAGCGGTTATCAGATCGCCATGCGCGCATTTTTTGTACTCGTGGGAGCGGTGCTCCTTGCGTCCTGTGCCCACCGCGAACCTGAGGTTCCCCCGGTTGACCCGACCTCCCTCGGAGATCGGCTTTCCGCCGTGGCCCGGACCCATAACTCGACGCGTCACGAGCAGTTTGCCGAGCAGTTCTCAAAAAACGCGACCATTCAGCTCCCCGCCTCGCCGCGCGGCGCGACTGTGCCGACGTACCTGAATGCGCTGGCTCTCGATCCCTACACGATCTCCTTCACCAAGCCCGAGATGGTGTATTCCCTGCCCACCCGTGCCGCGACCCGCAGCACGATGACGGCGAATGCTCCGGGGCGCTTCAATATCCAGGAACGCGTGACGGTCGATTGGATCTGGGAGGATGGATCGTGGAAGATCGCCCGTATCGCTGTTTCCGAGTGGCCAGCCATCGTTGGCACCTGGCGGCGCAGCGGCTTGAAGGGCGAGGGTTCCATCGAACTGCGCATCCTGCCGGGAAATACCTACGCCATCTATCTGGGCGAGGACATGGCGGTCCCGGCCTTCCGTGGCCGCTACACGCTGGAGGGCAACCGCATCACTTTCACCGACACCTCGGCCAACGAGGCGACGCGTTTTGAAAGCGCTCCGGGCAGCTACTCTTACGTCGCTACCGGACGAGGCATGACCCTCACCCGCATCGACGAAGGCAACTCATGGCGCAAGGAGCGCTTTGAGGGCGACTGGAACGGCTCGCGATAAGGGAAACCCTCTCCCGGGAAGGCCCCGGTTTTCGCGCTGCAGAAAACCAGCCTGCTCTTCGCGCTCTCAATAGCGGCCGTCTCATGTCGTGCCGGTTCTCCGCCGGGAAGGCTCAGGCTGCGGCGGTGAGATGGCTCTCGGAAATCTTGTATCTGAGGGTGTCGCCGTTCAGGAAGCGGACCAGTTCCTCGACCATCCACCGGCCCATGCGGGTGATCTCATTTCCCATGCTCCCCGAGATGTGGGGAGTCAATACGATATTGTCGAGCGCTAAAGAAGGCGGGAGTGTGGGATGGAGAGCAATCCTACCTTGTTTGCAAAAAGCGCGAGTGAGAGAGCGGTCTCGCCCGGAAGCGAATCGACCAGTTGCTTGAGATGCTGCCCATCGCCGAGGCGGGGACCATCCACATCGACGTATTTGCCCCTCGGGAGAACCCCTTCCATCAGATCAGCCTGGAAGCAACCGCCGATGCGATGAAGGAAATACTCGGGTATTGGCGGGAGCGCGGCGTGGATGTCACCAAGGAGTGGTTTCACCACGAGTTCGCCGATCTGGTCCCGATGGTCTATTATCTCAATCTCGATGAAGCGAGTCGCCTGAAATACCCGCCATCCGTGATCTGCGGCGGCGGCCCGGCCTGGAATCGCCGGGGCTATCGATTCTACGAGCCCATCGAGTGGGGGGCGACGTTTGGCGCTCCCGAGGCTGGCTGCCTTCATGAGGAGGCGTGGGGCATCACTGTGCATGCAGTACGCCGATGACCATGAGATCACCTGGCCAGGGCGGATGTTGCCATCCGGCAAAGCCCGATAAAGGTCTGTTCAGCCTGGCGGATCTGGCGGCTGCCCTGATGAACGACCACCCACTGGCGGGAGATCCTGGCGCGGGGTGGTGATTGCGCGATGAGCGAGCCTTCGCCGAGTTCCTTGCTGGCGACCCACGGGGCCATGATGGCGATGCCCAGGCCCAGGCGGGCGAGTTGCTTCATGATCTCGAAGCTGGGAATCTCCACGTAAGAGGAAAGACGGATGCCGTTATGGAGGAAATATTCCTCGGTGCGGCGAAAGGTCTCTGAGTTGCGCGTGTAGAGGAGATAATGTTGATCCTTCAGGTCGGATGCGGTGAGCGAGGTTTTCTCGGCCCAGGGATGAAGGGCGGAATGGAGAAAATACAGCTCATCCTTGAACAAGGCATGTGCCTTGAGTCCGGGAGAAAGGTTGCTGCTGATGGCGATCGCCAGATCGGCCCTGCCTTCCTCGATCTCGGCGATCGCGGCGGGGGAATCCTCAAGGCGCACCGCCACGGAAACATTGGGGTAGGATTCCCGAAACTCCCGCAAGACAGGAGCAAGTATTTCCTGTGCCATGGCGGCGCTCAGCACCACGGTTAGCTTCGCGCGCATTTCGCCCCGCCCGGTGATGGATTCGGCGGCCCGGTCCAGGCCGTCCAGCGACCGGAGGACCTGCCCAAGAAAATGGCGGCCTTCCGGCGTGAGATGGGCGGTCTTTCCTTTCTGATAAATCAATGCGCACCCGAGCTGGCTCTCCAGCCGCTTCATGCCGTGGCTCACGGCAGACTGGGTGAGATTCAGGATCTCACCAGTACGGGTTTTGCTCCCCACCCTGGCCAAAGTGGCAAACATGCGCAGCAGTCGGATGTCCAAGTCCATTGAGATCATGAATAATATTCATGAAATAACTGAAAAACAATCATGATGTTCATGGTTTTTATCGAGTTCGCTGCGAGGAAGGGTGCTATAGGAAAGCCATGCCTGCGACTCTTCAACCTTCCGTGAAGTTCGAATCCCGGACCGGCATCGGCACGTTGCGGGTAGGCTATGTTCCCCTCTCGGATGCCGCGCCCCTGCTTGTTGCCGAGGAGCAGGGTTTCTTCAGATCCAGAGGGCTCGATGTACGCCTGGAGAGAGAGCTGGGGTGGGGCTCCATCCGGGAAAAGCTGGCATATGGCGAGCTGGATGCAGCCCATGCTCCCGGCGGATTGATGTTCTCGATCATGTGCGGAACCCATGCGCGGCCCCGGGCGGTCCGGGCCGATGTGGTTCTGAACCTTCAGGGAAACGCCATCACGCTCTCCAGGCGCTTGTGGCAGAAGGGCGTGCATGATGGTGCATCACTGCGGCTCCTGCTGAAAAGCGAGGCTCCGCGAAAGCCTTCCTTTGCCGTGGTCTCCCCTTTTTCCAGTCACGTGTTTTTGCTGAGAAAATGGCTGACAAAAGCGGGGATCGACCCGGATCGCGACGTGCGCGTCACGGTATTGCCTCCTCCTCTCGTCGGCGAGCATATGCGCGCCGGGCTGATCGATGGCTTTTGCGTGGGAGAGCCGTGGAATTCCGCTGCGGTTTTCGCAGGCGATGGATGGATCGCGGCGACGAGTGCGGAGCTGGAGGCAAGGCACCCGGAGAAGGTTCTGATCGCCGATGACGCCCTGGCTCGCGCTCGATCCGAGGAATATGAGGCCCTGATCGACGCCGTTGTCGCAGCCTGCCGGTTCTGCGAGTCGAAGGCTGGCCGGGAGTCGGTGGTCGACCTTTTTCACTCCAGGAGCCTCTTTCCCGTGCAGAGAGACGTGATCGCAAACGGCCTCACCGGCCCTTTATTCAAAGGAGATGGGCTGAAACCCGACCCAGCGACATTCATGTACTTCCATGCCAATGAGGCGAATCGCGCCACGCGCGACCGCGCCGTGTGGCTGCTGGACGCCCTGGGAGGCATGGCAAATCTCCACCTCGATGCCGCGCAGAAGAGATCCTGCCTGGAAGCCTTTCACGACCGGATGTTTGAGGTCGCCCCCGCCAAAACCGAAACCCGTAAGAAACACAAATGAACCTCGCCGCACTGAAAAATTCCGGACACCTACCGACCCTCATCACGTCGTTTCTTTACTTCGATGTAAGCTTCATGGTGTGGACGTTGCTGGGTCCTTTGGGCGTCCAGATCGGGGAATCTCTCGGATTGAATGCCCAGGAGAAGGGGCTGATGGTGGCTGTGCCGATCCTAGCGGGCGCTCTGTTGCGCATTGTTCTGGGTGTCACGGTGGATCATATCGGGGCAAAGAAGACAGGCATTATTGCGCAGTTGATCGTGATCGCGGGCCTCGTGTGCGCCTGGCTGATTGGATTGCGGGACTTTCATGCCACGCTGCTGATGGGATTCATCCTGGGGTTTGCAGGAGCCAGCTTTGCCGTCGCCCTTCCGCAGGCCGGACGCTGGTATCCGCCAAACATGCAGGGACTCGTCATGGGACTTGCGGGAGCAGGGAATATCGGAACGGTGCTCGATGCGTTGTTCGCTCCCCGGTTGGCTGCGGCGTTTGGCTGGCAGAATGTCTTTGGTCTCGCCCTCATTCCCGCCGTGCTCGTCTTTTTTGTTTACGTGATCTTCTCGAAGGAAGCCAACGTGGAGGTGAAACGGAAGAAGTTCTCGGATTACATCGCTCTTCTCAAGGAGCGTGATTCCCACTGGTTCTGCTTTTACTACCTGATCAGCTTCGGCGGCTTTGTCGGTCTCGCGAGCTCGTACGTGCTCTACTTCAAGAGCGAGTTTTCCCTGAGCCCGGTGCATGCTGGCGATCTGGCGGCGATCTGTACGGCGGCGGGCGCCTTGCTCCGGCCGGTGGGCGGCGGTCTGGCGGATCGGTTCGGCGGCATTCGCTCGCTCTATACCTTTTATACCCTGGCTGCGGTGGCTTTGGTCGGCGCGGCTCTTGCGCATAGTCTTTACCTTAACCTCGCGACGCTCTTCATCGCATCGGGAGCCCTTGGCATGGCCAATGGCGCGGTATTTCAACTGTTGCCTCAACGTTTCGCCCGGGACATCGGGGTCATGACTGGACTCGTGGGGGCGGCCGGAGGCGTGGGCGGATTTTATCTCGCCAGCTCACTGGGATACTCCAAGGGGCTCACCGGCAGCTACATGGTCGGCCTCATGATCTTTGCCGGCCTGTGCGTGATCGCTGTTGCCGGCTTGGCGGTGGTGAAAACACGCTGGCGCAGCACCTGGGGCGCCGTCAGCAACGCCCGCATTTAACTGGAATGAAATTGCGCTCAAGCAGCTTTGGGTTGCCCGCCTCTGGAAAAAGCCGGAGCGAGGATGCCTTTGCCATCTCTCCGCAGCCGGATGGCGGCCTGCTGTGTGTGCTATCGGACGGAGTGGGCGCAGCGAGAGACCCGCTTCGCGCTGCGGAGCGCGTGGTGCGCCTGATCAGCGAAGGCTTTGAGGCCAGGCCCAATGGCTGGCCTTTACGAAAGGTCTTCGAGCGGCTGGTGGATGAGGCAAATGCCAGCCTCTATCGCGAGGGTGCTTATCTTGATGGAGTACCCTCCATGCAGGCGACGCTGGCCGCTGTATTCGTGAATGAGAACCGGCTCTGCGGGTTCAATGTCGGCGATTCTCCCATCCTACTGGTGAGAGAAGGCAATACGGTTTGTCTCAGCCAGACGCATTCGTGCCGCAACGCCGACGGAAATGACGTGCTGACGAACGCCGTTGGCATGGGGACTGCCGTCACCGGGCACTACTTTGAAACCGATCTGAGCGAAGGCGACGTCGTGGTGATCACCTCGGACGGCCTTCCCGCGTTGATGGATATCGGAATGATCGGAAAGCTCGCAGGCAGGTTTGGGTCCGCCCGGACCTTGATCCATGAAGCATTGCAGGAAAACGTCTCCGCTGATGCGGACGATCTCACGGTCGTCCTTCTGGAGGTCAAGGAACTGTCTCAACCTGAAGGCCGGACTCTGGCGGCGGGTCCCTGCCGCCCGCCTCTGGGCAAGGGCGTGGAGATCGACGGCTTCAAGCTGCTGCGCCCACTGGGAGGTAACGAGAACGTCTGGCTGGCGGAAAAGGAAGCCCGGAGATTTGTTCTGAAGTTCCTGCCCGGCGAGGCGGAACGCGATGAAAGCGGTAACCTTCACGCCAGGTTTGCCCGTGAGGCCGGGAATGCCTGCCGCCTGCGTGCTCCCTACTTTGTCACCGCGACGATGCCGGAGAGCGGCGCGGCTTACTACTACGTGCAGGACTATGTCGATGCCCCGACCATCAGCGCGCTGTTGAAATCCAAGCGGCTGGCAGTGGATGAGGCAATAGAGCTTGGCAGGTTTCTCTCCCGGGCTGGTCAATGGCTCCTCGGCCACGAACTGGTCCATGGCGATATCAAGCCGGAGAACATCCTTTTTGTCAGAACGCCCGACGGCGAAGAGTTTAAACTGCTCGACCTGGGACTGGCATCGACGGTCTTCACCGACACGGGAAGATCCGGCACGCCCACCTATCTGGCTCCAGAGCGATTCGAGGGAGCCGTCGTGACCGAGCGAACCGAGATATTTGCCATCGGAGTGACGCTATTCGAAGCCCTGACCGGTCGTCTGCCGTTCGGTCGCATTGAGCGATTTCAGACTCCCATATTTCATCCAGCTCAGCGGCCAAGCCGGTGGAATCCGAATGTCCCTCCCTGGCTCGACGCCGTGATCCTCAAGTGCCTTAGCCTGCGCTCGGACCGTCGATTTCAACATTTCTCCGAGTTGCTCTTTGCCCTGGAGCATCCAGCGTCTGCTCCGGCGGATTCCTTTGAGCCGCTCTTTTCTCGAAATCCCACCCTCTTCTACAAGGCTGGCTTCTGGCTCCTGCTGGCGGTCTGCCTCGTCCTGCTCTGGAAAGTCCTGTCATGACCACGATACCGCAAATCCCCGAAGCCGCTCCCTTCTCCACGGAACAGCGTGCCTGGATTAATGGCTACCTCGCGGGGCTTTTCAGCGGAGGGAGTTCCGCCTCGGCATCGGTCGCGGCGGCGGAGCCATCCCGCGGCTCGCTTCTATTCCTTTACGGCTCACAGACCGGTTCGGCGGAGGGTCTTGCCCGCCGTTTTGCCAAAGAGGCGAAAAAGCGCGGCTACGAACCAAAGGTGGTCGGGATGGAAAACTACGCCACCGTGGATTTTGCCGCCGAACCCCGCGTCGCAATCATCACCAGCACTTACGGTGATGGCGAGATGCCCGATAACGCACAGTCTTTCTGGGAATATTTGCAAGGGGAAGCTGCGGCGGGTCTCAAGCAGATAAGCTATTCGGTGCTGGCTTTGGGAGATCGCAACTACACACTGTTTTGTGAAGCGGGCAGGAAGTTCGATACGCGATTGGCCGAGTTGGCCGCCACGCGCATTCTGGATCGCGTGGAATGCGATGTCGACTATGAGGAGGCAGCCAATGCCTGGTTCGACGGATTCCTCACCCGACTGGAGGGCGGCTCAGCGTCGGCTCTCAGTGTCGTGGAGCCGGAGAAAGAGAGCGTGGCGGACACACCGACCTTCAGCAAAGCCAACCCGTTTCCCGCGCTACTCAAGACGAACCGTTTGCTTAATGGTCCGGAATCCTCGAAAGAGACACGTCATTTCGAGATCTCCCTGGCGGGTTCCGGTCTCGAGTATGAGGCCGGGGATGCCCTCGGTGTCGTGCCGCGCAACTGTCCCGATCTCGTGGACGAGGTGCTTTGCACGTCCGGTCTCACCGGAGAGGAGATGGTGGTAGTCAATAGTGCGGAGCTCTCGCTGCGCGAGGCGTTGATTTCGAAGTTTGACCTGAAGCCGTTCCTGGCGGGATTGCCTGGGAAGGCGTCTGCGGCGGAGGACGTGATCGCTCCGCTGCGCAAGCTCCAGCCCCGGCTTTACTCCATTTCCTCCAGCCCGAAGGCTCATCCCGGAGAGGTGCATCTGACCGTGGGTATCGTGCGCTATGAGGCGGGAGGACGACAGATCAAAGGGGTTTGCTCGACCTATCTGGCGGACCGGGTTGATGCCGGGGGACATGTCCCGGTGTTCGTTCACAAGTCGCCTTCCTTCCGTTTGCCCGCCGACCTTTCCCGGCCGGTGATCATGGTTGGTCCTGGAACGGGCATCGCTCCATTCCGGGCCTTTCTTGAGGAACGGCGTGCGACCGGAGCCTCGGGCAAGAACTGGCTCTTCTTCGGTGACCAGCGTTCGGAGTGTGATTTTCTCTATCGTGAAGAACTGCGTGCCATGCAGGCCGATGGAACTCTCACCCGCCTCGACCTGGCCTTCTCCAGGGATCAGGGGGAGAAGGTCTACGTGCAGCATCGCATGCTCGAGCAGGCCGGAGAGTTGTGGGCCTGGCTGCAGGATGGCGCGAGCTTCTACGTTTGCGGCGATGCGAAGCGTATGGCAAAGGACGTCGACGCTGCCCTGCATCGCGTGGCCGAGATGGCGGGCGGCCTGAGTCCGGACGGTGCGGCGGATTTCATAGCTCAACTCAAAACTGAAAAGCGCTACCTGCGCGACGTCTACTGATATGCCAGCGCCCATCACGGAGATCGAAGGAAAGCCTCTTAACCAGGAACAGCAGAACTATCTCGAGGGATTTTTCTCCGGCGTGCAGCAACGGGCCGTCGTATTCGCCGATCTCTTCCCGGCAGGCGCAGCAGCCGTGGCGGAACCGGCGTGTGAGCCAGAGGACGAGCCAACCCTGACGGCTGAGGAACGCATCAAAAACGAGGAGCATCCCCTGGATTCCTATTATCGCCTGGTCGAGAATGCCCGCGCGAACAAGGCGCCGGAAAAGGAAGAGGTCTTTCGATTCAAATGGAACGGCCTCTTTTACCTTACACCGGTAAAGGACGCCTTCATGGCGCGGCTGCGCATCCCGGGAGGAATCGTCAAATCCTATCAGCTCCGGGAGATCGCCCGCACGGCGGCGGAGCTGACCACGGGCTACGTGCAGATCACGACGCGCGCGAATTTCCAGATTCGCCTGATCAAGCCCAAGGATACTCCGGAGGTTCTGCGGCGCATTCAATCGGTGGGTCTGCACACTCGCGGCGCGGGGGCAGACAACATTCGCAACCTGACCGTCAACCCCACCGCGGGCGTCGACCCGTACGAGCTGATCGATTGTCGGCCCTATATCAATGAATTGGCCGACCTGATCATCTCGCATCGCGAGTTCTATAATCTCCCGCGCAAGTTTAACATCGCATTTGACGGCGGGGGCCTTATCGGGGCGGTCGAGGATACCAACGATGTCGGCGTGAAAGCGGTGAAGACCGGGGACGGCGAGGTGATGTTTCGCATCGTTCTTGGCGGCGCGACCGGACACAAGGCATTTGCCCGCGACCTGGGGGTGTTGGTGAAGCCGGACGATGTCGTTTCCGTGGTACTGGCCATTGTCCGGGTATTCATCGCTCATGGAAATCGCAGCGACCGCAAGCGCGCGCGCCTGAAGCACCTGTTGGAAAAATGGACGCTTGAACAGTATCTGGCCGAGACGGAAAAGGTGCTCGGCTATTCGCTAAGAAAAGCTGCTCTGGAACCTGGGGAATTGACATATCCCTCCCAGGATCTGCCGCATTCGCATGTGGGCGCGTTCCCGCAGAAGCAGCCGGGGCTGCAATATCTCGGAGTATCCGTTCCCGTCGGTCAGCTCTCGCCCCGGCAACTCCTTCGCCTCGCGGAACTCGCAGATAACTATGGCTCGGGAGAGATCCGGCTCACGGTCTGGCAGAACTTCATCATTCCGAACATTCCCGATGGTTATGTGGAAACGGTCAAAAAGGCCGTGCTGCGCATGGGGTTTGCCACGACGCAATCGCATCTCGCCAGCGGAGTGATCGCCTGTACGGGCAGCCGCTACTGCAAGTATGCGGCCACGGATACAAAGACCCATGCCGTGGAAATTACGAAGTATCTCGAGAAGCGTGTCCAACTGGACCAGCCGGTGAATATTCACGTGACGGGCTGCCCGCATTCCTGCGCCCAGCATTATATGGGCGACATCGGGCTGCTCGGGGCCAAGACCCGCGATGGACGCGAGGCCTATCACGTGACGGTCGGCGGGGGATTTGGCCGGAATGCCGCCTGCGGTCGGCAGATTTTTCAAGCCATGCCGCTGGAGGAGCTCAAGCCCATGCTGGAAAAGATGCTCGGCGTCTATCTTGAGTTGCGCGAGAACGGCGAAACGTTCCAGCAGTTCACGACAAGGCATGACGTCAATACGCTTCAGCGCCTGTTTTGCAATGAGTGAACTTACCCTCATTGATCGCCTCATTGCCGAGCAGCAGTCGCTCACGGCCGTGGAGCGCTTTTCGCAAAAACATGCGACTGCGGCATTCCCGGCGCAGGCCCGGCACTATCGCGACCTGATTCCGCTCAGCAAGCCTGCGCCCGGGCAGCAATATTCCTTCGAGGTGAATCTCGACAAATGCACCGGCTGCAAGGCCTGTGTGAGTGCCTGTCATTCGCTGAACGGACTGGAAGAGCACGAGACCTGGCGGGACGTCGGGGTGCTTTTCAGCCATGGCACCAAGACATCCTACCAGCAGACTGTCACCACGGCCTGCCACCATTGCGCCGATCCCGGCTGTCTTCAGGGATGCCCCGTCATGGCCTACGAGAAGGACTCGTCGACCGGCATCGTTCGTCACCTCGATGATCAGTGCATCGGCTGCCAGTACTGCACGATGAAATGCCCCTATGGCGTGCCGAAATACTCCGAGCGTCTCGGCATCGTGCGAAAGTGTGACATGTGCCACGATCGGCTAGCTGCGGGAGAGGCTCCGGCCTGTGTGCAGGCGTGCCCTCACGAGGCGATTACCATCAAGCTGGTCGACATCGAGGAGGTCACCGTGGCCGCGAGTCCCGGGCAGTCCATCCTGCCGGGAGCCTGCGACTCGAGCTACACCAAGCCGACCACACGCTATGTTTCCAGCCGTCCGGTCCCGGCCGACGCGCATGGAGCCGACGCAGGGCGGCTTCATCTGGAGCACGCGCACTGGCCATTGATCGTCATGCTTGTGCTCACGCAATTGGCGGTCGGGCAGTTTCTGGCCCAGTCCGTGCTCGAGTTTGCCGGAGTCGCGCCATATTCGGTCCTCGGTCTGGCGGGTGCGGGTTTCGTCTTCCTAAATGCCGGTCTGTTTGCCGCTGTTTTCCACCTGGGCAGGCCTGTCGGCGCATGGCGTTTTTTCCTGGGCTTGCGCACCTCGTGGATGAGCCGGGAGATCCTCGCGTTCTCTCTCCTGCCCGGCCTGGTATTGGCTGATCTCTCTCTGGGCTGGTTCTTTCCCGGCTCGAGCCTTGTCCGGGGCGCCGCCCTCGCGACATCCTTGATGGGGCTCGGCGCGGTCTTTACCTCGGCGATGATCTATGTCGATACGCGCCGGGCATTCTGGAAGGCATCCCTGACGATGCCTCGCTTCTACGGAGCGGTCCTTGCCTTGGGAGCGGCCAGCATTCCGGTCGCGCTCGTTCTCGGCGGGTTGTCTTCGGAAACGGTAAATCAGAGCATGCTGCGCGCGGCGGCGGGAATCGCTCTTTGCGTGCAGCTTGGGATGTTTGCCTGGGAAAAAGCTGTCCACTGTCGGGCGTTGCTCCATCCTCGGGCGGCGATCCATGAATCGGCTTTGATCACCGAGCACCTCCTTAAGAGGGTTTCGTTCGCGAGAACGGGTTGTCTGGCTGTCAGCGTGGCGTGCTGGGTGGCCGTCATCGCAGTTCCCGATGCGGCGATGGTTCCCGCGGCTATCGCCTTGCTTAGCGCCTGCGCCGCTCAGATCCTTGAGCGATACATCTTCTTTACCGCAGTGGTCGCGCTGCGAATGCCGGGAGGCCTATGAAACTTGCACTTCCTGATTTCACCCTTCGATCCTGGAAGGGACCTTTGACCGAAGAACTGATCCGCCACCCGGGCGAGTTTGGGCTGGGTCAGGTGCCGGTACGCATCAAGCCGGATGCCACCACGACCACGGTGTGCGGCTACTGCTCAACGGGATGCGGGCTGAATGTTCACCTGAAGGATGGGGAAGCCATCAACCTCAGCGCCGATTCCGAATATCCGGTCAATCTTGGGATGGCCTGTCCCAAAGGCTGGGAAGCTTTGACTCCCCTCAGTGCGCCCGACCGGGCGGTGGCTCCCATGCTACGTCGGCAGCGTGGCGGGAAGCTTGATTCCGTAAGCTGGGAGGAAGCCATGGAGGTGTTCTGCCAGAAGTTGAAGGCGATCAAGGAAGAGCATGGCCCGGAGTCGGTGGCCTTCCTAAGCACAGGGCAGATCACTACGGAGGAGATGGCCTATCTCGGGTGCCTGTACAAATTTGGCATGGGATTCGTCCATTGCGATAGCAACACGAGGCAGTGCATGGCCTCTGCTCATGTGGCCTACAAGCAGTCGTTCGGTTTTGACGCGCCTCCTTTTACCTATGCCGATTTCGAGGAGTCCGACGTACTCGTGTTTGTCGGGGCGAATCCCTGCATCGCGCATCCGATCATGTGGCAGCGTGTCATGCGCAATCGGCGAAACCCCGAGATCATCGTGGTCGATCCTCGCAAGACGGAAACCGCGATGGCGGCCACACAGCATTACCCGATCCGTCCGAAGAGCGACCTGGTCCTGCTTTATGGATTAGCCAATATCCTTATCGCCAGCGGGTGGATTGATCGGCCGTTTATCGACGCTCACACCACCGGGTTTCGCGAGTTTGCGGAGTTTGTCACGAAATTCACCACAGAGCGGGTTTGCCAGGAGACCGGCCTCGCAGCGGATGAACTCTGGCGGTTTGCCAGGACGATCGCTGATGGCAAGCGGGTTTCCTTCTGGTGGACGATGGGCGTGAATCAAAGCCACGAGGGCACCCGCACCGCCCAGGCGCTGATCAATCTCGCGCTCATCACCGGAAACATTGGCCGCCCGGGAACGGGAGCCAACTCCATCACCGGGCAATGCAATGCCATGGGATCGCGGGTCTTTGGAAACATCACGAGCCTGCTCGGCGGACACGATGTTTCGGATCCCGCTGATCGGCGGAAGGTCGCCACGATTCTCGGGATCGATGAAAACGCCATTCCGCAGCAGTCCTCGATGGCGTATGACCAGATCCTGCGAGGCATCGATGAGGGCAGGATCAAGGCGCTGTGGGTGATCGCCACCAACGGGGCGCACTCATGGATCAACCACAATGATTTCAATAGCCTCCTCGACAAGCTGGATTTCCTTGTCGTGCAGGACATGTATCACACTACCGAGACAGCGCAGCGCGCCGATCTTATCCTGCCCGCGGCAGGCTGGGGGGAGAAGGATGGCACCCTGATCAACTCCGAGCGCCGCATCGGCGTCATCAAGAAAGTGCGCCGCGCGCCGGGGCAGGCGCTTTCCGATTTCTCGATCTTTCAACTCATTGCGCACTCCTGGGGATGCTCCGAAATGTTCGAGCGCTGGCAGACGCCGGAGAAGGTTTTCCAGATCCTCAAGGAAATCACTCGGGGAAAGCCCTGCGAATTTACCGGGATCGAAGACTATCGGATGATCGACCAAGCGGGAGGAATCCAGTGGCCCTTTACTGCGGATACGCCGCCGGGCGCGGAGAGGCGGCTGTTTGAGGATGGGAGGTTCTTCACCCCGGATCACCGGGCGCGGATACTCTTCGACGAACCTGCCCCGATGCCGGAAGCCCCTGATATCGACTATCCCTTCCTGCTTCTGACCGGGCGCGGCACATCGTCGCAGTGGCATACGAATACCCGTACCGGGAAATCCGATGTCCTGCGCAAGCTTTACCCGGCGGAGTGTTATGTTGAGATCCATGTCGATGATGCCCGGAGGCTGGGCATCGCGCGCCACTCGTCGGTGCGTATTGCCTCCCGACGCGGCGAACTGGTCGCCAAGGCTGCCGTGACCTCCACGGTGCAGCCCGGGCAGATCTTTCTTCCCATGCACTATCGCGAGGTAAACCGCCTGACCTTCCCGGCTTTTGACACGTATTCCCGCCAGCCATCCTACAAGGCCTGCGCGGTTGCGATCACCCCCCTCGGCCGACAATAACGACGCGATGAACTCAGGGGGAAGATGGGTCCACGGGCTGATTCCAGTTCCGGAAAAGGGGCGCTTCCTGGATGGTAACGGGTTTCGTTCGCATCGCGCCTCTTTCGATCGCCACTCGATTGAGGTGCTGCAGCGAGTGATCCGTACCGTTGAGGATTTCGATGACGATCGGCAGGATCTTCCTCGGATAGACGGCGGCGAGTCCCTGATAAAAACCCTCCCAGACAGGAACCACGCCGCATTCGCCGCTGGCGATCTCGACGAGCCCTGCGAGGTAGGCGCCCGTCATTTCCGGCATATCAATAGCGAGGACGAGGACCTTCTCAAACGTCGCTGCGGGCAACGCGGAGGCGAGTCCGCCCAAGGGGCCGAGGTCGGGGACTTCGTCGGGGATGACGCGACAGCCTGTATTGACGGAATCAAATCTCCCCGGCCGGGCGGAGATGATCACCTCGCTCGCAAACTCTTGCAGTTTCCTGAGCTGATGCTGCCACAGTGGGACGCCGCCCACGTCCAGCCAGGCTTTGTCTGTCCCCATGCGCGAGGACTTGCCACCCGACACGAGAACCGCGGTACAGTCAATCATCGTTCGGTCTGGGAGAGCGTGCCGTTGCCAAGAATCCTCGCCCGCAAGCCGCCTCGATTGGCGAGAGCCTTCTCAGCTCCTTCGCAAAAGGCTTCGTTCATCCAATGGCACGGGCTGCACTCCGCGACTCCCTCAAACTCGATTCCTTGCAGCGTAAACCGTCGTCCGATCCACGCGTTCAGGTCCGCTCCCCGCGTAATAACATTGCGCCGGAATACGGAAGGATTCCTGTCCGTAACGGAGAAGTTGCGGCAGAGATCATCGTATACTTCCCAGGCAAAGAAGGTAACCTGACCCTTGTAGTTTTCCTTGAAGCCAAAAAAGCGATCACCGACCAACCCCATGCCCGCCACACACTCCACGGAACTGACCGAGATCATCTCGTGCGTGCCGGCTTTCATCCCGTGATGACCGAAATAATTATGTCCCGGCGAGATATAAATGCCCACGATGGACCAGTCGGCTTCCATGGCGACAGCATACGCGATGTCGGATTGAAGATTCAACCAACCCGTGAAAAGTTAACGAATCTTTATTGCGATGGACGCTTACGGAAGAGTCATTGACTACCTGCGGATCTCTGTGACCGACCGCTGCAATGAGCGATGCCTCTATTGCATGCCCGAGGGCTACAAAGGGTGGGCTCGCAAGGCGGATCATCTCACCGCTCAGGAAATCGTCCAGGTGGTTGCCGCCACGTGCGAGATGGGATTCCGCAAGTTTCGCCTCACCGGCGGGGAACCTCTGCTGCGCCCGGATATCGTCGAAATTGCGCGAAGCATCTGGGAGCTGACGGGCGTGCAGGCTTTGGGAATCTCCACCAATGGCACCCGGCTCGCAGCCTGCGCACGAGAGCTCAAGCAGGCCGGCGTGCGATCAGTAAATATCTCGCTGGATGCGCTCACTCCATCGGTCTATCGGAAGATTACCGGCGGAGACATTTCCGCCGTGCTCCAGGGCATTGATGCCGCACGGGACGCGGGCTTTGAAACCGTGAAGCTGAATTGCGTGCTGATGCGCGGAGTCAATGAGACCGAGATTCTCCCGCTGCTCCGCTTTGCTGGAGAACATGGGATGCCCTTGCGGTTCATCGAGTTGATGCCGTTGACCCGGCAGGATGTTTTGCGGGAGGACAGCTTCTTCCCGATCGGAGACGCGAAGCAGTTGATTGACGAAGAGTACGGGGAACTGGTGCCGGAACCGTCCTACCGGCCCGGCCATGGCCCGGCGCGCTATTACCGGGTGGAGGCCACGGGAGGGCGGGTCGGCTTTATCGGTGCACTCACCACTCCCGATTTCTGCGGGACTTGTAACAAGCTGCGACTTACCGCTGACGGCAAACTGCGCCCCTGTCTGGGCAGGCATGGCGAGATCGATCTCATGCCCGCACTTCGCAGGGATGGCGATCTTTTGGAAAGCGTGCGAGAGGCCATCTTGAATAAACCGGAGAATCACGAGTTTTCCGGCTGCTATGAACCCGGCCGCCCCATGACAGCTATCGGAGGCTGACGAATGTCGAGGATTCTCTTTTTCGCCCAGGCAAGGGACGCCGCTGGCTGCGGGGAAATCGAATGGCGCAACCAAGGGGGGGAGACTGCCGGAATCTTGTGGGACTGGCTGGTATGCACATTTCCCGATCTTGGCTCAGTCCAGGCTGGTGCACGACTGGCGCGAAATGGCCATTACCTGTCAGACGGCGAAACCTTTGGCACGGAGGATGAGATCGCGGTGATACCGCCTGTGTCGGGAGGCTAATGAGATGGAAATCATCGTCACATTTCTTACGGAAGCCGTCCCTCGCCCGGTGAGTTTTGGTGTCGAGGGCAACGATGGTGCGCTGGCGGAGTTCTATGGCATTATCCGGCAGGAAGAGGCCGGTGAGCGGATCGCGGGTCTCAATTACGAAATTTATGCAGACATGGCGGAGAAGGAAATTCGAAGGATTCTTGGTGAACTCAGGGAAAGTTTTCCCTGCCGGAAGGTGATGGTAATTCACCGTCACGGTTTCGTTCCTGTAGGAGACGCCGCCATTTATGTGGGCGTTCTCTCCCGGCATCGGCAGGAGGGCTTTGGCTTGTTGTCGGCCTTTATGGATCGGCTGAAAAAGGATGTCCCGATCTGGAAAGTGGGTGCGGTGTCATGCTGAGTGTCGACGGGCTGCTGGAGTTAATTGACGAGAAGGTATTGCCCCTTCCCGCCCGCAGGATTCCCCTTGAAGAATGCCGTGGACTGAGGCTCAGGGGGGATGTCGCAGCGCGGGAGGATGAACCTGCCTTTGACCGTTCCGCCATGGATGGCTTTGCCGTGCAGGAGGGCGCAGGTCCGGGTTGGCTGACGATTTCGCATGAGATCCTGCCGGGAGAGCCTCCCTCTGGTGGCATCAGTCCTGGACATGCCTCACGAGTGTACACTGGCTCCGCCTTGCCGAAAGAGGTCGTGGTGGTCAAACAGGAGGATATCTTGGAGCGCGACGGCAAGATCCTCCTTGAACTCTCCACTCCGCACGGATTTGTGCGACGCCGGGGAAGCGCCACCCGTCGCGGCGATATTCTGGTTCCGGGTTTGACCATGCTTTCGCCCGCAGAGATCGCGGTACTTGCTGCGGTGGGGGAGAGCACTCCTTTGGTCGTGCCCCGACCGCGAGTGGCGCACCTGACTACGGGGCGCGAAATCGTGGGGATTTCCGAGGCTCTCGCCCACGGCCAGATCCGAAATACGAATGGCCCCTTGATTCGAGCCTTGGCCGAGCAGATGGGCGTTGCCTATGTGGGAAACCAGCATGTCGACGAGAGTCTTGAGGCGGCGTTGATGGCATGCGAGGGACCGGGATTTTGTGACGCCGACTTGCTTTTGATTTCCGGGGGCTCCAGCGGAGGCCGGTATGATCGTACGGCGGAAATCCTGACGCGGCTCGGATTTGCCATTCTTTCCCGATCCGTCAACTGCCGGCCGGGCAAACCGTTCTTATTTGGTACGCGGGGGCACCAGGTGGCTGTCGGTCTGCCCGGAAATCCTGTGTCGCACTTCGTGACGTTCCACCTTTTTGTCAGCCGAATCCTGCGGCGGCTGGGTCAATGGGACATCCCTTCCATGATATTTGCCCATCTTTGCGAGGGTGCAGCGCTCGTGCCTGATGAGAGAGAGACCTATTGGCCGGCCCTCGCAGGCGGCGGAGAGGTAAGAGCTCAGGCCTGGCTGGACTCGGGACATCTTTCGGCTCTTCTCGGGGTGAATGCTCTCATCCGCATCCGGCCCAATGAGTCTCCACGCGCAGGGAGCCTTGTTGAAATCGTCAGCGCCTCGTAGGCTCCTCGGGATGGACCGAAAATTCTCGCACCTCGACGCACACGGGGAAGCCCGCATGGTGGACGTCGGAGCAAAGCCCGCGCAGCGCCGCCGCGCCACCGCGGTGAGCCGCTTGTTTTGCGCCCCAGCGACGATCGAGGCGTTACGAGCCCAGGCCCTGCCCAAAGGCGACGTGCTTGCCGTTGCGCGCATCGCTGCGATCCAGGCGGCCAAGATGACTTCCACGCTCATCCCGCTCTGCCATCAACTGCCCCTCGATCAGGTGGCAGTGGAATTTCAGGTAACGGCTGACTTTGTCGAGACCCGGTGCACGGTATCGACGACTTCCCGCACTGGGGTCGAAATGGAGGCGCTCACCGGAGCATCTGTCGCAGCCCTCACGCTCTATGACATGATGAAAGCCGTGGATAAGGGAATGGTGATCGGGGAAACGCGCGTGACAGAGAAGGTCAAGGAATGATCGTCGGCCGTGTCACCCTGAGCGATCGCGCCAGTGCGGGCGTGTATGAGGATTTGAGCGGCCCTGAGATCGAGAGGGTCTTTTCCTCTGCGTGGGGAAAGCCAGTGGAATTTGTCGCCCGCGTATTTCCTGACGAAAGACAGATGCTCGCCACGGCCTTGCGGGAATTCTGTGACGACCTCAAGCTTCCCCTGGTGATTACCACCGGCGGCACCGGGCCGTCGGTGCGTGATGTCACGCCGGAAGCGACCCGCGATGTCGTGGAGAAGGAATTACCCGGTTTCGGCGAGGCCATGCGAATGCTCTCGTTTCCAACCGTTCCCACCGCGATTCTCTCCCGGGCTCTCGCAGGGATACGCGGACGCACGATTATTCTCAATCTTCCCGGGAACCCACGATCCATCTCCCAGTGCCTCCCGCCGCTCGTTCCAGCCCTGCGCGAGGGGCTGAGGCATCTCGGGCATGAACTCGACCAGGCCAGCTAGATATCGCGCCATTCAAAACCAAATCGGCGAATAAGATCATCCGCTTCGGAAGGACCAGCGGTTCCCGCCGGATAAAACGCAAGATCGGCATCGTTTGCCTCCCAAGCCTCGCGAATATCGTCGACAAATTTCCACGCCTCTTCCACCTCATCCCGGCGGGCGAATAGCGTTGCGTCCCCGCTCATGGCGTCCAGCAGGAGACGCTCATAGGCTTCCGGATTCGCCCGCTCAAAGGTCGTATGATAGTGAAAATCCATGCGCACCGGATGCAGGTGCGAGGTGTTGCCCGGGAGCTTTGCATTCATGTGCAGAGTTATTCCCTCATCCGGCTGGATGCGAATGACGAGGACATTGTCCTTCGTATCGCCCGCAGCGTTGAACAGCACGGGAGGCGACTCCCGGAAATGGAGCGAAATCTGGGTGCCGCTCTTGGCCAGTCGCTTGCCGACTCGCATGAAGAACGGCACGCCTGCCCAGCGCCAGTTGTCGACATTCAGTTGCAGCGCCACGTAGGTTTCCGTGCCTGAATCGGGGTCGATATCCTTTTCGTCCCGGTAGGCTGGTACCCGCCGTCCCTGCACTGTTCCCGCATTGTACTGCGCCCGGACAATCTGTCTTTTCACGTCGTCGCCGCCGATGCGACGCAACGATTTCAAAACCTTGACCTTTTCATCCCGGATGGCATCCGCATCGAGGCCGACGGGCGGCTCCATGGCAGCCAGACAGAGGAGTTGCAGGAGATGATTCTGCACCATGTCCCGCATTGCGCCGGATTTGTCATAATATCCTGCCCGACCCTCCACTCCAAGCGGTTCGCTTGCAGTGATCTGGATATGGTCGATGTAGCGCGAGTTCCATAGTTGCTCGAAGACGGAGTTGGCGAACCTTAGAGCCATGATGTTCTGCGCGGTTTCCTTTCCGAGATAGTGATCGATCCGATAGGTGGCGGACTCCGGGAAAACCTCCTCCACCAGCGCATTGAGCTTTTGCGCGCTGGCGAGATCGGTGCCGAAGGGTTTCTCGACGATCACGCGAGCCCAGCTTCCTTCGGCTGCCTTTTTTAATCCGCTCGCTTCGAGGTGGCGGAGAATGGTTTCGAACTGGTCCGGCCCCGCAGAGAGATAAAACAGCCGGTTTCCGCGGGTGCCCCGCTCGTGATCGAGGTCCTTCAATCGTTCCGCGAGAGCGAGATATCCGGCTTCGTTATCGAACTCGCTCCGATGATAGAAAATTGATGAGGCAAATTCCGCCCAGGAGCCGTCGTTCACTCCCTGCCGGGAGTACTTTCGGACGGAAGCCTCCAGCTCGGAACGAAAGATGACGTCGGATTTCTCCCGACGGGCGAATCCGATCACGGAAAACTCCGGAGGCAGCGCGTTTTCCACGGTCAGATTGTAAAGCGCCGGGATGAGTTTGCGATGAGTCAGATCTCCGGTGGCTCCAAAGATCACCAGCGAGCACGGTTCCGGCGAGATGCGGCCTGCGAGCACGGACATAGGGATTAAAAAATCACTCCGAGCTGAAGACCGAGGATCGTGTCGTTCTGGACAAGCCCGGTACCACTGGGCCGAATGATGTACTGGACCAGCGGCTGGGCATAAGCCCATTGGGTGATCTGGATCCTGTAGTCAAACTCCAGCACGGCCTCATAGGTTTGGTGGGTATCTATGCCGCGATTATCTTCTGCGACGATCTTGTCATAGCTGTAGTTGCCGTAGGCGAGGGCCACGCCGAGTTGATCATTATCCCTGTACGGGAGGAGACCTTTGTAGATGAGCCCGGTCTGAAAATAGAAGGGCAGCGTGTTGTTGAAGGAAGGCGCGTAGTTGAAAAGGCTGAAGAAATAGAGCCCCTGTTCGTTGAGCTTGGGCTTCTCGGGAGAGGCGGGAGTCGTCAGCGACTTGCCATCAATGGCCGCCTTTCCGTCAGAGGACCCTTTTCCGAGAACGGGGGATGTCGGGACACGCGACGGTTCGCGAAAAAGCATCTGGTCCGCCTGCCAGTAGAAGAGGACTTTCTGATCATAACGCTCTCCGAGGAAGGCGGTATTCTCCACTCCCCAGTAGATGAACCCGGCAGCATAGCGACCCGGCAGCGCGGAGTTGCCGAGTTTCGGCGTCACTCCCGCCTCCGTGAGCCAGTACAAGCCATTCAACTCCGGATTGATCCGATAACCTGCGAAGTACAAGCCGTGATTGCGGGTGTTGGTGGCATTTGGCACCGCCAGATAGAGGCCGGATTGCACATACGCCCAATCGGCCGGCTTCACCTTGGCATAGCCTCCCCAGGCCGAGTAACTGCCGCCCCACGGAATGCCATTGGCACTGATGCCCCGGCCCGAGTTAAAGGTGTTGTTAACGAAAAATTTCGACTCGGGCTGCTTGATGAAAATGTCCGAGGGATTCTGCCAGCCTCCGGAAAGGGTGAGGAAATCTTTGATTCCGAGCATCTCCGGCGTCGTGTAGGTCGCGTAGGCATTGAGAAAGCGCCACTGCTTTCCGCCCTGGAACGTGCTGGGGCCGAACATCGGACTGGCACCAGAGTATTTATTGATGCCGTCTCCATCGCGCCACCGCACATCCGCAAAGAGACTCAAACCATTTAGCGGTTCCCAGCCTGTCATTTTTGCGAGGTCAAGGGTGCCTCGGAATTTCCACTCCTCGTCAAACCCTCCACGCTGCTGCAAGCCGCCATCGACGATCCCGAGGAGGTTGGCCTTCCATTCGATGCCGAAAACCAATCCTCTGTCATTTAGCAGGCTTCGGACTCCCAACCAGTCGCCCGAGGCATATTTCCCGTCCCATTGAGGAATTATCTTATTTTGTCCGCGCGCCGTGCCCGCTGTGGAAATAAAGATAACCATGAGCGCGGCCATGCATGCCTGATGAAAGGTGTTCATGAACGGAGTCGCCATTTTTGCGTTTATATCTTCCATATCTTTGATTGGAAGTACCTCAATGGCTCTCAAAGACCAGCAGTCGACCGACTATGAGCACGATATCTCTTTATGGAAATCATGAAATAAATTCATGATTAAGACCCCCCCGATCGGAATCGGTATTCCTTTTCGAAGCCGATCCTCGGCTCTGCTCTGGCCCGATCACCGGGGGAAGCTCACGAGGTGTTTACAGCGGGTTAAGCCGATGTCGCTCGAATGATCAAAGAGGCGCAAGAGGGCATCTCTCCGGAAATCGAATCTTGAAGGAACAATACGTCTGGCTCCAACGTGTTGGCACGGGATGTGAGTCCGGCTGCGGCCGGGAAGCGCCGGGTATGTTTGCTCGGCTATTTTTCGTGTTGCGCTTGCCTTTGCACGGACAGGGTGATTTATTTTCTCACTCGGCGGGACTCCGAAAGAAACCCCGCTGTCCTTTTCTTCGGGCAGTTAGCTCAGCGGTAGAGCGGTAGTCTTACACACTATTGGTCGGGGGTTCGATCCCCTCACTGCCCATTTACCAGCTCCAGCACGCGGCTGGAGACTTCTTCCGGGGTCACGGCGGCCATGCAGCGGAAATCCACCGGACAATCGCGCAGGAAGCATGGGCTGCACTCGACGCGGTGCCGGATCACGATGCTCTTTTCGTTGCGCGGGCCGGTGAGGTCGGGTTCCGTGGAGCCAAAGACCGAGACGAGCGGCACCCCGAGGAAATCGGCCAGGTGCATCGTTCCTGTGTCGTTGGTGACCAGAGCGGTCAGCGTTTCCAGTCTTTCCACGAGGCCGTCGAGAGACGTCTTGCCGGTCAAATCCTCCACCTCGCCGGGGAATCCCGCGATGATCTCTGCGGCGATGGGCTGGTCCGCCGCGACGCCGAGGATCACCCATTTGCAGTCCAGCTTCGCCGAGACCAGGTCCATCGTCTTGCGAAAGCTCTCGGCGGGCCAGCGCTTGGCGGGGCCGTACTCCGCGCCGGGGCAGATGCCGATGACGGGCTTGCCGGTAGCCGGACGGCTGCGCCGGGGAAGGGGCGGGGGTTCGACGCCGCCGCACTTCTCGGCCAGCGTGAAGTACCGATCCGCGTGATGCTCGGGCTTGGGAGCCACCTTCTTTTTCTTCTTCTTTTTCTCGGAGGGGATCTGGTTGAGGAAATACTCGCGGTGGTGCCCGCGGTAGCCGAACCGGCGCGGGATGCCTGCCAGCCACGCTTCGAGCGCGCTGCGGAGCGAATTCGGAAACAGCACGGCCACATCGAAGCGGCCCCGGATTTTCTTCGCCACGGAGAAAATGGACTCCCTGGGCTCAAAGGGAATGATCTCATCCACCTCGGGCACGAGTTTCCACAGCCCGGCCAGCTTGGCGGGGGTGAGGATGGCGAGTTGGGCGTCGGGACGGCCGAGCTTGAAGGCGCGGGCGGCGCGGAAGCTCATCACGGCGTCGCCCAGCCAGTTCGGCGAGCGTACGACGATGCGGAAGGGCTTCAGCTTCTCCTTCTCGCCCTCGGGCAGGTACACGCCGCGCTTTTGCGTGACGGTGAGGAAGTGCGGGAGCGGGGTTTTCCAGCGGTTGTGGACCCAGAACCAGTCGGCGGGCGACTCGCGGATCTGCCGCTCGAGCGCCTTGTTGATGTCGAGAGTGAGCTGCTCGGGCTGGGCCGGATCGTAGGGCACCTCCTCGCTGATCTCGACGCGCCATTTGGCGAAGCCCTCGGTAAAGATCGCGATCGGCACCACGGCGGCCTCCGTGCGGATAGCCAGCGTGGCCGCGAGCGGCGAGGTGGAGCTCAGGCGGTTGAAGAACGGCATGAAAATGCCGCCATCGCCGGCATTCTGATCGACCAGCACGCCGACCACGCCGGGCTGGCGCAGGAGGGCGATGGCTTCGTTGAAGCCCCGCTTGCGGTCAAAAGTCGCCACTCCGAGGCGGCGGCGGTCCTGGTTGATCAGATCGTCGAGCGGTTTGTTGCGCAACGCCTGGTAGACCGTGCCAAACTTGATCTCCGGCATCATGAACACCATCTGGGCGTAAAGCTCCCAGTTGCCGATGTGGTTGATGGCGATGACGGCGGGGCGTCCAGAGGCGAGGTGCCGCTGGAGGCGCTCGGGGTGGGAGATCCAGGCGGCCTTGGCGATCACCTTTGGCGAGGCCCCGGCGATGTTCAGGGCGCAGACGCTGTTGGCCCCGAGGGTGGTGAAGTGCTTGAACGTCAACGCCCGGATTTCCGCCGGGGTTTTCTCCCCGCCAAAGACGCGGGTGAGATTTTCCCTTGCGAGCCGCCGATAGCTGGGCAGGATGGCCCACAGCAGCGCCCCGAGCGACTGGCCGAGAACAAAGGCCGCGCCGAGTGGCAGACATCGGATTACCGAGATGATGCCCAGCGCCAGAAAGTACGTAATACGGTCAACCATGCAGAACGAGAACGAGCACCCTAGCCGAGCCGATGCTCCGGCGAAAAGGAATTCCATCAACCCCGGCAGCACCGTCGGAATCCTCGGCGGAGGCCAGCTCGGGCGCATGTTTGGCATCGCCGCCCGGCGGATGGGGTACAGGGTGCATGCTTTTGAGCCGAATCCAGACAGCCCGGCGGGCCAGATCAGCGATGTCGAGGTGACGGCTTCGTTCACGGATACCGAGGCGCTGGCCCGGTTTGCCTCCGGGGTGGATGCGATTTCCTTTGAGTTTGAAAACATCCCGCTCAGCGCGGTGCAGGCGGTCGAGGCGATCTGCCCGGTGCGTCCGCGCGGCGAAGTGCTCCATATCTGCCAGAATCGCGAGCGCGAAAAGACCTTCCTGCGCCAGAACGGCTTCCCGCATGCGGAGTTCCGCGTGGTGGATTCCGCGGAATCCCTTGCGGCGGCAATCAGCGAGATCGGCACGCCTTCCGTGTTGAAGACGGCGGATTTCGGCTACGATGGCAAGGGTCAGGTGAAACTCAACGGCCCGGTCGATCCTGCGCAGCTCTGGGAGAACTTCGGAGCTCCCCGCGGTGTGCTGGAGGCATGGGTTCCCTTTGAGCTGGAGCTATCCGTCGTCGTGGCTCGCGGGGTGGATGGCGTGGCTGTGTCCTTTCCACCGTCCGAGAACATCCACACCCATCACATCCTCGATCTTTCGATTGTCCCCGGGCGGTTTTCGCCCGAGACCGCCCAGGCGGCGGAAAAGCTCGCCCGGGAAATCGCCGTCGCGCTCGACGTGGTCGGCCTGCTGGCGGTGGAGTTTTTCCTGACCCGTGACGGACAGCTCGTCGTCAACGAACTCGCTCCGCGCCCGCATAATTCCGGCCACTACACCTTCGACGCCTGCGCCACGAGTCAGTTCGAGCAGCAGCTTCGCGCGGTCTGCGGCCTGCCGCTGGGTTCCCCCGAGCTGCTTACGCCTGTGGTGATGTGGAACATCCTCGGCCACCTCTGGAAAGATGGCGAGCCGCGCTGGGATATCGTGCTTTCCGAGCCGAAGGCCAAGCTGCATCTCTACGGCAAGGCCGAGGCGCGTCCCGGCCGCAAGATGGGCCACGTCTGCGTGCTTGGCCCGGTCGACGAGGCGCTCGCTACGATCGCCCGGCTCAAGTCTGCGCTCGGCGACGAACGCTAAGTTTTTCCTCTTGTTTGCCAAGCCTGGAGGAGGCGACCGGTTGTGCACGCCTGATCTTTGCTTATGCTGGTGATTTGCCTTTACGCGGTGCGGAGCCATGGACAAGGTGACGGCACTTAGCGTGCTCCAGTGAAAGTCTCACCTGTCACCACTTGCGTCGCGGTTTCGGCCGTCTTTGGACTCATCGTCGCCTTCGGATATTATTACTATGTCGAGCAAAGCGCCTCGACGGTTGTGGTGAATACAGGAGCTCCGGTAGTTCGGGACGAGGCCCGGTTGATGCGCACCGAGGAGGGATGGACCGTAAGGTCGATCAGCCAGGTCCTGGCCGATCTGGGAGCACTCGCTCGCAAGGAAAAGGCGCAGGAGGTGGTGCTGGCTTATCCCTCGCAGGGCCATTACGAAGTCTCCTGCCTGGGAGCGAATGCTCCTTTGCCGGTCGGGCAGACTGGCGTGTGGAATCCCGAAACTTATCTCGGCTGGGCGAAGCTGATGCTCCCGACGCCGGATGCCGCATTGTCAAATCAGACTGCGGAGGGTCTCCTGACCAAGCTCCTCTCTCCCGGCATTGAGGTTTATCTCGGGGAGAATCGCCGTATCTCCGACTTTTTGCAGGCTCATCCCGGCTCCCCGGAAGGCTACCTCCAGGCTGCAATCCTGAGCGGTGCGATTGCCTTTAACGACCATTCTGGAAAGTTTCGCGACATCCGCCCCGCCCTCAATCGCATGACGGCGTTCCTGGCGGCGGCTGAGGCTCTCGGCGCGTCGAAGGACTCACCGGAGATGAAGATCGCCGAGGCCATGCGCCTCACCCTGTGCGGCCAGCAGACCGCTGCTCTCGCCGTCAATCTGCCTGCCCAGGGAAAGCTGGCGGACTGGAAGGAAATCATTCGTCTCCGCAATACGATGGACTGGCGGTCTGGTCGTTCCGCAGCGGAAATGGGCAGTCCGGCTCTAAAGCACGAGTATTTCCGCGCTCTGACTTTTGCCGTCAATGAAATGGCGGGCTTGGATTTTCTCAGGTCCCTCCAGCAGGAGCAACTGGATCTCGAGTACTGCCGCATCGCCAATGAAACGGATCTCTCCGTCAGTGGCGGACATATGTTCTCCAAGCCAGTCCTCAAACCTGAGCTGCGGGAGATCGCCGTCGCGGCGAAAAGCTTCGGCCTCGAGCCCCAGGAGAATTCCACGGAATGGATCAGGCAATATCTCGACACGCCGGAAGGGTCTCCGGTAGCGGGAATGGATGATGGCAGTTTGGTGATCAACGTGGCCGGGCGCAACCTGCTGGCTGGCTATCAACAGCGCAATCTGATGCAGAGCCTGAACGTGCTCTATGCTTTCTTAAACGATTCCTGGGGCGTCAAGGATGGTGCAACGGAAGTGAAGGGCTTTGTCACCGGTCAGCTCCCGTCTCTGCGCTACAAGCCATTTCTCGAGCGCGCGATTGAGCGCGACCCTCAGCGTTACGAGGCGCTGAATGAGCCCTTGCGCACGATCATCCGCGATCAGCCCGAGACGGTGACCCCATGCCTGTGGGCTTCCCTCCGTCGGGATGAGGATGGCAATGAGGTGCGCACCAACGTGCCGGATTTTCATCGCTGGTATCGCCCGGAGATACCTTCCGGCACCGCTTTCGAGGCGGATAGCCGCCTTTACGACATCGGCGTGGGTGATGAGTCGGACAAGGCCTGGATCACGGAACTCCATGATCGCGCGCCATATCTGTATTTCATCAGCCGCCACCTGGCCTATCTCGAGAACGGATCGACCTACGAGAATCTCAAGCCGGAGCTGCTGGAGAAAAACATGGCCGATATCCTCGGCTACCGGCTCATGGCCATGAGGAGGTTGGCGAGCGCTTACAACTCCCAGCCGGAGGCGTATGAGAAAATCTCGCTTCGCATCGCGGAAATCGACCCGGATGAGTATCTCGATCTGGCCTGGTATTTCCAGAAACGCGGGGATTCAGAAAAGGCCGCCCAGTATTACCTGCTCGGCTTCGAGAAGGCGAGGGATCGTGTGCGTGTGGCCAATAACGCCCTCTGGCTGGTGAAGTATCTCCAGGGCAAGGGAGAGACAGCGACCGCCGAGCAGGTCGCATCTGACGCGGCGGAGACATTTTCTTATGGAGGTCTCCAGGCGCGCATCTGGCTTTGCGAGGCAACTGGCGATTGGAAGGGGGCCTTGGATTACGCCAAAAAATGCGATGAACGCTATAATGATGGAAAGTTCGTCGAAGAGACAGCCCTTCTGGCTCGCATGAGGAAAAGCGCGCCGCAGTACGTGGATGAGGCGCGTTACAATGAGCTTATCGGGTCCATTTTCCCTGGTGGACTTCAGGAGGTTGCTTTGACTTCGTTTTCCGGGTCGCCGCAGAAAGGCGTTGCCATCCGTGAGACCAGCGCCTTCCTCGAAGGCAAAGGACTCAAGCAGGGCATGGTCATCGTCGCGCTCGATGGCTATCGCACGGAGAACTTTAGCCAGTACGGTCTCGTGCGCTCGTTGACGACTGATCCAAAGATGAAGATCGTCGTCTGGGACGGCCAGAAATACTCGGAGCTGAATCCCGAGGTGGACGGTCGCCGCTTCGGTGTCGACATGGGCGACTACGTCGCCCGGGCGGAGTAGCTGTTAGCTAATGGCTCGCAGATTGATGTGTTTTCGCACCTCAGCTTGGTACGAGCGCCCCACTGGTACGGGCGGTGCGTGGGCGGCCTCGAGTGTCCAGCGACCGCCGGAGGTGCGGAGCAGGCGGCGTACATGGGACCAATTTATGATGTGAGAGCGGTGAACGCGGGTAAAACGATTGGCGGGAAGCATCGCTTCCCACGCGGACAGGGCCTTGAGCTCAAAAAATTCTCTACCCCCCTCTAGGCGTACGCGGGAATGGTCGCCATCGGCTGAAATCAGGATGATTTCATTCCATCTGGCCTGAACGTGGCAGTTGCCTGTGCGCACGTAGCAGCCGTTGGGTTCCGGCGGCGGTGGATCAGCCGGAGCGGCTGAGGCGGCTTCGATGGCGCGCTCGGCGGCGGTGAAAATCAGATCGCCGAGGAGGCGGAGTTCCTCCATTTCCTCGGGCGTCCAGGCGTGGACCTTGCGGGTATCGTCGAGGCCGATGAGGGCGACGAGTCTCCCATCGCGAAAGATCGGTGCCCCGGCCGTGGCGAAATTTCCTTCGCGGCGCATCTCTTCTTTCAGCGGCTGGGCGTCGGGCGGGAGTTTCTCGATGTCGTCCAGGATGACGATCTGGCCTTTGGTGAAACTTCGTAGCGGATGGGCGATCAGCGCGGTGGGAACGCCCGGCATGTCGGGCAGGCATGGCAGTACACCCTCGGCGCACCATTCATAGGATACCCAGAAGTTCTGCAACCCTTCATCGAGCCGGATGAGCCATACACGGTCAGCCTCGAAGCGCGGTGCCAGCAGCGCAAGCGCCTCGGCGGGAGCGGTCTTTACCGGAGCCGCCAGGAGACATTGCGCAACGCGATAAAGCAGGCTTTCCGAGAGTGGCTGAATTGCGACGGATTTCGGCGCGGGAGATTTTTTCAGGGAAGCAGGCTTGCCCATTCTTGAAAGGAAGTACGGATTTTCTCGGGATCAAAAGCCTTTTTGTCTGTGGTGGTCCATTCCCGTCCGCTTTTCTCTGCCAGCTTCACGCCCGCAGAGTCCAGTACGATGGCGCTGGGCACCCCGGGAAATCCCGGGTAGTACCGCTCCTTTACCTCGGCGTTGCGGTTCTTGAACTTGTTGGCATCAATGTGGACGACGACAAAGCGGTTCCGGGCGAGAGTCGAAAGTTCGGGATCGGTCTGGAGCAGCGACTCCAGCGCCCGGCAACCTTTGCAGTAGTTCGCTCCAAAAATCACGACGACGAATTTGTGCTCCATGGCGGCCCCTCGCACGGCATCATCGATCTGCACCTGCCCGTCCGCCTGGGCATCATAGATATCCTCCCCGATCGCAGGATATTCTGCCCCCTGGACGGAAAGGATGCAAAGGCACCCTAGAAGAAATATTCCAAACGATCGCATGCGGTCATTTTGTCCTCTGTTTTGACTGCTGCCAAGACCGTGGAGATGCTGTCTGGCGACAGAGGATGCCGTTGGGCGATTCGGGCTTTGCAGTTCGGCGGGAACAACCGTACAGCCTGTCCGTTTTTGGCGTACATGACGTTCCTGCTGCACAAATTTCGGTTTCTTCTGACGGGTGTTTTGATGGCGATGGCCTTGCCCTGGCAGGCTGTGCTTGCCTCGGACGACGAGTGCATTCCCTCGCCCGAGGACGGAATCTTTTGTGGGGACAATACTGGCGGCATACATACCCTCAAGGTCGGCTACAAGTTCTATGGCGACTCTTCAATGGACTGGGTCGACCATGGCTTCCGCGATCCCGAAACCGCCTCGGGAACTTATCATATCATTTCCCTCTTCGGAGGCGCCACGCTCAATGTCTACGCACGGGGATATTTTCAAGGTGCCATCGAGGGGGATGGAGGCATCCGGTTAACGGGAGGTACAGTTCACATCACCGGAAATGGAGTGCGTCTGGGTGCCAGCGATTTTATTTCGGAATATTCGTACACAGGAGGGTTTGATATCGCTGGAGGTACGGTAAGCGCCGATAACGAGGGTGTGTTTGGCACCGGGCCGCTCACTCTGAGCGGCGGACAGTTGAATACTGACTATCGCTATCAGGGAACTTCCATTCGAGGCTTTCTCGTTACGGGCGAAGGATCGAGGATCAAAAACGACAGCCTCCTTTCCATACGAAGCGAGATCACCGGAAGTGGCAGCTTTGCGAAGGCCGGAGCCGGGAACCTGAGGCTTACGCAGGAAAATTCCTTCACCGGAGAACTCATCGCCGAGCAAGGCAATGTTGTTATCGAACACGAAAATGCCCTCGCTCAAGCCACCTTCACGGCCAATGGCGGAACGGCGATCTTTGGATCAGAGATTACGGTCTTAACTTTTGGCGCGTTTAGCGGCGCATCGGATATCGCCCTTTCCAACTCCGAAGGTCAAAGCGTGACGCTGACAGTGGGGGGCGAGGATAAGTCCACCTCGTACAGCGGGGCATTCACCGGCAGCGGAGGTTTCATCAAGGAAGGTTCGGGGGCTTTCAGCCTGAGCGGAGCGAGCAGCCATTCGGGCAACACCATCGTTCGAGGAGGAATCCTTAAGACCGATGCAGCCGGAGCGCTGAGCGAAGCATCGGCAGTGTTCCTTAACGGCGGGGCGACGATCGATCTGAATGGGCACGACCAGACCGTCGGTGATCTGGATTCCTATAACTCTCGAAGTGGTCAATTCGAGTCGGGTGTCCTTAAGCTGGGCGGAGCCACGCTGACGAATCTCAACCGGGTGACGAACATCTGGGCTGGTTCCATCGAGGGAACGGGTGAGGTGGTGAAAAAGGGTGCGGCGTCGATGAACTGGTATGCCGCCAACACCTTCACCGGACGCCTCGCGGCCGAAGAAGGCACGATTAAGGCGATGGCGGTCGATGTCTTTAGCCCCAATGCCGCGATCAAGGTGCTCTCGGGTGCGGCGGTAAATCTCAACAATTTCGATCAGACCATTGCCGGGTTGGAGGGCGAGGGGACAGTGCTGATGGGTTCCGCCAGCCTAAAGATCGCCTCAGTGGGCAGTCATACCTTCTCCGGACAGATCAGCGGGGAGGGCTCCTTGACTCAGGACGGGGATGGCAGCCAGACGCTGAATGCCTCCAACACCTACTCCGGCGGCACCTACGTCTGGCGGGGCAGCCTGGTCGCTGGTCACGCCGGGGCGTTCGGTACAGGGGCGGTGGAGGTGGACGGAGGAACGTTGAACCTCGCGGGATACGGGATTGGCAATACGATCATCCTCAAAAGTGGCACTCTCAGCGGTGCGACGAATTACTCCGGGACGCATAAGGTTTCCGGGTTGGCGAATTACTCCGGTACGATCGGAGGAAATGTCGACGTCGAGTCCGGAGGCGCGGTCAATACGACGGGCGCGACATTCTCCGGTACGGTCATGGTGAAGAGCGGCGCGGCGGTGCGTGGTACGGGCGACGTGGCGGACCTGATCGTCAAGAGTGGAGGTGTGCTCGCTCCCGGCAACAGCCCGGGCATGCTCTCGGCTGGAACCGCTGCGTGGGCAGGCGGCAGTGTTTTTGAATGGGAACTCGCCGATGCCTCCGCAGCAGCGGGCATTGGCTACGACACCGTGTCAGTTTCCGGTGTGTTGACGCTTTCTGCCACGGATGCCGACCCGTTTACGATTCGGGTGCTTACGCTGGGGGCAGACCTTCAGGCCGGGCAGGCGGCGGGGCTCGAGGAACCCTTCGCCCGCTATGTGTTCACGCTCGCCAGCGTGGCGGGTGGCATCGAAGGGTTTGATCCCATGGCGTTCTTCGTCGACACCACAGGCTTTCTCAATGAATTCGATCCCCGCAGTTCCTGGTCGGTCGAGCTGGATGGCACGAACCTGAATCTCGTCTACACGGCTGTGCCGGAGCCGGGAGCGGTATTCCTCGTCGCGGCGGGTCTTCTGGCCGTGGTGGTTTTCCGGCGGGGGGTGCGAAAGGACAAGTCAGCCTAGCCGCCCGCGCTGACGCGCAGGATTTCGATCACACCGCCCTCGGAGATTGCCTCCGTGGGCCACTCGGAGCGGTGGAGCGCCTTGCCGTTGATCTCCACCAGCACGGTGGGGGCGGGGAGACCGAGTTCCTCGACTAGTTCCGCCGCCGTCGAGGCTGCGACCTCGCGCGGCTGACCGTTGACGGTTACCGTTTTCACGCGGCGTTGAGGATGGCGGGGTCCCAGTCCTTCCAGACGGGCTCCAGGCCGAGTTCGCGCAGGCGGGCGGCGACCTCGGCGGTGGACCGGGCGTCGGAGATCGCAAATTGCTCCTCGGCTCTTTCACCACCAGTCGGTTCCTGGGCCTTGCCGCGCACGGTCTGGTGCAGCTTGTCCTTGCCCTGGCCGGTGTAGCCGCCGGGTTCGGTGTGGCTGCCCGCGCTCATCATGGTCACGCCGAGCGGAGCGATGGCATCGCGCAGCTCGGGCATTTCCCGCGTGCTCAGGACGATGCCGACATGCGGGAAACAGAGGCGAAGCGCGCACATCACCTGGATGAATTCGCGATCCGGCAGGATGTAGCGGGGCTGGAATTCCCCCGCCGCCGGACGCAGGCGCGGCATGCTGACGGTGAGCTGGGACTTCCAGCAGTTCTTTTGCAGGTGCTCGAGATGGGCGGCCAGCGCGATGGCCTCCTCCTGCCACTTCCAGAGGCCGAAAAGCGCACCGATGCCGATGCGGCGGAATCCCGCGGCATACGCACGCTCTGGGCAATCCAGCCGCCACGCGTAATCTTTCTTCGGCCCGGTCAGGTGCATCTCGCGATAGGTCTCGGCGTGATACGTCTCCTGATAAACCACCAGGCCGTCGGCTCCGGCTTTCACGAGCGGAGCGTATTCCTCGGTCTCCATCGGGGCGACCTCCAGGGACAGGCTGGGCACCATGGGGCGCAGGCGTTCGATGGTGCGGAGGAGATAATCCCCGGAGACGAATTTCGGATGTTCGCCCGCGACGAGCAGGATGTTGCGGTAGCCTTCCTTGACGAGGTGATCGGCCTCACGGGCGGTTTCCTCAAGCTCAAGCGTAACGCGCAGAATGGCGTTTTCGCGCGAAAATCCGCAATACGAGCAGGAGTTGATACACTCATTCGAGAGGTAGATCGGTGCGAACAAACGCATCGTCTTTCCAAAGTGACGGCGGGTGAGGGCGGAGGACTCCCGGGCCATCCTTTGGATGGTGGCGTCGCTGCAGGGCTCGATGAGCCGCGCAAAACGCTGCACCAGCGGGGACTTCAAGCACTCACCCGCGGCGTATGTTTCTGAGAACGTCATGGAATTTCCAAAATACGGCAAATCAGCTCAGGCTAAAACGGAAACTTTTTTCTGTTTCTCCCGGAGCTCGTCGCTGGCAGCATCCGTCGGGTGTTGGAAAAATCGGAATTCGGCCGCGCGCTAGCCTCCGGCAGCGGTATTGAAGAACTGATGGACGACCTCGGGCACGCTCTCGCCGATGCCCGCGGGACGATGCGGATGCTGGGCGGGGGGAATCCCGCGCATATTCCCGCCGTGCAGGAGGTGTGGAGACATCGCATGTCCGACCTCCTCGCTGATGGCGGAGCCTACGACCGGATGCTGGCAAATTACGACCCTCCGGCGGGCAATAGCGCCTTTCGCGACGCCGTGGCGGGATTGCTGGAGCGCGAGTACGGCTGGCCCGTGACCCGGGAGAACGTGGTTGTGACGGCTGGCGGCCAGACGGCGTTTTTCTATCTTTTCAACCTCCTTGCCGGCCAGTTCGCGGAGGAAAAGCGCACCGTCCTCCTGCCGCTTGCGCCCGAGTATATCGGGTACGCGAACCAGGGGATCGCGCCCGGGCTGTTCGAGTCGGCCGAGCCGGATATCGAGTTCCTGCCGGATCATCGATTCAAATATCGCATCGATTTTGCCCGGCTCCCGATCAGTGATCGCACCGGGGCGATCTGCCTGTCTCGCCCGACGAATCCCTCGGGCAATGTCCTTACCGACGAGGAAATCCTTCGTCTCGATAGCATTGCGCGCGAGGCGGGCATCCCGCTCATCATCGACAATGCCTACGGCGCGCCCTTCCCCGGCATCATCTTTCGCGATGTGCGCCCGATCTGGAACGAAAACATCATTCTTACCCTCAGCCTGTCGAAGCTCGGCCTGCCCGGCACCCGCACAGCGGTGATCGTGGCCCGGCCCGAGATCATCCGGGCGGTGAGCTCCCTCAATGCCGTCGTCGGCCTCGCCAATGGCAACATCGGCCAGACGCTCGTGCGTCCGATCATGGAAAGCGGGGAAATCCTCCGCCTGAGCCGCGAGGTGATCCGCCCATATTACGAGGCCAAATCCCGGCAGGCGCTCGGCTGGGTCGACGAATATTTCGACGACTCGCTCGACTACCATGTGCATGCGAGCGAGGGGGCGTTGTTCCTCTGGCTCTGGTTCCGGGGGCTGCCGATCTCGGCGGAGGAACTCTACGTGCGCTTGAAGGAGCGCGGGGTGTTGATCGTTCCCGGTCATTACTTTGCGGTAGGGATGCCCCCCGACTGGCGGCACGCTCACGAGTGCATCCGCCTCAGCTTTGCCATGGAGGACCACGTCGTACGCGAGGGCATCGGGATCCTCGCCCGTACCGTGGCTGAGGCTTATCGTGGAGAGTAGGGCATTGCAGTGTTTGATCTCCGGGGCGCAACATGCTTGCATCCCCTCCATGGCTGACTACTCCGAAAGCGTCTCCGACGGCGTGACTCTGGACATCCTGACTGGCGACCAGTTCAAGATCGCAGTCAATCGCAAGGGTGCCGAGATGGTCAGCCTCGCCGCCAAGGCCCCCTCGGGCGAGTGGAAGGGATTCCTCTATCGCGATGGCGAGACGGCCAAACCGGAGAGCGGCTGGGCCAATCACGCCACCGTGATGGGATACTACCTCCACCGTCTCTGGAAGGAGCAATCCAACTACCGCGGGCACCTCATCAAAGGAGGCAATCACGGGTTCCTCCGGGCTTTCGACTTCGACGCGCCCACGGTGGGCGAAAATTCGCTCACCTATCACGTTCCGGCGGATCGCGTGCCGCAGGATTTTTATCCGCTCCGTGTCTCCCTCGACCTGACCTACTCGCTGTCCGGGCGAGGCGTGACGGTGGAGTTCACTTTCCTTAACGAGGAGCCGGCGAGCGACGCCCACGTCAGCTTCGGCCTGCATCCCGGCTTTGCCGTCAGTTCTCCGCTCACCGCGAAACTCCTTCTGCCACCCGGGGTTTATGCCCGTCACATGGCACCGGGGAATTTTCTCAGTGGAGAAATCCAGACGATCGAGCACGCGGGAGGCGAGTCGCCGTTTCCTGCCGCCGACCTGGAGGGTTCCTACATCCTGGGCCTTGAGGGCGTGGCGGAGCGCACCTTTGTCATCGACGACCCCGCCAGCGGCCGCCGGGTTTCCCTCGATTTCTCCGAGGCTCCGTATGTGACGCTTTGGAGCGACATGCACCCATTTCTCTGCGTCGAACCTTGTTGGGGCCTCCCGGATTCCAATCCCCCCACAGCATTTGAAAACAAACCCGGCATCCAGGTCATCGCCCCCGGAACGAGCCTGCGCCGATCCTTCACCATCCTACCTGCCATCCTGTCATGATGTCCCTGCTTGCCCTGCTGCTTCGAGTTGCCCTGCTGGCCATTTTCACCTTCGGGTTCGTCGTTCTTTACGAGCACGGAACGACTGATTTTGCCCAAGGTGCTGCAACAGAGTGGAAATCGCTGACGGAGTTTGTTAATAGTCAAGGAAGTGGGAAGGCCCAGGCTGCGCCGACCTCGCAGGCTCCTACCCCTTAACCGCACCCGTTCGTTCACCCCGACCTATGCCCGTAATCACTGAAAAAGAACTTCCCGAAGCTCAACGCGCTCCATGGCTTAAGGCTATGAGTGCCATGGAATTGCGAAACTACGGGTACGCGATTCAACTACTGCAGGGCGTTCTCAAAGCCTGTCCCAATTTCCTCGTCGGCCGCCAGCTCGTTCGCAAGGCTGCGGTAGCCAAATCCGCCGGAAAAAAGAGCCTTCTTGGCGGGCTTTCCGGAGCCTCCTTCAATTCGATCAAGGTCCAGAGCCTGATCAAGAAGGATCCGGTGGCCGCGCTCGATACCATTGAGAAGACGTTGGAAAACGAGCCGCACAATCCAGCGGCCAACCAACTCCTCAAGGATGCCGCGCTCGCAGCCAGTATGCCTGAGGTGGCGGAGTTTGCCCTCGAGACCATCATCGCAGGCAATCCCAAGGATACCAAGACGATGCACGAGCTGGCCAAGCTCCTCATGACCACGGGCCAGCCTCACAAGGCCGTCGATATTTACAACAAGATCATCCAGGTGACCCCCAATGACCTTGCCGCCGTGAAGGGTGGCAAGGACGCCTCCGCCGCCGCCTCCATGCAGCGTGGCGGTTGGGAAAAGGAGGAGACGACCTACCGCGACCTCATCCGCAACAAGGACGAGGCTGTCGCCCTTGAGCAGCAGAATCGCGTCGTACGCAGTGATGAGATGATCGACAATCTCCTCGCCGACCTGCATGCCCGCGTCGAGCAGGACCCCTCGAATGTCGATGTCTCCCGCCGCATCGCGGAGATGTACGAGCAAAAGGACGACCTCGAGTCCGCGGTAAACTGGTACAATTACGCCGTCGAGCTCACGGCCGGATCAGATTCCTCGCTGGTGCGCAAGCTCAGCGACCTCAGGATCAAGCAGTACGATGTCTCCATCGCCGGTTACGAGGAGTATCTCGCCGCCAATGGCGGTACGCCCGAGGCCGCCGAGTACGCCGCCCAGTTGGAAGATATCAAGCGCCAGCGGGCCAGTCTTCTGCTTGAGGAGGCCCAAAAACGCGTGGAGCGCAACCCGACCGATCTCATGCTTCGCTTCGAGCTTGGCGAGATCCTGGTTGCCACCGGCAACTACAAGGACGCCATCCAGGAACTCCAGCGCGCCCAGCAGAATCCCAGTGTGCGCCTGCGCGCCATGAGCCTCCTCGGCGAGTGCTACATGGGCCGCGGGATGTTCGACCTCGCCTCGAAGATCCTTGAGAAGGCCAAGAGCGAACTCTACCAGATGGACGCTACGAAGAAGGAGATCACTTACAAGCTGGGCCTCGTTTACGAGAAAATGGGTCAGGCCGACAAGTGCATCGAGTGCATGAAGGAAATCTACGAGGTCGACTACAGCTTCCGCGATGTGGCCGAGCGCGTGGAGGGTTCCTACGGCTCCTAGTCCGGGGAGTTCCCGTGAGACGTCTGCTGGTCGTAGTCAGTCTGGCCGCGGTTTTCGCCGGGTGCGCCCCGTGTGAACCCCGTCCCAATCTCGGGCTGTACAAGCAGCAGCTCGTCGGCTGGCACGACTCGGGGGACTATGAGAGGTGCTTTGCGCAGGCGGCGCGGCGTGGAGAAGCCGCCCTCGATCGCGCGATCGCCAGCACACAGCCACGCCAGCAAATGGCGGTCGTCTTCGATATTGATGAAACGTTGCTGAGCAACTGGGAGTATCTCACGGCCAAGGGGTTCGGCTTCCAGGTCGATACCTTCTTTGCCTGGGTAAGGACGCATTCCGATCCCGCCCTCGCTCCGACCAAGGCGATTTACGACAAAGCCCGGGCAGCCGGGATTCCCATCTATCTCATCTCCGGGCGTGTGGAGTCGCTGCGTGTGGATACCGTGCGCCAGCTCAAGGCGGCCGGCCTCACCGGCTGGAGCGGACTCTTTCTCAAGCCGGACAACTACAGCCAGCCCTCCATTGTCCCCTTCAAGTCCGGCGTACGGCGCAAGCTGACCGAGGCCGGGCAGGTCATTGTCCTGAACATGGGTGACCAATTTAGCGATCTGGAGGGTGGATACGCCCGCACGGCGGTCAAATTACCCAACCCGTACTATTACATTCGCTAATATTTGGCGGGGTTTCTTGCGTCCTCGCTGAGCACCGGGTATCGTCATGGCCCGTGAGCACAAACGTACCTCTCTCTCCGAGTGAAACCCACCGTGTCGAGACCGACACCATGGGCCAGATCTCCGTACCGCACGATCGCTACTGGGGCGCGCAGACCGCCCGGTCCCTCATCCATTTCAATATCGGCAATGACGTGAAACCGCCGGAATTGATCCGCGCGCTCGGCATCCTGAAAAAAGCCTGCGCCCTGGCTAATAATGAGCTCGGCAAGCTTTCCGACGAAAAGACCAAGCTCATCGTGCAGGCCGCCGATGAAGTCATCGCGGGCAAGCTGGACGACCACTTCCCGCTGCGCATCTGGCAGACCGGCAGCGGCACCCAGAGCAACATGAACGCCAACGAGGTCATCTCGAACCGCGCGATTGAAATCGCCGGCGGCGTTCTCGGTTCCAAGAAGCCGGTCCATCCGAATGACGACGTGAACATGTCGCAGTCGTCGAATGACACCTTCCCGACCGCGATGAGCATCGCCTCCGCCGTGCAGGTGCATGAGAAACTCCTGCCTGCCGCCCGCCGCCTGCGCGATACGCTCGACAAGAAGGCCAAGGAGTTCGACAGCATCGTCAAGATCGGTCGTACCCACCTGCAGGACGCCACTCCGCTCACGCTCGGCCAGGAATTCTCCGGCTACGTCACCCTTCTCGATGATGACATCAAGCGCGTCGAGGATGCTCAGGCTGGCCTTTACAAGCTCGCCATCGGCGGCACCGCCGTCGGCACCGGCCTGAACAGCCATCCGCGCTTCGGCGAGGTTGCGGCGAAGTACATCGCCCAACTCACCGGCCTGCCGTTCGTCTCGGCGGCGAACAAGTTTGCTGCGCTCTCCTCGCACAACGAATTCGTCTTCGCCAGCGGCGCGGTCAAATCGCTCGCCTGTTCCGCCATGAAGATCGCCAACGACGTTCGCTGGCTGGCTTCCGGCCCGCGTTGCGGCCTCGGTGAGCTCACCATCCCGGAGAACGAGCCGGGTTCCTCGATCATGCCGGGCAAGGTGAACCCGACCCAGTGCGAAGCGATCACCATGATCGCCGTGCAGGTCATCGGCAACGACACCGCCATCGGCGTCGCCAGCTCGCAGGGCAACTTCGAGCTGAACGTCTTCAAGCCCGTCATCGTCTTCAACTTCCTCAACTCCGTCCGTCTCCTCGCTGATGGCTTCATCTCCTTTGATGAGCATTGCGCCGTGGGCATCGAGCCGAACCGCGAGCGCATCGCCGAGTACGTGAAGAACTCGCTGATGCTCGTCACCGCGCTCAACCCGCACATCGGTTACGACAAGTCCGCCCAGATCGCCAAGAAGGCGCACAAGGACGGCTCCAGTCTCCTGGAGGCCGCCGTAGCCCTGGGACACGTCACTCCCGAGCAGTTCGCCGAATGGGTGAAGGCCGAGGAAATGACCCATCCGTAAGCGGATCGAGACTCCCGAAAATCAAAAAGGCCGGTGGAAACACCGGCCTTTTTTGTGGGCAAAGAGTTTTAAAAACTAGATCCGCTCGACGACTTCGAGCTTCAGCGGATGATCGAGAGACTCGACCAGCTCATGCTCAAAGAGATCGCGCGTGATGTGGCGGCGGATGTCCGCCAGCGAGCGATGCTTCCGGCGCAGGATGCGGGCCAGCCCGATGTCCTCGCCGTGAGCCTCCAGGCGCAAGCTGCCCGCGAGGAGGTTCCGCAGGCGGTAAAAGGGGAGATAGTGCTGGGTCTCCAGCGCCAGTCGGCACTTCAGGAACAGGTCAAACGTCGTGTTCCAGTTCCGGCCATGCAGCAGCTCCTGCCGGAGGTCGATCAGCATGTCCCAGTATTCCGGCGAGGTGGTGCGGAAAAGTTCCTCCACGATCCCGGCGGCGTCATGACGCCACGTCTTGGCGGGATACCCTGCAAGTTGGAGACTGGAACACATGGTCGTGATTCCATTCTATGCACTTGAGACCTATTCGCAAGAAGAGATGCGCGCTGGCCAGAAAAGAAAAAGAATTTATGGTGTGCGGCGACGATGTCCGAAGCGCCTGATTCTCCTGCTCCCAAGGTCTACTACGCCTGCCAGCGCTGCACAAACTGCTGTCGTTGGCCCGGTTTTGTGAAATTGGGCGATGCGGACATCCGCGACATCGCGGCGTATCTGGGGCTGAGCGAGTATGAGTTCGTCCAGCAGTACACCCGCCTGCGGCCTGCCCGGGATGGATTGGCGCTGATCGACAAGCCCACGGGAGAGTGCATTTTTCTCGAGGGCCGCGACTGCCGCATCCAGGAGGCGAAGCCTTACCAGTGCAAAGGTTTTCCCAACGTCTGGAATTTCCCGGGTTGGCGAGATGTCTGTGAAGCGATAGAGGTACCTGCGCCGGTATGTTAGAACTGATCGCCATCATTGTTTCCCTGGTGACGTTTGCTTTCCAGGCGGCGGGCATCTACTTCGCCATCCAGGCGGTGATGATTTCCCGCACCCCGCAGGCGTCGATTGCCTGGGGGCTGTCGCTGCTGGTCCTGCCCTACATCGCCGTGCCGATGTTTCTCATCTTTGGGGAATCCCGCTTCTCCGGCTACGTGCGGGCGGGGACGGGAAAGTGCAAGGAACTGGATGATTTCATGACCGCCACGCGCGAGGCGATGATTCCCTTCCGGGCGCACTTTTCCGGAAAATACCGGGACGCCGAGCGGCTGGGCGAGGATTTGCGCCATTTTCCGGTCACACATGGCAATCGCACAAAACTTCTCGTCGACGGCAAGGAGACATTCGACGCGATTTATGCGGCGATTGAAGGCGCGCAGGATTATGTCATCGTTCAGTTTTACATCGTTCACGACGACGGGGTTGGGCGGGGATTGAAAGACCGCCTCCTCGCTGCCTCGGGCCGGGGGGTCAAGTGCTGGCTGCTTTATGACTCTGTCGGCGCGAAGGGCCTGCCCGAGTCGTTTGTCGAGGAGTTGGAGGCTGGCGGCGTGCCGGTGAGATCTTTTGTGACCAATCGCCAGATGGGCCGCCGGTTTCAGGTGAATTTCCGCAATCACCGCAAGCTGGTCGTGGTCGATGGGCACACCGCCTTCATTGGCGGCTTGAACGCGGGTGACGAATATATGGGCCTCGGCCCGCTCGGGGCCTGGCGCGACACGCACATGAAGATCGAGGGGCCAGCGGTGCAGTCCCTCCAGGTGTCCTTTGCCGAGGACTGGCGCTATGCCTCGGGCGGCGAGGTGCCGAAAATCCCGATCCGTCCCCGGGTAGTGGGCGACGAGCGGGTATTGCCTTTTGCGTCCGGCCCGGCGGAGGTATGGAATGTCTCGTCCGCCGTCATCTGCGAGATCATTCACGACGTGCGCGAGCGGCTTTGGATCGCCAGCCCGTACTTTGTCCCCGATCCGGCGCTGCGCTCCGCGCTGGCTCATGCCGCCCTGCGAGGCGTGGATGTGCGCATCATCCTGCCGCAGGGCATCGACCACACGCTGCCGTGGCTTTCTGCGTTCACCTTCTATCCCATGATGCACGAGGCGGGCGTGCGTATCTGGCGCTACCAGCCGGGCTTCATGCATCAGAAGGTCATGCTCGCGGATAGCGAGGTGGCGATCGTGGGTTCGGTGAATTTCGACTACCGCTCCTTCATGCTGAACTTCGAACTGGCCGCCGCCGTCGAGGATCAGCGATTCGCGAAGGATGTGGAGAAGATGTTCGAGGCCGACTTTGCCCGCAGCATCGAGGAGGACCTGAAGGCAAAGTTTGAGGGCAATAGCTTCTTCTTCCGCCTGCGCTGCCGCCTGTCGGCCCTGATGAGCCCTGAGCAGTAGGCGGCGTCAGCGCTGCACCATCTGCTGGTATGTCGCCAGGGCGAGCAGCGGGAAGTGCTGCCGGTACATCTCGTACTTGAGGTAGAAGACGCACGGGAATCCGGTGCCGGTCGTGTAGTCCTCCGTCCAGGAACCATCCGCCTCCTGCGTCCGCGTGAGGTACGCCACGCCGCGCTCGATGGATTCGCGTGAGGCATCGCCGCAGGCGCACAGGCCCATGAGCGCCCAGGCCGTCTGGCTGGCGGTGCTTGGTCCGCGGCCCTTCAGCGCCGGGAAATTGTACGATTCGCAGGTCTCGCCCCAGCCGCCGTCCTCGTTCTGGCAGCTCTCCAGCCAGTCACGGCCGCGGCGAATCCACTCCTGATCCATGTTCTCGCCGATGGCGGCCAGCCCGCGCAGGACCTGCCAGGTGCCGTAGAGATAGTTCACGCCCCAGCGTCCATACCAGGAACCGTCGGTTTCCTGCGTACGGCGCAGCATGGCGACGGCGCGCTTCACCACCATGCTCTCGCGGTCGTAGCCGATGTAGCCGAGCAGTTCGAGCACGCGGGCCGTGAGGTCGCTGCAGGTCGGGTCGAGGATGGCGTTGTGGTCGGCAAAGGGCACGTGCTCGAGCCAGCGGGCGGTCACGTCCTTGTCAAACGCCGCCCAGCCGCCGTCGTCGCACTGGAAGGCGAGGAGCCACTTGAGCGCGCGCTGAAACTGCTCGTCGCGTTTTGCCTTGTCCTTCGCCGGGACATGACGCAGTGCCATGAGCACCATCATCGTGTCGTCGGTGTCGGGGTAATATTTATTGTCGTGCTCGAAGGCCCAGCCGCTCGGCTCGATGCCGTGCACGCGCTGCGCCCAGTCGCCGACGAATCGCACCTCGCGGTCCTCCAGCCATTGGGCGGCGTGCTGCATCGCCTCGTCAGTGCCGGGAACTCCGGACTCCGCCAATGCAATGGTGGTGATGGCGGTATCCCATACGGGAGACAGGCAGGGCTGGATGCGGAAATCCTCCGGGTCATCGACGAACAGCCCGGCGAAATCGCGGTCGGCCTTTTGCACGAGCGGGTGGTCGTCTTTGTAGCCGAGCACCTTGAGCGCCATCATGGCATTGAGCATCGACGGGAAGATGGCGGCGAGTCCCTCGCTGCCTTCGCCCATGCGCTCGGTCATCCACTGTTCCGCGACCTTCAGCGCGTGCTGCCGGAGCGGATGGAATGGGAGATTATTGTAAATCTTCAGCAGTTGGTCGCAGCGCAGGAAGAAATTGCGCCAGGCCCAGAAGCGAGGCTCCTTCTTGAGCGACAGGTCGGTGTTCTCCAGGCCCGCCGGATACAGCTCATGGAGCTGGAACTCCGCCGGGAGCGTGCGCGTGGGCTTGAAGTGGTTCAGGATCGTGAGCGGCGCGAGGATCGGGCGCGTCCACGAGGACATCTCTGAGAGGTTGAAGAAGAACCACTGCGGGAAGAGGAAAATCTCCGGCGGGATCGTCGGCACGTACTTCCACGGGAACTGGCCGAGGAGGGCGAGATAAAGCTTCGCGTACGTGTTGGTGGCGGGGATGCCGCCGAGGCGCAGGATGTTTGCGCGAGCCTCGCGCATCCAGGGAGCGTTTGGTGAATGGCCGGCGAGCTTGAGGGCAAAGTAAGCCTTCACCGAGGCGTTGATCTCGCTCGGGCCGTTGATGAAGATGTTCCATCCGCCGTCGCTTAACTGGCGGCGGCGAATATGGGCGATGCACTTGCGCTGGAGGTCTTCGTCGACCCGGTCGGCCCAGTGCATGTAGAGCACGTAGTCCGAGCACAGCGTGCTGTCGACGAGAAGCTCGGCCTCCCAGTGTCCGTCCGCCCGCTGCTGGCGCAGCAGGTTCCCTTGAGCCTTCGTGATGGACTCCTCGACCGACTTGGGTTCGGCGAGCAGTGTGAGTTCAGGAGATTCGAAGGGGAACACGGGGCGGGCGAGTGGGGTCATGCTGCGGTTTGGGCTTCCTTCTGCGGTCGGCCGGTCTTGTGTCCGTTGCCTGCGGTCACGCCAGTGAAGGCCTGGACCGTTGCGCCCTCCAGGCGGCGAGGCGGCTTGGGGCCGAAGTTAAACTTGATGTTCTTCCACGTGTCGCCGGGCTGGGCGCACTTGCCGAGGGTGGCGCTGGGCTCGTAGCCGCAATGCACCATGCAGTTTTCGCACCGCTTGTCGCGAGCCACGCCATCGACGACGCCGTATTTCTCCCAATCGGTCTTGGTGAGCAACTCCTGGTAACTGGAGTAATGCCCGTCGGTCATCAGGTAGCAGGGAGCCTTCCAACCCCGGATGTTGCGGGTGGGAATCGCCCAGGCCGAGCAGGTCAGATCCCTAGTGCCAGCGAGGAAATCGAAATAGATCGGCGTGCCGAAGAGCGTGTACTTCTCCCCCCAGGAGCGAATGTCCCGGAACTTCTCATTGGTCGCCGCACGGGTGAGGAAGAAATTCTCGGGTTCGAGATTGAGGCGCTTGCGCATGTCCTCCTTGGCCGAGTCGTAGTCGTAGCCGGGCGAGATGGTGTGGCCGTCGACATCGAGCCAGGAGAGGTAATCGTACATCTGCTCGATCTCGGCCATGTCGGTTTCCTTGTAGATCGTCGTGTTCGTCGCGACCTGATACCCGAGGATTTTGGCCATGCGGATGGCGGCGATGCACTCTTTGAAGACGCCCTCGCGCTCCACGATGAGGTCGTGGGTACGCTCGAGGCCGTCGAGGTGGACGTTCCAGTACATCCAGCCGCTGGGGCGGATGACATGGCTGCTCGGCGGGTTCTTCGGGTTGCGCACCTCCTCGGCATGGGCCGGGGTGATCAGATCCTCGCTCGTGAGCTTCTGGAGGTACGCCTCCACGGCGTCCTTGTTTTGCGTGTACTCGCTGGCGAGCCACTCGCGCATTTTTTTGCGCATGAAGATGCCGTTTGTGCAGATATAGACAATGCGGCCCTGCCCCAGCAGACCTTCCACGAGCTTCTCGATGTGGGGATAGATGAGCGGTTCCCCGCCGCAGATGGAGATCATCGGCGCTCCGCACTCCTCGGCGGCTCCGAGGCAGTCTTCCAGGCTCATTACGTCCTTGAGCGATGTCGAATATTCGCGAATACGACCGCAGCCAGTGCACGTCAGGTTGCACGTATGGAGGGGTTCCAACTGCAAAACAGTCGCGAACTTGTCCACTCCCCGCAGCTTTTTCCCGATGATATAGCCTGCAATCTTCGCCGTCAGTGGCAGCGGAAACCTCATAGGGGTGGCATTACAAGCAACCCTCGTGCCGCTGTCAATGGATTGCGGAGGAACTCGAGGAACCCTTGATCCCCAGTTTCTCCAGGATACGGGGGACGTCTACGTACTCGCTGACGAGATTCTGGATGCGGGAAATCTTTTCCGTATCCCCAGGCAGCGTCTTAACCGTCATGGAGTGAATGCGACTCGCGATGCTATAACTATTTCGCTTGGAGCCGATTACGGGAAGTGGGGCGTCCTTCATGATCTCCAGCAGGCGATCATTGGGCTTCAGATTGTCGGAGAGGACGACGCCGCAGAATGGCCCTCCATCGCTCTCCAGCGAGCGCGAAACGGCTGCCAGGACGACATCCTCCCGGTCGCCGGGGACCACGAGGAGGGTGCCAGGGATCACGTTGCGGAACAGATTGGCTGAGCTCATTGCCCCGATCATGGTGTAAGTGACGCGGTTGCGGGCGAATTCCGACCCATGATACGTCTCACCCCCGATATGTTCGCAGACCTGCTGGAGCGTGGGCTGCATGAGGATTTCCTCTTCGGGCAGCACGCCGAGAAGCTCCAACCCGAGGCGGCCAAACCCGCGCCGGGCGATTTCCTCGATGGACTCCAGCCGATCGGGCAGCACCTTGTTCATCACGACGCCAATGACCTCGACGCCCTCCTTCTCGAAGAGCGCGGCATTCAGCGCTCCTTCGTCGATGGGACGACCGATACCGCCCGGGGTGATGAGGAGCACCTTGCTGTTGAGGATGCGGGCGACGCGGGCATTGGACAGGTCAAAGACGCTGCCCACTCCGGCGTGGCCGGTGCCCTCGATGAGGGCGAAATCCTTTTCCCACGCCGCCCGGTCAAAGGAATGCTGGATGCGGCGCGTGAGGGCTTCGTTGTTGGCGTGGTTGATGTACCGCCGGGTGAACATCGGCTCGACCGCGATCGGACTCATGTCCTCGATCGGCACCTGGGTGCCGAAGGTGTCGCGGATGAGCACGCTGTCCTCGTCGATCTGCTTGCCCTCGACGTCCACAAACCGCTGGCCCACCGGTTTGATGAAGCCGATGCGCTCAAAGGTCTTGCGCAGCTCGGCGTAGAGGCCGACGGCGGTGGTGGTCTTTCCGGTATTTTGTTCCGTCGCGGCGATGAAGAGCCGGGGTGTGACGGCATTGATCAACTGCGACATTTACGCGGCAGGTTCCTCCGCCGGATACAGCTTGCGGTATTCGATGGCCTGAAGGCCGACGACTGCGGCGACCGAGACGATTTCCTCCACGGTGGCACCGCGGGAAAGGTCCGCCGCCGGGCGGGAAAGGCCGAGCAGGATTTGTCCATACACCCGGGCTCCGCCGAGGTGCTGGATGAGCTTGGCGGCGATGTTGCCGCTGTTCAGGTCGGGGAAGATGAGCACGTTGGCCTGTCCTCCGACGAGGCTGGCTTCCATCTTCTTCGAAGCGACCTCGGGGATGAGTGCGGCATCTGCCTGCATTTCGCCATCGACGGCGATTTCCACACCGAGCTCGTCTGCCAGCTTGCGGGCGATCACCACCGCGCCAGCCACCTTCTCCGTGGAAGGAGTGCGGGCGCTGCCCTTGGTCGAGAAGCTCAGCAGGGCCACGCGCGGGCGCTGGCCAAAGACCTGGCGCGCGACGAGGCCGGTCTGCACCGCGATGGAGGCGAGTTGCTCCATGTTGGGATCGGGCACCACGCCGCAGTCGGCGAGGAAAAGTACGCCGCCGTCGCCGAAACGCTCGTCCACCTCGGCAATCATACAGCCCGAGATGAGCGGGGCGTGGGGCAGGGGCTTCACCAGTTGGATCAGCGGTCGCAGGAGCGAACCGGAGTAGCTATGCACGCCGCCGACGAGGGCGTCGGCCTGGCCGTGCTGGAGCATCATCGCGGCGAAGTAGTTCGGATTGGAAAGCAGCGCGCGGGCGTCGTTGATGCCCATCTTCTTGTAACGCTCAAGCTTCTCAAGGCGCTCGCAGAAGGTCGGCATTTCGCTCGCCGTCTCGGGATTGACGATGGCCACGTGATCGAGGCTCACCTTTTCCGTGAGGGCGATCCGCTCGATGACATCGCGCTTGCCGATCAGGATTGGGATACCGGCATCTTTTTCGTAGAAAGCATGGCAGGCACGCACGACCCGGGGATCGTCGCCATCCGGGAAAACGATGCGTTTCGGGTGCCTTTTCAGTTTGGCGAAAACCGAATCAATAAAACTCATGGCTGTTGCCAGTACACCCCACGCTGGGAGAGAATGCAAACAAGATGGAACTGACAGCCCGCGATCGCCGCATTCGTTTTCCCCGGCGGCCCCTCATTATGGGCATCCTCAATATCAATCACGACTCGTTTTCCGGGGACGGGCGGGTCGATCAGGCCTGGGCGGTGGAAAAAGCCCGCGAGCTGGTGCGGTTGGGAGCAGATATCATCGACGTGGGCGGCGAGAGCGCCCGCACGAATCGCGAGGCCATCACCCCCGAGGAGGAGCTGGAGCGTATCGCGCCTTTTATCAGGGACTTCGGTGAGGTTTCCCGCGAAGTTGCCCCTCGCGACGACGAGCAGGTTTTTCCACCCCTCCTTTCTCTCAATACCTGGCGGTCGGAGGTGGCCGGACCTGCCCTGGAACTCGGCGGCGACATCCTGAACGACATGAGCGGCCTGCCGGATGACCGGAATGCCGCACTTTGTGCCAGATACGGCGCGGCCCTTCTCATCATGCACACCATGGGAGAGCCAAAAGTCTCGCATAAGCACATCCAGTACCGCGACGTCATCGCGGAAATGGGCGAGTTTTTTGAGGATCGCATCGCCCGGGCGGTGAGGGCCGGGGTATCCCGCGACGCCATCCTGCTCGATCCGGGGATCGACTTCGCCAAGCAGGTGCCGGACAACCTGCGGGTTTACCGCGAGGCGGCCTTTCTCGGGCGCTTCGGGCGACCGGTTTTGCTGCCAGTCTCGCGAAAAAGCGTGATCGGCAAGGTGCTGGGCATCACGAATCCGCCCGAGCGCGACGCGGGGACGGCGGCGTGCGTCGTGGCGGGAATGCGTCGCGGAGCAGGGTTGTTCCGCATCCACAATGTCGACATGGCCTACCGTGTGATCACGACGGTGCGTCAGATTTGTGAGGGTGCCGCGTGAAGTACTCCGCGAATATCCTTCTTCTCCTTCTCCGCATCGCTCTGGGAAGCGTGTTTCTCTACGCGGGCGGGATCAAGGCGATGGCGACCGAGTCGTTTGCCCTTACCCTCATGCCGTTTACCTTTGTGCCCCCGGAGGCCTACGACTGGATCGCTTTGCTCCTGCCATACACGGAACTCCTGGCCGGGCTGTTCATCATCTTTGGCCTGCCGCGCATCGGGGCGGCGCTCATCCTCGGGCTGAGCATCCTGTTTTGCTACGTGATCGGCTGGGCCCTCTCGAACCAGATCATCGTATCGTGCGGATGCTTCGGCACGGAGGATACCGCTCCCTCGGCGGAGAAAATGGCGTGGGCCATGCGGCGAGATGTCTTGCTCGCGGCGGGCAGCGTGGTGGTGCTGGTCTTCCCAGGGAGCTGGCGGGCTATTCTGCGACCGCTGGTTGCTCCTCAGGCTTCGGCGCCCCGCTGATGCACTCGGGACACTTGCCGAAGAACTGGAGCGAGTGTCGGAGACTCTGGAATCCATACCGCTCGGCGATGAAGCGCTCGACTTCGACCAGAGGGCAGGGGAGATCGAGGAGAACGACCTTGCCGCACTCGGTGCAGACGATGTGGTCGTAGTGTTTGGTGGGGTCGTGCAGTTCGTAGTAGCTGCACGAGCGCTGGAGATTGACCTTGTGGACGATGTGCAGGCGCTCCAGCAGCGTGATCATGCGAAAGACCGTCGCATAGTCCGGTCCCTCGCCGCGTGCAGCGGCTTCATCCTGGATCTCCTGGAGCGAAAGCGGACGTCCCGCCTCAAAGAGCACCTCCAGGATGCCCCTGCGGCTACCTGTCACGCGCATTCCTTCCCCGCGCAAGCGGTCGAGGATCGAGTCGACGGTAAAGGTATGTGCGCAATCGCTCATCGGTTACCTGTAATCCACCCCGGCGGATTTCTCAAACCTTCAAAGACGCACCGGCACGCCATGGGAGGCGAGGTGTTCCTTGGCCTGGTGAATGGTGTACTTGCCAAAGTGAAAGATGCTGGCGGCGAGCACGGCGTCGGCCCGGCCCTTGTCGAGCACCTCGGTAAGGTGGTCAAGCGTACCCGCGCCTCCGCTGGCGATGACCGGGATGCTCACACGCTCGCTCACGGCGGCGTTCAGCCCGATATCATAGCCGTCGCAGGTGCCATCGGCATCCATGCTGGTAAGGAGGATTTCTCCCGCGCCGAGACGCGCCACCTCGGCGGCCCATTCGACGGCGTCGAGTTCGGTGGGACGGCGTCCGCCATGGGTATAAACCCGCCACTTGCCGGGGCCGTCCTGTTTCGCGTCGATCGCAACCACGATGGCCTGGGAGCCGAAATAGTTCGCCGCGTCAGCCACAAGCTGCGGATTGTGAATGGCGGCTGTATTCATGCTGACCTTGTCCGCGCCCGCCATGAGCATGGTGCGCACATCCTCCACGGTGCGGATGCCTCCGCCCACGGTGAGGGGCATGAAGCACTGCTCTGCCGTGCGCGAGACGACATCGACCATGGTAGCACGGCCGTCGCTGGAGGCTGTGATGTCGAGAAAGACGAGTTCGTCGGCGCCCTGCGAATCATAGGCGCGGGCGCACTCGACCGGATCTCCGGCGTCCCGCAGTTCGAGGAATTTCGTGCCCTTCACCACGCGTCCATCGGTGACGTCGAGGCAGGGGATGATTCGTTTGGCCAGCATGCTTTACCCATCGCCCGGGACGAGGCCTGACGCGAGACTAAATTGTTGCTTTGCTCGGTGAGTCCTTTACGTTGCGCACGTTCTGGAGAACCAGAACACGGGCGATGTAAAATGGAATCCACGCGCAACCGACTCACAACCATCAGAACCTGGTTTTGTCTCACCGTCGGATTGTCGATTCTTCTCTTTTTCGGAGGCTGCGCCGGTCCCGCCTACATGACGGGCGCGGGAAATTTTCATACTGTCATCGTTGACGCGGGCCACGGAGGCCACGACATGGGGGCCAAGTCAGTCGGCGGGCAACCCGAGAAAGTGCTAGCCCTCGATACCGCGCGACGGCTGGCCATCGAGTTGCGCAAGCAGGGATTCAACGTCATCGAGACGCGCAACGCGGATTACTTTGTCCCGCTCGGCGGACGCACGGCGATTTCCAACCGCAAGAATGACTCCATCTTTGTGAGCATCCACTACAACTGGGCTCCGAAGCGCAAGCCGCAGGGCATCGAGGTCTATTACTACTCCTCGCGGTCGGGGCGGCTGGCGGCAAACATTCTCCAGGAGATCAAGTCGGTCTATCCCACGGTTAATCGAGGGGTAAAGCGCAACAACTACTACGTGCTGCGCAACAACCGTCGTCCTGCGGTACTCTGCGAACTCGGGTTCCTCTCGAATCCCTCCGATAATCGCTACGTGCAGACCGCTGCCGTACGGCAGAAACTCGCCGAGGAGATCGCCTGGGGTATTACAAAAGAGCGCCAGGGGCGCATCATCTGGTAAGAGCGGCGAGATCCTCGGGTAGCGGGGCGTCCCAGATATGGTCCCCGAAAACCATGCGCGTGCAGTGCAGGGCATGCCGGGGCAGCCAGAGATCAGCGGCCAGGGCATCCGTCCAGCCCTCGTCGATGAAGCGCAGGTATTTGTCGCGGCCCCGGGCGTAGAGTTTGTCCCCGATGACCGGGAACCCCAGCGAAGCGGCGTGGACGCGGATCTGGTGGGTTCGGCCGGTGAGGGGCTCAGCCTCCAGCAGGGTAAATGGCTCACCGTTTCGCACGTGGCGCTCCAGGACCCGGAAGCGGGTCACGGCAGGCTGTCCCGTGGGGTGCGTCATGCGTTCCAGCCAGACGATGGAGTTCTCCACCTCGCCGCGGCGGCAGATCGGTGTGTCTATGGTGATTCCCTCCCACTCCGGCCAGCCAAAGACGAGAGCAAGGTAGCGTTTCTTCATCTCGCGCCGTTGCATGGCGATCCCGGCGGTGCGGGCGGCTTCGGCGCTCTTGGCCACGATCACGACGCCGCTGGTCTCGCGGTCGAGGCGGTTGATGATGGAAATCTGCCCGCCGGCGGCGAGTTCGTAGCCGAGCAGGTCGCGCAGGCCGTCCCAGAGGGTGCGCGGCCCTCCGGGCTTCGAGGGGTGAACCAGCAGGCCGGCGGGTTTGTCGACCGCCAGATAGTCGGCGGTTTCACCCAGGATGTGGAAGTCGGCTTGATTCTGCATGGCCACGCGGCAAGGTAGTCACCTTACCATGATCCGACTCCAGGACATCACCCGAATCTATTCCCGTGAAGGAGCCGCCGTGAAGGCGCTGGATGCCGTCAACCTGGAGGTTCCCACCGGAGAATTTGCCTCCGTGACCGGGCCGAGCGGCTGCGGGAAGAGCACGCTGCTCAACATCCTGGGTGGCCTGGACAAGCCAGACTCCGGGGAGCTCTGGGTCGGCGACCTTCCTCTTCATACGGCAACGGATGCCCAACTGACCGCCTACCGGCGTCACGATCTCGGTATCGTGTTCCAGTTCTTTAACTTGCTCCCCTCGATGACCGTGGAGGAAAATGTCGAGCTGCCGCTGCTGCTGCGTGGCGAACCAGCCAAAAAGGCTCGGCCTCGTGCCGAGGAAATGGTCGATCTGGTCGGCCTCACGAAGCGGCTGGGGCATTTTCCCCATCAATTGAGCGGGGGGGAAATGCAGCGCGTGGCCATCGCCCGGGCCCTCGCGGGGCAGCCCCGGCTGCTCTTGGCGGACGAGCCAACCGGCAATCTCGACAGCGAGAACGCCGCCCGCGTGACGGACACCCTCCTAAAGATTGCTTCCCAAAAAATCGTTACGATGATTATTGTCACCCACAGCAGTGAGCTGGCCGCTCTGGCTCCGCTCCACATCCGGATGCTCGATGGAAAAATCCTCTGATAGTCATTGCCCGAGTTGCGACGACGCGCTTTGGGCGAAGCTTACGCTTTTCGCGGAACTCAACCGCGACGAGCTCCAGACGCTTTTGCACCAGAGCTCCCGCGAGCAGTTCGCCGCCGGGGCCAAAATCGTGAGCTACGGCGACGAGGGGTATTGCATGTATGTCATCCTGCGAGGCTCGGCTCGCGTGACCGTGCCTTCTCCAGAGGGGGAGGTGGAGCTGGCGGTCCTGAAGGCAGGCGATTTCTTTGGGGAGGTCGCCCTCGTCGATGATGGTCCGCGCACTGCTGATGTCACGGCTCTGGAGGATTGCGAACTGCTCTGCATCACTCGCATGACCCTGGGCGTGCTGGCCGGTCTCCAGCCCGGAGCCGCCATTCATCTCCTGGCCTCGATCGGCCGGGCTCTGGTCGCCCGCCTGCGGGTCGGTCATAGGAAGTACATGGACCTGCTCAGCCATCCGGCCTGAGCCACCCCGCTTTTTTAGTTATCGTGGATAAACAACGTACGCTCGCATCGTCTGCCAGTCTGAAGGGCACGGCCCTGCACACCGGCGAGAACGTCACCCTGACGGTCCGTCCCGCCCCGGTCGGACATGGCTATAAGTTCAAGCGCATCGACCTCCCTGACGAACCCGTGGTCGACGCCAGGGTGGAAAGTGTCAAGACAGTCGAGCGCGCCACGACCCTCGTCGAGGGCAGCGTGAAGATTCACACGGTCGAGCACGTGATTTCCGCCCTGGCGGGTCTCGGCGTCGACAACGCCCTCATCGAGATGGACGCCAACGAGCCGCCCATCGGTGACGGCAGTGCCGCCGCGTTTGTTGCGCTCATCAAGGAAGCGGGCATCGTCGAGCAGGACGCGCCGCGCAGCTACTTCACTCCGCGCGAGCCCATCTCGGTGCAGGTGGGCGATTCCATCCTCACCATCCTGCCGGACACGAAATTCCGCGTCTCCTGTACGCAGGTCGGCCCCGAGGGGCGTTTCACCCAGTATCTCAGCGCCGAGATCACCCCGGAATTCTACGAAAAGGAGATCGCCCCGGCCCGCACGTTTGTCTTCTACGAGGACGTGAAGCCGCTCATGGACAAGGGCCTCATCCGCGGCGGAAGCCTGGAGAATGCCATCGTCGCTCGCGGAGACAGCGTGCTCAGCAAGGAGCCGCTACGCTTCCCCGATGAATTCGTTCGCCACAAGATCCTCGACATCGTCGGCGACCTCGCGCTCTCCGGACGCAGGCTCCGCGGCCACATCGTCGCGGTGAAGCCGGGCCACGGCCCGAATACCGAGCTGGCCCGTGCGCTGGTCAAGCGCCACTCCGATTACGTCGCGATGGCTCCCACGCCGATCGCCGCCGAGGGCGGTGTGCTCGACGTCAACGAGATCATGCGCACCCTGCCGCATCGTTATCCCTTCCTCATGGTCGACCGCATCATTGAGCTGGTCGAGGATACGCGCGCCGTGGGCGTGAAGGCGGTGACGATCAACGAGCCCTATTTCCAGGGTCACTTCCCAGGCCATCCGGTCATGCCGGGCGTGCTCCAGGTCGAGGCCATGGCCCAGGTTGCGAGCGTCGTGATGATGCGCCGCACGGAGAACATCGGAAAGATCGGCTATTTCATGAGCGCCGACTCCGTGAAATTCCGCAAGCCGGTCTTCCCGGGCGACACGCTGTTCATTCACTGCGAGATGCTGAGCGCGAAGAAGCGCCTCGGCAAGGCGGCCTGCCGCTGCGAAGTCAACGGTGAGGTGGTCTCCGAGGGCGAACTGCTCTTCGGTCTGGTCGATAAATAATCACGAGATGGCCGGCATTCATCCGACCGCAATCATTGACGCCTCGGCCCGCATCGGCGCCGGGGTGGAGATCGGGCCGTATTGTGTCATCGGCGCAGACGTGACGCTCGGTGATGAATGCGTGCTGGCCAATCACGTCACCATCGCGGGGCCGACGACCATCGGCGCGCGCAATCGCTTTTACCCCTACACATCGATCGGCCAGCGCAGCCAGGATCTAAAGTATGTCGGCGAGCCGACCTATCTCGAGATCGGCAACGACAATTCCTTTCGCGAATTTTGCACCGTCAACCGCGGCACCGCGCCCGGCAGCAAGACGGTCGTGGGCAGCCACAATAACTTCCTCGCCTACGCCCACGTCGCGCACGACTGCACGGTGGGCGATCATGTGATCTTCTCCAACAATGGCACGCTCGCCGGGCATGTCATCGTCGAGGATCATGTGGTCATTGGCGGGCTGAGCGGAGTGCATCAGTTTTGCCGCATCGGCCGCCATGCCATCGTCGGGGGATGCACCAAGATCGTGCAGGATGTCGCCCCGTATATGATCGCCGATGGCAATCCGGCGGAGCTTCGCGGGATCAACCAGGTCGGGATGGAGCGGCGCGAGTTCGCGGCGGAGGAGATTCGCACTCTGCGCGAGGCCTTTCGCCTGCTTTGCCGCTCGAATCTCAACGTGAAGCAGGCCTGCGAATCCATTCGCGAACAGTTGCCGACGAACGCCCATCTCGAGCATCTGCTGACTTTCGTTGAAGCCAGCAAGCGCGGCATCGTTCGCTGAAATCCTCAGGCCCCGATAGCCGCCTCAGGCAATCCGGTCTTGGCGAGGGAACCGATTCTTTCGCGACGGAGGTAAATACCAGTGAAAGCATGGCATCGTTTTCTGGCCGGGATGTATCAACGGCACCTTATCGAGGAACGGCGGAAGCTCGCGCAATACGTGCGGGAATCCGAGCGGGAGATCAGTCAATGGGAGGAGGATCTCGAACAGCTCGAGATTCGTACCCGGCGGCAGGTTGAGCTGGCGGGGCTCAAGGGCACGGAGAACCCCGCTTCCTCGTTCCCGAATATCATTCCCCTGAGAAAGCACGCGGCGTAGATGGGAAGGCCCCAGAGTTTTCGCGCTTGCGAGGATTTGGGAACTCTTTACGCGTTATTGATCAATGCGATGGCGGCGGAGCAGTCGATTCGCGGACAAAAAGTTCCGGAGTCAGCTTGAGTCCGATGGGGGCGGCGCCGGGATCGGCGAACCGCTGAGCGAGCACCTGCACCGCTCCCAGACCCCAATCGTCATCCGTCACGCCGACTTCGGTGATGGAGGGGACAAGGAGGGCATTGCTGGATTCCAGGCCGAATGAGGCCAGGCTGCAATCTCTGGGCACGCGGATTCCGGTCTCATGAAATGCCCGCAGCGCTCCGATGACGCCTGCCGAACTGGCGCTGATCAGGGCGGTGAATGCCGGTTTCCCTTTGTTTGATGACAGGTGCTCCTTCAGGCCTCCATACGCGCGGTGGAGGCTGCTTTCTCCAGGCTTCGTATGGCAGGGGATGACCACGGGCTTGGGCAGGTCAAAGAGATCTACGAGATTCAGGAAAATCTCGCTCCGCTGCGTGATCGAAAAAAACGGCGGTTCATTCTCCAGGAGAGCCAGATGACGGTGGCCCAGGCTCAGCAGATGCTTCACCAGCAGGCTCATGTACCTGTGGTCATCTCCGGTGACATAGTCGAGTTGGAAAGGCCCGGCCGACCGGCCATAGGCCAGGATGGGAGAGGATTGCGAGGCGATCTCTTTGAAAAATCCGGGATTGGATTCGATGATCGTTGGCATGACCACGTGGGCGCAGGTCCTGACATGAGGACGGATATCCGGATCATCGCCATTCACCGGCTGCCTCTTGATGATGAGTTTCCATCCCGCCTGGGAGACAGCCCGATCGAGGGAAATCTCCTTCACGTCCATCGTGGGCGAGGGGTATTGCGGGCGATGCAGCTCGATATAGCGCACACCTTTCTGAGGATTGATAAAGATGCCGCTGCCTTTTTTGGTCGTGATCAATCCCTCGGCCTCGAGTTGGCGCAGAGCTTGATTGATGGAATGCAGGCTGGTGTCGTAGCGGTTCATCAACGCTCTTACGGAGGGCAGCTTTTCTCCTGGTGCCTGAGAAAGGGCTTTATGGCGGAGTAAATCGGTGACTCGGGAAGAAGCGCTCATTCTTGGAATATCGATACACTTTGTATTGAAAAACGCAATTCAATATTGATTAAGCTTAAATCCGTTCTTACCTTCTCCGGCATGAAAAGAGCGATTTCTTCTTTCATTGTTCTCCCTCTCCTTTTAATCGGCTTTGGTTCACTGCAGGGGGCGACTTTACTTGATGACGCGGTGGCCTACTGGGGTTTCGAAGGAAATCTGGACGGCACCCACTCGATCAATCTCGCGGATGTTTCCGGAACCACGACCGGGATGAGTCCGACCATTGTTCCCGCGTTTAATCCTGTTTCCGGGATCAAGGCGGTGAATGCCGGCACCCAGGCGGTGGCATTTGACGGAACCAATGTCCTGAAGAGCAACTCCCCCAGCCTGAGAATCGGCGGAGCGCAAACGCTCTGGCTGCGGGTGAATCTGGGGAGCATTCCCGCCGGAACGGTGGCGTTCATGACGCGGAGCCGGCCTGTCAACAGCCAGCGCGGGATCTCTCTGCAAATGACAAACGGGCGGCTGCAGGGGTACTTGTCTGCTGACGGTACGACCTACGACACCCAACTGACGAGTGCTACGTCGTACGCGCTGCAAGCCTCCTCATGGTACGATATCTCCATGCGATTCGATCCCTCGAACGTTCTGCGCATCGATCTCTATGATCCCATGACGGGAACGCTGCTGGATTCAATGGAAACAACCACAAATGTTCCGGCGTCCATCAGCACCTCCAACAGCATCGGATCAGGTTATTTCCAGGTTGGATCGATCAACAACGGTGGCGCAGGCAGTTCCTATCTCGTTCCCAATGGCACGTTGATCGAGTCTGCTGCGGTGTGGAACAGCTATCTTTCCGATGACCAGATCCGCACTCTTTCCGCGGTGCCGGAACCTCGCAGCATCAGCATGTTGATGATGGGAGGTGCTTCGCTGGCGATGATCCTTCGCCTGTCACGCGCTCGCTGAGCATTTCTGGAAACGAAGCTTACCAAGGGACCCGTCGTGAGAATCCCCCCTGTCACCCTTCTGCTGGTTTGGTTCTGCTGCGTGCCTTTTGCGGCCCGCGCGGATGTCTATTACGTGGATGGGAAGAAGGGGAGTGATTCTTACGATGGACGTTCTCCTGATGCGGAGCACGCGCTGGCTACGATCCAGGAGGCCGCTCGTCGCGCTGGCCCGGGCGATGTCATCACGGTGGCCGAGGGGGTCTATGAGGGCCCTGTCGAACTCCACATCGCCGGCGAGCCCGGTCGCCCGATCACGATTCAGGCGGCGAGCCGCAAGAAGAACGCCGTGGTCATCACCAATGCCGAACCGGCTCTTCGGAAGGGCGCTGTGCCCTGGACGCTGGTTGACGAGAGCCTGGGTCTTTATCGCGCTCCGATGGCGCGTCCCACCTGCCGCATCCTGTATTCCGGCGTGGATCTTCAGCCGTACGCCTCCCTCGAGGCCCTCAAAGCCTTTGTCGGCCTGGATGGGAACCCTGGTCCGCGGCACGGCTACTATTACAACGAGAAGGAGCAAATGCTCTACGTCCGTTTGCATGCCTCGGGCAAGTATGGCTCGCCGAATCCGGCGGACCACCTGATCAGTGCGGGACCGCGGACGGGCGGAGGCTCGGCGGGGAACAATTACGACGGCCCCCTGTTCTTCAATCTCGGCTTGCGCGGCAACAGGCCTCTGCATGTCGTTGTCGACGGGTTCACATTTGAGACGCCGGGATACGCTGGCGTGTACGTCGACGGAAGCGATGTGGTGGTACGAAACTCGTGGTTTCTCGGCTGCCGCGCGGGGGTTTCCGGTCGGCGCGAGTCTGCCGACCCATCGGTGACCTCCAATCGCGTGACCGTGGAGTTCTCTGACTATAGTCAATATCCAGCCTATGATGACATGATCGAGTTGCTGGAACTCAGGAAGGCGGGTCGCGTTTCGGTGGCCGAGAAGAAATTCCCTCTTTTCTGGTGGTCGCGCAAGGGTAATGGCGCAGGCAACAACAAGACCTACGAGACCGGGATCTGCAATCTCGTGGGGTCCGACTGGATTGTGCGCAACAACGATATCCATGATGCGTTTGAAGGCCTTTCCACCTGGGCCATTCGCTGGAGCAAGGGCCTGGTGGTGGCGCACAACCGGCTGGAGAGGCTGGTCGACAATGCGGTCGAGAGCGAGGATCATGCCTTTGGCATGAAGATTTACGGAAACTACATCTTCAATGTCGTCGAGCCCTTTTCCTGGCAGCCGCTGGGTGGCGAGCCCTGGCCGGGATCGGTCTATATCTATGACAATGTGGTCCAGAGCGACCTTGCTCTCAATCAACTCATCACCGCGGTCAGCGACTGGACGCCCGGATGGTTCAAGGCGGGTGCGAGCAGCCAGAATTGGGAGGCGCCTTGGAACAGCCATATGAAAGATGTTTCCCGGGATGTCGTGCGTGCGCCCGGCGATGGGGTGGTCGTCTTTAACAACACGGTTTTCTTTCCGGGCGGAGAGTTCCTGACCCGGGTGCAGCCGCCGGAGCGGAAGTTTGAGAATTTTCGCTTCGTCAATAACGTGAGTGTCGCTGCGGGATTCTCCCGCCAGGAGGAGGATCTCGGTGGAGGTATTGCCTTTTCTCACAATGCCTGGGCCTATGCTCCGGAAGGGGGCGTGCGGGGACAGGTGTTTGCCGGAGCGGACGGCACCGTCTTTTCCGAATCCAGCGCAGCGTGGATTGCCGCGATGTCGGATAATGTCGAGGCCATCCTGGAAGGTGCGCCCTGGAAGGACCTGCCGGGCACGGGAGTGCCCTCCGCCGCCGCGGCATTTCCCGGTGCTGCGGAGATCGGCACGGTGGGTGCAGGATTGAATGGACGACCCTGGAAAATGCCGGAAACAGGACCGCGCGAGTAACCTCATCATTTCATTCCCCCATGAAACACCACCGCAGTCACCCTTCCGCCTGGAGCCTCGTCGAGCTCCTCGTTGCCATCGGTATCATCGGCATACTGGCTTCCCTTGCCCTGCCTGCATGGAATGGCGTTCGCGCCAACGCTGATCAGGCGCAGTGCGCCTCCCGGCTGAGAAATCTTGCCTCGGCCAGCCTTGGCTGGATCAACGATCACGGCGGCGCGATGCCGGATGCGATGTATTGGCGATACCCCAGCGAAAATCACGATGGCTCCATCCTGCCCTACCTGGGATATCGGGACACGATGCTAAACCAGAAGGGACCCACTACGCTGAGCTGCCCGGCTTCCCTTCGTGCGGTCGGTCCGAACGCGGATTGGAACCGCAGCTACTCCATCAACATCTACGCCTGCGGCACCGAGAACGGCCAGCGCTACAGCCCGTTCGACCGGGGTGTTGCCCGCATCCAGCAGGTCGCGACTCCAGGACGAATGGCTTTTTTCATGGACGGTAACTTCCTGGCTGGCGGAGCCCCCGAGCGCAAGGTCGGCCCCGCCAGTGTTGAGAACCTGTGGAACAGCCAGCAAAAGACCGGGTTTTACGATCAGCATACCGGCAAGGGAGCCAACGTCGTCTTCCTGGATGGACATCTCGAACTCGTTTCCCGGCCCAACCTGCCCAAGGGAAACCCTACCGAGCAAAGGCTGAACCCGTTCTGGGGGGCCATCCAATAGGTATCCGGTGGACGATGTCAAACGAACCTATGAAGACCTGACAATCTCGTTCTGAATTTCAACTGCACGATGTTCTCCCCGGAACTCAGACAGTTCACAGAGCATGACATTGGTAAATGTGATTTTGGTGGGCATCGGGGGGTATGGTGCCAGATACGTCGAGGCGTTGAATGGTCTTCCCGGAGCCAGGCTCGTCGCAGCGGTCGATCCGGCGGCGGAATCCACCGAGCACTGGAGCAGACTTCAGGCAAGGGGGATCGGGCAATTCAAGACGCTCGATGATTTTCTCGCTGCTGGCGGGCAGGCGGACCTGGCCGTGATCTCGTCGCCCATAGCATTTCATGAAGAGCAGTCCTGTCTCGCCCTGCAGGCGGGAATGAACGTGCTTTGCGAAAAGCCCATCAGCGCCACCGTGCAGGAGGCGCTGCGCATGATCGACGCCCGGGACGCGGCCGGGCGGTTTCTTGAGATCGGCTACCAGTGGTCATTCAGTCCGGCCATCCGGAAACTCAAGGGGGACATCCTCGCCGGGATTTTTGGTGCGCCCCTGCTTTTTAAAACTCGTGTCGCCTGGCCGCGGGGCAGCGCGTACTACGGGCGCAACGACTGGAGCGGACGCATTGTGAATGATGCGGGCAGGCCGGTCTATGACAGTCCGGTAAACAACGCGACGGCGCATTATCTCCACAATATGCTCTTCCTCGGCGGAGGCCGCATGGAGAGTGCGGCAAGTCCCGTTTTCCTGGAGGCAGAGTGCTATCGTGGCAATGAGATCGAGAACTTTGACACGGCTTGCTGCCGGATCACAACGGATGAGGTGCCGGAGATCCTTTTCTTCACCTCTCACTGCGTTGAGAGAAATGACGGGCCGTTTTTTGAGCTGAAGTTTGAGCAGGGGACTATTCGCTACTCGACCGGAGGTTCCATCGAGGCTGTCCTCACCACGGGCCGACGCATCAACTACGGAGATCCCGAGGCCGATCCCATGGGAAAGCTCCGGTATTGCCTGGAGCGATGCAGGTACTCGCTGCCCGAGCCTGCCTTTTGCGGTCCGGAGGCAGCCGTCGCGCTGACCGTCTGTGTCGACGGCATCCAGCGTATGCCGGTACATCGTTTTTCGTCGAAGGAGCTGGCCCGGCGGCCGCTTCATTCTGCCGATGACATGCTGGTGTATCTGCCGGGGCTGGTTGAGACCTTTCAGACGGCTTTTGACGGCGAACTCCTTCCCTCGGAACTCGGAAGTCCATGGGCCCGGCCGGCGGAGAGAGTTGATCTGGAGTCACTCCTTTGTCGCCAGGGCCTGCCTGACTCTGCGGCGAACGCGCTCGCAGAAAGAAGCGTCATTCTGTCGGCGGCGATCGGAGAGGATCGTTAACATCATCCCCCGCGGCGGGATGAGGGCCTGCGTGCCCTAATACGTCGGCCAGACATGCGGGGTGAGAAACTCCAGCAAATGGCCGTCCGGATCGCGGAAGAATACGCTCGTGCCTCCCGTGGGCCAGGTGAATTTGCTTTCCACCGGGATGTTCCATTCGGCGAGCCTGGACTCCCAGGCGGGGAGGTCGGCTTCCGAGGTGGAAAAGCCAATATGCGATGTTCCGGTGCCGCCATGAGGCGGGATGCGGCCGCAGGACATCTGGCCGCCGTGCTGGTGGCCGCGACAGAAGATCAACAATATGCTGCGGCCCGCGACATCGAGCGCGCAGAAGTGGCCTTCATTGACCAGGACGGGGAAGCCGAAGAACCGGGTGTAAAAATCCAGTGAGCGGGGAAGGTCGTCGACTTCCAGGCAGGTTTCCAGGAGGCCGACGGATGGAGAGGGCGGCGGGACCACGGCAAACAATGATACCCGGGAGTTCCCACGACGCGAATGCAAAGAGCGCACTTGAGCGCAAACCGGAGCGGGGCAATAGTGGACTCCATGGCGTATGATGGTTCCGCCCCGGCAAATCTGACAGGCTCGCTGCTTATCGCGCACCCGAGCCTGACCGATCCGAATTTCCGGCGCACCATCTTGTTTCTCTCCCATCACAGCGCCGAGGATGGTGCGGTGGGCCTGGTGCTGAACCGCCCGCTGCGCAAGACGCTCGGCGAGATCGCGGCTTCCAAGGTGCCTTTTGCCCTCCAGCAGGCAGAGACTTTCTACGGCGGTCCGGTGGCGATGGATCAGGTCACTGTCGCCAATATCGAATGGCAGGAGAATCCCTCATCCGTCGTCTTTCACAGCTATACTGGCCTGGAGGAGATCGAGATTGGAAATGGCTGGCTCCCGAGTCTGCGAGTTTTCCTGGGCTATGCGGGCTGGACGGCTGGACAGTTGGAAGGAGAGATCGAGCAAAAGGCCTGGATCATCATGCCGCCGACACGCGACCTGATCGAGATGGCGTCGCCGGACGATGCCTGGCGCGGGATTATGCGGGCGTCGAGTCCCTCGCTGAAGCTTCTCTCGGAAGCTCCGGATCATCCGGAGTGGAACTAGCCTTTCGCTCCTCGCGGGTGGTCACCCACGCCTTCCAGACGCGGGAGGCGGCGATGCCGGACCAGGCGATGACGACCACAGTGGCGACGAGACCGAGGATATAGAGCGTCCAGGTCACGGGGTCATGCGGAGTGAGGCTGGCGCTGGAGCGCACGGCGGAGCCGAGGAGGGCACCTACATAGGAATATGCCGCGCTCATGGGAATGAAGCCCAGGAACGAGGCAAAGAGAAACCGCCAGAACCCGATCTGGGTCAATCCGGCGGCATAGCTGACAAAGGTATGCGGCACGATGGGCGAGATGCGGCTGATGAGGATGAATTTCCACCCTTCGCTGCCCACGGCCTTTTCCAGCGCCTGCATGCGGGCGTCCTGCCCCAGCTTGCGCATGATCCACTTGCGGGCCAGATAGCGGCTGGTAAGAAAGCTGGCGGCCGCGCCGAGGGTGGAGGCGGCGGTGACGAGGGGGACGGCGATCCAGAATCCGTAGATCGCGCCTGCGCCCACCGTCAGAAACGACGCGGGCAGAAAGAGAAACGAGGTGCCGCTGAACAGGACGACGAACCAGACTGCGCCAACCCATCCGCTATGGCGGATCCACTCCAGCGAATGTGCCAGAAAATCGGCGTAACTACCTTCCATTCAGTGTCGTCGGGTTTGAGGGCGGAGAGTCAATGTATCTCGAAAAGGGGGAATGAGGGCAAAGAAAAAGGCGGACAGCGTGAACTGTCCGCCTTTTCAACGGGAGGTATCGGAAGACGACCTTATTCCGTCTTCTCGGACGAATCCTCAGCCTTCTCCTCGGCCTTGGCCTTGGAAGCGGGCTTTTTCGCGGCTTTCGCCTTGGCGGGCTTCGTCTCAGGTGTCGCGGTTACGGGAGTTTCCTCCACGGCAACTGCAAGGTCTACCCACTCGATGTAAGCCATCGGAGCGGAGTCGCTCGGGCGGGGCCCAAGCTTGATGATGCGGGTGTAGCCGCCGTTGCGGGTGGCGCTGCGGGGCCCGAGCTCGGTGAACAGCTTGCTCACCGCCTTGACGGTGCGGGTGCTGTTGTTGTGGAGCAGGGCGAGGGCGCGGCGGCGGGCGTGCAGATTGTTACGCTTGGCGAGCGTGATCATCTTCTCCGCGAGCGGCTTGACGGCCTTGGCCTTGGCCAGGGTCGTCTTGATGCGACCGTGCTCGATGAGGCTGCAGGCCTGGTTGGCGAGCAGCGCGTTGCGGTGCTCGGCGGTGCGGCCGAGTTTGACAGTTTTCTTTTGGTGGCGCATGGCTGGTTACTTGAGCTCGCCGACGGGGTCGACGAGGCCGGATTCGAATTTCATGCCGAGGCCCAAACCGAGTTGCTGGAGCTTGTCCTTGATCTCGTTGAGCGACTTTTTGCCGAAGTTGCGGTACTTCAGCATTTCGGCCTCCGTCTTCATGGCCAACTGGCCGACGGTGGTGATATTGGCGTTGTTGAGGCAGTTCGCAGCGCGAACGGAGAGCTCGATCTCGTTGACGCTCATGTTGAGCAGCTTCTTGAGTCGGGTGTTCTCCTGGCTGACTTCCTCCGGGGTTTCGTCAAACTCGACCTTGGTGTCGTCGTAACCGACGAACACGTCGAGGTGATGGCGAAGAATGGCCGAGGCCTGGAGGAGCGCTTCGTCGGGCGTGATGCGGCCGTCCGTCCAGATGTCGAGGATGAGCTTGTCGTAGTCCGTACGCTGACCCACACGGGTGTTTTCCACGGCGTACTTGACGCGGGTGACAGGCGAGAAGATCGAGTCGATGGCGATGACGCCGATCGGCTGGTCCGAGGACTTGTTCTCGTCGCCGGTGGCGAAGCCGCGACCGACCTTGACTTCGAATTCCGCCTCGAACTTCTGCTTCTTGTCGAGGGTGGCGATGTGCTGGTCGGGGTTGACGACCTCGATGCCCTGCACGAGCTGGAGGTCGGCGGCCGTGATGGCTCCTTCCTTGGTGACCGACAGGGTCACGGTGCGGGTCTCATGGTCGGGGGCCTTGAACTTGACCTTCTTGAGGTTGAGAATGATGTCGACGACGTCTTCCACCACGCCCGGGAGGCTGGTGAATTCGTGCGAAGCTCCCTCGATGCGGACCGAGGTGATGGCGGCGCCTTCCAGCGAGGAGAGGAGCACGCGGCGCAGCGAGTTGCCGAGCGTGTGGCCGTAACCGGCTTCAAAGGGTTCCGCGATGAACTTCGCGTACGTGTCTGTCGCCGTTGCCTCATCTTTGGTGAGGCTCTTGGGCATTTCGAATCGTCCGAGACGAATTGGCATGGGTACTTAATGATTTCGCCGGGTTTCCCTGTGCGCTAGTGGCAGATCATCGAAGATGCCTGCCGCAGGACCAACGGCGCGTTATTTCAGCGCAAGGGTGGACACGCTAGTCGCACCCTGCGCGAAAGCAAGGAGAAAATACCGGGAATTGTGGTGGCCGGAGTTACTTCAGCCGGGCGTCGGCGTCGGCCTTGAGGGTCTCCCAGAGGCTCTGGATCGACGCGGCGACCTTGGTTTTGATCGCGGCAAGCTCCTCGGCGGTAAAGGATTGGCCCTCCGCGGGCTTCTGCGCGGCGAACATGTAGTACTTGATCTTGGGCTCGGTGCCGGACGGACGCACCGCGATACGGCGATTGTCGGCGAGCGTGATCATGAGCATGGCCTCGGCCGGGATGCGGACGCCCTCGCTGTCGTAGATTTCCTCCGTGGCGAAGTTCTGTACGGAAACCACGGCGGCTCCGTCGAGGGTGGTCGGCGGGTTGGCGGCGTAGGAATCGACGAGCTTCTTGATCTGGGCCGCGCCTTCCGCGCCCTCCATGGTGAGGGATTCACCGCGCTCAAGGTAGTAGCCGTACTCGCGGTAGATATTGTCGAGGAGGCCGACGAGAGTGAGGCCCTGCGATTTGGCGTAGGCGGCGACCTCGGCGATCATCACGGCGGCAGAGTTGCCGTCCTTGTCGCGGACAAAGTCGGACCCGCTGTAGCCGTAGCTTTCCTCGCCGCCGAAGACGTAGAGCGAGGAGTACTTGATGCGGAGATCGCGGGTGGCGTCCTCGGAGAGCTGGCGGTATTCCTGGCGGAGTTCGGCGGGAATCTGCTCCTCGTACTTGCCGAGCTTCTCGCCAATGTACTTGAATCCGGTGAGCGTCTCTACGGTGCGGAGGCCGAATTTCTCGGCGATCGCCTTCTGCAAGTCCGTGGTGACGAAGGTCTTGATGATGACGCCGCGCGAGGCGTTTTCCTTGGTCAGGATGCCGAGGGCAAAGTGCTGCGAGGCGCGATACCACGCCATGAGCGAGCCGATCTGGTTGCCGGTGAGGAGGACCATCTTGCCCTCATCGTTGCGAACGGCGATGCCCATGCGGTCGTCATCCGGGTCGGTGGCGATGACGAGGTCGGAACCGGTCTCCTCCGCGAGCTTCACTGCGAGGCTGAGGGCCTCGGCGTTTTCGGGGTTGGGTGACTTGACGGTCGGGAAGCGACCATCCGGCACCTCCTGCGACTCGACGGTGAGAAACTGGAAGCCGAGACGCTGGAGCATCGGCTTGATGATGACTCCTCCGACGCCATGGAGCGGGGTGTAAACGACCTTGAGCGAGTTCTCCTTGCGGATGAGCTCGGGATTGAGCGGGAGCTTCTCGAGGCGGGCCATGTAGGCCTCGTCGACTTCCTCGCCCATGGGAATGACCCTGCCCTGCTCGGCAGCGGGGACAGGGGCGTAGTTGTCGCTCTCGACGGCGTTGACCTTGTCGATGATCGCGGAGGCGTGGGGCTCGGTGACCTGGCAGCCGTCCTCAAAGTACACCTTGTACCCGTTGTACTGCGGCGGGTTGTGGCTGGCGGTGATGTTGATGCCAGCCTGGGAATTCGTGTAACGGACGGCAAAGGACAGCTCGGGAGTCGAGCGGGGCCCCTCAAAGAGATAGGCGTCCACTCCGTTTTCCACCATCACCTTGGCGGCGAGCTCGGCGAATTCCCGGGAGAAATAGCGGGTGTCGTGGCTGATACAGATGGAGGGTTTTCCCTCGCGACCGCTGCGCGCGAAATGTTCCTTCACATAGGCGACCAGACCCTGGGTGGCGCGGCTGATGTTGTAGTAGTTCATCGCGTTGGTTCCCACGCAGGGGAACTCAGGGCGATCGAGCGGCTGGGGCAAACCGGCCTCGGCCTTGGTCAGGGTTGCGCCTATGGTCTTGCCCCGGAGGCCGCCGGTGCCAAAGGCGAGCGTACGGAAGAACCTGTTATCCAGCTCCTTCCAGTTTTCCGTGTCGACCAGTTCCTGGATGACAGCCTGATCGAGGGGCGACGTGCTCTTGCTGAGCAGGGCCTGGATGTTCTGGGCTGAAGACTCGAGGATTTTTCCGGCCGCAGCCGCGGCAGCAATCGTGGTGGTAAGCTCGCTCATTGCAGGGAGGTCTTGCCTACCAGCATGACACTCAAATGTCGAGGCAGGGAATATCTTTCCGTCCCCGACTCTCATATGGGGGTACACCCCTTGTTGACAATGGACCCGGGCCGCCTAGCCTATTTCGCACAGAAAATGTCTCACCCAATCCGACCCTCGGACGCGCGGTTTGTCTCCCATGCGCCCGGTCACTGGCCTGATGTGGCGCCTGACCAGTGGAATGACTGGAAATGGCAGTTGAAAAACCGCGTAACGACTCTGGCCCGTCTGGAAGAGTTGATCCCGCTCACGACCGAGGAGCGCGCGGGTGTGCTCCTTGCCGGCAACAAGCTCTCGCTCGCCATCACGCCGCACTTTTTCAACCTGATCGAACCCGATAACCCGGATTGCCCGATCCGCCGCCAGGTCATCCCGCGCATGGAGGAGGGGTATACCGCTCCCTGGGAAATGGCTGATCCCTGCGGGGAGGACAGCCACATGCCCGTGCCGGGGCTGGTGCATCGCTACCCGGATCGCGTCCTCTTCCTCGTGACCGACCGCTGCGCCTCGTATTGCCGCTACTGCACCCGCAGCCGCGTGGTCAGCGGGGCGGGGGATCAGGAATTGCATACCGACTTTGACGAAGCCTTTGCCTATCTCGAGAAACACACCGAGGTGCGTGACGTGCTCTTCTCCGGCGGTGATGCCCTGCTGCTCTCGGATGACAAGCTGGAGCGCCTGCTCAGCCGGGTACGTGCCATCCCGCATATCGAGTTTGTCCGCATCGGCACGCGTGTGCCGATCTTTCTCCCGCAACGCATCACGCCGGAGCTTTGCCGGATGCTGCAAAAGTACCACCCGCTCTGGATGAGCGTGCATGTGAACCACCCGCGTGAACTCACCACCGAGGTGCGCGAGGCGCTGGGGCGTCTGGTGGACCATGGCATCCCGCTCGGCAACCAGAGCGTGTTCCTCGCCGGGGTGAACGACGATGTCGAGACCATGCGCGAACTGGTGCACAAGCTCCTGCTCTGCCGCGTGCGCCCGTATTACCTTTACCAATGTGACCTCATCCAGGGATCCTCACACCTGAGGTCGTCCGTGGCGAAGGGCGTCGAGATCATTGAGGCGCTGCGCGGATTTACCACGGGGTACGCGGTGCCGCAGTTTGTCATCGACGCTCCCGGCGGCGGCGGCAAGGTGCCGATCAATCCCTCCTACGTGCTCTACCACGACCAGGAAAAGGTCGTGATCCGCAACTACGAGGGGAAGATCTTTGAGTATCCCGAGCCGGGTCTGCCGGTGGTGAGCCACCGCGAGGTCGAGTTGTTTCGCTAAAAACTTAGCCCCATCGCAAGTCGGGGCTAAACTAACGCAAGCATCCGGCAGCGGAGTTTGGCGGTTTGAGGCATAGATGGCGCACGTTCGCCATCCATGAATACCGAAGCCGCCATTACTCCGGATATCGCCTTGGTCAAGGTCCGGCCGCTGCCTGTCTGGGTCAAGTCGGCGCTGGGCGTTTCGCTCCTCGCCCTCCTCGCGCTCATGGGGTGGGTTTTTCTGACCTCGGGCGGGAATCCCGATCCGACAGCCCGGCAGGATGGTTCACTCGCCGCGATCCTCGACATCGGCGTTCTGGTTTTTCGCGAGGGGCTGGAGTGCATCCTCGTCCTGGCCGCCATCACGGCCAGCATGGTGGGCAAGAATGAGAGCGGGCGCAAGATGGTCGGTGTCGGCGCCGGTGTCGGGGCCTTTACCACGATCGTCACGTGGTTCATTGCCATCAATCTCGTCCATGATCTCTCGACGAATCTCGATGCCCTCCAGGTGCAGGCCTGGACGGGGCTGCTCGCCGTCGTCGTCCTCCTGGTCGTGATGAACTGGTTCTTTCACAAGCTCTACTGGGGCGGGTGGATCGCGATGCACAACAAGAAGAAAAAGGAACTGCTCGCGAGCGAGCAAAAGCACGAGGTTACCGCCGCTCGCGTAGCCTGGGGGCTGGGGCTGCTCGGGTTTGCCTCCTTCTATCGCGAGGGGGTGGAGGTGGTGCTATTCCTGCAATCGTATTACCTGCGCCTCGGCGCGCAGACGGTGTATCTCGGCGCGCTGGTCGGCGTCTTTTTTGCGGGCATCGTGGCCATTCTGACCTTCATCGCGCATCACAAGCTGCCCTATCGCCGCATGCTGGAGCTGACGGGTATCATGCTCGGCGGCGTGCTGCTGATCATGGTCGGCGAGCAGGCGCAGGAGATGCAGCTCGCGCACTGGATTCCCACCACGGAGATTTCCTGGCTCTCCTGGATGCCGGATTGGCTGGGGCTCTGGTTCTCCGTGTTTCCCACCGTGGAAACCCTGGCGGCGCAGGCAATCGCCGCGGCACTTGTCATCGGCTCGTTCTTCCTCGCGAAGAAGCAGAGCGAAAGCTAATACTATTTATGATAACCATATTTTTCGCGACCCAGACGGGAAATGCCGAGGAGAGCGCTGAGACCCTTCTCAAGCGCCTGACCGGGGGCGGCCTGGCTGCCCGCACCAAGACCCTCTACGACTACAAGGCCGGCAAGCTCGCTGAAGAGCAGGTCGCCGTGTTCGTCGTCAGCACCTTCGGCGATGGCGAGCCGCCGGATGACGCGATTCCCTTTCACGAGGGGTTGCAGGCCATGGCCGATGGCTCGCTGCCGGGACTCAAGTACGCCGTCTTCGCGCTTGGCGACAGATGCTACGACGAATTCTGCAAGTTTGGCCGCGATATTGACGCGCAGCTTGAGCGATTGGGAGCGGAGCGCCTCCTCGCCCTGGAGGAATGCGATCTCGATCAGGACGTGAAGCTCCCGCCCTGGGCGGACCAACTCCTTCCGCTCCTCGCGGAGAAAGCCGGCGCGGTATGAACCGCAGCATCGTGGTTCTTTACACGGAAGCAGGCGATGCCGCCATGAGCGTCGCCTTCGATCTGGCGGCGGCGCTGTTCGGCAATGGCCACGACGTGACGGTGGCCGGCTTCTCCCGCTACCTGGCGAGCCACGTGCTGACCGAGCGCACCCTCATTCTTTGCACGGATGAAACTCAGCCGGCAACCCCCGAGGAGGTGCTTGATTTTGTCGACTTCGCGGGTTCCCTTGACCCCGGCAGCCTGTCCCGCCTCCAGTACGCTGCCCTGTCGCTCGGGGAGGGGGAGGCCGGGCGGGGTATTGACTCTATCCTCAATGCCGCCGGTGCCCGGCGTCTGGCCCGTCACGTATCGGCGGATGTGACGGATTTCGCACTTATCGGTGCCTGGGAGGAAACCATTTGCGCCACGGTCGGGCTTGGGCTACGACGGGCGGCGTAACCTTACTTATCTATTATGATCAGCAGCCAAACCCTGGTCGACCTGCTCAACGAGCAGATTCGAAATGAACTCTACTCCCACGCCATCTACCTCGCGATGTCGGGATGGTACGAGACGACGCCCTTCAAGGGCTTTGCCGCCAAGTACCACGCCGCCGCCCTCGAGGAACATGGGCACGCCATGCGTTTCTATACGTATCTGGCCGACCGCGACGCCCGCATCAAGGTGCTCGCCGTGCCGGAGCCGCCCTTCGAATACGAGTCTGTCGTGAGCGCCGCCAAGGCCGCTCTCGAGCAGGAGCGCACGGTCAGCGCGCAGATCCGCAGGATCTACTCGCAGGCGCAGAAGGACGAGGACTTTGAAACGCTCTCCTTCCTGAAGTGGTTCCTCGACGAGCAGGTCGAGGAGGAAAAGACCGCGCAGGATTTCCTCGGCTATGTCGAACTCGCCGCCGGCCACGCGGTAGCGCTGCTGGAACTCGACGAGAAGGCGATCCCTGCCGCCCCCGCCTCGCCGACCGCCAAATAATCTCACCACCATCCACGGTAGCGGGGGGAACATATAGGGCCGCTGCCGTGGATACCTCCCCTCGGAAATATCGAATTTTCGGCTTATGTCATCGGACCGCTTCCCGCTCAATCGTGCCACTGTCTCGCGTCTCGAGGGATGCGGTGAAATCAACCGCCTGTTGATGAAGCTGGTCTCGCCGAACTACATCCGGGTGCGCGGGCAGCGCATGGAAATTTCGCTCCATGATCACTGGCCGCAGATGCTTCACGGGCTGCGCGCCTGGGGCGGCTCCCTTGTCATCACCCGCAATGGCAGCGCCGTTCTCGGCCAGACGCGGGAATACCCGGAACTGCGGTTTTCGCACGACGATATTCACGCGCGAAGCCCCGAGGATACCTTCGATATTGACTTTCCCCCATGGCATTCCGCCCGCATGGTGATCGAGGAGCGGGACGACAGCTTTGCCTATTTTGCCGAGTTTCTGGATGCGCGCGGGGAGGTGCTGCACAAGGTCTGCACCACCACCGCCTCCGATATGGAGCAGATGGTGGTCTGGACGGAATTTCATCAGGGCTTTTCCCGGCCTGCCGATGCTCCCATGGCCGCGCTGGCGCATCGCTGGAGGCGGGTCCAGCAGCGCCACTGGTTCGGCATCGAGGAGGCAGATGAGGTGCAGGAAAATGCCCTGTCCCTGCTCCTGCTGGAAGCCCGCAAGCGAAGGTTCCCCATCCGTCTCATGGCGGGTAATGAAGGGGTGGTCCAGGCGGCAATCATGACTCCGCAGCGGCTGGCGCCGTCGAATGGCTGGATGTTTGCCAGCGACGACACGACCGGGTTGCACTATGACCCGGAGACCTTCGAGAGCGTGGTCGTTCACCATCTGCCCGAGTTGCAGGATCATCCTCCGGTTTCCGTGCTGAAGTGCTTCGACGACCGTGGCGAGCTTTGTCTCGCTGTCGCACCGCCTGAGCCTGAGCGCCTCGGCGAATGGAACTCGCTTCTGAACGCGGCTGTCTGTCCGCGGTAGCTCCGCGTCACCATACCGCCCGATAGATCCGGGCGATCTCGGCGACAGTGGGAACCCTGGGGTTGTTATTCGGGCTGCCGGAGGCGAGGGCGTCGCCGGCCATCTTTTCGATGTTTGCGTCGAAGGTCTCCCGGGTGACGCCCTGGCATTCGGAAAGTTTCGGAATCTCCATGGCTGTATTCAGAGTTTCCAGCCAGGCGATCAGCCTGGCGCAGGCGTCGTCGTCCGAATCCTCCGGCAAGGCGCATCCTGCTGTCCGTGCGATGGTGGCGTAGCGAGGCAGAGCCGCCTCAATGGAGAACCGCGTGACGGCGGGAAGGAGCACCGCATTGGACAAACCATGCGGCAGGTGAAAGACCGCGCCGATGGGGCGGCTCATTCCGTGCACCAGACACACGCTGCTATTGGAGAACGCCATGCCGCCCAGAGTGGCGGCGAGCATCATGCCTTCGCGCGCGGCGCGGTTTGCGGGATCGCGCCATGCCTCCAGCAGGTGCCGTGCGCTCAGGGCGATGCACTGGAGGGCGAGAGGGTCGGTCAGGGCGTTGGCCTTGCGTGATACATAAGCCTCGATGCCGTGTGTAAGGGTGTCGACACCGACGGCGGCGGTGAGAGCGCGGGGCATGCCCATGGTCAGCTCGAAATCGACGATGGCGGCGGTGGGCAGCAGCGGCGCGCTGAGCATCATCATTTTGACCTGCCGCGCCGTGTCGGTAATGACTGCCACCTTGGTCGCCTCGCTTCCGGTGCCGGCGGTGGTAGGAATTGCGATCAGGGGCAGACCGGCATTCTTGATTTTATGAAGCCCCATGAATTCCGGCAGCGGCTGGGGGTTGGCCTGACGCACAGCCACCACCTTTGCGGTGTCGATGGGAGAACCTCCCCCAAGTGCGACGATGAGATCGGCGCGATGGTCTGTGACCGCGGCAGTTCCGGCTTCGACGTTCTTATCCGTCGGGTCGGGTTGCACCTGGTCAAATACCGCAACGCTGAAACCTGAAGCTTTCAGGAGCTGGCTGATTTCGGCGGCAACGCCGAGCTGAACAATGCCGGGATCGGTGACAATGAGGACGCGCGAGCCGCCGAGTTCCCTGACGAGATCCGGCAGGCGGTTGCGTGACCCGCCTCCGTGAATGATCGGAGAGGGAGCGTCGAATCGCGCCGGGAGGATGGGAGCAGTCATGGTGTCAGGAGCGTGTTACCAGCCCATCGTGCGGACGTACGCGTCGTCCCAGCGGCTGAAGACCACCTTTTGCCGGGTGTAGAACCGAATGCCCTCGAGGCCCTGCACATGCAGGTCGCCGAAGAACGAGCGATTCCAGCCGGAAAAAGGAAATACCGACATGGAGGCCGGCACACCGACGTTGACGCCGATCATGCCGCACTGGACCTTGCGGGAAAACTCGCGGGCTGCCGCGCCGCTGCGGGTGAAGATGACGGCGCCATTGCCGTAGTAGCTGCTGTTGACCCAGTCGATCGCGGCCGCGAGGGAATCCGGGCGGGCGATGGACAGGACGGGGCCGAAGAGTTCGGTGCGGGCGAGATTCATTCCGGGAGTCACCTCGTCGAGAATGGTCGGTCCGACAAAGAAGCCTTGGGACGGAATGGACTCACGCCCATCTCGCACGATGCGGGCTCCCTCGTCGGCTCCGCTCTGGATGGCGGCGAAAAGCCGATCACGCGCCGAGCCGTCAATGACGGGTCCCATCTCGCTGTCGGGCGCGGTATCGGTGGGATGAACCTTGAGGGCATCGGCGGCGTCTCGCAGGCGGTTGGCTACACCTTGTCCAGCCTCGCCAATACCCATGACGATCGATCCGGCCATGCACCGCTGGCCCGAGCAGCCGAAGGCCGCGCCCATGATGGCGCGCACGGTGGAGTCGGGTTCGGCGTCCGGCATGACGAGCATGACGTTCTTTGCGCCGCCTGCAGCCTGGACGCGCTTGCCCGTGTTGCAGCCGAGCTGGTACACTCGCTCAGCCACATGGGAGGAACCCACGAAGCTCACTGCCGAGATGCCGGGATGAGTACAGAGCGACTCCACCACCTCGCGGCCTCCGTTTACGATATTCAGGACGCCTGCAGGCAGGCCCGCCTCGGTGAAAAGCTCGGTCAGGCGCAGAGCGGTGAGCGGCACTTTTTCGCTCGGCTTGAGAACGAAGGTGTTTCCGCACGCGATCGCCACGGGATACATCCACATCGGCACCATGGCGGGAAAGTTGAACGGGGTAATGCCCGCGCAGACGCCGAGCGGCTCATAGGTGCTCACTCCGTCGATGGTGGAGGCGATCTGCCCGACCGATTCGCCCTTGATCAGATGCGCAATGCCGCAGGCGAAATCCACGACGTCGATGCCGCGCCGCAGGTCACCCTGGGCCTCGGCGAGCGTCTTTCCATTCTCACGCGTGATGAGTCGGCTCAACTCCGCGAAGTTCTGCTCAAGCAGCGCCTTGTATTGGAAAAGGATGGCCGCACGGTTATAGACAGGAGTTTCCTTCCATTTCGCAAAAGCCTCGGTCGCAGCGCGCACGGCGGTATCGACATCGTCGGCGGGCGAGAGCGGCGTGAGGGCGATGACCTCGCCGGTGGAGGGATTGTAGACCGGTGCGGTGGAGGCTCCGGCGGAGGCGGACGCGGAGCCGCCGATGTAGTTGTGGAGAAGCGTGGGGGACATGGATATCAGAATGCGCCTTCGCGCTCTTCGTAGTGGGTGGGTTTGTTGTGGAGAGGCATGCCGCGCTGCAGCCAGTCGGCGTTCCAGCGGATCATGGTGTCGAGGTCGATGACAGGGTCGCCGAAGAGGTTTTGCGCTTCGGAGCAGTCATTATGCCAAGCCTTGCCTTCCTCGCTGTGGAGAAAGACGGGTTTGCGGCCAAAGATCTCGCCGAAGCGATTGGCTGCCTCCCGGATGTTGGTGGTCTGCGGCGCGCCGATATTGATGGCGCGGGCGGGCACGGTTCCGTGCACGAGGCTGCGCAGGATGTGGGAGATGGCGTCTCCCTGCCAGATGCAGTTGGCCACGCCGGTGCGGATGTCGATGGGCGTGCCGTTGTAAACATGGAGCGCCACGTCCATGAGCACGCCGTAGCGGCAGTCGATGGCGTAGTTCAGCCGGGCCAGGCGACCGGGGCTGTTGGTCTTGTGCGAGAAGTACTGGAACACGCGTTCGCGGGCGACGCAGGAGTTGGCGTATTCGCCCAGTGGAGTGGGTGGCGTATCGTCCGGCGTGGCGCCGGGGCCGTTGACCGGAGAGAATGGATACACACAGAGGGTCGAGAAGGCGACGAAACGCGTGTTGGCAAGGAATTCGCCCACATAAGCCGGGACGACGGCATTCATCGCCCAGGTGAACGGCTCGCCGCCGACGGTGCCGAATTTCTTCCCGGCCATGTAGATGACATTTTCCACCCGAGGGAGCGCGGCGACGGCCTCGCGGTCGAGGAGATCGCAGGCAATGGTTTCCACGCCCGCGGCCTCCAAGCGGCGCTTCACATCAGGATCGGAAAACCGAGCCACGCCGATGACCCGCTTGTGAGGCGCTGCGCGCTTCGCCATCATGGCGAGCGTCGGGCCGACTTTGCCGGCCACGCCGAGGACGAGGATGTCGCCGCTGATTTTGGAATAGTCCTCCACCAGACCTCGGGTCGGGATGGAGAGGAATTCCTCGATATGTGCTTCGTCCCGGAACGAAAAAGGTGCCGGGGCGTCTTCCAGAGTGAGAATTTTGCTCATGGGGTTTAAAGGGGGGTAGAGATTACTAGGCCAGCCAGCGATCGAGGTTGGCTTTGACGAAGTCGTCGTCGTTCAGGTGCGGATAGGCGGCGTAGACGCGGTCGATTTCTTCAGCCTGGCCGGGGGAAAGAACCTCTTCGCGTTTCAGCGTCCAGATGCCTTCCAGCAGACCCTGGCGGCGGAGAACTTCGTTCACGCCGGGAATGCTTCCCGCATAGCCGTGGGCCGGGTCAAAGAGCGCGGCGTTGGCGTCGGTGATCTGGGCGGAGAGGGTCAGCAGCTCGGGCGTGACCGGATCGCCATTATCGACGATGCCGAGCAGGCGCTCGTGGAGTTCCACTGCGCGCTTGGTCCAGCAGCCCCATTGGCCGAGGAGGCCGCCGCGAATGCGCACGGTGCGGGCCGTCTCCGCCGAGCCGAAGCGATACGGAGTGACAAAGTCGTAGATGATGCTGTCGTCGTTGCCCGTATAGAGCGTCACATCCTTTTCGCGACCGGAATCCGCCAGCGCCCGCACGACGTCGATGGTTCCGTAACGATCAAAGGGGGCGATCTTGATGCCGACCACGTTCTCGACTTCCACGAGATCGCGCCAGAAGGCATAGGGCAGTTTGATGCCGCCCACGCCGGTGAGCAGATAAAAGCCAAAGAGCGGCATGACCCTGGCCAGCTCGCGGATGTGATGAATCAGCTCCTGCTCCATGGCATTGCCAAAGGCCGCCATCGAGACGATGGAAACATGGTAGCCGAGTTCGCGGGCGAGTTCCGCCTGCTTGAGCGCGGACTCGGTGAGGCCGTTGATCCCTGCGACCTTGACGATGGGGCGTCCCACCTCGGCGCTGTAACGGTCGATCTCCTCCGAGCAAACACGCAGAACCGGCTCGAAAAGGTCGACGCCCGGTTTGCGTATTTCGAACTGCGTGAAGTGCATGCCCACCGCGACGCCACCAGCTCCGGCATCGATGTAGTAGCGCATGAGGGCGCGCTGGCGGCGTTCGTCAAACTTGCGGGAGCTCGTCAGAGCCAGGGGGCAGGCGGGAATCACCACGCCGCGGGCGATCTGATCGAGGATGTCTTGGGGAAGGTCTTTGCGAGTCATACGCGATTAACGCTCGCAAGGTAGGGCCGCTCATTTGCGGTTTTCAAATGGCGCGTTACTAATATCGATTAGTAACGCGCCGTAAAAAAATCCCTTATGGAACCTTGCGTACGCTTCGCCCGGAGACCCAGCGTCCTTCGATGAGGATGAGGCGCGGGATGGCGGGAATGCCGTAGTGATTGAAACCGATCTTTGAGGCGGTGAGTTCCACCGTGGCTGCGCCGATCGCGCCATAGCGGTCGTCAATACCGGCGAGGAGCCTGCCCTGTGGTCGGATCAGGCAAGCCAACCCGATGTCGTGAGGGACCGAGAGCCCCAGGGTGTCGAGCCACTGCTGCTCGTGCCCGTAGAGCGTGAGGAGGAGATCGGGTTTCCATCGGCCCAGCCAGCGCCGGAATCCCGGAAGGGAATTCTCCTCCGGCGAGCCGACGAAGACTGGCAGTCGCTCGGATGCAGGCATTCGATGCTGGCAAAGCAGGAAGCCATCGAGCCAGCGTGTCCCGCGTCCATTGGCAAAAAAGCTGGGGAGGACCAGACCTATGCGCCCATAGCCGAGACGCCGGAGGTTCTGTACAGCGAGAAAGACATTCTGGTCGTGATCATGGGCGACCCGGTCAAACTGCTGCTGCTCCCACGCATAGCCCGTGCCGACACACGCATAGCGTTGCCACGTCATGCCGAGCCGGCGGTTGCCGAAATAGGGTGGAGCCAGGATCAGGCCGCGAATGCCACGGGTGTACAGGATGTGATCGATGCGCTTGGCGGTGAGCCCGGGACTCTGGAGAAAGAACGTCTCGATCTGAAACCCCAGCTCATGCGCGCGGCGGACGAGGCCTTGATAATAGACGCTGTAGGATTCGTGCCGGAGCCACTCGTCCTCCTCATAGCGGTCGACGATCAGTGCGATGGCTCCCTGCTCGCTCGGCTTGCGCGAGACGCGGATCTGCGCCATGAGGCTGCTTACGTAAGGGTTGGGACGGTAGCCGAGCTTTTTTGCCATGGCCCGGACTTTGCGACGGAGTTCGGCTGAGACCGAACTCTCTCCTCGCAAAGCGAGTGAAACCGCGCCCTGGCTGATTCCCAACGCGCGGGCGATGTCCTTTTGGTTGGGCATGAGCTTGTTGCCTCGAAGTCTTAGGGCGCGGGAGGTTTTGGCTCGGCCTGTCCGGTGGGAAGGCGGTTGTTACCAGCGAGGCAAAACATAAATAAACATATACAGCAGTGCTACGGCCATTCCCGTCGCCAGCAAGGAGCCAATGCGCGTGATGATCAACGCCGTGTTGGAAGGCTCGGCGTCGCGGAATTTCCATCCCTCGCGCAGCCACCAGATCGCCTTCGGAAAAAACAGGCCGATCACTCCGAGGAGCAGGCCCAGCCCGGCAAAAATCGGGAACACTATGAACGGGATAGACATCACGGCGTTGAGGGCAACTTATTTATAATCAAGGAGCGAAGCGATACCGAATTTCCGGAGGGAAATCAGGGGACTTAATCGGTTGCATTTTCCGCTCATACCCTCGGGCAAACTTTGCTAGGCTGCGGCCCATTGGTATGAGCACGCCCCCACATCGTAATCGGGACGAGGTGAGCATCTCAGATTGGTTTTGGACCATGCTGATTCTCTCCATTCCCATCCTCAATCTCATCATGGCCGTCTATTGGGCGCTGTCGTCCGGGACGAAACCGAGCAAGAAGAACTTCTTCGTCGCGAGCTTCCTCTGGATTTTTGTGCTGCTGGGTCTTGCGCTCGTGGTGGCCTTTTTCCAGTACGCAGTCCAAACCTAGAGACCGGGAACGGCGGTGTTTGACGGTTTTTCGGGCAATCACAAACCCCTCCGCCCGATCTGGAGCTGAGATTCCCGCCAAAGGGGGGGCAAAGCGGCGTGAGGTGCCGAAAATCTTGGAAGAAGGCATGCTCAACCCGCTGATCGACCTGTGGGGATTGCTGTATAATCCCATTGAAGTTCAAATTGGCTGCCTCGCATGGATTCGAACCATGACAAAGTGATCCAGAATCACTTGTGCTACCGTTACACCACGAGGCAATTTGTGGTCTGGAACTCAACGACTTGCGTGTTTCGTTTCAGCGGTTTTTCGTCTTGGGCTTGGGAGCGCCAAAACGAGGGTCTGAACGGTTATCATCCGTTGACCGGGTTGGCAACAAGATTTCAGTGATTGTCCCAACCTTCCGAGGAGCCGCCTTGCGGGGGGTCGGGCGGCGGACGAAGCGAGATCACTCGGACTGCAGCCGCAGAACGTGGGTTCCGGGGCCAAATGCCGGGAAGGATGGTTGAGGGAAGCCCGCCGGAGGAACGAATGTTCCCCTCGCATTCTCAGGAATCGTTAATTCCACCTCCAGTGTGCCGCCGGAGATTTTCCACGATATGCCCGCCATTCCTTGCGCGGTCTCCAGGCGGGCGCTGGCCCAGGTAATGGAGCCACCCGGTTTCGGCTGGAAGATGATATGACGATAGCCGGGAGCATCCTCATCGAGCTCGAGTCCGGCGAGATGGCGGTACATCCAGTCGCCTACCGCGCCGTAGGCGTAGTGATTGAAGGAGTTCATCCCCTTGTCCTGAAATCCGCGCTCGGGAGTCCATCCATCCCATCGTTCCCAGATGGTGGTGGCACCATTCTTGACCGGGAAGAGCCAGGAGGGAAAGGTCTCCTGCTCCAGAAGGCGGTAGGCGATATCGAGGTAGCCTGCCCGCGTGAGGACGTCGAGGATGTATGGGGTGCCGACGAAGCCCGTTGCGATGTGATAGTCCCGCTGCCTGATGTCTTGCACAAGTGCGCGAGCCGCCGCCGCTCGGACGTTTTCTGGAATCAGATCAAAATGAAGGGCGAGCGTATAGGCGGTCTGCGTGCCCGAGTCGATCAAGCCATCCTGAGTGACGAAGCGGCGCTGGAAGGCCTTCACGATCCCGGCATGCAACTCCGTGTACGCGCGGGCCTCATCGGGTTTCCCGAGCACTGCGGCGATTTTCGCCATGAGGCAGGCATCGTAGGCGTAAAATGCCGTGCCGATCAGGTCCTTTGGCGTCGCGCCTTCCAGTTTCCCGCTGCCATCGAGGGCGAGCCAGTCGCCAAAACCGCGGTACACTTTTGAGTCTGGATGCGCACGGATCAAGCCGATGGTGGCCTCTCTGCCGATGAACTCGAGATACCGACGCATCGAGTCGTAGTGATCGGACAGGATCTGCGTATCACCATAACAGAGATACACGGTCCAGGGGCAGATGATCGTGGCATCGGACCAGGCCGGGCCGCCGTCTTCGTTGTCCCAGGGCCTGGGGCAGGGAATGATCTCAGGAACGCCGCCGCTCGCTCGCTGGGCATCGCGGATGTCCTGCACCCATTTGTGAAAGAAACGGCGGACATTCATGTTGAATGCAGCCGTGCGGATAAACACCTGGGCATCGCCCGTCCAACCCAGCCGCTCGTCGCGCTGCGGGCAATCCGTGGGAGCCTCGAGAAAATTGCTGCGCTGGCCCCAGGTGATGTTGTGCTGGAGTTGGTTGAGGAGCGGATGGGAGCAGGAAAACTCCCCGGTCGGGGGAGTGTCGGATTGCAGGACGAGTCCCGTGATGTTCAGTCGTGCATCAGCGGGGAGGCCGTCCACCTCGACGTAACGGAATCCATGAAAGGTGAAAAGCGGCTCCCAGGTTTCCTCTCCGCCTCCCTTGCAGATGTAGGTGTCCGTCGCCCGGGCGGAGCGGAGGTTCTCGGTGTAGAGTGAACCGTCCGGATCGAGGGTCTCGGCGAAGCGGAAGGTGAGTGCGGTGTCGCGTGGAGCCGTGACCTGGATGCGGATGCGGCCGCTGAAGTTCTGCCCCATGTCGTAGCGCCCGCCATCGAGCGGGGTCGGGATGATTTCAGCAGTTCGCCGCACGCCGGGATAGTCGATTGTGTCGAGAATGACGTCTCGGTCCGGTCCCTCCTGTGCCGGTGTCCATGCGCTGTCGTCATAGCCGGGTGTGGTCCAGCCGGTTAGCTCCTTGCGGGCATCATGGATCTCACCCATGAGGAGGTCGTTCTCAAGGATGGGGCCGGAGGTCGTTTTCCAGGACCCGTCCGTGGCGATCTGCACGCGGGTGGCGTCGGGGAACTCCATCTCAAGTCGGGCGAGAAGCTCGGGTTTCTCCCCGTATCGTTGGCGGTCGAACCAGCCAACCCGCCCGCAATACCAACCGTCGCCGAGGATGACGCCGATCACGTTTTTCCCCGGCTTCAGCAGTGAGGAAACGTCGTAGCTCTGAAGCGGCACGCGGACGCGGTAATCCGTCCATCCCGGTGCCAGCGCCCGGTCCCCGACCACGTGATCATTGATTTTCGCGTGATAGAGGCCCAGCGCCGTGATGCGCAGGGCGGCCTGCGATGGGAGACGATCCAGCCAGAACTCCCTGCGAAAGAATGGCGCGGGGACGAACTGCTTTTCATCACCGCATATGGTCGAGGAAATCCATTTGGGGCTTGAAGAATGGGAGGGCATGATTTGCGATGTTAGCGGGTTTTTCCTGATGAATCCTTGAGGATGTCGCCATATTTTAGCATGATCCCGCCATGCGCCGCCGCTTCAATCTCCTGAGAGAGGCGTTCTTCTCCGATTCCAGTCTGGGGGCTGTCGTGTCGAGGCAAAGGGATCAGGCTCCCATGGATTTGCATGGGCACGAGTTCTTCGAGATCGTCATCGTGCTCGGTGGCAGTGGTCTCCATGTCACTCCCCGCGGTGAGAAGCCGATCGTGACCGGCGATGTGCTGGTGGTCAATCGGCGGCAGAGCCACGGATATCGCGATACGCTGGGGCTGGATATCGCCAACATCCTGGTGGCTGACGAGGTGATGCGCGATGCGGAGGCGGAGCTGGGAACCATGCCCGGCTACCATGCGCTCTTCACCATGGAGCCTGTCCGCCGAAATTCCGGAGGAGGCGATGCACGGATTCATCTCGGGTCGCAAGACCTTGTGCGGGTGGAGTACCTGATTGATTCCATGGAGGCCGAGGGAAAGCGGCTGGAGGATGGCGGCGATGCCATGACGCGGGTCTGGCTGAAGCTCCTCCTGGGCTTCCTCGCGCGTCGTTACCAGGCCGGCGACGAGGAGAAGCAGAACCTCGACGCGCGCATCGGCGGTGTGCTGGCGCGTATCGACAAGAGCCCAGAGACTCCCGTGACGCTTGCCCAACTCGCCCGCGAGGCCGGGATGTCGGAGCGATCCTTTCTGCGCAGCTTCCGGGAAGCGACCGGACTATCTCCCGTCGACTATGTGCTGCGTGCGAGAGTCCGCCGCGCCGAGCGCCTGTTGATGCGCTCGCCCGCCGCCGAGACGATCACCGAGATTGCGTTCGCCTGCGGCTTTAATGACTCAAATTACTTCTCGCGGGTTTTTCGGCGTTTTGCCTTGTGCTCGCCGAGGGATTTTCGGGCGGCGCGGCGGGGTTTGCTCCGGTGATTTTCACCCGGCGAGGAGGACGGCGTTCTGTCCTGTGGAATTGCGCTCGGACCGGCAAACCAGGTGCCGCTGATCTGTACCGAGCAGGGATGCTCCGGCACGCCATATTCGTTGCGGTTGATTTGATCGATGACGAGTTTGGCGGCGGCCTGCCCGACCTCAAAGTTGTTCTGCCGGATCCCCGCGAGATTGGTCCAGGTTGAGTCCAGGCCGAGATGCGCGAAGCCGATTTCCCCCGGTATTTTCGCTCCTGCCTCCTGTAGGTAAATGAGCGGCTCATGCTCCGCCGCCAGCACGGCGTCAGGTCGGTGTTTCTCGATCCATCGCAGGAATCCCGTACGCTCCCAGGTCTCCGTCCAATGAGGAGGGATGATGGTCAGTCCCCCCTGCAAACTCCAGCCGAGACATGCCGAGAGAGCCCGATAGTCCACCGTGGCGATCCAGTCTGCACGGCTCATGGCCAGCCCGATGCGGCGATATCCCAGGGACGCGAGCTGCGTCATCGCCAGCCAGGCGTTTCGGTAGTGGTCGGTTCCTGCAAAATGGCAGGGGACATTCAACTGCCGGTTGCCGACCGATGCCATGGCGTAGTTTTTCCAAAAGGCCGCATCCCAGGGCGGAATCACTCCGGCCTGAATGATGATCCCCGGCACTCTCCTGGCCGTGAGCGCCGTAAACAGCTTCCGCGGGTTGTCGGCGTAGTCCTCGATGAGAAACTCATCGATGCTGAATCCCGCCTCATCGAGCGTATCGCGATATCCCTGGTAGGACTCCCGGTTGGTGGAGATCAGGCCCCGATTCCGTCGCGTCTTGCGGTCGGTGAGGCAGGCTATGATCGCTCGCATCTGGCGGCGGGCGTTGCTGCGGCGGTGGCCTGCCATCAGTGCTGTCACCATCGGGTTGGGCTTATAGCCCAGTGTCCTCGCCACCTCGGTGATCCTCTTGCGTGCTTCTGGCGAGACTCCCGGTCGATTCCGCAGCGCGCAGCTCACGGAAAAGATGCTGACCTTGGCGATCTCTGCGATCTGACGGTAGGTGGGGCGGCTCATTTTGGTAATAACGTGTTAGGTATAAAACCAGTTGTTGAAGCAGGTTCAAGCCGATACTTCTGCTCAGCAACACCAAGCGAACTTCCCTAACCCCCGAAAAATCATGAAACTTTGGATTTCCACCATCCTAATGCTATTGAGTCCCGTCCTGGCAAACGCGACGATGCTCTATTACCTGCCGTTTGATCAAAATGGCTCGGCCTCTCTGGCAAACATGGGTTCCGTCTCCGGCACGGCCACGGCAGTAACCGGCGGCGGAGGAGGCGCTGCGCCGACTGCCTCGACATCGGTCGCCCCGAATCTTGGCTCCACGTATTCGGAGCGATTCACAGGCTCTGGCGTCAATGCCGGAACCGTTGTGCTGCCGTCCAGCACCACCGAGTTTCGCCTGAGCTCCAGCAGCCAGAAGATGACCTTCTCGACCTGGGTGTACTGGAACGGCGCTCTGGCTGCGGGGCAGCTCTCGGGGGTCGTGAATAACTATGCCTCATCATCTAATAGCGGCTGGGGCATTTCCATCACCGATGTCGGGGAGATCCGTTTCAACTACGGCACGGGAACAAGCTCGACCAACCGGAAAAGCTCGACCGGCGCCGTGGTGGCCGGACAGTGGACTTTGCTCACTGTGACGTGGGATGGCTCGAAGGCAAATCCGCTCACCTTCTATGCTAACGGTCTTTCTTTGGGGTCGACCGCAACCGGCGCGAGTTCTCTGGCCAGCAATGCCGAGCCGATCCGATTGGGCGTAACCACCAACTCGATGTACAATTCGCTCAATGGCAACATGGATGATATGGCCATGTGGGACACCGCTCTCGGTGCCGGCGAGGTCCGCGCGCTGGTGACCGCGCCGACTCTGCTGAACGGATATAATGCAGGGGTCATGAATCAGCTTTTCCTCGTGGCGGGCGGGACATCGTCGAGCGCCACGATCGATGCTCTCAACTGGACTCAGGCGACCGGGTTGAATGTTTCAGGCCGGTCCCTTGGCGATACGTGGCAGAGCGGTGGCAATTATTACATGTGGCTCTCGGGAGATGCTTTGAATGCCGCAGGCCTCGTTGCGACGAGCGTGCCCGAGCCTGGCACGGTGGTTCTGCTGGGTCTCGCGGCAGGCGTTCTGTTGCTGAGATTCAGCCGGCGTGCGAAGCTTTGATCGTGCGTGAATGCGAAGGTCCCCTCTATGAAGTTAAAACTTATCCATCTCGCCCTTGCCGTCCTTTGTGCGGCGGCCCTGCGCTCCCATGCGGCGGAGCCTGTCTATCAACTCCGGTTCGACGCCGGTGAACTCAAGAACACCGGCTCGGCGGGCGGCGAGGCCCAGCAGGCAGGCATCCTTTCGCTGGTCGATGTCGTGATCGATGCGGACCTGGGTATCTATGCGGCAAATCTGAAAATGTCGGCCAATGGCAGCCAGGGAGGCGCTCTGGCCTTTCCAGAGAGCGGCTCGCGGCTCCAACTCGGCGGCTTGAGTGACGAACTTACCCTCGCCATGTGGGTGAAGTGGCGCGGACCTCACGCTCATGCCGATAAACGTCACGGACTCGTCAGCACCATGCCTGCCAAAAAGGATGCGGGCTGGGCGTTCTCGATTCTCGAGGACGGACGGCTTCAGTTCAACTGGGTCAACGAAAAGGGGGGCAGTTTCCGTACGTCGAGTGCGAGTCTGGCCGAGAACCAGTGGACTCATGTCGCCATACGGTGGCAGGGCGGGGAGAAATCGGGCGGACTGGAGTTTTTTATCAATGGCGAGCCAGTGGGGGTGAATGAAAAATGGACCGGCGGCGGTCCGATCAAGAAGAGCGGGCTCAATCTCATCCTTGGCGTGATGGACGAGGCCGCCTATCTGCCTCTCAATGGCTCGCTTGCCGAGGTCAATATTTTCGGGAGTGCTCTTTCCGATGAGAATATCCGGGCTTTGGCCCAGGCCCCCCGCCAATCCGCCCTTCCCCAAGAGCCTGCTCGCAACGTAGCGAAGGCCGTACGTCCGCCGCGCATGGTCTTTGCTCACTACATGGTGGCTTTGCCCACGGCGGGAGGAGACGCCAGCGTCGAGGATTATAAAAGGGAGATTCAACAGGCGCAGGCTCTGGGTATTGACGGTTTCGCTTTGAACTCCGGAGGCTGGACGATTGAGAAAAAGATCCCCTCCTACAAGGAGCGGACCAGGCGTATCTATGAGGCGGCAAAGCAGCTCGGCACGGGGTTCAAACTTTTTATCTCGGCTGATTTTGCCACCAAGCTGAACTTCCCGGAGTTCACGGACATGGTTCTGTCATTTCGAGATCATCCCAATCAGCTCAAGGTGGATGGCAAGGCCGTCATTTCGAGCTACAAAGGGGAGAATATCGACCTGACTCGCAATGCCCGTACGGCATTCACCGATGAGAACGCCATCTTCCTCATTCCGTTCCTGCGCTCAAATCCCCAGGCCGAGCTTCCTTCCCAGGAGCTGGTGGAAGGGGTGTTTCGCGCCAATCAGGATCTCGATGGTTTTTTTGATTTTGGTGCGGCGGGAAGCCCTCAGGATCTCTGTGCCGCGACGAAACGCATGGCAGGGGTGTGGATGGGCGCGGGCAAGGTTTTCATGGCCCCCGTCACTCCCTACTACCGCGGACGGGGCAAGAATTTCCGGATGTTTGAAAGCCGGGGCTTTGAGGGCATGGCCATGCAGTGGGAGAATGCGATTAATCTCGGGGTGGACTGGGTTGAGATCGTCACCTGGAATGATTGGGCGGAGTCCAGTTACATCGCGCAGTTTGGGACCCCCGCGGATACTCAGTTCTGGGACGATCACTATGGCAAGATGCTGTCGCATCGCGGGTTTGCTGAGGCGAGCAAGCACTACATCAAATGGTTCAAGGACGCTAAGCAACCCGCGATCACAGAGGACCGGTTTTTCTACTTCTATCGCGTCCATCCGAAGACGACTCCGGCACCGGACGGTCGATTCCCTCGTGGGGTGGAGAACGCGGAGGATCGCATCTACGCCACCGTGTTTCTCAAAGCTCCAGCCGTATTCACGATAGAATGCGGCGATGTCTCCGCGCGATTTCCGCTTGAGGCGGGCGTGCATCATGTCTCCAGCGAGTTTGCGCAGGGAACGCCTCGTTTTCAGGTGATTCGCGATGATCAGGTTGTCCTGGCCAAAACCGCCGAGATGCCTATCAGCGGGGACTCAGCCTGGGGGAATTTCAACTACTTTTCCTCGTCCAACTTGTAAACACCCGTCTGAACATGCTCCCCTCCAGGCCATCACGAGTGCCACAGGGATTTTCCTTGATGGAGATCCTCACGGCGATTGCGATCATTGCGATCTGCTCGGCGATGATCTTTCCCTACGTGGGGAAACTCCGCGACAAAGCGACCTCGGCGGGATGCGTTGCCAATCTGCGCGCCAGCCATGTGGCGCTCAGCGCGTTTGCCGCAGATGCCGGGAGCTGGCCGTCCGTGAACATGAACCACGAGACGACTCCGACCGGGGAGGGAACTCAACTCTGGTTCGTTCCCCTTGTGCGCGACCAGTATGTCGACACCTCGGCGGTCCGCATCGGCGGGGTGAACTGCCTGCAGGCCTCCTCTCTTCTCTGTCCTGCTAACAAGATATTGAAGAAGGAACCCTATCCCTGGACCAGTGCGCCATACCCTGTCTACCCCAGCTACGCGATGAATGTTTACTGGGGGGAGCGGACAGTCTCTCCGCAGCGGGTTCCCATCGGAGCCGTGGTCAATGGAGGCGCCATTCTCCTGATTGATAGCACGGTCAATGGGAGCCGCTCGATCTATGCCACAGACCCCACTCATCTCCGTTGGGACTCTGCGAATTGCAAGATCCCTAAAGATATTCACCCGGAGGGCGCTCATGCCCTCCTCGCCAATGGGAGCGTGATATCCGTGAGTCCTGCATCTCATCCCGACATCCAGGACCCCAGGTACTGGAATCCCAGATATCAGAAATAAACCGTAGAGTGTTCAAAGATAACCCATGAAGAGCGTATTATTGCCTGAGGGAAAAGGAAATACAGTCAGGCTGTATAATGGCATCGAAATTTCGGTCGACTGGCCTCCCTCCTCCCTCCGGGTTTCGGAGGAACTTCCCTTCCCGGACCTCGGCACGGCCTATGCGGTGGACGATCCCCGGGAGCTGACGGCCAGGAGGCTCCCCCCGGCTGTGCCCTATCTCGATCACCCTCCAGAGGTCGTTCTCATCGATGTCGGGCGGCAGTTGTTCATCGACGATTTTTTGGTCGAGGAGACCGACTTGGTCAGGGAATACCACCTGGCGCGAAAGTATGAGGGCAATCCGGTGTTGCGATCCGAGACCGCCCTGGAAAAACCGGAGGGCCGCATGGCGGGGGCGGCTCCCAAAAGCGGCGGACTCTGGTGGAGCCCTGAGGAGGGAGTCTTCAAACTTTGGTATGAGGCTGGATGGTGCGAAGCCACCGCTTACGCGACGAGCGCGGATGGGTTGCACTGGACACGCCCCGATCTGGGCGGATCGAACCGTATCGTTCCCGAGTATCCGCCGGATTCCGTGACCGTTTTCTACGATCCGTGGGCGAGGTCCTCCGGAGAGCGTTTCAAAATGCTTTTGAGACGACCCGGCAGTTGGGAGAGCGGCTTTGCGATGGTATCGGGGGATGGGCTGAACTGGTCGGAGGCCGTGGAAACCGGATTGATGAATGACCGAAGCACGATGTTTTATAATCCGTTTCGGAAGAAATGGATCTTTAGCATCCGTTCTCTGGCATACGGCCGCACCCGCCACTACTATGAGCATGACGACTTTTTGCAGGGAACGCAGTGGCGAGATGACGAGCCGGTTTTCTGGGCCTCTGCGGACGATCTGGATCTGCCCGATCCTCAGGTGGGCGTCCCGACCCAGTTATACAACCTCGATGCGGTCGCCTATGAAAGCGTCATGGTGGGGCTCTTTGAGATCCTGCGCGGCCCCAATAACGCGGATTGCGCGGCCGCGGGGCGCCCCAAGATCACGGATTTGACCCTCGCCTACAGCCGGGACGGCTTTCATTGGCACAGGCCCGATCGCCGGTCTTTCATTGCCTCGACGAACAGAGAGGGCGATTGGGACCGGGGATACATTCAGTCGGTTGGCGGCGTCTGCGCCGTCGTTGGAGACGAATTGTGGTTTTTCTACAGTGGCGCTCAGGGCGGGGACAAGGACCGCGACCCCGAGGGGGGAATGTACGCCAACCGGAGCATGGGCATTGCAAAATTACGCCGCGATGGGTTTGCGTCGATGCACGCAGGAGAGCGCGTTGGTACGCTGCTGACTCGTCCGCTTCGATTCTCCGGGGCGTATCTCTTCGCCAATGCCGCTTGCCCATCAGGCGAACTGCGCGCTGAGGTGCTGGATGAAAATGGGCATGTTTTTGAGGGCTTCGGCGTCGAGGACTCCATCCCGGTACAGGGCGATCATACGAGAGTGCTGCTTGCATGGAGATCCGGGCGCAGTCTGGCGGATCTGGCGGGACAGAATATCCGGTTCCGCTTCCATCTCCGGAATGGCGATCTCTACTCCTTTTGGGTGTCCCGTTCCGAGCGCGGAGAAAGCGGTGGCTATCTCGCCGCAGGCGGTCCCGGATGCGCGGGCTTGATCGACGAATGAGCCTGCGTGTTTCCGAGAGACTTCGGTAGTTCGCGAGGCATCGACGACTATCCAGCCAAGCGTCTCCCTCCTTGGCGAAAGGTGAGTCGCTCCCCGCGGTGAGGGAGCCGCTTGGGTTGTGTCCGGGTTTTCGTCGCCGGGGCAGGAGCGGAGGCGGGTGCGATGGGCTGCCGGGCTTGTAGATATCGGTTTCCCGGGTGTTTTCTGGGACTTTTGGCTCTTTTCGGCTTTATCTCCGTGGCGCAATGTGATGATTCCCTGAGCTTCGAATTCGCTCTCCTCGTTTTCGCCATACCATCATGTCTCAATCTCTCCTGCCCCTCCTGAGTTTCGGTGCCGCCAACACCTGGACGTCACCCGAGCTGCTTTGTGCCGCCCGCCTGCCGATGCGCGCGACCGCCTATCCGTTCCCGGACGCGGAGACCGCCCGCACTCTCGACCGCGAGAAGTCCCCATGGTTCCAGCTTCTCAACGGGCAGTGGAATTTCAAGATGGTCGACCGGCCGGAGCTGCTGAAGGAGGCCGACGTGGCGGTGGAGACGGATCGCGAGGATTGGGACAACGTCGCCGTGCCGGGAAACTGGACGCTGCAAGGCTACGGCGCGCCGCACTACACCAACGTGCAGATGCCCTTTAACGACGAGCCGCCGACCGTGCCGAAGGAAAACCCGACGGGCGTCTACGTACGCGAGGTGCGCATTCCCCGTGATTGGAAGGGCCGCCGCATTGTCATTCACTTTGGCGGAGCCGAGAGCGTGCTGTTTCTTTACGTGAATGGAAAAGCCGTGGGCTTTGGCAAGGACTGCCGCCTGCCCTCGGAGTTTGACATCACGGACTTTGTCAAAATCGGTCGCTCGAACACCATCGCCGCCGTGGTCGTGAAGTGGTCGGACGCCACCTTCCTCGAGGATCAGGATCAGTGGTGGATGGGCGGCCTGCATCGCGAGGTCTACCTCTACTCGACCGCTCCGGTGTACATCGCCGACGTCTTTGCCAAGGGCAAGCTGGACGAGGAGTATGAGGACGGCCTCCTCGACCTGACCGTGCGGGCCGGTTTCCCTGGTTCGCCCGAGGTGGGCTGGAAGGTCGCAGTGCAGCTCTTTGATCCCAAGGGCAAGACGGTCCTGAAAAAGGCGACCGAAAAGGAGATTCCCGCGGATCGTTCGGGAGTCATCGACCGCCTGCTGGCGAGGTTCTCTCTCCCGGTGCGCAAGCCGCTCCAGTGGTCGGCGGAGATTCCGAATCTTTATACGGTGGTCGCTACCCTGATCAGCCCGGCTGGCGAAAAGGTTGAGGTGACCTCCACCCGCGTCGGCTTCCGCTCCGTCGAGGTGCGCGACCGGCAGCTTCTCGTCAACGGCAAGTGCGTCCTCATCCACGGCGTGAATCGCCACGATCACCACGACACGCTGGGCAAGGCACTCGACCGCGAGACCATGCGCCTCGACGCGCTGATGATGAAGCAGTTCAACGTCAATGCGGTTCGCTGCTCGCATTACCCGAATGACCCTTACTGGCTCGATCTTTGCGACGAACTGGGCCTTTACGTCATCGACGAAGCCGATCTCGAGGCCCACGGCTACTACCACCAGCTCGGCCACGAATCTCGCTGGGCCACCGCATTCCTCGATCGCGCGGTGCGCATGGTGGAGCGCGATAAAAATCACGCTTCCGTCATCCTTTGGTCGCTGGGCAATGAGACCGCTCTCGGACCCAACCAGGAAGGCATGGCCGGGTGGGTGCGCGGTCGAGATGAGACACGTCCGTTGCATTATGAACCGGGGATCTGGATCCAGGGATTGTGGGAGGAGCAGCACCCCTGGACGCATATTTACGCGATGGGCGACCGGGCCACGGACATCGTATGTCCGATGTACCCGAGTCTCGACAATCTCCTGAAGTGGGCGACCGATCCGACGCATCCCGACCAGCGGCGTCCGCTCATCATGTGCGAGTATTCGCACGCCATGGGCAACAGCAACGGCGGCCTGGCGGATTATTACAAACTCTTTGAAACCATCCCCGGCCTGCAGGGCGGGTTCATCTGGGAGTGGATCGACCACGGCATCCGACAGAAGACGGCGGACGGCACGGACTACTGGGTCTACGGCGGCGACTTCGGCGACACGCCGAATGATGCGAATTTCGTCTGCGACGGCATGGTATGGCCGGATCGCAATCCGCACCCGGGCTTGTTTGAGTTCAAGAAGCTCGCGCAGCCGGTCGGCGTGAAGCTCATCGACAGCCGAGGCTTAGCCATCGAGGTGACGAACAAGAACGACTTCCGCTCCCTCGGCTGGCTCGAGTGCGAGTGGGAACTGCTCGTCGACGGCGTGGTTTCTGGCACGGGCAAGTTCCGCCTGCCCGACATCACCCCGCACTCCTCGGCCAAAGTGCCGTGGAAGGCTCCGGCGAAAAAGCTCGTCGGCGAGAAGGCTTCGCTCCTCGTGCGCTTCTACTCCCGCGTGGATACCGACTGGTGCGGCAAGGGCCACCTCGTGGCCTGGGACAGCCTCGCGCTGCCCGGCTCGCTCCTCACGCAGCCGAAGGCCGCTCCGGCCCTGGTGCCGAGCTTTGAGATCACCAAGCGCACCGGCGACCGCTTCGAGGTGCGCACGGGCGATCTCGACCTCATCCTTGATCCGGCGGAGGGCGGGCTTTCGCTTATCCGTGTGCATGGCGAGGACGTGCTGACCGCCGCACCGCAGCTCAATGTCTGGCGCGCCCCGACCGATAACGACGGCATCAAGCTTTGGACCGGCCAGGACGGAAAGCCTCTTGGCCGCTACAAGGCGCAGGGCCTCGACAAGGTCGTCACCCGCCTCGTGAGCTCCACGTTCCGCCAGTCGAAGGACACGGGCGCGGTGTGGACGTATCGGTTCGAATCCACGGGCCGCGAGAAATGGGATGACTTCTCCTGGAGCTACCGCGTGTCGCTTCCGGGCGAGGGCGTCGTCCGCATCTCGGCCCAGATCGAGACCGGCAAGGAAATCTCCGACCTGCCGCGCGTCGGACTCCTCTTCCGGGTCGCCCCGGGCTTTGAGGACCTGAGCTGGCTCGGCCTCGGACCGCTTGAGAACTATCCCGACCGTCAGGCGTCCTCCTGGGAAGCCGTGCACCAGAGCACAGTCACCAATGAGTATGTGCCCTACGTGATGCCGCAGGAGCACGGGCTGAAGTGCGACACGCGCTGGATCGCGCTGAACAACGGCGAGAACGAACTCCGCGTCACCTCCGCCGCGCCCATCGCTTTCTCGGCGAGCCACCTGCACGCGCAGGACCTCACCGAGGCGAAGCACACCATCGACCTCGTGCCGCGCGACGAAGTCTGGCTCTCAATCGACGCCGCCCACCGCGGCCTCGGCACCGCCAGCTGCGGCCCCGACACCACCGAACCCTACCGGATCAAGGCGAAACGCTTCGCCCTCGATCTCCAGTGGACGGTGAGCTGACTGAAGTCGGATTTTGGAACTTGGAAGTGCTTCGTGATGCGGAGCACTTCCTGATGTTCGGCGCGGGTTATCCGGGATGAGTCGATGCCATCACGGCTTGCGCTCTTCGGATGGTTCTTCCCCTGCTATGCTTGGGTTTTGTGTTTCTTGCTTTCCCGAATGCGTTGCCAGATGGGCGATGACAGGAAGAGGAGAATGCATCCGCACTCTATTCCGCGATAGAGGAGTTGAAATTCCGATATCTGGAGGTTGTATTCGTATTCGACGAGGCGGATTGCGCCGTAGCTAAAAAGCAGCATGGCTGCTTGAAAGAGTGCCAGCAACGAAAGGAAGGCTGCTGTGCGAAATCGGAACCTCTTGGCAAAAGTGCAAAATACGGTTCCCGAGATGAGCAGAAACAAAGCGGCGAGAGGAATCGGTCCGCCGAACGTTAAAATGGACATCAGGGGCATACGGCATTGACGCACCTGAGGCTAAAGACGTTTCTGATTTTTCTGAGGTCAGATAAAGCGACTCCCCTTGTTTTGGGAATTGGTCGGTGCGACGAGCGTCTCATGCCCCAGCCTCCTCAATTTTTTCGGACTCGTTCTTGAGGCATTTATCCATGGTCCCCGGTGGAGTGTAAGCCTCCTCAGTGTCGGGATAATAAAGTCTTCCGCCTCTTACCGTATAGTCGAGCAGCATTGAATTGGCGAAAGAGATGGCCAGCTCGATTGACTGCAAGGCATCCCAGCCTCCGATATCCGGGAATGCATGGAAATAATCCAATCCTTCAATTCTTACCGGGCATCGGTAGCTATTCGATTCCGAAGGCTGATACGGCTGTCCGAGAAAGATTTTCACAACCGTTCGAGTGGCGTCAGGGTGAATTCCATCGAGAACCCTGAGGCACCGTAAATCCGTAGTTGTGACCATTTGCTTTCTTGTCTCGCGCCCGCCCCGCCGGAGCGAAAACTTCCGACCTCCGGTTTCGTACTTCCGACTTCGGCAGGCTTCGGCTTACTTGACGTTTTCGGGGAGGAAGGCCTGGAGCTTTTTGATGTCCTGGGCGGCGTCGCGGTGGCAGACGAGGAGGGCGTCGGGGGTTTCGACGACGATGAGGTCGTTGACGCCGCAGAGGGCGACGACGCGGGTGTTGGCGAGGACGACGTTGTTGTGGGAGTTCACCTGGTGGACTTCGCCGCGCGACGTGTTGCCGTCGCCGTCGGAGCCGAGGTGGTCGGGGAGCGAGGTCCAGGCGCCGACGTCGTCCCAGTCAAATTTCGCCTTCACGGCCAGCACCTGGCGGGCTTTTTCCATGATGGCGTAGTCGACGGAGATCTTGGGAAGCTCGGCGAAGCACCCGGCGAGGTACGCGTCCACGTCGGCGGCGGGGAACTGGCGGATGAAGTCGGCCAGCGCGGGGGCGTTCACGTCGCACTCTGCGAGGAAGACCTCGGAGCGCCAGACAAACATGCCTGCGTTCCACCCGTAGTCGCCGCTCTCGACGTATTTTTGCGCGGTCTCGGCGTCGGGTTTCTCGACGAAGCGCCGCACCTGATGCAGCCCCGGCTCGATTTCCTCGCCGAGGTGCAGGTAGCCAAAGCCCGTGGCAGGGTGATTCGGGGTAATGGAAAAGGTCACCAGCGCGTCATGGGCCGCGGCGGCGCGGGCGGCGTCGCTCACCTGCTGGCGCAGCACGGGGACATTGTGAATCATGGAGTCCGCCGGGAGCAGGGCGCAGATGGCCTGCGGATCGCGCGCGCGGGCGAGTCCGGTGGCCAGCGCACAGGCGGGTGCGGTGTCGCGTTTGGCGGGTTCGGCGATGATGTTCTCCGGCGGCAAAAAGGGGAGTTCCCTGCGAATGGCGTCGACCTGCGAGGCATTCGTCAGCACGAAAATGCGCTCCCACGGAGCCACGCCCTCCATGCGCAGGACGGTCATTTCCAGCATGGTCTGCTCGCTGAGGAGGCGCAGGAGGTGCTTGGGCGTCCTGGTCCGGCTCATGGGCCAGAACCGCTCCCCACTTCCCCCGGCCATGACAAAGATATGCAGATGTTCGACCATGCAAGGTGGGAAGTAGGGGCTGGAGAGCGAGAAGTCAACCGAAGTTGAAAACGGCGCGAAGTCGGAACTCGGAATCCGGAAGTCGGAAGTAGTTTTTCCGGCCACGGGCCGGGGTGAGTTTTCGCGGAAATGGGCCTCTTTTTTGGAAATGACTCAGCTAAGTGGGCCGGGAAACCGAGAATCAGGAGCAGGAGGATAGCCTTGCAGCCGGGCGTCGTTATCGACTCCAGCAAGAAGCACGTGAAATGGAATGGCTGGCCGATCCCAGGAGTCCCCGTCCTTAACCGGAGCGGATAATTCGTCCGCTACCATCGTCAGTGTATCCATCAGTTTCGCCAAGGCATCGCTACTCGCGTCGGCCAATACCTCGGAGGAATGCGCTATGCAGATCACTACGGCGTCTCCTCGTAACACGTGCCGATCAGAAAGGCAGTCGCTGAGGGCATCAAGGTTACGGCCAAAGTAGTCCGGCAACTCAAACGCCTCGGCGAGGTGCTCATAAGCGTGATTCCAATCACGCATCTGCCTGCCATTGAGGTCGATCCATTTTCTCCCGGCTGTCGCCAGCCATGCCTCCCGGATATCGGGCTGGAGTGAACTGACTTGCGCAATGCGAGGCTCCGCCGTGGTTTCAAGCCAGGAAATCATGGGAAGTCGGAAGTCGGAAGTAAAAGCCTTCGCCAGCGCGGATGCGAGAAGCGCGGAAGCTCAGAAAGTGCTCCGCATCACGAAACACTTCCCACTTCCGAAATCCCACTTCCGCCTTCGGCTAGCCTAGGCTAGCCACAGCGTCGCGCAGCGCTTCCAGCCGCCCCTTCCAGCTCGCCTCGCGGGCGCGGTGTTCGGCGACGACCTCGGCGGGGGCTCCGTTGACGAAGGACTCGCTCGAGAGCTTGCCCTGCACCTTCTTGATTTCCACCTCGACCTTCTTGATCTCCCCGGCGAGGCGCGTTTTTTCGCTCTCGGGGTCGATGATGCCCTCCAGCGGGAGGAGGAGCAGGCCGATCGGGCTCGGGCACGAGGCGACGGAACCCGCCGGGCGCTCGGTCACGATCTCGATGGCCTCGGCATTCAGCAGGACGGAAAGCACGCCGGTTTCGCCCGCCACCCAGGGTTCGCTCGGCTGGAGCAACCAACGGAGCCGCTTGTTCGACGGCAGGTTGTAGGTCGCGCGGAGGTTGCGGGCCTGCGCGGCGGCATCAAAGGCCGCCTCGGCGCGGGCGTCGGCCGCCCAACCGTGGGCCTTGGGCCATTCCGCGTACTGAATGCTCCCCGTGCCGTAGCCCAGCTCGTGCCACAGCTCCTCGGTGATAAAGGGCGCGTAGGGGTGCAGGAGGCGCAGCACGCGGCCGATCACGTAGTCGATCGTGGCCAGCGTGCCCTCGCGGCGGGCGGGGTTTTGGAAATCCGCCTTGGCCGCCTCGATGAAGCGGTCGCAGAAGTCGCCCCAGACAAAGTCATAGAGCGCCTGCGCCACCTCGCTGAAGCGATATTCGTCGTACGCCGTGTCGATGCGCCGGATGGTCGCGTCGAGCCTGGCCAGAAGGTCTTTCGCGAAGAGCGAGAGCTCGTGCTTCGACGGGTCCGCCGCCGGGTCGATCTCGCCCTGGATCTGGCGGAACCGGCAGGCGTTCCAGAATTTGTTGCAGAAATTGCGCCCCTCGACGATCTGCTGCTCGTCGTAGCGGATGTCCTGCCCCTGCGGCGCGATGCGGATGATGCCAAAGCGCAACCCATCCGCGCCCACCTTGGCGATGAGATCGAGCGGGTCGGGCGAGTTGCCCAGCGATTTCGACATCTTCTTGCCCTGCTTGTCGCGGATGATGCCGGTGAAGTACACGTGGCGAAACGGCACCTCGCCCATGTACTCCAGCCCCGCCATGATCATGCGGGCCACCCAGAAGAAAATGATGTCCGGCCCCGTCACGAGCACGCTCGTGGGGTAAAACTTCGCCCGCGTGGCGTCGTCCATCGTGTCGTGCGCCCACAGCCAGGAGGAGAACCACGTGTCGAGCACGTCGCCATCCTGCACCCAGCCCTCGCCGGGGCTGTCCACCTGGCAGCGCACCTCGCCGTCCTTGTTCCAGACCGGGATGCGATGGCCCCACCAGAGCTGGCGCGAGATGCACCAGTCCTGAATGTTTTCCAGCCAGTGGTCGTAGACTTTTTCCCAGCGGTCGGGGAAGAACCGGATGAGCTGATTGCGCACGGCGTCGCGCGCCTGCACGGTCATCGGGTACTTCAGGAACCACTGCTCGGAGAGCCTCGGCTCGATCGGCACGCCCGCGCGCTCGCTGTAGCCCACGTTGTTCTCGTGCGGCTCCTCCTTCACCAGCAGGCCCAGCTCGCGGAGCTTCTCCACCGCGGCCTCGCGCGCCTCAAAGCGATCCAGCCCGGCGAATTCCTCGCCGGCCAGATCGTTCAGCGTCCCGTTGGGGTTCAAAATGTCGATCACCGCCAGCCCGTGGCGCAGGCCGATCTCGTAGTCCACCTTGTCATGGGCCGGGGTCACCTTCAGCACGCCCGTGCCGAACTCAAAATCCACCGCCTCGTCGCCCACGATGGGAATCTCCGCGCGGTTGTCCAGCGGCAGCGGACGCCGCACGTGCTTGCCGATGAGGTGGGCATAGCGCGGGTCCTTCGGGTTCACCGCCACGCCCGTGTCGCCCATGATCGTCTCGGGCCGCGTCGTGGCGATCTCCAGCCACGTGCCGGGCTCCTCCACCACCTCGACCTTGAAGTGATACAGGAAGCCCTTGTGCGGCGTCGGGATCACCTCCTCGTCGCTCAATGCGGTGAGGGAAACCGGGCACCAGTTCACCATCCGCACGCCGCGGTAGATGAGGCCCTTGTTGTACAGGTCCACGAAGACCTCCTGCACGCGCCGCGCGTAGGCCTCGTCCATGGTGAAGCGCTCCCGGCTCCAGTCGCACGAGCACCCGAGCTTCTTCAGCTGGTTGATGATGATGCCGCCGTGCTTTTCCTTCCACTCCCACACGCGCTTGAGGAATTCCTCGCGCCCGAGGTCGTGGCGGGTCTTGTGCTCCTCCTTGCGGAGCTTGCGCTCCACGACGGTCTGGGTGGCGATGCCGGCATGGTCCGTGCCCGGCAGCCACAGCACCTCGTGCCCCTGCATGCGGGCGCGCCGGGCCAGGATGTCCTGGATCGAGTTGTTCAGCACATGCCCGAGCGTGAGGACGCCCGTCACGTTCGGCGGCGGGATGACTATGGAATACGCCGGTTTGGCCGACTGCGGGTCCGCCTCGAAGCAACGTTGCTCGAGCCACCACGCATAAAGCCGGTCTTCTACCGCCTGCGGTTCGTACGCTTTGGAAAGTTCAGCCATTGGAAAGGAAAAACGCCCATTCTGGACGATCCCGGCACGGCTGGCAAGGGCCGGAACTAGAAGAGATTAAGCGCACTTCCCGAGGTCCTGAGCCTCGGCTCGCCGGACTTTAGGTCAGAGAGTGTCCAATATAGATGTGTTCTCAATAAGAAACTGCTGCCGGATGGACCAGTCACCTTCACTTGAAGGAGAAGTTAAACAATCTTCTCTAGAGCGATCAAATTTTCGTAGTGTACGCGAAGCTTCTTTCGAAATTCACAAAGGCTTTCAGGGGTATCTAAAATTTCCTTTGAGACCCTTGAGCGGGTTCGAATCCTTTTTCCCGATTTGTGGGGTTCGTCTGGTTGATGGGCAAGTCCGTTCCGGGGATGAATGATATCGTCGGGGAATGAATCTAGTAGTTTTTTGAAAGACTTAAGAGCATGATAGTTAGGGCTCGTTTCGCTCATTTTTCCAAGCCGATCCTTGATAATTCCGTTGAGAACTTGATGCTTTTTGTAAAAATCAAATAGACCGTCCTGCTCTAGTACTCGGGATTGGAATGTTTCCTGCTGATCGCCGAAGCACTTTGCTAGAATTCGACCCATGATAATCTCGAGTTCAATTGAGTCTGCGACAAACCAGCCTCGAAATGTAGCGAAGTCGCAGGCCGACCGGATTTTGAGATCGAGTAAATTCTTTATTCTGTTCTCAAGATCTCCTCTGTCGACAAAAAATACGCCGTCTTCCGGGTTGAAATTATTCCTATCTAGGCCCTGAGAGTAAAAGACAATATCTTGATAGAGCTGGGCATTTCGAATCTCTTTAATGACTTTGTCGCCGTCTTTTTTTCCAAGGTGATAATCAAGGACTAGAAAAACAATGTTTTCTGTTTTTAATAGATCGATTACTCCAGTTGAGTTTCTTTTATGTACGACATTTAATTGAAATCCTTGATCTGCGATCCATTGTTCTATTTTGGGTTTTGAGGCATCAACGAAATCCTTGTTGTCGTCGATCCACAAAATGCAGATATTAATTTTCATTTTTTGGAAAGGTAAGAATAAATTCTGCTCCGCTTGTGTCGGGTTTCCTATAAGTAATGCTCCCTTGAAGGGTTTCCATTATTTCTTTTACATGACACAGGCCCAGTCCTGATCCGTCGGTTGTGGAAAATCCTGGATTAAATAATTGCGGCTCGTTTTTCCTGGGTATTCCCTTTCCGTTGTCGCGGAATGAAAGCGATAATGATTCGTTGTCGCAGCGGTTGACCTTTATACGGATTTCGGTACTGGCGTGTTTTCGTGAATTGCTGAGCAAGTTGTCGAATACCACGCTTACGTCGAGCGGCGAAAATGAAGTTATAAATTTAAGATCTTCCGGATTTGAAAAGAAGATGGGAATTTTCCTATCGTCGAGGGAAAGTGCTGCGATATGGTTATCCAAAACGTTAGCTATATACTCACGGATATACTCAAGCAAATCGCCCGTATGCTCCTCGCTTGCAGCGATATGGTTTGCGCGTGTTGCGAATCGTGTGATTGAGAGAATTCGGTTTGCTCTAAAGCTGATTCGTTCTAGGGGTACTTTAAGGTTTTCGGGCCTAATGTCCGATGGGTTATTGATCAATTCCAATAAGTTTCGGACAAATTTTTCAATCGTTAAAGCGTCTTGACCAATTGTGTGATGGAGTTTTAGAAGGTGATCTAGATCGTGAGAGAGCACCGAACGAAGGAAGATATTTTGAGTGACAACTTGTTGCTCTCGCGCCTGAGCTTCGTCAGCCGAAATTGTTGCTTGTTTGGCCGCCTCTTCGGCGGCTGCTGCCTTTGAATAGGCCCTTTGAGCTTCGTCTTCGGCTTGCTTTGCGCGCTCTCTTTCTTTCTTCTCAGATTTTTCAGCTTCCTCTTTAGCTTCAAGGACGACGTCCATCTCGCGCCTTATACGGCGAGCTTCTTTTTCGAGTGTTGGATTGTTGCCTTGGGCGGCGAGGCGCTCAAAATTGGCTAGTACAGATTTTACGCTGCTTTCTTGATTGGCCGAGACAATTTCTATAACGTCTTGTCCGACCTCAAAGTTTTCCACATTGCTGGAGTCGGTTAGTTTAGCGATTAGCTTTAGTAGCTCCTCCTTATTGCTGCTAGATGTAATTGGCTGAGACTGATCGAAGGTTTCAGTGATTGGATTACCCCACTTAATGACATCGACGACGTAGAGCTCAAGTCTTCGAAGGCAAATACGGCGCAAAAAGTCGGATAGTTGATCCAGTTCAGGTGATTCTATAAAGCCGGCGTTGCGACTGCTTGCCTCTTTGAAGCGAGAATCATTGCAGCGAATTTGTATTCGCCCCACAATGTCTCGATTTCCGAGAAAGCGACTTGTTCCTTGAACTTTTCTTCGATCGATAGCGAAAGAATCGTCCTCCTCTCGGCCATACGGTTGTACTCGGAATCCGTTCTTGTATACAAATACGGAGCCGAACTTAATTGGAGCAACCCCGACTAGAGAATTGAACGCAAGTTTTGATGCTCGATTTAGGTAGAAAATCCGAAATGTCACTCCGGGCAGAAGGTGGTACTCTCTGTTTTGTTCTACTAGCCGATAAATTAGTCGGTTTTGATCGAGTAGTGTTGTTTCGATGAATTTACCGGAGTCTGAAACCTTGCAAACAATCTGAGTGGTTTTTAATTCGAGTCGCTCAAAAAGGAAGTTTTTAATAGGCCCATTAATGGGCTCCTCTTTCGTGTGTCGGAGGTCGTTTTGGGATTCGTCAGGAACACTCAGTACTACTTTAAATGATTTTTCGGCTTCCCCTTCTTCAGGAACGATAAGCTTTTGAAGCTCTTTTCGTAGGAGTTGGAGGTCGGAGCGAGTCCAGATCTTTCGGAGATTGGTTATCTCAAGAACAGTGCCTCTATTTAGACTAAATGGATTAGAAGTGATGGAGTCATGATCAATTTCGACATCTTCGAACCGTATTCGATCATCCTCTTCAAAGTTTTTCCAATCGACAATGACGCACTCAAGTTCGGGGGTATTGGGGTCGCGCCTGGAGTATAACGTTAAATATCGCCCGAGGCGATCACATGAGAATCTTCCGATTCCTTTTGCTCCAGCGTATGCGCGCTTTGCGCTTAGCTCTTTTCGGTAATCATCGCTGGATTCGATGTCCAAATCTTCCGAGTTGTCCTTTTTTGCAGAGTATCCGACCCATAGCCATTTCTTTTCGATATCAAGGCGGGTCATTCCCTTGCCATCGTCCTGAATGATAAGTCGTGATTTTTTAAGGTCTGGCTGATGGATGTTCTCGAATTTAATGAGAACGTTTTTTGCATGTGCATCAAAAGAATTTTTAACTAGCTCGAAAACCGCAACGAAATCATCGGTAATTAACTCGCTGCCAATGATGTTTTTTATTCCGGAGCTGACTTTGAAGTGCTTTAAGTCGTCAGGCATGTTTGTACTTTTATGCGAGTTTAGAGGAGTTGTTTGATGATCTCTCCAGCTAGTTCAGCAAAAAGCGGCGGGACCGCGTTGCCAACTTGCGTGTAGCGCGGTACTTCTTTTGTGCGTCGATTGCCGCCAGATGTATATTTTCCCTTAAAAAGAAAATTATCGGGAAATGATTGAATGCGGGCGCATTCGCGAACCGTTAAAATACGTGGTTCGCTGTAATGAATGTAATCATCTGGTAAACTTGTAATGGTTGGACTTGTGTAATCTGGAGATAGAGGGGTGATTGATCGCTTTTTTAGATTAAATTCTTTTCGGAGGCAGTCTGAAAGTTGCTTGTTCTTCGGCGCTCTGGTTAATATCTCGGAGAAGCGGTCAATGATGGTTTGAGTATGCCTTGCGAATCTATGGCTATCGGGACAGCATTGGTTGGAATTTGCCCTCATTAGCTTTTGATAGGCTGTTCTTTTTGGGCCGTAAATCCCGGATTCAAAGCTCTCACTGTCTGGGCATTGGGTTGCACCATGAGTTCTTTTTAGATCAGATATTGCTTGTGCGACTGTTTGCGGTGCGGTGATCCCTCTTTTTGCCAGGAATTGATCCTTATTGCTCTTCAGAAGAGCGAAGAAATCTGATGCAGAACCTTTCTTGGTGCCAAATAGAATAAAACGTAACCTCCTTTGAGGGATGCCGAATTCTGCAAAATTAACTAGGTCAGCATCGATATTGTATCCGAGGCCGCGCAATCGTTCTGCAACTTGATCGGAAAAAATGGTCCCAGTACCATTTTTAATAAACTCCATTGTAAAACCTTTTACATTCTCAAAAAGTATTACCTGAGGTTGAACTAGCTCGATAAAGTCGATGTAGCTGTCGACAAGAAGATTGCGCTTGTCCGCTTGTTGACGCTTTCCATTTACAGAAAATCCTTGGCAAGGAGGCCCGCCAGCTACCATTTTTACCTTCCCGGCAAGGGCTCGAACTTCCGATTTATAGACTTTTAAAAAGGAATCGATATCGTGAGCTTTCTTCGGAAGCCATTCTGGCCAATCGAAATGCCCATTTTGGATGATTAAATTGTGTTTTAACGTTTCAAACGCAAACGAATCTTTTTCGACGGCGAAAAGTCCTCTCCAGCCGGATTTTTTGAGACCGAGCGAAAGACCGCCACATCCAGCAAAAAGGTCAATGTATTTTGGAGCTTCCGGAGCCAAGGTACGATTTGTGTGGAGGGATGGCTTTTATAATAAAAAGCTTGCCTCGACAATTCTTTAGACGACCAAGGCTGGCATTATTTTGAACCTTTATTGGCAGGACTTCTTTAGTCAGAGATGTGCGTTTACCGAACAGTTCCAGAGGAACCCACGGGAAGTAGGCGCGAGGCAGTGTATGGCACCGACGGCGCAATGAAGTTTTGGAGAAAAATCTGGGCGGAAGGCCGCCGCCGAGGTGGTGGCCTGTCGGTTTTGCGCTGATGGGTTTCAGTTATCCCCTCACGGCAGATTGTACCCGTCCAGATCCACCACGACGGGGTCGTCGGAGAAGGGGGTGGTGACGGAGGTGTCGAGGCCGAGGAGGGGCTTGAGGTCGGGGGAGGTCTTTTGCACGCCGATGAGGGTGTCGAAGGAACGGGCGATGGCTCCGGCGTAATCGCTTGCGGTGCTGGAGTTTGAGACGTTGATTTGCAGGTACTGGCCGCCGCTGTTGAGTGGAGCGGTCGAGGTGATGGGGCTGGTGATCGCGATATTGGCGGCGGAGCCGGAGTTTTGCGCCCAGGGGGTGAGCCAGCGGTTGCCCGCCATGCCGGGAAAGCCGTCCGTGGCGGCGTTGGTGAGGCCGTCGGAGAAGCTGGCGAGGGGGGAGTTCGACCGATATTCCCGGCGTGGGGTCGGTTCAACGTGCTTGATGCGGGCGGGGTGGAAGGGGATGATGCCGGACCAATTTTTCAGCCAGTGCACAACATTCGAAATCTCGGGGCGGTCGGGGATGGAATCGCAGATGACTCGGTGGCTATTCAGGCAGTGCTCGATGGAGGGCGGAAGGAGGTCTTCATTCCGGCCGGGGTGTACCGGATCGCGCAGACGCTGAAGGTGGATTCCTTCACGACGATCGTGGCCGACCCCGGGGCGCGGCTCTTTCACTGCGGGGAGACGCCGCACGGGGCGGAGGATTTTCTCCTGACCAACCGCGACCATGTCTTTGGCAACGCGGAGATTCAGATCACGGGCGGGACGTGGGACGGGAACAAGACGGGGCGGACGAATTTCAAGGACCCCGATCTTTTCAACCTGAAGGCCTTCACGGGAACGGTGCTGAATTTTCGCAACGTGCGCGACCTCAAGCTCAGCGACCTCATCGTGGCCAACAGCGTCGTGTACTTCGTGCGCATGTGCATGCTGGATGGCTTTGAGATTCGCAACATCGGCTTCCAGAGCGAGGTCATCGAGAACAACCAGGACGGGCTGCATTTCAACGGCTGGGTGCGCAATGGCGTGGTGGAAAACATCCGCGCGCTGACCAAGGGGCAGCCGAACGACGACCTGATCGCGTTGAATGCCGACGACAGCATGGCGCGGCTGGAGAATACGGGAATGACCTGCGGGCCGATCGAGAACATCGTCTTTCGCAATCTCTACGCGGAGGACTGCCATACGGCGGTGCGGCTGCTGAGCTACGTCTCGCCGATCCGGAACCTGCGTTTTGAAAACGTGGTGGCGGGCTGCCGGTGCTTTGCCATCAACATGGACGGAGCGAGGTATTGCCGCACCCCGCTCTTCCGCGACGAGGATTTCCCGCAGGGCGTCGGGCGGATCGAGAACATCGAGTTCCACGGGCTGAAGGTGTGGTGGAGCACGCCGGGCGAGCGCAAGGCGCTGATCGACGGCGAGAGCCGGGTGGAGAATTTCGTGATCCGGGGCTTCGAGCGCGATGCTACGCGGGATCAGGCCCCGGAGGTGCCGACGCTGTGGGTGGAAAAGACGCCGGGGTTGCCAGTGAAGGCTCTCGACGGCGAGCGCGTCGTGGTGGACACGGTGGCGGGCGGCGAGCCGGTGGTGGTGAGCGATGCTTTTTCCGAGCTGAGACTCGGCTAGGTATTTTCGCCCTGCTCGGTGCGGCGCGAGGGGCGGCTTTTAGTGCGAGGCCGTCGCGCCCGCAGCTTCGATGCCCATGATGGGCAGGACGATCGGGAGCACGGCATTCACAAACTCGTCGCGGCTCTGCGCTTGCTGGCGCTGCCATTCCGTCGCCGCGCCGCAGATGGCCCAGGCGGCGAGGGTGGCGCGTAGCTCGGCGTTGGTGCGGTCGCGCTCGGGGCAATCCCGCAGCGCCCCGGCGACGAGAAACTCGCGCAGGCGCTCGCGGATAGTGGATTCGATCAATGGCCCGGCCTGCCGTTGAAATTCCTGACAGCGCGACGGAAACCCGGCCAGAAAATCGCACACCGTCTCGATGAGCGCGCGGATGGCGTGGGGGCACTGGGCGGGGCGTTCCGCCATGCGGGCCATGAAGGCGCAGCGAAATTTTTCCCCGATGAGGTCCTGAAAGAGGGCGAACTTATCCGTGTAATGGTCGTAAAAGGTCGCGCGATTCAGGGTGGAACGCTCTGCAATATCCTGAACGGAAATGGCTTGCAGCGATTTCGTCCCCAACAGCTCCTCAAAGGCGCGCAGCAGCATCTCCCGCGTGCGTTTCACGCGAGGGTCGAGGTTGCAGGCACCTTCCGTCTCCATGGAGGCAACATACCATTTGACAAACTTCCCGTCTAGTGATGGATTAACAACAGATGTCGTTTAAGAAACAAGCGATGTCGAAAATCAACAGAACTGGAGACACACATCATGAGCACGACACTGGAATACAAAGACCTGACGAAAGAAGCCCCGCGCAGCCCGCGTGAACGCGTAGGCGGCTACATCCTCCTCGGCCGCGCGATCGACAAGGGCCGCGCCACGCTGGCCGGGAAGAACGGCGAGTACCATTTCGACTGTCCGCTGGACAACTACCTCTTCGGCTTCAAGGAAGTGAAGGGCAGCGACGTCAAAGCCCTCCTGGAAAAGGGCGCGACGGACGAGGAAGTGGTGGCCTGGCTGAATGCCAACGGCGCGGCCAAGACGCCCGAGGAGATCGCGGAATTCGGCAAGAACGTCGAGGGCTACCGTCCCTACGATGACCCGGAGAAGCGCGAATGGTTCGTGGGCGAGGCGACGAAGTCCGGCCTCGATCCGGCGAAAGTCACGCTCCTCGACTGGCTGGAAGTCGACGACAAGCAGAGCTACCAGAGCTAAGAGGGCAGCCTCTTTTGCAGAAGCCGCCCGGGGAAATTGGAGCCCCGGGCGCGGTTTGACCGAGCCGAGCCTGCGAGACAGGCGGAGCCAACGAAGCGAAGGAAGCAAAGGGCCCGGCGTTATGTGGAGATGGCGCGGGGCTGGAGGCTTCCTTCGCTTTCTGTTTTTAGGCGGAGCGATTAGCTGTTCAGTCCCAGAGAGGCGGAACAGGCGAAGCAAAAGAGTCGATCATTTCGAGGAGGGACCCGGCGCAGAAAGGTAGTTGGCCAGGTTCATGCCATTGTAGAAAATCGCCAAATCTTCCTCGTCTGTGGTAATGCGGCCGGGGATGAAACCTGCGGCAAACCGGTAGCCCTGGAAGGAATACTTCATGTGCATCCTCCCACAACTCATGATGCGTGCATCGGCCACGGGTGCCGCCAGCGCCCCCTTTGCCGTGGTGGCCACAGAGCAGTCGGTGCGATCCCAGGCCATCACTTCGGTCAGGGGTGCCGCCTTGATCTGTTTATAGGAGTCTTGCTTGTGGGCGCTCCAGGTGGCCGGATTATTCCGGTCCAGATCCGGGTTCGGCTTGTATTTGATGATGATCAGATAGGGAACGCCATAACGGAGTGAAGCGGGCTTATGGTCGTCCGAATCCCCAACGCTCATGGCTGGCGGGATATTGTCCTTGGGGTCGCCGGGTTGGGTGACCCATTGCAAATGCAGGCGGTCGCGGTAGGCGAAGATGTGGGCATTGCCCCACTCGTCGTGGGTCAGGTCGGTCTTTCCTATGGGAGCCTGAACCACTTTGCACGGCCACTTGGCGAAATCCGTTTCAAAGTTGATCTCCGGCGGGTTGTCGATGGCTACAGTGGGGTTGGTGTAAAAGACCCAGTTGTTGTGATGGCGACCCACCGTCCACGGAGCTTCGATTCCCCCCTTGCCGCGGCTGCCGGACTCGGTCATAGGCCCCGAGCGCATTCCCAGCAGGTCGACCAGGGAATTGTTCGACGCCATGGCCGGGTCGAGCATGGCGATGATCCAGACGGTCCATTCCCATTGGTCGGAGAAATAGCCGGTGTCTGCCTGGAAAACATTCGCCACATTTTTGTAGTCACCCGCATAGAGCCCGCGGATGCCATACTCGCTCTCGGAAGCCGGAGAGAATGCCGGTTGGTAAACCGTCTTCCCGTTGGGAACTTCGGCTGTATTGAGGACCAGATTGGCCTTTCCGAACAGCCCCGGAATCGCTGTTTTGCTTCCGGCATCCGTCGTTTTCCCGAAATCAAAAACTTCGCCGAGGGCCGGCAGTTGCGCCAGAGTCAGAGACCGCCGCCATCCTGCCTGCCGGGCAAGCCCCCAGTGCAGCCTGCGTATTTCCGGGATCGAGAGCCGGTCGGAGACAATGATGCCGTACAGCAGGAAATCCTGGCCCTGGTTGGCCGCGGCGGACTCGCTGCTGTCGATCCCGAGGCGAAGCGTTCCCCCCTTCTCTTCCAGAGCCGCTGGCGCTGGCGCGCGTTGCTGCGTGTTCAATTGCGCACCGTTCCGAAATACGGCGAAAGATCCATCCGCACCGCAGTTGAGCGTGAAGATACTGTGGGAGCCCTCCGGGAGAGCCTCTGCGGACTTGTAAGACGGACTCTGCGCCGCCCCGTTGCGCCAGGAGAAGAGGGCCGTACCGCCGGTTCCTCCCAGTTGCACGTCCACCTGGTTCGCGCCGCCACTGCCACGGTATGACCAAGGGTAGTCCGGGGAGCCTGCGCCTCCCTTTTCCTTGCGAATCGGGTTGATGACAATGCCCGTAAAGGACTTGCCGCCGCCGGTTGCGAAGGACATCCCCTCAAGAGCCGTCGAGAGCGCACGGCTCCCCGCAAAGTGAATACACCAATTGCCAGCGGCATCCTTGCCAAAGGTCGGTTTCGATTGACCGGGCGGAACCGTCATCCAAATCGGCTCTGTCTTGCCTGGACGCTGCAACGCCAGCTCGACCTCAATTCCCTCAAGCGACGGACTTCCCTTGGGCAGGGCGATCAGCGCCGCAGATTCGTCGAATGTCCCGGACGCAGTCACGCCGATGGCCGCGCCGTTAATTCGGCAGGTCGGTCCCGAATAAGTCGGAATCATTCGGTCGAGTCCTGCGGCGTAATGCAAGGAGGTCGAAAGCGCCGACGTTCCCACAGGCTGAACCGCATCCTGCCAGCCACTGCGGGCGTCTGCGACAAGCGCAAAGAATGCCAGAAGCGCAGATATTGCCGACCGCACCAGCCGAAGCCGGGATGACGCTGGAGGGATTTGTTCTTTCATTGAATTCATAAGGTCGATCGAAAACCACTCTTCATTGCATGGCTCGAGTTCAAGTTTCATCCGATCGCTTAACTGTTGCGCCCCATTCAGCTTCAGGGAAGCCGGAACTTGCTGCCGGTCGTGTGGCCTGAAAAATCAGGTTCTCTCCGGGGTGGGCTCGGCGGCATTTGGCTGGTGGGGATTTCCGTGGGCCTCCTGCTGACGGCGGTGCAGATTTTGCGAAATATTTACGAAGCCTTTACGCCTCCCGACGCGGCTCAGCCCTCGGAGTCTCTGAAAAAGCACGTGGCCATGTCGTTGGCGGCCCGGCTGGCCGAGGCTTAGGCAGCGCCGCCAGCTTCCCCTGAGTACGGAACGTAAGCCCTTCTCCCATGGCAGGCGGCGCGAACCACCGCCGCCGACAGAAAGCGCATAGACTCTGGGGCAGAGGTTTTACGGCTGGAGGGACGATAACGACGCCTCGCGACGGGTTGATTAGGGAACAGTAGGGGTGAAACCCTAGGGTTCCTGGGGCAGGGATGTTTGACGGTGCGGGAGGGGGCGGGGGAGGATGCCTCATGGCGAAAGTAAAAAAATCTCTCCCTGTCTTGAAAAAGGCCCCGACAGGTATTGACGGATTTGACCAGATCACGAACGGGGGAGTGCCGCAGGGGCGGCCGACTTTGGTTTGCGGTTCGGCGGGATGCGGAAAATCGCTCTTTGCGGTGGAGTTTCTCATTCGGGGCGCGATGGAATTTGGCGAGCCGGGCGTGCTGATGACCTTTGAGGAAACGGCGGACGACATTCGCAAGAACGTGGCGTCGCTCGGCTTCGACGTGGACAAGCTGATTGCGGAAAAGAAGCTCGTCATTGACCACGTGAAGGTCGACCGGGCCGAGATCGAGGAGAATGGGGAATACGACCTCGAGGGACTCTTTATCCGCCTCGGGTATGCGATCCAGTCGATCGGGGCGAAGCGTGTGGTGCTCGACACCATCGAGACGCTCTTCTCGGGCTTGTCCAACCAGGCGGTGCTGCGCTCGGAGCTGCGGCGGCTTTTCTACTGGCTGAAGGAGCGGGGCATGACCACGGTGATCACCGGCGAGCGCGGCGAGGGGCAGCTCACGCGGCAGGGGCTGGAGGAGTATGTGTCGGATTGTGTCATCCTGCTCGACCATCGCGTGATCGGCCAGATCTCCACCCGGCGGCTGCGCGTGGTGAAATATCGCGGCACCACGCACGGAACCAACGAGTATCCCTTTCTCATCGACGAGGAGGGCATCTCGGTGCTGCCCATCACGGCCTCGGGGCTGGACTACGAAGTTTCCAACGAGCGGATCTCCAGCGGGGTGGATGGTCTGGACGAGATGCTGGGCGGCGACGGGTATTACCGTGGGAGCACGGTGCTGCTCTCGGGCACGGCAGGCACGGGAAAGAGTAGTGTGGCGGCCCAGCTTGCGCGGGCCACGTGCGCGCGCGGCGAGAGGTGTATGTACTTTTCTTTCGAGGAATCGCCCGCGCAGATCCAGAGGAACATGCGATCTATAGGTGTAGACCTTGCGCCATACGTGAAGAAAGGGACCCTGGAGTTCCACTCCACGAGGCCCACGGTCTTCGGACTCGAAATGCACCTCGTGCGCATGCATAAGCTAATAGAAGATTTCCAACCCTCCGTGGTCATCATCGACCCGGTCTCCAACATGCAGAATGCCGGCACGCTGGAGGAATCCACCAACATGCTGATCCGCATGGTGGACTACCTGCGGAAGAACAACATCCTCGGGTTCATGGTGAGCCTGAGCGGCGGTGGCAAGGCTGTCGAGGCGACCGAGGAAGGGCTCAGCTCCATCGTCGACACCTGGCTGCTACTGCGTGATGTGGAGACAAACGGCGAGCGAAACCGTTTGCTTTATATCCTGAAATCGCGCGGCATGGCGCACTCCAATCAGGTGCGGGAATTTCTCATCACCTCGCAAGGCCTCAAACTCGTGGAGGCCTATCTCGGCGCGGAGGGTGTGCTCACCGGCTCCGCCCGCGTGGCGCAGGAGGCGCGAAACGCAAAAGACCTGCGCAAGACCGAGGACGAGGTCGCCCGCAAGAAGCTCGCGTATGAACATCGCCGCCGTGCTACCGAGGCGCAGATCGAGGCCCTTCGCGCCGGCCTGATGGCGGAGGAAGAGGAGTTCCTGCGCGCGGTCGAGGCCGAGCAGGCGCGGCTGCAAAGAATTTCTACTGATCGGGAAGCCATGAGCCGGAGCCGTGGTCTCGCTTCTGAATCCACTGCTCCGAAACGTCGTAGATGAAGAAAAGAAACCAGAAAACCGCCGTCAATGGCGCGAACGGCTCACCGCCGGAGGCCGAGACCTTCTCCCTCCGTCTGTACGTGGCCGGGCAGACCCCAAAATCCCTCACAGCCTTTGCCAATCTCAAGCGGCTGTGCGAGGAACATCTGCCCGGCCAATACCGGATCGAAGTGATCGACCTCGTGAAAAATCCGCACCTGGCGCAGGCCGACCAGATCGTCGCCCTGCCCACGCTGGTGCGAAAACTCCCCGAGCCGATCAAGCGTATCGTCGGAGATCTTTCCAACTCGGAAAAGGTGATCGTCGGTATGGACATCCAGAGCCTGAAAGCAAACTAGGGGAATCCACCCGCAGATGACATGCGAAGGGATAACATGATGCAGAGGGAGCGAAGCCAATACATCGACAGCACCCGGGAGTTTGAGGAGATGCTAAAAACCTCCGGGGAACAGCACTATGTTCTGCGCCTGTATGTGACGGGAACGACATTGCGTTCGGCGAAGGCCATTGAGACCATCCGGGCGCTGTGTGACGATTATCTCGCAGGTCACTATGAGCTGACGGTGGTGGATATTTATCAGCAGCCCACCGCGGTCCAGGCCGACCAGATCATCGCAGCGCCCACCCTGGTGAAGTCGGAGCCGCTGCCGCACAAGCGTCTGATCGGCGATCTTTCCGATCGCGACCGCATCCTGGTCGGTCTCGATCTCAGCCACGAAACCCTTGAGCACGGAGAAGACGACGAATGAACGGAAATCCCGGGGAGCCGCCCGCCGAGTCGGCCGAAAATGCTGGCAATCGCGGAGTCTGGATGAGTCCGACGGAGTTTGGGCAGTTGCAGGCCAGCCTCCATGAGGCGCAGGAGACGCTCAATGCCATTCGCAACGGAGAGGTCGACGCGGTGGTCGTCACCGGCAGCCAGGGCAACAAGATATACAGCCTCTCCGGGGCGGAACACCCGTATCGCATCTATGTCGAGCAGATGCAGGAGGGCGCGGTGACCGTGACTCCGGAGGGTCTCATCCTGTACTGCAACCAGCGGTTTGCGGAAATGCTGGGCGAACCCCTCGACCAGGTGATCAGCTCGCAGCTCATCCCGCGCCTCGATGCGCAAAGCTGGGCCGCGATCTCGACCGTGCTCGACGATCACGAGGGTGCGGCCAAGCACGAGAGCTTCCTGCAATGCGCGACCGGGGAGGAGTTGCCGGTACACTTCACCGCGAGCTTGCTGCCTCTCATGGACCAGACGGTGATCTGTCTCGTCGTCACCGACCTGAGCCTGCAGAAATCGGGCGAGGTCCTGCGGCTGGCCAAGGAGGTCGCCGAGCGCTCCAGCGCGGCCAAGGACAGCTTCCTCGCCGCCCTCAGCCACGAGCTGCGCACGCCGCTTACGCCAGCGCTCATGGGCATCGCCACGCTTCAGCAGGAGAGGGGGCTGCCCGATGGTGTATTGACGCATCTTTCCATGATCCGGCGCAACATTGAGCTGGAGATCCGTCTTATCGACGATCTCCTCGATCTCACGCGCATCGCGCACGGGAAGTTCGAGCTTCAGGATGCCGAACTGGATATCGACTCCGTCCTGGATCGCGTGCTGGAGATCTGCCACTCGACCTGGGAGGCAAAGAATCTCAAGCTCACCGTGCGGCGGCTCGCGGCCGAGAGTCGCACGGTCGGCGATGTGGTGCGGCTCCAGCAGGTGCTTTGGAACGTTATCCGCAATGCCGTGAAGTTCACCCCTTCGGGCGGCTCCATCCAGATCACCACGGAGAATCCTGCGCCCGGGGCATTTCGGATTTCCGTGCGCGACTCGGGCATCGGTTTCAACGCGGCGGAGGAGCCGCAGCTCTTCCAGCCCTTTGAGCAGGTGGGGCGCGAGATCACGCGGCTCTTTGGCGGGCTGGGGCTTGGGCTGTCGATCAGCCGGTCGATTGTCTCCGCGCACGGAGGGCGCATCTGGGGCGAGAGCCCGGGGCCGAACAAGGGGGCGACCTTTCATGTGGAGATCCCCTTGCGGAGGGGCGTGCAGCCGGTCAGGTCCGCCGATGCGGCGGAGGTGGAAACCGCAATGCGGCGAGGCCTTAACATCCTGCTCGTCGAGGATCACGACGATACGCGCCATTTGTTGCAAATGATCCTCCGGCAGAAGGGCCACACCGTCGAGGCTGCGGGTACGGGCCATGCGGCTCTGGCTTTGGCGGAGAGCGCAGGTTTCCATCTCGTCATCAGCGATCTCGGCCTGCCCGACATCTCGGGGGCGGAGCTGATGAGCCAGTTGCGGACCCGTTATCCGAAATTGCGCGGCGTCGCGGTGAGCGGCTATGGCATGGAGGAGGATGTGCGCCGGAGCAAGGAGTCGGGCTTTGATCATCACCTGACCAAGCCCGTCGACCCGGCGCGGCTCGACCGCCTCATTGGGGAACTGGCGCGGGAGATGCTTTAGGATTGCTTGGCAGGGATAGTGGCGGGCCGGTCAGCCCAGCCACTCAACTCTCGGTCTCCGGGATGCCGGAGAGATGCTGGGGCAGGGCGGCCCGCAGGCGGCGCAGGCCGGTCCGGCCCACCGGTATTGGCTCTTCTGCCCCCTCCATAAAGACACGAGCCCCGCGCGAGGGACTGATCTCGACCGAGCTCAGCCGGTTGAGGTTCAGAATGAGCGAGCGGTCGACGCGGAGAAAGGGCGGCGAGGGCAGGGTGCGCTCGTAGATGCCGAGCGTCTGGCAGATGAGGAGAGGCGAAAGCTCCGCCACGCTCACGCGGGTGAAGTCGCCCTCGGCCTTGAGCGAGATGAGATTGGACAATGGCGCGATGATGGTGCGCTCGGGCGTGCGCAGGCAGATGCGGTCGGAGAGGGTGTAGGGCGGCTGGTCGCCGGAGCCGAGTTCCGCGCGGACGCGACGGAGGCTTTCCTCCAGCCGGGAACGGCGCACGGGTTTCAGCAAATAATCCACCGCCTCCACGTCAAAGGCCTGGGTGGCGTAGTCGGAGTAGGCGGTGACGAAGACGACAAAGGGCACGCGGTCGAGGGACTCCAGGACGCTGAAGCCGTCGCCGCCCGGCAGCCGGATGTCGAGAAAGATCACGTCCGGGGAGAGCACCGGGATCTGAGCCACGGCGGAGGCGGCGGTATCGGCCTCGCCGACGATCTCCACGTCGGAAAACTCGTGCAGCAGCTCGCGCAGGCCCTGTCGGGCGAGGCGTTCGTCGTCGATGAGCATGACGCGGATGGGGCCGCGAGCCGGTGCGACTGGTGTCGTCATCTCGGCAGACGGATGCGTGACAGTGACTGGCGAATTCATGGCAGCGTAGAACCCTGGGGAACTGACCCCGCGACTCTGCCAGCGAATGCGCGGGGTGGGAAGTTTTTTGCGCGGGACTAAACCGCCTCGGCCGCTCCCCAGAGTTGAATGGTTGCGCAAACGCTGTCGCCGCGTTGCTCAAGGGTGAAGTGGTGGCGGCCCGGGTAGTAGAGATCGAGTCGCCGGCTGAGGGTGTCGAGGCCGAGGCCGCCCGCCTTGTCGCGAGGGGTGGACTCGAGGTGGCCGCCATTCATCACCTCGATCTCAAGGACGCCGCCCGTCTGAAAGGCGTGGATGTCGACGGTCATGGTCTTGGCGGACTGATGAAACCCCCACTTCAGGGCATTCTCGACGAGCGGTTGGAGGATGAAGGTGGGGACGCGGTGGGTGAGGGCGTCGGACGAGGCATCGACAGAGAACCTCAGGCGGTCGCCGAAGCGGGCCTTTTCAATCTCCAGGTAGGCGCGCATCGCTCCCAGTTCGGATGCCAGCGCGGTAAAGGTCTGCTTGCGGTGCTCGAGCGAGTAGCGGAGATAGTCCGAGAGGCGGCAGATCATCTCGACGGCCTGATCGGGATGGGCGTGCACCTCGGCGGCGATGCCGTTGAGGGAGTTGAACAAAAAATGCGGGTCGAGCTGGGCACGGAGCATCTGGAGTTCCATCCGGTGAGCCTGATGTTCCGCCTCCTCGGCATGGCGCGACTCCGCCGTCCACGCCTTTTCCGCCTGGAACCAGAAATACCCGAGGCTCCACCCCAGGAGAGCCGTCCACATGATGGTAAATCGCAGCATGGACGACTCCAGGTCGGTGATGTTTTGCATCCGCCATCCGGTGGCCAGGGTGATGAGGTAAGTGGCCAGGGAGAGGACGACCGACCAGAACAGGCTGACTGCGACCACCGAGAGGGCGGTGCGCAAGCGAAACGGGATGCCGAAGTGACGGTAGTAGCGGCGCAGGATGAGCGAGGTCCCGAGCGCCAGGCTTTCGTTCAAGATAGTGAGAATCAACGCTTTCGGCACATCGAGGTGAAAGAGGCACCGAATGAGGAAGGTCATCATGGCGAAGACCAGCCAGGCCGTGAGATTCACCCGCCAGAAGGAGAGCGAGATGATCTTGCGGCGGATGATCTGGCGACGCAGCCAGCGCAGCACCACGTCGCCGAGCGGAGCCGGTGGCGGATGGGGGGTGGAGCGCGGTTCGGTTTGTGGCTGATTCATCGAGTATCCGCGACGCTTGGTCGAGTTCGCGTGGCCTCCCCTTACATGCCCGGTTAACCCTCCTGCAAAGAAAATTATGAAGAGGAATCCCCTTTTTCCGTTTATAACCCTCCTGCTGGGGCTGCTGACGACATTCCTGTCTCAGGCCTCGGCCAACGCGGCTCCCACCGTGGCTCTCTCGGTCGAGAGCAAATGGGACTCCGGTTTTACCGGAAAGGTCACCATCTCAAATTCCGGAACGACAGCCATTAGCGGCTGGACGCTGGTGTTTGACCTGAATCGCACGATTACGAGTTCATGGAGTGCGATCCAGAAGAGCAAATCGGGTTCGACGTATACCTTTACCAATGAAAGTTGGACCGGAAATATCCCGGCGGGCGGCTCGGTTTCGTTCGGCATCCAGGTCGATGGCACGGCGAAGGACGCGCTGCTGACGAATGCCAAGCTGAACAACGCAGCCATCGCGAGCTCCACCACGGGCAACACCAGCGGATCGACCACCGATAGCGGCAACGGATCGGGCTCGACAACGACCACGCCGGACATCGTGCTCAATGCCGATGCGCAGGGCGAGGTGCTCCAGCTCTCGCAGGTGCCGGGCGTGCAGACCTACCCGTTTAAAAACACCGGTACGTACGCGGTCGTCTCCAACAACCCGGATGTCGCCGCTGCGGCCATCGTGAGCGGCGCGCTCCAGATCACCGGCAAAAAGGCTGGTCGTGCCTCGGTGCGCATCAGCGAGTCCACCTCGGGCAAGACCCGTGTCCTCGGCGTACGGATCAACAATGCCGACGGCTCGGCTCCCGGCCTGCCAGGCTATCTCGCCATCGGCTCGGTGAGTGAGGATTCCACGGCGGACCTGAACTTCTGGTCCGACTTTGCCAATGCCGGGCAGAACAAGCGTGTCGACGTGCGCTACATCTACCTGAATGGAGGTGCCTCCAATAGCATTGGCGACGGGTGGAACTGGCGCGTGCTCAACGACGGCCAGCGCGCCACGCGCTTCGTCGAGGAGAGCGTCAAGCTCGGCATGATCCCGTACTTCGTCTGGTACAACATCCCCGACGGCGGCGAGAGCTACTACACCGACAAGGCGCACATCGAGTCCAAGACCTACATGGAAGGCTACTTTGCCGACCTTCGCCATGCCCTCGAGATCACGAAGGAAGCGGGCGGTGATGAACCCATCGGCTGGGTGCTCGAGCCGGATTTCCTGGGCTACTTCGCGCAGAACAACACCGGTACGCCCGACACCATCGTCGCGCAGACCGACGCGGCTTATACGAGCGGCGTGCTGGTGAAGGGCGTCGATCCGACGTTCCCCAACACCCTGCGCGGACTGGTCGAGGCGATTAACTACACCATTAGCAAATACCAGCCTAATGCCATCTTCGGCTGGCAGTTCAACCTCTGGGCCTCGCCTGCGGGTGGCTTCACCAATGCGGGTATCACGGGCAAGGGCATCGTGCGCCTCACGGATACGCTCGGCCTGGCGAAGGGTCGCAATGCGATCTACAACGAGGCCAAGGCCATCGCAAACTACTACGTGTCGGCGGGCATCCTGACCCATGGTGCCAAGTTCATCAGCATCGACAAGTACGGCCTCGACGCGGGGTTTGAGAACAAGAACAGCGATCCGGCGCAGTCCACGTGGTTCTGGAATGCGACGCACTGGACGAATTACCTGATCTTTGTCAATGCGCTGCATAACACCACGCAGCTCCCGGTGACCCTGTGGCAGGTGCCGGTGGGCCGCATCAACTCGACCACCGCGATCAGCCCGTATACAAACGCGAAGTTCCCGGACCTGACGAATACCACGCAGAACTACGAGGACTCGGCGTCCACGTACTTCTTCGGTGATACCTTCACCACGACCGGAACTCGCGCCACGTATTTCGGCACGACCGATGGCGGCCAGTCCCTGGTCAGCACGAGCGGAAGCAATCTCACCTGGGGTTCGCACTTCCAGCTCGCCCGCGATGCGGGTGTGACCGTCGCGCTCTTCGGTCCCGGCGTGGGTGACAGCACCGACAACGTCGGCTCGGGCGAGAGCTACTACTGGATCAGCAAGGTCCAGAACTACTACAAAAGCCCGGTTGCTCTCGTGAGCTCGCCTGTCGGCATTCCGCTGCCGGCGGATGACTCGGGCGGAAGCACGGGCGGCTCGACCGGAGGAAGCACTGGTGGATCGACTGGCGGCAGCACGGATTCCGGCTCGGCTTCGGTTGCGGCGGCCTTCGCGGTTGTGAGTGACTGGGGCAGCGGCTACACGGCCAATGTCACGCTGACCAACAACGGCACCGCCTCGGTGACCGGCTGGACGGTGAGCTTTGACCTCGGCGTGCCGATCACCAGCTTCTGGAGCGCCAAGGGCTCGCAGAGCGGTACGAAAGCGACGTTTACCAATGAGTCGTGGAATGGCGTGATCGCCCCCGGGAAGTCGGTGACCTTCGGCGTCCAGACCTCCTCGAGCGCCGACAAGACGGCGGAGAACTTCGTCATCAATGGCGTGGCGAGCGGAAGCACAGGTGGAAGCACCGGCGGCTCGACAGGAGGTTCCACCGGCGGCTCCACCGGCGGTAGCACGGAGACCGGAGGATCGACTGGTGGCAGCACGGATACCGGAGGATCGACCGGCGGTAGCACCGGTGGAACCACGGGCGGCTCGACCGGCACGGACAATACCGCTACGGGCAGCGTGGCATTTGCGGTGGGTTCGGACTGGGGCAGCGGCTACAGCGCCAATGTCACCGTGACGAACAACGGCACGACCTCGCTCTCGGGCTGGACGGTGAGCTTCGACCTCGACGTGCCGATCACCAGCTTCTGGAGTGCCAAGGGCGGCACCAAGGTGGGCAACCGCTACACCTTCACCAATGAGTCGTGGAACGGCACCATCGCTCCCGGCAAATCGGTGACCTTCGGCGTGCAGACCTCGTCGAGCGCGGACAAGGTGGCGGAGAACTTCGCCCTCAACGGCGCGACGGCCACCACTGGCGGAAGTACCGGCGGCACGACGGGCGGCACCACGGATACCGGCGGAACGACCGGAGGCACAGGCAGCACTGGCGGCAGCACCGACACGACCGGCGGCGGCTCGACCACCATCCCGGCGACCCGCGCCGTGGTCGGCTACTGGCATAACTGGAACAGCTCCGCCTCGCCGTACATCCCGCTGCGCAACGTAGACAGCCGTTACAGCCAGGTGAACATCGCCTTTGCCGAGCCCGCCACCTCAGGCGGAGCCGACATGGCCTTCGCCCCGGCGGTGGAGAGCAAGACGCAGTTCAAGGCCGACGTCGCCGCCCTCAAGCAGCGCGGCACCAAGGTCGTCATCTCGATCGGCGGAGCCAACGCCCCCATCGAGCTCAAGACCACAGCCCAGAAGCAGCAGTTCGTCACCTCGATGAAGGCGATCATCGATGAATACGGCTTCAATGGTCTCGACGTGGACCTGGAAGGCACATCCGTGATCCTCGACAGCGGCGACACGGACTTCAAGAATCCGAAGACACCGAAGATCGTGAACCTGATCAGCGCCCTGCGGGAAATCGCGGATGCATATGGCAGTAACTTCATCCTTACCGCCGCACCGGAGACGCAGTACGTCCAGGGCGGCTACGGCAACTACGGGGGAGCCTTCGGCGGGTATCTCCCGATCCTGCATGCGCTGCGCGACAAACTCACGTTTGTCCACGTGCAGTACTACAACACGGGGTCGCAGTACGCCTACACGGGGGTGAATGATCCGAACAAGGATCTCATCCTGAGCCAGAGCACGCCGGACTTCGTGGTCGCCATGACGGAGATGCTAATCTCGGGCTTCCCGGTGGCGCGCAACGCGGCCAATGCCTTCCCCGGCCTCGGCGCGGACAAGGTCGCCATCGGCCTGCCCGCCACGCCCTCGGCGGCTCCGGCCGGCGGCTACATCGCCCCGGCGACGGTGAAGAAGGCGCTCGACTACCTGGTTACGGGCACGTCGGGATATGCCAATACGTACAAGCTCCGCAGCACCACGGGATACCCGGGACTGCGCGGCATCATGACGTGGTCGGTCAACTGGGACAAGACGACGGACGGAGGCACCGCCTCGAATGAGTTTGCCGCCGCCTATAGCGACTACTTCAGCAAGCTTCAGTAACAGGCCAGGCAGATACCAACGGCAGTCCCGACCCACGGCGGGGCTGCCGTTTTTCTTTTTCGGAAGTCTCTACGACACGCCGAACTCCTCCGCCACCCGGCGGGCCGCCTCCTCCATGCGGCAGCACATGACGTCGCAGAGCTTGTAGACGTTTTTATCCGCGATGCAGTAGCGGGCGAAGTTTCCCTCCCGCTCGCGCGCCACGAAGCGCGCGGAGAGCAGCACGCCGAGGTGCTTCGAGACATTGCCCTGCTTCATCTCCGTCGCCTCGATCAACTCAGTGACGGTGAGCGGGCGATCCATCAGCGCACGCAGCAGTTTCAGCCGCGAGGGTTCCGACAGGATCGAGAAAAGCCGTGCCGCCTCGTTGATCTGGGCATCAGACATGGATGGTTTGTTTTTCCCTTGCATATTGCTGTATCGAAATATAGTTGTATACGTATACCTTATGAATAACTCGACTGCAACCAGCGGAGAGTCAATCCGCAAAGTCCCGGCGGCGGGCATTGGAAACGCGGTGCTCCTGGATGTCCGGACCCCGGCGGAATATGAAGAAATGCACATCGACGGCTCGGTGCTGCATCCGCTGACGGAGCTCGATCCGGCGGAAGTGAAAAGCATCCTCGGTAATGCGTCTGAATGTGTAGTCGTTTGCGCCAGCGGACAGCGGGCGACGAGAGCGGCCGAGCGGCTGCAAAAGGAACTGGGCGGTGCGGTGAAGCTCTCTGTCCTCGATGGTGGCGTGAAGGCGTGGGATGCTGCCGGGATGCCGCTCATTCGCGGAAAAGGCGTGATTTCCCTCGAGCGTCAGGTGCGTATCGCGGCGGGTTCCTTTGTGCTGACCGGCGTGGTGCTGGGCTTTCTCGTCCACCCGGCGTGGTTTGCTCTTTCGGGTTTTGTAGGAGCCGGACTGGTTTTCGCCGGTATCACGGATACCTGCGGGATGGGAATGCTGCTCGCCCGCATGCCGTGGAATAACCGGCGTTCGCTGCCCTCCTGCTGCGTGAAGGGAGGCCGGGCGTGAGCAAGCGAGTTCTCATCGTGGGCGGAGTGGCGGGCGGTGCGGCTTGTGCCGCGCGGTTGCGGCGCATGGATGAACAGGCGGAGATCGTGATTTTTGACCGGGGTTCCTTTGTTTCCTTCGCCAACTGCGGGCTGCCGTACTTCATCGGCGGCGTCATCGAGAAGGAAAAGAGCCTGCTGGTCGCGGACGAGAAGCTGTTCCGGGACCGCTTCAATATCGACGTTCATACCGAAACCGAGGTGGTCTCGATCGACCGCGAAAAGAAAACCGTCTCGGTGCTGGATCGCCGCAATGATCGCGTGAGAGTCGAACCGTACGACGACCTCGTGCTCTCGCCCGGTGCCTCGCCTTTCCGGCCCCCGGTGGAGGGGATCGATCTGCCTGGCGTGTTTTCGCTGCGCACCATTCCCGACAGCCGGGAGATTCGCCAGTGGCTCGACGAGCGCGAGGTAAAGAAGGCGGTCGTCATCGGCGGTGGCTTCATCGGCCTGGAGATGGCGGAAAACCTTACCCATCGCGGAGTGGAGGTCACCATCGTCGAGATGCTCGACCATGTCATGCCGCCCTTTGATGCCGAGATGGCCTCGCTCGTGGCGGAGCAGCTCACGCAGAAGGGCGTGCAACTCGCCCTCGGCGACGGGCTGAAATCCATCGGGCAGACAGACTCCGGTGCGCTGGTCGTGCATACGCAATCCGGCAGGCACCACGAGGCGGGCATGGTGATTCTCGCCATCGGAGTGCGCCCGGAGACTCGGCTCGCCGCCGAGGCGGGTCTCGCGCTGGGTTCACGCGGAGGCATCCGTGTCGATGAACATATGCGCACCAGCGACCCGTCCATCTGGGCGGTGGGCGATGCCGTGGAGGTGACGGATTACATTACCGGCCAAGCCGCGCTCGTTCCCCTCGCGGGACCAGCGGCGCGGCAGGGACGTATCGCGGCGGATAATATCTGCGGGCGCGACGCGCGGTTTCGCGGCGTGCAGGGCACGGCGATCTGCGGGGTTTTCGACCTTGAGGTGGCGTGTACCGGAGCGAGCGAAAAGACCCTTCGCCGTATCGGCGACACGGATTTTGAAAAAATCTACCTGCATCCCAATGACCATGCCGGCTACTACCCCGGCGCGACCGGGATCAGTATGAAGCTCCTCTTTCGTCCGTCCGACGGCCGGTTGCTCGGTGCCCAGGGCGTGGGAGTGAAAGGAGTGGCCCGCCGCATCGATGTCATCGCCATGGCGATCCAGATGGGCGGAACGATCTACGACCTCGAGGAGGCCGAGCTGTGCTATGCCCCGCAATTTGGCGGAGCCAAAGACCCGGCAAATTTCGCGGGAATGATCGCCGCCGACGTGGTGCGCGGAGACATGCCGATCACGCACTGGAGTGAACCGGTCACGTCCGACACGGTGCTGCTCGATGTACGCAGCCCGGGCGAGTTTGCCAACGGACACGCTCCCGGAGCAGTGAATTACCCGCTGGAAAGCCTGCGCGATTCGCTGGATCGCGTTCCGGCTTCGCGAGACCTGCGCGTCTACTGTGCGGTGGGTCAGCGCGGCTACGTCGCCACGAGGCTGCTCCGCCAGCACGGCATCCCGGCGCGCAATCTCTCCGGCGGCCTGACCACCGGGAAGCGCCTGCTCGCCGTGACGAAAGACTAGCGCCGCACCTGGGTGTCGCCCCGCAGGAAGCTCCCGAGCTCCTCGCGGGTCGGCATCGATTCCCAGTCACCCTGTCCCATGCACGCCATCGCGCCCATCGCGTTGGCGGCGCGGAGGGTGAGGGGACGCGCCAGCTTCTCGCGCCGAGCGGAAAGGAAGCCCGCGTTGAAGGCGTCTCCCGCGCCGACCGTGTCGAGCGGCGTCACCTTGAAGGCCTTGCCGTGTAGCGGAGCCTGACCTTTGCGATATTGCCATGCGCCTTTGGGACCGTCCTTGATGAGAATCTCCCGCACCCCGGCCTGGAGGCACTTCTTTGCGATGTCGGCGGCTTTGCTGGCTCCGGTCAGAATGCGGCCCTCCTCCACGCCCACAAAGAGCGTGTGAATGCACGGCAGCAGCGGCATGACGCAATCGCGAAAGGCCTCGCGCGTCCAGAGCTTGCTGCGGAAGTTACCATCGAAATACACCGGCACCTTTTCTGCAAAAGCGCGCTGCATAAGCAAAGATCCCGCCTCGCGGCTCTGCGGGCCGAGCGCCAGCGTGATGCCGGTGGTGAAAAAGATGTCGCCGGGCTGGAATTTCACCCTTTCCGCGACGGCGAGGCTTTCGGAGAGAAACGCCGTGTCCTTGCGGTAGTAGAAAACATCCGGCTCGCGCCAGGCGAAGCAGTTGCGCACCAGAAGCCCGGTCGGCGCGCGGCGGCTGGGCGTGACATTGCTCACGTCGATGCGTTCCGAGCGCAGCGTGCGCAGGATGCGCTCGCCAAAGGGATCGTGGCCCACGGCGGTGTTGAACTGGCAGGAATATCCCAGCCGCGCCAGGGCGATGGCCGTGTTGGATTCCGCTCCCGCGATGGAAATGGTGCCGCTCGGTGTTGACTCGATCCGGGACTGAGGTGTCCCGAGAATGAGTCCCAATACTTCACCGAAGAAAACAAAACGCTCAGCACTGGTGGGTGGGCGTTCGAAGATGGATGGATTCATGTCAGGCGATGCGTCGCGCCGGGGAACGTGGGGTTCGCCGGGCGTGGCGAATCAATCTCAACAAGGTGCCAGATCGGGCGGATGATGTCCAGCCGGGCGGGTTTTTTCCGAGGCTAAGCGGTGTCGGAATATTAGTTTTCTGGATAAGGTCCGGGAAAAACTTATACTGGGAAATCCTGTGAAGAGTGAGTTGTTGCCAGCGCCCGCGCCCGCTCCGGTTTTGAATCGGCCTCGTGCATTTCACCTGATGGCCAAGCCCTTCGGGGCGATCTGCAATCTGGATTGCTCCTACTGCTATTACCTGAGCAAAAAGGAAATGTACCCGGCATCCGGGAATTTTCGCATGAGCGACGAGGTGCTTGAGCAATACATCCGCCAGTACATCGATTCGCAGGATACCGAGGAGATCACCTTTGTCTGGCAGGGCGGGGAGCCGACCCTGCTGGGGCAGGTCTTTTTTGAAAAGGCGCTCGCTCTTCAGGCCCGGCATGGTCATGGGCGCAAGATTAGCAACTCGCTCCAGACCAATGGGACGAATCTCACGGACGAGTGGTGTGAGTTTTTCCATCGGCACAGTTTTCTCATCGGCGTGAGCATCGACGGGCCGCGCAAGGTCCACGACCGCCATCGGCTCGACAAGAAACAGCAGCCGACCTTTGATCGCGTGGTCAATGGCATCGCACTGCTGAAAAAGCACAAGGTGGAGTTTAACACGCTCACCGTGGTCAATCGCACCAATGCCGCGCAGCCGCTCGACGTCTACCGCTTCCTGAAGCGGCTGGGCTCACGGTATTTGCAGTTCATCCCCATCGTGGAGGTCGATCGCCAGAAATCGACGCCGGGCCGCACGGTGGTGACGCCGGAGAGCGTGGAGCCGCGGCAGTTTGGCGAGTTCCTCATTCGCATCTTTGACGAGTGGGTACGTCATGATGTCGGGCAGACTTTTGTCCAGCTCTTCGACAATACGCTCAGCCGGCACATGGGCCTGCCGTCGACGGTATGCGCTTTTGGCGAAACCTGCGGCGAGGCCATGGCCATCGAGCACAACGGCGATGTCTTCAGTTGCGACCATTTCGTGTATCCCGAGTACAGGCTCGGTAACATCATGGAGACGCCGCTCTCCGAAATCGCGCTCTCGGACCGGCAGCAGAGGTTTGGCCGGATGAAAAAGGACGGGCTGCCGAAATACTGCCGCGAGTGCCGAGTGCTCTTCGCTTGTGGCGGGGAATGCCCGAAGCATCGCTTCCTCAAGACCCACGATGGCGAGGAGGGGCTGAATTACCTCTGCACCGCCTACCAGCGGTTCTTTCATCATACCGATCCCTACATGAAAACGATGGCCCACCTGCTGCATCGCGGTCGACCGGCCTCGGATATCATGCGGCTGGCGAACTGACTTCGCCGCCCGGCGGTGATTCAGCTCACGCCGCCGACGACGAAGCCCTTTCCTTCAAAGAACGCGCGCACGCGCGCAGCCTGGTCGCCCTGTAGCTCCATCTCGCGCCCGTTGAGCGCGCCGCCGCAGCCGAGCGATTTGCGCGCGGCTTTGAGGAGGTTCTCGAGTTCGGGAGGAGAGAGGTGGGTCGGGAGCTGGCTCACGACGATGACGGTCTTGCCGCCGCGCTGGGCCTTTTCCTTGCGCAGGACGATGCGGTGGCGCTTCGTGTCGACTTTCTCGGGAGCGGGCTCCGGCGCGATCTCCTGTCCCTCGGGCAGGCCATCCATCTGGAGGGCGGCGAAGGGGGACTGGAGCGGGTTCTGTGGCGCGGAGACGGGAATCTTGCGACTCATGCGGAAAAGGTAGGATGCGTTTTTTCGCGACGCAAGCCGCCTATGGCGTCGCGCCCGAGAGCTTGAGCGCCTCGCGGCGGCTGGAGTCCACCCGCAGCAGGGAGGCGAGGTAGGCGTCGGATTTCGGCAGGCTCGCCCAGGCGGAGATTCGCTCCGGGTGTTCCAGCCGGGAGAAAAGCATCCAGGCGATTTTCTTGCGCGAGACGGAGCGCGTTCCCATGCCATCGGGCTTGTTGCTGGACCAGTATTTCACCATCTCCTGCCCGTTTACGATTTCCGTGCCCAGGTAGATCACGGAATGCCCGCGCTCATTCTGCCCCACGGCTTCCGTCCAGAAGACCTTGAGAAAGTCCCCGGGCCGGGCCTCGCGGATATCGGTGAAATTCCGACCAAGGCCGAGTTCATAAAAGAGCCGCGCCGTGCCGGGTCCGTTGGCATTCCAGCGGCCCCAGATGCCCGTGCCATCCGGCAGCGGCTGGGGCCGAATCGCCTCCCACGTCTCGGGCGTGATGGTGACCTCCCCCCGTTTTTCCAGATCCTGCAAAGCCATGAGCAGCGCGAGGTACGTGGCTCCTGAGCAATAGCTGGGACGCGCCGCCGATGGCGTGATGCGTGCGCCCGCGTCCGTCACGGAAACCGCCCGTGTGAGCGCCTGATGCGCACCGGTGTCGGTGGCATAGCGTCCTCCGCCGGGAATGCGAGAAATCTGCTCGAGCACGACGGCATTGTAGTCCGAGGCCATCGCCCACCATGGCGTGAGAAGGAGGAAAAAGAGGACTCGCGCAATCATGCGTCCATGACAATGTTCCTCTCGCATGACTGCAAGGCGGATATTATCCCTCGTTCTGTTGTTTCTCCTCGTCTTCGTGGCGTGGACGGGGTGGTGGCTGACCGATTGGCTCGGGCGGCGGCCCATTGATCCCTCGGGCGGGCTGTATTTTCCCACGCGTTACGTACTATCCGTCCCGCAGTTCCTTCAGGAAGACCCGCGCTGGGGTCAGGATCAGCTTGCCTCCACGCCGTCGACAGTGGGCGGCGAGGGGTGTGCGGTTTCCTCGGCGGCAATGGTGCTGGCAGCGTACGGCGTCGATGTCGACCCCGGTCGGCTCAACAAGTTTCTCACCCAATTACCCGGCGGCTACACCCCGGAAGGCTGGATTTATTGGGAAAAGGCGGCGGAGTTCGCTCCCGGCCTCGCGGCGAAACTCCTCCCGCACTACGAGGACAAGCCGTCGTATTTCCTCATCGACTGGAACCTCATCGCGGGAAATCCCGTTATCATCCGTCTGCGCTATCCCTCTGGTGTCACCCACTTTGTGGTGATCTGCGGCAAGGATGGCTATGATTACCTGATTCGCGATCCGGGTCGCGGGGGAGTCAAGGGCGTGTACCCGCTCAAGGACTTCGGCGGACCCATCGAGGCTCTGCGTTTTTACCGGAAGCCTTGAGGCGGACGGGCAGGCCTGCTTAGTTGGAGCGGACCCCTAAAAATGAAAACCTTCATCTCCGACAACTTTCTGCTGCACAACGATAGCGCGAAGAGGTTGTACCACGACTACGCCCGCCAGGAGCCCATTTTCGACTACCATTGCCACCTGCCGCCCAACGAGATCGCGGCCAACCGGCAGTTTGACAACCTCTACGACATCTGGCTCGGCGGAGATCACTACAAATGGCGGGCCATGCGCTCCAATGGAGTCGACGAGCGCTTCTGCACCGGCGACGCCCAGCCTTTCGACAAGTTCCTCGCCTATGCCCGCACCGTGCCGCGTACGCTGCGCAATCCGCTCTACCACTGGACGCACCTCGAGTTGCTGAGGTATTTCGGTATCGACGAGATCCTCAATGAACATAGTGCCCAGTGGATCTGGGATCGCTGCAATGAACTCCTCTCGCAGCCGGATTTCTCGACGCAGAGCCTGATCCGTCGCAGCAACGTCAAGGTCATCTGCACGACCGACGACCCGACCGACGACCTCTCGGCGCACATCTTCCTGCGGGACAATCCCTTTGGTACCAAGGTCTACCCGACCTTCCGCCCCGACCGGGCCATGGGCGTGGACAAGCCGGAGTCCTTCAATGCCTGGATCAAGAAGCTCGAGGCGGTTTCCGGCGTGGACTGCACGAAGTTCGGCGGGTTCCTCTACGCGCTGGAGAAGCGCCATGATTTCTTCCACGAGATGGGAACGCGGCTTTCCGACCATGGGCTCAGCTATTGCCCCGGAGCCTTCGCCAGTGAGAAAAAGGCCCGTCGCATCTTTGAGGATGCCCGAGCGGGCGAGGCGGCGAATCCCGAGGATTGGGAGAAGTTCGCGGGATTCCTCATGATCTTCTTCGGCCGCCTCGATGCCCGCCGCGGCTGGGTGAAGCAGCTCCACCTCGGGGCGCAGCGCAATAACAACACCCGCCTGATGCGCAGCCTCGGCCCGGATACGGGTTTTGACTCCATCGGCGACTGGCGGCAGGCCCACACGCTGGCCCGGTACCTCGATGTCCTCGACAGCGAGAACTCCCTGCCCAAGACGATCATCTACAACCTCAATCCCGCCGACAATTACGTGATGGGAACGATGATCGGGAATTTCCAGGACGGCTCCGTCCCCGGCAAGGTGCAGTTTGGCAGCGGCTGGTGGTTCCTCGACCAGAAGGAAGGCATGGAGTGGCAGATCAACGCGCTCTCAAATCTCGGCCTGCTCTCGCGCTTCGTCGGCATGCTGACGGATTCCCGTTCGTTCCTCTCCTACACCCGCCACGAGTATTTCCGCCGCATCCTGTGCAACATGATCGGCACGGACGTGGAAAAGGGCGAACTGCCATGGGATTTCGACCTGCTCGGCCAGACCGTGCGCGACATCTGCTACGGCAACGCTGCCGGGTACTTCGGGCTCGAGGCCTGAGGACTTTCCAGCGAGGCGCCGGGGGATTTTTTCTCCCGGCGCCTTTCCGTTTTTACCGGAGCCTTTGCTCAGTGCCGGGGCTGAGGCGCGGGGGGTTCGTGAGGGGCGATCCCCCTGCATGAAGATCAAATCTCTCCTCGCAATCATAGTGTCTTCCGCGCTCGTCTCCCTGGTCGCAATGGCACAGACAGGCACCACCGGTTCCTCGGGTTCCGGGGCTGGGACGGGAAATCCAGGCGGTACAACGACTGGCACCGGAGGCCAGAGGAACACATCTCAGAGCGGCTCGGGCACCAGCAGCACGTCCACCAACTCGCAGCGCTCGACCTCCAGCACGACGGGCAATGCTCAAACCGGCAGCCAGGGTAACACCGGCCAGACCAAAAGCTCCGGCACGTCGACGGGAACATCCCAGGAACCCATGCGCAATCAGGCCGGCGTGACGTCGGGCATGTTGCGCAGCGATGGCTCGACCGTCACCTCGACCAACAATGCCACGACAAATGGAGCTAACGGGACAAACCGCACCACGGGAAGCCAGTACCAGAATGGCCAGGGCGGAACGATTCAGACCAACTCCGCTGGAACGGGTAATACCTCCGCGGGCGGCGTGAGCGATTCCGCCAACCCCTCGGCAAATACCGGGACGACCAACACGATCTCGCCGACTCCTGCACCCACGGCCTCGCCTAGCCCGGTGCCGCAGAGCAACTCCTCCGGCGGCATGAATCCCTAGAAGGTGAAGCCCATCCCGGCGTAGATACCGGGCATGTTCATGCGGAACAGGAAGTTGTCCTTGTTGTAATCCACATACATGTACCGGTAGCCCGCCTCCAGGGAGATGTTGCGGGTGATGTTTACCCCGGCGGAACCCTGGGTGAAGAACGAGATGTCGGAGCCCGCGCCGAATCCGCCCACGTCGGCCTGACCGGTGAGGAACAGTACGCGGGTGACATTGACGCGGAAGCGCAGTCCGAGGACTGGATCAGCCCACCAGCGGTCGGCGTCGGCGGAGGTGGGGAAGGACTTCTCCGGGGCGACCCGCTGGCCGATGGCCTGAGCGATGCGGGTGGCGCGGTTGTCGTTCACCTCCGCAGTGATATCGAGGCCCATGTAATAGACGCGGGCTCCGGCGTAGGCATCGACGAAGAAGTTCCGGGCGTCAATCGCGCGGTAGGCCAGGATGAACGAGTCAATACTCTGCTGGAGCTGCGCGCTGGCGCTCTTGTAGATCGGACCCGACGGCGCGAGGTCGGCGGAGAACTGGGCAAAGAATCCATCCGCGGCGATGCCCCACCGACCCTTGCGAATCTCGGCCTGCATGAAAATGCCCCAATCCAGTTGCTTCAGCACATCGATCGGGCTGGAGTTCACCCCCATCTGGGGAAGGTCTCCGATGCCGACCGTGCCGTAGACGCCGGGACTCCAGAGATACGGCTCCAGCCGGAAGCTCCAGCCATTCGGGTCCTTGCCCGGCACGACCTCAAAGGGTGTCCTGGGCCGCAGCACATTGTCCGCGAACCAACTGCTCGGAACCGGGGCGGGCTCCGGCGCGGGTGTTGACTTGTCCCCGGCCAGCGCGCTCGAGGCGAGCGATAAAGCAAGGGCGGCGGCGAGGAGGCAGGAACGATGAGGAATCATGGCTCTTGGGGTACGGCTTCGTCTTCGACCGGGATGGTTGCGGACCCGAAGGCCCCGGCCATCACGGCGTCCAGCGCAGTGCCGAAGAAGAGGGGCTTGGCCGCCTCCGTGGACAGCTTTCCGATGCGGGCCTGGAGTTCCTGGACGACCTGCGGATTTTCCGCGGCGACATTGGTGGTTTCGTTCGGGTCCGTCTTGAGGTTGAAGAGTTCCACCTTGGTCGGGAGTACGGTGCGCCAGACGAGCTTCCAGCCACCCTCTCGGATGGCCGCGCGGAAGGGCTCGATGTTGTAGACCACCTCGGAGCGCGGCGATGGAGTCATGCCCGTCAGGGACGCGGAGACATCGGAACCGTCGAGCGGCTTGCACTTTGCGGTCGAGCCTCCGCCGAGGGCGGCGAGCGTCGGCAGCATGTCGGTGACATGATAGAGATTGTTCAACTCGCCTGCCGCGACGTGGCCCGGCCAGAAGATGAACGCCGGCACGCGAGTGCCTCCTTCATAGAGGCCGCCCTTTCCTCCGCGGAGCGGACTGTTGTCGCAGGGGAGTTCCTTGACCTTGCTCTCTCCGGTGAGGCGTGCGTCGGTTGTACCGCCGTTGTCGCTATGAAAGACGATGATGGAGTTTTCCAGCATTCCCTTTTCCTTCAGCGCGGCGACGACGCGGCCCACCTGGTCGTCCATGCAGGAGATCATCCCGGCGTAGATGCGGCGGGTTTCGTTGGGGATATTGGGAAACCGGTCGATGTACTTCTGCGGCGCCTGATAGGGCGCGTGAGGTGCGGTGAAGGCGAGGTAGAGGAAGAGCGGGTTCTTCGTGTTGTGCTCGTCGATCACTTTTACTGCGTCGTCGCCGAGCAGTTCGGTGACATAACCTTTTTCCTTCACGGCCTTGTTGTTTCGCTGCCAGTCGAGCACCCCGTGGGCTTCGCGGGTGAAGTAGTCGATCTCGCCGAGCACAGCCCCGTAGAAGTAATCAAACCCGCGCTGCCTGGGCCAGTAGGCGGCCTCGGCATGTCCGAGGTGCCACTTGCCCACCATGGCAGTGTCGTAGCCCGCATCCTTGAGCACCTGCGGGAGGAGATACTCGTCCTTGGCCAGTCCGTAGGTGCCCTTGCTGGGAACGACGAGCGTCTGCAGACCGTAGCGCATCGGATAGCGCCCGGTCATCAGGGCCGCGCGCGTGGGCGTACACATGGGCTGAACGTAGAACTGGTCGAGCCTGGCCGCCTGGGAGGCCAGCTTGTCGATGTTGGGAGTCAGGATGTCCTTTGCCCCCTGGAAGCCGACATCCTTCCAGCCGATATCGTCGGCTACGATGTAGATGATATTTGGCTTGTCCTCCGCACGAAGCGTGATGACGGAAAGTAAGGCCCAGACGGTTAAAGAGAGAAATATGCGCATCGAGAAACCCGTGGTGTATCGCCCGTAAAATAACGGGCAGGGCGACTTACCATAAGGAACGGGCAAAACTATCCACTTTGCGCATCACTTGCGGATTCCAGGGCGGATGGAGCCTGATCCTCTTTTGTCGCAACGTTGCGGCGGAATCCGGGGCGACGGCAAAAAAAATCCGGGCCGAAGCAGCAGCCTCGACCCGGATGGAGAGTTTACGCGGTTTTTGGGATTAATCCCACTGCCACATCCGGCCCTTCTTCGCATCCTGGAACACCTCGGGACTCAGGAGATACGACTTCGGAGGATTCGGGAGTGGACCGTCGTCGAGCACGGGCAGGGTTTTGCCGATGGTGGCATCCCAGGGCTGGCTCTTGGCGATGTTGATCGGGGTGCCGACGCGGACGACCGAGAAGACCTTGCGAGCCGAGTCGATGGGCATGCGTACACAGCCGTGAGTGGCGGGGTACGGTTTGACAAAACCCCAGTGGAGGCCGTAGGCGGACTTGAACTCCATCCAGAATGTCATCGGGTAGCCGGAATCCGGGCTGCTCACGCGGCGGCGGTTTTCGACCTTGGAGTAGATGGTGTAGTTGCCGAGCGGGGTGGGGCTGGACGGCGCGCCCACGGTGACGGGAGTGGCGAGGAGAACCTTGTCACCCTCGACGACATAGAGTCGCTGCGCTCCGGTGCTCAGGAAGAGCTTCACCTTGGCGGGATTCTTCGGCTGGGTGAGCGGCGGATCGAAATCAAAGGAGTTCTTGCGGCCCAGCGAAGTCGTTTCGCAGGCGCTCAGGCCGAAAAGGAGAGCGACTGCAGTCGCGGAGGTGAAAAGTTTGATCAGCAGGGATTTCATGGCTTCCAGAAGTCCCGGAGACTGCCCCAACTTGGGCTTTTGTGCAAGTGGCTTGAACTCCGAGACGGAATCTAGGCAGCGGCGGGGCGGTCGATGCAGGCCATGGCGGCGGCCACGCGATTGTCGACGCCGAGCTTTTCAAAGATGTGGTCGAGGTGGTTTTTCACCGTGTGCACGCTGATGCCGAGGATTTGCGCGATCTGCTCGTTTGACTTGCCCTGCGAGAGCCAGTGGTGAACCTCGCGTTCCCGCGCGGTCAGGGTGCAGGCGCGATCGCAGGGGGAATAGGATGTCTCCGCCGCCACCACCAGCGCCTCGGAGCGAAGGGGAATGATTGTAACCGACAGCTCCGAGTAACAATGACGGAAATGAATCTGCACAGGGCCCGCGCCCGTGCTGGCGTTGACCGCCTTGAGAACCTCGCGTGGCAGGAGGCGCTCTGGCTCGGGGAGGTAACGCGCGAGGAGTTCGCGGGTTTTCTGCGTCCAGTAACGAACCTCACCTCGCTTATTGAGAAAGACCAGCCCACGTTCCATGAGCTCCTCGTAGAGATTGGTTTCCGGCAGCGAGGCGCCCGCCTTGCTCTTCATCGTGTGCTCGACGAACCACTCGACGGAAATATCCACGCCGGTGATGCCGAGGCACTGGCCGTCCATCACGACCGGAGCGATCTGGCTGGTGAGGAGCAGCCGTTTTCCCGCCACGGGATACATGTACGGGTCCATCACGCAGAGTTGCTTCTGGCTGGTCGAGACCCAGTACCAGTTCCCCGGCCCCGGGTATTCGTAGCCGGTCACGGGATCGAGCCGTACCTCGCCGCCGCTGCGGTTCCAGAACGGTACGAAGCGCCCCGACTGGTCATGGCCTGGGGCGTTGCGAAACTTCGCATCCTGGCCGTCCAGCGCGTCGGGTTCCCACACGCTCCACACGCCGAAGAAATCCGGATTTTCCTCCAGCGTCTTGCGAAACAGGAGCGAGTACATCTCGCGGTCACGGATGCCGAGGGTTTGCAGGGCAACGCAGGCCCGGGCCAGTTCCTCGGCCGGTCGGCCCCGGGGTCTGGCTGGCGCGACGGGAATCTCTCCCGGATCGACCACCTTGAGTGCGTTACCCATGCGATATCCTATTTACCCGCGAGTCGGTCGAAATCAACCTCCCGCCGGGCGTCCGGCGTCTGGTCGTACCAGCGGGCGATCTCCGCGCCGCGCGCAAACCACACGCCGGGCTTGGCCTTCATGGCATTGATCAGCCTTTCCAGCAGCCGAACCCGCGACGGGCGGCCTGATAGCCATGGATGGAGGGTGAGTACAAAGCAGCAGCCGAAATCGTACATGGCCTCAAATTCCTTCCACCAGAGATCGAAGACCTTGTCGCAATTCTCCGGGATCGAGCCCCACGCCGGATCGGCATTGAAGGCAAACTGCTCCCAATCCTCCAGCATCCACTGGCCGGGGATTTCGATGAGGCCGTTGTGATGGCGGTAGGGCACATCATCACCCATGGCGCTGGCGACATAGAAGACGCCGTTGCGCTGCAGGACCGAGGGCGTCCAGGGGTTCAGTTCAAACCACGGCGCGCGATACCCGACAGGACGCGTGCCGGTGAGATCCTCCAGGATGGTGAAGCTCTTTTGCAGGATCGCCTCCTCCTGGGTTTCGTTGAGCGTGATCAGCCGCTCATGCAGATAGCCATGCAGGCCGATCTCGTGCCCGGCGGCCTGCACCGCGTGAGTCATCTCCGGGTGGTGCTCGGCGATGTACCCCGGGATAAAAAACGTGGCGGGCACCTGGCAATGATCGAGAAGACCGAGCAAACGCGGCACACCCACGGTCGGGCCATACTCGCATTGCGACATGGTGGTCAGGCGCTTGGCCAGGGCGGGGTCGTGTTCCAAGGCAGTCGTTTCGCCATCGACATCGAAACATAGCATGACGGCGACCTTGGCTCCACCCGGCCAGGTGAATCGCGGTGGCGGGGAAAACGCGCTCATCGCGCCGCCCTCCAAAGCGAGACGATTTCCTCAACGGTGACGAGCTGCCCCCAGATGCCGCCCTCCTGATTCACCATCATTTCACAGGCGCGGCGGATCTCCGGGTCGAAAGTCGAAATGGCGTCGCGAACGTAGTAGCAGTCGAACCCCCGGTCTGCCGCTTCTCGCAAAGTGGTATGCACGCACACATCGGCGGTCACGCCCGCGATGGCGAGCCGGCGCACGCCGTTTTCCTTAAGCAGGGTCTCAAGGTGGGATTTGGCAAAAGCCCCGTACGTATTTTTATCCAGCACCGTTTCGCCGGGTAGCGGCTGGAGTTCGTCTACGAAGTCGTGTCCGTATTCCCCGCGAATCATCAGGCGACCAAGAGGCCCCTGGCTGCCGTACTCTCCGCCTGCCTTGCGCGAACGCTCCACCCGCACGGGCGGGCAATCCGACAGGTCGGGCGCGTAGCCTTCGCGGGTGTGAACAATGAACGCTCCGGCCTCTCGCGCCGCTTCCAGAAGGCGGACGGCATTGGGCAAAATAGGCAGCACCCAGTCCAGTCCCCCGCAGAGGTCGCTGTAGCCACCCCGGGCGCAGAAGTCCCTCTGGAAGTCGATCATCAAAAGGCCGAAGTCGTTCATGGTCTGTCTATTTGGCGAAGTCGGGAGCCAGCAGGCCAGCCACGGTGGCGTCCTTGTCGACGGAACCCTTGTTTTTGAAGAAGAGGAGCAGTTCATCCGCGCTTTTTGCGGCCTCGCCCTTCATCTGGGCGGAGCTGGTGGCCAGATCGTAGAGCGTGACCTTGCCAAGCATGCCCTTGATGTCCTCGGCAGGAACCTCCAGCGCCTTGCCTGCGATGGCGGCGGCTTCATCGGGGTGTGCCTTGACGAATTCCGTGGCCTTGTTCATGGCGGCGAGGAACGCGGCGATTTCCGCCTTCTTGGCTTTTTCACCCTGTGCGCTGATGACCACGCAATCGGTAAGCACGTTTGGTGCCTGTTTCGAGGTGAAGACGGCATTGGCATTTCCTGCTCCGACGAGCTGGCTGATCCACGGCTCCCAGGTCACGGCAGCCTCGACGTTTCCGGCCTTAAGGGCGGTGCCGGCGGCGTCCGGGTCCATGTTGACGAGGGTCACGTCCTTTTCGGTCAGGCCGCCGGCTTGCAGGGCCTTTTGCAGGAGCACCTCGTTGCATTCGCCCAAGGTCACGGCGATTTTTTTGCCCTTCAGGTCGGCAGGCGTCTTCACCGCCGGGCCTCCAAGCACGGCATCGGCACCCGCCGAGGTGTCGACGAGCGCGACGACTTTGAGAGAACCCGGCGCATTGGCGGAGCGCAGGATCGCGGCGTCGACCGTCGAGAGATGAATGTCGAGATCGCCCGAGATCAGCGGCACAAGACCCTCGCCCGGCGCGCTGAAGACCTTGGGCTGCACGTCGAGCCCGGCCTGTTTGAAATACCCTTTATCCTGGGCGACGAAGAAGGCGATGAATCCAACCCAGTTGTTGTATCCGACCTTCAGGGGCTTGGTTTCGGCGGCGTGAGCCGATCCGGTAAGGGCCGCGACCAGGAGTGCGGCGATGGCTTTCATGGTGTGTTTCATGGTTGTTGCTGGTTTGTCGTGGTGGTGACCGGTGAGCCGGTCGTGGCGTGGAAATGCTGGCCGAGGCGCTCGAGGATTTCGGCCCGGCCGGAGGAGGAGCGACCTCCTGCGTGGAGCAGATCGACGAGCTGGCGCTTGAGTGCGAGAAACTCCGGTGTGAGCTTGATGTCGAGGAGGCGGTCCTTGGGGAAGGGGACTTTGATTTCCTCGAGGATGCGGCCCGGTCGGGCGGAAAGGACCACGATGCGGTCGGCGAGATAGATGGCCTCCTCGATGTCATGCGTGACGAGCAGCGTGGTGGTTTTCTCGTAAAGGCCGAGGAGCAGCATCAACTCCTGGAGTTCCTCGCGGGTCTGGGCGTCGAGCGCGCCGAAGGGCTCGTCCATCAGGAGGATGCGCGGCTTGTTGGTCAAGGCGCGTGCGATGGCGACGCGTTGCTTCATGCCGCCGGAGAGTTCACGCGGGTAGCGGTGGCGGAACTGGGCGAGTCCCATGATCTCCAGCAGATGCCCGGCGTATTCGACGTCGCTCATGATGGCGGCGCTCGGGCGGGCGTAATCCGTGTTGGCCTTGAGGCGGAAGGGGAACTTGATGTTCTGCTCCACCGTGAGCCATGGGTAGAGCGTGTAGTTTTGGAAAACCATCCCGCGATCCTTGCCCGGCCCGCTCAAGTCGCAGTCGTCCAGCATCACGCTTCCCGAGGTGGCCTCCTCCAGGCCGGCGGCGATGTAGAGCAGCGTCGATTTCCCACAGCCCGACGGCCCGATGAGCGAGACAAACTCGCCGTCGTTCACGGTAAAGGTGCAATCCTGCAGGGCGCACACCTCCGCGCCGCCGGAGCGGAAGGTCTTGGTGATATGGGAAAGTTCCAGCGCCATGGTCAGTTGCGGGCGGCGACGTTCCAGCGGAACGCGATCTTGCTGAAGAGGCGGAAGGCGAGGTCGAGCAGCAGCCCGATGACTCCGAGCGCGACGAGGTAGAAGAAGATTTTGTCCGTCTGGAGGAACCGCTGGTACTTCACGATGCGGAAGCCCATGCCCTCATTGGCCGCGACGAGTTCCGCCACGATGAGCCACGACCAGGCCCAGCCATTGCACAGCCGCAGTGCGTCCACGATGCCGGGCCAGGAGGCGGGCAGCAGCACCTCCGTCACGGCCTCGCGCCGCGTACCGCCCATGGTGTAAACCGCCTGCACCAGATCGTAAGGCACGCGCCGGATTTCGTCGGAGACCATGAGCATGAGCTGAAAGAAGGTGCCGAGATAGATCAGCATGATCTTCGAGGTTTCCTCGATCCCGAAGATCACGATCAGCAGGGGGATGAGCGCCGGGACAGGGATGTAACGGATGAATTCCGTCACCGGCTGGATGAAGGCCTCTCCCATCCGGTACGAGCCAATCATGACCCCGAGCGGAATCGCGGTCAGCGCAGCCAGGGCAAAGGCGGCGGTGACGCGGAAAAAGCTGATCCGCAGGTCGGCGGCGAAATTCTGAAACTCGCGGGCGGCTGGTTCCTGCCCGGTGGTCGCGCCGCGCACCATGTTTTGCATCACCTGCCCGACGGCGGCGGGCGAGGGGAAGAGTACCTGCTTTCCCTGCGCCGCGTAGTAACCCGCCGCCCACTCCCAGACGCATAACAGGACGACGAAGCCCAGTACCGCGGAAGCCCAGTAAAAGGGCCGCGGTATCGGGCGTCGCGGGCTGAGGAGTCCGGTCATCTTACCGGGCTCCCCGCTCGGAAGTTGTCAATACAGTCGGGCGTATTTCTTGATCTCCCATGGCGAGATGGTGAGGTTGTACTCCTCCCATTCAGCGGATTTGTACTTGATGAATTCGTCGCGCAGTTCCTGGCCGAGCACCTGCGTGATGAAGGGATCTCCCGCAAAGGCGTCGATAGCCTCACCGAGCGAGCGGGGCAGCGACTGCACGCCGATCCCGGCGAGCTGTTCGTCGCTGTAGGCGTAGAGATTCTCCGACCGCGGAGCGCCGGGATCGAGCTGACCCTCGATGCCCTCCATTCCTGCGGCGAGCGCGAGCGCGGCGGCGAGATAGGGATTGCAGGCGGAGTCGGCATTGCGGGATTCCACCCGGCCGCCCGCCATCGGGATGCGCACGGAGTTGGTCCGGTTGTTCGTGCCGAAGGAGTTGAATACCGGAGCCCACGAGTAGTAGCCCATCAGGCCCCGCCGGACGAGTCGCTTGTAGCTGTTCACCGTCGGCGCCCACGCGGCGCAGAGCGCTCGGCCATGCTTCAGGATGCCTGCGGTGTAGTGATAGCCGAGTGTCGAAAGGCCGAGGCCATGCGGATCGCTGCGGTCGGCCTGCTTGAAAAGATTTGCACCGGTTTCGATGTCGGCGAGCGACATGTTGAAGTGCGCCCCGTTTCCGGTCTTGTCGGCGAAGGGCTTGGGCATGAAGGTCGCGATGAGGCCGTACTTTGCGGCGATCTTCTTCGCCATATAGCGGAAGAAAACATAGCGGTCGCACATCGTGAGCGCGTCCGAGTACTCGAAATCGAACTCGAACTGCCCGTTCCCGTCCTCGTGATCAAACGAATACAGCCCCCAGCCGAGTTCCTCGATCGTGCTCGCGATCTCATCAATGAGGCCATAGCTGTCGAGGAATCGCTTCACGTCGTAGCAGGGCTTCATCAGGTTGTCGTCGGGATTCTCCACCGCGAGTCCGCCCTCGTCCGTGAGCTTGAGGAAGTACACCTCGCACTCGATGCCGAGGTTGAATTTCCACCCCTTGGCCGCTGCGTCAGCGAGTACCTTTTTCAATAGGGTGCGGGTGTTCAGCAGATAGGGTTCACCGTGATAGGTGTTGTCTGCCGGGAACCACGCGACCTCCTTTTGCCAGGGCAGTTGAATGCCCCGCTCAAGGTCTGGCACGGAGGCGATTTCATCGTCGTTCGGACTCTGGCCGAGACCGTCGAGAGCGTATCCCGTATAGAGTTCCGATCCTGCCGCAAAGTCCTCGAAATGCGAAATGGGGACGACCTTGCCCTTCGGCACCCCGTGGATGTCCACGTAGGCTCCGATGCAATACTTCACCCCTTTGGCCAACAAATCCTGCTTGATAGCGTCAACAGCGCCCATGCGGATCACTGTGTCCGCAGGCGGCCCGGGCAACAATAGGAAGGTCTTCCTATGAGGTGAAGGCGGGCGGCTTTGGGGCGGGTTGGCTAATGCCTGGAATGGCTTTCGTTCATCAGCTCGCGATACGCGATCTGGTCATCGTACAGACGATGAAAGACGCGGTATTTGGCGTCGTGGTAGGCGCGGGTCTGCCGGTTTGGCTCGATGATTCGTCCCGGCCCCGACATGGAGGCCATCGCCTCCTCAATGGTCGCGGCCTTTCCGGATGCGACGGCTCCCAGCATTGCTGCTCCCAGCAGAACCGCCTCGGGTTCCTGTGGAAGAACGATGCGGCAGCCCGTGGCGTCGGCGTGCTGCTGGAGGAAGACGGGATTCTTCGTGCCGCCTCCGCAGCAGAGGAGGGTGTCAATACGGTAGCCGGCGGAGTTCATCGCCTCGATGATATGGCGGGTGCCGTAGGCGATGGCCTGGATCGTCGCGAGATAAAGCAAGGCGAGGTCGTCGATGCTGGCGGAAAGGTGCAATCCGGAGATCATTCCGACCAGGCTGGGATTTGCCCGAGGAGAGCGGTTTCCGTGGAAGTACGGGCAGACGTGAAGCTCGGTCGTCAAGCTGGCGACATCGGCAGTCTCCGCCAGCGCACTCAGCCGGGCATTGAGAAATTCATAAATGGAGATTCCCTGACCTTTCGCGGCCTCCCGGGCCTCCGCCGCTGCGCCATGGTTGGAAATTACGTGGTCGACCAGGGCGCCTGTTGCCGACTGTCCGCCTTCGTTGAGCCAGAAGCCCGGCACCATGGATGACCAGTACGGTCCCCACACGCCGGGAATCCGCCGCCCGGATCGGGACACCACCATGTGGCACGAGGATGTGCCGCCGATGAGAGCCAGCCGGGTGTCGAAGTCTGTATCGCCTGCTCCCGGAAGCTGCATCCCGATCGTGCCGAGGCCTCCGGCGTGGGCGTCGATGATGGAGACGCCTACAGGCGTTCCCGGCAGCAAGCCAAGTACCGCCGCCGCCTGCTCGCTGAGTCCGCCCTCGATGGGCGACCCCATGGGCTGGACGTTGGTGCCGATGCGGGCATATCCCTCCGTCACGAGGTCGCCGAGTCCGACACCTTTAAAAAACGTGTCGCTCCAGCCGCTGCGCCCTTCGGCCTTTTCATGGGCGAGATAGGTCCACTTGCATGTCATCGAGCAGATGGAGCGGGTCGTGGCTCCCGTCGCCCGGTAGGTGAGATAATCCGGCAGGTCGAAGAAATGCGCCGTGCGTTTCCAGGTGTCGGGCAGATTGCGCTTCAGCCAGAGCAGCTTCGGAGTCTGCATCTCCGGGGAAATCCGGCCGCCGACATAATCGTAGACCGGATGGCCGGGCAGGCTGTTGACTTCCTCGGTTTCCGCCAGCGCGCGATGATCCATCCAAACGATGACGTTGCGCTCAGCCTTGCCATCGCGGGCTACGGAAACCGGTTGCCCGTTTTCATCCACTGCGACAAGCGAGCAGGTGGCGTCAAAACCCAGGCCGAGAATCTCATCGGGTCGCGCCCCGGAGGCCCGGACAACCTCTCGCACGCACTCGGTGATGGCGGCCCAGATGTTCTCGGTGGACTGCTCGACGAATCCCGGTTCCGGCCTCCAGAGCCGAATCTCCCGGCTATGATGGGCGACCAGCGCGCCTTTCGTGGTGAACAGTCCGGCCCTGGCGCTTCCCGTGCCGACATCGATGCCGAGGAGATAACTCATTGCCAGGATTTTGATGGAAGATGCATTGGGCCTGAAATACCATTTTGCGACATTTATGAGTCATTTCACGACACTCCGGGTTGCACTCCTGCTCGGGCAGGATCTCGGATATTGCCGCGATGTGCTGTCCGGGATTCTTTCCTATGCCGAGGAACGCCGCCCGGAATGGATTTACCACGAGGCTCCGCCCGATGCGCGGGTCTTTCCGTTGCTGAAGCGGTGGAAGCCCCATGGAATCATTGCCCACCTTTCCGACCGTACGCTGGCGGAGAGGCTGGTCAGTCTGCCGGGTCGCGTCGTCTCGATCACGCATACCCTGGATGACGTGGAGATCCCTGTGGTCGATGTGGATCACGAGAAGGTGGGCGAGGAGGCGGCTGGTTATTTTCTGTCCCTCGGGTATCGCTCGTTCGGCTACTTCGGCAGCCGGGCGGCAGCCTTTTCCCGAAGGCGGGAGGATGGCTTTCGGCGGGCATTGCTGGCGAAGGGGTTCCAGCTCTCCAGTTGTCACGCACGGTTTCTTCCGCGCACCCCGATCACCGAGGACTGGTCGGCCATGGAAAAGCGCGCCGCCGAGTGGCTGCGCCAGCTTCCCAAGCCCGCCGCCGTGCTGGCCTCGAACGACATCCCGGCCCGCACGCTTTGCCAGATCTGCCGCCTTTCCGGCCTCCGTGTGCCTGAGGATGTCGCCATCCTCGGCGTGGACAACGACCCGTATGAATGCCGCCTCACCTCGCCGCCGCTCTCCAGTATCGAAATCCCCGCTCACCTGATCGGGTGGCAGGCGGCCGAGATGCTGGATCGGTTGATGCGGGGGAAAGTCTCGCGCGTGTCCTCCGTCTTCCTGCCGCCCGGGAGTGTGGTGGCGCGGGAATCCACCGGATTCCGATCCACCCTGGAGTCCGAGCTGCAGAATGCCCTGCGCCACATTCAGGAAAATGTTGGCAAGGAGGGGCTGGATGTCTCCGAGGTATGCCGTTTTATGAAGATGGCCCGCCGCTCGGCCGAGCGTCTCTTTCAGAACAAACTTGGCTCGACCATCCACCGCGAGATTCAACTGGCTCGCATGCGTTTTGCCGAGCAGTTGCTTTCCCAGACGGGGTTGAGTGTCTCCGACATTGCCGCCCGGGCGGGATTTGACAATCCACGGAAGTTTTACCGCACCTTTCGCCAATATCGCGGTCGGAGCCCTTCTGATTATCGCGACACCAATGCCTCCTGCGCCGTTGTTCGCGAATGACTCGGGCTTCAGGCGCGGCTGGGATTTTCCATGTTTTTCAAAACCCGAGGCGAGAAGCCGGGTTCCATGGAGGTGAGTATACCAAGAACGCTGCCGCCGCTTTCAATCGTTCTCGGAGAAGGATGCCTCGAGATTGGTTTGAATGCGGGCCAGGGTGGCGATGAGGGACCGCCTTTGTCCGGCATCGAGTCCCTGAATCGCGATCTCCGAAAGGCGGCTGATCTCCTTTCGCACCATATTATGAATCTCTTCCCCCTGCGGAGTCGGAACCAGCTTGATTTTACGACGGTCGGTCTCGTCTGCCAGGGAGGTCAGCAGCCCGTATTCCCGGAGGTTGCGAATCACCTTTGCGAGCTGCCCTCTATCCTTGGCCATATCCTCCGCCGCGTCTCCCAGAGTGGAGCCGGGATGCCAGGAGAAATAGCCAAGAACCTTTCCCTCAAGATGCGTCAGCGTGTACGGGCTGTCGCGCAGGACCCGGAAGATTCCCGAGCGAATGAGATGCGTCACGTGATGAATCGCCTCAAAGACCTGCTCGGACTTGCTGAGGGATTTGTGGTTGACATTGTCAAACGATCTGCGACGCATATGTTGACATTATCAATGACTTTGTCTTCCAACGAAAGGACGAATTTTTGAGGCCTCGGAGACCGCTGAGATCCCGTGTAGCACCGCGTGCCGGGTTGTGGCTGGCAAGGATTGCAGCCTGGTGTGCTTGTGTGGCGCTTGCGGCCTGTTCGACGCCCGGCGGCCAGTGGCGGGATTCGGTCGATGTGCCTGGGAAGTGGAAAGGCTCCAGCCAGGCAGGCGGAGCGCTTGATACGGCGGCGTTGAAGGAGTGGTGGAAGCGGTTCGGCGATTCCACGCTCGATGAGTTGATTGCCAAGGCGATGGCATCGAGTCCCGACATCAAGACGGCGATTTCCAAGGTGGCTCAATCGCGGGGCGAACGCAGCGTGCAACTGGCCGGCCTGCTTCCCTCTGTGACGGGAAATACCTCCGACCGTATCCAGCGCCGCGACGAGCAGAGCACCGGGTTGGTTACCCGCAGTGAGACGTACAATCTTTCCCTGGACATGACCTGGGAGGTGGATCTCTTTGGCCGGCAGATGCAGAACCTCTCTGCCGCCACCAAGGATGTGCAGCAGACGATCGACAACTACTATGCGGCCCAGGTCACGCTGACGGGAGATGTGGCGTCCGCTTACATCACCTACCGGGCGGCCCAGACCCGGCTCGACGTCCTGCGCCGCAATATCGAAACCCGGCGCGAAACCACCGAGATCACCCGCTGGCAGCAGGAGGCGGGAGTCAGCGATACGCTGGAGCTCCAGCAGGCCGTCAGCACGCTGGAGCAGGCCCGCGCGGCCATTCCATCCCTGGAGCAGACGATTTCCGAAACAAAGAACCAACTGGCCGTGCTTTGCGGCCAGACTCCGGGCGCGCTTGACCGCCTCCTGGATCGTCCGGGCAGGATTCCTCGCGTGCCGGCTCGTATCGCGGTAGGCATACCGGCGGATGCCCTGAACAACCGGCCCGACGTGCGTGCTGCCGTGAATGGCGTGCTGGCCGCGTACTATCGCAAGACGGCGGCGGAGCTCGAGCGGTTCCCGACGATCAATCTCGATGGTTCCCTCGGTCTGGAAGCTCTCCGCACCGGCACGATTTTCTCTCCGGAGGCAGCCGCCCGCACCCTCGCCGGCAGCCTGATCGCCAGCCTCGCTCAGCCCATTTTTGAAGGAGGGGCCATCACGGCCAACATCCATATCAACGAGGAACTGGCGAAACAGGCCGTCTACTCCTACCAGTCCACCGTGCTGACCGCTCTCTCCGAGGTCGAAGACGCCCTGGTGGCGACTCGCAAGACCGCCGAGCGGCTGGAGACCCTGCGCAAGGCTGATGCCGCAGCGCAGGAGGCCTCTCAACTGGCCACCCAGCAGTACCAGGCCGGCGAGGTGGAACTCCTCACCGTCCTCGAGACCCAGCGCACTCAGCTCAGCGTCGAGGAGGAACGCGTCAATACGGAGGCGGACCAGGTAAAATCTTATGTGCAACTCTACAAATCACTCGGAGGAGGGTGGGAACCGCTATGAGTAGCAACCCGGAACTCGCCGACCTGCTGAAGGCGGAAAAGCGCTCATCCGGACGCTGGCGGATCTTTGTGATAGCGGGCGGCGTCCTGGCTGTTGTGCTGGGCGTTCTCGCCTGGAAGCTCTCTGCCGGCGGCGAAAAGCAGACCACCTATGTGACCGAGCCGATCACCCGAGGAAGCATACGGGTGACCGTCAATGCCACGGGCAATCTGGAGCCAACCAATGAGGTCACGGTGGGCAGTGAGCTCTCGGGCACGATCAAAGAGGTCTTTGTCGATACCAACGACCAGGTGGTCAAGGGGCAGCCGCTGGCCAGACTCGACACCAGCAAGCTCGACCAGCAGACCGAGAGCAGCCGGGCGACTGCCGCCGCCGCGAAGGCCAAGGTGGCGCAGGTGCAGGCTACCGTCACCGAAAGCGAGGCGGCCCTTGAGCGGCTGAAGAAGCTCCATCAGGCGAGCGGCGGGAAGCTCCCCTCGCAGGCCACCATGGATACGGCGGTCGCGACGGCGGACCGGGCCAGGGCTGACCTGCTCAGCGCCGAGGCCGAGGTGCGCCAGGCCCAGGCTAATGTCGGGGCCAACGAAAGCGACCTCGAAAAGGCCGTCATTCGCTCGCCCATCGACGGCATCATATTGACCCGCAATATCGATCCCGGCCAGACCGTTGCGGCAACCATGACGGCTCCGGAGTTGTTTGTTGTCGCCGAGAAGCTGGAGAACATGAAGCTCGAGGTGGCGGTGGCCGAAGCGGACATCGGCCGCGTCAAGGCGGACCAAAGAGCAACCTTCACGGTGGATGCGTGGCCAAGCCGCGTCTTCCAGGCGCTGGTAAAAAAGGCCGAGTTTGGATCGACCGTCACGGACAATGTGGTGACCTACAAGACCGAACTGGAGGTTTCCAATGACGACCTGAGCCTGCGTCCGGGGATGACGGCCACGGCCGAAATATCCGTGGCTGAGCAGAAGGACGTACTGCTCGTGCCAAATGCCGCCTTGCGATTTGATCCGGAGGCTCAAAAGGCCCAGGCAGGAGCGCAGCAAAAAAAGACCTTTGTCCAAAGTCTCGTGCCCGGCCCGCCCCGGCGACAGTCCAACCGGCCGCAGACTGCCGAGGACTCGGCGCCACGCTCAGCCGGACCCATGCGCCTCTGGATCTTGCGCGACGGAAAACCACAGCCGGTTCCGGTCCGGGCAGGCCTCTCCGATGGGCGCGCCACGGAGATTTCCGGCGAGGGCCTTGCGGAGGGAATGCCCGTGGTCCTTTACGCTGTGCCGCCAAAATGACGGATGCCTCGCTCATCGAGCTTCGCGGGATCACGAAGACCTATGGCACCGGCGACGCATCGTTCCAGGCCTTGTGCGGGATCGACCTCACGATCCGGCGGGGCGATTTTGTCGCGGTGATGGGGCCGAGCGGATCAGGAAAATCCACCCTCATGAACCTCCTCGGCTGCCTCGATACGCCAACCTCGGGGCAGTATCTTTACCAGGACATCGCCGTCGAGCAGTTGGATGCCGATCAACGCTCCTTGCTGCGCCGACAGGAGCTGGGCTTCATCTTTCAGGGGTTCAACCTTCTGGCCCGGACGAGCGCTCTGGAAAACGTCGAGCTGCCCATGATCTATCGCGGCATCCCACGAGCGGAGCGCCACCACCTCGCAGCGCAGGCTCTCGCCTCCGTGGGATTGCCGAACAAGCTCCGCAACACACCTGCCGAGCTCTCCGGCGGCCAGCAGCAGCGTGTCGCCATCGCGCGCGCCATCGTCACCTCGCCATCGACGCTCTTCGCAGATGAACCGACGGGCAATCTGGATTCCAAGACGACCGTGGAGATCATGGAACTGCTCACCCGCCTGAATGTCGACCGCGGCATCACCGTCATTCTCGTCACGCACGAGGATGATGTGGCGACCTATGCCAGGCGGATCATCCATGTCCGGGATGGACTCATCGCGTCGGACGAAACCAAACCCTCATAACCATGCTGGGCAACGCTTTTCTCATCGCGCTCCGGGAGATCCGCCGCAACCTCATGCGGGCCTTTCTCACCGTGCTCGGCGTCATCATCGGAGTCGCCGCCGTCGTGACCATGGTGACGCTTGGCCAGGGAACGACCATGGCTGTGAAGAGCCAGATTTCCAATCTGGGCAGCAATCTCGTCATGCTCCGGCCCGGCATGGGCTTCGGCCCGCGAGCGTCTTCTGCGGGCGTGCCAAACTTCACCCTGCGCGATGTCGACGCTCTGCGCGATCAGGTCTACGGCATTGCGGCCATCGCCCCGGTGAAGAGCTCCAGCCTGAGCACGATCTACCGCCAGAAGGCCCGCTCCACCAGCGTGACCGGGACGACTCCGGAGTACTTTACCATCAATAACTGGAAACTCGCCGAGGGGCGTTTCTTTGATGAAAACGACTTCCGCGATGGCACTGCCGTCTGCGTGATCGGGGACACGGCGAAGCAGGAGTTGTTCGGCTCGGAGAACCCGATCGGACGCCTGATCCGCATCGGCGCGCCCAGCTCCTCGTCGTCTTCCACATCCTCCTCCAAAAGCTCCTCCTCCTCATCGTCGTCGAGCAGCTCCTCCAGCAGTTCCACGAGTTCGGATACGGTGTACTCATCCACCGTGCAGGTCATCGGCGTGCTGGCGGCCAAGGGGCAGATCGGCATGGGCAATCAGGACGACACCATCATCATGCCGCTGACTGCTCTCCAGCGTCGCCTCACGGGCCGGACGTCCTCGCGCGATGTCTCCCAGATCGCCATCTCCGCCAAGGAGGGATCGAATAGCGACCGCCTCGTCTCCGACATCACGACCCTCATGCGCGCACGCCGCAATCTCGACCGCAACAAGGACAATGATTTCAACGTCTTCGATACCCGCCAGATCGCGGAAACCCTCAGCGCCTCCACGCAGATGATGACGACCCTGCTCGCCGCCGTGGCCGGAGTGAGCCTGCTCGTGGGCGGCATCGGCATCATGAATATCATGCTCGTCAGCGTGACCGAGCGTACGCGCGAAATCGGCATCCGCCTCGCCATCGGCGCCCGCGCTCGCGAGGTGCTCCTGCAGTTTCTCGTGGAGGCGGTCACGTTGTCCTGCATCGGCGGGCTGGTGGGTATTGCCGTTGCCTTCGGCCTTTGCGTGGGCATTGCGCAGCTCATCCAGGTGCCTTTCGTCTTCGACCTGAAGATCAACGTGATCGCCTTCCTGTTTTCCGCCGCAGTTGGCATCGCTTTTGGCTACGCCCCCGCTCGCCGCGCCGCCGCTCTCGATCCGATCGACGCGCTGCGCCACGAATGAGTTGTCGGGTCGACCGGGGTGAATGGATTTTACGCTTGCGGGAAACCCCGGCAGGGAAGAATCTCCCGCCATGATCTTCCGGCCAGCAGGCCGCGCAGCATCAGCGTCGCCCGGATGGCGGAATTGGCAGACGCGCCAGACTTAGGATCTGGTACCGCAAGGTGTGTGGGTTCGAGTCCCTCTCCGGGCAGTTTCCCTCTGGAAACCTTGGCTGACGAAACGGTCCGGCAGAGGTTGCTTCTCAGGGCGTTGCCTGGGTGCGGATGTAGACAGGGAACTTGCTGACTCGAGCCTGATCGTAGGGAATGACGTTCCCCATGAGATCTTTCACTTCCACGACGGAAGATGCAGGAAAGACCTGTGAAAGTGGAAGTTCGCCAGCCGACCAACAGGCTTCGATTGAGCCATGGTCCGAGCGGAAGCGCGCGACCTGGATCGTGACATCTCCTATCGCACGGCTCTCAAATCCCACCGGTGAGGCATCCTCGGTAAGGGCTACCATGGCGGCATGGGCAGCGATCCCTGGCCCGGGGATGCCGGTCACATCGATAAACCCGCAGGTGATGTCTTCGTGTACCTTGCGTCCTGCGGGACTGGTTCCGAGTTGGTAGTCGAAGTATCGCTTCACTCCGGATGCCTTGAAATAAAGCGCTGCCCGGACCATGGATGCAGCCGCCTCGGAGGGAGTCACGGACGAAGAATGCGGCACGCGATAGGTTTCCAGCCAGCTCTGGCTGCCCTGGAGAAAAGCTCCGCCCTCTGTATGCCAGAGCGGCATGGGGAGACCCTCGCGGTTGGAAAATGTCCGGTAGCGAGCGAGCAGGGGAGTGACGAATGCCGTATCAGGCGATCCCCCGCCTGCCTCCAGGCTGTAAAAATGAAATGAGAATGCATCGAGAAATCGACCGGCTCCCATTTCCAGGATTTCCCAACCCAGAGGCGCATTGATGCTGGCGAGAGCTGGTCCGATGAGGGTGGTCGGTTTCCCGCTGGCATCAAGGGCTTCCCTGGTGGCCTGGAGGATTTGCGCATAGACAGCGGCTTTATCCTGACCGGGACGGATGCGCAGATAGTCGCCATCCGGTTCATTCCAGACCTCCCATGCCTCCACCTGGGCGTGAAACGCATTGAAGCATCGTGTGACATATTCCTTCCAGCGTGCCAGGTCGGCCGGAGGATAGCTGCGGGTCCATCGTGGGCGCTCGGGATCCTTGGGATTCAGGTCCGCGGCGAAGCTTGGAGCCGTCGCGAAAACGCCGAGCAACCGGAAACCTTCCCTGCGTGCGCGATCTGCGCCCTCGGTACGAAAATTCCATTGTCCGGGGTGATGTTCGACCGACATCCAGAGCGTGCTGAGCGGCGGATAAAGGCGTAGCCAGCGAAATCCTCCTTTGCGTGCGATTTCCAGATTGTAGCTGGTGAAGTCCACGTGACCGCCGAAGAAGGAATCAGGCCGCTCGGCGGGCGGCGGCAACGCGGGAAGGACGCTGTAGATCTGCTCGGCGGCAATCTCCGAGGGAGCACGCTTCTGCTGGCCATTGACGAGGCTCGTAATCCAGGACAGAAATCCCGAGGCTTCGCTGCTGATCCGACGAGCCTCCAGGCGAAATGCGCCGAAGCGGTCCGTGGGTACGGTGAATGCCGTTTCTCCAAATCCCGTCTCATCCGGTTGCATCTGCACGGTTTGCTGCGAGATCGGGTGGCCGCCGAAATCGTATGCGGTCACCTGATAGTCCACAGATTGACGAGGAGGCATTCCCGCCGCGAGGAGGCGAAACCTTGCCGGTTGGTGCTGACCGTACAAATGGGCGGCTGGGGCATCGGCGGAGGGTTCGATGGCAAGGGATGCCGGGAAGAGCTCTCGAGGCGGATGATCAGCTTCGACAATCGAAACGGCATCAAGGTCGTAGCGGCCCGGATTATTGAAGTCAAAGTCAATACAATAGCTTCCGCCTGGAGCCGCCTTGAGCGTCACGGGCACATCGTAGGTCTTCCACTGGGGCGTCGCCTTCAGCGTGGTACGTCCGTCGAATCGTGTATTCGCATTCTTCCCTGACGCGATTGCCACTTGAAACTCCTTTTCTCCGTCTGAACGCAGCGAAAACTTCAGCCGCATGGGATGGCCATACCTCGCAGGAAAGTATCCCGAGGAAAGCGTCGCCCGACAGTTTGGATCGACCTGCATGGAGAGAAAGTTGCGGCCGTGCGGGGTGCCTGGCTCAGATCGGATGTTGAGGATGGCGCTTTCGGGTGAGGGACTGTTTGATCCGCTTTCCTCCCAGAGAGTTCCGAAGTCCCGTTCACGAAAGGTGGCTGTCCAGCCGTCGCGCCCTACCTCGAAAGATCCATTGCGGAGACTGCTGACGACAGGAGGTGCGCCCTCCTCCACGGACGGAAGCTCAGTGATCGACACATCGTCGATCCACACTTGACCGGGAGCTTTGATCAAAAATACGAGCTGCGAATTGTCGGCGTCGATTGATGTCGGCAGCGTCATGGTATAGGAAAACTCCTGCCATTGCTCAACCGGCACGGATTCCGCCCGGAAATAAGTCGTATATGGTTCGCTTCCCTTGCGCAGAATGACGTGAAGAGGCGGGCCGTTGCTGATACCGCGAGCCCAATAGCTGATTTTCAACGTCTGTCCGGCCTTGATCGCCACCTGCGGATAAAAGAACTGCAAGGCCGACCCGCCGATCGCCCGGCGGAAATGCATCTTGTAGCTGAATGCTCCTCCATGAGGATTCACCGGGTCGAGTTCAAACCTGGCGTCATTTCTCAGCCAGTTGTTTTCCTGCCAGGGTGCATTCCCGTTTTCAAATCCGGAGTTGGTGACGAGGTTTTCTCCGGCAAAGGCACGGGGCGCAAAAAGGAGCCACAAGCCGAGAAAGACGGTCAGGGAGAGTCTCACGATCATCATAAGTACTGGAGGATGCCGTCTACAGTGTGCGCGAGATCAGTTCTCCGACCTCGACAAAAGCGACGTCCACCCGCCCTCTCACATTGGTGGTATAGCAGACGAAACGATCCTGCAGGCAAAATTGAGGATGGGGGTGAACGTGATAGCGCGACAGCGATGGAGGGATCTGATCAAGATGCGATACGATCTCCACCTGCTTGCCCGTCGCCAGATTATAAAACAATACCTGATGCTTGTCGGGTGCTTCCGGCGGCAGCGCATCCGCCACCAGCCAGTTTTCCCCCTGATCGACATGAGCATGGGAAAGCATGGGCTTTCGCCAGACGACCTCTTCCGACCCGCCTCCGACTGGAACGCGCGCGACTCCGGTCCCATAATGAACATACCATACGTGGCTCCCATCAGCGCTCCACCACTCGTGCCCGACAAAGGCGCGCTCGTCGGAGATGATGCGTGAGGCGTCGTTGAAATAATGCGGGTTGCCGCCCACCAGGCGGGGTGCGCTTGTCAAGGGATCGGGAAATATCGGGGATGCCGGGTGCCCCCGCTTGATGGTCCAAAGCCGGTTTTCATAGCCGATGGATTTGCCGCTGACCGGATGGATCGAGTGATCCTGGGCGATCAGTTGCAGATCGGGATCGACCGGGTGGAACTGGGCGTGGTTGAAACACCGATCGAACTTCTGCCACAGCACGAAATCTCCTCCGTCGAGTGGAAGGTGTCCGATGTACCACTCGGAGCCGATCTCGACATCGATGTTCAGTGCCTTCCGGTCGGCGGAAAACGTCAGGTGGGTTGCGAGGCGCCATGGTCGGCGGTTGCTCGCGATTTCAGGAGGAAAGCGGTTGACGAAGACTGGGGCGGCATCCGGCTCCGGACGACGCTTCCATATCTCCAGGCCGGTACACCAATACGCCTCCCCGGTGTGCTCGTCGACGACAGGTGACGCATCGGTAAATGCTGTCTCGGAGAAATGGGCAATCGTTCTCTCCCGGAAATCCACGACGCCGAGCGATCTGCCCTGATTCGCGCTGCCAGCCGGCGGGAATGCACAGTAAAACCAATAATAGCGCCCATCGGATGAGAAGCTTGTATTGACGAAATAAAAACTCTGCTGAATGGGAGCTGCTTGCTCGGCGAGAATATGACTGGTCACGCCGCTAATGGGATCGGTCCAGCGTTCGAAAAGGGAGGAGTCCAGCGGCAATATCGGATGAGGCGGCCGGATATCCCGGACGGGGGAGGGACCTGAAGCTAACATGGATCCCAGCTTAGGCGTGGAGGGATTGTCCGCCAGAAACTCGGCGGTTAAGCGTTCACCAAGTCTCGGCCGCAGCTAGGAGATTTTTCGACGCACTCTTGCGCGCCATTCCTCCCGTTCCTTTTTCCACTCCGTAAAATCCTCCACCCATCGGCCTTCGATGGAGATGATTTGAGGATGGGCTGGCAGGCCGAGTTCATTGCGCTGGAGCTGGGCGACCAGATGCTCGCAAGCTAGGCGGCCGATGATGGGGGTTAGTTTATCAATCCCGTTGGCCCGTCCGTCGGTATAGGCGATGTTCAGGTTGGCATATAGGATGCCGCCCGGAGGCTGGCAGCCGGTCGCTTTTTCATAATCAACCCAAAAATCGCCGGACCCGGCGCTTACCACGGCATCTGGCTGTACTTTCTCCATCCACGCTCTGAGGTTGCCCCGGCCATCGGGTGAGAAATTGACCGGCAACCGGCGTCCTCTGGGAAGGTGCTCTTGATATCGCAGGTAGGCGGAATGCCAGAGCCCCAGCACCTTGGCATCATCCCCGCTGTTGGCATTCAGGGCGATGCGCTGGCATCCGGTGCGAGAAAGCCGCTCCAGCACGGAGGACATTTCGTTGTAGTGATTGTTGGCCGCACGGTGCAAAAGAGGGGCTTTCAGCGAGTAGTCGAAAGCGACAGCCGCAAAGTTCCCCCAAGCCAGATCGAGCGAAGTCCCTGGAGTATCGAAGCCGCCGACCAGCAAGCCTCGAATCCCTCGGCTGACCAGCAACCGGCTCATGCGCGCAGGCGTCATGTCTGGCGCCGAGAGGTGGAATACATCCAGCCGGTAGCCGAGTTCCAGTGCGCGTTCGGCAGCCCCCAGGTAGTAATCATGGTGGGGCATCCAGTTCCACGAGTCGTAGGAGGGATAGCTGCTGACATAAGCCAGCGTTTCCCGATATTCCGACGCACCCTGTGCTCGCAGATGCTGCATGAGGGTGGAGATCTTGGGGTCTGGATGATAGTCGAGGCGCTTCGCAATCTGCTGGACCTTGAGCCGGGTTGCCGCCGAGATGCGAGGATGATTGCGCAACGCCAGCGATGTCGCCGCCAGCGAAAGACCTGCTTCGCGTGCGATATCGCGCAAGGTGGGGCGAGGTGAGCCGGAGGGAGGCATGGTGAACGCTTAAACAGTAGATCAATTGCCGGGGAATCTGGCAAGGCCTACGGTCTGGCCAACCCTCTATTCCCCTGTATGAAACATACTTTCCTTCCACCCGTCATTGCCTTGTTTGCCTTCGCTTCCGTCCCCGCCGTTCAGGCCCAGCTTATCACCTCCGTGTCGAGTACGGCTCCGACAGCGGATGTCGCCATTAGTTTTACCACCGCCAACTATTCGGCCAGTTCAGGCAATACTTTCGGCATGGGGTGGAAGGGAGATACTGGAAACAGGCGCGACCTTGGGCAGACCTTCACCACGACCAGTTCGTTTCTTCTGGATCGCATCACCGTTCAACTGCAATTCATTAGCGCAAACGCACCCAGCTCCGCTTTCTCCCTGTCTCTGTATGAGTTTCCCTCGGCAAGCAGCCTGACAGCCTCAAGCACGCTGGGAACGTGGTCCGGTACTCTTCCAAACTCGTCGATCCTTCCGCCTGCGGCATACACGTTCAATAATGGTGCCGTGGGTCCGTTTCTGACCTTTGACATGCCGAATATTACCTTGTCCGCCAGCAAGACCTATGGTTTTGTCCTGAGCTTCACCGGATTGGCCGATAACGAGTCGGTGAATCTTTGGACCAAGGGGGGCGGCTTCTACACGGGCGGGCAGCAGATCCAGACGGGCACTGCGGGGGCAACGACGTTCACCACCGGCGGTAACGATGTGCTCTTCTATGTCCAGGCTGTGCCGGAGGGGTCGACCTTTGGGATGGTGTTTGGCGGGGTTCTTCTGTTACTTTTGGCGCGCCGTTTCCGCCATACCGTGTCCCTCGTTTCCCGGTAAACTTTTCCCCCGTCGTTACCATATGAAATCCCGGCGTATTCTTTCGATACTGGCAGCCTTCGCTTCATGGTCCGCTGTCCAGGCGCAAGAGGAACTCCTTCATTATTCTTTTAATGATCCGAACCTTCAGACGACCACGGCCGCAGATGCCGGGCCGGATGGGCATGGCCTGACCATGTACTCGGCCGACGGCGAGCCGGCCGCGCTCCAGACTGGTCCTGGCGTGAGTGGAAAGGAGGGAGATCATGCGTTCAACAACTCGGGAGCCACCGGCATGGGGAGGAACGGGCAGGGAGGATGGGCCGAGACCGCCATCCAGGGTGAAGGAACAATTTGGCAGCGGGGATTGACATCATTCACTGTGACGGGATGGTTCCAGCCTACCGAAAGTCAACCGAGTGATACCGCCCGGATCGTTTACATCCAGCCCAGCCTGGAAGGAAACGCCCTTACTGTGTGGGCTGTCGGCGGAGGGCGGTTGGAGCTTCGTATTGACAAGCAGAAGGATGGAGGACAAAGCGAGCCGGTTTTTGGACGTAAGCCCGGGGAGTGGAACTTCTTCGCAGTTACTTTTGATGCCACGAAAGGCTCGGACAATGTCCGCTACTATGCGGGTACCGAGTCCTCATCCGTGCGGGAGGTGGGAGAAGGGACCCTTGCGATCGAACGCTGGACACCGGCTCGCGGAGGTTCGCGCACTCCTATCTTTGTGATCGGGAGCGGCGGTCGGGAGATTCAGCGTCCTTTTCAGGGTCATATGGATGAGATCAGGTTTTTCGGAGCGGAGGCTGGCTCTGACGGAGCTTTTGACCAGGAGAAGCTTGAGGAAATCCGGAGCGAGGCTCTTGCCCGCTGAAAACTCCAAACGTCGTCCATGAAATCCTCCTTGCCTGACTGGCGTTGCCCGGAAAGCAGACGGGCCTTTTCCCTCATGGAAATGCTGGTGACCCTTGCGCTTATTGGCGTCCTCTCAGCGATGCTGGCAGGCGGGGTGAGAGCCGTTACCGAGAATGGAAGGCGTTTGAAATGCACCTCCCAGCTTCGTCAGATATCCGAAGCAATCTCCCTGTACCGGGCCGAAAACAATAACACCTATCCGCCTGCCAATCCCTGGAATGCCGATACTGGAAATGCCGGGTGGCTCGCCTGGCACACGGGCGATCCGAAATATGGGAAGGACTCTCCGCTCGCTGCTTATGTGGGAGGCGTGGAAACCCTGCGCAAATTGAGTGTTTGTCCCTCCAATAGCACCAAGTTTGCCGGACCTGTGCCCGACAAGATTCGCAATACGTATGGGTATCCTTATACGGTGAATTACAATATCATGGTGGACTCATTATCTGGTGGAAAGACCGCGAAAAACGCGAGCCTTGTTTCTCGTCCCGCCAGTACGCTGCTCATGGCGGATTCGGCGGCCAATTCGTCGGCATGGGGGCTTGGATTCTCCGATACGGGCTCGGCGAACTTTCAACGCATCGCGAAGCGGCATGGCGAGAAAAGCAACCTGCTCTGGTGCGATGGTCACGTCACCCTGCAATCGCCGGCTACTATCGATAACAAAAACCTCTACCCCTAGGCCGAGTGCTCGAGGCTTATCCAGCCTTCCGCCTTTGCACCAAGGAAAGCTTCCCGTTGCCGCGACCGGCTATGGCAACGCGGCCTTTGCTCCTTGAACGAGGATTTTTTCGAGATCGGCGGCCACGGCTTTCGTCAGTCCTGGAACGTCGTTGAGATCCTTGCCGTTCCAGAGCGCGGAGTGGCCGAGGACGGCCTTGGTGACGGCTTCGGCGGAGGTGTCGGGACGAGTCCAGACGTCGTGGAAGAACTCGATCACCTCGGGGCTGTCCTTGATCGGGTACGCACCGTCTTTGGCACGGGAACCGATGAGTGCGCCATCCGCAATCTCGGTGCCGCGATAGAAGGCGATCAGGGCTGCGAGGGAGTAGACGAGCCGGGCGGGCAACTTTCCGCGTCTCTCGAGATAGGTGAGCAGCGAGGGGAGCACGCGGGCGGTGAACTTGCTTGTGGAGTTGAGCGAGATGCTGAGGAGCGGGTGCTTGACGAAGGGATTGGCAAAGCGCTCGAGCACGGCGGCGGCGAAGGCGTCGAGATCCGAGCGAGGCAGGTCGAGCGTGGGAATGATCTCCTCATTGAGCGCATCGCGAAGGAAAGTGGCAAAGGCCGGATCGTCCAGGCACTCCTTCACCAGATCATGTCCGGCCAGAAAAGCCGCCAGCACCGTGGAGGTGTGCGCGCCGTTGAGGATGCGCACCTTGCGGTCGCGATAGGGCTTGTAGTCCCGGGTGAAAATGACGTTGAGGCCCGCCTTGTCGAGAGGAAGCTCCTCCGCCAGCGAGGCCGGGCCTTCGATCACCCACGCATGAAATACCTCGGAGGTATTGAGTAGTGTGTCCTCGTAGCCGAGCTTGGCACAGATTTCCGCCGCTTCTTCGCGAGGGTATCCGGTCACGATGCGGTCGACGAGGGTGTTGCAGAAAACGACGTGTTGCTCGATCCAGGAAATGACGGCGGCATCGAGCTGCCATTTGGCGGCGGTCTCCAGCACGCAGCGGCGAAGGTTGGTGCCGTTGAACTCGATCAGTTCGCAGGGGAGGATGACCAGCCCGCTTTCCGGGGTGCCGCCGAATGTCTGGAACCGTTCCAGCAGCAGCCGGGTCAGCTTGCCGGGAAACGAAACCGGCGGTTGCGCGTCGATGCGGTCATCCGGGTGGCAGGCAATACCGGCCTCGGTGGTGTTGGAAACGATGAAGCGCAGGTCGGGATTGCGCGCGGTGGCGAGAAAGGCGTCGAAGTCGGCAAAGGGATTGATCCCGCGCCGGATCGAGCCGATGACCTCGGTCTCCTCCACCAGCTTTCCGTCGACCATGCCGCGCAGGATGTGGGTGAAGAGACCGTCCTGCGCGTTGAGCGCATCAACGAGGCCATTGGCCAGCGGCTGAACCACTACGACCGACCCGTCGAAAAGCCCCTGCTTGTTGAGCTGATGCACCATCCAGTCCACGAATCCCCGGAGGAATGCGCCTTCGCCGAATTGCAGGATTCGCTCCGGGCGTGTGTTGGTTGGGATGCCGAGGGTGGCGGCGTTCAGCTTGGAAAGAGGCGAGGACATGGTCGGAATGTTCCGGGGGAGAGGTATGGTTTTTCTAGAGAGTCACGCCGTCTTTCCAGATGGCGATTTCGCGGTGGCCGCGGGTTTCGTTGCGGGTATTGGCTTCGCCCGAGGCGATGGCGACGATCTGCCGCCAAAGCTGCTCGGTGAGCTCGGGAAAATCGGCGGTGCCGTCCGCCACGGGGCCGGCGCTAAAGTCGATCCAGTGCGGCTTGCGTGTGGCGAGGTCGGAGTTGCTGGAGATTTTCACGGTGGGAACCGGGAACCCCATCGGGTTGCCCCGGCCCGTGGTGAAAAGCAGAAGGTGCGCCCCGGCGATGGTCATGGCCGTGCCGGAGACTCCATCGTTGCCCGGTCCCTGGAGCAGGGAAAGGCCGCCCAACCCGGGGTTTGCCGTGGCACCGTATGGCAGCACCTGGCGCACCGGGGCCTGACCGCCCTTTTGCACGCAGCCGAGGGATTTGTCGGCCAGGGTGGTGATCCCGCCCGCCTTGTTGCCGGGCGAGGGGTTTTCGTCGATGGGCTCGTCGTGTTTCTGGAAGTAGGCGCGGAAATCATTGACCAGATCGATGACGCCATGGAAGACGCCTTCGTCGCAGGTGCGCTCCAGCAGCATGCGCTCCGCGCCGAACATCTCGGGCACTTCCGTGAGCAGCACCGTGCCGCCATGGGAGGTGTGGAGGTCGGCGATGCGGCCCACCAGCGGGTTGGCGGTGATGCCGGAGAATCCATCGGAGCCGCCGCACTTCATGCCCAGGATCAGCTCGGAAACGGGAATCGGCTCGCGCTGGAACTGGCGCACATACGCGGCGAGTTCACGCACCGCCTCGATACCGGACTCGATTTCATCCGTCACCTGCTGGGCGTTGAACCAGCGGATACGCTCGGCGGCTTGCGGGCCGACGACTTCCAGGAAGTCGTTCATCTGATTATTCTCGCACCCCAGGCCGAGCACGAGCACGGCGGCGGCGTTGGGGTGGCGGACAAGCCCGGCGAGCACCTTCTGGGTGTGCTTGAGGTCGTCGCCGAGTTGAGAGCAGCCAAAGGGATGGCTGAAGGTATAAACGCCATCGATGCCGGAGCCGGGCGTGGCCAGCTCGGCGTGGGCGGCTGCCGCGATCTTCTCGGAGGCGATATTCACGCAGCCGACCGTGTTGACGATCCAGATTTCGTTCCGGGTGGCGGCGCGTCCATCCGGACGCCGGTATCCCAGGAAAGTCTCCTGCGTTGCGCTTTCCGGGCGTGGGGCTTCCTGAGGCTTCGCGACCTCGCTGTACCGCAGGTCGGAGAGCTTTTCCGCCAGGTTGCCCCGGACGTTGTGGCTATGCACGTGGGCTCCGGCGGGAATGGGCTCCGAGGCAACGCCGATCGGGTAGCCGTATTTGATCACCGGCTCGCCCGCCGCGATCGGGCGGATGGCGAGCTTGTGGCCGGCCGGGATGGGTTCGGTGGCAGGGACTCCGTCGTAGGTGTCGCCCTGCGCGGCAGCGCGCAGAGCGACGACGACGTTGTCCGACGGATGGATTCGCAGGAAGACCGGTGCGGACATGGTGGATTGGCGCTTAACGCACCACGCGAGCTCCGCCGCCCTTCATGAGCTTCTCAACTTCCTTGCGGGTCGCCATCGAGGTGTCGCCCGGTGTGGTCGAGGCAAACGCGCCATGAGCCGCACCGTAGTCGACGGCGAGCTGCGGGTCGTTGAATTCCATGAAGCCAAACTGCAGGCCCGAGGCGAAGGAATCGCCGCCGCCCACGCGGTCGAGGATTTCCAGCTCGGGATACTTGCGGCTTTCGTAGAACTGCCCGTCGTGCCAGAGGATGGCCGACCAGTCGTTCTTCGTGGCTGTGATGACACGACGCAGTGTGGTGGCTGCGACCTTGAAGTTCGGGAACTCCGCCACCGCCGTCTCGATCATGGCCTTGAAGGCGTCGATCTCGATCTTGGAGAGGTTGTGGTCCGCGCCCTTCACCTCAAAGCCGAGAGATGCAGTGAAGTCCTCTTCGTTGCCGATCATCACGTCGACGTACTTAGCGATCTCGCGGTTGACCTCCTGGGCCTTGGCGAGGCCGCCGATCGACTTCCAGAGCGACGGGCGGTAGTTGAGGTCGTAGGAAACGATCACGCCATGCTTCTTGGCGGCTTTCACCGCTTCGATGGTCAGCTCCGCCGTGGTGGACGAGAGCGCGGCAAAGATGCCGCCCGTGTGGAACCAGCGGGAGCCGAGCGTGCCAAAGATGTGCTCCCAGTCGAAATCGCCGGGCTTGAGCTGCGAGGCGGCCGTGTTGCCACGATCCGGCACGCCCACCGCGCCGCGAATGCCGTAGCCGCGCTCGGTGAAGTTCAGGCCGTTGCGGACGGTGCGCCCGATGCCGTCGTCATCGCGCCACTTGATGAAATCGGTCGCGACGCCGCCTTGCATGATGAAGTCCTCGACGAGGTGGCCGACTTCGTTGTCGACGAAAGCCGTGCAGACAGCCGTCTTGTAGCCGAAGCACTTGCGCAGGCCGCGCGAGGTGTTGTATTCGCCGCCGCCTTCCCAGGCGGTGAAGGAACGGGCGGTGCGCACGCGTCCTTCGCCGGGATCGAGGCGAAGCATGACTTCACCCAGGGAAACTTGGTCGAATACCGTAGACTTTGCAGGTTTGAGAGGAAGGCTCATTGCCCGCCATTGAATGATAGAAACGGCCTGCGGGCGAAGCGATTTCTTATGCGACATGTCGAAGAGCCTGTGTTTTCCCCCTGCGCCGACGAAAAATCCGTCATCCCCCCCAGGATGGGGAGCCTAAAAAGAATCTACCGACGCGAAACCTGAATGCAGATCGCGCGTTGCCGGAAGGCGATGGCGGCGGCCAGGCCGAAAACCATCAGCAGCCACGTGGACGGCTCGGGCACGGTCTCGGTCTGCCACGCCAGCGCGTAATCCGTGTTATTCGCCGACGGATCGAGGTCGTAGATCATCCCGAGAAAGGCAACGCGGATCGCGTACTCACCCGGGTTGTCCAAGGCGATGCGGAGAAACTCTGTGTTGTTATAGAGGCTGATCGACTCGGCCACCTTGTTCGTCAGAGCACCGTTGATGATCTGCCAGACCTCCAGGTTCAGGTTGGCGAAGCTCAGCGACTGGCCGATGTCGTTCTCGTCGAAATCCGTTCCCGTAAACCAGTTCAGCGAGATGGTCAGCTCCACCTGGCCGGTGAAGGCATCTGCGAAGCGGTATTCATTGGCGCCGCCTTCCGCGAGCTGCCCGTAGTCCCAGCCTTTGGCGGAGATCGAGTCCCCGCCGAGTCCCGCGACATCCCGGGTCCCGGAGAGCAGGTAGATATCCGCGGTTTTCTCGAGGTTCATGGCACCCGCGCCCGTGGCGTAGTCCAGAGACTGGGTCGTGGTGACGATGCCGTTCTGGTCGGTCTGGCCGTTGTTCCAGCCCTCGGTGCGCGTCGCCCCGGCCATGAGGACGGATTTCACGACGCGGGTGTCCAGCGTGTAGGCGGAAATCGGGACGCCATTTTCCTCGTAATAATGCACCACGTCCTTGAGCAGGCCGATGCCTCCCGCGACGATCGGCGCGGCGAAGCTGGTCCCGCTTTGGCGCAGGAAATAGAGATCGGTCGGCGAGATGTCCTGAACGACATCAGTCAGCGACGCCAGGCTGCCCGTTTTGCCGAGGTAGGCCGCGAGGAACAGATCCTCGCCGGGAGCGGCGATGTCGACCGCCGCGCGTACGCCGGTGATCGTCTCTCCTGTCGCGGGATTGTAGAAATCGACCGCCTCGCGCGAGCTGAAGTCGGAGGGCGTGAGGAAATGCGTGCCACCGACCGAGCCGACCGTGATGTTGTTGTACCCGCTGCCCGGAGCCGAGACTGGGAAGTCTCCCGAGTTGCCTGCGGAGACGACGAAAACCACGGTCGAGTTTTCCCTCGCCAGGGCGTCGATCGTGCGGGTGGTATCTGCGTTGGCCCCGGGGTCATAACCGCCCCAACTGCTGTTGATCACATCGGCTTTTCGCCCATTGATGCCGCGGAAGAACGTGCGATACGGCGTGAGCGTGGATTCCGTGGTCGTGGAAAAACTGCCGATATCCTCGGAGGAAAAGCTCGTGGCGATCGCGCCCGACCAGAGCTCGGCGAACGGTGCGATACCCGCTTTGACAAATGGCAGGATGTCGCTGCCGTCGTAAATAAACTGACCGCCGTTTTCTGTCGTGTAGCCTGTACCTGCCAGTACGTGGCCGACCATGGTGGCGTGAAAATCATATTCCGGCGTGATACTGGCATCTGCCACATATTGGGTGACGGCGCTCGAGACCCCCAGTTCCGCTGGGATTTGAGAACGGTCAAACACGTCATGTCCGTTCCAGATGTATCCGGCCTCGACATTCGCAATCACGCTGCGCTGGCCGTAGAAGCCCGAGTTATAGAAGAGCATCGCGCCGATTTCCAAATTCGTGAAATAAACCGTGCTTTCACTTTCCGGCGACTGGGTGACGAGGAGGCTCCGGGCGTCGTCCGCCGCATGTCCGGCGGCAAGGCCGAGCAGCAGCGCGCAGAGACAGGCCAGCGTGGACCGGGGGTACAACATGGATCAGTGAATACTTCGAGAGGGCGGGGGAGGAGTCAAGTTCTCACCGCCTGTTTTCCGGGAGGAATCTGGCGGGGGAAATCGTCCCTTTTTGCCCCTCCCGGACGGGCTCCCTCCTCGGAGGATCTACCGTCGGTAGGCGTCGTCCGAGGGAAGCGTGCCAAAATACTGCCGATAGCGCGCTGAAAAGCGGCCGAGATGGCTGAACCCCCACGCTGTCGCGATGTCGGTGACGCCGCGGTCTCTGCGTCGACGAAGTTCCCGCCGCACCCCGGCCAGCCGTACGGCGAGCAGGTACTTCATGGGGGAGGTGCCATAGACATCGAGAAAGCCGAGGTGGAGGGTGCGGCGGCTCGATCCCACGGCTTCACAAAGATCGCCGATGCTGAGTTCCTCCTGGCAGCGTTCGTGGATGATGTTTGCCGCGCGCCGGGCCAGCCAACGCCTTGCGATCGCCCCCTCCGGCGGGCGGGGTTCCTCGAGATTGCAAAGCAGGGCGTTGAGGAAATCCTCCTCAAGGGCCAGGCCCTGCCGCGGGGTGGAGAGAGCATGGGAAGTCGCATGCTCGATGGCTCCGCAAAGAAACTGATTCACCTGCGTGGCGCATTCCGGCGAAGTAAACTGGAGCGTGCGCGTGAGCAGCGGGCTGGCATCGGTCTGCCAGAGTTGCGAAAGGCGGGAGCGGATCAGCTCCTGGCTCACGGCGACGCTGATGATCTCCATCTCCCCAGCATAGGAGATATCGAGTCCATGGACGTAGTCCTGGCATATCAGGTCCCTGGCTTCGACCGGCGCTCCGTGAAATTGCATGACCTGCCCGCGCGTCACCGGAGTGGCCAGGATGACGGAGCCTGGGGGGATCTCTCCATCGAGGCGGGAATCGTTCTTATGCCGGACCCGGCTGACCTGCATGCGGGCCGTATGGAAGGCGATGAGATCGCTGTGATACCTCTTTTTCCCCAACTGGGTGACCTTGAGATTCCAAAACCTGGCCATCTCCTCCATTTCATCCGGACCGGACGGCGTCTCTCGCAAAATCAGACCCGCGGGGAAAAGCCCGTTTGCAGCGCCGGTTTCGGAAGTGAGGTTTTGCACAGGAAATCGGCTCGCTACTAAACCGATTGCACAAAACGGATAGCGCGGCCTTGGAGCTTGCGTCTAGAGAAAGACGCAACCGTCGCCGATGAAGCCCATTTACCTGCCTGATAGTATCCTGGAAGCCTGCCGCCAGTATCTCGGCTTCGGAGTGCTTGCCGCATCCCTGTCTCTCGCCCATGCGGAGACGCCGTCTCCCACGCCTCTTCAGACGACCGGGATTCCTGGCTCGCCGAGCGCGACCACGACGATCAGCAATGCCCAACTCCCGGCGCCAGATCCCCAGTTTGGCGGCGTGATCAAGCAGGACGCTCTCCAATCCAAGTCCTGGTGGGCGCCTCGCGTCGTCCCGCCGAAGCAGGCTCCCAACATCCTGCTCATCATCACCGACGACGCCGGGTTTGGCGTGCCGAGCACCTTTGGCGGAGTGATCCCCACGCCGACGATGGATCGGGTCGCAAATAACGGCCTGCGCTATAATAATATCAACTCCACCGCGCTGTGCTCGCCTACGCGTGCGGCGCTTATCACCGGACGCAACCACCATTCGGTGGGCTTCGGTGTGATCTCCGAGCAATCGACCGGCTTCCCCGGCTACAACAGCATCATCACCAAGGACAAGGCCACCATCGGGCGCATCCTGCTCGACAACGGTTATGCCACGGCATGGTTCGGCAAGGATCATAACACCCCCGCCTTTGCCGCCAGCCAGGTCGGGCCCTTTGATCAGTGGCCGACCGGGATGGGATTTGAGTATTTCTATGGCTTCGTCGGTGGCGACGCCAACCAGTGGGAACCCAATCTCTTCCGCAATACGACCCAGATTTACCCGTTCCAGGGCAAGCCGAACTGGAATCTCATCACCGGCATGGCCGACGACGCCATTGACTACATCAACCGCGTCAACCAGATCGATCCGTCGAAGCCCTTCTTCATCAAATACGCGCCCGGCGCAACGCACGCACCGCATCACCCGACAAAGGAGTGGGTGGACAAGATCACCGCGATGCACCTTTTTGACGACGGCTGGAACAAGCTCCGCGACCGCATCTTTGAAAACCAGAAGCGCCTTGGCGTGATCCCGCAGAATACGCAACTTGAGCCCTGGCCCGCGAATGTCATCAAAAACTGGGACGACTGCACGCCGGAGGAAAAGAAGCTCTTCATCCGGCAGGTGAATGTTTTCGCCGCCTACGCCGCATACAATGATCACGAGATCGGGCGCGTCATTCAGACCATCGAGGACATTGGCAAACTCGACAACACGCTCGTCATTTACATCAACGGCGACAATGGAACGAGCGCCGAAGGCGGGCCGCTGGGCACGCCCAACGAGGTGGCTTTCTTCAATGGCGTGAGCGTTCCCGTGGCCGACCAGATGAAATGGTACGACGTCTGGGGCACCGAGCAGACGTACAATCATATGTCGGCTGGGTGGTCGTGGGCGTTTGACACGCCGTTCACCTGGTTCAAGCAAAACGCCTCCCGGCTCGGCGGCGTGCGGCAGAACATGGCCATCTCCTGGCCTGCTCGCATCACGGACAAGGGTGCTTTGCGCCAGCAGTTCTGCCACGTGATCGACGTCGTGCCGACCCTGCTGGAGGTCGCAGGCATCCAGCCGCCGGAGTATGTCGATGGCATCAAGCAATCGCCGATCGAGGGAACCAGCTTTGCCTATACCTTTGACGCGCAGAATGCCAACGCACCGTCGCGTCATAAAATCCAGTACTTTGAAATGATGGGCCAATGGTCGATCTACGATGACGGCTGGCTTTTGAGCACCAAGGTGAACCGCGCGCCATGGGACGCCTTTGGCCCGGCCAATACCGATCCCCTCAACAATCAGGTGCTGGAGCTTTACAACCTGAACGAGGATTTCAGCCAGTCGCAGGACCTGGCCGCGAAGTACCCGGACAAAGTCGCGGAGCTGAAGAAGGTCTTCATCGGCGAGGCGAATAAATACCAGGTCTTTCCTCTCGATGCCTCCGTCGCCGCCCGCATCGTTGCGCCGCGTCCCAATATCACCGCAGGACGCACCCAGTTTGACTACACCGTGCCGATGACCGGCCTGCCGCAGGGCGACTCGCCATTCATCCTGAATACCTCGTACTCGATCACCGCGGATGTCACCGTGCCGGAAGGCGGCGGCGAAGGCATGATTGTCACCTCGGGCGGGCGGTTTGGCGGCTATGGCTTCTACCTCCTGAAAGGCAAGCCGGTATTCCTCTGGAATCTCGTCGATCTCAAGCGCATCAAGTGGGAAGGCCCCGATGCGCTCACTCCTGGCCGCCACGTGCTGGAGTATGACTTTGCCTATGATGGCCTGGGCGCTGGCACGCTGGCCTTCAATAGCTTCAGCGGGGTGGGGCGCTCCGGCACCGGGACCCTGAAGGTCGATGGCAAGGAAGTGCAAACCATCAAGATGGAACAGACGCTCCCGATGATTCTCCAGTGGGACGAATCATTCGATGTCGGGTCGGATACCCTCACCGGAGTAAACGACGCCGATTACCTCCCGCCCTTTCCGCTCTCGGCAAAACTTAACAAGGTGTCGATCAAGGTTGATCGGCCTCAGCTTACTCCGGCTGACGAAAAGCGCCTGATGGACGCTGCTTCGAAGGCTGGTGACTAGCAGAAAAAGGGCCTGAGAAATGGAGGAAATCCGGGCGGAAAATCCCGCAATTAGTTTCTGGCGTTTCGAAAACGATGCGCTAACTAATTCGCCTGGGCTTGGCCGCGTGTAGTGAGATCAAGTCACAATAAGTAAAACATGAAGACATTAGTTTCCAAGGTTGTCGCGAGCACCGTGGTGTGTGCCGCTTTATTCCAGGGGTGTGATCGGAAGCCAGATGCGGTTGCGGCCGCCGAGGCGGCCGACAAGAAGGCGGGCGTAGCCGTGCCTGATATCGCCGAGGTCAAGGCGATCGCCGAGGAAGGCTTCATCTACGGACTGCCGCTCGTCATGTGCTACACGGCGGCCTATGAGTTCTGGGTCGACAAGGACTCGGGCCAGTACAAGAGCCCGATCGGCCAGCTCTTCAATGAGCATCGAGTTTTCACCTACCAGGATACCTCGGTCGTGACTCCGAATAGCGACACGCCGTATTCCTTTGCCTGCCTCGACCTGCGCGCCGAGCCCTATGTGATCTCGGTGCCCGAGGTGGAGAAAGCTCGCTATTACTCGGTGCAGCTCTGCGACTGGAATACCTTCAACTACGGCTACATCGGCAGCCGCGCCACGGGAAACGAAGCCGGGGATTTCCTCGTCGTCGGTCCGCAGTGGAAAGGCGAGGTGCCTGCCGGGATCAAGAAGGTGTTTCAATCCAGCTCGGATTTCACCATCGCGCTCTTCCGTACGCAGCTCTTCAATGCCGACGACATGCCCAATGTCATCAAGGTGCAGGACGGCTACCGTGTGCAGACTCTCTCGTCCTATCTGAAAGCCCCGGCCCCTGCGCCTGCTCTGGCCCTGGAATTTCCCAAGGCGAATGCGGAGCTTGCGAAGACGAATTTCTTTGAGTACCTCGACTTCGTCCTGCAGTTCGCCCCGGCTGGTCCAGGCGAGGAAGAGGTGCGGGCCAAACTCGCCCGCATCGGCGTCGGCCCCGGCAAGACCTTTGATTTCAAGTCTCTCTCGCCGGAGCACAAAGCCGCCGTCCTTCTCGGCATGGCCGAGGGCCAGCGCAAGGTCGACGAGCGCGTGAAGACCCTCGGCAAGACGATTGACGGCTGGAACATCGCCTCCGCCTTCGGCGACCGGGCTTTCTACAATGGCGACTGGCTCCTCCGTGCGGCGGCAGCCAAGGCGGGCATCTTCGGCAACGACGCCGTCGAGGCCATGTATCCCATGTGCCGCACCACGGCGACGGGCGAGACGATCGATACGGCCAATCACAACTACACGATCACCTTTCCGGCGGGCCAGTTGCCGCCGGTCAATGCCTTCTGGTCCGTCACGATGTATGACGGAAAATCGCAGTTGCTGATCGAGAATCCGCTCAATCGCTATCTGATCAACTCGCCGATGCTGCCCGGCATGAAGACCAACGCGGACGGCTCCCTCACGATTTACATCCAGAAGGACAGTCCGGGCGCGGACAAGGAAAGCAACTGGCTCCCAGCGCCGGACGGCACCGTTTATATCGTGATGCGCCTCTACTGGCCGAAGACCGAGCAGCCTTCCATCCTCCCGCCGGGACAGGGCGAATGGCATCCGCCGGGAATCGTTCAGAATCCCTAATATCAGGAATTTCCGGCCCACTGAGTTTTGACGCTGTATTCGCTGCTGACTGATCGATATGAGTAAGTCCTTTTTGGGTTTTCAGGCTGTCCTTCCGGCTTGCCTGATCTGGGGATGCTCCGTGCTGGTTGCGGGAGAGGTTCCTGCGCCTGCCACGCCGGAGCCGACGAAGCACTCGTTTCTCGATCCGGTCAGCGATTTCGTTCGTGACGATATCCTACATCCTGTGCGGCCATTTGAGATGGTTCCGGGCAAGGACCCCAATGGCTGGAGCTTTCTCATTGAGCCCTATATCTGGGCGCCCAACGCCTCGGGCCTGACCGGGTTCAGCGGGCTTCCCGCCCTGGAGGTCAATGCGAGCAACCGCACCATCCTCGAGAATCTCAAGTGGGGCATCATGGGCAATGCCGAGGTGCGCAAAGGCCGCTGGGGTCTCATGGCGGGCGGCATGTACATGGAGCTTGAGAGTTCCGCCAACCTCGGGGGCAATCTGTACAAGTCCGGCACGGCCGGCCTCGATCAGGGCGTTGCCTCGCTCGCCCTCGCATACCGCATTATCAACGACTACCGCGGCTTCCTCGATTTCTATGCCGGTGCCCGATATTATTACCTCGGCATGTCGGCTTCGTTGACGACGGATTCCTCCGGCATTCAGGCCGTCAGCGATGACATCACCGATGCCGTGGCGGCCCGCATCAACACCCGCGTCGAGGATGCCGTGCAGGCCATCCGCGATCAGGTGATCGCGGCGATCGATGCTAGAAAGGACGCCTTGCTCGCGGAGGTCGCCTCCAATGTGAATGCCGATCTGAAGCGCCGCCTCTTTCGTCGCGCCGCGATGAATGACATCTCCAACCGCGCCGATGGCGACCTGCTCCGCTCTGGCGTCGACATTTCCAAGCTGGACCTGCTGCGGGACTTCAAACAGGGAACCCGTGGAGCCATCGCCGAGTATGTGCGGGCAGTGGTGGCCCGCCAAGTCGCTGTCGCACGAGGCGAGGTAACTTCTGCCATCGACAGCCGTGTGGCTGCGGCGAAGGCGAAGGTTTCCAAGGAGCTCGCGCAGGATATCGAGGGTGCCCTTCCGACCTCGGCGTCAAACGACCAGTGGTGGGTCGACCCGATCCTCGGTTTTCGCGGGCAGGTGAACTTCACGCGCTGGCTTTACCTGCATGCCCAGGCGGATGTCGGCGGGTTCGGCGCGGGATCTCAGATTGCCTGGAACGTCATGGCGGGCGTCGGGATCAACTTCACTCGCAATGTCTTTGCCGAGGTGGGCTATCGCTACATGTATGTCGACTATACGAACAGCGACTTCTTTTATCTGATGAACTTCTACGGCATCTACTCGGCGATCGGGCTGAAGTTCTAGGCGGTCTTGCGGCAGATCAGCAGCACCTCGTCGAGGTTGCGTGTATGCTCTGTTCCCGGAGCGAACTTCAGTTCGCTCTGGAACATGAGCCCGATGGGCATGAAGACATTATTGTACCACCACATGCCCTCGCGCGGCCTGCGGGCGAGGAAGCGCATGCCAAAATCCAGCAGGCGCGAGGACTTGGGCTGCATGCCGTAACCTGCGCTTTCCTCGATGGCGAAGCCGTTGCTCTCAAGCATGGCGAAAAAGACATCCGGATCATAGCGCCGGCAATGTCCCACCAGATCGTCGAAGGGTATCCATCTGTCCGCATGGAGCGGAGCCGAGATGATAAGGCGCGCGCCCGGCGCAGCGACACGGGCGATTTCAGAAAGGACCGCGTGGTCGTCTTCCACGTGCTCCACGATGTCCAATGCGCAAATCAGCCCGAAGGTGGCATCCTCGTAGGGTAACGGGTCAGACGCGCTGCCGGTGCGCGCCCGGCCTCCGGCCCGCCGGATCTGGCCAACAGCTTCGCGGCTCAGGTCGAAAAAATCCGTTTCCTCCAGCGGCAGGCGGGGGCGGAGCCCCGGGCCGATCTCCAGCCTTCTCCCGGCTTCGAGAGCCATTCCGGAAAACGCCTTCCAGGTGAGGAACGACTCGGGCCGGATCAGCTTTGCACCCGACCAGAGCCGGTCATAAAACTGGCGGTTCCGGGTCGTGATCGACTCGTTTTTCTGTGCTGACGGGTGTGGTGTGGAGTCCGACACGATCTCATCCATCCCGTTTGCGAGTTGCAGGCAATACTAATACGGCTCCGCCCGGCCGGTATCTGGCGGCTATTGCCTGGCTGGAGATGCCGTCAGCCTGATCTGCGAGGGTTTCAGATTGTTCAACCCTTCCTGATCCCGGGCAAATGTGATTGAGGCCACCCGGCCGTTCTGGCGGGTGATCGTAAGGACGAAAATGCTGTCGTAGTCGGTGTTGCTCCACGTAGGGACCTCGTTGGGATTGCCGCCGTATTTTTTGAGAAACTCGTGCACAACCTTGCAGATTTCAAGGTGCTCCCACGCGATGAATACGGTCGAGTTCCAGTATTTCGGCTTGCTCAGCTCCCGGCGCAGCGCGCCGATGTTCGTGTAGCCGATGCTCACATTGACCGGCAGGCCGCATCGGATGGCCGTCGGTTCGATGGTCGCGAGCGGGCGCAGATAGTAGTAATGCAGGCCGGTGTCGAGTTCCTTCACCTTGGCGAGTGGCGAGGGGGCAAAGATGTAATCCGGTTTGCCGAATTTCCCGATCAGGACATCCGGTAGGGCGAGCGAGCGTAGCAATCCCTGCCACATGATCTGCCCGTGCCCTCCGGGAGGACGTTCGCCATGACGGACGAAAACCAGTTTTTGCACTTCCGTCTCCGCCTGGGCCAGCACGCCCAGAACGAAAAACACCGCAAGAAACACCGCACACCTTTGTCTCATGCCCGCTCTTTGGCAGATTGGTCTCCGGGCGGCAAGCCTGCTGGAAGACGATTCGCTATTTCGCGGGATCGCCCTGCTTCTTGATGGTAAAGGGCAGGCCTTTTTCTCCGGTGACGAACATGACAAGCTTCGCATCCTCCTTGCCGGGATTGCGTCCGTTGTGCAGCACATTGACCGCCTCGGCGATGGCCTGCCCGGCATGGAACTGCTTCTTCACCCCGCCCTCGAATTCCACCTCCAGCTCGCCGCTCAGGATGTAGGCGTAGCAGGGAAAGGGATGCACATGCCAGCCGGTCTCAACGCCGGGCGGAATGACGACGGTGACGGCGCGCACCTCGGGGTCCTTGACCTGCGGATAAACGATCGGCTGCCCGGCCTCGGTCGTGTCGGTGAGGAGGAGGGGAGTCACCTTCACCGCGGCCTTGTAGCCCTCGGGTTCGGCGGCGTTTGCGGACGCAAATATGGTCAGCGAAACCGCCAGCGCTACTCGGGAAAGGCAGAGTTTCATCGCCACGGTGGAACGAATTTTATAATTGTGAGTCATCATTTTTCGCTGGTTATGGTCGCCCGTATTATCTCGGTTTGGTTCTCGGTTTTTGTCTCCTGTGCGACCGCTCTGCTGGTCTATGTCGGAAAGGAGGGGGTCGCCGAGTATTATCGGCAATCTCTCGGCGGGAGACCATTGCCCTCGCTGACTAGCCTCATGCTGTACGATGGCTGGTTTCTTTATCTTGTTCCGGTGGTTTTTGTGCTCTGGGCGCTGGTCTATTCCTTCTGGTCACGCCGCGATGTCGATCATGCCCTTGTGCTTTGCATGACGGTGGTCGGCTCTACGATCTTTTTCCTCGCGGTGTGCTTTTGCGCGTTTTCCATTCCGCTCATCTGCCTCAACGCCACTCATGCTTAGGATACTTGCGTTGTAGCTCCTGCTTGAGCTTCGGGTAGGACTCCGCCCAGAAGGTCTTGAGGCTTTTGGTGATCTGCACTGGCCGGTGGTTGGGCGCGAGAACCTGGATGGTGACCGGGACGCGGCCTCCGGCGATCTTGATGTCTTCGGTCACACCGTAAAGATCCTGGATGCGCGCGCCGAGCACGGGATCGGCATTTTGCGCGTAGGTGACCTTGGCGCGGCGTCCGCCGGGCAGCTCGAGCCGCTCCGGGGCGTGCTTGTCGACGAGGCGCTGCTGTTCGTGGGTGAGGAGCGAACGGGCGAGTGGCAGGATCGGGCGATCCTTGATCTCGCGATAGCTCGTCGCATCCTCACAGGCCATGTGCACGATGAGCTGACGCTCGGTTTCGCCCATGGTGGGCAGGCCAAAATCCGGTGCGGCGGTGGCGAGGAAATTCACCCGCTCCAGCCACTGGTCGACCGCGTCATCCCACTGGTTCAGCCGCAGGTCGCCATCGAGCACCACGGCGGCGAGGCAGGCGGAGGCGGCGGGGGACGGATCGGCATCGCGGTCCTGCAATTCGATCGCAAGGTCACGATAGACCTTCTCGCGGCGCACCACGACGCGGTTTTGCGAATTGTCGAAGACATGCTGGATGCGGTCCTGGAAGTGCGTCGGGAACATCTCGCGCAGCCACGCCTCCTCGATCTCCGTGACGAGGGAGAGGATGACCTGCGCGTCGCCGCCGCGGCCTTCGATCTCGTTGATCTCCGCCGCCACGACGAGACGGCTGTTTTGCGCCACGCTGGCGCGGGCAAGCTGGCCGCGCCGTCCATGAACGATGTCGCAAACCAGCGTGCCACCGCTCTTGCGGCGCGCCACCTGGTCGGCGAATCCCGCCAGCACGCAGCGCGCGATGGATTCATCCGGCGCGCCCCCCTCGCCGATATCGAGTTTTTCCGCCCGCGCGATGTCGAGGAATTGCTCGAAGAGCTTCTTCACCTGTCGGGCCGCCTCGCCGTGAATCGCCAGGGGACGGCAGGCGTCCATGCGGAAATCATGCCTCTGTGCATAGGAGTAGGCGCGGATGAGGATGAGGAAATCCGAGATGCCGTGGCCGAAGATCTCGGCACGCTCCTCCTCGACGCGGCGGTCGGCGCGCAGCAGCAGATTGCGCGACTGGGTGAGGGCCGCGATGAGCGCGGCGGCGCGCACGCAGCCGAGATCCTGCGCCGCGAGAAACATGCGGGCGTAGCGCGGATGGACGGGGAAATTGAGCATGCGCCGCCCCACGGGCGTGATGCCGCCTTCCTCGTCGAGCGCCCCGAGATCGGAGAGCAACTGTTCTGCGCGGGTGAGCGCCTTTTCCTCGGGCTTGTCGATCCACCGGAAGCGGCTCAGGTCGGTAATGCCCACTGCCTTGAGCGAAAGCACGGTCTCGGCCATGTCGAGGCGCTTGATCTCGGGCTGTTCGCTGGCCGCCCTGATGCCATGGTCGCGCTCGGTCCAGAGCCGAATGCACACGCCTGGAGCCGTGCGCCCTGCACGTCCCGCCCGCTGGTCTGCCGAGGCACGGCTGATTTTCTCGATGAGGAGCGTGTTGATGCCGCGATTGGGGTCGTAGCGCGCCACGCGGGCGAGGCCCGAGTCCACGACCAGCGTCACGCCGTCGATGGTCAGCGAGGTTTCCGCCACGTTGGTCGAGACGATCACCTTGCGCTGGGACGTGCGCGCGACCGCCTTGTCCTGCTCGTTGGCCGGGAGTTCGCCGTGCAGGGGCAATACGACAGCGCCCGACCGCAGCCGGTGGGTGATCTCGCGAATGGTCCGCTGGATTTCGTACGAACCCGGCATGAAGACCAGGATGTCGCCCTCGGTGCTGTCAAAATTCTCCGCCACCGCCTCGGCGGCGAGTTCCCATGGGGGATCTTCGCGCGGGTCGTGGCGCAGATACTCGATTTCCACCGGATATGTGCGGCCCTCGGAGGTCAGCGTCTCGCACTTGCCGAGATACTCCGCCAACTGCGCGCTTTGGAGGGTGGCCGACATGACCACGATCTTCAGGTCGGGCCGGGTGGTCTCCTGAAGGTCGAGGGCGCGGGCGAGGCTGATGTCGCCGTAGAGGTGGCGTTCGTGGAATTCGTCGAAAATGATGGTTGAAACTCCCTTCAGCGTCGGGTCGGCCAGCATGTTGCGGAGCAGGATGCCCTCGGTGACGAAGAGGATGCGGGTGTCGCGCGACGAGACGTTGTCGAGGCGGATCTGGTAGCCGACCTCGCCCCCGAGCTGGACGTCACGTTCCTCGGCGACGCGCTTGGCCAGCATGCGGGCGGCAAGACGACGAGGCTGGAGGACGACGCAGCGCCCCTGGCCGAGGATGCCTCCGTCGAGGAGGATTTGCGGCACCTGGGTCGACTTGCCCGAGCCGGTCGGGGCCTGGAGGATGAGGCGGTTGCCCTCTTGCAGGGCGGAGACGATTTCCTCGTCCAGATCGTAGATGGGTAACGAATCGTTCACAGTGAAGAAACATCCACTTTACGGCGTGCAAGCCTGTTGCGAAAGTCTCTCGCCAAAATTCCCTGCTTTGTATTATCTGCAATCATGATTCGGATGCGATGGTTCTCAGTGGCTGCGCTCGCAGGCCTCGCCGCGCCGTCCGTGGGATTTTCCCAAGATGCTCCGCTGACGCCTGAGCAGATTTCGCAAGCTGTTCGCGTCGAGGCAATAACGATTCCGACGCCGGGCGAGTTCTTTGTCGCCATCGACAAACAGGGGTCCCCGCAATGGTCCCAGCTCGTCCGCGCCGCGACCCCCGCCGCCACGGCCAGCCGCGCCCAGATCGCCATGGCGCTCGGTACTCTGGTGGCCGACGGTTACATCGCCGTGGAGGCGCAGGACAGCCAGGGGGTCAAAAATATCGGCAAGGAGATCATCAACCTCGCCAAGAAGCTGAATGTCAGCCAGAGCGTCCTCGGTCGCGGCAACAGCATCAACGATTTCGCCCAGGCCAATAACTGGAGCGCTCTGCGAGAGGAACTTGAGGCCACCCAGAACGAGGTGAAGCTCGACATGGCCGACCAGAAGGACACCGACCTCATCACCCTGGTCACCATCGGCGCCTGGCTGCGCGGTACGGAAATCGCCAGCGGACTGGTGGAAAAAGCCTATACGCCGGAGGCCGCCCGCCTCCTGCGCCAGCCTGCGATCATTACGTACCTGCTCGATCAGGTGGCCAGCCTCCCGGCCTCTTTGCAGGAGGAAAAGCTCATCAGGGAAATCCACGCCACGCTGGATTCCTCCAAGGGCTACGTCCAGGCTGACACGCCCTCCGAGCAGAACGTAAAGGATCTGCACGCCTCTGTCGCCAAGGCTGTGAACGACATCGTGACGAAAGGAGTCCAGCAATGAAACTGCTCCCTGGCCTCATCTTTTCCTTCGGCTTGATCGTCTCGGTGCTGGCCCAGGCTCCCACCGACGCGACCGATACCGACGTCAGCGCGCGGAGCAAGGCCCTCGAGGTGGCCGGAGCTTTCAGCAACGACGGCTACAAGATTCGCGACGGATACTGGGCGGGCGAGATTGACTCTTCCAAGCCGCAACTCCTGGAGGTCAATCTCTTCGCGGGCAATGAATACTGGTTTACCGCCGCTGCCACGCCGCCCGCCCGTCGGCTGGCAGTCTCCGTCTATGACGAGGCGGGCAAACTGGTCGATTTCCAAGCCTACAACGACGGCCCCTCCGCCGCCGCCGGGTACGTCCCCGAGAAAAGCGGTCGCTACTTCCTCAAGCTTTCCCTCGTCGAGGGCGACAAAGCTCCCTTCTGTCTGATCTACTCCTATAAATAACCCAATGGCCGTATCTACCGCCGAAAAGTTGAATAGCCCCCAGGTCCGTCAATTCTCCGTGTTCCTGCAGAATAAGGTCGGGGCATTGCTGGAAGTCGTGAAACTCCTCAACGAACGCAATGTCGTCGTGCTCGCGCTCAGCATCCAGGATTCCTCGGAATCCTCGATCGGCCGCATGGTCGTGAGCGACCCCGATCTGGTCGTGGCGCTGTTTGAGGAACACGAGATTCCCTTCAGCGAATGCGAAGTCCTGGTCGTCGAGCTCCCCGAGGGCGCGGCGGATCTGGCCAAGGTCCTCTCCGCCCTGCTCAAGGCGGAGGTGAATATTTTCTTCAGCTACCCGCTCATGGTGCGCCCGCGTGGACGCGCCGTCATCGCCATGCATGTCGATGACACCGAGTGCTCCAGCTCCGTCCTTGCCGGAGATGGATTCAAGACCCTTACCCAAGCCGACCTCTCCCGCTAAATCCCATGAAAATCCTCGCACTCCTCGCCGCCATCCTCCTCCCGGTTTCGCTCGTCCGGGCCGACATCACCATCGTTCAGAACGTCAAGCAGGAGGGAGGGTCCAAGGGCGTCGATATCAATATGACCATCAAGGTCAAGGACCAGAAGGCCCGCATCGACGTGAATCCCGACATCTCCACCATCGTGGATCTTTCCAGCGGTGACTCGCTCTCGCTCTTCCACTCCCGCAAGGCTGCCATGCGCCTGCCCGGCGCGGCGATCAAGGCGATGCAGGCGAAGGTCCAGCAGGAACAGGGTGAGCTAAAAGCCGACCTGCCGAAGGCCACCGGGCGCAAGGAGACGATCAACGGTTTCGCCTGTGAGGAATACGAGACCACGGTGGACGGCCGCAAGGTCGAGCTCTGGCTCACCAAAGACGCTCCCGATGCGCAGAAAGCGCTCAGCCAGCTCTCCGCACTCTCCGGCAACGGCGATCCGATCAGCTCCTTCATCGAGAAAAATCAGCTCGCTGGTTTCCCCGTCCGCACGGTGGTTGATACCCCCATGGGCAAGGTGACCACCACGGTGGTCACCGTGAAGCCAGGTGAGATCGACGCGACCCAGTTCACCATTCCGTCCGAGTACAAGGAAGTGCAGGCTCCGGCGATGCCCGGCGTCGGCAAGTAAGGCGCGCGGAGGAGATTCCAGCGGACAAGCCGGCTCAGGCATTAACCTCCCGGCTTTCCTCCGCGGATCACGGGAAAGGAGGCTCAGGCGAGCCGCCTCCCTCTCATCCTTCAGATGACACAGGCTCGCCGTACCACTCCTGCCGTCTGTGCGTTCCTCCCATTTCGCCAGTTACCATTCGCAAGGTTCGGGAATACCGGGAGTTGCCCGGCCCGGACAATCGCGTACCGTAGCGCCATGTTGAGGCGCGCAGCGGTTTTCGTTTTCTCGCTGGGGACGGCCTTTGCCCTCGATCCCTCCGGTCAGCGTCTGGCCGACCGATATTGGACGATCCTCGTGGCCAATCCCACCCAGACTGCCTCGCTTGAGCGTCTGTGGAGCCTGTATGACAAGCAGGGAGAGTCGGCGCAGTTGATCGAGCTGGCCCGCCAGCGCGCCAAGGACTCCCCCTTGCTCTGTGCTCAGGTCCTGGCGCTCGGCGGCCATCGCGATGAGGCGGTCAAGCTTGTTGAGCCGCTCGCCGCATCGAGCGCTGCCGCCGCCATGTTGCTGGCTGGCTGGACGGCGGAGGCGGGCCGCCCTGCCGATGCGGCCCGGCTCCTGGAAAAGTCGGCAACGTCATTGCAGGACCCGGTGCTTTGGATCGGGGTAGGCGAGATTTGGGCCAAGGCGGGAGATTCTGCCAGTGCGTCGAAGGCATGGAAGCAGGCGCTCGGCCTCGCTCCTGGCGATCTGACGCTCCTGGAAAAACTCGCGAAGTCCGCCTCCGTCGCCGGAGACTGGCCGTCGGCTGCCGGTTACTGGCGCGAAATCGCGGCGGCGGCGGCTCCGTCCCGGCGCGTGGAAGCCTGGGAGGCAGCCTCGCGGGCAGCGGAAAAGGGCGGCGATCTGGCAGCCGCTGCCGAGGATCAGGAAAAAGCCCTCTCGCTTCTGGGGGAGGGACACTGGAAGACCCGGGAGATTCAGGAGCGCGTCTATACTCTGGCGGACCGCTCCGGACGCCTGCCGCAACTCGAGGCCTCCCTGCTGATGGCGGCTGCGGCGGAACCTTCCGCTGTCGGTCCGGCGCTCCGCCTGGCGGCATTTTATCAATACCGGGGCGATGGAGCGAAACGCTTCAAGTGGACGGCGCAGGCCGCCGCCGCACGCCCCCAGGATCTGGCCCTCCAGCGCGAAGCGGCCAGGCTGGCTCTGGCCGTAGGTGATCTCGATGCTGCTGCGGCGCTCTGCCGCACGGCATCCTCCGGGCGTACGCCGGATGCCGACACCCTGTTTCTCCAGGCGGAGGTGGCAGCTCTCCAGGGACGGCCTGCCGAGGCGGGAAAGATGGTCGAGCAGTTCGTCGCTTCGCAAAAGGGGGATGAGGCGATACATGAGCGGGCGCAGGATTTTTATCGCCGGCTCCATCTCGATGAGGCACTTGGGCGCGAGCTTGAACGCGCCGCGCAGGCCGCCCCGCGTTCGGTGGATGCCGTGCTGGGCGTTGCACAGTTTGAGGCCGATCGGGGAAACTACAACGCTGCCGAGAAGACATTGCGCCGGTTCCCCATGGACAAGCTGACCAGGGAGGAACAGGGGGCCGCAGCCGCCCGGTTTGTGGTATTTTACCAGGACGCGAACCTTCTCTCCCTGGCGCTTCCCTGGGCCTATCAGGCGTTCGCGGCGGCACCCTCTCCGGGAAATGCCCTGGCGCTCTCGCGGCTGCTGGTGCGCAAGGGACAGACAGCCGAGGCGGGCGATATCCTCGTACAGGCCGCCTTGCTCCCGGGCGATATCGGTGAGGAGGCCGATCGCTCGCTGATTTCCGATCTGCAGGCGATATCCGCTGGTTCCTCAACGTTCGAGCCGGGCGGCCAGCGCCGTCTTCGATCCGTGATGGATACCCTGTCGCAGCGCGCTCGCAATGGCGGCAATGAGACGGACTGGCTGCGTCTCGCCCGATGGCAGCGGTTCCTTCGCGCCACGGACAGCTATCAGCAAACGCTCGCCACGGCCCTGTCGCTTTATCCGTCCTCCCGCCCGCTTCGCAATGCCTTCGTCGACGCCCTGGTGGCTGATGGACGCTATGATGGCGCGATTGCCCAGCTAGCCCGCTTGGTCAAGACGGCGGAACCCTCCGAGGTGACCGCCCTGCAGCGGCGCATCGGATACCTGGAGATCGAGCGCGGACAGCCCGAGCAGGCGCTTGCGATTTTTGAGAACATCCAGAGGGATAATCCCAGGGACTGGCAGGCTCTCGCCGACGTGGCCTTCGCCCAGCAGGCTGGAGGAAACTGGTTTGCGGCGCTGGAAACGTGGCTCTCGGCGTATCGACTGGCCCCGCCCGGCGCCAAGCGCTCGCTCGTTCAGTCCATTCTCGGAGCGGCCTCCCGATTGCAGCAGTTTGCCCGCGTCCTCGATTTCCTGGCCGCTGCCTGCGAGAGCGAACGCAATGCCGATGCCCGGGCCGAGTTGTCGCGGGCAGCCGCTGCTTACTCCAGCGATCACCAGCTTACCGATGTCTGGCTGGAAATTCTCAAGGACAAGGCAACACGCTCCGGCGACGTTTTCTGGAAACAGGCCCAGGCGGACTCCCTGCGGGCCGCCGGGCGGACCGAGGAGGCGCGCGAGGCGGGTGGAGAGCTGGCGGCATCCCTGCCGCGCGACGAGGAGTCCCTGAAAGCTGCCGTCGCCGAAGCGGTGCAGGCGGGCAACTGGGGCGATGCGGCCCGGCTGACCGGATTGCTGGTTGCCCTGGAGAAGGAACCCGATCTTTCCGTCTGGCAGCAACGTGCGGAGTATCTGGAAAAGGCCGGCCTCTGGTCTCAGGCGCGGGAGGCCTGGGCTGCGATCGCAAGGCGTTTCGCACGAGAGCCTGCCGCGCTTCTGGCCGTGGCCCAGTTCCAGGAGCGCGACGGACGATTCGAGGAGTCGGAGCGCAGCTATCGCATGGCGGGTGATCTCGCCGGAAACCAGCCAGCCATTCTTTTGAAACTGGGCCGGCTCGCGGGCGAGAGAGGCGACAGGCTCCAGGCGGCCACGGACCTGGAGAAGCTGCTTGCCGTCACGCCGCCAGCCGCCGCTGCGGCCATGGTCCTGCCGATTCCCCCGGCTTACGACTCCGGGGATGAACTTTCCATCGCGCCGGCCACCCCGGTCGCCCTTGGCCTTCCTCGCGAATCCTGGCCCCGGCCATCCGAGGCCGATGCGCGCGGCGTTCGCCTGTTGGCGATTCGCGACCTGGGCCGCATGCTGGCCGACAGCCCGAAGCGGGCGGAATGGATTGCTTCATTGACTGACCCTTCCGAGCGGGTATGGGCGCTGTATTTTTCCGGGGACAAGGGTGCTGCGATTCGCGAGTCCGCCGGGTCTGCGGCGAAACGCGATGCCTTTTCCCCTCGTGCGGAGCACCTGATGATTCTCGCCCTGGATGCCGGGGCCTGGCCGGAGCTTTCCGCTTATCTTGGCCAGCCGCCCGATCAGTCGAACGCACGGTGGAAGTCCTTCCAGGCGGCCCTGACCTTTCTCCTGGAGCGAGGGTGGCAGCCTCCGGCGAAGGAGTTGACCACGTTGATCGGTTCCGCCCCCGCCTCGGCCCGCTGGGAGGTTTGCCGCACACTCGCTTCTCAAGGACAAGTGCGACTGGCCTGCTGGCTGGCCGGGTCCATCCCCGCCTCCTTTCCCTCGGAACAGGCGGCCCAGGCCTGGATCGAAATCGGCACTTGGAGGCTGAACCTGCGCCAGCCCGACGCGGCGAGGGCTGCCTTCGATAATGCACTGGCTCTTTCACCCGGGGATATTTCCTATGCGAGGCCGTTTTTTGCCGCCCTGCGCGCGCGCTGGATGCTGACGCCCCCGCCGGAGCGTGCCGCCTTTGAGGCAAAGATCCTCCAGCACGCCGCCGCCGTTCATAAACCGGGTTTTGCCGGGGCCGCCGGGGCCTTCCTGGCGGCATTGGCCGGGGATTACGATAGAGCCAGGAAGCGACTGGAGGAAGCCTTCCAGGCTTCTCGCGGTGTGCAGGAGGCGGCGTGGACCGACATCGTGCAACTGGGCGGGGGGCAGTTGGAGCGCTGGGGGATGAATCGTCTTGCCCGCGACCTTTATCGCACCAGTCTCGCAGAGGACAAGGCGCTGGCTGTCCTGCGCGGCGAGGATTTCTCGCACGGAGCCATGTCGATGCTCGTGCAGAACCGCCTCATCAATGACGAGCATACCTCCACGGCGTATCTGGCGGGGGAGTGGAGCGCGGGAGGCGCTCGCACGGAGGATGTGCTGCAGGCCATCAGGCAGTTGCTGGCCGCTTCGCAGGGGGAGAGGGCGGCGTTCCTCATTGACTTCCTGGCCTCGCAGCCTGTGCTGGACGATACCGCGGTCATCACGCTTTTCACCTTCACTGGCGAAAAACGCGCTCGCGCTCCCCTGCGCCGGCTTGTCTTGAAGTCGCTGGAGCCAGGAGCCTCCGTTCCCCTGCGGATCGCGGCGACCCATGCGGCGCTGCGCCTGGCCATCGGCAGCCAGCAGGATGGGGCGGTTGATGAGGAACTCGCCCTCATGCAGCGCATATCGGGTCCGGGCGCAATGTCACCAGCCTTCAATCTGCAATATGCCCAGGCCCTCAGCCGGCTGGGACGGCATCGCGAGGCGCTGACCGTCCTGGAGACGGCGATAGCCGCCGCCTCGGACCCGGGGCCCTACATCATGAATCTCTCCGACCTGCTCGCCCGGTTTGGCCGTGAGCGCGAGGCTGCGGTCATTCTGGAAAAGCAGGCATCCTCCGTGGGACCGAATCGCGCTGTGGCCGCCCAGCGGCTGGCAGCGCTCGCCGACACCATCGGCGATCAACGGCGCAAGGAACTCGCCGAGAGGGTGCTCAAGGAGGACGGACTTGATTCCGCCGCCCAGAGGCTGCCGGAGTCGCCCGAGGAATGGCGCGGACGGCTGCGCGACTTGCGTGCGCGCTACAAGCAATCCCGGGAGCAGTTCAACGCCGTCTCGAACTACATTCTCTCCCAGCCCCTGCTGCCGCCCGAGGTGCGGGCCGAGGAAATGGCGAGACTGCAGGCGCTTGCCTCCCAGTACCCCGCCCTCATCCCCGCATATTATCTCTTTCGCAAAAATCTCGCCTCGCGCGATAAGAGGCAGGACGACTTTCGCAAGGAGCTGGCTGCCGAGTGGCGGCAGGGTGCCGGGCAGTATTTCGCGGGCGAGATGCTCATTCATCTCGCCTTTGAGGAGGCCCGGTTCGATCAGATGCCGGCGCTCCTGGAGGAGTATCTGACGGATCGGAACTTCCAGCCCGCCGCCTGGAGGCTGCTCGCCCAGCGTCTCATGGAGGAAAGGCAATACGCCCTGGCCGAGCGAGTGCTGGACGCGAGCATGCAGCGTTCCGATGGCGATGCCGCCACCGACCTGACGCTGGCCGAGGCGAGATGGCGGCAGGGTAAGCCGGTGGCGGATATCCTTGCGCGCATCGATGCGGTCGCCTCGATCGATCCTGCTCGCAGGCTCGATCTGGCGCGATTCTATGCCCGGACCAATCAACCCGACCTCGCTGCCGCCCAGCTCCGCGCGATGGACGGGTACTTTCCCGCCGAGGCGGGCACGGGTGCCGTGTGGGCGCAGGTGGCGGCAAACTGGCTCGAGCGCGGCCGCATCTCGGATGCAGGCATCGTCCTGAGGATGCTCGCGGAGCGTTGGCCGCAGCACGTGACCGGACGTTTGCTCGCCGACTATTATGAGGCTCTTGGCGAGGCCGGGCAGGCTGATGAGATGCTCCAGTCTCTCTCCTTCCAGACCCGTCTCGATTACCGGGCGGCGATCTTTGCCGACCTCGTGGCTCGGGGCGACGCGGACGCCGCCAGGGCCTGGGTTATCGCTCATCCCGAGTCGCTTCGACAGCCCGATGTCCGTGCCGGATTGCAGCGATTGGAACTGCTCGACTGGGCCAGGATGGCCAGGGTCTGGAGTTCCGTCGCTCCCGGTAATACCCTCTGGGACGTTCAGGCGGCTGCGGCTGCGTTTCAGTCCCGATATGCCGCCCAGCTCGAGACCGAGGGCAAATCCCCCCTCGCGGCGTGGGCGGAGGCTCATCGCCTGCAGCCGGGAGAGTTCGACTACTCCCGCGCCTATGCCCGGGCGCTGATGAAGAACGGCCAGCCCGCCCAGGCGATCAAGGTCCTCGAAACCACGGTGAAATCCTACGCGACGCCGGAAGATCGGCGGGCAGCCCAGTCGATGCTCGATTCCCTGCGGGCTTCACCCCGCTTGCCCGACAGCGCATAAATGTGTAGCATCCCCCCCATGCGCCTCCCTTGCCTCCTGCTTGCATGCTCGCTCGTCGCGGGCGTTTTATGTGCGCAGGAGCAGGAGCGGACCCTCGCCCAAAGGCTTAATTACGTCCCAATGAAACCGGGGGAGGGTTGGGCCAACCCTCTGGCTGACAAGCAGTTCAATAAAGCGAGTGTCTTGCCCGCGGATGCCAAGGTAAAGGCCGGGACGTATTCCGGCGAGAAGGACTTCGATGCCGGATCGTATTCCAATACCCGGTCGTTTTTCGGGATCAAGAATCCGTGGTTTGGTCGCAAGGTTTTCAAGACCTCACAGGATAACCTCTCCACGAAATACGAGCTCAAGGCGACGGAAAAGCAGTTTCTTACCGACCCGGCGCGGGTGAAATCCTTCTCGGAAACCAACCGCGTACCAGTCGACTCAATGGAGGGTCCGACCGAGACCCGGCCTTTCCTCGTGCAGGGAAAATCGCAGAAGGCTCTCGATCAGCAGTCCAATCAAAAAGAGCTTACCATTGACGAGGTGCGCAAAATCCTGAACAAGAACCGCTGACGGTTTTTTTAGGATTTTAGCGATGCAGACCACCTCCGACGCCTTTGATATACTTTGCCGCGGCTGTGAAAAAGTTCTCAGCCCCGATGATCTCCGCGCCAAACTCGGCGAAAATCGCCCCCTGCGCGTAAAGCTCGGCGTCGATCCCACCGCGCCCGACATTCACCTCGGCCACAGCATTTCGCTTTCCAAGCTGCGGGAATTTCAGGACCTCGGCCACGAGGCCATCCTCATCATTGGTGACTTCACCGCGATGATCGGCGACCCGAGCGGACGCTCCGTCACCCGCCCGCAGCTCACGCACGAGCAGGTGCTTTCCAACGCGAAGAGCTACCAGGAGCAGGCGTTCAAGATTCTCAGCCGCGAACGCTCGAAGATCGTCTTCAACGGCGAGTGGTTCGAGGCGATGAGCTTCGACGAGGTCATCAAGCTCAACAGCCGCGTCACGCTCCAGCAGATGCTCGTCCGCGAGGACTTCCGCGATCGTCTGGATCGCGGTCAGCCCATTCGCGCCCACGAGATCCAGTACCCGATCATGCAGGGGTGGGATTCTGTGAAGATCCGCGCCGACGTGGAACTCGGCGGCACCGACCAGCTTTTCAACATCATGGTCGGTCGCGATCTCCAGCGGGAGGAGGGAATGCCCCAGCAGGTCGCCATGGTCATGCCCATCCTCGAGGGGCTCGACGGCAAGCAGAAGATGAGCAAGAGCCTCGGCAACTATGTGGCTCTCAACGAAAGCGCTCACGACATGTTTGGCAAGATCATGAGCATCAGCGACGAGCTCATGGTGCGCTATTACCAGATCCTGCTGAAGGAGACGCTGCCTGCCGACGCGCACCCCATGGAGGCCAAGAAGGCTCTCGCCCAGCGCGTCGCCGCACGCTTCCACTCGGACGAGGAAGCCCTCGCCGCCCGCACCGATTTTGAGACCCGCTTCAGCAAGAAGGACCTCGATCACGCTGACCTCCCGGCCTACACACCGGGCGAAGCGCGCGATTTCCTCAGCCTCGTCGTCGAGGCCTACGCGAAGTGCTTTGGTATTGCCAAATCCCGCAGCGACGCCCGCCGTCTGATTGAAGGCGGCAGCGTGCAGTGGAAGGGCGAGAAGATCGGTGACCTCAAGGCCGTGCTGGCCGAGGGTGAGGCCGGTGTCCTGCGTCTGGACAAGACCCGCGCCGTCCGCATCGGTTAAGCCTGGCTAGAGCAGCGGCAGGTCATCCGGGCTTTCCGAGAATTCGGCAAATTTCTTCGCCAGTTCGTGCAGCTTGCCCGCGTAGTACTCGACGTTTTCATCGCGCGCCTCGGGATTCCACTCCGAGGCGAGCCGTGCGTTTTCGTAGGCGACGACCTTCTTCTTGGTCCCGGTGATGTAATAGCTCACCTGGTCACCCGCCTGGTAGTCGCGCCCGCTCTTGATCGCGAGTTCGAACGCCGCCGCCCGGTTGCGGGATGAGGCGCTGATTTTCTTTTGGTACGATGCGACGGAATCCTGGAGCGCCTCGGTCTTGGCCAGCGCCTCGATGGAAAACTCCCCTCGGCGCAACCGTCCCTCGACCTCGTCGCGCAGCGCTCCAGCCTCGCGAGGCTTGCCCTCTAGGAGTCGACGAACGAATTGCTCGAGATAATCGCGGAGAAATGGCTCCATCCCGCGCGACTTGAGTGCCGCACCCTTGATCGACATCGAGCCATCCTCGTGGAGCAGCGCGTAGTTCTTCGCCTTGTAGCTGAACATCGCGGTGTACCGCTCGTCGAATTCCACATCAATGCCTTCCGGCAGCTCCGCAGTGAGTCCCTTCTGGAGCATCTCGGCTTCGGCGCCTTCTGGCGGATGGAAGTAAATGCCATCGGTGTCGATCTCGATCACCTCCGCGCCCTGTTTGCCCAGCCAGTCGACCATCAGGCGCAGGAGTTCGCGGCCTTTCGCCGTCACGGCTTCCGCCACGTCGAAGTCGGCAAAATGCCCCTGCGCAAAGCCGAGGTAGCCGTAGAAGGAATTGATCAGGATCTTGAACGTGCTCTGGAGCGCGTCGAGCTGGCTGCGCTCGCGAGCGGTTTCCGCCTGGCGCATCTCGGCTTTCGCCGCCACGCGGAAGGTGCGGAGTTCACTCAGGAGGTTGCGGAAGAGGTCCAGCTTGTCGCCTGTCGGGGTGTAGCCAAAGGACAGGATCACCGACGGGTAGAGCGAGGTCACGTCGCAGTGCCACACGTGGGGAATCACCCCCGTCTTGAAAATATCCGTGTAGCCGCCCTCGAACGGTCGCGCGTCTGGATAATCCGGGAGCGAATGCCCGCGCCGCAGATACTCGCGGAGGAAGAGCGCATCGATCTTCGTCGCGTTTCCGCGAATGATCACGTCCTGGTAATTGTAGGGAAAGATCTGCGCCTGGATGAAGTAGCTCCGGCTCAGCGCCGCCGCGAGCGACCGGGTTTCCCGCACGATCGAGAGCGCCGTGCGTCCGTCCGCCGAATCCTTGTCCGCCACGCCAAAATGCTGTGCAACATGTTCCAGCGCGAAGCTCTCCAGCTCCCGCGACGACACGTCGTAATACTGCGCGAGCACCCACGTATCGACGAGATGGCGACCGGGCACGGTGAACTTCGGGTACTGTATCGTCTTCTCCGCGATCTGGAGGCGGGAGGGGCGGGATTTCAGCACCTCGCCGCTGCGTCCCCATGCCAGCTTGGTTTTCAGCTTCTTCGCCCGGGCGGCGAGGAGGGCGAGATCGACCTTGAAGAGATTGTGCCCCTCGATCACGTCGGGATCGCGCTCGGCGATCTGAGTAGACAGCCACTCGAGCGCCGCCCGCTCGCTTTCCACCAGCCCCGGCTGCACGGGGAAAACCTCCTCCCATCCGCTGGAGTCGCTGAGCGCGATGGCGGTCAGGCCGTTTTCCCCCGTCTGAATACCGATCTGCATGCGCCGCAGATCCTCGAAGAGCATTCCCTTGAACAATGTGCGCCCCGACTGGGTGAGATACTGCTGCACCGGGTCGTTCAGCCAGAAGGTCGGCAAGCTGGCGGCCTCCGACCGGGTGGCCTGGCACTCCGCCCAGGAGTCGCAGCGGATGAGGCGATTCAGGGGCAGCCCGCCCGAGAGTTCGAGTCCAGCATCCCCACTGCACCAGAAAAACGGCTGAAAGACCTCCCGGACGCGCGCGGTGAAACCATCCGCCTGTCGCACGTAGAGGTCGATTGCGTTGGGTTCGGCGAATTCCGCCGCCACGAGACGGGGCAGGGGATCGAAACCGAAAAGTTGCTCGTTCTCGCCAAAATTCACATGTCTACGCTAGATTGGTCCCGGACTTTGTCCAACCACCGATGAAAATCCTCTCTCTCTCGGCCCTGGCCTGCTTTTTGTGCCTCTCGCTGGCTCCTGCCCAGACGATCCAACTTTCCGACGCGCAGGCGCAGGAAATCGGCCGCCGCATTTGGAAAAACGAGTGCGCGGGCACGGTTGAGGGCCTGACCTCTTGGAACAAGGGCGAGGATTTTGCCTCCCTCGGCATCGGGCACTTCATCTGGTATCCGCGCGGCAAATCCGGCCCGTTCGAGGAGAGTTTCCCGAAGCTCGTTGTCTATCTCGCGGGGCATGGGATCATGGTGCCGGGCTGGATGCGGCAGGCCTGCCCATGGTCGAATCGCGCGGTTTTCCTCGCTGATGCGCAGGCACCCCCGATGGTCCAGTTGCGCAATCTTCTTCGCACCACCGTGCCGCAGCAGGCTCGTTTCGCCGCGCTTCGTCTTGAGCAGGCGCTGCCCAAGATGCTCGCCGCCACTGCTCCCGGGGATCGCGAGCGCGTCAGGGCCAACTTCTACCGCGTCGCCGCGCAGCCCCTCGGCATGTACGCCCTCATTGATTATGTGAACTTCAAGGGCGAGGGCGTTTCGCCCACCGAGCGGTACAACGGCAAGGGCTGGGGCCTGCTCCAGGTGCTCCTGACCATGAGCCCCTCCGGCGATCCGCTGGAGGCTTTTGCCCGGGCGGCGGACCAGGTGCTGACCACCCGCGTGAAGAACTCTCCTCCCGAACGCAACGAGGCCAAATGGCTTCCCGGCTGGCGCAACCGTATTGCCACCTACACGCGATGACCAAGGACGAGATTTCTGACATTCTGGAAAACATTGCCCGGCTTTTGGAGCTTAAGGGCGAGAACCCCTTCAAAATTCGCGCCTATACCAACGGCGCCCGCGCCCTCGACACGCTGACCGAGGATTTTGACAAGATCGTCGCCCGCGACGGTCTCGGCGAAGTGGAGGGCATTGGAAAGGCGCTGGTGGAAAAAATCACGACACTCGCCCGCACGGGGAAGCTCGAGTATTACGAGGAGCTTCGCGAGCAGTTCCCGCCCGATATTTTCACCCTCTTCGACGTGCCTGGCCTGGGTGCCAAAAAGATCAAGGCGCTCTACGACCAGCTCGGCGTCCATTCCCTGACCAAGCTGGAGCGCGTCTGCCGCGATGGGCAGGTGGCGGCGCTTCCCGGTTTCGGCGCGAAGACCGCTGAGAACATTCTGAAAGGCCTCGATCAGCTCAAGAAGAGCGCCGGGCAGTTCCGCCTCGGCGATATCAGCGGACTGGCCGAGTCGCTTCTCGACGACCTCCGCAGCCATCCGCGAGTGAGCCTCGTGCAGGTGGCCGGCAGCTATCGCCGCAAAAAGCCGATCGTGCGCGACCTCGATTTCATCGTCTCGACCCGACACCCGAAGATCGTACTGGAGGATTTTGTCGGCCACCACCTCGTCGATTCCGTCCTGGCCCATGGCGATACCAAGGCCAGCGTGATCCTGAAAAACGGCATCCAGTGCGACATCCGCGTGGTGAAGTCGGAGGAGTACCCCTTCGCCATCGTCTACTTCACTGGCAGCAAGGAGCACAATGTCCGCCTCCGTTCCCGCGCCCTGGAGCGTGGCTGGTCGCTGAACGAATACCGCTTCAGCGTGGCCGAGGGACGCGAACTCAAGGAGCCGATCCCCGAGGTTTACACCGAGGCCGATGTCTATCGGGCGCTCGGGCTGTCTTTCGTGGAACCCGAGCTTCGCGAGGATCGCGGGGAAATCGCCGCCGCCGAGGCGGGGGAACTCCCCCAGTTGATCGAATGGCAGAATCTGCGCGGCACCTTCCATTGCCACACCCATGCCAGTGATGGCCGCGCCTCGCTGGAGGAAATGGCCCATGCCGCCGAGGATCTCGGGCTCCAGTATCTCGGCATCGCCGACCACAGCAAAAGCTCCGTGCAGGCCAATGGCCTCGACGAAAAGCGCCTCCTCGAGCAGGTCGCCCGCATCCGCGAGCTCAACCAGACCTTCGATGGTTTCAAGCTCTTCGCCGGGACGGAGTGCGACATCCGCAAAGACGGCTCGCTGGATTTCTCCGACGAAATCCTCGCGCAGCTCGATTATGTCGTCGTCTCGGTGCATGCCGCATTTTCCCTCTCCGAGGTGGAAATGACCGACCGCATCATCAAGGCCATCTCCAATCCCTACGTGACCATGATGGGGCACCTCACCGGCCGCCTCCTCCTCACCCGCGAACCGTACAAGGTCAACGTCCCCGCCATCATCGAGGCTGCGGCTGCGACTGGCACCATCATCGAGCTGAACGCCAACCCGCGTCGCCTCGACATGGACTGGCAATGGTGGCCGCTGGCCAAGGAAAAGGGCGTTCGCTGTTCGATCAACCCCGACGCGCATTCCACGGCGGGATTGCAGGACCTCATCTTTGGCGTCGGCAGCGCTCGCAAGGGCTGGCTCACCCGGAACGACGTGGTCAATACCCTCCCGCTCGGTCAGATCGAGAAGGAACTGGTTCGCAAGCGCAAGTAAGCCTGTTTTTCAGCCCGTCTCCCAAATGAGGCGGGCTGACGTGCTTTCAGGCTTGAAAGTTGCGCCCTTAGGGCGTGCTAATACCGCCCGTCAGGACGACATTTACCAGCAGGCATGATTCTTCCACTCCTCATCGCTGCCGCGACCCCCGAGCCTTCCCCCTCCGCCTCGCCCGAGGCGCTGATTAGCGAAAGCGTCATCACGGAGGGTATCAAGTGGACCAACACCACCTTGATCTTTGTCGGCGCATCGATCGCGATCTACCTTGTCCTGTTTGCCATCGGGCGTTTCTTCAAACGCCGGTTCCAGGTGCCGCTGGGATGGTTTTATCACATCTTCTGCCTGACCTTCGCCATGTTTGTCGCGCAGTTGCTGCCGGTGGTGGACTTCGGCCTCGCCGAGAGAAACGTCAATGCGGCGGTGGTTCTATCCGGGGCCTTCATCATTATCACGCTGCTGCGCCACTATTTTGTCGCAATTTTCGGACGTGGCGACGGGATGAACTCGAAGGTTCCCAAGCTGCTCAGCCAGTTGGTCTCGCTGGTCGTCTTCCTTTTTGCCGTCGTCATCGTCATCCAGAATATCTACGGCGAGCCATTGGGCGGCTTGCTCGCGGGTGCCGGTATCGTGGGCATCGTTCTCGGTCTCGCCTTGCAGGATACGCTCGGCAATCTATTCGCTGGATTCGCCATCTATTTCGGCGGGCAGTTCAAACCCGGCGACTGGCTGAAGGTTGGCGACGAGCACGCCGAGATCATGGAGGTGAACTGGCGCTCCACCCGCCTCCGCACCTGCGACGACATTTATCTCGATATCCCGAACAGCAACATCACCAAGGAGACGGTGACGAACTTTAGTCACCCGACTCCCCGCCATGCCCTGCGCATTGAGATCGGGCTGGATTATGACGTCGCTCCCACCAAGGTGCGCAAGGTGCTGGTCGAGGCCTGCCTCATGGGCAAAGGCGTTCTGGCGGAACCCGCCCCGTCGGTTTTTCTGAAGGAGTTTGCCGCCTCGAGCATTACCTACGACCTGAAGTTCTGGATCGAAGACCATGGCTGCTTTGAAGAGATCCTGAGCAGCGTGCGGACGAATCTCTGGTATGCCCTTCGTCGCCATAACATCTCGATCCCGTATCCGATCCAGCTTGAGACCCAGTATGTTCCCACGGTCCAGCCACCGGATTGCCCGGCTCTGATCAAGGACGGACTCAAGAAGGTTTTCTTTGCCAGCGTCCTGAATGACGGCCAGAAGACCTATCTCGTCGATCACGCCCGTGTGGTTTCGTTCGGCGAAGGGGAAAAGCTCATCAAGCAAGGCGATGCCGGATCATCAATGTATATCATCCTTGATGGGCTGGCTGACGTGTTGGTGGACATCGGAGGCGCGATTCGCTCCGTGGCCAAGATCAATCCCGGCGAGTGCATCGGAGAGATGTCTCTCCTCACCGGCGAGGCACGCAGCGCCACCATTGTGGCGTTGGAGGACACGACTGCGGTCGAGATCGACAAGAGCGTTCTGGCTCCGATCATCGCCGACAGCCCGGAGCTCGTGGAAAACCTGAGCGACCTGCTCGCCCGCCGCCGTCTCCAGAATGAAGGCGTCCTGTCGGAATCGACGAACTCCGCGCTGATCGCCGAGAAACAGCAGGATTATCAGTCGAACTTCCTGCGCAAGCTCCGCAAGTTTTTCGAGCTATGACGCCCGAGGTGCGCCGGATTCGCGAGGATCTCGCGATCTGGAAGCTTTACGTCGACCGCGTGAAGGTCGATTGCACCAGCACGCTGCTTCGCGCGGCGGATGGCTGGACGGTCTTCGATCCCTTTGACCTCCCGGTGGAAGCCTTGTCGCCCATCCTCGGTGGGGAATCCGTTTCCCGCATCGTCCTCACGAGCGAAAATCATCAGCGCGATTCCGTGATGCTCGCGAAACGCTGGGGATGCCCGATCCTTGCCCCGGTGGAGGCCAGGCCGGAACTCATCGCCGACCAATGGTACGCCGCGGGCGATGTCCTGCCGGGAGGCATGCGCGTCATCCCGCTTCCCGGCGGTGCGCTGGGAGAAAGCGCCATCCTCGGCGGCGATGTCCTCGTCGTGGGTGATGCGCTGATTCACCTGAAGGAGTTCGATATCCTTCCGGACAAGTATTGTCTCGATCCCGCGCAGTTGCGTCGTTCGCTCGCCGCCTTGCTCGCCGAGGATTTCTCGACGCTTTGTTTTGCCCACGGCCTGCCATTGGAGCAGCAGCCCCGCGAGCGCCTGAGGGCCTTGCTTACGAGTGCTTCGGCGCTTTGACTGTTCCTGCCTCCAGGTCGAGACGGCGGCGGTCGAGGATGGAGCTGGCGATGTCCTGCACCATTTCCTCAATGAGGAAACGCAGATGGCTGCCCTGGCGGAAATCCGAGGGCGCGATGTTTTTCACCCGCTCGGCGTGGGCGCTGAGCTGGTAGCATTTCTTGAAGCTCGCGCGCGTCGGGTCGTTGGGATTGTAAACCGCGATGGCCTTGCCCCCATTGCGCTGCATCACGGTGAAGCAGGGTACGTCCGTCGGGCCGTCGCCGATGTAGACCATGTTGGTAAAGGGAATCGGGCGCAGGTCGGGGGCCATGTGGTCATTCACGTCCTCGCTCAGGTCGAGCATGCCCTTGTTGATGCGGAAGAGGAATTGCGTCTTCTGCGTGTGGCTGATGGCGCGCTTGGGAAAGGTGATGCGCCCCTGCGCGTCCTCGCCGAATTCGCAGCCGAAGATCGCCTTCACGTACGGCGCGAGGCGGCTGCCTTCGAGGAGAATCTTGAGCCCGCTGGAGACGATGTAGTGCTCGACCGTGATGCCGTAGGCCTTGTGCTCCGGGGAGAGGAGTCCCGCCTGGAATTCCTCAAACATCTCCGGCAGGCCTGGGTAGAAATTCAGCTTCGCCCCGAGTTTGCGCAGTTCGTCATTCGTGGGGCGGTCCATCTCCAGCGTGTCGAGCAGCACCTTCATGTAGGCCAGCTCGTTGTCGTAGTTTTGCTCCCGTACGAGGGTCTGGCATTGTTTCCAGAAGCGGTCGGCGTGGATGCCGAATTCCGGGAAAATCGCCTCCTCCTGCATGTAGGCCGGCGAGAGGGTTTGATCGTAATCGTAGATCAGGGCGATGGTATTCTGCGGCGCGGACATGGATAAACCACTACCCTAGCAGGCCGGGCCGCCTACACAATCTCGGTGTCAGTCACCTCGCGCACGAGAAAATCGGGCAGTCTGCCCGGATGCGCCATCACCACGAGGGAATCGCCCTTTTCCAGGGCCAGCGTGTCGAGGTCTTTGCGCAGGATTTCGCCGCCCGGCTTGCGGATCGCGAGCACCATGAGCTTGCCCTCCGCCGCCCGCTGGATTTCGCCGATCGTCCAGCCTTCGAGATGCCCCTGCTGCTTGAGGGAAAGCTCGTGGATTTCCAACCCGAGATGGTGAAAATCCGCGCCACCTATGCCTTCCTTGCCGCCGATGAAGTCGGTCAGCGACGGTTTGGTGATGCTGTGGGCGATACGCATGGCCCCGATGGTGGCGGGCAGGATGACCTCGTTGGCCCCGGCCTGTCGGAGCTTCTTCTCCGTGGCGGGTTGTTCGCCTCGCGCGATGATGCGCACGAGGGGATTCAGGTTTCGGGCGGTGAGGGTGATGAAGACGTTCAGCGTGTCCTGCGGCAGGACGGTTGCGAGCACATCGGCGCGGTTGATTCCTGCGCGGATCAGGGTGTCTTCATCCGTGGCGCTGCCCTCGACCACGAGATACCCGCGAGTGTGCGCGTCGGCGATGCGTTCCTTGTCCACGTCGACGATGATGAAGCGGTGCCCCGCCTGGGACAGTTCCGCACTCAGCACCTGTCCGATGCGGCCCCACCCGCAGATGATGGTGTGATGGCTGATTTCCTCAACTTTCTTGCTTTCCTGCATATCTCCCAGGGCCTTGACGATTTCGCCTCCCGTCAGGGTCCGCACCACCTCGCCGACCACGTAGATCGCGGCAGAGTTGCCGCAAATGATCAGCAGGATGGTAAAAATTCGCTCCGAGGTCTGGTCGACCGGCTCCACCTCGCCATAGCCCACGCCGAAAATCGTGATGACCACCATATAGACGGCATCGATGAGCTTCCACCCCAGGATGACATAGCCGATCACGCCCAGCAGACAGACTGCGGAGAATATGGCCACGCTGATCAGCAGACGATAGCGCAGCCGGGAGATCTTCATGCCGGTGCTCACCGCCGGGAGCGGCAGCATGTTTCACGCCAAGAACTTGCTCTAAATCAGGCAGGCCACCCCAAACCAGACAACCATGATCAACCCGATGGCGACCTTACCGACGATCCCCGCCGTGGTGCCCAGGAAGGTGCCCCAGCCGGATTGCCCCGCCGGGAGCAGGCCCTTGCCGCCGAGCAGTTCCCCGAGAAATGCCCCCACCAGCGGCCCGATCAGCAACCCGAGGATGCCGAAGAACAACCCGACAACCGCCCCGAGGATGCCGCCGATCGCCCCCCAGCGCGTCGCGCCGAACCACTTGGCCCCCACCGCGCCGCTCACAATATCGAGCGCCTGGGCCAGCAGCATGAGCAGGGTCAGCCCGATCAACGTCGGCCAGCCGATGGAATGCAGGGTGAAGTGATTAAGTACCGCTCCGGCAAGAATGAGAACCGTCCCCGGCAGCAATGGCACCACCGTGCCGACCAGGCCGACAACCATCAGCGTGATCGTGAGGCTCCACCAGAGGATTTCCATGGCGGGACTGTTTCACATCCCTCAGGTTTGCGCCAGTGCTACGCGGAGGCGTTTCTTGTCAGCAGGGCGGCTAAGGGGATATTTCCTGCATTGTGAAACGAGCGTTCCTGCCCCTTCTGGTCTTCAGTTTTTCCCTCTCTCTTAATGCCGCTCCGAAGTCGCCCGACGACCTGCGTGCTGCACTTCAGCAAGCCTGCTCGGGAAAGGACCGCACGGCGTTTGATCGCTTGATTTGCATGGATGGACTCAGTGAAAGCGACAAGACCAGGATGGGCCGGGTATTTGATATGGTGGCGGCCTCTCCACTTCCGATCGATTCCATTACCTTGGTGCTGCTTCCCGCGGGCTTTGAAACAGTGCAGATCGCGAACGGAAAGATGTATGAGCCCAACATTGCTCCGCTCGGAGGCTTGCAGCTCAATCGACAGTCTGCGGACGGGAATACAAAGTCCTCCTCAATGTTGCCCTACGGCACCCTGAATGGAGAATATTACCTTGTCGCCTCCAAAGCCACCGACCTCGGTTGGAAGGGGCCAAAAGACCAGCAGCTCAACTTCATGGTCATGGGGCAGGGACAGGATAAGGTGAAGATCAAGTACCGCTACAACGTCAGCGGCGTATCGATGGAGCGCACAGCGACGGATCCATCGATCGTTTTTCTCGGCCAGTACATCGAGTCTCTCACTGTAACCAGCGATTCCGACGCTACCGATGTCACCCTGAGCATCCGGGAAGATGGGAAAGAGATCTACGCCTCCCAGCCGCTCAAGGGCAAGGGGACGCTGGAGTACAAGCGTCCCTAGGGCGCAAGCGTGTTGTTACGCAACGCATGCAACGCTGCGGGGTGCAAGTTTTCTCTTGCCCTTGCCGCGTGCATCTCTAGGTTTTCCACTCCCCACGTCATCGCGTGGCTTTTGTGGTTTTACCCGCCTTGGGTGGCCCTCTTGTAAGGCGATGGCCGGGGTATTTAACTAAAAACGCATGCTCGAACGGTTTACAGACAGGAGAGATTTCCTGGCGATCACGTCGCCGGGTGCCCGGTCGTTCCGCTAAAGCGCCATTTCCCTATGTCCGCCAATCCGAATTCGCCCAACCGCGCGTTTCCTCTCGAACGCACCCGCAACATCGGTATCGCTGCACACATCGATGCCGGCAAGACCACGCTGACCGAGCGTATCCTTTTCTACACCGGCATGATCCACAAGATCGGTGAGGTGCACGAGGGCACGACCGTGACGGACTGGATGGAGCAGGAGCGCGAGCGCGGCATCACGATCACCTCTGCTGCCACCACCTGTTCGTGGCTCCAGCGCAAGGAAGAGGAAATCTACAAGGCCTACGAAGGCATCAAGATGCGCGTGAACATCATCGACACTCCCGGCCACGTGGACTTTACGGCCGAGGTGGAGCGTTCGCTCCGCGTGCTCGACGGTGCAGTCGCCGTGTTCTGCGGTGTGGCGGGTGTGCAGCCGCAGTCCGAGACCGTCTGGCGTCAGGCCACCAAGTACGGTGTGCCCCGTATCGCTTTCGTGAACAAGATGGACCGTACCGGCGCTGATTTCGACGCCGCCGTCGAGTCCATGCGCAACAAGCTCGGCGCCAACGCCTGGCCGATCCTCATCCCGCTCGGTCGCGAAGATTACCTCAAGGGCCAGATCGACGTCCTCAACCAGAAGGCGGTCATTTACTCCGACAACGACCAGTTTGGTTCCACCTACGAGGTTGTCGACATCCCGGAGGATCACAAGGCCATGGCCGAGAAGGCCTATCAGGATCTCGTCGAGCAGATGTGCGATCTCGATGAAGAGATCGGCATGCTCTTCCTCGAGGAGAAGCCCATTTCCAAGCAGGAGCTCAAGGCCGCCATCCGCCGCCAGACGATTGCCAACCGCTTCGTCCCGGTCGCCGGTGGTTCCGCCTTCAAAAACAAGGGCGTACAGTTCCTCGTCGACGCCGTCGTCGACTATCTCCCGAGCCCGCTCGACATTCCCGCCGCCAAGGGTCAGAACCCGGACAACGGCGAGCCGATCGAAGTCACCTCCGATGACAACGGCAAGTTCTGCTCGCTCGCGTTCAAGCTGTGGAGTGATCCGTTCGTCGGCAAGCTCGTGTTCTTCCGTGTGTACTCCGGCAAGCTGAGCAAGGGCGACACCGTCTACAACCCTCGCACCAACAAGCGCGAGCGCATCAGCCGAATCATCCAGATTCAGGCCGACAAGCGTGAGGACATCGATACCTGCTACTCCGGCGACATCGCCGCCATCGTGGGCATCAAGAACATCACCACGGGCGACACCCTTTGCGACGAAGATCATCCGATCCTTCTCGAGCCGCCGTCCTTCCCCGACCCCGTTATCGAAATGGCGGTCGAGCCGAAGACGAAGATCGACCAGGAAAAGATGGCCAACGCTCTCCAGCGCCTCGCTGAAGAAGATCCGACCTTCCGCGTCTTCACGAACGAAGACACCGGCCAGACCGTGATCGCGGGCATGGGCGAGCTTCACCTGGAAATCATTCGCGATCGTATGATGCGCGAGTTCAAGGTCGAGGCCAACGCTGGCAAGCCGCAGATCGCTTATAAGGAGACGATCCTTGCTCCCGCCGATGGCGAAGGCAAGCTGGTCAAGCAGTCCGGTGGTCGTGGTCAGTACGGTCACGTGGTCGTCAAGATCGCTCCGAACGAGCGTGGCAAGGGCCTCACGGTCGAGAACAAGATCGTCGGCGGCGCCATCCCGAAGGATTACATCCCGGCCTGTATCAAGGGCATCAACGAAGCCGTGCTCAACGGTGTCGTCGGCGGTTACCCCGTCATCGACGTGCACGTTGATATCGTTGACGGAAGCTACCACGACGTGGACTCGAACGAGCTCGCGTTCAAGCTGGCGGCCATCTTCGCGGTCAAGGACGGCCTGAAGAAAGCCAAGCCGATCCTGCTCGAGCCGATCATGAAGGTCGAAAACATCACCCCGGAGGAATTCCAGGGCGACATCATGGGCGACCTCAATCGCCGCCGTGCCCGCATCAGCGGCATGGAGACCAAGGGCAATCTTTGCACCATCGCTGCGGAAGTGCCGCTCGCCGAAATGTTCGGCTACGCTACGGCCATCCGCTCGCTTTCGAAGGGCCGCTCCTCGTACTCGATGGAGCCGTCGCACTTCGAGCAGGTCCCGACGAACGTGCTCAACGCCGTTCTCGACCAGCAGAAGGGCTAAGGATTTCCCCAGCCAGATAAGAAAAGGGGGCGCTTCGTGAGAAGCGCCCCTTTTCGTTTTTGGATATCACGGCTTCCGGGACGAGGGCTGGTTTTTGGCTCGCCGCAGGGCGGAAAAGAGGCTAAGTGCCGGGGCAATGAAGAAGCTCTTCCTCCTTCCCCTCCTGCTTTCGGCCACATCGCTCTTCGCTCAGACCCAGCTCCCGCCTCTGCCTCCCAGCGGCTTCGTCACGCTCGACCAGATCGTGAATGAATTCTCCACCCAGCCCGACGCCGCCCTGCAAAAATACAGCGGCCAGCGCATCGCGGTTTACGGCAGGGTGGGGCAGGTGGAAAAATCCGACGACATCGACGGCAACCCGCTCGTCGCCTATCTCCAGCGTGCGAATAATCCGTCGCCGGACGTGAAATGCGTGTTTTCGTCAGACGACGTGCCGACCACGAATGTGATGATCAGCGATGATCAGTCCCAGGCGATCATTTTCCACCGCAACAGCGACGGACAGCTCACCGAGCAGCGTCCCTTTATCGTAGTCGGGCAGAATGTCGTAATCCGGGGAACCTTTTCGAACTACGTCGCCGGAGACATCGTCCTCAAGGATACCCACCTCTTGAACAAGGAAGAGGCGAAGCAGTTGATCGGGGAAAACTAGCAGGAGGACTGCTGCTGCTCTGACCGGGAGGCGGCTGACTTGCCGCCCCCCAGGATCAGGAGATCAGGATTGCGGTGCCTGACCATCGGCTCTGGGCGGGCGTGGTCCGCCCTGCCCGCCGCCATCAGCGGGTTCGGCTGGCAGGGAGAATTCCCCGGCGTCGAAGAGAGCCTTGAGTTCGCTTGTGGTGTCGACAAGATAGACCTTCATCCGGCCCTTTTCTCCGCCGCCTGCCAAAAACAGCCCCTTGAGGATCGTCGTGTCATTCCTTCCATCGAAGTCCGTTCCGTACTTGCGGGCAAAAGCGCTCGCATCGGCGGCTTTCACCGCCACGAGAATGCCGCCGCCGGGCTTCTTGTCCGTCCGGTCGATCGTCATCGCATGAAAGAACTGGAAGTCTGGATTTGGGCTGACCCAATGAACTGGTTTGACGAAGGCGACATCCAGCGAAACGATCTGGTTAACGAACTCCTGTGGAGTGGTAAGGAAGTATTCCGCAGTATGCTTGGATTCCGCCCGGAGGGGTGAGGCGGCTGCGAGCAGGACGATTATCAGGGTGGTGAGGGGACTCTTCATACAGGATGAAACGCCCGACTTTCTCCCAAGTTTCAAAAAATTTCGCTGATACTTCGTCGCAAGAACCGGGTGGGCGCGGAAAGGACTTCGTGCGAGACTGGGACTCCATGAGCGACTACCAGCGCATAGCGGATGTCATTCGATACCTGGATGGCAACTTTGCCGACCAGCCAGATCTTGCGGACTTGGCCTCGCGGGCCGGGCTGAGCGAGTCGCATTTTCATCATGTTTTCACCGATTGGGTAGGGGCGACGCCGAAGGAATTTTTGCAATGTCTCACGGTAAGCCATGCCCGTCGGTTGTTGCTGGAGGGAGAGAGCGTGTTGTCTGCCGCCTATGAATCCGGCTTGTCCGGGCCGGGCCGGTTGCACGATCTCTGCGTCTCTCTTGAGGCGGCGTCTCCCGGTGAGATCAAGGCGGGAGGGCTGGGATGGACGATCTCGGCGGGGTGCGCGTCGACGCCTTTCGGAATGGCTATGATCGCTCAAAACCCGCGCGGAGTCTGCTGGCTTTCCTTCCCGGATGATGAGGAGAGTGCGTGGGAGGAAATGTCGGCTCAATGGCCGAAGGCGGAGTGGCTCCGCTCGGATGGGGACGCTCAACGAATCGCTGATTGCATCTTTCAACCCACGGCGAGCCGCGTGCCGATTCGCGCCCATGTCCGGGGTAGCGACTTTCAGGTCAAGGTGTGGCGGGCCTTGCTGCGCATCCCGGCGGGCTCATTGGTGAGCTATGGGGCGCTGGCTGGCGCGGCGGGATTTCCGACCGCCTCGCGAGCGGTCGGCACGGCTATCGGGCAGAATGCGATTTCCTATCTCATCCCGTGTCATCGGGTCATCCGGCAGACTGGCGTGATGGGCAACTACCGCTGGGACCCGATCCGCAAGCGCGCCATGATCGCGTGGGAGGGATGTCTCTCCGCCCACGCGTCGTCTTAGGGAATCAGGAAAGCAGCGTGCGCGCGTGCGCCAGAGCGTCGGCCAGCTTGGCCGCGTCCTTGCCGCCGCCGCGTGCTCCGTCGGGTCGTCCGCCGCCTTTGCCGCCCACGATGGGCGCAATGGCCTGGATGATCTTGCCTGCGGCAAATGTGGAAGTGAACTCCGGACTTACCGTGGCGACGAGCGAGACGGCACCATTGCCGCTTCCGCCGAGAACGACCACACCGCTGTACTGACCCTTGAGGGCGTCCGCCGCCGCCTGGAGCGTGTCGCCATCCACCGCGCCGAGATCGGCGATGATGGCGGGCGTGCTGCCGATGGTGACAGAGGCGGCCAGGAGATCTTTCGCCTTGGCTGCGGCTTCCCGCTGGCTGGCGGCTTTCAGCGCCTTCTCGAGTTCCTTCTGGTGGGCCAGCATGGCATCGAGTTTCTTTTCCAACTCGCCGATAGGGGAGTTGAGCTTCTCCGCCAGCGCGACGATGCGCTGGGCGTCGCCGACCGCATGGTCAAAGGCTTCCAGTCCCGCGATGGCTTCGATACGACGAACCCCGGCCGCGATGGCGGCCTCGCCGAGAATGCGGAAAAGCCCGATCTCGCCCGTCGCCCGGGTATGCGTGCCGCCGCAGAGCTCCATGGAGTACCCGTCGAGCCGTTGGGCCGAGCCGCCGATCTGCACCACGCGGACTCGGTCACCATACTTGTCGCCGAAGATCTGCATCACATCGGCGCGACTCTTCACGTCCCCATAGGCCACGTCGCTCCAACTGACCACGGCATTTTCCAGGATGCGCTCGTTGACGAGGCGCTCGATGTCGCGGACTTGCGAGGGGGTGAGCGCGGCGCTGTTGAAGTCAAAGGTGAGCTTTTCGGGGCCGACGTACGAACCCTTCTGCGTGGCTTCGCGTGAGACTACCTCATGCAGCGCCCAGTGCAGCAGATGCGTCACCGTGTGATGCCGCTCAATGGCGGAGCGCCGTTCGCAATCCACCACCAGCGAGACATCCTGGCCGGGTTCCGGGATTTCCGGACCCGAGATGAAATGCAGCCACGTGTCGCCTGCCTTGCGGGTATCGGAAATCGTCCAGCTTTCCCCGCCATGAGTGAGGAGCCCGGTGTCGCCGACCTGACCGCCCATCTCGGCGTAACAGACAGACGACTCGAGAATCACTGCCGTCTTGTCCTTGATGCCGACCACGTCGATCACGCGTGTCTCAATCTCCTCGGAGTCGTAGCCAAAGAACGTCGTCGCTGGAGCCTCGATACTGGAGACGCTGATCACTTCCTTCTTCTGGGCCTGCCGGGCGCGCTCGCGCTGGCGCTCCATCAGCTTTTCAAATCCCTCGCGATCAACGCCGAGACCGCGCTCGCGGGCGATGAGTTCCGTCAGGTCGATCGGGAAGCCATAGGTGTCGTAAAGCTCAAAAGCCCACTGGCCGAAGAGCACGGGCTGGCTCTTCTGGACGGACCCCGGGAACTTTTCGAGCGACTTCTTGAGAAACTCCGGCACGGAAAGTTCGCCGAATTCCTTTTGCAGCCCGGTGCGGCGATAGGCCGCCTCCGTGGCGTCGACGCCAGGAAATTCCACCGCCGCCGCCATGCTCGCCGAGGCAAATCCGGCGAACTTCTTGATGCCGGTGTCGAGCGTGCGGTTGAAGGCTTCCTCCTCCATGTGCAGCACCTCGCGGACGTGGGCGTGCTTCTTGCGGAGCTCGGGAAACACATCGCCCATTGTGCGCGTGAGCACGTCGACGAGCTTGAAGAAAAACGGCTCGTGAAAGCCGAGCGTGCGTCCGTAGCGAACGGCGCGGCGCAGGATGCGGCGCAGCACGTAGTTGCGATCGGTGTTGCCCGGCAGGATGCCGTCGGCAATGGCAAAGCTCAGCGTACGGATATGGTCCGCAATGACGCGGAAGGCGATGTCCGTCGACTCCTGCTCTGTGATGGTCGAGAGGTCGGCCGGAGGCAGGGTGCTGCCATACTTCTTGCCGCTCAGGACCTCGATCTCGTCAAAGATCGGGCGGAAGATATCTGTCTCGTAGTTTGAGATCTTCGCGTTGGCAAAGTCAGTGAATCCCCGCGTACCCTGAATGATCGAGGTTACGCGCTCAAAGCCCATGCCGGTGTCGACATGCTGGGCCGGGAGCGGGGTGAAGGTGCCGTCCGGGTTGGCGTTGAACTGGATGAAAACGAGGTTCCAGATCTCGATGCAGCGCGCATCGCCCATGTTCACAAGGGACCCCTTGGTGTCGCCCTCGGGAGTCAGGTCGACATGCAGTTCGCTGCATGGACCGCACGGGCCCGTGTCGCCCATCATCCAGAAGTTGTCCTTCTTGTTGCCGTTGACGATATGGACCTTCGGATCGAGACCCGCCGCCGTGAAAAGCTCGGCCCAGATGTCGTAGGCCTCTTGGTCAAACTCGCTCGGATCGCCCTCGCTAGGCGCGTAAACCGTCGCGTAAACACGGTTGGCCGGGAATTTCCAGCGCCCGATCACCAGCTCCCATGCCCAGCGAATCGCCTCTTTCTTGAAATAGTCGCCAAAGGACCAGTTCCCCAGCATCTCAAAGAACGTGTGGTGGTAGGTATCCAGCCCCACATCGTCGAGGTCGTTGTGCTTGCCGCCCGCGCGGATGCACTTTTGCGTATCCGCCGCCCGGCCCGGGGTGTACGGGCACTTCGCGTCCCCGAGGAAGATGGGGACAAACTGGTTCATGCCGGCATTCGTGAACAGCAGGTTCGGCGAATCGGGCATCAAACTGGACGACGGCACGATGGTGTGCTTCTTCTCGTGGAAGAAATCGAGGAAACTCTGGCGGATTTCAGCGCTGGTCATGGGCGAATCAACCAGACTGCCTCGCCTGCCGCCTGAGTCAAGCGGGTTCCAATCCCGGGCGAGGTCGCTGTCTGATCAGGCAGGTCGGGAAAGGTCTTTCGCCCGCCGGATGAAACGAATAAACAGGAATGTTGAACGACCTGTCAGCCGCCTGTGAAATCTCTCCTCTCCGTCTTCGCGATCTTCGCTTCGCTGTCCTTACTTGCGGCTCAACTGCCGGAACTCGTGCAACTCCCGCTCGGGGACAGCCTGGTGGAACGCCGCGTGGCCTTCATGGAGTCGCAGATGGGAATCTCACGAACGGATTGGAAGCTTGTCCTTCCGAAGGATTACGCGGCCAGGGTGGTGTTTCGCAAAGCGGGGAAGGAGGAACCGCTGAAGGAGATTGCCTTGAAACCAGGCACAACCAACGCCCTCTTCTTTGCCACGGTGGTGGAAGGCCAGCACCTCAAGGTATCCTTTGGAGCGAACAACGAAGAGGCAGGTATTGTGACGGCACAGCCTCGCGAATGGAAATCCACGTTTGGTTTTCCGGATGGTGTGAAAGATTTCCGCCTCTTTGAGCTTTCCTTTTCTGATGCTCAGGAAATTGACGCGATGTGGTGCGAGGTGAGCTTTCAGAAGCACTAGGCGCATTCTCCTCTTGGCCGGGAGGCCGTGCTGGAGCCTGATCAATGGAGGGCGGACAGGATCGCGCGCTGCAGGCTCTCTCCGGTGAATGGCTTCCCAAGGACGGAGGTCATCCCGGCGGCTAGGCATTCGGTGCGCTCGGCCTCGGTGACTCCCGCGGTGATGGCGATGATTGGGATGGGCGGGGCTTGTTGCCGGGATTCGCATTCGCGAATGAGGCGGGTGGCCTGGAGGCCATCCATCCCGGGCATGCTCACATCCATGAAGATGACGTCAAAACCACGGGTGACCGCGAGATCCACGCATTCCTGTCCGGTGGAGACAATGGCTGTTTCACAGGACAGCCGGGCGAGCATGCGGTGGATGAGCTTTTGGCTGAGGATGTTGTCCTCGGCCACCAGCACGCGCAACCCAGGTGGTATCGCATTGGTCCCCGGGGCTGATGATGGACCTGGAGAGTGGGCCAGGGACGCAGGGCGTACCACGATGGAGGCGCGAAAAGTGGACCCTTTGCCTGCCGTGCTTTCAAAGCGGATGCCGCCGCCAAGGAGTTCGCACAGGCTCCGCACGATGGCGAGACCGAGTCCGGTGCCTCCGTACTTGCGCGTGAGGGAGGAGTCTGCCTGGCTGAAGGGCTGAAAGATCTTTTCGTGATCGGTTTTTGCTATTCCGATGCCGGTATCCTGCACGGTGAAATAAATCTCGAGTGAGCCATCGTCGAGGCGGGCACCATTTTGCACCGACAGGGATATCGAACCCTCGTGAGTGAATTTCAGGGCGTTGCCGAGCAGGTTGCCGAGGATCTGGTGGATGCGCAGGGAATCGGATTCCACCCATGCCGGGACGTCATCGGTGATGGTGCAGAAGAAGGAGATCCCCCGGCGGCGGGCCTCCAGCTCCGTGCCTCGCCCGATATCGGCGATGAGGGCGCGCAGGTCGATGTCGCGCAGGTCGAGCGTGAGACGGCCGGCCTCGATGCGGGACAGGTCGAGCACGTCGGAGACGAGCGACAGGAGCAGCCGGCCACTTTGCTCGATGCTCTCGACGATTTCGCGCTGCTCGGCGCTGAGCTCGGTCTTCTGCAACAGGGAGGTGAACCCGATGACCCCGTGCAGCGGGGTACGGATCTCATGGCTCATCGTGGTGAGGAACTGGCTCTTTGCGAGGTTGGCGCGATCCGCCTCCTCCTTGGCCTTGCGTAATGCCTCCTCCGTACGCTTGAGAGCGCTGAGATCGGTGGCCTGAATGACAAGATACTTGGGGTTTCCCTCCATGTCGCGGGCGAGGGAAATACACGACAGGGTCCAGACGATCGAACCGTCCTTGCGGACGTAGCGAAACTCGCCCTCGAAATGCTCGCGCTGCCCGGTGATGATCTCCTCCATCGTCTTCCGTAGCGTGGGCAGATCGGCGGGAGTCGTGACGTCCGCATAGCAGCGGGAGTGAAACTCCTCCACCGTATACCCGAGCAGTCGCGCCATCGCCGCGTTGGCGGTCTTCCAGGAAAAGTCGACCGGTGTAATGACGAATCCAACGGAGGGGCTGGAGAGCAGCGTCTGGAAGCGGGATTCGCTCTCGATCAGCGCGTCCTGCTGGAGCTTTCGTTCCGTGATGTCGGTGATGAATCCGTTCCAGATGACCGTCCCGTCGCTCTCGCGGCGGGAAAGATGCCCCTGGCTTTCCACCCAGCGGAGTCCCAGCTTGGGAAAGATATAGCGGTATTCCCGGTGCCATGGGCGGAGGGTGCGAATGTGCTCGCGCGAGGCGGCAAGCAGGCTCTCCCGGTCGTCTGGATGGACGAATTTGTGGAAATACGTGGAGTCGCGCAGGAGATCCTCCGGATCGAGGCCGAAGATATCCCTCACGGCATCGTTCATGAAGGTGAGCCGCGAGCGGCCGTCCGGGTAGATTTCGCATTCATACATGATGCCCGGCAGGACCGCCGTCATTCTCCGCAGACGGGCCACCGTGAGTTCAGCGTCGGAGACCGAGGTCGGCACGTCGCTCATGGGCGCAAGATAAGAGAAGCACGGCGAAAAAGGGACTGAAAAATGCAGGCTCTCTCCGCCGGGGAAACTCGGTCTTCGCGGAGGCCGCGTCGCTTTACTTCGGCGCCTGCCAGTCTCGCGGATCCGAGGGCAGGGCGCTCAGGATGGTGGCGGGAACCTTTGCGACCTCGAGGGAGTCATTCATGCGAGTGAGGATCTGGCCGTCTTTTTCCGTCCCAAAGGAGATGGTCGCGATGTTCCGTGCGCCCGCAGTGGTCTCCGGGGTGTTCTCCGACAGGACGGAGAGAAACTCGACCTTGATGCGCGGGGGCGAAAGCTGATCGGCATCGAGCTTGTCGGCACTGGTCAATACATACTCGGATACCCGGGCGGCGCTGATCGCATCCACGAGGGCGCGTATGGCCTGGCTGCTCGCCGGGCGCATTTCCGTCCCGGCCTTGAGCACCCAGCCGTCTCCATTGCGGCGAAGCTCGATCGCTCCCTCGGGAAAGGTGATGCGAATCATGTCGACGAGGTCGATGTTGAGCGGAAGGAGGCGATGATCGCGCAGCGCGTCCGGCGTGACGTTCAGGAGCTTGATCGTCTCGGGCGGAAGGCGGAAGACAGAGTCCCTCGCCGTGAACTCCGCAATGACAGAGTCCTGTGTCGCCTGTCCGATGCGAAGCGTCTGGTGGCGTTCCTTGCCTTCCGCATAAAACGATATCTCGTTTGTCCCCTCGACGATGCCGAAGCGGCTCAGGTCTCCCGAGTCATCGGAGAGCACCTCGCGGATCGACAATCCGAGCAGGGTGCTGAGATAGGCATTGACCGCTGCCTGGTCGGCCGGGGCGTTGAGCGGCTTGACCATGCGCCAGCCGCGCGCGTCCTGGGTGAGTTCGATCTGACCGTCGCTGCGGCGAATGACGACGCGATCCACCTGATCGGCTTCGAGATCGGTCAGGCGCGGATCACGGAATTTTTGAGCGTCTTGAAAAGCGACCTTGAGGATGGCGTCATCGGTCACGTAAATATCGCGGTCGCTGCCACGGCGAACGTAGATTTTGCCATCTCCTGCGGCGTCCTTGCCGATCAGCAGGGTGACTTCCTGATCCCCGGAAATCTGGATTTTCCGCTTGGGCTTTTTTAATCCGTAGTCGCTCAGGTCGTCGTCGCTGCGAAACTCGCGACCGTCGATCCGGTCGGAGTATTGGAGATTTGCCGCGAGCCTGAGCGCGTCGCGGATGAGCGCCGGGTTGGCCCGGTCCTTGTCATCTCCCTCGATGCGCCATCCGTTGCCTCGGCGCTTGATGATGAGTTCGTTGCCGGGGGAGGTAATGCGAAACTCCCTCACGCCCGCGGGGTCGAAGTCGAGGACCCTCCCACCCAGAGCGGACTGGGCCTTCTCCCGAGTGCTGCGAGTCAGTGGTTCATAGATCGCCAGGAAGCCGATCGCCACGACCGCGAGGAGGCAGAGAAAGATGGTCCAGCCCCGGCTCATGAGCGGCGTCTGATCCAGGCGATGATTCCGAAAAGGGCGGCCACCCCGGGAATCGCGATGAGGATGTAGAACGAGATCGAGCTCAACTGGGCGTCCGAGAGATTGATTGAGAACTGGTCGATCTTCTTGGGCACCGCTCCGGTGAACTGGCGGCGATCGAGCAGCCAGTTGGCCGAACTCATCAGAAAATCGAGCGCCTGGGGTTGCTGCGAGAGTGCAAGATCCAGGGCAAATTGACTGCTGCCCACCACGACGAGCTTGGACGACTCGACATCCACGCGATCATCGTTCACGCCGCCCCGCGCTGCTGCCACCGCCACGTAGACCGGGTATCCCACGTCCTTGCCCTCGTCGTAGCGCACGCCCTTCTTTTCATCCGTGACGTATTCCGACTCCCCCCAGAATTTTTCTTTCGCGACCAGCAGCGGCCAGAGCTGGATCTTGTCCGACTTCGCCTGCTCCGGGTCTACGAACAAGGACTGGGTCTCGCCGGTGAGCAGCATCTCGAGCCCGACGAGCCGCTTCGTGACCGGGTTCTTGTCCATGAAATCGACGGTTACCTCGCGTAGGATCCCCGTGGCGAACCCGAGACGCACGGTGCAGAGCACACGGTTTTCCATCGGCATCACTCCGCGTTGCGCCAGGAAGCGATGAAGCTGGATGGTGTGGGCCGAGGGATCGAGCAACACCAGGACGCGTCCCTGTTCGGAGCTCCAGAACCGGTCGAGAATAGTGGCTTCGCGCTCGGTCAGGTCGACCTGCGGAGCCGCGATCACCAGGAGCGCGCAGTCCGAGGGGACGCTATCCGAGGACCCGAGCGAGAGCGGGAGCGTTTCGGCATTCTGCTTCTGGAGATACTCGCGGAAGAGGCTGAGGGGAGTCGGTCCGTCGATGGGAGGCTCTCCATGCCCTTGGAGGAAGTAGACCTTCTTCTTGTCCGGCGAGAGCAGCGACAGCATTGCGTTGGTGAGCACCATTTCGCCGCCAAAGGACAGCAGGCGAGGAGTATCGCCCTGTTGCACCGCCTCGAGATTGATGTCCCCGAGATCCCCCGCCGGGATGAACTTGCTCCGCCCCTCGTAGTCGACGATCACGACATTCTCGGTGGCGCTGAATTTATACTGTGCCTGCAGCGCCCGCGCCCGGGTGAGGTCGCGGGTGGGGTCGACATACTCGACATTGATGAGCTTGCGTCCGGAGAAGGTCAGTTCCTTGAGGAGGTTTCTCAGGTCGTTGAATACCACGCGATCCGGGGCGACCGAGGTGGGGGAGAAGAAGACCACGATATTCACCGGCTTTTTCAGCTCGCGAATGACGCGTTTCGTCTGTTCCGAGAGGACAAACTTCTGCGACCGCGAGTAGTCGGCCCGGATGTAGTGGTTGAAGCTGTAGTAGTTCACCGCCACCAGCAGCACAAACATGGCGATGATCTGCACCAGCACATTGATGCGGATCGTCTTGCGAGGGATCTTCGCCGTCATGAACGCCACCTCCGATGCTGGAAGATGTGGAAGGTGAGGAACAGGGTGAAAAGAGTGAGGCTCACGTAAAGTACAATCGGCCGGCTATCGAATACACCCTGCGAGAAGTCTGCCATGTGCTCGATGGTCGAGAAGTAGTAGACGATGTCGCCGAGGAAGCGGTCTGCCGAGGGGAAGACAAAGGTCACCACGCTGAGGAAGAACATCAGGCAGATCAGGGCAAAGGAGACGACCGCCGCGACGATCTGGTTGCTGGTCAGCGAGGATGCCAGGCACCCGATGGAAAGGTAGAACATGCCCACCAGCAAGAGCAGCAGATAGGAGCCAAGATACTGGCTGAATGACTGGGCGGCGGCCTGTCCCGTCACGACGTGAAAGATCACGAAATACAGGAACGTGGGCACCCAGAGCACGAGGTAAAAGGCCAGCGCTCCGAAGTACTTGGAGAGCACCACGGCGAGGTCGCCCACCGGGGCTGTCATGAGAGTCTCGATCGTGCCGAGCTTATACTCCTCGCTGAAAAGGCGCATCGTCACCAGCGGGAAGGTGAGCAGGAACGGAAACCACAGCAGGATGCTGTCAAAAAACGCCTCGATCACCGTCGTTTGAGAGACGGCCCGGTTCAGCGCTCCGACCCCGAGTTGAAAGATAAACCCGTTGATCAGCAGGAAGCAGAAGAGGACGATGTAGGCGAGCGGCTGATGAAAGTAGTGCCGGATTTCCCGCTTCAGCAGGGTGAAGAATCGACGCATCCTAGATATCCTCCTTGTGGGTGATCTCGGCAAAGATCTGCTCGAGAGTGGCGACGCGGCGGGTCAGTTCGCGCACGCGCCAGTTTTCTCGCACCGCCAGGTTGTGGAGGTCTTCACGCAGATCCTCGTCGGCCTGGATAAGATAGCGGGTCCAGTCCTGTGTGCGGTGCGAGTTGAGGCTCTTCACGTGGGGCAAAGTCTTGATCTTGGCCGTGGCGGCCGCCGGGTCGCTGGCGTTGACCTCAAAAAGGATCTCCCCCTCCTTTGTCAGGCGGGAGCGGAGGTTCTCCGGGGTATCCGAGACCTCGATGCGTCCCTTGTTGATGATGATGACGCGGGTGCACGTCATCTCCACCTCGGAAAGGATATGGGTGGAGAGCAGGATCGTGTGATGGCGGCGCAGGTTGCGGATCAGGTCGCGCACCTGGCGGATCTGGTTGGGATCGAGGCCGATCGTCGGCTCGTCGAGGATGAGCAGCTCCGGCTCATGGATCATGGCATCGGCCAGCCCCACGCGCTGCCGGTACCCTTTGGAGAGGGCGCCGATGAGCTTGCGGCTCACATCGGTCAGGTTGCACAGCTCGCAGACATCCGCGAGCCGCTCCTTGATGCGGCGGCCTGGCACCCCCTTGAGCGCGGCGCGGAATCTCAGGTACTCATCCACCCGCATGTCCTGCGGCAGCGGGACATTCTCTGGCATGTAGCCGATGTGCTCGCGGGCGCGGAGCGAATCGCGAAAAATATCATACCCTGCGATCTCGGCTGTCCCCGAGGTGGGAGGGAGATAGCATGACAGCATGCGCATCGTCGTGCTCTTTCCGGCACCATTTGGCCCGAGGAACCCGACGATCTCGCCTTTGCCGACCTCAAACTGGATCTCATTGACTGCGGTGACGCTTCCGTACCGTTTCGTCAGGTTTTGAACCTTGATCATTAGGGAATCTGTTCGTTTACCGTGGTTTTGGACCTCTTTCAAGCGGCGTGGCGTAAAAATTGGCCGGAAAGTCGTTGGGCATTGGAAAAATTCCGTTCGTAAGGTGCTTTATTCGTTCGGCTTGCGCTTCCTTGTCCTCGTTTCTGCGAGTTTGCGGGATGTTAGCTTGCGCTTCGCGTTTTCATCCTGCAAGGTGCAGAGGTAGTGTTACGGGGCGGCCAACATGCCGCCCCCTTTCTTTACATAGAGACTCATTTCGAATGAAAAGTTCCTTTACCGCTCGATGGAGCGAGGCGCTGATTGACGAGAACTATGCCCGATGGGTGGCTGACCCCCGCTCGGTCGATGCCAATTGGGCAGCATTTTTCGAAGGCTTTGAACTCGGCTCAGCCCGGCTGGAAGCCGAAGGCGATGCTGCCCCTGCCGCATCGCTGAATGGCGTGCCCGCTGCTGGTGGCGACGGCTTGTTTCAGGCCAAGGTCGAAGCCCTTGTTTTTGCCTATCGTACCCTCGGCCATTCGATTGCCGATCTCGATCCTCTGGATGTCCTCATCCGCGAGAATCCGCTGCTTTCCCTGAACGAACTGGGATTTGAGGAGGCGGATCTCGACCGCGAGGTCTCCACCCGCCAGTTCCGCGACGGCAGGCCGATGCGTCTTCGCGAGATGATCGACGAACTCCGTGCGACCTACTGTAGCACTGTGGGCGCAGAGTTCATGCACATCCAGAACCCCCGCATCCGCAACTGGGTGTTGGAGCGTTTTGAAAATCGCGATTCCAGCCTGCGTACGAATCGCGACCTGCATCGCGACATCCTCCGCAAACTTTACGAGGCGGAAACGTTTGAAAACTTCCTCCACACCACCTACGGCGGCAAGCGCTTCTCCCTCGAGGGTGGTGAAACGCTCATTACCGCGCTGGAGTCGATCATTCAAAACAGTGAGGCCCGGGGTGTTCAGGAGATCGTCATGGGCATGGCCCATCGCGGCCGTCTGAATGTTTTGGCAAACATCGTCAACAAGCCGCTCGATGTGATCTTCAACGAGTTCCAGGGCAACTTCCGCCCGGAATCTGTCGGCGGCAGCGGCGACGTGAAGTACCATCTCGGCTTCGAGAACGTCCGCACCACCCCGACCGGGTACGAGGTGCGCGTCTCTCTCGCCGCCAACCCGAGCCACCTCGAGGCCGTCGACCCGGTCGTACAGGGCAAGGCCCGCGCCCGCCAGCGTGTCCTCAATGACACGGGTGAGCGCAAGAAGGTCGTGCCGATCCTTATCCACGGTGACGCCGCCTTCATTGGGCAGGGTGTTGTGGCTGAGGTGTTCAACATGTCGCAGCTCCCGGGCTACCGCACGGGCGGCACCATCCACATCGTGGTGAACAACCAGATCGGTTTCACCACGCTTCCGGCCGACTCCCGTTCGACTCCGTACTGTACGGAAATCGCGAAGATGATCGACGCGCCGATTTTCCACGTGAACGGCGAAGACCCGATCGCGGTGGTCGAGATCGCCCGCCTCGCTCTGGAGTTTCGCCAGGAGTTTGGCCGCGATGTCGTCATCGATATCTACTGCTACCGCCGCCACGGTCACAACGAAGGCGACGAACCGACCTTCACGCAGCCCGACCTTTACAACAAGATCAAGACCCATCCGCTCCCGAGCGAGGTCTTCGCCAAGCAGATCTTCCCGCTCGGCACCATCTCTCCCGATGAGGCTGCCGCCCTCAAGGCCGAGCAGATCCAGGAGCTTGAGGATGCGCTCCAGCAGGCGAAGAAAAAGAATGGCTCGGAAGAGGGCGAGTTCGCCGGATCGACCGCCATCTTCCAGGCACCCTACTCGCACGAGCCGTCAGTAACGAAGATCTCCCGCGAGATGCTCGACCAGATCGTGACGGGCCTTACCACCGTGCCGGAGGGCTTCCGCGTGCTGCCCAAGATCCGCCGCATCCTGCTCGATCGCCGACTCCAGGCCTGGCAGGCGGGAGGCCCCTATAACTGGGCTTTCGCCGAGGCGCTTGCCTTCGGTTCCCTGCTTCTCGAGAAAACCCCGGTGCGTCTCTCCGGTCAGGATAGCCGCCGCGGTACCTTCAGCCATCGCCATAGCGTGCTCTATGATGAGGTGAATCGCGAGCGGTACATCCCGCTGATGAACCTCGGTCCCGATCAGGCCCGCTTCTGCGTCTACAACAGCCCGCTTTCCGAGTACGCCGTCCTCGGGTTCGACTACGGATACTCGATGGACTACCCCTCGATGCTCTGCCTCTGGGAGGCTCAGTTTGGCGACTTTGCCAACGGCGCCCAGATCATCATCGACCAGTTCATCGCCTCCTCCGAGAGCAAGTGGCGTCGACCGACCTCCATCGTGCTGCTCCTGCCGCACGGCTATGAGGGCCAGGGACCCGAGCACTCGAGCGCGCGCCTGGAGCGTTTTCTCCAGCTCTGCGCCAACGAAAACATGCAGGTGTGCAATCTCACCACGCCTGCCCAGTACTTCCACGCTCTGCGCCGTCAGGCTCACCGGGAATACCGCAAGCCGCTCGTCATCATGACGCCGAAGAGCCTGCTCACCTACGAAAAGGCGGTGTCGCAGACCGAGGACTTCACGGACTCCCGATTCTACGAGATCCTCGCCGACAAGGAGGCCGATGCCAGCAAGGTCAATCGCGTCGTGTTCTGCTCCGGCAAGGTCTACTACGACCTCATCAAGTACCGCGACGAGAACAAGATCGAGGACACAGCCATCGTCCGCATCGAGCAGCTCTACCCGCTTTACGAGGAAAAGCTCAAACGCACCGTCGCCCTCTACGCCAAGGCACGCAAGTTCGTGTGGTGTCAGGAGGAGCCGGAGAACATGGGAGCATGGTCATTCATCCTGCCGCGCCTCCTCAATCTCTTCCCCGGCTATATTTATTATGCAGGCCGTCCCGCGAGCGCGAGTCCGGCCTCCGGCACCATGCAGATGCACCAGCGGGAGCAAGCCGCGCTGGTCAAGCAAGCCTTCGAGGTGTAATCCCGAAAAAAGTATCCCATGAGCGTTGAAGTCAAAGTTCCCGTCGTCGGAGAATCCATTACCTCCGGCATCATCTCGACCTGGCACAAGAAGGACGGAGAGACCGTCTCGGCCGGCGAAGTCCTCTTCACCCTGGAGACCGACAAGGTCTCGACGGAGGTCAACTCTCCGGAAGCCGGCGTCCTCAAGACCCAGGCCGCCGAGGGCGATGAGGTGAAAATCGGTCAGGTCGTTGCTTTGATCGAAGCTGGCGGTGCCGCCCCGGCTCCCAAGGAGGAAGCCCCCAAGGCGGCTGCTCCGCAGGCTGAGCCAGCTCCCGCCAAACCAGAACCCGCTCCCGCGCCGAAGGCTGCTGAGCCTGCCAAGCCCGCTCCCGCGCCGAAACCCGCCGCCAAGCCGGCTGCTCCGGTTTCCGAGGACGGACGCACGACCCGCAAGAAGCTGACTCCGCTCCGCCGTAAAATCGCGACCCAGCTCGTCAACGCCCAGCACACCGCTGCGATCCTCACCACCTTCAACGAGTGCGACATGAGCACCGTGATGAGCCTGCGCAAGGCGATGCAGGACGAATTCGTGAAGAAGCACGGCATCAAGCTCGGCTTCATGTCGTTCTTCGTCAAAGCCGTCGTCGATGCGCTCAAGGCCACCCCGGCGATCAACTCCCGCCTTGATGGCGATGAGCTGATCCAGAATCACTACTTCGACATCGGCGTCGCCGTGGGCACGGAAAAAGGACTCATGGTCCCGGTGCTCCGCGATTGCGACAAGAAGTCGTTCGCCGAGATCGAGCAGGAACTTGGCGAGTACGCCGTGAAGGCCCGCGAGGGAAAAATCTCGCTGGATGACCTCCAGGGAGGCGTCTTTACCATCTCCAACGGCGGCGTCTACGGCTCGCTCCTCAGCACGCCGATCCTGAACCCACCGCAGAGCGGCATCCTGGGCATGCACAAGATCCTGGAGCGTCCGGTCGCCGAAAAAGGTCAGGTCGTCATCCGCCCGATGATGTACCTCGCCCTCAGCTACGACCACCGTGTGGTGGACGGCAAGGAGGCCGTGACCTTCCTCGTGCGGGTGAAGGATTGCATCGAGAATCCGGCCCGCCTGCTCCTCGGTACGTAAGGCTCTGATTGAACGACGGCGGGATTTCCGTTGTCGTATCAGGGCAATGTTTTTTCAGAAGCGCAGGGCCGGTGAAGACCGGCCTCGGGTCGGTCCATGAATAGGGAGGACTTCGTTTTTTTTGACCCGAAGCGCCGCCGCTGGACGTGGGTTCGCATCGTGGTGGCGGTGGCAGTCGTCGCGGTCCTGGCCGCCTCGGTCGTCTTTGTGAAATCCCTGCTCATTCAGCCGATGCTGAAGATGCCGGATTCCCTCATGGCCCTGAGGTTGAAGCTGCATGCCCTGGAGGCAAAACCCCATCAGATGGCGGAGCGAAAACCTTGGGAGGCCATGTTGCAAAAATCCCTCGGTCACGCGCATCAGACACGCGCCGCCCTGGCGAAGAGCGGAGAGGTGCGGGCGGCCATCCTCGATGATGGCGACCAGCGCAGTCTGGCCTCCTTTGCCGCCCACGCCGGGGAGTTGACCCATGTCTGCCCGGAGATCATGTCCGTTGGCGGCGTCCCAGCTCATATCCGGGTCGAGGTCGAGCCCAGCGTGCTTTCCCTGCTGCATAGCTCTCGTGCCAGGATGGTGCCGGTGATGACGAACGCCTCGGGCGACTCGTGGGATAGCGATGCGATCGAGGGCTTGCTGGAGAGCGATGCCGCCCAGCAGCAGCATTTTATCAAGGCTCTCCGCGACTCCTTGCGCGATATCGGGGCTGCCGGTGTCCTCCTCGACTGGCAGGGGCTTGACCCTGCGTTTTCCGATCGGCTGACCGCTTTTCTCGGCCAGATCCGCGATGCGCTGCACCAGGATGACCGCGAGCTCTGGCTGAGCATCCCGGTCGGCGATGATCTCAAGGTCTTCGACCTCGAGCAGATTCCCGGCGTGGTCGACCGCATGGTGGCGCAGTTGCATGACGAGAATGCCGAGCAGGACGCTCCCGGCCCCGTGGCCGCCCAGCCTTGGTTTGAGGGCTGGCTCAAGGCGCTGCTTGGCTATGGGGACCCTTCGCAATGGATCATTTCCATCGGTGCCTATGGGTATGACTGGAACACGACCAAGACCCATGCGACGACGCTGAGCTTTGCCGATGCCATGGCTCGCGCCCAGCGCGCCAGCACGGCGGGCGTCAGCAGCCAGGCACCATATTACAATCCCTCCTTCTCCTACGGCTATGAGGGCGAGACCCACGAGGTGTGGTTCCTCGATGCGACGACTTTCGCCAACCAGCTCAAAGCGGCCGGCGACCAGAAAACCGGGGGCATCATGGTCAACCGCCTGGGTAGCGAGGACCCCGCGATCTGGAAGGCCTTTGGCAAAAACGAGAGTACCATCGGCAGCCGCCACCGCCAGACCTACCTTGAGTACCTGGACCCGGGGGCCGTGATCGCTCATGTGGGCGAGGGGGACTTTATCCGTGCGGAACTTGAGTCCCACGGCGGACGGAGGGAAGTCAATACAGATGCCTCGGGCTATCTGACGGAAACCTTCACCTCCTGGCCGGTTTACCCCGTGGCGGTACACTGGGGCGGCTTCAATCCGCACCGGGTGGCGCTTTCCTTCGACGACGGTCCCGATCCCGAGTGGACGCCCAAGATCCTCGACATCCTCAAGGCGCGCCGAGTGCACGCCACCTTCTTCATCCTCGGCAAGCATGCGGAGGAGCACCCGGATCTCGTGCGCCGCATCCTGCGCGAGGGGCACGAGATCGGCAGCCATACCTACACGCATCCGAATCTCGGGGAGGTCAGCACGGATCAGACCATACTGGAGCTGAATGCCACCGAGCGGCTCTTTGAATGGATCACGAAGCGGTCGCCCCTCCTTTTCCGTCCGCCGTACAACGCGGATTCCATGCCCGCCAGTCTCTCCGATCTGCGGCCCATCGCCCAGGCGAGCACGATGGGTTACCTCACGGTTGGCGAAAGCGTCGACCCGCAGGATTGGGCGCGGCCCGGAGCGGACGCCATCGTCCGCCGCGTGCGGGAGGAGCGTCTCACCGGCAGCGTGATCCTGCTGCACGATGCGGGCGGGGATCGCAGCCAGACGGTGGAGGCGCTGCCCCGCATCCTCGACTTCCTGCAGGATCGCGGCGACCAGATCGTTCGCGTGGGAGCCATCATGGGGCTGAAGCGGGATCAGTCCATGCCGAAGCTCGCGATCGACGCCGCCACCGCACCGCTGATCATTTCCAATATCGCCCTCGCCCTGGCGCACTGGACCGAGGATTTCATCTGGGCCTTCATGATCATCGCCTGCCTGATCACCCTGGCGCGCAGCGGCATCATGGCCGCGCTGGCGCTGGCATGGCGCAAGCGCGAGCCGCAGGAGAGCTTCGCTCCGCCCATCTCGATCGTCGTGGCCGCCTACAATGAAGCCAAGGTGATCGACGGAACACTGAAGGCCCTGCTCAATACCGACTACCAGGGCGAGGTCGAGGTGGTGGTCGTCGATGACGGGTCCTCCGACGGCACGGCGGGCAAGGTCGAGGAGTTCGCCGCCACCGAACCGCGCGTCCGTCTCATCCAACAGGCAAACGCGGGCAAGGCCGTCGCCCTCTCGCGAGGCTGCGAGGTGGCGCGCCATGAGATGATCGTCTTTCTCGATGCCGACACCCATTTCCAGCGCGACACGCTGCGCCATCTCGTTGCGCCGCTGGCCGATCCCAGGGTGGGCGCGGTTTCCGGCCATGCCAAGGTCGGCAACATCCGCAACTGGGTCACCAAGTTCCAGAGCCTCGAGTACACCTGCGGGTTCAATCTCGACCGCCGCGCCTACGACAGGATCAACGCCATCACCGTCGTCCCGGGCGCGATCAGCGCTTTCCGCAAATCCGCCATCGAGGACTGCGGCGGCTTTGCCTTTGATACGCTGGCCGAGGATACCGACCTCACGCTCAGCCTGCATCGGCGCGGCTGGCGTGTGACGTACACGCCTGACGCCATCGCCTGGACCGAGGCTCCCGAGACCATGTCGGGCCTCGCCAGGCAACGCTTTCGCTGGGCTTACGGCACCATGCAGTGCCTGTGGAAACACCGCGACATGATCCTGAGCGCGCGTTACGGCTGGCTCGGCTGCTTCAGCCTGCCAGGTGTCGTCATCTTCCAGATCATCCTCGTGGCGGCGATCCCGCTGGTGGATTTCCTTCTCATCGTGTCGATCCTTTCCGGAGGCGGGCTGCCCTTTGTGGGTTACTTCCTGGCCTTCCTCATCTGCGACCTTCTGCTGGCCTTCATCGCCTGCGTAATTGAGGGCGAGAAGCTCAGCCGGTCGCTGTGGATCATTCCGATGCGCTTCGTGTATCGACCGCTCCTGGCCTACGTGGTCTGGCGCTCCATCCTGCAAATCCTCCAGGGCGCCTGGGTGGGATGGGGCAAGCTCGAGCGACGCGGCAACCTTGTCCCCGCCCAACCGTGAGAATCTCCCATTTCCTCGCCCTGGTCTGCACGGCCGCGCTCGCCTCGTGCTCCAAACCCGTGCCTCCGCCGCCCGCTCCAGCCTCCGCTCCGAAGACCTTCAAGGTTCCCGCGATTGGCGCGTATAATGGCGGTTACCTCGACTTCGGTGATCACGAGGATGATGTGACCCTGGAGGGCATCGAGAGCTTCGAGCAGGAAACCGGACGCCGCCTCGCCATCATCGCCTCCTCCAGCTACTGGGGCGAACAGCGGTTTCCCCGCCGCAACATGGATATCATCAGCCGCCATGGTTCCATCCCGCTGGTCTATTGGTCTCCCTGGGATCGGCCCTATCAACAGGACCACCCGCCGGATCAGTTCAGCCTCCAGTCGATCCTGGACGGCAAATGGGATGCCTACATCGACCAATGGGCCGACGCCGCCAAGGCCTTTGGCCATCCCATGCTCGTCGCCTGGGGCATCGAGATGAACGGCACCTGGTTCCCGTGGTCTGGGTTTCGTAATGGCGCGGATCAGCCGCTGGGCAACGGCCTTTTCGCCGGTCCAGAGACCTATAAAAAGGCCTACCGCTACGTCGTCGACCGCGTCCGCGCCCGCGGGGCGAAGAACATCCTCTGGGTCTTTCACGTCAACAACCAGAACGCTCCCCCGGACCCCTGGAATTCCATGGCCGCCTACTACCCCGGTGACGACTATGTCGACTGGCTCGGTCTGAGTGCCTATGGCGCGCAGTTCCCCGGCGACCCATGGTTCACCGTCGAGTCGACCTTTCGGCAGGGATACGACGAACTTGCCGCCATCAGTCCGACCAAGCCGATCATGCTGGCGGAGTGGGGGATCGGAGAGTTTCCCGCCATCGGACCCAAGGATCAGTGGATCGTCGACGCCGTGCAGTACATGAAAACCCGCATGCCGCGACTGAAGGCCGCCGTCGTGTGGAACGAACGATGGGAGAATGCCGACGGATCCTACAGCAACCTGCGCGTCACCTCCTCGCCGAAATCCCTTGAGGCCTTCCGCAAGGTTTCCGCAGACCCGTTCTGGATCGATCACGCGATTTACAAATAACGGGAAATTTTATCCCTTGCATTATTTCGGAAAGCAGAGATTATCAGCCCTCCCAAATTCAAGGGGTCATAGCTCAGTTGGTAGAGCGCCTCAATGGCATTGAGGAGGTCTGGGGTTCGAATCCCCATGGCTCCACCACTTCAGCTTCAGTGACTTACGCTGGCTGAGTGTGGATGAAGGTTTTCCATGGTGCCGCATTGGTGCCTTGAAATCTCCCCGAGGTAGCTATTTTGCACCGGGTGCAAAATCGGAATTCCAGACGTCTGGAATGTTTTTGAGTTCTTGGAAATTTGAAACCAGTTTCAGTCTGAATCCAGACTAGTCCAGACGCCCGGACTCCAGAAAATGCAGTTTTCAGTTGTTCGCTGATTGACCTTTCTGTAGCTACAAGTACGTTCAGCTTGTCGGCTATGAGTATGATTCCTGAATCCAGACCTCCATCGAGGAGCGGATTGAAAGTTCGTGCCTCGTTCGCTGATTTTTGCAATTTCTCCCACGCAACCGTTCGTTCCATCCCGTAGAACGAATGAACACTTTGATATTTTGACTCTCGCCTCGAAATGCGAGTCCAAATGCGTGTTCGCATGGAAAAGTGCGGTCTTTTTCGCAAAAACCTGCTGTTGACATACAGGATATTCACAAAACCCTTCGAAAAACATGCCTGCAATCGTTGAACCGGAAGCCTCGACTGGTGTCGAAAGCGCTCAATCTCCGTTCACGAAGATCAGTGATGCTCTTCGTGAGTACAGGGAAGCGTGCGAATTGAGTGACACGCCGCCATTTCATGAGCTTGTCGCTGCCCTGATTGATCGCGGATACGATCAGGACTTCAAGAACGACTCGTTTTTTGATGCATTGTGCCTTACTCACACAATGCTTTTAACGTCCTTGACGAGCGTGAAAATTCTGACTGGAAGTGGCGGAAACTTTTGGAGCGCCCTTGATCGGCCCTTTGCGGCAGCTGCGGAAAACTTACGAAAGACCGGCGGAAAGATTCAAATGATCGTCATTAACGCGACTCCTGACTGCGCTAAAGCCCTCGCGTCAATGAAGAGTCGATTTGGCGAGGTTTTTGAGTACGTATTGGCAAAAAGCGCGTCCAATATATCGCACTTTATCGTCTGTGACTCGAGAATGATCCGCATTGAGGAGCCGCATCCTCCAATTGATTTGGATTCTTCGGCGGACGTTATTAAAGCCAAGGTGAATTTTCGTGCTCCGCTTATTGCGAAACAACAGGAAAAACTGTTTGACTCTGTTTGGGGACGTTTACAAAGTTCTGAGCTACCCGCGTAGGGTAGCTCTCTATGCCCCTTTATACTTTAATCGCGTTGCTCCTGAGTATTTTTGGAGCAACGATGGCCTTATTAAATGCTCTGCGAGGGCATCATGGATCGAAATTATCGGAGATAGAGAAAAACTACCGGGAGACTGTTGTAAAAATAGTTTCAAATTCTCCGAATAATTCTGAAACTGCCAGGGAAGCAGAAAATCGAGGCAAAAAAATACGGTTTTTCCTCTTCATGTGGGGGAAAGTAATGATTGCTCCTATTTGGATCTTTTCCGGGGTAGTATTTTGTATGGCTCTAGGGGTGGTTTTCACTCCTTGGGAAATTGCTGAACACGTAAATCAGACGGGGATTGATGCGTTTATCGTAGGGCATTGCATCGTGTTGAAGTGTACTGTCGGAGCGTTGCTGAGTGCCAACATAGGGTGTTACGTAATTGGATTTGTGGCGCAAAGAGGCGTCCGCCAAAATGATAAGCATCTAAATTCCACTTGGGGCACTATCCGCGAACAGCAAAGTCAAGAGATAAAACCTGCAGGAGGGGGCAGCTAAGATCTGCTACGCCTCCGACCTGAGCACCTCGCGCCATTCGTGGATGCGCTCCATGTAGCCCAGGTGGCAGTTTGACGCATGGGTTTCCAGTTCCTCGCGACCTCCTGTTTTCTCCGTCGATTCCAGAGAGCGCCAGCCGCCTCCCTGGTTTGAAGCATTTTGGGGTGGAGACCGAAAATTCGCCCGCAATCCAGACAGTAAATGAATCCGGTTTCTCCTGCTTGATTTGTTTTGTCGAGAGAGCTTCCCGTGGAAACTCGAAACGACCCGCACGAACATGGATGTAGGATCATGTTCGGCGGATTAACAAAGTCGCAGGAAGTCAGTCAATACATTCTTGTGTGTCCTGCTCCGTTGAGGCCTTGCTCCACGCCTCAGGATCGGACGCCAATCGGATCAAAGAGGAGTCACCTGAGGCGTTCGAGAAGCTACTCGAGGGCCGCCAAATTGGAGTTTCTATCAATCTTGCGCATCAGGTCTGATTCAGTGATCTCCTGTTCTCCACTAAGAATAGGTGCGCTATCTGCCGATATGTCCCACTTCACCCTTACCCCCTTATATCCCAGGCTGAGAAGTGAGATTTTCCATTCTGTATGACGCCTTGGTAGAATTGGGCGAAACTCGGCCTCAAGGGTGCGCCACTCTTTTCCTTCGATGAAGGATACAGCTCGATCCCCTGACATTATAACCCTCTCCTTTGGCCAAATCCAAAGGCGAATATTGATCAACTTTGCCGGAACGCGTCCAATGTTTATCACGTTCACGATTAGCTCGTGAGGGCTGGTGAACTCGTCGTATATAAAAACGATCTTCAATTTGGGATGAACGAAGCGATTCATGATGTCCGACACAAATTGATGCGGTAGAGGTTGGGCTTTGTCGGCAACTCTTCCGTAGTAGCATCCCGTCCCTCTTACTTGATGAGGAGCAATCGAACTCAGGCGTATTTCGATGATGAACAGTGCTCGATCAGCTTCAAGCCCGTCGCCATCTGATATTTCGTAAACATCAAAATCAACCAACGCGGGATCGAGGAGATGCGGCAGAGAATCCTGGAGCCATTTCTGCATTCTCTCCCGGCCCTTGACTTGCGGAATCCCGCCACAACTTACGGTTCGTTCTTTGGTCGTCTTGTTTTCATCAATACCGAGAATAAGGAGGCCTTCTCCGGTGTTCGCGAACGCGCAAAGTTCCTTGGCCAACGACAAAACGAAGTTCTGGCAGACGTTATTATCTGAAAAATCTTTCCCTTTTACCCCCTTGAATTCAACCCAGGAATGCTCTCCAGCTGGCAGAGCTATAACGGATTCTACTGTGCGAAGGTCACGCGCTGACATCCAGCGGAGCATAGATTACCTTGCCATCTTTGAAACTGGATTTTCTCAGTTTCCCCGGTTGGCGGTCATTGGCGGTGCTACACTGTAGGGATGAAAATAACAACATCGACGCACGAGATAGACGGCCTCCCGGGGCTGAATTTCAGAATGCCACACTCCTCCTTGTCGAGCGGCCATCTTGTTGCCGCTGAACTAAACGCAATAACGAGCTTTACGGAGGTGGCGCTATGACCACCGCGGAGGCAGCGAAGGTGAGCGGGTACGCGGAATGGACGATTCAGAAATTTGCCAAAGCTGGCGAGTTTCCGGCCTGCAAGCCTCGCGGTAATCGCGGCGGGTGGGACATCAACGAAACCGCATTCCGCCTCTGGTACAAGAGACGGCGGAAGGAAACCCGCAACATTCGCCGGGCAATCGCGATGGGTGAGGATCGGACGAGCGCACAGAGCGATGCGGGAAAGTAGCTCGGCAGGTAAATCTTGACATCGCCGCCCAGGCTGTTCTATCGGTCGGGCGTTCGCTGCTGTAACAGCGGATCGGCAATTCTCACCCTGGACCACGAATCCAGCGCCGTAAAAACATGAAACGAGAAAAAAAGCCTCAGTCGGATACTGCGTACGGGTCGTGCCGTTGCGGGAAAGGTTACAGCCTTCCGGCTGAGGCTTTTTCGTTATTACATGAAAAGAGAATCACGGAAGGCAGCCGCAAAGGCTGAAACCATCGAGGTAACCATCAAAGACACGGAGGGAAACGTTATCGATGTCGGTAACTGGTCCCTGGAATTGTGGAATAGAGGCGAGGAGCTTGGCCGAAAGAACGGCCTTACAATGGATCATCTGATTTCTAAGCTCATCGCAACCGCCTACGCGGCGAAGTCCGGCGATGAGGAGCGGGTGAATGTCGCAATTTCCGGCAAACACATGGCCCGAATCGAGCACATGGCGGAGATTCTGGAAACCTCCGTCGAGGAAATGACGGATTCCATTCTGGAGGGATACCTTGACGACATCTACGACCATGGGCGGGTGGGAGAGCACGAAGCCTGCGAACGTGGATTCGACAGTCTCAAGCAAGCCAAGAGGGCTGCACGTAAGGCCGACGAACACGATATGAGGCAAAAGCCTAGAATGTTGGTCAGAAAATGGGAGTTCCAGAAAGACGACGCGGGCTTGGTGTGGGCGAGCTATGACCCATTCCCGGCGCGTAAGGAGGTGGCAGCGTGAAAAGGGGCGTTGTTCAGCGTCGGGCGCTCCCTGCGGTTGAACGGATCGCAAAAATTCTAGGCGACCTTCAAAGGGGAGAGCGGCTCAACTGCTCGACTGCGGCGGAAGAATTCGAAGTTACAACAAAGACCATCCAGCGCGATCTGGAGTTCATGCGCTACCGATTCGACATCGATATGGAGTATGACCACAGTCAACGAACATTCCGCCTTTTAAGCGCGCCCTCCAATGTCGTCGCCTTCCTCCGATTGATGGCGACCGAAACAATCAACACGAGGAGAAGGGTTGCGGTATGGATGAATAATTGAGACGGTAATCCGATGATCGAGCCTCTTATTGACATAAAAGAGGTCGCTGCGCGGATGAACGTCAGTGTCCGCCACGTGAACACGCTCAAGGCGCAAGGGCTGATACCGTTTATCAAGCTCAGTTCAAAATGCGTCCGGTATCGCTGGAGCGACGTTGAAAAGGCGCTGGAGGAGCTGACGTACAACCCGAACGCCTCACACCGATCTCCGAAACGATAACTGCCCGGCAGCATAAAGCCCCGCCTACGGCCCGAAATGGTCGTGGCGGGGCTTTTCCTTATTTGCCCTTGCCTTTTCCGCCGCCGCCACCTCCGCCTGTTATAACGTTCATGCCTTGGCGAATCATGGCGATGTCTTGAGCCATGGAAGATGCCGCTTTCTCGGATTCCGCGTTTTTGCTGTCCTTGCTCTGCGCGTACCTCGCTACGATCTTGTTCTCTCGGCTCGCGTCGTCCGTGGTCATTCGAGGGCGTCCGGGCGGCTTTACGCTCGGCTGTGAAACCGGAGACGGCACGGCGGGATCGCTACGCATCAAGTCCCAGGGGGCAGGGCTGCTCCGGTAGATATCCCAGGGAGCCGGAGAGTTTCGCAGTTTCTCCCATGGGGCAGGTTGATTTCTGGCTCGCTCGATGCCGCCGGGAGCAAGCTGATTCCCGTATCGCGCACCTGAAATCTTCGTGCGTCGCCCGTTCACGTCTCTCTCAACCGTGCTGCTTGCTGTCGGCGCTGGAGCAGGAGCGGCGCTGCTAGGGGGCGTTGTGGGGGCAACAGGGGGCGTAGAAGGCGCTACGCTCGATGCTGGGGAGGGCGATGGGGTGTTATCACTCCCCTGGCTCTGTGACGTGGCCGCTTTGACGGTGTTCGGCGCAATCTTGTTCACCAAGGAAAAGAGCGTGTTGCGAAGGCGGGTGTCAGCCTCTCGCGCTGATTTGTCCAGATCGTCAGCTAGACCCTTCATCGAAACTCCATCACCGGGGCCAACCTTCGGCCCTCCCTCGGCCATGATCCGCTTATAAATCTCATTGGGATCATACATGGCCGAATTGTTCATCCGGGTGACGATATCCCCCCGCGCCTCGGTCAGGTTCATGATGGATTTCTTTAGCTCATCCATCGCGATGAGCATTCCCTGGCCCTCTGCCGTGAGTTCCATGCCAGCCCCGCCAGCCTTGTACTTTTCCGCCGTCGCCTTGAGCTGATCTTTCTTTTCGGAAATCTGCTTTTCGTATGCCCCCGCGCGCGCCTTATCGGCGTCGCTCACGGGATCAACATTGATGCCCTGAGCCCGTGCCTGGAGCTTCGCAAGATTTGCCTCAAGGTGGGCTTGCAGAAAGGCAACCGGGCTACTGAAGGCACGGAGCAAGACACTGCTGATTTTGCTCGCATTACCCACCACGGCATCGCGAACGAACCCGCCAAACTGTACAGCGGCATTGAGCATGCCCGCCTTGACCTCTTCTCCATCGAATGCGCCCGATACCGCGTCCTTGATGTTCTTTCCCGCCTGTACGATGTCCTCTCCGACACCTTGCCCAATTTTGGCCGAGTCGATCTTCAGGAGCTTACCCAAGATCGGGTCGAGCGCGGGCGCTACCTTGTCCGCAAGGCCGACTCCAAAGGCGTCAACCTTTTGCGTGATGTTGCCGATTGCATCGTCGAGTGCGTCGAACTTCTCGGCGTTCCGGTCTAGGATTTCCGGCATCGACCCAAGCACCTCTCTTGCGTTGTCCAGCGCCCCGGAGTCTTTGAAGACCTGGAGAAGCTGACCACCCGTCTTGCCGAAAATCGCCATCGCGGTTGCCGCCTGTTCGGAAGGTGACTTGATACCGGCGATACGCTTCCCGACTGCGAGCAACTGCTGGTCTGGAGCCTGCTTTTTCAGATCCTCCAGATTTAGGCCAAGCTGAGAGATTGCGGGGTTGTTGTCCTCAATGGCCTTCTGCAACTTATTGATGGTCGCACCGAGTTGATCGCCACCGATACCTGCATTATCGAACGCTGTAGAAAGCAGCGTAAGCCCTTTGACTGTCGCCCCCGTGCGGTTCTTCAGGTCGTTGAACTTCCCCCCGAGTTCCAAGGCTCGTTTGACCGATGCCCCGAGAGCAACAGATGTCGCCACGGCTCCGGCTGTCATCGCAGAAAAGCCAACGGCCCCTGCAACCGATACCGTCCTGCCGACAGTGGATGCAAATCGCGCTGCACTTTGCTGGGATCGACGCAACGCAGTGTGGAACTGCGAATCGTCCATCGTGAGTTTGCCTTTTAGGCGAGCTTCAGTAGCCATAAAAAAATTTGCTGGGTGCCTCTGCCGCCGCCCAGCGCGGCGCATGAATCCCCCTCAGAGGCTGGGGCCTGATTTTCCTAGCGGAAAGTATTCTCGGATTAGTACAGAGCCTTGCGCATGGCGGTGAATCGCTCCTCGCGCCGCCTGTTCTCAGTGGCGTGGTGGTCGACGCGCTTTTTCTGGACGTTCTGCCAATCGGAGGTCGCTTGCTGGATGGCTCGCTCTAGGAGGGGAACCCGTTCACGCCTGCGTGAATCCCACTCGCTGGAGTTTCCGGGCTTCTGTGCCTGCTCCAGTTCGGCCCGGAGAGATGCAAGCTTCTCGACGAAATAGGCGTCCTGGCGCTTCCACTTCTCTTCACGGTCGTAGACCTCCTTTTTCGACTCGATGACAACGCTGGGAATGACAATAGCCCGGCCCATCATTTCCTCGGTGGTCCCGCCGACGCTGGCGAAATAGGCATGACGGAAGCGCATCCACTCCAACCACGAGTCACACGTCAGCCCTCGGTTCTCCTCGAACTCAAGACGCAGCTTTCTTTTCGCGACGAAATCACTGATGAAGCTGAAATCGATGTCATCAGACGGTTTCTCGCCAGCCGCATAGACCGGCTTGGCGTTGTTGGGCTGTTCCTTGTCGGCGGTGGTCGTCGCCAAGCCGAGCATGTTTGTAATTTTCCCGCCGCCCCGGATGTAGTCGATCTTTGCTTGAGGAGACAGCTTGTCGAATTCTGCGCGGTGAATGAGCTTGCTTGCCTCAAGTCCTTTCTGGATGCCTTCGATTACGGGCTGGCGCACACTCGGATTGGGATCAGTCATCAGCGCGTTCACCGTCTTTCCAAGCGTTGCCATGCTGACCTTTGGAAGATGCTCTGCCCGGACAGGAGCCGGAGCGACAGGAGCGGGCATTGCCTTCGCGGCGGGCTTGCTAGGGGTGGAAGCAATCGGAGCAGAGACAACGGCGGGCGGCGTTAATGGCTTGGCTGCTTCAGCCGCAAGGGCGGGAGTGCTTTCAGCTTTGGGAGTTTCCGTGCCGATGGATTCGATAATGTCATGAAACTTTTTCGGAATGATTTGCCCGGCGTCGTAGCGGCTCCGTGCGATTTGAAAAACCCCGCGAGAGGGGTGCTTTTTCCCAAACTCAAGATCACACTTGCCGAGGAGATCATCGAAGTTCTTGGATTGCGGTGCATTCTGTTCAAGAAACGCCGTGTAAGGTATCGCTTCAGCTTTTCGAGCTTCCAATTGATCGTGCATATACAAATGCGCGCCGCGTAAACTGAATTGTCCGCCGAGCCTTTGTTTATGCGGTTCCTTCGTAAACACCCCCCTTGATTATAGAGAGGCGCTTTTCGGCCCAATGCCGCAAAGCATTGAACCTTTGGCGGCTGACACGGAGCGATAACGCGATTTCGCAGGGACGCCTGTTGTCCATGCCGCAAACATATTGCGCGGCTGCTATCTGACCCGGCGTAGAGCACATCCCGAGTAGCCGGGAATACACGGCCAGCGCATCCCATTTATCGGGGCCAGCGTTCGAACCTTCGGATTCTTCCTCTTCGTACACCGCTGGAGGCACCGCCAGAATCGGAATGCCAGCATCATCAAGAAACGGCATCGCCAGTCGCCCCCAGCTTCGCGTCAAATTCCGTAAACACTTGCTCCCTCGCTGCCTCGAAGGTGAGTCCTTGCAGTTGAATCAGGACGCAGGTTTTCCAGCACACCTCAACCACGAAGGAAAACATCTCCTCGTACCCAGCAATAGCCTCCTCCCTGGTCGATCCTCTCCCCTCAACGGCGGCTCTGTCATAGCAGTTCGGCACAAGCCATTTGATCACTTCCTTGGCGGCGAGAAGGGTCTTACTGAGTTCGAGTGCCTTGTCTGTCCCTGCCGAGTCGCTGAAAGGCATATTCGGGGGCATGTGCTTCTGAACGAGTACCTCCGAGCGTATCGCGTTCGGATCGTCCAAGTTGAGATCGCGGGCGCTCCATCGCTTTATCGTGGAGAGGCTGACTTGATATTGCTCCGCATAAACTCGGAGCGGGTGGGCGTATTTTTGACGTTTCATGACAATGGTTCGGATTCAGAAAAGGACGGTGATGTGCGCTCGAAAACAGGCTGCCTTCGACGGAACCTGACCTAGAGAAATTTTCGGAAGAGATTCCTTCATACGGGGGTGATGCGGCTGGTTCATCGCTTGAACACTCGCCGGATGATTGTGTCATCGAGTGCGGCTAGTTGCTCGTCGATGTCGATCAACACTTCCTGAGTTAGGACGTATCCGGCCTTGGTGTGCACGGCCTCCCGCACATACTGGGTTACGTCGCCGACGAGATCGCCTATCGCCTCGCGTGTGCGCTGCTTGTAGCTGGCAAGCTCCTGCTCAAGGTGTGCTACCTGGAAAGCTAGATTCAAGTTCTCCGGTTCGTCGTGTGGTTCGTGATGTTTCATTAGCTTCTGACCGTGCCCCAAGGTTTCGAGTTTGAATTGCTGCCTCGCACTCGTGCCCGACCGTGCCCCTCCCTAAAGGGAGAGGGGCACAGGGGCACGGTGGGTTGCAACCGTGTCCGGGGCACGGTTGGGACACGGTAGGGGCACGGTGTGTTAAACATCGGAGTTGTCCTCCCGATACGGCTTGATGAGCTTGTATTTGTTCGACCTTCCAATGCCGCCCGGAGTGACTTGGAGATTGCCCATGGCAACGAGTTCTCGGATGGCTCTATCAACGAAATCCGATTTGCCTAGTGCTCGAAGATCGCGGGCCGATGAGGTTGGTACGGTTTCGAGTTGCCGCGAAACCTTCTCCATAAGCGCGGTAGGAAGGAATCGCCCCTCGCTCTTTCCAGTTGGTTTTTTGAATGTGACGCGGGTTAGTCCTGCTTCCATCGGTGAGAAATGAATCTCGGTGACAGACTGGCCAACAACGCCCACGCCTCCGTTTCGATCTTTGGCGACCGACAGCCGGACAAAACCCTCAACGGTCGGGGAGTATCCTTGACCCAATTCCACGGCATACGAAACGCCATCATATCGCCCGAGTTTCGCCCCTGTCCCCCGTGACCATCGGCCCCGGTTCTCGGCGCTCTTGACGACGTGATCGGAGAGAACGACTGCCGCCCCTGCATCGGTGAATGGTTGCAGGCGCTCCCGGCAGAACTTCAAGAAATCCTCGGGTTTGTCCTCGCTCAATCCATCGGCGGCGAGTGCCTCAGCAAGACCGTCCACGATGACAAGAGGAGGTTTATTTGCTGTCGCCCAGGAGGCAAGGCGCGCGTAGTCGTCTCCCGCTGGGCATCGCGTGTGCTTGAAGTGATCCCGTATGACATCCTCCGGGCATCCGAAGCCGAGAAGACGGCGGATTGCCGCCTCGGCGCTGTCCTCGGGGTCGATGTAGAGAACAGGTTGCCCGGTCGCCAGTACCGTCATGGTGGCGAGGAGATTGATATTACTCTTGCCCGTTCCCGGCTCGCCGTGAATTTCGTTGAGCCGCCCCGCGTAGAACAGGAAAGACCCGGTGGCATACTCGGCAACGGTGGGGCGCTCAGGGTCCAGTCCGGCGGAAAGGATCTTACCGACATCGGCAAAGAGGTCTGACACGTCGCCAGAATCGGAGCGTCCGGATTTCTCTATCGCGGTTAGGCGGTCGAGGAGTTCGGAGCGGGATATGTGGCCCTCGGCGTGTTGCTTTGTTGCCTCTTGGGATTCGCGCTCTAGTGCTGCCTCTTCAAGATCGCGGAGGCAGTCTAGGATTGGCCCCTCAGCACCAAACGCCAGACTAGAATCAGCTCTCGCCTGCCACGCAGTTGCCCAGCTATCGCCAAGCGTCTCCTGCATCTCCCGGCAAAGCATCGGGTTGGCCTCGATTCGCTCATTGATGGCGATGATGTGGGGCTCCCGACCATCGCGGGCGATGCTCGCCGCGGCGGTGACGATAGCGCGGTACTCCCGAGCAAGGAAGGAATCGGGATTATACCTCGGAAGTCTTCCTTGTGCGGCGAGTCGCCCAATGACGGCGCTCTCCCGGCCTGGATGAGAAAGGGCGGGCTTCATTTCGGGGATACTCCCAGGAACGGCGCGATGGTTCTAATCAGGCTGCGCAGCCTGCGCAGGATTCTCATTTTAGTGCAGCGGCCTCCAGAACATCGGCAAGCCGAAGGTAATACGATGCTCCCGATACCGCGTGACGTGCGCGGAGATTCTGAGAAATCCGCTTGAGCTTTTCGCGGGCAGGCGTTAGCTTTTCTTCACACTCGAAGCTATTAGCGGGCCGATCATTGCGAGTGGTCGGCCTGCTTCGTTTTCCGGGGGCGCTCATCGGGCGACCTCGGTGCGTTTGGCGATGAACTCTTCAACCGCAGCGCGTGGAATGCGGCAGACCTTGTAGGATAGGCGTACCTTCGGCAGTCTGCGGCGAGCGAGAAGTTGATCGATGTAGGATATTGATACCGGCTTACTGCCACCCAAGAGATTGGCGGCTTCCTGCTTTGTCAGTAGATCGTTGGCACTCATTGGAGTGCCTACCTATTTATACAGTGAATTCCCTCTCTGTGGGGACAAAAACTGAAATAAGCTTACAGGTCGCCGGGTTCAATAAAGCGCCAATATCCGTTCGATGTCTCAACGAGCCCTACGATTTTCTTTTTGTCGAAGGATTTTAGCCCTAGGCGTTGCCATGTTTTTTTAAAGGACTCTCGGACATCTACTGCGGACCGAAATAGCCCAAATCTCTCCATAAACGCACCCGCTGCATCTGGCGACCACTCCCGTAGCCCTGGAACTTTTTCCGCAAGTTCGCACAGGGCTTTCCTTTGCTCGTCCGTGACTGGAACCCCTTTTTTGACAGCGGGGCAAATTCTGCGCCAATTCTGTAGTACAAACAATTCGGCTTGGCTGAATGTTGGCTTGCGGGTGGCATACCGCGCTCGGTCTAGTTTTTTGGCAAACGCGGGATCGTCCTTTCGTCTGCGTTGCTCGTAGTCCTTCTGAACTGACGTAAGATTGTTTTCCATGCAAACCAGAGCATCAATCATTAGGTCATCGATTTTTTTGAGCGTCACATTTGTGTTTTTATGTTTGAGCTTTGCACAAATCGCCAAATGCGCGTCATCCGGATGAATGCCACACAAGGTATTTATGGCCTTGTAATGCACTTCAATTCTAGACTGAGCGTCTTTGCTTGATGGGGCGGTCATTCTGATTTGTCGAAAATGTTCGTCGGCGTCAGGTTCCAGAATTCTTTCGCCTCCTTTTGGGTCTTTGCCTTGTGGTAGTGGTCCCAAAGCTCATCTGCGCTGCGATGCCCCAGGTTATCTCTCAAGCGATGCTCGTCCTTGTGAATCGCGAGCCAGTAGCTTGCATACGAATGGCGCATGCCGTCCTGAATCCATGCGACTCCGGCTTTTTCGCGGAAGGCGCGGAGCCTCTTCCTGATATTTACGGGTGATATGATGGGGCCGGGCTGTGGGACGCTGCGTGATGCGAACCATTCCAGCCACGCTAAAAGCGTATCGTTGATCTCGATGACTCGACGTACTCCGGTTTTGGTGATCTCGTGCGGCAGCACAATCACCCGCTCGGGCAAGTTGATGAACTCTTCTCGGACTCGCGGCAGCTCCTCGGGGCGGATGCCAGCGAAGAATCCTAGGACGTGGTATTTTCGGATATCGTCGTCGGTTGGAGTCTTGAGCACCGTTTTCACATCGGCAGGCGAAAACGTATCGACCCGTCGCGCTCCAAGATCATCGCGGGGAACATCCTTGGCCGGATTGGCTTTTACCCAATGACGCGGAGTTTCAGCGGACCAGTTGAAGAGCGAGGAAAGAACGGCCAGGGCGGTGAATTTTACGCTCGGCGTCATTCCTTCACATGCCAGCGCCAATGTCCGGGCGTCGATGTCGGAAAGCATCTTGTCGGACAGCGAGGGAAAACGACCGAACACCTGTCTTGCGGTCTGTTGATATTTTCCACTGACACGGCGGCCCTTGATCTTCTTCTTGGCGAGATGGGCAAGAAACTTGTCCTTGGCTTGAGAGAAGGGGACAGACTGTTCCCGGTCGCGCTTCCTGGAAAGCCAATCTTGTACGACCTCATTCAAGGTTACGCCATGCGGGGACAGTGCCGAGAATGCCGCGAGCGCCTGCTCGGATTGGGAAGGGGAGAGCGTTCCGCCCCCCTGCATTCCGAAGTTCTTCACCCGGGTACGTTCATCGTCGGCGAAGTTCTCCGCCTCTGTCTTCGTGGTGAAGAAATACCGCCCGCGTTTTCCGGTCGACGAGTAGCGAGCGGGGATGTCGATCTTCCAACCGCTCTTCCGTCCATCCACCCGAACTGGTTCAAATGTTGCCCTTTTTGGCACAAGGGGAAAGTGACCTATAGTGCCCAAAAAATCAACAAGAATGGCAATTCTTGTGAACGAATGAATGCGAATCCTAGAGGGAAATCCGGGATTCTAGAGGGTGGGGCTGCTCAATGGCATTGAGGAGGTCTGGGGTTCGAATCCCCATGGCTCCATTTTTCGATTCAGAGTCCTTTCCGCTGGTCAATCGAAAGGGGTAATCTCCCCCGGTGATCGAGGCTCTACGCCAGCGTTCCCAATCTCCAGCCAGGCCCGCCCCGGGCCTTCACGACGCCGTGATTGCCCTGTGGCTTGTTCCCCTCCTGTTACATGGGCCGCACCCAGGACAACCGGGTGATGACGTGCGACGCGACGGGCAACCTGCTGACGGTGACCGAGCCGGATGCGAGCAAGGCCGGGAAGGCCGACGTGGGATACACCTACGACGCCCAGAACCGGCTGAGCACCCTGCCGCAGGAATCGCTGGCTTCGGCGGGCGTCCTTCTTAGTATAAGAAATCCAATATGATCGTACGGTGTGTTCTAAATAAAGTTTCAGAAATTTTAGATCCTCGCATTCGTCAACATGTTCAAGAGAGTGTTCACTTGGAGAATATTGGATTAACTGTTGGAGAGGAATATCATGTGATAGGGCTGCTTGTTCGTTTCAATTTTGTGTGGCTATATTTGTGTGACGAGCCGAATGCCAACTATCCGAAGCCATATTGTTCCGTATTTTTTCAAATGGTCGACTCTTGCATTCCGGTGGGATGGAAGCTATTGCCGGAAGAATCTCCGATAATCGTACCGTCGGCGTGGGCGGGATATCCTCAATTTTTAGAAAGACTCGTGGATGGTGATCCTGACGCAAGAGCTGTGTTTTCAGAGATAAAAAGCGAACACACTGGCCAATCCGGGAGGTCGAAAGATTAAAAGTAAATGAAATGTGTATACGACGAATTTAAAAAAGATTTAGCTTGGCCGATAATCGAGGCTGCAATCGAGGATTTGGTGTTAAATGAGGATCTGGTTGAGCGAACGGGTAGGCAGCGAATAGTTGGATATTTGGTTAAGAAATTGAGTGAACAAGGGTCCTTTGTTCGGAAAAATGAACGCACGGATCAATTATAGCTGGGCGGATGTTGGCTAATCGTGGGATGAAGTGTGCCAAGCTTTTTCGCTAGGAACACCTTAATAAGGAAAGCGCCTGTCTTCTGTGTTGGGCGGTAAAAGTCGTGATTCAGGGCGTGTTCTCGCTAAATACTCCCAATCCTAAACCTGATCAATGAAGGTGTTATGACGTTGAAGAGACTTAAATGCGACAAGGACTCGTTATTCGACCTGTGGCTGGTTCGCGTGAGGGGTAAGGGGTATCAGGTAGTTCCTTTGGTCGGAGAAGAGTTGTCAAAAGATCTCATTTTTGACGATAGAAGCTTTGGCTGGATGATTTCGAACGGGAAGGCGAATGTTGGAGTAACCTGCAAGGAGATAGGTGATAGTATCGAGGTTGCAATTCATGTTTCGACGCCTTTTATATGGTTTGGCGGCAATTTGAACTTGGCTTCAGATATAGAAGCTCTTTTGTTGGAGGCGGGAGGACGTTCGGAACGCATGGCCCAACCATAGCAGGGCGGATGCCAACTATTGGGAATATGAAGTGCGACAAGCTTCTCGGCTACGAACACCCGAATAAGGAAACCGCCTCTCGGAAAGACCGGCTCCCGCGCCATGAGCACACGAAAGGGAGCGATTCCGCCGGAAGCGGAATCTTGAAGGAAGGGCAAAGCTCGCCTACATCAGACTGAACACCCCAACGCCAAGCCCGCCACGGAGCGCTGTCCCGGTTAATCAGCCCAGGCCCCGGGCGCGAAAGGGGGGCTTTACTTGCCTTTGACGTAGATCGTTCCTTCTCCGGGAGGAAACAGGAGCGCGATTTCACGCTGGCGGGCCTTTAGGTTGGGGAAGCTTTCCGAAAACGTCTTCCAGGTTCCGAGAGGGGTCAGCGACCGGGGGCGGTAGTACCAGGTGTCGTCATGGACGCGCATGAGAAAATCGCATTTCGGATAAACCAGCGCACTCCAAGCATAGCCGCTTCCCTGGCGGAAATCGACGTCGGAGTAATCCTTGGATTCCGGCAGGCGAACGAATGTCGGATCGGCCATGACCTGCACGGAGTACTGGATTTCCGTATCCTTTTGCTTGGGGCGCAGATTCTGGTGAACTTCCTTCCACTCGTTTTTGCTGAGCTCGATTTTTAACCCCGGCACGGCGCCGGCAGCGGCCGTTTCGGAGATGGTCCCATCCGCGGCAAAATACACGACCTTGCCGTCTCCCATCCATCCGGTTTTTCCCTTGGAAAAGTCCGGATTATCGACCTCCTGGGCGATGGTGCTGTTCAGAAAAAGTCCGAGGACGCTCGCCGCGAGTGCAAGAGACACTTTAATCATGGGGCTTTCCTTAAAGTATTTCTAAGCAACGCTGTCGATCTCTAAAATAAGGCGGGCCGCTAAGCGGAAGGAGGGAGCATGCCTTGGCGTAAGCGGGTGGGCAGGCTGGGAGCGATGTCAACTCCACGCGGCCAACCCGAACTCTGACTTGCCACAGGCGGGCCTTCCCGATACCTTTCCCCTCAGCCACCCCAGAGACGGTCATGGCGGGTCGACGACCCGTAGCCGTCCACGAAACCGGGTGGCTTTTTGCTGCCCATACCCGTTGTCAGTCCGGCCACGACTGGCTTTGAAAAAATGCACACGGTTCCACAGGCAGGCGGCGAAATCTCCCGATTCATCCGCCATCATTTCCGGCACTTTAATGCGGCTTCGCTCCGGGACGCCGCCGATGGTTACACCGCCCATCTCGACCAGGGTGGCGTGATGTTTCTCACCATGGCGGGCGCGATGAGCACGGCGGAGATCGGGCTTTCGCTCGCGGAAATGATTCGGCAGGGCAAGGTGCACGCCATCTGCTGCACGGGTGCGAATCTCGAGGAGGATGTCTTCAACCTCGTCGCGCATGATTTTTACGAGCGCGTACCGCATTACCGTGATCTCACGCCCGACGATGAGCAGGCGCTGCTCGACCGGCACATGAATCGCGTGACCGATACGTGCATCCCCGAGATGGAGGCCATGCGGCGCATCGAGGCCGCCGTGCTGGCGGAATGGCAGGCAGCGGATCGCGCGGGCGAACGGTGTTTTCCGCACGAGTTCCTCTACCGCATCCTGCTTGGCGGGAAGCTGGAATCCCAAATCGACCCCGCGAATAGCTGGCTCCTTGCCGCGGCGGAGCGCAACCTCCCGATGTTCGTCCCGGGCTGGGAAGACTCCACTCTCGGCAACATGTACACCGGACACTGCATCAGCGGGGATATTCGCAATGTCCACACGGTGCGCACCGGCATTGAGTACATGATCTCGCTGGCGGAGTGGTACACCGCCACGGCCCGTCCGATGGGCGCGACCGGCTCGATCGGTTTCTTCCAGATCGGCGGAGGCATCGCGGGGGATTTCCCGATCTGCGTCGTCCCGATGCTGCATCAGGATTTGCAGCGCGGGGACGTGCCGTTGTGGGGGTACTTCTGCCAGATCAGCGACTCGACCACGAGCTATGGCAGCTACTCCGGCGCGGTGCCGAATGAAAAGATCACCTGGGGCAAGCTGGGCGTCGCCACGCCGAAGCACATCATCGAGAGCGACGCCTCCATTGTCGCTCCGCTGATCTTTGCCCAGGTGCTCGGCTGGTAGTTGGAGCAGGTTAAAACCCGCTTTAAACAATCGTCGCCAAGTACTCGGCGGCTTCGCGGAGGGTCGGTTTGATGGCGCGCACGGATTGCGTGAGCATGAGATTGTCGATGCCTTCAAAGTGCTCGATCTCGTGGCCGAGATGGTCCACGGGATCGGTCTCGGCCTGCGAGAAGCCGCTGTGATGCACCTTGGTGCGGTACGGCGTGAGGATGTCTGTGTAACCTACGATGGGCTTGCCCTGCGCATAGGCGTAGCCGATTTCCCACGCCGTCCCGACATCCATCGACGGACCGCGAAAGGGGACCATGTTGGCAAGTACCGCGTCGCAGGAGTCGATGAGGCGGTAGTTGGCCTCAAAGATCGCCAGGGCGGTTTCCTGGAGCGTCGCGGCCTGGATCTGGTTATCGAGCGGGAACTGCCCGTCGAGTCCGTACTCGGCGAGGATCGCTTTGTACGTCACGGCCAGTTTTTTGGCATCGGGAAAGAAGACGTCCGGTCCTGCGAGGTAAACGCGTGCGCTCATGGCTCTGGGAATGTCGGTTTATTCCCGCGAGGTCAAGCGTGCGGGCGAGATTGAATCCGCCGGGAAAAGCTGAGAGCATCCCGTTTCAGAGCCATGCAAACCCCGGACGCCATCCCGTCACCGGCCCTGATCGTTGATCCTGACAGGCTGGAACGAAACATCTCCTCCATGCAGGCCGCCTGCGATGCTGCCGGCGTCGAGCTCTGGCCGCACATCAAGACCCACAAATCCGTGGCCGTCCTGAAAAAGCAGCTCGCCGCCGGGGCCAAGGGCGCGACCTGCGCCAAGCTCGGCGAGGCCGAGGCGATGCTGCCCTCGGGCGTGCGACGCATTTTCATCGCGTACTCTCTGGCCGATGTGAGCAAGGCCCGCCGCCTGCGCGAGTTGGCCGGAATGCTTGACGAACTCATCCTCGCCGTCACCAGCGAGGCGCACCTCGAGGTGTTGGAAAAGGTGCTGGAGGCAGCCGGCATCTCCGTGCCCGTCCTCATGGCCGTCGATACCGGCCTGCTGCGCGAGGGCGTGCGTACTCCGGTTGCCGCCGGGGAGTTGGCCGACCGCATCCGCTCCTCGCATCGCATGAGGCTCGCCGGGCTTTACACCCACGAGGGCCACGCCTATCAGGCTCGCACGCCACAGCAGGTCGAGATCCTGGTGAGGGCGGCGGAGGATTCGCTTGAGGCGGCACGCGACGAGATCGGCGAAGACGTTCCGGTCTGGCCGGGGTGCAGCGTCACGGCGGCGGAATTCCTCAAGCGTTTCCCGGTGAAAGCCGTCCGCCCGGGGGCGTATGTTTACGGGGACCTGAATCTTGCCGAGGGTCCCGGCGGAATGACTTTCGGAGATGTCGCGCTGCATGTGCTGGCCACCGTGGTGGATCGTCCCGAGCCGGATCTGGCCTTGATCGATGCTGGTTCAAAGGTTTTCTCGAGCGACAAATACTCCGGCAACATCACCGCCCGCGCCGTGGATCGCGAGGACGTTAATGTGACGCGTCTCAGCGAGGAGCATGGGTTCGTCACCGGCCGCGGCGTTTCCAACCTGCGGGTGGGGGACCGGCTGCTCTTCACTCCGGCTCACGTTTGCCCCGTGGTGAATCTTGCCGACCGTGTGCATGTCGTACGGGGTGGCGAGGTGGTCGATGTCTGGCCTGTCGACGCGCGGGGACGATCCGACTAATGCCCTGGCCCTCGCTGTAAGTGGTTCGGGCTGGCCTCCCGCCTGCCGGGGTGTTAGGGAGTCATTCGCCGTGCCAGAGCGGCATTCCTTTACCAGCCATGAAGATCATTCGTTACTCGGACAGCGCCGGAGACATTCATTACGCCAGAGAGGCAGGCGGTTCCTTTGAACGCCTCGCCGGGGAGTTGTTTGGAGAATTGACTCCCACCGGAGAAACCGCCGATGTGGCCAAGCTCCTCGCCCCGCTGGTTCCGTCCGTGATCCTTTGCATCGGGCTGAACTACCGCCACCACGCCGAGGAGACAAAGGCAAAGATCCCAGAGTTTCCCATCCTTTTCGTCAAGACCCCCAACACGCTCCAGAATCCCGGCGACCCCATCCAACTCCCCACCGCACTGGCCAGCCATCAGGTGGACTACGAATGCGAACTCGCCGTCGTCATTGGCAGGACCTGCAAGAACGTGAAGCGCGAGCACGCCCTCGACTATGTCTTTGGCTACACTGCGGCAAACGACGTGAGCGCCCGCGACTGGCAAAAGAACTGGGGCGGCGGCCAGTGGTGCCGGGGCAAGTCGTTCGATACCTTCGCTCCCCTTGGCCCCGTGCTGGTCACGAGCGACGAGATTCCGAACCCCAACAGCCTCGCAATTAAAACCATCGTCAATGGGGAGACCCTGCAGGACTGGACGACGGCGGATATGATCTTCGATGTGCCCACGCTGATCGAATTCCTCAGCGGGAGCACGACGCTCTATCCGGGAACGGTCATTCTCACCGGCACGCCGCACGGCGTCGGCATGGCGCGCAATCCTCCCCGCTGGCTCCAGCCGGGCGACGAGGTGACCGTCGAGGTCGAGAAAATCGGCCGGCTCACGAATCCTGTCGTCTCCGAGTAGCGCGGATTTTCAGGGGTCCGAATCGCGCCTGGGATGCGAATCCCGAGCGTGAACGCTTCTCCCTGGACGGAAACGCGCATCCCGGAGCGGATGGATCGCCTGCCGTGGACACGCTGGCACTGGCTGGTGGTCACGGCTCTCGGCGTCACCTGGATTCTCGACGGCCTGGAGGTCACCCTGGCCGGTGCGCTCGGCGGGGTGCTCACTCATCCCGAGGCCCTTGCCCTCTCGCCCGTCCAGATCGGCGCGAGCGCTTCGGCCTATCTGATCGGTGCCGTCCTTGGTGCGCTGGGTTTTGGCTGGGCCACCGACCGCTTCGGACGCAAAAGGCTGTTTTTCCTCACCGTCGGCGTCTACCTCACTGCCACCGCCGCCACGGCGTTCTCGTGGGATTTCTGGAGCTACATCGCCTTCCGCGCCCTTACTGGCGCAGGCATAGGCGGCGAGTATGCGGCGATCAACTCCGCCATCGATGAACTCATCCCCGCCAGGCTGCGGGGTCGGGTGAATCTCATCATCAACGCCACCTTCTGGATCGGCGCAGCCATCGGATCGAGCGCGACACTCGTGCTGCTGCACCCGGATTTCCTCCCCGTCTGGCTGGGGTGGCGAATGGCCTTCGGTATCGGCGCATTGCTGGGCCTGGTCATTCTCTTCTTTCGCCGCTGGGTGCCGGAGAGTCCGCGCTGGCTCATGGTTCACGGGCGGGCGGAGGAGGCGGAGCAGATTGTTACGGAGGTGGAGCGGCATGCGGAGGCGCATCATGGCGAGCTGGCTCCGCTGCGGGAACCGTCAATACGTGTTCATGCCCGCAAGGGCACGTCCTTCCGTGAAATCTGGCACGCCGTGGCGCATGAACACAGGAGCCGTTCTGTCCTCGGTCTCGCCCTCATGATCGCGCAGGCCTTCTTTTTCAATGGCGTGTTCTTCACCTATCCGCTGGTGCTCGTGCGCTATTTCGGCGTGTCGGAGTTGACGGTGGGCGGATACCTGCTGCCCTTCGCCCTGGCAAATGCCGTCGGCCCCATGGTGCTCGGGCGATTTTTTGATACCTGGGGACGCAAGCCGATGATCGTGGCGACCTACGCGGGCAGCGGCCTGCTGCTGGTCGGCTCCTCGATCCTTTTCCTCCAACACGCTCTTTCCTCCACCGGGCAGACGGCGGCGTGGATGATGATCTTCTTCGTGGCCTCGGCGGCGGCGAGTTCCGCTTACCTCACGGTCAGCGAGATTTTTCCCTTGGAAATGCGCGGGCTGGCCATCGCGATTTTCTTCGCGGTGGGGACATTCTTTGGCGGAGTCGCCGCCCCGCTGCTTTATGGCTGGCTGATCGACGTGGGCGGGCAGGACCGCTGGCCGCTCTTCCTGGGTTATCTGTTCGCCGCCGTGCTGATGATTTCCGCCGCACTCGTGGAGGCCTGGCTTGGCGTCAAGGCGGAGAGAAAATCCCTCGAGAGCATTGCTGCGCCGCTGGCTGCACGGACGAGCGCTGGTTCGACAGGCGCAAGGTGATCCTAACCCACCTCGATCACGATCGCGGTCGTATTGTCTCGTCCCGAGCGCTCCACTGCGGTCGTGACAATGCGCTGGGCGGGATCGTGCTGGCGCTCTGCCGGCTCGGGGTCTTTCAGGAGACGGCGGATCTCATTGTCGAACAACCCGTCCACCACGCCGTCGCTGCACAGCACGAAAACATCGCCTTTCTGGTACGCCACCGCGCCGACTTGCGGATCGACGAATTGATGGCCTGCTCCGAGCGCCTTTTGCAGAGACGTGCGTCCCGGGTGCTGCTTGGCCTCCCATTCGCTGATCTTTCCCTGGCGGAAAAGCCACCCGACGTAGGTGTCGTCATGGGAAAGCTGCTTGATTCCCTCTTCGCTCGCCGGGAGATAGTAGAGCCGGCTGTCACCGATGTGGGCAAAATACATCCATCCCGGCGTGAACCAGGTCAGCGTGAGCGTCGCCCCCATCCCGGCGCAATCCGGATCGCCCCAGGAAAGATAGGAAATTGCCTTGTGAATCTCGTGGTACAGCTCGGTGAAAATATCGGCAAAACCTGCGGCCAGCCCCTGCGCCGAGCGTTTGAAGGCCGCTGGCAGGAACCGCGTCACCTTGTCCACCGTGATGCGGCTGGCAAACTCTCCCGCCGCCGCTCCGCCCATGCCATCGCTTACGGCAAAAACGTAGTCGCCATGATCCGTAGATCCCTCGCCTTCCCGCCCGAGGTATCTCAGCTCCCGGGCGTCGAATTGCAGCCCGAGAAAGGTGTCCTCATTGTTCAACCGGACGCGGCCCGTGTTGCTGCGGCCGTGCCAGATCAGGCGTTGATTCGGTATGACTTGGTTGACTGGCTCCATCGGCCTCCTCAAAACCCGGCAAAATGGTCGCAAACTCGAAATCGATCAAGCAGAAGCGCCCATCCGACTGCCGGTAGGTGACATTGCGTGTCTCGGCATCGTCGTGACGGACGCCGTATTTTTCCAATTCCGCAAAAAGCTCCACCCTGCGGTCGTCGTCCAGGTGGTCGACCCGCTGACCGCAGCTTGAGGTGACGATTTTTAACTGCTCTGGATCAGACTCCAGCAGCCGAGGTACAAAGGGGCACTGCATCTTCTCCAGGAACCGCAGTACCTTCACCTCAGTGTCGAAGCGTTCCTGCGCGTTCGGCCCACGGAAGGTCTTGTGGACTCGTCCGTCGTAGCCGATACGCACCGTGGCGCGGAGGGTGTCTTTGACCTGATGCATTCGGCTCTTATCGTCGCCGCTGGCCGGGTTGGCTGCAAGTCCTCACCGGGGATTTTCCCTTGGCTACCGGATCTTCTTGAGGGTTGGCATCGTTCCTGCTCTTCAATAGGTGCGCCGTACGGATAAAGGGTAAAAAACAACACTTATGCGGTCCCCTCCGGCGCGGTCCGCTCAAAACAAGACACTCGAAGAAAAATATGGCGAAGTACAAACTGGAATACATCTGGCTCGATGGTTACGAGCCGGTGGCCAATCTCCGTGGCAAAACCCAGATCAAGGAATTTGACTCTTTCCCGACTCTTGAGGAGCTCCCGCTCTGGGGCTTCGACGGCAGCTCGACGAAGCAGGCCGAGGGTCACAGCTCGGATTGCGTGCTCAAGCCCGTTGCAGTTTTCCCCGACGCCACCAAGACAAACGGCGTCCTCGTCATGTGCGAAGTCCTCCTTCCGGACGGCACCCCGCACCCGACCAATGCCCGTGCCACCATCGTGGACGATCCGGATACCTGGTTCGGCTTCGAGCAGGAGTATTTCCTTTATCAGGACGGTCGCCCGCTCGGCTTCCCGCGTGAGGGATATCCCGAGCCGCAGGGCAAGTACTACACCGGCGTCGGCTACAATGCCGTGGGCGACATCGCCCGTGAAATCGTCGACACCCACCTCGACCTCTGTCTCGAGGCCGGCATCAACCACGAAGGCATCAATGCCGAAGTGGCCAAGGGCCAGTGGGAGTTCCAGGTCTTCGGCAAGGGTTCCAAGACCGCTGCTGACCAGGTGTGGATGGCCCGTTACCTCCTCCTCCGTCTTTGCGAAAAGTACGGCGTGGACGTGAACTTCCATTGCAAGCCGCTCGGCAAGGATCTCGACTGGAACGGCTCCGGCATGCACTCCAACTTCTCGACCAAGTATATGCGTGAAGTCGGCGGCAAGGAGTACTTCGAGGCCCTCATGGCTGCCTTCGACAAGTACAAGAACGAGCACATCGCCGTTTACGGCCCGGACAACCATCTCCGTCTGACTGGTCTCCACGAGACCCAGTCGATCGACAAGTTCAACTACGGCGTGGCCAACCGTGGCGCTTCCATCCGCGTCCCGCACAGCTTCGTCAACAACGGCTACAAGGGCTACCTCGAAGACCGTCGTCCGAACTCCGCTGGCGATCCGTACAAGATCGCGAGCCGCATCCTTCAGACGATTGCCACGGTCCCGACCCCGTAATCGCTGGTAAGATACCGATTCAAGAAAACGCCGCCTTCGCAAAAGGGCGGCGTTTTTCTTTGATAAAGCCGGTTCCGGGAAGTCCGCTTCGCTGGGTACGCAGGGGAACTCTGCGTCAGTTCTTTGCGATTTCCTTCGCGATGATGCGGTAGATATCCGTGTTGTCGATGGACCCATGGATGGTTTCCGACCCCGGTCCATCAGCTACCAGCCACACATCCCCGCCGGTGTGATAGGCCGATCCGCGAGGCAGCAAGGCAGGCTGAGTCGCCTCGAAATGATCCTCGGCTACAGGCGTGGCATCCGGCTTCGGCGGATTCGCTCCCGGGCCGCTGGCCCAGGTGAGATACGGGTGCTCGCTGACCGGATTTTTTCCCAACAGGGCGTCGCCCTTGAGTCGTAGCGGTGCCGGGGGCCCGTTGAAGATCAGCCCGCCGGTGTTGTGGTCGGTGGTGACGATGATCAGCACGTTCGGCCCGGCATTTTTCTTCAGCCAGTCCAGGGTGGCGTCGAGTTCCAGCACCTCCGTGATGGCCCGCTTGGCGTTGTTGGCGTGGCAGGCCTTGTCCGGTAGTGCGGCCTCAGCTACGAGGAGGTATGGCTTGCCTGCGGCTATGAGAAATTTCACCGCTTCGCCGACCATGTCGCGCAGCCGCAAAGTGCGGATGCCATCCGCGTAGTAGGGAAAGGCATCGGGGAAAAAGGTTCCGAGTACAGGTTTGTCGCCCTTCCTGGCCTCTACGAATGCGCTCCAGTCGTTGAAATACGCCACGTTGGATTTCTCCCTCTTTGCGGCATTCATCTGCACCTGGGCGGGCTGGTTTTCCTTGTACTTGATCGCTGGATCAGCCGACCTGTCGCTGAACCACTTGGACCCCCCACCGAGGACGATATCGGCCCGCTTGCCGAACTGGTCGAGGATTTTGTCGGCGATGAGGTCGTACTGGGCGCGACTGCGATGCTCAACGAGGAACGACGCCGGTGTAGCCCCCGTGACGGAGTCGTCGCTGACCACACCCGTGGACCACCCTTTGGCCTTGGCGAGGTCGAGAATGCTCGCCGGGCCGGAGGTGGAATCCGGGGCTTCTTGCCCGACCACCCCATTGATCGCCTTGATGCCACGGGCCATTGCGGTGGCACCTGCGGCGGAATCCGTCACGAGATCTGAGGCCGAATATGTCCGCACAAACGCCGTGGCGGGGAAATTATCCCAGGCGAGCCTGCCATCTGCCCCGAGGGCGTAGTCTCTCGCGGTGGTGATGAGTTCGAGCGATGTCCCGTCGGAAATTATGAGGATGATTCCCTCGAGTTTCTTGTTCGCCTCGGCGCGAACAGCGGCGGAGCCAATGGCAAAAAATCCCCCGAGAATCAGGCTCACAATGATGGTGCGCATGGGGTGGGTGAGAACATTCATCGGAAGGTCGATCTTTACTACCCCCATGGTCGAAATGCTAAAGGAATATTGAAACAACCTTTTGACAGTCGATGTCTCCCGTCCCCCGATGAGAGGCTCCCCTCAGTCCCGTTTTTTGCATGGAAGTACCGTTAGCTTTGCTCGTTGCCGTGGTCGTTATCGCCCTGGTCTTCGATTTCACCAATGGATTTCACGACGCGGCGAATGCCATCGCCACCGTTGTTTCCACTCATGCGATGACCTTGAAATCCGCTCTCATCATGGCGGCTGTCATGAATGTTGCCGGGGCATTTTTCGCCACGGAGGTTGCGACTACGATTGAAAAGGGGATCGTCCGGGATGTCGGTACGCCGATCAATGCCCAGTTAATCGTCCTGTCGGCTCTCGTGGGAGCGATCGCCTGGAATATCACGACCTGGTACTTTGGCATGCCGAGCAGTTCCTCCCATGCGATTGTGGGCGGATTGGTCGGAGCGGGCGTCACCTACGGTCATGCCCATGGTGTCATCTGGACGTCGATCATGGACAAGGTGCTCATCCCCATGTTGCTCTCGCCGATTTTTGGAGCGCTGGTGGCGGCCTTCATCATGGGCGTGATTTACCTGATCTTTCTCCTGATCCGGCAGGAAAGGCAGGAGCACATTTTCCGGCCGTTGCAGATCATGGCAGGGGCCATCATGGCTTTTTCCCATGGCTCCAACGACGCTCAGAAGACCATGGGCGTGATCACCCTCGCCCTCATCGGCGGGCGGATGCTCCCGGCGAACAGCCCCATCCCCTGGTGGGTCGTGATTCTCTGTGCCGTCACCATGGGCCTCGGCACCCTGGCGGGCGGGCGGCGCATCATTGAGACGACGGGCAAAAAAATCACCATCCTCGACCAGGAGAATGGCTTCGCGGCCAACATCGGCGCGTCTATCACCATTCTGCTCTGTTCGCGCTTCGGTCTGCCTGTGAGCACGACTCATGTGGTAATCGGGTGCATCACGGGCGCAGGGATGGTCCGGGACCATCGGAAGATCAATTTTGGCACCTGGGGCAGCATGCTGGTGGCTTGGATTTGCACCATCCCGGGCGCGGCGGGCTTTGCGGTCGTTACGTACCTGGTCCTCGAGCGCTTCCTTGTCCCATTGCTTTAGCGCAACTTCCTTTGGAATTCGGGTTTGAATAGGCTGCCAACACCTTATAAACACCTTCGATGGCCCGTCGTGGTAAGAATTCCGTCAAACCCCTCTGGATCGGTATAGCGCTGGCCTTGGTTGTCGTCGCCTTTCTCGGCTCCCGGTTCTTTAGTTCCTCCGGCAGCGATCCCTATCGCACCATACAGACGCTCGACAGCAAGGCATACCTCGACAATGCCAACAGCCTCAGAGGCAATGTCTACAAGGTGGAAGGGGAGATCGTGAATTCCCTCGCGCTTTCGCCTGCGGAGGGGCGGTTGTTTTCCGTCAGTGTCGCTTCGGGGGATTACGTGCTCCCGGTGCTGGTGACGAAGGATTTTAACGAAGTGAACATCCAGAAAGGGCAGAAGTTTATTTTTCTGCTCGAAGTCGACGACAAGGGTATATTGCGAACGAAGAAGCTGACCAAGGCATGAAGCATTTCCCCCTGATACTGCTCCTGGCGGGCACTGGTATCGCCTTTGCCCAAGGCGATGTTTCCTCGGAGTTTAAACCCGGCCAGTCCAGCCCCGCCCAGCCAGCTCCGGCGAGTTCCGGCGGGTCGGCTGCACCAGCCAATGGCCGGGGAGGTTCCGGTTTTCTCGGTAAGGATACGCCGGTTTTTGATCCCGGTAGCGAGATCGTCTCCTGGGACGGCAAGAACTGGAATATCAACAACAACCGGCTGCTGGAGGCGCGGTTTGAAAAGTACCTGAACGCCCCGCCTGCGGTCTCCGAGGCCGATGAGGAGTACCAGAAGCTCCTCCAGACGATCATGGACAAACTCGCTCCCGGGCGGGTGACTCCCAAGTCTTCCGATGAGGCATTCCAGCTCCTCGCCAAAGCTTCGCAATACCCGGATGACGCCCGCTTGTGCGATGCCATCGCCAACCAGGTCTACTCGGCCTGGCTCGCCCGCAAAAACGGGGATCGGGTCAATGCCGCAAATCGCAGCCTCGAGGACGAGCGCAAGCGCCTGGAGTGGAATGCCCGGGTGACGGCTCAAGGCTCCAGGCTGGATAGCGGGTCTTCCAAATCGGGGCAAACCCCCTCACAGGACGCGAAAGCCAAGCAGATGGAGGACGATATGGAGATGCAGCCCATCATCACCAGACTGGCCGAGGTCAACGCTCTCATGAAGGCCAACCAGCTCAAGAAGGAGGTCGCCGAGCTGCAGGTAAAGATCGAGTTTCAGGCTCTCATCATCCAGCACTTCCTCCAACGCCGCTTTCAGCATGTGCTGATCGGCACGCGATTCTATCGCTCCATTTTTTCCGATGGCGACAGCCAGCTCCGCGTGGGAGAAGACGCCAAGAGCCTCTTTGCCAAGACCACGGGCATGCCGCCGACGGTCGGCACGCTCGACTCCACGGCCAACGAAATCATTCGCGATGTGCGGCAGGGTATCGACGCCTTCAAGTTCCTGCTTGAGAAGAACGAGATGGAAAGCGCCACCAAGCGCCTGGCCGAGACGTTCCTGATCGGCGAATACCTGCCCGAGGTGCGCACTCTCGACCGTGAGGATAAGCGCCGGGCCCTCGCCTTTGTCAAAGCGTCGAATCAGCTCATCAGCGCCATCGACGTGAAGGACTACACGCTGGCCGACAAGCTGGTGAAGCAGCTCTCCGAAACCGCGAAGGATTTCGACAGTTCGAAACCCACCGCTGCCATTGAAACAGCGAAGCAGATTTCGGCCATGCACATCGCCAAGGCCCGCAACGCCGCTGTCAGCGGCGACAAGGCGACCTTGGAGACCGAATTGCGCTCCGCCACCGAGATCTGGCCGCGCAACCCCGCGCTGGCTGAGGTGTCTGGACTGATCTTTTCCCAGGCCGATGTGCAGTCGCGTGCGCTGGTCGATTTTGATCAGTTGCTCAGCCAGAAGAATCACCGTCAGATCTACGACGACAAGATGCGCTTCATCGCCGCCACGGCGATGTATCCGGACAAGCAGGAGCAACTCCGGCAGGTGCTCGACGAGATGCAGCAGATCGAGACGGCGATCATTCAGGCCCAGGAGATTGAAAAGCGCGGAGATTACGCCGGAGCCTGGGAGAGCGCGGAAAAGGCCTTCCGTCAGTACCCGGATGATAACAAGCTGAACCAGCTCCGTGCCGACCTCACGACGAAGGCGGCGGATTTCGTGCGCGCCCTTCGCCAGGCCGAGGATCTGGAAAAGCGCAACCAGCCTGGTTCCAGCCTCGCGTGGTATCTCAAGGCCCAGTCGGTGTATCCATCGAGCGACTTTGCCCGCGATGGCGTCCAGCGTGTGACGAAGGAACTCTTCCCCGACTCGATCTAGCGGGTGGCGGGGTGCTTCGCCAGAAGCGCCAGCGACTTGGCCAGCAGCGTCTTTCCGGGTTCCATCCGGTGCCAGGTGGATGCGCCGGAGGGGTGGGGCAGGGGAATCATCTCCGTGCGATGCCCGCGATAGTCGATGGGCACGACCTGCCCCACGATGTCGGCCAGAGAGGCGAAGGAATGAAATCGGGAGATCGCCAGCTTGCCGACCGGCAGGACGAGCGCAGGCTTCAGGATGTCGAATTCCTTCTCCAGCCAGCCGGAGCAGTTTTCCATCTCGGTTTCATCGGGCACTCTGTCGCCTCCCTTGGGGTTCTTGCCAGGAAAACACCGGCAGACCGCGGCGAAGTACATGCGATCACGAGCCATCGCCTCATCCCAGCCCAGCGCGCTCTCGATCCAGCGAAACAGCGTCTTTCCTGCCGTCCAGGCAAACGGGCGGCCCAGCACGGGTTCCTTGACTCCGGGTGCCTGACCGACGAGCAGGATCCTGGAAAGCGATGGACGACCGACGACGACCGGCTTGTGCATGGCCGGGCATTTGTTGCAGCGGCTGAGAGCGCGGAGATGGCGATCGAGGAGGGCTTGGGTGCTCATGCGCGGAAGATCCAGCCGATGAGGCTCGTTACGATGTAGAGGGCCACGAAAGTCATCAGGAGGCCGGTGCCGACCACGATGGCAATGATCGCGCCGAGAAAAATCCAGTCGCCGACCGTGTTCTTGCGGGAGGCTCCCGCGTGGCGCTGGAGGAGCTGGTAGTTTTTGCGGTTCGATTTGAACCACGCCGAGAAGACATCGCCGATGCCGGGGATGGCACCGACTCCGGCATTGATCAGGATGTTCACTGCCATGCGGGTGATGACCACTTTGGGCACTCCGGCCCGGAGAGCCTGGACCAGCAGGAGCGAGGCGATGGCCGTAGACGAGGAATCACCCAGCCCCGGGATGAGGCCGATGATCGGATCGAGCCCGACGCGAAACTTGGTTCCCGGAATCGTGAAAAGATCATCGAGTATCCAGGCCAGCAGCCGGGCCAGATCGGGGTCTGCACTCTTCGACTCCGGCGGGAGCACTTCGGTCTCGATCGGCTTGGCTTCCATGAACCTCTCATAGATGCCACGGCTTCGCCTTCCGGCAAGCGACAAACCGAATTCCTTCTTTTCTTCCTGCATCGGCAGGGAGTAGGGATACAGCCCGTGAAACCTGTTTTGCTCCCCTTGGCTGTTTGTGCGGCGTTCGTCCTGGCAGGCTGCGCCGGCACGTCATCCACTTCGCGCCCGACCGCCGCGCAGCTTTCCTCCACCAGCTATGAAACGCTGTACCTCGGAGCCAATGGGCAGGTTGTCTCCAAGACCACCCAGGCTGGGAAAAAGCAGGACCAGGGATACTGGAAGGGTACGGGCATGACAGGATCGCCGTCCATCGTGATCGATCTCTCCGCCCAGGAGGCTTACTTCTACAAAGGCGGGCAACTGGCTGGCATGTCGCCTGTGTCCACCGGACGTGAGGGTTACAATACGCCGACCGGCAGTTTTCGCATCATGCAGAAAAACCCGAATCACGTGTCGAATCTCTACGGCAACTTTGTAGACAACTCGGGAGAGGTCGTGGAGGCAAACATCAGCTCACGTGACCGCGCGCCAGCCGGAGCGCATTTCGAAGGCGCTCCGATGCCGTATTTCATGCGGGTCACCGGGGCGGTGGGCATGCATCAGGGCTTTCTCCCCGGCGTGCCGGACAGCCATGGCTGCATCCGCATGCCGAAGGAAATGGCGCAGATCTTTTTTGAAAACGCGCCCCTTGGCACCCCGGTGCGGATCACGTACTAGGCGTATGCCGTGAGCGGCGGACTCCCGGTTAGCGGGCTCCTTGGGCCGGAGCCGCCGGAGCGCTCTGCGGCTTGGGTTCCTCGCGCTTGACGAGTTGTGCCGGCTGATCCATGGCGATCAGTTCGGACACGGTGACAAACTTGTACCCCTTGGCCAGGAGGGCGTCGAAGGTCTCGGGCATCGCGCCGACTGTCGTGGCATGAATGTCGTGTGCCAGAATGATCGCTCCCGGGTGCGCACTCTGGATGATCTGGGCGGAAACCCGCGCCGAGTTGCGATATTTCCAGTCGAGCGGATCGACCGACCAAAGGATCACCTTCATCCCGTACTGATCGTAGTACCTGCGATTCAGGATCTGGCTCGTCGCACCATAGGGCGGGCGCATCACGGTGACTTTCTGGCCGGTGGCCTGCTCGATGGCGGCGTTCGTGCTCTCGATCTGCTTTTTGACGCCGTCGACGCCGAGCTTGGTCAGAGCGGGGTGGCTCCAGCTATGGTTGCCGATTTCATGCCCCTCGGCGACCATGCGCTTGAGGATTTCGGGATACTGGGCAGCGTTCTGGCCGACGACAAAGAACGTGGCCTTGATGCCGCGCGCCTTGAGCATGTCGAGCAGCTTGGGGGTGAGTTCCGGGTTTGGACCGTCATCGAATGTCATCGCGATGTACGGGCCATTCACGTTGCAGGAGTTGTAGCTGATCCTGGGGCCGGCTGATGCTGTCTGTGTGGCGGGAGGCGGCAGGGACATCTGCATGTCGCTCGAGTCGCCGCGCAATTCCTGGGCGGGAGTGGCCTGGGCTGCCGCGGTGGCTCCGGCATTCGTGGCTGGCCCCACCGAAGGCTCGCGGGAAAGTTCATCGGTCGGCACCACGACGACCTGTGGCTGGGGAGCGGACGCTTGAGACTGATTTTGCGTCCGTGCCGACTGGCACGAGCAGAAGAAAGCAATCGGCAGGATTGCAGCGGTGATAAGGCGTTTCATAAAGCCGGACTCCTTACTTATTGCATGGATGCCGCAGGCTGCATACTGGAATTTTACTGCCCGCCCACGCTGGAGCGAGGGCGCGGGGTGGCGCCAAATCCGTCGATTTCCGTGTTTTCCAGCAGGTCGAGGAACTCTCGCAAGGCCGGCGAAATCCGCGCGGAGCGCCGGGTGAGAGCGCCGAGCGGACGCCAGACATCCGCCCCATCAAATTCAATGGCCTGGAGCGAACCCGAGGCGACCTCGCTGCGCACCGCCGTTTCCGGAACGATCGACAGGCCGTTCTCGACCTCGACGGCACGCTTGACTGTCTCGATGTTGTCAAACTCCAGCGCGAGCTTCACCTTCACCCCGGCTGAGCGCAGCATCCGGTCGATTTCGCGGCGGGTCGGCAGATCAGGCTCGAAAGCGATGAATTTCTCGCCGTTCAGGCTGGAAAGGGAAAGGCGGCGGCGTCCGGCCAGCGGATGGGCGGGCGAGCAAATGAGGACCAGGCGGTCCTTCCAGAAGGTGGTGGCGCGAATGCCCCGGCGTGCGCTCGGATAGGCGACCAGCCCGAGATCGGCCCGCCCCTCGAGGACCGCGGTATAAACCTCCGACGAGCGCTTGTACTCCACCCGCACGTCGACATCGGGGAAGTCGCGGCGGAAGATTTTGAGGTAGGGAGGCAGTTCGTGCAGCCCGATGCTGAAGATGGTGGCGATGCGCAACTCGCCTGCGACCACGTTCTGGAGCTGGCTGATCTGGCTGCCGAGCCCCTCCAGCGTGCCAAGTATTTCGCGGCTGGCCTCGAGAAAGGCTCGACCTTCAGGCGTCAGCGAGAAATTTTTACGGCCTCGCTCGATCAGTTTGACATGAAACCGCTTTTCGATTGCCCGCACCTGCTGGCTCACCGCGCTCTGGGTGATTCCGTTGATCTCTGCCGCTTTCGAGAAACTGGAGGTTTCGGCAAGATCGGAAAATACCTTAAATGATTGAATCTGCATTTACGGCTTTCGGATAAGAATTGCTAATAATCGGATAAGGTAAAGAGCCTTTTTCTATATGGATATCACGAATCGCCTTACGGAAACCCTGGATCGTATCAACCTGGCCGCCCAGCGGGGTGGCCGCGACCCTGGTGAAATCCAGCTTGTCGCCGTCTCAAAAACCCATCCGCCCGAGGCGGTGCAGGAAGCCTTTGAAGCAGGCCAGCGAATCTTTGGCGAGAGTCGAGTGCAGGAACTTTTGGCCAAGGCCCCCTCGCTATCCTCCGCGATTCGCTGGCATTTCATCGGTCATCTTCAGGCGAACAAGATACGCAAGATGCTGCCATTGTGTGAGTTGATTCACGGAGTTGACAGTTTCGACCTGGCTCGCGACATCGACCGGATCGCCGGGGAGCTGGGACTCTTTCCCCGTATCCTGCTGGAGGTGAATGTCTCGGGTGAGGGTACCAAGTTCGGTTTCAAGCCGGAGGCGCTCCGCGAGCAGATCGAGGAGCTGCTGTCTCTTCCGCGGGTGCAGGTCGAGGGGCTCATGGCTATTCCTGCCCCCGTGGCCGACCCCGAGGAGGTGCGCCCTGCTTTCCGGCTGTTGCGCGAGCTGCGCGATGAAATTTCCTCCGCCACTGGGACCCCGCTGCCCGTGCTTTCCATGGGAATGAGCGGAGATTATGAGATCGCCATCGAGGAGGGGGCGACGCTCGTGCGGGTGGGAACCGGGATCTTCGGCCATCGGCCCAAGGCCCGAGCGGACTTGTAGACCGCCCTTGGGGTCATAGGAGATTCTCCGAGGAAAGATAATCAGCCAGCAGCGACAGCCGGCGGGAGGCGTCCAGCTCGTAGAACAGGCGTTCTCGCACGGAGGGGTCTCCCACCAGAGTCGAGGCAATGAGGTCGCTGAACTCCGCTGGTCCGGGGGTCATGGCCACGGCGTTTTCAAAGTGCGGTGGCATTTCCCGGCCTTTCCGGGCCAGGGAGCGGCAAAGCCGGGTGATCTCCTTTTGCAGGGCACCCACCTCCCCGGGAGCCGAGAGATGATTCTCGAGCATCCGGGGTTTTACCGCAGGGTACTCCCTGTCGCAAACCCAATCCACGATGTGAAACCTGCTGATCCCGAGCAGCACCAGGTGGGAGGTGCCGTCTTCATTGCCGACGCAGGCGCGGATCAATCCCGCCCCGCCCATCCCGTGATCGCCGTCCTCCTTCTCGGTCTGGGGGACGATGCCAAAGATCCGCTGCGCTGCGAGGGCGTCGGCCAGCATTCTCCGGTAACGCGGCTCAAAGATATAAAGGGGCACCAGTGATCCAGGAAAAAGCAGCACTCCCGGCAGCACCATCACGCCCAACGCCTCGGGTAACTCGATTTCCAGTTTCACTATGGACGTTACGTTCAGGCTTCGGGATGGACACTCGTTCTTCTCGCTATTGTCGGATTTTTGTCTAAAGTTCCCGAATGGCTTCAGGCAATCCTGCATTCAACGAGAAGACCTTTCAGCAGATCAGCCGCTCCGGCGGTGCCGCCATGACCGTCACCGGGACGGTCTCCAAGACGGCCATCCTCCTCCTGCTGGTCATTCTCGGCACCACCTTCACGTGGAACCTCTCCGGCCCCCTGGCCATGCCGCTCATGTTTGGCGGAATGATCGGCGGCTTTATCGTCAGCCTGATCACGATTTTCAAAAAGGAATGGTCTCCCGTGACTGCGCCCATCTACGCGATCCTCCAAGGATTGTTCCTCGGCGGCATCTCGGCTGCCTACAATCAGCAGTTTCAAGGCATCGTATTCCAGGCGGTATTGCTGACCTTCGGCGTGGCGGCGGCCATACTCGGCCTTTACCAGACCCGCGTCATCCGTGTGACCCAGCGTTTGCGCTCCATCATCTTCGCTGCCACGGCGGGCATCGCGATTTACTACGTGATTGCGATGATCATGAGCTTCTTCGGCATGCAGGCTCCCATGATCTGGGATACCGGCTGGCTGGGTATTGGCTTCAGCGTCTTTGTCGTGATCCTCGCCGCTTTCAACCTCCTCCTCGATTTTGACCTCATTGAGCAGGGTGTGGCCTACGGCGCTCCCCGCTACATGGAATGGTACTGTGGCTTTGGCATCATGGTCACTCTCGTGTGGCTGTACCTGGAAATTCTCCGCCTGCTCAGCAAATTGCAGCGGCGCTAACTTTCAAATCGTAGGAATAGATAAGGATTATGTCGGCAGTATTGGATGGCAGTTCGGTGGTGGACAAGGTGCTCGATGGAGCGCGCATCGATCAGGATGACATGCGGGAGCTTTACCGCTTGCCGCTGCAGGAACTCGGTGCCCTGGCGGACTTCCGCCGACGCGTGGCCAAGAAGGACGCCTACGACGGCCGCGGCAACGACGTTGTCACCTACATCGTTGACCGCAACGTCAACTACACCAACGTGTGCAACGTCTACTGCAAGTTCTGCGCGTTTTACCGCACGGAGAAAGATGCCGACCATTACGTCCTGAGCCGTGAGGAGCTTGACCAGAAGCTCGATGAACTCGCCGCCGAGGGCGGGGTGCAGGTGCTGCTCCAGGGTGGGCACAATCCCAATCTCAAGATCGATTTCTACCTCGATATGCTCTCCCACATCCGGGAGAAATATCCGCAGATCAACATCCACGGCTTCAGTCCGCCGGAGTTCAACCACTTCGCCGAGGTTTTCCAGATGCCGCTGCGCGAGGTCGTCGCAAAGTTCAAGGAAGCCGGTCTCGGCTCGATCCCCGGCGGCGGCGGCGAAATCCTCGTCGACCGCGTGCGCAACCGCATCGCTCCGCTGAAGTGCGACAGCGACCACTGGCTCGAGGTCATGCGCATCGCGCACCAGCTCGGCATGCGCTCCAGCGCGACGATGATGTTCGGCCACGTCGAGACGCTCGACGACCGCCTCGAGCATCTCCAGCGCCTGCGCGATTTGCAGGATGAGACGCATGGCTTCACCGCCTTCATCTGCTGGACCTTCCAGCCGGAAAACACCCGCCTCAAGGCCGAGACGGTGACCTCCGCCGAGTACCTGCGCATGCAGGCTCTCGCCCGCATCTTCCTCGACAATTTCGACAACGTCCAGAGCTCCTGGGTCACCCAGGGACCGAAGATCGGCCAGGTCGCGCTGAAGTACGGAGCGAACGATTTCGGCAGCGTAATGATGGAGGAAAACGTGGTGTCCAGCGCGGGCACGACTTTCCGCCTCAACGCGGGCGACATCGAGCGCCTCATCCGCGAGGCCGGCTACGAGCCGCATCGCCGCAGCACCTGGTATTCCCTGCTGAATTAGTCGCGGGATCGCAGGATGGCCCGCAGGAAGTCGTTCGACTGGTTCGTCCCCGCCCTCGGGCTGGCCATTGTCCTGGCTCTGGTATTGCCTGAGCCGGGAGGCAAGCACGGCCCGCTCCACGCCGAGATCCTGAACAAGGTCGGCGTCGCGCTGATCTTCTTCCTGCACGGGGCCAACCTGTCCTTTGGTGCGCTGAAGGCGGGAGCCATGCGCTGGCAGTTGCACACGGTCGTGCAGGTCTGCGTCTTCGTCCTGTTTCCCTTCATGGGCATGGGGCTGTGGTACCTGCTCGGCGGCCGCATCCCGGAGGATCTGCGCATCGGGTTCATGTTTCTCTGCGCGCTGCCCTCGACGGTGTCGTCCTCGGTCGCGCTCACCGGCATTGCCCACGGCAATGTCGCCGGGGCCATTTTCAACGCCACCATCTCCAGCATCATTGGCATCTTTGTCACGCCGCTGTGGATGGCGGGCGTGCTCCACACCCAGGGGCAGTCGCTCAATCTCGGCGAGGTTATTCTCGATCTCGTCATCTGGCTGCTTATCCCGCTCATCATCGGGCAGGTGCTCCGGCCCTGGATCGGGCAATTCGTCCACCGGCATAAAAAGGTGCTCTCGCTCACCGACCGGCTGGTGATTCTTTTCCTCGTCTACAGTTCCTTCTGCGACTCGGTCCTCTCCGGCGTCTGGAAAGGCAAGGGACCCGACCTCCTCGGCCTCGCCCTGGGCGGTGGCATCGTGATGTTCGTCCTGGCGCTTATCGTTACCAACTTCATCAGCCGCACGCTCAAGTTCTCCGAGGAAGATCGCATCGCCGCTGTCTTTTGCGGCTCCAAGAAATCTCTCGCCGCCGGCGTGCCCATGGCCAACATCCTCTTTGCCGGCAACCCCGGCCTCGGCCTCATTCTGTTGCCCACGATCCTTTATCACGCCTCGCAGCTCATCATTTGCTCCTGGCTGGCGCGGCGCTGGGCGAACCGCCCCGGCATCGACCATTCGCAATCGCATTGACCGAACCCCCGCCGAGTGGCAGGTCAGTAGGCGTCATGTCGGTTGTCCTCACCATTTCCGCCCTCCGCGCCCGAGCCCGGGAGGGAGCAGTTGCCGCCAAGGTTCGCGCCCAGGTCGATGACCTCATCCGGAAGGAGGATCGCAATGCCAAGCCCTTCTGGGAACTGAAGCTCCGCGATGGAGGCGATGCGTTGTCTCTCAAGGCCTGGAACAGCTCGCCCAACTTTGCCGTCTGCGAGGAGCTCGAGCGCGGTGACACGGTCGAGGTGGAGGGGGATTTCAGCATTGGCTCCTACGGATTGGACGCTCAGCGCTGGACGATGCGGTACCTGACGAAGGATGAGGAAAAGCAGCTCTTCGAGGGCGACTCGGAGACGCGCGCGGTAAACGAGGCCGATTTCGCCTCCGTGACCCGATTGGTCGAGTCCATCCGCGAACCGCGCCTCTCTGCGTTGTGCCGCACCTTTCTGGCGGAATTCGGCCCCCGCTTTCGTCGTGCCGCCGCCGCGCGGAACAACCACCACGCTTTTCGTGGCGGGTTGCTACGCCACACCGCGCAGATGATGATCTCAGCCGATGCGATCTCCGGGGTTTATCCGGCGCTGAATCGCGACCTTCTTCTGGCCGGGACGCTCTTTCACGATTCCGGCAAGCTCTGGGAAATGTGCCCCCCGGAGAATGGATTCGAGGTGCCGCGCGAGTTGCGGGGTGAACTCCTCGGCCACATCACCATCGGCATCGAACTGGTCAACAGCCTGTGGCGGAAAATCGCCACCGAGGAGTGGAAGTCTCTCCAACCCGCCAGCGAGGACATCCGCGCGCATCTCCTGCACCTCGTGGCCGCCCATCATGGGGAACTGGAATACGGTTCCCCGGTCGAGCCCAAGACGCCCGAGGCCATCGCCCTCCACTACATCGATAATCTCGATGCCCGGCTGGAGATGATTTTTACCGCGTACAAGAAACAGCCGGAGATCGCCCCCGGGGTGCGTGAGCGCGTCTGGGCGCTCAATGTTTCGCCCGTGAATGCGCTCCCCGCGTGGGAAGCTTCTGGAGAGGATACCACCGGAGCCTGATCGCCCTGCCTGCGGGGTGCCGGATTTGCATCCGTGCCTCGCAATCGCGCGCCTCCCTTAGCCGCGCTACCCTTTTGAGCAGGTTGAGTTCGTCCTCCGGCGGTTCCTCTCCTTTGAATGCTATTCAACCGCTTGCTCTCCGGTTTCCCCGGTTCGTATGCGGTGCACCGCGTCGAGTGGCAGGACAAAAACCTTTCCGTCGCCGATTTTGCCCGTGCGGGCGGTATCAATAATGGTTCGGACGACGATATCGACGAGTTCATCGGGCACCACGACCTCAAGTTTCACCTTGGGCAGGAAGTCCACCGTGTATTCGCTTCCGCGATAGATCTCGGTGTGGCCTTTCTGGCGACCGAAGCCTTTGACCTCACAGGCGGTCATGCCGTCGACTCCTGTTTCGGATAAGGCCTCCTTGATGGCATCCAGCTTGAAGGGCTTTACGATGGCCTCGATTTTTTTCATCGAATTAACGGAATAATAGCATCGCTCGTGCCAAGTCGCAATCTCTGTTGCCGGAGGATGCCCGGTTGCATTTTCCGCCATCCCGCCCCATCCTCTTGGCAAAGTGGACGCCGTCATCGAACGCAAGCTACGCGAGGGCCGGTCGCTGTTGATCCAGCGCGACGCCGTTCGCTTCGGCGCGTGGTTCACGGTGGGCGCGGTCGGCCTGTGGTTGCTACTGGCCCTCGTGGCATGGCGTTATCCTGCGGTGCCTTGGTCGATTCTCAGTGCGGGTATTGTCGTCGTTATGGCGTGGGCCGTCGCGAGCTTGGTGTCTGCTCTCCGCTGGCGAAAACAGGATGAGGTTGCGCTGGCTCTTGATGCCACGCGCACGACGAAGGATCGCTTTGTCACTGCTCTGGAACTGGCGGGCAACGGAGGTGAGGCTCTTCGCCATGAGCTTGCCGCCTTCGCCCGCGACTATCGCTTTCCCAACATTCTGAAACCGCGCGCTCCCCGGTTGCCCGTCGCGCTGACGTTGGCGGGGATCGTCCTGATTGTGGGCGTCGCGACGCTGGATCACTTCCGACGCACCGGCTTGCAGCCCGACGTTGCCAAGGCTGGCAGTCTGCTGGAACAAGCCAGACGCGAGGTCGCCAAGGTGGCTCCGCCCGAGTCGCCGCTTCGCAAGGAAGAGGAAAAACTCGAGGAAGCCCGCAAGCAGCTCGGCAACTCGACCGACCCGATGCGCGATGCGTTGCGAGCGATTGCCGATCTGGAGAAACGGCTGGCTTCTGCCTCCGCCTCTCCGTTGACGGATGAAGAAAAGGAAGCTCTCGCGAAAGCCCTGGCGGAAAACGAACCGCAGGCCGCGCAGGCGCTTTCCTCCGGCAACGACCGCGAGGCCGCCGAGCAGATCGCGCAGATGGACCCCGAGGCGCTGGCCAAGGCGCTGGAGCAGGCAGCCCAGCATCGGGAGAATTCCCGCCTGCAGGAGCTGGCCCGCAAGGCAGCCGAGCAGGCGCGCCGGGAGCTGGCCCAAGGCCTTGCCTCCGCCGGGAACAGTGGCGCGCAGCGGCGCTTGCAGCAGGCTTTGCGGGAGATGAAGGCCGGAGGCCAGGGGCAACAGCAGCAGGGCCAGGGGCAGGGGACGGAACTGGCCCTCGGCAAGGGCGGCGAAAAGCAGGACGGCTCGGCTCCGGAGGACAATGCGCCTCCCGGTGGCTCTCCCGGCAGCGAACACGACGAGGGGCGTGGCGAAGACATCAAGTCCGAGAAGGACGCGCTCGCGGCCAAGGGTTCCGACGAACAGCTCACAGGTGAGATGGGCCAGGGACAGTCGCGAGTCAATACCTACAGCACCTCCGGTGGTGACAATGCCCGCAGCGCCCGCGCCACCCGCGATGGCGGAGCGACGCAGTCCGCGGAACTCGATACCGTCACTTCCGAAAACATCCCCCCCGGTTCGCGCATCCTCGTAAAACGTTATTTCGAGTCTGTTCGTCCCAAGGAATGAAACGCTTGATCTCCTTTCCCTTTACCCTCCAACCTTGACTTCCCATGCCTGAACCATCCGAAACCGACGCCCGCGAATTTTGCCGTGCCTTTGACGCCCTTCAGCAGGAAATGGAAAAGGTGCTGGTCGGCCAGAAGGAAGTCATCGAGGGCGTGCTCACCGCGTTCTTTGCTGGCGGCCACACGCTGCTGGAAGGCGCTCCCGGCCTTGGCAAGACAGTGCTCGTGCGTACGCTGGGCGACGCGGCGGGGCTGAAGTTTTCCCGCATCCAGTTCACCCCTGACCTCATGCCGGGCGACATCATTGGCACGAATCTCATCGTTGAGGACGAGCATGGGAAAAAGCGCTTCGAGTTCGAGCCGGGCCCTGTGTTTGCCAATCTCGTGCTGGCCGACGAAATCAACCGCGCCACGCCGAAGACGCAGAGCGCGCTGCTGGAGGCCATGCAGGAGCGGCAGGTGTCCGTTTCCGGCGTGCGCCATCCGGTGCCATCGCCCTTCCTCGTCCTGGCTACGCAGAACCCGCTGGAGATGGAGGGCACATACCCTCTGCCCGAGGCGCAGCTCGACCGTTTTTTGTTGAAGTTGCATGTCGAGTATCCCGGCGCGGAGGATCTGCATGAGATCCTGCGCCGCACGACCACCCAGGATCATCCAACGGCCCAGCCGGTCGATGTTGGCGGCTGGAGTCGCTGGCAGGAGTTGATCCGTAGTGTGCCGACGGCCCACGAGGTCGAGGCACGGGCGGTTTACATCGTGCTCGCCACCCATCCGGAGCGCGCCGAGGCCGTGCCGCTGGCAAAGAAATACGTCCGCTACGGAGCCAGCCCGCGCGCCGCCCAGGCGCTCATGCTCTGCGCGAAAATCTCCGCCCTGCGCGACGGGCGTTTCCACGTCAGTAAGGATGACATTGACCGCTGGGCGCTGCCTGCCCTGCGACACCGCCTCATCCTGAACTTCGAGGGCGAGGCGGAGGGAATCACGACCGAGGCCGTGATCCGCGAAGCGCTCGGGGCTTAGGCAATACTCAGATCGCGGCCTGCGCGGTCTTGGCCTGGAGGATCTTTTCGACAGTGCGCGTGGTCGAACGCCCCTCGACCATGTCGGCGAGGACGACCTTGCCGCCATGGGCCTCGACGATCTCGCGGCCGCTCACGTAATGCGCCCAGTCCTTGCCCTTCACCAGCACGTCGGGGAGGATCTGCGAGATCAGGTCTTTCGGCTCGTCTTCATTGAAGACGACCACGGCGTCCACGCAACGCAGGGCGCGCAGGACAAAGGCCCGGTCTTCCTCGCAGTTGATCGGGCGCTCGGGACCTTTGTTGGCGCGGCGCACGGAGTCGTCGCTGTTCAGGCCGATGACGAGGGCGTCGCCCTGCTGCCGGGCAAACTCCAGATAAGTCACGTGACCGCGATGGAGGATGTCGAAGCAACCGTTGGTGAAAACCAGTTTACGGCCCTCGCTGTGCAGGCGGTCGCGATATTCGCGGGCCTGGGCGGGCGTCCAAAGAGTGTTGTCTGTCATGCGTCGTTGGGCAGCGCGGCGATGTTGTCTCTGAGGTTTTGCAACTCCGGGTCATCCTCCGCGCGGAACGATCGGTAGATTTGCGATGCGCCATGGTAGTAGGCGCGGGCCTGGTCGTACTTCCCCACGGCGTGATAGACCACGCCGAGGTTCGCCATGGATTGGGCGACCTCAGGGTGCATCGGACCAAAAGTCTTTTCCCGAATGCCCAGCGCCTGCATATGAAGGCTCTCGGCCTCGTCATATTGGCGGCACTCGGTGCGGGCCACGCCGAGATTGTTCAGCGCCGTGGCGGTCTCAGGGTGATTGTGCCCGTGCATGCGGGTGGCAGCCTCCAGGGCTCGGGTGTAGTCCTGCGCGGCTTCTGCGGGATCGCCAAGATGGCGATGGATGCTGCCGAGGTGATTCAGCAGCAGGGCATGCTGCGAGTAATCCCGCTGATCCTCGTACAGTGCCACGGATTCCTGAGTGCGCTTGATCGCCTCGTCGTGGCGCCCGAGTCGCTCATAGAGCAGGCCGAGCTTGGCCGAGAGGCGCGCCTGCGAAGAATGTGCCCCGAGTCGCTCCGCTGTTTCGCGGGCTTCCTCAAAATACTTTGCCGCGTCCGCATATTCCCCAGCAGCCTGAAAGACGTCGCCCACGATCTCGAGCGCGTCGCCCATCCGGACGCTGTCCGGGCGCAGAACGAGGCGCGCGGCCGACAGGAACTTTTTGCTGATCTCGCAACAATCCTGAGCGCGCGAAACCTGCCGTTCGGACTCGAAGTCCCGGCATAAAACTTCCCACAAATTGGACGTCGTCTGCATGCTGCGCCGGATTGGCTTTATTCTGTGTGATTGCCCGGAGGCTGGCGAGCGGATTTTTTTTGTTCCAGGAATCGCCAGGCGGTCTCGCGGGAGGCGGGAAGGCGTCCGTAAAGCGACTCCAGCGCCTGCGCCGGGCTGAGCTGTCCCGAGGCGTCGTACACTCCCAGCTCGCGGCAAAGCTCCTTTTCAAAGTGGAGCAGTCCTTTGGCTTCTGCCGGGGTGTTTTGTACGTAGTCGAGGCCTCGCTTGAGCAGGTCAAAGATCTCCGGGGCCGGGCTCATCGCCGGTGCCGCCCGGCCTGCGAGCTCCGCGAAATAGGCCGCGAGGTAAAACCCTCCGCTACCCGCGCGATTCGGGTCAAAGGCCCTGAGCACGTGGCTATCCTGGAGCACATGCAGGTCGCTTTTCGTGCTGACCCGGAAGCTGATCTCCGCGACGTAAAACAGGTCGAGCTTCCCGGCAAATGCACTGCCCGCCTTCCGTGCGCCGCGGGCCACGGTGCGCACGGCTCCATGTTCTTCGGTGAGCCAGGAGATGATCAGGCTGGTCTCGGACCAGTTGGTTTTGCGCAGGAGAATGGCCCGGGAGGTTTCCATGCGGCGGAGGTGAGGCTATTCCTCGAGCGTCTCGATCAGCCACTGCTGCACGGCGGCGTAGAAATTGATCTGGAGCAGCGCGAGTTCCTTCTCGTTCGTGATCTGGAGCGGGCCGGGCTGGGAAAGCTCGCCCTCGTCGAAATTATGCTGTGCGGCGAGCGCGAGTCGCGCCTGGTTCAGGGTGTTGAGCCACGCCGGAACGTGCTTGGAGGAGAACTCCACCGTGAAAAAATCTCCCTCTTCCTTGAGCCCGCGCAGATCGGCATCGACGGTCTGGCGCGAGGTTTGGAAAAGGTCGTGCAACTCCGGCTGCACATAGGCTTTCCAGTCATCCCGTGCGCCTTCCTCGAGCGGGTCCTCCGTCGGCGGCGGAAAGAGCCGGGCCTCGACGGCCTCGTCCTCGAGGTCGGAGCAGGTCGGCACCTGGCGCAGGATCTCGGCCAGCACCGGCGGGATGTCGCGGAAGCCCAGGCGGCCTTCGGGAGTTTGGTAGAAAATCATATCACTGTCCTCGTTCCATCGTGGCGAGGAGCAGGTATCCGTGAAGAGTCTGCACGTAATGCTCGGCATGTTCCCTCGCACCGGACCAGACGATGGATCGGCCCTTTTCGTGGACTTCGAGCATATGCGCCTCGGCCTTCTCCTTGGGATAGCCGAAAACCTTCTGGAACACCATAGTGACGTAACTCATCAGGTTGATGGGATCGTTGTGCACGATGACATTCCACGGGAGATCGACCGCGGTTTCATCCTGTGTGGAGGTGCCGGTTTCTGTCTGGTTGGAACTGATCATGCTGCGCGCAGGTTGGCAGATGCATCGGGAGGCGGGCAGGCTTGCACCATTTCAAAACACCGCTGCGGCTCTCCGCTGCCGAATTCCCCGACGCTCTCCAGCAGCACGTAACCGCTCAGCGCCAGGCGCGGCGAAACATGGAACGCTGCGGCCCGCAGAGCCATCACCGTCGCGAGATGGGCGTGCGTGCGCCCCTCGATCATGGCGGTGTACAGGCGCGTCCAGTTCTTCTCGGCGGCTGGCACCGTGTAGGCCTTCATCAGCGCCTGTCCGTTGCGTCGGCTGAGCGTCTCGGCCTTGGCGGGAAGGGCTTCGCCGATTATGCGGTCGGCTTCCATCCATCCCGCGATATTGCCGGAGGCGTAGGAGGCCCAGGCGCGCAGGAATTGCGGGGCGAGCAGGGAATCGAAAATGTCTTTCTTCCAAATTTCCCAGGGTTTGGTGGCGATGCCGGGCGTGGCGACAAAGGTCACCCGGGAAACCGACTCCCAGCCGGGGTGGCAGAGGCGCACGGCCTTGAGCACATCGAGATACGGATTCCCGATGGTGGTCAGGTCGTTGTCAGCCTCATGCATCATTGGGGCGAAAATCTAATGATCCGCTTGGCGGGAGGCAAGGACGGCGCGGGATTTTCCCGCACTCCTCAGGCAGATTTCAGCGCCGCCTTGGCCAGCCGGAAGATCTTTTCCTGCCGTTTGGCCATGGACTCGGCTTCGCGTTTGCGCAGGTCGTTCCATCCGGCGAGATGCAGCAGGCCGTGGACCACGCAGAGAGCGGCCTCGTCGTTGGGCGACTGGCGGTAGGTTTTCGCGTTGGAGCGAATCGTCTCGGCTCCGAGCACGAGTTCTCCATGGAGGAACGTAATCACATCCGTCGGTGTCGGATCGTCAAAAAACTCGCCGTGCACCCTGGCGATGGTCTTGTCGCTCACGATGGATACCTCGACCGAGCGGAGCTGGGCCAGGGCGGCTTCCTCCGATTTGCAGGCTGCGACGCAATGCGGCATCGCGAGTTCGCCGATGCGGCGGATGAATTTGACGTCGTAGGAGACGGTGCGCTGGCGGTTGGCCAGCAGCAGTTCCGGCAGATGCTCAGGCGGCGGATTGCTGCTCACGGCGCGGGGAGGAGGTTTCCTTGTCCTTCTCGTCGCGCTTCGGATAGGCGATGCGGGCGTGGAGCATGTTGACCAAGGTAAAGCGGAAGCTCTGGGCCACGCGGCGCAGCTCGGCCAGCGTGAGCGGGCATTCGTCGAGCTGGTTTTCCGCGATGCGTTTTTCGATAAGGCTGTTGACGAGATCCTCGATGCGCTGGGGCGTCGGGCGCTCCAGGCTGCGGGAGGCGCTTTCCACCGCATCGGCGAGGCTGATGATGGCCGATTCCTTGGTCTGCGGCTTGGGGCCGGGATAGCGGAAGCTCTCCTCCTTCACGTCCGGGATGTCCTCCGGGCGCATGTTCATGATCTTGCCGCCCAGCTTGGCGTCGTTCTGCTGCTGCAGGGCGCGCTGGTAAAAGTACGAGACGAGCGAGGTGCCGTGGTGCTGGAGGATGACGTCGACGATCTCGGAGTTGAGCTTGTTCTTGAGCGCGAGGTCGACGCCTTCCTTGACGTGCGCGATGATGATGAGCGCGCTCATCGTGGGGGTCAGGTCGTCGTGGGGATTCGTCCCCGGGCGCATGTTTTCGGTGAAGTACTCCGGCTTCACCAGCTTGCCGATGTCGTGGAAATAGGCGCACACACGGGCGATCGTGGCATTCGCCCCGACGCTTTCGGCGGCGGCCTCCGCGAGATTGGCCACCGCGAGGCTGTGATGGTAGGTGCCGGGAGCCTCCAGGCTCAGGCGGCGCAGGAGCGGGTGGTTGAGGTCGGACATTTCCAGCCACGAAATGTCCGTGGTGATGCGGAAGATGTTTTCCAGCACCGGCAGGATGCCGCTGGCGAGGATCGCCGTGGCGAAGCCCATTCCGACGGCCGCGAGACTCTGCCAGCCGATCATTTTCCAATCCGTCTCCCCGAGGAGATTGATCGGGCCGATCTGGCCGAAGGCGGCGGCGAGAACCCAGGTCGCGATACCCACATAGGCGCCGGCGCGGATCAGGCGGCTGCGGCGGCGCACCTGGATCGTCAGGTACACGGCGATGAAGCCGGTGATGAGCGAGATAACGAGAAAGATCGGGTCGATGCGCCCGACGAGGAACGCACCCCAAAGGCTGGCGAAGACCGCCGCATAGATGCCGTGGTTTTTGCCCAGCAGCACGGAGAGAACCAGCGGGGCAAAGGCATACGGGACGAGCAGCGGGACGAGTTGGAGGTCGATGCGCCCGGCGACCGCCTGCATGAGGAAGATCTTGATGGCGGCAAGCTGGATGAAGAGCACCGAGAAGAGCAGACCGAGGCGCGAGTTGCTGTGCATGGTCTCCGGATGGTTGATCCAGAGCTGGGCCACGGCGGTGACGAAGATGAGCAGGCAGAGCAGGAATTTCTTGGCGGGCTCGGCGTTACCGTCGAATCCGCTGAATCCGGCCTGCTGGCCCGTAAAGATCAGGACGGCGAGACCGCCGACAAATGCGGCCAGGATGAGCGAGCGCACAAGCCACCCGCACTCGATATTCTCGAGCAGTTCATTCTCGGAGACGGTACGACGTGTCTTGCCGCAAGCCATGCCCTTTTCCACCAGGCGGCGACGTTGGAGAAAGTTCCACATTGAGATTAAGAGAAGCAATTAAGCCTGAAACCGGCTCTCTTGCAATCCGCGATGATCCCGGTACGCGTGGATGATCGCCTGCACCAGCGGGTGCCGGACGACGTCGGTTTCATCGAAGAAATGAAACCCGATGCCCGGGACCTTCCGCAGGGCCTCGACGGCCTCGATCAATCCGCTGCGCTTGTTGCGCGGGAGATCGATCTGGGTGCCGTCGCCGGTGACCACGCATTTCGAGTCCTGACCGAGGCGGGTCAGGAACATGAACATCTGCTCGGTTGTTGTGTTTTGTGCCTCATCCAGAATCACATACGCATTGCTAAGCGTGCGGCCGCGCATGTAGGCGAGGGGGGCGATTTCGATCACGCCGCGGTCCATGTACTTCTGGATTTCCTCGACATCCAGCATGTCGTGGAGAGCGTCATAGAGGGGACGCAGGTAGGGGAGAATCTTCTCTTGCAGGTCGCCGGGGAGGAATCCCAGCGCCTCGCCAGCCTCCACCGCCGGGCGGGTGAGGATGATGCGGCTGACTTTCTCCTGCTTGAGCGCCGCCACGGCCATGGCCACGGCGAGGTAGGTCTTGCCTGTTCCAGCCGGGCCGACGCCAAAGGTGATGTCGTGGCTCAGGATGGAGCGCAGATAGGCCTGCTGGCCCGCTGTCTTGGGCACCACAGGGGCCTTTTTGGGCGAGACCTGGATCTTGAGGTCGATCAGGTGGCCGAGGCCATCCTTGCCCTCCTGGGCGGAGGACCGCAGGGCGTACTGAAATTCATGACGCTTGATCGTCACCCCACGTCGCCGGGCATCGTCGAGCTGGTCAAAAACCTTGCGTGCACGGCTCACGCCCTCTGCCGGACCTTCCACACGCAACCAGCCGTCGCGCGTCGTAACTTTCACACCCAGAGCTGCTTCCAAATCACGGAGCAACTTGTCGTCGCCCCCGTAGAGACTCTGCAGCGCCCGGGCATTGTCAAACTCGAGCGTGAGCGTTTCCTGGTTATCGGTAGCCATAGACGAGCGCCCAGTGCGTGCGCTCTTGCGGGGACTTCTCGATGGTCACGATGGCGTAGTAGGTGCCGGTCGCTTTCGGCACCACCTTGGCGGCGGCGAAGCGGCCTTTCTGCCACGCCTCGGATTCCGCGAGACGTCCCTGGGAATCGTAGATGTGAACGTTGATCACGGCGCCTTTGACGTCCGTGGCCATGCAAAACCAGTACTCGTTGCCTTTGAAGAGCTGCGCCGTGACGGCCTTCTGGTCCTTCACGCCGAGATCGCCGCCCCAGGCATCCTCGCGGATGGTGAAGCCCTGCTTCACGTAGGGAACCGCGCACTCGTGGGCAAACGACAGGGCGTCGTCCACGGTGGCGTATAGCGGCGTCAGGCACAGGACGGCCAGCGCGGCAAGGACGCGCACGGGAGATAAGGAAAGGAAGCGCCGGTTCATTGATCCTCCGAGGTGATGGCGTTGACCGTGTCGGTGGTCAGCTTGTTGACCTTCTGCACGTTCTCCACGGTGATTGTCTCCTTGCCGATGATCGGCTTGATGTCACGCAGGAGCTTGCGCACCTTGACCACGAGTTCTTCCTTCTTGAGATTCTTGCTGCGCATCTCGTCGATGCGGCGGGCGAAATAGTTGAGCAACTCCGGCTGGTTGAGCAATTCCGCTCCCGCCGGGCTGTAGTTCTGGCCGACGATGGAGGTCAGCACCTGGGTGCCGCGGATCCAGCCGCCGAGGCTTACGAGTTGGGCGAGTTCGTCGTCGCCGAGTTCCTGCATGGCTCCGCGGACGTCCTGGAGAGCGCCGTCGAGTTCGGAGCGCACCGCGCGCCAATCCTTGGCCTCGGCCTTGTCGGTGATGCTCTTGCTGCGGGCGATCACGGCCTTGCGGACATTGATGCCATCGGCGAGCACGAGGACTTCCTGGCCGATCTGCTTCACTTTCTCGGAATCCTCCGCTTCCACGGCGATGAAGCCATCGGCGATGACGGTGCCGAGCAGGAGGGCGATCTGGGCACGATTCCCGGTATTGGTGCCGAGATTGTCGCGGAGTTCCCCTTTCCAGTTCGGAGTTCCCAATTTATCGAGGACGATGAAGATTTCGCTGGGGACCGGAACGACCACGTCCTCCACGGCGGCAGCCGGGAATTTTGACAGGTCGATTGTGGCCGGCGGCGGCTCGGCGAGTGCGTTGGCCACGGCGAATCCGCAGAGGGCGGTGGTGATCAGACGAGGCAGCATGGGAAAAATAAGCTTCGCGGATGGGCCGTTGCCCGTTAAAAGCGCGCGCATCATTAGATGAATCTAGATAGAATACAACATCTTCTTGAGCAAGCGCGCAAGCGGCGGTTGCTGGTTGTCGGGGATGTCATGCTCGACGAGTTTGTGTGGGGTAAAGTCTCCCGTATCTCTCCCGAGGCGCCCGTTCCCGTGGTCGAGGTGCAGCGCGAGTCCAGCTACCCCGGCGGGGCGGCCAACGTGGCTCGCAATCTGCGCGAATTTTGCGCCAAGGTGCACATTTCCGGCCTGGTCGGTCAGGATGCGCAGGCCAGGCGTCTGGCGGATCTCCTTCGTGAGGAGGGAATTGCGACGGACGGCATTATTGAGGCGGGGCATTTCGAGACGATCGTGAAGACGCGGATCATTGCGCGCCAGCAGCAGGTCGTTCGCGTCGACCGCGAGAAGAAGGGTGCTCTTCCCCCGGAGGTGGTGGAACTCGCCGCCGAGAGAATATCGGCCCTCCTCCCCGAGGTGGATGCGATCATTTTTGAGGACTACAACAAGGGCTTCGTTACCCAGGAACTCGTCGACCGCGTGAGCGCGGCTGCCTCGGCCGCCGGCAAGGTCATCACCGCCGACCCCAACCCTGGCAACCCGCTCCAGTGGCGGGGCGTCACCACGATCAAGCCCAACCGCTCCGAGGCCTTTGCCATGGCGGGACGCAGCGACACCGGCGCGGCGGACGAGCCTTTGAAGGACGAGGCCCTTCTCGAGGTTGGCCAGATCCTGCTGGAAAAGCTCGCTGTGCCCTCGCTCCTGATCACGCTGGGCGAGCATGGCATGATCCTCTTTGATCGCTGTTCGCCGCCGTATCACACCCCGACGCGGGCGCAGGAGGTATTCGATGTCTCTGGCGCAGGAGATACCGCCATCGCGCTCTTTACGCTCGCTCTCTCTGCCGGAGCCACCCTCCAGGAAGCCGCGGAGATCTCGAACCACGCTTCCGGCGTGGTCGTGGGCAAGCTCGGCACCGCCACACTCACCGTCGACGAGCTTCTCGCCAGCCTGGAGAAAGACCATGCCTGATCGCAAAGCCGTGTTTTTCGACCGCGACGGCACCCTCATGGAGGAGGAGGACCATTGCGATTGTCCCACCCGCGTTCGCGCCATCAAGGGGGTGAAAGAAGGGCTGAAGCAGCTCAAGGACGCGGGATGGGCCGCCGTCATCATAACAAACCAGAGCGGGATCGGTCGTGGGTACTTCACGATGGAGGACTTTGAGGCGGTGAACCAGGAGCTTTACCGCCAGATCGGCGGGGGCATCGATGGAGCCTACTGCTGTCCCGACCTTCCGACCAACCCGACGCCTCGCCGCAAGCCGGGCATCGGCATGATCGAGGAGGCCGTGCGCGATCATGGCATCGACACCCGTAAATCGTGGTTCGTCGGCGACAAGCCCATCGACATTCAGTGCGGGCAGAATGCCGGGTGCCGCACCATCCTCGTTCGCACCGGGTACGGCGCGAAGGGGGAGGCCAGCGCCTCGCCGGACTTCGTCGTCGACGATGCCGCCGCCGCCATCCAGATCATCCTTTCCCATTCATGAGCAAGACCGCCGTCATCATTCCCGCCCGCTGGGCCTCCACCCGCTTCCCCGGCAAGCCGCTTTTCCCGATCCTGGGCAAGCCGCTGCTCCAGCACTGCTGGGAGCGTTGCCTCAAGGCCAAGAGCGTTTCGCAGGTGATCATCGCCACGGACGACATGCGCATCGCCGAGGCGGCCTTTGAGTTTGGCGCGGAGGTGGCGGTGACTTCGCCGAAGCACCCCAGCGGCACCGACCGTGTCGCCGAGGTGGCCCGCAAGCTCACGGGGGTGACCAACATCATCAACGTCCAGGGCGACGAACCCGCCATCGACCCCCGGCTCATCGACAAGCTGGCCGCGCGGCTGGATGACGATCGCAAGCTCGACATGGTGACGGCGGCGGTTCCGTTCGCGGATTTCGTTTCCGCAGCCAATCCCAACAACGTCAAGGTCGTGACCACGAAGGACGGCCGCGCCTTGTATTTCTCCCGCAGCCTCATCCCATTCGACCGGGACCAAACCGGCACGGCGAAGTACTTCTGGCACGTCGGCATTTACGGATACCGCCGCGCTTTTCTGTCGAAGTTCGTCGCATGGAAACCGACGCCGCTTGAGCAGTCGGAAAAGCTTGAGCAGTTGCGCGTTCTGGAAAACGGCGCGTCGATCGGGGTCATCATCGCCAAGGAGCACGGCGTGGGGGTGGACACTCCCGAGGACGTCGAGCGGGCCGAGAAAATCCTGCGCGGGAAAAAACGCTAATTTCACGAAAGCGCCGTCTGGCGTGGAGGGAAGTTAAGGTTTCCTTGGGAATCTTCTTGCAGCGCAAGGCAAGTTGTTCCAAACGGGGAACCGACGTTTTTCCATGCCAGCTTCGCGGCGCAGGGCTGAGATTTGGCCCACTATCAAGAGGTTTCTCCCGTACCTTTGCGTGTACTGGAGGAGACTAATCGTTATCTTTTTCCTGCTGCTGATCGCGGCGGGATTTGACCTGATTCGCCCCTGGCTGATCGGTCGCATCGTCGACGGAGCGGCCAAGGTACAGCCTTGGGCCACCGTGATGTGGCCGCTCGGGTTTTTCTTCCTCTCGGTGCTCGGACGCAGCATCAGCATCCTCAGCCGCAACTACTACACGCAGGAGACCGGCATGCGCATTACCTGCGACCTGCGGGTGGAGCTCTTCCGGCATCTGCAGAGCCTCTCGCTCCGGTTCTACGATTCCCGCCACACGGGAAAGATCGTCCACCGTATCAGCGGCGACACGGCGGCGATTCACAGTCTTGTGACCGGAGCGTCGGTGAACTTCATCGGAGACATCATCACGATCATCGGCGTCCTCATCGTTCTGGCCAACGCTCACTGGCCGCTCGCCGTCGTCACCTACACGCTGCTTCCGCTTTTCGTGATGAACTACCTCTGGCACCGCCGCCGCCTGCGGGTGGAAAGCCGCACGCACCGCCGCAACTGGGACCGCGTGATGAGCTTCCTCCATGAGCGCATCGCCAGTACGCGCCTTGTCCGCGCCTTTGCCACGGAGGGGACTGAGATCGAGAGCTTCCGCCAGCGCATCGAGGCGGATTACGTGAACTACAGCCGCGTCGTCTGGCGCAACTCGCTCCTCAGCGTCGGGGCGGATTTCCTCACTGGCATCGGCGTCTTCATCGTCCTGGGCTACGGCTCCTGGCTCGTGATGAATGGCAAGGGCGAGTTGACCATCGGCCAGCTCACGGCCTTCCTGTTTTACCTCGGCCTGCTTTACACGCCGATCATCCGCGTGGTGGATTCCAATGCCATCGTCCAGCAGGCCGCCACCGCGCTGGAGAAAATTTTTGCCCTCCTCGACACCAAGCCGCACATCCCGGAGAACGAGAAGCTCCCGCAACTGCCCAGGCTCGACGGCAGCATCACCTTCGACCACGTCTCCTTTGCCTATCGCCCGCAGCACACCACGCTGCACGATCTTTCTTTTCGGGCCAATCCCGGCGAGACCATCGCGCTGGTCGGACCCAGTGGATCAGGAAAAACAACCGTCATCACGCTGCTCGCGAGGTTTTACGATCCCACCGCCGGGCGCATCCTGCTCGATGACCTCGACATCCGCGACTACAACGTCCAGTCGCTCCGCCGCCAGATCGGCATCGTCATGCAAGACAACATCCTTTTTTCCGGCACCATCGCGGACAACATCCGCTACGGTCGCCCGGATGCCACGGATGAAGAAATGTATGAGGCGGCCAGGGCGGCAAACGCGCATGAGTTCATCGTCCAAAGTTCCCAGGGCTACGGAGCCATGCTCGGCGAGCGCGGCATGCAGCTTTCCGGCGGCCAAAGGCAGCGTCTCGCCATCGCACGCGTGATCCTGAAGAATCCCAAGATCCTCATTCTCGACGAAGCTACCTCGGCGCTCGACACGGAATCCGAGCGGCTCGTGCAGGAGGCCCTCGAGCGCCTGATGGAGAAGCGCACGTCGATCGTCATCGCGCACCGTCTCTCGACCATCGTCAACGCCAGCCGCATTCTCGTGCTGAAGGCGGGCCGCATCGAGGAGCAGGGTCGTCACGACGAACTGCTCAAGAAGGGCGGCCTGTATCACCACCTCCACAAGCTCCAGTTCGCCCGGCAGGACTCCGTCGCAGCTTAGGAGCTGCTCCCTGAAAAGAAAGAGGCCGGGACACCCGGAGGTATCCCGGCCCTTGGTAAACTACATCATGCTCGCGCCCATCTCGGCGAGCGGGCTGCGTTCGCCCTTGGAGAGGGAGATGTGGGCCGTGATGCTCTGGCCGCGCAGGCGGTTGCGGGTATAGACGAGTCCATTGGATCGACTATCCACATACGGGTTGTCGATCTGGGCGGGGTCGCCGACCATCACGAGCTTGGAACCCTTCGACATGCGGGTGACGACCGTCTTGGCCTCGAGCGGCGTGAGCTGCTGGGCTTCGTCCAGGACGAAGAACCGGTCCGGGATTGAGCGCCCGCGGATGTAGCAGAGCGCCTCGATCTCCAGCAGGCCGCGAGCCATGAGCTGCTCGTAGGGTTTGACGATGGGATGCTGGCCATTGGGCGCGCCGGGCACCGTCTGGGCGGGCTGCGCTTGCTGGTGATGCTGCTGCTTTTTGCGCTCGGAGGAGGGCTTGGAGTTTTCCTTGGTCTTCGGCGGGTTCAGCGGGAGCAGCACCTCAAAGGCGTCGTAGATCGACTGGAGCCACGGGTGCATCTTCTCGTTGAGCGTGCCGGGCAGAAAGCCCAGCGTGTCGCCCATGGCTACCACCGGGCGGCTTACCGTCATACCGCTGAAGGTGTGCAGGCCGGTCAGGTACAAACCCGCCGCCACCGCCATGAGCGTCTTGCCTGTTCCGGCCTGGCCGTAGCAGGTGATGAGGGAGATCTCCGGATCGAGCAGGGCATCGAGGAAGCACTGCTGGCCGGGGTTGGCGGGGCGGAGTTCGATGCCGCGCGGCATTTGCAGGCTGTGCGGGATGTTCAACCGGATGAAGTTTCCCTCTCCCACATGGCGGGCTGGGAGCAGTTTGCCATCCGAGGCTTTCAGGAGCACGTATTCGTTGATCTCCATCGGGCCAGTGCGGGCGCCCTCGATCTGAATCTCACGCGCGCTGCCGAAGCGCTGCAACTCGTGCGACTCGATAAGGATCGAGCGCATGTCGTAGCCCTCGGCATCCTTCACCGCCACCTTGTCATTCAGGTAATCCTGGCAGGTCAGGCCGATGGCGAGGCCCTTGAGCTGCATGTTGAGATCCTTCGTGACGAGGATGGTGGGCGCCTTTTCCCGCTCCTGCAGGGCGAGGCACGCGCCGATGATGCGATGATCCATCCGCTCCTGATCCGGGAAAATCCGGAGAAACCGCTTCATGGCCGGGGTGAGCTTGGCCGCATCGAGCGCGTCATTGACGAGGATGCACACCGAGCCGCCGCCTGCTGTGGGCGCGCCCTTGATCACGCTCTTGGCATTCTGGCCGAAGATCTGATTCAGGAACCGATGCACCGTGCGGGCATTGGCTCCGCGTTCCGATTGCTCGTTCTTGAACCGGTCGAGCTCCGACAAGACCTCCACGGGAATGAAGACGTGGTTGTTCTCAAAGCGGTTCAGGCTGTGCGGATCGTGCAGCAGCACGTTGGTATCCAGCACAAAATTTTTCACCATCCCTGGGGTGTCCCGCCCTTCCGGGCGTTGGGGGGTGGAGAAGAAGAGGCTCTGTTCCTCGGGGACATCCATCAGGTTGGTTCGATGCATAGGTTGCGTTTAGTCGGTGACGTGGAAAGTGATTCGCTCGGGCCACCGACACGACGAGAGTGGGGGCGGTGGAGAGTAGAGGCGACGAAGACTGGGAATCCGAAACGGACCCGGGACGCGATTCCAAACGAGTTGATTGGTCGAGCAGTCCAAACCTGAGCACTCCCTTACATCTCCTGCTCCCCGGATTCAATCAAAATATTGTGGTCGAGGCAGATTTGCGGAGGCGCAAACCACAAGGGGTCGCATACACCCTCTATCCGGGCAAAAAAAGAGCGCCGGATGCTTCACCCGGCGCTCTGCTGGCAATTTCTCTGAACCTTTGCGGGCTAGTACTGCACCCGGTCGGGCTTCTCGTGGTACTGCTTCCAGACCTCCACGGCTTCCTCGCGGAGGAGCTGGGTCATCTTGATCGTGCGCTCTTCCTTTGGCAGCGCGAGCTGTTTGTAGATCGGGCTGTCGTCAAAGTTGCCGTACTTGAAGGCGTCCTCGACCGTGGCGGCGTAAAACACCTGGTCGATGCCCGCCCAGTAACACGTGGCCATGCACATCGGGCAGGGCTCGGCCGAGGTGTAAAGCGTGCAGCCTGTGAGCTTGAAGCTCTGGAGCGAAATGCAGGCCAGGCGGATCGCCTCCATCTCGGCGTGCCATGTCGGATCGTGGCTGGCGACGACGCGGTTCATGCCTTCGGAGATGATTTCACCGTCCTTGACCAGCACTGCTCCGAAGACTCCTCCGGTGCAGAGTTCCAGGGACGCCCGGCGCGAGTTGGCGATGGCTCGGCGGATGAATCTTTCGTGGTCGGGTTGGCTCATATGTTGTGGATGGGTGTGGGTTTTGTTTTGGGGAAAGGTCAATACAGAAGATGCCAGAGTACGGCGACTTCCGCGGCGAAGCCTGCGATGATGACGAGGGCTCCGCGCAGATCGGTGCCGCGGCCGGGAGTCTTCGGGAAAAGCCACCAGCCGAACATGGCGACAAAGATCGGCATGGTTCCCCAGGTCGTGAGGGCGACGCTGAGGGAGTTGCCGACAAAGGTGGCGAAGGCGGAGTTGAGCGAAGCCAGCAGGGGGCTGAGGAATCGCACCTCCAGCATGACGATGGGATAGAGGCCGAGGAGCACGAGCATCGCCGCCTTCCAGTTCGGCGGGCCATTCCCCGTGCGCGGATCAGTCGGAAACCATCCCGGAAACGATCCCGGCACGTGCTGCACGTGGGCATAGTCAATAAGCGCTTCGGATTCCTTCAGCAACGCGGCGCGCTCCCGGGAGTTGAGCCAGTTTTCCAGTTGCGACGGGGTGGCGAAGCGCATCAGCGTCGTCCAGCCCTGGCTGGCGCTGGAAGGCGGCTGGACATACGATCCGAGGTAGCCGGGGAAGCGCGCCTGCGCCTGTTGAGCGCGGGTTTCCCATGCGCGGTAGGCGTCCTCGCAGCCGGGCTTGACCTTGGTGATGATGACCTCGGTCACGCCCTCCGAGGATTCGGCATTGTCGACCCGCACTTCGGTGATCGGTTCGATCCCCTCGGGCAGATGCTGCTGCGCCTTCTCCAGCAAACCCAGCCACTCCATTGAGATCTGCCACGCTTGCAATTCCCCGGCACCCGTGAACCTCTGGATGGTAATCCATTCCATCTTGCCGCTGGACGTCGGGGGCTTGGCCTCTGCATTGACAAAACCTGGGAACCCCGACGCGAGCGTCACCGCCTCGGCCTGCCAGGCGACAATCTCATCGCGGCGGTCTTCACGGATCGGCAGGCGGGTGAGCAGGACGTGGATGAGCGTGGCCATCAGTGTGGGTAGGATGGGGAATATCTTTAAAAAAGCACGCTTACTCGCATCGTCAGCGCCCAGGCGGGATCGAGGTCCGATCCTCCGCCGGGAGTGGGGATGAAGCTGACAACCGGTTGTGCATAGATGCCGTTCCAGACATGGGCCTGGTAATACGCCTGGAACATGAGTTCGCTGCTGCGGTTGAAGTCATTGGCATTCAGCCACGCCAGCGCCATGCCGGTCCCAGCGGAATCATTGGGTCGCCCCGGCACCAGTCCGAAGGCGGTGAGCCCCGCGCCCAGGTATTCCCGGAAGGGGAGGGTGCTTGAGGTATTGGCTCCAAACTGGGCAAAGGCGCTGATCCCCGAGTTGTCCTTGCCGGGGTGGCGCAGCCAGAGGCGCTGGGAACCGAAAAGATAAAATCCGCTTGCGCCGGATTCGCTCGAGTTGTTCCCGCCATTTATCTCCCCTGTTTGCAGCCAGCCGCCGAGGCCCGCGCTGCCGGGCAGGCCCGCGATTTCCCATGCGCTGCCGACCTCGAGGATCTGAAAATAATAGCCGTTGAATTGCGGGCCGAGCATTCCGGTTTGAGCGCCCGAGGCGACGTTGCCATCGTAAAAGCCGTACGAGATGTAGGTTTCCCGGGTGGGGGCGACGGTCACAGTGAGGCCGCAGGCAGAGTTGTAGTAGCCCGGCATCACGCCGAGAAGGGTGGAATTCACAAACACCGGGGTAAAGGCAAGTCCTGTCACCGCTGGGATGGCGAGCGCCTGGTCCTGCTCCGGCACGGGGCGCTGGACATTGTTGAAGTCATCCGTCGGCACGAGCTTGCCGACGCGAAAGATCAGTTTCCCATCGAAGAGCTCCTGCCGCCACCAGAGCTGATAAAGCTCGGAGCGGTCGAGCGGATCGGGCCCGGGAAGCGAGTTGTATCCCTGCGCGCTGCCTGCCTGCTGGTTGGTCGCCTGGCCGTTGAATTGCAGGAACTCGATGCCAAACTCCGCGCCCTTCCAGCCAATAAGCTTTTCCGCGTCCACGGAGATGCCTGCGATAAAGAGGCTGTTCCAGGACCATGCGCCGGGGTTGTTCCCGCCGGAGATCAGGTAATTCGTGTCACCGACCCAGATGCCGCCCAGCCTTATGCCCCAATCCGGCTTGAGGCCGAGCCACTCGGCGACTTGCCCTGTTCCGGTAAAGGCATCCGTCGCTCCCGGATTGGAGCTGATGCCGAGGCGGCTCTCCTCCGCGTGACATGCGAGGAGGCCGGCTAGCGCAACGACGGCGCAGACTGTGGAGCGGGTTGGCACTGTGGGGGAAGGCCTTTTCGCAAGTCATCGCGGAAATTTGCGCGATGGCAAGAAGAACCCGGCTGTTTAGTTAAAGAGGGCGGGGGACGTTTTGGGATCAGGCAATCCCCACGTCTTCCACAACCGGAGATATTCCTCGCGCGGGAGCAGGACGTAGTGCGGGTCATCCTCCTTGCGCAGCCAGCGGATCAGCCGGACGATGGAGGGCTGAGTCATTACCGTGCAGCCTGCGGAGGGGCGGTCCGGTCCGCGCTGGATGTGGAAGAAAATGGCGCTGCCTGCCCCGGGGACCGGCGGGTCGCTGTTGTGCCGGATCTCGACCAGCCAGCGATGCGGCGGATCATCGAGCCGCATCTTCTGTTTTTCAAACCACGGCGGAGGGTTGGCCGGATCGACCACGACATGCTGGTTGTAGAGCGGATTCAGCGGATCGTCGACCCAGGCGTCGGCAGCAGTGATGGTGTGAAAGGGATAGTCCGCTCCCTCCGGCAGAGCCTTGTCATACGTGTAGATCGTGCCGAGGGCAAAGACGCCGGCCGGGGCGCGTTTGTCGCGTTCGGCCTTGTGGATTCCCTGCTGCTCCTGGCCGAGTTCGCCCTTGCCCCAGGCGAGGCCGTTCTTTCCATAAAGGACGCGGACCGGCTCGCTGGCCGGAACCCACTTGTCTTTCTGGCGCTCAAAAAGCTGGAGCCTGCCCATGGAGGAATCCCACGACGGCGCGATGGAGACGATCAACTGGCGTACCGAGGAGTCGAGCGCGAAGGCTGGCGGGCAGAGGACGACGGCGAGCAGGGAAAGCAGGATTCTCATGAGAAGCGCTTCGTCAGGCGGATAATGTTGCGTTTGCCGCTGCGCTCGTACGAGAAGGTGTCGAGCATGTTGCGGATGAGGTGAATGCCGAGTCCTCCGACCTGGCGCTCCGCCAGGGGAATGGAGGTGTCCGGTGTTTCCATCGCGAAGGGATCGAAGGCCGCAGCCTCGTCCTCGATGACCAGCTCCACCTGATCAGCAAGCGCATGGACAGTGATGGAAATGCCGGGATGCACCTCCGGGAAAAGTCCATACTTTATCGTGTTGGTCACGATCTCCTCCAACGCAAGATTGGCGGCGAAGACCGCCGCGGGAGGTGTTTCCTGCTCCTCCAGGAAAGACGTCATCAAAGCCGCCACCCGGCTCAGCTCCGGCAGGGTTCCCTGGATGGTGTATGCTGCCGTCGCCGCCATGGGGTGAGTCTAGCCGTGCTTTTCGATCAGGGCGTAGGCGTTGTGGTTGTGGATGGACTCGAAGTTTTCCGCCTCCACGCGATACCAGCGGATGTTGGCGTCGTTTTCGCAGCGGGAGGCGACATTGCGTACGAGGTCCTCGACGAAGACCGGATTGTCGTAGGCACGCTCGGTCACGGCTTTTTCATCCGGGCGCTTGAGCAGGCTGTAGAGTTCGGAGCTCGCGCTGTCCTCCACGAGACGGATCATGTCCTCGATCCACATCGGTTTGGTGCAGCGGACGGCCAGGGTGACGTGGCCGCGCTGGTTGTGCGCGCCGCGGGCGCTGATCGCCTTGGAGCATGGGCAGAGCGTGGTCACTGGCACGACCGTGGTGACGACGAAATCCATCCTGCCATTCTCCATCGTGGCGTTGAATCGGGCGACGTAGTCGATCAGCCCCACCGCACCGGTGACAGGGGCTTTTTTCTCGAGGAAAAAGGGAAATTCGAAATCCACATGCGCGCAGGCGCTCTGGAGCTTCTTGGTGAGCTGCTCGAGTACGTCGCGGATGTTGTCGACATGGAGGATGGGGCCGTGGGAGTTGAGCACCTCGACGAAGCGGCTCATGTGCGTGCCCTTGAAATGATGCGGGAGATCGACAGTGAGCTGCACCGTGGCGATGGTGCTTTGCAGGGAGTGATCCTTGTCGCGAATCTGGATGGGATAGCGCAGATCCTTTACGCCCACGCGGTCGATGGGCAACCGGCGTTCATCACGCTGGTTCTGTGTATCTTGCAGGGTCATGGAACCCGTAGCATACCCGCTCCGGAAGGGGCTGCACGAAAGAAAATTCCCTCGGAAATCGACTGGAAGCTGGATTTTCCTCCCGCCAACGGGGAAATTCTGCCGGGTGAAGTCAGCTCCCGTCCTGGCCCTGGACCTCGGCACCTCCTCCGTCCGGGCCGCTCTTTTCGATCCGCGTGGCAAGCGCCTGCCCGGAACCTTTGCCCAGCGCACCTATACCCTCCGCACCGCCGCCGACGGCACGGCTGAGCTCGATCCCTTTGAACTCCTCCGCCAGGCCAAGGCCTGCCTGAAGACCGCTGCCGCTGGGTGGCACTCCATCTCGGGCGTGGGCGTCTCGTGTTTCTGGCACAGCCTCCTCGGCACAGATGAGGATGGCAACCCGCTGACCCCGATTTACACCTGGGCGGATTCCCGCTGCCGGGAGGACGCCGCGCGTCTTCGGGCGGAGTTCTCCGAGCAGGACGTCCACGAGGAGACCGGCTGCATGCTGCGGAGTTCTTTCTGGCCGGCCAAGTTGCGCTGGATCAAGCGCACTGATCGGGCGCGCTTTCGCAAGGTGCGCTACTGGATGTCGCCCGCCGAGTGGGTGCAGTGGAAGGTCGCCGGACGCGCCACCTGCGCCATCGGCATGGCCACCGGCACGGGATTGTTTGACCCCACCAAGCTGGACTGGAGCGACCGCATGCTCGAAGCCTGCGATTTCTCCGCCGACCGCATGCTGCCCGTGACCGATGAGCCGACCCTGTGGAAGGGCGTGCCGTGGTTCCCCGCCATCGGCGATGGTGCCGCGAGCAATCTTGGCTCGGGTGCGACCCGACCCGGATTTGGCGCGATCAATGTCGGTACCAGCGCCGCCCTGCGCATCATGAAGAAGGGGCCGGTGGCCAAGGCTCCGTTTGGCCTCTTTGCCTATCGCGTCGATGCCTCCCGCTATCTTGTGGGCGGAGCGGTCAGCAATGCCGGAAACCTTCACGCCTGGTGCCTCCGCGAACTCAAGCTCTCTGACGATCCCGCTGAGATCGAGAAAGCCCTCGCGCTGCGTCCGCAGGCCACCCATGGCCTCACGGTCTTGCCCTTCTGGTCGGCGGAGCGCGCCCCGAGCTGGGACGAGGCCGCACAGGGAACCATCGTCGGTCTGCGCCACGACACGACCGCCATCGATCTTTTGCAGGCGATCAACGAGGGGTTTTACCTGCGCCTCGCCACCATCGCCGAGATGATCGCCGGTCGCCGTCAGCCGAAATGGATTCTGGGCGGGGGCATCCTGAAGTCGAAATCCGCCATGCGCCGCCTCGCCAATGTCATCGGCAGCCCGCTCTACGCCAATCCCGAGGCGGAGGCTTCGCTCCGGGGCGGGGCGATCTTTGCCCTCGAGAAACTCGGTGCGCCCATCGAGGAACAAAAGCTCGGCAATCCCATCCTGCCGTCGCCCGTGCTCCAGAAACTCTATCTGGACGAGCGCCGGAAGCAGACCCAACTGGAGGCATTGATGGCCCGTGGACGAGAACGCTAAACTCACGATCAACGAAATCTACCTCTCGGTGCAGGGAGAGAGCACCTGGGCGGGGCTGCCGTGCGTATTTATCCGTCTGACCGGGTGCGACTTGCGATGTTCCTACTGCGATACCGAGTACGCCTTCTACGAGGGGAAAAAGCGGCTGGTCAGCGAGGTGCTGGCCGAGGTGTCGGACATGCCATGTCCGATGGTCGAGGTGACGGGCGGCGAGCCGCTGTTGCAAAAAAACGTGAAGCCGCTCATGGCGGCGCTCTGCGATGCGGGCAAAACCGTGCTCATCGAAACCAGCGGTGCGCACGACATCTCGGGCATCGACTCTCGCGTCCACCGCATTGTCGATCTCAAGACACCCTCCAGCGGGGAAAGCGGGCGCAATCGCTACGAGAATATTCCGCACCTGACCGAGCGGGATGAGGTAAAATTTGTCCTCGGGTCACGAGAGGACTACGAATGGGCGAGGGAGCAGATCGGTCGATACGACCTCGGAACCCGCGTGCGAGCGGTGCTTTTGAGCCCGGTTTTCGGAAAAATCGACCCCAAAGATATCGTGCAATGGATGCTGGATGACCAGCTTCCCGCCCGGTTTCAACTGCAAATGCACAAATTCATTTGGGAACCACGCGCCAGAGGAGTATAAAGCCGGGGTGAAAGCTCGTCTCTCTAAGGATTTCTTTTTTGAAGCAGGTCAATCTCTGCCCAACGTGCCTCCCGGACACAAATGCGGCTCGATGCACGGCCATAGCTTCAAGGTCGAGATCGTCGTCGAGGGCGAGGTGGACCCCCACATGGGTTGGGTCTACGACCACGCCGAGATCAGCCGCGCCATGGAGCCCCTGCTCGAGTATATCGACCACAAGTACATGAACGATCTGCCCGAGCTGGAAAATCCCACCATCGAGCACATTGCCGCGTGGTTCTGGCGCAAGCTCACGCCGACCCTGCCGGGCCTGGCTGAGATCGTTGTGCACGAGACTCCGACCGCCCGCTGCATTTATCGCGGCGAATAGCCTCGGCCTTGATTATTGGCGCGGAAGGGATTACCATCTGCGCCGAAGTGAGAATTGTTGAGCAACTCGCCGTTTTCATCGCCAACAAACCCGGCACCCTGGCGGAAGTTTGCGATGCCCTCGCCGCAGAAAGAGTCAATATCTACGGCCTGACCGTCAGCGATACCGTCGATCATGCGGTGGTCCGCCTCGTGGTCAGCGACACCCGCAAGGCGCTGGCCATTTTCGAGACCCGCGGCACCCTCGTCCTCGAGACGGAGGTGCTGATGTTTGAGAATGACAATCGCCCCGGCAGCCTTTCCCGCATTGCGGCGGCTCTCTCCAAGGCGAAGATCAATATCGAGTACGCCTATCTGGCTTCCATGCCATCCGCCCGCAAGGGACTGCTGATCGTTCGCGTGGCTGATCCGAAAAAAGCCCTCAAGGTGCTTCAGTCGGCCAAGCTGTTCGAGAACGAGTAGAGTCTCTTTCTCGAAAAGCCCGGAAGCAGATTTCCCGGAGAGAAGTGCCCGGCACGACCAGCCGCGTCGGCGGTTCTGCATTCCGATCACTCCCGGGATCGAAGCAGTCGTCTTCCATGCTTCGCCCGCAATTCCCGACGGTCTGCGTGAAAACAAAAACGCCGGACGGCGAACCGACCGGCGTTCTCGTGGAAAAAACAGGGATCAGGCGAGAGCTTCCAGTCGGCGCACGATCTCGGCCTTGCCGGTCATGCCAAGGGACTGGTCCTTCTTCTCTCCGCCCTTGAAGTACAGGAGCGCGGGGATGTGACGGATGCCGAATTTCTCCGCCACGATCGGGGAGTCGTCGACGTTCACCTTTGCGATCTTGAACTTGCCGACGGATTCCGTGGCGATTTCATCGACCACCGGACCGAGCATACGGCAGGGAGCGCACCAAGGAGCCCAAAAATCCACCAGCACCGGTTCTGAAGCCGAGGAAACCACGGTTTCGAAGTTGGTGTCGTTCAATTCAACAACATTCGCGTTTGCCATAGGAATGAGAGGCTAGCAGAAAAACGGAAGTTCGCCACAGAAAGCAAAAACGGGAAGCCCCCTTTTCGGAGGGCTTCCCGTTGGTAAATGCGGGCGCTTCTTTTAGCTGAAGTAAACCCAGAGCTGGATCGCAAAGGCGATCAGCGAGAGGCCGAGGGCGGCACCGCCGATGACCGGGGTGATCTCACCACCCGCAGCCGGAGCCGCAGGCTGGGGAGCCACGCTGATGGCTGCTCCCGGAGGCACCGACTTCGAGGCCGAGGTCGAGACCGGGGGTTTCTTTTGAAGCTGTACGGTTGCCTGGGGCAGGCCGGCCTTGGAGGCGGGTGCGCCCACGGGAACCTTGGCCGTCTCCTTCTTGCTTTCCGCACTCAACGGAGCCGGGGCAATCGCCGGAGCCGGAGCCGCGGCGGCGGGCTTGCCGGGAACGGAAGCGGCTGGAGCGGGTGCTGGAGCCACGGGAGCGGGTGCTGCCGGGGCGACGGGCGGTGTAGGCGGCTTGACGGCACCGACTGGAGCGGCCGGAGGCACTGCTGCACTCCCCGGGGGCTTGGGAGCCACGGGCGGGGTCGGGAGGCTGCCAGGAGGCTTCGGCGCGGCGGGCGGAACCACTGGCGGCTTCGGAGCGCCAGCGGAGGCCGGGGCCGGAGGCACAGACGGCGGCTTGGGAGCGGCCGGGGGCACAACCGGAGGTTTGGGCAAAACGGGCGCTGCGGGAGCGGATGCTGCCGGGGCGGCGGGAGCCGGGGGTATCGACGGCGGGGCCGGAGGCTTGATGCCAGCCGGAGGCGGCACGGACGGAGCCGGCGCGGCACCAGGAACGGCTGGGGCCGGAGGTTTCGGCACGGGCTTGGGGGGAAGGTTGATCATCGCGGTTTCGCGAGGATTTGAGGCAAGAGGTTGACCGTCCCGGCGCGGGGGGAGGACAATGCGTACGGTTTCCTTCTTAGGTTCGTCAGCCATAGGACTTTGTTTTGGGGCAGCAGGATTGAACTAACTTGCAGATAGTCACAAATTCCTCTGGCGGTGTCAATAAATCCCCCGGCGAATTCGCCGCGGAACACATTGTTTCAGGGGGATTTCCTGACAGGGCTGCGGGAGTTTTGACTTCTCCGCCTACTGCATCGACTTCTCGGGCTGAACGCTGGCGGTTTTGTCCTGGCGGTTCAGGTCGATGTAGTCGCGCATGATGCGGAGGGCTTCGTCACGAATGGGGTCGGGTTGCGGCACGTCAGGCTTCTTGGGATCGGCCGGTTCGTCGTCATCGACCGCCAGGGCGGCCTTGTCGGGCTTGCGGATGTAGGCGACGGGGCGGAGCTTTGGGGCGGATACGTCGTCGAGGCGCACCTCGTAGGTCTTCACGTCGAAGACCGGTCCGCGGGCGATACGCTCGGCGTCGCGGTGTTCCTTGCGGGTCTTGTCGGCATCCAGCTCGGCCTTGCGCTCTTTCTCGTTGAGCGAGAGGGTGTTCTTCTCGACCTTGTCCTTGATGCGGGTGATGTCCTCCTTCACATAGACAAACTCGGGATCGGCCGCCAGGCGCTGCTGCGAGCGGGCGCGGAGTTCGTCGATGGCGAGGGGTGTTGCCGCCATGGATTCGGTGATTTTGACCGGAGCCACTTCATCGTAGGGGAGGCGGTGCTTGAGTGAACCTTCGCCGAACTCCTTCTGGTCGCTGAGCGAGGGAAGGATGATGTCGGATTCCACACCCTTGAGTTGGGTGGAGCCGCCTTTGACGCGGTAGAATTTCTGGATGGTCAGCTTGAGTGCGCCCGCCTTGGTTGAGTCGTCCTCGGAGGAGCCGAGGCTGAAGAACGGCATGAGCTGGCCGATTTTCAAGACCGTCTGCACCGTGCCTTTGCCAAAGCTGCGCTCGTCGCCCACGATCACGGCACGGCCGTAATCCTGGAGGGCGGCGGCAAAAATCTCGCTGGCCGAGGCGCTGAGGCGGTTCATCAACACCACAAGCGGGCCGCTGTAGGCCACGCCGGGATCGGTATCCTGCGAGACGGTGATCTTGCCGTTCGGGTCCTTGGCCTGCACGACGGGGCCGCGCGGGATGAAGAGGCCGGTGAGGTTGATCGCCTCCTCAAGGGAGCCGCCGCCATCGCGGCGCAGGTCGATGATAAGGCCCTGCATGCCTTCGCGCTTGAGACGGCCGATGAGGGCGGCCACGTCCTCCGTGGTGCTCTTCGGCGCTCCGGAGTCATCCATGTTGGCGTAGAAGGAAGGAAGAGTGATCCAGCCGATGCGGGTGGTCTTGTCGTCCGGACCCTTGATGTCGAGGAGCTCGCCCTTGGCTTCCTGGTCCTTGAGCTTCACCTCGTCGCGCACGATCTCCACCACCTTGCGTTTGGATGGGTCGGTGGCGTCGCCGGGGATGACCATGAGGCGGACGGTCGAACCCTTCTTGCCGCGGATTTTCTCCACGACCTTGTCGAGCTTCATGTCGACCACGTCTTCAAAATCGTCATTGCCCTGAGCCACCGCCGCGATGCGGTCGTTGACCTTCAGGCGGCCATCCAGATCGGCGGGACCGCCGGGGACGACCTCCTTGATCTTGGCGTAGCCGTCCTCGGACGAAAGCACGGCTCCCACTCCCACGAGCGAGAGCTTCATGGAGATCTGGAAGTTCTTGAGATCCGACTGGCTGAGGTACTCGGAGTGCGGGTCGTAGGTCTGGGCGAGGGAGGTGAGGAAGGTCTTCACCACGTCCTCATCATCCATCTCGCGCACGTTGCGCACCACCTGGTCGTAACGGCGGGTGACGGTCTCTTTCGGCGGGCGCAGCTTGAGATCTGCCAGATCCTCGCGGAGCAGCTCGGCCTCGATGCGCTCGGCCCAGATGCGGTCGGCGTCGGCTTCGTCCTTCGGCCACGCGGAATCCTGACGGTTGATCTCCACCGTGCCGTTGCTGTCAAACTTGTAGTCCTTCGCGATGAGGGCGGTGTTCTTGGCGGCGCGGGCCTCCACCTTCGCCTTGAACTTCTGAAAAATCTCCCGGGCGGGCGAGATGTCTCCGCGCAGGACGCTGTCACCGAGCGTGGTGCTGTACTTTTTCTCGAACTCGTCGACGTCCTGCTGGGTGAAATACAGTTTATTGTAGTCCAGTGCGGTCAGGTACGTCTGGAGAAACTTCTTCGACATCTCGTCGTCGAGCTTCTGGCGCGTGTAGTGTCCCTGCTCAAGCCAACGGGCGACGGAGATGGCGATCTGTCCGGGATCGACCGTGTCGCGTGCGAACGCCAAGGTGGGGAGGAGGAGTGCCGGGAGAAGGAGGCGCCCTGTTAAGCGTGATAACGTACCCATGATTTTATCGGCGTCGGCAAACCTTGCAGAGGATGGTAAGAAAATCAAACGTGGACATCTCATACTCTGACCATTTTTCGCCGAATCGGTTCAAAACCTTTACCGGAGGCGTGCTGGACACTAATAGCTACCTCTACGAAGCCCCCTCCGGTGCGCGTATCCTCTTCGACGCTCCGCAGGGTGCGTATGAGACCTATCGGGACGAACGCATCGATGCTCTCGTGCTCACACATGGACATTTTGACCATGTGGCGGATGCCGCGGCCCTTATCGCCAGTCACGGCTGTCCCTCCTTCTGCCATGTCGATACGGTGCCGATGGTCACGGATCGGGATTTCTTTCGGCGGTGGGGCTTTGAGCTTGAGATTGAGCCGTTTACACCGACGCATCTCCTGGATGAAAGCCTGCTGGTCGAGGTGGCGGGCGTGCCGATGCAGACTTTTCATGTGCCGGGGCACAGCCCGGACAGCCTGTGTTACTATTTCAAAGATGAGGGAGTGCTGGTCGGCGGAGATGTTCTTTTTTGCGGTGGAGTTGGCCGCTGGGATCTGCCGGGAGGAAATGGCGAGCAGCTCTTCCGCGGCATCAAGACGAAGCTTTTTCCTCTCCCTGACAGCGTCGTCGTGCTGCCCGGTCATGGCCCGGCGACCACGATCGGGCGCGAAAAGTCGGAAAATCCTTTCCTTCAGGTGTAGACAGTTCTTTCCTCGCCGGGCAGACAGTGTATTTTAACCAGATCGACTCGTTCACCCCATCATGCCTCGATATTCCTACGTTGCCCTAGACGCCCGCGGCCAAGAAGCCTCGGGAGTTATTGAAGCCGACTCTCAAAATGCTGCGGTGGGCCAGCTCCGCCAGGCAGGATATTTCCCGAAAAGCATCTTTGAAGAGGGCAAGGGAAAGGCACCAAAGATCAAGGCCCCCAAGGCTGCGGCTGTTGCGAAGAAGGAAATCAACATTTCCATCCCTTTTCTTGAGCGCAAGACGGTCAAGGGCAAGACGCTGATGATTTTCACCCGTCAGCTTGCCACGCTGATCGATGCCGGTCTGCCCCTTTTGCGCGGTCTCACCGTGCTGGCCAAGCAGGAGCCCGATCAGGTCCTGCGCAAGGTGATCATGAGTCTGGCCGAGGCCGTGCAGGGCGGCGGCACCTTCTCGGAGAGTCTGGCCGGGCACCCGAAGATCTTCAACAAGCTGTATGTGAACATGGTGAAGGCCGGTGAGCTCGGCGGTGTGCTGGAGCTGGTGCTCCTGCGTCTGGCTGAGTTTCAGGAAAAGGCCCAGAAGATCAAAAACAAGGTCGTGTCAGCCATGTTTTACCCGGCGATCGTGCTGGTGATCGCCATCCTGATCATGGGCTTCCTGCTCGTGTTCATCGTGCCGAAGTTCCAGGCGATCTTTGACGACATGCTCGGTGGCAAGCCGCTGCCGGCCCTCACGACCTTTGTCATCGCCACGAGTAACATGGTCAAGAGCAACGTCCTCCTAATCATCGGAGGCATCATCCTGCTCATCATCGGGTACAATGTGATGAGCAAGACCGCCAAGGGAGGCGCGATCATCGACGCCTTCAAGCTCAAGGCCCCGCTCTTTGGCGACCTCACCCGCAAGAGTGCGATCTCCCGCTTCAGCCGTACGCTCGGTACGCTCGTGACGAGCGGCGTGCCCATCCTTCAGGCTCTCAATATTACCCGCGAGACCGCTGGCAACTCTGTCATCGCCACAGCCATCGGCAAGGTGCACGACAGCGTCAAGGAAGGTGAATCCATCGTTCACCCGCTGGAGGCCAGCGGCGTGTTTCCGCCCATGGTCATCAGCATGATCGACGTGGGTGAGGAGACCGGACAACTGCCGGAGATGCTGCTCAAGGTCGCGGAAGTTTACGACGACGAAGTCGATAATGCCGTGGCCGGTCTCACCTCGCTCCTCGAGCCGATCATGATCGTGTTCCTGGCCATCGTGGTCGGTACGATCGTTATCGCTCTCTTCCTGCCGCTCATCAGCATCATCAGCGGTATGCAGCAGCAAGGCGGCTAACCGCTCCCCATGAACATGAAGAAACGCTTCTTTCCCCATGGCTTTACGCTGGTAGAGCTCCTGGTCGTCATCACGATCATCGCCATCCTGGCCGCCCTCGTGCTCAGCACCGCGGGCGGCATCCAGGACAAGGCGGCCCGCAGTCGCGCCCAAAGCGAGATCGCGGCGCTCGGCGCGGCTCTGGAAAGCTACAAGGCGGATAATGGGGATTACCCGACTGGGACATTCAATACGAACGCCACCGGCAACAAATTTGTCGTGACGAACCTCATGCCAGCCACTGGGAAGGTCTACTTCGAGTTTCCGAAGAACATGACCAACTCCAATGGCGATATGATCGATCCTTGGGGCGTGACCTACGGATACCAGTATCCCGGAAACACCAATCGCAGCGGATCGAATTTCTTCGATCTCTGGACCGCGGCCAACAAGGGAACGAACTCCAACGGCTGGATCAAAAACTGGTAAGTCCCGGGTTGCGTTCCTCTGGAAATGGAGGAAGCTTTCTTTGAGGACACCATGAAAGGTCTAGCCATCATTGTGATCCTGACGGGATTGTTTGCCATGGCGTCTCCGGACATTGCGGCATACCTGACGGGCGCTCCGCAGCCTGCACATTCGCAGGCCGCAGTGACGACTGTCGCGTCCGTATTGTCTGTGGCCGGCTTCGGGCTGGTGATGATCGGAGGCATACTTTTCGCAGTCGCGGGAGTGGCCGCCGACGAGCGCCGCAAGCACGCCCCGTAAGGACACTGGGATAGCGCGTTGGGCGCACGCACTCGCCGGGCGGGTGCGGGCGACCGTAGCGAGGTCGTATCCCAAGGGAGGGGTGATCCCCATTTGTTACCGGGTACAGCCAGGGAACGCAAAATTGGCGGTGGACTCTGTGTGAGAGATGCAATCGGCAGGCGTTTGCTGGGAACCGGCCTCATCCCTCTTGTCCTTTTCCGAGACAGGAAGAGTGACGCTTCAGAAAAACGATCTTGGGAGATTCGGTTTCTGAGCGGCGGCTATTGAAGCTGCGCGGCGAACCGGCTCCCACCCCGGTAGGCGGCGCTCATCAACTCCGGAGGCGCCTCGGCTGAAAACTCGCCGTGCCTAGTTGTCGCTGGAGTTGGGCTGCATCGGCGACGTCGCGTTGTCGAACGCAAACGGCAGGGTGACCTGCGGGGCGTCCTTCAGCGAGAGGATGAGAAGGAGGCCGTAGTCGGTGTCGCCGCCCTGGTTGTCGCGCACCTGAGCGCCGACGGAGGCCACCCAGCTCGAGAGATCGCGATGGAGCAGATAGCGCTGGTACTGGAGTACCGAGGATTCAAACTCGTACTGCTCGTAGAAGCTGAAGGCCCAGTTGTCGTTCACCCGGAAGTACGCGTAGAAGTCGAGCTGGCTGTTGTTGTCGAAGTACTCGTTACCCTCGATGTAACGATGGCCGATGCGGAAGTACGTGTCACGCGTCGGCATGAAGTTGAAGCCCGTGTTGTACTCCGTGAATCCCTCCTCGACCATCGGGGTCTGGGACTGCACGTCGAGGTAGAACCACTGGACGGGACGGAACCGCATGAGGTTGAAGAAGTTCGATACGGCGGCGTCGGTGTAGGGGTTCTGGAAGTTGATGTCGACGAAGGAGTCGATCGTGAACCACTGGTAGGTGCTCTGGTCGCGTCGGGTCTGGAGGCGGTTCCGGACACCGAGGCGCATGATGTTCCAGGTGTCGATGGTATCGATGGCGGTGAATTGCGGGAAGTCGATGGGCTGGAGCTGGGTCGACGGCACCACGCGATCAAACTGGAGAATCTCGTCCGGTCCCGGGCCGAAATTATAGACAGACGAGTAGTTCATGTACGGCTGGACGACATGGCGCACGCCGTCGAGGCCGAGCCAGCGGGACTGGATCTTCTCGTAGGCCTTGGAGAACTTCGTGGAAGCCTCGATGCCGAAGTTCGCCACCGGGCGGAAGATCGAGCCGCCATTATTGAGCTGGGTGGTCGGAGCGTTGAGTTCGTTGGGCTGGTTGGGTCCGTCGATGATCTGCACCTCCCCGGTCTCGGGGTCGACCTCCTCGATGCCTGTCTGGTTGATGAAAGAGCCGCTCTTTGAGTAGGCCGTGGCGCGGATGCCAGCGCGAGGGATGATGTTCAGCCACTCAAACCACTGCATCGGGTAGGAGAGCTGGTGGAAGGTGTCGAAGCGGAATGAACCGTAGTTTTCAAACTCGGTCTCGTCGAACTGAGGATCATCCGAGAACATGCGGCGATAGCTGCCCGCGCTGGTCTCTCCATCGTAATAGATCGGAAGGCCGAAAAGGCGATGCTGCTTGAAGTCGAAGACGGCCTCCGGCAGGCGCTCCGTGGTATCCTGGAAGTCATTGAGCTGCCAGCGGCCGAGGAGCGTGAGGGTGTAGAACTCGTCCCACTTGGTCACGCTCAGGTAACTGTCGGGGTAAGGGTCGACCCGGAACTCGGAAGGATAAAAGTCCTCAAGGAAGTCGACGTCGCTGATGAGGTTGAGGTCGGCCGTGGCGTAGATGTCGTCGGTGAGGAAGAGCCGGTGCTTGAAGGTGACGCGGTATCGATTGGTGGTGCGAGTCTCGGCAGGTTCGCCGGGAGCGTCGACGGTCTTCACATCCGTGGTCTCGGCGACGTAGTAGGTGATCAGTTCGCCGAAGCTGCGGTCATTCTTGCCGTAGCGGAAGAGGAGGTCGCCGCCAACGGCCGGGCCGAACTTCGTACGCAGGTCGAGGTGGGCCTTGGCGATGATGCTGTTATTGGGGCCGATCGGGAAGCTGTAGGAGGACTGGACGAAGGCACCCCAGCGGGAATCGTAGCCCGGGAGGAGTTGAAAGCCGGTATTCGTGGTGTTGGCAAAGAGGTATGGGAACCAGAAAATCGGCGTCTGGCCGACATAGAGTGTCGAGTTGAGCAGGATGACGCGGCTGTCGGGATAAATGCGGAGGCTGCGGGACTTCACATGAAAGTCGGGCTGCGAGGAGTCATGCGTCGTCATGATGGCGTCGGTGACATTGAATTCGTTCAACGACGGGGCGCGCAGGCTGGTGGCGCGGAAGAGGGCGGGATAGTGGCTGCCGGAGAACTCGAGGGCGCGCATCTGCTTGGTCTCGAGATTGAAGAGAGAGCGCTGGCCGGTGAGGAGGTCGGTCGGCGTGTAGAGGCGGATGTTGCCCACGAGCAGGACGTCGCGGGTGTCGGGGTTGTACTCGGCGTAGTCGCAATAAATGCTGTAGTCGCCGTAGTGGATCTGCACGTTGTCCTCGGCGATGGCGACGCCTCCCTCGAAGCGGGTATTGCCATCGGCATTGATCTCAACCGGCACATCCCCGAAGCTGCCGAACTGGGCGAGAGCGCAAACTGCGCCTGCCAGCCAGATCAGGACTGCCGTAAAACAACGTGTCATCATGCGAAATGGGCAGGCTATTTTGCGAGTCTGGGGTGGCAAGAGAAAAAGACGATTTTCCCCGTGAGCGGGCATCTTTGAGCAGGAGAATCCGCCTTTGGATTTCAGCGGAAGGCGAAAGCTCGTGGATTTGGCCATTTTTTACGAACGGTTGGAGAGAAAGACGATTCCGACTCCCGAGAGGATGAGCAGACCTCCGAGCGCGGTCTGCCAGTTGATTTGCAGTTCGCGGAAAAACAGCCAGGCGAAGAGAGCGACGAAGAGCGGATAGGAGATCTCGATGAGCGAGGCGACGGTGGCATTGCGACCGCCGATGGCGTGGTAGATGCAGATGCCGCCGATGCACGAGGCAACGATGGAAAGACCCAGCCACCAGACATCGCCTCCCAATGCCCGGGGCTCCGAGAGGATGCGGGAACCTCTGCCGGAAATCAGCAAGGACACCAGCGACCAACTGGCCCCGGCAACGGTGAAATAGAAGAAAAACACCAGCGGCGACAGGCCGCGCTCAATGACCCGCCCGCTCGAGGCGTAACTCGCCCCCCAGCAGATGGCGGCAACGATGGCGAAGACGAACCACATGATGTTATCCTCCGACAGACTCGTAGCGCCGCAGCCCGGCCCGCCACATCCCGCGGGCACCGAGGAAGGCGATGAGGACCCAGGCGGCCTGGATACCGAGGCCGGTCCAGAGTTCCGTGCCCTTCACCTTCTCGGTCAGGATCGCGACGGGGAAGTAGAGTTCGTAGGGGAAGGGCAGGAGCATGAGGATGTTGTGCAGCCAGCCGGGCATGACATCGAGGGGGAATAGGCGTCCGCTGAGGAAGTACTCGAAGGAGTAAAGGATGAAGACGATGGTCGAGATCTCCAGGATCCAGAAGGCCATCATGGCCAGCGAGTAGGCAATGAGGAACTGGAGCGCTCCGGCCATGATGAGGGAGACGAGGAAGATCGGCCATGTGATCCATGACTCCGGCAGAGTGATAAACCCCCGGAACCAGAAGAACACCGCCGCCACCGGCACGATGGTGATGATCGTATAGAGCAGACGGGAACTGAGGAAGAGGGTGACGCGATAGGCGAGATAGTCGACGGGCTTGGAGAGGAAGTTGTTGATCTGGCCGTTGCGGATGTCGGAGGCGATCTGCCACTCGTCGTCCGAGGGTGTCACGAGATGCTCCACCAGCAGGATGAGCAGGAAATAATAGATCATCTGCCCGAAGGTATACCCCGCGATGGTCTCGCCCCGGGCCTCGAAGAGCGCCCGCCAGATGAAGACAGTGCCGATGAGGGGGACAAACTCGAAGACCGAGCGCAGGAGGAAGTTCCACCGGTAGACAAAGGTATTCTGCAGGCCGGTCGTGAAAACGGTGCAGTATTTGGCGGCGGAACGCATCGGCGACAGCCTAGCGCCTCCTGGACGGAGGCAAAGCCCGGAGATGGGGAAAGCGCGGGGCCGATTTTGTGCTCGCGAGGCGGCGCGCTTCCATCCAGCATGACGCGTTTGTTGCCAAATGAAGATTCAACGCGCGCTCATTTCTGTCTCGGATAAAACCGGTGTCGTGGAATTCGCCCGCGAGCTGCATGCTCACGGGGTGGAAATTCTCTCCACAGGAGGAACGGCGAAAAGCCTGCAAGCCGAGGGCATCCCCACGGTGGAGGTCTCCCAGTTCACCGGCTCGCCGGAAATCCTCGATGGACGCGTAAAGACGCTGCACCCGAAGATCCATGGCGGCCTGCTTTTCATCCGCGGCGACGAGGAGCACGAGCGCCAGGCGGCGGCCAACGGCATCAAACCCATCGATCTCGTGGTGGTGAATCTCTATCCCTTCGAGGCGACAATCGCGAAGGAAGACGTCACTCTGGCCGAGGCGATCGAGCAGATCGACATCGGCGGCCCGTCGATGATCCGCAGTGCGGCCAAGAACTACCAGTCTGTCACGGTCGTGACCGATCCCGCCGACTATGCGGCAGTGATCGAGAGCATGAAGGAAGAGGGAGGCGGCACGAGCCTCGCGGTGCGCGAGCGCCTCGCCATCAAGGCCTTCACCACGACATCCTCCTATGACCGCACGATCGCGGGATATCTCAACAAGGAGCAGGAGACCTCGGCAGCCTTCCGCATCGAGATACCCCTCGAACTCCGCCTCCGCTACGGTGAGAACCCTCACCAGCATGCCGAGCTTTACGGGGACTTTGGCTCCTACTTTGAAAAGCTCCAGGGCAAGGAACTCTCTTATAATAATATCCTTGATATCAGCGCGGCCTCTGCGCTGATCACCGAGTTTAGCAAGCCCACGGTGGCGATCCTCAAGCATACGAACCCCTGCGGCGTCGGCACCGATCCCGACCTGCGCGAGGCCTGGGACAAGGCCTTTGCCACGGACAAGCAGGCACCCTTTGGCGGCATCATCATCTGCAACCGCCCGCTCAATCTCGCCCTGGCCAAGGGCATTTCGGAAATCTTCAGCGAGGTGATCATCGCGCCGGAATTCGACGCGGATGCCCGCCTGCTCCTTTCCAAGAAGAAGAATCTGCGCCTGATGAAGCTCCTGCGCCGTCCGCCGGAGAGCGGGCGCGACATTCGTTCGGTCCTCGGCGGCCTGCTCGTGCAGGACAGCGACTCGTCCGACGTACCGGAACTCGAGCACAAGGTCGTCACCCAGCGTCCGCCGACGAAGGACGAGATCGAGGCGATGGAGTTTGGCTGGAAGGTCGTGAAGCACGTGAAGTCCAACGCCATCGTCTACGCGGGCAAGGATCGCACGCTGGGCATCGGCGCAGGCCAGATGTCGCGAGTGGATTCCTCCCGCATCGCGGTGTGGAAGGCCCAGGAGGCCGGCCTGTCCCTCAAGGGCAGCGCGGTTTGCAGCGATGCCTTTTTCCCGTTTGCCGATGGCCTTATCGCCGCGGCCGAGGCGGGTGCGACGGCGGCGATCCAGCCCGGCGGCTCCGTACGTGACCAGGATGTGATCAATGCCGCGAATGAAAACGGCGTGGCCATGGTCTTCACCGGCCTGCGACATTTCCGTCACTAAATCCGCAACTTTCCCCTCGCCGGGGCGTTTCATCCTCTGAAGCCATGAAACCATCTGACGAACGCGACGAACTCTGGGATCTGCTGGGCAAAGCGCCCGGTCGGGCCGCGTCGCCGTATTTCGTCCGGCGGGTGGTGAATACCGTGCGTGCCGAGCAACAGGCGCGTGCGGGAGGTTTTATGAGGTGGTTCCGCTGGGTGGCCCCGATCTCGGCGGTCGCCGCCGTGGCGATAGTCTGGACGGCGGATTACTCCGCCAGGCTGAAGCACCAGGAGGAGGTCGCGCTTTACAACGCCTATTTTGACAAGGCGGCGGACCTCCAGTCGCTGGTGGTTTCCACGGACGAATCCTCCTGGATCGCGTCGGGGAATTAGGACGGCTTCCTGTTTGGAGCGCAGCGTCCGGAGTCTGGTCAGGTTGCGAGGACTTTCTCGAGTTTCTGCACCATCTCGCGGTTGTGTTTCACGCGGGTGCGATCTCGCAGGATATCGAGGCTCTTCTCCGGGGAACCCCACTCGATGATCTCGATGGTGACGTGACGCACGCCCCAGCGATTCATCGCCTGGGTGGAGGACTTGAAGAGGTCGATGGTGTTGGTGCCGACGAGGGCGCTGCCCGTGTCGTCGACGATGTATTCCTGGCCGGTTTCCACGACCCGGAAGTGGGTGCCCACGGGCCATTGCGACCAGTCGGCGGCGGCGCTTTGGAGCTTGCCGGTCTTCAAGGGCTTGCCCAGGGCGTTGCGGGTTTCATTGCCGGAGCCGTTTTGATCTGCTCCGTAAGTGTATGCAGTCGTGCGGATTCCATCGAACCGCGTGCGGGCTTCCCCGCTGGCTGAGGCGCAGGCAAGGCCCATCGCGCACAGAAACGACAGTGCGGTCGGTAGGTGCTTTCGAGCGTTCATAGGGCGGACACCCTACGGAGGGTTTCCGCCGCCGCAACCGGTTTTTTACTTTACTGCAAGTCGATTGCAGAACGGTTTTCCATCAAATTGAGGAGGATCGGGTACACGAAATCGGTCTTTTGATACACCTGCGCGGGATCGATAAAGTCGTGCATGATGTTGTCCTCCTCGGTGAAAACATGGGTGGTCACGGCATCGGGACGCTTCGCCTGCCAGAGCGCGATGAGACGTTCGTTGATGTGATTGTTCACGGCTTTGTCCGCGTCGGTCGTAACCACGATGATATGCCCGGCCTTGGGCGGTTCGGTGCGGGCGGAACGCATGACGGATTGGCCGAGGACGATGACCTGGCCAATGACATGGGTGGGAAAGCGCGGGTAGGTTTGCGGAGGAGCGGGAGCCTCATCCTTGAGTTGCGAGTTCCACCAAAGAAAGACATTGGGCAGGGTGACGAGCAGGCGTGCGGTCGGAGTGAGCAGCCACTGGGGCAGGCCTTTTGGCCCGAGGAAGGGAGCGAGCACCACGACCTGGTCGATGTCGGAGCGGGTCTGCGCGAGGAAGGCGGCGCAGGTGCCATTGACGGAGAGCCCGACGACCGTGAGGTGTTTGCCCAGAGGGCGGGCCAGCGTGGCGGCCTCGGAGGCGCTGTTGGCGAAATCCTGTGCGGTGATGCTTTTCCAGGAATCGGTCAGGCGGTCCTTTTCTCCATGGTGCGGCATGCGGGGTATGACGACGTTGGCTCCGCGCTCGTAGAGAATACGGCCGAGCTTCTTGAACTGAGCCGGGCTATTGGAGAGGCCATGGAGCAGGACGTAAACGCGCTCGGTCGGAGCGCCATGGGAGAGAACCACCGGGCGGCTGTCCTCGCGCACGGAATCGGGCGTGGCCGCGATCTCCTTTTCCAGGGCGGCCATGGCTTCGGCGTAGGTCAGGGGCTTGGGGGGCATCGTGCCGACGGTGGGTAGCGGTCGAAGTAACCAGATGAAGAACGCCAAACCAAGCACCAAGACTCCGGGGAGGGCACCAGGAAGGCGTTTTCCAAGAGATGTAGCGCTGGGATTGCGGACCACGGCTTCGGGATGCTAGAGGAGATGCCGCCGTTATTCCAATTCCCGCGTGAAAAGATTTTCCACACTCCTTCTCCTGGTCGTCGTCCTGGCCGGATGCGCCCGTAACGCCGAGCAAGCCAAGTCCCCTGCGGCAGTTTCCTGCAGCCTCGTCCGCGAGGCGCGCCGGGAGACTGATCCCTCCGAGCGGTTGGCGCTTTTGGTCGATGCGTCAGCTCAGGCGATGGCTGCGGGCGAGGCCGGACAAGCTGCCTACGCCCGCGCGATGGACAGCCTGCTGCGCATGGTGGAGAACGGCCAGTTGAAGCCGGGGGCGCGTTATGCCGTGCGGGGGGCTGATGGGAAATCCTGGACGCTGCAGATCGGCGGGAAATCCCGCGATGAGCGAGACTTTGCCTACTTCACGGATTTCGAGAAAAGTGTGCCGAATCGCCGCGCGGTAGAGCGTGGTTTGCAGTGGCCGGGCTGGGGATTTCCGACCGTGGGCCATCGCAGTGTCACTGCCGCGAATCGGGCCAATGATCCCTTTGCTCCGCCGACCGGCTATCACCTCCCGGCGACGGTCTTTCTCGATTTTGAAGGAAGCAAAGCTACTCTGCGGCTGCTCGATACCTACAAGATCACTTCCTTTGAGTCCGACGGGAAGGACTGGAAAATCGCCGGGGATATCTCCACTCCGACCAACCTGACGTTCCGCTCCCGGCGCAATCCCATTCTCGCCTCCATCGGGTTTCTTCTGATGACGGATCGGTTCAAGTTCCCCAACCAACTGATCTTCACCGAGCCGTACGATAAGCGCCGTACTCCAGTCGTCCTGGTCCATGGCCTGCTCTCGACCCCGATGATGTGGGGCAATCTGGTGCGTTCGCTCGAGGCTGATCCGGAGATTCGCCGCCGCTATCAGTTCTGGGTCTTCTTCTATCCCACGGGGTGGCCGATTCCGCTCTCCGCCGCCCATTTGCGGCGAAGCCTTGCCGATGCCGACCAGCGGTATCATTACAAGGAGCTGGTCCTCGTGGGGCACAGCATGGGCGGCATTCTTTCCCGCATCCAGGTGACGGACTCCAATGGGCGCGGTGTGCTGGCCGACATTGTCGGTGACCGGGCGGCGGCATCGCTGGAGAGGCGCATGCCCGCCAATGGAAAGCTGAAGGACGCCATGTTCTTCAAACCCAATCCCAAGGTGGAAAAGGTCGTCTTCATCTGCACTCCGCACCGGGGCAGCAATCTCGCCCTCATCGGACCTGCGGGTTGGGTCGCCGGGCTCATCCGGCTGCCGAGCTACGTCGTGGCGCTGGCGAAGGACGTCGGGCAGTATTTCTCGGAGGAGGAGCGACGTCGCATGCCGACCAGCATTGGCGGATTGTCGCCGAATAACCGGTTTCTCCAGTCCATCTCCCGGCGGCCGATCCACAGTCGCACGTTCAGCATCATCGGAGACCGGGGCCGGGGTGACACGCCGAACAGCTCGGATGGCGTAGTGCCCTACTCCAGCTCGCATATCGATGGTGCCGAGTCGGAGCTGATCGTGCCTTCCGACCACGGGGCATTTAATCACCCGATGGCTATCCAGGAGCTGCGCCGCATTCTTCTGACGCAGTAGCTGGCGAATCGCGTCCGGCCCATTGGCAATGACCCAAGTAAAGGATTCTCCCGTAGGCGAGGTGAGACCGCCCGCGGTTTACCGCCTCGCCGTGGGCATTCTGCGCGGCATCCTGTTCTTCGGGGCACGGGTGCGGGTGATGCAGGAGGCGGAGCTTCCTGTCGGTGCCTGCATCGTCGCATCGAATCACATCAGCCACTTCGATCCGCCGCTGATCAGCGGGAGCTTCCGGCGTGAGTTTCGCCGGGATATTGACTGGCTCGCCATGCAGGAACTGTTTGGCCACCCGGCGGCGAAGCGATTCTTTGAGGGAGCCAATGTCATCCCGGTAAACCGGAACGGAGGCGACCGGACATCATTGCGCGTCGCGCTGCGTCGGCTGGCGCTGGGGCGCGTGGTGGGCATCTTTCCCGAGGGAGGAATCCGCGATGGGGAAGCCTCCATCCTGAACGGTGCGCCGATGAAGGCAGGCGTCGCTCTCCTCGCGAGCATGGCGAAGGCGCCGATCGTGCCGGTGGTGATCCTCGGCAGTGATCGTCTCTACAATAAGAGACGATGGTTTCCAGGACGCCGCGCCACGGTGTGGATCGGCATCGGCCGGGCGTTTTCCCCGCTCCCGGATCGTGCGGAAACTGAGAAGCGGCTCGCGGAGGAGATCGTCGAGGTGAAGAAGCGACTGATGGCCAAATACGGCCTCACGGCCGCCGACCTGCCGCATCCGCCGAAGGAGCGAATGGCCGAGGCATGAGACGGCTCATTCAAAAATCCATGGCTCAGGCCATGGATGCCGCGATGTGCGGCATGATGAACGCCCTGCAATGGCGGCGGCGGTCTGGCGTTTGCACCCGGGCGGAACTCGACGCCTACCTCACCGCCTGCGAAATGGTGACGCGGGAGGATTTTTACCCCGTGGTGTCCTTTTCCCCGCGCCGCGAGGATATCTGGCTGCGCTGGGAAAGCCCGGTCTCAAGCGGCTTCGCCGAGAATGACAAGGTGAAGGTGCGACTCTACCTCTGCGATGAGGGATTTCATGCGCCCACGGTCATCATCCTGCACGCGCTGATGAGCGCCAACGATCTCGGCTACCAGCGGGTGGCGCGGTGGTTCAACGCCCACGGATGGAATGTCGCCTTCCCGCATCTGCCCTTTCATTACTCGCGGACGCCCGGCGGGTATTTCAACGGAGAACTCGCCATCACCGCGAATCTGGTCCGCAATGCCGAAACCCTGCGTCAGGGGGTGATGGAACTCCGCCAGCTCATGGGCTGGCTGCGCGAGCATGGGACGCCGGAGTTTGGGGTGATCGGAACGAGCTATGGCGGCTGGAATGCGGCGCTGCTGAGTTCCCTTGAGACGGATCTGCGCTTCGTCGGGCTTGTGCAGCCCATCGTGAATGTCGAGGCGGCGATCTGGGAGAACCCCACCGCTGCGGTGATGCGACGCCTGCTGGCCCGGCAGGGCATCAGCCGGGGTGAAATCGTCCGTCATGCGCACCTGAGCTCGCCCATGCACGGCATCCCGCTTTGCGGAGGCGACCGGGTCATCGTGACTGCCGGGGCCTACGACACAGTTTCTCCCCGGGCCGAACTGGTTGCCCTGCGGGAGCTTTGGCCGGGAACGACGCTGCTGGACGTGCGGCAGGGACATTTCGGGTATTCCGCCCTGCGCGAGACGTTGCGGGAAATCGCCCGGCGGCTCGGGATGCCGGACGCCGTATAGGAAGAACATCCTATTTCCGTCCGGCCACTTTTTTCTGAAAATTTCGGTTATGGACGGTACTCCCTCAATTCAGCTCCCGACTACGACGGGCGGAATCGTCGTGCCGTTCGCGCTGCACGCGGCATGAATATCGCTCTACCCATTCCGACTTTATGAACACCACCCTGTATGTCGAAACCATCCCCGGAGGGGCGATGTGGTCGATGCGCATTCCCCGCCAGCGCCGCATCCGGCTCACGGCGCTCGATGCCGGAGCCAATGTCTCGGCGCTCCTGTACAATGCCGACCAGCCGCTCGACCGGCTGAATGTTCCCGACACGCTGAAGGCTCTGCATACGGCCAAGCTCACCAAAGGGCACATCCTCATGAGCGACATGGGCAACGCTCTCGCCTCCATCGTGGAGGATTCGCTCGGCTGGCACGATCCGCTCGGCGGCCATCTCACCGCCGCCCAGGCGCTGGCGAAGTACGGCGACCACAACTACCAGCAGTATCGCAACGACTTTCACCGCAACGCGCACAACGACTTCCTCGTCGAACTGAGCAAGCACGGCCTCGGGATCGCGGACATCGTGGCGAATGTGAACTTTTTCAGCAAAGTCGCCGTGGACGACGACGGTAAAATGGCCTTCGTGCCGAACCATGCGTCGGCGGGTGATTCCATCGACCTACGCACGGAGATGAATGTGCTCCTCGTTCTGGCGAACTGCCCGCATCCGATGAACCCGGCGACCGAGTATCCCTCCTGCCGCGTGCAGGTGGAGATCTTTCCCTCTGAGGCGCCCGGGCCTGATGATTTCTGCCGAAACTTCCGCCCGGAGTGCGGACGCACCCTCGCGCTGACCGAACGCCTCTTTATCTGATCCGATGAGCACGCTGATTTACACGGAAAGCCCCCTCGATCCGAAGCACGCCGTTTACGAAGCGACCATTCTCGCAGGCGATGGATGGTTTCACCCGGTGAAGAAAGGGCAGACGCTCCGCATCGTCGATCTGGAGGGTAACCAGGCGGCGGATACGTTTTTCTTCAACGCGGCTGATGTGAAGGAACGCTACAGTGCGCAGGACACGATCCGCGAGCAGGGTTCAATATACCTGACGACCGGCACGCCGCTCATGTCCAACCTGTGCAACCCGCTCCTCACCATCACGGCGGATACCTGCGGGCGTCACGACACGCTCGGTGGAGCCTGCGCGGCGGAGAGCAACATGGTGCGGTACTCGCTCGACAAGCGCTTCATGCACGCCTGCCGCGACACCTTCCTGCTCCAGATGGCGCTCTCGGGGTACCATGTGACGAAGCGCGACCTCGCGCATAACATCAACTTCTTCATGAATGTGCCGGTGACGCCGGAGGGCGGACTGCGCTTCGCCGATGGCGTTTCCGAGCCGGGGAAATACGTCGAGATGCGGGCCGAGATGGACGTGCTGTGCCTCATCTCCAACTGCCCGCAGCTCAATAATCCCTGCAACGCCTACAACCCGACCCCGATTCAGGTCCTCATCTGGTAATCCGCCATGTTCACCAAGGTCCTCATAGCCAACCGGGGCGAGATCGCCTGCCGTATCATTCGCACGCTCGACCGCCTGGGCGTGGCATCCGTCGCGGTGTATTCCGAGGCCGACGCCCATGCCGCCCATGTCCGGCTCGCGGGCGAGGCGGTGTGCGTGGGACCGGCGCAGGCTGCGCAGAGCTATCTGCTCATCGACCGCATCCTCGATGCGGCCAAGCAGACCGGGGCGCAGGCAATACATCCGGGCTATGGGTTCCTGAGTGAGAATCCCGAGTTTGCCGAGGCCTGCGAAAAGGCGGGTATCGCATTCATCGGGCCGACGGCGGGAAACATGCGCGACTTTGGCCTCAAGCACACGGCCCGCGCTCTCGCCATCGCGAGCGGGGTGCCAGTTTCGCCAGGCACGGAGCTGCTGGCTTCGGTGGAGGAGGCGCGCGAGGCGGCGGTGCGTATCGGCTATCCCGTGATGCTCAAAAGCACGGCGGGCGGCGGCGGCATCGGCATGCAGCTCGCGCGGTCGGAGGACGAACTCGCGGAGAAATTTGCCAGCGTCGAGCGCATGGCCCGGAGCAGTTTCAAGGAATCCGGGTTGTTCCTCGAGAAATTCATCGAGGCGGCAAGGCATGTGGAGGTGCAGATTTTCGGCGACGGCGAGGGGACGGTGGCGGTGCTGGGCGAGCGGGATTGCTCGGTGCAGCGGCGCAACCAGAAGGTGATCGAGGAGACTCCGGCTCCGCATCTCTCCGAGGAGGTGCGCCAGAGGTTGCACCAGTGCGCGAAGGGGCTAGGCGAGGCGGCGAAGTACCGCTCCGCAGGCACGTGCGAGTTCATCTACGACGCGAACGAGGAGAAGTTTTATTTCCTGGAAGTCAATACGCGGCTTCAGGTCGAGCATTGCGTGACCGAGCAGGTGTCGGGTCTCGATCTGGTGGAGTGGATGGTGCGCCTTGCCGCCGGGGAAAAGCTGCCGCTGGCGGAGTATCGGCACGACCCGAAGGGGCACTCCGTACAAGCGCGAGTCTACGCGGAGGACCCGAACAAGAATTTTCAGCCGAGCTGCGGATTGCTCACGGAGGTGAGCTTCCCGGCGGGCGTGCGCGTCGACGGCTGGGTCGAGCGCGGGTCGGAGGTGACGCCGTTCTACGATCCCATGATCGCCAAGGTGATCTCGCACGCGCCGACGCGCGAGGAGGCGATCGGTCAGCTCGAGAGGGCGCTGGGGGCCAGCCGGGTCGATGGCATCGAGACCAATATCGACTACCTCGGCGCGATCCTCGGGAGCAGAGAATTCCTCGCGGGCGGCGTCACGACGAAGTTTCTTTCCGCTTTTCCGTTCATGCCCCGCACCATCGACGTGCTGGAGCCGGGTACGCATACAACGGTGCAGGATTATCCCGGACGCGCCGGATATTGGGAAATCGGCGTGCCGCCCTCCGGGCCGATGGATCATCTCGCGTTTCGTCTGGCCAACTGGCTCGTGGGCAATGACGAAAGAGCGGCTGGTCTCGAATGCACGGTGACCGGGCCGAAGCTGAAGTTTCATCGCGATGCGCGGGTGGCAGTGACGGGCGCCGACATGCAGCCCGAGATCGATGGTGTGCGCCAGCCGATGTGGGAGGCTTTCGACGTCAAGGCAGGCCAGACATTAAAGCTCTATCCGGTGGCGGGCGGGGGATGCCGCGCCTACCTCGCGGTGGCGGGGGGATTCGATGTGCCGGATTATCTCGGGAGCAAGGCGACGTTTACGCTCGGACAGTTCGGCGGTCATGGCGGCCGCATCCTCCGCGTCGGGGATGTGCTAAAGATGGCGCGCGAGGTGGAATTGACAGCTCCGCGCCGCATTGCGGAACCACCGGTTTACTCCAACTCCTGGACGATCGCCGTGATGTACGGGCCGCATGGCGCGCCGGATTTCTTCACGCCGGAGGACATCGAGACGTTCTTTACCGCGGACTGGAAGGTTCACTACAACTCCTCCCGCACAGGTATCCGCCTCATCGGGCCAAAGCCGAAATGGGCGCGTCCGGACGGCGGCGAGGCGGGGCTGCATCCGTCGAACATTCACGATAACGCCTACGCCATCGGCGCGGTGGACTTCACTGGCGACATGCCCGTGATCCTCGCGGTCGATGGGCCTAGCCTCGGTGGATTTGTCTGCCCGGTGACGATCATTCAGGCGGAGCTTTGGAAAATGGGGCAGTTGCGCCCCGGTGATACCGTCAAGTTTGTCCCGACCACGGTACAGGCGGCGGTGGAGGCCGAACTGGCTCTCGACAACTGGACGACCGAGGGCGAGGGACGCCAGCAGATGGATTTTGCGCCAGCGGATTTGTCCTCGGATCGCCTGTTGACTGTTCCCGAGGAGGGCGATCTGCCGCAGGCGGTGTATCGTGCGGCGGGCGACAAGTACCTCCTCGTCGAGTACGGGCCGCTCGTGCTCGATCTCAACCTGCGTTTCCGGGTGCATGCGCTCATGACGGCGCTGGTCGATGCCAAGCTGCCGGGCGTGCTCGACATCACGCCGGGCATTCGTTCGCTGCAGATTCACTACGATAGCCGTGTTCTCTCACTGGGCGAACTGATCGACGCGCTGACGGCCCTGGAAAAGGCGCTGCCCTCGCTGGACGATCTGGAAGTGCCAACCCGCATCGTGCGGCTGCCGCTTTCGTGGGATGATCCGGCGACGCAGCTTGCGATCGACAAATACGCACAGTCCGTGCGCAAGGACGCTCCGTGGTGCCCGAGCAACATCGAGTTCATCCGCCGCATCAACGGTCTCTCGAGTATTGAGGAGGTGAAGGAGATTGTTTTCTCTGCCAGCTACCTCGTGATGGGACTCGGCGATGTTTATCTCGGTGCGCCGGTCGCCACACCGCTCGATCCGCGCCATCGGCTGGTGACGACCAAGTATAACCCCGCCCGCACATGGACGCCGGAGAATGCCGTAGGCATCGGCGGTGCGTATCTTTGCGTCTACGGTATGGAAGGGCCGGGGGGATACCAGTTCGTCGGCCGCACCGTGCAGATGTGGAACCGCTGGCGGCAGACGCCGGATTTCGCCCAACCGTGGCTGCTGCGGCACTTTGATCAGATCCAGTTTTACCCGGTGAGCGCGGAGGAACTCCTGCGCATGCGTGAGGAATTCCCGCAGGGCAAGCTCAAGCTCGACATCCGCGAAGAGCGGTTTCGATTGGGCGATTACCGCAAATTCCTGGCCGGAATCTCGGAAGAAGCGGCGAAGTTCAAGGCGACCCAGCAGCAGGCCTTCAACGAAGAGCGCGAACGCTGGGCGCTGGCGGGTTCCGGCGATGGCTCTGCCGCCGATACGGTGGAGGAGGATGCGCCCGAGCCTTTGCTGGAGCTGGCGGAGGGTGCCCATGCCATCGACTCCCATGTGGCGGCCAATGTCTGGAAGGTCTGTGTCGAACCCGGGGCCGAGGTGGCCGAGGGCGAGACGCTCATGATCCTGGAGGCCATGAAAATGGAGATCGCCATCGTCGCGCCGCTCGCGGGGAAGGTGGAGGCAATACGCTGCGCCGAGGGCCAGATGGTCATGCCTGGGCAAACTTTAGCCGTGATCGCTGAAAAATGAGCATCGTTGAAAAAATCCGCGAAACCTATCGACGCATTCGGGGGCGGCGGGACGATGGCGTCTGGATTTCCCTCGTCCCGGAGGAGGTGGCGCTCGCTCAGGCCGCAGCGGTGGACGGAAAAGACCTGCCGCTGGCGGGACTGACCGTTGCCATCAAGGACAACATTGATTTGCTGGGTCTGCCTACGACGGCGGGATGCCCGGAGTTTTCCTATGAGCCGGAGAGGGACGCCACCGTCGTGCGCAAGCTCATCGCGGCGGGAGCGATCCCCATCGGCAAGACGAACCTTGATCAGTTCGCCACAGGGTTGAACGGAACGCGCTCGCCCTATGGCATCCCCCGATGCGTTTTTGACGAGGACTACATCAGCGGCGGATCGAGTTCAGGTTCCGCCGTTGCAGTCGCGGCGGGACTCGTGGATTTTTCCCTCGGCACCGATACAGCGGGCTCCGGCCGCGTCCCGGCGGCGTTCAATAACCTGATCGGCTACAAGCCGACGCGCGGGCGCTGGTCCACGGCAGGGCTAGTTCCCGCCTGCCGTACGCTGGATTGCATCACAGTATTTGCCAGGGAACTGGCATTGGCGAAGCGGGTGGATGAGGTAATTCGCGGTTTTGACCCGGCTGATCCTTATTCGCGTCCGATACCGGAGGTCTCTTCGCGAGGCGGAGCCATTGGCATCCTGCCCGAGGCGGAACGGGAGTTCTTCGGAGACACCGAGTACGCACGGCTCTACTCGGAGGCCATCGTAAAAGCGCGCGGCTTGGGCTGGGAGGTTGTCGAGTTCGATTACAGGCCGTTCCGCGAGGCGGCGGCCCTGCTTTATGCCGGTCCATGGGTGGCCGAGCGCACGGCGGCGATGGAGGGATTTATGGCCAGCCATGCCGATGCGGTGCACCCGACGGTGCGGGCCATCGTGGAAGGGGGGAGGAAATTCTCAGCAGTGGAGACCTTCCGCGCCCAGTATCGTCTGGCCGCCCTGGCGAGGGAAACCGAGGCGACCTGGGGGCGTTGCGCCGCTCTCATGCTCCCGACGGCGGGAACGATCTACACGGTAGAGCAAATGCTGGCCGATCCGATCACGCTAAACTCGAATCTCGGCCGCTACACCAATTTCATGAACCTGCTGGACTTGTGCGGTATTGCCATTCCCGCTGGCTTCCGTCGCGACGGTATTGCCTCTGGCGTGACGCTATTCGCTCCCGCTTGGCAGGATGCTCATTTGTTCCAACTTGCGGAGCAGTGGTGCGTCGGATTGCAATCATCCGACAAACAATAGCAAGCAGCCGTTAGCGGGTGATCGAGGTTTGCGGCATGATCCGCCGCAATGAAATTATCCTTTCGTTCGCTGCTGATCGCTGGAACCTGCCTGGCCGCCAGTGGAGTTTCCTACGCAACAAGTGTTGGCTACACGGACTACTCCAGCCTTCTCGGCAGCAATGCCAGTTGGTCGCTTTGGGATGTGTTTCCCGGCGGCGGGGTTGTCTTCGGAAGTACGAAGGCGGCTTCTTTTTCGTCATTGTCTGATAGCTCCGGAACGTCCGATGCAGTACTTTCCGCGAGCTTCAGCGGAGGGAATCCAGGTGCTTTATTGATTCCCGACGCGGATGGCACGGAAAACAGTCAGCTTTACACTGGCGGGTCAACGACGTCATTCACGATTTCAGCCATAACGACCGGAACGCTCTCGACCTTTGTCCTCCAGGTGAAGCAAAACGGCGCAAATCCCAGCGGCGGTACTGATACCAGCGGGCTGACCAGCTACTTCACGCCGACCCTGAACGGTATTGCCTTTACCAATGCCACGGTCGGATCAGCGTTTGCCGATCCCACCTCGGCTACGACGAGCGACTGGGTGATCACGACTTGGTCCTGGTCTGGTTTGAATATCAGCGAAGGCGAGTTGATCACGCTCTCCTTCGGAGGCGCATTTGCCCACAAGTCCCTGGATGGTGTGCGTATTGATGCAGATGCAGGCCTGGCCGTACCGGAGCCGTCGACCTACGCACTGATCGCGCTCGGCCTTGGCGCAGTCGTCTGGATGGCTCGTCGCCGCTCCGCGGTTGCGGTTTCCTGAGGTGTTGACTCTTACCACCGCAAATCACCGCTAATCTTTCGCAAGTCACCGTAGGCGGATGAATGTCCGCCTACGGTAAACCTTTTTCACCTATCCCATGTCGAAGACGGATCACGCACCAATTCAGAGAGCAGGTTCCCCCCGGGGCTTCTCATTGATCGAGTTGCTTGTGACCATCGGCATCATCGTGACTCTCGCCGTCGTCGGGACAGGCATTCAGGGTACGATGGCCGAAAAAGCCGCCTCGGCGCAGGATGTCGCTGCGGGAAAGACCCTCATTTCGGCGTATCAGGCGTACGCGGCGGAGAATGGCGGTCAGTTGCTGGTGGGATACCAGAAAGGTGCCCAGCCGGTGACGCTCCCTGACGGGGGCCAGATCAGCGGGGAGGCGGCAAACCGTTACGTATGGCGGTTGGCGCCGTATTTTGACTATGCCATCAACGGCGTGTTGTATTCGAAGGCTCGCGCCCGTGCGCAGAAGGAATCCGAGGATGCCGGGATGAAGGGATACGGGGAAAGTATCTCGGTCGCCTACGGGATCAATGCCTACTACGTCGGGGGATTCGTGGAGAATGGTGAAACGTCCATCCCGAGCGGTGACGTGGCCACCTCCCTTTTGCAGGTGGACAAGCCTTCATCCTTGCTTGTCTTTGCGACGGCGAGGAGCAGTCAGGGCTCCGGGCATTATCTGGTCAAGGCTCCCCGTTACATCCCTCGCGCCGCGGGCTCGGGGTCGCTGTCTCAGCCGGACTGGCCGCAGAATGGCTCGGCGGAGTCGACGGGTAATGTGGATTTCCGCAATGGCGACAAGGCGATGTGTGTCTTTCTCGACGGAAGCATCCGGTCCTACAAGGTGGCGGAATTGACAGACATGCGGCTCTGGAGCAAGAACGCCGCCCGGGATGATAACCCGAACTATGCGCCCGTGCTCGAGGGCGGCAGCGGCGGACGGGGGAATCGATGATGAAAAATCGCTGGCTTGGACTTCTTATCGCCGGTGGACTGGCTGCGGGCGGCAATGCGGCGCGGGCGGATTTTCTCTTTGCCCCGGGAACCAATTTTATCGAACCCGCACTGAACTACAGCGGCTCGAACGCCCGCTACAGCGAGTGGCGCAACTTTTACTCCAAGAGCACGGTGGGAAATCTGCCGGATTATTACTCGGAGTTTGGCGGGGTGAAGGTGGGTTCCGTCTGGCAGCCGACACCGCGGCCTCTGGATGATCCCAACTTCCCGGCGGAACCGAGCTACTACACGAGCGATCGCCCGAATGCGTTTTGGAACGTCAACAATCCCACGATCACCCAGACGAATGCTGCGACGGGATACATCAGCAGCACGGGAAATTTTTACGGACTGAATGGAGCGCAGAGTTTTCGCCTCGATGACAATACCGCTGCGACGGACGACCCGTCCGGCATGCCGGGCTATACGGCGGGAACGGTGGTTTTCCAGTTTCAGACGGACGGTCAGTTTGTCGATTTCTCGACGATCCGTCTCGTTTACATGGACGGCGGGATCGAGAAGTCAATCTCTGCGGCGGATCTGAATCGGGCGGAAATGCTCCGCGAGTTCATGCCACCCGAGGGAGCCAGCTCCGATCCGAGTTCGGCGGAAGGGTATGAGAGCCGTTTTGCGATCCAGTGGAATCTCGCGGGACTGGGCATCTCGGAGTACTCGATCGTCTGGGATACGGAGTCGCATACCAGCCTTCAACAGGTGTCGCTGGATAGCTCGGATCAGTATGTCGCTGCGATTCCGACGACGCGGGCATGGACTGGGGGGAGTGGCTCGTGGAGTGATGGTGCGAACTGGCTGGATCGCTCGGCGGGCGGCACTTATGGAACCGGACCCGTTGAGAATGGAAACGTGCGTTTCGAAAACACCTCGGCTGCGCTGGTGACCCTGGCGAGCAGCCAGACGGTCGGAGAGATCGTCTTTACCACGGCGAATGACCTGACCTTGCAGGCCAATCCCGGAGTGGCACTGACGGCGAATACCGGCATTTCCACGACTACGGCCGCCTCGGGAGTGTATTCCATCAAGTCCGACTATGTGTTCGGAGCAGTCAACCTCTTTGATATTGCGGCTGGCACCGTCCAGATCGATGGCGATGTCTCGGGGGGCTACGGATTTATAAAGACGGGGAGTGGAGCACTGGCACTGTCGGGAAGCAATACCTTCACCGGGGCGATGGACATCCAGGCGGGGAGTGTGCGGCTGACCGGCTCCAATGCCACGACCAGCGCGGTCAGTGTGCGCGGCGGCGAATTGTCGGTGGCATCGGGAACGGCGCTGACGGCAAGCGGTGTCGTGAAGGTCGGCTTTGACAGCACCTTCTTTGATAATCCCGTCCCGGCGGCGTTGTTTATCGATGGCGCGTACACTCTGGGACGATCGATCGAGGTCGTTACCAACAATTCCCAGGTGATTCTCGGAGCACGAAATACGGGAGGACAGAATGCCATTTACTCAGGGGCGGTCAGCCTCACCTCTGGAGCGGCGGATGTGCGCCTGCGTACGGAGAGCGTGACAGATAGGGTCAACTTCACCGGGGCGATGACCGGAGGAGGAACGAATCGCACGGTCACGGTGGACGGCCCGGGCACGGTGATATTTTCCGGAACGGCGAAGAACTACAATGACGCGACCGTGGTCAGCAGCGGTACGCTGGTTCTCGAGACAACCATCGGAGCTGCCACTGGCACAGGGTACGGCAGTTTCACGGTTAAGAACGGCGCGGTGTTTCACATCACCTCGACGGGGCGCCTGAATGGATTTGCGGGGGATATTTTCACTCCCCAGTCGGTACTGACGATTGAGGCCGGAGGAAAAGTGAAGGGTGCCGGCGTGATCGCAAGGAAGGTGGCGACGACCGGGACCATGAGTGTCATCGAGGCGTCACGCAGTGAGGGAACTCTTACAATGGCATCCCTCGATGCCAGCCAGGGTGTCACCTTTCAGTTTGATCTCCAGCAAACCGTTGATCTCGCGATTCCGTTGGTGGCGATCAGTGGAGAATTCAAGGGGAGCGTATTGGATGGCGGAGTCCGCATCGCTTTCACGAATCTGGCGGCAGTCGAGGTGGGGCAGGCCTATACCCTGCTCTCCTATGGCAGCCTCTCGGGTCTGACGCTGAGCGATCTCTATCTCGTCAATACGGGCCTTGTGCTCGATCAGTCCTTCGGCACGGGGGGCTGGAAGATCGAGAATGGCGGGATCCAGGTGCAGTTCGCGGCAGTTCCCGAGCCGTCCACCTGGGCCTTGCTGGGCATGTGCGGAGTTGTGCTCCTGCTGTTTCACCGAAAGATCCGCTCGCTCGCTTCGTAGGTCGGAGTCAACTCCGACGCACCGCACTCCGAATCTCAAAACGATCCCTAAACAAAGGTAACATGCTATGAAAACCGAAACGGTTGAACTGAAGGACCAGTGGCGAGGACTGCTGGAAAAAGAACCGAAGCTCCGCATTCGTGATGCGGCCACCAAGCTCGGCGTGAGCGAGGCGGAACTCCTCGCGACCCGCTGCGGTGACGGCGTCACACGGCTGGAGGGCGACTGGGCGGCTCTCATTAAAGAGTTTCCCCGCCTGGGGCGCATCATGTGCCTTACCCGCAATGAAGCGGCGGTGCATGAGCGGTACGGCGAGTTTCGCCAGATTGACTTTTTCCACGGCATGGGCCAGGTGGTCGGGCACGACATCGACCTGCGCCTCTTCATGCACGCGTGGAAGTACGGTTACGCAGTGACGGATCGCACGCCGGAGGGCGAGCGCCAGAGCTTCCAGTTCTTCGACAAGCACGGGAATGCCATTCACAAGGTCTTCCTGCAAAAGGAGAGCAACTACGGCGGATACGGCGAGCTCATGAATCGCTTCCGTGCGGCGGATCAGTCGACGGAGCAGCCGGTCGAGCCGGTCTCGCCTCCGCGTCCGGTATTGCCTGATGCAGAGATCGACGTGGCGGGATTCCAGAAAGCCTGGCTGGAGCTCAAGGACACACATGCCTTTTACATGCTGCTCCAGCAGTTTCGCGTGGCCCGCGAGCAGTCGCTACGCCTGGCTCCGGAGGGAATGACCCAGCGCCTGTCGCTCGATGCCACCCGCGTGATGCTCGAGCAGGCGGCTGCGCGCCAGCTCCCGATCATGGTCTTCATCGGCAGCCCCGGCTGCATCCAGATCCACACTGGAGAGGTGACGAACATCAAGATGTTTGGCGCGGACTGGCTGAATGTGCTCGACGACGAGTTCAACATGCATCTGCATCTCCCCCACGTCGCTTCTGCCTGGGTGGTTCGCAAACCCACCACGGATGGCATCGTGACCTCGGTCGAACTCTATGACGCCGCTGGCGAAAACATCGCGCTCTTCTTCGGCAAGAGGAAGCCGGGCGAGGTGGAGGATGCCCGCTGGCAGGCGCTCGTCGCCGAGCTGCCGGTCAAGGAGATCGCGTGAGGACGCTCGTTGTTTTGCTGGCCGTGGCTTTCGCACTCGAAAGCCACGCGTCGGACCGCATCGTGAGCGCGGGAGGAGCCATTACCGAGACGATCTATGCGCTGGGCGCGCAGGATGCTCTCGTGGCGGTGGATACCTCCAGCATCTACCCGGAGCAGGCTGCGGCGCTGCCCAAGGTGGGGTATTCCCGCGCCCTGTCGGCGGAAGGAATCCTGTCGATGAAACCATCCCTCGTGCTGGTGAATGCCGACAGCGGCCCGACGGAGGCGCTCAACCAGGTTGAGAAAATCGGCGTGAAGGTCGTTCGTCTGCCCAATGAGCACACCGTGGAAGCGGCGGAAAACCGCATCCGGGTGGTTGGCTCCGAGGTTGGCAAGACGGAGGAGGCGGACAAGCTGATCGCCGCCTTGCGCGATGACCTCAAGGTTGCCAGCGAAAGCGCGGGCAAGCCGGAGACAGCGCCCAGGGTGCTATTCATCTACACCCGCGGAGGCGGGCTGATGAATGTCTCCGGAAAAAATACCGCGGCTGATGCGATGATCGCGCTCGCCGGGGCTCGGAACGCTGTGACGGATTACGAAGGCTACAAGCCTCTCACCGCCGAGGCGGCCGTGGCGGCGGCTCCCGACGTGATCCTGGTGACAGCCAAGGGTCTCGAGAGCGCGGGAGGCGTCGACGAATTGCTGAAGCAGCCGGGACTTACGCTCACGCCTGCGGGCCAGGCTCGCCGCGTGGTGGCGCTGGACGATCTATATCTCCTGGGCTTTGGCCCCCGGCTCGGCAAGGCCGCGCTGGAGCTGGGCCAGAAGCTCCGGGCTTCTCCGGGTCTCGCCCAGAAGTGAACTCCGGTATCCGCCGCGGGCGGGGCATGGTGGTCGCTGCGTTGATCGTGGCGGCCATTGGCTCTGTCATCGTCGGTCTCAGTCTTGGTGCGGTCCGCATACCCCCGGGGGAGATCCTGTCCATCCTCTGGGGCAAGCTGACCGGTGCGGCAGCCTCGGGTACGCACGATGCCGTGCTCTGGCATCTGCGTGCTCCGCGGGTGGTGCTCGGCCTCATGGTCGGGGCCGGGCTGTCCGTGGCGGGGGCTCTCATGCAGGGACTCTTTCGCAATCCGCTGGCGGACCCCAGCCTCATTGGTGTTTCCAGCGGAGCGGCGCTGGGAGCGGTGTTTTCCATAGTGCTCGGCGGCGTGTTGCTGCCGACGCTGCCCTTTCTTCATCATGCGGGCTTTCTGCCGATGGCGGCGTTTGCCGGTGCGCTGGGCGTGACGTTGTTCATCCAGCGGCTGGCCAATACCAGCGGCTACACGGCGGTGGCGACCTTGTTGCTGGCGGGCGTGGCGGTGAATGCCCTCGTCGGAGCGGTGATCGGATTCGCCACCTTTCTCGCCACGGATGCGCAGTTGCGTACCCTCTCTTTCTGGACGCTGGGGAGCCTGGGGGCGGCGGATTGGAAGATTGTGGGTATTGCCTTGCCCTTCTGTCTCGGGCTGGTGACGCTGGCTCCGCTGTTTGCCGGGGCGTTGAATGCGCTTTCGCTCGGCGAGGCCGAGGCGGCGCATCTGGGGTATGCGGTCGAGAGAATCAAGGGGCTGATCATTTTTCTCACGGCGGCGGGAGTGGGCGTGTGCGTGGCCTATACGGGAATCATCGGTTTTGTCGGCCTGGTCGTTCCGCATCTGGTGCGACTCATGATCGGGCCGGATCATCGGTGGCTCATTCCAGGTTCGGCTTTGCTCGGCGCGAGCCTGCTGGTATTGGCTGATACGACGGCCCGGGTCATTGTCGCTCCGGCGGAGATGCCGATCGGAATTTTGACCGCCGCTTTCGGCGCGCCGTTTTTTCTCGGGATGCTCCTGAGGCAGCGCAGAAAGGCTCTTTGGTCATGATCGAGGCGAGGCAGCTTTCTTTTCGAGTTCGCGAGCGTGAGTTGGTGCGGAGCCTGAACCTGCGGGTGCGTCCGGGGGAATTCACCGCGATCCTCGGGCCGAACGGCGCGGGCAAATCCACGCTGCTCAAGCTGCTCTGTGGCCAGCTCAAGCCGACTACCGGGACGATCTTCTTCGCGGGCAAGCCGCTGGCGGAGTGGAACGCTCGCGATCTGGCGAAATACCGTGCCGTGCTCCCGCAGCAATCCGCTGTCCCCTTTGATTTCACGGCGCTGGAAGTCGTGCTGCTGGGACGCTCGCCCTACGGCGATGCGGGTTCCCAGGAGGCGCTGGCCCGCGAGGCGCTACGCATGACGGATAGCGAACATTTGGCGGACCGCGTGGTGACGACGCTCTCGGGCGGCGAGCTGCAGCGCGTGCAGTTTGCCCGGGTGCTGCTCCAGATCGGCTGGAAGCCCGTGAGCGACGGACGCTGCCTCATGCTCGACGAGCCGATTTCCAATCTCGATCCCGCGCACCAGCATGGAGCCTTGCAGGTGGCCCGGAATATGGCGCGGCGCGGCGTTACGGTGCTGGTGGTGCTTCACGACCTGAATCTCGCTGCGCAATACGCCGATCATGTCCTTCTCATGAAACAAGGCGCTATCGTGGCGGAAGGCGCTCCGACTGAGGTGATGACGGCTGACCGTATCGGCGAGGTTTTCTCCGTGCGCGCTCGTATCACGAAAAACCCGCTTTGCGAAGCCCCGGCGGTTTTCGTGGAGTTGCCTCCCCGCTAGCCTTTTTTCTTTCCCTGAAGAGGGAAGACACACGGGCAGGAGCCGAACATCTCGGCGAAAGCCTTCGAGAAATGGCTGAGGCTGGAATAGCCGACGGTAAAGGCCGCCTCTGTGACATTGCATTCGCCCTTGCGCAGCAGCTCGGCGGCTCTTTCGAGGCGGAGGTTGCGCAGATAGCGCGAGATGGTCATCCCGGTCTGCTCCGAGAAGATGCGGCTGAGGTAAAACGAACTGCAGCCGACCTCCTTGGCGAGTTCGCCGAGGGTGGGGGGATGCTCCAGGTCGCGGGCGAGGGCTTGCTTCACCCGCTCGACACGATCGAGGGCGACGCGCTTGTGTCGCTGGCAAAAGAGCTCGCTCGTCGTGTCGATCAGGACGTGGGAGACGATCTCGAGCGCTTTGGCGCGGAACCAAAGGGAGTTGATTGGCTCGGGAATCGGCGGATGGAGGAGTTCCTCTGTCGTGCGTTTCAGTCGCTGGTCGAGCGGCACGCTCCGCGTTTGCTGTGATGGCTTCAGGTTGCCGCTGAGAAAGGTGAGCGTTTCCCGGTTGAGATGGTCCTCGAAACCCGTGATGGCCTGGTTGAGCCAGGGGCGGGAAATCTCGATGGTGAAAAATCGGTGCTTCTGGCCCGCGTGGCGATCCGCCGCCAGCCCCTCGCTGCCCACGCTGTAGTGGGCGACCGTCTGGGGATTGATCACGTGCGTGCGGGACGGACTCGTGCGCAGGGTGCCGCATCCGGCGAGGTTGATGCAGATTTCCAGACTGTCGGGGTGAAAGCTGCGCGACCAGTCGAGCGTCGTGGCGCACTCAAAATCGTGCCATTCGATGCTCAGTCCCTCCTGGAAGCTGCCATAGATCCGTCTCCACTCGCCCTGAATACCCTCCCAGGCCGGGCTTTCTAGGAAAGTGGATGGTGCGGACATGGCGATAAATAATGAGAATGAGTCTCAGTATAGCAAGCTGGAAGTGATCTTGCGGGGAAAAGAATTCGCCCCCATATTGCGCGCGTGGAGACAACCGAGGTCAAATATCGCATCGGAAACGAGAAGCTCATTCGCGTGCTGGATGGAGCCAGCTCGAAGCTGCGGTCTTTGCTCGAGCGCCAGGGGCGACCGGGTGGGGCGCTGCGCGTGGCGGTGATCGGCGGGGGCTGCTCGGGGTTGCAATACAAGATGGATCTCGTCGACGGCCCGGCGAATCGCGACATCATGGTCGAGTCCAACGCTGTGCGCGTGGTGGTTGATCCGAAGAGCGCGCTCTTCGTCAGTGGATCGGAGCTCGACTACAGCGACGATCTGCAAAAGGGCGGCTTCAAGGTGACGAATCCCAACGCCGTGGCGCACTGCTCGTGCGGCGAGAGTTTCTCGGCGTGACGGACGCCTTTTCCCTGTTTGGCATCACGGCGCGCCCGATTCCCGACGAGGCCGAACTCAAGGAACGCTATCTGCGCGCATCCGCCGCCGCTCATCCGGACTCCGGTGTCGGCGATGCCGGGCGGTTTGCGGAACTCCAGGAGGCGTATCGCGTGTTGAGCGATCCCTCGGCTCGTCTGCGTCTGCTGGCGGGTGACGATGCTCTGGCTGGCAGGCTGGGATCGCCGGAGATTTTCCTGCTGGTGGGCGGGACGATGCAGGCGGCGAATGCGGCGCTGCAAGGAAGAGCTTCCGCGACCTCGGCCCTCGCCCGGGCGGTCAGTATGGCGGAATGCCGCGCTGCTGCGGCGAAGGTGACGCTGGCGCTGGAGGCTATTGCGGAGTCCCGCGCACGGTTCGATACGCGTTTGCGCGATCTGGATGCGCGCTGGCCTGCGGTGGAACCCGGCGAGCTTGCGGGTCTGGCGAGCGATTATGCCTTTATCGGAAAGTGGGAGTCGCAACTGCGCGAGGCGGAATTTAAGCTCGCGCACGGCTGAGCGGCACGTAGCGTGCGGGTGACCATGATCGTAGGAATCGACCTCGGAACGACAAATTCTCTCATCGGCGCGATGGACGCCGGTTTTCCCGTGCTTTTTGCCGATGAAGAGGGACGCCGCCTCACGCCGTCGGCGTTGTATTTCCCGGAAGAGGCAGCGGATCCTGTGGTGGGCTGGGAGGCACTCGATCATCGCGATGACGGGATACTTTCCATCAAGCGCCTGATGGGCGCGCGCATCGGCGAGGTCGATACGACATTGCCGGTGGTGGGGAGACCGGGCGAGCCGGTGAGGATTCAGGTGGGTTCCCGTATTCTCAGCCCGGAGGAGATTTCTGCCTTCATCCTGCGCAAGCTCAAGGTGCAGGCCGAGTGTGCCCTGGGCGGTCCGGTGACGAAGGCTGTCATTACGGTGCCCGCCTACTTCAACGATGCCCAGCGCAGCGCCACCAAGCGGGCTGGGGAGCTGGCGGGATTCGAAGTCGAGCGCCTGCTCGCAGAGCCTACGGCAGCAGCACTCGCGTACGGCTTGGACCGGCTGGGTGAAAAGTCGCGCGTGGCGGTTTATGACCTCGGAGGCGGCACGTTTGATATTTCGGTGCTGGAGCTATCGGGCGGGGTTTTTCAGGTGCTGTCCACGAACGGCGACACCCGGCTCGGCGGCGATGATTTTGACCATGCGATTGCGGAGAGATTTGGCATTTCCCCGGCTGAGGCCGAGGAGCGAAAGCGCGTGGGCGGTCCGGAAATCGAGGCGGTATGCCGTCCGATTCTTGAGAGAACCCGGCTCCATTGTCTCCGTTCGCTGCACGATGCGAAGGTCGAGGTTGGGCAGCTTGACGAGGTGATCCTCGTCGGCGGGTCCACCCGCATGGCGCTGGTGCGCGAGTTTGTGCGCGAGGTTTTCGGGAAGGAGCCGAACGTTACGCAGCATCCCGACGAGGCGGTGGCGCTCGGTGCGGCGATTCAGGCCGGCATTCTTTCCGGCTCGGTGCAAAATGTTACCCTGCTCGATGTGACGCCGCTTTCCCTCGGCATCGAGACCTTTGGCGGGCTGATGAATGTCCTGATCCCGCGCAATACCACCATCCCTTGCCGCGCCGGGGAAATGTTTGCCAATGCCGCCGCCAACCAGACCTCCATGCGCATCACCGTGCTCCAGGGCGAGCGCGAGATGGCGAGGGATAACTGGAAGCTCGGAGAGTTTGTCGTTTCCTTTGCTCCCGCCCCGCGCGGTCAGGCGAGGGTGGGAGTGCAGTTTGAGATCGATGCCAATGGACTGCTGCATGTCCTCGCCCGCGATATCGCCTCAGGAGTCGATACCAAGGTCGCGATCGAGAGCGCGGTCGAGGTGAGCGACGAGGCAGTGGAAAAGATGCTGGAGGATTCCCTCGAGCATGCCTTTGAGGACATGGATGAGCGCGTCTTTACCGAGGCCACGATCAAGGCCGACGAGATGCTCCCGGCGGTGGACAAGGCCTTGCAGGCTCTTGGTGACAAGGTGGCCGAGAACGACCGCAACGCGATCCTGGTCGCTGCTGAGGCGGTACGCAGCGCGAAAGCGGAGAAGTCGCTTTCCAGGCTCAAGACCGCGCTGGCCGATCTCGACCGGTTGACCGAACCGCTGGCCGCACAGTTGATCGAGCTGGCGATGGGGAGCTAGTTCTTCGCTGTCTTTCCCGGCGAGCGGAAGTAGGCGGCGAGAAAGTCTGGATCGCGGAAGCCGGATTCCCGGCCCTGTCGCACGATGACGAGGCGTTGGGATGGGACGATGTAGACCCTCTGACCATAGGAGCCGACCATCGCGAGCAGGTCGGACGGGGCTTCGCGGGAAAGGCAGGTGCGCTGCCAGTCCTGCTGGCCAAGTCCGGCGGTAATCGCCTCTTCGACGTCGCGCGAGACGGCGTCTTTTTGCGACGCGCGCGAGTTGTTCCAAAGACCTCCGCCATAGGCCGGATTGGCGTCGGAACCTTGAACCGCCTCCCGGAAAACCGGAGACGAGAAGATCGGGAAAATCCAGCGCCAGCCCTCCTTGCGCACGACTTGTCCGACGGCGAGGAGTTGCGTGGCGCAGGCGTGGGCCCCGGCGGAAAAGTACGGAGTGCCCTCGCGGTCGCGCCGCCATCCGGCGGTGGGAATGCCGAGGGGCTGGAGGAGCACCGAGTTGATCCAGGGAAGGGGCGGTTGCTTCAGCTTGCGGCAGAGAACCAGCTCCAGCGCCTCGTAATGGGCTGGTCCGTAGGCGAAGGTCGTTCCCGGCTTTGCCACTGAGGATAGCCTGGCGACGGCCGCCTGCTTATCCTTCAGGTTCGGACGGTAGAAGGTTTCATACCCGGGGTTCAGCCCCGAGGTTTGATCGAGGAGCTGGCGGATGGTGATGTCTCGTTTGCGGGGATCATTTTTCCATTCCGTGATGGCGTCGCTGGCGCGTTCGTCGAGTTTCAGCCATCCCTTGGTGATCGCAGCCATCGCGCCCATGGCGCAGAGGGTCTTGGTGATGCTGTAGACGTTGGAAGGTGGCGCGGCGGAGGAAGTCTTTCCCCGGCTGACCACTGTCCTCCCATCCTGCCAGACGAGGAGGGAAGACTCCCCATGGCGGGCGGAGTACGCCGCCGCAGACTGGGTGTCGGCCCGGGCCGCCGTCGCGGTGAGCAGCGAGATGAGGAAAAGGACTCCGATCGGCTTCACCCGAGGAGTTTACTTATGAGTTTGATGCGCGCGACGGGAAATTGCGCCGCCTTCGATGCGCGGGGCGGCTTCCTTGAGCCGCCGGTAGGCGAAGGATTCTCTCCAGAGGCCCCACTTGGCGAGATAGGGTTTCTCGCAATGCACGCACACCATGGTGCGGTCCAGCCCGTGAACCCAGGGGTTTTCCTTCGAGCAGGAAGGGCAGAAGGAGGAAAAGGCCGGCATGCGGTCGGTTGCATTTCGCAGCACTTTATCCATGGGCAGGTCCAGATCCTGTGCCTCCATCTCGCAGTCGAAGCGCTCCAGGCGGCCGCAACGCTCAAGATAAAGCCGCCGGGCACGCTGATACAGGGCCAGTACTCCCTCGACAGAGGTGAAGCGCCGATCCATCCGGTCGGAATAGAAATGAAACGCGAGCAGCAGGGTGAGCGCGGCATCGGAACTCAGCGTGATACCGTCGCGGATGCAGGCCTGGGTAAAGAGGTTGGTCAGCTCGACCGGACCGTAGGAGGCGAAGTTGATAATGTTGGAGAACGCGAGCTGGATGGCCGGGCTGAGGCGGAGCACCCGGCGGATTTCCTCTCGCTCCCCCTCCATGATCACGAGGCGCTCCGGATCACGGGTGAGATTCTCGATGAGAGTCCGCACCGCGGCGGTCGTGGCGGCGGTGAAACCGGTTGCTTCCCGGGCGCTAAGAAGCAATGCGCCTTCCTTGGGCAAAGCCTCGACGCCTTCCTCCAGCAGTTGGTCGATCGTGACGCGGTGGAGTTCCGGACTGTTGATGATGCTAAAGACGTGCAGCGCCTGGGCCAGCATGGCTCCCGCGCTTTCCTCGCCCACGGACTTGGGGCCGATGAGGGCGGCGTGAAAGCTCTGGGTGGTCATCGGGAAGCCGCGCAGGCCGCGGCGGTAGGCGGCATGAGCCTGGCGGATGATGCATTCGAGTTCAGCCCGGACGTTCTCATGGCTCACCGTTTGATTGAGAGCCTCCATGAGGGCATCCATGGCGGAACCGGCGCGTTTTTCGACCGTGTCGGGGTCGGATACACTGGAGTCGATGAGTTTGCACTCCTCCAGGAGCAGATCACTCGAGCGAAGAATGGTGGCGGGCGGCTGGCCGGTGAATGAACTCTGCTTGATGACGCCCCGGCATTCCGAGGCAGACAGAGCGGCGCTGCCGATGGACTGGAGGGAAAGGTCCAGCGCCTCGATGTGGCTCATCTGGGCATCGAGGGCGATTTCCGAAGCGGATTCCAGCCGGGAATGAAACAGCTCAAGCCGGGACTGGTTTGCGGTGAGGGCGATGGCTCCCTCGGGCCGGACGAGAGAATGCTCCATCAGGAGCGATCCGCCGGTGATATTGATCTGTCCGCAGCGAGCCGAGGATTGCTTATCGAAAGAGCAGGAGCGGAGTTGCAGTTTGCTCGATGCCAGCCCTGCGGAAATGATGCTGGCGGCATGATGTTCGGAAAAGCAGGTGCTCAGCAGCCGCACCTCGGGGCAGTCCTGCAGGTAAAGCCCGACGCTGTTTCCGCGAAGGGAGAGGCCTTCCGCGTAGACGGTCGATGCCTCTGCGAAGATCCCTGCTCCGAGTTCATCGGCCCCGGGTTTTGCGGCGCACTGCTCGATGCGGCTGGCGTAGAGGGCGCAGGTGGAGCCATGGCGCACGGCCACGCCTGCATGGCAGCCGGAAACGGCAGTGCGGAAAAGCTCGGCAGTCGACTGGTCGGTGACGCAAAGACCCTCCTCGGCCTTCCGGATGTGACAGACGCTAAAGTAGGCCTGTGCTCCCTCACAGACGCGGATGCCACCCTCGATCAGGCACTCCTCGAAAACGACGATGCCTTTGCGGACTTCAATGGCTGGGGCCTGGTCGTTGCCACGAATCTTCAAGCCCGAGAAAACGACGAAATCGCCGGAGATGACCATGGGGCCTCGCAGGGTCGCTCCATTCTCGACGGCCTGGATGCGCAGCGACTTGTCGACCTCGGTGAGTTCATACTCGCCGGAGGGAACGAGCACTCCGTCGTCCGGAGAGCTTTTCTTGATCGCGGCCGGGATGGTCTTGGAGTCAAACATCCCCCCGGCAGGGTCGACTGCGATGTCGCGAGCCCGAGAGGAGCGCACATGCCTTGCGATTACCCCGGCCAAAGCTGGTGGCCGGAGGGGAAATGGGGATGGAGATGACATGCCGGATCTGTGAACGTCTACTCAGTTATGCCACACGGAACGATAACAATCCGTTAAGCCATTCTATCTTTCGAGCAATTTTTTCCCAAAAAAGCGTGGCGATTTCGCAGTTGCTTTTCCCCGATCAAGGCGACACCGTGTTAAAACCTTAAATCGTAATGAGCGCCTCTCTCGCCGCCTCCACTCAACTCGACGAACTCAAGAAGTTTACAACAGTTGTCGCCGACACCGGGGATTTTGAATCCATCAAGAAATATTCTCCCCAGGATGCGACCACCAATCCGACCCTGATTTTCAAGGCGGTGCAGCAGGCCGAGTACAAGCCGTTGCTTGAAAAGGCCATCGCCGACAACAAGGGGTCTTCGCTCAGCGGCGAGGCCCTGGCGAAGAAGATCATCGACGATCTGCTCATTGCCTTCGGCACAAAAATCCTTGAGATCGTGCCGGGCCGCGTGTCGACCGAGGTGGACGCCCGTCTTTCCTTCGATGTCGAGGCGACGGTGGAAAAGGCGCGTTATTTGATCGGCCTTTACGAAAAAGCGGGCATCTCCCGTGAGCGCATCCTGATCAAGATCGCCTCCACCTGGGAAGGCGCTCGTGCCGCCGAGGTTTGTGAAAAGGAAGGCATTCACTGCAATCTCACCCTGCTTTTCTCGCTGCCCCAGGCCATCGCCTGCGCCGATGCTGGTGTGACGCTCATTTCTCCCTTCGTGGGACGTATTTACGACTACTACAAGGCCCACACAGGCAAGGAGTACGTCGGGGCGGAGGACCCGGGCGTGCAGTCCGTCCAGCGCGTCTACAACTACTATAAGAAGTTTGGCTACAAGACCCAGGTGATGGGTGCCAGTTTCCGCAACGTCGGGGAGATCCTCGAACTCGCGGGCTGCGACCTCCTCACGATCAGCCCCGACCTGCTCGAGAAGCTTCAGAACTCGACCGATCCGGTGGCCCGCAAGCTCAGCCCCGAGGAAGCCAAGGCCTCCAGCATCGAGAAGATCGATGTGACGGAGAAGGTCTTCCGCTGGCTCCTCAACGAGGACCCGATGGCGACCGACAAACTCTCCGACGGCATCCGCAAGTTTGCCGCCGACATCGTGAAACTCGAGGAGATCATTCTCCAATCTGTGGCATGAAATTCCGCATCCTGACCATTCTCGCGGCGCTGGCGCTCACGCTGGTGCCGCAGGCAAAAGCCGTCACGGCGGCGGTGGAGCATCCTGGCTCGGTACCCGTCCTGCTGGGTGTCGAGAAGGTACGCGATGAGTTGAAGCTCAACTCGTTGCAACGAGCCGTGCTGGATTCCCTGCGTGCCGAGTATAAGAACGCCGCCCGCAAGATCGTGGCGACAAACCCGAGCACGCCGGAACAGCGGCTCGATGCGGAGAAGCAACTGCTGGCCCTGAACGCTCGCTACAATGAGCGTGCGCTCTCCACCTTGAATACGGCCCAGCGTGCGAAGTTTATGAAGATCGAGCGTCAGGTCCTCGGCGCGCTCATTCTCTACACCCCGTCGGTGCAGAAGGAGCTCGCGCTGACACCGAAGCAGATCCAGGAAGTCGAGAAGATCCGCCTTGCCGGTCTCAAAGCCGTCGGCAAGATCAACGGCAAGTTTGAGGCGGGCAAAATCGGCTATCAGGAACGTCTCGATCTCCTTCGCGCCCGCAAGCTGGCCTCCTCCGAAGCTTTGCTCAAGGTGCTGACTCCTGCCCAAAAGGCGGAGTTTGCCAAGCTGACTTCAAAATAGGCCGTGATTCACGGCGGGGTCGACACGTTCATGCCGGCTTCCTTCCTTTCCAGTGCGATAGCGAGATGGTTCGCTATCGCACTATTTTTTTGGGCGCTAGCGCTTTCCGCAGCGGATCTGCCGCCTGCGGAGCCGGTCAAGGTGCCGACACCGGCGTACGGACGTTGTCTTGAGCTGATCGAGCAGACGCGCCAGGTGCTGGCTGCCGAAAATATCGACGGCCTCGAAGCACTGGCCGCCGAACTCCGGACGAGCAAGGAGCGCCTCGATGGTGGGACGTGGCTGCTTTCGACCTACTATGGCGTCCTGGGCGGATTGCCCGATGGGGAGCAGGAGCAGGCGGGTCGCATCGCGTTTTTTGAGAAATGGGTGGCCGGGCATCCGGAGAGCATCACGGCTCGGGTCGCCCTGGCTCGTGCGTTGACGAGCTACGCCTGGAAGGCGCGAGGTTCCGGCACGAGCGATACCGTCTCCAACGAAGGGTGGAAATTATTTGGTGATCGGCTTGCGCAGGCTCACCAGATCCTGGATGACGCTCGAAATCTGACCCAGAAGTGTCCTGGCTGGTACGAGGCAGCGCAGATCGTCGCTCTCGGTGAAGGTTGGGAGACCGAGGAGTATTTCGAGATGGTCGGTGAAGCCATCAACAAGGAACCGACCTACGGACGATATTACACCAACGCCTGTTACTGGATGCTGCCCCGCTGGTATGGCGACGAGGGAGAGTTTGAGGGGTGGATTGCCGGATTGGCAAAAGCGCGACCGGAGGCGGATCAGGACCGCCAATACGCATTCCTGGTCTGGATGGCGGATCGCATGCCGGTAAAGGGTGAGATCGTCTTCGGCGACGACAGGCTGGACTGGGCTCGCACCCGGGAGGGATTCCTTGAGTGGATTGCCTCCGAGCCGGACAATCTCATGGTTCGCTTTCAGTTGACCCGGCTCGCGTTGCTGGCCGGTGATCGGGAGACGGCACGCGAGCAGTTTGACTCCACGGGTGGCCGCTACTTTCCCGAGATGTGGACGCAGGAGACTTTTGAGGCTGCGAGGAAATATGCCTACGAGGATGGTCCCAACCCGCTGATCAAACCGAAGCGGACGGAGCAGCAGACGCCCAGATTTGATTACGAAACCATTCGCAACATCGGGATCGGGGTGCATGTCTTGCTGGCTCTCGCGGGAGGTTTTCTCGCCGGGATGCTGCTGATGGTGATTGCGTGGCAGAGGAATGAAGTGTGGGCGGGGGTTATCACGGTCTTTGTCGCGGTGTTGACCTCGCTGCCCTTCGGCACGATCGGCTCTCTGGTTGCCGGGTGCGGGCTTTTGCTCTATTTGCGCTCGCGACCGGCGAGGGAAACCGCTGTCGATGGCTGCGGCTCTCCCTGGGTGACCTTGCTGGTGGCATTGGGACTCGCTTTTGCCTACCTGGGGCTTCAGGTGCTCGCGGTGATCCCGGCTATCGTGCCGCTGCTTTTGGAAATGGGGGTAAAGCACCAGCAAGCCGCGGTGGAACGCATGATGACAAACGGCATGGCCGAGCGCATTTTGATCAGTTCCGCCTGGCTGGTCATCCTGGGCACGATGGCCTGTTGCGGAACCCGGATGCGGCTCACGGAAAGACTCGGCCTGCTGCGACCGAAGCTCAAGGCTTCGCTGATCTGGCTTTTCGTGTTTTTCCTCGTCGTCGCCGGTTTGGGATACGTCATCGACAGCTTCCTGGATACGCGCTCACTGGAGGCTCTCCGGTTGATGCAGTTGGGGCGGCATAGCCCCGTTTCGTTCATCCTCTGCCTGTGTCTCTTTGCTCCGGTGGCGGAGGAACTGCTCTTCCGAGGATATGCTTATACTGGGTGGATTCGTTCCATGGGGTGGGGGCTTACCGCGCTGGTCTCATCGCTCCTTTTTACCGCGATCCATTTTCAATACGGATGGGCCGCTCTGGCTTACGTGTTTGTGCTCGGAATGTTGCTTGCCTTGTTACGAAAGCTCTCTGGCAGCGTTCTCCCGTGCATCGTTCTCCATTCGCTGGCCAATGCGATCTTTGTGGTCAGCAGTTTTGTTTCGCCGCTGGAGTAACTCCGGGGCTGGCTGTCGATAGTTAGAACGGCAATTTCTTTCCCGGTTTGGCTGGGTGCCCGTAGGGTTCGAAAATGAACTCCTCTCGGAAATGCATCATTGCAGGCATGGTATTGGCGGGAGCTTTCTGTCTCCCGGCCTGGGCGGATGAACTGCCCTTCGTAAACCCGGGTTTTGAGCAGAACGCCGAAGGCTGGAAAGCGTCCAAGGAAGACACGGCAAACAACCTGAGCTCCGTGCAGGCGGAGGCGGCGCACAGCGGCCAGTTTGGATTGCGCGTGGAGCAGGGTGACGGCGGGCCGGGTTCGTGGATGGAAAGCTCCAGGCTGGAGGTCACTCCTGGCAAATCCTATCACCTGAGCTTTTGGGCGCGGAGTCTCAACCAGGGTGGTGCCGGTGTGTGGCTGATGTTCAAGGACGCGGAGGGCAAAAAAGTCGAGGTTCCTGCCGAGATGGCTGCCAGGCAGATCACGCAGGGTGTAAATGCATGGACGGAATACACGATGGACTTCGTCGCTCCGCAGGGAGCCGAGTTCGTGACATTTGCGGTGCATTGCTACTCTCAGCGCCCGTGTCTTGCGGATTTCGACGACTTTTCCCTGGTGGCGAACTGATCTTTAGCGACGTCTAGAAAAGTAAAGCCGCCGGACTGGAAAGTCGGCGGCTTTTCTTACGCTTTTAGGCAGCGTGGCGTAAGTGCTAGGTGGAGCGGTCGTAAGAGGCGAGGGAGACGATGCCGTCGAGAGCCTCTCCGCTCAGGAAGCGCCGGAGATTGGCCGTCGCGAATGCGCCATAGGTCCACTGGCTGTCCGAGGTCGGAGCGCCGATGTGGGGCGAGAGAAGCGCATTTTCCTGATGCCAGAGCGGATACTCGGGCGAGATCGGCTCCTGGGTAATGACATCGAGAGCGGCATGGAGGCGGCCGGCCTGCACTTCGGACACAAGGGCGGCTTCGTCCAAGATGATGCCCCGGGCGATGTTTACCACGAGCGCCTGATCGGGAAGCCTGGCCAGAAGCTCGCGGGTGACGCTGCGCTCGGAAGAGGGATTAAGCGCCTCGCACTCAAAGAAGATTTCGCTCTGCGGAACGAGCTCCTCCAGTGACTGGCAGGGCTTCACCCCGAGACCCTCCATCAGGCTGGGAGGGACTCCTTCGGAATAGGCGGAGATTTTGACCTGGAAGGGCTTGAGCAGCCTCACGAGCGCCTGGGCGATCTGGCCAAAGCCATGGATGCCGACCCTGCGGCCGAAAAGCGTACGGGTGCGGAGGGAATCCACGAAATCCCAGTAGGGCACATGGTGCTTGTCGGCGATCTGCTGCCGCCACTGGCCGATGTTGCGCAGCGAGGCGAGCGCGAGGAGGAGCGCCTGCTCGGCCACCTGGCCGCCCGCGAGCGGACCCCAGTTGGTCACGACACCGCCTCGTTCAAAAAACGAACGCGGTACGAGCCGGCGGACCGTGCCGGTGATGTGGCAGATGTATTTGAGCGAAGACTCGGGATCGCTGGCGATCTCGTCGGGGATGGCGGGAGTCGACCAGCAGGTCAGAATGGCGGTCGGCTGAAACTCCTTGAGCAGCTTCAACCACTCGGCTGCATCAAGCTTGCAGGCCTCGACCTGACGCGTGACGGGATATAGTTGCACCGGCAGATCACCGTCAGGGAAAAACTTCTGGATTTCGCCATCGATCAGGCAGATCAGCAGACGCTGCGTTTCCGTCGCGCCACTGATCGAAGACCATCCTCCAAATTCTTTCTGAGGCTCCGCGTGAGGAAGGGGTGTTTTGATGGATGTCGTCATGTTTTCCGGAGCCTCGACCGCACTCGGGGCGGCTGGTCGATTGCCTTGAATTTCCCTAAGCTTAAAATCGCCCGTTTACGGAGCAAACGACATCCTTGCTCGTATTATAGAATGGCTCGGGATGAGCCTCGGCGGGCGGTTTTAGCGGCGCTTGTCGGGCAGGGAGGGAGCGTCCCGCCACGTGCTATCCACGAGGATATAAAGAGGGACGGAGGGGATGCCTCGCTCGTTGCGATGGATCATGCCCACGAGGAAATCCACCGCTGTGCGGCCGATCATGGGGCCATTTTGGTAGACCCCGGCGAGATTGCCCGAGGGCGAAGCCATCAGAGAGGCATGGCCGCAGGTTTCCGGTTGGATGCCGAGATCGGCGAGAGCTCCGGAAATCTCGCCATCGAGGCTCAGGACGGCGTCGGGTTTGTGAGCTGTGTACCAGAGACCGAAGTCCTTGACAAAGTGCTTCCGCCTGGCGTCGGCCACGTCGTCGTAGATGAACATCGGGACGCTGTATTTCTCATTGTACCGGCGCTGCTCGGCGAGATAGCCGGAGGAGAAATTGCGATCCGTCCGGACGTCGGTCGCCTGGACGGTGGCAAATCCGATGCGCCGATACCCTCGGGCCCGCATGGCCCGGATGGCGATGTGGACGGAGCGGTACTGTGCGTTGGTGACGACGTGCAGCCTCGGTCGGGCCAGACTGTAACCGAACGAGATCGCGGAGAAGTTTTCCCAGTCGAAATTGATATGGGTGAGACGGCCTGGTTGAGGGGGCAGGAAGATGCCGGTGATGTTGCGCGCGCGGAGGACTCGCGAGATGCGCGGCAGCGGCATGTCTGCAACGCGAAACTCCTCCAGCACATAACCCAGCTCAGCGCAGCGCGCCATGGCGCCGTCTTTGTAGCCGAGGTTGTCGGGTTCCGGGCGCAGGATGGTATTGAGCCAGGCGAGGGTGCCTTGGTATCGGGAGACCTTGGCGCTTTTCCGGTAGGCGGTAAGGGCCGAGAGCATGGGATCGGGGGCGTACCCCATTTCCTCCGCCATTTGGCGAATGCGTATGCGCGTTTCCTCGGGCAGTCGCGGGCTGTCTCTCAGCGCCAGCGAGACCGTGGTGATATGGACGCCGGCCCTGGCGGCGATGTCCTTTTGCGAGACGCGTTCGAAACTCATGCCGGGTGTTTGAGAGGAGAGAGGACTGCTCCTTTCCTTGTCTGAGTTACGCCCGGCAGATGCATAAGGTTTGCTTGCGATCTAGGGCTGGATCGCGGAGCCAAGCCGGCGTTTGAGTTGATCCTCATAGAGCGACCGAGGTTGCAGGTCGGCACCTCGCCCGACGCCCTCGCAAAAATCGTCGGTTTCCACGTCATGGCTGGGCCCCTGGGTGCCGATGACATAGCCCCGGCCCCATTGGTGGGAGATGATGAGAAATTGAGGGTTTTTGGTCGGATGTCCTGCGTATTCGCCCACTTCCGGCTGGTACCGTAGGCCTGTGGTGTTCCAGAAGACCGACTCCGAGGTGGTTTCTCCGTGGGTGGGCGGGGCGAAGCGCTTCACTGCGGCGAAGTAGTCGCCGTCGGCGACGGCATTGTCGATGAGGTTCACCCTGGAAAGGTACATATGGAAGTCGCTGGGGAGGCGGCCATCGATGGCGTGAAAGTTCAGTAAGACATTACCCGTCGCACCCATTTCGCCAAAAGAGAAATTATGCCGCCCTCCCTTGCCTGTGCAGTTTTTCAAGAGGCATTCGTTTCCGTACAGCGTGTACATATATCCATTGCCGCCCTCGCCCCGGTACTGGGGATAGGCAAAGAAGCAGTCCTCCAACGTGACATTGCGGGTACGCATGAGCCGCACGCCGTGTGAGAGGAGGTGGATGTTGGGATCATTGCCGGGCGGGCAGTAGGAGCTGATGCCTCGCGCCCAGCAGTTCTCTGCGCCGTCAAAGGTCAGGGCGGCAGCGCGGAAGAGGTCGTAAGCTGTCGTTCCCTGTTGCATGTTCTTTTTGTCGTCGTCGTCCAGTCCGCCGCCCGGGTGCTGTTTCATCCCGATGGCGAGATTTTCAACCCCGGATTCCTGCACGGGTTTCGCTTTTTTCAGGATGGCCACACGGGCGTTGTCGGCGGTGTAGACAAATCCCCGTAATGGAACGTCGACGGTGATGGTTTTCCCTTCGGGGTCGATGGAGGTGATGCGACGCGCATAGGCGGGTGCGGGCAGGTAGGAGTCGGTGGGCTTCCACACGCCCGTCATCCCAAGCTGGTCGATCATGCGCTGGGTGATATCGGAGCGGATCACGACATAATCGCCCACGGCCATGTCGGCGAGGTCCGCGACAGGAACGACGGTGGTCGGTTTCAGGAGATCCTGGGTGATCGGCACGGTCGGGTAGCTCTTTGAACCCCACCAGACGCCATTTTTTGATCCGAGGGCAATGACGCTTTTGCTCCGCATCTGGACGGAATCGTTAAAGAGGAAGGTCTTGTCCTTGCCCGCGCCGCGCAGCACGACATTGTCTCCCCAGATGAACAGGGCGTTCTTTCCCTCGGGGGCCGGTGCGACCTTGTACGTCCCGGCGGGCAGAAAAACCACGCCTCCCCCGGCCTCGGAGGCGGCGTCGAGCGCGGCCTGGATCGCCGACGTGGAGTCATTCTGCCCGGTCTTGTCGGCGGAGTAGGGGGCGGCGGTGACGTCGATCAGATTCTCCGTGCGATGCGGGATCGGCTTTTCCCCGCGCTGATATCCCGCGTAGGAGAAATCATGCAGATAACCGCCATCTGGCGCCTCGTAGCCGGGTTTCCAGTCCTCCGGGTAAAGCGCGGAGCGCCAGGCATCGGCGAAGAGGGGGGAGGAGAGTGCTGCGGTGAACAGGCAGGCGAGAGCGAATTTTCCGGAGGTGGACATGGGCGGGGTGAGACGGGTTAAGGGATGAGGTCCGCGCGGACCGTTGCGCGTGTGTGTGGCGCATCAAAAGAGACTAGTCCGGACCGGCCGGGGCAATGGGGAAAGAGGCCGAGATTGGCCCAGATGTACCAGGCGCTCATCTCACCATTGTCCTCGTCGCCGGGCAGCGCATCCGGGCTGTAGAGTTCGTCGCAGACCCGGCGCACCCAGTGGGATGTCTTCTCGGGCTGCCCGAGGAGCGCGTAAAGAAACAGGTAGGCGTGGACGGGTTGGTTTGAGTGGGCGTATTGACCGAAACCAGCCAGCGCCATCTCGGTCATCTCGTGGATTTCAAAGCCATAGTGTCCCACCTCGAACGCTGGCGGCGTGGCGAGCATGGCATCCAGCTTGCGGAGGAGTCCGGCTGCTCCGCCAAAGAGGCTGGCGAGGCCGGGTACGTCGTGCGGGACATGGAAGGAATGCTGCCACGGGCCGCCCTCGATGAATCCGCCGCCCCAGCGCAACTCCGCAAATGGTGCCAGCCAGGAACCGTCGCTGTTGCGCTCTCGCATGAAGCCAGCCGAGGGATCGAAGACGTTGCGATAGTTGCCGATGCGCTGGGCTAGCATTCCAGCCTCGCGGGTTTTGCCGAGATGCCGGGCGACCTGCATCACGCAAAAGTCGCCATAGGCATAGTCGAGCGTGGCTGAGACGGAATACCGGTGCCGGTCGGCCGGGAGATAGCCGAGTTGGATAAAGTCCTCCAGCCCCTGGCGGCCAAAGCGCCCGTCGTTGCTCTGCTCCGTGGCGTTGCGCCAGAGAAAAGGAAATACGGCTTCGACGTCCCATCCCGTGACGCCCCGGGCGACGGCGTCCGCCGCCACGGCGTCGAAGTGCGTGCCGATCATGCAGTCCTTCAAACCCGGACTGGGCCACTTGGGCGTCCAGCCCGCCTGCTTGCAGGCGTTGAGCCAGCCCTCGAGGATGACCGTGAGCTGCTCGGGATAGGCGTGGGCGAGGAGAGGATAGACTGTGCGGTAGGTATCCCAGAATCCATTGTCGGTGCAAAGCGGCCCGGCATGGATCGCCCCATCATAAGGGCTGTAGTGGATGTCCTTGCCCGAGGGGTCTTTCTCCGTGAGCAGGCGGGGGAAGAGAAGAGTCCTGTAAAGGCAGGAATAGAAGGTGCGACGACGGGAATGCTCCGGGTCGGGAAAGTCCAGACGGCCGAGCAGCGCCTCCCAGGTCTCAAACGCGGCACTCTCGATCTCGGAGAACGATCTTTCCTCGAGCTGCGAGGCAAGGGCGTGCCGGGCGATGGTGTCAGCGATGAAGGAGGCGGCGAGGCGAAGCTCCACCCGGCGGCGTCCTGGGGCGAATTCCCAGCATGCTCCGTCCGGAAGGCGGTGGACGTGACTGGGGCGCTCGCTGAAACGACCTCGGAAGGAGAGTCCGAACCCCTCGGGTACGCCGCCACTGTTATCGGTGGTGCGTCCATGGATGAGGGTATCCGACGAATCCACGGAAAACTCCTGGCGGAACGAGAGGCGGACCTTTAGGGCGGCCTCTGCCGCCGTCTCAAAAGCGAGAAGCAGACCGGAGGGCGAGGGAGCGAGGGAAATGTCAATACCCTGTCCCGGCAGGTGGAGGCGCGTGACGTGGGGGCGGCACTCCACGATGCGATAGGCGGCGGATTGCAGGGCAGCGGTCTCCGCGATCCGGCCATGGAAGGCCGAGATCAGCAGGGCACCGTAATCCAGCATCCATGGACTGGGCTGATGTGTCAGCCGGATGCCCCATAGCTTGCGATCAGCCGGGTGAAAGAACCACGGGTCCTCCCGGGTCTGGAGGCTCCAGTGATGCAGGCCAAACGGGAGCGCTGTGATGGGGAGCGTATTGCCAGTCGAGAAGTGCTTGTCCGACGCAGTGCCCTGGAGCGGGTTGACGAGATTTACGAGCGATGTCATTGCGGGCGGGCGGGGGCGATGGCGATATCTCCGGCATTGGGAATGGCTTCGTAACGTATCCATCCATCGACGACCGGCACGTAGTTCACGGCTGACGCCTGGGTTACAAGAGCCTGCCTCCACCCGCGTGGGGCCAGTGTTTCCAGAGTGAGGGGGAGATCGTAGAATACGGGATCGGCAGGACAGGATAGGGCAATACGTATCTGCTCCTCGCCATCAGCCTGCACGGTCAGCGATGAGGTGTCGCGCTCCCTTTCATACTGGTGCCATGAGACAGGATCGGTGATCCAGAGGTTGTCGCGGTGTGCATCCAGCTTGTCGAGCAGGGCGATGAACCACTCCCAGGGGGTGGAGTGCCAGTCTCCGCCCACCCCGTGAAAGACATAATACTCCATGCCTCCGCTCGCGAGCGCGGCATCCACCAGGGAGAGAATTTCCTCCAGGCCTCCCTTGAATTGAAATGGGTATCCTTTGAAGGGAGGGCGATTGATGAGGTGATGCCTGGCAAGGGCGCGCTCGACCTCCTCGGGTGTGACCGTCCAGGGAACTCCCCCCGGTTGGCCAAAAGACAGGAGACGGGGCCACGGCCGATCGGGATAGCAGCGGGCGATCACCTCGCTGCAACGCGCGAGTTCGTCATCGAGCTGCTCAAAGCTCGTCGCGCCGACATGGCTGTAGGTGTGGTTGGCGTACTCGATCCCCGGTGACGGATGCAGCCACATTTCCTCAAGGGTTTTCCATGGCTCGTTCGCGGGATTCACGTAGATCGTTCCGACCATGCCTCTGCGGCAGAGTTCCGGGATGGCTCCCAGCATCTGGCTTGCGGCGTTATCGTCAAACTGAAGCTGAAATACCGCTTTCTTCCCGCCGCGCCATCGGGAGATATGCGTGTCACCGGGCGAGGATCCGGGCGTTGCTGGGAGAATCATGAGAGGGATTGTGGAATATCTCCCAATCTAGCGCGCTTTTTTTTTGCGAGTATCAGGATATTATTCTATAAATAGAATTGGTGGCGGGTTGAGGCCTCCTGACGTATGGCTAATGGTTTAGCCATGCGAATCCTCCCCGTTGGGTGGTCCATTGGACTGCCGATCCTAGCAGTCATGTCGGTGTGTTTCCTCGGTGTCAGTCGTCTTTCTGCCACCTCCTCATGGGATGGGAAGACCCAGGCTGAATACGTGGTGACAGTAGAGACCGAAAAGCCGGACGCACTCTACAAGAAGGGCGAGGACGTGACCTTCAAGATCACTCTGGAGCAAAACAAGCAGCCAGTGCCCGAGGGCAAGGTGTATTGGAAAATCTCAAAGGATAATGCCGAACCAGTGCAGAACGGGACGGCGGACATCAAGGACGGCGTGGCGACCGTGACCGGCAAGCTCGATGAACCCGGCTTCCTGCGGTGCGATGTCAACTTTGCCTCGCCCTCGCAGGGCAACCTCACTGCGGCAGCGGCGGCGGGTATTGACGTGACGGCGATCCGCCCCGCGCTTCCTGTGCCGGATGATTTTGTAGCGTTCTGGGAGGGAAAGAAGAAGGAGCTCGCCGCCTTGCCGATGGACCCGAAGATGACGGAGGTGCCCGCCCCGGCGGACCGCCCGGGCACCCGGGTCTTTGACGTGCAGATCGCCTGCACCGGCGGCGCGCCGGTTTCCGGCTACTATTCCATGCCGACCGATGCCAAGCCGAAGAGCGCCCCGGCTTTGCTGATCGTGGACGGCGCAGGCGTACGCAACTCGGATTTCCTCGGCCCCATCCGCTACGCCCAGAAAGGCTTCATCGCCATGACGATCAATGCCCACGGCATCCCCAACGGGAAGCCCAAGGAATTTTACGCCGCACTCGATAGCGGGGAACTGAAGGACTACCGCGTGCGCGGCCGTGATAACCGCCACGCCTTTTACTTCGTTGGGATGTATCTCCGCGTCCTTCGCGCCTTGCAGTTCCTCCAGGCTCAGCCGGAGTGGGATGGTCACACGCTCATGATCATGGGCGGCAGCCAGGGCGGGGGGCAGGCGATCGCGGGAGCCGCGCTGGAGCCCAAGGTCACCTATACCTTTGCGGCCATCCCAGGCCTCTGCGACTTTGCCGGAGCGACCGCCGGACGCATCGGCGGCTGGCCGAAGCCCATTCCGAAGGGGCCGGATGGCAAGCCAGATCCGGTCGTGGTCGAGGCGACTCGGTATGCCGATGGAGCCAACATGGCCACGATGATCAAGTCGCCGATTCATTTCTACATCGGCTTCGTCGATCTGATCACTCCGCCGACCTGTGAGTATGCGGCTTACAATGTCATTCCCGGTCCGAAGTCGGTGGATAACCGGCCCGCCAATGGTCACAACCACGATGACCCTAAATTCTGGACCATGGTCTCCGAGACGCTGGTCAACAAGGCCAAGGAGCAGCAGGGCGGCGCGGTTGTCACGCCCTGAGGCGGTAGACGATTCGACCTATAAAAAAGCTCCGGTTGGAAGACCGGGGCTTTTTTGCTTTCTGGCGAAAAGACTACGGCGTCTTGGTAACGACGATGTCGTCGAGATTGATGGAGTCCGCGCGCCCGCCGAGGCCGAGAACGAAGGCATTGAACGTCGCAGCGCCGGAGTTCCCATCGACACCCTTTGCCACGGGCACATCGTCGAGTGACCAGGAGATGTGAATCCCGTCATTGGTTTTCTCCAGGATAAACGAGATCGTGTGAGCCTCGGTGCCGATGGGTTTTGTCGAGGGACCAAAGGCGACGATCGGCACGGGATCGGAGCCGCCCAGGATGGTCTTCTCACTGGTATTGGGATCGAAGGAAATCGAAGGCCCTTTGCCCGTGGCGGGGTCGATCGTCATGACATAGCCCGCTCCGTTGATGGCTTTTCCCTCATCCTCCACGTTATAGAGTCCAAAGCGGAGTCCGGAAATTACCGAAGCCTGCGTGGTGGGAAACCGGAAGCGAAACTTCACCTCGATCTTGTCGCCGACGCTGTCGAGCGAGACGGGATCAAAGGAGGTGTAAATCGAGGAGTTTGACGGGAAGTGAATCTGCATGCTCGGCCCCGCGCCCAGTGCGGGATCAGTCACGAGATCCACGCCGACCGCCCCGCGTCCGCCCTGCCAGTTCCCCGCAGACTCGACCGCGCCCGCCTTTTCCGATCCGGTGGCAGTGGCTTTGCTAAAGTCGTCTTCGAAAACCGTACCGGCCTGGCAACCTGTGGAAAATGAAATGCCGGTTGCGGTGGCCAGCAGCGCGAGTTTCTCCAAGGTTTTCATAGGATTACTTGATCTCTTTGGCGAGTCGGGCACGCCGGTCCATCATCCGGTTAAACTTGTCGAGTCCCGCCTGATATTTGGGAGGGAGAACGAGCATGGCGGTCGGCGCGGGATTGAATTGAAAACGGTACATCAGCTCTCCCTTTTTATAAAAAGACGGAAGCATCGTTTCGATATTGATCCATGCCTCCTCGGAGCCGTTGACATAGTGATAGTAGTTCACTTTGTCGATCTGCGCGATTCCTTGAAAATTTGAGATATTTACCCACGCTGTCTCGGTAAAAACATTCTGAATGGACATGTCAAAAGCCTCAACCTGGGACATATCAGCAACCGTGACGTCGGACTCGTCCAGATCGTTGAGCGCCGCGACACCGCTTTGCCAGGATTCTAATCGGTAACCGCTGGCGTACGTCGTCACTCGATGGCGGATACCGAGAGTTCTCGTTGTTTGAACAAGGACTGGTGTGCCGGGGCTGAGTGCAGGCTCCTTTTCCTTGGTGGCGTCTGTGGACGGCACGAGACGCATGGTCCAATCTGCGTATTGGGGAACGGAGGCAACATATGGGGTTCGTGGCGGAGGAATCTCCCCCGCGGAGGGAAACGTGTTTCCCGAAAGAGCCGCGGCCAGAACGGTGGAAAAAATAAAACGCTTCATGGATCAGGGATTCACAAGTTCAAGACGCTGATCGACAATCTCCCCCGTAAATCGGTCGATTGCGATATGGAGCCAAAAGTGGCGCTCTCCTTCTACAATGAAATCATCGAGTTTGGTGGCGTTTTGCGAGTAACGTCCCGCTTGCGCAAATATGTCGATGAGGAGATTCCAGGTGCGCACTTGGCCCACATCAGCCAGTGCACGAGTAATCGCCTCACGTCGAGGCTTTAGCATGGCGTCGTCACTTGTTCCGGCTCCTGAGTAACCAGATGTGAGCCGGGTTGCGATTTCGTCTTTGTTGAAAATCGGTGTAGCAGCAGTTGATGAGACGATGAGACCCGCTGCATTGGTCGAGTACGAGTATGTTGTGCCTGATAAGGCATCAGACAGCGAGTTGTTTAAAAGTGCTGTTAGGATATCAGGGTTCTTTGTGTTGAGACTCACCTTTCCGACGGTGTACTTCGAAGGCGCGTTGTCCACGGTGAAGAAGTCCAGCAATCCTCCGTCTGCGCTTTTGTCCGTCCAGAAATCCAAGGTGCGGAAAGGATAGTCGCGTGAGATGTAGCCAAGTTCTCCGACGCTGTAGTATGGGCGATTGAGAATGAAAGGACGATCCAATGTGCGTTGGGTAGACAGCGCCCAAGGGTTGCCTTTCCACGTTGTTGTATCGCTTGTGGTGTACAGTCCGCTATCGGCAATGCGCCGCACGCCGTCCGGATCGACGTACATTGCCGGATTGTTGTTGGTGCTGGCTTTTGTGAAATTTGTGTTGTTATTGCGCGCCACGCCCGAGGGAAGCCATGGAGGGCCGAAGATCGCCTGCGCTGTCTGGCTGCCGGCCAGACCCCAACTCGCGAACGCAGGGTCTGTGGCGGATGACCAGAGTGAACTCCAGAGGAATTTCGCCCAATTCGTGAAGTTCATGCTGGTGGTAAAGAAGGTCTGATTGAAGCGCAGAGACCGGGGATCCGTGGAGACGAAGGCTCCCTTGCGATACACGAATGCATTGGTGTTGCCTTGCGCCGCGGTCGGATCAAATGGCGGAGGATCTGCCGCATAGTAGTTCGTATTCGTAGCAGTGACGAGCCAGCCCCGCATGTGCATGCTGACGGTTTCGATCAGGGCGGGTTTGGCTGCCCATGTGACGGGGTCGTTTATGCCGCCAAAGTATGTGTAGGGCACCCAGTTGCCAGCCTTGTTCTTGTACTCCAACCAGGCATTGAAGGGGCGGGTCGCGTCGTAGCTCAGGTAGGCCGCCAAGGTTGTCCACTGACTGGAGTACTTGTATTCCGAGCTAACGTCGGCAGCGGTGGGCGTTTTCGTCGTGCTGTAGGAAAAGTTTGGGAGTTTCAGGCCAGCCAGAGATGTTCCCTTGATGGAAGGCAGAGTTTCCCAATCGGAGCCAGGCATCAGATCGGAAGGATAAAGCATGTGTGGATCAGTAAATCCGTCCACTCCGTTGGTGCCTGTGGTGGATAGCTCAGCTGAGAGATCGAGATTAGTTGTAATGCCCGGACGCTCCAGGGTGGCGTCGGCGTACGGGATTATCCGGGTGCTCATCGCTCCGTACTCGTTTCCATAAGCGACTACGCCTTTTGCGCAAAGCCTTACGGGAGGACGATTGGTCTGAAAGACTGCGGAACGACTTGGATTCCACAATCCGACCATTAGGTAGACATTGAGATCTCTTGCTGCAGATCCTGGAGCGCTCGATGGATCCAAACCGGCAAGGATGGAAAGGGAGTTAAGATAGGGAAGATCGTCGATGCCTGTGGCTTGCCAGCCTTCTCCGCTTTGACTGTACTCGATAACGCATGGCTGGGCGCTGGGTTCGTAGGAGGAGATGATCGACGCCCCGATTCGGAAGATATGCAGGGTCTTTGACGCTTCATGCGTGGTATAAAAATAGAATGGCTCATAGCCGCTGGAAGTAGCGGGATCTCCATCCAGGCCGAGCGACCCGGTAAGCACGGCTGCTTGCAGGAGTTCGAAAAAATTGGGCTCGCGTTTTGTTTGTTCGGCTGCGATTTGCGCGAGGGTTTTGATGGATGACTGCTCGGTGTTGGCTACGCCCGAGATCCTCGGGCCGACATATTTCCAGACTCCCGTGGCATCGTCCCACTCCAACCCGAAGCAGGCCTGGATGTTCTCCGGCGTGCCGCCATTGGTCGGACCGCCCGCACCCAGCCACTTGATTCTATCCAAAGGAAACCTGCGACCTGCGATTGGATCGCCGGGCTGGACCGCATACGTATAGGAGGAACCATCGATCTGGTACGATGTGATCTGGGCGGAGGTCGAATGACGAACCAATGGGGCAAACACGTTGGTGGAATTCGTCGAGTTGCCGAGACTGTAATAGGAAAGAGAACTGCCCGGGATGTTCTGCGGGCGCCAGGACGGAGCATTAAGCTCCCGGCTGAAGATCGTGAGGTTGGTGAGATTGTTTGTACTTAACCCGGCAATACCGAGTTTTGCCGCGCGAATCAGGTCCTGTCGGCTCAGGAATGTGGTGTCGCCGGCGGCGACCGCGTCGGATCCATTGATGGCCCGGTAGTTGGTCACCATCGAGAGATAGTTTGCTGTGGATGCGCTCGAACTTTTATTTCGCCAGTCCACCAGCGCCTGGGCGTCGATCCCCAAAGCGTTCAGGTTGGCTCCGGCAAGTGTGCCTTTGATTTTCTCGATATCCGAGGTTGCCAGAGTCGATGTGGGATACCCCGCCACCGTCACATCCATGAGGCCGCCGATGTCATAGATGGCGTAGGCGAAGCGGCCGATGGCGTAGTTGGTATTGGCTGCGCCGGGGGTGTTGAGAGCGGTGGGGCCGCTGAAGGTGCCGGCATTGGTGACTCCGCCGCGCGTGACGATCACCCACTTGGGGGTGTCGTTGTCCGAGGGATAAGTGCCGAGGCAGGGGGTTTCCCAGCGCGCGCGGGTGACGTAGCGGCCATCGGCGGATTTTGCGGTCGAGCTGATGGACGAGGCGGTGAGGCCGGGGGTTGAGCCATTCGTGTAGGCCGCCGTGGTGGTGCTGATGCGCACGAGATTGGGCATGGCGGCATTGGTGCCCACGCGACGCGGCAGGATATTGGCCGAGGTGACGTTGGTGAAGAGCGGCTTGTTGGTGGCCGAGGGCGGCAGCCCGGCGATCATGACGCTCGGCGGGGCGTCGGCGGCCATCTCGTTGATCAAATCGGCGGTGATGAGGCTCAGGGCACCACGCGCGATCTCATCGGCATTGATCGACTGGCTATAGCTGGTCGAGGCAGTGCGCTCCAGGCGCATGGCGGTGACGAAGGCAATGAGGATCAATGCCACGACGACGACCATCGAGAGGACGACGACGAGGGCGATGCCGCGCTGGCGCAGGCGGGAGGGGGAACTACCGGAGAGGTACATAACGCTCGAAGATTTTGATCCCGCGAGCGAGGTCGCGGGGATAGCTGTCCCAAGGCAGTTGGGAATCCATGTAATGCTGCCAGTCGGCGCGGATGCTATTGGTGCCGGATGCCTTGTTAAAGAAGTTGCTTTGCAGCGTGGTGATCTGGTCGGAGGAGAGTTTTTCGAGAGTTTTCTGGTCGACGACAGCGAGGCCGACGGCGAAGCCCCTGAGACCGTTTGACGCGGCATACGCCGAGGTGAGCGAGCCGTTGGTGCCGAGGAAGAAGACGCGGAACCCGAGCACCCCCGAGACGGTGTCGCGACCTATGGCGTTGGCTGTCTCGGGAAGAGAGTTGGTGTTGCCAAAGGTGATGCCGGCGGTGTTGGCGAAGGTCACTGCGTAATCGGCTCGCTGCAAGGTGGTGTCAGGCTGGAGGCTGTAGGTGACGAGCGACACATCGCGCAGATTGGTTGCGCCCTTGGAGAAACCGGCGCGCTGGGTATAGAGGGCGATCTCGGAGTTGGGGAAGGAGCAAAGGTCGCTGCGATAGACGCCCTTGCGGAGATCCTCGGAGAGGAGGTCGAGGAGGACGCGCGATTTGGAGAAGTTGTCGACGCGCGACTGACCACCGAGCCAGGTCGTGTTGACGGTCGAAAAAAGCTGCCCGAGCATGAGGGTCATCAGCGCCAGCACGGCGACGGCGACCAGCAGTTCGATGAGGCTGAACCCCGCTGGCTTAGCGGAGCGGCAGGTAGGTGAGTGTTTCATAGCTGCCTTGGGAGTTGGCGCGTGCGGCCTGGGGCGGCCAGCTTAATGACAGGGAGATCTGGGAGGCATAGGGGCCGGTGGTGGCGTTGGTCCCGGCGGAGCAGGTGATGCGATAGAGCGCATCTGCGGCGCTGCTGGTGATGCGGCCATCCTCGCCGACGTAGACATTGGATGAGGTGAAGGCGTTTCCGTATGCCTGGGTGAGGGCGGAGGCGGGGATGGCGAAGCTGGTGTTGGTGAGAGACGACGCACGCTGGGCGATGAGGAGCGATGCCATGTTGGCGGCCTGCAGGCGGGCCTCCGACTCCCGGGCGGAGGTGAGGCCGACCTGAAAGAGGCCGATCATTGCGACCAGGACAAAGGCGCAAATCCCGAGCGCGAGGACGACCTCGACGAGGGAAAATGCGGCATGAGGGTCACGGGCGATAGACGCGTGTTTGTCCGGTGAGGCCATTGATCCGAAGGACGGCAATGTTGTTTTGATCAGCGACTGATCCCCGCATCGAGCGCACCCCCATCTCGATGATGTCGATCGGGCTGTCGGCCACCCTGGCTTCTCCATCTGGCAGAAATTGAATGACGCGGTCAAAGGTCACGTTGCGCGATGTCCCGGGCAGGCGCACGGTAAAGGTCGCGCTGCCGTCGGCCGGGCTGTTGTCCGGGCCGATCTGAGGCTGGGCGGGGAGGTCGGCGATGTTTTGGCGGGTAAAGGTGCCGCCCTCCTCGAGGCGCACCTGTTTGAGGGTCTTCGGGCGAATGAGCAGGGAGATCGTGTCGCTGGGCACCGTGCCCTGGGCGGCCCAGGGAGAGGAGGGCTGCATGCCGGTCTTTGACGCCAGGAGGGCGACGTCGACCGATGGCTCGCCGGAGGTATCGTTATTTTCCCGCATGGCCAGCCAGACATAGGTGCGCTGGGCCACGGCGTACTGGCGGGCCTGTGCCAGGAGGCCGGCGAGCTCGCTCAGGGAACCGTTCAGGTTATTCGTGCGGCTCAACGAGGAGATGGCCGGGAGGCTGGCCCCGGCAAGGATGGCGACGATCGCCATCACGGTGAGCAGCTCGATGAGCGTGAATGCGGCCCGTTGGCTGGTGGTCGATGGTGTGGGGAAACGGTTCATCGGTGATAGGTTCTCTGGGGGGACATCGGCGGAATCATCCGGGTCTGTCGTTTTGCTTTGTATATACACTAGGACCCGACCTACGCGTTTCCATTCTTCTTAAATTCTAACGATAGAGCAGAGGGGGAAAGAGGTGTTTTCGATTGTGGTGCACGGGGGGGTGCGACATTCGGAATATCGCGGAATTACGGGGACACCGAGGGGACGGCGCTGGGAGGGAATGAGTATACTATAGGGAGAATTTTCTTCCTGTGGAAGGGGCTGTTTAAAGATACCTACGATGAAGCAGTTAACAAACTCCCTAATTCATGAACTCCCTCACGCGTTACGCAACTATTGCGTTGATTCTGTTGTCCTGTCTGGCGGCCTCTCCCGAGGTGCGTGCGGATGAGGCGATTGCCCTCTCGATCACGCCCGACCGCAAAGATGGACTCTACTCCTCCGGAGATACCGTCACGTGGACGGTTGATCTGGCCGATGCGAAGGCGGATCGGACAAAGATCGGCCTGCTTGAGTATACCGTGAAGAAAGACGGCGAGGGCGTGGTGAGCAGTGGGCAGATCGATCTGAGTGCTGGTCCCGCCACGGTCGCGGGCAGCCGGGCGGAACCGGGCGCGTTGATGCTCTCTGTGCGCAAACCGGGAGGCAATGGCCTCCCTATCGGAGTCGGGGGCGGGATGTTTGATTGGCAAAAGGTGCAGCTTTCCCAGCCAGCCCCGGCGGATTTTGATTCGTTCTGGAGTGAAAAGCTGAAGGAACTCGCCGCCGTGCCCGTGAATCCGGTGCTTCAGAAGGCCGAGGCAGCGAATCCTCCCGGCACGGATTATTACAAGGTCACGCTCGACAACATCCGAGGGACTCATGTCCAGGGGCAGCTCGCCCGCCCGACGACGGGGGAGAAGTTTCCCGCCGTGCTGATCCTGCAGTACGCGGGTGTCTATCCGCTGAAAAAAGACGAGGTGACCAATCGTGCAGCGAAGGGCTGGCTCGCGCTCAACATCAGCGCCCACGATCTCCCGATCGACGAACCCGAAGATTTTTACAAACAGAAGAAGGACGGAGACCTGAAAAACTATGTCTACATGGGGAGCGAGGATCGCGAGCAGTCGTACTTTCTCCGCATGCTGCTTGGCTGCGTACGAGCGGCGGAGTATCTCGCTTCCCGGCCCGACTGGGATGGCAAGACGCTCATCGTGACGGGAACCTCGCAGGGCGGGTTGCAAGGCTTTGCCACGGCGGCACTATTTCCCAAAGCCACCGGGCTGATGGTCAATGTGCCCGCCGGGTGCGATGTCTATGGACCGAAAGCCAATCCCGCCCGGGCCTTCGGCTGGCCGTACTGGCTTTCCAACTGGGGGCCGCGAGATCGCGACCCGGCCAGGGTCGCCACGACGGCAGGTTATTTTGATGCCGCGTACTTCGCCGCACGGGTGAAGTGCCCGTCTTTGGTTTCGGTGGGATTGATCGATGATACATCGCGGCCGTTCGGTGTCATCGCCGCATTCAACGCGATCCAGGCCCCCAAGGAGCTCATCATCATGACGCGTTCCAACCACCACGGCACGGGCGGAGCGCAGGGACTTTACATGGTCGAGAGCGCGAATTGGCTGGCAGCCCTTCAGCAGGGCAAGCCGCTGCCGATTTCCCCGGAGGGCTTCCGGGTCGATCCGTTCAAATAACCCGGGTCACCTGCGAAGCGGCACCTTCATGGATTGTGGCAGGCGCACCACCAGGAGCACGAGGACAGAGAGCCCCAACGTCACCAGCGAGAGCAGGGCAGCCTGATAAAGCTCGCCGCTCTCGACATGAAAAAAGATGGCGAGGGGAATCGTCTGGGTACGGCCGGGAATGCTGCCCGCCAGCATGAGGGTCGCCCCAAACTCCCCCAGCGCCCGGACAAAGCTCAGGATCGTGCCGACGAGGATGCCCGGCCAGGCGAGGGCGAGCATGACACGCCAGAGGAGCTGCCATTCATTCATGCCGTACAGGCGACCGACATCGAGGAGCTCGGTGTCGATTTGCTGAAAGGCGGCGTAGGCGGATTGATACATCAGCGGAAACGAGGCGACCACTGCTGTGATGACGGTCGCCTGCCAGGAGAAGATGACGTCGACGCCGATATCCGTCAGAAGTGCGCCGACGGGTGAGTTGCGCCCGAAGAACAACAGCAGCGCGAGGCCGATGACGGTCGGCGGGAGCGCCAGAGGCAGGAGTAGCAGGGCATCCACCACGCCGACCCAATGACCGCGAGCACCGAATCTCCAGCGTGCGGCAATGATGCCGAGCACGAAGGTGATGGCCGTCGCTGTGACGGTTGTCTTGAGGCTCAACCAGATCGGCGTGGTATCCATCAGCGTTTGGTAAGTATCTCAAACCCCCGCTTGGTGAAAAGCTCGGCTGCCTCGGTTGATTTCAGGAAGGCGAGATAGGTCTGGGCGGCGGCGGGTTGGCGTGCGGTCTTGATGATGGCCGCGGGATAAACGACCGGATCGTGCGACCCTGCGGGTGCCTCGGCGAGGATGGCGACTTTGCCGGATTGCTTTGCATCCGTCATGTAGACCACGCCTGCATCGACATTGCCCGTTTCCGCATACGTCAGGACCATGCGGACATCCTTGGCAAAAATCAGCTTGGGCTTCACGGCCTCGGTGATCTTGTAAAAGGCAAATATCTGCTGGGCGTACTGGCCGGCTGGCACGCTGCCCGGTTCACCGATGGCGATGTGTTTTACCGATGCATCGGCCAGGGCGGCAAAGCCGGCGGGTGCCGTGGCGCCCGGAGGACCGACCAGCACGACCTTGTTGCCGAGAAGATCGAAGACCGACCCCTCCAGGAGCAGTCCCTTGGCGTTGAGCGCATCCATCTGCCTGGTCGCGGCGGAGATGAAGACATCGACCGGCGCGCCCTGCTCGATTTGCTGCTGGAGCGCTCCGGAACCCGCGAGGTTCAGGTCGATGGCGATGCCGGGATTCCTTGCGGAGAAGGCTGCATTCACATCGGCCAGGGCTTCTTTCAAACTGGCAGCGGCAGAAACCACGATGGTCTGGGCTGGGAGGGAGGAAATGGCCGCGGCGAAGGCGATGGCGCTTCCCAGGAGGTATTTGATGATCTGGCGTTTCATGGGTTATCCTTGGTGAGTTGTATTGACAGGTGCTACGGGATAGAAGATCGGGGCGTTTCCCCCCTGGCGTTCGGCAAACCGGGAGAGAGCGATCTGGCCCGCCGGGGAGGTCAGGAAATCGGCGAGCTTTTTTGCGCCTGCCGGATTGTTTCCCAGCCGCTTCGCGGGATTGGCCTCGATGACCACATACGGTCGCCGCATCTCCGGGTCGCCCTCGACGAGGATCTCCATCCCGGCATTGGGGATTTTGCCGCTGAGCATGGGGATTCGGCCCACGATCACGTAGGCGTGGCGAGCGGAGGCAAACTCCACCACGCGTTGCGGCGCCGGGCTTTCGTCCGGAATGAGCCAGCCGCCCTCGGGGTGAATGCCCGCGAGCTTCCACAGGCGAGCGCAGACCGTCTGGCTGCCGACATTCCGCGCCTCGACAAAGGAGGCCTTGGCTGCGGCGATGCGTGCCACGGCTTCCGCGCCGCTCTTCAGACCGCGAATGCGGGCGGGATCATCCGACGGACCGACGATGACGAGTTCGTTGCGCGCCCAGGGGCGCATGGCGACCCCCAGGCCGTCGGCGACCAGATTGGTCGCCACATCGCTGGAATGCATGGTGATGAGATCAATGCCTCCCTTGCGAAAGGCCGTATCGATGATTTCCTTGGGTCCTGTGCTCACGACCTCCACGGGAATCCCGGTTTCCCGCGTAAACTCCGCCGTGACCGCCTCCCACATACCCGTCGTCATGAATCCCCCGATGATGGCGACCTTGACTGGATCGGCGGCGGAGGGAGAGTTGCGATGGCACGACGACTGCGAGACGAGCAGGATTGATGCCGCAAGAAGCGTGAGGGCTCGCCTGCGCTGAAGGAGTGGTTTCATAGGTTGGGCTTCCAAGTGTCTCCGGCGACCTCGGTCTTCCATCGTACGTCGGGTTGGGAAATATCTCCTGATCCGCAGCCGAGGTACCCGCCGGGAAATCTCTGCACGTGGCCGTCGACGAAAACCACGTTTGCTCCGCCCGAGTGGCGCGCGACGACCGAGTACTCGCTGCCCGAGGGCACCGTGGAGGCGTAGCCTCCGGGCGAGTCGGCCAGGAAGGCGAGGCTCGACGGCCTGGGCAACTGCATGATCCGGCTGGCGTCCCGCTGGTCCCAGCGCGAGAGGTACATGTTCATCCCGTAGCTGATGAAATGCTGGCAGTCTGCCGGGATCGTGGCGCTCGGGCAGAGAAACACGCTGCGCCTCCCAGGCCTGGGCACCTGCCCCCTGGCGTAGAGCTCCTTGTATGGACTCATCTCGAGATAAGGAGGCAGGTTGTTGAACCAGTCCTCATCGCGGTCGATCACGGTCACCGGGCGGACTCCCTGGCCGCGCCGGGGGAGGAAGCCGTCGTGATCCTGGATGTAGAGTTGCAAGGCCACGCCCCATTGCCGGAGATTTCCGGTGCATTCGATGCCGCGGGCTTTCTCGATCCCGGAGTTGATCCAGTTGGTAGTCACGCTGGCCGCAATGGCGATCAGGCTGATGGCAACGAGCACCTCCGGGAGGGTGAAAGCCATGCGGCGAAAGCGCCTGCCGAGTGCAAACAGTCCTCCCACCATGGCAAGTCCGAGTACAGATGGCTCCGGGATGGCGGTGATGATGATCTTTGGCTCGTTGTCGTTCCCGTAGCGGTTCGAGTTGAAGAGATAGTTGATGGTGTCATCTCCCGCATACATCAGGAAGGAGAGGTCGTCTCCGGCGGAGATGTCGGCGATGAGATTGTCGGTCAATGGCAGGTTCCACGTGAGACGAACGCTGCTCCCGGGAGGATCGTAGGTATATGATCCCAGCACCTCGTGCTCGCTGACCAGCAGTGTGGAGAGCGAATCATAGGTGACTCCATCCTGAGTCGGATTGCTGGGATTTCCCGTCCCTTGCACCCAGTCGTCGTCGGAAAGCCACTCGATGACGAACTCGCCTCCCTGGATCATGCCGAAGATCGGGTTGTTGGGGATCGCCCCTGCGTCGGCCCAGTTGCTGGCAAAGCTCAGCGCAATGGAGGTGATGACCCAGTTGCCAGCGCCGTAGGTCGCGTCGAAAAGCGTGATGGCCTCGGCGGAGCTGAACATGATCACGCTTTGAAACTCTCCTTTGCTGATCGTCTGCCCCGTGTTCGGGTCGACGTACTGGGAATTGCCCGATGCGATGACGAGAGTGCCGGCATCGCCATAGTTCCAATCGGTCAGGTCGTGATCGGCATTGTCTCCTCCGGTATTGGGATTATCCAGCGAACCGGTGGGAAGGAAGGCGTCATTGCTCGAGATGTCCGAGTAAACCGTTGGCTCGACCGCGCGTGAGGGCGCGGCCAGGCCAGCGATACCGGCCAGCAGGAAAAGCCTGATCCAGCCGAGAGTCTTCACTATGAGCGAGCGTCCGGAGTTGGCGTGACGGCTCGCCGCCTGCGCTGGAGGAAGCTGGCCGCTCCGGCTCCGAGCAGGGCAAGGGCATAAGTTGCCGGCTCGGGAACCGACACCACATCGAAGCTCAGTGTCGGGAGGACCGGTGTGCCACTGGTGAAGATAATCAGTCCGAGCGAGTCGCTGGTGGACATGAGGTAGAGCGAGATGTTGTCATCTCCCGACGCGCTGGCCGTGAGGATGTCGTCCAGGAATGATGTGTTGCTCCCGAGGTCGTAGCTAAGGGTCGACTGGCGTATGCCGCTTTTGTCGGTAACCCAAAGGCCCGATGTGAGATCGTCAGTTGTTCCTGTGTATCCCGGCGTCGTCCAGTCGTAGTATTCCGTGGCGAGCAGGGACTGGCCACCGGACCAGGTGGAGAGTGCATCCGCGGTCGTCGCGTATGTCGGGTTGGACGTATTCGGCACCCAGGAATCTGTAGCAACCCAGTAGATGTCGAATGTGCCTGCACCGGAGTTGAACAGGTTTTTGTTGGCATACAGCGTGTACTGGAACGATAGCTGGATATTGGAGACCGCCCAGTTTCCTCTGCCGTATGTGCTGTTGAGCGAGTCGATGAACGAGCCGATGTTGAACTTGAACGCGACGTTGGCTGCAAGAGCAGAGCCACCTCCGGTTGTGACGCTTTCGGAGCCTTGCACTCCCACAGCACCTCCCGACCATGAGGTGCCATTGCTGAAGACCATACAGCTTGTGGCGCTTCCGGAGGTGAACGTTCCGGATGTCAATACCGTGGCTTGTACGGTGGCCGATAGCCCGATGAGGGCGGCAAGGGTGAGAAACCTGGGAAATTGTTGACCGGCAGTTATTTTTGACAGATACCCTCCGACCGCCTGGCCGGACCCTGCGCGTATTTGGTTGTTTGGCAGCATTTAAGCGCTCTGGGAGGAACTGCTTAATTTGCAGCGCATTCCAGCACGCGGACCCTCCGCGCCTACCCAAAACAACCCGGCAGCCCTTCTTGCGCTTTCCGGAAAAGAAGAAAATCTAATAGATGGAAATATGTAAACATTATTTTACAAAAACTACTTTTTGCAAAAAGTATATCAGTCAATATTAGGGAGATGCGTCAACGGTGCTTGACGTTGTCTCCTGCTTTCCGGAGCATCGGCCTCCATGTCGGATGGTCTCGAAAGAGCGGGGGAACGCATCGTTCAACTGCGGGCGAGGCGAAATATGACCCAGGCGGGATTGGCCCGTGTGGCAGGGATCACGCGGCAATCGCTGAATCAAATCGAGCGGAACCAGGTGGTTCCACGAGTCGACACGGCATTGCGCCTTGCGCGTGCCCTGGACTGCCCGGTCGAGAGTCTGTTTGGTGCAGAGGAGGCGCCTGCGGTGCTGCCCGTGCATATCGTGGGCAACACCCCGGAGGAGGGGATGCGGCTGGATCTCGCGCAACTCGACGGGCGATGGATCGCGGGGGAGTCCGATCTTCTCGCGAAGATCGGCGCCGGCCTGTCGGTCTCGGATGCCGTTTTGCGGAAAACACCGGATGGCCCGGCTGCGGAAACGAGTCTGGACTTGTCCGACCTGGCGGAGAATCTCTTTATCGCAGGCTGCGATCCCGCTCTGGCTCTGCTTTGTGAAGCGGCATCGCGGCACTCGGGGAAAGGGCGATGCGTGTGGATTCCCTGTGGGAGCTCGGTGGCCCTCCGGCGTCTGGCCGCTGGCGAGGTGCATCTCGCGGGAATTCATTTTGGAGAGGACGACGACGCCAACCTCGAGGGAGTGAAGCGGCTGGGCTTGCTCAAGAGCTGCCTGATCATGCGCTTCACCCGCTGGGAGCAGGGATGGATGGTCGGGCGCAACTGGGAGAACGCCTTTCGAGGGTTTGGCGATTTACCCGGAGGAGGCATCCGGCTGGCCAATCGCGAGGCCGGTTCCGGGTGTCGCAATCACCTGGAGGAGATGCTCAAGGTCAACGGCGTGCCGGCAGCAGAGATCGCCGGGTACGAATCCATCACCGTGAGCCACTCGGACTGTGCCCGACGGATCGCGACGGGACTGGCTGATGTGGGTCTGGGCTGCGAATCGATTGCCCGGGTCTATGGGCTGCACTTCATCCCGCTGTCGCAGGTGGCATTTGACCTGGTGATACGCCGGGATCAACTGGGCAAGCCTCTTCTCGAGGCATTGATCGACCATCTGGCCATCGGGAAGTTCGTCCGTTCCATCTCGCAGATCCCGGGATACGAGACCGGCGAGACCGGCCGGGTCTTGACGCCATGAGGCGGCGGGCGCGGTGAGGGAAGCTGCGTCTGAAAATTGAATTTACTCTTCCGTCCGGTCAATTTTCAGAAAGTTCCCGAGGGGAGCGCCCCGTCTCGGTTGGCTCATGGCGCAAATCATGCTTTGGTAGATCACCGTGAATAAGGATATCGGGCCGGATCGCTCGATCATTGACTACAACGACATTGCTGACGGCTGTCCGGGCTGCGACTTCGCGCAGATGCCCCCCTCGAACGCCGATCTGGCAAACCTGCCAGCTCCTTTATGCCGCGTCATTCAGGAGTTGAAGATCCTTTTTGACATCGCTCGGACGTTGCAGGAGGGGGGGGAACTCCAGGACGTCCTGAGCGGATTGCTGCATGAGATATCCGAGTCGATCGGCCTGCAAAACGGCACCTTGCGCATTCTGAACCGTGCCATTAACGAGGCTCATGTCGAGGCGGTGCAGGAGGTGCCCCGGGGAATAGCGAGCAACGAGGCGGAACGCTTCAACCAGATCGTTGCCCGGGTGATCGAGAAGGGCGAGGCCGAGATCATTCCCGACATCGCCAGGCCCATGCATGTGGTGCACGGGTCGGCGATCCCGACCGTGGACTGGAGAGTGCTCTCGCAGGGCCGGGGGGCCTTCATCTGTGTGCCGGTGGCGCGGGCCAATGAGATCCTCGGTACGCTCAGCGTGATCAGCCGCAGCAAGACGGTCGTTTCCCTGCAGGCCGATCTGCGTCTGCTTACGCTCATTGCGCAGATGATCGCCCAGGCCGTGAAACAACGGCAGCGCGCCCACGAGCAGATCGATTATTTTCGCCAGGAGAATGAGCGACTCCAGGAGCAGCTTAAGCGCCACTTCCGTCCCGACAACATCATCGGAAACTCGCGAGTCATGCAGACCGTCTACCACTCGATCGAGCAGGTGGCGGCGAGCAACACTACGGTGCTGATCCGCGGTGAGAGCGGAGTGGGCAAGGAACTCGTCGCGCATGCCGTGCATGAGCGCAGCCCGCGCGTGGGCAAGCCCTTCGTGAAGATCAACTGCGCCGCGCTGCCAGAGAGCATCGTGGAGAGCGAGCTGTTTGGCCATGAGCGGGGGGCCTTCACCGGAGCCATCGCCATGCGCAAGGGGCGATTTGAGCTGGCCCATCGCGGAACGATCTTCCTCGACGAGGTGGGCGAACTGCCGCTCCAGACCCAGGCCAAGCTGCTTCGCATCCTGCAGGAAAAGGAGTTTGAGCGGGTGGGGGGGACCGAGACGCTGCGCTGTGACGTACGCGTGATCGCTGCGACGAACCGCTCGCTGGAGGAGTTCGTTGAGCAGGGGCGGTTTCGCGAGGACTTGTATTACCGCCTGAATGTATTCCCGATCTACGTGCCGTCGCTGCGGGAGCGAAAGACGGATATCCTGCAGCTCGCCGATTTCTTCGTCGAGAAGTACAGCATCGCCAACGGCAAGAGCATCAAACGGATATCCACCTCGGCCATCGACATGCTCATGAGCTACCATTGGCCGGGCAATGTGCGCGAACTTGAGAATTGCATCGAGCGAGCCACCCTGCTTGCCACCGAGGATGTGATCCATGGCTGGCACCTGCCGCCCACGCTGCAGGTGCCCGAGTCCAGTCAGCCGGTCGAGGAGTCGAAGATGAAAGCGGCGATCCACGGCGTGGAGCGCGAGTTTCTCATCGAAGCGCTCAAGACACACAAAGGCAACATGGCTGCCGTCGCCCGGCATCTCGGGCTCACCGAGAGGGTGGTGGGATTGCGTGTCAAAAAATACGGCATAGATCCGCGAGGTTTTCGTCCATAAGTCTTTCCTGCCGTGTCCGTTCCCCCCCATCTCAACGTCTTCTCTCTCTGCAACCGTCCGCCCTGGGCCATCGCGTCGGTGGATTTCCAGGATGATCCCACCGCCTTGCACATCGGCCGTGTGCGGGAGGACAACAAACGCCTCTTTGCTCTGCTCGATGCCGAGCCGAGCGCTACGCGGAGGGGGGAGATTTTTCACGAGTATATCTCGGTGCAGTTCGCCCTGCACCAGTGGGAGCACTACGAGAAGGCTGCCCGCAGCAGCCTGCGAAACAGCTACGTGCGTTATTTGCGCGGCTGGTCGGTGGATTCCAATTCCATCGAGGGCGCGGTGCTGAAGGGATGGGTGCACAGCCGGCTCGGCATGCCGCCCACGTTTCACAATGGCCCGCTGGCCGACGACCAGGACCGGATCACCGCCTACTCGGCCGATCGCATCAAGGGCAGTGCGCGCACCAATGCCATCGACTCGCAGCTCGATCTGCTTTTTGAATTCTGCCAGTATGAACTCGCCCGCCGCCATCCCGGCGAACGCTGGATCACGCTTTATCGGGGCACGTACGATGCGGCGGGGTATCAGGAAATGCCGGACCCCGTACCCGGCGAGCCGGTCGTGCGCATGAACAACATCTCGTCCTTCACCTCCGACCGCGAGTGCGCGTGGGAGTTTGGGTCGACCGTCTGGGAGGCGCGCATCCCGCTGGGCAAAATCTTTTTCTTTAGCGACCTCCTGCCGGATAGCATCCTGCGCGGCGAGCAGGAGTATCTGGTAATCGGCGGGGAATACCGCGTGCGGCGGCTGCTTTATTGATGAAGGAAGGCGTATTGGAGAAGATCGAGGGTGGACTTTGGGGGTTGCTGGTGGGCGACGCCGTGGGCGTGCCCTATGAGTTTCATCACGCCAGGGAACTGCCTCCGAGGGAGGACATCGACATGTTTCCCCCGCCTTCTTTTTCCCGCAGTTACGCCCATGTGCCCTGCGGCACGTGGTCGGACGACGGCGCGCAGGCGCTCTGCCTGGTGGAGTCGCTGATCGAGCGACGCGACTGGGACCCCTACCATTTTTCCCGCAAGCTTCTTGCCTGGGCCAGTCGCGGGTATCTCGCGGCGGATGGGAAGGTCTTCGATATCGGCATCCAGACGGGCGAAGCTTTGCGGCGTCTCTCCGCCGGGGCCACCCCATATGAGTCGGGCCTGGCCGGAGAGCGCAATAACGGAAATGGCGGCTTGATGCGTTCGCTCCCGTTGGCGCTGCTCCTGGAGGGCTCCGATGCCCGCCTCGTGGCCGTGGCTCATGAACAGTGCGCCATCACGCATGCGCATCCGCGCTCGCAGGTGTGCTGCGCCCTGTATTGCCTCTGGGCGCGTCGGGAGCTCGCGGGCGTCGAGAATGCCTGGGACCGCGCGGCAGCCGATCTGGATGTACTCTACGCCAACAGCCTCGCCCATCGGCGGGAGTTGCGGGAGGTTGTATTGCCAGCCTCCACCGAAACACCCGGCGGCACTGGCTATGTCGTCGACTCGCTGCACTCGGCCCGGGCAGCCTGCGGTGAGAATTCCTACCGAAATGTCGTGATCGCCGCCGTGGCTCTCGGCAACGACACGGATACGACCGCCTGCCTCGCTGGCGGCATCGCGGGAATCCGCTTCGGACGGACAGGCATCCCTGCCGAATGGCGTGAGCACCTTCGCGGACGCCCTATTCTTGACGAGATCCTCGTCCGGCTGCGGAAACTTCCTACATTCGCGTAGGTCGTAATTCCCGATTCCTACATTTCTGTAGGAATCGCAATTTTGCGCTAACGCTGCGCAAGTGAACGACAGTGTTCCTAAGTGATTCATTAGCAATCATCCGGGCGGTGTTGCTGCGGGGCGTCGCCGAGCAGGCCGACCTTGGCACGCGGTGTGATTAAGAGATGAACAAACCGGGCGCGAGTCCGGACCAACCAAAACTCAAAATCACTAAAATGCGGAAGATTGCTATTTACGGGAAGGGTGGGATCGGAAAGTCGACCACCACTCAGAACACAGTGGCCGGTCTCGTCGAGATGGGCCGCAAAGTCATGGTCGTGGGATGCGATCCCAAGGCGGACTCAACCCGCCTCCTGCTCGGCGGCCTCGCCCAGCGCAGCGTGCTCGACACCCTGCGTGAGGAAGGCGAGGACGTGGACCTCGAGGACATCCGTTCGCAGGGATTCTGTAACGCCCTGTGTGTGGAGTCCGGTGGTCCGGAGCCGGGAGTCGGTTGCGCTGGTCGCGGCATCATCACCTCGATCAACATGCTCGAGCAGCTCGGCGCCTACGAGGACAAGGTCGGTCTTGACTATGTCTTCTATGACGTGCTGGGCGACGTTGTGTGTGGCGGATTCGCCATGCCGATCCGCGAGGGCAAGGCCGAGGAAATCTACATCGTCTGCTCCGGCGAGATGATGGCCATGTACGCGGCCAACAACATCTGCAAAGGCATCGTGAAGTTCGCCCAGACCGGCGTCGTCCGTCTCGGCGGTCTCATCTGCAACAGCCGTAACGTCGATCGCGAGCGTGATCTCATCGAGGCCTTCGCCGAGAAGCTGGGCACCCAGATGATTCACTTCGTGCCACGCGACAACGACGTGCAGCGCGCCGAGATCAACCGCAAGACGGTGATCGAGTGGAACGCCGAGGCTCCGCAGGCCGACGAATATCGCGCCCTGGCCAAGGCCATCGAAAACAACAAGAAGCTCGTCATTCCGAAGCCGCTGCCCATCGAAGCTCTCGAAGCTCTGCTCATGGAATACGGCCTCTTTAACTAATCTCTCATCATGTCGACCGAAGCAACGATCCCGACAGGAACCATCGAAGAAGTCGAGGGCGTAACGCCTGACGCTCTGCGCGAGCAGATGCTCAAGGGCCTGCCCTCGAAGACCCTGCGCAAACGCGCAAAGCAGATCGTGCCGAACGATCCCGAGACGCCGCCGGAAATCGGTGCGAACTCCCGCACCATCCCGGGCATCATCACCCAGCGCGGGTGTACGTATGCGGGCTGCCGGGGCGTTGTCATCGGTCCCATCCACGACATCCTGCACATCACCCACGGCCCCGTGGGCTGCGGGTACTACTCGTGGATGACGCGGCGCAACCTCGCCCGCGTACCGGAGGGTCAGACGAACTACATGCAATACTGCATGACCACCGACATGCAGGAAGACCACATCGTCTTCGGCGGCGAGAAGCGCCTCGCCGAGGCGATCCGCGAGGCCTACCGGCTCTTCAAGCCCAAGGCCATCTCGGTCTATGCCACGTGTCCGGTCGGCCTCATCGGCGATGACATTCACAGTGTCTGCCGCCAGGCCAAGGAGGAGCTCGGCATCAATGTCTTTGGCTTCTCCTGCGAAGGGTACAAGGGGGTCAGTCAATCCGCCGGCCACCACATCGCCAACAACGGTGTGTTCAAGCACATGATCGGCCTCGACGACACGCCCAACGACGCCAAGTACAAGATCAACATCCTTGGCGAGTACAACATCGGCGGCGACGCCTGGGCCATCGACGAACTGCTGAAGAAGTGCGGCATCTCGATCCTCGCCACCCTCAGCGGCGGCGTGTCCTACGACGAAATCATCAACTGCCATCAGGCCGATCTCAACGTGGTCATGTGCCACCGCTCGATCAACTACATGGCGGAGATGATGGAGACGAAATTCGGCATCCCGTGGTTCAAGGTGAACTTCATCGGCGCGGATTCCACCGCCAAGTCGCTTCGCAAGATTGCGAAGTACTTTGACGACAAGGAACTCATGGACCGGGTCGAGGAGGTCATCGCGGCGGAACTCGCCGTGCTGCGCCCGATCCAGGCCGAGATCAAGGCCAAGCACCAGGGCAAGAAGGCCGCCATCTTCGTTGGCGGTTCCCGCGCCCACCACTACCAGGATCTCTTTGGCGACATCGGCATCGAGACGGTCTCTGCCGGCTATGAGTTCGCTCACCGCGACGACTACGAGGGCCGCGACGTGCTGCCCAACATCAAGGTCGACGCCGACAGCCGCAACATTGAGGAACTCGACGTGGAACCCGATGAAACCCGCTTCCGCCCGCGCATCTCGCCCGAGGCAAAGCAGAAGCTCATCGACGCAGGGTTCGCCTTCTCCGATTACCTCGGAATGATGCGCGAGATGAAGAAGCGTGCGCTCGTCATCGACGACATCAGCCATCACGAGCTGGAGCACCTGATCAAGACCTGGAAGCCCGACATCATCGGCTCCGGCATCAAGGACAAGTTCATCATCGAAAAGATGGGCGTGCCCTGCAAGCAGCTCCACTCCTACGACTACGGTGGACCTTACGCGTCCTTCGCGGGTGCGATCAACTTCTACAAGGAGATCGACCGCATGCTCTCGACCAAGGTTTGGAGCTACGTCGTGCCGCCCTGGGTCAAGGATCGCAAGGCCGCAGCCACGGAAGCTCCGGCAGAGGAACAAAAGGCCGCCTGACCGGCATCAGCTCAACACTTAAGGAAACCTAATTCCATGTTAGACTTAGCCACACCCACTATCAGCGAGCGCAGCGCGCTGAAGATCAACCCGGCCAAGACATGCCAGCCGATCGGCGCCATGTACGCGGCCCTGGGCATCCATAGCTGCATGCCGCACAGCCACGGTTCGCAGGGATGCTGTGCGTATCATCGCAGCCATCTCACGCGTCACTTCAAGGAACCGGTGGCGGCAACCACCAGCTCCTTCACGGAGGGTGCCTCCGTGTTCGGCGGCATGGCGAACCTCCAGCAGGCGCTCATCAACATCTTCTCGATCTACAATCCGGAAGTCGTGGCGGTGCACACCACCTGCCTCTCCGAGGTCATCGGAGACGACATCCCGACCATCATCAAGAAGGCCCGCGAGGAAGGCAAAATCCCCGAGGGTAAGACCGTCATCCACGCCAACACCCCGAGTTTTGTCGGTTCCAACGTGACCGGCTACTCGAACATGTGTGTGGGCATCGTGAACTACCTCGCCGAGAAAACCGGCGAGAGCACGGACGCGATCAACATCTTCCCCGGCTGGCTCGACCCCAGCGACATGCGCGAGCTGAAGAGGCTCGCCGACGAGCTGGGGGTGAAGTACACGCTCTGCCCGGATACATCCGACGTCCTCGACCTGCCCCAGACTGGTGTCTACGAGATGTACCCGAAGGGTGGCACTCCGGTGGAGGCGATCAAGCGCATGGGCGACGCCATCAAGACGGTCGCGCTCGGCGAGTTCACCGCTCATCCTGCCGCGCAGAAGCTCAACGACAAGTGCGGAGTGCCCTTCGAGGCGCTCGATGCTCCGATCGGCCTCACCAACACAGATCTCTACATCGACGCCCTGCGCCGCATTGCCGAGGTGGATGTACCGGCCTCGATCGACGCGGAGCGCGGTCGCCTCCTGGATGTGATCCAGGATATCGGTCAGTACTTCCACGAGGTGCCGGTTGCCATCTTTGGCGATCCCGACCACGTGGTGGCCATGACCCGCTTTGCCATCGAGCTGGGCCTCAAGCCGAAGTATATCTTCTCCGGCGCAACGGGCCGGGCCTTTGAGAATCGCGTGAATGCGATCCTCGACGGTCGTTTCCCCGATGCCATCGTGAAACAGCAGGGAGACCTCTTCGAATTGCACGAGCGCATCAAGGCCGATCCGGTGAAGCTCATCCTGGGCAACACCTACGGCAAGCACATCGGTCGCGCCGAGAATATCCCGCTCGTCCGCTTCGGGTTCCCGATCCTGGACCGCGTCGGTCACCGGCTCTTCCCGACCGTGGGCTATCGCGGCGCCATGCATCTCGTGGAGAAGATCAGCGACGCACTGCTCGACCAGCGCGACCGCACCTGTCCCGAGGAGTGGTTCGAACTCGTCCAGTAATAGCCATCTGAAGGAGCACCAACCCGCCTGCTGCCATGCCGCACGACGACATCGAGATCCTCGAAGAACGCCGCAATCAGGTCTTCCGCAAGGGAGAGGGCGCGGCCGAGATCGCCTGTGGCAAGCGCAGCGCGGCGGGTTCGGTGAGCCAGCGCGCCTGCGTTTTCTGCGGGTCGCGCGTTGTTCTTTATCCCATAGCGGATGCCCTCCATGTCGTCCACGGCCCCATCGGGTGCGCCGCGTACACCTGGGACATTCGCGGGGCCCACTCCAGCGGGCCGCAGCTTCATCGCAACAGCTTCTCGACCGATCTCCAGGAGAAAGACGTCATCTTCGGAGGGGAAAAGAAGCTCGCCGCCGCTCTCCGTGAACTGATCGCCGCGTGTTCTCCCAAGGCGGCATTCGTTTACTCCACGTGCATCACCGGGCTGATCGGTGATGACGTGGACGCGGTGTGCAAAACCATTTCAAAAGAGGCAGGCATCCCGGTCATCCCGGTCGAGAGCCCTGGCTTCAGCGGAACCAAGAAGGACGGCTATCGCGCCGCCTGCGAAGCCATTTACAAACTCATCGGCACCGGAGACATCAGCGGCATCTCGCCGCACAGCATCAACCTTCTCGGGGAATTCAACATTGCCGGCGAGACCTGGATCATGAAGGACTACTTCCGCCGTATCGGCATCCAGGTCGTCTCCTGCATCTCGGGAGATGGACGGGTGGATGAGATTCGCCGCTGCCATGGTGCAAAGCTCAATCTCGTCCAGTGCTCCGGCTCGATGACCCATCTGGCCAAGCGACTCAACGACGAGTACGGCATCCCTTTTCAACGCATCTCCTTCTTTGGCATCGAGGACACGGCGGCGGCGATCTACGGCGCGGCCGGAGTCTTCGGCGATCCCGAGATCGAAAGCCGCGCCCGCGACCTGGTGAAGCAGGAACTCCTGAAGATCCAGCCCGAGCTGCGCCGGTATCGCAAAATCCTCAAGGGCAAAAAGGCCGCCATCTACGTTGGCGGGGCTTTCAAGGCGTTTTCCCTCGTCCGCGCTCTCCGTAGCCTCGGCATGCGGACGGTACTCGTCGGGTCGCAGACGGGCAACCCGCAGGATTACGAACAGCTCAAGGAACTCTGCGATCCCGGCACGGTGATCGTGGATGATTCCAATCCGCTCGAACTCGCCAAGTTCTGCCTTGAGAAGGATGTCGATCTCTTCATTGGCGGCGTGAAGGAGCGCCCGATCGCCTACAAGCTCGGCATCGGCTTCTGCGACCACAATCATGAGCGCAAGGAGGCGCTGGCCGGGTTCGAAGGTATGCTGAACTTCGCCAAGGAGGTGCACGCCTCCGTCATGAGCCCGGTGTGGAACTACGTGCCGCGCCGCGCCAATCGCAAACAGGAGAGGATGGCGGCATGATTGAGGAATTTTCACTCACCGAGGAGCCGAAGGCGCCTGATCTCTCGCACTGCACTGCTGCGACTCGCAACGCTTGTAAACTCTGCACGCCGCTCGGCGCGTGTCTGGTCTTTCGCGGTATCGAGGGTGCGATTCCCTTCCTGCATGGCTCGCAGGGCTGCTCGACCTACATCCGGCGGTATCTCATCAGCCATTTCCGCGAGCCGATGGACATCGCAGCGTCGAATTTCAACGAGGACTCTGCCGTTTTCGGCGGAGCGAAGAATCTGCACGCGGGACTCAAGAACGTCTCGCGTCAATACAAGCCCGCCCTCATCGGCGTGGCTACGACCTGCCTGAGCGAGACCATCGGCGAGGACATGGCGGCTCTGCTTCTGGATTGCCGCCGCGCCATCCCGGACCTGCCGCCGGTCGTGCATGTCTCGACCGCCAGCTATCGCGGATCGCACATTGATGGATTTCACGATGCCGTCACGGCATTGATCGACCAGCTCGTATTGCCTCCCGATCCGCATGGGGGTGTGAACCTGCTGCCTGGCATGCTCTCCACTGCGGATCTGAGACATCTGCGCGAACTGGTCGAAGCTTTCGGATTACCTGTCACGATGCTGCCGGACTACAGTGACACGCTGGACGGCCCGACGTGGATGGATTACGAGGCGCTGCCGGAGGGCGGGACGAGCGTCGAGGCGATTCGCCGGATGTCCGGCGCACGCGCAACGCTGGAGTTTGGGGACACGCTTCGCTTCACTCGGCGCACGGCCGCGACGAATCTGGCGGAGCGATTCGGCGTTGTGCGTGAAAACCTCGGCACGCCGATCGGATTGCGCGCCACCGAGGCGATGATTCAGGCTCTGGAGCGCATCTCGGGCCGGCCCTGTCCGCCGGCCATCACGGCGGAGCGCGGTCGGTTGCTCGATTCCATGGTCGACGCGCACAAGGTGGTCTTTGGCAAGCGGGCCGTGGTTTACGGCGAGGCGGATCTGGTGATCGGTCTCACGTCCTTTCTTTGCGAAATCGGCGTCGAGCCGGTGCTCTGCGCGAGCGGCGGCAAGTCGGAGCATTTCCCGACCGCGCTCCGCGTGGCCGTGCCGGAATTGCCGTCGACCTGCATGGTCCGTGACAATATGGATTTTGCCGACATCGACGCGCTGGGCAAGGAACTCAAGCCCGACGTGCTTATTGGCAACAGCAAGGGGTACGGCATGGCTCGCGCCCTCGACATCCCGCTCGTGCACGCTGGATTCCCCATCCACGACCGCCTCGGCGGCCAGCGTGTGCTGCATGTCGGCTATCGCGGTGCCCAGCAGTTCTACGACCAGATCGTCAACACCTTCCTCGCCCGCAAGCAGGAGAAATCAACCGTCGGGTATTCCTATCTATGAGCGCACAAGTCGACACCGCGTGTTTCAACCTCGATCAGCATCCCTGCTACAGCATCGGGGGCAGCCATCAGTACGCCCGCATTCATCTGCCCATCGCCCCGCGCTGTAACATCCAGTGCAACTACTGCAATCGCAAATACGACTGCGTGAATGAAAGCCGCCCTGGCGTGACCAGCCGCGTGCTCTCGCCCGTGCAGGCGCTCGCCTATCTGGAGGAGATGGTGGAGAAGATTCCCTCCATCCGGGTCATGGGGATCGCGGGTCCCGGTGATCCGTTTGCCAATCCCTACGAGACGATGGAAACCCTTCGCCTCGTGCGTCGGCGTTTCCCGGACATGATGATGTGTCTCGCGAGCAACGGTCTGCACATCGGTCCGCATATCGATGAACTGGTCGAGCTTCAGGTGAGCCATGTCACCATCACCATGAATGCTGTCGATCCCGCCGTGGGCGGGCTCGTCTACGCCTGGGCGCGGGATAATGGCAAGGTCCTCAAAAACGATGACGCCGCAGCGGTGCTCATCGAGCGGCAACTCGACGCCGTAAAGCGGCTGGCCGCCGCTGGTGTACTTGTGAAGGTCAACTCCATCGTCGTTCCCGGCGTGAATGACCGCCACATCCCGGAAATCGCACGCGTGGTGAAGGCCCTCGGAGCCACCGTGATGAACTGCATCCCGCTCTGCCCCGTGCAGGACACGCCTTACGAGAATCTCTACGAGCCCGATGGCATCATGATGGCCCGTGTGCGGCTCCAGTGCGGTGAGCATGTTTCGCAGATGAGCCACTGCGCCCGCTGCCGAGCCGACGCGGTGGGGCTGCTGGGCGAGGATCAATCCGTCGAGTTCGCCGGAACCCTGCAAGAATTCACCGAGATGAATACACCCATCGATAAAACCCGGCCCTACATCGCCGTGGCGACCCAGGAGGGAATGCTCGTCAATCTCCACCTGGGCGAGGCGACCAAAGTCATCGTCTACTCCCACCTGCCGGAGACGGACGAATACGAGATCGTCGACGTGCGGGCCCTGCCCGGCACGGGTGGGGGAGACGACCGGTGGAAGGAACTGGCCAATACCCTGCGCGACTGCCGCGCCCTGCTCGTCAGCGCCTGCGGACCGAGGCCCAAGCAGATCATCGAGGGTTTCGGCCTCGTGATCGTGGAAATGGAAGGGCTGGTCGAGGAAGGCCTTGAGGCACTTTTCCATGACGAGGAAATCCCCGCCTCGCTTCAGCGCCGCTTTACGAGCTGCGGCAACGGCTGCTCGGGCGGAGGCAATGGCTGTTCGTAATCGCAAATTTTACCAATGAATACACCCAATCATCACCTGCTGGTCTGCGGCAGCTTCCGGGCGAATGGAGAACGCCAGGGCGTCTGCTACAAAAAAGACTCCATGTCCCTCCTGAGCTATCTCCAGAACGAGATCCAGGACCGCATGATGGACGGCATCGAGGTCTGCGTGACCGGCTGCCTGAACATGTGCACCAAGGGGCCTGTGATTATTGACTATCCCTCAGGGAATACCTACACGGGCATTACCGAGGAGGCCATCGACGCCATCCTGGACGCCTTTGAGGAGGGCAGCGTCGCGACCGAGTATCTCGCCTCGTAATCTCATCATGCGCGATCCGACTCTCAGTGAGGAGATCGCTGGCGCGCGCGCCTGGTTCGTCGACACGACGCTGCGCGACGGCGAGCAATCCGCCGGGCTCACTCTTAGCTCGGCGGAGCGGTGTCAGATCGCGCGCAAGCTCTGGGAAACCGGAGTGCGCGAGCTGGAGGTCGGTATTCCCGCTTCCGGGGACGAGGCCGTTTCCCGGATCAATCGCGTGCGCGACGCCGTCCCCGAGGCATGGCTGCTGGCGTGGTGCCGGGCGCGTCGCGAGGACATTGCGGCGGCGCGGTTGTGCGCGGTCGATGGAGTCAATCTTTCCTTCCCGCTCTCGGATTGCCATCTTCGCATCTGGGGAAAGTCCCGCCAGTGGGTCTTGCGCACGCTCGCCGAACTCAGCGAGGAAGCGGCGACCCGCTTTAGCTATGTGGCTATCGGCGGACAGGATGCTTCGCGGGCTGATCCGGTTTTCTTATCGGAGTTCTGCCACGCGGTCGCGGAGCTTCCCGTGCTACGGCTCCGGCTGGCCGATACGGTGGGCGTCCTTACTCCCGACCGCACTGCTTCCATGGTGCGGTTGGCGACGCGGGCACTACGCGGCAAGCCGATAGAGATTCACGCTCATAACGACCTGGGCATGGCCACGGCCAATACCGTCGCCGCGTGGCAGGCGGGGGCAAGGTGCCTGAGCACGACGATCAACGGCGTCGGCGAACGCGCCGGCAATGCCGCTTTTGAAGAGGTCGTGATGGGACTTCATGCTGCGTTGGGCGTGGATGCAGGCATTCGCCGCCAGGAACTGGTCCCGCTTTGCCGCATGCTGGAGAGCTTTGCAAAACGCTGCGTTCCGCCGACAAAACCCGTCAGCGGTCGCGAGATCCACGTTCATGAAAGCGGCCTCCACATTCTGGGCCTTCATCGCGAGGCCTTGAGCTACCAGGCGTACTCCGCGGAGGAAACGGGGTGCGCCGAGACCTTTATGATCGGCCCGCAGACGGGACCCCGCGCCGTGGCACGAGTGCTCTGCCTGGAAGATACTGAGGCCGCTCGAGTCTATCCTGCTCTCTGCGCTGCCGCGTCATTGCTTGGACGGGCCTTAACGGTTGGCGAGGCGTTATCCTTTCTCGCCGCGTCCGATAGCGGTCAGGCTGCCTCGACCGCTTTGTGCAAATGAAACGGATTCGCCTAGTTGGACTGTTGATCGAGGAAAAGCTGCGAGCAAAGGCGCGCCTCTTCCTCAGTGATCAGAAATTCCTCCGTCACCAGTCGGCGCGCTCCGTCGATGTCGACGTCGACAAAGGTCAGACTGGCATGCCCTTTCCCTTCCTCTTCCTGCGTTCTGTCATAGGCGGAGAGAGTTCCGACCTCAAAGCCCTCCTCAAAAAGATAGCGCAGGCGAGCCAGCATTTTCATGCCTCGATCCTTAGCAGAAACCTCGCACCTCATAAATAAGAAAGCTCCGATACCATGGCGTTCTACCTCGCTCAATCCGAACAAACCCCTGATGGAATCTGGAAATTCGGGACAATGACCAAAATCGCCCTCGCCGGAAAAAGCGGCCCGCTTCCCAAATATGTGAGCGAGCTTCCCAAGGAGGACAACCTGCCCTGGCGGGTTGAGGCCCCAAACTTCGCCCAATCCCACCTCGGTGCCAAGGTCGGCGATCAGGTGCTTTGGATCACAGAGCCCTCCGAACCTCCCATGCGGGTGCTTTGCATCTGCGGCTCCAGCACCTCCGGCACCACCGACATCAACATCAATATGGAAGTCCTCAAGGCAGCCGAAGGAGGCTTCACCCGGACAGGCGCAGAAATCAGCGAAGCCCTGCGGCTCAATGGCGGACACTCCAGCCCGAACGCCGCGTGGACCTGGGCGCCGCCACCCATGGCGATCGGCGCAGCCGTCCTCGGAGCCTGACGTGAACGACGCTCACTCCAGTCCTCTTCCAAAATCAAAAACCCATGGCCTACCAAATCGACCCTCAAAAATGTGAAACCTGCGGCTCCTGCGTGGAAGCCTGCCCCAACGACGCCATCAAAATCAAAGGCCTCACCGCCGTGATCGATGCCAATCTCTGCATCGACTGCGGCAACTGCGAGACCACCTGCAACTCTGGCGCGATCAGCGCATCCTAGCTGCTCCGCAGCGGCGGGATGCTCCACGCCAGCCAGAGCATCAAAAAATAACATAGCGTCCACCCTGCGACGTTGAACCAGTAGCCGAACGGCTCAGTGAGGCGATCGCAGGGTGCGATCTTGTGGTTGCCCGGCGTGACCTTGGTGACCAGCGAGCGGACAACACAGTAACTGCATCCCGCTCCCACTACCGTTGCGACGAAAAGGAAGAACGGATGGCGATCCTGTATGATGCCGCGCGCGATGACGCCCGCCAGCACAAGGATGGCGGGAAGGATGAGGCTGAATATCCGCACGAGATATCCTTTAAGCCGGGCCGGACCCCGAGGGATGGAGCGCTTCCTCGACGATGTCCGCCTGTTTGATCTCCTCCTTGCTGTCCTTGCGGGAGCTCAGCTTTTCCCAGGCTGCTTTGCCGATACGATCCTCTTCCTTCTTTTGGGCTTGGTGAAACTGCTCGGTAATCTCCTCGATGTTCACGCTCGGCGCGGGGAATTTCATGTTCAGCGACTTGAGTTTTTCCGTCACGATCTTGGCTACGGCAAGATTGCGGAACCACTTGTTGTTAGCCGGGATGACATACCACGGTGCGTAGTCGGTGCTGGTCTTGCGCAGTGCCTCTTCATAGGCCTTGGTGTAGTCGTCCCAATGCTCGCGCTCGGAGTAGTCGCTCTCGCTGATCTTCCAGTGGCGCGCCGGGTCCTCCAGCCGCTGGCGAAAACGCAGCAACTGCTCCTCCGAGCTGATGTGCAGGAAGAACTTCAGGATATGCGTGCCGCTCTCGGCGAGATTGCGCTCGAAGTTGTTGATGATGTCGTAGCGCTGTTTCCAGACGGATTTCGGGACCAGGTTATGCACGCGCACGACGAGCACATCCTCGTAGTGTGAGCGGTTGAAGACCACCACCTCGCCCTTGCCCGGGGTCTGCTTCGCGATGCGCCAGAGAAAGTCATGGGCCAGTTCCTCCTTGGACGGGGCCTTGAATCCATGCACGCGCGCACCCTGCGGGTTCATCGAGCCGAGTACGTGATTGATCGTGCCGTCCTTGCCCGCCGCGTCGAGCGCCTGCAGGCAGATGAGCAGCGAATGCTTGCCCTCTGCGTAGAGGAGGTACTGCAGGTCGCGCAGTTCCTTATTGAGCTTCTCCACCATTTTGACGGCGGATTTCTTGCCCTCGTGCTCGGCGGTGAAGTTGGGATCGATTTTCTTCAGCCGGAGATCGCTGCCCGGTTTCACGCGGAAAAGTTTGCAGTATTTCATGGAGGAGTGGTGAGTTGCTAAGCGCCGCTTTCCGTGGTTTCGCTGACTGAGGTTGAGCGCAGGAGTCGGTAGCGCTTGTTGATGCGCTGGAGTTGTTGTTTCTGAAAGCCTTGGGCCAGCGTCATTAGTACGCCGGTGGACCATGCGAAACCGATCAGCCCCGAGGTGGCGATCATGCCCTCCAGCAGCCGCCAATTCTCGGGCAGGTCAAAGTTGCTGCCCAGCGTGGTGTATTCTGTGAACGCAAAGTAGCTGGCCGTGCTGAAGTTGGCGAAACAGTCTTTCCACTGAAAGAACCCGGCCCACAGCATCACCTCGGTGATGTGGACGGAGGTAATAATCCAGCTTGCCAGGATCAGGCCGATGATGCCCGTGATGAAATTGGGATGCCTCTCAAAACGGCTCTTGTAGAAGCCGCTGAACTCGATCGTCAGCAGCATGCCAAAACCGTGAATGATCAGCGTGAGGGCGATCAGGATGCCGCCCCAGGCGATTTCGTCAGCGGAAGTGACGTAAAGCGATTGATCCGGAAGGGGTTTCACGACGGCAACTGCGAGGGGTGACTTTACGCAAACAGGATTTTGTGAAACGCTCAAGAATCAATGTGGTCTCTGGTTCAGCGAAGAGCCTCAGGATATTCAAAAAAGCTTCTTTTTTGTGAAGAATGCGGGCGAATCTGTCGCAGACAGGCGTGGTTTACGTAAATGTCCGTAGTTATTGGTTCGCTTGATCGTCGCTCTTGTCAGCTTAATCGGTGTTTGAATTTCCATTGGCGTTCCCGCGCGAAAGATCGAATTGATGCTGATATTATTTGAGTGCCCTCCATGGAAGATGTTCTGATCGAGCGCACTACAAAAAATGAAAAGCGTGGCGACGAGTCTCCTCGCGCCACGCTTTTCTGCTGCCTAAATAGTTAACGTCCTAAGCTATCTCCCGTGTGGGACTCGCAAAGGCGGATGCCTAATGCGAGTGCTCCCACATGTTGCGGTTCATGGCAATGATTAATTGTTGCCGGGCTGCTGCGGAACCTCGCCGTTGCCGTGGTCGACGGGGCGAAAGGCGGATTTCACGGCCTGAGTCAGCCCGTTCACGCTTGCGCCGTCGATCCCGACTTCCTTGAGGAGCGTGTCGACGAGCGGAGCCTGGGTGCGGTAGCGCAGGGCGCTGGAAACGACCTGATCGGCGAGATTGCCGCCATCGGCGGAAACCGTCGCGCCATTGGCCGGAGCGCCTTCGCCGTTCAACCCGCCTACCTGGACGATCTTGATTCCGTCGATACGTTCCATCGGCTTCACGCTCTCGCGGATGATCTGCGGGAGGTTGGCCAGGATGGCCTGCTGGATCTTCATCGCGATCACCTCGGCGGAAAGGACGTTCTCCGCCTCGTGCAGGGCACGAGTACCGGCGGCGTCGACCGAGTAACGTTTCTCGGCAGCTTCGGCGCGCAGCTTCTCGGCTTCCGCCTCACCTTGCGCGGCGATGCGGGCGGCCTCGGCGCGATCCTGCGCGGCCTGTTTCTCCGCCTCGGCGGCGACGGTCACTCCGATGGCTTCGCGCTCGGCCTGCTTTGCGGCTTCGACGAGCTCGATCTGCTTTTGGCGTTCGGCGATCTCGCGCTCCTTTACGGTGATGACTTCTTCCGCCGCCTTCACGGAGAGGGCGCGGGCGTGGGAGGCGATGGTTTCCGCCTCGGATTGTTGCTTCGATTTCGCGGCGACTGCGATGGCGCGATCCTGCTCGGAAAGCTCGACCGCCTTGGTCTTTTCCACCTCTGCGGTTTCGACGGCTTTGATCTTCTCGATGTCGCGCTGCTTCAGCGTCTGCTCGGTGCGGATGCGCTCCTCGGAGATCGCTCGCTCGGCGAGGATTTGTGCCTGGTCGACGGCCAGCTTCGCGGTGATCTCGGCTTCCTTGGATTCCCGTTCCTTCGAGGCACGCTCGGCGGCGATTTCCGCCATCTGGGCGGCGCGGCGAATCTCGACCTCGCGGGCCTGCTCCAGCCGGGCGTACTCCGCTTCTCGTGTGATCTCAAGGCTCTGGCGCTCGGCCTCCAGGTTCTTCATCTGGATCTGCACGGCGGTTTCCTGCTCGATGTCGTTGCGCTGTTTGCGGCGAGCCTCGATTTCCTGCGTGAGCTTGGTCAAACCCTGGGCGTCGAAGGCATTCTGCGGGTTGAAGAATTGCTGGCTCGTCTGGTCGAGCGAGGTGAGCGACACCGACTCGAGCTCCAGACCGTTCTTGCGCAAATCCTCCGACACGGCCTGCTGCACACGCTGGACGAAATCCACGCGCTGCTCGTGCAGTTCCTCCATGTTCATGGCGGCGGCCACGGCGCGCAGGGCGTCGACGAACTTACCCTCGACGAGTTCCTTCAGTAGCTGCGGATTCGTCGTTCGGCGGCCCAGCGTCTGTGCGGCGTCGGCCACAGCCTCGGCGGTGGGTTTGACGCGGACATAGAACTCCGCCTGCACATCGACGCGCATGCGGTCCTTGGTGATGAGCGCCTGTTCATTGGCGCGGCGCACCTCGAGGCGCAGCGTGTTCATGTTGACGGGGATCGTCTCATGGAGCACCGGGACGACGATCGCGCCGCCGCTCATGATGACGCGCTGACCGCCGAAGCCCGTCCGTACGAAAGACGTCTCCTTCGATGCTCGATGGTACAGCCGGGCCACGATGAGGCCAATGGTGAAGAGCGCCACCAGCACGATGCCGGCGACGACGAGGATGAAGATGGTGTTGCTGAAGTCGTTCATGACTTGGTGGGTGGTATTGGGGTGTTGGCTGGTTGGTTAATCGACGAGGGCAGGGTTGGGATTGGAAATGGCCCGGTAAATATTGGCGTGTTTTTCGACGATGAGGACGGTGGTGCCCGATGGGAATTCCTCCCCCTCCACATCGGGCTCCACCAGAATGTAATGGCTTTGCTTGTGCTGATCCTGGAGGCGGGCCTCCGCGGGACTTCCCTGCCGCGCCGTGCCGCTGGTGATGACGGCGATACGGCCGACGAAGCTGTCCTCCGAGACTGCCGTCGTTTCGTCACGAGGCAGGATTTTCGCGAGAAGACCGCCACCCGTCCGTACGCAGGGGACCGCGCCGAGGAAGGCGACGATGCCCGCCACGGGAGCGGGAAGCATGAACTTTGTCAGGCTCGCCAGCGTGAACTGGAGCATCAGGCCGATCACTCCGAACGCCGTGAGGAACACGACGAAGAGAATGAGCAGCGGCACCTGTCCGATCCTGAGCCATCCGAGCAGCTTCGACAGCGGCGACGGCACATCATCCAGCGCATGCGCGTCATGCGGAGCCACGTCTCCCAGCTCATGATTGAGATCCGGCAGGCCGGTCTCGATCAGGTGGGAAAGCCCGGGGCCGAAGATGGAAAAGACCAGCTCCAGCGCCCCGATGGCGACCATGACGACGAGCGCGATGGTGAAGGGCGTATTTTCGGAGGCCAGGAGGAAATGGATCATGACGGGGATAGTTTCGCTTTTGCGGCGACAAGTCTTTCTTGAATGCGGTTTTTTCGTGCCAGGTCTTCCAACTCCGCGAGCTTCGCCTCGTTGCCGAGGTTGCCTTTTGGCGGGAGTCCGGTCTGTTTCTCGATGATGCGATCAAAGGCCGCCTGCGCCTGCTCGGCCCGGCGCTCCCAGCTTCCGCCGGATTCCAGCGTCGGCGTGCTCGCCTGGGCCTTGGCCTCGGCGGCGACGCGGTATTGACGCAAATCCTCCGCCATCTCGCGCTTGCGCGCCTGCAGAGCGGCGATCATGCCTTCCAGCTCGCGGGTCTTATCCTCCGCATCGGCGATGGTGTTTTCCAGCAGGGGGATCTGCGCCTCGATGTCGATCTGCCGGGCCACGGCGGCCTCGGCCAGATCCTCGCGATCCTCCTTCAGCGCCAGCTCGATTTTCTCGGCGAGATCCTCGTGCTTGCGGTTCTCCTCCATGAGCCGCTCGCTGGCCAGATGCTTGCGCGCAGCCACGGTGCCGAGTTCGGCCCGCACTTCATCGACAGCACCATCGATCTCGCGCAGGGCCTGCTCGAGCACGGTTTCCGGAGCCGCATTCTCGATCGCCTCGACGATCTTGTGCGCTCCGCCGCTAATGATTCGCCCGACACGGGCAGCGAGGGTTTCTTTCATGGTTTTCAGGGGTTGGGTTGTTGTTTCTTGGCGATTTCCGCCAGTTCCAAAATCATCTTGAGCCGCTTCGTTACGAGCGCCTCGTCGTAGCAGGGAGCCTGGCTGGTGACTCCCATTCGTAAAAAGCCTTCCAAGAAGGCCGTGATCCGGTCCGCCAGCCCGGATTCCAACTTGCGCAAGGCATCCTTCCCCACGTTCTCCTCGGGGAGTGTCGTGATGAAGTAGGCCGCCACCTCTGGCAGCCACTCAAGGAAGCGGTCCAATAGCTCCGACCGCTGGTTCGTTGCCTTGTTGGCCTCCCGGATGCGCCTCGCCGTCGGGCTCAGCATGTCCCGGAAGAGTTCGGCGCAGTCGGAAAAATCCTCCACGCCGTCCATACGTTTTCGTGTCTCGGAGATGATCGCCCGCAGCTTGTCGCTCGGCGTCGTCGCCCCCGCGATATCCAGTCTCGCCAAAAAGGCCGCCTCGTCTTCCGACAGCCTCACGCTCATCGGAATGCTTTTCATCTTGGTAAGTGTGTTCTTTTCATTGCGAATGAAAACATATGTATACAAATGTAATCACAAGTCAATGAAAACCGAACGGTGGGATTGCGATTTTCTGCGAATGAGGCAGGGAGGTGATTTCCAAAGGCAATCGCATGCTCATGACAAATTCGCACGAGAAGGAAAGGCTCTGGAGTGGGCTCCCTCGGCAGAAACTTTTCGCGAGCGCGCAAAGTTCGAGGGGTTGTATTTCGATACGTAATGAACTCTGAGGTGATTTGAGGTGTGGTTCCTCTTGTTTTCTTTGCTAATTCTCTTTCGTGACTTGGCGGTGTATTATTTTGGCCCTGACGGTGTGCTATGCCATGCTTGCGCGGTCGTCAGGTGATGAGAGTTCAGGCTATCTGGCTCCGCCGGACAACCCTGCCGGAAAGGTGATGACTTTTGAGGAGGCGGCAGCTCTCCGCGGGGACTTGTTCCCGAAGCCTGTTTATCTCGTGGGCATCTTTCACGTCACCGCCGCCGGCCAGACAAGAATGGTCCTACGCCAGGATGGCTTGCGAAATGTCCGGCTGGTCGTTGACCTTGCCGCAGGACTCAAAGTGCCGCCGGAGGGTACGACGGTACGAAGGAATGCGGATTTGCCTTTTATCGTAGAGAATGTCCAGCTAGGGCCTGATGGCCAGATCACGGTTTACGCGATCGACAAGGGAAGCTGGTTCCTGGACAAAGCGGAGAGATAAGGCCGGGCGGGGAAAATAGCTCCGCGGGAGGCCTGGGGATTGGCCTTCGGCGGCCTCGTCGGCAAATCAAAAGACTCTCGACGAGTCTTATCGCTGGCGCGTGCTGTGCGACGAGTAGTTTGCGCCCTGATCGGACATTCTCCGGCTCGCGAATGCTAAGAAGCTGCCTGGCGGAACCGGCGAGGCGAGTAACCGGTGTGCCGCCGGAATGCTGTCGAGAACGCAAACGCGTCCGAATAGCCAACGGCACTCGCGATCGCCTCGACCGAATCGGTTGTCTGCTGGAGAAGCGCAGAGGCGCGCTTGATTCGCAGTCGCGCCAACTGGCGGCTCGGGCTGAGCCCGAGTTCCCGGTGGCACAGTCGGCGCAGGTGGACCTCGCTCATGCCCGCTTTCCTCGCCATCGCGTCAATCGTCCACTCGCTTGAGAGGGAGTTCTCGATGGATCGCCACAAGGCGTGGAGCCTGGCATCCCGGGTACCTCCGGCGGAGAGACGCTGGGTGAAGCCCGCGATCAGTTGAGCCCAATGAAAGATGGCGGACGGATCATTGGCGGAAGCAAGCTCCTGCTCAAGACCCTCGATCAAAGTATAAAGAAACGCGTGATCACCCGACAGCAGGACCGGCCTCGGCACCCGCAGCCTGGGAGTTTCCGACATGCCGCCACCCGTGGAGAAAGTGATCCACGCGATCACCCAGGGGGATTTCGGTGCGCACTTGCGGGCGAGGGACCGGGCGCCATGGCAGGCGTGGAATGGGGATAGCACGGTGCGGCCCTTTGACCACGGCACCCATGAGCCGTTCATCAGGGACAGACCCTCTCCTTGGACGCAGACCGTGAGATGCTCAAAGTCCGGGTCGACTCGCACCACCTCGTAATGATCGGAGATCCAAGCCCGCCCGACGCTGTGGATACCCGCCGCCCCGAGCGGAGGACATGCCGTCGCATCGACGCTTTTTTGGGTGATGCGCGGACCGATCAGGTTCGTTTCACCAAGGTTTTTGATCGCTGGAGCCATGGTCATCCGGGACGGGAAGTGATGGAATCACTCTATCACAATCATGCAGCCACCTTCAGCTTCATTTTTCCAACTCTTCGGCATGGGGCCGAGAAAGAAATATGTCTATCAGGATGGAATCCTTTGGGATGCCGTCTTTGGCGAGGTAGTCCGGCAATGGAGGGTGCGCGGCTGCTTTCCAGATCCCTGGCAATATCGCATAGTCCTCGAAACGGATGAGGGGCAGATCACCCTGGCCGAGGACGAGGAGGCCTTCTGGATCGAGCAGCATGGCGAACGTCAGGCGCTCAGCACGGGCCGGGTCGTCCTTCCCGATTTTGCCGGTCACCGGAGAGCGCCCCTGCTCCGCGCCCTGCATGCGGAACTGCTCGTCAATCTCCTGCCCTGGGGGCCCATGCCCAACCTGTGGGTCTATACGCGCCCCTGGTACCGCGATGCAGCCATGATGGCGCTTTGCTTCGAACGTACCGGAAATGTGAATCTCCTGCGGCGATGGATCGGAGAATTGTGCTCCCCTTACGACTACAATAATCAAGGCATCGCCGAGGCCGACAACCTCGGGCAGACTCTCTATCTCGCGAGCCTGGCGGGGGAGGACGGGCACCGTCTTATCGAGATGGCGCTCAAGGAAATTCCCCGCTTTCGGACAGGCAGCCATATCTGCGGGCAGACTGATTTCGCGGAGCGGCCGGTCTATCAGACCAAATGGCTGAAGTATGGCCTCCGGCGGCTCGGGTTGGATGATCCCTACGAGATCCCCGTGATCGACGATGCCTACAGCTCGCTTTTCTGGATGGACTTTCGCGACCAGCACGCCGCCCACCCGCGGTTCGATCGGGAGCATCTCGACCTGTATCCTTATCTGCATTGGGCCGAGGCGCATTTCTACGGCGATCCGCCGCCGGAAACTGTGAGCGAGCGAACCTTTCCGCTCACCCGTGAGGTGCGCGCCAGCCAGGCCGACTATTCCCGCATGGCGTTCCTTTCTCCCGCATGGCCTGCCGCCCAATGGAGCAGCCCCCACACCTGGCACGCCGCGGAAATGTTCCTCTACTTTCTCGACTATCCCGAACGATAAACCTGCCTTTCCCATGTTTCCTTCCTTTCCCGTCCTCCGCCATCATCTGGGTACGATCATCGCCAACCGCCGCGCCGATGGTTTCGTGGTTGATGGGCTCCATGAGGAGCTTCGTCGCCTGCCCGACAGCTACGACGCCCTGGATGCCTTTGCCCATCGACTGGACTCTCTGCCGCCGCGAAGAGACTGGGCCTACGTTGAACCCGAGACGCTGGAGGACATCTGGGAGGAATGCGATCCCGCCCGGTCCCGGGCTCCGCTCGCCACTCTCGCTCCGGCCGACTCGCAATCGCGCACCGAGGCGGCATTTCTTGGGTCCGTTTGCGGCTGCATCCTGGGCAAGCCCATCGAGGTGAATCCCACCCTGCAAGAATTACGCGAGGCCCTGGAGACGCTGGGAGAGTGGCCCCTGCAGGATTACATATCGAGCCGCCTGCGGCTGGGCGGAAAAGAGCGATTTCATGAAGACGCGCCCCTTACCGTGCGGGAGGCGATTCGTTTCGCCGCGCCGGATGACGATATTGACTATACCCTGCTCGGCATGCTCAACCTGGAGCAGAACGGCCTTTCGTTCACTCACCACGATCTCAAGAAGCTCTGGCTACGGCATCAGTCGCTGTCGTTCTGCTGGGGCCCGGAGCGAACGATATTGCTGAGGTGCGGTCTCTCTCACTGGGGTGAGGGAATCGATGGAGCTCCCGGCGACGACTTTGCCAGGTGGGTGCGAGTCTGGAACCCGAATGATCAGCTTTGCGGAGCCGTCATCCGGGCCGATGCGTACGGCTATGCCTGCCCCGGCGATCCAGCCACCGCGGCGGAGCTGGCCTGGCGGGACGCCTCCTTTACGCATCGAAAAACCGGCGTGTACGCCACGATGTTTGTCGCCGCGGCGATTGCGGCGGCCTATGTCGCCTCCGATCCCCTGGACATCTTCCGGGTGGCCCTCCAATACGTGCCGCGGCGCAGCCGGTTTTTCCAGATCGTCTCGGATTCCTTCCAAAAAGTCGCCTCAGCTTCCGACTGGCTCGATGGGTATGAGCTGATCCATGGTAAATACCGGGAGTTTAGCCACTGCCAGGTCTATCAGGAATGCGGAACGCTGGTGAACACCCTCCGGTTTGCCACCAGCATCGACGACGGCTTTTGCAAACAGGTCTCGCAGGGCAATGATACTGACAGCTTCGGAGCCACTGCAGGCTCCATCCTCGGCGCATTCTGGGGACAGGACTACCTCGACCGGCGCTGGCTCGCGCCTTTCCAGGACGAGATCAGGACGGGGCTGAACTTCTTCCCGGAACGCTCGCTCTCCACCTTGGCGAAGAGAATCGGAGGGCTCTCCTCGCGGCTCCGTTGCTAGGATTTCCGCGACAGTCCGTCACGCCCACGAGGGGATTTGCATGAAGTGGACGTTTTGCCGCCGCTCCGGCTTCGGTGATGACGGGAAAATTCCGCCGCTGGCGTCTGCTGTCGCATGAGAGGCAGAAACTCGATCACCTGCGCGGTGATCAGATGCCACGGACTCCATGGCATGCTACACTCTTGTTACACCCGGCTCGCTGAGCCGGAGGGGAAGGGGAGAGCGGGTGAGGGGAATCGAACCCCCGTATGCAGCTTGGGAAGCTGCCGTTCTACCATTGAACTACACCCGCGAAAAATGGTGCTTACTCCCAGGAATTGACGTAGCGGCGGGTTTTTTGACCTGCCGACGGGTTATCCTTTTGGGTAGTGGGATTGTTCCACGCAGCGATCTTTTTGCGAACGTTTGTGCCGTTGGTTCCAACACCTGTCAAGTTGTTGTCGTAGTTGTAGTCGAGCTTGACGTAGTAGTAGCCGCCCCACGGGTCGAGGAAGTCACCTGAGGAGTTGGTGCCGCTTTTTCCCTTCTTCCAGGTGTTTATTTCGATGAAGGTGATCTTGCGCGGATTGTCGTTCGTGCCGCTACCTGTGGCCGTCAGTATCTCGACGAGATCCTTGCCGACTTGAATCTGCTTATCGTCAGTGTTTCCTGATATCGGCAGACGACCATATTCCGTCTCGTAGGCGGTGACTGCGGTGGCGAGCTGGGTCACGTCGTTCTTGGCCTGGGCGCGGCGGGCGGCGTCGATGGCAGAGCCGACGGCTGGGAAGAGGAGGGCCATCAGGATGCCGATAATGGCGATGACGATCAGAAGCTCGATGAGCGTAAAGCCGCGGGAGGAACGAATCATGCCCCAAAAGTGCGGCCACCGGGCATCGCGGGCAAGCATTTTTCTCTCGGGAATGCGAGGTTATTCCCAGGAGGTGACTGCCTGCCGGTGTGCTTCGCGGGTCAGGGTCGTGGTGGGGACGTTCCAGACGGCGACGGATTTGGGCAGATCGTGGACGGTGCGCCCGGGTACGCTGCCAGCCTGGCTGATGGTGTTGCTCTCGCTCGTGGCGATAAAATACGGGTTGCCCCACGGGTCAAGGAAGTCTCCGGCGGAGTTGGTGCCGCTGCGGTAGAGTTTCCAAGGGTTGATTTCGATGAAAACGATCTTCCGCGGGTTTGCCTCCGCGTCATTCCCAGTCAGAATGTCGATCAATGCGCGGCTGACTGGCCCATTTGCGTGAGGCGGCAGGCGGCCGTATTCCGCATCATAGGCGCTGATGGCGGTTGCGATCTGTGTCACGTCGTTCCTAGCTTGAGGGCGGACCATGTTGTCTCCCTCGATTAGCCTAGGGATCAGCATCGCCCCGGCGATAAACAACACGAGAATCACCGTGCAGGCGGCGATCAAAATTTCCGGAAAAGTCAGGCCGTGGGAGGAACGCTTCACGCTTTCAAACATCCCGATGGCGGGAGTGACATCCAAGCATTTTCTTGCCTCGAAGGCGTTTAGCAGCGATTCCACAGGCAATGCCAAGGCCCAAAACCCCGAGTAAGGCCCGTCGGCCTGCGATGAACCTCCGCGAGTCCATCCTGAAAGCCATCACCGATCGTCCCTTGGACAAGGTGGAAATCTCCAAGGTGCTGCGGCTTCCGCCCCAAAACCGGGCCAAGCTGCGCGATACCCTGCGCCAGATGGAGGTCGATGGCGACATCGCCCGCATCCGCAAGGATCGCTACGTCATCCCGCGCGACGCCGACCTCTTTACCGGCACGATCCAGTTTCACGCCAGCGGTGCCGCCCATGTCCTGAATGAAAAGGCGGGCCAGCCCGATCTCTACGTGAGCGGGGAAAATACCTTCGTCGCCCTGCATGGCGACCGGGTGGTGGCCCGGGTTAATCGCCCGAGGCCTGGAGCCGCACGCGGCGAAACGCCCGGCAGGCTCGAGGGCGTCGTCATTCGCATCCTGGAGCGCGGCAATGCCACGATCGTCGGCACCCTGCAAAAGTCGCGCAACTTCTTCTACGTCGCCGCCGACGACCCGCGATTCGTTCACAATCTCTACGTTCCCGCGCCCAAGCCGCCCATCGCGGCAAAAGAAGGTGACAAGGTGGTGGCGCTGCTGGATTCCTGGCCCTCGCGCCATGTGAATCCCGAGGGTCACATCGTCGAGGTGCTCGGTCGCACGGGCGCTCCCGGCGTGGACATGCTCTCCATCATCCGCAAGCACCACCTGCCTGCCGGATTCCCGCCCGAGGTGCAGAAGGAGGCCGAGGCCATCTCGCCCGTCATCGATGAGCGCGAGGCCGCACGCCGCGAGGATCTGCGCGGTCGGTTTATTTTCACCATCGATCCCGACGACGCCCGGGATTTTGACGACGCCATCGACGTCGAGCGCACTGCCAATGGCTGGCGCGTCGGAGTGCATATCGCGGACGTCTCGCATTACGTACGTCCCCGTAATGCGCTGGATCGGGAGGCATATTCGCGCGGAAATAGTGTTTATCTGGCGGATCGCGTGATTCCCATGCTCCCCGAGGCTCTGAGCAATGGCATTTGCAGCCTCCGCCCCGACGAGGATCGACTGACCTTTTCCGTCTTTGCCGAGGTCGACAAGCGGGGGAAAATCCTCTCGGCGCGATTTGCCCGCACGATCATCCGGAGCAAGGTCCGCCTCACCTACCGGCAGGCCTTTGCGCATCTCCAGAAACCGGCGCACGACGACCTGACGCGCAAACTCCACACCGCCTGGGAGCTGTCTTCCCTCCTCCGCAAGAACCGCTTCGCTCACGGCTCGCTCGACCTTGATTTTCCCGAGGTCAAGGTGTGGCTCGATGACCAGGGCCGCCCGGAGCGTCTGGAGAAGGTCGAGAACGACATTTCCCACCAGCTCATCGAGGAGTTGATGCTCCTCGCCAACGAACTCGTGGCCCGCGAACTCAAACGCCACCGGCAGGCTACGGTCTACCGTGTCCACGAGATGCCCGACGAGGACAGGCTGCTGGAATACCGCGAGACCGCCCTGGCCAATGGCTTCCGTATAGGTGACTTATCGAAACGCGAGGAACTCCAGAAGCTCCTCCGGCTCGTCCGCGGGCGGCCGCAGGAGTACGCCATCAAGCTCGGACTCCTGAAGAGCCTGAAGCGCGCCCGGTATGCCCCTGATCCTCTCGGGCACTACGGACTCAACAAGGCCGATTACGCCCACTTCACCAGCCCGATCCGGCGTTACGCCGACCTCGTGGTGCATCGCTCCCTCGAGCGAGTGCTCGGCTTGACGAAAAAGGGTCCGGATTCCTCCGCACTGGCCACTGTCTCCGAGCATATCTCGAATACCGAGCGAGTCGCCGCCGACGCGGAAAAGGAGTCGGTCAAACTCAAGAAGCTCGAGTATTTCCAGATCCAGGTCGCCAGGGGGCGCGGAGAGGCTTTCAAGGCCCGGATCATGGAGGTACGAAACTTCGGCATTTTCGTCGAATTGCCCGATTTCCTGATTTCCGGCCTCGTGCATGTTTCCTCCCTGGATGGGGATTTTTACATGCTCGATGTCCCTCGCGGACGCCTGGTCGGGCGCAAGACCAAAAAGGTCTTTCAGGTGGGCGATACCGTCGAGGTGATCGTTGCGCGCGTGGATACCCACAAGCAGCAAATCGACTTCAAAATAGTGTGATAAATTGAGCTTTTCCTCACCCGGACGGGGAGGGCCAAAGGAAAATAGGGTTGAGACTGTTGGCTTTTTCTAACATAGTTAACAAATCCCCAAACGTGTAACTTAATGGATACGATACTCGAGTCGCGCGAGCTTCAGGTTGAGCGCAAACACTTCTTCATAGAATTCCGTGAAAATGAACGCGGTCGCTTTCTTCGCATTACCGAAGAGGCTCACGGTCGCAGAAACACGGTGATCATCCCTAGCACAGGATTGGCAGACTTTGAGCGGCTCTTGAATGAGGTTCTCGCTGTAAACGCCTGATCCAAAGATAATTATCTCTGTTTTTCGCGAGCCGGTCGATGCCGGTCGCGCGTGGCGAATTGCCCGCTCTCGCGGGTTCGTCTTTGACACTGCCGTCCGGTTTGTTAAATAGGGCGGTTTTCCGCGCTCCCTTTATATGTCGAAAAAATCCAAGTCCTCCAAACCCGCAACCGCCCGCAAGGGTAAATACGTCTACTATTTCGGAGACGGCCAGGCCGACGGCGACGGCAAGATGCGTGCGCTGCTCGGCGGCAAGGGTGCCAACCTTGCTGAAATGACCCGTATCGGTCTGCCGGTGCCTCCCGGGTTCACGATTACCACGGAAGTTTGTTCTTACTACTACGACAACAAGCGCACCTACCCGCCGCAGCTCGCCAAGCAGGTTGACGAGGCGATTGCCAAGATCGAAAAGTCGGTCGGCAAGGGTTTCGAGGGTGGCGAAAATCCGCTCCTCCTTTCTGTCCGCTCGGGCGCCCGCGACTCCATGCCCGGCATGATGGACACCATTCTCAACCTCGGCATGAACGACAAGACGGTTGAGATCGTTGCCTCCAAGTCCGGCAACCCGAAGTTTGCCTGGGACAGCTACCGCCGCTTCCTCCAGATGTACGGCGATGTCGTCATGGGCGTCCAGAAGCGCCCCGGTGAAGATCACGAGCCTTTCGAGAGCGCGATCGAGCACCTCAAGGACGAGCGCTACGGCAACCACAACTTCCCCGACATGCAGCTCACCGTCGAGGACATCCAGGAGCTCGTCTCCCGTTTCAAGGCCCTCATCCGCGAGCGCACCGGCAAGGATTTCCCGCAGAAGCCCAAGGATCAGCTCTGGGGCGCAGTGAGCGCCGTCTTCGGCTCCTGGCAGAATGACCGCGCGATCGTGTATCGCCGCAAGTACGGCATCCCGCACGAGTGGGGCACGGCCGTCAACGTGCAGACCATGGTCTTCGGCAACATGGGTGAGACCAGCGCCACGGGCGTCGCCTTCACCCGCGACCCCGCCTCCGGCGAAAAGGTGTTCTACGGTGAGTACCTCATCAACGCCCAGGGCGAAGACGTCGTGGCCGGCGTGCGTACGCCGAACCCGGTCGTCCGCCTCGGCAAGGAGATGCCCGAGTCCTACAAGCAGCTCCTCAAGGTCCGCGACCTGCTCGAGACGCACTTCCGCGACATGCAGGATCTCGAGTTCACCATCGAGGACAACCGCCTCTACATCCTTCAGACCCGTAACGGCAAGCGCACCGGCCTCGCCGCTGTGAAGATCGCCGTCGACATGGTGAAGGAGAAGCTCATCACCAAGGAAGAGGCTCTTTCCCGCATCCCTGCGGACTCCCTCAGCCACGTTCTCGCCCCGATCTTCGATAAGGAGAGCGCCAAGAAGGCCACCAAGATCGCCAGCGGTCTCCCCGCCGGCCCCGGTGCCGCCAGCGGCCGTCTCGTGCTTCGTGCCGAGGACGCCGTGGAGCGCGCCCACAAGGGTGACAAGGTTCTCCTCGTCCGCGTCGAGACCTCGCCGGAAGACCTTCGCGGCATGATCGCCGCCGAGGGCATCCTGACCGCCCGTGGCGGTGTCAGCTCGCACGCCGCTCTCGTTGCCCGCCAGATGGGCAAGGTTTGCGTCTGCGGAGCCAGCGACCTCCAGATCGACTACGCCAGCCGCACCGTCACCTCCAATGGTGTGACGCTCAAGGAAGGCGACTACATCTCCATCGACGGCACCGCTGGTGACGTCTTCGCCGGTGAGGTGAAGACCGCTCCCTCGGAAGTCGTACAGGTGCTTGTCAGCAAGACCCTCAAGCCCGAGAAGAGCAAGGCCTACCAGGATTTCGCCGCTCTCATGACCTGGGCCGACAAGGTCCGCCGCCTCGACATCCGCACCAACGCGGACACGCCGGAGCAGGTGGAGAACGCCGTGGGCTTTGGTGCCGAGGGCGTCGGCCTCTGCCGTACCGAGCACATGTTCTTCGAGGGCGACCGCATCGACGCCATGCGCGAGATGATCCTCGCCCGCAACACGGACGACCGCCGCAAGGCGCTCGAGAAGCTCCTGCCCTTCCAGCGCGAGGACTTCATCGGCATCTTCCGTTCGCTCGACGGCCTCCCGGCCACCATCCGCCTGCTCGATCCTCCGCTTCACGAGTTCCTGCCGCACGACCACGCTCAGCAGAGCGCTCTGTCGAACAAGCTGGGCATCCCGCAGGAAGAGATCGCCAAGCGCGTGCACGAGCTGCATGAGTTCAACCCGATGCTCGGTCATCGCGGCTGCCGTCTCGGCATCGTCTACCCCGAGATCTCCGAGATGCAGGCCCGCGCCATCTTCGAGGCCGCTGCCCAGGTGCAGAGCGAAGGCATCCGCGTCCGTCCGGAAGTGATGATCCCGCTCGTTGGCTTCCCGAAGGAGCTCAAGCTCCAGATCGAGATCGTCAACCGCGTCGCCAAGGAAGTCATCAAAGAGAAGAAGGTGAAGTTCAAGTACCTCGTCGGTACGATGATCGAGGTTCCTCGCGCCGCCCTCGTGGCTGACAAGATCGCCGAGGACGCCGAGTTCTTCAGCTTCGGAACGAACGACCTCACCCAGACCACTCTGGGCATGAGCCGCGACGACTCCGGCAGCTTCATCCCGGCCTACACCGAGCACGAGATCATCGCCGCGAATCCCTTCGCGACGATCGACCAGGACGGCGTCGGTGAACTCATGAAGATCGCCCGCGACCGCGCCCGCAAGGTCCGCAAGGACATCAAGCTCGGCATCTGCGGCGAACACGGCGGTGAGCCGAAGAGCGTGGAGTTCTGCCACGCCCTGGGCCTCAACTACGTGAGCTGCTCGCCCTTCCGCGTGCCGATCGCTCGTCTCGCGGCTGCCCAGGCAGTCCTCAAGGAGAAGAAGTAACCCTTTCCCTCCCCAACCAACAAAAAGCGCCGTGTCCGAAAGGACCGGCGCTTTTTGCTTTTCAGGGCGATACAGTTGAGGAACTGGTCCTCGGTCAGGGCATCTCCAGGGCGCGCAGCGGGGGCAAAAGTGCGACTGGCTGGTAGGTCACCGCCGCTTTGCCGTTCGGGGCGAAACCCTCGTCGGAAAGAGCGTCTACGCCTCGATAGTCCGCCAGCTTTTCACGCGCTTCAGGATCTCCGAGGTCGCGTGCCGGAAGGGTGCCCAGGCGACGTAGAGAAACGCGCCAGCCATGATGATCGAAAAAACGATGTTGGCGAGGGCCGCATACTGATCGAGGAACGCCACGCTCGGCGGGAGGATTTCCTCGTGGGCCTGCTTGAGCATGACCGTCAGGATCATCGCGCACGTGCCGAGGGAAAGCGTGAGATAGAGCAAAAAAAGCGAGGGCCGCAGGATGGCTGCCGCCGCGCTCATCAATGCCCCCCAGAGCAGATAACGCTCGTGCATCTGGCCCAGCAGGGCGAACATCAGGATCCACGGACAGGCCATGGCCAGGAGGACCTCCGAGCGATGCCTCCGGGCGTGGAAAGAGACGGAGTAGGCCGCGATCAGCAGCAACGCGAGATAGACCACCATCAGCATGATGCGGATGCTCGGCAGGGCGAGGGAGTGGTCGTGTGAGAGATGAAGGGTATAGATGGGATCCTTCAGGTTCCAGCCGAGGTGAGCCAGAGCGGCTGGGACATTGTAAACCACCCCGCTAAACATCTCTGCGTAACGAGTGGACCCATAGTGGAAGCCGATTTCCAGCCATGTGAAAGATCCTTTGAAGTTCCATCCGAGGAAGACCAGTACGCCAATCGCGGCAACCAGGGACCATGTCGCCTGGCCGATACGGCCTTTCCAGGTGAGCCAGATGATCGGGGCGAGAAGCAAGGCATCGACGATGATCCACATGTAGGGGCCGAAACCCTTGAGCAGCCACGGGCTGGCGACTCCGACAAAAGCGCCCACCCAGCCGGCCAGGACGCGCAGCCCAGCCATGCGGCCCTCGGAGAAGAAGGCCCACAGCGGAAAAAAGGCGCTGACGATCAGGATCTGCCCCTTGAGGAAGGCGGCTGTTCCGAGAAGCAATCCGCAGAGTATCCAGCGGGAGCACGAGGCCGACAGGGCGGCAAAGATGAAAAACGGGACAATCCAGATGTCCCATTGCGGCCAACCGTGGGAGTTGAGCAGGCAGGCGGGATTGAACCACACCAGCAGGGCTGCTCCGAAGGCAAAGGTGTCGGCGGAAATCTTCCACTGCTTGCCGGGGCGTTGCGCCCGGATGCGCGTGATCCACAGGCGGACGAGGTAAAACATCGCCACGGCGGAGAGAATCTCCATCAAGCCGTTGAAGACAAGAAGCGGTGCGACATCGGGTGAGGAGGGTTTCTCCAGGGTCGGATTCTGTTCCCGGATGCTCTTGGCCCAGATCGACATGATCAGGAGGCGGAGCGGAGGGTAGTCCAGCCAGTAATCGTTTTCGCGATCGGCTGCTTCGTTGTAGACCCGGTCGTAGATATCGACGTAGGAGTCAAAAAAGCGGACCCATCGCCCGAATCCCTGAGGAGCATCCTCCGAGCCCGGTCCGATGAGCCGGGCGTCTTTCATCACCTGGCTGCCCCAGAAGTAGCCATTCTGGAAGTCGCGGGAAAACCGTATGCTGTCGGTGCGATCCCATGTTGCGACGCGGGCAAAAACACCCGCGACGAGAGCCGCCACGATGGCGGCAACGATCAGCAGCCCCTTGAATTCCTTAAGCATGCGCTGCCCTGTAGCACATCCCGTACCCCTTCGCTAGCTGTACGATAGAAAAGAACAGCTAGCTGTCTTCAACGTGCCTTTTTTCACAAATCGGTGCGCTACTCGATGATGCGGCGGTAGGGCAGTGGAGGATATTTTTGAGATTCGAGAGACTGAAGGAGGCTGAGGGAAGAGAAGCTGGCCCCGCCGCTCAGGAGCTCCTTGAGCAGTTTCTGAAGACGACGGCGGTTGCGCGTGGAACTCTCATCCTGGGACTTCTTGATAGGTTTCGAGGCGGTCTTCATGGCTGTGTTGGGAAATGGCCGAGAGCAGCGACGCCATTCATATTCCTCCCGGCAAAGACCCTCAATAGGGACAGCCCCTGAGTGCTCGATAGGGCGTCCCTCAACCCGCCTGGGAACGACCGGTTTCCGCCCGGTAGGCCTGTGCCAGCAGGGACATGGGATGAGCCACCGTCGCTTCACTGCCTGCTTCGTGGAGTCCGTTGGCAATTTGGAGGTGGCAGCCGGGATTGGCGGCGGCAACGACCTCGGCCCCGGTCTTCTCGATGTGCCCGACCTTGCGCTTCAGGAGCTTGGCCGACATCTCGGGCTGGGTAATGTTGTAGATCCCGGCGCTGCCGCAGCACCAGGTGGATTCGCCGAGTTCGGCCAGTTCCAGGCCTGGGATGGCTTTGAGGACTTCGCGGGGTTGTTTGGTGATTTTCTGGCCGTGGCAGAGGTGGCACGCCTCGTGGTAGGTCACTTTGCAGGGAGTTTCAGGTGATTGCGGTTTGCGCAGGCCGATGAGGTCGAGCCACTCGTGGACGTCCTTGAGTTTGGCGGACCAGGCTTCTGCACGCTCCCGATAGGCCGGGTCGTCTGCGAGCAGGCGGCCGTAGGTTTTGAGGTGGGAACCGCAGCCAGCGGCATTCGTGATGATGGCGTCGTAATTGGTGGGGTTGATCAGGTCGAGCATCCGCCGGGCGAGGAGACGGGCGGTGTCGGGTTCGCCATTGTGGGCGTGGAGGGAACCGCAGCATGGTTGCACGGGAGGGGTATGGACCTCGCAGCCATTGGCGGCGAGCACCTCGGCGGTATCGCGGTTGACGTCGGCCAGTACGATGTCCTGCACACAGCCGGTGAGCAGGGCGACCTTGCGGCCCCGGCCCATGACGGAAGGGATGAGTTCGTGGGAAAACTTCGCCTGGGCGACGGGAGTCTGGGCTTCAAGACCGCGCAGCTTTTCGGGCAAGAGGCGGTTTAGCTTCAGCCCTCGGAATATGGCTTGTGCGCCGGTGGCCCGGTAGAGCCACAAGAGGCGTCCCACGAAACGAAGCAAGCGGGGCCGGGTGAATAGCCCTTTCAGCAGCATCGACCGGATGGCGTTGCGTTTCGGATTATCGAGCACGGCGGAGTGCTCGATCTCCGCCCGGGCCGTCTCGAAAAGATGCCCGTACTGAACTCCGGCGGGGCAGGCGGTTTCGCAGGCGAGACAGCCGAGGCAAAAGTACATCTCCTCGCCAAAGGTCTTGGTGACGTCGAGCCGTCCGTCGGCAATGGCGCGCATGAGCGAGATGCGACCACGGGGGCCATTGCGCTCATTCTGCGTCTCGGTATAGGTCGGGCAGGTGGGCAGGCACATGCCGCAGTGCATGCACTGTTGCAGGTCGAGGTAGTTGAGCGAACGAAGCGAGTCCGACATGGCCTAAAGATCGAAAATCTTTCCCGGATTCAGGATGCCCTTGGGATCGAAGGACTTCTTCACCTGGCGCATGACAGAGATGTTGAGGTCGCCGAGGGCCTTGGCGAGGAAGGGTTTCTTCGCCACGCCGACGCCGTGCTCTCCGGTGATCGTGCCTCCGAGGCCGACCGCGAAGTCGAAAATGTCTTTCATCGCGCTTTCCACGCGGTGCATTTCCTCCTCGTTTTTCTCATTGGTGAGAAAGGTGGGGTGCAGGTTGCCATCGCCCATGTGGCCAAAGGTGCCGACCTTGAGCCCGTATCGATCGGCAGTCTCCTGGATGAACTTCACCGTCTTGGCGAGTTCGCTGCGGGGCACGGTGGCGTCCTCGAGGATGGTGGTCGGAGCCACTCGGGCGAGGGCGGAAAACGCGGCGCGACGAGCTTCAGCGAGCTTGAATGACTCCTCGGCGGTCTGGGCGATCTTGACCTCACGAGCATGATGCTGCCGGGCGAGACCGGCCATTTTTTGAGACTCTTCCTCCACTGCGCCCGAGGGGCCGTCGGTCTCCATGAGGAGAATGGCCGCCGCATCGCGGGGCAGGCCGACCTTGGCGTAGTCCTCCACGCTGTTGATGGTCATGGCGTCGAGGAACTCGAGCGTACAGGGAATGATCTTGGCCGCGATGATGGCCGAGACGGTCTCGGCGGCGTCCTCCATCTTGTCAAAGATGGCGAGGAGGGTTTTCCGGGCCTGGGGTTTGGGAATGAGCTTCAGGACGACCTGGGTGACGATGCCCAGAGTGCCTTCGGAACCAATGAAGAGGTCGCGCAAGCTATAGCCGGCGACGTCCTTCACGCATTTGCTGCCAGTGAAAATAACCTCACCCGAGGCCAGCACGACCTCCAGCCCCATCACGTAATCGCGGGTGACGCCGTATTTCAGTCCGCGCAATCCGCCGCTGTTCTCGGCCACATTGCCTCCGATGGTGGAGATGCGCATCGAGCCGGGATCGGGAGGATAAAAAAGCCCTACGGCATCGGCGGCCTGGGCGATCTGGGCGGTGATGGCTCCGGCCTCGGCCCGGAGGCAGAGGTTTTTGGTGTCCACCTCGAGGATGCGGTCCATCTTGCTCAGGCAAACGATGAGGCCGCCCGGGATGGGGAGGCTTCCCCCGCTCAGGCCGCTGCCCGAGCCGCGCGTGACGATCGGGATGTTGCGATCCGAGGCAAAACGGACGAGCCTCGAGACGTCTTCCGTGGTCTTGGGAAAGACGACCAACTCCGCCTGGCTGTAGTGGGCGGCGGTGCCGTCGAAACTATAGGGAATGAGGTCTTCCTTCTCGTGAAGGAATTCCAGATGAGGAAATTCGCGCTGCAGGCTTTCCCGCAAGTCGGTGTTCATGGAACCCTCACACTCAACGGCATCCGCCGATGATGCAAGATCGGGCTTTCCGAACTGTTCAAACAGGAGGCCTGAAGCGCGATTCCTTCAAAAAACGCGTGGGAGGACTAGCGGTCGAGAACCTTGTTCCACGCGGTGATCTTGTCGGCCTGGCTCTGGAAGAGCTCGTCCGTCGGGTCGAGAACCACGATGCTCTCGATCTTGTCGCCCTGCTTGATCGCATTGACGATGTCCTGGCCCTTGGTCACTTCGCCAAAGACGGTGTGCTTGCCATCGAGCCACGCGGTGGGGACATGGGTGATGAAGAACTGGCTGCCGTTGGTGGCCGGACCGCGGTTGGCCATCGAGAAGATGCCGGGCTTGTCGTGCTTGAGGCCGGTTTTGACTTCATCCTCGAAGGTGTACCCCGGGCCGCCTGCGCCGGTGCCCGACGGGTCGCCGCCCTGGATCATGAAATCGGGGATCACGCGGTGAAAGGTGATGCCATTGTAATAGCCCCGCTTGGCGAGGTTGAGGAAATTGGCGACGGTGATGGGGGTCTTGGAGGCAAACAGAGTGCCTTCGATGTCACCCTTGTTCGTTTTGACGATGATACGGATATCGGACATAGCGGAGGCGTTCGTGGCGAACGGTGACAGAATTGTCACGGCAAAAAGGGCGAAAAGCAGCTTTTTCATTCGTGGAATTGTGCCACGTTTGGCGGATGTCGCAACAGAAGGTGAATATCGGACTCGTGCAGCATCGCTGTACGCTGAACCCGGATGAGAACGTCGCTGCCGCCATTCGCGGGGTGCGGGAGGCAGCCAGACAGGGCGCCCAGATCATTTGTCTCCAGGAGCTGTTTCGCTCCGTCTATTTCTGCCAGATTGAGGACCACAAGTACTTTGAACTCGCGGAGGAGATTCCCGGCCCCACCACGCAGATTTTCCAGGATTTGGCCAAAGAGCTGGGCGTCGTGATCGTGGCCTCGCTTTTCGAGAAGCGCGCTCCCGGCCTCTACCATAACACGGCGGCCATCATCGACGCAGACGGTTCTTTCCTCGGCAAGTACCGCAAGATGCACATCCCGGACGACCCGCTTTTCTACGAGAAGTTTTACTTCACCCCCGGCGACCTCGGGTTCAACGCCTGGCAGACGAAGTTTGGCCGCATAGGCGTGCTCGTGTGCTGGGACCAGTGGTATCCCGAGGCGGCACGCCTGACGGCATTGCGCGGGGCGCAGATTCTTTTTTATCCCACGGCCATCGGCTGGCATCCCACCGAGAAGGAAAAGTACGGCGTGCGCCAGCACTCCTCCTGGGAGACCGTGCAGCGAGGTCATGCCGTGGCCAATGGATGCTACGTCGCAGCGCCAAATCGCATCGGCCATGAGGCTCCGGATGGCGGGGATGGGCTGGAGTTCTGGGGACAGAGCTTCATCGCCGATCCTTCCGGCCAGATCATCAAAAAGGCCTCGGTGGATCAGGAGGAGGTCATCGTGGCTGAGGTCGACCTCGACGTGGTGGACACCCAGCGCACCCATTGGCCGTTCCTGCGCGATCGCCGCATCGACGCCTACGGCGACATCACGAAGCGGTTTATCGACTGAGCCGATGCCGGTACGTCTCAGGCATACCCGGTCGCACGACTACGGGTATCTCGTACGCCGCTGGCGCGCCGTGGCCCGGAGCGCTGGGCTGATCATGCGGAAATTCGCCGAGGCGGGGGGGAACGACCTGTATTTCCTCCGCTCGCGCAAGATTCGCAATGACGTGCCGTCGATCTACATCTCGGCGGGCATCCATGGCGATGAGTCGGCGGCCACGGAGGGCCTGCTCGCCTGGGCGGAGCGGAATCCCGAACTGATCGAGAAACTGAATTTCCTGATCTTCCCGTGCCTGAATCCTTGGGGGCTAATTGCGAATTCCCGCTATGACTCCGAGGGGCGCGACCTGAATCGCTCGTACCACAGCAGTAAGGTGCCGCAGATCGCGCTCCAGATGGCGTTGTTTTCCGATCATGCCTTCGACCTCGCGCTCATGCTGCACGAGGATTACGACGGGCAGGGCGTCTACATTTACGAGGTGACGGGAAAAAAGCCCTACTGGGCGGAGGAGCTGCTCAAGGCGGCATCGAAGCATATCGACCCCGATCCGCGCAGCAAAATCGAAGGCCGTTCGGCCCGCCACGGCGTGGTGCGGCGCAAGGTCACCCCCGACATGATGCCGGAGTGGCCGGAGGCGTTTGTTCTTTGTTTTCAGAATGTTGCGCGGGTTCTCACGGTGGAGACGCCGTCGGAATTTCACCTCGATGACCGCATCGAGGCGCAGGTCGCCCTGGTCGATCGGGCGGTCAAGCTGGTTCAAAAAGAGTTTTCTTTGCCTAACAGCCCGGTGGAGGCATGATGCGCGGATGTCTCGCGAAGCAATAGTCGAACGCACGACAGGCGAAACCAGCATCCGCCTGCGGCTCGATCTGGATGGCACCGGCAAAAGCAAGGTTGCCACGGGTGTGCCATTCTTTGACCACATGCTCACCTTGTTTGCCCGTCACGGGCTGTTTGACCTCGACGTCGACGCCAAGGGAGACATCGAGGTGGATTTTCACCATACCGTCGAGGACGTGGGTATCACGCTCGGTCAGGCCATTACGAAGGCGCTCGGCGACAAGGCAGGCATCCGCCGCTATGGCTTCTGGTATGTCCCGATGGACGAAGCGCTCGTTCGCGCCGTTATTGACCTGAGCGGGCGTCCCTACCTCGCGTACAATCCGCCGAAGGCCGTTGAAGCCATCGGGGGCAATTTTTCGTTCCAGCTCGTCGAGGAGTTTCTCCGCGCCGTCTCGGTGACGGGAGGTATGAATCTCCATGTCGACATCCTCGCCGGGCGCGACGCGCACCACATGGCCGAGGGAGTCTTCAAGGCTCTCGCCCGCGCTCTCGATGTCGCCACCCAGATCGATCCCCGCGTGCAGGGCATCCCGAGCACGAAGGGTGTGCTATAGTCGATCCGTGGAGACACAGAAAAAGATCGGCGTCATCGACTACGGCAGCGGCAACCTCCGCAGCGTGACCAAATCGCTGGAGGCCGCCGGTTCCAGCCCCGACCTCGTGACGACCGTGGCTCAGCTCGAGGCTTGCGATGCCATCGTCGTGCCGGGGCAGGGGGCTTTTGGTGATTGTGCGAAGAATCTCAGCGCCAGCGGCATGTGGGACGCCATCATCGAATGGATCAAGGCTGGCCGCCCGTATCTCGGCATCTGTCTCGGGTATCAGTTGCTTTTTGAAACCAGCGAGGAGTCGCCGGGCACTAAAGGGCTCGGGATTTTCCCGGGTAAGGTGGTGCGTTTCACCCCGGATGCCGGGAAGATTCCGCACATGGGCTGGAATCAGCTCAAGGACACGACAGGCCCGCTCTTCACCGGGATGGACGCCGATCCGTTCTTTTACTTCGTCCACTCGTATTACCCGATACCGGACGACGCTTCGCTCGTGAGCGCGTATTGCGAATATGGCGGGCGTTTTGCCGCGAGCATCTCATCCGGCGCGATCCACGCCACCCAGTTTCACCCCGAGAAGAGCCAGGCATCCGGCCAGGCGCTCCTGAAGAATTTCCTCAAATCCCTCAACTAAATGCTGCTCCTGCCCGCGATTGACCTCATGGGTGGCGAAGTCGTGCGCTTGAAGCGCGGCCTGGCCACCGAGAAAACCGTCTACTCGAATGATCCCGTCGCTTTTGCGAAAAAGTGGGAGGATGCCGGGGCGGACTGGCTGCATATCGTCGATCTCGACGCCGCCTTCGGAGGCGTGCCGCGCAATCTCGAGTACGTGCAGAAGATTTGCGAGGCGGTGAACATCCCGTGCGAACTTGGTGGCGGTATGCGCAACGCCGACAATGTGAGCGCGGCATTCGCCGCTGGCGTGAGCCGGGTCATCCTCGGAACCCGAGCGAGCGAGTCGATAGATTATGTGCGCGAGATGTGCCAGGAGTTTGGCGGCGAGCGCATTGCCGTCGGAATTGACGCCAAGAATGGCCTCGTGGCCGTGAAAGGCTGGACGGAGACCACCACCCAGAAAGCCACGGATCTCGCTCTTTCCGCCCAGGCGGAAGGCGTGGGAACGATCATCTACACCGACATCGCCACCGACGGCATGCTCGTGGGGCCGAACTACGCCGAGCTTCAGGTGATGCTCGACACCCTGAAGTGCAACCTCATCGCCAGCGGGGGCGTCTCCGCCGTGGAGGATCTGCACAAGCTTGCCGAGATGAAGGGACTCTACGGAGCCATCATCGGCAAGGCGCTGTACGACGGAAAGATCACACCGCCCCTACCCAGGCTTTGAGGTTTTTCTCAGGGTGTTCCCTGATACGAACTCTATTGACCGCAAGGACTTAGGCGAGGCATACCTCGGGGCGCAATGAAAAGACTCCTACTCTCCCTTATTGGAAGCCTTGCTGTCGTAGCCGTATCCGCCCAGGCGGGAGACGGGAAGAGCTTCAAGGCCATCAAAGAAGTCGTCCCCGAGGAAAGCTGCGTTTTCCGCGACACTGAGTTCCAGATCGACGGCTTCTTTGCCGGCGTGGTCGGACAAGGTGCGAGATTTCACGGCGGCGTGGGTGGCGGCACCGGAGCCAACTTCTACTTCCTTCGCTACTTCGGCATCGGTGCGGAAGCCTGGTGGTATGGCAATGACGGCACGGCCGAGCACAACTTCACCGGCACCTTCCAGGTTCGCTACCCGATCTGCGCGTGGCGGATCGCTCCCTATGCCCTCGTGGGCGGTGGTGCTCACATCGACGGCGACATCAAGGGCAGCGTCCAGGTGGGCGGCGGCATCGAATGGCGTCCTCTTTACCATGTCGGCTGGTTTGCCGATGGTCGCGGTGTCATCACCGAATCGAACAGCAACGCCTTCGGTCTCTTCCGCACGGGCGTTCGTTTCGTGTTCTAGAAAGTTCGTTCTCCTTGTTTTGCAAAAGGCCGGGTTCCTCGCGGAGCCCGGCTTTTTTGTTGTGCAGGAAACCTTGCGTCCGACGCAAACGACTGGAACAGTAAATCCACCTTATGGCGCAAACCCCCATCACCACGCTTTTCCTCGATATCGGCGGAGTTCTCCTCACCAACGGCTGGGATACGGAGCTTCGCAAGAAGACAGCCGCCCATTTTGGCCTCGATTACGAGGAGATCTACCACCGCCATCACGTCACCTACGACACGTACGAGGAAGGCAAGATGTCCCTCGACGAGTACCTGTGGCAGATCATTTTCTACGAAAAGCGGGATTTCACGCCGGACGACGTCAAGAAGTATATCCTTGAGGAGGCCAAGCCCCATCAGGACATGATCGACCTCGTGACCCGTCTCAAGGCGGTCTACGGCCTCCGCGTCGCGGTGGTGAGCAATGAAGGTCGCGAAGTCGCCGAGGACCGCATCGAGCGCTTCAATCTCAAGAGCTTCGTTGATTTCTTCATCGTGTCGGCCTTTGTCCACTTCCGTAAGCCGGACCTCGACATCTACCGCCTCGCCATCGACGTGGCGCAGGTGAAGCCGCAGCAGGTGGCCTATATCGAGGATCGCCCGCTGCTCTGCGAAGTGGCTTCGCGACTCGGAATCAATTCCGTACTGAACCGCAACGCGACGGAAACGCGGGAAAAACTCGCGAAGCTAGACCTCGTTCTCTGATCAGAGATTGAATGCGATATAGAAGGCGCGGGCGGAAAACCCGACGCCTGCTATCCCGAGGATCAGCATGGCGGCGAAGAAGGCGTTCCGCCGGGCGGGTGCCTTCATGATGAGGCTGATCGCGCCCATTACGAGGCAGAGCTGGAGGAAGAGTGTGGCGGTATCGAAGATATCGCCCGCGCGGTCGAGTTGATCCGACTCGGCATCCCATTGCTTCGCGCCGCGGACCTTGCCGAGCTGGCCGTCGACGGCCTGAGCCCAGTTGTCTTTCCCAACAGCGTCGGAGCCGACGAGGATTTCCTGCTTTTCCCGGGAGTAGCGATCCATCTCGCCGTCGAGCCGGTCGAGAGTGCCCTGGACGGCGGAGGCTTTTTCCGGGGCGATCGCCCCAGCGGCCCGGAGAGCCAGCAGAAGGTCGCGCTGACCTTCTGCCAGGTTCTCCTTCAGGCTCTTGGAACCATACCACGAATAGGCCTTCGTTGCCTCGTTCCGGGCGGCGATTTCATCACCGCCGAATTTCCCGGACCCGAGTTCGTTGATGGCCAGAAGGGCGGCGAGGATGGCGATGGTGACACCGCATAGCAACTCAAAGCGGGAGCCGGGCTGCTGCTCTCCCGCCGCGTCCTTCGATTCGCTCACCAGATTACTTGGCTTTTCCCTGGTTGGCGACCGCCTGCATGGCAGCCTCGATGGCGCTCTGGTCGCCGAGGTAGTAGTGGCGGATGGGCTTGAGATCGTCGTCGAGCTCGTACACGAGCGGCACGCCGGTCGGGATATTGAGGCTGATGATTTCCTCGTCCGAGACGTTGTCGAGGTACTTCACGAGCGCGCGGAGGCTGTTGCCGTGCGCGGCGATGATGACCTTCTGACCGGAGCGAACGACCGGGGCGATCGTCTCGTGCCAGAGGGGCAGGAAGCGGGCGACGGTGTCCTTGAGGCACTCGGTGACGGGAAGCTCGGCTTCCGGGATATTTTTGTAGCGGGGATCGTGGCCGGGCCAGCGCTCGTCGGTCTTTTCCAGGACTGGCGGCGGGATGTCGTAGCTGCGGCGCCACACGAGCACCTGGTCGTCGCCGAACTTTGCGGCGGTCTCGGCCTTGTTCAGGCCTTGGAGCGCACCGTAGTGGCGCTCGTTGAGGCGCCAGGACTTCTCGACCGGAATCCAGAGCTCATCCATCTCGTCGAGGGCGAGCCAGAGGGTGGTGAGGGCGCGGCGGAGGACCGACACGTAGGCGATATCGAACGAAAAACCTTCTGCCTTCATGAGACGGCCGGCCTCGCGGGCTTCTTCCCGGCCCTTGTCGGTGAGATCAACATCGGTCCAGCCGGTGAACCGATTTTCTTTGTTCCAGGCGCTTTCGCCGTGACGAATGAGAACGAGTTTATGCATGGTCAGATTTGCCTTGTCGGCGGATCGTGTTTATACAAACCCGCATCCCGCGGCAAGGCGCGGTCTCGACAATGTTTAGTACGCTCACCTTTAACATGCAGAATGGGCAGCTTTGGGACGACGCCTCGCCGGATACCACTCCGGTCGATCTCGCCGCCTCCGCCGCCTTTATTCAAGAGCAGGATTGCGACATCGTCTTCCTCCAGGAGGTCGAGTGCGGCTTCGAGGGAGGCGGCCAGATCGAGCCTCCGCCGAACTATGAATTTCTCCGCTCCCAGCTCCCGGGATACGACGCGGTTTTTGGATATCCGTTGAAAAATCCCCTGGAATTACCCTTCGGGCTTGGGCTGGCGATCTTTTCCAAAACACCATTGCGGAACTTTCACCGCATCGACCTGCCCCCGGCGGACATCCGGTTTGAATATGCGGGTATTGAGCGCCGGCCCTCTTATCGGCTTTTGATTGCCGCCGAGACCGAGATCGAGGGACGCGCCGTCCGGTTGATCAATACCCACCTCCAGGCGTTTTTCATGATCAAGGCCTCCAGCAACGAGTTTCGCGAGCAGCGGGATCTCGTGGAGCGGGAACTCCGCCGATCCGGTGCGCCGACCCTGCTGGCGGGGGATTTCAACAGTTCCCCGGAGGAGACGCTGCTGGCGCAGTTCGGCGAGGCGGGCTTCCTTACCGCCCAGGCGGATCAGATCACGTGGAAGCGCATGCCCTTCGTCGTCGACCATATCTTTTACAATGCCCCGTTCCGGCTGGAGTCTTCCCGGGTGGTCCCGACCAAGGCGTCGGACCATGACGCGGTACGGGCGGAATTTTCTTTCGTATAAATGAAACTCGTTTCGTGGAATGTGAACGGCATTCGCTCCGTTCTGGGCAAGGGATTGCATGACATGCTGGCGACGGCGCAGGCGGATATCGTTTGCTTCCAGGAAACCAAGGCGCGGCAGGAGCAGGTCGGGGCCACCTTTGATGGCTACGAGATTTACTGGAACGCTGCCGAGAAGCCGGGGTATTCCGGCACGGCAATCTTTACGAAAACCACGCCGCTTTCCGTGCGCAACGGCATCGGGCACGATCACCATGACCGCGAGGGGCGGGTGATCACGGCGGAATTTGCCGACTACTACGTGGTCAACGTCTACGTACCCAACTCCCAGCGCGAGCTGACCCGGCTGGATTATCGCGTGAACTCGTGGGGGCCGGATTTTCTGGCCTACCTCAAGGGGCTGGAAAAAACGAAACCCGTCATCTTCTGCGGCGACCTTAACGTGGCCCACAAGGAGATCGACCTCGCCCGGCCCAAGGGGAATATCAACAACGCCGGATTCACTCCCCAGGAGCGCGCCAGCTTTGATACGTACATCGGCGGGGGCTTCATCGACACTTTTCGGGAATTTCAGCCTGCCACGGGGCACTACACCTGGTGGAGCTACCAGAGCAATGCTCGAGAGAGGAACATCGGGTGGCGCATTGACTACGTGTGTATCTCGCCCGAGTTGCGTCCGAGGCTCAAGGACGCCTTCATCTGGCCGCATGTGACGGGTAGCGACCATTGCCCGGTCGGCGTGGTGCTGGAGTAGCGGCGAAATGCTGCTGGCGCTGCATAAGCCGTTCAACGTCCTCTCGCAGTTCACTCCCGATGTGGAGGGGCAGCGCACGCTGGCGGAGTTTGGATTTCCCAAGAACGTCTATCCCTTGGGACGGCTGGACTACGATTCCGAGGGACTGATTTTGCTCAGTGACGAACCCGGTTTAAATACCCGGCTCCTCGATCCGCGCCGCAGCCACTGGCGGACGTATTGGGCGCAGGTGGAGGGGGAAGTCACCGCCGAGGCTGCCCGCAAGCTGGAGCAGGGCGTGGTGATTCAAGGGAAGAAAACCCTGCCTGCCCGTGCGCGCCCCGTCATTCCCAATCCCGAGCCGCCGCCGCGCGATCCGCCGATTCGTTATCGGGCGAACATTCCGACCTCGTGGCTGGAGCTGGAACTCCGCGAGGGAAGAAATCGCCAAGTGCGCCGGATGACGGCCGCAGTGGGATTTCCCACCCTGCGGCTCATCCGGGTGAAGATCGGTGACTATTGCCTTCCGACCGACCTGAATCCCGGCCAGTGGCGGGAGCTGACGGCAGGCGAGAGGCGGCAGATCTTTGGCTAGGAACCCGTGCCGACGTACTCGGCGGAGTAGGTGTCAAACTTGGTCGTCTGGCCCACTTTCGGCGAAGACTTGAGGTCGTAGACGTTATTGCCCACGAGTTCGTTGCTCTGGGTGTCGAAGATCATGACCTGGGATTTACCCTGGTTGGTGTCTTCCTTCACCGTCTGCACTGCGATGTAGCGGGGCTTCTTTTGCTTCGCCTTGGCGGCGGCAGCGGCGGCTTCCTGCTCCTTCTGCTTCTGCGCCTGCTCTGCGAGGTAAACCCGGGCGCGCTGCTCGGCGATCTTGCGCTGACGCTCGCTCGCCTGGTGCTTGGCGATGACATAGGCGCTCACTCCGGCGACGGCCACGGCTCCTGCCGTGACAGGAATCGTGATGGCCGGGTCGACCCCGGCGGCGGCGAGCGGGATGCCCGTGGCCAGACCGGCGGCGGCTCCGAAGAGACCGGCATTCTCACCCGGAGAGAGATTTTCGCAGGCGGAGGTGAGTAGACCGAGGGAGACGACGATCGCGCTTGTTTGCAACAGTTGCGGACTCATCTGATCCGTTTAGACGAGAGACAATCGGTCCGACAAGCTCAAATGAGGCGCTTTTGACTTGCGGAAAAGCCGCCTCAAGGCTCCCTTTGAAGCCCATGAAGCCGACGGAAACGATTCTTGCCGCCCTCCGGTGGCGCTACGCCACGAAACAGTTCGATCCTTCCAAGAAGATCGACGAGGCGACATGGCAGGCGCTGGAGGAGACGCTGGTGCTTTCCCCCTCCTCGTTCGGCTTGCAGCCGTGGAAGTTTTTCGTGGTGAACAATCCCGAGCTACGCCAGCAGCTTGTGCCGCTTTCGTGGGGGCAGACGCAGGTGGTCGATGCGTCGCATCTCGTGGTCTTTGCCGTGAAGCACCCCGTGACGGCGGATGATGTGCGCAAACACATCCTTCGCACGGCGGAGGTCCGCAGTCTTCCTGTCGAACAGCTCTCGGGATTTGAAGCCGTAGTCAATGGCTTCATCTCCAAGCCGGAGTCGGAGTTTGACGTGCGCTCCTGGGCCACCCGCCAGCTTTACATCGCCTTTGGCAATTTCATGACGGCGGCGGCCTTGCTCGGCGTCGATACCTGCCCGATGGAGGGCCTCGACCCCGCTGGATACGACAAGGTGCTCGGCCTGGAGGGTTCCGGCTACTTCACCGTCGCAGCCTGCCCGGCGGGATACCGTGCGGAGACGGATAAATACGCCAAGCTCCCGAAGGTGCGCTTCGAGAAGAGCCAGGTCATTCAGTACATCTAGGGAGTGACAGCGAGATCGGTCCTGATCCTGACCCTGGTCTGCCTGCTGGCCGGGGTGGCGGTCGCCGGAGCAGCGTCCGGCGGGGGAGGCGGAGACTTCCCGCGTCCGCTGGAAAGCTATCATGACGATAATGTCCCATCGCTGGAGGCCAAACTGGCGGGCCGAATCGCGACAGACCCTTTCAACCTGATTGCCACAGGCATCTTCCTGCTCGCGATCATCCATACCTTTTTTGCGTCGAAGTTCCTCAAAATCGCGCACGACTATCGGCACAAATACGACGTGCTGGAGGACAAGGACGAGCGGGCCGACGGCTACCGCGTGGCCCGGCAGCGGGACCGGCTGCAATTTCGGGCGACACTGTTTCATTTTCTCGGCGAAATCGAGGCGATCTTTGGCATCTGGCTGATTCCGCTCGGCATCGCCATCGTGGTTTTCAAGGGATGGGACTCCATGGTGCACTACGTGGACGGGGTGAACTTCACGGAGCCGATCTTCGTATTTGTCATCATGGCCATTGCGAGTTCCCGGCCGATCCTGTTTGTGGCGGAGAAATGCCTCGCTCTGGTTGCCGCCGTGGGCAAGGGAACGCCTGCCGCGTGGTGGCTGTCGATTTTAACGCTGGGACCTATCCTGGGATCATTCATCACAGAGCCGGCGGCCATGACGATCAGCGCAATGCTGCTGGCGGATCGCTTTTACAAGCTCAAGCCGGGCAAGGCTCTCGCCTATGCGACGATCGGCCTGCTTTTTGTCAATGTTTCCATCGGTGGCACCCTTACCCACTTCGCCGCGCCTCCGGTGGTGATGGTGGCGACCAAATGGCAGTGGGGCCTGGAGTTCATGATGAGCCATTTTGGCTGGAAGGCGGCGCTTTCCATTCTCGTCTCCAATTTGCTCGTTCTGGCGATTTTCTCGCGCGAACTCCTCGCCCTGAAGGCAACCCCCGAGGGTCACCATGAGTCCGACGATATCCCGATTCCCTGGACGGTAACCTTTGTGCATCTGCTCGCCGTGACCTGGACGGTGCTGGTGGCGCATCATCCGGCGCTGGTTCTCCTCGGGCTGCTTTTCTTCCTCGCTTACGTAAAGGCGACCGAGCGCCATCAATTCACAATCAGCCTGCGGGGACCGATGCTGGTGGGCTTTTTCCTCGCCTCCCTGGTCATTCACGGCGGCTGCCAGCAGTGGTGGATCGCTCCCGTCCTGGGCGGGCTGAGCGAGTGGCCGCTTTTTGGTGGCGCGGTGCTGCTGACGGCCTTCAACGACAACGCCGCCATCACCTATCTGGCGACGCTGGTGCCGAACTTCAGCGAAGCCCTTGAGTACGCGGTCGTGGCGGGAGCGGTCGTCGGAGGCGGCCTGACCGTAATCGCCAATGCGCCGAATCCCGCGGGTCAGTCGCTGCTCCAGAAGCATTTTGGCCCTGGCGGAGTGAATCCCCTGGGGCTGCTGGCCGGGGCGCTCGGGCCGACGCTCATCGCGGCGGCGGCCTTTATGCTCCTGCGGTAGGCTCGTTTACCTTGGACCTGCCGGGAGTCCGATAATGCGGTCTCCCGGGAGGATGCCCTTTTTCTCAAACCACCCCTTGTCCATTTCCAGGGCATAGGCGACGTATGGAAACCTGCTCTGGACCGGGGTCTCATCACGGGGCTTCATGTCGTGGATTTCGAGAATCGTGCCGGTCGGATCGACGTAGGCGACGGAAAGAGGGACGAGTGTGTTGCGCATCCAGAACGTGGCCTGCTCAACCCGGGGCATCACAAAAAGCATGCCGCTGTCCTCGGCCAGTTTTTCGCGGAACATCAGGCCGGTGGCGCGCTCGGTGTTGTCGTCTGCGACCTCGGCGGTGAGCGCCTTGCCGTTGATCGTGAGCTTGACGGTAGGGAGGGGCGGCTGGGCGGCGGTCTGGGCCCAGAGCGCGCCCGCCGAGAAGAGGGCGCAAATCCACACGGAGAGTCTCATGGCGTTACTCATATTTCGGTCGCGGATTAGTGCCATGAATTTCCGCTTTCCGCCCGAAAAAGTTTGCCAATCCGGCTTTCATTTTTAGGCTCTTGCGATCAGTTGTCAGCCCTCCACGGCTGGCAGGGGATATGTGAGTCTCGCCCCCGAAAAGAGTCTCGACCGAAATGGCCAACTTCTTCCCGAAATGGACAAATCAGCTTCCGTGGAAAGTGGTTATCTGCCTGGGCGTTCTGACTCTCTCGATCGCTGCGGCGGTCACGTATTATTTTACCCCGAAGTTCACCAGGGTGGGGTATCAGCCGACGCAGCCTGTTCCCTTCTCCCACGCCCTGCACGTTGACCAGCTCGGCATGGACTGCCGGACGTGCCACAGCTTCGTCGAGGTGGCCTCGCACTCGAATGTCCCCTCCGTGCAAACGTGCATGAGCTGCCACACGCAGATCAAGCCCGACAGCCCGAAGCTCGCTCCGGTGCGCGCCGCCTGGAATGGCGGGAAGATGGACGGCCCGCCGGTGAACTGGGTGCGCATCCACCGGCTGCCCGATTACGTCTATTTCAATCATGCCGCGCATGTGAACCGCGGGGTGAGCTGTTATTCGTGCCATGGAAACGTCAATACGATGGAGGTGGTCTACCAGCATGAGCCGCAGAGCATGAGTTGGTGCCTCGACTGCCATCGCCAGCCGGAGAATGCGCTGCGCCCGCCCTCGGAGGTGTTTAACCTGAACTGGAAAGCGACGTCGGCGCACGAGCAGTACCAGCTCGGCAGCAGGTTCAAGGCGGAGTGGGGCGTGAATCCGCCCACGGATTGCGGAGGGTGCCACCGATGAAGCGGAAATTGCCTCATCCCCCGCGCGAAAGCCGCCCGGCTCTGTGGCGAAGCTTTGCCGAGCTGGAGAATACGCCGGAGTTTGAGCATGTCGTCGAGCGGGAGTTCCCGGGTGGGGCTGAGCGCAACAGCTCCGGGCTGACCAAGCGCGATTTTGTGAAACTCATGGGGGCCTCCGTCGCCCTCACGGCCTTGACGGGATGCCGCCGTCCCGAGGCGCAACTCGTGCCCTTTACCAAGGGTGTCGAGTGGAGTGTGCCGGGGAAGTTTCTCTATTACGCCACGGCGATGCCTATTCGCGGCGGGGCGATGCCGCTGGTGGCAAGCACGGTCGACGGGCGGCCTACCAAACTGGAGGGCAATCCCCTGCACCCCGCCAGCAATGGCGCGACGGATGCCTTTGCCCAGGCCAGCGTGCTCGATCTGTATGATCCGCATCGGTCTCGAACGGTGAAGCGTGGGGGCCGCGAGGTGCTGGCCGGGGAGTTTGAGGCGTATCTGGCCCAGCTCAGCGAGAAGCGCCCGGAGGGGCTGGCTTTCCTAGTGGAACGGAAAAACTCGCCCAGTCGTGACCGGCTGCGGGGCGAGCTTGAGCAGCGGTTCCCCGGCCTGATCTGGAGCGAATACGAACCGCTTGGCGATGATCGCGAGGTGGTGGCGGCAGCCTTCGGGGCGGGAGTGCGTCTCGTGCCGAAATTTGAGCGGGCCGATGTGATCCTGGCGCTCGACAGCGATTTCCTTTCATCCGCCAGCGAGTACGGGCCGGCGTATGCGGCGGGATTCTATCCACGCCGGAATCCTGATCAGCCCGGTGCGCCGATGAACCGCCTGTACGTGGTGGAGAATCACTACACCTGCACCGGCGGCATGGCGGATCATCGCTATCGCTGCAAGGCTTCGCTCATCGGGGAGTTTGCCCGGCGTCTGGCGACGCGGATCGTTGACCTGACCAACCATTCCGGGTTGGCCACGGTGCTCGGCGCGGTGCCGCAAAACGGGGCGAATTTTGATGAGAAGTGGATCGCCGAATGCGCCGCCGATCTCGCGAGGAATCCCGGACGCAGCATGGTGCTGGTCGGTGGACAGCAACCTGCCTGGGTGCAGGCGCTCGTCTTCGGCATCAATGAGGCGCTGGGCAACCATGGCATGACCATTCTGGGCGTGGCCGATGATGCTCCGTCTGCCGCTCCTCTGAGCCGGCTCGTGGACGCGATTCGCGTGGGCGGGGTGAAGACGCTTTTTGTTCTTGGGGGGAATCCCGCCTACAACGCCCCGGCGAACTTCGCCATGCGCGACCTGCTGGCCCGCGTGCCGGAGGTGGTCCGGGTCGGGATGTTTGAGGACGAGACCTCGGCGGTTTCCGAGTGGCATGTCCCGGCGGCGCATTATCTGGAGGCGTGGGGGGATGTGCGGACCTTTGACGGAACCTATACGGCGATCCAGCCCATGATCCTGCCGTTGTGGGGCGGAGTGTCGGAATTGGAAATACTGGCGCGATTGGGCGGCAATGCCCAGCCATCGGGCCTCGATCTGGTTCAGCAAACTTATGGTCTCCTTGCCGGTGCGGTGTCTCTGGAAGGATGGAACGAGTTTTTACGCAATGGATTCCTGCCCGGCTCGCAGTGGGCGGGTAAGGATCTCGCGTTTCGCGCGACGGAGGCGGTGAGGCTCGCGGAGGCGGCTTCGCCGGTCGAGGAAGGGGTTGAGCTGGTTTTCCTCCAGAGTTCCAGCGTCGATGACGGGCGGTACGCGAATAATAGCTGGCTGCAGGAGACGCCGGATTTTGAGACGAAAGTGACATGGGACAATGTCGCCCTGATCAGCCCGGCGACAGCGGCGCGGCTGGGTATCCGCGCCAATAACTTTGGCCTGCTGCAAAAGGTGACCGCGCTCAATCACGAGGTCGATTTCGACATGGTGGCCGACGTGATCACGTTGAAGGCGGGCGATGTTTCTATCGAGGCTGCCGCCATCGTGGCACCAGGACACGCGGATGACTCGATCTCACTCGCGCTAGGCTACGGACGCAAGGGCGTCTCCGCCCTGTTTGATAACGTGGGCTTCGATGCGTATCCGCTGCGGACGAGCGACGGCCCGCGCTTTCGCTCTGCGATCTCGGTGAGCGGCTCGGGAAGGAGCTATCCGCTGGCGCGCACGCAGGAGCACAAGAGCATGGAGGGCCGCGACCTTTTCCGTGAGGGAACCCGCGAGCGGTACAAAAAAGACCCGACGTTCGTACAGTCGATGGGACTCGTGGACGCGCATAATCCACCCACGACCTCCCTGTACGAGCACCCGCAGCTCACCGCCCCGGATCAATGGGGCATGGCGATTGACCTGAATGCCTGCATCGGATGCAGCGCGTGTGCCGTCGCCTGTCAGGCGGAGAACAATGTGCCCGTGGTCGGCAAGGCGGAGGTGCGGCGTAATCGCGACATGGCGTGGATGCGTATTGACCGCTACTTTGCGGGAAATCCGGAAAATCCGGAAATGCTTGCGCAGGCGATGCTCTGCCAGCATTGCGAAAACGCGCCATGCGAATCGGTCTGCCCGGTCAATGCCACCGTCCACAGCGAGGAGGGGCTGAACCTCATGGCCTACAATCGCTGCATCGGCACGCGGTATTGCGCCAACAACTGCCCGTGGAAGGTGCGGCGGTTCAACTATTTCGACTACAACCAACGTCCGCTGGAGGAACTTTACTGGGGGCCGCTCGCGCCAAAGGGCATGGCGGACAGCCTCAAGATGGCGAAGAATCCCAACGTCACCGTGCGCATGCGCGGTGTGATGGAGAAATGCACCTTTTGCATCCAGCGCATCGAGGAGGCCAAGATTTCCCGCATGGTGCAGGCCGGGCCTCGGAATAAATACGAGGTGCCGATCCCGAAGTTTCAGACCGCGTGCCAGCAGGCTTGCCCAAGCGATGCGATTGTCTTTGGCAATATCGCTGATCCCAAAGATCGCGTAACCCGCCTGCGGCAAAGCAATCGCGGATACGTGACGCTGAAGTACCTGAACACTCAGCCGCGCGTGACCTATCTCGCCCGCATCAAGAATCCCAATCCCGCCATGCCGGACGCAACCAGTGTGGGAATGGCGAATGGGCCGGAAGGAGGGCCTCACTAGCCATGGCGGAAGGAACTCTCAGCCCTGTCGAAGAGAGAGCGCGCGCTTCTGTGGAGCGTGCGCCGCTGGTTGCCCCTGGGCGCACGAGGGGCTGGATCTCGGATTATGTGAGCTCCATCGTCGAGGCAAAGACTCCGCGCTGGTGGTGGGTGGCGATTTCCATCACGGGAACCCTGCTGCTCGTACTGATCGCCTGCACCACCTATCTCGTCGCCACCGGCGTCGGGGTGTGGGGAAACAACCACCCGGTCGGCTGGGCCTGGGATATTACGAATTTCGTCTTCTGGATCGGCATCGGCCACGCGGGTACGCTGATCTCGGCGATTCTCTTCCTCACCCGCCAGAAATGGCGTACCTCGATCAACCGCGCCGCAGAGGCCATGACGCTCTTCGCCGTGATCTGCGCGGCGATCTATCCCACGATGCATGTGGGTCGCGTCTGGATGTCGTGGTTCCTCATCCCGGTGCCGAATGCCAATGGGATCTGGCAAAACTTCCGCAGTCCGCTGATGTGGGATGCCTTTGCGGTACTCACGTATTTCCTGGTCTCGGTGCTTTTCTGGTACACGGGGTTGATACCCGACCTCGCCACCCTGCGCGACCGGGCGACGACGAAGGTTCGCAAGTTCTTCTACGGCATTCTCGCGCTGGGATGGCGCGGGGGGAATCGCCAGTGGAGGCACTACGAAATGGCGTACCTGCTGCTCGCCGGGCTTTCCACCCCGCTCGTCCTCTCGGTTCACTCGGTGGTTTCTTTCGACTTCGCGGCATCCGTGATTCCGGGTTGGCACACGACGATTTTTCCACCGTATTTCGTGGCTGGGGCAATCTTTGGCGGGTTCGCGATGGTATTGACGATCCTCATCCCGGCGCGTGCGGTTTATCGTCCGCTGGGCGATCTGATCACCGTTTCCCACATCGACAAGATGTGCAAGGTCCTGCTCTTTACCGGGTCCATCGTCGGCTACGCGTACCTCATGGAGATGTTCATGGCATGGTACAGCGGCAATCCCTTTGAACGCGCCACCTTTTGGTATCGGGCGACGGGGCCGTACTGGTGGGCCTATGCGCTGATGATCCTTTGCAATGTCGCGGTGCCGCAACTGCTTTGGTTCCGCTTTTTCCGCACGCATGTGATCTGGGTCTTTGTCATCGCGATGTTTGCCAATGTCGGGATGTGGTTCGAGCGCTTTGTCATCGTGGCGACCTCGCTGACTCGCGACTTCCTGCCGTCGTCGTGGGGCATGTTTCACCCGACCTGGGTGGATATCGCGATGTTCGCCGGGACGTTCGGGCTCTTTGGTACGCTCTTCCTTCTCTTCATCCGGTTCCTGCCCATGATCTGCATGTTTGAGGTCAAGGCGGTGCTGCCGTCAGCCAATCCTGATTCGGGAGGTAAGCTGTGATGGATATCGCCGGGAATCCCTCATCGCCCTTGTACGGAGTCGGCGCCGAGTTTGCCTCTGCGGTTGACCTTGTCCGCGTGGCCAAGGAACTCCGCGCCGCAGGATACGAGAGCTTTGATGTCTTTTCGCCGTTTCCGATCCATGGAATGGACAAGGCCGTGCAATCCCGTCGTTCGCCGCTGGGGCGGATCGTCTTCATCGGCGGATTGACGGGTTTTCTCGCGGCGGTGGCATTGCAATACATTCCCTCGGCGGTCATTTATCCGCTCATCGTGCATGGGAAGCCGTTCGGCTTTTTTGCCATCCCGGCGTACTTTCCGATCCTCTTTGAAACGACCGTGCTCTTTTCGGCGTTCACCGCCTTCATCGGGTTGCTGATGATGATCGGGCTGCCGCGCTTTAATCATCCGCTTTTCAACTGGGACCGCTTCAAGGGCGTGAGCGCTGATGGTTTTTTTGCGGTGATCGAGTCGCGCGATCCGAAGTTTTCAAAAGACGAAACCGGGCGATTTCTGGAGTCGCTGGGCGGCAGCAACGTAACCGTGATCCACGAGGATTAACCGATGCTGCGCACCTTTTTCATCCTGCTGGCTTTTATCGCGATTCTCGTGATCGTGATGTTTGGCGTGCGCGGGCAAAAGTCTGCGGCTCCGCCGTTTGAGATTTTCCCCGATATGGATCGTCAGCCGAAGGTGAAAGCCCAGGACCCAAGCACATTCTACGCGGATGGCCGGGCGGCGCGTCCTCCCGTGCCCGGAACGGTGCCGCTGGGATACGACCAGCCGCTGGAGCGCCCGATCAAAGGCGTCGTGACGGAATCCGCCAGCCCGTACGACCGCGTGAACTTTGGTGCTGGCACGGACTACTTCAATACCGGACGCATCGGTGCCCAATGGGGAACGGGCATTCCCTTTGAGGTGACGATGGAGACCATGCGGCGGGGGCAGGAACGCTACGCCATCAACTGCGCGATCTGCCATGGCGCGACCGGGGCGGGGGACGGAATGGCAAAGCAGTTTGGCCTGAATACCGTGCAGAGCTTTCATCAGGATCGCCTGCGCACGATGTCAGATGGCGAGATTTTTAACACGATCACGAATGGCAAGAACACGATGTTCGGCCTGGGCGACCGCGTGCAGGTGCCCGATCGCTGGGCCATCATCGCCTATCTGCGTGCGCTGCAAAAATCCCAGGGCGGCGCGACAGCCAACGACCTGCCACCGGAGGAGCAGGCAAAACTGCTTTCCACGCCATGAGCCTGCGGCCTGATCAGAAATTTGACTATCGGCATGTGGGCTACGGTTTTCTTGCCGCATGTGCGCTTTCGGCGCTGGCGTTTTTCGGGTTGCTCATCGGCGCGATCCTCGACGTGCGGCAGTTTGCGTTTTCGTATCTCTTCGCCTTCGTGTTTTTCTTCACGATTTCGCTCGGAGCATTGTTCTGGGTGATCGTTCATCATGCGGTCGATGCCGAGTGGAGTGTGGTGATGCGACGCCAACTTGAGAACAGCGCGTGCCTTTTCTCGGCGCTGGCGGTTTTGTTTATTCCGCTGGTCTTTGTCGCTCCGGACCTGTGGGCGTGGATGGACCCGGCGAATGCGGGCAATCCCGTGTTGCAAGAAAAGGCGGCGTACCTGAATCGCCCGTTCTTCTGGGGGCGCACGCTGGTTTATTTCGCGGTCTTTATCGGTTCAGCCTATCTGCTGCGCGCGTACTCGGTGGCGCAGGATGCGAGCGGGTCGGTACGGTGTACGATTTATAATCGGCGCGTGGCGTTTGCCTCCATCGTGCCTCTCGCCCTGTGCGTCACCTTTGCCGCAGTGGACTGGCTGATGAGCCTCGACTGGCATTGGTTCTCCACCATATGGGGCGTTTATCTCTTTGCCGGAGCGGCGTTGAGTTCGCTTTGTGTGCTGGTACTCGTGGTGACGGCTTTGCGGTCGGTGGGGTATTTCAAAGGCCTCATCACGGAGGAGCACTACCACATCCTCGGCAAGCTCCTCCTCGCTTTCACGATTTTCTGGGCCTACATCGGGTTTAGCCAATACATGCTGATCTGGTATGCCAACATCCCGGAGGAAACGAGCTACTTCATCCTGCGGAACACCGGGAGCTGGAATGTGCTCAGCATCCTTCTGGTGGTTGGCCATTTTGTGGTGCCGTTCCTGCTCCTGCTGCCGAGCTTGGGCAAACGCCGCCCAGGTTTTCTCTGCGGCGTGGCGGGGTGGATTCTCGCGATGCACCTGCTCGATGTTTATCTGATGGTGTTGCCGGAGCTGCATCGCACCGGCTTCCGACCGAGCATCCTGGATTTGCTCGCCGTCCTGGCGATCGGCTCAACGCTGGTGGCCGTCTTCCTGAAGGCCCTTGGCGATTCCGCCCTCTACCCGATCCGCGACCCGAGGCTGCAACAATCCATCGACTTGCAAAACTGATGTCCAACTCTCCACAACCCCGCCATTTTCCTCTCCGGTTGATCGCCGGGGGCTTGGGCGTTTTTGCGCTTTTCGCGGTTGCGGTGGTGGTCGTGAGGGTTGGTGATCCCGGCCCGGCCCGGGAGGATGCCGCTCGCGCGCAGGAGCGCCGCACGGAGCTGGCCGAGCTTCGTAAGAAAGACTCCGAGAGACTGAATACCTATGCCGTGATCGACCGGGCAGGGGACTCGTTTCAAATTCCGATCGACCGGGCGATGGAACTTATCGTCAAGAAGTATGCAGGGACATCACCGCATGCTGTTCTGCTTGTGCCATCGCCGGAGGCATCGCCTTCGCCCAGCCCTGCCGCCACGCCATGAGCCTGGGTTCGTCAGATACTGTGGAAAATTCGGGTCGGTGGCCGGAGGGCTGGACTGATCCGCTGCCGCGATTGCTGCTGTGGTTTTCCGCCTCAGCCGCGACGTGGTTGGTGGTCGGCCTGGCATTGCTGATCGTTGCCGGGGTCCAGGTCGTGAATCCCGCCTTTCTCGGTGGTATTTCCTTTCTCACCTATGGGAGGCTGGTTCCGGCGGGAATCAATGCCCTCGTCTATGGCTGGGGTTCGCTTGCCGCCGTGGCGACGATCCTGTATCTCCTGTCCCGTCTCGGCGGCGTCACCATGCCGTCGGGACGGCTGGCCTACTGCGCCCTGGGTGCGTGGAATCTCGCTTTGCTTCTTGGCCTGTGCGCCATCTTGGCGATTGGCGGAAATGGTTTGCTCCTGCTGGAACTCCCTCCCTTTGCCAATGTGACGATCCTGCTGGCCTACGTGGCCATGGCGATCTGGGGGTATGCGCTCTTCCGAGGACGGCGAATCCCGGGAGTCTTTGCCTCCTCGTGGTATCTTGTGGCGGCGCTGCTGTGCTTCCCGTGGCTGGTCGTGACGGGCAATGTCCTGCTGGTCTGGTTGCCGATTCCCGGTCCGGCCCAGGCTCCGGTGGCGGCGTGGTTCGCCGGGGGGATGCTGAATCTCTGGCTTGCGCCGGTTTCGCTGGCGGCGATCTTTTACATCGTGCCTCAGGTGCTCGGGCGCAGGCTCGCCGCGTACAATCTCAGCCAGCTCGGTTTCTGGAGCTTCATGCTCTTTGCCGCATGGTGCGGAATGGGCCGCATGGTTGGCGGCCCCGTCCCGGCGTGGATGGCGAGCATGGGTTTCGTAACCTCGTTCCTCATGATGATCCCGGTGCTCATCGCCGGGGTGAATGTCTTCGGTGTGCTGAAAGGCACTTCCGAGTGGACCCTCCCGCTGCGCCACGCGGCTGCCGGCATCGGGGCATTCGCGGGCACCTACCTGCTGGCAGCCATCCTGGCTTTTCCTCCGGTGGCAGGCATCTTCAACTTTACCGACATCGCGGTCGCCGTCGGGCTGCTGGGCCTGGGCGGCTTTGTGACATTGTCACTTGGCGGGTTGATTCAATTCGTCCTCCCGCAATTCGAGCGCCGCGATTCCTTGGCTGAGAAACTGGGTTCGTGGCACCTGTGGCTGACCATCATCGGCGTCGGCGGGGCGGTAGTTTGCCTCGTACTGGGGGGAATCCTGCAGGGGTTCGCCCAGTCCGATCCCGGAATTGTCTTCAGCCACTCGGTCGACTACGTGATGCCGTTCCGCTTTCTTGCGCTTCTCGGCTTGCTGATTTTCCTCGCCGGGGCGATTTGCCTTTTTCTCCGGGTTCACAGGGCTTTGGTCCGTCACCTGATCACGCCGCCATGAACCGTACGCCTCCGGTCATAGTAGGTGTCGTCCTGGTCTTTGCTTCGGCGTGGCTGGGCGTCGCGATGTATTCGTACATGACGCTCGGGTATCTGACGTCCGTGCCGGACAAGGCCAGCGATTCGACGTTGCCCCCGGCTCTCTCGGGCCTGGCCGATGCAGGCCAGCGGGTCTTTGCCGCCGAGGGATGCGCCTACTGCCATACCCAGCAGGTGAGGCCTGCGTCGATCAGCGGGGATATCGAGAAAAAGCTCGGCTCCCGGCGCACTGTCGCGAGGGACTTTCTCTATCAACAACCCGCCGCCTTCGGTTATCTGCGCATCGGGCCGGATTTGGCGAACTATGGTCTGCGTGCGAAGGACGAGGCGGAGGTTCATCGGCTGCTCTATCAAACGGGCTCCGCCATGCCGTCCTATCGGTATCTCTACATTGTGCGGCCAATCTCCGGGCAGCAATCCGCTGAGGCGTTGGTGGGATTGCGCGGATCATATTCCCCGCCTGAGGGCTACGAGGTGGTTCCCACCCCCGAGGCTCGCGCGCTTGCGGCCTACCTGCTTTCGCTCAAGCAAGACTACTCACTGCCGGAGGCTCCGCTGGAGAAGGCGAAATGAGCGATCCGCAGCGCGACTCCACCTCGCCGCAGGAGGCCCTCGACCTCGTGGAACTCCATGCCACGGCGGCGCGCGAGCCCGTGAAACTTTGGCTGCTGGGAGTGATCATGGCGGTGATGTTCGTGGGAGGCATGTTCCTCTGGGCGAATAGCGGAGGATTCAGCTCCTCGGTTTACGACCCGGCCCGACTGGCTGCGGGAAAAGATAACGGTGCGCCGAAACCGGCACCAGACCCGCGAATGCTCAGTCGGCGGCTCTACATGCAAAATTGCGGAGCCTGCCATCAGCCGAACGGCATGGGCATCCCGGGAACCTATCCACCGCTGGTGGGGAGCGAATGGGTGCTCGGGCAGGAGTGGCATGGGGACAATCACCTCGTCCGCGTCGTTCTTCACGGATTGCAGGGACCTATCACCGTGGAGGGTCGGAGCTTCAACAACGTGATGACCCCATGGGGCGGCGTCCTCAAGGATGACCAGATCGCCGCCATCCTGACCTACGTGCGCTCGGAGTGGGGGAACTCTGCCCCGCCTATCTCGAAAGAATTCGTCGCCCAGGTGCGGGAGGAAACCAGGGAGCGCCGGGCAGCCTGGACACAAAAAGAGCTACAGGAAATCCCCCGGCAGGTTTCTCCCCCGCCGCTGCCGGAACCCACACCCCCGCCGACGAGCAGTCCGTCACCGGTGCAATCACCTCCGGCAGCCTGAAAAATTCACGTATCGTCACCCCCAAGCGTCCGGCCGTCGTATATCTTTCGCGTGCCGGGATTGACCGCCGGGCGACTTCTGCCGAAAGTGCCAGCTCCCGCACGCGCAAACGCAGCAGGCATTGATGTTGATATGAAGAAGAACACCTGGACTTTTAGTGATTCATTCATCCACGGCTGGGCCATCCTGACGGCCTTCGTCACGCTCATCCTCATCTGGAGCGGGGGATTGGTAACCTCAAAGGGAGTGGGAATGTCGGTGCCAGACTGGCCGAATACCTACGGGTACAACATGTTTGCCTTCCCGATCTCGCGCTGGGTGGGGGGTATCTTCTACGAGCACGGGCATCGCCTCATCGCCACCGGCGTCGGCGTGTTGACCACAGTCCTCGCTGCCTGTCTTTGGGGGCGGGAAACGACAGGAAAGATCAAGGCCGCCGGCATTTCGGCCATCATCTTCATCGTCCTGCTTCTCGGCGTCCGCGAGATGCCGGTCTATCTGACCTGCGCGGTGCTGGCACTGCCGATGATCGCATTCGGCATCTTCAAGTTTTGCCGGAATCCGCGCGATCTCCGTTGGCTCGGGGTTGCAGTCTTCTCGGCTGTTATCCTTCAAGGAGTGCTCGGCGGGTTGCGAGTTGTCTGGTTCAAGGATCAGATCGGCGTCTTCCATGGTCTTCTGGCCCAGGCCTTTCTGCTGACTCTGGCAATCCTCGCTGTACTGACCAGCCGCGCCTTTCGAGAAGGTCGCTGGGTTGCATATATGCCTGATCGCACACTGGCGTACATGACGCTGGTCACGACGATCATCATCTATTTCCAGCTCGGCCTTGGCGCAACGATGCGTCACGAGCACATCGGGCTTTCGATTCCCGACTTCCCGCTGGCCTATGGTCGCGTGATTCCTGACACCTCGGCGGAAGCCATGGCGCAGATCAATGCCGCCCGGGTTCAGGCTGGGCAGCCTCAGACCACGGCCTTTCAGGTGTGGGTGCAAATGGTGCATCGCCTGACGGCAGTATGCATCCTCGTGGGCATCACGATGGTCTTCTCTCGGGCATGGCGTACGCGGCAGGCCGCGCCGATCCGCCGCTGGGCAGCGGTCTGGCTCGCCCTGGTCATCGTGCAGGTCTGCCTGGGAGCCTGGACGATCTGGTCCAACAAGGCGGCGGACATTGCGACAGGGCATGTCGCGGTTGGAGCCTTGATTTTGGTCGTCGGGGGGCTACTTTCCCTGCGAATGTTTTGCGGTTTGCGGGCGGGAAATTTCGCTTGGCCGGACGCTCCAAAACACCCATTGATGAACGCCGCATGATGAAGACAGCCGCACCCGCCCTATCCCGACTCGAGTCCCTTTTCGGGGATTTGCTCGAGCTTTCGAAGGCGCGGCTCTCGTTTCTTGTCCTCATCACCACCTTTGTCGGCTTCATGGTGGGGTGGCAGGGGCCGATGGACTATGTCCTGCTCTCGGCCACGCTGCTCGGCACCGCCCTCTGCGCCGCCGGGGCCGCCGCTTTGAACCAATGGTGGGAGCGCGATCTCGATGGTCTGATGAAGCGCACCCGGAACCGTCCGTTGCCCGGGCGAAGGATGCACCCGCAGGATGCGCTTTTGTTTGGTCTGCTTTTCTCCGTCGCCGGCCTGCTCGTCCTTGCTCTCTTTACGAACTATCGGGCGGCCTTTCTCGCTTTTGCCACCATCGCGATCTACGTGCTGGTCTACACTCCGATGAAGCGCATGAGCTCGCTCAATACGCTGGTGGGAGCGATTCCAGGAGCCTTGCCTCCGCTCATCGGCTGGATCGCTGCGCACGGCGTGTACGATCTCGAAGGCAGCCTCCTTTTTGCGATTCTGTGGTTCTGGCAGATGCCGCACTTCCTTGCCATCGCCTGGATGTACCGTGAGGACTACGCCAATGCCGGGTGCGTCATGCTCTCGGGCAGTGACGAGGGCGGTGTAATGACCAGCCGACAGGCCTTTCTCTACGCGCTGTGTCTCCTCATGGTGAGTCTGTTGCCAGCCATCCTCTTTTTTAACACGGCGGTTTACTTCTTCGGGGCGTTGCTCCTCGGGGCGGCCTTTGCCGGATGCGCCCTTCATTTCATGCTCCGCCGGGATCGTCCATCGGCCCGGCTGCTGTTTCTCGCCTCGATTGCCTACCTGCCCCTGCTGCTCGGTCTGTTGCTGGTCACCCAGCGCTAACCGGATTCTCCATGAGGCGGCTTGCGCAGATTGCTGCTCGCCAGTGCGGACGGAGTCGGGGAAAATGACCCACTTTACAGACTTGTAGTCGATGCCGACCGAATCCACCCCCTCCGCCTCTGCTCCCACTGAAGCTCCCAAGCGCATCCCTCGCCTCGGCTGGGTGATTGTTTTCGTCATTTTGGTGGGTCTCGTGGCGTTCGCCTACGTGAGCCTGCAAAAGATGCGCCCAGTTGCGTCCTCGCTGCCGAAGCTCGACCAGGCTCCGGCTTTCTCCCTCACCTCGCAGGAGGGCAAGACCGTGACGGACGCCGTATTGAAAGGAAAGGTAACCGTCCTGAATTTCATTTTCACCCGCTGCATGGGGCCATGTCCCCGGATGAGTGCCCAGATGGGGCATCTCAACCAGGCGCTCGGCCCGAAGCTGGATGAGGTGCAACTCATCAGCGTGACGGTCGATCCCGAGAACGACACCCCGGAAGTCCTGGCGGAATACGGCCAGCGCTTCGGCGCCGATCCGGCCCGCTGGAAGCTTCTCACCGGCCCGACCGACCAGATCCACAATGTCATGGTCAAAGGATTCCTCCTCCCGCTCGGGACCGACAAGGACGGAATGCCTGCTCACTCGACCCGCTTCGTCGTCGTTGATCAGCAGGGCGTGATCCGTGGCTACGAGGATGGAGAAAGCCCCGAGGTGGTGCAAAAGCTCCTCATGGACATCGGCGATCTCCTGCGCGAGGGGAAGAGTGCTTCCCGATGAGGAAGGCGGGGCTTGATTTTACGCTCAATCAGCCGACCTTTCCGGGCGGGCATTCCATCCGGGGCATCCGGAGGGAAGACCGACTCGTAGACCGCACCGTGAATAGAAACTCCTTTTCCGTCTGGATCACCACCCATGCTCTCGGGCATGCTCCTCGCGCCTGATGAGTGTTAGCGACCTACCCGCAGTCAACGCCAGTCTCAACGGCATCGCCACGGTGCTGCTGACGGCTGGTTTTATCCTGATCAAAACGAACCGCCCTGCGGCCCACCGCGTGGCGATGCTCTCTGCCTTTGGGGTGTCAGTTGTCTTTCTGGTCACCTACGTGATCCACAAAATTCTCGTCCGGGGTGTGCACACGCCATTCGGCGGCGAGGGAGCCATCCGGGGCATTTACTACGGGATGCTCATCTCCCACATCCTACTGGCAATCGCCATCGTGCCGCTGGTGATCATCACCCTGCGCCATGCCTTCAAGGGAAACCTCGACCGGCACCGGGCCTGGGCGCGCTGGACATTCCCGCTCTGGTACTACGTCTCCGTCACCGGAGTGCTCGTGTATTTCTTCCTCTATCAATGGTGGCCGGCCGCCCGGCACTAAACCCTTACAATCCTACCCTGCAATTTTATGTCCGGACTTGAAAATCCCTCTGTTCTCGATGCCATGGCCCTCGATTCCGCCACGGACAAGGTCATGCTCGCCATGTACGAGACCCGCGAATGGACCGGCGGCGAAGAGCAACTGGCCCAGCTCGAGAACAAGGTGAATGCCTACCTCTCCTTCATCCTCGATGGAGAAATGACGGAAGCCTTTCCGCAGCTCCGCGACAAGCCGGTGGAGATCCAGCTCCGCACCACGCACCTGCCGGATGACAGTGCGGCAACTCTGATCGTGCGCATCCGCGAGCAACTCGCTTTCCAGAAAATCGAGTTCGCAGTTTATCAGGCGGAACCGGAGGGCTGCTGTGGTGGGCACGGCCATGATCACGAGGGCGGCGGATGTTGCGGTGGGCATGGACATAGCCACGATCATGAGCATGCTCATGCTGGCGAGGGCTGTTGCGGAGGCCACGGCCACGCTCATGACCACGACCATCACGATCATCAACATGGCGACGGAGAGTGTCGCGGAGGTGGAGGCGGCTGCGGCTGCCGCCACTAGGAAAGTTTTTATCAGCCTGGGCGCGTCGCTTCGTTCAGTGAGGCGTCGTCTTCCATCAGGCGGCTGAGCTTGGCGTAGATGCCGCCGTGGTCGATCAGGGCGGCATGCTTGCCGCGCTCGACGATCTGGCCGCGGTCCAGGACGAGGATCTGGTCGGCGTGGCGGACGGTCGAGAGCCTATGCGCGATGACGAAGCTCGTGCGGTTGGTCATCAGGCGGTCGAGGGCTTCCTGAATGAGGCGCTCTGTCGCCGTATCGACGCTGGCTGTCGCCTCGTCGAGGATGAGTATGGGCGGGTTTTTCAGCAGGGCCCGGGCGATGGAGACGCGCTGCTTTTCACCCACGCTCAGCTTGATGCCACGTTCGCCGACGGCGGAGTGCAGCCCTTCCGGCATGCGGCGGATGAATTCCGCGGCGTTTGCGGCCTCAAGGGCCTGCCACATTTCCTCCTCGGTGGCGTCGGGTTTGCCCATGCGGAGGTTTTCGGCGGTGGTGCCGTTGAAAAGAAAGCTCTCCTGCGTGACCATGGCGATACTCTTGCGGAGGTCGTGGCGTGAGAAATCCCGGATGGACCGACCGTCGATGAGGATGTCGCCGTCTCCGTATTCGTAGAAGCGGATGAGGAGATTGATGACGGTCGATTTGCCTGCGCCAGTGGTACCGACGAGGGCGATCATCTCGCCGGCTTGGGCATGAAGGTTGATGTCCTGCAGGATCTCGCGTTCCTCGGTATAGCCGAAAGAGACGTGCCGATATTCCACCTCGCCCTTTACGGAAGGAGCTGTATGGTCTGCTCCCTCATCGATCTCGATCGGCTCGTCCAGGATTTCGAAAACACGCTCACCTGCGGCGCGACCCGACTGGAAAAGCTGGTTGAGCTGATGCAGGCGGCCGACTGGTTCGTAAAGGAGCCGGGCGAAGACTATGAACATCACCAGGACGCCGAGTTCCATGCCGGAATGCACGACGCGATAGGCTCCGTAGCCGGTGATGAGCAGCATTCCCACCGACGAGAGAAAGTTCATCGACGGGCTGTAGATGGCCCAGGCCCGCATCACGATGAGAGAGGCCTGGCGCAGGGCCTCGCTGGCGGAGTCAAAGCGCGCATGTTCCCGCTGCTCGCTGGTGTACGTCTTGATCTGGCGGATGCCCGCGATGTTGTCGTGTAGCAGGGCGTTGAGGGCGGAGGCCGCCTTGCGATGCTGGCGGTAGCGGCTGCGCGCTGTGAGAGTGTAGGCGAGAGCGCCGGCTGCGAGGAGGGGGATGGGCAGTAGGGCAACGAGGGTGAGTTCCCAGCTATAGGCGAGCATCACGCCTGCCACGATGACGATCTGAAGGATGGCGACCGACCCCTGCTCGATGCCATCGATGAGGACTCGCTCGACCGAGGTTACATCCTCGATGAGGCGGGTCATGATGTCGCCGGTGGCACGGTTGTCGAACCACTTGAGCGGCAGGAGTTGGATGTGTGCGTAGAGTTCGCTGCGCAGATCAAAGATGACGCGCTGCTCGAAGCTGTTGTTGAGAATGATGCGGATGCCATTCAGGCCGTCCTGGGCGATGAAAGACGCAAACCCGATGGCGACGAGGGGTAGCAGCATCTGCGGCTGATTTTTACGGATGACTTCGTCGATGATGTACTGCGTGACCGTCGGGAAGACGATCACCATCAAAGTACCGACAACCGCGCAGGCCAGGGTACCCAAGGCGAGAGCCGGGTAACGGCGGACGTAGGGAAGGACTCGAAGAAAGACGTTCATTTCCAGAAATGCCCCCAGAAGGTGTGCAGCCATGCCGCGACCTGCTCGCCGAAGAACCAGAGCACGAGACCGACGATGAGAAAGTAGATCAGGGTGAGCACTCCCCACACGAGGGAGATAAAGATCATCGTCCCGTCCTTCTCCAGCCAAGCGATGGCGGCAAAGAGGATCATGAAGGCGGGCAGGGTATTGTTGAGTGGCAGGTTGGCGGCCGGGAGCGCGAGGAGGAAGCCGCCGATGAGGATGAGCCAGCCGATAAACTGCTCGCCCTTGTCTCCACTGACCCAGTTTTGCAGGCGCGGGCGGGTGAATTTTCGGCAAAAGCGCAGGGTTTTCTGGCAGAAAAGGAGCACCATCTTCCATCCCTTGCCGTGAAGGCGCGCATCCTTCATGCGCTTGGGAAGCTTGGGATACTGCGCGCGCCGGACCATCTGCCAGCCCGCTGCCATGAAGGTCAGTGCGCTCGCCATGGTCAGCGGCCCGAGGGAAAACGGCTGGATAAACAGAACGCTCAGGAGCAGCGAGACGAAGCAAAAGCTCGCCGGTCCCAGGCGTTCCAGGGCGGTTTGAAGGAGGATACCTTCGCCCTCGACCTCCTTGAGGCAGTCCTCGAGCGCCGCATCGATGCTGAAAGGTTCCTGCGGAACGGGTTCAGCGGGCATCATGGGCGGAGCAGACGGCAGGAATCATGGGCAAGGGTTGTTTAGCAGCGGTTCCCCGGCTCTGCAACCGCGAGAGGGCGCTGAATTTCCTTCCCAAGACGTGTCGCGTCGCGTTTGGTAACCGCTCGCCATGGAGATCCTGAAGCAGTTCATCGAGTTTCTTTTGCACGCCGAAAATCACCTCAAATGGGTGATCGAGAACTACGGGGTGTGGATTTATGTCCTCCTTTTTCTGATCGTCTTTTGTGAGACCGGTCTGGTGGTCACCCCGTTCCTGCCGGGCGATTCGCTCCTCTTTGCTGTCGGTGCGCTCGCTGCCCAGAAGCTCATCGCGATGGAGGTGGTTCTGCCCTTGCTGCTGGTCGCGGCGGTTCTGGGCGACTCGGTGAACTACGGCATCGGAAAATGGTTTGGCCCGAAGGTCTTCCATTTCGAGAAAAGCCGATTCTTTAATCCCGAGCACCTGCACAAGGCGCATGCCTTTTACCAGAAGTACGGCGGACGGGCGATCATCCTGGCCCGCTTCGTGCCCATTGTGCGCACTTTTGCTCCCTTCGTGGCGGGCGTGGGAACGATGGAGTATCGCAAGTTCTTCTCCTACAACGTGATTGGAGCCATCCTGTGGGTGGGACTCTTCCTTGGAGGAGGCTATTTCTTCGGTCTCCATCCCATCGTGCAGAAAAACATGAAGCTCGTGATTCTCGGCATTATCGTGGTTTCGGTGTTGCCGATTGTCTGGGAATTTTTCGCTGCCTGGCTCGCAAAGCGCAAGGCCGCGAAGCAGGGGTAATTGTCGAATGTGACATTTTATCCACGGGTCTTTGATCTGTGGATAATTGAGCAAATCCGGATGGATTAGCTCGGGTGAGCAGGTTGAAAAGGGTTGGCACGGTTGTTGCTTGAGCTGTTTTTGCCGTCCTTTGGGAAGGCCAAAATCAACCACAACCAAGACGTAATAAAACCAATGCTCACACGTAAACCCATGCTTGCAACGATCGCTGCCGCCGTAATGGCCAGCGCGTTTGCACTTCCTGGCTGGGTATCCGCGCAGGATGCTCCAGCGACCACACCACCCCCGGCCGAGGCCGCTGCAACACCTGCAGAACCAACGCTGGAACAGCGCCTGGCGGATCTTGAGGCTTATGTAAACAACGGTGCACGTACTCCGGACGTCGCGTCGAAGGTTGCAGGTCCTGGTCCGGGTCACAATGCGTGGCAGATGACGGCTACGGCTCTCGTTCTGTTCATGACGCTCCCTGGTTTGGCTCTTTTTTACGGTGGCTTGGTTCGTTCCAAGAACGTCCTTTCCATTCTCGCCATGTGCATGGGTATCACCGGTCTGGTGACTCTGCTCTGGTTCATTGCTGGTTATAGCCTCTCCTTTAACGGCAGCAGCCCGTTCTACGGCGATCTCAGCCAGGCTTTCTTCAACGGCATCAAGCCCGGTTCCGTCGGAGCTGGCTACTACTGGATCTCCGATTCCGTGTGGGCCATGTTCCAACTGACCTTCGCGATCATCACGCCGGCCCTTATCTTTGGTGCCACGGCGGAGCGCATGAAGTTCATCTCGGTCCTCGTTTTCACTGCCATCTGGATGTTCGCCGTCTATTTCCCGCTCGCCCACATGGTGTGGTCGGTGAAGGGTTTCATGTGCGGTACGCTCAATCCTGACGCTGGCATCAAGGCCATCGACTTCGCAGGCGGCACGGTTGTGCACATGTCCTCCGGTTGGTCGGCTCTCGTCCTCTGCCTCATCCTCGGGCCTCGTCTCGGATTCGGCAAGGAGCCCATGCCTCCGCACTCGATGGTGCTTTGCATGGTTGGTACTGGAATGCTCTTCGTTGGCTGGTTCGGATTCAACGCCGGCTCCGCGCTCGGTGCTGATGCCATTGCCTCCAATGCTTTCTGCACAACGATGCTCGCTGCGGCGATCGCCGGTCTCGTGTGGGCTGTCGTGGAATGGCTCCTCAAGGGCAAGCCCAGCGTGCTCGGCTTCTGCTCGGGTATCGTGGCTGGCCTCGTGGTCATCACCCCGGCTTGCGGTTTCGTGACTGCCTCTGGAGCTGTGATCATCGGCATCGCCGCCGGTATCATCCCGTTCCTCGCGGTGACCTATCTCAAGAAGCTCATCGGTTATGATGACGCGCTGGATACCTTCGGTGTTCACGGTGTGGGTGGTACGCTCGGTGCGATCATGACTGGCATCCTCGCCAGTGCTGACGCCAACCCGGTCGTCGCCGGCCTCAAGGACGGTCTGCTCGCCAACCAGCTCAAGGCGGTTGCGGTCACCATCGTTCTCTCGGTGGTTGCCACCACGATCATCGCCTTCCTCGTGAAGTTCACGATTGGTCTCCGTCCGAGCGCCGAAACGGAATCCGGCGGTCTCGACATCGCGGAACACGGCGAAGAGGGTTACCTCCTCGACTAATTGCGGAAGTAACATAGCAATAAGATTACATCGCCATGAAAAAAATCGAAGCAATCATCAAGCCCTTCAAACTGGAAGAAGTGAAGGACGCCCTGGCCGATCTGGGAATCGAGGGAATGACGGTCAGCGAAGTCAAAGGCTTCGGCCGTCAGAAGGGCCACACGGAAATCTACCGCGGTAGCGAATACACGGTCGACTTCCTTCCGAAAATCAAGATCGAGGTTGTCCTCGCCGACTCTCTCCTGGAGAGCGCGGTGGCAGCCATCGTGAAGGCCGCGAAGACCGGCAAAATCGGTGACGGCAAGGTGTTCGTATCGCCCGTGGAAGAGGCGGTCCGCATCCGCACCGACGAGACCGGCGAGAAGGCGGTCTAGTAAGTAAAACTCATAAGGGTACTACAGGGGAGACAGCGAGCCGGCGGGGTAGGGAGAGACCTCGCCGGCTTCGCATTTTCCGGGAAAATGCAGATTGTTCCCCTCCCGGCGTTGCCATGCGGGTGGGCATTGCATTAAATAGCGCGCGACTTCTGGCCGCCGCAGTTGCCCTCGGGCACTTGAAGCGGCAGGCAGGGCTTCCAGAATTATGAAATCCGTTCTCCGTTCGTTTCTACGCTGCAAATCCATCGAGGTGCTCCAGCAGGAGCTGACTGGCGAAGGAACGGACAAGGTCAAACTTCACCGGGCACTGGGACCGACCAATCTGGTGCTCTTCGGTATTGGCGTCATTATTGGCGCTGGTATTTTCTCGGTCACCGGTTCGGCTGCCGGTTCTTACGCGGGACCTGCCATCGTCTTGTCTTTTGTGATTGCGGGCATCGGCTGCGCCCTTGCTGGGCTATGCTATTCCGAGTTTGCCTCGATGGTCCCTGCGGCTGGCAGCGCCTACACGTATTCCTATCTCACTCTCGGTGAATTTTTCGCCTGGGTCATCGGATGGGATCTCGTGCTCGAGTACGCGGTCGGAGCCGCGACCGTGGCGAGCGCCTGGTCGGTCTATCTCATCAAGTTTCTCGGGCACATCGGTATCGCCTTTCCCTCTCAACTCGCGGCATCGCCCTTCAGCGTGCTGACCTTGCAGGATGGCTCCAAGGTGCACGGCATCGTCAATCTCCCGGCGATCTTTATCGTGATCCTGATGTCGGGGCTGCTGATCAAGGGCATCCGGGAGTCCGCCGTCTTCAATGCCGTCATGGTGGCGGTAAAGGTCACGGTCGTGCTGGCGTTTATTGCGGTCGGGTGGTCGTTTATCAACCCCGCCAATCACGCCCCCTTCATCCCGCCGAACGAGGGGCAGTTTGGGCATTTTGGCTGGAGCGGCGTCCTGCGCGGCGCGGCGATTGTTTTCTTTGCCTACATCGGTTTCGACGCTGTATCGACTGCTGCCCAGGAGGCTCGGAATCCCAGGCGCGACATGCCCATCGGCATTCTGGTTTCCTTGCTGGTCTGCACGGTTCTCTACTGCCTGTTCTCCTATGTGCTGACGGGCATGGTGAGCTACAAGCAATTCATCGGCCTGGAAGGGCTGGCCCCGGTCACGGTGGCCATCGAGCAGACGCCTTTCAAGGTCTTCACCCTGCTGGTTGAGGTCGCAATCCTGGCGGGCTTTTCCTCGGTGATCATGATTCTCCTGCTCGGCCAATCGCGGGTGTTTTATTCGATGTCACGGGACGGATTGCTCCCCGGATTTTTCAGCGACATTCATCCGAAGTTCCGCACGCCGTGGAAATCCAACATCCTCTTCGCCTTGTTTGTCAGCGCGTTCGCCGGTTTTGTCCCAGGCGATGTCGTTGGGCACATGTGCAGTATCGGTACGCTGCTGGCCTTTGTCATGGTCTGCCTCGCAGTGATCGTGCTGCGGGTGACCAAGCCTGATGCCCCTCGCCAGTTCCGGGTTCCCTGGGTGCCGGTGGTGCCGATCCTCGGGGCATTGATGTGCCTGGCGATGATGCTGGCGCTGCCGCTCGATACCTGGATACGCCTGGCGGTGTGGCTCGCCATCGGACTCGTGATCTATTTCTTCTACGGGCGCAAGCGCAGCAAGCTCCAAAGGGTGTCGCAGTAAGGGACCCAACGGCCCGCATTTTCTTTCCGGTGAGCCCCCCGGCCAGGCGATGACTGAATGCTAAGGCTGAAAGACTGATCCGAAATACTTGCGTCCCAGGTCGAGTAGAGTGCCTCGCTCCTGAAGTTCGAGGATGGCGCTATTCATTTGCAGCCGAATCGGACTGCCGATCGGAAGCGCAAATCCGTAATTGTACGGCGAGAAGACGGGGCCTACCTCCGTGATTGGCAGTTTCGGATGGGTGTTGTCGTAGTATTGCAGCTCTGGTGCGGCTCCGACCAACGCTGGCACCTCGCCTTTGATCAGCGCCTGTACGGCGGCCTCGAGGGTTGGGTATTCGTGTGTCTCGATCGAGTGCTGACGCAGATACAGGATAGCAGCGGTCTCCTTCACCACACCGACCGTGTGCCCTGGGAGATCCTGAGGTCCGGCGATATGCCCGCGCAGGCTCTCCACGGTCATCGCGCTGGTGATGGAGGATGTCACATAAGCGACGATCACCACGCTGAGAATCGTCCAGACGCACATGACGATGCGGCCGAACCATCCGCCAAATCCCTTGTAGGCGCTTTTACCCAACGACAGCGAAATGACATAGTAGAAGGCCTCTGCCAGGGCATCGCGGTGCCCCTTGGGGAAATCCGGATTGTGCTTCCGCTCAAACCACGCGACGAACACGGTACCTACGACGATTGCTCCCAGAAGGTACCAGAAGGGCTTGAGATGCCCCCAATTGTAGACATCGGAAAAGATGCGGGCAAAAGTATGCGGACGCGCATCGCTCACCATGATATGCAGGCCGGAGCGAAAGTACGGTTGGGAAAACTCCACCTTCCCCTGCAGGACGCTCAGGATGCCGAGATCGCCTACGATCACGTCGGCGTCTTTCCTGTTCATCGCGGCCAGCGCATCAAACTTGCTCGAGTACTTGGTGTAGACAAATGTCCAGCCATTATGGGCTGCGATATCCTCCCAGACCTCGATCGAGTATCCCGAGAAGGTATTATCATCGTTGCTGATGACAAATGGGATGTCCCCGGAGACTGCGACCTTCAAAGGCGCCTGTGCCGGCGTAGCTTCCTGTGACCAGACCATGGGGGCGGCGCTCCACAGGAGAAACGCCAATAACAATGTCCTCACCACTTTTTCACGCGCCAAATCCAGAAAACGAGTCCCGCTGTGCCCAGAGCGAGCATGTTGATCAGCAGGAAAGGCCACCATGAGTGATCCTCGGGCAGGGGCAGATCAACATTCATCGAAAAAACGCCGATCACGAGATTGGCCAGCATGATCGCAACGGTCCAGATCGTGAACTTTTTGATCAGTTGGTTCAGGTTGTGGCTGACGATCGAGGCCCGGGCATCCATGAGGCCGCCGATGACCTGGGTATGAATTTCCGCGCGGCGGTAGCACTGCTTGTTCTCGATGATCATGTCCTCGATGATGCCGGTCTGGTCGCGGTCGAATCCGAGCCTCTCGGCCGAGGAGCGCAGGCGCTCCAGCAGAGCGCCATTGGAGCTGATCGAGTTCACGATGTAAACGAGGCTCTTCTCCAGCGCGAACATGTTGAGGAGATACCTGTTTTCCAGCGAGGTGCTGATGCGCCGCTCGAGGGAGTCGGACAGCATGTTGATCGCCTTGAGATGCCCCTCAAAGTGGAGGGTGGATTGATACAGGAGGCGGAGGATGACGTCGTGGATGGACTGGATCTGAAAGGGGACGCGGCCCTCGAAGAGCGGCGCGTCGTCGGGCATGACGATGACGAGTTGCTCCTCGTAGAGGAAGACGCCGGTCGAGGTGAGCTTGAGCAGGAAATTGTCGTCGGCGCAGAAGCTCTTGGGGCGTTTGAAGATCAGCGCGGCGTGGTCGGTTTCGAACTCAAGCCGGGACAGCTCATCCGGATCGAGCGAAGACTGCAGGGTGTGATAATCAATATTGTAGAGTTCCTGCAGCTCGGCCTCATCGTCGATCGTCGGCGCGATGTAGACAAAAATCTGGGCCTCCTCATCGGGACAGTCGACGAGGCGGTTGTTCTCGAGGCGGTAGAAGTACCGTGCACTGCGGACAGGACGGGACGGCTTCGTATCCACCGCGAGTGGGATTTCCACATCCTCGGGTGGTAGAACGATTTCCGCGTCGTCTCCGGCAGCCGTCGCCATAGCGGCAACTTGCCTCGCTTCTTTGCGTTCGACAAGTCCCGCGAGCGGCCGGACCGAAGATTTTTTTTACGTACCGGGACCTAATCCCAAAGCTTGTCCAGACCTCGCACGATGCTGGCGAAGAGGCTGTCGATCTGCTCCCGGGAGATAATCAGCGGGGGCGAGATGGCGATGAGGTCGCGGATGCCTCGCACCATGGCTCCTTCCGCCCGGACCAGATTGGACGCCTTGGCCCCGAGCAGTGAGGACGGGGTGAGCGCGTCCCTGCCCCCCTTGGGAACCAGCTCCGCCGCTCCGATGAGACCGATGGCTCGCACCTCCGACACGGCCGGATGCGAGGCGAGGCTGGCGAGCTTGGCCTCGAAGTACGGGCCGAGATCGTTCTTAACCTTGGCGACCAGGCCATGAGCCTCGATGTACTGGAGATTCGCCAACGCTGCCGCACAGCAGGAGGGGTGGCCCGAGTAGGTGAACCCATGGGCAAAGTAGCCGCCCTTGAGTAGAGGCTCGGCGATTTCGTCGCTGACCATCGTGCCGCCGAGGGGCAGGTAGCCGCTGGTGATACCCTTGGCCACGCAAATAATGTCGGGATCGAGATCCCACATTTCGCTGGCGAACCATGATCCCACCCGGCCAAAGGCGGTAATCACCTCGTCAGAGACATACAGTATGCCGTACTCCCGACAGATTTCCCGCAAGCCTTTCAGATAACCTTTTGGCGGGATGATCACCCCGCCCGCGCCCTGGATCGGCTCGGCAAAGAGCGCTCCGATCGTCTCCGGACCCTCGGCCAAAATGACGCGGCGGGTTTCTTCCAGGCACCACTTGCCGTAGTCCTCCGGGGTCAGTTCGCTGCGAGCGCCATAGTGATAAGGCCCGGGAATGCGTATAAAGCCCTCAAGCGGGAGATCAAACGGTTCCTGGCAGTTAACGAGGCCCGTCAGGCTGGTGGTGGCGAGCGTCACGCCATGGTAGGCATAGGTGCGGCAGAGAATCTTGCGACGCTGCGGCTGGCCTTTGAGCTTCCAGTACCCGCGAATGACCTTGAGAGCCGTCTCATTCGCCTCGGAGCCTGAATTGGAGAAAATCGTGTGGTTCAATCGGGCCGGTGCGTGTTTCGCGAGAAACTCGGCTACTCGAATCGGCGCCTCGGTGGTGGAATTGAAGAACGACGGGTAGTAGGGGAGTTGCGTCATCTGGGCCGTCACGGCATCCACGATCTCGCGGCAGTTGTACCCGACATTCACGCACCACAGCCCGGCCAGGCCATCGAGGATGGGCGTGCCGGTTTCGTCGATGAAATAGCACCCGTCTCCCCTCTGGACGATGTGCGTACCCGTCCCATGCATGTCGGAGTGATTGGTGAAGGGATGGATCTGATACTGCCGGTCGAGGGACTGCAGTTCCGCTGTAATGGAATCCACGGAAGGCATGGAAATACTCTACCAGATCCCCGGGCGGAACTCCAGCAAGCCGTTTGCCGAAGAGGGTTTTTGCGCTTGACCGTTCCCGCTGGTTTGGGTTGATAGCCCGGCACTTATAACGGGGGGAATTAATCGATGAGTGGATCGCTTGACGCGATGTTTCAAAGCGTCATCTGGACAGTTTGCTATGTCAGTGTGCTCATAGGCCTTTCGGCGTATGGCATTCATCGGTATTGCATTATCTACCTCTTTCTGAAGCACCGCAGGCGACCGGCGAAGCCCGCAGGTACTTTTTCAGAGCTCCCTCTGGTCACGGTGCAACTGCCGGTTTTCAATGAATTTTATGTCATTCGGCGGCTGATCGAGTCCGTGAGGAGCCTCGATTACCCGCAGCACCTCCTGCAGATTCAAATTCTCGACGATTCCACCGACGAGACCTCTCAGATCGCCGAGGCGGAGGCGTTGCGCCTGCGCGAGGAGGGGTTCGATGTCGATTGCCTCCACCGGGATAACCGGGAAGGCTTCAAGGCAGGGGCCCTGGCCGCAGGCATGGAGAAAGCGAAGGGCGACTATATCTTCATCCTCGATGCCGATTTTGTTCCCGCCCCGGATGTGCTGAAAAAGTGCATCGATTTCTTTACGGATGAGAAAGTGGGCATGGTCCAGATGCGGTGGGGGCACCTGAACCGCAACTACTCCCTCCTCACGAAAGTGCAGGCCATGTTTCTCGATGGCCACCTCCTGCTTGAGCAGACCGCACGCAGTCGCAGCGGGAGGTTCTTCAATTTCAACGGCACCGCCGGGATCTGGCGCAGGTCGTGCATCGAGGACGCCGACGGCTGGCACTACGACACTCTCACCGAGGATCTCGATCTCAGCTACCGTGCGCAGATGCGCGGGTGGAAATTTGTGTATCTGCCCGACGTCATCGTGCCGGCAGAGCTGCCTGTCGACATGAATGGCTTCAAGTCCCAGCAGCATCGCTGGACGAAGGGCTCGATCCAGACCTGCAAAAAGCTGCTCCCCGAGGTCTGGAAAGCCAAGCTACCGCTCCTCATCAAGCTCGAGGCTACTGCCCACCTGACGTCAAACTTTGGCTACCTCCTCCTCGTCATGCTCTGCGTGCTCATCCTGCCGCAGTCCTTCGCGGCCAAGCATGGAGCCATGTATTCGCTGCTCGTGGATCTGCCGATCTTCTTTGCCACATCGGTGTCCATCGCTCTGTTTTATCTCGTGGGCCAGATGCACCAGAATCCTCGCGGCTGGTGGCGCGATATCTGGCTCATGCCTTTCACTCTCGCCCTGGCGACCGGCATGTCGGTCAATAACGCCCGCGGCGTGATCGAGGCCGTCCTCAATCGCCAGTCGGAGTTTACCCGCACGCCGAAATACGGCATTGAGAAGAAGCCCGTCAATGTCGGGCGGGCGCGCTATATGCCGATCAAGTCGCTCCTGCCCTTCATCGAGCTGCTTTTCGCCCTCTACTTTGGCTATTGCATTTGGAATTCTGCCGCGCTCGGGCAGTGGGTCTCCGTGCCATTTCTGTTGATGTTCTTCGGCGGATTCACCTACGTAGCCTGGAAATCGGTTTCCTTCTGGCTTCAGCAGGCGGGATTGGGACTCATGGCCCGCAGCAACGCGTGAAACCAAGGGTCTTTCTCGCAGCGGCGATACTGGCCCTCCTGGCGGGATGTGCGGGAGATACCCATCACCGCATCCTGATCAGTGCGGCGGACCAGCGCATGGTGGTATTTCGCGATGACGAAAAAATCGCCGAGTATCCGGTATCGACCTCCAAGTTCGGCCTCGGCAGCCGGCCCAACAGCAATGCGACTCCCGTGGGGCTCTTCCGCATCAAGAAGAAGATCGGTGAAGGCGCTCCCGCCGGAGCAGTCTTCAAATCGCGACGACCGACAGCGGAAATCATCGCGATCGACGCCCCAGGTCGCGACCCCATCGTCACCCGCATCCTGTGGCTGGATGGTTTGGAACCCGGAAACAAAAACTCCTTCGACCGCCTCATTTATATCCATGGAACGCCGGAAGAGCGAAACATCGGCCTCCCGGCCAGCTACGGCTGTATCCGCATGAGGTCTGTCGATGTCATCTCGCTCTACGACACGGTCGGCACCGGAGCGCGGGTCTTGATCATCCCCGGCTCGCTCCCTCCGCAATTTCGTTCTCAAACAAATCTGTAAATAGCCCTTGCGGTTTTCTGAACCGCATGTAGCTTAAACCTTCCTTACCGCGGGATGGAGCAGTCTGGTAGCTCGTCAGGCTCATAACCTGAAGGTCGTAGGTTCAAATCCTACTCCCGCAACCAATTTCAACGCCTTGTGAGTCAATGACTTGCAAGGCGTTTTTGTTTTTGGTGGGAAATGGGTTTTAGGCCAAACGTGAACAAAAACCCCGAAAAACGTGAATAAATCACGCTCGTAGCGGAGTCGGGTTCTTGGGCGCGGGCGGTGTGAGGGAAGCCGCAGGTTGCTGGTTCCAGTGCATTGAAAGGCACCGAATCATGGCCTCACTCTACCACCGCAAAGACAGCAAGGAGCTCTGGCTCGCCTGCTATCCCCAGCCGGGCAGCCTGCTGGTGCGTGCGAGCACGGCGACGGAGGATCCGCGCGAAGCCGGGCGGATTCCTGAGAAGGTGAAGCTGCTGATTGCTCTCGAACGGCTCAAGGACGTGCCAGTGCCGGAGAAAATCCTGGCGCGGTTCGAGGGGCTGCCGCGTTTGATGACCATCGAATCCGCGCCCAAAAAAGAAGAACCGAATAACCTTAATCCTGCGCTACGCGCCTTCCTCACGCGTAGCGCCGCTGGCAACGTCCATGCCGCGCTCAACAACAAACTGTCCCAACTCCGCCAGTTTTTCGGCTCTGCATTGATCGACGAGATCGATCCCCGCCCGCCAGAAAACCGCCGTCGTGCCAGGCGGCGTGAGCCGTTGGAGCCTTGGTTCAAAGGAACGAAGTTGGCTGACATTACTCCGGACGTGCTGCTCACATTCCTGCACGAAAAGAAATACGGACAGAGCAGCAAGCGGCACTACCGGGAAATTTTTCATGAGTTGTTTCGCGTTGCGCTGGTCAACGGCTTCTATGTGCCCACCAACCCCTATGCGCCCAATCCTGCCTCGGAACTCCCGAGTTACAAGGGCACCGATGCGCCTATTACCGTTTTGTCCGAGGAGGAGGTCGAGTGGCAATACGCCGCAGTCGCTTCCGACCCCAAAATTCTCTTCGGCTGCCAGATCATGATCGAAGGTGGCTTCCGCCTTCATGAAGCTCTGGCGCTACGCCGTGCCAGCGTTGCCGAGGACTTCTCCTATATCCGGCTGCTTGTGCCGCAGCCGACTTCGGGCCGTAGCACTAAACTCAAAACTGGGGAGCGGCTCGTCACCGTCAGATCCGAACTTGAAAGCCAACTGAGCCCGTCACCTTTCGATACTCGAAACCGATTGGCTCATTGCTTCTCCCTCTGGTCAGCGCTGGAGCAGCAACGCTTTCGCCGATCGTTTGAGGGAACTCAATCGGCAAGCAAAGCTCCCTTGGACCACTCAGGATTTTAGTTGCGTATCTTGAAAGATGCCGTGGAGGTTATTGTCCGGTGAATGACGCTGGGCTGGACATGATGATGCTGCTAAGATCGCTTCGTTTGCGCTGAAAAGAGACGGAATAAGGTGAGATGCGCGAAAGTTCTGGACCAGCGAATAAGAGAGAAAGCAACAATGAGAGCAATCGTCAGAAACCGATACACAGCGGATTTCAGAGCTCAGGCGGTGGAGCTGGGAACAACGGTACCATAAGTAGCCCCGGACCATGTGATCCGACTGGGTTCGTCGTTCCAAAATTCTTTACCTGCCGCACATCAATGGCGATGAATTCAGCGGTTGCCACTAATCCATGCTGAAAGCCGGTATTTTAAACCCGCGAGTCCTCGATTTGCTCGCACGCGTCCGCCACACGAACACCCTCGTCATCGCCGATCGCGGATTTCCCTTCTGGCCTGCCATCGAATACGTGGATCTTTCCCTGGTCGATGACGTCCCGACTGTCCTTCAGGTTGTTACGGCGCTGCGTTCCAACTTCACCATCGGGAGAGTGTTCATGGCGCAGGAATTCCTGGCGAATAACAGCGTGAAGCGCAAAAAGGAATTCGCCGCTGCGCTGAAGGGATTGCCTGTGACCTACGAGCCGCACGAGGCAACATTCAAGCCTCGAGTTCCGCATGCCATCGGCCTCATCCGAACGGGCGATACCACGCAATACGCCAATATGATTCTGGTTTCGGCATAGGCGCCATCTTCCAGACGTTGTCGGTCTTACTGGGCCGGTAACCCGCTGAAAGGAAGAGAAAATCCCGAGGGCCTTTCAGGACCGCCGTCCGAAGTCTGGTCCTGATTTTTTGAGCGCGCGAGGCTCGCTTTTTCGGAGGCCGAATGGCCTGAAGGTATTCGCCAGGATATGCGTACAGGGCGGCAGTCCGGAGCAGCGCATAGAAAGGTAGGAGGGGAGGGCTCCGTACGGCGCATTATCACAGCCAGCCGCTCGGATGTCGCGGCGCACGTGGATGTTTTCTGAGATGGTGGAGTTGCTCTAGTAAAGATCGACCAGGTGAAAGGTCCAGGCGTCGGCTGGATTTTTTCGGCCATTGGTCCAGGCCGTGCCCGAATGAGCAGCCTTCGGAGAACCTGCGAGGGAAGTGACCTAGACGGGCAGCCCGAGATAAAGGGCCACTCATGGAAGGCTCGCGGAGTTTCGGTCAGCCACTCCATCAGAACTTTTCACAAATCCCGAAAACGAGATCGCCTTTCTCTAAACCGGATCAGATGGCTCGCGATGGCATGGGCTCTCCGTAGTGCGATGGTGAGAAAGTTGGCTCGCTTTGGCGAGCGGTTCCTCCATGATCTCGATTGTCCACTCCCAGATTCAATCCGCGGCATTTTCGGCGGTCCGAGCTTTCCTCGGTTCCGTTCCAGGATCGTCGTATCCTGCTGCTAGCCGTTTTTTCCGGCGAACTCGGGGTGGGGGATTCTCCCGTGTACTAGATTCCATTCGTTTATGGCGATACCTCGTAATTAACTCCATTCCGCTGGTACCAGGACTTAGCGCGTGTTCTGCCAATCTCGCGACGTTTGCGGTCTTGCTGTGGCTGCCGTTCGCCTCGGAGGTCCGGGCGGAGGCTGATCCTCTGCGGTGGACCAACCCAATCCTTCCCCAGCGGGCCGACCCCCACGTCACGTTTCATTCCGACGGCTATTATTATCTCACCGCCACCGTTCCGAAATACGATCTCATTGAGCTTCGCTGCGCCCGGACCTTGGGTGAACTGAGTTCCTCCGAGCCGAAGGTGATATGGCGCAAGCACGATCATGGTCCGATGGGAGCGCATATCTGGGCTCCCGAGCTCCATTTCATCGACGGAAAATGGTATATCTACTTCACGGCCGGATCGGCGGAGAACAAATGGGCGATCCGACCCTATGTGCTCGAGGGGACAGGCGCCAACCCGCTCGAAGCCATCTGGGTCGAGAAAGGTCCGCTCAAGCTCGGCTGGGAGTCCTTCAGCCTTGATGGCACCACGTTCGCACATCGCGGCACACGCTACTTCGTGTGGGCGCAGGCCGAGCACGGCGTAAAGGGCACCAATATCTACATCTCCCGGATGGACACCCCGCTATCCCTCACCGGCAAGATCACCCTGCTCGCCCGTCCCGACCACGAGTGGGAACGCCGCGGTCCCGCGGTCTGCGAAGCCCCGGCCGTGTTGATCAAAAACGGTCGCGTTTTTATTACCTATTCCGCGAGCGCCACCGATGCCAACTACTGCCTCGGTTTGCTCTATGCCGATGAAAACACGGATCTTCTGGATTCCGCCTCCTGGAGCAAGCTTCCCGAGCCCGTCTTCAAAACTGATCCAGCTGTCTCGGTTTTCGGCCCAGGCCATAACAGTTTCACCACCACGCCCGATGGCTTAACCGACATACTCGTGTATCACGCCCGCGACTACGAAAAGATCCAGGGCAACTCGCTCGATAATCCCGACCGGTCCATTCGCGCCCAGGCCATCCGATGGCGTGCGGACGGTTTTCCGGAGTTCAGTCCTCCCGCCGCTGACGGCGCCTATCAGATACAAAAGTGAACACTCTCAGCCCAGGTCGCGTGCAGCGTCCCCGTTCCCTCCGCTCGCGTCAAACATTCTGAAGAAACCTATGATTTCCCCGATGAAACACCATAAACCCATCCTCGCTCTCGTCGGCGTGCTGTGTCCGGACGGTCACGCCGCCGCTGAATCCATCCCGAGCACGGCAACTTCCTCGGGGATCGTCAAACCTGCCTTCGTCTTCAAGATCACACTTAAATAAAATACCGCACCTCGTCCCAGGCGCATCCGCCTTTCCTCATGCGCCCGGCTCCCGTCGACATCGCATCATGCGCCTGATCATCTATCTCTCTCTTCTCGCCGTCGCCGTGGCCCATGCGGAAAACGACGCCCGTTCCGCCGGGATGATGGATGCCTCGCAGGTGCGTCTGCTCCCCGGCGGCCCATTCTACGACCGACAGGAATTGCATCGCACCGGTTATGTCGGGCATCTCGATCCCGACCGTTTGCTCTTCGAATACCGCAAGCTGGCCGGGCTGCCCCAGGCCTCTGGAATTACGGGCGGCTATGGTGGCTGGGACAGTGGATTCATCAAGGGACACATGGCCGGCCACTATCTCTCCGCCGCCTCCCGCATGGCCGCTGCCACTGGCGACGAGTCCTTTCGCAAGAAAGTCCTCTACCTTGTCGGCGAGCTCGCCAAATGCCAGGAGGCCTTGAAACAAGACGGCTACCTCGCCGCCTTTCCGTCCGTCGCGCTCGACTGGCAGGAAGGCGCTTCAAAGAATTCGGGCGGCGTGGTCGTGCCGTACTACACGATCCACAAGATCATGGCCGGTCTCGTGGACGCCCACCACTACCTGGGCGACCAGCAGGCGCTCGACGTGGCGCTGAAGATGTCCGGGTATCTCCGAAAGCGCCTCCTCGCACTGCAGCCCGAGCAGATCGAGCGCATGTTTCGCACCGACCGCAGCCGCAACCCGCAGACCGAATTCGGCGGCATGGCCGACGTCCTCTCCGAATTGTATTCGATCACCGGCGACAAAAGTCAGCTTGAGCTCGCCTCTCTCTTCAACCGTCCCTGGCTCATTGCCCCGCTTGCCGCCAACGAGGACCGTCTGGCGTCCCTCCATGGCAATACCCACATCGCTCAACTGGCCGGCATCGCTCGCTACGCCAATCTCACCGGCTCCGCCGCCGAGCTCCGCGCGTCGGAAAACGCCTGGGAGATCATCACCCGCCACCACTCGTTCGCGCTCGGCGGAAACTCTTACAAAGAGTGGTTTGACGGCCCCGACATCGAGGCTGGTCCCTCCATAGACAACCGCAAGTGCCTCCCGCCCACCACCGCCGAGAGCTGCAACACGCAAAATATGCTAAAGCTCACTGCTCGGCTCATCGAGCGTGCGCCAGAGCGCGCCGACTATGCCGACTATTTCGAGCGCGCCATTTACAACCACCTCCTCGCCACCGTCGCTCCCGACACTGGCGCGATGACCTATTTCACGCCCCTCCGCGGCGACTTCCGCACCTACCTCAACGGCACCCAATGCTGCGTCGGCTCCGGCATTGAAAACACCGCCCGGTACAACGAAGGCATCTACTTTCAGCGCCCGGGCCAGCTCTGGGTGAACCTCTACATCCCGTCCATTCTCGACTGGACCGCCCAAGGTCTCGTGATCAAGCAGGAAGGGTTTCCGCCCGTTACCGACACCGTTCGCCTGACCGTCACGCGTGCTGATCGTCCCGCCGAGGCCACGCTGTTCCTCCGCGTTCCCGGCTGGGTGTCCGGCCCCGTGGAGCTGTCCGTCAATGGCCGCCCGCAAGCCGCCACCGCCACGCCCTCCAGCTACCTCTTCGTGAAACGCGTCTGGCAAACCGGCGACGTCCTCACCCTCAAGCTCCCAGCCGCGCTCCGTCTCGAACGGGCCAGGGACATCCCCTCCATGGTCTCCATTTTTTATGGCCCCGTCCTCCTCGCCGGTCGCCTCGGGCGCGAAGGCATGCCTAACGACTTTGCCGACAAGGATGCCTATCTCAAACTCCCGCCCGCGCCGGTGTCGGCCATCGTCAACGCTTCCTCCAATCCTGCCGATTGGCTGACTCTCACTGACGCTTCCACGCTCACTTTCCAGGCCCACTACGCAGGTCCCGCCTCTGGCTTTATCTTTCAGCCGCTCTATGCCGTGCACCATGAGCGGTATTCGGTCTATTGGGAACTCACCGATTCCGTCGCCCCGTCGCCCTCGGTATCCACTACCGCACCCGCCGCAGGCGACGCCTCGGTGCTCGACCGCGTCATCATCAGCGACGCCGACTCCGAGCGCGCCCACGATCTCTCTGCGGAGCAGAGCGAGACAGAACGCATCGCAGACCGCGCCTGGCGAGATACCGGTCCGCACGGCGCTTTCTCCTATGTGCTCGCGTTGCCGACTACGCCCAAGCCCGCTCTGATCTGCACCTACTGGGGAAGCGATCGCGACCGCAGCTTCGACATCGTGGTCAACGGCGTCGCCATCGCCACGCAGGCTCTCGATGGCCGCCACCCGGGCAAAACCTTCGATGTTGCTTATCCGCTTCCGACCGAGGCGCTCACCGGCCAGCAAAATCTCACTGTGCGTTTTCAAGGCACGGGCCAGGGCCGCGTCGGCGGGCTCTTCGGTCTCCGTGTCGAACCGTCCCACCCTTGATCCCGGTTGATTAAATACATCCCATTCCCATGCGCGTCGTCACTCTCCTCCTCGCCTTCACAGCCATGCTCGCCACTTTGGCATCCGCCAACGAACAGCGCGTGACCTCGCCCGATGGCAGGCTCACGCTCGTCGTCTCCGACACCGCTGGCCTTCGCTACCGCGTCGAACTCGATGGCAAACCCCTCCTCGCCGACTCCGTCCTCGGTCTCGCCTTCGCCGACGGAACCACGCTCGGCCCCAGCGCCAAGATCACCACGACCAAGACTACTGCGCGAAACGCTACGTGGGACAATCCTTTCGGCCAACGCCGCACTGTGCCCGACCGCTTCCGTGAACTTCGCATCGAACTCCGCGAGGCCGGCACACCCGTCCGCACCTTCGCGCTCGTCGCCCGAGCCTACGACGAAGGCGTCGCCTTCCGCTACGACCTGCCCGAAGCCTCCGGCCTCGGCGAATTCACCCTTCAACGCGAACTGACCGAGTTCCGTTTCCCCGCGGATCACCGCTCCTGGGTGGGCGACGAATCGGCCTGCGCCGAAAACACCTATCGCGAACGCAAACTCTCCGCCATCCCTCAACAGGGCCGCGGCAACCAACCCTTCCGCTCCGTCCTACCGCTCCTGGTCGAGACGCCCGCCGCCTATGTCGCCGTGGCCGAGTCCGACCTCCTCGACTGGGCCGGTCTCTTTCTCACTGGCACCGGCGGAAACGCCGTGCGCGCCGAACTTGCCCCGCGCGAGGACAAACGCGGCGCCGTCGTCGGTCGCGTGCCGATGGTCAGCCCCTGGCGCGTCCTCATGGTCGGTCGCACCGCCGGCGATCTCGTCACCAGCGACCTCGTGGCCACGCTGGCCACGCCTTCCCGGATCGCCGACACCTCCTGGATCAAGCCCGGCGTCAGCGCGTGGGACGCGTGGTGGACGGGCGTCAACTCTTCCCAGCCCCAATTCACCGGCCTTCAGGCCCGCGGCGATAACCGTTCGCACCGCGAATACATCGATTTCGCCTCTGAGATGGGCTGGCCCTACCAGCTTGTGGACTGGTTCTGGTATCAGAATATGACCAACGAGCGGAAAAACCTCTTCTCCCGCCCCAACAACCCCTCCGGCGACTTCACCAAATCCACACCCGATATCGACGTGCCCAGCCTCGTCGATTACGCTCGCTCCAAAAACGTCCGCCTGTTCGTCTGGGGGCACTCGCTCGATCTCCAGACCGCCGGCGTCGATGAAACGTTCGCTTACCTCGCCTCCATCGGCGTGGCCGGCGTGAAGATCGACTTCATCAACAGCGATTCCCAGGAAGCCGCACAATGGTGCGTCCGCACCCTGGAGGCCGCCGCCCGCCATCATCTCATGGTGGATTTTCACGGCACCTACAAACCCACCGGCCTCGCCCGCACCTACCCGAACTTCGTCACCCAGGAGGGCGTCCTCGGCAATGAATACAACAAACTCGGCGGCAACCGGGCGGACGCCCGCCACACGCTCATTCTTCCCTTCACCCGTGGCCTTCTCGGGCCGATGGATTTCACCCCAGGCGGCTTCCTCAACCGTACGCCTTCCACGTTCAAGACGACGTTTCCCGCGCAGGTGATGGGCACCCGCGCGCGCCAGTTGGCCATGACCGTCGTCTATCGCAGTCCGCTGCTCGTCCTTTGCGACAGCCCTGCCAACTACCGCGGGCAGCCCGGCGTCGAGTTCTTCCGCGGTCTCCCCACGGTCTGGGACGAAAGCGTCGTTCTCTCCGCCGAAATCGACAAGCATGTCGTCATCGCGCGTCGTTCCGGGGACCGTTGGTATCTTGCGGCGATGAACGGCGACGCTCCCGCCACGCTGGACGTCCGTCTCGATTTTCTCCGTTCCCAAAGCGGCAACTGGAGTCTGCGCGAGTTTGCCGATGGCGACGATCCTGCCGCGCCGGAAACGGTCGTGGAAACCACACGTGAGCTCGGCAAAGCTCGCAACCTCTCGATTCACCTCCAGGGCGGGGGCGGCTATGCGGCCGTGATTGCTCCGTATTAACTTGTCCTGCTTCCCATGCCATTGATGAACTTTGCCTGCCCGCATTGCACTCAGTCCCTCGAAATTGCCGACGAATGGGCAGGGCATGCCGTGCACTGTCCGAACTGCCAGCAGGCGCTTGCCGTTCCCTCCGCGCCTGCGCCCGCTCAGGGCCTGACCACAATCCCGGAACCAGTCGTCGCACCGGAGCCTGCCGCGCAGCCGGTTGATCCGCTGACCTGGCTGCTTGAGCACAAGGAGCGCGCTCCAAAGGAGGTCGCGCTGCAGCGGTCTGCGACGCTTAATATTTGGGGTAACGAGGGCGAGATCGGCAACACCATGGCCTATCGTTACTACCGGCTCGACATCACCGCCAACAACGGGGCTCCGGCGTGGCGGTTGCTGAACTCGGCCTGCGGGGCAACAGCGGAGGCACCATTTCCCTGTCGAAATCTTTGAAAGATGCAAAACTGTAAGCGCTCATCGGCCCCTCGCCTGGTCGCTTGTCTCATTTTTACTAACCGAGCAACGAACTAATGAAACTAAAACATCAAGGCCTTTTGTTTGCCCTCTGCCTCGGCCTAGCCGCCCGTTCGGTCGCAGCAGAACCTGCCTCTCCGCGCGAGCGGCAGAATTTCAATCGCGAGTGGAAGTTCCAACTCGGCGACCACACTGGTGCGGATGCTGTCGCCTACGACGACGCCAAGTGGGACTCTATCGGCCTGCCCCACTCGTTTAGCATGCCGTATTTCGCGGCTGGCAATGCCTTCTATGTCGGCTACGGCTGGTATCGGAAACACTTCGAACTCTCGCCCCGGCAAGTCGGCAAGCGGCTGACTCTTGAATTCGAGGGCGCGTTTCAGGATGCGGAGATTTTCCTGAACGGCAAAAAGGTCGGCGCGCATCAAGGCGGCTACAATGGATTTGAAGTCGACATCACCGGCGCGGCGAAAACGGGCGAAAACGTGCTCGCCGTGCGGTTGAACAACCTCTGGAACGCCCGCCTCGCGCCTCGCGCCGGAGAGCACCACTTCAGCGGTGGGATTTACCGCAATGTCTGGCTCGTCGCCACGTCGCCCCTGCACGTCGCTTGGTATGGCACGTTCGTCACGACGCCGAAGCTCTCCGCGGCCTCCGGCACGGTGAACGTGAAGACCGAGGTCGTTAATGATTCATCTGCCTCGAAGTTCTGCCAGTTGCGCACCGAGGTGCTTGATCCTTCGGGCGAGGTTCTTGCGAGCATGACCGAAACGCGGACCATCGCTCCGGGCACGACGGTGACGTTCGACCAGACGAGCGCATCCATCGCCAATCCCAAGCTGTGGTCGCCCGAGAACCCGGTGCTTTGCCGCGTGGTGAGCACCATTTTCGACGACAAGAAACTGGCGGACCGCTTCGAAACGCCCTTCGGCTTCCGCTGGATCGAGTGGACCGCTGACCGCGGCTTTTTTCTCAACGGTCAACACCGCTATTTCAAAGGCGCCAACGTTCATCAGGACCATGCCGGCTGGGGTGATGCGGTTACCAGCGCTGCGGCCGCGCGCGATGTGCAGATGATCAAGGACGCGGGTTTCGATTTTATTCGCGGCTCGCATTACCCGCACGCGCCAGCGTTCACGCAGGCGTGCGACGAGAAGGGCGTGATGTTCTGGTCGGAAAACTGTTTCTGGGGCACGGGCAGCTTCAAGGGCGACGGCTATTGGGATTGCAGCGCCTATCCAGTAAAGCCGGAGGACGAAAAACCGTTCGAGGAAAGCGTGAAGGCGAGTCTGCGCGACATGATCCGCATCCACCGCAACCACCCTTCCATCGTGATTTGGAGCATGAGCAACGAGCCGTTCTTTTCGGACGCGGCGGTCATGCCGAAGGTGCGGGCGTTTTTGAAGGAGTTGGTGACGTATTCGCACGAGCTTGATCCGACGCGGGCGGCCGCCATCGGTGGCAGCCAGCGTGGCGATATCGACAAGCTCGGCGACGTGGCCGGCTACAATGGCGATGGCGCGCGGTTGAGAGAATACCAGAACCCCGGCCTGCCATCTGTCGTGAGCGAATACGGTTCCGCCATGGTGGACCGTCCCGGCAAATACGAGGCGGGCTGGGGCGACCTGACGAACACGCCCGGCATCGATCCCAAGGCGATCGGCTCGTGGCGGCTGCCTTGGCGCAGCGGCGAGGTCATCTGGTGCGGCTTCGACCACGGCAGCATCGCCGGACGCCGCTTCGGCGGCATGGGGCTGATCGATTACCACCGCCTGCCCAAGCGCTCGTGGTATTGGTATCGCAATGAATACCGCCACATCCCGCCGCCCGAGTGGCCGAAGGAGGGCACTCCGGTCGGTCTCAAGCTGGAGGCAGGTCAGACGACGCTCGCTCACGTGGATGGCACCGACGACACGCTTCTCGTGGCCACGGTGGTGGACGCCGCAGGAAAACCGATCAGCAATTCCGCGCCCGTCACGCTGGCGATCGAGTCGGGCCCGGGCGAGTTCCCCACCGGCCCGGCGATCACCTTCGCGTCCAATTCCGACATCGCGATCCGCGATGGCCAGGCGGCCATCGAGTTTCGCTCGTATTACGCGGGTACTACGGTCATCCGCGCCACCTCGGCCGGTTTGAAAGACGCGACCCTCACGATCACGTCGAAAGGCGGCCCGGCTTATGTGCAGGGCGAGACTCCGCCCGTGCAGCCGCGCGAATATCATCCGGTGACCGAACGGAATGGGAAGGGCACCGCGACCGCCCATGGCGCGCAAAACCCGACGCGCGCGAGCAGCGAGGCGACCGGGCACAGCGGCGGTCTCGCAAATGATCGCAATCCCGCGACGTTCTGGCAGGCGGCTAGCGCGATGCAGAACGCCTGGTGGCAACTCGACCTCGAGCGAATCATTGTGATCGAGAAATTTGCCCTCACGTTTCCCGAGGAGGGCCCTTGGCGCTATCGCATCGAAGTTTCCAACGACGCCGCCGACTGGAAACTCGCCGTCGATCAGACGCAATCCACCGCCGCCGCGCAATCGCGCGTCGACACCGCCGTCCCCGGCACGATCGGGCGTTTCGTGCGCGTGACCTTCACCGGCACGCCGCCCGGAAAACCCGCAGCCCTTTCCGAATTTACCGTTTCTGGACTCCTCTCACAATGAACATCGTCAGCTCATCCCTCAAGCCCTTCGCCCCCCTCGGCCGCGCCCCCGTCCTCATCGCCACCTTGCTGGGCGCCTCGGCCGCTTTCGCCGAAACCGTCCAGCTCGATTCTCCCGACGGCCGTCTTAAGCTGATCTTCGAGGTCGCCGCTGACGGCGGCGTGACACACGCGCTGACCGTTGACCGGAAGCCGGTTGTTTTGCCCTCGCCAGTCGGCTTTGCTGGAGGGCATTTCGAGGGCGTGGAACGGCGGGAGGAAAACTCCGTGTGGAAACCTCTTTGGGGGAAAAGGTCGGAGGTGTCCGATCGCTACAATGAAGCAACATTAGACTTCGGCAGCTATCGGATTCAGGCTCGTGCCTACGACGAGGGCGTCGCTTTTCGCTATTTATTCTCCGGATCGAAACCCATCGGCGCCGAGGCGACCGCCTTCGAATTCGCAGGCGACTACACGGCGTGGTATTATAATGGCGAGAAGCCTAATATCGGTCCGGAAAAACTTAGCTTGGCTAATGGTCAGCGTCTACCTGTCGCGACGATCCGGACCGACATTGGAGCTTACCTTGCCCTGCACGAGGCTGATCTGGTCGATGGCGAACCGCTGATCCTGGAAGGAATGCCCGGCAAGACTTCGCTTCGCGTCGCATCCAAGCCCAGCGGGGCGTGGCGGGTGGTGATGGTCGGCTGCAGTCCCGGAGCATTGGTGGACTCTCACCTCATCGAACTTTTGAATCCGCCGCCGCCTGCGGAGATGGATTTTTCCTGGGTGAAACCCGGGTTGGCAGTCTGGGATTGGCGCATCAATGGGGCGAAGGTCGATGGCTTCAAATACGAAATGTCCCTGCCGTCGTGGAAACGAATGATCGATTTCGCGGCTGAGAACCGCATTCCCCATCTCGTGCTGGATGCGAATTGGTATGGACCGGAATTTGGCCACGAATCGGACCCCGTGAAGGGTGGCAAGGTCGATCAGGTACGGGAGATCATTGCTTACGGAAAGACGAAGAACGTGGGCGTTTGGCTCTATCTGAATGACATCGGAGGACGTAAATTTCCGCTCGAGGAGACGCTTAAACAATACGGCGAGTGGGGGGCGGTTGGCGTGAAATACGGTTTCATGAAGGGGGCACCTGAGGAGAAAAATCGCCGCACCCGTCTCATCACCGAGTTGTGTGCGAAGAATAAGCTCCTCTGCGACTTCCACGACGGTCCGGTCCATCCGTATGGCCAGATGCGCACCTGGCCCAACGCGGTGACGCGCGAGTATTGCCAGTCCCAGCTTGACGGCCACAAGGTCTTCCAACCCGGGACCTTCGTCACAAGCGTGTTCGTCAACATGCTCGCCGGTCCGCTCGATATGAACAATGGCCTGGCGGACCTCACTCAGGCCGGGCGCGTGGATCACGGGGTGCCTGTCCCATCCACCCTGGCTGGCGAAGCGGCGCGTACGCTGATTGTCTTTTCCGGCGCCACGGTCATCCCGGATATTCCCGAATACTACAGGAAACATCCGGAATTGCTCCGCTTCCTGGCAGCCCAGCAAATGCCGTGGCGCGAGAGCAAGACGCTCGCTGGCGAGATCGGCGAATACATCGTAATGGCCCGCCAGGCGGCCGACGGCACCTGGCTGGTCGGTGCGGCCACGAATGAGTCGTCCCGGGAGATTGAAGTGCCGCTGTCCTTCCTCCCCGACGGGACCTACGACGCGCTCATCCTCCAGGACGGGCCGAAGTCCGATTTCCGCACCCACGCCGAAGATTATCAAGCCGAGAAGCGAGTGGTCACAGCCGCGGATATTTTACACCTGAAGCTCGCACCGGGCGGAGGCGCATGTGTGCTGATCAACTTCAAAAAACGCTAATGATGCTTCTTCAATTTCCTTTGCTTGCCGCCGCCACGGGTCTTGCCATGATGCTTGCCGTGTCTTTGTCTCAAGCCGTTGCCGCAGATGGCTATTTGTTCGTGACTTTCAAAGGGCAGCAAGGCCCGATGGACGAACAGATTTACTTTGCAATTAGCAAAGATGGACGCAACTGGACGGCCCTCAACAACGGCAATCCTGTCCTCGTGAGCAAACTCGGCGAGAAGGGAGTCCGCGACCCTTTCTTGTTGCGGTCACACGACGGCAAGAAATTCTACCTCATTGCGACCGATCTTTCCTGGGCTCTTGACCGAAGTGTCAGCCGCTCAATCCGAGCGGGCAGTCGTTCTCTCGTGATCTGGGAATCGACGGACCTGGTCCAATGGTCCGAACCTCGGCTCGTCGCGGTCGCCCCTGAGGAAGCCGGATGCGCGTGGGCACCCGAGGCTGTTTACGATGAGGAAACCGGCGACTACCTCGTCTTTTGGGCTTCCACGACGAAGGGTGATAATTTCGCCAAGCACCGCATTTGGGCTGCCCGCACCAAGGACTTTCAGACATTCGGCGCTCCATTCATCTACATCGAAAGGCCCACAGCCGTCATTGACACCACCATCATTTACGACGGCCATAGTTACTATCGCTTCACCAAGGACGAAAAATTCAAGGTCAACACGCTCGAAACCAGTCCCAAGCTGATGGGGCCATGGACGGACATTCCTGGCTTTTCCCTTGGCAGTCTCCACGGCTACGAGGGACCCGCGTGCTACACCATCGACGCGGCGACGCCTGCCAAGCCCGCTACTTGGTGTCTCATCCTCGACCATTACGCCGAGGGAAGCGGCTATCATCCCTTTGTAACCTCCGATTTGGCGAGCGGTCAGTTTGCTCCGGGTGATGGCTTCACCTTTCCATTTCATTTTCGCCATGGTTCCGTCCTCCCCCTGACGGCGGACGAATACCGCCGCGTTGAGCAGGCCTTTAAGCCGCTCGACCTCGTGCCGACGGCCTCCGAGGCCAGGCCTATCAATGTGGAAACCTCGCCCGGGAGCGTTTTGCTCCCCGTGCAGCACAACACGAACCTGCGTGCCTTCGACCCAAGCTTCGCCCAGGTGCCAGGTTATAAGCTCTCTCCTTCGGGCCCACAGGATTTCTCCGCCGGTCCCGTAGCCTATACACTTACCCCTGCTGATGGCGGTCCGACCCGCACTGTCAAAGTAACGGTGGAACCCCGCAATAATCCTGTCATCACCGGCTACTTTGCCGATCCTGAGACCATCTATTCGCACAAGAACAAGCGCTTTTATCTTTATCCTACCACCGATGGTGTCGTCGACTGGAACGGTTCGGTTTTCCACGCGTTCTCTTCCGAGAACCTCGTGGACTGGAAGGACGAGGGCGTTATTCTCGACCTCGGACCCGATGTGTCCTGGGCCGACCGTCGCGCCTGGGCTCCCTGCATTATCGAGAAGGAGACGCCTTCCGGCTATCGCTATTACTATTACTTCTGCGCCGACCAAAAGATCGGGGTCGCGACCGCCTTCGATCCTGTCGGCCCCTTCAAGGACAGCGGTCGCCCGATCGTTGCCAGCCGTCCGCCCGGTGCAACCGGCGGCCAGCAAATCGACCCTGCGGTGTTCCGCGATCCAAAGACTGGTAAATACTACTTGTATTGGGGAAATAACTACCTCGCCGTCGCGGAGCTTTCCGACGATATGCTTTCGATCAAAGAAGAGACGACCCGGATTTTGACTCCCGACAAAACGTTCCGCGAGGGTGTCACCGTTTTCTTCCGTGACGGGCGTTACTACTTTCTCTGGTCCGAGGATGACACTCGAAGTGAAAACTACCGCGTGCGTTACGCCACAGCCAGCTCGCCGCTCGGGCCACTCGAGATTCCGAAGGACAATCTGGTTATCGCCAAGGACCCCGCGGCAGGAATTTTCGCCACAGGCCACAACTCCGTCATCCAGGTGCCTGGTCGCGACGAGTGGTATATCGTATATCATCGGTTCAATTACCCAAATGGTATCGGCATGGGACGCGACGCTGGCTATCATCGTGAGGTTTGTGTCGACCGGATGGATTTCACCCCGGACGGTGCCATCCGCCGCATCATGCCGACCCTTGCCGGAATCCAGCCGGTTCGCCTTCCGCGCTGAAGCTGCTCTGCCAACCACCGTCATCCAGCATTCTTCTGATTTTTAGCCAGAACTCTGACTCTGCCATGAGCCGCAAATCATCCTCCATCCTTACTGTTTTCGCCATGCTTCCATTTCTCGCGTCCGTTGCGCACGCCCAGCATGGGCAATCAACCTATGTCGTTCCGGAAGGTCTGGTGCAGGGCGGACAATTCATCGATCGATTTCTGCCCATGAAACCCAATGGCCCGCTGCGCTCCGACGTGTGGGGTGTGGACGCGGTCAAGCCGCGCGATGTGGCCAATGGAGTGGAGGACGCCGAGTTCTCCTACTGGTGCACCTCGGTGGTGGAAGGTTCCGACGGCAAATATCATAACTTCGTTGTCCGCTGGCCAGAAAACTCGCCGAAGGGGCATTTTGAATGGCCCAACTCCGATGTGGTCCACGCCGTCGGCGACAGCCCGACTGGTCCCTTCAAAATCGTGCAGGAGATCGGCAAAGGCCATAACGTGACTGCGTATCAAGCGAAGGACGGCACCTGGATTCTTTACATCATTGGCGGTTGCTATCGCGGTCCTTCTTTGGACGGTCCATGGACGCGCGGCAATCTGGAGTTCGACACTCGCGGGCGGGCTCCGGTGGACATGACCAACTGCACTTTCGCGCAGCGCAGCGACGGCAGTTACCTGATGGTCAACCGCAGTGGGGATGTGTGGATCAGCAAGGACGGCAACAAGGATCCCTACCGCCGCGTTTCGAACCGCTCCGCCTATCCGCCTGTGAGCAAAGCCCGTTTCGAGGATCCAGTCGTGTGGAAGGACGACGTGCAATACAATCTGATCGTCAACGACTGGTTCGGCCGCGCCGCCTATTACTTACGGTCGCGCGATGGACAGCGTTGGGATTGGGACCAGGGCTTGGCCTATGGTCCCGGTATCTTCCGCCACGAGGACGGTCGGGTGGAGGATTGGCACAAGATCGAACGTCCTCGCGTGTTCCAGGATGCGCGCGGGCGCGCCACACACATGCTCTTCGCTGTCATCGATGATGCCAAGGAAGCGGACAAACCCAATGATATCCACAGTTCCAAGGCCATTGGAGTTGGAATCGTGCCTCCGCGCACGGTCCTCATCCGCCAGCAAGGCGATCATTTTTTAGCCACCCTGCAGGCCGAGGAAGGATTCAACCCGGCCAGGGACATCGATCCGGCCAGTCTTCGATTCGGGGCTCCGTCCCGCGTGGATTTCGGAAAAACGTCCGCCCCGCTTTCCTCCCAGGCGCATGGCTTGGACCTCGTCGCGGAATTTTCCGCGGTCGATTGCGGGTTCCAGGCTCCCGACCGCACCGCCAAGCTGCTGGCGCGCGATCGCAAGGGCGGGTTGGTCTTCGGTTATGCGGCTCTTCCCGACGAACCTGCGGAATACCCTTTGCTTAGCGCAAATGGCGCGATCAAGGCCGGTGGCATCGAAAACGGCTCCCGTGAACTGACTGTGGAAGTTGAAAACTTTGGTCTCGCGAAATCCGCCGCGACCCAGGTCATGCTCCAGCTCCGGGCGGAAGGTCATGAGCCCTTCACCACTACGGCGGCACTGCCCGCGCTCGCTCCTTATGTTTCGGAGAATCTGACATTCCGAATCCCAGCCGAACTCACCCCCGGTGCGTCGACTCCCCAAGTGGAAATCGTGATTGAAGGAGCGGAACTACATCCCCTCAAAGTCACACTCCCCAAGTTGCCGTAGGTGCACATAATCTTGTATCCCCATTTGCGGCAGTGTCCGAACTAAACCGGTTCAGTGGCGTTGCCGTTTCCATTCAAACGAGGGAAGGCGAACTTTTGGCTCCAGCCATGTTCGCCCTAGCGTTGCCGCCGAAGGATTCGGGTTTCACGATATTCAGCGTATCTGCCGCGCCAATCTTTCACGGATGGCTGAATCCCCGCGATGGGAATATGATAAGAAGAAGCCAATGAAGTTCCTCGGCCCCTGCATCATCACCGTCACAGTCATGACATCGTCATTGCTCGCTCAAGACGCCCCACAGAAATGGGGTGATTGGCCGCATTGGGGAGACCAGGGAGACGGAACCTATCGAAATCCGGTTCTGCCGGGTGATTACAGCGATATCGACTGCATCCGGGTCGGCTCCGATTATTACGCCATCTCGTCAACTTTTCAGTATTCGCCAGGCATGGTGATCCTGCACTCGAAGGACCTCGTCAACTGGACCATCGCGGGATACGCCGTCAACGACGTTACCGAGATCAGCCCCGAGCTCAACTGGGATCGCATGAGGCGGTACGCACGAGGGGTCTGGGCAGGCGCGATCCGTTACCATGCAGGAAAATTCTGGGTGTACTTCGGCACTCCAGATGAAGGGTATTTCATGACCACGGCGCCTGGTCCCGCCGGTCCCTGGGAGCCGCTTCATCGCATGATCAAGGAAGGCGGCTGGGATGATTGCTGTCCGTTTTGGGATGATGATGGCCAGGGGTATTTTGTCGGCACGCATTTCAAGGACGGCTACAAGACATGGCTCTACAAGCTGACTCCTGACGGCCGCGACATCATTCCCGATTCCGGCGTCGTGATCAACGAGGGCGCGAAGCGCGAAGCCAACAAGCTCTTCAAGATTGGCGACACCTACTATCACTTCTACAGCGAATTCGCGGACGGAGGGCGGTACGTGATGATGCAGCGCTCGAAGAACATCACAGGTCCCTATACGGAGAAGCGCCGCCTCAGTCATACCCAACGCGAGTTCCACGAGCCAAACCAGGGAGGCATCGTGCAGACCGAGGCCGGTAACTGGTATTTTCTCACCCATCATGGCAGCGGTGATTGGGAGGGCCGACCTGCCAGCCTGCTCCCCGTCACGTGGGTCGACGGTTGGCCGATCCTCGGCGGCGTCGGTGAGGACGGCGTCGGGCGCATGGTGTGGAGCGCGAAGAAGCCCGTCCAAAACACAGCTCCAGCCGCCCCTCAGTCGAGCGACGAATTCAATGGCCCGAAGCTGGGACTGCAATGGTCCTGGAATTACCAGCCGCGGATGGACAAATGGTCGTTGACCGAACGCTCCGGTTTTCTCCGCCTATATGCCTTCAAGCCGCTCAGGTCCGATGACCTCAAAGCCGCAGGCAATACACTGACGCAGCGCACCATGCGTACATCGGAAAATGTCGCCACCCTCGCGCTCGATCTCTCCGGCATGGCCGACGGCCAGGTCGCGGGCCTCGCTCACTATGCGAAGGACACGTCCACCATCGGTGTGCGGCGGGAAGGCGGTGTTACCACGCTCGATGTTTCTCGCAGTGGGAAATTCACTACCGGTCCGCGCATCACCTCCAATCATCTCTGGCTACGGTCCACGTGGGGGCTAGACGGGCTAAGCCGCTGGTCCTACAGCACCGACGGCAACACTTTCACGCCATTCGGCGAGCCCTATCAACTCTCCTGGGGCGATTACCGCGGAGATCGCCTCGGCATCTTCACTTTCAACAACAAAGCCGACGCCGGGTATGTGGACTGTGATTCTTTTACGTATGCATATGAGTCGCCAGCGAGGCGTCTTGGCGAGGAAAGAGTTCCGGCTCCGAAGAGGTGAAGGTGCGGCCATGCGGCAACTTAATCGCATAAGTTGAAAGCTTGTTGAGCCCAAGTTCTTACCTCGCATACGCTGATGTTGTTGAGCTTTCTGGCGGAGTCATTTTTTAATAACTGGTGAAAATCTCGATGATGCACCGATTTGCATGCGTGATGCCGCTCGAAAGAAACAGAGCAAACAAGAACACATGAAAATATCCCCACTTCACATTCGGACGGGCGCTGCAATCATCATTTCCTCGATCGCACTTGGTTCCACAGCTCATGCGGCCCCGATCCTGGAGAATTACTTTAACTTCACAAGCTACGGTACTGTGGCCGGAGGGGGGGCGATTACTGCTGCTGGAGTTACTGGCGCTAGTGCGACAGTCAAGTCGACCGCCACGGCGCTGACCAGTTCCGGTCTTTCCATAACAGCCGGCAGCAACGCCGGGACGACCGGCGTCAGCCTTTCTGGTTCTTCCCTCAGCGGCTTTACCGGAAGTTTCACCCTTCAGATGTGGTTTACCACGCCAGCAGCCATCGGCGGCAATACAGCACTTTTCGGCGGAACGACCTCAGCGTCGCAGGACAACACGATGGTCGGCGATCAAGCGCTCTTTGCCTCGTATACAAATACAAATCTTCGGCTCCGTCCCGTGGTAAGTAATAACAGTCAATACGGATCGGTTGGCTCCTCCCCGAACGGTACGGCTGCGACTGGGAGCACATTGTATGACTATGTCATCACCTACTCGGGTACCACGTTTACCGCCTATTTGAACGGTGTGGCCGTAACGGGAGGTAGCATGAGTGTCCCATACTTTAGTGGGTTAAAATCTCTTACGAGCGGATTCGCCATCGGCGGCATTCAAAATCCGGCTTACGGAGACAATGCGGCTGGGGCGAATATTACATCGTTTATGATGTATACCGGAGCCCTCACTGCTGGCGAGATATCCACCATCCATGGATACGGATCTACGCCGACATTAAACCAGTTGAGTTCGGTTGTTGTCGTCCCAGAACCTGGGTCGATGGCATTGCTATCCGCCGGACTTTGCGCCCTGATGTTCTTCCGTCGCCGGATCGGCGGATGATTGTTCCGTCTAGCTCAGATCGCTTCCATACTGTGATATAAAGCTTCATGGAGTCATTTTTTCTCCAAGGCCGGATGGTTATTCGTGTGAAAAGGTACGAGATCTGCCTCACGATCGCCGTCCGAGGCGATCTGCGTCTACCGGCTGCGAAAGGTTTCTGACCCTGTCCCCGAACACATCTCCCCGCCATGAGCACAAACCGCCTCGTTGCCTTCGTAGGTATTACCTGCATTCTACCACATCTCAGCCAGGCATTATCATCCATTCCCGTCACAGAAACGCCTGGGGTAACCGTCAGCACCAGTGCGGAGCCTATCATGCCTGGGAAGTTTCAACCCACGTGGGAATCACTCTCGCAATACCAATGCCCTGAATGGTTTCGAGATGCCAAATTTGGCATCTGGGCCCATTGGGGTCCGCAATGTCAGCCTGCGGAGGGAGACTGGTATGCCCGGCACATGTATGTGCAGGGCCACGGCCAATACAAAGCGCACCTGGCGAAATACGGACATCCTTCGGAGTTCGGCTTCAAGGACGTGATCAACGAATGGAAGGCTGAGAAGTGGGAGCCGGAGAAGCTCGTCGCTCTCTACAAGCGGATGGGGGCGAAATACTTTTTTGCCATGGCCAACCACCACGACAACTTCGACATGTGGGACAGTAAATACCAGCCGTGGAACTCGGCGGCGATAGGTCCCAAAAAGGACATCATCGCCGGCTGGGCCAAGGCCGCCAAGGAGCAAGGCCTGCCCTTTGGCGTGAGTGTCCATGCCGCCCATGCGTGGTCCTGGTATGAAACAGCGCAAGCCTCGGACAAGGACGGCCCCAAGGCGGGCGTGCCCTACGACGGCAAGCTGACCAAAGCCGACGGCAAGGGCAAGTGGTGGGATGGCCTCGATCCGCAGGATCTCTATGAACAGCGTCACGAGCCGTCCCGGGGCTTCGAAAGTGCGACCTCGGTCCATGCGCGTTGGAATTGGGGCGGGGGCATAAGCCAGCCCGACCAGGCTTACTGCGACAAGTTCTACAACCGCACGGCGGAACTTATCCGGAAATATCAGCCCGACCTCATCTACTTCGACGACACGGCGCTGCCTCTGTGGCCGGTCAGTGATGCCGGGCTGAAGATTGCGGCGGACTTTTACAATACGAACCTTTCGAAGACCGGCGGCAAAAGCGACGGCGTCCTGTTTGGCAAGGTCCTCGACGACCAGCAGCTCAAATGTCTCGTCTGGGACATCGAGCGCGGCGTGCCCAATCGCATATTGCCTTACCCATGGCAGACCGATACCTGCCTCGGCGGCTGGCACTACAACAAGTTCGAATACGAAAGGAACCGCTACAAGAGCGCGAAAGACGTCATTCACATGCTCGCCGACATCGTGAGCAAGAACGGCAATCTCCTTCTCAATGTTCCCGTGCGCGGCGACGGCACCATCGACGAAAAGGAGGAAGCCATTCTCGAAGGCATCGCCGCCTGGATGAACACAAACCAGGAAAGCATCTTTGCCACGCGTCCCTGGAAGGTCTTCGGAGAAGGCCCCGCGAGTGCGGGAGTCGAGCTCAAAGCGCAGGGGTTCAACGAGGGCAAGGGCAAGCCGTTCACGGCTGAAGATATTCGCTTCACGGTCGGCAAGGACGGTTCGCTCTATGCCATCGTCTGCGGTCGGCCTTCCGGACCAGTGGTCATCAAATCCCTCGGCAAGAGCGCTGCGCTGCTCGATCGGCCCATTGCCAAGGTCGAGCAACTCGGTACGAACGATGCGATCACCTGGTCGGCGGGCGACGACGCTCTGACCGTGAATCCCGTTGTCGACAAGCTCGCCTCCGACGCGGCCGTCGTCTTCAAGATCCAGTTTAACTAAACGGGAATTTCCTCAATTCTCCTGTTTTCCACCCACTACTCATGGGCCCACTTCGCTCGCTCCTATGCATCCCCACCATGCTTGCCGCCAGCGCTTTGGCTGCCAATGCGGAGGACGCCGTTGTTTCCGTCCAGCGCCAGCCGAATCAAGTGACCATCACTGTTGCCGGCGGACAGCTCGAACTCCGCCCCATCGCTGATCGCGCCATCAGGGTGCGCTTCTCCGACGGCAAAACGGCCGATACGCCGGGCTTTGTGCTGAAGGAGGAATTGCCTGTTCCGACCTTCACCGTCCAGGAGGATTCAAGCAGGATTACTGTCGCCACCTCTCAACTGCAGGCGGTCGTGGACCGCGCCACCGGGGCCCTCAGCTTCCAGGATGCGAAGGGCCGCGTATTCCTCACGGAACAACCGGGCAGCCGTGTGCTTCAGCCCGTTACTCTGCAAGGCAAGCCATCCTTCAGCGTCGGCCAGACCTTCCAGTCCCCGGACTCCGAAAAACTCTATGGTCTCGGTCAATATCAGGATGGACTCTGGAACTGGCGGGGCATCCCGGTGGAGATGCGACAGCTCAATACCCAGATCGCCATCCCAGTGCTCGTCTCCAGCAGGGGCTACGGACTGCTCTGGAACAATGCCTCGCGCACCGACTTCAATCTCCCGGGCGACCCGGTCGCACTCTCAGAGCCGTCCGAATCCACCGACAATCATTCCGCTGCGCCCACTGCCACCGAGCAGCTCACCTCGGCGCCGAAGGCGCCCTCCGGCAACGGCCCTTTCCGCGAGGGTTCCTATACTACTGGCGAAGCTGGCGAGTACGTATTCAGCCTCCGCGATGCTGACCGTCGCAACGACGTGGCGATTCTTCTGGACGGCCGCCAGATTGCGGGTGTTACCAACATGTGGACTCCGCGTGCTATCGTTGGGAAGGTCACCCTTCCCGCCCATACCAAAGTTGCGCTCACCGTGCGTGGCGGTGGCAAGGATGTGAAGCTCTTCGCCCGTCCCCTCGGAGATACCTCGACTTTCCGCTCCGACTACGGCCAGGACATCGACTACACCGTCTTCTACGGACCCGCGCTCGATGACGTCATCGCCGCCTATCGTACCGCCACCGGCTCGGCACCTCTCTGGCCGAAGTGGGCCTTCGGCCTTTGGCAATGCCGCGAACGGTACACCAGTTCCAAACATCTGCTCGATACCGCCGCCGAGTTTCGCCGCCGCGGCATCCCCGTGGATCTCATCATCCAGGACTGGCAATACTGGGGGCCCAACGGTTGGGGCAGCTATGCATGGGATGCAAAGCAATACCCCGACCCGACCGAGCTGATCAAAGGCCTCCATGATTTGCACTTCAAGTTCATGATCTCCGTCTGGTGCAATCCGCATGGGAAAACCCGCGAAGCCTTGAAGGCCAACAACGCGCTCGTCGGCGATTGGATCGACGTGTTCTCCGCCACAGGGCGCGAGATCCGCTGGAAATTCCTCGATGAAGCGTTCTTCTCCATCGGCGCTGACGGCTGGTGGGGGGACGCCACCGAACCCGGCGACGCTGGCACCGATCTCCTCGGTAAACCGCTCTCGATCGGCCCCGGCGACCAGTTCACCAACGCCTACCCGCTTTTTGCCAGCCGCTCACTTTACGAAGGCCAGCGCGCCTCGGGTTCCGACAAACGCGTCGTTACTCTCACTCGCTCCGCCTTCCCCGGCCAGCAACGCTATGCCGCGGCCACGTGGTCCGGCGATATCAATGGCGACTGGGAAACCTTCCGCCGACAAATCCCGGCGGGCCTCAACGTCAGCCTCACCGGCCAGCCCTATTGGACCACGGATTGCGCGGGCTTTTTTCATCCCGCGGACCAATACAAATCCGCCGACTTCAACGAGCTTCTCGTCCGCTGGTTCCAGTGGAGCACCTTCTGTCCCATCCTTCGCGTCCACGGTTTCAGATCGGAGACCGAGATTTGGAAATGGCTGCCCGACACGCAAGAGCATCTGCTCGCCTACGACCGCCTGCGCTACCGGCTTCTGCCGTATAACTACTCCGTGGCCTCGAGGGTGACCTTTCAGAACGACACCTTCATGCGCCCCCTCGGCATGGATTTTCCGAAAGACCCCAAGGCCTGGGATGTTGCCGACCAGTACCTCTTCGGCCCTGCCTTTCTTGTCTCACCAGTCACCCAGCCTCAGGCGACCAGCCGGGAGGTTTATCTGCCCGCCGGCACTCGCTGGGTGGATTTCTGGACCGGCCAGACTCATGAAGGCGGGCAGACGATCACCGTCGCTGCTCCGCTCTCCCAGATGCCGCTCCTGGTGCGAGCCGGTTCCATCGTCCCGTTTGGTCCCGACGTTCAGTACGCCAATGAAAAACCCGCCGACCCCATCGAACTGCGCGTCTATCCTGGCGCCGACGGCTCCTTCACCCTTTATGAAGACGAGGGCGACGGCTATGGCTACGAAAAGGGGCGTTACGCTACGATCCCCTTCACTTGGAATGATCGCACCCGCACGCTCGTCATCGGCCCGCGTCAGGGAAAATTCCCCGGTATGTTGAAAACTCGTACGTTCCGCATTGTGCTCGTCGCTCCCGGCGCAGGCACGGGCATCGAACCTGCGACCAACACCATTGACGTGCGTTACGACGGGCGCTCCGTGGAAAAACGTCTTGCCGCTCCGGTCGGATCATGAAGTGAGCGCGTTCGTCGGAATGCCCGACCGGGAATGGGCAGGTCAAAAGCTGATCGCTTCTTGCAAGCGGCTCTAGTCTGAAAAAACTGCGGGCGGGTTGAGGGTGACGCCGTTCCGGTCGACCGCTCGAGGTGAAATCTACTCCCGGAGGTTACAGTTCGATCATGGCCTTCAGGACGCCGGTTTCCGGTTTCACCCACTTCGGGAATTCGTCCGGCACAGCGTCGAACGGCGCGCGGTGCGTGATCCAGGGCGTCGTGTCCACGGCGCCATTTTCGATCAGCGAGATGATGCGTGGAAAATCCGCGCTCCGCGCGTTGCGGCTGCCCATCAGCGTGAGCTCGCGCCGATGAAAGCCCGGATCATGAAAGCTGACGTCGCCCTGAAACAGCCCGACGAAGATGAGCCGTCCGCCATGGGCCGGCCAGTCGAATGATGCCGCCATGGATTTCGGATTTCCGGTCGCGTCGAATACGGCGGTCGGCATGTCGCCATTGGTGAGAGCCTGGAGTTCGGCGGCGATGTTTTGGGTGGACGCCTTCACGGTATGCGTCACTCCGAGCGTCTCGCGGCAGAATGCGAGGCGCGCGTCGTTGACATCCAGGACGATCACCTCGGTGCCAGCGGCGCGGGCGAATTGAATGACCGCCATGCCGATCGGGCCGGCTCCGATGACGAGAACCGTCTCGCCAGCTTCGAGTTGGGCGCGATCGACGGCGTGCGCGCCGATGCCGAGAGTCTCGACGAGCGCGAGTTGATCCAGCGTCAGGCGGTGTGACCGGTGGAGTATCGCGGCGGGAATGACGATGCGTTCGCGGTGACCGCCGTCGACGTGAACACCGAGGACTTGAAGGCTCGTGCAGCAATTGCCCTTGCCGCGTCGGCAGGCAATACACTGCCCGCAATTGAGATAGGGCTCGACAGCGCAACGATCGCCCGGCGCGGCGCCAGTCACGTCGGGAGCCACCGCAATGACCTCAACCCCGAGCTCGTGTCCCAGGATGCGTGGGTAGGAGAAAAAGGGCTGACGGCCGTTGAAGGCATGGATATCCGTGCCGCACACGCCGATGCGGTGGATTTTCACGAGCGCCTCGCCTGGTGAGAGCGCCTCTTCGGGACCGGGCCCATCGCTAAGTGTGATTTTACCAGGTTCTTCGAGAGTAAGGGTTTTCATTTCGATTAATTGTTGGGAGGGGATGGCCGCTGAAGGGCCCGTTTCGATCGTAAGTTCACCAGCGGTGTCTGGAACGGGTCGCCCGGGAATCTGCGAGGTGCCCTGGCCCTAAGGTCTGGCAGCGTTTGCTCCCGACCTCCGGAGTTCCCACCGAACCGCGAAGAAACGCTAGGCGTAGAGGGTGAGGGGTCACGGAATTGGCGGAAGCCATAAAAAACTAAGGATAGCGAACGAAAACGGCGCGACACGGGGTCCCCGACAGGCCGGGCATGTGGAGGGGCAGCGCTTGAAAGACGGCGTCCTCGGACGCTTCGCGCCAGCCCTCGCGAAAACAGAGGTCCTCGACCACCCAGACGCCAGCCCCGAGGACGATTTCGTGCGTGCGGGTGTTGTCGGGGTCGCGGCTTCCGCCGATGGAGTAATGGTCGATGCCGATTCCCTTTACCCCGCGGTTCACCAGCCATTCCGCACCAGCGGGTGACAGAAATGGGGAGTGGTGGAGCCATTCCTCGCTCCTGGCGCGGCGCGCCCCCCAGCCGGTATTCAACAGAACGATCCCACCGGCAAGTTGATCCGGCAACTTTGCGGCAAGGTCCTCCGGCCCGATGGGATGATCGGCTTCCAGGCCGTTGAAATGGGCGACCAGCGCGCGCCCGGCAAACGCCTCCAGCGGAAAGGCATCGATGCTGACGCCGTCGGCGAGCTTGTGCAGAGGCGCATCGAGGTGGGTGCCGGTGTGGGAAGCGAAGTGGACGAGTTCCATCCTCCAACCATCCGCCGGATGATCCGCAATGCGCGCGAGCTGCACGGGCGGGTGCGCCGGACAGTTCGGCCCGCCATCAGTCACGGGTTGGGAGAGATCGAAGATGCGCATGGCTTTTGCTCTTAGGGGACCGTCGCAGTCTCTTTGGTCAGGATCGGGTCGCGATGCTCGGGCAGGCCGCGGGTGAAGTTGAAATTGTGAACCGGTTCCAGAATCTCCAGGACTTCGTCGAGGAGCTGTTCGTCGATCGGCTCGTTCACATAAGCGATATTCGCGCGGATATTCTGCGGTCGCGCCGTGCCCACGAGGGTGGTGGCGATCCCGGGATGGGCGCAGGAGAATTGGACCGCGAGTTTGACGATATCCGCCCCGCGAGCCTGGCAATGAGCTACGGCCTTGCGGCAGCCTTCCTTGAGGGCCTCATCGGCGGGATGCCACGCCGGGGCGCCCTGCGGTGTGAGCAAGCCCATGCCGGTGGGGGAGGCATTGATGATGCCGATGCCTTTGCGTTGCAAGTAGGGCAAAAGCTCGGCCAGCGAGGTGTCGTTGAGTTCGTAATGGCAGAACGACAGAATCGTTTCCACCACGCCGGGCTCGACGCGGTCGAGGATGCTGGGGAAAACCTTGAGTGGCAGTCCCGTGATGCCGATATGCCTCACCAAGCCCTGTTCCTTGAGCCGCTGAAGGGCAGGCAGGGTTTCATCGACGAGCTGATCATGATCTGCAAACTCGATGTCGTGGCACTGGATGAGATCCACATAGTCAACCCCGAGTCGCACCAGGCTGTGCTCCACGCTGCGTTCCGTGCTTGCCCGTGAATAATCGTAGTCGCCGCGAGCTTCGCTGTAGCTGCCGATCTTCGTGGCAAGAATATACCGGCTGCGATCCACGCCTTCCAACGCGCGACCCAGGACTTTTTCGGCGCGAGTTCCGCCGTAGGCCGGCGATACGTCGATAAAATTGATGCCGCCATCAAGCGCGGCATGCACTGTCTCGATGCAGTCGTCGAGTTTGACGGAATGGAAAACGCCGCCGAGCGATGATGCGCCGAAGCTCAGGACGGAAACATTAAGGCCGGTTTGGCCGAGGGGGCGGTAAAGCATGAAGAAACAAAGGGTGGTGAAAGGAACTTAGACCACGATGAAGTGAACCACGAACTGGGCTCAACTGATCCGGTTAATTCGAGTCGGACCGTGAGGCGCCACCAACTTGGTTTCATGGCGATGGAAGCGGTCTTCGATTCCTTGCGGATCATTGACGTAGCGACCGAAAAGTATCCTAAACGCTGGTAATGCGTTGATAAGATTTTCTGAACCGGATCAGGCTGTTCAGTAATGCTTGGAATTCAGCTCATGCGATAGTGAGCGGATCGACTGTCATTGAGCGTCGTTCCCTCCATGAGTTTTTTCCGCCTTCTCTATTGCAACTTTTCGGGCATCCGGCCTTTGGGTCGGGCGCGCATGGGGAGAGTTCATCGCGCCGCAGCCAAATGAAACCTTCTCTCCGCATATCCTGGTCTGTACGCGTTTTCACAGCCGCCTGTGCCATGCTTTGGATCAGCGACTTGGGTGCATTTGGCCAGGCAGTTTCGGTCAAGGTCGATGCTGTATCTCAGGGCAAACCGATCAGTCCTGACCTCGTCGGCATTTTCTTCGAAGATCTTAGTAATGCGGCTGACGGTGGGTTGTATGCGGAACTCGTGCAGAACCGGGATTTCGAGTATACGTCCGCTGATCGTGCCGGGTGGAATCCGCTGACCTCATGGGAACTGGTTGAACGCGAGGGGGGGAGCGGAATGCTCGCCATCGCCTCCAGCGACCCGCTCAACTCTGCGACGCCGCATTACGCGGAGCTTACCGTGGAGTCGCAATCCGGTCTGGTCGGACTTCAGAACGAGGGCTTCGACGGTATCCCTGTCCAAACTGGCGAGCGTTATGACATTTCCATGTTCACCCGGCGTATTGATGGTGCGGGCTTTCCGATCACGGTCCGGCTCGAAAGCGCGACCGGCAAACTCCTGGGAGAGGTGAGGCTGCCCGCTCCCAAGGAGTCGTGGACGAAATCTGGCGCAACTATCACTGCAAACTCCCCTGATGATCGGGCTCATCTTGTAATATTGACATCTGGACCGGGCAGGACGGCGCTGGATTTCATCTCCCTTTTCCCCGAAAAAACCTTCCGCAACCGGGCAAATGGGCTGCGTGCCGATCTAGCCCAGGTGATAGCCGATTTGAAGCCGAAATTCATGCGCTTCCCGGGAGGCTGTCTTGTGCATGGCGACGGTCTCGGGAATATCTATCATTGGAAAGACTCCATTGGTCCCGTAGAACAACGCAAGGGGCAGCGCAACATCTGGAAGTACCATCAATCCGTCGGGCTGGGGTATTTCGAATATTTTCAATTCTGTGAAGACATTGGCGCGAAGCCCCTCCCGGTGGTCGCAGCAGGGGTGTGCTGTCAGAACTCCAATGCGTCGGTGACCGGGAAATACGGGCGTGGACAGCAGGGATTGCCCATGGACCAGATGCCGGGATATATTCAGGACGTCCTTGACCTTATCGAGTATGCCAACGGACCTGCCACATCCACGTGGGGTGCAAAGCGCGCAGCCGCCGGCCATCCCGCACCGTTCGGTTTGCAATATCTTGCGGTCGGTAACGAAGACCAGATCACGCCGGTCTTTCGCGAGCGCTTCCAGATGATTTACGAAGCGGTAAAGGCGAAGCACCCGGAGATCACGGTAATTGGGACGGCGGGACCCATGCCTACTGGTGCGGACTATGACAATGGCTGGAAATTCGCCGATGAGCTTCGATTGCCCATGGTTGATGAGCATTGTTATAAATCGCCACACTGGTTCTGGAAGAACCTTCGGCGTTACGATGCGTACGATCGATCCAAGTCGCAAGTCTACCTGGGAGAGTGGGCCTCCTTCGATGATCAGCGGCGTCCCACCTTGCGATCCGCGATCTCCGAGGCGGCGTACCTCACCGCCCTGGAGCGTAACGCGGACCTTGTGCGTTTCGCATCCTATGCGCCACTGCTCGCGAAACGTGAGCATCCCAGTTGGAACCCAAATCTTATCTATTTCAGCAATACGGAAGTCTGCCCGACCATTAATTATCAGGTTCAGAAGCTGTTCAGCTGGAATGGCGGGGATGTCAGCCTGCCGACGAGCGTTTCTCTCCCGGTAGTGTCGAGCCAGCGCTCCATCATCCTTGGGACATGGGGCAGTCAATGTGAGGTTGATGACATCCGCCTTGCCCGTGGGGCTGAGACTCTGGCGTCCGAGACTTTCGACGTTAACGGAGCGGAATGGAAGATCGACTCCGGAACGTGGGATCGCGCGGATGGTCGCTTTCGCCAGAGTTCCCTCGCAAGGCCGGCTCTTGCCTGTCTGCAGGTTCCTCTCGATGGAGATGTCTATACGCTTGCGCTCAAGGCTCGCAAGACGGGAGGTGGTGAGGGTATCATGGTCGGGGTCGGAACGTTCGCAAGCGACGACTATTACTGGTGGAACCTCGGTGGCTGGGGCAATACGCAGCATGGAGTCCAGCGCACATCGGGCGGCGTTCGTAGCCTCGTCGGTAGCGCCGTTCCAGGCCGGATCGAGCAGGATCGGTGGTATGACATCAAAATCGAGGCCGATGGCCAGCATACCCGATTCTATCTTGACGGGAATCTCGTTCACGAGGTGGGCAATCTGCTCGATTCGCCTGAGGTGAGGTTTGCGGCTTCCTGCGTAAGAGACTCAGCCGGCAACACAGTGATCCTCAAGCTCGTAAATGGCTGCGACTCGCCGATGCCGGTAAACGTCGAGATATCCGGGGCAAGGAACCTGCCGACAACTGCCGAGACCATTGTGCTCGCGGGTCCAAATCCAAAAGAGGTGAACAGTTTTGAAAATCCAGGCGCCGTGCTTCCTCGTGCGTCGCACATCCCGGTTGGGCCTGTTTTCAATTACGAGGCGCCTGCCAACTCTCTTTCCATCGTTCGCATAACCCAAAGCCCCGGCGCCAACCTGACTAAACAACAGTGAAATACTTCAATAAATGCTCTCCAACTTTCGGAAGCCTGCCGAAGCGGATCAGTCTATTTTCAAATAGCGTATATCGGCGGTGCAGGCGTGGGTTCCGGCGACGTTCTCTGCTTCTTGCGGGAAGTTTGCTCGCGTTCGGCTATCTGGCGAATGCCGAAGAGGCGTCGCAGCCATTCGGGCGTCCTCTCATTCCCGATATGATTGCGGATGCCAGCGTTGTTGAAATCGATGGTATCTTTTATTGTTACGCCACGACGGATGGGTGGGGGCAGCATCTTTCCACCTCTGGTACGCCAGTGGTCTGGACCTCTCGCGACTTTGTCAACTGGAGCTTCGAAGGATCGATCTTTCCCGCCGATTTCAAACTCAAGTACTGGGCGCCCAGTGCTCCGGTGAAGCTCGATGGGCGGTATTACCTGTTTCCGACCCTCGATGGGAAAATTACAGCGGCTGTTTCCGACAGCTTGAAGGGGCCTTTCCATCCCTTGTCCGGGGAGAACTGGGTTCCGTTTCCCATTGAACAGAAATCGGCGATCGATGCGGAGATATTTCGCGACGACGACGGGCAGGCCTACATGTTTTATTCCCGTCGCCGCGTGGTGAAACTCAAGCCCGACCTGTCTGGTCCAGATGGGCCAGTGCAGACGATCGACACGGGTGAGACGGCTTACTCCGAAGGTCCATGTGTTTTTAAACGCAATGGAATCTACTACTATCTCTATACTCTCGGCGGAGGTGAAACCTACGCCTATGCCTATGTGATGAGTCGCACGTCCATACTGGGGCCATGGATCCAGCCAAAGGACAAAATCATCGCAAAGACAGACGCCTCGGTCGGCATTCTCGGCCCGGGGCATGGATGTTTTCTGAATCCTCCAGGCACCGACGACTGGTACTTCATCCATCTGGAGTATGGGCGCGGCAGCACGAACAGGCAGACCTTTGCGCAAAAGATGACGTTCAATGAAGATGGTACGATCAAACCGATCACACTGACTAATCAGGGGGTAGGCGCGATACATCAGGTCGCTGCGAGTCGCCCGAATCTTGCGCTCGGCGGTGTCGCAACCGCATCCTCCGTCCGCCAGGATATGGGGGTTAAACTTACGCCGCCGTCGCCTCCCCGTATCGAGACGTTTGCACCCGCATTGGCGATCGATTATTCCAACGGCAGTCGTTGGATGGCCGCAGCCGGGGATACGTCGCCCTGGTGGCAGATCGACCTCGGCGCACCGAGGGATATCGTCGGGACCGAGGTTTATTTTGTAAAACCGTCCGCGGGTCACGCTTACAAACTGGAATCGTCCCTGGATGGGGAGACCTGGTCGCCCTATGGCGGACACCCCGACATCGCGCTTCGTTCGCCCCACGTGGACAAAAAGCCGGCACGTGTACGGTACCTGCGTCTCACGATCCTCGCTGGCGAACCTGGCATTTGGGAATTTCGCGTCTATTAGATATTAATAGCCATTGAGGATCCTTCCATGCGTTTTGGATTTGTCTTTGTTGCTTCCTGTGTCCTCCTTGCTGTCACCGTAGAGGCGACCCAAAAGCGTGCGATAACCCAAGGCTTTGATACTGGCCGTGGCTTCGCCTTGAATCCCTAAAACTGCGGGTGTGCAGCAATGATCCGTAAGTCAATCTACGAAAGCTAATGAAGTTCGCGTGCCCGCATTGTAGTCAAAACCTCGAGATCTCTAGCGAATGGGCGGGATCTGTCGTGGACTGCCCCGGCTGTCAGCAGCCGTTTACCGTCCCCTCGATGCCTGCGGTTTCGATGGTGAACGCGATTCCCAGACCTTTTGCGAAAACGTCATCACAAATACCGCGATCTGCGTCGCGGAGGAGTTCTGGGCCAATGAGGCGCTCGCCTCGCGGGGGCGGAGGATTCGGGAGATTCTTAATGGTGCTGATCGCCGTGGCAGTTGCGGGATTCGGATATATGATGGTGCGCTTCAACGAGTCTCCCCAACAGGTTTGGAAGCGTTTGACAGATTCCCTGGATGGAATGACGAGAGCTGCGGCACCATCGACGCCCATGCCTTCTACAACGACTAAGCCTGCTCTCGAGTCGATGCCGGAGGTTGCTCCACTGCTCTCATCGGTTCCGGATACTGCGAAGGAGAAAATTGCCGTGCCTGTCGAGACCGCGAAGCCTGTCGATCCACTCATATGGCTGCTTGAGCACAAGGAGCGTGCTCCGAAGGAGATCATCCTCCAGCATCCGGCGAAGCTTTGGGTTTCAGTCAAGGGGAAGGAAGTTGGCTTTGTGACATTTTCGGCAGGGGTAAAAGCACAGGTGGTGCGGTTCGACTCAGAATCAGTTGAGGTTCGGGTGGAAGATGCCGTCGGCGAGATTCCGGTGGATGCGACGAATATTCAGGATCTGGCAAAGGCCGAGCAGGAAAAATCAACGATTGTGGCAGACGTTCACCCGTCGACGACTCAGCGACCATCCGTTAAGCAGGCGGTGGAATTTCCAACACCGAGATTTGAGACCCCTGGAGTGATATTGAATCGTGCGGACCTTGAGACCGTTAAAACCAACCTCGATCGCGAGCCATGGAAGAGCGGCTTCGCGGCCCTGGTCGCTGAGGGGCGCTCAAAGCTCGATTATAAAATGGCCGGCCCATTCGAGGAAGTAAAGCGCGCGCCGAATGTCAATCTGTGGCCCTGGCGCAACGATATGTCTGCGATTTGGAACCTCTCGCTGATGTGGTATTTCACAGGTGATACCGCCTACGCGCAGAAGGCGCATGATATCCTGCTCGCGTGGGCAAAAACGCACACCTCTTTTGGAGGGCGCGAGTCGATGCTGGATCTCGGAGATTATGCTGCTGCATTTGTGGGCGGAGCCGACATCCTGCGCGGCACCTGGCCGGGCTGGACGGCTGCAGACACCGCTACGGTGAAAAAATACTTCAACGATGTCCTTATCCCGGCAAGCAATCCCTATGGAGAGAGCATGTTTGGGGCGGCAAACAAAGGTGCATTAGCCCTCGTTGCGAAAGGTCTGATGGCAATCTTCAACGAAGATACGCCGCTGCTCAAGACGGTGGTGTATCAGATCCGTACACTTGCGCATATCGGCCTTAGGAGCTCCAACGATATCGGCATGCTTGGCGACTCCCTCCGGGACCAGGGCCATGCTCACGGCCAGCTCCTTTCGCTGGCAATGCTTGCCGAGGCACTTTGGAAGCAGGGCATTGATATTTATTCCGATTACGACAACCGCCTTCTTGCTGCGGGTGAGTACTTCGCCCGTATAAATGCCCTCACTCCCACAACGTTTATTCCGTTCGGGACTACCGATGCCTACTATCTGAACGACAATACCAATCATGGCTGGGGAGGCGGAAATGTGGCGCTCAATCTTATTCATGGCGCCTACGTTGTGCGCAAGAGATTGCCAGCTCCCTGCACGGATCGAAGCCGCCAATCGATGCCCGTGCGTGGAGGGAGCTTTATGTTCATCAAGGAGACCGACAGTTCGGAAGCCACGCCCATGCTTCCACCTCCGATCCCGGCGACCGTATCGACTACTACGGACTTCAGCAATGTTGATATCGGCGGAGCTGCTCCCGCAGGCAGCGCCTCCTACTCGGACGGTATTTGGAAGGTGCGAGGAGGGGGAGCGGACATCTGGAAAGCGGCTGACAGTTGTCACTTCACCTACAAAGTGATCACAGGCGATTGCGCCATTGTCGCGAAGGTTGAATCCGTGGGGGATACCAGCCCATCTGCCAAGGCGGGCGTGATGATGCGCACGAGCCTCAGTGAAAGCGCGTCCCGTGCCTGGATGGCTATCAGCGGGGGCAATATCGAACAAAACATGCCGAATCTCGCGGTGTACGGCGGAACGAACTATGGCAACAAAGTTCTCGCCCGCTCCGTGATTTCGTATTGGGTGAAACTCGAGCGGATTGGGAACATCATTACCGGTTATGTATCGCCCGATGGCACCAACTGGGCAGCTACAGACGTGGGACGCATTGAGGAGCCCGTTCCGCCGAAGATCTATCTCGGTCTGGTGGTTTGCTCGGCCGTAAATGGTACGCTGAATACATCGACCTTCCGCAATGTCCAGATCACTGGCGGAGATGGACGTGAAACTAGTGTCACTCCGTCCGCCCCCTCTGCTTTACTCACCGCGCCAGGTGATGGTGCGGTGGTTTTGCGGTGGCAGGCATCTTTTGGCGCAAACACTTATACCATCAAACGCGCAGCCTCCATGGATGGTCCTTTTGAAGCAATCGCCTCAGGCATTACCGCCACCAGTTTTATAGATGCCACGGTGGAAAATGGTGTCACCTTCCGCTACGTCGTGAGTGCGGTGAACTCTGCCGGCGAAAGTCCGAATTCCCCAGAGGACGATGCCACGCCCCGCGCTGCGATGTGGAATGTCGCATTGGGAGGGAAGGCTGCGGCCAACATCGGAGAGGAAAGTGCGGCGAACGCATTCGACAGCAATTCGAACACGCTGTGGTTTGCCGGCGGCTCCGGCGGTGCGGGGACCATTCAATACGACTTCGGCTCCAACCTTTCGCCAGTGATCGGGCGTTACACGATTACCAGCCCCAGCCTCAAGCCGGAGCGCGATCCAAAGGATTGGCAGCTCCAGGGATCGGATGACGGCATGAACTGGACCACGCTCGACACGCAGAGCGCGCAGATGTTTCCCTTTCGTTGCTATGAGATGGAGTATGCCCTGAGCAAGCCTGCTGCCTACCGCTTCTTCCGTCTCAATGTTACCGCGAACAATGGCGACAAAGATCTGCATGTCGCAGACATCAAGTTGCTATCCGACACTCCAATGCAGAATGCGCCGATGCCATCCATGCTTCATTGGAGAACCAATGAAGATGTGGATAGAGTGCGTGCGCTCGCTCTTCAGAAAGCCAGGGAGTCCCAGAAATGACAGCGTAGCCGGAGTCTCCTTCTGCGGGATCCTCCAGCCACGACCGGATTCCCTCGGTACGATACTCCTTACCGAGGGGTATCTGCACAAACTGGGTGCCAGGGAGCATGTTTCTGACGCTGCCCCCTGCGTTATCAAATGTGGTGTGGCGATAGAGGCGTTGCTTGATGCAGTGTGGAGACGGTGACGTCCCACTCACACGTCAGATACAGGTGTCAAACGCCCGGAGAGTAAAATGTTGAAAATCAGCTTTGATTCCTTGGCCGGCGAGGTCGTAGCAGGCTAGACCGACAAAGGCACCGGTAAAGTGAAGTCCTTGGTGATAGTCGTCAGAAAGTTTACTGGCATCGAGCTCCGGGCCGACCAGCTTCCAGTTTGTTCCGTCCGGGGCGGCTGAGAACTGCAATCGCTCCCGGTTGATCTCCACGCGGAGGTGGACCTCCTGCCAGTCGTTGACCAGGAGGCGACCGTCGCTGATTTCATCGTAAAGGCCGTCGTCCATCAATGCTATGTCGATGACTTTGCCGCGCAACTCGTCGTTGGTCACTCGCAGCAGATAGAACATTCGCGTGTCATACCATGCAACGAGTCCTGCGAACTGTGAGAACCGCTGCGGTGAAAAGTCGATTTGGGTCTCGGCAAAAATGTGAAATGCTGCGACACGTTTCGCGATCAGGCTTTGTTCGTGAAGCGAGGAAGGAGACTCGCGGCCTTTCATCCGCAGCCAGGACGGGCGTTCTGTGAGGTTAAGCCAAGAGGGATCGGGTAGATTGCGCAGCGTAGCCCAATCGGGTCCGAGTGTCGGTTCCTCGAAGTCGTCGCGCTCCGGAATCTCCGGCCATGGGTGGATGGCGAGACCATCGGGAGCATCGACATCGAGCTCCGGAAGTACACCTCCCGATTTCAAACGGAGCCAGCCATCCGCAGTCCAGTGAACGGGTTGGAGTGCGGTTTCTCTGCCCAACATGCAACGGTCTCCGGCATGCTCTTTACCGGCCTCTGATTGATCCGCCGAGCGTGGGTCCGGTGCGGCTCCAGTTCGCAAAGGACGGCTGCAGAGGTGTGCTAGCCACCACTCGCCATTGGCGAGTGCTATCAACTCTCCGTGACCGGCCTTTTGGAGAGGATGCAATGGAGCGTGCCGGGTCGTTAATATCGCCTCCTCGGGATCCAGTTCGTAGGGCCCCAGGATGGACCGCGACCGCGCCATTGAGATGCCGTGATTCCAGCCGGTGCCACCTTCCGCCATCATGAGATAATACCAGCCATCGCGTTTGTAGAGGTTGGGTCCTTCGCACAGGATGTTTTCCTTGCGGAGCAGTTCATGTACGGGGCCAACGAGTCGGCCGCTTTGCGGATCGTATTCCTGAATGACATTCCCGGCAAAACGGAAGTGCCCCTTGCGAAAGTCCCATTGCATATTAAGCAGCCATTTGCGCCCGTCATCATCATGGAAGAGCGAGGGGTCAAATCCGATCGCGTTGAGATAAACGGGATCGCTCCATGGTCCCTCGATCGCGGGGGAGGTGATCAAATAGGCGTGACTGTCCTTGAACGGTCGGCCCATGCCGGAGGTACGGACATTCGTGTAAATGAGCCAAAACAGCCCATCGGCATAGCTGAGCGATGGCGCCCATACGCCATTTGAATCCGCGACGCCTTTGAGGTCGATGTGTGCCGGGCAGGCGTGACCTGCCACGCGCCAGTGGACCAGATCACGGGAATGATGAAACCGGACTCCAGGCATCCATTCAAAGGTCGAGTTCGCGAGATAAAAGTCATCGCCTACTCGCACAAACGACGGATCTGGATGGAAGCCTCGAAGGACTGGATTGTGAATTTTCACGGAAGAGACACCTCGTTAATGCTGGCCGGGAGCCGATTTTTCGCCGTGGGATAAAGTGATTCCGCCGCGATGCCCTTGCTTGGTCCCCCAAGGCCGCAGTGGTTGGAAGGAGGTAATGGGATACCCAACATAGGGCTCAACGGAATTCGAAATTGCATCAGATCCGACAACAGCATTTGTAGTAGGGCATTCCCTCTCTCTGCCAGTCTAGCAAAATACGATGTCCCTCCCGTCGAATCCAACTTATCCGCTTCAGAAGCAATCGCGTTGCATCTACGCAGCCCAAGAAGAACCTTTATGCATCTTCGTGTTCCATGATCAGATATGACATTCTCCCCTGGATCGGTTTCGCCCTGATTTCCCTTTCATCAGTGGCCTCAGCGGAGACGCTGGCCTACTTTCGCTTTGAGGGAGAGGGTGCCGGAGCTCCCGTCAAAAATGTGAAGGATTCCGCGGGCAAGAGCTCTGCCAAGGGATCGTGGAATGTTGTCTACTCATCGGATGTCCCCCTGGCAGTGATTCCCCAGACTGGAGAGGCGAATACGGGAGCGATTTCCTTTCCGGCGGAAGGCAGAAAGGGGGACATATTCTCGGATCCGAATAGCGCGATCAACACACATCGGTTTACCGATTTTACGATTGAAGCGTGGGTTCGCTTTGACACGATAGAGGGAGCCTACCAGACGATTATTGGCAGGGATAAGAATGCCGCGGCGAGCAATCTCGGACGCGTCTCTCTCTTTTATCTTTCCCGGACTCCGGAGAATGCGAAAGGCGCCGAAAATCCGGGGAGTCTCCGACTGGAGATCATAAACAGCGACGGACAGAGCATTTTCGCAAACACGACGACCGTCATGGACGCAGGTGTTTGGTATCATGTGGCCGTAGTGGGGGATACGAAAGCGGGAACCATCACGCTGTTTGTAAACGGAACCGCCGAGGGTTATGGAACCGGATATACCGGTCTCTACATTCCCGAGGGCGGCTCCTCTTGGACGTTTGGACGTGGCCAGTACAATGGAAGAGCCGCGGATTTCGTGACAGGAGCCATCGACGAAGTGCGCTTTAGCGATGTGGCGTTGTCGCCTTCTCAATTTTTGTATGCGCCAAAAACCAAGTAGTGTGAGGCTTTTGATCGCCAGGCTCTCTCTCGATTGCCAGAGAAGAGATGGTGGCGGACAAAGTTTTGACTGCCGTTTTCCGATCTCTCGCTAGACTGTAATCGAACGCGCCTCCCCCGGATAGGGAGAGGGCCATGGACCCAATGTAAGAATGGGGAAACATGGTCGTCCTCCCTGAGTGCAATGACTTGTCCTTATCTTCCCCATACCAATGATTCTGAACCATTTTTCCTATAGATTCCGTGTTGCTCTGCTGTGGATAGTGGCGGCTGCTGCTCTTTTGGGGACCGCCATCGTCAGTTCTGCCGATGAAAAGGGCGACAAGCCGAGAGAGCGAATCTCATTCAATAGTGGGTGGCGGTTTGCTGGCGGTGATCCGACGCGCCTCGCGCCTCATCTCGACTACGACGCGATCAGGAGCTGGCTTCTTCCCACCGCCGCTCCGCTCCTGGGACCTGGCACGGAAAGTCCGATGCGCCCCAAAGGAAATTTGGGAAGCGACATTGCGTATGTCGATCCGGACTATGATGACTCGAAGTGGCGTGCCCTCGATCTGCCGCACGACTGGGGCATCGAAGGCCCCTTTCGGCAGGAACTGCCCGGCAGCACCGCCAAGCTCCCCTGGGCAGGCATTGGCTGGTACCGCAAGACGTTCGACATTCCTGCGAGCGACGCCGGTCGCCGGTTCATGCTCGAAGTGGATGGCGCGATGGCTTACTCGATGGTGTGGCTCAATGGCCAGTTCGTTGGCGGCTGGCCCAATGGCTACACGTCCTTCCAGCTCGATCTCACTCCATACATCCGCCCCGGTGGCAGGAACGTCCTCGCCATTCGACTCGATAATCCGCCGGAGTCTTCGCGTTGGTATCCGGGCTCCGGCATCTACCGCAATGTCTGGCTGACTAAAACGGGACCCGTGCACATTTCTCCTTGGGGAGTCTACGTTACCACGCCCAAGGTGAGTCAGGACTCGGCGATCGTCTCGATACAGGTGCTGGCCGACAACCCGACGCCTGCTTCGGTCAACCTCGAACTGCGCAACGAGATTTATACGCTGGACGGCACGGGAAAACGGAGCAGCGAGCCTGTCGTCGCTACGAAGCCTTACGATTTTCGTATTCCCTCGTCTCGTGACACACTGGCGACGAGCGAGGTGCCCGTTCCGAAGCCTCGGCTATGGAGTCCCAAGGAGCCGAACCTCTATCTGGCAGTCACCTCCTTGATTCAGGATGGCAAGGTGATCGACCGGGTGGAAACGACCTTTGGCATTCGGTCCATCGAGATTGATGCTGCGCGAGGATTTGTCCTGAACGGCGAGGCCCTTCGCATTCAGGGGGTGTGCATGCATCACGACCTCGGTGCGCTCGGGTCGGCCATCAACTCTCGCGCCATTGAGCGCCAGCTAGAGATCCTTCGCTCCATGGGCTGCAACGCCATCCGCACCTCGCACAATCCTCCGGCTCCGGAACTGCTCGATGCTTGCGACCGCCTCGGGTTTCTTGTGATGGACGAGGTGTTTGACTGCTGGGAAAAGGGGAAAAATCGCAACGATTATCACCGCCTTTTCCGCGACTGGCATGAGGCGGATCTGCGCGCAGCCATCCGCCGCGACCGCAATCATCCCAGCGTTGTGATGTGGAGCATCGGCAATGAAGTCATTGAGCAATGGCGCGACGACGGCCCTCTGGGCTGGAAGATCGGCTCGCACCTTGCCGGCATCGCCCGGGAGGAGGATCGCACCCGCATCATCACCGGAGCCTTCAACGAAGGGGAGTCCGGATTCAACGGCCACCAGAACGTCATGGATGCGATGGGCTACAACTACCGGGTGGAGCGCTACCTTCCGTTCCGCGATGCCTTTCCATCGATCCCGCTCTATGGAAGCGAAACGGCCTCCACCATCAGCTCGCGTGGCGAATATTTCTTTCCTCTGAGCGACAATAAGATTGACCCGGTGATGCGGACGAACTTCCAGGTCAGCTCCTACGATCTCGCGGCCGCGCCCTGGGCCACGACCCCGGAGGAGGAATGGCGAGCTGCGGATGCGACGCCGGGGTATGCGGGGGAATTTGTCTGGACTGGCTTTGATTACCTGGGGGAGCCGACGCCGTACAACGATGATGCGACCAATCTCCTCAACTTCTCCAACCCTGCCGATGCGGATCGTATGGCCAGACAATTGGCGGAGCTGGGAAAGATCAACGTACCATCCCGGAGTTCCTACTTCGGGATCATCGACCTTGCGGGCTTCCCCAAGGACCGCTTTTACCTCTATCAGTCGCGCTGGCGGCCTGACCTGCCCATGGCGCACATCCTGCCTCACTGGACCTGGCCCGAGCGTGTCGGGCAGATCACGCCGGTGCATGTTTACACGTCGGGCGACGAAGCGGAGCTCTTCCTCAATGGTCGCTCGCTTGGCCGCAAAAAAAAGGAGGCCGGGCAGTTTCGTCTTCGCTGGGACGATGTGAAGTACGAGCCGGGGGAGCTCAAGGTGGTTGCATATCGCGATGGCAAGGAGTGGGCGGAGGACTCTCAGAAAACGGCCGGACCGGCGGCGACCATCTCGCTTGAGCCGGACCGCTCGTCGGTCCGCGCCGATGGCAAAGACCTCGCGTATTTCTCCGTCGCGATCCGCGATGCCGCAGGGACTCTCGTTCCTCGAGCCAAGGATCTGGTGCGTTTCACTCTCGATGGTCCAGGGACCATCGTAGCCACCGATAATGGCGATGCCACGAGCTTCGAGTCCTTCCAGGCGCCGAAACGTCATGCCTTCAATGGACGCGCTCTGGTCATCGTGCGGACAAAGGCCGGTCAGCCTGGCAAGCTCACCTTGCACGCCGAGGCCGACGGTTTGGCGCCAGCCTCGTCATCCATCGACAGCGTCGCGGTGTCTCAGGTTTCACGGAAAGGTGGAAAGGAATGAAGAAGTTCGCTGTCGCTATACCGCTGTTTTCGATCTGTGCGCTTTTCTCGTTGGCTGCGTCGGCCCCGGAAAGTGATTCCTCCATTCTGACGAAAAATGTCGTGGATGTGCGTGAGACCATCTCGCCGCAAGGCTTTGTACATCCAGGCATCAGTTGCAACGCGGAGACGCTGAATGTCATGCGGGAGAAAGTGCTGGCGGGCGTATCCCCGTGGGTCGACTACTTCGAAGGAATGCGCCGCACCAGGTTTGCCGACCTGAATTGTCGACCGAAACTGGTCCGACAGATAACCAATGACGGCGGCATTTCCAACCTTGCCCATGACGCCCATCTGGCATGGGTGCATACGATTCTCTACCTTGTCACCGGGAATGAAGACTATCGGAAGACTCCGGTTGAGATCATCCGGTGGTACGGGTCGCGCACCGATGAGAGTTTTTTCCCGCAGGCTTTTCCCGACAGTCACATCAAGATCGGGAAATACGTCTACACTCTCTGTAGCGCCGTGGACATTCTTCGCTCGACGACGCCAGGAAATCGGCAACTGGCCGTGACCGGCGACATGGTGGATGCGTTGCAGAAAAACTGTATCTATCCGATTCGAAAAAACTGCATCGAGCGCAATGGCTATTTCATGAATCAGCATTCCTATGCGATCATGGGCTATCTGGCCTCGACAATCCTCGGGAATGAAACCGAGGACTACAAGCAGGCTGTCGAGTGGACGACCGTAAATGCGACGTCACCAAATCAAGGTCGCAACGGCTCCATCAAGCAGCAGATCCGCATGGTCACTCGCGACGACAAAACCGGAGAGGCCGTGGAGCCCCGCTTGCAGGTGGTGGAAATGGGCAGAGATCAGCCTCATGCGGGCGGCAACATCGATAATCTGCTCATGATGGCAAAGACCATCGAGTTTCAGCGGACCAGGCTGGATCCAGTCAACGGTACGGTCACCAAAGCGAAGGATGGAGTATCCCCTCTGCACTTCCTTGACGATCGATTGCCCAGGGGCGCGGCTCTTTTCGCAAAATACAATATCGGCTTCGGCCTGGAGCCCTGGGTTTCGGTGTTTTCAGAGACCGACCCCAAGCAGCCGGACTACAAGGCCCGATATGACCAGATTAGCTATTTTGGCCGCGGAGCCATCGGAGGTAATGGCATCCCCGCTGGTTATCATTATTATAAAGCGATGGGGTTCGATTTGGAGTCCGGGCCATATCAATATATCAAGGCGGCCTACGACTCCAATGCGGTGGGTCGGGAAATTCTGGCGAGATCCGGGAAGTATCTCGATCAAATCCATAATTATGCCTTTGATTTCTGGATTGGGCTTCCCGCTTCGGCTTCGGATTCCTCGCCAAACCCGGAGAAGGCGAGGCGCGCGCTGGCGACCGAGCTTCCGCCATTGCAAGTCGTCCGGGATGGCGTGCCGGTGGAGGGGCAGCAGATCGAATATCAGTTCATGGATCTTTCCAGCCATGCGGCGGCAGGAGATCGCTATCCCGGTTCACCGAACGATAAGCCTCTCCAGATCGTGCGTGACCCAGACGGTACTGGCTTTGTCCGCATGGTGCTCGATCCTGGGGTTTCTCGTTCCATGGTGGTCTCCGGCCGGTTGGCCGAGGGCGCAGGTTTCCGCATTCGCTCGGACTCTCTGGTCAGATTGCGTTTTTATGCTGATGAGGATTTTGAACGCCAGGGCTGTCTTCAGGAAATCTCTGTTCCCGACACCGAGCGACGCTGGAATTATGTGACCACGACCTTTCAGCGCAGCGGCCTTATTTATATTGAAGCCACAGCGCTGGCGGGCCGTGCAGTCGTTGATTTTGATCGGATCGAGACGGATGCTTCCCTCCTTCGATCTCCCGAGTTTGCCTGCCAGGGCGACAGGATTTCGATCCCTGCCTTTGCGGGCGGACATTTGGAAGAGGTAATAGCCTCCGGCCATCCTTCGAGCGACGTGAGCTACCGGACGGATAATCTGCCGACCGGGGCGAAATTTGACGCGGAGACCGGTGTGCTGTCATGGACTCCCACCATGGAGCAGGTTGGTGATCATACGCTTTATGTCACAGCCCGGGATGGTGACACCATCCGGACGCTTCGGGTCGACATCCCTGTGGCCCGGGATCTTCAGGCTGCGCTGGACTCGGTGGCGCGCGCCTACGATCCCTCGCAACGCTATGTTTCCGTGACGGAGCAGGCCTTTAAATCCGCACTGACCGCACGGAATCTGCGCGCATTAAAGCAGGCGGCAGATGGGTTGGAGCTTCTGACGCCGCGCCTGCCCGATGGTACGCTGGACTATTGCAAGGCGTGGTCCTCGACAGAAAAGGGAAGTGCCCGGATGGCCGATGGTGATCCGCTGACCTTTGGCGGGCTGTGGGGCTTCGACAAAAACATCACGATGGATTTTGGCAATCGCTTCAAGGTGAAATCTGAAGCGTTCCGTATCAAGGCTCGCGACGGCTTTCCGATTCGTATTGCGGAGGCTGTGGTCTATGGGTCAAACGACCGCAAACACTGGACGCTCCTGACGGAGAACAAAGCCGAGGCAACACCGGAACTCCAGACCCTGGTGGTCAGAGAGGGGGAAAGGGCCAGAGCCTATCGGTATCTGCGCTTCTTTATGCCGGCGAAACCTTATGCGATTTTTGAAATCGCGGAACTGCGGATCGTCGGCGAGCGCATCGAAGACCCGAGCCCGGACCTTTATCTGGCCTACATCAGCGGGTATCCCGACGGGACATTTCGTCCGAATCAAAAGCTGACCAGGGGCGAAGCGGTGTCATTACTCGCAGGCCTGGTGGACGACTACACGGACAAGGGCGCCTATGACTGCTCCTTCATCGACGTAAAGCGTGATGCGCCATATTTCGACGACGTGGCCTACATGTCGAGCAAGGGGCTTGTAGCAGGGGACGACGCGAAACGATTTCATCCCGACAACCCCATTTCGCGTGGCGAGCTGGCTGCCATCATGGCGCGGATGCAGGGGCTGAAAGGGAAAGATATGCCTGCTTTGAAAGACGTCGGTGTCAATACAGCGTACGCCGACGAGATTCGCCGCGTGGTGAAAGAGGGCTGGGTAAAGGCGGATGAATCTGGCGCGTTCCGCCCTGACGATCCGGTGACGCGGGCAGAGTTTGTCGTGGCAGCGAACAGGATGACCGGTCGGACCGGGTCGCCGCACAGCGGCACGCCGTCCTTCTCGGACGTCCCAGCCTCGCACTGGGCCTGTGAGGAGATCATGAAGGCTGCGTCTACCTATCCGTCACCGGTGGCCATGGGGACGACAGCTCCGGGGCACTGAACCCTGCCATCCCGGAAAGTGGCGACACAACCCTTGGAGAAATTTCGGAGCGAAAAAAGATGAAATCGCGAGCGGGTGAAGTCAGTTCATGGATGCGAAGGGCTGGTTGCGTGTTCTGTGCGGGGCTCATGGTGCAAGCCGCTGCCGCACGTGCAGAATCATCGATTGAGGCGACCGACAGGGTGCAGATTCACACGACGACGGTAGATGGATTCGTCCATCCGGGGATCGGCTTGAATAAGGAGATCCTTGAAAATGCAAGGGCTCAAGTGATGGCCAGGCGTGAGCCATGGTATTCCGCTTTCGTCAAATTTGCGTCGAGTCCGCGCTCGGCAAAGAGCATCTCCATCCAGAATCAAAGCAAGGAAGACTCGACCCGGCCAGCCGTGGAGGCCTTTGACAGCGGGGCCGTGGAGGGCCGTCTCAAGGTGGACTCCGACACCGCATTGAGGCAGGTCCTGATGTATTGGTTCACGGGCGACGAGACCTACCGGGCCAACGCGCTCCGCATTGTCCGTCTGTGGTCGAAGATGAATCCTGCCGGATTCAAGGCCTATCGGGAGGTCTACATCCATTGCTCTTTTGCGTTCCGGGATATGATCATGGCCGCCGAGTTGTTGCGCGCGATGGACTCGCCGGATGCCGGGCTCGCCTGGACACAGTCGGACACCGCTGCCTTTTCGGACAACTTTGTCCGGCCCGGCGTGACCAACTTCTTCGACTACAACGGCTGGTTCATGAACCAGAACGGCTTTGCTTATGCGCCAGCCATTGCCGGCGCCATCTTCCGTAGCGACGCGCAGGACTATGCAAAGCGGGTCGAGCGTTTCACCATGAACAAGGATGCCCCGAACAAGGGTTGGAGCTATTCCATTCGGGACCTTGCGCGGCTCGTCGACGTCAATGCTCAAACCGGTGAGAAGGTCGTGTCTCCTCAGGTGCAGCTTGTGGAAATGGGGCGGGATCAGGCTCACGCCGGAGACGACCTGACGATCTTCACGGCCATCGCCCGCATCCTGAATTCCCAGGGCACGAGGGTTGATCCTGTGAATGGGACAGTTTCCGAGGCCGCAAATGCGGTTGGGGTTTACGAGTTTCTTGATGACCGCATCCTTACCGCAGCCGACTATTTCTGTCGCTTCATGCTCGGGTATGACACGGCCTGGATTCCAACGCCGTCGGACATCGCTGCGGATGGCACTATCCGCCAGGTCTATTCACGAATTGCCGACAATTATCGCGGCCGCATCCGGCAGCACAAGATTTGGGACCTCTATTATTATTACGCCTGTCGCAAGGGCGTGGATCTTTCCCGCAGGGCCCCCTTCTACAATGAGACGTTTTGCAAGCGGATTGTCAGTGATGACTATGACTGGCTTTATATTCCCAAGGAGGCAAGTGGCGAGGCTCTCCGCATTCCGCCATCGGAGCAGGAGCCGGCGATCGTCGAAGTAGAACTGCGCTCCGCGAATCTGCCCCAGGGCTCATCCGTTCAACACGACGGCGACACGTCATATGTCCGCATCGCGGCTTCGCCTGCAGGTCCGCGTCTTTCCATCCTGAGCTGCAGCACGGAGAGCAAGACGATCGGCTTGCGTATTCGCACGACGGGCGTGGCGGAGCTGGCCATGTCGGGTTTCGAGAAGCCTTGGCTGCTTCCCAATACGGAGGGGGGGTGGCGAAACGTATTTTACTCGATGAGTCCGCTCGAGCGGTTTGGAGATATCGTCTATTTTCAAGTCAAAGCGGACCCCGGAACGGTCGTCGATATCGACCAGTTATTCCGTTCTCCGGAACGACGCGGACCCGCCTTTACCTCGGGCGATGCACCGCTCAGCCTTGTGGCTTATCCCGGCGCTCCAATCCGTCTGGACTTTTCCGCATCCAGCTCGGAAGGCAGGCCCGTCTCATTCCGCAGCCTCGACCAGCCGGACGGGGCGATACTGGATCAGAAAACAGGGGGCTTTACCTGGAAGCCCACCGAGACAGGAGACCATGTCTTCGTGGTCGAGGCGACGGATGGCGAAACGGTGACTCCCAGGAAGGTCGCGATCTCGGTAGTCGCTGACCGCGCCGAGGCTGTCAAAAAGATCAGGGCGTTGCATGATCCGGCCACGGTCTATGTGCAGTCTGCTGAGCGGCGCTGCATGGATCTTTACGCCCGAGTCCTCCACGCGATGAACTCCACCTCGGATGAGGAGTTTTTCCCGCTTCTTGTCGAGCTGACTCAAGCCTGTCTGGCCTTGGAACCATTGACTCCCTTGCTGCCCGATGGAAGCCTGAATTTTCCCAAAGCCGTTGTTTCCTCCACTATCGGCCCCGTGGCTGCGAGTGTGCTCGTCGATGGTAACACGGATACCTTTGCCGGGTTCTATCTGGTGCCGGATCGTTATATGGATTTTGACTTCGGGCCGGATTTTAAATTCTCCGCATCCGCATTTGGTATCGGAGGACGAGTCAACTTCGAAGACCGGATGGAACGCTTGAAGCTGTACGGCTCAAATGATCGTAGGCATTGGACGGAGCTCACACCGGAACCAACTCAACGAACCCAGGATCTGGCGACCATAAAAGTGGCGGATCAGCTGGCCGAGGAGCCGTTCAGATTTTTGCGCGTCCAAAAGAATAGCGGAGGACTGTTGGAGCTTTCCGAAATGCGGATCTACGGCCGTCGGCACGAGAGCGGAAACAGGATCGAGTCTGTCACATTGAGCTCGGAAAAGAACGATGGCGTGCGCGTTGCCTTCGGTGAAACTGTTCGGGTGAATATCCAGGGGCGCGAGCCTTTGGACGACGTTCGTGTTCGTATCCAGGGGGTTGATGCCATGGTGAAGAGCACGGGCGATACGTCGTATATTGCCGAGGCTGTGATGCGGCCACCGCAGGCCTGGAGCGGTCCGTTGGAGTTTTCCGTTGATTATCGACGTCAGGACGGAAAACCTGGCGATCCCGTCTCCGTGACCACCGATGGCTCCTCGCTGAGGGTTGTCGATGAATCCAGACTGATCCGGGACGTGCCAAAGATCGCCCAGATCATTGATCCCTCCACCGGTCACGTGGCATCGCAGTCCAGGCGGCTGCTTGATGCCTTGTTCGATGGCAATCCGGGCACCTTTTCGGAATTCACGGTCAATAGCCTTGGGACGGGAGCTTTTTTGCTTTTCGATTTTGGGGAAAGAAAACGCATTCGCCTTTCGGGTGTGGAGTTTCTGGCTCGCCCCGGATACCCGGATCGAGTCGCTGGCGCTGTGGTCGAGGGATCAAACGATGGGACGAACTGGACGACATTGACAGAAGGAGCCGCCTCATCAAAGGAATGGCAGACTCTAGCCATGAAATCTCCGAGCGCAGCCTATCGCTATCTGCGGATTTTTAATAAGAATAACTGGTATTGCAACATCTCCGAGGTCCGATTCCATGGAGAGATGAGACAGGACTAATTCGGGATGCTTGAGGATTGCCGAGTTAGGTTCGGAAGATAATCCCCAATCCGGGATCTTCCTGTTGCCGGGTACCGTGATCATGACGGCACCCGCCTTTCGCCAAGCGGCAAGTAAGCTGGCGGCTAATCCGCCTCAGGCGGGCGGGTCGATTTGTCGTCGCCTTTTGCCTTGAGCAGGGCAGGCACCAACATCAGCCCGCCGAAAAGCATGAGCAGGAGCCCCCACCAGAAGTTGACATTGATATTGAGCGATCGCTTGTACATTTCGCTTCCGAAGGTCAGCGCCCCATAGCCAGCCAGAAGACCGCCAAGAGCAAGGAAGAGAATTCCAATCGGGAGTCGGAGATCGAGCTTCATAAGGTTACCAGAAGAGAATGTTGAGCAGCACGGTCATGCCGAGCACCAGCAGGCCCAGGATGGCTGGGCGCTTGTACCAATGCTTCTCATCATCGTAGGTTTTCGGGGTCAGCGAGTACACCAGGCCTTTCAACTCACTGTCCGATTTTTCGCGCTTCGTGGCCAGCGAAACACTGATCGTGATCAAAAAGCAAGTCGTCCAGGCAACGATCGCCAGCCAGAAATTCAACGCCATTTCCGACCTGAAGGAAAAGACCGGGTGGAGCCATCCGCCTTTCATTCCGGGAGAACCTCCCGCCGTCAGCGACAAACCATGAAAGATCATGGCGGCGACGGTGCCGGACAAGAGACCCAAAAAAGCGCCGTTTCCTGTGGCGCGTCTCCAGAACATGCCGAGAAGGAAAGTCGCGAAAAGCGGGGCATTGACGAAGGCAAACACCAACTGGAGCGCATCCATGATGTTGTTGAAGGACTTGGCAAAGTACGCGAATCCAATGGACGCGAGGATGCCGAAGATGGTGGTGATTTTTCCGATGCCCAGGTAATGCGCGTCGCTCTTGTTCCGACCGATGTAGGACTGATAGATGTCATACGTCCAAACCGTATTGAATGCGGTGACATTGCCAGCCATGCCGGACATGAATGAGGCCATTAGCGCCGTTAGCCCCAAGCCGAGGAGGCCGGTTGGACAGTAATGAGCCAGCAGCGAGGGAATGACCATGTTGTAGTCGGGCGCTCCCGCGGAGTTTGCCGGGATTGCATAGCCTGATCCCTCCTTGGCCATGAGGGCCACGGCGATCATGCCGGGAATGATGACGATCAGCGGAAAGAACATTTTCGGCACCGCCCCGACGATCGGGGTGCGCCGTGCGGCGGACATGGAATTCGCCGCCATCGCTCTCTGCACCACCAGAAAGTCCGTGCACCAGTAGCCAAACGAGAGGACAAACCCGAGGCCAAAGACCATGGCGATCCACTCCACCCCCATGGGGTTGTCTGTGGTGCCCATGTATTTCCACGAGTGGGTGAAAGTTTCCGGCAAGCGGCTCATCATGCCTTCCCAGCCGCCGAGGTCGCGAAGGCCCAGGAGTACGAGCGGGGAAAACCCGAGCACGATGAGGAAAAACTGCATCACCTCGGTGTAGATCGCGCTGGTGAGGCCGCCTTTGAAGACATAGATCATCACGACCAGCGAGGATACTGCGATGGAGACCTCGTAGTTCCATCCCAGGAGCAGTCCCATGAGGGAGGCCAGAGCGTGAAGGGACACTCCCGAGGAGATGACCGTCATGAGTGCAAAGGTGAGCGAATTGAGCGCGCGCGTCTTTTCATCAAACCGCAGCTTCAAATACTCCGGTACCGATCGTGCCCGGGAACCGTAATAAAAAGGCATCATGAAAATCGCCAGAAACAGCATGGCCGGGATCGCCCCTACCCAATAGAAGTGGCTTGTCATGATTCCGTATTTGGCTCCGGACGCAGCCATTCCGATGACCTCCTGGGCGCCCAGATTGGCCGAAAGGAACGCGAGCCCTGTCACCCAGACCGGGATCGAGCGACCGGAGAGAAAGAAATCCGTGGCGTTCCGAATGTTTCCCCGCAGGGCGAACCCTACTCCGACCACGACGATAATATAGATAGCCAATATCAGGTAATCGATCAGGCCGAGATGAATGGAAGCAGAGGAAACAGTGCCACCTACGGAAAGTCCGGCGGTGGCTAGAAACGAGAACAGTGGTGTCATGGTAAAATCAGTTGCCGGGCGGGAAAGTCACAATGCCACTTCCCAAGTAGACCGGTTCATGACGACGAACGCGTGTGTCATCAAAACGGCCTGGTAGGAGGGGCCGAGAGCCGTTGAATGCGTGCCACGTACTCCTTCACCTGGCTGGCAAGCTCTGCCGGGAGCTGCTGCGCAGCTGTCGGCGCGGGGCCGTATTGATAGGTTCTTTTTTCGTCCCCAAACTGGGCAAACAGGGGGAGCCGCGTTTCCACGTCGATGTAGGCCGTGGCCGGAACCATGATGTCGTCTGCCGACATATCTCCCTTTTCTCCCATGGTAATCTCTCCTTGAGATTGGCCCTGGCGTTGCATGACGCTGAACGGGCTGACTTTTCCCTGGAATACGATGCAATCACGGCCCTGCCATTTTTGGATGCCAGCATAGCTCGTCGGCGAGATCCAATTCAGTCCTGCAAAGTCGGATGTCTTGAAATCGACGGAATAGATGTCATCGCCACCAAAGTCTGGAAATACCAGCGGGGCATGGTCTGCGCCTATCGTCACACGCAATCCTGCCACTCGCCAGATTTCCTGGCGGACGCCTTTCGTACTGGTCGTTGCTTCGCAGATTGTGTCTCCGGTCTTCACGTAACGAGATTCAGCCGGTATCTCATCCTTTTTGCTTGGGTCCGTATTCGCGGCTGCTGATCCATCCGTCGGGGATTTGGACGCCGCGGTATTCTGGCTGATGACAGTCCAGGCGGAATACTCTCCCGTCCGCTTGAGCAGAGGACCCGCTGGCAGGGGCGGCTTTTGCGCATCCTGCGCCTGAAGGGCTGACAAACCGATGATGGCAGTCAGACAAAGAATAGTCGGTTTCATATCACTCCTTCACCACCTCGATCTGTTTATCCAGGATATCTCCTGTGTATCGATCGATGGATACATGAACCCACAAACGAGCTTCGCCTTCCACGACAAAGGCGGCCAGGGGATTCGCGCCGCCGGTTCCCGCTGGGTAGCGCCCGACCTGGGCTACGAGGTCGATCAATAAATTCCAAACACGGGTCTGCCCCGCCGCAGCCAGCGCCCGTACAGGAGCTTCCCGGAATCGCTGAATCTGCGACATGCTGGTCTGTAGCGCGGCATTTCCTCCGAAGTTTCCTGTCGCCGCGAAGGCATTGCTCAAGTCCTGCCCGCTGAATCCGGAATAGGAAGATTGTCCGTCCTTGTAGTTCGGAAAGGGGAGGTCGATCCCAGAGCCATTGCCGGGTACCGCTGGCGAATAGGGAATGCCCGGCGATATCGCCTTGGCAGACGTCCATTTGCCCACCAGTTCCGAGACATTTTGGAGCGGACCGGTCGCCGCAGATGTGGTGCGGGCTGCGAGCGCAACGCCGATCGCCTTCGCCAGTGTCGGAGAGATGGTTCCCACGGTGGCGTTGTTGACCTTGGGATCGTCCGCGTAGGCCCCGCTGACGATGGCTTCGATCACGGGGGCCTGGCGTGTGTTCAGGTCGACCTTGCCGGCGACGAGACTGTTTGGCGTGTAGGTCTCATTGATGCAAAAGAGATCGAGGAGCGCCGCATCGCCGCTCTCCGGCGTGAAGAAATCTAGGTTCTTCCACGGAAGATCGCGGAAAACGGAGCCTAACTCGGCGACGGTCCGGAATGGTCGGTGCAACAAAAGCGGCCTGCTCTGAGATTGTGTGAAGGGTGACGAACTTGCGGGGGTGACCAACGACGATGCCTTGCCGCTGAAACCTTGGATGCTCGAGGTAGGCAAGCCCACCGGAGTAGACGCGCTGACATTTGTGCCCGCTGGCACATAGGCCCCGGCGCTACGTCGCACCACGCCATCGGCATCGGCATAGTACGCAGGTTGTATCGGGGAGCCGGAAAATGTGTCCTTCCCCGTGAACCGTCCCCAGTAGAAGGGGACATTGGGATTGTTCTGCGCATACATCCCAGGAGGAAAGGTGGGCACCCATGCTTGTCGTGCCTTTGCGATAGGCCTCGTCCATCCCGCCGAGAAGGATGGAAACGGGACATCGGTCATCGGGGAGGGCAGGAGGTCCAGCGATTTTGCATTGTTGTTCAGGGACCAGACGTTGACCTGATCGTTTTCATCAAAATTACTAAACAAGAACCCCGCCATATTGTCCGGGCGGATAGGAAAGGTAATACCATCGGAGATCGCCGGGCTGCCGTTTGCTCCCCATACCCAGCCACCGAAAGCAGGGGGTTGGTTGAGGTATGCTCCGGCCTTTTGATCGTTCGCGACCTGCATGAGCATGCCAAAGCGTGCGGTACGAGGATCGATACACCCTGCCCAACTGTAAGCGCTGAAGTTATTGGGACCATGAATGACGGTGGGGGACATGGTGGGAGTGGGATCGTCAAAGCGGCCTTGATAGGAAAAGAGCCCGGAAGTCGTCCGTCCATACTTGGTGTCGTAAGTGACCCAGTTTCCCCCTTCGTCTTGATATTGCAGACGATAGGTGAGATACACTCGGTTGCTCGAGGTCACGCCGCCAGGCCCGATCACGCCTGATCCGGCGTACATGACGGGAGTGGTCGTGGTATCGTATGTTTCCACCACCTTGATGATCCCGCTAAACATAAACGCCAGAGGAAACTGGCCCAAGACGAGGGGGGCGAACTGCGTGCCCACGGGATCTGAGGCATTCGGAAGCGGATTTGCGTCGATGGAAGTGATATTTCCGGGCGTGCCGGTGCGCGTAGCACCGCCCACCGATGTCCGGAAGATCAGCGTTGGCTCCCGATAAAGATTGCCGTTGCCATCATTAAACGTCACCGCATCACTGATCGGCGTTCCGGTTTTTGAGGTCGGAGCCGTCGTCGCATCAAACGAAAAAACCCCGCCCGGTCGCGACGGAGCGCCCAGGCCATGATTCTGACCACCGATCGGCGTGCTCCTTGGGCTCGCTTGCGCTGCGCACCAGATGGAATGATTTGCGAGTCCTTTTGAGAGAGAGACCGGGTCATTGCTGTCCACCACGATTCTGAAATTCTTTGGGCGAAGTACGCCCGAAGCTCCGTTTGGATCATAAGGATTCCATACTGCGGGTACCTGAATGGCGTACGCGTTGCCTTGATCTGTAACGACTCCGGGCTTGGCAAGAGGATATTCTGCCGGTTGCGTCGTGCCGGCGGCGCCTCCTACCACTGCCGGGCTGGACATTCGCGTACGAAGCACGCCATTGAAGACATAGCTCAGATAGGGGAGGTCGGTGACGCCTTGAAACTCCCAGAGACCACGAGCGCTCCCGTCATCGAACGCGATCCGTATCGGGTAGCTGGTCGGGTTCACAGCACTGAGTATATTGGCTCCTATCTGAATAATGTGATAGTCGACCGAGGCGTCAAAATTGTAGGCGAGGTTCGCCGGTACTTCGGCAGCGGCATAACCGGCAGGAACCATGCTGCCATTAACACTCGTATCCGAAGGGGTGGCCACCTTGCCGAGTGAGCCCAGACTAATTCCAGCCTTGAGCAATTCAAAAAAGTCCGGATCTCGGCCGGAATCCTGAACAAACCGCTGCGAATCGGGTGAGGTTCCGTCGGGGCGACCGACGAGTTTGATGATGCGATTTCCCGATGTCCCCCCGGTATGGACATTGTAAACCCAGCGATCTCGCGAGGAATCCCATGTCAGGCCGAAGTTCTTTTCAATGTTCTGGGCGGTTCCCTGCTGAAGGTAGGACCAGGGAATACCATTGTCGATCAAGGCCTTGATGTCGGCGTCCGACTGGCTCCGCGAAGCGCTAGGTCCTTTATAGGTGACCCAGGCCAGGCGATTGAGCGGGAACCGCTTGTTTACCAGAGGTTCTCCGGCTTTGGCGATGGTGCCATCGTTGCGGGTGAACGCCGCCTGTACGCGAGTGGCGGGAAAGCTGGGGTTGATGAGCTTGTCGCCGCCAGTCGCACTGTTGCCGCCGAGGCTGGCGGGGAGCACCACAGGCGCGGCACTGTTCGTCTGCACGGGAGCGACATAGACGGGTTGGTTGATGTCGCGGCTGAAATGCGTGAGATATTGCAGGGAGTTCCGCACGTCCGCATCATTGGTGCCTCCCAATGCCTTGTTGAAGTAAGCGATGAGTTGTTTCCGACTGACGAAGAGTTGATCGCTTTTTCCGGAAAAGAGGTTCGTATTGGCCGTACGCAGAAATCCGCTCGTATTCTCAGTGATGTACGCCGGATAATTCGTCACCTTGGCGCCTCCTTCGAGCGTGGCCTGGTTTCGCCAGGTCACGAGTTGGTCGATTTTTCCCGTCTTCAAGCCGATGCGGGTAAGATCAGCGTACGCCTGGGCATTTTTGTAGGCTGCATTGGTGACGGCCAAGCCGCTTGGATAGCCGGCGACATTGGCGTCGAGCAGTCCCCCTTCGTCATAAATGGCGTAGGCGTATCGCCCGATTACGGTGTTTGTCTTGGAGACGTCTTGTGTCCACTGAACGCTGGAGGCAGTCGGATTGGACGGGTTGGCGCCGCTCCGGTTAACGAGGATCCAGTCGGGCGGTACGAAGGACGCGACCGGCGTGTCGTCACTGGTGATGTTTGAGTTTTGGCGAGCCAGAAGGAGCGGACGATTCCAGTCTTCCGCGCTGACATAGCGCCCGTTCTTTGACGCGTTTGTTGTTGATAGATTGATGGCCCGGCTGGAAGGGGGAAATGTGCTCGCGTTGGCGTAGGTGTCAGGGAAAAAGTTCGAACCAGATCGGCTGATCTTGATCAGGTTCTCCAATCCATTGTTTGTTGCGAATCCGGATAGGGCGGGAATGGCTGCCGAGGCGGTCGCCGGGAAATAGTTCGTCACGGTCGTCGCCCCCGCCGTAAAATTCGTAATCCTCGACCCTGCTGCGATTTCCTGCTTCAGGTCGCCCAGCACAGTATTGACGGCTCCGATGGCAAAGACATTAGCCGAGGTCTGGTTTGCGCTGGAGCTGGAGATCTGGCGTTGTAGCGAGGAGTAGGAAAAATAGGCCATTACCATCACCGTGAGCAGTACGACGCAGGCGAGGATCACCACCAAAGCCATGCCGCGCTGGCTGCTTTTTCGCGCTTTTCGATGGAATTTGCGGAACGGGGAATTCGCGATCATGGCGTATTAAGGGGGAAGGAACGCTGATAAATCCGAACCCGCGAGGCCGCGGATACCGGGATTCCGGCTTTAGAAGCAAAAGTCTGGGCGTCCGCCACGTTTTCCTGCCAGATCTTGCCGGGCAGAGTGCCTGCCGCCATGTTGGCCTCCGTGGGGTTGTCCAGCGCCGTTGCCAACTTGCTCGTATCCTTGACGATCTTGCGCGACTCGTCGTCGAGCACGGCTAGCGTCAATACTACAGAGGACACGGTGGAAAATGCGCCGGAGACCGGATCAGTAGGTAAGGTGAGCGAATACGTGCCATCCTTCTTGCGGAAGCAGAAGGCAAACCGAAACACCCCGTCGGCCTGCAAATGATAATCGGGGTCGTTGCTCGAGGAAAGAGTCCCCCACACGTCTGTGATGGTACTGCCGCTAACGGGCGTCGAATTCGTAGCGAGGTTATTCGTGGCGTAGGTGAGATAGACCGGCGTATCGGAATTGCCTGTCCACGCCAGGCCCTTGCCCAGACGCTCCAGCTTCGCATCTTTCACGCGATAACCGATCAGGGAAAGCGGGCTGCGATTAGTCGCCGTCACGCCCGAGGCGAAAAAGCCTGGGGATTCGCTGTAGAAAATCATTGCCGCATTGGTGCCAGCTGCGTTGGTGAAAACCGCGTCCATGTCAGCCCGTCGGATCATCCCGGCCAGGTCGATGGCAAACCGGTTGAACATCTCCCGTGCCTCGGCATCCGCTGCGAGATGTTTGCGGCTGCCGCCGATGACGAGCGTACCGCTTTGGACAATCTCCATCACCAGCAGCAGCAAAAGGACCAGCACCGAGACCGCGACCAAAAGCTCGATAAGGGTGAACCCAGGGGATACCTTGACAGTGCGATCCGATGGGTGCACCTGCGTGCTCATGGCTGGGAGGGAGGAAGAGGGGAGCATCTCGATCGGGTTCGGAGGCGTTTTCCTAACGACGCTGCAGGGAGGTGGCGACTTCGATTGAGCCCGAATATTTCGACGGCAGGGCGCTTCCAGCCGGATCAGCCGCCGCGGGCCACGTGACAAGCAGACGCGCTGGCGTCGCCGTGCGGTTCGATCCTGTGGGAGGACTGAACGTGACAGAAGCCCGATAGCGGGAGTTGGCCGCGGTACTGTTCGTCGTAGAGGCATCCGCAAACCAGATCGTCTGCACGGCGGTGGATTCCGGATCGAATTTAAACTCTGAAGACAGAGTGTTGGTTTGCTGCATCCCGGTCAGATCCTGATAAATTCTCGAAAGGATATCCGTACCGACGGTGCGATCCAGCGTATCCCGCTCGCTGGTCAGTCCGGTTTGCAGGAGACCGACCACGGCTAATAAACAGAACCCTGCGATCGCGAGCGCGATCGTGATTTCCACCAGACTGAATGCGCTCCGGCGCCTACGAACTGGTAGTTTTCGGGAGGGAGTTTTCACAGGGACGCGCATGGGCTCGCCTCAGCGAGTTTACGGGCGATAGATATTCACAGAGCCAGTCACTCCGTCGAGCTGAACCGCCGCGGCATTCAGTGTGACCGGAATACTGTTGCCTCGGGCTTCGACGAGGCCGACTTCCATCCACCTGGCAAAATCACCTGTGGCGATGTCATTCGAGGCTGCACCGGAGGGGCTGAAGCAAATCACCTTCTTGAAGGAGTACTTGGCATTGCCGCTCACGGGCCACTGGAAGGCATAAGAAGTGTTTGCAATGAAGCTGTCGCTTCCGACCTTGTTGCTGGAGTCTACGGTCGGGCGGGCCAGATTACCGCTCGTACTGAGCTGATCTGCGAGATGAATGTTATCAAATCGGAATGCTTTGGAAACCGGAACGAGGTTTGACGGATCCATGTTCTTGCGTCCGCTCTTGGAGGCAACTGCGGCCACCACGACGCGCCCCACTCCTGCCGAGGTTTGAACAGCGGATTCGGGCTGAGCGCCATCGACCTCTGCCACTCCGACAAAGACATACGTATTCCGTGCCATAGCGAACGCCCTGGCTTGTTCCAACAACCCGCCAATATCATACCCGGCTTTTGTTACCCCCCCGGACGAATTGATCGAATTCAGAGCGGGCACTGCGGCAACGGTCAGCATACCGATGATCGCCATCACGCTCAGAAGCTCGATGAGCGAAAACGCGGCGCGGTGTCCAGAAAGAGACGAGGAACGAAATGTCTTCATTGTGTTCGCTGGTGGAATGTTGGGGGAGTCTTCAGCGTGTATCTACATGGTAGATGCACTTTCTTGGCTGTAGCCTAAGAGCGTTTTGGGGAAAGCGCTATGTCCAGGCTAGTGATCCGGTTAAGCGGAGGGAAGCTCAGAATCGGGCTCACGAGAATAAAAGAGGCAATCCAGGGGGGATCTTGCTTTTTTGACGCTTTATTTTTCCGGAAAAGCTGCCTCCAGGCGACGATATTCCGCCTCCGTAAGTGGAAGGATGGAACCATGCCGGAACGGGAAAGGAAATCGGAAGCCCTCGCCAGGCGTGAAGTCGCCGCTGGCGAGATCGGTGGTCACAAATGGCTGGTAGCCCGTCCCCTTGCTATACCGGTCGAGGACGAGACACCATGAGGCAGGCTTGTTGCCCGACGCTGGTGAGGCGAGGTAGCACTGAGGCCCTTCGTATCCGTCGAGGTCGGCCAGAGAGAATCCGGGCACCGACGTCCACGTGCCCTCGATTGCGTCGCTCGCCTCCATGAGGATTTTCTTCGCACTTTCGTCCTTCGTGAATCGGTAATATTTTCCATCGGTCCCGTGGACGATATCCGTGTCGATCACCGAGGCTGGCTTCTCAATATAAATGAATGGGGCGCTAAACTTCTGAAAATCGTTTGTCCATGCCGCCCAGATCCGATGCTTTGCGAAATTGTCGCTCTTTGTCGGTGAAGCCCAGTACACCAGATAGCGTTGGCTCGCTGAATCGTAGATGGCCTCAGGCGCCCAGGTGCAGCCGGCCTCGGGCGGAGCCACTTCGACCAGGCGAGGTCCGGCCCAATGAACCAGATCATCCGATTCCCAGACGACGATGCTGCGGCTACCCTGCTGCGCTGCGCGCTTCCAATTGCGGTTCCGATTGATCGAAAGATCGGTGGCAATGATGTAGAATTTTTTGCCATCCGACGATCTCAACAGGAAGGGGTCTCGCATACCCTTTTCTCCGACATCGCTGACGAGGACAGGTTTGCCGCCGTTTAGGGCACGCCATTCACGACCATCATGGCTGATGCCGAAATAGATCTGCTCGGCCATGGGATCGCTTTCGCCACGGAAGGTGACAAACAAGAAGCCTCCGTCGGCCGCGAAGGCGTCGAAGGCTAGGAGCGAGAGCAGTGACATGAGTGCTTTTTTCATTTGGTTGTATGATCGGCCTTATTGGACAGACCACTCGAAAAGCGAAATCGCGGAACCCGGGACATCTTCCGGGAAGACGAGGCGCAGGTAACGGGCGGTAACAGGCTGGGCAATGACGATGGGTGAGCCAATCGCTGGTTCTTTCAGGAAATCGGCGAGCGTCTTCCAGGTTTTGCCATCGGACGACGCCTCGATGGTAAAGCGATAGGGTTTCCAGGCATACTCGGGGCGTATGATTTGACGGGTCACCGGTTTCTCGGCACCAATATCCAGCTGGAGCCAGACGCCGTTTGTGTCGCGAGCGGGCGCCCAGCGGGTGGCGTAGTTTCCGTCGAGTACCAGAGATGCCGCTCTGGCTGGTGACTCCTCGCTGCTGGCCGACGCGACCGCACCCGCCGAGATCGCTGCCAAAGATTCCTCGCGGCCCTGAATAATTGATGGCCCGGCATGCGTGGGAGAAACTCGCTCGATTTTTCCATCGGGCGTAAAAACGATAGGATCGACGCACACCTGCCGTCCCATGAATTTGGCATCCCGAGGGATGCTATGACGGTGGTACAAAATATAGTCTCGGCCCTCGAAGCTGAAGACAGCGTGATGCCCGGGACTCACGACATTTGCCTCGGGATCACTTATCAAAATCGGGCTTCCGGGACCCTCGGTGAACGGACCGAAAGGCGTTTTTCCGACCGCGTAGTGAACCCGGTAATCCTCCTTCATGGTGTTCCCTGCGGAATACATCAGAAAGTAGAGCCCGTGGCGTTTGAGCATGAAGGGGCCTTCGAAGTAATTGGTCGGTGTGACGTCCTGCACCTCTCCGTCAAACGTCACCATGTCAGGCTTCAGCTTCACCGCCCAGCAACGTCCGTTCTTCCAATTCAGGCCTGAGCCCCAATACAGATACGCCTGGCCATCATCGTCGAGGAAATACTCCGCATCGATCATGTGGAAGCCGGGACGAAAATTTGACGGTATCAGGGGCTTGCCTCCCATGGCATCGCGCCATGGGCCGAGCGGCTGATCGGCTATGCCGGCCCACACTTCGTTCCCCACCGATACGACCATGTGAAATTTTCCATCCTTCCCCTCCATCACAGAGGGCGCCCAGACGCCGGCCGACTTTGAGGTGGGGCTTGTGCATGCTTCCTTGGTTGGCCAGTTAAGAGGACGATAGGTCCAGTTGCGGAAATCCGGGGATTCCCAGCAGCCCAAGGTTTGGCCTCCCCAGGGATCGAGCGTGGCGTAGATATAAGTCTTTCCCCCGTATTGGACGATTGATGGGTCGGCATAGTAGCCGGGGAGGATGGGGTTGGCGGCGTGAGGGGCGGAGTAGGATTCCCCAATGGCAGGACGAAGTCCGGTGAGCATGACGAGGAAAAAGAGGATTTTTACCTGTTTAAGGATCATATCTGAAATTTCGGAGATATTGATAGGCTCTCTGCTTAGCTCCGGGGTTTAGCAGGCAGGCTGGAGACTGGCTTGAGGGAGGCGTCGAGAATGACGGACTGCCCTGGTTGGAGCGACAGGTCGAATTGTTTTTCAGAATAGCGGACTGTGCCGCGACCTCCGGTGGAACTGTGCAGCACCGCATGGACCAGCCGTCCATCCTGCCAGCTCAAGTCGACGATGAATCCACCGCGAGCGCGGAGACCGGTGACCGAGCCATTCGGCCACAGGGACGGCAGAGCTGGCAACAGATCAAGATAGTACTGGTCTGCCCCCGCCTTTGATGACGCGGAGACGGGCTGGTTGCTTTGCAGGAGCATCTCGGCGATGCCACTGGTCGCCCCGAAATTTCCATCGATCTGAAAGGGCGGGTGAGCATCGAACAGATTCGGATAGGTGCCTCCCTTGCTCATTACTACCTTGAGCTCGTCAGTGGGCCGCAACTGCTCGGCGAGCAACTTCGCGGCGCGGTCTCCGTCACGCAGGCGGGCCCAGATGTTGATCTTCCAGGCTTTGCTCCATCCGGTGCCTCCATCGCCGCGCATCTCAATGGACTTGCGGGCGGCGGAGGCGAGCTCCGGCGTGCCGAGGGGTGTGATCTGATGCCCGGGATGCAAGGCAAAGAGATGATTGTGGCGGTGAGCTGCGTCAGGCGCGTTCAAGTCCCAGTCGCCGCCCCATTCCATTAACTGACCGGCCTTGCCGATCTGGGGAGGGCGGAGACGATCTCGCGTTTCCTTCAGCTTTTGGCGAAATCCCTCGTCGATGCCCAAAACCGCGCTCGCCCGGGCGGTATTGTCGAGGAGGTCCCAGACGATGGCCTTTTCCATGGCTCCGCCTTCACACACCGAGGCGACTTCCCCGGTATCGGTACGGAAGGTGTTTTCCGGCGACGACGAGGGCGACGTAATGAGTCGGCCATCAGGGCCCTCTACGAGTTGTGAGAGCCAGAATTCACAAGCGCCCTTCATGGTCGGATAAACGGAGCGGAGGTAGTCTTTATCGCGAGTGAAAGCGTAGTGCTCCCAGAGGTGCTGACACAGCCAGCCATTGGAGCCGAACCACACGCCCCATGGCAGGCGGGCGCCCGGGCTTGTCCAGCCCCACGCATTGCTTTTGGCTGAGGAGACCCAGCCTGCGGTATCGGGGCCAAAGTACGCCTTCGCAGTGATTGCTCCGGGCTCCGCCAGGCTTTGGATGTGGCGCAGCATCGGCGTGTGCATCTCGCTGAGTCCGGTGGGTTCAGCGGGCCAGTAGTTCATCTCGAAGTTGATATTGAGCGTGTAATCCCCGTTCCATGGCGTCCGCATCCCATCGGCCCAAACCCCCTGGAGATTGGCTGGAGCGGGATTGTCGGGCCGGCTGCATGAAATGAGGAGGTAGCGGCCGTATTGGAAAAACAAAGCAGCCAGCGCGGGATCGTCCTTGCCGCTGTCATAGGCGCGCAGACGTTCGTCGGTGGGTTTTTCCGCGGCGGGTGTTGAACCGAGGTCGAGTTTTACCCGGTTGAAGTACTTCTGATATTCGGCCAGGTGTGCGGCTTGAAGGGCGTCGAAGCTCTTGGCCGCAGCGGCGTCGAGTTGTCGGCTGGCTTCCGCAGGGTCGGCTCCTCGATATCCTTTTTCAGAGTCCATCGCATAGGATGTGCTGGCGGAAACGAGGATGAGCGCCTCGGTGGCTCCTTCGACCTTGATGGTATCACCTTCTCCGCTTACGCGGCCGCCCTTGGCGAGGACGCGGGCGTTGGCCTGATAGTCGAGACTGGATCCGGTCGAGCCGGTCAGCTCGAGCGTCGCTGGAGGGCGGAACTGGGTGGTTGCTTTCTCAGACCGGCTGAGCCGCATGGTGAAAGTCAGCGCTCCCGGGCGGTCGGCGGTGAGCCTCTGGACCAGCACCTTGTCAGGCGCGCTGCAGAAGAGCTCGCGTCGGAAGGTGACATCGCCGATTTTGAACTCCACTCCACCCTGGGCGGTTTCCAGATCCAGCCAGCGGCGATAGTGATCAATGGTTCCCGGCGGCAGGTCGAAGTTCAGCTCCAGGTCGGCCAGCATCTGGTATTTGTTCTCGTCGTAATTGGCCTGGCAGGTGAGGAAGCGATTGCACAGGCCCTCGGCATCTTTGTACCGCCCTTCGCGGATGGCCTGACGAATCTCTGGAAGATGCTTCCATCCATCCGGCCGGTTGGCGTTAGGCTGCGGTCCGCCAGACCAGACGGTGATGTCATTGAGCACGATGCGCTCGTTCGCTGGCGAGCCATGGAACATCGCTCCCAGGCGGCCGTTGCCCAAAGGGAGCGCTTCGACCCATTGGGAGGCCGGTTTGTCATACCACAGTGCGGTGGCGGGATCCAGTTGCCTGCCAGCGATATCAATGTCGGTCGCCTGGGAGTGCATGGGTCCAACAAGGGAAGCGAAAAGCAGAGCCACGGAGAAGAGACGGGGAATGGGCATGGAAGTGAAGATAACCTTCGCGGATTCAGCGGGGAGGAATCCCTTTCGCAGCGGAGCCCGAAAGCCCGGGCGGCGGTTCGCTAAACGCATCACCGCCGATTATCGGTGAAGACGCCAGCACAAATGCGAATGGGGAGAGACGAGACATCGATGGGAAATGGGAGGGATCCTGACACTCAAAGTTGCGGCAGCAATCGAGTTTCTCCAGTTTTCCTGGACTGATCCGGTTGAGCCTTGAATTGATCGCCTGCACAATGAATCGTTGGGAATTCGTGGAGACCGGACAAGTCAATGCGAGCCGACCTTGACAGGCGCAACGACGTGCTTCGCGCCGCTCAGGCGTGGCCAAAAAAGAGTGTAGGCGGCGACAAAGCCGAAGCAGGTGAGGGGAACGAGAAAGCCGGTGGCGATGCCGTAATGATCTCCGATATGGCCCATGAGCTTGGGCACGATGGCGCCGCCCATGATGGCCATGACGATATAGGAGGAGGCCCTTTTCGCGCGTGCCCCCAATCCGTGAATGCCGAGCGCAAAAATGGTCGGAAACATGATCGACATGAAGAAATAGATCGCGAAGACGCTGATCATGGAAATCCAGCCCAATTTGAGAACGACCAAAAGGCAGCCGAGGATATTCGCAAGGGCGTAAAACGCGGCGACCGTGTGGGCGGAGAATTTTGCCAGAATGGCGGCCCCCGAAAAGCGGCCCGCAAGGAAGCAGAGAAAGCCCACGGAGGCGAGGGAGGACGCGGTCTTGTCGCTGATTGCGATGGGTGCCGCAGAGGTCATGTAATTGATGAAATAGGCAAAGATGCCCGACTGGGCTGCTACGTAGAAAAACTGCGCCAATGTTGCGCCGGAAAAATGAGGGTGTGACCAGATGCTGTGCGAAGTCAGGGCGTTACGGCGTACGAAGAACACGATGGTGGCGATGATTAACACCGTGATCGAACTTCCCAGAAACACATGCAGACCGTGCGACTCATCGGCATCGAAGATCATCGCAATGGCGGTGACGATCATTCCGAATGAGGCGGAGAGCACGAGGAGATTGGCCCACAGCAGAGCCAAGGCTAGTGGGCGATTCGGCACGGCAGCTGGAGCAGCGTCCGCATCCTCGTCATCGAGATGATATTCATCCTGGGAGGCGATGTCCGGCATGGGAGCCTTTAGAAACACGACCGCTAGGACCACCACGACAACAGCGACGCCGGCATAAGGGATCCAAAGCGTCTCGCCGCCGGTGTGTTGACCCTCGGCATTGGTCGAGTAAAAGAACGCGGCGCCTGCGAGCGGGCCGAATATCCAGCCAATACCATTGCAAGACTGGGCGAGATTGATACGGGTCGCCGAATATTGCTTGGGGCCGAGCACTGTGGTGTAGGGATTGGCCACGGTCTCGAGAAAAGTCAGACCGGCAGCGATCAGGCAGACTCCGAGCAGGAAAGCCCAGAAGGCGGAGATTTGGGTGGCGGGAATGAACCAGAAGCCCCCCGCCGCCACCATGAGCAATCCCACCACGATACCGCCACGGTATCCCAGCCGGGAAGCCAGCCAGCCCGCAGGCATTGCCATCAGGAAATACCCCAGATAGTGCGCGAACTGTACCCACGCGGATTGGGACAGGGACAGCTTCAGCTCGTTCTGAAAGTGCTTGTCCATCACGTCGATCATGCCGTTGCAGAATCCCCAGAGGAGGAACAGCGAGCTGACGAGGACGAAGGTGAAGGCGAAGTTCTGGCCGCCGGGTCCGGCGAACAATCCTGGCTTGGACGATGTTTTCATGGGGTGGCGGGAGGGCGGAAAAGGATGGGTTGGTGGTTCTCGAGGATCGCTGGTGAGGTAACCCGTGGGTATTCTTTATGTCTGAGCCGGTATCTTGGTATCAGGAGCGGGGCTCGATGCGGCAGGGAGTCCAGCCAGCTCGTTACTCCGTCGGATTCGCTCCAGTTTTTCATGGATTTCCCGGACCGAACTTTCCCGGAGCGGGAAGAGGATGGCCATGGCAAGCGTCAGCCCGGTAAAAATGATGCCCGGAATCATGACCAGCCAATAGAGACGGTGGCTGACGACCGTCGGAGGCTCGGCTGCCACCAATTGGCCTCCAGCGGCGGTCGTCAGCAAGTTTGCTCCACCGGAAATCGCGAAGAGACCGATTTCCTCGACGCGAAACGTTCCTTGCGAAGGCTCGCCGGACAGCTCGATTTTGAAGTACTTCGCGGTGGCGGGAGGAAGCTTCCAGCTTTGCGTGCCGTCTGCGGTCATCGAAAGTTTTCCCAGCGATCGGAAGCCTTTTGTGGGCGATTCGTCGCCAACGAACAGCTCCACCGACCGGGCATTGCCGCGTAGCGTGAAGGTTTCGAATGAGGCGGGAGCGGTGTCGTGAAAGGCAAATACGGCGCGTTCTCCTGCGGCGAACTTGTCTCCGCCGTGTCCCGACGCAGCCTCCTGCCAGCGGAGAGAGATGCCGGTGTCCACGCCAGACCATGCCACCAGATAACCGACCAGCATCACCGCGAGGGAAATCTCGATCTTGGAGACAAAGGCCATCACCGAGGTGAAAAGTCCCTCCCGGCGCTGGCCGCTCTGCAACTCATCGAGATCGCAGATGTCGGGAACGATGGCGTTGGCAATAAGGGCGCTCAGAGCCAGAAAGGGGGTGATGACCAATGCCGGAATGAGACTCCAATACGGATGCTCAGGCGTGGTAAGGAACGGGGAGGCGAGCGCGGCGGCAAAGTTGAATCCCGCTCCCACAATCAAAGCTCCCCTTTTGCCGATCCACACGCTCACGGATTTCACGAAAGGCAGCACTGCGAAGCTCCAGATCGCGCCGAGGGTGGCTGCGATCCCCGCAATGCGGGTGCCCAGATCCTGATCGCCCCGGCACACATAGTAGATCGAAAGAAAGAACAGGACCCCGGAGGTCAACCTCCCGCCAAAGACCTCGAAGAGCTTCATCAGCAGGAGAATCACGAACGGTCGATTCCTGATCGTCGCACGCAGGGCTGGTATCAGTGCGACATGCGTCCGGTTCGTCTCGGTAAACCGCTCCCTGGTCGACATCAGCACGACCAGTGCGGACGCCACGATCATCGCGGCGATAATCAAGCCGATCCAGCGCATGCCCCATACCACTCCGCCGAACGTCGGTCGCAACGCCAGCCAGTACACCCAGCTGTTGAGCAGTACCATGACCGCGAGAAACAATCCCGATACCGCCTGGATGCGAGAGCGCTCGTGATAGTCGTCGCTCAATTCGTACCCGATGGCATTCCACGCCATGGTGTAGGTGCCGTAGCACAGATAGAGGCACATCCCGACGATCCCGAGGAAGAGAAATTGAATGGCATGTGGCCACGTCGGGCTGGCCCACCACAGCGCGGAAAGGAAGCATGCTCCGAGGATTGCTCCGACGAAGAGAAAGGGCTTACGCCGTCCCCATTTGCTGTGCATGTTGTCGGACCAGTGACCGATCATGGGATCCACGATTCCGTCCACGAGCCTCGGCAGCATGATGCACCAGCTCAGAATCACCGGATCCAGGCCGAAGCCCACGGAGAAAATATTCATCGCCTGTCCAAACATCGCGACGAGGCTGAACTCGGCGATACGTCCGCATCCCCAGCCCCAGATCTGCCCGCGAGGTGCAGTGTATGGCTTTTGCGATGGGTGTTCTTTCACGGGTTTGACGTAATAGGCGGGGTAAAACTCTCCACTGATCGACCGAGGTGGGTTGCTCGATATTGATCACCTCGCGATGGCTGCAATCAGGGGGAATCTCTTGAAAAGCTTCTCTCCCAAGAGCCTTCCACAAGCAATTGCAGACTGATAGTCCACGTGAACTAAACCGGATCAGTTTGGCGAGAGCTCGCGGCGGGCTTTCCATGCAATTACGATGAAGCTTTCCCAAATCTTCTTACCCCATGCCGCTTGGCCCCTGTTTTTCAACCCCCTTTCCATTGCCCGTCCAGGACAGGATAGCCGAAGGGAGCCCAGCCTTAGGGGGTTCCAGTCTTTCTGGAGACCTCGGCCTTGCCCGGCTGTTTCGCTCCATCCTGCTCCGTTTGTTATGGGTCTCAAGCTGCATGGCCTCCGTAACTTGGTGCAGCGCTGCCTCAGGAGAACTGCTTGCCCAGCCATTTCCTCTCGAGGAGGTGCGGCTTCTTCCCGGACCTTTCAAGACTCGCGCAGATATCAACGCGCGGTATCTGCTGGACGAAGTGGACGTTGATCGACTCCTCGCGGGTTTTCGGCAACAGGCGGGGTTGCCCAAAAACGCCGAACGCTACGGAGGCTGGGAAGCCCGCGGGATCAATGGCCACAGCCTGGGGCACTATCTCTCGGCAGTTTCTGCCCTCTCGGCAACAGCGGAAGACTCGACCGTTAAACAACGTGCCAAGGAGCGCGTGGACAAGATCGTGGCGGAACTCGCCGCGTGTCAGCAGGCCAACGGCGACGGCTATGTCCTGCCCGTCGATAAAAGAGTCTACGAAGACCTGCGCGCAGGCAGCATTAAGGCTACCGCTTTCAATCTCAACGGTGAGTGGGTGCCCAACTATACCCTTCACAAGGTGCTCGCTGGTTTGCGAGACGCCTACCGTTTAGGCGGCAACACACAGGCTCTCGCGGTCGAACGCGGCCTTGCCGATTACATGGCTGGTATCTACCAGAATCTCTCTGCCTCGCAGGCCCAGGAGATCCTGAAGGCGGAGTTCGGCGGTCTCAACGAAGTATTCGCCGACCTCTCCATCGACACTGGCGACCAAAAATACCTGCGGCTGGCCGAGACCGTTTTCCATCACGATGCCATCCTGGGGTCGCTGGAGGCGGGGCGTGATGAACTCGATGGCAAACATGGCAACACGCAGATCCCCAAGATCGTGGGACTCGCTCGCGTCTACCTTCTGACCGGTGACCCTGCCTCCCTTCGCGGTGTGGACACGTTTTGGGATTCCGTGGTCAATCGACGATCTTTCTCCAATGGCGGCCACGGAGACCATGAGCACTTTTTTCCGTCCCGCCAGTTCCCGCAAAAGCTAGGCAGCCAGAACGCCGAGACCTGCAACACGTACAACATGATCAAGCTTGCCGGAATGCGTTTCTCCTGGGCGCCGAATGCGGGCGACATGGATTTCGTCGAACGCGGCCTTGTGAACCATCTGCTTGCCAATATCGGTCACGAACCCGGTGAGTTCGGCTACTTCCTTCCGATGGGCAACATCGCTTACAAGACGTTTTCGTCGAAAGACGAATCCTGGTGGTGCTGTGTCGGCACCGGCATGGAAAACCCGCAGCGTTATGCCGAACAGGTTTACTTTCATCATGATCAAACCTTGTGGGTGAACCTTTATATGGCGTCGCGTCTGGATTGGCGGGAGCGCGGCTTCACTTTGCGGCAGGAGACGGCTTTTCCTGACTCTGATTCGGTGCACTTTGTCGTGGAAGCGAAGAACCCCGTGCGACTCGCTCTCAAGCTGCGTCATCCCTACTGGTGCTCTGCGCCCGAGGTGAAGGTCAATGGGAATGCCGTAGCCGTTGACTCGCGCCCATCATCCTGTTTCACCCTGGAGCGTGAGTGGAGGGATGGCGACACCATTGACGTCAGGCTGCCCATGACTTTGCGCACCGAACCGTTGCCCGAGTCCGACGGGAAGATCGTTGCGCTCATGTACGGGCCGATGCAACTCGTCGCCGTCGTGCCGCCTGCCGCCGATGGGAAGGCCGATCCTGCTCTCCGCCGCTACGGTGACCACTTGAAATCACCGGGGCGGGTGGACGGCACTCCTCCCGTCCTCGTCGCTGCCGATACCTCGGCGATTTCAGCTTCGGCTCAGCCCGCCTCCGGTTTCGGTGCGTTTCGCGCTCCCGGTATCCTGCGCCCCGATTTGTTGCTCGAACCATTTCACCGTGTTTATCGCGAGCACTATGCAGCCTATTTCCCATTCTACACGCCGGGTGAATGGGCCGATCGCGAAGCTGCGGTCCGCGCTGAGGAGGCCGCCCGGGCGGCGCTCGAAGCTGCCACCATTGACCGTATCGAGCCAGGTTTCCAGCAGTCCGAGGTGGAGCACAAGTTCGCCTCCGACCGGAGCGAGACCGGTGACTTCCGCAGCCGAAAATGGCGCGACGCTCTGCCGGGAGGCTGGTTCTCGTACCGCATGACCGTGAGTCCAGACAAACCCGTGGCCCTCGTCGCTGAACACTGGGGCGGGGATCGCGGCCGTTCGTACGAGTTGTGGGTGGACGATTACCGTATTCCCGTGACATTGCGCCCCGGCCGCCGCGATGGGTTTTTCCAAGCGGCATACGCCATCCCTCCCAAGGTCACCCGAGACAAGCGTGAGGTTACTGTCAGGGTAGTCGCAACCCATGGGCGCTCAGGGACGTTTGGCCTTCAATTTGTTGAAGCCGCGGCCATTTCAACATCTCAGTGGGAGGAAGGCTGTAGCCTGCCTGAATAGGACATCATTCATTAACGACTCTTTGCATCACTTCGCTCATCAGGAATGCTCCTCTTCACTTGGATATTTTGTTTGCTGTCGGCTGCTGCGACCGCCTTCTTGGGGTAAGCGCATATATGTCTTTGATGTGCTCCTTTCTCTTTGAAAGTCGTCGAAAATGGGCAGTCATTCTCGGCGTTCTTTTTTTTCTTCGGCCTGCTGTCGCGACCGATATCCATAAATTTGAGATCGGTCGTGATGCGTTTCTTCTTGATGGGAAGCCCTTTATCATAAGGTGCGGCGAAGTTCACGCAGCGCGTATCCCCCGCGAATACTGGCGCCATCGCCTGCAAATGGCGCGGGCCATGGGACTTAATACTGTTTGCGCTTACTTGTTTTGGAATCAGCACGAACCGCGCGAAGGTGTGTTTGACTGGTCCGACCGCGCCGACATCGCGGATTTCTGTCGTATTGCGCAAGAGGAGGGACTTTGGGTGATTCTCCGCCCGGGCCCTTACGCGTGCGCAGAATGGGAGATGGGCGGGCTGCCCTGGTGGCTTCTCAAACATGAAGGAATGAAGTTGCGCAGCCGCGACGGGCGGTTCCTAGTGGCCGCTCGTCGCTACCTGAAGGATGTCGGGCGCAATCTCGCTCCTCTGCAGGTGACCCGAGGGGGGCCGATCCTTCTCGTGCAGGCAGAGAACGAATATGGATTTTTTGGCAAGGATGCTGAGTATATGGGGGAAATACGTCAGGCTCTGCTCGACGCCGGCTTCGAAGTCCCGATCTTTTCGTGCAATCCCGTCAATTCCCTTCGCAACGGATATCGCCCTGACGTCTTCCCAGTGGTGAATTTTGGCAGCGATCCCGGGGGCGGGTTTAGCAAGCTTCGCCAGATTCTTCCCACCGGACCGTTAATGTGCGGCGAGTTCTATCCCGGATGGTTCGACACCTGGGGGCAGCCTCACCATCGTGGTGATGCTATGCGCTACCTCCGAGATCTGGAGACGATGCTAAAAATGAAAGCGTCCTTCTCCATTTACATGGCACATGGCGGCACCTCCTTTGGCTTCACTGCGGGAGCGGACCGTCCGTTCAAGCCCGACACGACTTCCTACGACTACGATGCCCCAATAAGTGAGGCGGGTTGGGCCACGGACAAATTCTTCAAAACCCGAGCGCTTATTTCCCGCTATCTGCAACCTGGTGAAACTCTCACCGAGCCGCCTCCCGCGCCTCCTGTAGTCACGTTTGCGCTAGAGTCCCCCGCAGGCTTTGCGCCGTTGCTCGCCTGCCTGCCCAAAGCTGTCGAGGCGAAGCACCCTCTCAGCTTTGAGCAACTCGACCAACCTTACGGTCTCGTTCTTTACAGCACCATCGTGCCGGCCGGTCCCGCCGTCCAACTGCGCGCGGCGGCGGTGCATGATATCGGCATCGTTTCCCTCGGCGGCGTGCGCGTGGGTGCCTTTGATCGTCGCTCGCGCACTTTTGCGCTCGGCCTGCCCTCTAGGGCGAATCCCACCGTGCTGGAAATTCTCGTTGAAGCCATGGGGCGTGTGAATTTCGGACAAGAGATTCATGACAGCAAAGGTCTGCACGGTCCGGTTTTCCTCGGCGACAGTGAACTGACTGGATGGGAAATGTTCTTACTCCCGCTGGATGCCGAGCAGCTTGAACATCTGGCCTATGCCTCGCTGCCGGAAAATCATGGCCCCGGTTTTTTCCACTTTGACATCGAGCTAAAGGAAACCGGTGACACCTTTCTTGACCTGCGTCCGTTCGGTAAAGGCATGGTCTGGGTCAATGGACATAACCTTGGACGCTTCTGGAATATCGGCCCGCAGCAAACATTGTTTGTGCCTGGTCCCTGGCTGCACCCGGGCCGCAACAAGTTCGTGGTGCTTGATCTCCTGGGTGACGACGGCGCTCCCAAACTGGCCGGGTTGGAAAAACCGGTCGTGGATCAGCTCCGCCCGGAACTGGATACCCTTTCCGGGCATCGTACTCTGGCACGCGTGCGAGTCCCGGGCGCTTCTGTCGTCGAAGGCAGCTTCCCGCAAGGTGGAAATGTCCAGGAGATCCATTTTCCTCAAAATATCCGCGGTCGTTATTTTACTCTGATGGCCGACGATGCCCAAGACGGCGGGCCTCATGCCGCGATCGCCGATATTTCGCTTTTAGGCGGGGCTGGAGACCCATTGGATACGCAGAACCTGACGATAGCGGGCGCCAGTAGCGAAGAGACTGTTGCAGAGGCGGGTGGCGCGGGAAACGCCATCGACGGTCAGATATCCAACTACTGGCATTCGCGGTGGAAGAGTCCGACATCTGGTTATCCACACTGGATCACACTGGACTTGGGCCGAGAGGAAACGCTTTCAGGATTTATTTACACTCCTCGACAAGGCGCCGACAGAGACGCCATTGGCCGTCTGAAACACTTTCGCGCCCTCGTGGGAAACAGCACGGAAGATATTCCCTAGAGATGCCACCTGTGTGGGCATCCTCCCGGTACGTCGACGACTCTGCTTCCGCATCCCAGCTATGAGAATTGATATTCCCTGGTTCACCCTCCTATTAACCGCGTGTCTTATTTTACCCGTGTCGGCCGATCATTATACATGCGCCCCGTTGCCACCGATGGGCTGGAATAGTTGGGATACTTTCGGCACGACTCCTGCGATGGTCGGCGCACTCGGTGCGACCGAGGTGAAGAGTCCCGACGGAAACCTGACGCTGGATTTCCATCTGAATGCAGATGGCGCGCCAGTCTACATGTTGAGCAGGAATGGCCAGCCGGTCCTGGGCGAATCACGCCTCGGGTTGGTACGGGAGGACGCCGATTTTTCCCGACAGCTGACCCTGCTTTCGGAATCTCCCGAGGAATGCGTGCAAGATCACTATGCATTGACAGGGTCGAAACGCCGCCTGCACGATTACCGCGCTACGCGGCGGGTTTTCTCTCTGGCGGATGCAAAAGGGCGCCGGCTCAACATCATTTTTCAGATTTCAAATGACGGTGCGGCCTTTCGATATGTTTTTCCAGAGAGCGACGCGACGATTCGTGCGGTGAGTGAGGAGGCGACGTCATTTCGGTTCGCTCCGGACGTGAAGGCATGGCTGCAGCCGATGGCTGTTGCGAAGACCGGATTCGCGAAAACCAATCCCTCTTATGAAGAGTATCACGAGCAGGAGATTCCCGTCGGTACGCCTTCCAAGTTCGGTGCGGGATGGGTTTTCCCGGCGCTCTTCAGCACGAATGATCAGACGTGGATTCTCATCACGGAAGCAGATCTCGGGCGAGGTTATTGCGCCTCCCGTCTGCGTAATGAATCATCTGGTGGAGAGTATCGGATCGGGTTTCCAGATTGGCGCGAAACCATGGGCTCTGAACCGGTGAATCCACGTTTTGCCTCGCCCTACACCACTCCCTGGAGGGTGATAGCCGTCGGTAGTCTGAAGACCGTGGTTGAGTCGACGCTCGGTACGGATCTGGCCGCCCGGGAGGTCCAAGGGGTGAAGCTCCTGGGAAATCCTGGCAAGGCGTCGTGGAGTTGGCCAAAACTCGGTGACAGGATGACAGTATACAGCGTACAGCGCCGTTTTATCGATTATGCAGCGGAGATGGGCTGGGGATATTGCCTTATCGATGCGCTATGGGATCAACAAATCGGAGAGGAAAAGCTGGCTGAGTTGACAGCGTATGCGGCGACGAAGAACGTGAAGATTCTTGTCTGGTACAACAGCAATGGCGATTGGAACGATGCACCGCAAACACCGAAGGATCGTCTGCTCTCGCATGAGACGCGGGTTGCTGAGTTTACGAAATTGTGCAAGTTGGGCGTTGCGGGGGTAAAGATCGACTTCTTCGGAGGAGATGGCCGACCATTTATCGACTTCTACCATGACCTTCTGGAGGATGCGGCTTCGTTTGGACTACTAGTGAATTTTCATGGGACAACGCTGCCTCGCGGCTGGGAGCGGACATATCCGAATCTTATGACCGGCGAGGCTGTCCGAGGTTTCGAGTTTATAACCTTCCAGCAGAGCAATGCGGATCGGGCGCCGACACATATGGCAATGCAGCCTTTTACAAGGAATGTTTTCGATCCAATGGATTTCACGCCGCTCTGTCTGGAGGGGCCGGGAAAAATCAAGCGCCGGACGACACTTGGCGGAGAACTGGCGACCACCGTCCTATTCACCTCGGGCTTGCAACACTATGTCGAGATTCCGGAGGTGATGGCGAAGCAGCCTGGCTATATTCGGGAGTTCTTGCGCGAGCTTCCCGTGACATGGGAGGAGTCGCGGTTTCTGGGCGGGTATCCCGGGCGGCAGGTGGTTATTGCGCGGCGGGCAGCCGACGGGCGCTGGTGGATTGCGGGATTCAATGGTGAGCCGGGAACGAGTGAGGTGGAAGTATCGCTCGCCGAACTGCAGCTTGAGCCTGGCTGTTCTTTGGATCTCATTACGGACGCGACAACCGTGGTTGAATCGTTCGAGCGGCGTACTGTAGTGTCCCCCTGATGTTTGGACAAGCGCGATGGATAATTAAGCGGCTTGTTTGCATAGGA
>QAYZ01000009.1:65750-184203 GCA_003054655.1 Spartobacteria bacterium LR76 | reverse complement strand
CTGCGGGTTTATCGTCTCTCGTTCGTTCTTATTGCCTGTCCGATTACAACGGGGGACGCAATAGTACCGTGCAACTGGAGGGAGTGAATGGGAGCCTGCGCCTGAAACTTAAATCGGGCGGAGGTTTTGTAGCTATTGGGAGATGACGCTACGATCCAGAGCGGTTTAAATTAAGAGGTAGCTGCCGAGCGATGGCTACAGATTATTTAAACCGCTCCAAGGTGTTAATCCCGGTATCTCATCTGGCTGTCCCTGGAGTTAGGATTTTGCGGATTGATGATTCTGCCCGGAGGCAAAGCAAGCCGGAAGCTGCAGCGACTAAAGCCCATTGTTTCAACTTTCCGACAAAGAGTTTGGCTTTCCCGCGGAGCAGAGGGACTGGAGCCAGAAACGGTGCTGCCGCAGCACCCATCGAGCACTGCGGCAGCGCGTTTTTTTTCGCTCCGGTCCCGCAATTTGCATCGCAGGATCGGAGCCCCCTACATTGAAACCTAGGCCAGCATCCGACGTTTACGCCAGAGCAGCAGAGTTAACCCCAGACCCATCAGCATGTATGTTGACGGCTCGGGAACAACGGTCAGCAGGACGTCGTTGTTGACATTGTCGATGGAAAGCGTCCCGACGTACCCTCCGCCGAGATCCACCGTGGCAGTACCGATACTCCCCGCGATGGCGGAACTTGCGTTAAACAATGTGTAAGTACCCTCGCCGAAGCCGCCGCCTTTGGTGAATGTGAAGTCGGCGCCATCCAGGATGCCAACGTTGAGCGCATTCGCGGTTAGGCTTGTGATCGTGATCTTGTCGCTGGAACCTACCGTATCGAGGTTGAAGAGATAGGCGCCGGTATTGTTGCTGGAGGCCGAGAGGTCCAGACCGTTCGAGAAGGTCAGAGTGCCAGCCGAGCCCGCAACCGTGCCGGGCGACAGTTTGGCCCCTGCGGAAAGAGCTGTTGCACCACCGATGACTCCGGTAGTCGTCCCATTGCCAGCGCCACCCAGGGTGCCTCCCGTGACGCTGACAGCCGAGCCTGATGCGAGACTTCCATTCACCAGGAGAGTGCCCGCAGTTACCGTTGTGGCGCCGGTGTATGTGTTGGTGCCGGAGAGCGTCATCGTACCGCTGCCAACCTTGGTAAAGGCAATTACGGAGCTATTTACACCATTTTGGATCACACCAGAAAAGGTGTCGGCTAAACCCAGCGCACCCGCCGAGATTGTTTTGGTTCCGGCAATATCTCCGCTGACTACACCGTTTCCTGTCATTGAGCCAAACGAAATCGTGCCGGTACTAAAGCTCGCAGTATTGCGGTTTACCGTCGTATTGTTAAAGACCCAGCTGGCGTTCGCGCTGCCTGCGCTCGCGCTGTTGAATCGAACGATAGAGTTTCCGTTTGCCTGAGTTGTGAAGGTTCCCGTATAGCCGCTATTGTCTCCGCCGAGATATAAGGTCAACGTAGCGGATGTACCGCGAGTGATATTGCCGGAACCACTGATATTGCCGTTCAGGTTCCAGTTACCACCGCTTACATCGAGTGTCGTCGCGGCGTTCACCACCAGGTTGTTGGTAGTCGTTACGCCCGCGCTGGCGCGGATTGTGCCGCCATTTGAAGTGACACTTCCCGTACCGAAGGAGTTGTTATTGCTAAACTGAATCGTTCCCGCGCTGATGCTTGTGCCGCCTGAGTAGGTGTTCGCTCCTGCGAGGGTCCACAGACCTGTTCCTGACTTGGCCAGTGCGACCTTGTTCGTGCCGCCGCCATTGCTGATGACTCCGGTGATGGTATTGGCGCCGGTATTTGCTCCGTTTAAGGTGAGAGTCGTTGTTCCCGATGTGGCGGAGCTGGTGACAGAACCACCGATGCTCAGGAGTCGGGCTGCGGTAGTGGATCCAGCCGTGAAGGTCGCGTCTCCCTGGAGGGCGATAGCCGAGGTCACGCTGTCCGTATGAGCGGTGCCCGCCCCGCTGGTCTGGATAATGCCGCCTGCGGTCAAGAGCAAGTTTCCGCCGCTCAAGGTATATGCAAAGCTGTTCCCGGAGAAGTTGATGCCGAAGATATTGCGGTTCGTATCGAGCGTCACAGCGCGTGCGGCGGTTATGACTGATCCGAAAGTCGCCGTATCGGTGCTGATTGTGGAACTGGTCGAGCCAGGCACAGCCGCCGGGTTCCAGTTGGCATCCGTAACCCAGCTTCCATCGGCGTTTACATTCCACGCGGCATCCGCTGCCTGCGCGGAAGAGGCGCCTGCTCCCGAGAGGGCTGCAATCGCGATGGCGGCGGCGGTCATCATGTGGTGTGCGGCAGGGAGAGACCAAAGAGAGTCCGCCTTTTGGGGGGTGTTAAAGAGTCTGCTCGGGGATTTCATGGTGGATTTAGGCAGGGATTGAACTTTCTTAGGGGCACGTGAAGTCCCTCAGAGAGGGGCTCTAGCGCATGTCCGGAGTGTCAGTTAAGGCCCCGTCTTTTGCGATGCCTGATTAGGTTATACGGTTAAGTTGCTGGGGCTTATGCAAGAGGGTTTTTAAATCCGCCAGCCGCCCTGCGCCTGATCGTGCCGATCGCCCGGTATGTGGCTAAACCGTATCAGATGATTGGAAGTTCCGATTCCTGAGGAGCTTCGAGAAGGTGGTCTCGTGAGCGTTTCTCCTCCTGCCTCCTTATCTCCCGACCTTCCTTGTGAACCGGTTGTTGCATCGAATGAAGGTAGTCGACCGAAGGCGCTTTTTGTCCTGGAAAGGCGAACGTGCGATTTGATTTACGGAGCGGAGGTTCAGGCGAGTCTTCGCGAGATGGCGGACTTTTACGCAGAACCGCAGACGCGCGAGTCGGTGGCTTTGCACCCGGAAATTCTGGAAAAAGTGGAAGTGATCTTTTCAGGCTGGGGAGCGCCGCGGATGGATCGGGCTTTTCTGGATGCCGCGCCGAATCTCAAGGCGGTTTTTTACGGCGCTGGCACGATAGGCTATTTCGTGACCGAGGATTTTTGGAGCCGGGGCATCGTGGTTACCGGCGCCTCGGAGATTAATGCCCAGCCTGTTGCCGAGTACACCTTGGGCACGATTCTTCTCGGGTTGAAGAACTTTTGGGGCCTGAGTGTGGGTGTGAGAGACGGCCTGGGGTGGGGGGATCACACCCGGATGGTTCCAGGAGGATTCCGCTCACGCGTTTCTTTAATTTCCTGCGGAATGATCGCCCGGCGGTTGCTCGCCTTTCTGAAGCCGTTCGATATCGAGTGCCTGGTCTACGATCCGTTTCTGAGCGAGGCGGAGGCGGCGTATCTCGGGGTCCGGTTGTGTTCTCTCGACGAGGCTTTCCAAGAGGGCGACGTCGTATCCCTGCATGCGCCCGACAAACCGGAGACGTGGGGAATGATTACCGGCAGGCATTTCCGGCAGATGAAGAAGGGTGCTTACTTTATCAATACGGCCCGGCCTCGTATCATACGTCAGGATGAATTGATTGATGTGCTTAAGGTGCGCCCGGATATTCAGGTTATTCTCGACGTCTCGGAGCCGGAGCCCCTGCCGCTGGATTCCCCCTTGCTGGGCTTCCGGAATGTCACCGTAACTCCCCATATCGCGGGATCGCTCGGTCCCGAATGCGGCAGACTCGGGGAGTTCATGGTTGAGGAGTTTCGCCGCTATCTGGCTGGCGAACCTCTCCGCGGGGGAATAAGTCGCGAGCGGGCCGCCTTGCTGGCTTAACCACCACTGACCAATCGGCGAGAAGGGGCGTGGAGTAGTGGTAACTTTTTGCCGCTATCGGGCACTGGTTCCTAAACTGTAGGCTAGGCGCGGAGCGAGATGGGTGTCACTTAGCGATGAGAAAGGTCTGTTCCACGGGGGCAGCTGTTTTGAGCTTGGGATCGATAGACCTTCCCCATTGCCAGGCCACGACCGTGACCTTTACCGGGTATCTGGCTTTTGCGGGAATGGGGGTAAACGAAAGCGTGCCGCCCTTGATTTCTGCTGGACCCTCGCGGACGTAATAGTGAACCGGCTCTCCAGAGCTCGATGTCGCCTGGAGTTTCAATGGCTGGCTGCCGGTCCGTTGATCTCCTATCTTGGGAAATGTGATTGTTTGATCAGCTCCCTCGGTATTCCGGAGGGGGAAGCGTAACTGAGATTGCTGGACGGTCGGACGAAATTCCTCATCGCCTGGATGCCGGGCGAGTAGCCAGATGTCGTTCGAGCGTTTCGCGTTGTTTGTACCCATTCGGTAAAAATCGATGGCCCAGGTATCCGGACCAGTCTGAACGACCGGACCACAGATACGGCTGATGGTGATCTGACTGGCGTCGGAAGAATGACTGATGGAGGAGCCTTTCGGTTGTCCACTCCAACCCTCCGGCCTGCCCTCAGGCACGGTGTCGAGGAATGTTCCCTGGAGCTTGAAACTGATCCCATCCTCCATCGGAAGAAATTTCAAGAGCACCTGCGCGTGAGCCTTGGGATCCTGCGCGACGATCTCACCGTTTTGCACATACCCGACGAGTTGAGGTTTCTTCCCGCGATATCTGGCCTGGTATTCCTCGGTGACTCGTGCGTGCTCCTCATCAAAGTACCAAAATGCTTCGTTCGGATTACCGCGATAAGACATCACCGGGGCGGCGGGAGCATCGGGGCCTCGATCTCGGTGCCACCGGTCTGCCAGCCAACCCTGGTGAGTCGGATCGATATCCTTGAGCTTTACCGGTCCCTTAGTATCAGAGGGAGGCAGTCGATACTCGGCGGCTTTCTTCAGGTAGAACGCGAGATACTCGACCTTGTCGTCGCTGGGATCGAAGTGCCCTTCTCCCGGGGTCGACAACATGCTGAGAGCTGTCTTTGGGCGAGCGACGCGTTCCTCGAGGCCCATGGCGGCCCTGCCTTCGGCGGCCTCGTATTCGCCCATCGAAACCAAGCCGGGGATTCCATCGACGTTTCGGTTGCCCCAGTCCGGCGTATTCGAGTCTACGTAGTAAGGCCACTGTCCGCTTACCGAGATCACGGCGAGGGTTCGCTCGGGAGCCCATGCCGCGAAATTCCAGGGGAAACTCGCAGCGGCGGAGTGCCCGAGCGGCACTACCGGAACCGACGACAGCTCCTCATATCCAGACTCAGCTGCCAGTGCTCTCATGAGGTCGTCAAAGCCCTTCCCAGCGCCCCGATCAAAGCGGAAAAACAGATTCCAGCCGGGAGTGACCCACACGACGGCAAAGTTCAAGTCGGCGAGCGCCTTTCGGAACCTGGGATTCTCGAAGATAGCCTCCTCTTCCATGTTGTGCTGGCCGACAACAACTCCTCGCACCCGGGTGCAGTCAGGCGGAATCCAGAGAAATGCCCGGGGAGCCGCCTGGGTCTCGGACGAGACTACGGAAGGAACCTCCACCGACCACTGATATTCCGCAGCCTTCGACGATGGCGCCGCGATAGCAAGGACGAGGACCAGGCATCCAACGAAGAGTCGGGATATGAGATGCGCGTTCAAAATTCTTCAGGACCTGAGGCGTACGTTAATAATGCGTAAGGTGAGAAATCCCGGAAGAGTACGCCTTCGGCCAGGATCTTCTGGAGCGCAGCAAGCGACTATTTCGCAGGAGCCGATTTTCGCTCCTGCGGAGCAGATTCCTTGGAGGGCGTAGACTCGACTTTCGAGGGCAGCGTTGGTCCGTCCTGCCATTTTCCCATCACAGTCGTCGTGCGATAGTTGGGCGAGGCACCGCGATCGTTGCGATTCATCAAAGCGATCAGAACTTCCGCGGAGGCGGCGCCGATCAGTTCCGGATTTTGATAGATGCCAGCTTTGATGTCGCAGTCGAGCGTATTCAGGACGGCGACTCCGATGTCCTCGGGAACCCGGATCTCGAGAGACTCCACGAGTTTGCCAATCTCATTCCATTCCGTCAGGATTGCGTCGGGCTTGTGGCGCTTTATCCACTGGGAGAGGCGATTCCGATCCGAGCTGTCGCGTTCCTCGAGATACAGCACGGGAACATGTCGGGACACGGGCAGCGCGATCTGGGCGAGAAGGAAGCCGCCGAGAAACCAGTTCTGCGTGGATTGGCGGATATCTCGAAACGTGACGTAGCCGATCCGCTCATAACCGCGCGCCGAGATTTCCTCCACGGCCTGCATGCAATTGCCCACCTGGTCCGGTGCAACGACGGAAACCGATGGCGATCGCACCGAGTGCCCGATGCGTACAGCGGAGAAGCGGCTCCAATCGAAAGTTCCATCGCAGAGTCGCGGCCAATAGCCGGTACGACGCTGCGGGGGAATGATGATCCCATGAATGTTCCGGGTCAGAAGGATGTTCTGCAGGCGCGCGACATTCGATGTCGCATCCACCACGAATTCCTCGAGCCGGTAACCGGCTGATTCGGCGGTATCTCGGGCGCTTCTCCAGTACAGGTCAAACTGGTGAAACTTGCGAAGGTCCGCCGGATCTTTCCAGCAGTTGATCCAGGCCATGGCTGAATGAACGGTCTTTTCAGAGGAGCTGTGCCGAAAATGGGCCAGGTTGGTTGCACTGAGATTCGGGTGGTAGCCCATGGCAGCAGCCGCCGCCTGGATTTTCTGGCAGGTCGCGACAGCAATCTGAGGGCTATTGCGGAGCCCGAGAGAGATCGCGGCCCGCGAAAGTCCGAGTGCCTTGGCAATGTCTCGGATTGTCGTTCTGGGTTGAGGTGCTGATTCCATGGGGGAGATGAATGACCGGCTTTCACTCCTCGCGGAGCGTTGCCGTAGCAGCGGGCAAAAGTATCCACAATCCCTGGCAATGGGTCGATAACTTTTTCTTAACCGGATCAGGCCAATCAGCAATGGTTTGGAGCTCAGGTCATGCGATGGTGGGGGATCGACAGCCGTAATGCGTCGTTTCCTCCATGTTCGTTTCTGAGCCTTTTTCGATACAACTTGTAGCCGTTCGCCCACCTGCCGTTTCCCTGGGAGGCCACTGGCGATACCGCACGGATGTCCCATTACTTTGCCATGCTGCATTTAGCCAAATCATCAGGACACTTCGTGCGGTCGGGATAGGTCTCACCCTGCCAGTGGTCGGGTACGCTGCCGCGCCCACAGGAATGGATCAATGTGGCCAACTCCTTCCGTTGGGAGCTCCCGCAGGAGATGGAAAGTTTTCCATGACCAGGCTTGCAAATGGTATCCAGATCCGGGTCGGAGGGTTGGTAAAGAACATCCTGTTTTACGGACCTGAGATCGTGCGCGTGAGCGCGAACGCCGGAGAAACCTTTTCACCGCAGCCGAGCCTTGCCGTTGTCGCGAAGCCCACCGCGGTCTCGTTTGAGATCAAGGATGGAGGCGAGGAACTGACGCTTGCCACTCCCAGATTGCGCGTGTTCGTGAATAAACAAACGTGCGCCCTGACCTTTCAGAGACCTGATGGGAGCGAAATCACGCGCGAACGCACGAAGAATCCGGCCGAGATCAAGCAGGTGAAGATTTCGGATAGCCCAACGTACGAAGTGAAGCAGACGTTTACGTTGTCCCCCGACGAGTCGCTTTACGGGTTGGGTCAATACAATGACCGATACATGGACTATCGCGGGCGGCAGGTGCTGCTCGTCCAGACAAACATAGGCATCGTGGTGCCATTGCTCGTTTCCACCCGACGATATGGCATCCTGTGGGACAACTACTCGAAGACCATTTTCAAGGACGACGCGGAGGGCGCTTCGTTCTGGTCCGAAAGCGCGCCCGAGGGTATCGACTATTACTTCATCGCGGGAGAGAGCATGGACGCTGTGATCGCGGGCTATCGCGACCTGACCGGCGCGGCTCCGATGTTTCCAAAGGCTGCATTTGGTCTCTTCATGAGCAAGGAGCGGTACAAGACCCAGGATGAGCTCCTCGACGTCGTGCGGAAATTTCGCCAGGACGGCTTCCCTCTCGATTACATCGTACAGGACTGGCAGTACTGGGGAGGGACCAAGGATGGCAGGTGGAGCGGGATGATCTGGAACAAGGATCGCTTCCCGGATCCTAAGGGTCTCACAAACACCCTGCACGACGATTTGCATGTGAAGCTCATGGTTTCGATCTGGCCGTCGGTGGGCAATGATACGGAGCTGGCGCGAGACCTTGATGCCAAGGGGTTGCGCTTCGAGCCGCTGCACTGGATTTCCAAAAAGGCGCGCATTTATGACGCCTTCAGCCCGGAGGGACGGGCGATCTATTTCAAGCATATCAAGAGCGGACTGCTCGACGCGGGCGTTGACGCGCTGTGGATGGACGGCACCGAGGTTGAGGTCGGAACAGCCTGTCACGATCCGAAAAAGGTCGAAGAGGACATCAAGCGTCTGGGGAAAAATGCCATGGGCGACTTCACCCGGTATCTGAATCCCTATTCGCTGGAAACGACTCGTGGAACCTACGAGGGTCAGCGTGCCACAGGCGACAAACGCGTCCTCACCCTCACTCGCTCGTCGTTTATCGGGCAACAGCGATACGGTGCGCTTCCGTGGTCGGGTGACACGACGGCCAGTTGGAAGACGTTCCGTGACCAGATTGCTGGCGGCATCAATGTTGCCATGGCGGGCCAGCCATATTGGACTCAGGATACAGGCGGGTTCTTTGTCCCTGGAGGTTTTCGTTCGGAAACATCGATGAATCCCGAGTATCGCGAACTCTTTGCGAGGTGGCATCAGTTTGCCATTTTCAATCCGATATACCGCATTCACGGTACCAATATCGATCGGGAGCCGTACCGATTTCGCGAGAGCGATCCCGAGTTTTACAAATCCCTGCGGTCCGCGGCGACCTTGCGCTACATGCTGCTGCCTTACATCTACAGCCTGGCCTGGATGAGCACGAGTCAGGGCTATACGATGATGCGCGGGCTGCCCATGGACTTTCCCGACGATCTCAAGGCGCGCCGCATTGATGATGAGTTCATGTTTGGACCGGCGTTTCTTGTGCATCCGGTCATCACGGCCTTGCTGAACGTAGAGGAGCCGCCTCCGGCCACCATTCCCTCGGAGGCTTTACAAACGCCTGACGGCAAGCCCGGCATTGCTGTGGAATATTTCAAAGGGACGAATTTCGAGTCGTCGGCAGGCAAGACGGTGGACCCAAAGGTTGACTACACGTGGCCCGGCCCTCCATTGACCGACTGGCCGGTCGGACTCACGAGTGGTGAGAAGTTTTCCGGTCGCTGGGAGGGCGTGATTACGGTGCCGGAGTCGGGCGAGTACGAAATCGGAGTCGAGGGTGACGATGGTTTCCGGCTCTGGCTGGACGGAAAGCTCGTGGTGGAGGATTGGCAGGCGCGTCCGCGCCTTTACAAGGGCGCGCCGAGGACGCTGGCAAAAGGCCAGAAGGTGCCGGTGAAGATCGAGTATTTTCAAGGCACAAGAGATCGGATGCTGCGTCTCGCATGGCGCACGCCGGGAGAGATGAATGGGAAAAAGGAAACGCCTGTAAAACTGGTGGAAACCTATCTGCCTGCTGGAGCGGATTGGTACGACTTCTGGACCAATGAGCGCTTCTCCGGCGGTCAGACTGTGAGCCGGGAGTGTCCTCTCGACATCATGCCGCTCTACGTGCGTGCCGGATCGATTGTTCCGTTTGGGCCTGCCGTTCAGCATGTGATGGAAAATCCGGATGCGCCATATGAAATCCGCATCTATCCCGGCCGGGATGCGAAGTTTACCATCTACGAGGATGACAACGAGACATACGGGTATGAGCGGGGTCAGCGCGCGACCTATGAGTTATCGTGGAACGATGCCAGTCGCAGCCTCGCGATCAGTCAGCGGCAGGGGACATTTCCCGGGATGACTGCCACGAGACAACTTAATGTCGTGCTTGCCTCGGCGGATAAGAACGCTGGGTTGTCGCAACCGATGGAGGCAAAGACTGTCACTTATGCAGGGCAGGCGATTGAGCTGAAGTTTGGCAAATAGGTTCAGCCGATGCCCATGGGCGCCTTGGATGAACTCAGGAAACTCGTTCGCGGCGGCCCGCGGTGGAACGAAGTTTCACGGTCTTTCCCGGTATCCAAGTGCTGCCGATCAGCGTGGCTTTGGGGAAGGGCGGGGCGCCGCGCTCGTTGTTATGGATCATCTCGATCACCATGCCCACGGCGGCTTCTCCGACGATGTCGTTATGCTGATGCATGCCAGCCCAGTTGGGATGGTCCTGTCTCCACTCCAGCTGAATGAGACCGATATCCTCAGGGACACGAAGGCTGAGGGAAGCAATCCACCTGGCCACGATATGATAGAGGGAAAGAATCACATCCGGTTTTTCTTTCTCCAGCCAGCTCCGAAACTGCTTCGGGTTTTCGTTCGATTTGGTGGCGTAGTAGAATGGAGAGATGCGCCTCCGCTGAGGGAGCGCCTGCTGGGCGATGAAATAACCGGCAGAGAAACGTCCTTCGACAAGATGGTCGATGACTTGATCGAGAACGAGGCCGGGCCGTTCGTACCCGAGAGCGATGGCCTGCTCCACAGCGCGCATCGTGAGGATATGGTGATCCGTGCAGGCAAAGGACAATGCAGGATCACGGGTGCGGACACCGGTAACCACGCAGGGGAGATTTTCCCAGACCGGTCGAAAGGAATCGGGCAGCCGGTTTTCGTTCATCATTCCCACGATAAGCACCCCGCGAATCCGGCGCGAACGGAGAATGCGCAGGAGACGGTCCCCTTTGACCTGCGCATCGTGAAGCCAAAACTCGTCGAGATTGTAGCCCTGCCGCTGAGCCGCCCTGCGGCATCCCTCGACATAGGTGGGAATCGTCGGATGCACCGTAAAAGCTTCACGATCCTCGTTGGCATTAACTAATGCCAGGGTCGCCTTGAACCCCGTCTCAGCGCCGGATCGAAGCTGAGTCATGAGGTGCGCGACCGTGGGGTTCTTGGTATAGCCGAGACGTTTGGCGACGCTCTTGATGCGATCCCGCGTCTGTTCTGGAATCTGCGGATCGTTGCGCAAGGCCAGGGACACTGTATTCTTTGACACGTTCGCCTCTCGCGCGACCTGGAGCATGGATGTCTTGCGCATGAGCCTAAGTTTTTCGTGAACGACATTACTGTCAAGTAACAACGGGATTTCCTTCCGGAATGACGTAAGCGATCTTGCGTTAGTCACCCCTTCTCTCCCGTGTCCTATACTCTTGGAATTGATTATGGAACCAACTCCGTTCGCGCGTTGGTTGTTGACGTAGCCAACGGACGCGAACTTGGCGTCGGCGTCGTGGATTATCCGAGCGGGAAGCAGGGAGTGCTGACTGATTCCGGCGATCATCACCTCGCGCGCCAACACCCTGGGGATTATCTTTTCGGCCTGGAGCATTCTGTCCGTACGGCCATGGCCAATGCGGCGGACGACCCGGACTTTTCGCCCGACAAGGTGGTGGGCATCGGCGTGGATACGACGGGCTCGAGCCCGCTGCCGGTGGATGAAAACAACGTGCCGCTCGCGTTGCTTCCGAAATGGAAGGACGATCTGGCGGCGCAATGCTGGCTTTGGAAAGATCATACCAGCCACGCCGAGGCTGCGCGTATCACGGAACTGGCCGCGAAGTACCGGCCGCACTTTATTGCGAAATGCGGTAATACCTATTCTTCGGAGTGGTGGTGGAGCAAGATTTGGAAATGCTCGGTCGTCGCTCCGGAAGTCTTCGATGCGGCCTTCAGCTGGGTGGAACTCTGCGACTATATCCCCTCGGTGCTCGCGGGGGTGACCGACCCGAGGAAAATCACACGCGGCATTTGCGCGGCGGGGCACAAGGCTCTTTACAGCGAAGATTGGAACGGTCTGCCCGACAAGGCGTTTCTTGCGATGATCGATCCCAAGCTGGCCGACCTGCGCGATCGCCTTTATGAGAAGGCGTATGATGCCACGGTGACTGTAGGCGGCCTGTGCGCGGAATGGGCGCGGAAGCTCGGCCTGCCGGAGGGCATCCCCATTGCCATTGGCGAGTTTGATGTGCACTACGGCGCGATCGCCTGTGGCGTCGACGAGGGAACGCTGGTCAAAGTCATCGGCACCTCCACTTGCGATTGCGCAGTTGTTCCGACCCACAAGGCGGTTGCGGATATCCCCGGTATCTGCGGTATCGTGCCTGGGGCCATCCTCCCTGGGTACTATGGCATCGAGGCCGGGCAGAGCGCGGTGGGGGATATTTTCAAATGGTGGGTGGAGGGAGTCTGTGGCGGCGATGGTTCTCTGCATGCCCGGCTCACGGAAGAGGCTGCACGGCTCAAGCCCGGCCAGAGCGGATTGATCGCCCTGGATTGGAACAATGGAAACCGCACCATCCTTGTTGATCCCATGCTCAGCGGGTTGATCGTGGGCCAGACCCTGCATACCACTCGCGCGCAGATCTACCGCGCGCTGATCGAGGCGACGGCTTTCGGGGCTCGCGCGATCATTGAGCGGATTCGCGAATACAACGTCACCATCGACCGGGTCGTCTGCGCCGGGGGTATCGCAGAGAAAAACCCCCTGCTCATGCAGATCTACGCCGATATCACCGGCTGCACCATGCACGTTGCAGGTTCCAGTCAGGCATGCGCCTTGGGTAGCGCCATATCCGCCGCAGTCCTTGCTGGCGAGTATCCGGACTTTGCTGCGGCGCAGGCAGCGATGTCCTCGCTGAAGTCGGAAAGCTACTCTCCCAACGCCAGCAACCAGGCGGTCTATAACGAACTCTACGCGATCTACCGGACACTGCATGACGCCTTCGGCGGAGTGACGAAGACCGCAGATCTTTCCCGGGTGATGAAACGCCTCATCGAACTTAGACGGCGTTCATAATCCCGAACACGAAACACGATCCTTCTTTTCCATGAAAAATGTTCCCACTCCCGAAATTTGGTTCATCACCGGCAGCCAGCATCTTTACGGTGAGGCTGCTCTCAAGCAGGTTGCGGCAAACTCTTCGAAGATCGTCGAGGCGCTAAATGCCTCCGGGCGCCTGCCGCTGAAGCTGGTCTTCAAGCCGGTGCTTACCCGTCCCGAGGAAATCCGTGCGCTTTGCCTGGAGGCTAATGGTGCGGCAAATTGTGCCGGCCTCGCGATCTGGTGCCATACCTTCTCGCCATCCAAAATGTGGATCAACGGGCTGATCCAGTTGCGCAAGCCGGTGCTGCACTTTGCGACCCAGTACAATCGTGATTTGCCATGGTCGGAGATCGACATGGATTTCATGAACCTCAACCAGGCCGCACACGGCGACCGCGAGCATGGATTCATCCACACGCGGCTCAGGCTGCCGCGCAAGGTGGTCGTTGGCCACTGGAGCGACGAGGCGGTGCAGGACCGGGTCGCGGCGTGGATGCGAGTGACCCGGGCCTGGAGCGATTGGCAGGGAGGGAAGATCGTCCGATTCGGTGATAACATGCGTTACGTCGCCGTCACCGAGGGAGACAAGGTGGCTGCCGAGGCCAAGTTTGGCTTTTCCGTAAACACTCACGGCGTAGGAGATCTCGTCGCCGCGCTGGGTGAAGTCCGTGATGCCGAGGTGACCGCTCTCTGCTCGGAATACGAGGAACTGTATCATGTCGCCCCGGTCCTCTGCAAAGGCGGCGACCGTCACGACGTGCTGCGCTACAACGCCCGCCAGGAACTTGGATTGCGTGCGTTTCTGGAAGCAGGGAACTTTATCGGTTTCAGCGACACCTTTGAAGACCTTCACGGTCTCACGCAGTTGCCAGGACTTGCCGTGCAGCGCCTGATGGCGGACGGTTATGGCTTTGCAGGTGAGGGCGACTGGAAGACGGCGGCCATCGTCCGCGCGATGAAGGTGATGTCGGCCGATCTCCCTGGAGGTACGTCATTCATGGAGGATTACACGTATGAGCTGAATCCCGCCGGACAGCTCGTGCTGGGTTCGCACATGCTTGAGGTCTGTCCGTCCATCGCCGCGGGAAAACCTGCCATCGAGGTACATCCGCTGGGTATCGGAGGAAAGGATGACCCCGCGCGCTTTGTTTTCGACGCACATCCTGGCGCTGCGATTAACGTGGCCATGATGGATCTGGGAAACCGGTTCCGGCTGCTGGTGAACGAGGTCGACGTCATTGCGCCCTCGCAACCTCTGCCCAAGCTCCCTGTCGCACGTGCAGTCTGGAAATGCCGTCCCGATCTCAAGACCGCCGTCGCGGCATGGATCTATGCCGGAGGTACACACCACACGGGCTTCAGCTACGCCGTGACCACTGAATACATCGAAGATCTCGCGGAAATCGCCGGAGTAGAGGTCGCGGTGATCGATGCCGAGACGCGTCTCCGGGAGTTCAAGCAGCAGCTTCGTAATGATGAGATCTACTACCACCTGGCACCCGGCCTCGGTCGCCTGTAAGCCATGAGCGAATTTCGCGCCATCCAGGAGGAGTGTCTCGAAGCGAACCTCCTTTTGCCCAAAACCGGACTCGTCGACCTGACATTTGGCAATGTAAGCGTTTGCGATCCGGAGCGTGCTATATTCGCAATCAAGCCGAGCGGCGTCGACTATGCGAAGCTGAAGGTCGAGGACATGGTGCTTGTCGATCTGCAAGGTCGGCAGGTGGGCGGCAGCCTGAGGCCCTCGTCTGACACTCCGACCCATCGCCGACTATTTCAGGCGTTTCGCGGGATTCGCTCCGTTGTCCACACTCATTCACGCATGGCCGTGGCCTTTGCGCAGGCCGGACTGGGCATTCCCTGCCTCGGAACGACGCATTGCGATTATTTCTATGGCGAAGTCCCCGTGACTCGCGCAATGACGCCTGGGGAAATCAGTGCGGCCTATGAGTGGGAAACGGGGAACGTGATCGTCGAGCGATTTCAGGATCTCGATCCTGGTCAGATCCCAGCCGTGCTCGTGCGCAATCACGGCCCCTTCGCCTGGGGACCGAGCGGAGCAAAGGCGGTGGAAACTGCTCAGGCACTTGAGATCGTGGCTGAGATGACCTCTGTCGCGCTCCGTCTCAACCCCGATGCGCCGGTGGTTTCTCAATCCCTCCTCGACAAGCACTTTCTCCGCAAACATGGCGCCACCGCCTACTACGGGCAGGCGTGAGTTCCTCTAAAAATTAATCCCCCCCTAAATGCTATGCACCCCTTAAGTTTTCCTTTCCTTCTGGCTGCAGCCACCCCTGGGCAATCCGTCTTCAACTGGCTGGACTGGCTCGTCATTGTTCTCTTCATCTTCAGCATGATCGCGGTGGTGGTCTTCTCGATGCGCAAGAAGAACGAGTCCGGAAAGGACTATTTTCTTTCCGGCCGCGACGCAAACTGGCTGCAAATCGGCTCGTCCATTTTTTCCTCCAACATTGGCTCTGAGCACCTGGTCGGCCTCGCCGGGGCGGGCTTTGTCACCGGGATGGCGATGGCGCACTGGGAAATGCAGGGTTGGATGATCCTCATCCTCGGGTGGGTCTTTGTGCCGCTTTATGACCGCATGAAGGTCTTCACCATGCCCGAGTTTCTGGAACTGCGATTCAGCCGCGGGTCGCGAAACGTACTCAGCCTGCTCACGATGGCGAGCCTCGTGCTCACAAAAATCGCAGCTACCATTTATGCCGGTGACGTGGTCATTCGCACTCTCCTCGGTATCGATGCGGTCACGATCGGGGGGATGCGCATCGATATCTTCTGGGTTATCGCCATCGGACTGGCTTTCACGACCGGCATCTACACGATCTTTGGCGGCATGCGCGTGATCATGTACACGGCAGTGCTCCAGACGCCGGTGTTGCTCGCAGGCTCGATTTTCATTCTGTATTACGGTTTGCATGAACTCGGCCATGGCAGCCTGCTTGCCGGCTGGGAGGCGACGAAACACGCTGTTGGCGAGAATCTCCACCTGATCCGCTCCAATCAGGATCCCGAGTGGCCCTGGCTCGCGATTCTGCCGGGTTCGGCAATCATCGGCTTCTGGTATTGGTGCACCGACCAGTACATCGTCCAACGCGTTCTCGCGGGGCGGAATCAACAGGAGTCCCGGCGAGGCACGATTCTCGCCGGCTATCTGAAGTGCACCCCGGTATTCATCTTTCTCGTACCGGGCATGGTCGCCTACGCCCTGACAAAGATGCCGGAGGCAGCTTTCACGACGACCGGCGATGCGGCCTATACCTCCCTGGTGGCGCATATCCTGCCGCACGGAATCAAGGGTATCGTAGCATGCGGAATGATCGTGGCCCTCATGGCTTCGCTTGCCTCCAAGTTCAATGCCTCAGCCACGCTTTTCACGATGGACTTCTATCGCGAGTGGAATCCCAATGCCTCTGGAAAGACCGAGGTCTTTGTCGGCCGCGTCGCCACGACCGTGATCGTGGCGCTCGGCATCTGCTGGGTGCTTGTCATCAAGTCTCTGCATTCCAACCTCTATGAATATCTGCAAAGCGTGCAGGGATACCTTTCGCCTGCCATCGCAGTATTGTTCCTCGTCGGCGTATTCTGGAAGCGAGCGACGCCGCAAGCCGCGCTATGGGCCTTCAGTGTCGGCGTGCTCGCCGGTTTCTTCCGCCTCGCCGTCGATCTCGTGATGAGCACCGACAGTGTCGCGATCAAGGAGCTCAAGCAACATCTGTACAAAGGCGTCATCAACGCCCAGCAGTACGCGGATGCCATCGCGCCCTTCCGGGCCAGGCATGGTTTCCTCTTCGAGGTCTGGGACATTCACTGGCTCTACTATTGCCAGATCATTTTTGTTGTTACCGCCGTCCTGATGGTCGTCATTAGCTTCATGACCAAGGCGCCTGCGGAAAAAACGGTGCGCTACACATGGTACGGAGCCACGCCGGACGAGAAGCGCGAAACTCGCGCTGGCTGGAACGCCTGGGACGTGGCCCTCTCCCTGGGCGTCGTTGCCATCATCGTCTGGTTCTATCTCGCATTCCTGTAAGTCGCCCGATTCACAACCACGATTCCTCCTATGAACAGATCCCTTCTCCTTAAGCTGGTAACGATCCTCGTCGGCATCCTCATGAATACTAATCAGTCAGTCTGCGCGGCATCGGCCAATTCCATCACGGTCACGCCGTTTGGAAAGACCAGCAGCGGAAGAGAAGTCGACCTCTACACGCTCGAGAACAAACAGGGCATGAAGGTCTCCATCATGACCTACGGTGCCACTGTGGTGGACGTCATCGTGCCGGATCGAAATGGAAATCTCGGCGACGTTTCGCTGGGCTTCGATACATTTCAGCCCTATCTCACGAAGAGTCCCTATTTTGGTGCGATCGTCGGTCGTTACGGAAACCGTATTGCGAATGGTCGATTCACCCTTGATGGAAAGACCTATCAGCTTGCGACCAATGACGGCCCCAATCACCTCCACGGCGGTGTAAAGGGATTCGACAAACGTCTGTGGACTGCGGAGATCGTTCGCTCAAGTTCGAACTCGGTGCGGTTCACGTTGGTGAGCCCGAATGGCCAGGAGGGATATCCCGGAACGCTGCACCTCGCCGTGACCTATACCCTCACAGACGACAATGCGCTGAAGATATCCTACGAGGCAACGACCGATGCACCCACGATTGTGAACGTCACCAATCACACGTATTTCAATCTGGCCGGGGCCGGCAATGGATCGATCCTCGGCCATGAGCTCAAGCTCGGGGCCGCGCACTTCACTCCGGTGAACTCCGTGCTTATTCCCACCGGCGAGATCAAGTCCGTCAAGGGTACGCCGATGGACTTTCGTAAGCCGGAATTGATCGGAAAGCGCATCAAAGAAGTCGGAGGAAATCCGATCGGCTATGATCACAACTGGGTATTGGATAAAAAACTTCTCCCAGGTCTGAAATCGGCAGCTGAAGTTTATGAGCCCACGACCGGCAGGGTCATGGAAGTCCTGACGGATCAGCCCGGCATTCAGTTCTACTCCGGCAACTTTCTCGATGGCACCATCAAGGGCAAAGGCGGCAAGGTTTATGACCAATACGATGGCTTTTGTTTGGAGACCCAACATTTTCCTGACTCCCCCAACGAGCCGGGATTTCCCTCGACCGTGCTTCGTCCCGGCGAAGTTTTCAAAAGCACCACTATTTACCGGTTCTCGATCAGGTAGGGGAAATTGAACTCTTCAAGAGTCGAAGAGATCCTCCGGAACTTTTTCCCGATGGGCCGTCTTCGATCTCGGTCAACCGAAATGGGGCGAACTCAGCGCCGAATTGTCAGGTTGCCGGGCATATTCAGCGACCAGGCAGGACTAGTTGCTCGTTCTAGTTCGACACGGTGCCGATGCCAGGTCCTTTTCGGTTATTCTCGTTAATCGCATAAGTGTGATTGATCTGGCGGCGCGGGTTCGGTTCAGCGATACTATTTAGATTAAGTTTTCTACCTTGTGATTCTCATGAGTAGCGCCCTGTCTAGTGTCCGTTTTTACTGTCTTTTATTTCTTACCATGGCTTCTGTGGGGTTGACGTCTGCGGCGGATTGGTGGGGCGCGATCGATTCAAATTTCCAGACTGAGGACAATTGGCGGAATGACCGGCATCCGGATGCAGCCGTCCCGACGATTGGAGCGACAAACAAGACCGGTCTGGTTATTCAGAACGGAGGGGACTCTCCGCTCGTTTATCAGGCGGCTGACGGAGAGACCGATTTCTCGGGACAGTTGCTGGTGGGGCAAAACGGGGGATCGGCAGGTGAACTACAAATCACCGGGGGAACACTGACGGTGAATATGGATGGGACCTGGGCGGCGATCGTAGGCCAGACAGTCGAGGGACGCTTGAAAATCTCGGGCGGGGAGTTGATTCTCAAGGCAGGGATGCAAAGCAGAGTTCCATCGGAGGCGGATGCGCGATGGGGATTGATCATTGGCAACGAGGATCGCGGATCGGGTGTGGTTGAGGTCCGCGGAGGGATATTAAATGTCGAGGGTGGCATCTGGTTGGGCAGGCACTCTGCGGCTGGGAGTCTCGTTATTGGCGGTTCGGGAGTAGTAACATGTGACGGTCCGCTGCTGTTCTCGGCGGGGAATGAAGTCCAGCGGGTGGACCTCTCGCCTGGATCGGGAGTTCTCCGGCTGACGGGCGAAGCGAGCATGATTTTCCAAGAGGACCAGGACCGGCTCGCGGGGTATGTGGATTTCATCAAGGGATCGCAGGGCAGTCTTGCTTTCAAGGGACGCGACAAGGCGTTTTTTGACAAACTCGTCGCGGATGGAAGGATTCGCGTCGATGGCGCGGTGGTCGATCCCTCCGCGTTTGGTTTCCGCCACGACGGGGAGTTTGGCGTCTACTCTCTCAATCGCTGATTCCTTGACACAAGAAGTTCTCGGACTTGCAATGTCCCATGAATTCAGCGGTTTTTGCCAGCGTCACTCTGGCTCCCAATGCCGGATGCCCCTTCTCAAGTTCCCGCTCCCCGGCACGCGCTTTTTAAGGCGCGGTCAGTGTCCTAGCACATGAAACTCTTGGGTGTAGTCATCCAAGATGATCAGCATCCGCTGGGCTCCGCCCTGCGTGGCATCGGCCTTGGTCGGCAGCCCCCGTCGAACGGTCCGCCGCACGAACTTGCGTTTGGTCGGCGGCCTTCGCAGCCCTGTGCTTGCAGCAGTTTTAATACGTGAATGGAAACCGTGAACAATCGGCAAAATTCGGCGCTCGTAGCAAACCTTGACTTCCAGTGAAGCTCGGGTGAATGTAATCTATAATTCACTAGAAAACAGTAGCTTACAAAGGCTCATAACCTGAAGGTCGTAGGTTCAAATCCTACTCCCGCAACCAATCTTAAAACCCGCAGAAGCCGATGAATAAAGGATCTGCGGGTTTTTTGTTGGTTTCAGATGTCCCTTGCCGTCCCTCGCTGTATGGCGGATTCCCTCGAGCTTTTTGGTTAAAATCTGGTTAACTTGAAATCCTCTTTCCGTCGCCGGATATTGGAGCCATGCACTCGTAGCGCGACGGAAAGGAGGTGGAAGGCTGCCCAACCAGGATGAATTCACCCCGGAGGCGACCGTCGCCGTGCTCACCACTCAAGGAACCGTTGAATTTCCTGACCAGCTTGGCGATATCTTCAGCGACAGACCGAAACATCTTCACGCCCGCTGCAGTTTTCAGATTGAAGAGAGGTCTCGTGTGCAATTCCCCAGTCCCCGCATGGGCATAGTAGACACACTCGATCTTGTGCTTCTCCACCATGATGGAATCAAACTCCGCAATGTAAGAAGGCAGATCACGCACGTCCACGGCGGTATCTTCCACGACCTCCCGAGGCTTGGCGTCGCCCGGGATGTTGCTCATCAGCCCTTGTCCGGCTCGACGAAGAGCCCACACACACTCCTGATCAGGCCCGGTTAATATGGGAAAGTGGTAGCCAAGCCCGGCTGCTTTTAGCGTCTCGACGAGGCCCGATAGGGCGTCTAGCACAAGCACTTCCCGATCGCGGCGAATGTCGATCGCCAGAATTGCACCGGGATCGCCCTCTATAAAAAAGCGATTCTGGGATTGCTCGAGATTTCGCTTTGTTGCGTTGAGGATGTGACGATCGATGAGTTCTACGGCGAAAGGCTTGAGTGGAAGTGCGAGCTGGGTCGCGCGCAAGGCCTCGTCGACAGAAACAAAGTGAGCGCAAAGCAAAGCGCTTTCCGAGGGAGGCAGTGGACAGCAGTTCAGTTCGAACTCCACGCCGAAAAACAATGTGCCTTCTGATCCAGCGACAAGCTGGCAGAAGTTGAAGGGTTTGCCCGACGCGGGATCTAGAGCGCTCGAATCCATCAACATATCCAAGGCGTAGCCGGTATTGCGACGGGGAATGGTGGCTTTCGGATAGTGAGTGCGAATGAGCGAGCGATTCCGCTCTGGAGAAAGAAGCCTGCGGCAATGCTGGTAGATGCGGGTTTCGAGGCTGTCAGGGCCAGCGCATTTTGATGCAAACTCGGCCGGTGAAAGCGGGCCGAATGTTACTTCCGAACCATCACTGAGAAACCCACGCGCTGAGATCAGATGCTCCCGGGTCGAGCCGTAGATGATCGAGTTAGACCCGCAGGAGTTATTTCCGACCATGCCCCCGATCATGGCTCGGTTGGCGGTGGATGTTTCCGGGCCGAAGAGCAGGCCATGGTGTTGCAGGAATCGGTTCAGCTCATTTCGTATGACCCCGGGCTGTACACGAACGCGATGGAGTGTCGGGTCCAGCGATGTGATACGATTCATGTGCCGGCCGAGGTCCACGACGATACCCGAACCGACAACCTGGCCTGCCAGAGATGTGCCTGCGGTGCGTGGAATAAGTCCCACACGATGGCGTGCTGCTAGTTGAATCAGTTTTTGAACGTCCTGTTCGTGCCTGGGAAAGGCTACCGCAAGAGGCATCTCCTGGTACTCCGAAGCATCTGTTGCGTAGAGCTTACGAAGGAGAGAGCCAGATTCCAGGGAGCCGTCCATCGTTGCGGACAGTCGCTCCATATCGCGGCGGAGAGGCTCGTCCGGAAGCTCTCTCCTGAGCATCGTGCGGCTTTTGTCTCCGTTTAGCACGATGAGACGACGGCGTATTCCAGATTGAGGATCTTTGCGATCTCGACGAGATCCTCGGCGTGATGGCCGATGCCCAGGGCGAAATGATGGGTCGGTCCCTCGGCCACCCAGCGCTTGAGGAAAGTGCGGATGTCCGGCTGGAAGATGCCATGGGTGTTGGTGTTGCCTGTCGGCGGGATGGGGCGTCGTTCCGAGATGCCTTCGGCGATGACAAATTTGAATCGACCTTGGGCGGTTTGTCCGATCGACAGCATGGTGATCGGCCCTTCCTTGATCTGAAACTCCACCCCTGCGCCGGAACCCGGTTTGCCGTGGTATTTTTTCAGGCTCCGTATCACAGGCCTGCTGGCTGCAATGTTAATGTGATGGGGGCCATCGTGTCCGACGAGGACGCTATTCAGCTTGAAGTCGATGGGATGAAACTCGGCGAAACTGCCGCCGATCTCCAGCCGGTCCATGATCATCATCGCAATGCACGTCTTCAGGTCGAATTCCCCGCACATGGGAAATCCACCGCCGGTAAGAAGCGAGTTGCCTACGATGAAATTTGTCACCAGCGTGCGCAACTCGGAGCCTGGTTCGCCTTCGTAATAGTATGCGAGGCCGTCGAGGCGCTTTTCTGTAATGAGCGCCTCCAGCGCTACGGCGGCTTTCGCAGCGACCTCCAGATCATGGGGGGTTAGTTTCTCCGTCAAGGGATCGCCTTGGGGATCGGGGGTGTCGAAGAAATCAAGAATCCTGTCTTTCCAGAGATCGATCTTCTCCCTGGCGCAGGTGCGATAATGTTTCAGGACATCATCTGTCTCGACGAGCACGATGTGGGAGCCGAATGCCGCCGTGGCTGCGGTCGGATCCGTATGCATGTCCAGCATCGACTCCAGGACATGACCCATCAAGCCGATGCGCGCCTTTCGCAGCGAATGCAGGGCCTTCGCGATACCGCACCAGCGATGAATCTCCGCATCGACATCGGGATCATTTCCCTCGTGACCGAGGATCACTGGCGGCGGGCGGCGTCCAAATCGCACTGCAACCCCGGTGAACTCGGGCACCGAGCAAAAGTCGTCATTGCAGAGTTGCATGTAGGTTGTTCCCTTAGGGTAGTCCATCGCGGCCAGAGGCTGAATGGCGACGAGCACGATCGGAGCGCTGATCTCGCGGCAGAGCACCCCAAATGTCGATGAGGTGCCGTACGTGGCCATGTCAATGAACAGGATGTCGATATCGGCGGCTTTGATGCCGGGAACGGCCTCATAGGCCGCTTGTGCGCAATCGATCATGCCAAAGTCCGCGACCTCGACGGACTCCGTCTCGAGCAGGGACTTTACGTAAAGCCGCTTGCGAGTCATCTCGTCGAGCAGCCCATCGAACTGCTGCCAGTAGACATGATGGCCGATAGCGAGGAGGCCGACTTTCGCTTTGAGCGGTCGGATGCGATGAATCTTCTTGAGTTCAGTCATAGGACAGGAAATTGAGGCGTTACCAGGAGATCAGGAGATCACCGGAGATGTTGTGAGCGACCAGTGTCCGTCCGTCTTGTGAAGGTTGGACCGAGGTACCCTGGCCGAGGTAGGAGTCGTCGAGGGAAAAGGTCGGGCGAGACTCACTCTCCGGCAAAAACGATACCGTCGCATTGAGCAGCCCGGTGACACGCAGGCGCCGCCGGATTCCGATTTCACCCGAGAACTGCTCGCTGCATGACACCTCGCTGCACGCTGCTTGAGACACGAAGACGCGGCATTCCTTGTGCCACGCTTTTGCGCAGGAGATTTCACCGTAGCCATCTGCAGTGATCAGCACATCTGCACCGACAGGAACCGGCACTCCCTCAGGGAATCTCCAGATGAGCCGGGCTGTCGTCGAGGGACAATGTCCGGAAAAAAACCATCCGTTGTTTTTCCGTGCGGCAGTGAAGAGAGGCGAAGCTGTCGATGCGAAGGGCTTCCTGCAAAGAATGTCGTAACCGAACTCCTGCAAGGTCAGCCGCATGAGGGTCTCGGCCAGAAACCACTCTTTGCGATCATCAGGCTTTGGCAAAGCGATGGGATCGTCCTCGATTTCAGCACAGAACGCTCCTCTCACCCATGCGATTTTCCCGCCACCCTTGATGGCGCTGGAAAGCGCGAAACTGCGGGTCTGGAGACCGTCGCTGACAGAAGCGAGACAGTGAGCGGAGGCGGATCGAGGGAGTGATGTATTGACGCCGCCTCCTGATGTCAATGGACGAACCCGCAACCGCTGTGCTGTCCGGGCTGTGTCGATCTCGTCCTGGCGTAGAGACGTCGTTATGAGGAGGTCTCCGGCAAGGGGGGCCTCAAGAGAAATATCGAGCCATCGGCTGATGCGGGGATCGAGATGGTCCAGGGGACCGTAGAGCAGAAGATTTCCTCCGCTGGCGACATGCTCCACCAGGGCATCCGCCCATTTCGTGCCGGGGTCCGGCGCGGGGCTGACCAGAGTGGTATCTCGCAACGTTCCCGCAGCCATCTCGCCGAGCGTATTGGTCGAGATGACGCTGTTGAGCGGGAACCCTTCATTGATGGCGGCACGTATGAACCAATCTCCGAAGAAGACCTCCGAGATTCTCTCGCTCTTTTGCATCACCCATTCGTGATATTCGTCGAATGGATACACCCAGGTAAGCAGCCCTGGCTCATCGGGAAAATCGTGGAGCGCACGCAAGACATGGGGCGATACTTCATTGGGAACGACGTTCGGCGTTTCGCCCCGGGAATCGTCGACCGTTAGAAACGCGATGGAATCTATGCCCTGCACGCAACCATCCGTCCCGATGCGACCGCAGGAAAGCGGGATGTAAATGTCGTGAGGCTCCCGCCCGTATCGGTCCAGCCATGGGCTGTTCAGCCACCACGGGTCATGGATGTAGTAGCGGAAGGGAATGGTTCCGTTCTCGGGCAATTCGGCGATATGGGACAACCATCCGACGATCTCGAGGCCGTAGTCGCGATTCAAAGCTGCCCACGGCGAGTTTACCGGGGCCGTCAGGCCAAAGCCGCCGCGATAGATATCCCGGATCGGAGCGCCATCCGAGGCGAGATCCATCCCTGTCGAAAGGTTGCTGCCTCGTGTCTCGATCGGATAATGCGGACACTCTTTGCGGAAGTGCTTCCAAAACTCCAGAATGGAGGAGTTTACCGAGTTGATATTCTCAAGGTGAAACTCGGAGCCGTTAAAAACTTCACCCGTCACGCTCCAGGAATCGAGCGAATATCCAAATCCGTTGGAGAACCAGATATAGTCAAATCCCAGATCGCGTAGAAAATGTTCGCTTTGCCTACCGAGAAAAGTACCGAGAGTGGTCTGGTCCGGGATCCCAGCGGGGAACCCGGCGTACGACACCGAGTCACCGTTGAGGACTGCGGCACAATGCACCCATTGGCGGGAGCCCATGGTGTTGCCTTTGTTGATCTCGGGATGACGGATGTACTTGAAGTCTGAACGAGAGAACTCCGGGCCGGGATCAAAAGTCGCGCCCACCGTGACCGGCTTCCCGCAAATGGTCCTCCCGAGTTTTTTCATTGCGCTTACGATCGACCGCAAACGGCGGTAGGTGAGGGCAGGAGGATTTTCCGTATAGAGATGCCCCCTGGAATGAAGGGAAAGCCTCTCGGGATCATCCTTGCGTGGCGGGGCTGTATTGGCGATGCCGATCCACTTGGCCCACTCAATCTCAGTGTCCAGCTCTCCTCGGTAGTCGAGGATTTCGCTGCCATCTGCGGTCCAGAGCAGGAAGGAAATGGACTCGCTTTCCCGGATGATGGCGCTCCATTGATCCAGGACTCGTCTTATTACCGCCTCGGTGGCTTCATGGGATGGTACGCGAAACGGTTTGAGGCTGATCTCAAGAATCAGGCGTTTCATATCGAACCTCTGCGGGCCTCCAGATCGTCACGTATGGCTTTCATGCGTTTGCGGGTGAGGGGATAGTTGGCGATAAAGGCGAGGCTGACTCCCCAGATCGCCAGAGGCAGAAGGAGGTAAACGTATTTCATCCGCTCCAGGACCTCGGGCGGCTGTTTCAGCACCGCCACGTCGAAGCCGGTCAGTGCGAGCACGACTCCTCCCGCTCCCATGGCGCAGGTCTGGGACATTCGCAGAAACCACGAGTAGAAGGAATTCAACGACCCCTCTCGCCGCCGCCGGGTGTCGAGCTCATCGTAATCAGCGATGTCAGCCTTCATCGAGGGAATCATGAGGCTCATTGCTCCGAGGATGCCGGATTGGAATACCGCCGGAATGAGCTGGAGATAGGGATGGGCTGGGTCGAGGCAGAAATAGTTCAAGGCATGCCCTCCCATTCCTCCGAGCAGGAGGATGCCTACGATGAGCTTCTTGTCGAGCCGTTCACTCAGCCATGTCCACAGGGGGATGCTGAGAATGCCGGCCACCACTGCAACGGTGGATTTCAAGCCGGTGATGATCGTGGCCGCGCCCAGATCGCCATTGTTTACGTAGTAGATATTGACGTATTGGCCCAGCGTCCCGATCGAGGCACTGCCGAGCGAGACGAAAAAGGAAATACCGATCACCAACCAGAGCGGTTTGCAGAAGAAGGATTCCTTCAGGCTCTTGAAGAACGGGTCTTTGGATTGTTTGGAGGTTTCCGTCTCGTAGTAACGCTCCTTGACGAAGATCGGTGGGAGCAGGCCAAATCCAAGAATAAGCACGGCTATCGCCCAGCTCGTGGTTTGCATTCCCGCCACGATGTCCGGTTTCCCTGTTGCGGCGTTGACAAACAACGGTCCCGCGACAAAGGCCAGCGTCCATCCACCCAGGAGATTGGCAAACTTCGCAACAAACGCCATCCACGCTGAGACGCGGGTGCGCTCGTCATAGGAGGGAGTCAGTTCCATCTGCAGGCTGTAGTAGGGCATGGCCCAGCAGGTGGATGCGGTGAACAGGAGCAGCCCGAGGACGGTGATATAGATGGCGGTGACACCGTGTCCATACTGGGTCGGTGGATGCCATAGCAGGGGATATATCAACGCCGTGGCAATGGCTCCGATTACCATAAATGGTCGCCTCCGCCCCCATCGAGTGCGGGTATTGTCGGAGATATTGCCCATGATGGGATCGTTGAACCCATCCCAAAGCCGCATGATCATAAGGATCCCGCCCAGGAGTATCGGGCTTAGCCCCATCCCGATGTTGAAGAACGGCATCCAAAGCACGCTGACTGTGAGCGTGGTCGAGAGGTAGTCGGTGAAGCCTCCCAGGCTAAAGAACATCTTTTGCCTCGCGGGAACCTTGTCAGCTTTTGCGATCGTTCCTATGCGACCGGGTATGCTGTCGTCGGTCATGCTCGGGGAAACGACTGGTTCGCTGGATGGGGGCATCTTGGGGGAGTATCCTTGGTATTCGATCAGACTTCTATTGGCAAACGGGACGCGTATCGGGGCAACATCGTTCGTGCTTGGGTGAGTTCCAATGCGTAGGCGGGTTTCACTATAAACTTTTCTGGGAAACCGTTGGACTTGCGAGTGAGGGGCTTCCTATAAAAGCAGAATGCGTCGATGCACGATCAAGGACATCGCCGAGGCTGCGGGGATCTCTCATACCGCCGTTTCGCTTGCCCTTCGCAACCACCCGAAGGTTTCGGCAGAGACGCGGGAAAAAGTTCGAAAGCTTGCCGAGCAAATGGGATATCGACCGGACCCCCTGTTGGGGGCGCTGGTTGCCTACCGCCAGGGGCTGAGACCGGCGGGATTCCGTGAAACCATCGCCTGGGTAACCAATTACTCGACTCAAGACGGGTGGCGGATCAATGCCTATAACAAATACTTTGAAGGAGCGACGGAACGCGCACAGCAGTTGGGCTACTCGATCGATGAGGTTTGGTTGAGGGAGCCGGGAGTGTCTGCGAGGCAGGTTTCAAGGGTGTTTCGCGCCCGGGGGATTCGTGGCGCTTTGATCTGTCCGCTGCCGGACCGCATGCATAGGCTGAATCTGCCTTGGGAGCAGCTTACCGCAGTGACATTCGGACATGGAATCGTCGCGCCGAAACTGAATCGCGTCAGCTGCGATCACATGGCGGCAATGGTTCTGGCCATAAGGATGCTGCGACGCCATGGGTATCGGAGGATCGGTCTGGCCATTCCCCTGGCGCACGACGTGCGCGTGCGGCACAGCTATTCAGCAGCTTACTGCTCCGAGCAGCAGCGGCAGCGGATCAGCGGGGAGATACCAATCTTCTTTTCCAGAGAGAGCGCCGAAAAGACAGCCCTCCGGCGCTGGGTAAAGCAATACAAACCGGATGCTGTGCTGACCGTGGGATACGGGTGGGTGCCGGAGTGGTTCGAGCAAAACCGGGGTTCTCTGGCGGGGGATTTTACCGTCGTTCTGGTGTGCAGTCATGAGAAGCGACCGCATTACAGCGGCATCGATGAGGATTCCAAAATCACAGGTGCGTCGGCTGTGGATTTGTTGTTTGGGCAGCTTCTCCGCAATGAGTCTGGCGTTCCAGCGCACTCGCAGATTCTCCTGACCCAGCCTCGCTGGGTCGACGGGACAGAGTTTGCCCCCTGCCGGGGAAATTGCCGCCTGGCACGGTAAAATTTTCAGCGTTAGGTTTATAGTGAAACTCTCGCCGCTTTTGACGTGGGTGGATCCCTTCGACAGTAGTGGGGGCATGAGACTATCCACACCCCCTCTCCACATTTCTCTTTGCGCCTTGGTCCTTTCCGGCATGGGATTCCTTGGCAATGCCGCAGCCACGGTAATCGTCGATGATACTTTTGCCGATGGGCAGCGCGGACCCACGGGTAACCAGAACCTGCCAAGTTCCATGAACTGGTATGCTTCCAATGCTGCGTCGTTGACAGCCACCACGGGCAATATGACGCTTACCCCTGGAGCGTCTGCGCTGGCTTACTACACATCCACCGGAACGATCAACCTTCTCGACGGTCAGAAGATGACGATGACGATAGCATTTACTCCCACGTTCACCACGGCTCCGACATCGGACAACCTTATCCGCTTTGCCTTGTTTAACTCCAATGGAAGCCGGGTCACGGCGGATGGAGGAGGTACGTCGCCTTCCTCCGGAGTTTACGCGCCATACACCGGCTATATGGGCGGCATAGGAAATGGGTTGTCACTGTATGAGCGTACGTCGGGTTCAAACAACCTTATCAACTCCATCGGCAGCGGTGGGTACACTTCCCTTACTTCCGGCGCATCGCTGAGCCTCGTGAGCGGCACCCAGTACGTCTACACGCTCTCCTTGGAAAGATCGGGCACATCGACGATCCTGACGGCAGCATTGACTGGCGGGACGCTCAGTGGACGCACCATTACCTACGCGGACACGACCGGAGCCTATTCGTCCTTTGATTCGGTGGCCCTGTATCAAGGCAGCGGAATGCCTCAGATGGACTTTACGGAGGTGAAAATAACCACTGTGCCCGAACCGTCTGTTCTTGCATTGTCCGCTCTGGCGTGCGTTGCCTTTCTCGGGATGCATCGTCGAGCTTCGGCCCGGCGCAGCGCCTAGCCGCTCCCCATGCCTGCTCCCTCCATGAAAACGAAGCCGCCAGCTTCGGCGCGGTCCCATTGCGCATTCACGCTCACCGAAGTGATCGTGGCCGTGACCATCATTGTGATACTCGCCTCCCTAGTCGTTGCGCCGGTGAACTCGGCTATTACACGTGCGAAGATCGCCCAAAGTCTCGGCAATCTCCGCACGATCGGGGGTGGTCTCGCCAGCTATGCATCGGAGCATGGAGGAATGCTCCCGCAGGCCAGCACCGCCGACTACAAGACCCCCTTCTGGAGCGATTCGATCGCCGACTATTTGCCCCCTGCCCGAACCAACGGCTGGATTTCCGTCAAGGGAAAGCCCTACACCCAAAGCCCTGCGCTGGTATGTCCTCTGGTAAAAAATGGAAGCCACGCGGTACAGGGGGACTATGGGTGCAACTTCGATGTGATCAAACTCGGAGCGAGCGTGCCGATGGCAGCCATCCAGAAACCGAGTTCGTTGATTCTTGTTGCCACAGCGGAGTTTCAAGGCGGTGCTTCCTGGTATATTTTGACGAGCGACTACGTAGCCTCCGGAATGTCTGCAACCCGGCCGCGACCGAGTGATCGCGGGGTCGGGCAGGTGCTCTCGCTCTTCGCCGACGGTCATACCGAAGGTGTCCCGCTTCAGCAACTGAACGACAACCGACGAAACTACTTCCTCCTCAACCCCTGATCCCACCATGAAATTTTCAAAAGCGCCTCTTTGGATATCGAGCCTTCTTGCCTGCGCTCTGCTGCTTCCTTTTTCCGGGACGGCCATAGCGGAGGAGGTGTTTGGATTCTGGCGTTTTGAAGAGGGAAAGAGTGACAACTTTCCAAGCGCCTCAGGAGCCGAGCAAACCGGCAAAGTCGAGTCCGGCAAGATCAAGTCCGTCGATCTTTCTGCGGAGGGAGCAGGCGCCAAGTTTCGGACAACGGAGAACCAGCATGCAATTCGCTTTCCGGAAGAGGACGGCTCCATCCTTATCCCGGGAGATCCTGCGCTGGAGTGGAAGGCGCTGACCATCGAGTCTCTGGTCCATCTCTCGGCATCCCGCGCGGACGCCAGCGGACAAACGGTTATCTCCTGTGGATCATTCGACAAAGATGGAGGCACCTGGATGCTTGGGATCACCGGTGACCAGTCTACTCGCGGTGCGCGCAGGCTGGTCTTTAGCTATCAATTTCAGCCCGGCCCTTGGGCAACCGCAAATCGGGTGGCGATTGACTCCGGCATACAGCTCCAGACTGGCAAAGACTACTACATCGCCGTGGCGGTGAATGTTGAGGATCCTTCAAAGGAAGGAATCATTTTCTATGCCAAGGAACTTGGTTCGAAAGAACCGATGATCGTGGTGCGGCGGGATCATCCGGAAGAGGCGGTGACGATAGCAAGCAATGGAAATGACATTCGTATCGGGAATCTCAAATCCTTGCGCTCTGGCTGGGTCGGCTTGATCGATGAGGTCAAAATCACCAAGCGCCAGCTCTCCGAGGACGAGCTCTTTGTCAAAACTCTCCAGTGACATCGTACTCCCGCAATCCGAGGCGTTATCTGACGATGACGGTTCGTCTCTTGAGTTTGTTTGTCTTTCTGGTCGTCAGCAAGCAGCCATCCTCGTTGCTCGGCGCGGTCCAGATGGAGGGACTCCGCAACTTCTCGGAAACAGGCGACGGGCAGTGGCGCATTCCGGTATCCGGCGAGGACTTTGAAGCCAAGGCGGTGCTACGCGATCCATTGCCTGCCGCGCAATACCTGCTCAAGGCTCAGGCGAGAACGGAAAACTTTGGGCCCATGGGCAGCTTTGTTGTGGCGATCACGGAGGGCGTAAAGGCTCCGGCCAAACAGGTCGTGGCTGCGTCTTCCGAGTGGTCGGACATGGCCATCATGTTTGAGTCCACAGGCGGTTTGCAGCATGCCATCCGAGTCTTTGATGCCAAAGGACACGACGCCGAGGCAGCCATTGAGATGAAGGACATCTCGGTCACGCCGGTGGATGTTAAAAGTTCCGGGAACCTCCTGATCAATGGAGATTTCGCAAAAGGGAAGACGGGCGCCATCCCGGATGCCTGGCATTGGAGATATCACGGCCAGGCAGGTGACTACTCGATTCAACCGGACAAGACTTTCAAGACCGGTCAGCAGGTGCTGCAGGTGCTCGGATCAGCCAATGAGTCGCGCGAGATTTGCTCGACATCGATCCTCCTGCCATCGGACGGGCAGCTCACTCTCGCCGTGTGGGCGCGCTCCGACCAGCCCGGGCAGGAACTCACCCTGTGGATGATCGGCGACGATTTCCACTGGAAGGCCAGGCAGACAATCAAGCTCACTTCAGACTGGAAGCGGTATGTAGTGAGTGAGGCTTGTCCTTCTTCTGTCACAGACCCCTCTTGTTACGCGAGATTCAGCGTGAAGGGCGCAGGAAATATCCGCCTCGCCGAAGCAAGCATGGTATGGAGCGCAGTTGCGAATCAGGCGGCAAGTAAGGATGAGACCGTCGCGAGGGGACGCAATCTCCTCGGCAATCCCGGCTTCGCGCTGGGGATGAACGACTGGATGTTCGACTTTTTTGCTCCAGACAGCTATGCGGGCGCCATGTCGCTTGCCGGTTCCACACAACCGGAGATCGTTCCCAATCTCGGGGTAAATGGGACGGCTGCAATGCGCCTTTCCAGCCGATCAAACTCGCTGATCTCAAGCTGCCTTCCCTTGCAGGAAGGAGCGAAATATACCCTCTCGGCTTACGTGAAGGCCGAGAAGCCAGACGCTTCTCTCAAGATGTTTCTTATCGACTCGGGGTGGAAAATCTACAGCCGCGAGTTCGCCCGGATCGGGCAGGACGGATGGGCACGGGTGTCGATGACGATCACCTGGGATCAACCCTCGAAGCAGAAAAAGATCTATGCCCGGTTCGATGGAGACGGCATCCTTATCGATGACATTCAGCTCGAGCAAGGCGATCTGACCCCGTATGCAGCTCCGCAGGTCGAGGCTGGATTTCTCTTCCAGGAGAACAACGTATTTTTGCGCACCGGAGCGCAGCCATCGGCAAGTCTGTGCGTCATTTCCAATAGCAGGGAAGACTTGCCGATCCGGGCCAGGATCATCACGAGGGACGCCTGGGACAGGGAGGTCCAGACCCGTGAGGAGAGCGTCAAGGTATCGGGCGGTCGGGGAGAAATCCCGGTCCCGCTGCCCGGAGCCGCACTCGGTGTTTTTGAAATCTCGGCGATCGTCAGCGATTCCCAGGGAACTCCGCTGGCAAAGTGCCAGAGCCGATATGCTGTTATCAATGCACCTGCCAGCGCGGAGACAGAACTTCCGCTTTTTGGAATCAATTACGAACCCCTCAATACACCGCTTTGGCTGATCAAAAAGGAAATGCCGCTCTGGAACCTGATGGGCGCGAAGTTCAGCCGATTCTTTTTGCGGAATCGCATGTATACCCCCCAGCCGCCTCCGGCGTACATCAGATTGCTTCAGGAGCAGTGTGCAACGCAGATCAGCTCGGGATTTCAAGCGCTCGTGGCTTGCTTCAACAATATCCCCGATCCCATCCGCGATGCCATACTCGATAAGGATACGGTCGATGACGCCACGCTGCAGGCCTATGGCAAATATCTGCGTGATATTGTCGAGCCATTGAAAGGCCAGGTGCGCTACTGGGAGATCGCCAACGAACCCAATCTATGGCGCAAGAAAGAGGGTCTCGACAAAGGCATGAAAACCATGCCTCCCGCCAAGTATGTCCAATTGCTGAAGGTTTCGCACGATGTGATCAAGTCCGTGGACCCGGCCCTTCAGGTGGTGGGCATATGCCTGAACGGGAATGACTACAGCTACATGGAAGAGTGTCTCAAGCAGGGAGCGGGACAGTACATGGACATCTTCTCCTATCATTCCTATCGCGAATCTCCCGATCTGCCCGATGTCTATAACGACCTGGTCGCCTACAGGAATCTCCTCGAGAGATACGGCTTCCGGGGCAGGCTCATGAATACCGAGCAGTATTTTGCCTCCAACAAATTTCTGATGCATGGCTCGGACGATGAGACCCGGCGAAACTATTACCTGCCGGACGACCGGGAACTGGAAGCCTGCTCACGAACGATTCGCAACTACATCTACCATGCAGCCGCGGGAGTGCCGTATTGCGCCTACAGCCCCCAGCTTACCTTCTTTCGCCTGGGTGGGTACGACCGCTACTATATCTTCTACGCGTTTGCGGCGTACAATGCGGCGACCAGGTTCCTGTCTCACGCAGGGACTGGACAACCGCTGGAGATGGGCTCGGCGATTCGCGCTTTCCTGTTCTCCTCTGCCGAGGGCGGTCCATTGGTCACCATCAATGCTACTTCCCCGGACGTGGAGGGCAGCATGAGACTTCCACGGGATAACGAGGCATACGATATGATGGGCAACCTACTTCCGGCGAAAGATGATGGGCTCATTATTCCTCTCTCTCACGTCCCGGTTTACCTGAGGTTCCCCGGGCAGCGATCGGAAGCTGACATCCGCAAAGTGCTGCACGACGCGGAGATCCTGGGGCTGGGCGAGGCGTTTGCCCTGAATGTTTCGCTGGAGGATCAAAATACTCTCGCGGTGACCGTGACGAACAGGCTGAACAAGCCCGTATCGGGAAAGCTCCTTCTGGGAGAACCGCCGAAGAACTGGAGGTACTCGCAGCAGGAGGCGCGTTTTGGCGACCTCGGCCCAGGCCACACGACCAAATTGAAGTTTGACGGCTCCTTCGAGGTGCGCACCGGAGAGACCTATGATGTTGCAGTCGCCGCCACCGCAGGGGACGGAGATTTTGTGAAAAAGGAGATCCGCCTCGCTCCCATGCTGGCTCCCCGTTTGGAAAAGCTGACCGTCGACGGAGATCTGTCCGAGTGGAGCGATGTCCCCTGGATCAGTCTGGACTCCGCGAATCTCGTGCCGTCGACCTCTGCCGGCGAGGGCAATCGTGGAAAAGACGACCTTTCTGTTCGCGCCTCCTTCGCCTGGACAGCGGAGTACTTTGCCTGCGCCTTCCGTGTGAAGGATGATGTCGAGAACCCACCCGAGTCGCCCGCGCAGGCTTGGACGCACGATTCGATCCAGATTTACTTCGATCAGTCTGGAAACAATCGCAACCGGACTTCCGGGCTTGATGGTGACGACATGGTGTATGCGATCTCCGTTGTAAATGGTCGTCCCGTCGCCTGGATCGAAAAGGGAGCGGAAGGGCGGTATGTGGGAGAAGCCAATGCATCCACCGGAATCGACAGGGATGTCGAGATCGCAGTGAAAAGAGAGGGCGACGAGACAATCTATGAGATCAAGTTTCCACAGTCCTGCTTCCCCGCTCTGAAGCTGGAGAAGGGCTCGGGATTTGGGTTTGCCTTCCTGGTAAACGACAACGATGGGAAAGGTCGCAAACCCGCTATGAGCCTGCTTCCCGGAGGACTCGAACCAGCGAAGAACATTTCATTGTTTCGCGATCTGTACCTGAACTGAATGCTGCCATGACGCCCGAACGGCTTCGCATCGAGTATTTGGAATCCCCCTTGGGAATCGACGAAAAACGCCCAAGATTTTCGTGGAGAGTTGCTGACGGTCAGGCTGGCGCGAAGCAGGCCATGTATCAGATCCGGGTTTCAGCGGATGGCCGGATATGCTGGGACTCAGGTGAAGTCGTGTCTGGAGCCTGCTTCCAGATTGAATACGAGGGCCGCGAGCTTTCCCCCCGGCAGATTTACTCCTGGAACGTTCGATTAAGGAACCAAGCTGGCGAATGGGGGCCATGGAGCGAGACGAGCAGCTTTGAGACCGGCATCATGGATGACTGGCATGCCCGGTGGATTCGCGGAACGAATTCCGGAGCACCCTGTCAGCCGGCTACTTATTTTCGAAAGGCATTCCATCTGGACGAAAGTCCGGCGAGGGCGCGCTTGTATGTTACGGCACTGGGGCTTTATCACCCTGCGATCAATGGCCGTGCGATTACGGACCACCGGTTCATGCCCGGCTGGACAGACTATTTCCATCGGGTCCAGTACCAGGCGTTCGATGTCACGAGCTTCCTCCGGCCGGGGGAGAACGCGATAGGGCTCGTGCTTAATGAAGGATGGTATTGCGGGCAGATTTCCCGGTTGTGGTCGATTGGAAAGGTCAATTACGGCGACAAGCCTGCTTTTCTCGCCCAACTGGAAATCGTCTCCGAGAGCGGAGTGCGAACGATGATTGCCAGTGACGGGACCTGGGCATTCACCAATGAAGGGCCCATCCGGGCTTCGGATATTTACATGGGCGAAAATTATGATGCCCGCCTGGAGATGCCCGGGTGGGATGAGGCCGGATACAATGATGCCCGGTGGCTGCCCGCGATAGAAGATCCCCGTGACGTGCGAATCGACTGGAACTCAGGCCCGCCGGTCCGGTGCATCGAAACTCGCCGACCCGAGACTGTCCAGAAGCTCGCCAATGGTCGCTGGCTGGTGGATTGGGGGCAAAACCTTGTCGGCTGGGAAGCATTGCGTCTGAGCGGACTGCCGCGAGGTACGGAGATAACGATTCGTCATGGGGAAATGTTGAATGCTGACGGCTCAGTCCATACGGAGAACCTCCGTGGAGCGCGGGCGCAGTCCGTCTACTATTCTCGAGGCGAGGAGGAGCAGGTCTACGAGCCATTGTTTACCTTTTATGGATTTCGTTATACCGAGATCGAGAACCTGCCGGGCATGCTGCGGGAGTCGGATATATTTTGCCGCATCATCCATTCCGAGATGGAGCGCACGGGGGCATTTGAGTGTTCCGACCCATTGCTGAACCGGCTCTTCGAAAATGCGTGGTGGGGGCAGCGCGGCAATTACCTGGATGTGCCTACGGATTGTCCGCAACGGGACGAGCGCCTGGCCTGGACTGCGGATACGCAGGTGTTCATGCGCACCGCGTGCTATAATGCCGATGTATCGCCCTTCTTCTCCAAATGGCTGATCGACCTGAATCTGTCGCGAAATGCCAACGGTGAATATCCGCAGTATGCTCCGTTTTATCGGAAGGACGGTTTTGTTGCGGCAGCGGGCTGGGGAGATGCCGGAATCATATGCCCATGGCTCATGTGGGAGATGTATGGCGACCGGCGGATTTTGGAGGAAAACTTCGCAGCGATGGATGGCTGGATCACCGCCATCCCCAAAAAGAGCTCCGGATTGATCAGCTCGGAAGCGAAGTACAAGGATCACCTCAACCTCCAGGCGGATACTCCCGCAGATCTCGTGGGAACGGCCTTCTTTTTCGGCATGACCCGGAAGCTGGCTGAGATCGCGAAGATTCTGGGCCGTGACAGCGATCTGCACCGTCTCGATACTCTGGGTCTGGCCATCAAAGAGGCCTTTCGATCGAGGTTCTTCACACCGGATGGACATTTGACCGTTTCAACACAGGCAGCAGCGGTGCTCGCGCTCTACTTTGATCTGGTGCCGGATGAGTGGAAGGAAGCGGTGCTTGCCGATCTCGTTCATGACATTGTCGAGGTTCGCAAGATTCACCTAAGCACCGGTTTTCTTGGCACCCCTTATCTGGCTCATGTCCTGTCGATCAATGGACGGACTGATGTCGCATATGCCCTTCTGAATCAGAGGACTTATCCATCGTGGCTCTTTCCGGTCACGCAGGGAGCTACGACCATTTGGGAGCGATGGAATAGCTGGACGCATGAAAGCGGTTTCGCCACCGCCGGCACAAACTCATTCAACCACTATGCGTTTGGAGCGATTGTCGACTGGTTCTACGGCGTGATCTGCGGCATCAAACCGCTGGCTCCGGGGTTTTCTGAAGTGCTGATCGCTCCTCAGCCTGGAGGCGAACTTTCCCACGCCAGAGCCATATTTGATTCTCCGGCCGGCCGGATCATTTCGGGGTGGAAAAGGCAGGGGGATCGCCTCTCAATGGAGGTGGTGGTTCCAGCCAATACGGTGGCGGAGATCGAGTTCCCGACGGAATCGGTGGAGAATGTTTCGGAAAATGGAGCTCCGGTGGGAGGAACGTACGAAACCGTGGTGCGCAAGGGGCGCACTCGTCTACGCGTATTTTCAGGGCGTTACGACTTTTTCGTTGAGAATCCTTGCTGCCACGATCAGTTGAAAAGCTGAAGGTTTATAATGAAACCTCGCCGATAATTGAGTTCCCTTTTGAGGCGCATATTTTTCGTATTTGAACCTTCCGAAAAGGTTTCCCGATCATGCGACTCCTCACCATAGCCCTTTGTTTTTCTGCCGGATACACCGCCATGGCGCAGGAAGTCGGATCGCTAAATCACTTCTTTGAAAGGATCGAGGCAAAGGCGAAAAATTTCCGCGATGGTCGCCACCTGCTCATTGTTGCTTTTGGCGACAGCATCACCATGGGCTCCACGGCGAAGAACACGCTTGAGCCGCAAAAGGTGTATCACGAGCGGCTGCGGCAGAAACTCGAGAAGCAATTCCCCGCAGTGGTCTTCAATGTGATCAACGCTGGCATTGGCGGAGAGACTGCTGGTGACGGCCTGAAGCGCGTGAACCGGGATGTCATCGCCGTCCAGCCCGACTTGGTTCTCGTTGCTTTCGGAGCGAACGGCCTTGGCTCCTCCGAGGAAAGCCAGGCGGCTTACAAAGAGGCTCTGGAGGGTATCGTTTCGAACATCAAGGAAAAGACCCAGGCGGATATCATTCTATTGACCACTCCCTTCATGGCATCGCGTGACAACCAGACCGTCACGCCAGGCCAGCGCGACCAACTGCAACGATTGATTACGCTGCAAAACTCCGGCGCAGTTGAACGATTTTCCTGGATTGCCGGGGAGGTGGGACGGGAGAAAAATGTCGCTGTCGCCGACGTCTATGCGGCGTGGGCCGCTCAGCAGCAGGCGGGCGTCGATACCACCGCTCTGCTGGCGAACGGTTTGAATCATCCAACCGGTGATGCTCATGAGATCGGCGCCGATACGGTCTTCGATGTGATCATGGGGCAGTGGAAAGAGCGGAGGAAGGAATGAGTCCGGAAGCTCTGTTTCAAGGTACGCATGACCTCCTGGCTGCGAAAGCAGGAGGGAAGATCGGGCGGCTTTTGATTGCAGCCTCTCCCACCGAGCTGAGACAATTCTTTCCCTACGGGCTTGAGCCGGCTTTTCGGAAATTTTCCGACGAGATCATCCTCGCTGAAACAGACCGATTGACCAATCAGAGCTGGGCTCAGTTTCTGGAGGAGGCAAGCCCTGAAGTCGCGGTAACGTGCTGGAGTACTCCTCCCCTTCCGCATCCGCATTCGGAATCCCTGCGCTACGTCTGCCATCTTGCGGGATCGGTGCGCGGCTTGGTAAGCAGGCAGCATATCGCCGATGGCCTCTTGGTGACAAACTGGGGCAACTCGATCTCCCGGACAGTTGCTGAGTGGGCGTTGTTTCATATCCTCGCATGCTTGCGCAAGGCGGGCTACTGGCTGCCCGCCATGCATCGTGACGGGGCGTGGAAGCCGAAGGTGCCCGATACCTGCTCGCTCTTCGGTCGCAGGGTGGGCATTCATGGATTCGGTTCGGTCGCACGGGAGCTGACGTTGTTATTGCAACCATTTGGCGTGGCTATCTCCGTACTGGCCCCCGATGTGGATGACGGCCTGGCGGCCGAGTATGCCATCGAGCGCGCCAGGGATCTGGAGTCGTTATTCGCGGAAAACGACGTGGTGGTGGAACTGGCGCCATTGATCCCCGAAACCGTGGGCATCGTCACGGAGCATCATCTGCGGCTGATGAAGCCCGACAGCGTCTTCGTGAACCTCGGGCGCGCTGCCATCGTTGATCAGGAGGCATTGATGAAAGTAGCCCGGGAAGGCGAACTGCGAATCGGGCTCGATGTCTTCGCTGAAGAACCCCTGCCTGCATCTCATCAACTCAGGGGGCTGCCGAATGTCGTTCTCACTCCGCATCTCGGAGGCCCCACGACAGATCGGCGATGTGATGCCGGTCGTTTTGCCCTCAATAACCTCGCGCGCTACGCCAGCGGAATCCACCCCGAGGCCGTGATCACTCTGGAGGTTTTTGACACATCAAGCTAACCATGACCGCACGCACTGTGGCTGAGTTTCCCCTTCCCAAGGAGCGTAAGGCTCCTTTCCTGATCGATGATGCTTCGATCGAGGCGCAGATCGCTTCTCTCGATCGAGAGGAGTATCTTTCCCGTCCCATTGTCTTTATCACCGACAAACCGAGGCCCTCTCCCTCTGGAGATTCCCATGACTATGTGAGCTATGGGCAATACTGGTGGCCCGATCCTTCGTCTGCTGACGGCAGACCGTTCATTCGTCGGGATGGAGATTTCAATCACGAGTGGATGCGGTTGGGAGATCGCGCGAAATACCTGCACATGCTCGATTCGGTTGAGCAACTGGCGAAACTGTGGAAGGCTCGCGGAGATCAAGAAAGCGCCGCCCGGGCAGGTGAGTGGATCCGGGCCTGGTTTGTAGCGCGCGAGACAGCGATGACCCCGAGCTTCCAATATTCCCAGGTGAGGCTTGGCCATAATGGTGATCAGGGTTCGGATGCCGGGGTGTTGGATGGCATCAACCTCCTCGTGCTCCTTGAGGCTCTGCGTTTGCTGGAGAGTTCCGCGGCACTTTCGCCGGATGATGTCTGTCAGGTCAAAGCCTGGTTTGGCCGCTACGTGACCTGGCTGGAAACGAGCGACAACGGGCGCGCGGAGCACTCTGCCAGAAACAATCACGGCACGTGGTATCTTGCTCAGGTTTCGTCAATACTTCTGTGTCTCGGCAGGGTTGAGGACGCCGCCCGATATTGTGCCGAGGACTTTGCCCGTATCGACTGGCAGTTTGATGCGGACGGGCGTCAGCCGATCGAGCTTCAGCGCGCAGACAGCCTTTCGTACAGCCAGTTCAACCTGCATGCGCAGTTTCATCTTGCCGCTATCGCCGCGCGCGTCGGCGTGGATATCTGGCACCATATCGCTCCTCAGGGAGGGTCACTGAAGTCGGGTTTGAAGTTTGTCGCGCCCTATGACGTCCATCCGGAGCGATGGCCGTTCAGTCAGAAGAAGCCTTTGCCGCCCGGTGTCTTCACCTCTTTGCTGGAGATTGGTCGCAGGCAGTGGCCCGGTGAGTCTTTTTAGCCCATCCCATGGTGTTACCAAAATCCGGGAGCTGTGAGTCGTTGAACGTTTCTCCCGCGTTCCTGATCGATGGCTACTGGCCGCCTCTGTATCCGCGCATCGAGTACGATGCAGAGGTCATGCTCGGTCGCGCAAAGGAACTCGGTTGCTCGGTGGTGCGATTTCCCTCCGTGGGCAAATGGGCCACGTACCCCAGCGAGATCATGCCGCCGCATCCCGATCTGGGCGGAAGAGATCTGATCGCGGAAACCATCGAGGTAGCGAGAAAACTGGATACCAGGGTGGTGCTTTATCTCTCCGTAGGTCATGCTTTGCCCGAGTCCTTGGTACGAGGATCCCGCCCGGACTGGGGAGCGCTCGAGGACGATGGCAACCTGCCTTGTTCCCGGCAATTCTTTGGCGGCGAAGGTGTGGTTCCGCTCGATACGTTTGGCCGGTACTGGACCGACATTCTCCGCATGGTCGATGAACTCCTGGAGCGATATGAGGTTGCAGCACTCTATCTGGATGGCCCCTACTACGGCTGGCACTATTGGGAGGGACTCATCTCCCAAGCGGCAGGTACCCAGGAGACCTACCTGCGAGAAACAGGTCGGCCTCTGCCTCGAAATGCGGATGGAATAACTGCCGAGGTTCAGGATTTCTGGCGATGGGCGGCGGATAAGCTCCTCATGCTCTTCCAAGAGATTCGTACCCGGGCACAAGCTGCCGGAGTACCTGTCATGTTCAACCTCTGCGCTGGCAAAGCAGGCTGCGAAGATATTTCAGATAAGCTCCTCGCTCTCGCGGACGGCTGTTTACTGGAGAGGATCATGGGCGGACTGAAGGGGTTTGCGAAGGCGCGGCGTGCAGGCTGCTTTGTGTGGCAGTATGCCAGCCATCACACGTACTGGCCTCGTTTGAGTTCGCCCACTTTGGAATCCGACGTCCTTTTTGCCGCCTCGGAAACGGTAAGGTACGGGGGGCGTCCGATCTATGCCAATGCCGGGCGCTTTGCCTATTCGATGCCTGGTGCCGGCTTGCAACAAGCGTTTCACTTGCTTGGCGAACAAAGTGGTTGGCTCGCTCACGCCAGCAAGGTCGTGCAAGCAGCAGTCGTCCTGCCATCGGAATCGCCGTCCGCAGGTCATGGCGCCGACATCCCTCGATCCGTTCCCGCCCTGATCGATGCGTTTGACAGCGGATCATTGAGCGCGGAGGCAAGATTCCTCGATGCCCTGGAGCAAAAGCCCCCGATCGCTGTATTTCCATCTTCCTGGAGGCTAGATGAAATTCCTGTTTCCGAGGTGGAAGCGTATGCGGAGGGAGGTGGTGTAGCATTGTTTTTCGTCGGAGAAAGAGAGGGCGGCCTCTCGCCCGGAATCAAGAAACTCCTCTCGCTGGCTTCGTTGCGGGTTTCAGAGGATGTCTCGCGGGCGCTCGCGCTTCATCAGTTCGATGACCATGTCGGAGTAGCGGGAGGTGCAGAGTACTTGCAGGATGGGCTGCACGCTTACGATTTGTACCTCCAGAGCGACCTTGTACCGGGTCCGATGCCCGTGGGTGGCATGCCCGGTTTTCAACCGAGCGGCGATTGCGAGATCCATGGCTGGTTGGTCACAGGCACACAATGGAAACGGTTGACTCCCCTAGCATGGTCTCGGCGTGCGGGATCGGGATGCGTCATTACCGTGGCGACCGATCTCGATGTCATTCTTGCCCGAACCGGGGAACGCCGCGTGGCACAGTTTCTGAACAGTCTTCTGAAGATCTACCTAACGCCGACACCACGCGTGGAGTTTGCGAACGATTGCGTTGATGTTCAGCACACTTTCTATCAGCAGGATAAAAGCTGGCTGCTTGTTTTGTCGGATCACCTGTGCCGTGGGAAGACGTCGCGCCCATTGCCGGATTTCCGTATAACTCTCCCCTCCGGGGCGCTCCGCCAGAGCATTCGCATCATGCCGAATGCTTCAGGAGCGATTGCAGATGCTTCTACCGGGGTCATTGATGTGCGGGGACTTTGTATCCAGTCCCATGTTTACCTGAAGTTTGAAGAGACTCTATGAATGCAAAGCTCGTCGGTAAGAAAGCCATCGTCACCAGTGGTGGCCAGGGCATCGGAAAGGCAATCAGTGCGGAATTAATCAGAAGCGGATGCGATCTGGCGATTCACTACTTTTCCAGTAGAGATGGAGCGGAAGAACTCGTCGCCATCGCAAAAGCCCGAGGACAGAGAGCGACTGCGATTCAGGGCGACCTCACGAAGGAAGACGATATCAAGCGCGTCGCGAAAGAATCCGCAAATTTCCTCGGGGGAGTTGATATTCTCGTCAATAATACCGGCGATCTGGTGGCCCGCCATCCCCTGCAAGAGGTGACGGAAGAGTTTTGGCAACGCGTGTCAGCGGTGAACGTGACCTCCGCACTCTACATGACGAGAGAGCTCGTACCATTTTTGGTGGAGGCAGGCGGCGCGAGTGTCGTCAATCTTTCCTCCCTAGCCGGACGCAAAGGGGGGCATTCCGGTTCGCTCGTCTACTCGATGTGCAAGGGCGCGATCCTGACTATGACGCGCAGCCTGGCTTCCGAGCTCGGTCCGTTCGGCATTCGCGTTAACGCTGTGGCGCCAGGTTTGATTCTGGAAACCTCTTTTCATTCCACCCACACGACGCCGCAGTCCGCCGCCGAGACAATCCGAGGAATTCCTCTCGGACGAGCGGGAGGTCCCGGAGATGTGGCGCGAGCAGTCGCTTTCCTCGCATCGGAATACGATGGCTTCATCACTGGTGCGACGATCGATATTAATGGAGGCGTGTATTCCGTTTGATTCCCGGGATGGAAGGCCCCTCGATTGAATAGCTGACAGCTAAAAGAAACCCACCCAGGCATCCCAGTAGGTGAGTTTCTCCGCCCAGGCATGAACTGTCTGGGCGCGAGCGGCGTCATCCGTCGGCGCGCCGAATAGGTTTCTGAACTGAGGTTTGCTCTTGAGGACGCCGGTCTTGGTTGGGGCGGCAGCAAGGTCGCTTGCCTGGGAGGGCATGGCACCTCCAAACTTGCCGACTTTTCTCCTCTGCTCTAGCGTCCTTCCTAAGAAACCTCCTCCTCTCCCGGACCAGTCAACCATGTCCTTGCCCGGATGGATACGATGTCCCCAAGCTATCCCATATTGATCTTCTGTTCCGGCGGCTTCTTTTTTATCGAGAACTTCTTACCAAGCAGCTCCGCGATCTCTTGGAGCATCGCGGTTAGTTCGGCACTGAACTTCAGGCCTTTCGCCGTGATGGTATCTAGAAGCTTGATCATCGCATCCCTGATTTTTCGTAGCGGGCCAAGCTCGTTCTCCAAATTACCAATTGTTTGCTGAGATCGATCTAGTTCGGATTGCAGCTTGGCGTTCTCTTTCTCTTGGGAAGCTATCGTGCTCCGTGCCGCTTGTGCGCAGGTCGCCAGGTTTGCCGTGCAGGTCACTGCAGACGGCAAGTGCTCCTTGGAATCAGGCTTCAATATTGCCAGAGCACGCGCGATCTCCGACTCTGCTTCCACCAGTTTCTTGGAGAGTGAAAGTCGGTCTTGCTCAAGCTTCTCTACAGTGCCCTTGGTCTCGGCAAGTTTATGCAGTTCTACTTGGGCGTCCTTGGTAGCATTCCGGGCACTTTCCAGTTCAGTTTCCAATTGTGCTGTCCGCTGGGATTGTGCGGCCACTCTTTCCTCCAACTTGCGCTTTTCGATAGAGAGCCGCTCGACCAAGGAGGGAACACTGGAGCCGTACTCTAGATAATTCCTCGCAGCTTGCCGCCCCAATTCGGCCGCCTGCTGAACGATCTCCTGTCCCATTCCATCCAGACAAAGCTCTTGCCAGCGGTCGGATAGCCACAGATTCTGCTTGGGCCCCACATTTAGGTCCGGATGATGTGAGAGGGTTTCCGGATTGTTGATGTTTTGCGATGAAGGTGGCGACGGAAGGAGGGCGTAGCCCGACTGGAGTCGACGCCTTCATCTTAGGCGACCTTGGCAAAGGCGCTCGGGGTTAGCAAGCCTAAGGATCGGTGCGGACGGGTTTCATTGTAGTATTTGCGTCACTGATCAAACACATAGCGGGCTTCGCTGAGGGTATAGAGCAACTCGCGATCCAGGCATTCAACCCGGAACCTGCTGTTGAAGCTCTCGGCGTATCCGTTTTGCCAGGGGCGCCCTGGATCGATGTAGATCGTCTTGATCTGGTGCTCGGCCAGCCACAGTTGGATGGCCTTGACGATGAACTCGGGGCCATTGTCGCTGCGGATGTACCGGGATGTTCCGTGCTGCCGGATGGCCTCAGCCAGGATTTCCAGGACATCGGTGGCCCGGATGGCCCGGTCCGCATCGATGCGGTGGCATTCCCGGGTGTATTCGTCGATCAGGTTGAAGACACGCAACTTGCCGCCTCGCTGCGTATAGTCGCTCATGAAGTCCCAGCACCACACATGATTGCGGTACTGCGCTTTCTGGGGCAGTCCGGTCGACACCCCCTACCTTCGCTGTCGCGGCTTTGGCGGCGGCACCTGCAACCCTTCCTCGCGCCGCACCCGCTGCACCTGCTTTTTGTTTATGCGATACCCTTTGTCGCGGAGCAACCGCGTGATCTTCTTGTACCCCATCGTTGGATGCTCCCCCGACATCCGTACGATTGCCTGCTCCAGCAGCCGTTGCCGATCCGATACTGGCCGGGGACGATACCTCATCGTCGAACGATGGAACCCCAGCCACCGACACGCTTTGCGCCCGGAACACCGCAGCGCGGCCTGCACCTTCTCGGCCAGACCGCGCTGCCGCTCCGGGCTTAGATGTTTTTTTCCAGCGCAATTTCCAAGGCCCGCGCCTTCAGCATCTGGTCGGCCAGCATCTTCTTTAACTCCCCGTTCTCCTTCTCCAAATCCTTCAGCCGCTGCGCTTCCTTCAAGTCCATCCCCCCCGTACTTCGCCTTCCCCCGATAATAGCTCTGCGCACTCACGTTGTGCCTCCGGCACACCTCTTCCACCCCGACTCCCGATCCGCTTCCCGCAAGATGCGGATGATCTGTTCCACGCTTCTCCGATTCTTTTTCATTGGTGTTTTTCCTTCTTTGTCGGAATTCCACCTCCCTTTCAAACCGGACCTATTTCAGGGGGCCCAACCACCCCCGGCTGAACTCCATCGGCACCACCGAGGAGACCCGTGGGACGAAAAGCTCTCGAGCCTTTCGATCCTGGACTGAGCCAACCGCTCCGTAAGAAGCTGCAAGTTGTCAGCGTCTTCCGAAGACGCTCAAAGGTTGGAGGTTGCTTTGGTTATAATAGTCCACTCACTCCGAATCGTCAAATTTTCGGCTCTATTCCCGGGAATTTGGCCCGCGATTCCGCATCTTCCAGCGTGGACTCCGGCTCGATGGCCCAAAATTCAGCAGCCGCTTCGGGTGTGACCAATTCCCGGTAGTGATCGAATAACACCTGCGGGGAATGCCCCATCTGCAAAGCGGTCGAATTCTCATCACCGAAACCGGCCAGGTGATAGCTGGCGGCAGAATGGCGAAGGACATTCCGCGCCCAAGTCAATTTCGCCTCCGATGCGAGGTGCTTCCGTTTTTCCTCGAACCAATCTTCGTTGCCACGCACTACCGGGCCGGATACAGCACGGAAGGGATCCAGCCACTTTGCCAGATTCGGCTGAATCTGCACGGCGCGGCGCTTGCGAGTCTTTGCCTTGGCAGCCTTGACCTCAATGAATCCGGCCTTTACCTCGCTCCAATCCAGCTCGCAAATTTCGCTGCGACGTAGCCCGCCAAACAAACCGATAGCAATACCCGGCAGCATTTCTCCGTCGAAGCAGCGCATAGCCACGCAAAGGAGCTTTCGGGCCTCGTCGGGAGTAAACAACACGGTGGGGACATCATCCAGCAGGGATTTGTTGATCGCCGTAGCGACGTTTTCCGCACACCATTTTTCGTCGGTGAAGAACTTCCACATGGCGCGGAGGGTAATGATGTAGTTGTTCCGGGTTTTCGGGCTCCACTCCTCTGCCGCGCCGCGAAAGGCCAGCCACCGCTCCAGGTCTTTCTTTTTGATTTCGTTGATCGGGCGGGCCTCGAATGGTGCCTCCTCTTTTTTGGGTGCGATGGTCTGTAGCAGATTCGCCTGAGACTCCAGATTGCGGATGTAGCGGGGCTTACAGTTGAATTCCCGGCGGTTCTGGATGAACGCTTCGGTGCCCACCTTGAAAAGCGTCACCCCACCGACCGGCTTGGCGTGCTTGAGAAAATACTCAACCGCTTCGCCGAGCGTCGCGCCCACCTCCGCCAATTGCCGGATGGCATGCACGGCGGCAACCCGCTGCGAGTCCGACAACGAAAACGCCGCCGTGCCCTGATTCTGGAGGAGAACCACTTGCTGTCGGATGAAAGTGTCAGCCTCGATTTTCGAACGGAAATATTTTTGGATGGGCTGGGCCTGCTTTGTGACCCGCGATCCCAGCCGCACCCGCCAGTAGTCCTTTCCTCCGATTTTGACGAACTTTGGCTCAATGCGATTCGCGGCCTTATGCTGGCGTTTCGCCCGCTTCGGCGCGGCCGGAGCAGAGGGCGCAAAAGGGACTATTTTGGCGGGTTGCATGTCGTCAATATAGTTACAAAATGGTTAATTTATCAAATATACCTCTATATTACGTCAGGCTCATAACCTGAAGGTAGTAGGTTCAAATCCTACTCCCGCAACCAATTTCAACCCTCTGGGAGTCTGAGACTTCCAGAGGGTTTTTTGTTTTTGAAAAAACGCCCTTTTGGAGGGTGTGTGTTTAAACGGAAGGCCTGACGTGTGTTCGATGCGCCCTGAAGATGCATTTTTTCCCAGCCATCCATGATTCCTCTTGAACCTCGGAACCATAGGACTCATTGCCTCCATTTTCTATCGCGGAAAACCATCTGCCGACTGGCGGGGTGCAATGCTACCATTCCCGCAGCAGAGAAATCACCCGCTTCCGCATCGTCACGGGCGAAGCTATGCACCCGAGGTCATTCGTCGCCGCAGCAAGCTTGAAGGCCAGGCGCGGATTCCCGCGACGCTCTTACGACGCTACAAATCCGCCTGATAAAGCTTCTCGCGGCTTAGCGGAATGACTGTGCAGCCGAGCTTTTCCGCAAATACGGATGGCAGTCTCGTACTATTGATGACCCAAGGCTCCGTTTCACCGATTTTCAGAAACTTGGCCGATTCAGGCCCTGGATCAGTCCCGCTTCAAGTGATTTTTAGAGATTTGTGCACGCAGTTGCTCGAATGCGCACGGCGTTCCGCTTCCTCGGGCAGTACGTCGGTGAGGCGAATACCGGGACAGGGATGGAATAGCTTCTTTCGAAGAATTTTACATAAATTTGGTAAAAATTTAAGGCCGGAGGCAGCGAGCAGGCTCGTTCTCGGGCAAGAGCATTGCATGAGTCCAGACTAGCCGAATGCATAAAGCCGTCTTGGATTTACGGGAAGCAGACGTTGGATAATTCGGCAGTGTTCTTCCTGTGAGGTTAAAACCTGCCTGCGAGACGCATCGAGAGGGCAGCCTTCCCCCCAATGGGCTGAGGGAGGGCGGTTTTATAAAAGAAAATACCTACGCGGCGGATTTTTCCTTGAGTGAGCTGAGTAGTTGGCGAGCGGCTTCGAGCTGCTCGGGACGCCCGATGAGCAGGATTTCGTCCTTGGCGGCGAGTTCTTCATCCGGCGGGGGGTTGATAATGCTGTCGCCGGAGCGGTCGATGCCGACGATGCTCGCGCCGGTGAGAGTGCGGATCTGGAGTTCCCGGATCTGCTTGCCCTCCCATGGCGAGCCGTCGGGCAGGGCGATGGTTTCAAGCTTCGCGTTGCGCAGCATCGAGGGCAGGGCCGGAGCATGATGGGGCGAGAGGGGCAGTGGCTCAGCCTCCTCGGCGAAAGTGTCGTGCAGGGCGGATTGGGCGCGGGAATACAGCCGGACTGATCCTCGATAGAGGAAGAATCCGGTAATCGCGGCAATGACGAGGGCGAGGATGAGCAGGTTGCGGGACGGCAGGACCGCCGAGCTGAGGAGCAGGATCAGGAGGATGAGGCCGATGGTGGCCACGGTCGTGATGACGCCGGTGATGATGGCCTGGATGCCCGGTGCGTTTGGACCCGCCTTGGTGGTATTGACGCTGATCTCGGAGATCAGCATCGCGCCGACCTCCAGTTTACGCCAGACGGCGATGAGCAACGGGAAGCTCACCAGCATCGCTGCGAGCCAGCAGGCTGCCTTGGCTCCATCGACTCCGCCGGGGAAGTGCTCCCACTGGGAGACCACCGTCCGATAGAGAAAGACCGCCGCGATGAAAATGCCGGTGACCATCAGCAGGTTCACGCCGATTTGCAGGCCCAGCTTTGTCAGAATCTTGCGCTCCATGTTGCGCCCGCTGCGCGCGGTGAGGCCGCCCACCCAGAGCGAATACGCCTCCATTCCTTTGACCAGGGGTTTGGGCGCGATCCGGTCAAACCACCCGACCAGGCCATCGGAGGCCTGAATCAGATAAGGCGTCGTCAGCGTGGTGATCGACGACACCGCCACCGCGATCGGATAGATAAAGTCGCTGGTTACCCGCAGGGACAGGCCGAGGGCGGCGATGATGAAGGAAAATTCGCCGATCTGCGCCAGGCTCATGCCGACACGCAGGGAGGTGCGGGCGTCATTTCCGGCTACGAAGGTGCCCAGCGAACAGGCGATGACTTTGCCCGCGATGACCACCATCGAAATGATCACGATGGGCCATGCGTATTTGAGGATGAGCGTCGGATCGATCATCAAGCCGATCGAGACGAAGAATACCGCGCTGAAGAGGTCGCGTACCGGGAGCATCAGGGTCTCAATGCGATAGATGTGCCGCGACTCTGCGATGATGGCTCCGATGAGGAAGGCACCGAGTGCGACGCTGTACCCGAGCTTTACCGTGATGAGGGCGACGCCGAAGCACAGCCCGATGACGGTCACGAGCATCATTTCATCGCTCTTGAACTTCGCTACGTAATTCAGCAGACGCGGCACGATGATGAGGCCGAGCACGAGTAGGATGCCCAGGAATGAGCCCAGACTCAGGATCGTCATGCCGATATCCGGAGCGGAGACCTCGCCGGTCCGGGCAAAGCCCGAGAGCAGTGCGATCATGACGATGGCCAGGATGTCCTCGACGATCAGGATGCCGATGATCAGGGAAGCAAAGTGGTCGTTCTTTTTGCCCAGGCCCTCCAGCGCCTTGATGATGATGGTGGTCGACGAGATGGAAAGGATGGCTCCGAGGAAGATGCTGTCCATCTGGCTCCATCCGAAGATCCGGCCGAGTTCATACCCGACCAGGATCATCAGCAGGATCTCCATGGTTGCGCCGATTACTGCCGTGGCACCGACCTTCTGGAGCTTGCGGAAGCTGAACTCCAGCCCCAGTGCAAACATGAGAAAGATCACGCCGAGCTCCGCCAGGGTCTCGATGCGATGCTCGTCCGCGATGAGGGCAAAGGGCGGGGTGTGCGGACCGATGAACACTCCAGCCAGGATGTAGCCGAGCACGACCGGCTGTCGGAACTGGCGGAAAAGCACTGTCGCCAGCGCAGCCGCGATCATCACAATGGCCAGGTCCTGTAAGAGCGTGTCGTGCATCCTCTTTCCTTTTGCTTAACGCCCCGGCAAATGTCCAACGAAGAGGGCAAAAAATTCTGTCATCCTTCCTGGCGAAGGGCGGCGCTAACTTTCGGAGAGGAAATGAGCCACCTTTTCCCGGATGCTGCGCGACACGACCGGCCACGCATGGGCGGGTACGCGGCACTGCAGTACATGGCTCGCCTTTTTCCAGCAGGCGGACTTTCCGGGAAAAACCATCAGGTCGGAGGCGCACCATGTCACCAGCGTGGGGCGGAGCCATTCGTACGCGTCGAGGCGGCGCAGGAACTCGCTCCCCGGGCGCATCTCCCGGCATGCCGGGAGGCTGGGCAGCAGGTACGCCACCAGCGAACCCTCGTGTGGGGAGTGCAGCAGGGCCGCCCGGTGCAGTGGCAGGGCAGGGGATTGGCGCATCGTTTCCCGAGCCACGAGTCCCCCCATGCTGTATCCGACAAGGTTGAAGGCCTCTCCTCGGGCGGCCAGCTCCGCAGCAAGTTCGGCTGCCACGGTTTCCAGTGACACGCGGCCGGAGTTATTGTATTTCCATATCCGGCACGGGCCGACTGTCTTTTCGATGTGGCGGCGCATCGGTTCCCACCGGTCATGCCCGCCCCAGATGCCATCGAGGATATAGGTCGTGCTCACGCGAGGCTCCCAGTTTTCACCAGCTCGCGGCACGAGGCAAGGTCGAGCTTGCCCGAGCCGAGCAGGGGAATTGATGGCACGACGACCACCTCGCGGGGAGTCCAGAGGTTTGGTAACCCGGCGGTGCGCAGGGCGGCGGAGATGGCTTCCCGTGCGACGGGACTGGTCGATATGAGGACGATTTCCTCGCCCTTTTCTGGATGGGGGCGGCCCAGGACGCAGAGGGCGGGTCCGGTGGCGCGGGCGGGAATGATCGCTGTGAGCACCTCCTCGATGGCGAGGTGGGAGACCATTTCCCCGCCGATCTTGGAGAAGCGGCTGAGCCGCCCCGAGATGAAGACAAATCCCTCGGCGTCGACCCGGACCACGTCACCGGTGATGAACCACCCGTCGCGGAATTTTCCGGCCTCGCTGCCCTTGAGATATCCGGCGGCAACATTGATGCCCTTGAGGGCGAGAACGCCCTCGGTCGCACCGGGAATGGGTAGTTCGGTCTCCGGATCGAGGAAGCGTGCGGCAAGGCCGGGCAGCAGGCGTCCGACACTGCCGGGGCGGTTTCCGATCTGGATGGAATCCGCCCCGATGCCGCGCGCCGGAGCGGGCATGTTGAGGCAGGCCACGGGAGAGGTTTCCGTCAGGCCGTAACCCTCCATCACCTCACAGCCAAAGCGTTCGCGGAAGGCTGCCGCCGTTTCCTTCGGCAGCTTTTCCGCGCCGGTAACGACGAGCCGCAGCGTTCCGAAAGCATCGCGCGGGATGCGCTTGATGTAGCCGCGCAGGAAGGTCGGCGTGGAGAGCAGCACGGTTGGCAATCCCTCCCGCGCCGCCTGGGCCAGCTTGTCGGAATCGAGCGGCGAGGGCGCTGTGACGACCGAGCGTTGCGCCAGGATGGGGAAGAGCAGCCCCATCGTCAGGCCGAAGCTGTGGAACAGCGGCAGCCCGCTCAGGATGCGGTCGCCGGGTTGGAGAAAGCCTGTGTCCATCGCCTGCGCCATGTTGCCGAGCACATTGCGGTGCGTCAGCGCGACACCCTTGGGCAGACCGCTCGTGCCGCTGGTGAAAAGGAGAACGGCTTCCTCCGTGGTGGTGCGGTCGGTGCGCCCGATGATGGCGCGAACGACGCCTCGCAGATAATCCCTCCACTTCAGCCCGCGCAGGGAGTCCTCGACATATCGGACATCGCATGTCCAAGGCAGCTTGGGAGACCTCTGCTGGACGGGGTGCGCCGTGATCGTGGTGGTAATGCTCGCCTGATCGATGCAGGAGGACAGCGCGGCGGCGGAGAGCGTCGGGTTCAGGTTGACCGGCACCTTCCCGGCGAAGATCACGCCGAGGTTTGCCAGCGCCCCACCGACTCCCGGCGGCAGGAGAATGCCGACGCGGTCCTCGCGGATCGTGCGTTTCCAGGTCGAGGCGAGCGCCTGCGCGGCCACGAGGATCGTGCCGCGTTCCATGGTTTTTCCGCCGACGGGGTCGATCACGACATCCTGCCAGAAGTTCCGGCGGAGGCTCTTCGCCAGGCGCTGGCCGAGCGCGCCTTGGTCGCGCAGAAGGAAGCTCTCGGCTCCCTGCTCCAGCAGGATCTCACGGACGCGCTCCGTCGTGGCTTCCTCCGCCGTGAGCGGCTGGGAGAAGGCGACGCGAACCGTGCGACGGCGTAGGCTCTCGGGGCGTTTGAAGAAGTATTTGCCCCCCGCGAAGGTGTAGATCGAGCCCCACAGGCCATCGAGGTGAGCCACGATTACCGGAGCCTTGGCGCGGCGGGCGATAAGCTCGAAGCCACTCTTGAGTTCCATCAGGCAGCCTGTGCGGGTGAGCTGACCCTCGGGAAAGATGCAGACGACTTCTCCGGCGGTCAGATGTTCCGAGGCGGTGCGAATGGCCTCCTTGGCCTTTGTCGCAGAGATCGGCACCGCGCCGAAGAGGCGCAGGATGGAACCCAGGACCGGAGTTTTGAAGAAGGCGTCGTAGGCCAGGAAGCGAATCGGGCGCTTGCAGGCGATCGACAGGATGAGCGTGTCGACGTAGCTCACGTGATTGCAAACGAGGAGCACGCCGCCTTTGGCCGGAATGCGATCCGCATGGCGGGCGATCACGCGATAGTGGCCGCGCGAAATCAGGAGCGTCATCAGGCGCAGGAAGTCACGGCGAGCCAGGTGCAGGCAGAGGAAGGACACCAGCAGGAAACCCCCGCCAATGACGAGGAACTGGCTCGAAGGCCTGAGGCCCAGCCATCCTGAGGTGAGGGAATACACGCCCACCGCGACCACGCCCGCGATGCTCGAGAGCATGCTGGAGGCGGCGAGAATGCTGCCGCGATCCGCATCGGGCGAGCGGTCGACCAGATACGCGCCGAGCGGCACGAGGAACAAGCCGCCAAACACGCCCAGCACACCGAGCACGAGGTGAAAGACGAGGCCGGCAGGAGTGAACGCCAGCACGCCGAGCATGATGGCCAGGCCGAGAGCGCCCACGGGAGCGAGGCCGACGTTGACCGAGTGTCGGTTGGCCCGGGCGGCGGCGATGCTGCCGATTGCGATGCCGAGGCCGAGCACGGCGAGCATGATGCCAGTGGCGCGAGCCGCGCCATGGCCGTCGGGATTCAGTTCGCGGCCGACCTGGGAGAGCGAGAGCATCAGCATGCCGCCTGCGAGATAAAACACGGCATCACCCAGCGCCGCCTGCCAGATGCCGCGGTCACGCCGCAGCAGCTTGAAGAGATGGCCGTGCGACCAGAGCAGACTCCAGCGGAAGGGCGTCGGGTTGGCTGATTTGCGAGTGGGAACCTTGCGGAAAATCCAGAGCGCAAGCAGGCAGCCCGCCGCGAGGATCACCGTCGAGATCGTGGCCGAGATCCACGGCTTCACATGCGAGGCGAAGCCATCGATCAACTGGCCCCCCGCCACGCTGCCGACCAGAATCGCCGCCACGCAGGTCATCTCCATCCAGCCGACCGCTTCGCCGACCTGCTCGCCTGCGGCTTCCTTGGCCAGGCCCCGCCGGGCCGGGCCCATGAGGGCGGATTGCAACCCGAGCAGGAAGAACGCGCCGAGCGCGATAACCAGCGAGTTGATCGACGTGCCGACGAGCAGGAAGCCCATCACGGCAAGCTGAAACCAAAGGCAGGCCGACATCACCTTGCGATTCGGGAAGGTGTCCGCCAGCCAGCCGCTCAGCGGGGCAAAAATCACGAAGGGCGCGACCAGCAACAACGCCAGCGCGCTCACCACACGGGCGGCTCCATCCTGCGGGAGAAGCATCTGCACCAGCCCAATCAGCACGAGTTTGATCGCATTGTCATTGAAGGCGACCTGAGCCTGGGCGGTGAGCAGGCCGTTCATCCCGGGTTTCTGAAATAGTGATTTCATGGGGCGATCATGCGCTCGGGATTTCAATTTACATAATCGATAAATAGTGAAGTAATATTGATTTTTTCAATAATGAACGTCCACCATCTCGAACTCTTTTATTACGTGGCGCGGTACGAGGGGATCGTGGCGGCATGCCGTCACATTCCGTACGGAATCCAGCAGCCCGCCGTGAGTGCGCAGGTGGCATCGCTGGAGGCTGATCTCGGGGTGCGGCTTTTCGAGCGGCGTCCCTTCCGGCTCACGGCGGCGGGGAAGAGACTATACGAATTCGCGCGTCCCTTTTTCGGGCGGCTGGCCGAGGTGGCCGAGGCGGTGCGGGGTTACCATACCGACACGCTGCGGCTGGCGGGACTTACCGAGGTGATGCGTGGTCACGTACCGGCCATCCTGGCGGAACTGCGAAGGGATTTTCCTAGCCTGAAGGTCGGGCTTCAGGAGATCGACCAGCGCGGAGCGGAGCGCCTGATCGAGGAGGACGAGGCCGATATCGCCATCACCGTGTTGGAGTCCAAGCTGCCCCAGGGATTCCGCTCCGTCGTCCTGGCGAATCTACCGCTCTGCCTGCTCGTCTCGCCGGAGACGCGCTTTCACAAGATGGCGGATCTTCTGAAAGCGGGTGCCGCCGGGGAGATCGGCCTCGTCAGCCTGCCCCCGCATGAACTCCTCCCGCGCCTGTTTCAAAAGGAACTCGCCCGGCGCGGCCTTGTCTGGAGAACCGCGATGGAGACCAGCTCACAGGATCTAGTGACCATCTACGTGCGCAATGCCCTTGGCGCGGGACTTGCCGTCCAGACGCCCGATCTGGTGGCGGCAAAAGACCTTCGTGTCCTTCCGCTGGCGGGATTTCCCTCGCTGGCCATTGGTGCGTTTTGGCGCGGTTCGCTCGCGCCGGTGGCCGAGAGCTTCCTCGAGCGGATCAAGGCTCGCTCCAGGAGCTATACGAGTTCGCTTTAGTGCGCCTCCGCCAGCTTTCCGGGCTTGGGCGTCGCCGGATCTTTCGGCTGTCGCTTTCCAAACCATCCCTGCACCCGCTCAAGGTAAAGATAGATGATCGGCGTGATGTAGAGCGTCACGACCTGCGACAGGATCAGTCCGCCGACCACCGATAAACCCAGGGGCTGTCGCACGTCTCCTCCGGCTCCCAGGCCGAGGGCGATGGGCAACGTTCCCATCATGGCCGCCATCGTGGTCATCATGATTGGACGGAAGCGCACGACACACGCCTCGAAGATGGCCCGCTCCGGCGGCATTTTATCCGTGCGCTGCGCGTCCAGTGCGAAGTCGATCATCATGATGGCGTTCTTTTTCACGATGCCGATGAGCATCAGCAGGCCGACGAATCCGTAGACGTTCAGCTCCATCCCAAAGATCAGCAACGTCAGCAGCGCCCCGAATCCGGCGGAGGGCAGGCCGGACAGGATAGTCAGCGGATGGACGAAGCTCTCATAGAGGATGCCCAGGATGATGTAGATCACGACGATCGCCATGATCAGGAGCAGGCCGAGATTGCTGAGCGATGACTGGAAGGCCTGGGCCGTTCCCTGGAACTGCGTGCCGATGCGTTCGTCGAGTTCTGCCTTGGCGAGCTGCTGGATGCGCGGCACGACGTCGCTGAGCGAGTATCCCTTCGCGAGGTCGAATGAAAGAGTCACCGCCGGGAGCTGGCCGAGATGCTGGACCGTGAGGGGGCCGACCTGGGTCTTGAATTGCGCCACCGACGACAACGCCACGAGCTGGCCCTGGCTGGAGCGCACGTAGAGGCGGGAAAGATCCTCCGCCTCGCGTTTGAAATCGTCCTTCGCCTCGATGATGACGCGGTACTGGTTGTTCGGCGTGTAGATCGTGGAGATCTGGCGAGAGCCAAAGGCCGCACCCAGCGCCCGCTCGATTTGCGCCGCGCTCACACCGAGCGTCGAGGCTTTGTCGCGGTTGATATCCACGAGCACCTGGGGGTTGGTGATTTGCAGGTCGGTCGTCACATCGACGATGCCCGGGATGTTTCGCATCAGGCCCTCCATTTTCTCCGATGCGCCGTAGAGCTGCTTGAGATCCGGGCCGAAGAGGGTGAACTGATACAGGCTCTTGGTCTGCATCCCGCCGATGCGGATCGTGGGCGGATTTTGGGGGAAAACCTTCAGGCCCGGGATGCCCGCCAGATCCCGGCGCATCTGACGCACGACCGTATCGACCGGAGGACGTTCGCTGCGCGGTTTCAAGGTGACGATCAGGCGCCCGTTGTTGCCAGCCGAAGCCATGGACCCGCCGCCGATGCGGGACATGAATCCCTCCACGGCGGGGTTCTTCGCCACGATGGCTGCCGCCTCCTGCTGCATCTCCACGAGTTTTTCAAAGGCCACCCCCTGCTCGGCCTCCGTCGTGATCATGATGCGGCTGGAGTCTTCGTTGGGCAGGAAGCCCTTCGGGACGATGAGGAACAGCCATGCCGTCCCGCAAGCCATCACCAGGGCGAAGAGCGAGACGATCACGTGATGCTTGAGCGCGATGCCCAGAGTCCTGCGATAGCCGTTTTGCAGCGTGGTAAATGCCGCCTCGGAGAAGCGGAAGATCGGGTTTTTGCTTTCGCTATGAGCCTGTTTCAGGAACCGGCTGCAAAGCATGGGCGTCAGCGACAATGAGACCACGCCCGAGATCAGGATGGCGACGGCGATCGTGACGGCAAATTCGTTGAGCAGCCGCCCGAGGATGCCGCCCATGAAAAGCACAGGGATAAACACTGCCGCCAGCGACAGCGTCATGGAGAGAATGGTGAAGCCGATCTCACGACCCCCTTTCAGCGCCGCCTCCATCGGAGTCATACCTTTCTCCAGGTGGCGCACGATGTTTTCCAGCACCACGATGGCGTCATCGACCACGAAGCCCACGGCCAGGATCAGCGCCATGAGCGAGAAATTGTTCACGCTGAAGCCCAGTAGATGGATGATGCCGAACGTGCCGATGATCGACAGCGGGATAGCCGCGCTCGGAATGAGCGTCGCCCAGACGTTGCGCAGGAAGATGAAAATCACCAGCACCACAAGGACCACGGCCAGCACGAGGGTGAACTCCACGTCATGGAGCGATTCTCGGATGGAGGTCGAGCGGTCGTAGAGGATGTCGAGGTGCATGCCCCCCGGCAGCTGCGCCTTGTAGGTCGGCAGCAGCTCAAGGATGCGGTCGATGACCGCGACGGTATTGGCTCCCGGCTGGCGCTGCACGGCCAGCACGACGCCGCGCTTGTCGTTGTACCATCCGAAGTTCTTGTCGTTCTCGACATCGTCGAGGACTGTGGCGATCTGCTTGAGCCGCACAGGATAGCCGTTGCGGTAGGTGACGATCAGTTCGCGAAACTGCGCCGCGTTGGTGAGCTGGGCTGTCGTCTCGATGGTGCGGGACTTCGATCCGGTGTCGAGTTCGCCCGTGGCTTCCTTGGAGTTGGCTTCCTTGATGGAGTTCTCCACCTCGTCGATGCCGATTCCCCGGGCGGCGAGTTCGCGCGGATCGACCTTCACCCGCACCGCGTATTTTTGCGATCCGTAGAGGTCCACCTGGGCTACGCCCAACACGGTCGAGAGGCGCTGGGCGATGAGGGTGTCGGCGTATTCATCGACCTTGCTGTAGGGCAGCGTGTCGGAGTATGCGGCGAGAAGGAGAATTGGCTGGTCCGCCGGGTTGACCTTCCGGAACGACGGCGGGGTCGGCATGTCGGTCGGCAGGCTGCCCTGCGCCTGCGAGATGGCCGACTGCACGTCCTGCGCCGCCGCGTCGATATTGCGCGAGAGGTCAAACTGGATCGTGACCGTGGTCGATCCCTGTGCGCTGCTCGACGTCATCGACTCGATGCCGGCGATGGTGGAAAACTCCTTCTCCAGCGGCAGGGCCACCGCGGAGGCCATCGTTTCCGGGCTGGCGCCCGGCAGGTTCGCCGTGACGCTGATCGTCGGAAAGTCGACGCTCGGCAGGTCGCTCACGGGCATTTGGAGGTAAGCCAGCGTGCCAAAGCCGAGAATGCTCGCCATCACGAGCGTGGTCATGATGGGGCGGCGTACGAAGGGGTCGGTGATGCTCATCGGCTACTCCGGGGTCTTGTCAACCGCTGGAACCTCCTCGGCCTTTTGCTGTTTCTTGATTTCGACTTTCGAGCCGGGATTCAGCCGGAGCTGGCCGACCGTCACCACCAGTTCGCCGGGGTCGAGCCCCTCGCTGATGATGGAAAGGTTGCCGGCCGTCCGTGCCACCTTCACCTTTCTCAAGCTGACTGTATCACCCGTCACGACGAAGACCTGCGAGCCTTGCTGTCCCTCCATCACCGCGATGGACGGAACGACGAGCGCCTGGGGTTGGATGGCCAGCTCCAGTGTGACATCGACGAACTGCCCGGGCCAGAGCGTTTCATTTTCATTGGGGAATGTCGCCTTGAACGCCACCATGCCCGTGGCGCGATCGACGGCGTTGTCGATGAAATCCAGCGTTCCCGTGCCGAGCAGCCTGCCGTTGTCGGGATCGTAGGCGGTGACTACGGGCTTGTTCCTCGCCATCCACTCCCGCACCTCGGCCAGGGTGTTTTCCGGCAGCGAGAAGGTGACATAGATCGGCTGCATCTGATTGATCACCGCCAGGGTATCGGTGTTGGCCTGGACGATGTTGCCCGGTTTCAGCAGCGCCGCACCAGCCCGTCCATTGATGGGGGCTGTGATCTCGGCCCAATCGAGGGAGAGCTGCGCCTCATTGATGTCCGCCTGCCGGGCGGCCAGTTCGGCCTTCAGCGATTTGGCATTGGAGAGAAATTGCGACGTCTGCTCCTTGGACGCGACGCCGCGCTGGATGAGCGTCGTGTAGCGCTGCGCTTGCTCGGTGGCATTGGACGCCGTGGCCTCGGCAATCTCCAGGTTGGCCTTGGCCCGGTCGAGCGCGGCCTGGAAGGCTCGGGGATCGATGCTGAAAAGCGGCTCCCCCACTTTTACCTGTGCTCCATCGGCGAAATGCACCTTCAGGATTTCCCCGGTGACCTTCGACTTGAGCTGCACGCTCGCGATGGGTTCCACGGTGCCGATGGCCTTCATCTCGACTGGCATGCTGCGGAGAGCTGCTGCCGAAACCTCGACCGGGGTCGGCGGATTGGCCGGAGAACTGGGGCCGGCGGGTTTACCGCACGCGGCCAAACCGGCACACAGGACAAGGAGTGTAGGGATACGAATCTTCATTGAGGGAGAGAGGCGGCACCGTGCAGGAAGCAATCGGCGGCAAAATCGGCCGAGTCGATAAGGCGGGAGGTGGTGTTTTCGCGGATGAACTGGCGGATCATTTGCAGGGTGATCCCGAGATACGCGACTGCAAGCAGGCGCGGACTTCCCGGTTTCAGTTCGCCCCGGGATTGTCCGCGCAGGATGCAATCCTCGATCACGCCGAGATTATGGAGTTTTAGCGCCTCCATTTCCTCCCAATGCTCCTTGTGGAGCGGCGACTGCTGGACCTGATGCTGATGGAGGAATATCTCGAAAAACCTCCGGTTTGCGTCGTGAAAAGCAAACTGCGCGTGAATGCCCCGACGCAGGCACTCCTCTGCGCGGTCCGAAGAGGTGAGCGCGGATTCAAACCCACCCACCATTTGCTTCATCCGCTCCAGCAGCACGCAGCCGTAGAGATCGGACTTGTCGCGGAAATACAGGTAAATCGTGCCGACCGCGATCTCGGCCCGCCGGGCGATCATGGTCAGCGAGGCTTCGTGATACCCGCTCTCACTAAAAACCTCCTCCGCCGCGTTCACGATCCATCGCCGATGTTCGTCTCTCGCCTTCTGGCGGACAGCCGAAACCCGGCGGGAGGGAGGTAAGGGTGAATCGGTATTCACAATACTGAACGCAAATTCATTTTTGGTATTTGTCAAAGGAGGGAGTTGTAAAAAATTGTATCAGCCTCCTCTTCGGTCCTATGTGCTATAATTAGAGTATCATGGCTTTGGCGCAGCGCTGGCCGAGGCTCCAGGATGGGAGAACCACCTCCATGAAGACCTTCCCGATCACCGAATTTGGCGCGATTCCTGACGGAACAACCATCAACACGCTGGCTATCCAGGCCGCCGCGATTGCCTGCCGTGATGCTGGCGGAGGGGCGGTGCTCGTGCCGCCGGGTACATTTGTCACCGGGACCTTTGAACTCTTCAGCCATACGACCCTTCAGGTGGATGCCGGAGCGCGCCTTCTCGCCAGCGCGGAACAGAGCGACCATCTGGTCGGGGAATACAGTGTCGGCCTGCTCTACGCGCAGGATGCCGAGGGCATCGCGCTGACCGGGGAGGGCATTCTCGATGGCAACGGGGCGCTGCACTTTCACGAGGGGGAATTGCACGGCGGGCACGACGACTACTCAGCCCACGACACCTGGCAGCGGCGCAACGCCTTGCCCCATGGGACGAAAGACGCCGTCCATGGCCCGTTCCGGCCGAAGCCGCGTCCCGGCAACATGATCGTCCTGGCCCGGTGCCGCGATGTGCGGATGGAAAAGCTCACGATCACCGGGGCGTCCTACTGGACGATCCATTGTGCAGACTCCGAGCATCTGGTTTTTGAGGGACTGAACATCGCCAACGATCTGCGCCATCCGAATAACGACGGCATTCATCTGACCACCTGCCGCCATGCTGCGATCCGCCATTGCCGGATCGTGAGCGGGGATGATTGCGTGGCGATCACGGGATTTCGAAACCATGGCGGGGAACGCGAGATCGCCTTTGGCTTGAGCGGGATCGAGGGCGTGGGCGAGGATATCGAGGTTTCCGATTGCACCTTGACCAGCCGGTCGTCGGCGGTGCGCATTGGCTATGGGGAGAATCCCGTGCGAGACATCCGTCTCAAGCGTCTCGACATCCGGGAGTCGAATCGCGGCATCGGCATCTACGCCCGGCAGGCGGATGTGGAGGACGTGACCGTGGAGGATTGCTCCATCCAGACCCGGCTCTTTCATGGGAACTGGTGGGGGCGGGGAGAGCCAATTCATGTCTCCGCCGTTCGTTTCGGAGGTGCCCTGCCGCTTTTTCGCCTTCGCAACCTGACCTTCCGCGACATCCGGGCCGAGGGGGAAAACGGCATGCTCTTCTTTGCGGAGGAACCCGGAGCTGTCGATCACGTGCGTCTCGTCCGGGTCAGCAACACGCTGCACCGGGGAGCTTTATTCGAGCAGTGGGGCGGAAACGTCGAGTTACGCCCCGTAGCCAATCACGACTGGTCGATCATGGCCGGAGGAAGTGCGCCCTTGTGGGCCGTCGGGGTGAGAGACCTCCACTGTGAGGATTGCACCTGGCAGGCCGATGAGGACGCCGTGCTTTCGGCGGAGCCTTTTCACGCCGAGCGCGTCGGGTAGCGCGGAAGCTCAAGCCGCCTCGGCGTGAAAAATCGCTCCGCCGAGCGCTCCCTCGCGAATGAGATGGAGCAGGTTGGCGTAGAATCCCTTCGCATAGGCGATGGTTGCCTCGTCCGCCACCGAGGCCAGGGCCGTCTGCCGCGTCGTGAAGCGGGACACGAGATCGGCATACCAGCGCTCGTATTCGCGGTTGAGGGAATGGGTTGTCACGAGATCCCATCCCGCCGCCTGAAGCGTGGCGGACATTTTGGCCATGATCGGCGGATGCCACAGAGCAAACTCCGGGTGAAGCGAGGCGACGGCCTTCTCGTAACCACCTGTCCCGGTATAATCAAAGATCATGAGCTGCGCCCCCGGAGCGGCCACTGTGCGGAGGGCTTTCAATGCTGCCGCCTGATCGGAAATTGCGTATAGCACGTTGAACATCGTGATGCCGTCGAACGGTCCGTCCGGCAGGCTTCGTGCATCAGTCAGATCTGCCGTCGCAAAAGTGACTTCCGGGTATTTTTCCCGCGCATGGTCGATGGAGTCGGAGTCGCGATCCACCCCGGTAACGAGGCCCCATCCGTGGGTTCGGAGGAAATGCGCCGTTCCGCCGCGACCACAGCCCGCGTCGAGAATCCTCCGGCGGGAGTTTTTCGGCCATTCCGCCAAGGCGAGTTCGATGGCGGTTTCTTCTCCGGCATGGGCGTAATCCGCCCCGCGCAGGGCGGCCAGGAGGCGCTTGCCTTCCGGCGTATTCATTCGATGTTCCCCCGACATGGACTTCATTTTAGGGCATCTTCCGGCGTGGGCCAAGCTCGGCGCAAAGAGCGGTGTGTCACACTTTTGTGTGACATTGTGACGCTAAAGTGAGTCAATATGGCCCATTTTGGCGCTTCTGAATATCTTGTGAATTCCTGTAAGAACTTCTTTTTAAGTGAGATATGTAAATCTGTCTTTATTGGAACGATCCGTGCTCAAAGGTAGGCATGTCTAAGATTTTGGGTATTGATCTGGGCACCACGAACTCCTGTATGTCCGTCATGGAGGGTGGCGAGCCCGTTGTATTGGAAAATTCGGAAGGTGCGCGCACGACGCCTTCCGTCGTCGCTTTCACGAAAAGCGGTGAGCGTATCGTCGGTCAGGCCGCGAAGCGGCAGGCGGTGACGAATCCGCAGAATACGGTTTTCTCGGTCAAGCGCTTCATGGGACGCAAGTTCGCGGAAGTGCGCGATGAACTCAGCCGCGTGCCTTACAAGGTCGTTGAGGCCTCGAATGGCGACGCGCACATCGAAGTCCAGGTGGGTGGCGAGACCAAGCGCTACAGCCCGCCGGAAGTTTCCGCGATGATCCTCGCGAAGCTGAAAGCCGACGCCGAAGCCAAGCTCGGCGAGAAGATCACGCAGGCCGTCATCACGGTGCCCGCGTACTTCAACGACTCGCAGCGCAATGCCACCAAGGACGCTGGCAAGATCGCCGGCCTCGAGGTGCTCCGCATCATCAACGAGCCGACCGCGGCCTCGCTCGCGTACGGCCTCGACAAGAAGTCCGATGAGAAAATCGCCGTGTATGACCTCGGTGGCGGCACGTTCGACATTTCCGCCCTGGAAATCGGCGACGGCGTCTTTCAGGTGGCCGCGACCAACGGCGACACCCACCTCGGTGGTGACGACTGGGACAACCGTCTCATGGATTGGATCATCAATGAGTTCAAGTCCGAGACCGGTATTGACCTCACCAAGCAGCCCGACGCCGTGCAGCGCATCAAGGAAGAGGCTGAAAAAGCCAAGATCGCGCTCTCGTCGACCCAGGAGTTTGAGATCAACCTGCCGTTCATCACGGCCGACCAGACCGGGCCGAAGCACATTCAGAAGAAGCTGACCCGCTCGAAGCTCGAGCAGCTCACCGACGATCTCTTTGAGCGTACGATCAAGCCCGTGAAGGATTGCTTGAACGACGCGAAGTGGAGCTCCAGCACGATCGACGAACTCGTTCTCGTGGGTGGCATGACCCGCATGCCGAAGGTCGTCGAGACCGCCCGCCAGCTCGTGGGCAAGGAGCCGCACAAGGGTGTGAACCCGGATGAAGTCGTCGCCATCGGCGCGGCCATCCAGGGCGGCGTGCTCAAGGGTGACGTGAAGGACGTCCTCCTGCTCGACGTGACTCCGCTCACGCTCGCCATCGAGACGGCTGGCGGCATCGCCACGGCGATGATCCCGCGCAACACGACGATCCCGACCCGCAAGTCGCAGATCTTCTCGACCTACAGCGACAACCAGCCCGGCGTGGAGATCAAGGTGCTCCAGGGCGAGCGTCCGCTCAGCCGCGACAACAAGCAGCTCGGCACGTTTCACCTCGACGGCATCCCGCCGGCCCCGCGCGGCACGCCGCAGATCGAAGTGACCTTCGACATCGACGCCAACGGCATTCTCAACGTCTCCGCCAAGGACCTCGGCAGCGGCAAGGAGCAGAAAATCTCCATCACCGGATCGAGCGGACTTTCCAAGGACGAAGTCGACAAGATGCAGAAGGAAGCCGAGAGCCACGCGGAAGAAGACCGCAAGGCCAAGGAAGGCATCGAACTGCGCAACAACGCCGACAACCTCGCCTACCAGTGCGAGAAGCAGCTCAAGGACCTCGGCGACAAGCTCGACGGTGCCCAGAAGAAGGATGTCGAGGACGCCATTGCGGCGGTCCGCGAGGCTCTCAAGGGCAGCGACAACGACGCCATCCAGAAGGCTTTCGACACGCTCCAGACGAAGTTCCAGGAAGTCAGCGCCGAGCTTTACAAGAAGGCCTCGGCCCAGGCTGGCCCGCAGCCCGAGGCGGCTGCCGGCGGAGCCGCTGGTCCTCAGCCCGAAGCCAAGAAGGATGCCGACGTCGTCGACGCGGAATTCGAGATGGTGGACGAGGACAAGAAAAAGAACTGAGTCCCAACATAACCCTTTAACAAACCCTCCCGCTCCGGGTCTGCCGGGGCGGGATCCTGTTAAAAAACAACCAAAACGAACCTACATACATGGCTAACGTTAACATCAAACCTCTCGGCGACCGTGTGCTCGTGCACCCGCTCGAGGAGAAGGAAGTCAAGAAGGGCGGAATCATCATTCCCGACACCGCCAAGGAGAAGCCTCAGGAAGGCGAAGTCGTTGCCCTCGGCACCGGCAAGCGCGATGAGGACGGAAAGCTCGTGGAGTTCACCGTGAAGAAGGGCGACAAGGTCCTCATCTCCAAGTACGGCGGAACCGAAGTCAAAATCGACGGCGAAAGCTACCTGATCATGCGCGAGGACGACATCCTCGGCATCATTGGCTAAGCCTCACAATAACCAACCCTAGTATTACCAGCACCTATTATGGCAGCTAAACAACTCTCTTTCGACGAGGCCGCTCGTCAGTCCCTGCTCCGCGGCGTCGAGAAGCTCGCGCGGACCGTCAAGGCCACGCTTGGACCTTCCGGCCGCAACGTCATCCTCGACAAAAAATTCGGCAGCCCGACCATCACCAAGGACGGCGTGACTGTCGCCAAGGAAATCGAGCTCGAGGATCCCTACGAGAACATGGGCGCCCAGCTCGTTCGCGAGGTTGCTTCCAAGACCTCCGACATCGCCGGTGACGGCACCACCACGGCCACCGTTCTCGCCGAAGCGATCTATCGCGAAGGCCTCAAGAACGTGACCGCCGGTGCCAACCCGACCAGCCTCCAGCGCGGCATCAACAAGGCCGTCGAGTCGATCGTTGCCGAGCTCGGCAAGATCGCCAAGAAGGTCAAGGACAGCTCCGAGATCGCCCAGGTTGCCACCGTTTCGGCCAACTGGGACACCACCATCGGCCAGATCATCGCGGACGCGATGGACAAGGTCGGCAAGGACGGCACGATCACGGTTGAAGAAGCCAAGAGCATCGAGACCTCGCTCGACGTGGTCGAGGGCATGCAGTTCGACAAGGGCTATCTCTCGCCGTACTTCGTGACGAACGCGGAGAGCCTCGAGGCCATCCTCGAGAACGCCTACATCCTCATCCACGAGAAGAAGATCAGCAGCCTCAAGGACCTGCTCCCGCTTCTCGAGAAGGTGGCCAAGAGCGGCAAGCCGCTCCTCATCATCGCGGAAGACGTCGAGGGCGAAGCTCTCGCCACGCTCGTCGTCAACAAGCTCCGTGGCACGCTCCAGGTCGCTGCCGTCAAGGCCCCTGGCTTCGGTGATCGCCGCAAGGCCATCCTCGAAGACATCGCCGTCCTCACCGGCGGCCGTCTCCTCACGGAAGACCTCGGCATCAAGCTCGAGAACGTCTCGATCGAAGACCTCGGCCGTGCCAAGCGCGTCGCCATCGACAAGGAAAACACCACGATCATCGAGGGTGAAGGCAAGAACTCCGACATCCAGGGCCGCGTGACCCAGATCCGCCGCCAGATCGAGGAGACCACCAGCGACTACGATCGCGAGAAGCTCCAGGAGCGCCTTGCCAAGCTCGCTGGCGGCGTCGCCGTCATCAACGTCGGTGCAGCCACCGAGACTGAGATGAAGGAGAAGAAGGCCCGCGTCGAAGACGCCCTTCACGCCACCCGCGCTGCGGTGGAGGAAGGCATCGTCCCTGGCGGCGGTGTCGCTCTCATCCGCGCCCAGAAGGCTCTCGACTCGCTCACCCTCGAGGGTGACGAAGCGATCGGCGCGAACATCGTTCGCCGCGCCATCGAGCAGCCCCTCCGCACGCTGGCCGACAACGCCGGCAAGGAAGGCGCTCTCATCGTGCAGGAAGTCAAGAAGCGCAAGGGCAACGACGGTTACAACGTCGCCACTGGCGAGTACGAAGACCTCATCAAGGCAGGTGTCGTCGACCCGGCCAAGGTGACCCGCAGTGCTCTCCAGCACGCCGCTTCCATCAGCGGTCTGCTCCTCACCACCGAGGCGCTCGTCACCGAGCTCCCGGAGAAGGATAAGCCCGCAGCCCCGGCCCCTGGTGGCATGGGCGGTATGGGCGGCATGGACTACTAAGTCCGGCACCTCGCTCTTAAGCGAAAAACTAACAGGCAGCCCCGAGGCAACTCGGGGCTGTTTTGTTTTTTGGAAGAATCGCGGATTAAGCCGTCGGCGACGAATGCTTGCGCACCAGGTCCACCCAGTTCTGCGCCTGACGGGAGAGAGGAGAGCCCTGCCGCCAGATCAGACCGAGACGCCAGAGAAGGTCGCTATCCTCGATCAGCACGGCTTTCACGCCGCCATGAGATGTCGCGATGATGCGCGGGAGCAAGGCAATACCGAGTCCCGCCGCGACGAGCGCGATGATGAACTCGGCTTGCGAGCTCCTCGCAACCTCATGCAGCTCGATGCCCTTTTTCCGGCAGGCGGAGGCGATGATGGCATTCAGGGCAAATCCGCGCTCGAAGAGGATACACGGGTTTCCATCCAGCTCGAAGAACTCGATGCTCTTGCGGCCCCAGAGAGCGTGCCCGGCAGGAAGCAGCGCCATCATGGGTTCCTCCCGCACCGGCTGCCACGCGAAGGATTCCGGAGCGGGAAGCAGCGTGCCTCCCACTTCGATCTCTCCGGACTGCACCGCGCTTTCCAGCCGGTTGCTGCCTTCCTCGAGCAAATCGATGCGGATGCCGGGATGTTGTTTGCGGTACTTGGCAATCAGAGGGGCAAAGATCGTCGCGCTGCCCAGCGGCGGCACCCCGATGCGCAGGCAGCCGGTCTCCAGCCCGCGCCGGGCGGCGAGTTCGCTTTCCAGCCGCTCCTGCTCGGCCAGCATGGTGCGGGCGCGTTGAAGGACGGCCTCTCCCGCATCTGTCGGCTTGATGCCGTTGGGCAGGCGGTCGAGCAGGGGCATTCCGCAGTCGTGCTCGAGCTGCTGGATCACCTTGCTTACTGTGGATTGCGTGCTGCCCAGGGTTTTGGCGGCGGCGGAAAAGCCCCCCTGTTTCACCACCTCGGCGAAGATTCTCAGGTGGCGTAATTCCATGGAATTCCCATATGGAATAAGTAATATTCCATCAATTCATTTTTTGAATGGATGGGAATAGGGCAGAATGAGCCACGTCATGAATCTTGCGATTTCGAAAGCCTGTCGCACCGCTCGCTGGCACCTGAGCCGGCACTGGTGGCTGCAGGCTGTCCTCTTCATCGCCATCTGGGCGCTGGGCGAGGCGGTGGTACGGCAGTTTTCCATCCCGATCCCCGGCAGTGTGCTCGGAATGGGGGCGTTGCTGGCGGCGCTGGAATTTCGCTGGATCTCGGTTCGCTGGTTTCGTCGCGGAGCGCGTGGATTGCTCGCCCACCTTTTGCTTTTCCTGACTCCAGCCATGCTGGCGGTGGTGAACCATCGCGAACTCCTCAGCATGACCGGCCTGAAGCTCATTGTCGCCGTGCTGATTGGCACCCCTCTCGTCATGATCGGTACAGCCGTTGTGGTGGAGATCGGGTTCCGCCTGCAGCCGAGTCGTGAGCACTGAAGTCCAGGCTGTTCTCTGGGCGGCGGTTACGCTGGGAATCTATATCGCCGCTTCACGGATTTACCGGGCCTGTCGGGTCTGGTGGCTGTCGCCTCTGCTTGTGACCTGGGTTCTGTGCGGGGTGCTGATCGTGGTCTTCCATGCCGCCTACCGCGATTATTTGCGCGGTACGAGCTGGCTGGTCAGCCTCATCGGGCCGACCACGGTGGCTTTCGCCATCCCGATTCATGAAAACCGCGCATTGATCCGAAAACACTGGGTGCTGCTTCTCATCGGTACGGTGGCGGGCAGCGCGATCTCGTTTGGCTCAGCCTGGGCGCTGGCGTGGTTGTTTCATCTCTCGCCCGAGATGCAGGCGAGTCTGCTGCCGCGCTCGATCACCACGCCTTTTGCCATTACGGTATCGCAGAATCTCGGCGGTCTGCCGGAGCTCACGGCGGCTTTCACCGCCATCACCGGTCTTTTCGGCGCGGCCATCGGTGAAGGCGTGATGAGCTGGCTGCCGCTGCGCTCCTCGTTTGCCCGGGGCGCCTTTTTCGGCATGGGTGCCCACGGCGCGGGCGTGGCCAAGGCCCGCGAGATCGGCGAAGAGGAGGGCGCTGTGGCCGGCCTCATCATGGTCTTTGCGGGTTTGCTCAACGTGCTCGCGGTGGTGTTGTTTGTCCACCTCCGCGGCTAGGCGGCGTGCTTATTGCAGCGCACCTTCCAGCACCTGATCGACGGTCGAGACGGGGACGAACTCAATCGCCTCACGCACTTCCTCGGGAATGTCCGGCAGATCCTTGCGGTTCAGCTCGGGAATGAGCACCCGCTTGATACCTGCCCGGAGCGCCGCGAGGCTCTTTTCCTTCAGGCCGCCGATGGGCAGAACGAGTCCGCGCAAGGTGACTTCGCCGGTCATGGCGACATCGGAACGCACCGGCTTGTCGAGGAACAGGGAGGCGATGGCGGTAAACATCGCGATGCCCGCCGACGGTCCATCCTTCGGCACCGCCCCGGCCGGGACATGCACATGGATGTCGTTTTCCTGGAAGAGCGAGGGATTGATCCCAAGCTGGGTCGCTCGCGAACGCACGAGGCTCAGCGCGGCCTGCACGGATTCCTTCATCACCTCACCGATCTGGCCGGTGAGCGTGACGCCGCCGCGCCCTGGGAATTTCGCCGCCTCGATGTACAGCACTTCGCCGCCCACCGGAGTATAGGCTAGTCCCGTCACCACGCCGGGCGAGTTGGTTTTCAGATGTTCCTCGCGGACGAAGCGCGGCGGGCCGAGCAACTCCTGCACGAGCTCCGGCGTGACCGCGATACGCTCCTGCCTGCCGCGAGCCACTTCCGCCGCCACGGCGCGGCAGACCGAGCCGACTTGACGCTCCAAGTCGCGCACACCGGCCTCGCGGGTGTAGTTGTCGATGACAAAGGAGAGCGCGGCATCCTCCCACACGCATTGTTCCGAGGTGAGGCCGTTTTCTTCGAGCTGGCGGCGTACAAGATACTTGGCGGCGATGTTTTGTTTTTCCCGCGCAGTGTAGCCGGGAATCTCGATCGTCTCCATGCGATCCCGCAGCGGGGCCGGGATGCCCTCCACGTAGTTCGCCGTGGCGATGAAAATCACCTGCGAGAGGTTAAAGGGCACATCGAGATAACGATCCACGAAGGCATGGTTCTGCCGCGGGTCGAGCACCTCCAGCAACGCGCTGGCCGGGTCGCCGCGGAAATCCGTGCCGACCTTGTCGAGTTCGTCGAGCATGATCACCGGATTGCGGGTGCCCGCTCGGCGAAGCTCCTGGATGATGCGTCCCGGCATCGAGCCGATGTAGGTGCGCCGATGGCCGCGAATCTCCGCCTCATCGCGAATGCCGCCGAGGCTTATGCGGACAAAGGTCCGCCCGAGCGCGTCGGCGATGGACTGGCCAAGGCTGGTCTTGCCCACGCCGGGAGGCCCGAGGAAACACAGGATCGGGCCGCGTCCCTTCGGATTGAGCTTTCGCACGGCGAGATACTCGATGATGCGGCGCTTCACCTTGGTCAGGCCAAAATGGTCTCGGTCCAGGATCTCCTGGGCCCTATTGAGGTCCAGATTGTCTTCGCTGAACTTGCTCCACGGCAATTCAGCGACCGTTTCCAGGTAACTCACGATCACGGAAAACTCCGGACTCGCGTTGGGAATCGACGAGAGCCGCTTCAACTCGCGGTCGGTCTGTTCCTTGACCTCGGCGGGCAGGTTGGCGGCGTCGAGTTGCTTGCGGAGTTCGTCCGTCTGCTCCTGGGCACCGCTGTCGTCCTCGCCGAGTTCGCGCTGGATGGCCCGGACCTGCTCGCGCAGGTAGGCGCGGCGCTGGGCGTCGGTGAATTGGGCCTGGACGTCCTGGTGGAGCCGCTGCTGGATGCGGGCGATCTCAAGCTGGGCGGAAAGCCCGCTCTGGACGGCTGCCACGCGCTTCCTGACGTCGAGTTCCTCCAGGAGCGCCTGCTTGGCTGCGAGGTCGATGGAGAGGTTGACGCTGAGAAAGTCGGCCAGAGTGCCCGGGTCCGTGATGCTCTGGAGGATCTGGCGAAACTGCTCTGGAGCTTCCGGGTTCAGGCTGAGCAGCTCCATGCCGGTTTGTCTCAGGTTATTCGCGGCGGCCTCAGCCTCCTTGTCAGCCGCTGCCGGCAGGATCGAATCGAGCAATCGCACCTCCGCCCGCAGGTAGGGAAAGGTCAGGACGAACTTTTGCACGGCGAAGCGCTGCAAACCCTGCACGATGATGATGGCCGATTGCTCGCTCTGGCGGATGTACTTGAGCACCTGCACCGCCGTGCCGACGCCATAGACATCGGCCGGGCCGGGTTCCACCGTTTGCTCGCTCCGCTGGGCGATGACGCCGAGGATCTTCGACTCGGGCAGGGTCTCGTCGAGCATCTTGAGGGTAGCCGTCCGCTCGATCGTGAGCGGCATGACCGCTCCGGGGAAAAAGACGCCGCCCCGCAGCGGCAGCAGCGAAAGCGTATCGGGAATCGCGGGTTTTTCCGCGTTGGCCGTATGGCCCGTTCCCGGTTCCTGTCCGGAAGGCTGATTCCCTGTGCCGGACAACAGATCAAGAGGAGAAAAGGTGCTCATGATAGCGGCAGGTCGATCCAAAGGAGGCCGTTTTTCTGTTCCGCCGTCACCCGGCTGACGTCCACCCCGCAGGGTAGGAGGACGTCACGCTGGAACGGCCCGTAGTCGATTTCCATGGCCAGGACCTGTACGGGCCTGCCATGAGGCGCGCCGGGTTCCGGCAGCGAGCGGCGTCCCCGGATGCGCAGGCGGCCGGGTTCGATCGTCAGGTCGATCTCCGACTTGTCCACTCCGGCGAGGTCCACGCAGATGCGGACGCATTTGTCGCACCGGTAGGCATTGACCGCAGGCTGCCACGCGGCCGAGTGCGGCACATGGGAAAAGGTGGCGAGATGACGCGATGCCGCGTCGAGAAGCTGGCCGTGGAGCCAGCGGAGTTTCAGGCTGTTCAGATCGCCCATATCCTACTGATAGCCGGAGGCGGGCGGGTTCTCAAGTCATGGCGGGCCGCCGCGGGGTTGGATTGCACGAAAAGCATTGCGACGCCGACCTGGAATCGTTACGTTTATCCATTCCCATGGCAGGTCAGCTACCCCCGGTTCTTCAAAAGTTTATCGATAAGTTCAGCAACTCGCGGGACTTTGCGATTTCGTTTACCCTGCACGTGATTCTGGTCGCAGCTTTTGGCGGCACAGTCTTGTTCAAGGCCGTTCAGGAACCGCCGGATTTCGAGGGTGGTGAAGGGGGATTCGTCCAGGCCTCCGACGCGCAGAATGTCCCGCCACCACCTCAGCAGCAACAGCAGCAGACCACCTTTAACGTCACGACTGTGGCCACTCCCACGGCGTCCACGCTGAACACCATCACCACCACCGCGGTCAATCCGCTGAATTTCTCGATGGCACCCACCGTGGTGGCGCCAGTGACGACTCCGACAGCACCGAGCGCCCCGGCCCCGGCTCCTGCTCCGGCAGGCGGCGCGGAGGGCATGCCTACTGCGGTGGCTTCCCAGATCAAGGCCTTCACGGGCGGCTGGGGCAAGGGAACAGGCACCGGTACAGGCACCCGCAGCCGGGAATTTGAATTCACCGCCTATATCGGCCAGTACAACGGCGGCAACTGGAACTCCACCATCCGCGTCAGCGGTGGCAAGATCGACACCGGGAGCCTGCCGAACCTGCTCTATTTGATGAGCTTCTGGTCCAAGGACAAGATCAAGACGAACTACAAGAACGTCAAGGCGATCAAGCTCGACAGCGACGAGATTTTTGCCGTCAAGCCGCCCTTCATTTTCCTCACCGGCACGCGTGATTTCGTGCTGACCCCGAAGGAAGTCGAGAATCTCCAGAAATATGTCCGCATGGGCGGCTGCATCTGGGGTGACAGCTCGGTGCCGGGTCTCCGCTCGCGCTTCGATATCGCCTTCCGCCGTGAGATGAAGCGAGTGATTCCCGACGTGGACAAGGACTTCGAGCCGCTTCCGTCGAATCACCCGATCTTTACGCAGAATCCCTACTTCCCCGAGGTCAAGGACGTGCCCCCGGGGCTGAACTACTACTCTCTCCCGATCTACGCGATGAAGATCTACGGCGAGGTGGCCATCATCTACACCGCCAATGATTATGGCGACATGTGGCAGGTCGGTCTGGATGAGAACGGCAAGATCGACTTCCGCAAGAACGCGGCCGGTCTGTTCGTGGCTCTCAATCCGGCCATCTGGGATCAGCGCGACGTGTATATTCGCAACCTGGGCGTTGACGCGCTCACGATGACCTACAAGTTCGGCACGAACGTGGTCATCCATCTGCTCACCCGCTGGGAGAGCAAGGTGCGCACGGCTCCGACGCTCTAGGCCAGTCCGGCTCTGTTTTTCAAGGCAGTGGTGATCCTCAGATCGCCACTGCCTTTTTCTTTGTCTTTTTCGCCGGAACGGGCGTGGATTTCCCCTGGGTCAGCACCTCCTTGATGAAGGGCGCGGTGCGGCTCTCTTTATTGCGGGCGACCTCCTCGGGAGTGCCGATGGCGATGATCTTGCCGCCTTTGGCACCCGCCTCGGGGCCGACATCGACGACATAATCCGCCTCGGCGATGACATCGAGGTGATGCTCGATCACGATCACGGTGCCGCCTTCATCCACCAGGCGATGCAGAACCTGGATGAGCTGGCTGACATCGTGCGCATGGAGGCCGATGGTGGGTTCCTCGAGGATGTAGAGCGTCGATTTGCCCCGGCGCGTGGTCTTGATCTCCTCGGCGCTGGACGTCGCGCGGCGGGTGAGCTGCGTGACCAGCTTGATACGCTGCGCTTCGCCGCCGCTGAGGGTGGGCGAGGGCTGGCCGAGCTTCAGATAACCCAGGCCGGTCTCGTTGAGGAGACCGAGGGCGCGGCGGATCTTTGGGTGCGATCCGAAGAACTCAGCCGCCTGCTCGACCGTCATTTCCATGACATCGCCGATCGACCTGCCGTTGTACTCGATTTCCAGAGTGGCGGAGTTGTACCGCCTGCCGAGACATTCCTGACACGGCATGTACGCGGCCGGGAGGAAGTTCATCTCAAGCTTGATCACGCCCTGTCCCTGGCAGGCTTCGCAGCGGCCGCCCTCGGTATTGAACGAGAACCGGCTGGCGGAATACCCGCGCATGCGAGCGGCGGGGAGGCTGGCGTACAGGCTGCGGATTTCGTCGAAGACCTTGATGTAGGTTGCAGGCGTGGAGCGTGAGCTCTTCCCGATGGGCGACTGATCCACCTCGAGAACCGCGCCGAGTTCGTTGCATCCCGTGATGGAACCCCACGGCTGGTCGAGCGGCAGCTTCCGCCGCGACGAGCGCGAGAGTGCGTCCTTGACCGCAGGCAGGACGATACCGCGCACCAGCGTGCTTTTGCCGGAGCCGGAAATACCGGAGACGACGGAAAGGCGGTTGAGCGGGAATTTCACGCTCACATCCTTGAGATTGTGCAGGTTGCCGCTGCGCAGTTCCACCCAGCCCGGAGCGGCGTCCAGCGAACGGCGTTCGCCGCGCGAGGGGTGCGGCATCGGCTCTCGCAGGGTCTGGCCGGTCAGGGACTTCTTGTCCGCGAGGATCGTCTTGAGCGGGCCTGCCGCCACGATTTCTCCGCCCCGGCTGCCCGCACGCGGACCCAGGTCGATGATATGGTCGGCCCGGCGCATGGTCTCCTCGTCGTGCTCGACGATGACCAGGGAATTGCCATTTCCGGCCAGCGACTCCAGCGCGTCAAGCAGCCGCGAGTTGTCCCTCGCATGCAGGCCGATGGTGGGTTCGTCGAGGACGTAAAGCACGCCGCGAAGATTGGACCCGAGCTGGGCCGCGAGACGGATGCGCTGCGACTCGCCGCCGCTCAGCGTATTGGCCGCGCGGTCGAGCGTGAGATAATCCAGGCCGACCTGGCTGAGGAATTTCAGGCGCTGCGAAATCTCGGACAGGATGTCGTGCGAGATTTGCTCGGCTGAGCCGCGGAATTTCAGCTTCCCGACCAGGGACAACGCATCCGTCGCCGAGGAACCCGTGATGCCCTCGATGGTGTGGCCTTGCAGGTGTACTGAGCGAGCCACTTCGTTCAGCCGGGTGCCTTGGCAGACCGGGCAGGGACGCGCCTCGGTTTCCTCGAGATTCTCGTGGCTGCGCTCCTCGGCGAGTTCGGCCTCGATCTCGGAATCGAATTCCTTCCTGGAAAACGATTCCCAGACGACACCAAATCCCCGGCAGTGCGTGCACCAGCCGTGCGGAGAGTTGAACGAGAATAACCTCGGATCAAGCGGCTCGAAGGCGCGAGCGCACGACGGGCAGTTCATCTCGGAACTGAGGATATGATACGCCCCCTTGGAATCCCGCACGCGGGCCGAACCCTTGCCGATCTCGATGGCGCGCCGCACGATGGCCGGGATCTCCGAGGCGTTGGAAGAATCCACCTCGCCGATCAGTGCGTCGATGGTGTGTTCCTTGAAACGCTCGAGCTTGTTGAAATTTGCCACCCGCACGAGCTTGCCATCGACGAGCAGGGTGTCGATGCCCTGCCGCTCGGCCCAGAGGGCGATCTTGGAGTGGAAACCTTTGCGCGCCTTGATCAGCGGCGCGAAGACGAGTGTTTTGCCCTTCTTGGCAAAGCTCTGCACCGTCGTGACGATGGCCGAGAGCGTCTGCTTCTCCACCGGCACATGGCAGTCGGGGCAGTGCTGGGTGCCGAGCTTGGCGAAGAGCAAGCGCAGGAAGTGGTAGATTTCGGTGACCGTCGCGACGGTCGATTTGCCGCCTCCGCGCGTCACGCGCTGCTCAATCGCCACGCTGGGCGGCAGGCCCTCGATGGAATCCACGTCGGGCTTTTCCATCTGCTCGACGAACTGCCGGGCATACGCCGACATGCTGTCGAGGAAGCGCCGCTGGCCCTCGGCGAAGAGGATGTCAAAGGCGAGGGTGGATTTTCCTGATCCGCTCAGCCCGGTCACCACCACGATCTTCTCGCGCGGAATCTCGACGGTGATGTTCTTGAGATTGTGCTCGCGCGCGCCCTGCACTCGGATGACATCCAGCGCCTTCTTCGGCGCGGTCGCACGGGCGGCGGGAATCTTGTGGCTCCGCTTGCCGCTGAGCAGCGGGGCGAGGAATCGCCCGGTGTGGGATTCCGCGCATAGCGCGACGTCTTCCGGCGTTCCTGCCGCGACGAGCTTGCCCCCCTGGTCGCCAGCCTCGGGGCCGAGATCGACCACCCAGTCGGCGGATTTGATGACCTCGAGGTTGTGCTCGATCACGATCACGCTGTCGCCCTGATCCACGAGGCGCTGAAAGACGCGGAGCAACTGCGCCACATCGTCGAAATGCAGCCCCGTCGTCGGCTCGTCGAAAATGAGCAGCGCGCCCGCCTCACGCTTATCCGCAAGATGGCTGGCCAGCTTGAGGCGCTGGGATTCGCCGCCGCTGAGGGCGTTCACCGGCTGGCCGAGACGCAGATAATCGAGACCCACATCAGCCAGGAGCTGCAGGGGCTGCACGATGCGCGCGTGGCCGGCGAAAAACTCGATGGCGTCGCGCACGGTCAGCTCCAGCACGTCGTGTATCGACTTGCCCTTGTACGTGATCTTGAGCACGTGGGGCTGGAAGCGCCTGCCCTCGCATTCCGGGCAGCGGAGGAAAAGATCGCTGAGGAACTGCATCTCGACCTTTTCAAAGCCGAGGCCCGCGCAGCGCTCGCACCGACCATTGCCTGAGTTAAAGGAGAACGAGGAGGGTGAAAGTCCCTCCCCGAGCGACTCCGGTAGTGTGCCGAAAAGTTCCCGTATGCCGTCGTAGACGCCGAGGTACACGGCGGGCGTCGAGCGCGGGCTCCGCGCCAGCGGCGACTGGTCCACCATGACGATTTCGCCGAGGTCTTCGTCGCCCTTGAGCGAACGCACGTAGCCGGGTCCATCGGTTTCGTCGGGCGTTTCCGCGACGAGATTGCGGTAGAGCACATCGTGAATGAGCGAGCTCTTTCCCGAGCCCGAGACGCCCGTGATCGCGCAGAAGACACCGAGCGGGATGTCGACATCCAGCCCCTGGAGATTGTGATGCCGGATGCCCTTCATGCGGAGCGACTTTACCGGCTTGCGGCGTTGCGCCGGAATCGGGATCGTCTTTTTGCCCGAGAGATAGTCGCCCGTCAGCGACTCCTGCCCCTGCAGCTTTGCCAGTGGGCCGGAGTACATGAGTTTGCCGCCCGTGCTGCCGCGACCGGGACCAATGTCCACGAGATAGTCGGCGGCGCGAATGATCGCCTCCTCATGCTCGACAACGACGATGGTATTCCCCTTGTCCCGCAGGGCGTGCATGATCTCGACGAGACGGCTGGTGTCGCGCGGGTGCAGTCCCACGCTCGGCTCGTCCATGACGAAGAGGGTATTGACCAATGACGCGCCGAGGCAGGTTGTGAGATTGACGCGCTCGATCTCGCCGCCGGAGAGCGAGCGGGTGGGGCGATCCAGCGTGAGATAGCCGAGGCCGACGCTATCGAGGTAATTCAAGCGTGACGCGATTTGATCGCGCAGGAGGAGCGAGCTCGGATCGCCGGGCGGCAGATCCACCTCAGCCATGATCTTGCGCAAATCGCGCACGGGCGTCGATGCGATCTCAGGCAGCGTGCGATGGGCTGGCTCCAGGCGGTAATTCAGCGTCTCGGGCTGGAAGCGGCCGCCCTTGCACGTCGGGCAGGGCTGGTAGCTGCGATACCGGCTGAGTAGCACCCGGATGTGCATCTTGTAGGTCTTGGACTCCAGCCAGCTAAAGTAACCCTGCACTCCGTACCAGCCGCCATGCTGCCAGGATTCCTCGGGATTGCCCCCGTCGCCTTCGATGACCCACTTCTGATCCGCCTCGGGCAGTTTGTCGAAGGCGACATGCACGTCGACATCGCGCTTGGCGGCGGCTCGCATGAGGTCGCGCTGGCATTCCTTCGACTGGCCGCTCTGGAACGGTCGCACCACGCCCGCGGCGAGAGAGAGCGACTTGTCCGGCATCACGCGCATCCAGTCGATTCCGATCACACGGCCAAATCCACGGCAATCCGGGCAGGCACCGAGCGGGTTGTTGAAGGTGAAGAGTCCCGGACTTGGCGGCCGGATCGTGATGTCGCAGTGGGCGCAGTGCCACCCGGAGGAGTAGGGGAGCGTACTGCCGCCTTCCACGGGGTGAATGTCGATCTTGCCTGCTCCCAGGCGCAGCGAAGCCTCGATGGCCTCGGAGAGACGGCTCCGGTTTTCCTCCGTGACGGCGATGCGATCCTGGATCACCGGAACCATGGCGGGGAGACGCGGCATGGCGGGCGCTTCGTCGGTGCGAACCACCTTCCCATAAAGCCAGACCCGCAGATAACCCTGCTGGCGGAGGAAATCGAAGAAATCAGCCGGTTTTGTCCCTGGAGGGACGGGAATTCCGAAGGTAACGAGCACCTGCTGCCCTGCCATCGTCGAGAAAATCTGCTCCAGGATCGAAACGGGAGTTTCAGTGCGGATCTCCCGCTGGCACTCCGGGCAAAAGGCATGGGCGGCCCGGGGGAAGAAGAGCTTCAGGTAATCGTTGATCTCCGTAATCGTGCCGACCGTCGAGCGGGTGGTTTTGACGGAATTTGCCTGCTCAATGGCGATGGCGGGCGGGATGCCCTCGATCAGGTCGGCCTGCGGCTTGTCCATCCGGTCGAGGAACTGCCGAGTGTACGGGCTGAAGGTTTCCACATACCGCCGCTGGCCCTCGGCATACAGGGTATCAAAGGCGAAGCTCGACTTGCCGCTGCCGCTGGGGCCGGTCACCACGATCAACTGGCCGAGTGGCAGATCCACATCGAGGCCTTGGAGGTTGTTTTGGCGGGCGCCGCGTACTCGAATCACAGAAGACACACCGTAGCATACGAAGGCAGGCAAGTCCTTGGAGGGATAAAATCATCCAAATGAAAAATTTCCTTCTTGCACCAGCCCTGCCGCCTGTCTTGCCTCCCGCGGGATCTGCCTCTATCCTCCTGCGCTTTCATGAGACGCGTCGCCGGATTTTTCCTTTGTTTGCTCCTGGCTGGATGTGGCGGCGGCAGCCGGGATTACACCCAGCCTGCGGCGGCCCGGCAGGTGCGCGTCGACTGGCTCGGCAACCAGACGTTTCTCTTTAGCTCCAGCATCGGGCTGAAAGTCCTCGTCAATCCCCACGCCGACGGTACGGGCGGCCCCAATCTCCCCCGGAAGCTCGCTCCCGACGTCCTCCTCGTCACGACGGAGAAACCCGCCTTCAACTCCGAGGATTCCATCACCAACACGCCCACGGCTTTTCGCGGGGCCATCGGAACGGGGCTGAATAACGCCTCGGGCATCCGCTTCCGGGGGGTGCCGACCTATGCCGATCCCGCCAGAAAGGAAGACATGAACCTCGTCTTCTCCTGGGCGATGGAGGGCGTCCGCTTCTGCTTTGCCGGCAATATCCCGGGTCCGCTCACCAGCGAGGAAATCGGCCAGCTCGGCCAGGTCGATGTGCTGTTCCTCCCTGTGGGCCAGCCATCGTCTCTCACGGATGAGGAGCGAGTCCTCATCATCAACCAGCTTCACCCCAAGGTCGTGGTTCCGATGGGATCGTTCGGAGCCATTGAAAGCTGGCTTGCCGGACGCTCCGGCGTGTATCGCCTTACCGGACCCTCCGTCCTTCTCAACGCCGCCAATCTCCCCGGACCCACCATTCTCGTTTTCGCACCGTGAAAATACTCATCATCGGATCAGGAGGGCGCGAACACGCCCTGGCATGGAAGCTCAAGCAGTCGCCTCGCGTGACGAAAATCTGCATCGCTCCCGGTAATGCCGGCACGGCGGAGATCGGCGAAAATGTCGCCATCGGCGCGGAGGATATTCCCCGGTTGGTCGAGTTTGCCGAGCAGGAGGGCATCGGCCTTACCGTCGTGGGTCCGGACGACTCGCTCGCTGCGGGCATCGTCGACGCCTTTCAGGCTAGGGGGCTCCGTATCTTCGGTCCTCCGCAGGCCGCCGCCCAGTTGGAATCCTCCAAGACCTTTGCCAAGGAGTTCATGAAACGCCATGGCATCCCGACGGCGGAGTCGCGGGAGTTCACCTCCAGCCTCGAGGCGCAGCAATGGTGCAAGACGGCAAAATATCCGCTCGTGGTGAAGGCCGACGGTCTCGCTCTCGGCAAGGGCGTGGTAATCGCCATGACGCGCGAGGAGGCCGAGGAGGCGGTTTATCGCTCGATGGATCTCCTCGTTTTCGGCGAAGCAGGCAAAAAGGTCGTCATCGAGGAATTTCTCACCGGGGTGGAGTGTTCGATCCATGCCCTCATCGACGGCGACTCCTACGTGCTCTTCCCGGATGCCAGGGATCACAAGCGCGCTCTCGATGGTGATCAGGGATTGAATACTGGCGGCATGGGCACGATCTCACCCTCGCGCACCCTCACACCAGAACTCCGCGAAAAGGTGAAAACCGAGGTGCTCGACCGGTTTGTCGCGGGCATCCAGGCGGACGGCATCCCCTTCAAGGGCATGCTCTTCCCGGGCCTGATGATTACCGCCGACGGGCTGAAGGTGCTGGAGTTCAACTGCCGCTTCGGCGACCCCGAGACCCAGGTGCTCCTGCGCCGCCTCCAGACCGATTTGCTCGACCTGCTTGAGGCCACGGTCGATGGGACGCTCAAGGAAACCTCGCCTGCCTGGGATGAACGTGCGGCGGTGTGTGTGATCCTCGCTTCCGGCGGCTATCCGGGAGCCTATGCCAAGGGTGCGGAAATCACCGGCCTCGACACGGCGGGCGAACAGACCGACGTGGTGGTCTTCCACGCTGGAACGAAGAATACCGGCTCCGCCATCGTGACAAACGGTGGTCGGGTTCTCGGGGTTAGCGCCCTGGGCGGCGATCTGGAGGAGGCGCGTCGGAAAGCCTATGCGGCAGCCGAAATAATCGCCTTTGACCAGAAGCAGTTTCGCAGTGACATTGGCGCAAAATGATTCTCCGTGTTCTTCCGCTGGTGATGGTGGCCACGGCGCCACTGCTTGCTCAGTCTCCCACACCCACTCCGAGCGCCACGGCGACCCCTGCGCCGTCAGCGACTCCGGCGGAAAGCCCGACACCCACTCCCTCACCCACGCCGATTCCCACGCTCCGGGAAAAGGTGAACAGTCTCAAGGACGACGATGTCTCCAAGGCGGTCGACGCCATCAAGCGCCAGTTTCTCGACGGCGAAAAAATCAGCGAGGCCGCCGTGCAGCGCGCTTTGCTGGAGGGATTGCTCCGACGCCTCGATCCCGGCGCGGAACTGATTGATTCCCGCGCCCGGCAGCAGGACGACGGCACCCCGTTCCTGGCTGAGATTCTGGACGGCCACATCGGCTACATCCGGCTGGGTTCGATGGAGGCCGGAGTGTTGCCGCAGATGGATGCCGTCCTCACAGGCTTTGATCCCAAGAAGGTCGACGCCGTGATCCTCGACCTGCGCGAGGCCGCGCATGGCGGCAGCTATGAGGTGGCGGCGGATGTCGCCCGGCGGTTCTGCGCAAAAGGCAAACTTCTCTTCACCGTTCAAAAACCCAGCGCCAAACAGGAGCGTATCTTTACCTCCAATCAGGACCCGGCTTTCCAGGGCGTGATCGTCGTTCTCACCGATGCCGACACCTCCGGCCCCGCCGAGGCGCTCGCCGCCACGTTGCGCCAGAATGCCGGAGCCATGATCATTGGCGCCCCGACCAAGGGCGGAGCGGCGGAGTTTTACGATAACGAACTCTCCGGCAATCTCGTCCTGCGCGTGGCCATTGCCCAGGTCATCGTCCCCGAGGCAGGCCCGATCTTTCCCGATGGCGTGAAGCCCGATGTCGCCATTGCCCTGCCTGCCGATGTGCAGGCACAGATCTTCCGCGAATCGAAGGAAAAGGGCGTCAGCCAGTTCGTTTACGATGTCGAGCGCAAGCGTCTTAATGAAGCCGCCCTCGTTGCGAATACCAATCCCGAGATCGATTCCGTGCAAAGCGTTCAGCGCGAGCGCGGCCGCAACAACCCATTGCGAGATGGCGTCCTCCAGCGCGCCGTGGACCTGGTCACGGCGATCAACTTTTATAAGTCCAAGCAGAAGTAGCGGGAGGCTCCTCTCGCGCTAAGAATCGCCGCTTGCCTTAGCCTCCCTGCAGTGCTAAGGCTCGCCCATGACTGATCAGCAGCCCCCGCTGGTTCAGAGACTTCGCGACAAGCTCAGCCGCTCGCGCGACTTCTCCATTTCCCTCGTCATCCACTGCATCATCATCGTCCTGCTCGGCGGCGTGATCATTACCCGGGTCGTTCCAGAGCCTGATGAGATTACCGGAACGATCGGGCCGGTCTCCGAGGCGGTTAGCCCTCCGCCGACAGACAAACCGCCCCTCAAGCAGGAGATACCGCTGAATAAGTTGATCAACCCGGGTCCATCGCGCGATATGCCGGCCATCATTATCAGCGATCAGAAAAACCCGCAGGTCCCGCTCTTTATCAAGAATATCGATGTTCCTCAGCCGAATGCAGGCCAGATGCCTGCTGCTATCTCCAAAATGGAGAGTGCCACGCCCTCCAGCGTGAACGAGATCACGCCGGAGATTCGCACGCAGCTCGCGGCGACCCAACGCATCTGGACTGGGGTTCCAGGCAAAGGCAAGCACGCGGAATACGAGTTCACCGCCTTCATCGGGCAATACTCCGGGGGCAACTGGAACTCCACGGTGCGCGTCACCAACGGCAAGATCGATGCAGGCAGCCTGCCCAACCTGCTCTATCTCATGAGCGCATGGACGAAGGATCGCGTGCGGACGAACTACACCAACGTTCGCGCCATCCGGCTCGACAGCGACGAACTCCTTACCGTTCGCCCGCCGTTTATTTTCCTCACGGGAACCCGTGATTTTCAACTCACCGAGAAGGAGGTCGAGAACCTCCGTGCCTATCTCCGGGTTGGCGGCTGCATCTGGGGTGACAGCTCCGTCCCGGGCCAGCGTTCCCGCTTCGACCTCGCCTTCAAGCGCGAGATGCGCCGGGTGGTGGCGGATGTGGACAAGAACTTCGAACCGCTCCCGGCCGACCATCCGCTTTACTCGCAAGCCTACTTCAAGGACGTGAAGCAGATTCCTGCCGGGCTGAATAATTATCGCCTCCCGATTTATGCCATGAAGATGTATGGCGAGGTCGCCATCCTCTACACCGCCAACGACTATGGCGACATGTGGCAGGTGGGTCTCGACCACGACGGGAAAATCGATCTCGGTCGGAATGACGCCGGCCAGTACGTCGCTACAAATCCCGCGATTTACAACCAGCGCGACGTTTACATCCGCAATATCGACCGCGATTCGCTGGAGGCCTCCTATCGCTTCGGTGCCAACGTCGTCATGCATCTCCTGACCCGCTGGCAGAGCAAGGTCGGCGAGGCCGCTTCCTCGGCATTGTAGTCGCAGAGTTTACTCCGACTTTTCGCGCAGGATACGATATCCCGGACCGGGATAGTCGAGGCAGGGGATGTTGTTGCGAAAGGAACTTGTCTGTCCTGTCGAGAGACTGGATCGGTTGATGACTCCGCTCCAGGCGGACACGGGTTTCCCGGATTCGTTGTTCTCCAGTCGGAAGTCGGGGCGGGATTGAAGGGTGAAGGCGGCTGGTGGGTCGAGCGGCGGCACCGATTGAGCGAACGCTGCCGCTGTGAGGCTGGCCAGTACCAATGCGGCAGCTTTCATGGAATTGAGCATGAACTTCCAGCATGGCCCGATCAAGGCAAATGCCGGAAGCTATGGAGGAGTACCGTCGGGCTTTGTTTATTCCTTGTTGTCTTAACCCTCGGGAGCAGCACGACCAACGATCTAGGCTTTCCGCACGAAGCAAGCCTTCAAGCCCACGGCCATGCCGTCGATCTTGCAGGAGATCTCGTGATCGCCGTCGACGAGGCGGATGGGCTTGGTCTTGGTGCCACCCTTGAGCACCTGCGCGCCCTTGAGCGGCAGATCCTTGATGAGGACCACGCAGTCTCCATCGGCCAGCACATTGCCATGGGCGTCCTTGACGACACGGGCGGCTGCCGGTTCCTCCTCACGTGCCCATTCATGTCCACAGGTCATGCACTCCCAATGCTCTGCATGCTGGGATACATCGTTCATTTCACACTCCGGACACGTGGGCTGACTCATAGGCGACCCACGCTACGCATCGGACCGAACGAATGCAATGTTCCTTATAACCCGGTGAGGGGCTACCGATAAAGGGAAAGGCTATCCGCCCCAGCGGCTGCCGTCGCTCAGGGCTGGGATCCAGCCATTGGTGGGGCACTTGGAGTAATCCGTCTTGCCGACCGCGCCGATCATGCGTTTGCCGGTGGCGGCGCGCCACGCCTTGCTCATGCTTTCGCCGGTATAGCAGCCCCAGCTCTTGATGAGGGCGTCGCGGGTGAAGAGTCCCCGATGGATGGCACCGAGCTGCGACTCGTGCAGATACCCCTTGGAGGCGCTGTCGATTTCGTTGCTGTAGTCAAACATGAAGCAGGCGCGATTGGAGTGGCCGTAGTAGTCGAAGGTCGCAATCTTGACCTGGCCGCGGGGCAGGCCGGCGTTGAGGTAATTGATCACATCCTGCCCGGATTTGATCCAGACGAGGTTCACGTTGTACTTGTCGCGTACGCTGACGATGTTGCTGATGAGATCCGTCTTGTCCTGCTGGCTGCGGCGGTCATAGGCCGGGCGGTAGACGAGCCAGGTGATTTTGGCGTTCGGACCGTACTGTTCGCGAAGCTGCTGAATCCGGACACGGGCGGAGCGAATGAAATTGCCCCACCAGCGGTCATGGGGTTCCGCCTTGTACTTTTCCCACTCGATCAGCGAGGGGCCGCCGCTCACGACGATGTACTCCCGCTGGACTTCCGCCTGGGCCAGGGCGGCGCAGGCCAGGAAGGTAAGGAGGAAAAGGCGCAGAAATTTCATCCCCTGAGAATTGCCGCCCCGCGCTGCCGCGCAAGTGGAAAAAGACAAAAACCGGTCTTTCGCAGGGTGGAAATCGCCTCTACCCGAGCGGCACGGCATCGAGCAGGGTGCGGCAGCGGCGGCAATACCCCGCCACGTCCTCCGCGAGCAGGATGCCTGAGACGATGACTACGCGCTTCGCGCCGGCGGCGAGCACGGTCTCGAGATTTTCCAGTTTCACCCCGCCGATGCAAAAAATCGGGTGCCTGACCAGTCGATGGACCTCGGTGATCTCGGCGATGCCGATCGGGGTGTAGTCCGGCTTGGTCGGGGTGGCAAAGAGCGGGCCGAATCCGATGTAATCCAGATCCTGCTCTCCGGCGGCGGTTGCCTGGGCGACACTGTGGGTCGATTTCCCAAGGAGCACGTTGCCGATGATTCCTCGGGTCGCCTCGACGGCGAGGTCGTCCTGGCCCACATGTGCTCCATCCGCTCCCGTGGGTTGCACGAGGTTCGGGTGGTCATTGATGATGAAAGGCACCCCGGCGGCGCTGGTGAGGACGGCGACTTCCTTCGCCAGTCGCTCGATCAGGTCCAGCGGCTGGTTCTTGGCGCGGAGCTGCAGGATCTGCACTCCGCCATCGATCATGCGGCGCGTCATATCGAGCGCGCCGTTGGCGGCGACGTAGGAAAGGTCGAGGATGCCGTAGAGCCGGGCCTCGGAGACAGCCCGGCGGGCGGCGGTTATTTCCACAGCGGGGTCGGGTACTCACCCGATGCGTGGAGCCGGGCCAGCGCCTCGGTGACGAGCGGCTTGTCCTCGCGATAGGTCACGCCGAACCATGGGGCATTCGTCGGCAGTACCTCGAGGGTTGCCTTGCCCTGCTCGGTGAGCTGGCCGAGGGCGGTCGGGATGTAGCATTCGGCCTTCAGGTCGCTGCTATTCGCAGCGAGGAAGTCGCTGAGGATCGTCTCAAGCTGCGGGAACACTGCGGGCGTAAGGCCCCAGAAATTCATCGATACCGGTTCGCTGCCGGTGAAGGTCTTTTCGCCGCCGTCGGTCTTTTGGAAAATTTTGCCCTCGGCGTGCTCAATGGCGGTCCACTCGACGATGGAGGTGAGCTTGTTGGCCGCATCCACCTCGCAGACGCCGCGGGCGACGGAACCGTGATCGGAGAGCGTATTATCGAGGCGATAGCCAGCCATGGCGTAATCCGTGCTGCCTGCTGCCTTGTCGCGGAGGAACTTCGCCAGCACCTCGTACGAGCCGACGCCATAGAAATCGTCGGCGTTGATCGAGACAAACGGGCCGTCGAGCACGTCGCGGGCGCACCAGACCGCATGAGCGGTGCCCCAGGGTTTCTTTCGATCGGCTGGCACGGTGAAGCTGCCGGGCAGCGAATCCAACTGCTGGAAAGCGTAGGCCACATCGATACGGCCTTCATAGCGTGAGCCGACCTTGGCGCGGAACTCCTCCTCGATGTCGCGGCGGATCAGGAATACCACGCGGTCAAAACCGGCGCGCATGGCATCGTAAACCGAGTAGTCGAGCAAGGTTTCCCCCGATGGTCCCATGGGATCGACTTGTTTCAGGCCTCCGTAACGGCTGCCCATGCCTGCGGCGAGTACGAGAAGAGAGAGAGAAGACATCGGGCGTGTGTTTTCTCCGATTGCGCCCTCTCTGGCAAGCCGGGGATACAAGGGACGAGGGAGGAATCGTTAATTCCGAGGCATCCGACCCGCGATATTTAAAGAGAGGCGGCCATTTCGGCCAGTTTCGCCACGGTATTGATATTGCGGACGGTGCCGGTTTTCTCGGCGGGAAGCCGGAGTCGCGATGTCCCCATGCCGTTGGGATAGAGGATGAAAAGCTCGCGTTTTCCGAGGGCGAGTTGCTCCGTTTTCTGGCCGGTGATCCCGATCGTCGGATCGGCGGGCAGGGGGGCATCGGTGAAAAGGACGGCCACGCGGTTGCCCGGTTCCCGGGAGAAGGGATTCCGCTTCACTACGTCGGCCATTTCCTCGGCGGTGCGGATGAAGACCTGTACGGGTTTTCCCATGTGGGCCTGGAGGCGTGTTTCGAGCGCGGAGCGAGCAGCCTTTTCGCCCAAGGTGCTACGAAAGACCACATTGCCGCTGGCAATGTAGGTGCGGACGTCCTGAAAGCCCGCCTCCTCGCAAAGAGCCTTCAGCTCCGTCATGGGCAGCTTGCCGGTTCCTCCTACATTGACAGCGCGGAGCAGGGCGACATAGGCGGGCATGAGGGTTTCCTTTAGGGCGGAAAATGACGGCTGGCGACATCTTTTGCGGGGTGATTTTACCCTGCTAGGACAAGCAATGTCCGACCCCTGCGAGTGTACTGAAAAGCGTCTTTATGGAACTTGCGCGGACGGCCCGGGAACCTACAGTTGAGGGGATGGATGCGGCAAAGGTTCCGGCCCGCTCGCTGGGAGCTGGTACGCCGCCCTTTGGAGAAGAGGGTGAAAATTGTAACCCGTTGTCCGAAAAGATCATCCGTTTTGAGCAACTGCGGGGCATGCTGGCGGAGAAGTTCCCCGCCGCGACGCAGGGCCTCCAGGCTCCCAAGCCGGTCGAGCGAGCGGCCATTCCGGCGGGAATTTTGACCGAAATCACCGGCCCCTCGGGAGGCGTCGGGCTGCTCATGCTGGACGCCCTTATCGCGCCCTCGGCCTTTGCGGCGGTGGTGGATGCGAGCGACAGCTTTGACCCCTCCGATGTGCCGGAGGATTTTCTTTCCCGCCTGCTCTGGGTGCGCTGCGAAAAGCTGACCGGAGCGATCCAGGCGGTGGACCTTCTTTTGCGCGATGGCAACCTGCCGATGGTGCTGCTCGATCTGCGCATGGTCGCGGCGAAGGAACTGCGCTCGGTGCCTGCGAGCACGTGGCATCGGTTTCAGCGTTTGCTGGAGCAACAGGGAACCGCCCTGGGTATTTGTACGGCGCGGCCTTGCATATCGGCGGCGCGTTTGCGGGTGCATGCCCGTAGCCAGTGGACCCTGCGCGACCTCCTGCGTCCGCGCGAGGAGTTGATGGCCGAGCTGCGGTCCGAGTCCCAGTATCGCGGTGTCGCCGCTCCGGACGAGCGTGCGCTGCATATCGCCTGACGCGCGCCATGTATGCCGCCGTCCATCTGCCGACGTTCCATCTCCAGGCCGCGCTGCGCTGGCGGGAGGAACTGTGGGCTGTCCCGGCGGCGGTGGTGGATACCCAGGATGGCTGTATCTGCGAGCGCAACCTGCCCGCCGCAGCCCGCGATATCTCGGTGGGAATGCCGGTCGCGCTTGCCCTCGCGCGTTGTGCGGAGCTGAAGGTTTTCTCCATTTTTCCGGCCAAGGAGGCGGCACTTTCCGGCCTCCTGCAGGACATCGCGCTCTCGCACTCGCCTTTTGTCGAGGCGACGCAGCCGGATGTCGTGGTGCTGGATTGGCGCGGTGTGCTGCACCAGATCGACTGGCACACGCAGGGCGATCATTTACTGAAAGACCTGCAAGCTTCCGGGCTCAAGGCCACGGTGGGCGTGGCACCCACGCCGGATGTCGCCATTCTAGCCGCCCATGAGACGGATGCAGTGAGCGTGGTGCGTGATCGCGGGGAATATCTGGGGCCGCTGCCGCTTTCTCATCTCACCTCGGACGAACGCATGCTCTCGGTGCTGGAAGATTGGGGGATTCACACGATCGGGCAATTCCTGCGCCTGCCCAAGGCCGACGTGATCGCCCGCCTCGGCGCGGGGGCGGAGGAAATGTGGCGCGTGGCCAATGGCCGCACGCAGCGTCCGCTGAAGCTCGTCGCGCCGCCGGAGGTGTACCGCGAGGCGTTCGACTTTGAGCATGTGGTGGAAACCACTGCGCCGCTTTTGTTTTTGCTCCGGCGCTTCGTCGACCAGCTCTCGTCCCGCCTGCAGGTGCGCTATGTGGTGGCGTCGCAGATGACCCTCCGCCTGCCGCTGGATGATGGCGAGGCTTACGAACGGGTCTTTTCCATCCCGGAGCCGACCTCGGAGGCCGACGTGATGTTTCGCACACTGGAGACGCACCTCGACCAATTGACTCTTCCGCAGCAGCCGGTGGGGCTCAGCCTGGAGATTGAGGCGATGGAGCCGACGCGGCAGCAGTTTGGCCTCTTCGGCACACGGCTGCGCGATCCAAACCGTTTCGGCCACACCTTGGCACGCATCGGCACCCTGGTCGGGGTGCGGGAGGTGGGGTTCCCTGTGCCTGAGGATACGCACAAGCCCGACAGCTACCAACTCGCGCCCCGGGTGGCCTGGAATGCGGAGGAAACCGGGGAGCCGAATCGCGAATGGCTCGGCCTGCCGCTGCAACGCTGCCGACCCGCCATCGCCGCCACGGTGGAGACGCGCCACTCCTGTCCGGTTCGTATTTCCTCCTCCCTGGCGGATGGCCGCATCACCGAGGCGCTGGGGCCTTACCGGCTTTCCGGGCATTGGTGGGACCCTGCGGCCTGGCAGCAGGAGGAGTGGGACATCGCGCTCGGCGACGGGCTTTATCGCATCGCGCGCCGGGATAACCAATGGTGGGTGGAGGGTTGCTATGAGCGGGTATGTTGAACTGCACGCCCGTAGCGCCCTGAGTTTTTTGGGAGGCGCGTCGCGACCGGAGGAACTGAGCAAACAGGCGGCCAAGCTGGCACTGCCCGCCATGGCGCTTTGTGACCGGGACGGACTTTACGGCGCGGCGCGGCATCATGTTGCGGCCAAAGATACAGGCATCGAGCCCCTGATCGGAGCGGAACTAACCATGGAGGATGGCTCCATCCTGCCTGTGCTCGTGGCCACGCGGGAAGGGTATCGCAACCTGAGCCGCCTCATTACGGAGGCGAAGCTGCGCGGAACGAAAACCGAATGCGCCGTGCGCTGGGGCGAATTGCCCGCCTATGCCGCCGGGTTGCTGGCTCTCACAGGCGAAATCGACGGCATCCTGCAACATCGGGCGGGGAGGGCTTCGGAGGATCGCCTGGAGAAGGTGCTCGCGGCCTTCGGGCAGGGTAATGTCTATGTGGAGGTCCAGCGTCATCTGCTGCGCGGCGAGGAACGGCGGCAGCAATATCTGGAGGCTGTCGCCGCCCGCCGCCATCTGCCCATCGTGGCGACCAATGGCGTGATGTACCACGACCCCGCCCGCCGGGGCGTGCAGGATGTCTTTACCTGCATCCGACACCACACTTCGCTTTGCAAGGCAGGGCGGGTGCTCTCCGCCAATGGCGAGCGGTTTCTCAAGGGGCCGGAGCAGATGCGGCGGCTTTTTGCCGATCACCCGGAGTATCTGGATAATACGCTGCGCGTGGCCGAGCGGCTGGAGTTTCGCCTCGCCGATCTCGGGTATGAATTTCCCAAATACCCGGTGCCGGAGGGCGAGACGATGGAGGCGTTTTTGCGTCGCACCACCATGGAGGGCGCGCGGCGACTGTATGGCTCGGGGCTTTCGGAAAAGGTGCGGAGGCAGTTGGAGTTCGAACTCGACCTGATCTGTCGGCTGGGTTTTGCCGGGTACTTCCTCATCGTCTGGGATTTGGTCAATTACTGCCGCGATCACGACATCCTCGTGCAGGGGCGGGGAAGCGCTGCCAATAGCGCCGTCTGCTACAGCCTGGGCATCACGGTGTGCGACCCGGTGGGGGCGAATCTCCTCTTTGAGCGTTTCCTGAGCGAAGGCCGCACCTCGTGGCCGGATATCGATCTCGACCTGCCGAGCGGCACCCGGCGGGAGCAGGTCATTCAGGAGGTCTACCAGCGCTACGGCAAACATGGCGCGGCCATGACGGCCAACGTCATTACTTATCGCGGGCGGAGCGCCATGCGGGAAATCGGCAAGGCGCTGGAATTTTCCGAGAGCACGCTGAAGCGCTTCTCCAGCCTCTTCGCCAACGGCGATTTCCCGCACACGCTCGATCTTGAGTCGCAGCTTGAGCGCTCCGGAGTGGGACGGGACAATCCGCATGCCCGCACGGCGGCGATGCTTTACGAGCAGATGTACGGTCTGCCGCGCCATCTCGGCCAGCACTCGGGCGGCATGATCATTTGCCAGGGGGCGCTCAGTTCCGTGGTGCCACTGGAAAATGCCTCCATGCCCGGGCGCGTTGTCGCCCAGTGGGACAAGGACGACTGCGAGGACATGGGCATCATCAAGGTCGATCTCCTCGGGCTCGGCATGATGTCGGCCATGCAGGACACGCTGGCGATTTGCACAAAACGCGGCAGACCTGTCGATCTGGCGCACCTGCCCAAGGACGATCCCGGCGTGTATGATCTGCTCCAGCGGGCGGATACGATCGGCACCTTCCAGGTCGAGAGTCGGGCGCAAATGGCGACGCTGCCCCGGCTGAAGCCGCAGACCTTTTACGACATCGTGGTGCAGGTGGCGATCATCCGGCCCGGCCCCATCCAGGGCAACATGGTGAATCCATTCCTGGCTCGCAAAGCCGGGGAGGAAGAGGTGACCTACATTGACCCGAAGCTCAAGCCGGTGCTGGAGCGCACGCTCGGCGTTCCCTTGTTCCAGGAGCAGTTGCTCAAGATCGCGATGGTGATGGCCGACTTCAGCGGCAGCGAGGCGGAGGAGCTTCGCCGCGCCCTGTCCTTTCATCGCAGCCAGGAACGCATGGACAAGGTCTGCGTGAAGCTGCGCACCGCCCTGGAACACAAGGGTGTGAAGCCCGACGTGCGGGATCAGCTCATTCAAGCCGTCCAGTCCTTCGCCGTCTACGGTTTCCCGGAAAGCCACGCCATCAGCTTTGCCACCATCGCGTACGCGAGCTGCTGGCTGAAGGTTCACCGTGCGCCGGAGTTTTATTGCGGGCTGCTTAACAACATGCCCATGGGTTTTTACAGCGAGAATACGCTCCTGCAGGACGCCCGGCAGCGTGGTGTGCGCGTGCGGCCCATCTCCGTGCTGGAGTCGGACTGGCTCTGCCGGGTCGATGAGGAGGGGGCCTTGCGACTCGGCTTGTGCATGGTACGGGGAGTGTCGGCGGATGCCGGGCAACGCATCGCGAGCGAGAACGCGCGAGCCCGCTTCACCTCCCTGAAAGACCTGCGCATCCGCACCCAACCCGGCACGCCCGCGCTACGCATCCTCGCCCGCATTGGCGCGCTAAATGGACTGGTGGCTCACCGTCGCGACGGCCTTTGGAAGATCGAGGCGCCGTTTTCACCGGACGAGTTGCCGCTCTTTGAGGAGGCGGAAAGCTCGCCGCTGGAGGCGATGAGTCCGGAGGAGCGGCTGACAATGGATTTCGCGGATACCCGGGTGACGACTGGTCCGCATCCCATGCAGTTGCTGCGCGGCCAGATTCCCGATGCCGTCCCTGCGGCTGATCTGCCCGTCTGCCCCGCCAATGAGGAGGTCGAGATCGCCGGGATGGTTATCTGCCGCCAGCGACCGGGGACGGGCAAGGGAGTCGTCTTTGTCAGCCTGGAGGATGAGACGGGAATAGCCAATGCCATCCTGCATGCTGCGTTTTTCGAGAAACACCGGCTGGTGGTGACTCAGGAGCGGTTCCTGCGCATCCGCGGAAAGCTGCAACGCCACAAGGGCGTCATTCACGTCCTCGCTTCCGCCGTGGAAAAGCTCGCCGCCCGCCCGCCGGAGGTGGCGGCGTCCTCCCACGATTTCCACTGAGGACGTTTTCGCGATTAATTGTCCTTGCCGACGTCGCGGCACTTCTGATCCAGCAGGGCGCAAATGGCATGGACCGTGACGGGGTCCATGACGGGGCGTTTGTTCAGGCCGGCAAAGATCTGGCTCAACTCGCGGCCGCTCACGACGTGCAGATCGCTCTTTCCGGTGCGCTTCACGAACCAGCCGGGCAGGGCGAGGATGGGCTTGAAGGCGCAGACGGTTTGCAGGCTTTTTGTCAGCCATTGCGAAAGGTGCTGGGAGCGTTCTCTCGCGTCGCGGATGCCGTAGTCTTCTCGCCCCCAAGGATACTCCAACGCCGTACCATCGAAGACGACGATATTCGGGGAGTTGTCCCGGGATTTGATCACGCGTTTGCTGCGGGTCTTGGTCTCGATGGCAAAAAGCCCCCCGGGGCCGACTACCACGTGATCGACGTTGAAGGTCTTCTGGCCCGGGTTTTCGTCGAATTCCACATCGTGAAAAACCTTCCAGCCTTCGGCGAGGAGGGTGTTGAGTTCCTCTCCCACGGCGCGCTCGCCGAGGAACCCGAGGTTGTAGTCGCGAAGCAGGCAGCTCCTTCGCCAGAGTCGGCGGGCAAAAATGAGAAACGGAGGCAGCGAGATCGCCAGGATGATCCCGCCGCCGAGAGCGCTCTTGAAGAGAGACCAGACGCCGAAGCCGACGACCATCGAGCAAATGAGCAGGATCAAAACATCGGTCATGAGCTTCTCGCTCAACTCGTCAATCCTCAGGCGCAAGGATTCTCCGGGAGGGCGAAGCAGGTGCTGAGTAAACGGGGTCTTGAGCCGTCTTCGGCACACGAAAACCAGCAAAAACATAACGCCGAAGACGCCGAAAAACGGCGTCAATCCGGCAAGAAACAGAAGGGCAGCCTGCATCGGTGCGATATGGTAAATTTCAAAAAAATGTACCAGAGCAGAATGCCTAGCTTCCCTTTCACGGTTATGTAATGAGGATCGGGCAGGAGGCGATGTGGTCCTGCCAAGCAAGATCCTACGGTTTGTACGTAGTTATTTTATAGACCGACGCGCACCGGTCTCTTGTTAGAATTGCCATCGAAGAGGGCAGGGGGGATTCATTCTCCCGGGAGGAAGGTGCCGATGATCCTGGCGAAGAACGCGTCAGCGGATCGCAGCGGAGAGACCGGCGGCGTAGGCCTCAAAGACGAGCTTGATCTCGTCGCGAACGCGGCGGAATTCCGCGAGGATTTCCTCGTCCGTGCCCGTGGCGTGCGCGGGGTCGTCGAATCCCCAATGATAACGATGCACCTGGCCGGGGAACATCGGGCAGGCCTGGTCGGCATTGCCGCACACGGTGATGACGGTGTCGATCTTGCTCTGGAGAAACTCGTCCATGTGCTTCGAGCGGTGGCCGGAGATGTCGATACCGATCTCCTGCATGACCTGGATGGCCTTGGGATGGACGTAGCCGGCAGGCTTTGAGCCGGCGCTCTGGACATTGACGAGGTGGCCGGCGGCGTGATGGAGGATGCCTTCGGCGAGATGACTGCGGCAGGAATTGCCGGTGCAGAGGATGAGGACCGTGGGTTTCATGAGTGAGCGGGTTTGCGTTGATACCAATCGCGGCTCTGGACGCAGATGCGGCAGACGGAGAGCATGACTGGCACCTCGACGAGCACGCCGACGATGGTAGCCAGGGCGGCGGGGCTGGTCGGGCCAAAGAGGGTGATCGCAACGGCGACGGCGAGTTCAAAGAAGTTGCTCGCGCCGATGAGGGCACCGGGGGTTGCGACATTGTGCCGCACCCCAAAGAGCCGCATCAGGCCGTAGGTGAGGCCGGAGTTGAAGTAGACCTGGATGGTGATGGGAATGGCCAGAAGGATGACGGCCAGCCAGTTCGAAAGGAGGTTGTCGGCCTGGAAGGCGAAGATGAGCGTGAGCGTGGCGAGCAGGGCGAGGATGGCGACCGGGCGGAATTTCGGCAGGAATGCGCTCTCGAACCACGCCGAACCCTTTGCCTTGATCAGCGCGACGCGGCTGAGCCAGCCCGCCGCCAGCGGTACGACGATGAAGACGACCACCGAGGTGATGAGGACCTCCGCCGGGATATGGACTCCGCTCACCCCGGCGAGGATCATGACGATCGGAGCAAAGGCGAACACCATGATCAGGTCATTGATGGCGACCTGGGCCAGCGTGTAAGCACCATCGCCGTCGGTGAGATAACTCCAGACGAAGACCATGGCCGTGCAGGGCGCGGCTGCGAGGATGATGAGGCCTGCCACATAGTTGGCCGCCGTGGTGGGTTCGATCCAGCCGAGGACGGCGGAAAAAAGTCCCTGGATGAAAATCCAGCCCAGCGCCGCCATGCTGAGCGGTTTGATGATCCAGTTGACGAACAAGGTGACGAGGAGTCCCTTCGGCTTCTGAAAGACGCCATGAATCCCGCCGAAGTCGATCTTCAGCATCATGGGATAAATCATGAGCCAGATCAGGATGGCGATGGCGACATTGACGTGGGAGCCCTGGCCGAACTCCCATCGGCTGACAGCGGTGGTCACGCCGGGCAGGAGTTTGCCGATCGTGACCCCGGCGACCATGCAGACGAGCACCCAGGCGGAGAGATAGCGCTCGAAGAAATCGAGGCGCTTGGCAACGTTGGCGGTCATCGGGCCATTAGCAGCAGCCGGTTCCCCCGCAGCACTCGCTGCTCGCCTTGGCCAGTGGCTGATCGCCGATCATCACGCGTCGGATGGCCTCCCCCGTCTCGGGGTGCTGGGTCAGGGCAGGTGAGTTTTCCTCCTGCTTGATTTCGTAGTGCTTCGGAGTTTCGCAGCAGCCGGAGGGGATGGTTTCGTAGATGTAGGTTTTCATAAAAGGGATCGCGGTTGCGAACAGGGCGGCCAGCGCTGCCGGGCCGACAGGCTCCTCGGCCTGCCAGGGGATCATGGCAGCGCGTTGCGCCAAAGCTGTCACCTCGGCGAGGTAGGGCGCTTCGTTGATGGCGCGGCATTTTAATACGGGGTCGCTGGAGTCGAGCGAGGTGAGGCACTGATTGACGACCCAGCCAAAAGGTTCGATGCCCGCGCGGCGGAGATCGGTCTGGAGTGCCGCCGCCTCATGGACCGGGGTGGCCTCCGGCAGGGTGACCAGGATCACCCGGGTGAAATCCGGATCTCTCAGGCGCGGCAGGAGGGTGCGCACGTCCTCCGGGATCGTGTCGCGAGACTGGCGACCGAGTTCCCGGTGGTAGGCCTCGGTGGTATCGAGCAGCAGCAGAGTGTGTCCGGTCGGTGCGGTATCCAGGATGACAAACCCATCGCGTGCTGCGGCCACCGTCCGTGCGAAGGCTCGGAACACGGCGATCTCCTCGGTGCATGGGGAGCGCAGGTCCTCCGCCAGCAAGGCCCGGCTCTCCGCATCGAGCTGGGCACCCTGGGTTTTCATGACCTGGGCGACATAGGCTCGCGTTTCCTCCTGCGGGTCGATGCGGCTTACGGTGAGTCCGTGGAAGCTCCCCTGCAGGGTATCCAGAAGATGCGCCGCCGGGTCGGTGGTGGACAGGTGGACGGCGTGGCCCCGGCTGGCGAGTGCTGTGGCGATGGCGGCGGCGAGAGTTGTTTTTCCTACTCCGCCCTTGCCCATCGTCATGATGATGCCGTGTCCGGCGCTTTCCAGGTCGGAAAGAAAATCGCCGATGCTTTCGAAATCCGGAACGGCGAGAATCGGAAAGCCGGAAGCGGTTTTCAGATCCGAAGCTGTTCCCGCGAGGGCGCGCAGAGCGGCGATGCCGACGAGATTTGCTGGCCCGAGAGGCACTTCGTAGACCGGGAGCTGGCTGAGGAAGGTCGCAAAATGAGCGAGTGCGCGCTTTCCCCGAGCCTCCATCGCTGTGGCAATGCGATCTCCGTCCACGCTGGCCGTGAATAGACCGTTGAGGATGAGGCGCTGACTGGTGACCCCGAGAGCGTTCAACTCCTCGTGCGTTCTCCGGGCTTCACGCAGGGGAGCCATTTCCGCGCGGCTGACGAGGACTACGGTAGCCAGCGCAGAGTTTGTCAGGGCCTTGAGCGCTCCCTCGTAGACGGAGCGCTGCCGGTCGAGTCCCGCGAGCGGACCGAGACACGAGGTGCCCGACGTGTTGGTCTGAAAAAAGCCCGTCCATGCTTTGGGCAGCGTCAGTAAACGGAGCGTGTGCCCGGTCGGAGCGGTGTCAAAGATGACGTGATCGTATCCCTCCGTCGATGCGGGGTCGCCGAGGAAGCGGGAAAATTCGTCAAACGCGGCGATCTCCATCGTGCAGGCGCCTGAGAGCTGCTCCTCCATGTTTTCGATGGCGGCATCGGGAAGGATGCCGCGCATGGGGCCGACGATCTTCTCACGGTATTGCCGGGCGGCCTCCTGGGGATCGATGTTCAGCGCGAACAATCCCGGAACCTGCGAAATTTGTGCGGCTTCGCTGGATAGCGGAGTCTCCAGGACCTCGTCGAGGTTTGATGCCGGGTCGGTGCTGACGAGGAGCACACGCCTGCCCGCTCCGGCGAGGGAAAGCGCCGTGGCGCAGGCGAGGGATGTTTTTCCTACTCCGCCCTTCCCGGTGAAGAACAGGAACCGGGTGGCCGAAGGGAGGAAATCCGCAAGGCCGGAGCTCATGGCTGGCCGGTCTTTGCTCCGGCGAGCCATGCCTGCCGGGTGGCTTCATCGGGGTACGCGCCCTTGAAGGCGATCTCTCCATCCACGAACACCAGTGGCAGCACATTGATGCCTTCTTTCTGGAGCAGATCCTTTACCACGCTGTTCTGGGCATAGGCGATCGGCTGCTGGGCGAGGTTGTAGCGATCGACGCGTACTCCGCTTTCCTTGAGTTGATGCAGCCAGCCAGCCACGGCGGCCAGCTCCGGGTCGACATCCGGGCCGCAGACTCCCGTCGAGCAGCACATTGCCGGGTCGTAGACTTGAACGGAGATCATTTCTTGGCGGTGGGATGTTCGAGGTTGAGAGGTTCCCGTGAGCCGATATCCTTCGTGGCTGCCTCAAGGCGGAGTGAATCGAGCTTCTCAAACGGCAGGGAGGCGAGAAGCTCCAGACGGCGCTGGATCTGCTGGGCAACCTGCCAGAAAGCGCGCTCCTTCTCGGCCTCGCTGCCCTCGAACTCCGCCGGGTCAGGGGAGGGCCAGTGAGCGATGATTGGCTGGCCCGGCCAGACCGGGCAGGATTCTTTCGCGTTGTCGCAAAGGGTGATGACGAAATCGAAGCGTTTTCCCTGATACTCGCTCCACGATTTGCTGCGAGCCTCGGAGACATCGATCCTGTAATGGTCGCGCAGAACCAGCAGCGCCAGAGGGTGCGGAGCGGGCTTGGGGCTGGCTCCGGCGCTGAAGACATCGAATCTATCGGGCGCGATTTTGCGGAGCAAAAACTCTGCCAGGATGCTGCGGGCGGAGTTTCCCGTGCAGAGAAAGAGGATTTGGAATTTGGTGGACATGGTGTTAGCAGCAGGATTTGGGAGCGCAGTATTCTTTCCAGTCGGAGCACTTTTGAATCTTTGAGAGGCGGGCCAGGTCTTCGCGGTACATCTTGTCGGATGTCGTGCAATCTTGGAGGCATTTCAGATTGGCCTCGAGCTCCCGGGTGGGTTTCGCCGGGAGCGAGTAGATGATCCAGGTGCCCTTGCGGGTGGTCTCGACCATGTCGTGCTTGCGCAGATAGGCGAGATGCTGGGAAACCTTTGCCTGCGGGATTTCGAGGATCTGCTGAAAATGACAGACGCACAGCGGGCCGTGCGTCAGCAGATTGACGATGCGCAGGCGGGTGCCATCGCAGAGGCATTGGTAGATCTGGATGAGATCCATGGGCGGGAATATATTCGTACATGCATATATTTTTCAATACGAATATATGTAAGCTCGGCGGGAGAGGGCGGAGGGATCTGCGGAGAGGGGGTATTGCGGACCGGAGATGCCTCGATGGTGTTTGACACAGGTCATCTTCGGACGGAGTCTGCTCCCTCGAAACGCCAGCGCCTGCAGCCCGGGTGAAACCTCTTGAAGATTCCCATTACAATGCCTCCCGTTCTTTCGATTCGATTTGGGATTTCTTCCCGGCATTCCCATGGTTTTACCGGAGTCTGCCCTTCCTCCAGGCGGGAACGCATAAAATCTCCTGGCGCATACATCTCCGTCCCGCGCCTTGTCCGAAAGTCAGAGACCATTCGTTATGATTTCAGTTACACCTTGCTGTTCCGCCGCAGACCGAACCCTCTTCGAACGCATCCCGGAGATGCTGCATGGGGCTGACGCGGCCTTCGTCCCACCCTTCCCGGGAAGCATCGCGAAATTCCTGAAGCCCGACAGCCTCTTTAACCGGCAGGATGGCTCCATTACGGGATTCATTACGCGTCGGGATGGAAAGCCCGTGGGGCGCATCGCTGCGATTCACAATCGCTCGCACAATGCCTACTGGAACGACCGGGTCGGATTTTTCGGCTTCTTCGCCTGCGAAGATCGGGTGGAGACGGCGCAGGCGCTTTTTGCCGAGGTCGACGCCGTGCTCGGGAAGCTCGAGTGCGATACGGTGCGCGGTCCCTATAGTCCGTCGATCAACGAGGAGTGCGGCCTGCTGACCGAGGGATACGACGAGCCGCCGAGTATTTCCATGCCCTGGAATCCCTCCTACTATCCCGCGCTCCTGGAAAGCGTTTCCCAGCAGGCGGTGCGCAATCTCTTCGCCTTCCACCTTCCGCTGCACATCGGCATTCCCGCTCGCATCGAAAAGATGGCCGCAAGGCTCCGGGAGCGGTCGAAGCACGTGACCATCCGCTCCTTTGACATGAAGCGTCTGGACGAGGAACTGCGCCTCGCTCATCGGCTCTACAACGTGACCCTGGATCGCAACTGGGGATTCGTGCCGATCTCGCTGGAGGACCTCCTCGCCTCCGCCGACGACCTGAAGGCCTTTGCCGATCCCGATTTCCTCGTCTTTGCCGAGGTGAATGGCGAGGCGGTGGGATTCATGCTCACGCTGCCAAATTTCAATGAGCTCCTCATGCGCACCAAGCGCATCCCCCGCTGGCTGCGTCTGCCCGCCATCTTGTGGCTGATGAAGACGTACAAGATCCAGACCGTCCGCCAGGTGATCCTCGGCGTCGCGCCCGAGCATCGGGATACCGGGCTGGTGGGTCTCCTGTGCCACGACATGGTCCGGCGCACGCAGAAGACAGCCCACTCCGCCGAGCTGTCCTGGATCGAGGCCAACAACGCCCAGGTCATCAAGCTTATCGGGCTCATGGGAGCGACGCATTCCAAGTCCTACGCCATCTACGAAAAGCCGCTCCTGAGGGCGTGACCGGGATGGCCGCTGCGGTGAAGAGAAAAGATTTGATTCCGCAGGGGCGCATTGCCTAGGAATCGCGGAGATGTCTGTCGATTCCGCCCCCATCGAGGAAGTTTCGCATCTGGCGCTTTCGGTGGGCCGGATACTGTTTCAGAATAATGCGGATACCGATTCGGTGGAGTGTGCCGTCGTGCGGTTTGGCAAGATGTTCGGGTGCGAGATTCATCCTCTGGTCACCTATGAAACGCTCCTCCTGACGGTCAGTTCGAACGCAGCATTTCGGACCAAAACGGGAAACCGTGTGCCGACGATGGCTGTGAACATGGCGGCGGTCGCGGCTGTTGAGGCATTGCTGGATGACGTGGAGGCGAAAGGGCTGGGGCTGCCGGAAATTCGATCCAGGCTGGAAGCGATCGAGCGGCAGCCGCCAATTTACAGGCGCTGGATGGTCGTGCTGGGGATGGCGCTCACCGCGGCGAGCCTGAGCCGATTATTCGGCGGCGACTGGCCGACTTTTTTCGTGGCGTTCTTTGCTGGAGTCGTGGGGACTGCGATCCGCCTGGAAATGGGCCGGCGCGGGGTGAATATTTTTTTGAATTCGCTGGTGACTGCCTTCGCCAGTGGAGCAGTGGCCGGAGTGGCCGTGTTTTTCAAACTCAGCGGGATGCCAGCGCTCTGCCTGATCACGCAGGGGATGATCCTCGTGCCCGGAGTGCCGTTTGTGAATTGCGTGCAGGACATGATCAAGAACCACATGGCGATCGGCATATCCCGGCTGGGATTTGCGGTTCTCATTACCCTCGCCATCGCCGTGGGGCTTTTTACGGCCACCGCCGTGACTGGCGCCCAGATCCCGGTGGTGGAAAGCTCTGTATTGCCTTCTCTGATGGAGGATGCGCTTTTCTCGGCCTGTGCGGCGCTTGGCTACCTGTGCCTTTTCAATGTGCCTTGGCGACTGGCCTGGGTCGGCGTCGTCTGCGGGGTGGCGAGCCACACGACGCGGACTTTCTGTCTTCAGCACCATATCGACATTGTCGCCGGTTCGCTGATCGGTGCACTCGCTGCCGGATTTCTGGCGTTTTTCTTTGCGCGAGCCTTCAAGGCTCCCGCCAGCGCGTTTGCCTTTCCTGGGGTGGTGGCGATGATTCCGGGAGCCTATGCGTTTCGGGCGGTGATCGGCTTCCTCGGTATCGTCAGCGCGGGCACGGGTGCGTCCATGACTCTGCTTACGGAGACGATCGCGCTGAGTGCCACCTGTATCTTCATGGTACTGGCCATAGCGATCGGCGTGGCTGCGCCGGCTATCTTGATCAAGAACCCGCGCGCGCGAACTGCCTGAACCTTATAAGAAGTCGCCCTGATCAAGTAATCAGGGAGAATCTGGGGGAAATCTCTGGGAATCAGCCTCAGGGTGTGATTTGATCCCTCCAGTTTCGCGTCCCCCCGCTTTCAAAACTAAGGTCAATTTATGACTGATATCCGCAAAGAAACCGACAGCCTCGGAGAGGTCGCCGTGCCGGCCGATAAACTCTGGGGAGCCCAGACCCAGCGCTCGCTTGAACATTTCAGCATCGGAAAAGATCTGATCCCCCGGGAGATGATCACGGCGTATGCGATCCTGAAAAAAGCAGCCGCCACAGCCAACCACGCCGACAAGCGCCTGGCTGACGAGCAGTATGGACTGATCGCGAAGGTCTGCGATGAAATCCTCGCCGGCCAGCATCACGACATGTTCCCGCTCCATGTCTGGATGACCGGAAGCGGCACGCAGTTCAACATGAACGTCAACGAGGTGATATCGAATCGCTGCTGCCAACTGGCCGGCACGGCCCTCGGAAGCAAGACGCCGGTTCATCCGAATGACCATGTGAACATGGCGCAATCTTCGAACGACTCGTTTCCTTCCGCGATGTATATCGCCGCAGCGGTCAATACGACCTCGCGCCTGATTCCTTCCGTGACGGCATTGCGCGACGCCATATCGGCCAAGGCCGAGGAGTGGAAGGACATCGTCAAGATCGGCCGCACTCACATGCAGGACGCTACTCCCTTAACCCTCGGGCAGGAGTGGTCGGGCTACGCCGGGATGCTGTCCGACGGGCTGGCCCGGCTCGATGATGCGCTGAAAGGAGTCTACCAGCTCGCCCTGGGCGGCACGGCGGTGGGCACGGGGATCAACTCGGCCCCGGGATTCGCGGAGGAAGCGGCAGCGGAGATTGCGAAGCTGACCGGATTGCCCTTTGTCACCGCACCGAACAAATTCACGGTGCAGGGCGCGCATGATGCGCTGGTGCAGCTTTCCGGCACGTTGCGCACGCTGGGTGTCTCGCTCTACAAGATCGGCAACGACATCCGGCTGATGTCCTGCGGGCCGCGCGCTGGCTTTGCCGAACTGAAGATTCCCGAGAACGAGCCGGGATCGTCCATCATGCCCGGCAAGGTGAATCCCACCCAAGCGGAGGCGCTCACCATGATCGGCGTGCAGGTCATGGCCAACGATGTGGCTGTGGGTTTTGGCGGAGCCAGCGGATACCTGGAGATGAACGTCTACAAGCCGCTTATCATCTTTAACATCACACACTCCATCACCCTGCTGACAGACGGATGTGAAAACTTCCGCAAGTTTCTCGTCGAGGGGACCAAACCAAATCTTAAGAAGATCCAGGATTATGTGGATCGTTCGCTCATGCTGGTCACGGCGCTCGCGCCGGTCATCGGCTATGACAAGGCCTCCAAGATCGCCCATTACGCGATGGATAACGATCTCACGCTGAAAGAGGCCGCGCTGAAGCTGGCCTATGTCACCGAAGCGGAGTTCGACCGCGTGGTCGACCCTGCGAAGATGACGCAACCCTACGTGGCAAAAGCCTAAAGTATGACAACCTCCCCCACACCGACCGAGCAAACCGACGTCCTGCTGGTCGGCGCAGGCATCATGAGTGCCACCCTGGCTGTGTTCCTCAAGGAACTCGAGCCCGGCCTGAAAATCGAAATTCACGAGGTGCTTGGTTCCGAGGCACAGGAAAGCTCCAATGCCTGGAACAATGCCGGCACGGGGCATGCCGCGCTTTGCGAGCTGAACTACACCCCGGAGCAGCCTGACGGCAGTGTGGATATCTCCAAGGCGCTGGACGTCAATACGCAGTTTGACCTGTCGAGGCAGTTCTGGGCGTATCTGACAAGGAAGGGCGCAATCAAGGACCCGCAGGCGTTCATTCACCCTGTACCGCACATGAGTTTCGTGCGGGGTGCTGAGAATGCAAAGTTCCTCAAGAAGCGCTTCGAGGCCCTGACCGCGCACCATTGCTATCACGGGATGGAATTCAGCGATGACAAGGCGCAGATCGCCGAATGGATTCCTCTCGTCATGGAAGGACGCGATCCCAACGAGATCGTGGCCGCGACGCGGATGGTCACCGGCAACGATGTGGACTATGGAGCGCTTACGACTGTCCTCCTGGATTCGCTCAAGGGGCAGCCGGGCTTTTCGATCAACTTCTTCAGCCGTGTGCAGGATTTGCAGCGCGACGGAGACGGATGGGATGTGAAAATCCGCGACGAAAGGACCGGCATGCACAAATACGTCCAGGCAAAGTTTGTCTTCCTGGGAGCGGGTGGCGGATCGCTGCATCTCCTGCAACGATCCGGTATTCCCGAAGGCCGCGGATATGCGGGCTTCCCGGTGAGCGGGATCTGGCTGCGCTGCGATAATGAGGAACTGGCTGGACGGCACGATGCCAAGGTTTATGGCAAGGCCTCCGTGGGTTCGCCTCCCATGTCCGTGCCTCATCTCGACAAACGTCATATCGAAGGCAAAACGGCGCTGCTTTTCGGGCCTTATGCGGGCTTCTCATCCAAGTTCCTCAAGCATGGCTCCTATCTGGATCTCTTCGGTTCCATCGATCCCGAAAACCTCCTGCCGATGCTGGCGGTGGGCCGCGACAACGTCGCGCTCACCGAGTATCTCATCGGTCAGGTGATCGAGAGCATGGAGGCTCGTTTTGCGCTTCTTCGGGAATTTTATCCTGAGGTCAACGAGAAGGATTGGCGGCTGGAAGAAGCTGGCCAGCGCGTTCAGATCATCAAGAAGGACCCCGTGCATGGCGGGGTTCTGCAGTTTGGCACGGAGCTCGTCGGAGCGGCCGACCACTCCATCATCGCCATGCTGGGCGCATCGCCCGGAGCCTCCACCGCGGCGGCGATCATGATCCACGTGCTCGAAAAGTGCTTCGGCGACAAGCTGAAGAACGGCGGCTGGGAGGCCAGGCTAAAGGAAATCATTCCTTCCTATGGACAGTCCCTGATCGACGACGCCGAGCTTTGCAAGAGGGTGCGAGCGGAAACTGCCAGCGTACTCAACCTCAACCAGCAGCCCTGATGATCAAGGCCTATAAGCTTTTCACCGGTCCGGATGGAAACTCCCACGTCGAGACGGGGAGCATCAGCCCGGGGTTTTTGATCGGCGCGGAATCGATCGAGTTCAAGGAATCGCCGGTCCATGCGTCCTTCGACTGGCACAACGATCCGACGCCTCAGTATGTTCTCACGCTGGCCGGGGTTCTTGAGTTCACCTGTCTGGGCGGCGAGACTTTTACGCTTCATCCGGGCGACGTCCTGCTGGCGATCGATCATACTGGCACCGGCCACAAATGGCGTTTATTGACGGATGATCCCTGGAAGCGGGCGTACGTCATCTTTAAGGAAGGCGCGGATACGCACTTCGTTCCCGATCCCGCATAATACGGCTCTTGATCAAAAAGTGGGGCCAAGAGGGGAAAAAGTGGCGGAAGGGGTGGGATTCGAACCCACGGACCCTTTTGGGGTCGCACGATTTCGAGTCGTGTGCCTTAAACCGGACTCAGCCACCCTTCCTAAAGAGGACGGGGAGTATTGCGCAGGAGGGAGGGTTTGTCCAGCGCCCTGCGGAGGATTTTTCTGGGTCTTTTTTCAGGCTCTTTGTCCTTAAAGGATATGCTTTGCCCCCGTCCAGGCGATGAAGAGGCCCAAAACGAGGAGGATGGCGCTGGAAAAATACGGGGCGCGGGCAGCCAGCGAGGAGAACCACGAGAACCTCTTGGTTGCGTGCTGGACCCCCCACGCGGCGGCAGCACCGACGGTCACCATGGTCAGGGCCAGGCCGAAGCTGAAACACGCGACGAGGGTGAAACCGAGGATGAATTGCTTCAGTTGCAGGCAGACGAGCAAAACGGTGATCGCGGCGGGGCAGGGGAGCAGGCCGCCAGTGAGACCGAAGAGCACGATCTGGCTCGTGGTGACATGGCGGTTGCGGAATCGGCGCGCAATATCGGCGGCGTGTTCGCGTTCATGCGCATCTTGGAAGCCGCTGTCGGAAAGCTCCAGATGCTCGTGTTCCTCGAAGGCAATGCTGTAAAGGGGACCGCCGGGTTCCAGTCGGAGGGTGGCCGTGAACGCATGCGGCTCGGGCAACTCGGTGGTGGCCTCCCAGTATTCTCCGGACCGGGTGAAATGGTAGGTTTCCCTCGAATCGTCGGGACGGGAGACCTCCACGATTGGGGCAATGGTTTGCGTGAGTGGCGCATAGACCCGGAATCGCGGGGGCACGCCGTCCTCGTGGATGCAGATTTCGATCTCACCGCGATCCGTGGAGACAATTTGTCCCCCATGAGGTCCGCCGCCGTCTTCTCCGTGATGGTGGTGGTCGTGATGGGTTGCGTCGGTTTGATCGCGTCGCGTGCGCCAGAACATCCAGGCGGCCAGGCCGACGATGATGATGCCCGAAATCATCTGAAAATACGGCTCCGAGGTTTCCACATCCCACCGGGAGCCGAAATGCAGAGCCGTGGCTGCCAGCAGCCAGATGACGAAAGAGTGAGAAATCGCGGCCGACAGCCCGAGCAAGACGGCCTGGGCGACCGTGCCGCGGATCGCGATGATGAAGGCCGCCATCATCGTCTTGGAGTGGCCGGGTTCCAAGCCATGCAGGATGCCGAGGAGCACCGCCGTCGGAATGAACAGCCAGGCGTTTGCCGCTCCCTGGGTGATTAATTCCTGGAATGATGTCACGGATAGGGTATACCCCTTACCCCTATAATGAAGCAACGCTTATTCTGGCGGAAATCTGTTCATGACATATCATTTCCACGCGATGTCGACTGACCTGCATCACCATCCCGAGGAGGAAACCAAGGCGCTGAAGGCGCGCCTTCGCCGCATCGTGGGGCAGCTCAATGGTATCGAGCGAATGCTGGAGGCCGATCGGGATTGCGCGGATGTGCTGATGCAGCTCGTGTCGGCACGGAAGGCGCTAAAGTCTCTTTCCGAGAAGGTGGTGAATATTCACATGCACCACTGCATCGAGGGAGCCCAGCATCCGGAAGAGGGCAGGCGCCGCCTGCGCGAGCTCCTCTCCGTGCTGGAGCGATATGTCGAGTAGGCGCTGCGATTGAGGCAGCGCCGTGGCGGGACAGCGAAAGCTAGCTTTGTCTGCGTCTGCGCCGTGCAACGAAGACGAATGTCATTCCCAATGCGAGGCAGAGAAGGGTGGCCGTCTGCGGCTCGGGTACGACGGTGAGGATCAGGTTGGTATTGGAATCCGCCAGGCTGAGCGTGCCTGTATAGCCATTGCCCAGGTCAACTGTTGTGTTTGCGCCGAGCGATCCGCTGATGGCGGAATCGGCGTCGAAGAGGACATATACTCCCGTGCCAAAGCCCGCAAGGGTGGTGAAGTCGAAGTCGGTTGCTTCCAGGAGACCCGTACCGATGTCGAGGGTGCCGCTGGTCAACAGGATCTGGTCGTAGGTTGAGCCGGGAGTCAGGTTCGATCCGAGCTCAAACACAAAGGCTCCTGTATTGGCCGCTCCGATCGCCGCGGTCGTATTGAGAGATCCCGTGCCGAGGGCAAAGGTGAGGCTTTCCACGGAGGCTCCGCCGGAACCTCCCGCGGCCAGCTTTGCGCCTGATCCGAGCGTGACGCCGGAGTTGATGGCCGAAAGGTTGATCGAGCCAGTTCCCCCGAGGATGCCGCCGGTCACATTGTAAGCGGTCGCGGAGGTCGTGCCCGAACTCATCGTGTGGGTCCCGTTGATCAGAAGCGTGCCGGAAGAAACCGTGGTTTGTCCGACATAGGTATTGCTGCCTGTCGTTGTCAGGACACCGTTTCCACTCTTGGTGATCTTCGTCGTTCCAGTTCCATCGGAAATGACGCCGTTGATATTTGTAGTCCCGTCGCCAGTGAGGGTGATCGTCCCGCTGTTGTTGGAATAAAAGGCCGAGTTGATCGTTAGCGTGATGCCGCTTTTCACGGTTACGCTGGGAGCCGCTCCCGACATACGGGTGGCAAAGCCGCCGCTGTTTATGGTGAGATTCTGGGTTGCGGCCGACAGGTCGAGAGTTGCGATGGTGAGGCTGCCGCCGGTGGAGAGCTTCACGTCATGTCCCGGATCCTGGATGACGATGGCATTTGCCGTCAGGCCGCCCGTGTTGATGGAAGCTGTCGTGTTCGCAAAAACATTGTTAAAGATAATGCGATCGGAGCTTGAGGGGTTGTTCACCGTCTCGTTTGGTGCGGCATATGTGCCGGCGGTTCGGAGGTTGGAACTGTTGTCCGCCTTGATCAGGTCGGTCGCGTGCGTGGAGGGAATCCCTGCGGCAACGCTCAGAGCAAGGGCCAGCTTGGGGAAGGGGATCTTCATGGCGGCACCGTACATCGGGTCGCCGGGAAATAGAAAGGGGCAGGCGTGCCAAGATTGTTCTTACCGTAGAATTCGTGAGTGCGGTGTTTCTTTTCTTTCGGAGATCAGTTCAATGCGTTGAATGAAATATCCCCGCAAAACCGCCTTCCCGGGATTGTTGGGTCGAGGGAGCGCCGGATACGGTTGCACTCCCTTGGAGACGTGGCCGCCTGAGAGACTTAGGCAATCGCATCGTTTGCTAGTGATCCCCTGATATTATGACATCATCTGAAGCTTCTCGCCCTTTGCTCATCCCGGGTTTCCGGAAAATCCTCCATGGAGGAGACTACAACCCCGACCAGTGGTTGCATTCGCCGGAGGTTATCGATGAGGACTTCCGCCTCATGGAGATCGCCGGGTGCAATACATTCACTCTCGGGGTCTTTGGCTGGACGAGTTACGAGCGCGACGAGGGTGTCTATGATTTTGGATGGCTCGACCGGATATTTGACCGGATGGCGGAGCAGGGTCACAAGGTGATCCTCGCCACACCCAGCGGGGCGAAGCCTGCCTGGATGTCGCAAAAGTATCCCGAGATCCGGCGGGTCAATGCCCAGGGGCTGCGGGAGCCGCACTGGCACCGGCATAATCACTGCTGGTCGTCGCCCGTTTACCGGGAGAAAGTGAGGGCGATCAATGAGCGTCTCGCCGATCGTTTTGGCCAGCATCCGGCTCTGGCGATGTGGCATATCTCCAATGAGCTCGGCAACGACGACCTCCAGGGCCAGTGCTTCTGCTCTCTCTGCCTCGAGCAGTGGCAGCGCTGGCTGGAGCGGAAATACGCGACGCTGGAAAACCTGAACCGCTCCTGGTGGGCCGCCTTCTGGAGCCATGAGTTTACAGCCTGGGAGCAGATCGATCCCCGGGATTGGAGCGTCGACAGTCTCTCGGTGGACTGGCTGCGGTTTAGGAACTGGCAGCTTCAGGATTGGTATGAGTTTGAGGTGGCGACTGTTCGGCCGCTTTCGCCTGGTGTGCCGATTTCAACCAATTTCATGGGCATGCATTCGTGGATCGATTATGCCGCGCTCTCTCATAAGGTGGATATTGTCATGGATGATCAATATCCGGCTTATGAGATTGATGATCCCAATCTCATCCCGTCCGCAGCGGCGATCAGCTTCAAGGATAACTACTATCGCTGTTTCAAGCCGGATCGCCCATGGATGCTGGTGGAGAGCTGTCCGGACGCGCCGCAGTGGAAGTCTCGCATGCGACCGAAGCCTGCGGCGGTGCATCAGTTGGAAATGCTTCAGGCCCTCGGGCATGGCGCCGAGGGGACGTGCTACTTTCAATGGCGTAAGGGCCGGGGAAGCCGGGAAAAGCTCCATGGAGCCGTGGTGGACCACTCCGGCCGCGCCGATGGCCGGGTCTTTCGCAGCGTGGCAGATTTGTCCCTCAGCTATGAACGGTTGGAACCGGTGCTCGGCTCCGTGCCGCAACCGGCGCGCGTTGGCCTCGTTTACGACCTGGAGGCGCGGTGGGGATTGGAATTCTCCGAGGGGGCTGCTCGCGGCAACGACGCGTACGATGTGGTCGCGGGTCAGCATCACTTGGCCTTCTGGGAGAGGTCCATACCGGTGGACATCTTCCCATCCGAACACGATTTCACTCCCTACGAAATACTGGTTCTGCCTCAGCTCTGGATGCTCAAGCCCGGTGTCGCCCGGAGGTTGGAGTCCTTTGTCGAGCAAGGCGGTCTCCTGGTGGCCACCTCATATCTCGGCATCTGTGACGAGACAAATCTTTGCCTTGCTGGCGGCTGGCCTGGTGACGGGCTGATGCGTCTCTTTGGCCTTTGGAATGAGGAATATGACACCCTTCCCGAGGGGGAGAAAATTGAACTGAAACCCGTTGCCGCCGATGTCTGCGGCCTGGGTGAGAGACTGAGGGCAAACGTGCTTTGCGGCATCCTGCGCGATGTCGAGGCCGAGGTGGTCGCCACCTACTCGTCGGGGATGTTTGCGGAAACTCCTGCGATCACGAGAAATCGCCACGGAAGGGGGGAGGCGTGGTACATCGCTCCCCGACTGGAGGCTGACGCGTTACGAGCATTTTACCGCCCGCTGATCGAGCGTCTGTCGCTGGAGAGCGCCTGGCCTGGCGCGCTGCCTGCGGGTGTATCGGCCCAGCGTCGGCTCGGTGACGGCGAGGACTACGTGTTCATCGAGAACTTTACGCCGCAGCCGCAGGAGGTTTCCCTGGCAGGGCTGAAGGTGCGAGATTTGTTGCTCGGTGAAGTGCTTGACGGTGTTCTTTGCCTCCCGCCTGCCGGATCGACCGTGCTGGCGGTCGACTCACCGCGCTAAATCCGGGAGGCTGCTAGCCGCAGCAGCCGCCCATTTTCATGGGAGCAGTGGAGTCCTTGATACTTCCGCAGGAGGACATCTGCTTACCCATGTAGGGATTTTGCACATCCTTGCTCTTTTGCACCCAGTCGGCTCCGGCCATGGGACAACGGAAAACATAATATCCAGGCTGGCCCGAGGCGAGTTTCTCGGCGGCGGCGCTGAGCGTGCGAAAGCTTTCGCGAGCTGCGTCGAGGGAAGCTGCCTCCGCCACCTGGGAGGCCGGTGCCGAGAGAGCGCCCTTCTCCTGGGCGAGTTTTCCCGCAGCCGTCTTGGCCGAGTCCAGGTTATCCTGGGCGAGTGCCGCGGAGACCGCCACGTACTCGTCGAGTTCAGCGTTCTGTGCACGGAGAAGTCCCGGCGCGAGGGATACGGCGACGGCGATGAGAAGGAGTGTTCTTTTCATGATAGGAGTGAATAGCCGCAGAAGGAAAAACCCCTCGGGGAAATTCGAAAAACCCCTATATTTTTGCTTTGCCATGGTGATGGCCCGAGTGCGGGATGACGGCGACCTTGCCAATCTTCGAGGCTTCTACAGGAAGATATGCTGTGTAGGCTGCCCGTGGGCTTGGGGCGTAGTGGCTCGCGATGAAATCGGAGCGGTTCAGGATGTCGATTTTTTCCAAAAGGATGTCGCCGTTCCTGTCGTAGGCGATGATATGGATGTGGGGCTGGGCCGGGGCCGAAACTCCCTGGGCCGGTCGGGAAATGCCGGAAATATAGGTCCCGCCGTCGGGAGCGGCGCGGATGTGCGAACTGGCGACGACCACGTCGCTGCCTGAGTGAATGTCGAGCACCGGGCCGGCTTGCATGGCGGTTGGGACGGCGAGGAAAAACGCGGAAGCGAGGGAAAATACCGTTTTCATAAGGGTAAAATCCCGTGAAAAGGGGAAACCCTCGGAGTTTCTAGAGAAGGAACCGTAAATTTTGGCGAAGGATCTGTCGCGCCCGGTACAGGCGAGTTTCGACGGCCTTTGCCGAGCAGCCGACCACGGCTGCTATCTCGGCATGGGACATTCCTTCGTACTCGAAAAGGATTACCGCTTCGCGAAGGTCTTGAGGGAGATCGCCGATGGCCTGCTTCACGGCGACGGCCTGCTCGGATTTCACAGTATCTCCGGAGGGCGTGCCTGAAGCAGATGGCAGTCGGTCATGGAGAGCTTCTCCTTCGACGGGATCATCCAAGGACACGGCGGGGTGCCTTCGCTGCCAGCGGAGATGATGACGGGCCAGATTCGTCGCGATGGCGAAAAGCCAGGTGGAAAATGTCGCTGACGGACGATAACTCTGGCGAGCGCTGTAGACGCGGACAAACGTCTCCTGCGCCAGGTCGACGGCCGTGGTCTGACTGGACACCATTCGAATGAGATAGCTGATGACACGTGTGCGCCACCGATCCATCAATTCGTTCAACGCGAGGTCGTCTCCCGCCTGGAGACGCAGCATTGCAGCGCTGTCGGGTTCGGGACTCATCGCATATGATCGTCGTGCATTTCCCCGGGGTGCAGGACGGTCGGTAATACCTTTTCCAGATACCGCTGGCGTTCGCTCTCAGGCATCAGGGCTGCGGTTTGGTAGAAATGGCTTAACATTGCGATCCGGCACTCGGTGCGGACGCGGTCGGTCTCGGCGATCGCGGCGGCGATTTCCGGTGTGATTGAGGTGGTTGATCGGATCGCCAAGGCAAGCCGGGCGTCTGTCTCCGCGATGCGACGGCACATGGTCTCGCAGCTAGCCTCATACTCGGCGTGCAGAGCCGCCGCCTTGTCCATCTGGGCGTCGGTAAGGTGAAACTCGTCGCGGAGCCAGTCCATCGACGAATGGCTGGCGAATACGTGGCGGGAGACTGCCAATGCCACAAATGCGGCGACGAGAACGAGGGCGAAAACGACGATTGCTCTTTTCACCGGAGGCGGGCGTAGGGATTGACGGAGCGAAGATACGTGGCGCTGTCGGTGCGCTCCGCTGTGGCGGCACCGGCGAATCCACCAAGGACGAGGGCGACCGCAACGATGGCCAACGCCACACGAGGGCGGATGAACCACTCAAGAATGGGCAACATTCTTCGTGCCGAGGGCGTTTGCTCGATACGTAACCATACCGTCCGGCGAAAATCCGAAGCTTCCGGGAGGTCGGGCTGCCAGGATTTCAGCAGGTTTCCAAGGTCGTCTTGCATGGTGAGATCATTAGCATGATCCGGAGGCGAATGCACCATTCGCCTCCGGACCGATAACCTTAGCTCTGGCGCATGGCCTGGCAGGAGGTCTGGCCGGGTTTGCACGTCAGCTTATTTTCAGCGTTACGGGTGCAGCCCTCGTGTTGGTAGGAGATCGTCTGGGTGGCTGCGGCTGCTCCCTTGGGGTTCGTCGTCGCCAGAGAATGGGCCACTGGCGTGACCATCGGGCATCCGCGTCCTTGCGAGACGTTCGGGACTCCAGAGAAGGAACTGGCAGGGTTGCTGGGGCCTGCCACGGCAAATCCGGTGGCGGCGATAAGGGAGAAGGCGATTGTGAGGAGGTTTCTAGAGGTTTTCATGGGATTCAGGGTTTGGTCTTTTTGACCGGGAGGTGTTTTCCGTCCCGTATAACGAGTCCAATCCCGCTTCCGGGAAAAACCCTCATGGAAATTTTTGCGGCTCCGTTTCACAGGGGCAAAAAAACTCCACCTCTCGTGCTCCATGCGGAGCCAAAGAGATGGAGTGGCTTGTGTGTGGGGGGGGCTTTAGTATGTCGTGGTGCGTTCCACCGTGGTCGAGGACGGCACGGAGGTGCGGGTCACGGTCGTCGTGGTATCAGGTTCCGTGTGGCGCTCGACGTTGATGCAGCCGGAGAGGAGGGTTCCGCTCAGGGTCAAGACCAGAGCCAGAGTTGTTTTGCGAATGAGTGAGAGTTTCATAACTAAATAGTATTTACGCTAGGTTCGTTTTTAGATCGGCTGCTGGCTGTGTCCGAAATGTGTGGAAATCTTACGGCATCCGAAAGCGGCTTGAGCGTCGATTCCCGGGCATGAAGAAACAAAACGCATTCATCGGAGCGGGAGGTGTCTCGTCATGAACGGAATCATCGGCGTCGCAATATTCCTCTTGATTGCCTGGTTCATTCTGCGGGTTGCATTCGCCCTCACCGGGCTGGCCTTCCACCTCCTGTGGATTGCCGCGATCGTGCTTTTTGTGATCTGGGTGTTTGGGAAGGTTTTTGGAGGAAAGTAAATCGCTGGAAAAGCAAACGCCCCCTCCGATGTGTTGCCGGAGGGGGCGTTTGTTTTATTCAGGAATGCTATTTCTTGCCTCTCACGACGGAGGCGATGACGATTCCCGCGCCTGAAGCCAGGACCACCAGGCCGATAATCGGTGAGACCGGGATGCTCTCCTTCTGTTCTTTCACGGCTTCGATGGGGCCGACATCGAGGACCTTTTCCTTTTTGGTGAAGGTGATGTAGGGCAGTGCCAGGGTGGCAATGCCGACGACTAGTAGGATGATGCCGAGAGTTTTCATAAGCGACTTTCCAACCGGAGATTCGTATCCCGGCGAGTCGCTGCGTGTGTTTACCCCTCGTTGTGAAGGAGAATGGACTCCGGGCCGTCAAACACAAGTGAGTCTAGCGAGGTGAGGGCGGTGCGATGACCGCCGAAGCGGATTTCCTCGCTCCCCAGCACGCAGCGCCAGGTCCGCCCTAGGGAGATCTCACACGCTCCTCCCAGATGGGTAATCAGCAGCCACTCGGCAGCGGGACCTCTCCATCGTATCCGCAGCGTATCCGCGTCGCATTCCGTGCGATAGCCTTCTCGCGCTTCCGGGCGGAAGGTGGCTTCCTCGCGCCGCAGATGAAGGCACTCGCGGTAGAGTGACAGAATGAGCGCGTGAGGCTCTCTTTCGATCTCGTCCCATCGCAGTTTGGAGTGTTGGAATGTCTCTTGCGCCTGGGGACTCGGGATACGCAGGCGCGTCGCGGGGTCGGCAAATTCCGGAAAGGCGGCAAACTCCCTGCGCCGCCCCTCGATGACGAGTTTGCCCAACTGATCATTATGATCCGTAAAGAAAAGAAAGGGCGATGTGGCCGCCCACTCCTGCCCCATGAATAGCATCGGGGTGTAGGGAGAGAGGCATAGCAACATTGAGACGGCACGATAACCGGATAGTGAGGCCGTTTGACTGATCCGGTCTCCGAAGGCGCGGTTGCCCACCTGATCGTGATTGGAAAGACAGTGAATGAACTGATGCGGCGGCAGATGCCCGCCCGGGGTGCCGCGGGGTTTGCCCGTCACGGGTGTCTTCTGGCCGTGGTACAGCCATCCCTCGCTGAGAACCTCGCCGACCTCTCTGGCTCCGCCCGCGAAGTTCCCGAGATAGGAGTGAGTTTCTCCAGTGAGGGTCACCCTGATGCTGTGGTGAAAGTCATCGGCCCACACGCCATCAAACCCCATGCCGCCCTGCGCCGTCGGAGCGAGCATCCGGGCTTCATTGCGGTCATCCTCTGCGATGGCAAAACCTCCGCGCTTGTGGATCTCGTCGGTCATCTCGGCGAGGATGTGGGGCGTGGTGTCATCCTGGATCTCGTGGGCGGCATCGAAACGAAATCCGTCGATGTGAAACTCGTCCATCCAGTAGCCGGGATTTGATCTGAAATACCCACGCACCGGGGCGCAGTGCTCCGCATCGAAGTTGAAACCATTCCCCCACGGGGTGTGATGCCGGGAGTGAAAGTAGTAGGGGCTGAATGCGGTGAGGTAATTTCCATCCGGGCCGAGGTGATTGTAGACGACATCGAGGATCACCGCGATGCCCTCGCCATGCGCGGCGTCGACGAGAGACCGCAGATCATCGGGCGTGCCGTAGCAGGAGGCCGGAGCGTAGATCTGCACGCCGTCGTAACCCCAGTTGCGCGTGCCGGGAAAATCCGCGAGCGGCATGAGTTCGATCGCCGTGATGCCGAGTGACCGGAGGTAAGGCAGACGCTCTTTTGCGGCTTGAAACGTACCGGCAGGAGTGAATGTGCCGACATGCACTTCGTAAATGACGAGATCCCGCAAGGCGGGGGACTTCCATCCCTGGTCCGCCCAGTTGAAGGCGGCTGGATCGACAACCAGAGAGAGTCCATGTACTCCTCCGCTGAGCGCACGCGAAGCGGGATCGGGGAATATTCTGTCGGAATGATTCAGTCGATATCCATAGGTGTCGCCGGGCCGACCCTCGGGGTCCTCCCCGATGAAGTATCCCCCTTCGGCTTGGGAGAGAGCTATTGTTCGTGTCTTCCCATCGCGATGAACCTCCACTGCAACCGAGCTGAATTTTGGTGCCCACACCCTGTAAAATACAGCGTTGCCCGTCCAGGTCGCCCCGATCATGTGTTCCATTTCCACAGCTAAGTATCGTACCTGAGCGATTCTTGCGAGCGAGGGAATACCCCTAAACGCTCCTCAGGGTTTCCTGACGGGGTAGGCGATTTGCTGATGCGCCAATCGTAGGGTGCACCGATTGGAGGAACGCGTCAGCGACGCTAGTCTGCTCTCGAACCCAAGACAACCTATGGAAATCACAATGGAACAGATTACGGCGGGAGAAGACCAGGAGTTGATGGAGGGATTGATGCAGAGAATCCCGCAGGCGCTTGAGCGGTTGCACCGGAGATATCGCACGGTTTTGAGATCGATCATCATGCAGGTGCTCCATGACGAAGCCGAGGCCGAGGATGTCCTCCAGGAGGTTTTTCTTCAGGTCTGGGACCGAGCAGACAGTTATTCTGCCCGCAAGGGCAAGCTCGTGAGCTGGCTCTGCACTCTGGCTCGGCGTCGGGCGATCGACCGCCTCCGCCAGCATAGCGCCTACCGTCGGGCCACGGATCGCTACGAGATCTCGTGCAATCATCCGGACAAGGCCTTCGACGAGACGCATGTGGTGGAGCGCGACGCCTTCCGCGATGACATTCGGGAACTGCTGCACCAGCAGATCGCGACGCTGCCGCCCAAGCAACAACAGGTCATCCGACTCGCCTATTTTGAGAACCGAAGCCAGCGAGAGATCTCGGCGCTTACCGATACCCCTCTCGGTACCGTAAAGACCCGTATCGAGCTGGGCATGAAGAAGCTTACTCACGCTTTTGGCGGTCTACGCGATAAGCTCGTGTAGGAGCGGCTCGGCGGATCCCCGGCCAGGCGGCGGCGAATGTTTGTACCGCTATGCCGCCGGGGAGTCGCGAAATCGCCTTGCCTCCGCCCTGACCGGCGCGCTTAATTGGCGGTTTGTATTCGTAGATGAGCCAACTCGCCACCAATCCCAAAGTCCTCGGTTTCATTGATCGGTGGTGTGGCGGGACCGCCTGCGCGGTTCTGACCGTTTTTCGTAAGTTGTTTGGCGGCAGGGAGATTGTGACCCCCGAGCATAAGGGGCTGCTCTTCATGAAGCTTGCCGAGCAGGGCTCCACCGTGCTGGCCAGTGCGGCGATCCGCGATGCGGTACAGCGCCATGGACGCGAGAATGTCTACTTTTTCGTTTTTCAGGAAAATCGCTTCATTCTCGATGCCCTGGACGTGATCCCGTCGGAGAACGTCCTTACGGTCAATACGAAGAACGCCTTTACCATGATCACGAGCGCCCTTGAGGTCGTGGGGCGTATCCGCCGGATGAAACTCGCAGCGTGTGTGGACATGGAGTTTTTTGCCCGTTCCACGGCGGTGCTGTGTTACCTCACCGGCATCCCGATCCGCGTAGGTTTTCACGCCTGGCATGCGGGGGAGGGGCCGTTCCGGGGTGATCTCTTTACCCGTCGCCTGCGGTATAACCCGCACCTGCACAGCAGCGTGACGTTTCGCTCGCTCGTGGCGGCGGTTGATGACCGCGAACCCGATTTGATGCCGCGCTTTGACTGGCATGCCGATGAGGAGCTTCTTCCGTTGCCCCATTTCCAGCCGACTCCAGAGGAGGTGGCTGCCGTCCGCTCTCTCGTTGCCGAGACGACGAGTCCGGGCCGCAAGGCCCTCGTGCTGCTCAATGCCAATGCCAGCGACCTTCTGCCGCTGCGCCGCTGGCCCAATGAAAACTACCTCGAGCTGGCCCGGCGCGTGCTCGCCTTGTCCGAGCACTACTACGTCGGCTTCACCGGCGGTCCTGCCGAGGCCAGGAAAGTCGCGGATATCGTGGCCCAGCTCGATCATCCCCGCGTGGTTTGTTTTGCCGGTCGCACGACGTTGCGCGAACTTCTCGCTCTTTATAACGAATCCGATGTGCTGGTGACCAATGACAGCGGCCCGGCGCATTTTGCCGCCCTTACCTCGGTGGAAACCGTGGTGCTCTTCGGTCCCGAGACGCCAAAGCTCTTCGGCACCCTTTCGCCGAATACCCAGTCGATCACCGCCGGGCTGGCATGCAGCCCGTGCGTGAGCGCGCTGAACAACCGCCAGACAAACTGCCGCGACAATGTCTGCATGCGGCGCATCTCGGTGGATCAGGTCTTTCAGGCCGTCACCGTCGCCCTCGAGCGGCGTCAGGCTGCTTCCGTCGCTGCCTGATACGGCAGCGAGGTCGTCTTGGGTAGCGCGAGGATCTGGCGGGCCAGCCAGACGAAGATGGCGGAGGCCACGAGAGCCTTCAGCCACAGATTGGTCCAGGGAAAGATCGGGTTTCCGTAGTTTTCCGAGCCAAGGATGATGGCGACAGCCGTCCACCATGCGGCATAGTCGATGCGTTTCAGGAACCCGCCGGTGTACGCACCCATCACGGCCGCGAAGGCGGCGAGCATGATGTAGGAGTTGGTTTCGGTGCGGGGGTTGAAGAGCATCAGGTAGGTGACATTGAGGAAGAGCACAGCGAAGGCTCCCCGCATGGCATCAAATCTTCGCAGCGCGAGCCACGAAAGCACGAGCGTGCCGAGTCCGGCCAGGCCCCGGATGCCGAGTTGCAGGGTGGACGGAAGCTCCATCCCGAAGGTTCGGAACATTCCCGCAAAGTCGCACCAGGAGTTTCCCTTTGGTTTACCCGCCTGGGTGAGGTTATTGAAGAAAGCGGGATACTGTCCCGCTGCATAACTGATATTCCAGTGCAGGAAAGGCAGGGCGATGATGGCCAAGAGGGTGGCCACTAGCGGGATGCGCAGCCGCGGGAAGAGCACGCCGCAGACCAGGATCGGGGCGATGGCGATCGGTTTCAGAATCAGGGTCAGGCCGAGCAGGATGGCGGACGTCCACCATTTCTCCCGGGCCAGGGTCACGGCGAGCAGGAGGAATATCCCGGCGAGGGGCATGTTGACCTGACCATTGCGGGCGCTGGAAAACGACGCTGGCAGGACGAGCAGCGTGGCGATGAGAAAGATGAGTTCGCGACGTCGCGGCGTGAAATGCCCCGCCGCCACCCAGAGCGAACCCGCGAGCAATCCCAGGCAGGTCAGGCGCCAGAGAGGCTCGCCGACGCGGTCTGGGAGGAGTTCGTAGGGGGTGTAAAGGATGGCGAATTGCGGGAGGTAGAGGTAGCCGTTCTTTTTGCGATAGAGGCTTTTTTCGCCGCCCCACCAGTTGTCGGTGGCAAGCTGGTACTCGATGGTGGCGCTGCGACGGGTCGGCTGGATGGCGACGATGGTCGAGATGACCGTGCCGTAAACGATCCATATGGCGAGGGCGGCGACCAGGGCGCGTTTGGCGGGAATCTTCTCCAGGAAGGACCAGAGATTCTGCCAGAGAGTCGAGATGCTAGCTGCGGGCATCGGGAAAGAGAACCTTATCCCTCCTCGCCGCGCAAGCAGGAGGTGGGCAGATGTATGGTCGCCGATGAGGGAAAACAACAAACTGGGCTGTAAAAATACGCGGTTTGGGGTGAGATTTCGGGAATCTCGTGGATAAGTGATGAAGATGTCGGATCGACTGCGTGGGGGAAGAACTGCTTTTTTCGCAATCGCCTTTTTTGCGTTTCTCCCGGTATTCGGCCAGGCGCAGGAAAGAAAGGAAGCCCGCGACGCCCGCTTTGAGCACGATCAGGTGATCGTCACCTTCCGGCTGAATAGCGACTGGGGTGAGGGGTATCAGGCTGATGTCACGATCGAGAACCGGACGGCGCAGGTTTTGCCCGATTGGCAGCTCTCCTTTCGCATCGAGCAACCTCCGGCCAATGTCTGGAATGCGCGGATCGCGAAGACGTCGGGGGACTTGTATACCTTCGATGCCCAGTCATTTGACTGGAACAAAAACATTCCGCCGAATGGCCGGGTGTCTTTTGGCTTCATCGGAGCCAAGGGAGGATTGACCAAGGCTCCATGGGATTTTGCGTTCCATTATGCTGGTGCTGAGAGTTCGACCCCAGCAGCCACGCCAACGGCCACGCCAACGGCCACGCCAACAGCCACGCCAACAGCCACGCCAACAGCCACGCCAACAGCCACGCCAACAGCCACGCCAACAGCCACGCCAACAGCCACGCCAACAGCCATGCCAACGGCAA
>QAYZ01000009.1:0-65667 GCA_003054655.1 Spartobacteria bacterium LR76 | reverse complement strand
CAGCCACGCCAGCAGCCACGCCAGCAGCCACGCCAGCAGCCACGCCAGCAGCCACGCCAGCAGCCACGCCAGCAGCCACGCCGACGGCCACGCCGACGGCCTCAACTCCTGTTTCCAGGCATGACGGTCGCGGAAAATTCAACTACGCGGAAGCATTGCAGATGGCGTTGTACTTTTATGACGCACAGCGCTCTGGGAAATTGCCCGAGGGGTTTCGCGTTCAGTGGCGGGGTGACTCTGCGATGGAGGATGGGAGCGATGTCGGCGTGGACCTGACGGGTGGCTTTTACGACGCCGGTGATCACGTGAAGTTTGCCTTCCCCATGGCGAGCGCCATGACACTGCTGAGCTGGGGCGGCATTGAGTACGGCGAGGGCTATCATCGTGCGCGCCAGAAAGGCGAGCTGCTATCCTTGGTGCGATGGGGCGCGGACTGGTTGATGAAGGCGCATCCAAGCGCCGACGTCTTTTATGCCCAGGTGGGCAGCGGCACCCTCGACCATGACCACTGGGGGCCAGCCGAGGTGATGAGCATGAAGCGTCCAGCCTACAGGATCGATGCCAGCAAGCCCGGGTCGGATGTGGCCGCAGAGGCCGCCGCCGCACTGGCTTCCGCTGCGATCCTGTTCAAGAGCGATGATCCAGATTATTCGCAGAAGCTGCTGAGCAGTGCCCGCTCCCTGTTTGACCTGGCGGAGGCTCATCATGGCCGATACTCCGAGGTCATTCGCGATGCGGCGGAGTATTACCCCTCCTCGGGCTATCTGGATGAGCTCACATGGGCGGCGGCGTGGCTTTACCGTGCGACAGGCGACCCCGTTTATCTGCAAAAGGCCGAGGCGTACTGTGAGCGCTTTCAGGATGACGACGACATGCACTGGACGCAGACCTGGGATGACAAGATCTACGGAGCCAATGTGCTCCTGGCGGAGTTGACCGGCAAAGAGGTCTACAAGCATGCCGTCGAAAAATGGCTGAATTTTTGGACGGTGGGAGATGCCGGTAAACGCGTCAAATACACGCCGGGAGGCCTTGCCTGGCTGGATCGCTGGGGTTCCTTGAGGTATGCAGCCAATACGGCCTTTCTCGCGTTTATTTATGCTGACCGGGTGGGGGATCATGGAATGCGCTACCGGGATTTTGCCCGCTCGCAGATCAACTACATTCTCGGGAGCAATCCTGAGCATCGCAGCTATGTCGTCGGCTTTGGCCAGGATCCTCCGCGCAACCCTCATCACGCCGGGGCGCATGGTTCCTTGAGTGATGACGTCGATGAACCCGGGGACAACCGATATATCCTCTACGGGGCGCTGGTGGGAGGCCCGTCCGCGCCGAGGGACGATGCCTATGCCGATCGCCGCAGTGACTACGTCACGAATGAAGTCTCGCTCGATTACAATGCCGGATTCACTGGCGCTCTGGCGCGCATGGTCCAGGAATACGGAGGCGTTCCTCTCGAGGTCTTTCCGCCGCAAGAGTAAAGCGGCGGTGTCTGTAAACCCTGCTCCCAGGCGGGAAAAGGTGATTCCCGGGCAGGATCAGGCAAGAGCGGTGATGCATCCAGTTGCCCTGACAATTCACCGACTTTTCGGGAAAGTTCATCGAGTTGGGCGGGAAGTTTTTTCAGATATCCCCACACTCCCGACCCATGAGGTTCCTCCTGCTTTCCATCACGGCGTTTTTGGGTTCGTTGGTCGCATGCTTTGGACATGGCTCGATGGCCAGTCCGATCAGCAGATCATACGAGGTGTTCCTGGAAAACCCCGAGCACCCCTCCTCGGCCGCAGGCCGGGCGGCTGTTGCGGTGGCTGGTACCCAGGCATTTTATGACTGGCATGAGGTCAACAGGCAGTTGCCCAATCACGACTACCGGACGCAGATCCCCGATGGAAAACTGCCAGGAGCCGGGCGCGACAAATACGCGGGACTGAATCTCGCCCGTACGGACTGGCCCGCCACCAAGGTGCAGCCGGGGCATTTTCACTGCGTCTTTTATGCGGCGACGCCACATGATCCGAGCTACTTCGAGGCGTATATCACCAAGGCCGACTACGATCCTCGGCAGCCGCTGAAGTGGAGCGACCTCGAGGCGCTGCCTGGTGGCGAAAATGCCCGCCTCGAGGGGAAGAACTACATGTTTGACGTGACCCTGCCGCAGCGCAAGGGGCGTCATGTTCTGTATGTCATCTGGCAGCGTATCGACCCCGTGGGAGAGGTGTTTTTCTCCACGAGCGACCTCGACTTTGGCGGTGTGGATTATGGTACGACTGCGCCCGATCCCATGGTCGCGCCGGATGTGCCGGCGGATCATGATCATGGTGATCCGACCCCGACTCCGTCGCCCACTCCCGTTCCCACCCCTACGCCGACTCCTGCTCCGGGATCGCGGGATGCGCGCTTTGAGAATGACCAGGTGATCGTCACCTTCAAGCTGACGAGCGACTGGATCAGCGGATACCAGGGAGATGTCGTCATCGAGAACAAGACGTCGAGCATCCTGCGCGACTGGACGTTGTCCTTCCGCATTGAGCGCGAGCCTGTCAGCCCGTGGAATGCCCGTCTCGTGAGCAAATCCGGAGATCGCTATACCTTCGACGCACAGCCTTATCTCTGGAACAAGGATGTCCCGGCCAGGGGCAAGGTGTCGTTTGGCTTCACCGGTTCTCCGGGAAACCTGACAAAAGCTCCCTCGGACTTTATTTTCCAAACCTCCAGTGGCGGCACTACTCCGACGCCTACGCCTGCTCCGACTGCCACCCCGACGCCTACTCCCACACCCACGCCAACACCAACTCCGGTGCCGACGCCAACACCCACACCGGTTCCCACCCCGACTCCGACGCCCACGGCAACTCCGACTCCGGGATCGCCGAATACGACGGTCAATCTCGGCAATGTGAGCGTGACCTTCAAGGTGAGTAATGATTGGCGCAGCGGCTTCGAGGCGCAGGTCGTGATCAAGAATCTCACATCCTCCGTCATCAAGAACTGGCAGCTCGCATTCGACCTGAACCGGTCGATCTCCTCGATCTGGAACGCTGGCTACACCCAGGTTTCCTCCAGCCGCTATTCGTTCAACGCGCAGCTTTATACTTGGAACAAGGACATCCCGGCGGGCGGATCAGTCAGCTTTGGGTTCATCGGCAGCCCGGGCAGTCTCACCCAGGCTCCGACGAACTTCACCTTCCAGCCATCGGGCGGAGGCGGAACTCCCACGCCGACCCCGACCCCGACGGCTACTCCTACGCCTACCCCCACGGCAACACCAACTCCGACACCCACCCCGGTGCCGACGCCGACCCCGACGCCTACACCAGTCGTACCGAAGTTTGCCATCGAGGACGTCGTGGTGGATGAGCCAAAGTCCGGCACCACCGTGGCTCAAGTGAAAGTGACGCTCCTCCCCGCAGCCAGCACCGTCGCGGGAGTGAGCTATCAGACGAAGAACGGCACCGCCTGGAGCGGATCGGACTACGTTGCAGCCAATGGCAACCTGCTCTTCGAGCCGGGAACGACCTTCAAGACGATCCCCGTTACGATCCTGAGCGATCCGACGAATGAAGGACTCGAGAGCTTCACTGTGGAGCTCTCCACTGTCGTCGGCGGCGAAATATCCCGCGCCGTGGGTACGGTGACGATCCGTGAAACCAATGCAGGCACCGGGAAGTTCAACTACTCCGAGGCTCTGCAAAAGTCGCTCTTCTTCTACGACGCACAGCGCTCCGGCAAACTACCCGCAAATTTCCGCATCAACTGGCGCGGAGACTCGGCCCTGCAAGACGGCAGCGACGTCGGGCTCGACCTGAGTGGCGGCTATTACGATGCCGGCGATCATGTGAAATTTGCTCTGCCCATGGCCACCAGCATGACGCTCCTCGCGTGGGGCGGCATCGAGTATGGCACCGCCTACCAGAGCGCACAGCAAAAGGAGGCCTTCCTCTCAGCCATCCGCTGGGGTGCGGACTGGCTGATCAAGGCGCACCCGAGCGACAATGTCTTCTACGGACAGGTCGGCAATGGCGGCAGCGACCACTCCTACTGGGGTCCGCCGGAGACCATGACGATGTCCCGCCCTTCATATAAGGCGGATACCGCCAAGCCCGGCACCGAGATCGCGGCCGAGGCGGCAGCGGCCCTGGCCTCCGCGCACATCCTCTTCAAGAATGAGGACTCCGCCTACGCGACCAAGCTCCTCCAGCATGCGAAGACCCTCTTTGCCTTCGCGGATAGCTATCGCGGCACCTACACAAGCGCCATCCCCGACGCGGCCTCGTACTACAACTCCTACTCCGGATACTACGACGAACTGGTGTGGGCTGCGGCGTGGCTCTATCGCGCCACGGGCGAGACATCGTACCTGCAAAAAGCCGAGTCGATCTACAGCGAGCAGTTCCAGAACAAATCGCTCAAGTGGACGATCTCGTGGGATGACAAGATCTACGGCGCCAATGTGCTCCTCGCACAGTTGACCGGGAAGGATGTTTACAAGAACGCCTCCCAGCGCTGGCTGAACTACTGGACCGTGGGAGAGAACGGGGCGCGCATCAAGTACACGCCCGGCGGCCTTGCCTGGCTGGACCAATGGGGTTCGCTCCGGTATGCAGCCAATACGGCGTTCATGGCCTTCATCTACGCCGACCGCGTGGGCGATGTAGGAACGCGCTACCGCGATTTCGCCAAAGCGCAGATCAACTACATGCTCGGCGAAAACCCGAACAGTCGCAGCTACGTCGTGGGCTTTGGCAACAACCCGCCAATCAATCCCCACCATCGCGCGGCCCACGGCTCCTGGAGCAATAATATCTCCAATCCCGTCAACAACCGTCACACCCTCTACGGTGCGCTGGTTGGCGGCCCATCCTCGGCCAGCGACACGGCGTACACGGATGATCGGAGCAACTACGTCACCAACGAAGTCGCGCTCGATTACAACGCAGGCTTCACCGGAGCGCTCGCTCGCATGGTCTCTGAATACGGCGGAGCGCCCCTGGCGAACTTCCCTGTTGCGGAGACGCCGGATGACGAGTACTTCGTCGAGGCCTCGATCAATCAGCAAGGCACTGGATTTACGGAAATACGTGCACTGCTCAACAATCGATCCGCTTTCCCGGCCCGCGCCAGCGAAGGACTCTCGTTCCGCTACTACGTGGACCTGAGCGAGCTCTTTGCTCTCGGCTACAGCGAGACAAGCGTGGAGGTGAAAACCAACTATACCCAGGGCGGTTCGGCCTCTCCGCTCAAGGTCTACGATGCTGCGCGCAAGATCTACTACACCGAGGTGAGCTACGCCGGCACGCGTATCGCGCCGGGAGGAGGCAGTACCTACTGGAAGGAAACGCAGTTCCGCCTGAGCCTGAAGAGCGGCGTGCCCTCCAGCGCATGGAACCCCTACAACGATCCGTCCTATTCGGGCCTCGCCACGGGCAATCAGAATACGAAAAAGACGGACAAAATCCCAGTCTACGAATCTGGCAAGAAACTCTCCGGGGTGGAACCCTAGGATATGGCAAGGGCAGCGGGTCCCGGGGAGTTCGATGAACGAGAGCTTGAACATCCCCGGGATCACGCTAGGAATGAACACTCGGCTTCTGGCCCATTCATGGAGAGGTGGCAGAGTGGTCGATTGCGGCGGTCTTGAAAACCGCTGTGCCGCAAGGCACCGTGGGTTCGAATCCCACCCTCTCCGCCATGACCTTCAATCGCTCGTAGAACGTTATAGATAAAAGGTCTGGGTCTTGCGCGATCTGCATCATTCTTCTGATGCACCGTCTGGGAACGGATTGTCGGTGGATACCCAAGGGTGGTTCAGGGAAGATTCTGACAAACTATGGGGCGTTTTGCCGCGAATCCTTTGTGTTATGGCACTCTTCGCACCCACATTCAATAATCTGAACGAACTCCTTATCAATGAATTGCGCGACCTGTATAGCGCGGAATCGCAGTTGATCCAGGCACTCCCAAAGATGGCCGAGGCTGCATCCGACCCCAGGCTCAAGAGCGCATTCGAAATGCATCTCAGGGAAACCGGGGAGCAGGCTGCCCGGCTTGAGAATATCTTCTCGGAACTCGGGGAGAAACCGACCGGAGAAACCTGCAAGGCCATGGAGGGTCTGGTCAAGGAGTCGAGCGACTACGTAAAAGCCGGAGGAAATCCGGATGTACGAGACGCTGGTCTGATCGGCGCTGCTCAACGGGTGGAGCATTATGAAATGGCCGGATACGGCACGGCCAGAGCTCTCGCCACACGGCTTGGGCTTTCGGATATCGCGCAGTTGTTGCAGACGACGCTGGATGAGGAAGCTGCGGCAGACCAAAAGCTGACAGATATCGCGGAGGGACAAGTCAATATCAGCGCTGCTCAAGCGTGAATGGCCCGGAACCATCGACCAGAAACCCCGGCCAGCCAAAAGCGACGGCTCTCAAAAGGATGGAAAATCGCCGCCGCCTCCAGAGCGAATTGCGAAAGCTCCTCCGCAGAGTGAAAATGGGTAATGAGGCTCCGATGCATCGCGCCCCGGTGCCGCGAATTTCCGAGTGACCGTATGCATGATAGCGGACGGCGCACGACACGATCGGCCTTTCTCCAGTTACCTGGAGAGCAATGATGGCTTGCCTCTTTGGGAGGATCGACGACCTTGGAGGCTCTTGAGGAGCATGTGAAATGAGCGAGATCTCGAAAGGGCCTGGCGAGCCATCACTGAGTGCCGAGGAGCTTTATCGCGAGCTGCACGATGGTTTGTGCCAAAGCATCACGGCATCGCTTTTCTTCGCCCAGAATCTCCGCTCCCGCCTGCAGAAGGCCGATCATAGGGATGAGGGTTTGCTGGATCTCGCCGACAAGGTCGTGAATGCCGCGACGAACGCTACGACCGATATGAGGGTGCTCCTGAAAAAGCTCGCAAGTGACCAGCCGATCCCCGGCAACGCTGCTGGTCGCAAGGGCCAGGATTAGGGAAGACGAAACGACACCTTCAGGCGATTGCCGCGATTTCGTATGATCGAGCTCGTTGGAAACAGGACCCCTTCCGAGAGGAGTTTTCGCAGACGTTCATCCAGTCGGGATTTGGTGTCGTTCATTTTGGTCGTAAATCTCCCAGGCAGGTAAATAGGGTAGGTTTTCATTGGCTCAGAATCCGGGTGGTAATTTACCACGCTGCCGCCTGCGACCAATCGGTGAACCCCCTGAGAGAGAAATCGTGTTTCTGGCCTTGAGGAAAAAACTGCGCGACCGATGCCAGATAAAGGCAGCGTGACGACTGGCACGCGCGCAGATCCTGCCGCTCACGATAAACAAACGAGATGAGATATCGTGTGTTTGCCACGGACTTTGATGGAACGATTGCCACGGATGGAATCCTGGATGCGCCGACGATTGCGGCATTGCAGCGATTCCGTAGCGCTGGCGTGATTTGCTGTCTGGTCACCGGACGCGAGCTGGGGGATTTCGCGAACGTCGACGCTGTTCTCGCTCTTTTCGACTATGTCGTGGCTGAGAATGGAGCTGTCCTGTACATGCCAGGGACCAACGAATTGCGGGTCGTCGCTCCAGAGCCGCCTGCGGATTTTCTGGCTGAGCTGACCATGCGCGGGGTGCCGATTCGGGTGGGAAAGGTCATTGTTGCTACGGTTGAGCCGCATGAAAATACTGTCCTGGAGGTGGTCAAACAGTCGGCCCTTGAGCTTCAGGTGATTTTCAATAAAGGAGCGGTCATGGTCCTCCCTGCCGGAGTAAACAAGGCGACTGGCCTCCAGACGATATTGGATATGTGCGGCCTGCCTTTCGCCGACGTCGTGGGAGCGGGTGATGGAGAAAACGACCAGGTCTTTCTCGATCATTGCGGCCTTTCTGTCGCTGTCGCCAACGCGGTTCCCGGCATCAAGGAGCGGGCCATGCTTGTGACGGAAGCGAATGCCGGGGCGGGTGTGGTCGAGTTGATCGATTCTTTGCTGGCGGACGAACTCCCATCTCTGCCAAAGGGGGGAAACTGAGTGCGAGTCCTAATGATCGATATCGGCGGAAGCAGTGTGAAGTGCATGAACGCCCGCGAGGGCGAAATGCGCCGGGTAAAGTCCGGACCGGACATGGGACCAAAGAAAATGGCGGATGCCATTTGCTCCGAGACAAAGGACTGGGATTTTGACGTCGTCTCCATCGGATACCCCGGCCTCGTTCGGGATGGGAAGCCGGCGCGAGAGCCGCTCAATCTCGGGGATGGATGGCTGGATTATGACTTTGAAAAGGCCTTTGGAAGGCCTGTCCGGTTGATCAATGATGCGGCGATGCAGGCATTGGGGAATTATGTTCAAGGACGACTTCTCTTTCTCGGTTTCGGGACGAGTATCGGCGCCTGCCTTGTCACAGATGATGTCGTCGTCCCAATCGAGATCGGTTTGATCAGTGTCGGGGCCGATGAGCGCGTGGTCGACCGGGTTTCCAAAAAGGCACTGAAAAAGCATGGTATGAACCACTGGAGCCGGGCGGTGCAGGAGACTGTTGATCTTTTGGGAGATGTCTTCCAGCCGGACGAGATCGTGCTGGGAGGAGGAAATGCGAAGCGGATCCGCAAGCTGCCCGGGGGCTGTCGGCTCGTGGACAACGCCTCAGCCTATACTGGAGCCGAGCGCCTATGGGAAAACTCGGCTATGTACGCAATCGCGGACGTGAGTACGTGGAAAATCGTGCGATACCTCACGCATCGGGAGCAGGCGATAAAGCGGCAAGCGCAGCACAGGCAGCACGGAAAAGACACGGCCTTGCCGCAGTAGTGAAACGGTTTCCCGCCCGCGGCAACGATGGAGGCCGACCGGAGCAGGTGAACTCCGGCCGCCCCCATCTGCGGCTACTTGTCCGCTGAGACGTTGATGGACGACTCGGCGAGTTTTGTGAGCTTTTCGTCGGTTTCCGCCTCCTCCTCCAGGGTGGTCTGAAGAAGCTTGGCTCCCTTCTCGTCTTCCACCAGCCGGGCGTAGGTGCGGGCCGTGCCGTATCCCGCGATCTCGTAATGCTCGACTCTTTGAGCGGCGGCGATCAGGGCCGCGTCCTTGACTTCGTCGTCGGCTTCTTCATTGATGATCTCCTCGCCCTCCGCGATGAGGCCCTGCATGCCTTTGCACTTGGGGCCGCGGGTGGATTGGTCCAGGTCCGACAGGATTTCCTCCAGGCGGGTGGCATGGGTTTTGGTTTGCTCCAGATGCTCCCGGAATCCGGCGGCCAGCATCTCGTCGGAAGCAGCCTTTTCCATTTTCGGAAGGGCGCGGATCAGTTGCCTCTCCGCGCTGTAGAGGTCTTTGAGTTCGTGGATGTAGAGATCTTTGAGGGTTTTTAGTTTCATGGGATGGTTAAGTTTTCGAGAGGGGGATCGACTCGGTTCCCGCGGCCGGATGGATGGGAGGGATGGACGAGCGATTGATCAGGGGTGCTTCGCATAAGCCGCGTTACTTTGCATGAAGCTGCCCTACGGTTCCCTGGGGCGTGCCGAGCGGCTTTCCCTCATGGCTCCGCCATCCGTTTTCCTGAGATCGCAGGGAGGAAGCGCGGCGATGTCCTTCAAACATTCTCGCATATGAACAAAAGATGGATGGTTGTTGGAGTCGGGCTGGCCGCGGCATATGGCGTGGGAAAGCTGATCTCCCGGCGGAAATCGAAAGGGCGGTTTCAAGATCGCGTCGTTGTTATCACAGGGGGCTCTCGCGGCCTTGGTCTCGCGTTGGGCCGGGAGTTTGGATCGAGAGGGGCTATCGTTGCCTTGGTGGCTCGTGACGAAGCCGAACTGAACCGCGCGCGGGAGGATTTATCGGAGCGGGGAATTCGCAGCGCTGCGTATGTTTGTGATCTGGGATCAGCCGATCCGATCCGGGCCGCCATCGCGGCCATCGTTGCTGACCACGGAAGGATCGATGCTGTCGTCAATAACGCGGGGACAATGCTGGTGGCTCCATTTGATCTGATGGACGACGGGGATTTCAAGACGGCGATGGACCTTCATTTCTGGGCGCCATATCACCTGATCAGGGCAGCGCTGCCGCATCTGCGCAAATCCGAGTGTGCGAGGATCGTGAATATTTCGTCCATCGGGGGCCATGTTGCGGTGCCTCACATGGCCCCCTATGCCGCCAGCAAGTTTGCCCTCGTCGGCTTCTCGGATGCGTTGCGTGGGGAGCTCGCGGCCGAGGGTATTCGTGTAACCACTGTCGCCCCGGGATTGATGCGCACAGGCTCTCATGTGAACGCCTTGTTCAAGGGGGATGCCGCCGGGGAATATGCGTGGTTTGCCACCAGCGCCTCCCTGCCTGCGCTTTCGGTAAGCGCATCACGGGCAGCACGACAGATAGTCGACGCCGCTGTGGCGGGGCGCGGAGAGCTGACCATCGGATTTGCGGCAAAGAATGCGCGTATTTTCCAGGCGCTTCTTCCCCGGGTTATCTCGGCATTCACCGTCTTGGCCAACCGCCTGCTTCCACACCCGCCGCCGAATGCTTCCCACTCCGCCGAGACCGGGAGGGAAAGCCGGAGCAGCCGTCTGCCCCGGGCATTTACCTGGCTCGCGGACCGGGCGATTCCGCGCTTCAACGAATAGCTAAGCCCGCGCTCTGAGGCTTCCATCGGGGGCCGTCTTTGCAGCAGGCGCTTTGCGAAACCCTTGACCATGAAAGCAGTCGTCTATCACAGCCCCAAGGATATGAGAGTCGACACAGTCGGCGATCCGATCATCGAAGACTCACGCGACGTCATTCTGCGGGTCACCTCCACGGCGATCTGCGGATCCGACCTCCACATCTATAACGGGTTCATTCCCCAGACAAAACCTCTCATCATGGGGCATGAGTTCATGGGAGTCGTGGAGGAGACGGGGGCGGCAATCTCCGGTTTGCGAAAAGGAGATCGTGTCGTGGTGCCGTTTCCGGTCGCTTGTGGCGGATGTTTCTTCTGCTCCCATGGGCTTCCGATTCACTGCGAGGCGTCGAATCATAATACCTATGGCCCGGAGGGCGGACTTCTTGAACAAAAAGGCGGCGCTTTGTTTGGCTATACCGACCTTTACGGCGGTTACTCTGGTGGGCAGGCCGAGTTTGTGCGGGTTCCCTATGCGGACTTTGGACCTCGGAAAGTCGCTGACAGATTTACTGATGATCAGGTGCTTTTCCTAACCGATATTTTTCCCACGGGTTTTTCCGGAGTGGAGTGGGCGGGCGTTCAGGGCGGAGAGACCGTGGCGGTATTTGGCTGTGGTCCGGTAGGGTTGATGGCTCAGAAATGCGCCGCCGTGCGTGGAGCCAGGCAGGTCATCGCAGTGGATATCCAGCCGTACCGGCTGGAGGCTGCGCGGCGCACCACAGGTGCGACCGTGATCAACTCCAAGGAAACCGATCCGGTCGATGCGATCCGGTCGCTCACCGAGGGTCGTGGCGCGGATGTCTGTATCGACGCGGTGGGCATGGAGGCGGATCGCTCGCTCTGGGACAAGGTGAAAAACATGGCTCATCTCGAGGCGGGCAGCACGTCCGCTCTCCGACAATGCTTCAGCGCCGTGCGCCGCGGCGGCTCGGTGTCGATCCTCGGTGTCTATGGGCTTTCCTATGATAATTTTCCTCTTGGTCAGATTTTCGACAAGGGCATCACGGTGCATTCGGGGCAGGCTCCAGTCCACCGGTACATCGACGAACTTATCCAATGGCTGGAGGAGGATCGCATCCGACTGGATGATATCATCACTCATCGGCTGCCTCTTTCCGAGGCACCCCACGCTTATGAGATCTTTAATGAGAAAAAGGACGACTGTGTAAAGGTGGTCTTGCAGCCATGAGGGCGCGACTCATGAAGTCCTGGCGTTCATAGATGGCATCTCCTGCTCCAAAGTCTCGCCGCTCAGCCTTTTTCCGGATCGTTCGGGACAACGGGCTCTCTTTCGTTTTGGTCGTGATCTTCCTGGGATCGATTGCCGGGCAGGCGATGGTCGGTTGGAACGATGCCAACGAAGAGAACCGTCTGCACCACCAGCCGGAGGTCAGCCTGGGCGACTATCTCGGGAGTGGAGATTTTGGAGAGGCTGTTTTCGAAAATTGGGAGAGCGAGTTTCTTCAAATGGCTGTCTATGTGGTATTGACTGCGTTCCTCTTTCAACGGGGTTCTGCGGAATCCAAGGATCCCGATGGTGCAGAGATCGAACCCGATCAGAAGCCCGGCTCCGGGTCGGCCCCGCTGTGGGCTCGGGCGGGAGGCTGGCGCTGTCTGATTTACAGCCATTCTCTTTCTCTCACGCTCGGCTGCCTCTTCCTGCTTTCGTTTTTGGGACATGCTTTTTTTGGAATGAGAGCGTTTAACGGGGAGGCGGCTGAGCACGGCCTGCCGGCCATATCGCTGTGGAGCTATCTTGGTTCATCCCGGTTTTGGTTCGAATCACTTCAGAACTGGCAGAGCGAGTTCCTCGCCATCCTGACCCTCGTGGTGCTCTCGATCCGGCTGCGGGAGGCAAATTCCCCAGAGTCGAAGCCGGTTTTTTCATCTCATGCCTCGACGGGCAAGTAGCTTCCCAATGCGCAGGGCGTGCACTGTATTCATCGCGAGCCGTCTGGACAATCCTGCTCCGGTGTGACGGAGGCTGAGCGTGACCTCAGGGGCGATCCTGAGGCCAGCAATCGGGCGCTTTGCGAAGCTTCTGTATGAACTCGACCATTTCCGATCCAAGAACGCAGTACCCGCAGCCACCGTACTCTCGCGAGAAGCAACTCCCGCCGGGTAACGAAAGAGAAATGGTTCCGCGGTCCGATCATGGGGAGGAAACCTACAAGGGGCACGGTCTTTTGACCGGCCGAAAGGCGCTGGTGACCGGTGCCGACAGTGGCATCGGGCGTGCGGTGGCTCTCGCGTTTGCTCGCGAGGGAGCCGACGTTGCGATCGGATACCACTCGGAAGATGATGACGCCGAGGAGACCCGGCGGCTCGTTGCCGGGGAGGGCAGGCAGGCGGTGCTCCTGCGTGGCGACATCGGAGATCCTGCCGTCTGCCAGTGCCTCGCGGCCAAAGCGGCCGAGGAGCTGGGAACGATCGATCTGCTGGTGAATAACGCAGCCTACCAGCGCAACTACGGCGCGTTTGAAGACATCCCGGATGAAGAGTTTGAAGAGGCCTTTCGCGTCAATGTCTTTGCCATGTTTCGGCTCTGCAAGGCGCTACTGCCGCAGATGCCTGCCGGGGCATCCATCATTAACACGGCTTCCATCCAGTCCTTCGATCCGAGCCCGGGGCTGATCGCTTACGCTGCCACCAAGGCGGCAATCGGCAGCTTCACCCGGTCGCTGGCCAATCTCGCGATAGCTCGCGGGGTGAGGGTCAATGCCGTGGCTCCCGGTCCTGTATGGACTCCTCTCATCCCGGCAACTCTCGAGGCCGACAAGGTGGAGAACTTCGGGGCAAACACCGCCTTTCAACGCGCCGCCCAGCCGGCGGAAATGGCTCCGGTCTTTGTCTTCCTCGCGAGTCCTCTCGCCTCCTATGTGACTGGCGAGATTTATGGAGCCACGGGCGGGCAGATGCCCGTCTAGGCCGGGTCGGCCTCGACGAGAGATTCACCATTTACAACAGATCCCAATGTGCGAGCAACCTGAACAAATAGTGCTCTTTCCCACCACGCATGAGCAGGAAAACCCGACCTTCCATGTCGAGGCTTCACTCGCGGAGGACTTCCTGGAATTCCTGAAGCAAAAGGGGCTTTCCGCTTGGGAACCCCCGCAGAAACTCGATAAAGTCGGCCCCGATCACCGGAGGATCATCGAGCTAAAGTTGGAGGCGGAGACCCCTCAGCACAATCTTGAGGAATTGCTTGAGCAATTTCGATCTCTTCACAAACTGACCTGATATGACAATCACCGACGCCATGCTGGGATCAATCGCTCTCGTTGTGGCCGGGTTGATCCTGGTCTTCCTGGGTCGGCACCTGTTCTGGTTTTTCGTCGGTGTCGTCGGGTTTGTCTTTGGATTTCGAGTCGGACTCGCGGTTTTTTCGGACTCTACGGTCACGCTTCTTCTGGCCGCCGCCGTCGGAGTGGTCGCCGCGCTCCTTTCAGTTGTTTTGGAAAAGGTGTTGATCGTGCTGGCAGGTGCTGCCGCTGGCTGGCTTCTCTTTGCGCGGCTGGCTGAAGTTCTCGGGGCGGGGCCGCAGATTTCGCCAGTTCTTGCCATCGGTGGTGCGGTGCTTTTTGCCGTGGTGTCTCTCCTGATCTTCGATGTGGCCCTGGTCGTGATTTCTTCCTTGAGCGGCGCGGCTCTCGTGCTGGAGCCGTTCACGCTGGCCGGTACATTGGAGCTGCTCGCTTTAGCCGCTATAGCTGCGATTGGCATCGCCACGCAGTTGCGGGCAAAGCCGGCGGATTAGCACGGAATCATGGGTTCCGACCTTCGTATTGGCATTTCCGGATGGACCTATGCCCCGTGGCGGGGCGTGTTTTATCCCGACGGCCTCTCTCACGCGAAGGAACTTGGCTACGCGAGCCGTCAGTTCAACTCGATCGAGATCAACGGCACGCACTATTCGCTGCAACGTCCCGAGGTCTTCCGCAGGTGGTATGACCAAACCCCGGAGGGCTTCGTCTTCAGTGTCAAGGCCAGCCGGTACATCACCCATTTGCGGCGATTGAGGGATGTGGAGATTCCCTTGGCGAACTTCTTTGCCTCAGGGGTGCTCGGCCTGGAGGAAAAGCTGGGGCCATTCCTGTGGCAGTTTCCCCCAGGCTTTCAATTTGATGCCGATGTGATGAATGGCTTCCTCAAGCTCCTGCCGAAAACCACTTCCGCCGCGGCAAAACTCGCGGCACGGCACGATGAAAAGGTGCAAGGCCGGTCTCTCCTGAAAACGGGCGGGAACCGCCGTCTCCGGCATTGTCTGGAGGTCCGTCACTCCAGTTTTCTTGTGCCGGAGTTCTTCGGTCTCCTGCGGAGGTATCATATGGCGTTTGTCTTCGCGGATACCGCAGGGAAGTGGCCCTATGCCGAGGAACTCACCTCGGACTTTGTCTATGTCCGCCTGCATGGAGACCGGCAGATCTATGTCAGCGGCTATACGGCTGAGGCCTTGCAAGACTGGGCAGGCCGCATTCGCTCATGGCGCGATGGCGAACAGCATGGGGCGAAGGGGCGCGAGCGGACTCAAGGCTCTCGTGATGTCTATGTCTATTTTGACAACGACGTTAAGGTTCGGGCACCGTTCGATGCTCAGGAGCTTCGTCGTCTGGCGGAGGGGTGATGTCTTCCTCCGGGGACGGGGTGGAATCAGACGCGGCCTCGATGAACTCTTCTTGAGGCGCGTCCATGTTGGATTTCTCCGTGTGGGGCTCGGAGACATCGTCATCGTTTCTTTTCATATCAGGGCATCGCGCAAGGCTGCCGCATCGGATGCGCGTGTGGAAACATTAGGACTTTCCCTGGCAGCAACCTGTCTCCGAACCGAATTATTAGCTGATATCCGGCTCAGGGGCTGGCCTGAGAACCTGGAGTTTTTTCGGTGCGATCTTCCTCGGTGAGGAAATCATGACGAACAGAGAAGGTTTACAGAAAACCCCGTACGACGAGGGAGAGGGCGGTTCTCCTATGACGGTGTGGGCGATGCTGAAGGAGACCGTTCAGCAGTGGAATGCTGATAACGTCCCCACGCATGGCGCAGCACTCGCCTACTACACGGTTTTCGCCACGGCACCTCTCTTGCTGATCGCCATCAGCATTGCCGCTACGGTCTTTGGAAGCGAGGCCGCATCTGGTGAACTCTTTCGCATTCTGCGTGAGTGGACAGGAGATTCGTCGGCCGCTTTTCTCCAGGAGATGGTGCGGAATGGGAATGCGCATCCCGAGGCGGGACTGTTTTCTTCGATCATCGGAGGGATCGCTCTCCTTTTCGGTGCCTCGAGCGTCTTTGTGCAAATGCAGACAAGTCTCAACCAGATCTGGGACGTCGAACCGCGGCAGGGGCAGGGCATATGGGGGACGATTAGGAATCGCCTCATATCGTTCGGCTTTGTCCTGGCCTCCGGGTTCGTCCTGCTCTTTTCGCTGGTGGTGACCATTGGGATATCGTTCGCCGGCGAGTTCCTCACGGCGATGCGGGGAGGATATGAGGTGTTGATGCAGATCTTAAATTCCGTGATCTCAGCGGGAGTCCTCACTGTGCTGTTTGCCATGATTTACCGGTTCCTGCCGGAGGCCCGGATTGCGTGGCGGGATGTCTGGGTTGGTGCATTGATCACGGCGATCCTGTTTACGATCGGAAAGTTCCTCGTCGGCTTTTATCTGGGAAGGAGCGGGGTTGGCTCGGTCTTCGGGGCGGCGGGATCGCTTATTGTTTTCCTGGTGTGGGTATTCTATTCGGCGCAGATCATCTTTTTCGGCGCCGAGTTCACGAAGGTCCATGCGATGCGAAATCGTGGTGTTTCCAAGAGTTCGCCTCGGCGGATGACGGAAGTCCCTTCTCGCATGGCGGAGCAAAGGTGAACGTGGTATCCCGGCTCTTTGCTCTTGGCGTTTTCGTTCTTCTGGCAGGCTGCCTGGCGGGACCTCGGGGCCCGGGTTACGATCCAGCCGGGCAGCGACCGGAGACGGTTCGCACAGGGCCTCGCTTTTGGTGGGGTATTGGGCAGAGCAATTTTCAAAACGAAGATCCGGGAGTTAAACCCGGTCAGCCGGGCTTCTTTCGGACCGATTGGGATGTTTTCGCCGATGAGGGCCGAGTACCCCCGAGGGAAAATGGCACCGACAGTTGGTCAAACTACGACAAGGATATCGCGGCGATGAAGCGCATCGGAGTCACACATGCCCGTCTCGGCATTGAATGGGCGCGGGTCGAGCCCAAGCCGGGGATGTGGAACCAAAAGGCGCTGGATCAGTACGCGGTGATGATAGGAAAGCTGCGCGCAGCCGGCATCGAGCCGGTCGTCACGCTCTGGCATTTCACCATGCCGGATTGGCTCGTGAATGATTTTCAGAGGGACAGTACCCGGTGGCTTCATCCGGATTTTCAGGCGCATTGGAAGGAGTATGTTGACCGCGTGACCCGTCGCTTCGGGTCGAGCGTGTCGATTTATGTTCCGCAGAACGAGCCGAATGGCGACGTCAATCTCGGCTGGATCGCTGGACAATGGCCGCCTGGCGTCTGGCTGGACTTTCACAATAGAAACCGTGCCACAGCCGCAAGCATCGAGGCCTTTCGCGTCGCGGCAGACCTCATCCGCCGCAACGCTCCTCATGCCAAGGTGATGGCGATCGAATCGCTTAATTATTTCGAGCGATTCTTTCCCTATGATCCGACCGGCGCCTTTTTTCACGCCTCCCAGCGGGCGAATTTTGACCACCTCGACGGGGTGGCCGACAAGTGCGACCTGATCGGCCTCAATTACTACTATACGGAAATCGCGAGTCCTTTGACGGCGATGACGATGGGCAAGCGAAGCGGCCCCGGTATCACCCTGCTCGGCTGGAAGATTAAACCCGTGGGACTGAGGCGCGAACTCAATCTCGTGTGGAAACGGTATCGCAAGCCCATCGTGATCTCAGAAAATGGCATCGCCACGAGCCACGACGTAAAGCGGATCAAGTATCTTGTGGACCATCTCATCGAGATGGATCGGGCGCGCATGCTCGACGGCGTGGATGTGCGGGGATATTTTGCCTGGACCCTGGCTGACAATTACGAGTGGCAGTTCGGATACAAGGGGCCTTTCGGTTTTTCCAAACTCAATGCGGCGCGGACGGACTATATCCTAAGGCCGTCTGCCATGGTATACAAAGGGATCATCGAGTCGCAGCAGTACGCCGCCCGGCTGCGCAAGGAGGACATTGCTCCGGATCATATGGAAACCATCAAGGAGGCATGGTGAGCGTTCTTGGTTGAATCCTACGACCGGAACGACCTTCAGGAGCGATTCGCTTGGATTATCCTCAGCCATCCCATGAGAACGCTTTGGAAAGGAGCCATCACCTTTGGACTGGTCTCGATTCCGGTCTCGCTTTATCCGGCGACACGCCGGGAGGAACTCCGGTTTCGGATGTTGCGGAAATCGGACCTCAGCCCGGTGAGCTTCAAGCGGGTTGCCGAAAGCGATGGCAAGGAAGTCCCGTGGGACCAGATCGTGAAGGGATACGAGTACGAAAAGGGAAAGTTTGTCGTGCTGAAAGAGGAGGATTTTGCCCGCGTCGATGTCGAGGCGACCCAGACCGTGGACATTATGAATTTTGTCCGTATGGACGAGGTCGATCCGCTCTTGTTCTACAAGCCGTATTACCTCGAGGTGGGCAAGGGAGGCGACAAGGCCTACGTCCTCCTCCGCGAGGCCATGGAGAAATCCGGCAGGATCGCCATCGCCAAAGTCGTTATCCGGGTGAGGCAGCACCTGGCAGCCATCAAGCCGCAGAAGGAAGGCCTGGTCCTCGAACTCATGCATTTCCCCGACGAGCTTACGGACATTTCAAGATTCGCCGAACCGCAGGAACGAAAAATCGCCGCCGCGGAGATGAAGATGGCCCAGCAGCTCATCGAAAGCATGAGCGCAAAGTGGAACCCGGCGGACTATGTGGATGATTACCGGACTGCGCTGGAGAAGATGATCGAGGCGAAGGTCGAAAAGGGCGGCAGCGCGAAACCTGCGAAGGTTCGCCGCCGACACCCGGAGAATGTCATCGATCTGGTCTCGGTCCTGAAGCAGAGCATCCGGGAGACCTGTGCGGGAAAGACTACCAGGAAGCGGCAGGGCAAAGGGAAGCCGCGCCGCAAAGCTGCCTGAGCGATGTCACTGAAGACCTACCATAGCAAACGGAACAGCCAAAAAACTCCCGAGCCGTGGAAGGATCTTCGCCGTGCCGCCGGGAGGACGTTTGTGGTGCAGAAGCATGCGGCATCCCGGCTTCACTATGATTTTCGCCTCGAGCTCGGGGGAGTGCTGAAGTCGTGGGCGCTTCCGAAAGGGCTTCCTTTCCGGCACGGCGAAAAGCACCTAGCGGTCCACGTGGAGGATCATCCGCGGTCCTACGGCGATTTTGAGGGAGCCATCCCCAAAGGTCAGTACGGTGGAGGAACGGTCATGCTCTGGGACCGGGGAATCTACAAGCCGCTGAGCAGATCTCCGCGGAAGGATCTGGAGGCAGGAAAACTCCACGTCGAACTTCATGGAGAGAAGCTCTCCGGGGAGTGGACGCTGGTTCGCATGCGCGGGAAGGGGAACGAATGGCTGATCATCCGCAGCGACCGGGATCTGCGCCCGCTTTCGGCGCGGGCCGATGATCGCTCGGTAAAATCCGGCTGCACGATGAAGCAGATCGAAAAGGGAGATCCTTCCCGGAAGCAGGCCGCATCTGGAGAAAAAGTTGAGCCTTCCGCGGGGAGAAAGCCATTTCCGCCATTCATCGAGACAATGAAGGCTCTGACCGTGGAGCAGCCTCCGCCCGGCGACTGGTTTTACGAAATCAAGTTTGATGGCTGGAGGGCGCTGGCCTTATGCGGCCGTGAGCAGGTGAAAATCATGTCGAGAAACCACAGGGACATGACCGGGATATTTCCCGAAATAGCTCACGCAATCGAGAGACTGGGTATTGGCGATTCCATCCTGGACGGAGAAATTGTCGCCCTGGATTCTCAGGGAAGGTCATCTTTTCAAGCCCTCCAGGCCTATCGATTGGCCTCGGAGAGTCCCGCATTGTTTTATTATGTCTTCGATCTCCCGCGATACAATGGAGGGGATTTGCGCGGGCGGCCGGTGGAGGTGCGCAAGGAGATGTTGCGGGAGATCGTGTCCGATGCGGGGGAGATGATTCGTTTTTCGGACTCTCTCGGGAGTAACTATCGCAAGCTGCGCAATCAGGTCGGAGCGCTCGGCCTGGAGGGATTGATCGGAAAGCGTGCCGGTTCTCTTTATGAAAGCGGTCGGCGGAGCGGAGCGTGGATAAAGATCAAAATTGTTCGCGAACAGGAACTGGTTATCGCCGGATATACTGATCCGCAGGGAAGCCGGAGCGGTTTTGGTGCGATCCTGCTGGGGTATTACAAACAGGGGAAACTGGTGTCGGCCGGGAAGGCGGGTACGGGATTCAGCGATGCCCTGCTGCGTTCACTGTCGGCGCGCTTCCGTCAGATGCAGCGAGGCACGATGCCTTTTTCCGATGCGCGGAATCTCACGCCCGCCGAGCTGCGGTCCGCACACTGGGTGTGGCCGGAGCTGGTCGCACAGATTCGATTCCGGGAGTGGACTGGCGATGGTCGATTGCGGCAGCCTGTCTTTCTCGGGCTGCGCGAGGATAAGGCGCCGCGTGACGTCGTGCGGGAGGACATTGGGTGATGGCAAAGGAAACCACGCTGGATATCGACGGCACGTCCGTCGCCGTGAGCCGGTTGGACAAGGTCTTCTATCCGAAGACTGGTTTCACCAAGGGCGATGTTTTGGATTATTATATCCGGGTCTCGCCATTTCTGCTTCCTCATCTGAAAGATCGGCCGGTCAGCCTGAAACGTTATCCGGACGGGGTGGACGGATTCTTCTTTTATGAGAAGAACTGTCCGGCCTATCGGCCCGCGTGGGTGAAGACGATGAAGGTGGCAAAATCCGACGGCAGCGTTATCAAATACTGTTCGATGAACTGCCTGCCGGCTCTCGTCTGGGCTGTCAATCTTGCCGACCTGGAGCTGCATACATTTCTCCACCGCTATCCGGCCCTGCACCGGCCGGCTTGCCTGGCGTTCGACCTCGATCCCGGGCCTCCGGCGGAAATCCTCCAGTGCGCCGAGGTGGCGCTGCTTCTTCGCCGGATATTTCAACAACTCGGCCTGGAGGCTTTTGCGAAGACGTCAGGCTCCAAAGGGATGCAGGTCTATGTTCCGCTCAATACTTCAGCGACTTATGGGAAAACCAAGGAGTTTGCCGAGATGATGGCCAAGGTTCTGGCGGAGAAATTTCCCGATCAGATCACCGGGATGATGAGCAAGGCCAAACGGCCCGGAAGGATCTTCGTCGACTGGAGTCAGAATGACGAAAAGAAGACGACAGTCTGTGTGTATTCTCTCCGCGCGAGGGAACATCCCACCGTTTCCACGCCGGTGACCTGGAGGGAGGTGCAGTCGAGCGTGAAGAGCAGGAAGCCTCTTGCGTTTGACACGGAGCAGGTCCTCTCGCGAGTGGCGAAGAGGGGGGATCTCTTTGCTCCGGTTCTGACGCTCAAGCAGAAGCTCCCGCCGATCACCCGGCTGCGAGCTGTCCTGGCGGAGATCGCGTGAAGGGACGATGATGTCAGCTTTAGCATGTCAGCGCAGGTGTGATATTCTTCGTGTCTGGGGTGACCTCCTGCTCGGAATAGAGCTTCCATTGCGCGGCGAACTCGGCGACCTCGGCGGCATTTTTGCAGAGGAGCTTTTCCCTGATGTGCAGGCGGTGCGTATCCACCGTCTTGGCGCTCAGTTTCAGCCAGTCCGCGATGTCGGCGGAGTTCAACCCATCCCCGAGGAGGTCGAAGACCTCGCGTTCGCGGCGCGTGAGTTTTTGAAGAAGGAAATCTTGTCCGGCATCCAGTGCCTCGATGGCTTGAAAGATTATGCGATGCTTGATCTGATGGCTGAGGTACAACTCGCCTCGCATGATGGAACTCATGCCCGACAGAATTTCCTCTCCCGATTCGCCCTTGAGGATGTAGCCGCGTGCACCTGCCTTCAGCGCCCGCACCGCATAGATCACCTCATCGTGGACCGTCAGCACGAGGATGGGTGTGCCGGGACGTTCCGCCTTCATCATCTTCAGAAGCTCGACCCCATTGTGACCGGGCATGGAAATGTCGAGCATGATGAGGTCCGGATTCTTCTGCCGCATGCAAGTCAGGCCGTCTTTGCCGTCGCCGGCAGCGCCGATCACCTCAAAATGTTCGCATTCCTCGATGATACTGATGATCCCTTTGCGAAATAGCGGGTGATCATCAATCACCAATACTCCATATCGCGCTCGTATGTCAGTACTCATGAGAGGCATGAGCATACACTCACTCCGGGGCGCGCGATACTCAGGGAACGCCCTGAGCCTTTCGTCAGTATCACACGACGCAGGTGATGACTTCTCCTCGAAAGACGTGTATTTGTCATGTGATGGTGTTTCCCCGCTTGATTTCAAAGGATCTCGTCCTTTTGCGGCGAGGCTGGTTTCAGAGTGGATCGCGAGTGCTGGCCGCCGCAGCCTTCAGTATTTGCGCTTTGCCAGAGGCCCGCTCCCAGTCCACCGATTGGGATTCGGTCTTTAGCAATACTCAGTGGTACGTGCCGACACAGAACATACTGGCATACTCCGCCTCCGCGACGGACCTTTCTGACGCCATCCCGATTGCGGATCAGACCATCTGGTCGCTGGGCGAGGTGGTGAACGGGCAGTTCACTGGTTCGTCCAGTGCCGAGTTCGAGATCGGTGGGACGACGTATACGTCGTCAAACTCCATGAACGGCATCGTGACCGACAGTGGCCAGGTGCGCATCCTCTTCTCAAACGAGGGCTCGCCGACCACCATAGGCATCGGGCAACTGCGCACCGTGGAGGGCACGACCTATTTCGAGATGCAGATGATCTCGGGAGGTTCCTCCTACATTACTCACTGGGCGTACATGGCCCCCTACTCGCAGGGAACCACGTTGCCCCCTCTCGAGGTGTCACCATCGCAACTCCGCTCTCCAGAGTGGAACTGGATGCAAGGGACCACCTGGACGATGCAAAATAATGAGCTCTTCGGCAGCGATGGATCAGGAAGCTTCAGTGTGACCGATTATCACAACGGATACTTCTGGGGTACCGGTACCGGGCCGCTTGGCAGCGACGCGGAGAGCTTTTCCTTCCTGGGATCTGCGACGCCCGAGGGAAACATCCTTTTCAATATCCTTAGCGGAACAACGCTGACCAGTCTCACGGGATTGATCGCTGGCGATGCCTCTGATGGATCGATGGTTCTGCGCTCCTACAGTATTGCTGGCACGCTGGGTGATCCGAGCGAGGCAATGGTGGTTCCCGAGCCGTCAACGATGGCGGTGCTCATTGTTGCCGCCGCGGGCTTTCTGCTGGCACACCGCTTCTCGCGTAGGGTCAGGCCGGAGGCTTCTCGCTAAGCGATCTCCTTGATCCCTTTCAGCGTCGCAAAACTCACCTCGCGCATGATGCGAATGAACTCCTGCATATACGCCAGCGTCGAGGTCGAGGTCTTTGTCGCCACGTAAAGCCGACTCTGCAATCGACGCGTTCACTATGCCACCGAGCAGTGCGTGGATCTTTTGCACCACGGGGGTTGCGGGCATTCATTTCTACGTGCTCAATCAATCCGCGGCTACTCGGGAAATCCTGGCTAATCTCGGTAGCGTCCGTTCGGTCGCCGCGGCCTGAGCGCTTCCTTGGAAGAAGGCGGCGTCGGGGATTCAGTCCTTGTTCAGGAGGAGCTTTTTCTCAGCGGCGAGTTCGGCTTCCTTCTTTTCGATCTCGGCCAGCCGCTCGGCTTTGGCCTCCGCCTCATCCTTCTTTTTTGATGCTGTGGCCGCCGATGACTTGTCGCACTCCTTTTGATAGATGGCGGCAATCTTATCGCCGAGCTTTCCGCGCTTTTCACAAAGCTCCCGGGCCTTTTGCAGGTAGCGTTCCGCGAGCCTGATCTGCTTTTTCTCGTAGGCCTCGCCGCTTCGCTGGAGCCACTCCGCCTCCTCGAAAGTCATCTGGGCAAATTTACTTAACACGTCGGCATCCTCCTTGGCGCATTTGGCCGCCTGTTCAGCGTGGCTTTTGGCCTCTTCGTACATCTGCCTGGCCTGCTTGAGGTTTTCCGATGCAGCCTGGTCTGGATCTTTCGGCGCATCGACGGCGTGAAGCGTGCTTCCGGCGAGGAACAGGGCGAGGAGAAGGTGGGGGACGGTTCTCATGAAACGCAGCTTATCTCACTTGCTGCGGTCGGGCGAGATTTCTTTAGCAAGGCCCCAGCGGGGTGGCACGGTTATCGCGGAGGCGGATACTTGGCCAGTTTGCGCTGGAGCGACCGGCGGTCGATTCCGAGCAGCCTTGCCGCCTGGCTGATGTTGTTGCCACAGTCCGCGAGGATGCGCTGGAGGTGCTCCCACTCCACCCGGTCGAGGGTGGGTACGTCCACCTCCGGTGGTTTGGCTCTTCCTTCCAGCGCGGCCTCGATCTGGTCGCTGTCGACCGGTTTCATGAGGTAGTCGGAACAGCCGAGCTTCACGGCCTCCATGGCCGTCGAAATGCTTCCGTAGCCGGTCAGCATGACGATCCTGGCCCCCGGGACGACTTCCTTCAGGCGGGGAATCAACGTCAGCCCGGTCTGCCCGGGCATCTTGAGATCGAGCAGGATCGCCTCGGGTTGAAAATTCCGGCACTCCTCCCCGGCCTGCTGTCCATCGATGGCGATCACCTCATGGTCGCGTCTGCGCAGGGAGCGCGCGAGTGTCTCGCGAAAGACCTCGTCGTCGTCGATGAGGGCGATTTTCATACGGTCACGCGGTGAGGGGAAACTCCAGGGAAACCCGGGTGCCTTTGCCGGGGTCGGTCTTGATGTCGAGGCGCCCCTTCATCCGCTCGGTAAACATGCGAACGAGGAAGAGCCCGAGTCCCATCCCTTTCCCTGGCTCCTTGGTCGTGAAGAACGGCTCGCCCGCACGCGCTGCGACCTCGGCTGTCATGCCCGGGCCTTTATCCAGGACCGTGGCGAGGACTCGCTCCTCGTCGGTCTCGATGCGCAGAGTCACAGGTTGGCCGGATTCGTCGGCCTCGCATGCATTCTTCACCAGCACGGCGAGAGATTGCAGGAGTGTGGTGGAGGGAACGAAGATCACGAGCCTGGGATCAGCGACCTCGGCGGAAAGACGCGCATGGTTCGTCGGGCTGAGGAATTCCTTCAAACGCGCCGGGATCTCCCCGAGGATGAACGATTGCGGATTCTCGCCGATGCTGTCCGTTGTGTTCTCGCTGAGCTTCTCGAGGATGATCCGGCAGCGCTCCACCTCGGAGCGGATCACCTTGGCGTCGGCCAGGCAGCCGGTGTTCTCGCATTGGTCGCACGCCTGCTTCTCCAGGTCGGAGCTGATGATGGCGATCGTGTTGAGCGGCGTGGCCAGTTCATGCGCGACCCCCGCAGCCAGCGTGGCCAGCCCGGCAAATTTCTCGTTGCGTACTCCGAGCATCATCGCCTCCTGCAACTGGACCTCCCGGGTGGCAAGCACGGTCTTGAGCTGTCCCACGAAAAAGGCAATACAGATGCCGACGAGCACCATGGCGAGCAGCATGCCCTGGAGGTGGAAGTCAAAGCTCCCGCAGCAACTGATCCCCAGCGCACTTTTGATCTCGTAAGGGGACAGGAAGAGGAGGGCATAGCAGGCCGAGCAAATGCCCACGCCGATCCAGGTCCAGAGTGCGGGCAGGAGCACTGCGGCGATCGTGATATGCAGGAGGTAGAATGCGGTGAAGGGATTGTGCGGACCGCCCAGCCAGTAGAGCATGACCGAGAGCGTGAGCGTGTCGAGCAGGAGCAACGCCGCGCTGCACTCCGTCTGGCGAAGCCTTTCGCCTCGCAGGGCGACAAAGAGATTGCTGCCTGCCGTGATCGCGAGGCAGGGGATCAGGATGCCCAGGGGGAGCTCAATGTGCAGGTAATAGGCGCTGATGAGAAACAGCAGGCACTGCCCCGCCAGCGAGAGCCAGCGCAATCGGATCAGCCACCGAAGGCCCGGTGCGATGGATTCAATGCGGGAAGACATGTCAAACATGATGGCATCATTCCATTTGCAGGCGCGAAAACAACTCCGGGGTGCGGCAATTTGCCGCACTAAGGGGCGGAAAAATAGCGAGAGGCAACGTGTGTGCACGCCGCCCCTCGCGGTGAGAGTAAATAAAGAACTGTCGTGAACCCGCGGGCCATGGTCCAAGGCTTATCCGTTTTGGTGATCGCTGTCACCAGGTAGTGCGCCCGGAAGGTGCGGCAAAGTGTCGCATCAGGCACATGCGCCTTGATGGAGGGCGTTTCCGTCGCCTAGAACCCTGCACGTTGAAACGGTGGGGGGGGAATTGCCTGATCCTTCGACCTGCCGCCTGGTCTGTATGGCTGTATTAGCAACTCATGGCCTCGCTTCATAAATCCACATGCTTATAAGATCATGATACAAAAAACACTGTTCTCGCCACCTGGTTCCGGTTTTGTCCCCTTCAGAAAGTTTGCCCGATTGGGCGGTAGCGCCATTGCGGTGGTCGGGTTTTGCGCGCTTGCCGGGATCGGCCAGGTTTCTGCTGCAACTCTTTCCGGCGGGTCCACGACTCTTACGTTCAAGAAGAACAACCCCGCCGTGGCTGGTTTGTACGAGTTTAATGCCTATTTCGATGACACCGCCACGTATAGCTACATCACAGCCTGGGACAGTACAAACAATGTGCAGGTCAATCCCGGTAACGAAGGCTACATCACGACGAATATCGCCGGTGTCGACTATGTGGTACTGAACGACCCGATTCGTCCTTATGGCTACACGCCGACCCCGGTGGCTGGACGTTCGCTCCAGACGACCACGCTCCAGTTTGACACTGAGAACTTCAGTACGGAAAGCTTCCTGAGCGGATGGAGCGCCTCGACGGCGGATTCCTCATCCATGTTTGTGACCGGCATCGGCGAGAAGATCGGGCTTTCCAACATGACGCGATGGAATCCTTACGGCAGCACGGGCAGTCTGATCAACGGAGATTTTGCCTTGGTTTATATCCCGGACCGCGCAACCGGCGTCAACTCAGGTCTTGCCCTGGTCAGCTTCGCTTCGGGCTTCAATCCGTTTCTTTTTGCCGACCTTTCCAATGTGTCTATCACGTTTGACAGTCTGACCAATGAACTCAATATCTTCGGAGATGTGCTGGTCGCCGGAGGCGTGTCCTACTGGGATGGGTTTGCTTCCAGCGGCACGAATATTGGCACCCTCAATCTGACCGCCTCGGTCGTTCCCGAGCCATCAACCTGGGCTCTTCTTTTGTCGGGCGTGATCGTTCTGTGGTGCCTGCGACGCTCCAGGCGGAAGGCTTAGCCTTTCCGTATGCTGTCTGCGACGAAGTCCGGAGGGTGGGGCGCTCGTGCCAGCAAAGGGCGCGGCTTCACCTTGATCGAGCTGCTCGTGGTGATGGTCCTCATCCTGGCGCTGGCTGTGATGGCTGTGCCCAATGCGATCAAGGGCGTGCGCAAGGCCAGGAAGGTGGGCAGTCTGAGCAATCTGCGGACCTTCGTTCAGGCCGATATTCTGTATTTTGCGGACAAGGGCGAGTTTCCGCCCATGGATACCTGGGTGCCCAGTAGCATCTCCACGAACAGGCTCGCCATCGTGGCCGACTACTGCAACATGCCGATCCCGGCCGGATCTGTAACCGCGTGGCCGAAACGTCGCAAACAACCCGCATGGATCAATGATCCGCTGGCTCGCGACTCGGGCAAGGCGGAAGGAATGACCGTCGGGGGAGGCCTTTATACGGGTTATGTTTATGTCGGACGGTTGGATGAGTCGCCGATGGCAAAGATGGGGTTGGGCACGATCACCCATCCAGAGCATGCGGCAGATAGAAAGAATCTCCGGAGAGGGGTGCTGTGGGCGACTTTGCTGGCGGAGTTTAACAGCTCCGAGGCTCGGCGTTATGAGTGCTTTCACTACGATACGGTCTTTGCCTATCCGGATTTCGTTTTTAAGGAGCCGGAGATCGAGGGGTTTTATCGGGGATGGTCGGATGGTTCTGCCGAGTGGGTGCCGAGGAAACTCATCAGCTTCGGGGGCGATGACGTGCAGATCAGGCATGCCATGGGAAACTACTACTATTAGCAATCCAGTGCATCCTTGCAGGGTTTTGACGATGCGACTGCCGGAAAGTCTTCAGTCATGAAAGAAATCAATCCGTTCACGCGACGCAGATTTATCGACCTTCTGACGGTTCTTGGAGGAGGGCTTGCCCTTCCCTCCTGCGGTCGGGCTCCTGAACCCGTGGCGACGGTGCCCAAGGCCGATCCGATCCCGGGTCAGTATCCCCGGATCACTCTCGGAGAGGAGACGATACTGATCTTCATCTATCCCGGTTTTACGGCCATTGATGCCCTTGGGCCGGAGTACATCCTGGCTGGGATGATGGGAGCCAAGGTGCGGTTGGTGTCAAAGGACGGGAAGCCTGTCATGTGCGAGACCGGATATCAGGTCGTTCCCCATTTCACCTTCGGCACTTGCCCGACCAGACCCACGTTGCTGGTCGTGCCCGGGGGCACTTCAGGCACGCTCGACGCCATGGCGGATCGGGAGACATTGCGATTCCTGCGCGACGTCGGAGGTGCTGCGGAAATGGCCGGCAGCGTGTGCACCGGGTCCCTGCTCCTGGGGGCGGCTGGTCTTCTCCATGGGTACAGGGCCACCAGCCATTGGCAGACCAGGGGACTGCTTCCTCTGGTGGGTGCGATCCCTACCGATGAGCGAGTGGTGATCGACCGCAATCGCGTGACCGGCGCAGGGGTTACCGCGGGGTTGGATTTTGCCCTCCGCCTCGTTCAGCACTATCGGGGAGATTTTTACGCAAAAGGGATGGAACTCCTAGCGCAATACGATCCGCATCCGCCATTCCCTGGGGGAGGCGATCCAAAGACTGCCGATCCCGAGGTCGTCGCGCTGCTAAACGAAATGCATAAACCATTTGTGGACCTCTGTGCCGACACGATCAGGAAGCATGCGATGCCTCCGATCTAGGTGCAGGCGTGTCTCTGGGCAGGCGGCGGCTGCTCTGCGGTGATTGTCGGGGGTGCGGCAATTTGTCGCATCTGGCAGGTCGGGCGTGTTCCCGGGCGGATCGAGGTTTAGCGTGGTTCCATGCGACGTTTTCATCGGACAAAATCTCTCCTGCTTGTGTGTTCCATGCTGGCCGCCGGGGTGCCAGCTCTGCTGGCTGATCCGGTGGTGACGATCGAGGGGGGCTGGGTGCGGGCGGTGCCGCCAGGCTATGAGAATACCGCAGCCTATCTGACCATCAGGAACCCGGGCGACTCGGTCGTGCGATTGACCGGGGCGACCACCTCGGTTGCCAAATCCGTCGATCCGATGATCACCACCGAGAAGCAGGTGAACGGGCAGACTGTCATGGGCATGGAGTTCGTCAAGGATCTCACCATTGCTCCCAAGGGGCGGCTGGTGCTTGAGCCGGGTGGGGATCATTTGATGCTGATGGGGTTGAAAAAGCGTCTCAACGAAGGCGACAAAGTCACCCTCGTCCTCAATGTTGAACCCGGGAACTCCAGGGTGGAGATCACCCTGCCGGTGTCCAAGCAGCCGCCGACCAAATGAGCGACGCCCCCGCACCCCGGAAAAGTCGCGTCGTCTGGCTTGTCTGCGGCGGCATCCTGTTCCTTGTTTGCGCGCTGCTGTTCCTTTGGAGGCAGTGGGCGGCGATGACTCCTTACCAGTTTCACGGCACTTCCTATACCGAGGACAAGGCGTTGCCGGATTTTCAACTCACCGGGCAGACCGGCAGACCGGTGAAGTTGAGTGACTTCCGGGGGAAGGTCGTCTTGCTGGAGTTTGGATTCACGAGCTGTCCGAATATCTGCCCGACATCCCTGGGGGATCTCGCGATGATCAATCGCGGCCTGACCCCCGAGGAGCGGGAAAAGGTCCAGGTGATCTTTGTGACAGTCGATCCGCAGCGCGATACCCCGGCAAAGCTGGCGGAGTACATGCCGTTCTTTGACGAGAAGTTCCTCGGCCTTACCGGTACCCCCGAGGAGATCGAGGCGGTAGCGAAGGACTATGGTGCTTACTATCGCCGCCTGCCTCTGCCCGGGAGGCCGGACGATTATACGATGGATCATTCCACTTACACCTATCTCATCGATGAGGCTGGCCGCCTGCGGGTGATGTACGATCTCAGGAAGCTCAGGGACGAGGACGCGATCATTCGGGATATCCGGCATCTTCTGCCTGCATCGTGAATTCCTGGCGGTTGGTCGGGATGCTCGTCGCGGCAACCTTTGTGTTCGCCGGATGCAAGCCACGGCCGCAACAGCGGGGAGATGCGGTGCGCGGAGCCGCTCTTTACATGGAAAAATGTGCGGTTTGTCACGGCCAGGATGGCAACGCGCTCCTGCCGTCCTGCCCCCCTTTGCGGGATTCGGAATGGCTGGCGGGGTCGAATGCCCCATTGATTGCCATCGTGTTGGACGGCATGCGCGGTCCTCTCCAGGTCAAGGGACGTACCTATAATGGGCTGATGCCTGCGTGGCGTGACGTCCTGACCGATCAGGAAGTCGCCAGCGTCCTCAACTTTCTCCGGTTGCAGTGGAGTGAAACTGGCGAGCCTGTACTCCCGGCGGAGGTGGCCCGTATCCGGGAGAATACGAGCACGCGGCAAACGTTCTGGACGGAAGGGGAGCTTCGGTCCCAGTGGCCCCCCAGGAGGAAATGACCGGCCATCGCCTCATGGGCTGAACGCGCTGCGGGCGGTGCGCCTGTTGCTCCCTCCTTTCCGGAAAACAGCCTCCCGGGTGCTTCGCATCTACCCGAGCAGCCGATCGAGGCTCGCCAGTACCGGTTCCACTGGCAGGTCACGCATCCTGCGTTTTCCATCATTGCCCATTGGAGCCTGGATGGCGGCATTGATCGCGGTGGCACGATGCCATGTACTGATGTGGGTCGGGCCAAAAAGCGCAAGGCTCGGCGTGCCCAAGGCGGTCGCGAAATGTGCTGCGGCCCCATCGACCGTTACGACCAGCGCGGCATTGGCACAGAGCCAGAGGAAATTGCGCAAAGTCGTGCCATTCGACAGGCTGCGCACGATGCCGCCGGTCAGTTTGTCGATCTCTGCGCACTGCGAAAGCTGCCAGTCCGCAGAGGCACTCGTCATCAGGATCGGGAGATTGGATCGCGACCGGAGGTGCCGGACGGTCTCGGCCCAGTGGCTCCCCACCCAGCTCTTGCGGCGCCATCCCGAGGTGGGATTGATCAGGATAAAACCTCCTGCCTTCAGCCCCGGCACGGCCCAGGAGTCGGGAGGGCGGTTCAGTCGCGGCAAATGAAACGGGCCGGCCGCAGGCACCGGAGTGTTCTGCCAGAAATACTCCGCGATGTACTCGTCCCGGAGCTCGGGAACGATGACCGGGTGAAAAATGAGACGATGAAACCAGGACGATTCCTCCTTGTTGGGGAGGATGCAGGTCTTGTGCAGCGCGGGAGCGAAGAGCGCGCGCGTCGCCGATTTGTTCACCGGGTCAAAGCAATACAGGTGCCGGGCCGGCCGGAATGCCGGGCCGCTGTGTATTTCCACATCCGACATGAGGCTGACCAGCGCCTCGTGGCCGCCCCGCGTCAGGAGACGCACAGGGCTGCCGTGATGGGCGGCCAGGCGGGAAAGCGCGGGTTCCAGCAACAGCAGGTCCCCCAGTTGCTTGTGAAATACGACATAACAGCCCCGCATAAAAGGCTCATTGAATCGCCCATCGCCCGCCAAGATGCCAATCGAAAATGAAATTGGCTTGAGCGCAGGCCGGTTCGCGGAGACTCATCAGGAATGCGCGTTTTCGTTTTTAAGCCGGATGGCATAGGGGACTTCGTGCTCTCGACCGGTGCGATTCGCGCTCTTGCCCGCGAGTATGGGGAGGAAAACCTGATCATCTGCGTACGCGAGCTGCTCGTGCCGCTCGCCCGGGAGCAGTTTCCGGTGGCGACCATCTGGCCCTTGCCCGTAGCTCTGAAGCGCAAGGTGCTGAATCTTTTTCTGCGCAATTTTCTCGCCTGTGTCCCGCTGTGGTTTCGGATGCGGTTTACTCCGGCCGACATCTCGGTATGCCTGCGCGGACTGCGCAATTACCTTGAGACCTCGCTTTTCTATTCCGTTCCCGCGAAGCGTTATGTTTCCTGGGAGAATCACCTCTGCCGCGGCAAGAAGGTGAGGGGGCTGGTGGAAAACGTCCTTACCCGCATCTTTGGCTCGGAACTCGTCGCGTACCCGGAGCCGCCATGCGATGTGCCCCTGGAGATCGAGGCTTTTCGCCGCGTGGTCTCCCGCACCGTGGGGAGAGAGGTCCCGATTGCCGATGTGATGCCTCATCTCCGGGCGCGCATCGTGCCGGCCGAGAAACCCGTCTGGATCTGTGCTCCCATCACGGAGAAGTCCAAGGTTTTTCCGCTGGATCAATGGGTGGAGGCCTTTTCGGCGCTCCGATCCGAGCTGGATGGGCGCACGCTGCTGCTGGTTGGGTCCGAGGAGCAGAAACCGAAGCTCGCCGAGTTTGCCTCCGCCCTGCACGCTGCCGGACTCACGCAGGCGACGGTTTTTATCCCGGCCAATCTCGTCGCCTTCCTGGAGTGGATCGCGGCGGCGGAGATTGTATTCACGGTGGACACGGCTGCCGCCCATTTCGCCACGGCCTTGAATCAACGCTGCATCGTGGCCTTTTCCGGCCTGCACGCCGGGATGTTTGCTCCCTGGCAATCCAGCGACCGCCAGGCGTGGCTGCTGGCCGAGCCTCGCCCAAAGAAAAAATCCCACTGGTACAAGGCTATTTCCCCCGGGCGTATCGCCTCGGAGGCGCGCCGACTGTTAGCTCTCTCGAAATAATCTCGCAAAATTGAACCCTATTTCCCGGATTGCGCATGCTTTCTGCTTATAACAGTCTCTAGCTGTCGCCGTCATGATTCCTAACCACACCCACACGCACGCCGATTTCCGACTACGGTATGGACATCCGCTGCCCTTCGGAGCGAGCCATGTCCCCGGAGGCGTGAATTTCTCGATCTTCTCGACCTACGCAAAATCCTGCACGCTGGTGCTTTTTGAGAAGGGTTCGGCGGAACCCTATGCGGAGATCCCGTTTCCACCGGAGTATCGTCTCGGCAATGTCTGGGCGATGATCGTTTTTGACCTGAGCTATGAGGATCTCGAGTACGGCTATCGATTCGACGGCGTCTTCGATGTGCGCGAGGGGCTGCACTTCAACCCCAAAAATGTCCTTCTTGATCCCTATGCGCGCGAGATCAGCGGGCGCGAGGTATGGAAGCAGGAGTCGCGGCCCGGCGAGGTCTATCCTTTCCGCGCCCGCATCCCTTTCGAACCATTCGACTGGGAGCATGACCGCCCGATCAAGCGCCCCGAGAGCGAACTCGTCATCTATGAGATGCATGTGCGCGGGTTTACGGCGCATCCCTCGGCGGAGGTAAAGCATCCCGGCACCTATGCCGCGATGAAGGAAAAGATTCCCTACCTCAAGGATCTGGGAGTCAATACTGTCGAGCTCATGCCCATCTTCGAGTTCGACGAGCTCGAGAATACCCGCACCAACCCGCTCACCGGCGAGCAGCTTTGCAACTACTGGGGGTACAGCACGCTGGCCTTCTTTGCCCCCAAGGCCGGTTTCGCCGCCACGGGCAGGCATGGCACGCAGGTCGAGGAGCTGAAGGACCTCATCCGGGCCCTGCACGCCGCCGGTATCAAGGTCATCCTCGACGTGGTCTTCAACCATACCGCCGAGGGCGGGGAAAACGGGCCGACCTATTCCTTCCGCGGCATCGATAACAAGACCTACTACATGCTCGACTCGAGCGGGAAGTACGCCAACTACACGGGATGCGGCAATACGGTGAACTGCAACAACCCCGTCGTGCGAGGTTTTGTTATCGCCAGCCTGCGCCATTGGGCGGCGGAGTATCATATCGACGGGTTCCGCTTCGATCTCGCCTCCGTGCTCGGTCGCGACTCGACGGGTGCGCCGCTTTCCAATCCTCCTCTGCTGGAGTCTCTCGCCTATGATCCCGTGCTCGCCCAGTGCGACCTCATCGCGGAGGCCTGGGACGCCGGCGGCCTCTATCAGGTGGGCAACTTTCCATCCTACGGCCGCTGGCTTGAGTGGAATGGCAAGTACCGCGACGCAGCGCGGCGCTTCATCAAAGGCGACCCCGGCGTGGTCGGCGAAATGGTCCAGCGCATCATGGGGTCTCCCGATTTGTATGCCGCAGCCGGCCGCAAGCCGACCGCCTCGATCAACTTCATCACCTGCCACGACGGTTTCACCCTCCGAGACCTCTTTTCCTACAACGAGAAGCACAACCTCGATAACGGCGAAAACAACAACGACGGTGCCAATGACAACTGGAGCTGGAATTGCGGCGTGGAGGGCGAGACCACCGATCCGGACATCCAGGCCCTGCGCCTCCGGCTCCAGAAGAACGCCGTCATGCTCCTCTTTGTCAGCCAGGGCGTGCCCATGCTGTGGATGGGGGATGAATGCGGTCGTACCCAGCGGGGCAATAACAACGCCTATTGCCAGGACGAGGAGTGGAACTGGCTCGACTGGGTGCTCACCGAGGAAAATAAGGGACTCTACCGCTTCACTCGCAACATGATCGCCTTCCGTAAGGCCAACCCCGCCCTGCGCCAGCCGGAGTTCCTCACTAGCAAGGATGTCATCGGCAGCGGTTATCCCGACATTTCCTGGCATGGCGTGCTGCCGTGGAAGCCCGACTGGAGCCTGCCCAGCCGCTCGATCGCTTTCATGCTGTGCGGGCGCCACGGTGCCGCCGCCGGGGGACCATCACACTTCATCTATTGCGCCTTCAACATGTACTACAAGCCGTTGGACTTTACCCTGCCCGTCCTGCCCAAGGGCTACGTATGGTTCCGCGTCGCCGATACCAGCCTCGCTGCGCCGGACGATATCGTCGAGCCAGGGCAGGAGGTGCTTTTGCCGGGGCTGAAGGTGCTCACCCTTGCCGAGCGCAGCTCCGTCATCCTTCTGGGCAAGCCGGAGTCCTGATCTCTTTCTTTCAGACTGCGATTAAGTCTCTGGTGGCTAGGTATTTGCCAGGATGCAGATCCCAAAAAGGAGGCCGATGATGGCAGCCAGCACGATGCCGGAACCGCGAATGGCATAGCGCCACCCCTTGGGCGCGATGCGGTAGGCATGCTCCGACAAGGCGGTCCAGACCAGCGGAATCATCAGCAGCCAGATCCCATGGTGAACCAGAAAGGCCGCCATCGGGGTGATATCCGCCGGATTGCTGACCTTCAGCGCCACGCCGAGCAGCAGGATGCCGATCGTCAGGAAGACAAACTGGGTGATGCCTATGACGACGATGTCTGGTTGGGGGGGGATGAAGGGGAGTTGGAAGAGGTTTTTTGGGGATTTCTGGTCCATAATGATGGCCTCCAAGGACAAGATATCATCATTTGGGAGGGGCACTCATCCAATATTGTTGATTACTTGCCACTTATTGAAAGTTTGCGACTCGCAAAATAGGGCCGAAAACCCAAAGAATCCCCTTGCACACTGCCAAGGGAGAGGCTAAATATTCGCCCCTTTTCAACGAACCCAAAATGGCGAGCAAGCAGAATAAATCCCCCAAAGCTGAAGGCACTCCTGATGAAGGAGCTGACGCTGCGAAGAAGCAGACTGCCAAGAAAGAATCCGCACCCGCCGCTGGGTCCAAGGAAGCGGTGTTCCTCGAGAAGCAGCGCGAGCGGCTTCTCGCTCTCAAGGACACGCTCCTCGATTCCATGCAGGGCGTGGCCCGCGACAGCCTCCGCTCCCGTGCGGAAGGCAGCGAGGCGAGCGCCTTTGGGATGCACCAGGCCGACGCCGGCAGCGATGCGTACGACCGCGACTTTGCCCTGAGCCTCCTCTCCCAGGAGCAGGATTCCCTTTACGAGATCGATGAAGCCCTCAAGCGCATCGAAAACGGCAGCTACGGCGTCTGCGAGATGTCGGGCAAGCCCATCCCTCACGCCCGCCTTGAAGCTCTTCCCTTCACCCGTTATACGGTGGAGTGCCAGGCGGAACTCGAAAAGCGCAACCGCTTCCAGCGCGTGCGCCAGCCTGTCACCTCGCTCTTCGGTCTGGGCGAGGATGATGGAGGAGACGGCGAAGACGAAGACAACTCGACCGACACCAAGGACTAATCACCATGCCACAGGAAATCATCACCCTCGAGTGCACCGAGGCCAAGGCGGAGGGCAAGCCCGTTTCCCGCTACGTCACCACTCGTAACAAGAAGAGCCCCCGCACTCCGGGTCGTCTCGAGAAGAAGAAGTACAACCCGAATCTGCGCAGGCACACCCTGCATCGGGAAATCAAGTAACACATCATGCAGCCGAAAACGCCCAAACGCCGCTCCAATTTCCGCCGCGCGAATCGCACGATGCCGCGCCGTCGCACGGATCTTGCCGAGGAGGCGATCGATTACAAGAACCCTGAGCTCCTGAAGCGCTTCGTTACCGAAAGCGGCAAGATCATTCCCCGCCGCGTCACCGGGATGTCCGCCCGCCTTCACCGCAAGATCACCCGTGAGATCAAGCGCGCTCGTGCGGTTCTGCTGATGAAGTAGTTTTCAGCGCTGGCGGCCGTTATTATGGTCGCCGCCGTTGGTCTTTTGAGGAGCCGGATGCGTCCCCGACGTCTCCGGCTCTTTCGTTGCATCTCCGGCATTTCCGCTGTCGAAGCGGGGGATGATCTTGGGACGCCACTGCGGGTCGGCAAACGACCCCGTCGAGACGTATTCAAACAGCTTGCTCACCGGGAACAGCACGATGCCCGGCACGCCCTTGGCATTGATGCGCACCGAAAGGTTCATCTTGTCGACAAGGAACCCGATGTCGCCGCTGCCGATCAGGTTGAAGCCGAAGCCCTGGATGACCAGGTTGTCGGTGAAAATCTTGCCATCACTGAGCCGGAAGTCCGCCGTCGCGAGGTGGGCGCTTTCATAGCCGCTTCCCGGGATGACCTTGTTCAGGATGTCTGAGAACGGCCCGAGGAACGGAATGGCAAAGACCTTGCCGTCCTCCACCCGGATCGAGCCTTCGCCCTTCATCGTCTCGGCCAGCCCGCCGCGCATGGTGAATTTATACCGGCCCGAGGCGACGCCCTGCGAGGTGTCGTAATCAAAGTACAGTTTCGTCAGCTTGGCGAAATCGACGCGCTTTACGGTGACACTGGCGTCTACCGTGGGATCATTGGGCGCCGTGGAGACATTGGCGTCGAGGGCGGCCTCGCCACCCATCAGTCGGGCACTGCCGATCTTCACCAGCACTTTGCTGCCCAGCACATTGATGGTCCCGGTGGTGCGCCCAAAGTGCAGCGTGCGAGCGAGCAGGTCGTAGTCAAATCCCTCCGCCTGCAGCTTCAAGGCGAGATCATTGCCGCTCGGGTCCTTGAGGGAAATGACGCCGCCCCCCTGCACCTTCGGTGCCTTGGTGAAGCGGTAGGGCTTGAGCGCCTCGGCAATCTTGGGATCAGCCCACATCAGGACATCGACTGGGAAGAGCGACGAGTTGATATTCTGCAGTCGCACCTGCTGCCCGCCGAAATCATAGACGAAATTGCCCGTTCCCACGCCGCCGCGTCCCTTGATCGTGAAATCCTTGTAAGAGACCGCCCGGTTTGCGATCTCCAGCTTGGCCTCGGCGGAGTCAAACCACGCCCCCCGCATGGCCGTGCGCCCCAGCTTCATCGTTCCGCTGCCGGTGACGCTGGCAAAGTCCGGCTTGGCTCCCTGCACTTCGATCTGGACGTACGGGTTGTCCTTGAACTCCATCTGCTTGAGAAATTCCTGCTCCTTCGGGCCGAGGAGCGGCGCAAAAAGGGTGGGGGGGATGGAGTTGGTCATGCGCAGGCGAAAATCCCCCGGGCTATACAGCACGTCGGCGATGAGCTCCGCGCCATTCATCCAAAGCTGCACATCCCGCGCAAAGACCTGTCCATTGCGCCAGGCAAAATCCGCCGCCAGCGTATCGACCTTGGCTCCCTTCACCGTGAACTTTCCGGCCCGGACCGATCCGGTAAGAAAGGACGCCGATGGGGACTTCACGTCCACCGTTCCAGAGACGGTGAACTGCGGCGACTCCTGAAAGTCGAGATTGCGCGCGAAGGAGGTCTTGGGAAACAAACCCATGAGAGGCTTGGGAGACATGGAACTCGCCAGCTCAAACTCAAATTGCCCGTTTTCCAGCCGTCCGCTCAGGTTGAGCGCACCATCGGTTCCCTGGATTTGCAACTGTGGAATAGTCAGGATCTGGTTCGCGACGGTCGCCTGCGCCTGTACGCCCTCGATGCGCCAGTTGGTGCCGATGATGGGGCCGCTCTGGATCGAGATGGGGGCGATGCGAATGGTGGAGGGATCGGCCAGGTCGCCGGAAATCTCCAGCCGGATCTCGGGACGGCTCCCGCTGAACCGCAGCTTTGACAGGGAATCGATGATGTTGGCGGCGAGTTCGCGGTGCGCCTGCCCTGTAGACGGCGAGCTACTATTGACGAAATGAAACGCGCCCGGATTACGTACCAACCCGTTGAGCGAGAGTTTTATGCCAAAAAGCTCGCAGTCGAAATAGCTGAGCCGCATCTGGTCCGCGATGAGGACAAACTGGCCGTTGACGTTGCGCAGTTCCACCCGGGCTGGATTGGGGCCGGGTTCGATGGGTACCGAGACATCCGTGCCATCGAGTTCCAGATGGTCGATGGTGACCTGGCGATTCATGAGATCGCTCATGGAGATCGAAACCGTCAGGCGATCGATATGGGCAAAATCCGGACCGTCCGGCGTGGTCCCAGAGACGGCGACATCCTCCGCCACCAGGCCGCGGAATGGGTTGAACCGCAGCTTGCCGATCGCCGTTTTAAAGTTGTCTCCCCGCAGGGCATTCTCGATCTGCTCCTTCAGCCCGAAACCGATGCCGACGCGATCGACATAGATCAACGCGGCAGGCAGGCCGACAAAGATCACGAGCATCGCGAGCCGCAGCAGCCAGCGGACAAGAAACCTGGGGACAGGAGGAAGGAGCATTCTACGAAACTGGCGGAGGGATCGGCATCAGTTGGCCAACTGGCCGTCCTCGATGCGAAGGAGTCGGTCACCTCGCTGAGCGAGGTTTTCGTCGTGGGTCACAACGACCAGGGTGCGCTTGTCATCCCGTGCGACACCCAGCAGGAGCTCGATGATGGATTCGCCCGTATGCTTGTCGAGGTTGCCCGTCGGCTCATCCGCAAAAAGGATCGTCGGGTCATTGACGAGCGATCTCGCGATGGCGACACGCTGCTGCTCGCCGCCGCTCAGTTCGGAGGGCAGGTGATTCATCCGTTCCTTGAGTCCCACACGCTCGAGCAGGGCCTCGGCGAGTTCGGTGTTCACCTTTCCGGCGAGCATCCCGGGGATTTTTACATTCTCCAGCGCGGTCAGCTCGGGCAGCAGGTAGTAGGATTGGAATATGAACCCCATGCTCTTGTTGCGCACACGGGCCAGGCGGTCCGACCCGAGGGCATAGAGATCCTGTTCTTCAAATATCACCGTCCCGCCCTCCGGGCGCTCCAGCCCGGCCAGAGTGTAGAGGAGGGTGGTTTTTCCCGCGCCCGAGGCACCGCAGAGGAAAACCGTCTCGCCCTTCTGCACACCGATCGATATGCCTTTGAGGACATTCAGGTTGGTTCGGCCCATCCGGAACGAACGGGACAGATCCTTGGAAACGAGTTGGTATTCCGAAACAGCCACGCTCTTTCCCTACGCGAAAACCTTGCGCTTTGCACCGCCAACTTGACGAAATCTCCCGCCGGGAGCAAAACGGATCGAGCGAATCAAAGGAACGGAATGCACTTCGGTACTCCAGGCCTTCGCTTTCTGTTGCTTCCTCTCGGAAGCACCCTGGTCTCGCTGTTGCCTGTCTGGTCCGAGGAGCCGGTGCTTGCCCTGGCCGTCCTGCCGGTTCCAGTCGTCACCACCATGGGGCCGATCATGCCGGAGACGGATTCCATCCTCAGCCAGATCGAGGAACTGCGGCGTACCGAGGCGGTGCGGCAGCATGCTCTAGCCATGGAGTTTTTCTCCGCCATCGCCACTGGCGACAAGGCCGCGCTTTGCCGGCTCCTGAATGAAGGCATCGATCCCGACACCACCCTGCCGACCCCGGTGCCGCGGGATTTCGTTCGTCAGTTTCCCGATGAACTCACGGCCTATTATGTCGGAAGCGAGCAGGGGGTAACCGGCCTCATGCTGGCCACGCTCACCCGGAACGAGGTGTTCGTAAAGATCCTCCTGCTGGCCGGTGCGGACCCCTGGAAGATGACGAAACGGCACAAGACCTTTGCCCTCTGGCTGGCGGGCAAGACCCAGCAGGTATCCCTCATGCAACTGCTCATGGGCGTCGCTCCGGACAGCGAGGCCGCACGCACCCGCATCTCCATCGATCTTGCCGCTCAGCGAGCTTCTGTCTGGCGGGATGGCAAGGTGATGCTGGTCACCGACATTTCCTCCGGCCGCCCGTCTCGCCCGACGCCCGCAGGCCGCTTTGTCGTTACCAATAAGTACCGGACATGGAAATCCACCCTGTATCACGCAAAAATGCCGTATTTCCTTCGGCTTTCCTGCGGCGATTTTGGCCTGCATGCCGGAAACCTGCCGGGATATCCCGCCTCTCATGGCTGCATTCGGTTGCCTGAGGAGGTGGCGCGGAAACTCTTCGCCGAGATACCTGTCGGGACCTTGGTGGAGATCAGGTGAACACTGTAGGGCGCTTCCCTGAGCGAGGGAACGGGGTGCAAAATCCGCGATTGCCCGCCGTCAGACGGGCGCTATTGTAGCTCGCTTCCGATGCTAACCTCCCAGACCTCATTTTCGGCGCGCATGGCGTTCATTTTTGGTTTCTGTTGCCTCGTCTTCTTTACGACCAGCAGCCCGGCGCAGACGACGGATTCCCGCCCGGGGATCGCTCTTGTCAAACCCCAGGCCTGGTCCAAGCCGGCGGAGGCCACTGTATCGGAATTCATCGGGTACATTGACCGCACTCCGGAAGGCGCCACGGGAGCGGGGTATTACGAGCTCAAGACCAAGCTGGGCGACAAGCGGCAGGTGCCCGCCTCCCGCATCGTCAAGATCATCGTCTATCCCGATGTCTCGGTGTATACCCGCATCACTTCGCCGAGCGAGCGAGACGCCCTCGCCGCTGTAGCTACGGATCTGAAGACCGCCATTTCGGATTACCCGTCGACGCGTTCGTATCTGGATCCTTCGCTCAAGGCGTTGAACAAGGAGCTCGCTCAGTACGATGCGGGAAATGTGAAGATCGACGGAGCGTGGGTGTCCCGTGAGACGTACGTTGCGGGGCAGGTCCGAGTTCTGGGCGGCCAGCTCCGATCCGATATCGTCCGGGCCAACCCTACCAGCAGCTTTGACCTCCATACCGATCCGCGCTTCGTGGGGCTTCAGGACATGGCGGCGACAAGCGCCAGCGCCAAGGCGCTGGTCAAGGAGCTTTCCGAGACTTACGATAAACTGCTCCGGGTGGAATCCCGTCAGGCCCTCCTGGCCTCCTTTGATTCCAATGCCCTTGCCTATTCCGAGGCGCAGGGCGCGGTCGAGAGACTCAAGACCTTGAAGCCCGAGGAGGACCCGCGCAGCCTGGCCTTCATCAAGAAATGGGATGCTTCCATCGAAATGGCAAAGCAGTTGCGCACCCGCGCCGAGCCGCTCGCCAGGGAATTCGACGACCAGATGAAGAATGTCACCGATGTCGCGATACCTCCGCTGGCCTCGCCGGAGCTGCTGCCCAAGATCAACGCCCTGGATGGCGATGTGAAGGTTTTCCTCGCGACCAAACCCGCCCCGGTGCTGGTCAATGAAAGCGACCTGGCGATCAGCCTGACTTCGATCTCGGCTGCATTCAACAAGCTGCAGACTCTCTTCCCTGCCCGGGAGTTTCTCCAGGCCAAGGAACTGCTCGACCCGTTGGTGGCGCGCTCTTCCGTGGTTGGTCCCGAGACCAAGCGAGTGGCCGGGTTGCTCCAGACCTACGTCAGCGAGCGTATTCGGGATTTCTCGCGCCAGCGCGAGGAGGCCAAGATTTTCTTTGATTCCGGCAAGCATAAGGAAGCCTTGGAGAAATTCGAGGCGGCCTATGCCGTGATTCCCGATCCCACCGTCGGCGAGCAGATCAGTCAGCTCAAGGAAGCTCTCGGATTGGCAGCGGAGAAGAAATGATCTTGTGAGCGCCGCCTCGGCGGCGCATATCCGGCGGATGGAAGTTTCGGACCGCTGCCGCATCTCCACGGAAATCCGGGTGATGTATTTCGACACCGACGCTGGCGGCGTCGTGCACAATATCGTTTACCTGCGCTTCATCGAGACGGCGCGCACTCTCCTCGCCATGAAGATGGGGATGAGCTTTGAGGAGATCAAGCGCACCCAGATCCACCCGGTGGTCGTGCGGACCGAGATCGATTACAAGCGCCCGGCCGTGCTGGGGGATATCGTTGTCGTCAACGGCTGGCTGGCCGAGACGACGCCCGCCCGGTTCTGGGTGGAGTTTGAGATCGTTCGCCCTTCGGATTCGACCCTGCTGGTGAAGTCCCGCCAGTCGCTGGCCCTCGTCCAGATGCCTGCGGGCAAGCTCATCCGCCTGCCGGAAGGCTTCCCGGAGAATTTCGTCATGCCCACCGCGTGAAGCCGTCGCGGACCTTTCTTCTTGGTGTCCTCGTCGTTCTCGCTCTTGGCCTCACGGTCCTGACTGGAGGGTGGGGAAATCTCTACAACGAGACCGACGGGCAATACGGCGGCGCAGCCAAGGTCATGGCGGATGGTGGCTCCTGGCTGGTGCCGCTCAACAACGACATCCCGCGTCTGGTAAAACCGCCGCTGCTTTATTGGGCGATGGCTGGCTCGATGCAGGTCTTTGGCGTCAATGAATTCGCCGCCCGCCTGCCCGGGGCGCTGTCGTGGTGCGTCGTGGCGGTATTGACCTTTCTACTTGGCGAGCGCCTCGGCGGCACGTGGCGCGGCTTCGTCGCCGGGGCGGTGATGCTGACGGGGTTGGGAACTTTCACCCTCGGGCGCATCGTCATGCCGGAGCCGACCTTCGTCGCCTTCATTGCGGGAGCTCTTTATTGCGCAGTGGTCGGTGCCGACACCGGACGGCGGGGCTGGTTTCTTGGCTTCTGGGTTTGCGCCGCACTGGCGAGCTTTGTCAAAGGCTGGCACGGGCTGCTTTACCCGCTGGCCATCGTCCTGGTGCTCATGGCGCTCGATCGCGAGGCGCGTCGAAAGTATCTGCCCATCCTTTCCTGGCAGGGGCTCCTCATTTTCCTCGTCATCAATGTCCCGTGGTACGCCTACATCGAGTGGCGCTTTCCCGGTTACCTGGGCAACCTCATCTACGGCGAGCAAATCGGCCATATTGTCGGGTCCCACGCCCCGGCGACGGACTACACCAATGTCCCGCGCTGGCAGTTTCTCCTGCTCCATGTCGCGTGGTTCTTCCCGTGGCTCCTGCTGGCCTTCACCGCTCGTCGGGAGGGGCAAGGCACCACCTCCCCTCTGTCCCGCCTCGTCTGGATATGGGCGCTTCTGGTTCTCGCTTCCGTCCTGCTGACCGGGCAACGGCAGGATTACTACGCGATGGCGATGTGGCCGGCCGCGGCACTGCTTTTCTCCGCTCGTTTGCAGGGGGAGATTCCCCGCTGGGCCGTCGGGATTCTTGCGGCGATCCTCGTAGCAGGGGCGGCGTTTTGCCTCTGGGGTGTTCCTCATCTCACCGGGGCAACATCCACCGCCAGCGTGAGCGAACGCTCCACGGCATGGAACACCGTGACCAATTTCGACGCAGGCGTCTGGAAGAGTCTCTGGCTCACCGCTGTGCTCGCCGTGGGCGGAGCCGCCCTTGCTGCGGTTGCGGCAGTCATTGTACAGGGAAAGGCGCGGTTTCTGGCCGTTCTCGCCGTGGCCGTAAGCCTGGACCTGGGAGCTTTGAGTGGCACTGCCATCGTCGCCCCCTATTTCTCCCTCGGGACACTGAAAGAGGAACTGGCTCAATTTCCCAAGGCCCGCGTGGTTTTCGATGGCGACATCGACACCGCCAGCAGCCTGCTCTTTTACAGTGACCTCCCGGTGATCCTGCTGAACCGCAATCCCAACCAGGATTTCATCGTGCGGAAGTTTGGCATCGGTCGTGACCGCTTCGTGGATCAAAACGAGCTCAAGACCTTGTGGGGGAGCGATCAGTCGTTTCTCTTCGTGGCGGAAAAGCGCGACCATGATCGATGGGCTAATGTGCTGGGAGTGAGTGAATTGAAGGTCGTTGGCGAGAGCGGTACGCAGGTGCTGTTCTGGAACGGTCGCTAGATTCTTTCATTGGCACCCCCGGGCGTTTCCGTGTAGTTCCTCTTTATGGAGAATCTGATTATCGTGGGCACCGGCTGTGCGGGACTGACCGCCGCCATCTACGCCTCACGCGCCAACCTTTCGCCCTTGGTGCTGCAGGGCAAATTGCCCGGCGGGCAACTGACCACCACCACGCTGGTGGAGAATTTTCCGGGCTTTCCCGAGGGAGTCGACGGTCCCGATCTCATCATGCGCATGCAGCAGCAGGCGGAGAAATTCGGCGCCCGCTTCCAGTACGGTTTCGTCGAGGAGTTTGAGCATCTCGGCACGCATTCCCGCCTGAAGATCGACGGCGAGTGGGTGGAAACCCGTGCGCTTATCGTGGCCAGCGGAGCTTCGCCGCGTTATCTCGGCATCGACCGTGAGCACGAGCTTATCGGCCACGGCGTGACCTCGTGTGCGACCTGCGACGGGGCGTTTTATCGCAACGTCCCGGTGTGCGTCGTGGGCGGCGGCGACTCGGCTTGCGAAGAGGCCACCTTCCTCACGCGCTTTGCCTCGACCGTTTATCTCATCCATCGCCGCGACTCCCTGCGTGCCTCGAAGATCATGGCCGACCGCGCTCTGGCCAATCCCAAGGTGAAACCGGTGTGGAACTCCGCCATCACCGAGTACATCACGGATGAAAATGGCGAGGTGACCTCGGTGAAGCTGAAGGATCTCGTCACGGGCGAAATCTCGGACCTGGAGGTGAAGTGCGTTTTCGTCGCCATCGGCCACGAGCCGAATACGGCGGCCTTCCGCGGCAAACTCGATACGGATGAGAATGGTTATCTCATCCAGGTCGAGGGCACCCGCACCAACCTTCCCGGCGTATTTGCCGCGGGCGACGTGGCCGACCACGTCTACCGGCAGGCCATTACGGCGGCGGGGCAGGGATGCGCGGCGGCGATCGATGCGGAACGCTGGCTCGCCACGCTCGAATAGGGCGTCTTCCCTCTTCCCGGCATCGTACGAATGAAGGTCTGCGACCTCACGCAGTTTTACTCTCCCGTCAGTGGAGGGGTCCGCAGATACATCGAGCAGAAGGTGGCGTACATTCGCCGCCATCGGCCCGATTGCCAGCACGTGCTCGTCGTTCCCGGCAAGCGCACGGAGTGCATCGGCGATGATGTGGCCAGGGTGTACACCATCGAGTCCCCGATGGTGTCGCGCACCTCGCGCTATCGCATCCTGCTCAAGCTCCATCTCGTCGAGGAGGTTTTGGAAAAGGAACGGCCCGACATCATCGAATCCGGCGATCCCTATCAGCTCGCCTGGAAGGCCATCGCATCCGGCGACGGCCTCGATATCCCGGTCATCGGGTTTTATCACTCGCACTTTCCGGAAGCCTACATTCGTTCCGTGGCGAAGTTCTTCGGCAAGACCGCCGTGTCGGTCGCGGAGGACTGGGCCAAGCGATACGTGAAGACGCTGTATAACCAGTTCCACCGTACCCTCGTGCCGAGTCCGAACCTCGTCTCGCTCCTGCAGGATTGGGGGGTCGAGCGCGTGGAGGGCATCGATCTCGGGGTGGACGACGAGGTTTTCGCGCCGTCCGATATACCCGTGGAGGGTTTCCGCCGCGATCACGAGATTCCCGAGGGCGCGCGACTGCTTCTTTATGTGGGGCGGCTGGCTTCCGAGAAAAACGTCGTCACGCTCTTTGACGCCTTCGACATCCTGCACCGGCAGTCGCCTGGAAAATACCACCTGCTCGTTGTCGGCGACGGGACGCTCCGCTCGGCGATGCTCCGGCTGAAGGATTCAACCAATGCGGTGAGTTGGATGGAATTTTGCGGAGATCCCCAAAAACTTGCCGACGTCTACCGGAGCGCCGATCTCTTTGTGCATCCCGGCGTGCAGGAGACCTTCGGCCTGGTCACGCTGGAGAGCCAGGCCTGCGGCACTCCCGTCATCGGCATTCGCGGCAGCTATATGGATCGCATCATTTTCTCCAATCAGGTCCACTGGGCGGCGGAAAACACCCCGCAATCCCTGGCCGCCGCCATCGAGAACAAGTTCGGCGAGGATCTCCACCTCACCGGCCTGCAAGCCAGCCACGAGGCCCGTACCCGCTATTCCTGGAAATCCGTTTTCGGCCGGATGTTTGGCATCTACGATGACGTGATTGCCAACTACCACCCCTGAGTCAGCGCGCCATGCCCGGGATGCGTCCCGGCGGCATCGACCCGATCTCGGCCATCTTGGCCGCGTTCTTCGCACGCTCCTTCGTGACGATCTCCTTGTACTTCAGGAAGTTCTCCTCATCGCCCACGAAAATCCTCCCGTTCGCGGGATCGGCGTATTTATAGATCACCGTTTGATTGCTTTGCTCGATGGAAACGACCTTGTTGGGCGGCAACTGGCGCAGGACCTCGGTGTCGGCGAAGGAGGTGACTTTTTCCTCCTGAAATCCGGCCTTGAGCAGACGGCGCTCGTCGGCTTCCGCCGCGCCTTGTTTGAGCAGGGCGCAGCTCGTCAGCAGAAGAGGAACCGCGCAAAGAAGGGATTTCAGGGCGAGCAGGCGGGGGGCATTCATGGCGGGTGTTTTTTCCATTTACCCCCGGAGGAGGGTTGCCTACAAACTTTCTTGTGGCTTTGCCGTCTGATGTCAAAATTCGTAAATACGAGGCGCGCGACCGCGACGCCGTTCGCTGGTTGTGTTGTCAGACGGGCTTTCTGGGCAAGCCGATCGATCCGGTCTTCGAGGATCGCGAGCTTTTTGCCGATTACCTGACGGGCTACTACACCGACATCGAGCCAGAGTCGTCCTTCGTCCTCGAGCATGAGGGACAGGTAAAAGGCTATCTCCTCGGCTCGCGCAAGCCGCTCAAGCAGCAGTTGTACAACATCTTCCAAAACGCCCGCCTCTTTCTCGTCGGCATGTTCCGGTATCATCGATACAACCCGGCTACGAAGGAGTTTGTCGCGTGGATTCTGCGGAATTCCTGGCGCGAGGTGCCCGCCGCTCCGCGCAAGATGGCGCATTTCCATTTCAACGTCCTGCCCGAGGCCCAGAGCCTGCATGGGACCAAGACGATGATGGACCTGTACTTTGACTACCTGCGCCAGCATGGCGAGAAAGCGGTCTTTGGGCAGATGGTCACTTTTGAAAGCCGCCGCGGAGCCCGCGTGCTGGAGCGCTTCGGATTCCAGGTGCTCGAGCGCAAGGAGATCACCAAATGGCGCAACAAGCACCCCGAGCCGGTTTATCTCACCACGGCGGTGAAGCTGCTCGAGGTTGCGGAAAAATAGACGGGAAATTCCGGGGTGAGACATGGGATGTCCGACCCCATCTGACAGGTTCGCAAAATGACGCTTTTTCTGGTTGGTCTAGGCTCCCTCATCCTGGGTTTTGTGCTGGGCGGCCTTGTTTATCTGCTCAAATCGAGCTGCGAAACCACTGGTCTCCGCGCTCAGTTGGCGGCGGAACAGACCAAGACCACGGTGCTTTCCACCCAAATTTCGACCGCCCGCGAGGCCGATGCCGCCCAGCGCACCCAGATCGAGGAGCTGACCCGCCTGCTCGCATCAGCCGAGGCGGAAGGGGCAAATCTGCGCCAGCGTCTCGATGAGGATTCCGCCCGGCTGGCCAACCTCCAGAAGCAATTCACCGCTGAGTTTGAAAACCTCGCCAACCGCGTGCTGGAGGAAAAAAGCACCCGGTTCCTCGCGCAGAACAAGGAAAGCCTCGCCGTCCTGCTCGATCCGCTCCGCCAGCGCATCGGGGAATTCCGCGAGCGCATCGAGTCGATCCATACCGAGGAGACGAAGGCCACCGCCGCCTTGCGCGAGCAGCTCGTGCAGCTCAAGGACCTCAACCGCCAGATCACCGAGGAGGCGGGCGCTCTGACCCGTGCGCTCAAGGGCGAGTCGAAGACGCAGGGTTCCTGGGGCGAGCTCATCCTGGAGCGAATCCTCGAGAAATCCGGCCTGCAGAAGGGCTCGGAGTACGAGACGCAGGCCAGTTTCCGCGATGAAGCGGGCGGACGGCGCATGCCCGACGTGATCATTCACCTGCCCGAGGGCAAACACATCATCATCGACGCCAAGGTGTCGCTCACCGCCTACGAGCGCCTGGTCAATGCCTCCACCGACGCCGCCCGGCAGGCGGCGATGAAGGAGCACGCCCTTTCCGTGCGCCGCCATGTCGAGGAACTGGCCCGCAAGGACTATCCCGGCCTCGCCGATCTCCAGTCGCCGGACTTCGTCCTCATGTTCGTGCCAGTCGAGTCGGCGCTGAATCTCGCCTTGCAGGACGACCCGGAGCTCTACGGCAGTGCCTTTGAGAAAAATGTCGTGCTGGTTTCCTCCTCCACGCTCCTCATCACCCTGCGCGCCATCGAGAGCGTGTGGCGGCGTCACAAGCAGACGCTCAACGCCCTCGAGATCGCCCGCCGCGCCGGGGGCTTGCACGATCAGTTTGTCGCCTTCACCGAGTCGCTCCAAGAGATCGGCCAGCGTCTCGACCAGGCCCGGGCGGCTTACGATCAAGCGATGGGGCGCTTGAGCTCGGGGCGAGGCAATCTCGTGCGTCGCGTGACGGAGCTTCAGAAACTCGGTGCCCGTGCCGAAAAGCAGCTCACGGATTCCCTCGTCAAGCAGTCCGAGGACGACGAAACCGAGGTGCCTCAGCCACCGGCAAAGGCGGAAATTCCCGCCCCTGCGCAGGAGCGTCTGCTCGGGATGTAGGAAATCCCCCGAAAAAATACCCCCTTGCGCTCCGGGGGAACTGTGTCAGCGTGTTGGTGTGAAAACAGCAAAACAACATAGTGCGGTCTTCACGGAGGTTACCAGGGGAATGATGGTGGCTGCGGTTGCAGTCACCGGCGTACTGGCCATCGCTTTGGCCGGCACGGCGTTTCTCAGGTAATATCCTGAGACCTGCCAGGGAATATTGAGGGAATCTGTCACCGCGTTTTAGCTTCAGCGCGAACCATCCGGGAGCGTCGCAAGCGAACAGGTAAGGGCAGGGAGTGGGTGCTTTGTCGCCTGACGATCCTGTCGGCTGATTCGCGCTGCTCGCCGAGAACCGGCGGCAGGTCCCTCGATAGACCTCTGTTTCACATAAAGAAGGCGGCCGATCCGGTAGAAATTCCGGGAAATCGGCCGCCTCTTCTTTTGCGGACGTTAGTCTTTCTTCAACGCCTTCTTGTAGAGGGAGTTGGCGAAATCCCAGTCGACCACGTTCCACCACGCGGTGACGTATTCCGGGCGGCGGTTCTGGTATTTCAGGTAGTAGGCGTGTTCCCACACATCGAGGCCGAGGATAGGCTCCTCGTCGTCCATGATCGGGGAGTCCTGGTTCGCGGTCGAGGTGATCTCGAGCTTCCCGTCGTCAAGCACCAGCCAGGCCCAGCCGCTGCCAAAGCGCTTCATCGCCGCCTCGTTGAACTTCTTCTGAAACTCCGAGAAGGAGCCGAACTGCTTGTTGATCGCTTCGGCGAGTTCGCCCTTGGGTTCTCCGCCGCCTTTGGGACTCATCATCTGCCAGAAGAGCGAGTGATTCACATGACCGCCGACATTGTTGCGCAGGCCGGTGCGGATGCTTTCCGGGGCCTTGTCGAGATCCTCGAGCAATTCCTCCGGGGTCAGCTTCGCCAGCTCCGGCTGATCGGCGAGAAGCTTGTTGGCGTTGTCCACGTACGCCTTATGATGCTTGTCGTGGTGAATCCTCATTGTCTCCGTGTCGATCGACGGATTCAGTGCGTCGTACGCGTAGGGCAGGGGAGGGAGGGTGTACGGACCCGTCGGAGCCGGAGCGGGGCTTGGGCTGCTTGAAGTCTGGGCGAAAATATTGCCCAGCGGGGTGGCCAGCCAGGTGGCGAGGAGGCTTCCGGCAGAGAGTTTGAAGAGAGAGCGCCGGTCGAGCGGGATGGGGGTGGAGTTGATCGTTGATTTCATGGTGTTGATAATCAGGTTATTGTGGATGTTTCCTGGCCTCCGGGGCGGAAGTGCTGGCTAAAACCGCGGAGTTTTGGTGACAATCTTGTTTCAATTTACGACGCGCAAAGGCTTTTTGGCCGTGCGATACAGAAAAATGCCGATCCCAATGTTACAGAATTGTAACAATCAACCCTTTGGCGCTACCCCATATTCCTCGGCACTGTCGGTTCGTAACCTGAATTACCTATGAAACTTCTCTCTCTTCTCAGCGTGGGTGCCGTCTCGACGAGCATTCTCGCCGGATCGGCGATGGCCCAGCAGCTCTCCGGCGCGGGCGCCAGCTTCCCTGCCCCCCTCTACCAGCGTTGGGCTGCCGAATACAACAAGGTCAACCCCTCGGTGCAGGTGAACTACCAGTCCGTTGGATCGGGCGCGGGAGTGAAGCAGTTCACCCAGGGAACGGTTGATTTCGCCGCCAGCGACGCTGCGATGTCCGACGAAGAGATCGCCAAGGTGAAGGCGGGCGTCGTGATGATCCCCGCCACCGCTGGCTCGATCGTCATCGCCTACAACCTCCCGGGTGTGACCGACCTCAAGCTTTCCCGCGACGCTTATGCTGGTATCTTCCTTGGCAAGGTAGCCAACTGGAATGACCCGATCATCGCCAAGGACAACCCGGGCGTGAACCTCCCGAACCTCCCGATCAACGTGGCCTACCGTTCGGACGGCAGCGGCACGACCTTCGTCTTCACCAAGCACCTCGCGGCGATCAGCAAGGATTTTGCGGATACCGTAGGCAGCGACAAATCGGTCCAGTGGCCGGTCGGTGTCGGCGGCAAGGGCAACGAAGGCGTCACCGCCCTCGTCAAGCAGAGTCCTGGCACGGTCGGATACGTTGAGTACGGCTATGCTGTGAACAACGGCCTCGCCACCGCCCAGTTGCAGAACAAGGCTGGCAACTTCATCAAGGCCAGCGACGAAAGCGGCGCGGCCACCCTGGCCAGCGTGCAACTCCCGGAGAACCTCCGTATCTGGCCGGAAGACCCGACCGGCGCGCAGGATTATCCGATTGCCACCTTCACCTGGCTGCTCCTCTACAAGCAGTACGCCGATGCGGCCAAGCTGAAGGCCCTCAAGGAATTCGTGACCTACGGTCTCACCGACGGCCAGAAATTCGCTGGCGAACTCGGCTACATCCCGCTCCCGGCTCCGGTGGTGGAGAAGGCCAAGGCGGCTCTCGAATCCGTCAAATAACCAACCCTTAAACTCGATCGGGCATTCCCATGGCGGACCAGTCCACTGGTATTGAACAAGGCGGAATCAAGGCTTTCCGCAAGGGGCCCGATCTATTCCGAGTCCTGTGCTGGGTGGCGTCGGCAGCGACCGTCGCCACCCTCGCATGGATCATCGTGGAAATCACCCACCAATCCTGGCCCGCCATTCGCGAGTCGGGGATTGGTTTTCTTTTCGGGGACAAATGGATCCCCAATCGCGGCATCTACGGTGTGCTGCCCTTCCTTATCGGCACCGCCGTCAGTTCGCTCATCGCGCTCCTTTTTGCCCTGCCGCTCGGGCTTTCGATTGCGATTTTCCTGAGCGAAGACTTTCTTCCGCTGCCGATTCGGCAGGCGATCCGCTTCACCGTGGAGATGCTGGCGGCGATTCCCAGCGTGGTCTATGGTCTCTGGGGTATCGCGGTCGTAATTCCGCTGGTGAAAACCTTTGGCAGTTGGGCGGTCGTGGCCTTCAAGGACATTCCGGTCCTCAATACGCTGTTTGCTCCGCCTGCCTATGGAAACAGCATGCTCACCGCCAGTCTCGTGCTGGCACTCATGATTCTGCCGACGATTACGGCCATTTCCCGTACCGCGCTCGTCGCCGTGCCGGGAACCTTGCGTGAGGGTGCTTATGCGCTCGGCGCGACACGCTGGGAGGCCATCCTGGGCGTCATCATCCCAACCGCCGCGCCTGGCATCGTCGCTGCGACGATCCTGGCCCTCGGTCGCGCCATGGGCGAGACGATGGCCATTGCGATGTTGATTGGCAACAGCTCCCGTCTGACAAGTTCGCTCCTCGCTCCGGCGGGTACGCTGGCGGGATTGCTGGCGAACCAGTTCGGCGAGGCTGAAGGAATGCAGGTCAGCTCTCTCATGTACGCCGCTCTGCTCCTGGTGGCCATGACGCTGCTTGTGAACATGGCGGGCGAGTTCGTTCTCCGCTACACCCAGAAACGTACCGCTGGCATCCGCTAATCTCATGAGTTCCGCCATCGCCACTCCCGAGAAACCTGTGCACAAGGATTTCTTTCACAAAGCCCGCGAGGCTCGCTCGGGTTTTCGCTCTCTGGTGAATCGAGTCCTGAGCATTCTCTGTGTCACACTCGCCTTTCTCGCGCTGATTCCGCTGCTCTCGATCATTTTCCTCGTGCTGAAAAAGGGCCTGCCGCTCCTCACCTGGAGCGTCTTTACCCAGCTCCCTCCGGCTGCCGGCCAGATCGGCGGAGGCATTGGCAACGCGGTCGTCGGCACGCTCCTCATGGTGGGAGTCGCTCTGGTGATCGCCACTCCCTTTGGTATTCTCTCTGCGATCTATGTGAACGAGTATGCTCCCTATTCGCGTCTGGCCAATGCCGTGCGTTTCGTGGCAAAGCTTCTCACGGGCATCCCGTCGATCATCTGTGGTGTGTTTGCTTACGCGGTGATCGTGCTCACCACGGGCGGCTTCTCCGCGTGGGCGGGCGGTTTCGCTTTGGCAATTCTCATTCTGCCGACCATTTTGCTCACGGCCGAACAGGCGCTCATCGGCGTCTCCAAAGCCTACCGCGAGGCGTCCTACGGTCTCGGCGCGACGAACTTCCAGACCATATGGCGCATCGTGCTGCCGGACGCTCTGCCTGCCATGATGACGGGCATCATGCTTGCCGTGGCTCGCGCCGCTGGCGAAACCGCGCCGCTGATTTTCACCGCTTTATTCAGCCAGTACTGGATCCAGAGCCTCAAGGAACCCACGGCCTCACTCTCCGTGCTCATTTATAACTTTTCGACGGTGCCCTTTCCGCATCAGATTCAGATGGCATGGACTGCGTCTCTGGTTCTGGTGATTCTGGTCACGATCGCGAATGTCAGCGCACAGATTGTGTTCCGCAAAAAATAACCCGATATGCCGCACACCATGGACCAACAACGCCCGGAAACCAGTGTCGTCTCTAGTGCAAACTTTGCTCCCGTGAATACACCCGAACCTCGCAGCGACTTCCTGAAGGTCGAGAACTTCAACTTTTACTACGGCAAGAAGCAGGCCCTTTACGGGATCAACATGGAGATCCCGGAGCGCCAGGTGACGGCCTTCATCGGGCCGTCCGGCTGCGGCAAGTCGACGCTCCTGCGCAACTTCAATCGCATGAACGAGCTGATCGATGGCGTGCATCACGAGGGCGAGATCTACCTCAATGGCCGCAGCATCTACGACAAGGCGATCGAGGTCATCGCGCTCCGCCGCAGCATCGGCATGGTCTTCCAGAAGTCGAATCCCTTCCCAAAGTCCATCTACGAGAACATCGTCTATTCGCTCCGCATCGCCGGGACCAACAGCCGCAGCATCCTCGATGAGACTGTGGAGCGCAGCCTGCGCGGCGCGGCCCTGTGGGAAGAGGTGAAGGACCGGCTGCATGACAGCGCCCTCGGCCTCTCCGGCGGCCAGATGCAGCGCCTGTGCATCGCCCGCGCCATCGCGAACCGTCCCGAGGTGCTCCTGATGGACGAGCCGTGCTCCGCGCTCGATCCGATCGCGACAGCCAAGGTCGAGGACCTCATTCACGAGCTGAAGAAGGAATTCACCATCGTCATCGTCACGCACAACATGCAGCAAGCCACCCGCTGCTCCGACAAGACCGCGTTCTTTTACCTCGGCAAGCTCATCGAATTCGACGAGACCCAGAAAATCTTTACCAACCCCTCGGAGAAGCAGACCGAGGATTACATCACGGGCCGCTTCGGTTGATCGATACGCGGGAAGCGCCAGAACTTCAGTAAACTTCACAGAAAGCTCCGACCATGGGCAGTGCACATATCCTTAGTACCTTTGAGTCCGCCTTGAGCGAATTTCGCGACAACGCGCTCATGATGGCCAGCCTCACGCAACGCAACTTCGAGCATGCCCGCCAGGGACTGTTCGAGCGAGATGAGGACTGGAGCAACACCGTGATCGCCGACGACGAGGAGGTCGACACCCTGGAGATGCAGCTCGACCGCCAGGGCATCGATCTCATGGTGCGCTTCCATCCCGTGGCCTCCGATCTTCGCACGGTGGTCTCGACCATGAAATTCAGCGTGAACCTCGAGCGCATCGCCGACCAGTGCGTCAACATCGCCCGCCGGTCGCGCAAGCTTACGAGCCGTACGCCAGTTCCCGAACTGGTGGACCTCGAGGCCCAGTACCGCTTCACCGGCCTCATGCTCGACGATGCGATCCGCGCTTTTGCGGATAATAATGTCGAACTCGCCCGCACCCTGCGCGAGCGCGACCGCACGCTCGACATGATGAACCGGGATTTCGCCGAGAAGCTGACCTCGCTCATGCCGGAGAAGCCCGACAATATTCCGAGCTATATGGACCTGATCTTCACCGCCCGCTTTCTTGAGCGCATCGGTGATCAGGCCAAAAACATCGGCGACGACGTGATTTATGCCGTCTCTGCCGAGGAGAGCCGCCATCCCCGCCGCGGCGGGGAATAGGGCGACCTTTTGTCCGCTCTCATTGCCCGTCGGCGGGAAATTACGCGATTTCGTGTAATTTGAAGCTTGCCCTCCTGAGGTGTCTGGGTAGTGTTATCGACCCCTTCGCCAGAGTAGCTCAGGGGTAGAGCAGGGGACTCATAAGCCCTTGGTCGGGGGTTCAAATCCCTCCTCTGGCACCAATTTAAGAATCATCATGGCCAATACGAAATCTGCAGCAAAACGCTCCCGTCAGAGCACGATCCGTCACGGGCGCAACTCGAGCATTCTCAGTGCGCTCAAGAACGGACAGAAAAAGTTCCGCGCCGCCGTTGCCGCCGGCAAGCTCGACGAAGCCAAGGCCGAGTACGTCAACGTGACTTCCGCTCTGGACAAAGCCGCCAAGCGCGGTGTGATCCACCAGAACAGCGCCGACCGCAAGAAGAGCGTCTTCAATCGCGCCCTTCAGCCGACCAAGGCCTAACGCAAGCGCTGCCGCGGGACGGCAACATGATCTCTCAGCCGCAGCAGACGCAAGACGCTGCTGCGGCAATTTCCCGCCACCTTCCGGAGGCTCTCGCGTTTTTGCGGGAGCTGGTCTCGTCCAATAGCTGGACGCTTAATCCCTCCGGAGTCCGCGCAAACGCCCGGCTCATCGCCGGGCATTTTGCTGCCCTGGGATTCTTCGCCGAGCATGTGCCGTCTGAGAATCCTGCTTTCGGCGACCATCTTTTCCTCCGGCGTGCGGGCGCAGGCGATCGAGGCCTGCTCCTGGTCTCCCATCTCGACACGGTCTTTCCTCCCGAGGAGGAGGCGCGCAATGACTTTCGCTGGCTGGAAGAGGGGGATCGCATCTACGGCCCTGGCGTGATCGATATCAAGGGTGGCACGGCTATGATCTGGCTCGTGCTGGCGACGCTCCGGGACACAGATCCGCTTCTCTTCGAGACGGCGGACTGGCTGATCGCCCTGAATGCGGCCGAGGAGGAGCTTTCGCCAGACTTCCCGAGGGCTTGCAAAGAACGCCTGCCCGCGAACACGCGGGCGGCTCTGGTTTTTGAAGCCTGCTCCGGACAAGGCCCCGGATACTCGCTGGTTCGAGCTCGCAAGGGATCGGCCAACTTGAGAATAACTGTCGAGGGACGAGGGGCGCATGCCGGAAGCCGTCATCCTGAGGGAGCCAATGCCGTGGTTCAGGCAGCGGTATTGATCCAGCAGACCGCCGCATTGACGGATTATTCGCGCAAACTGACGGTCAACGTAGGATGCGTGAGGGGAGGTGGACCGATCAATCGGGTTCCTCACGAGTGTGAGTTTGAGGTGAATATCCGTGCGTTCGACAACGCGGTGCTCCAGGAGGCTGTCGATCGCATATACGCGTTCGAGCGATCAGGTGCAGCGGTGCGTGCTGCCAGCGATGGTTTTCCCTGCCGGGTCAAGGTGGAGACGATGAGCCGCAATCCGGCATGGCCTGCGTCGGCGGCGACCGGGGAGCTGATTGCGATCTGGCAGGCCGCCGCTCAGGTGGAAGGAGTGAGCCTCGATGCCGAGGAGCGTGGCGGCTTGAGCGACGGGAACTACATCAGCCAGTTCCTTCCAACTCTCGACGGGTTGGGACTTTTTGGCCGCAATGGTCATGCTTCGGAGCGCAATGCCGATGGCACGAAGGTGCCTGAGTATGCGGTGAAATCCTCGTTGGCCGAGATGGCGAGGGTGAACCTCCGGGCTATTCGATCACTGCTATGAAGGTCGAGGGTGAGATTTTCACCATCGGGCTGCCCCGCCCATTTCGCATCGCCCATGGGGTGAGCCGTACCCGGGAGACGGTGCTGGTTCGGGTTTCTGATGACGGATTCACCGGCTGGGGCGAGGGGGCGCTGCCTCCGTACTATCCCTCCCGGGCCGATGCCTGCCTGGATTGGCTGCGCGGCCTGGAGGCGGGGAGTGATCCTTTTGCGGCCCTCCCGCCAGCTCCCGAGGAGGCGGCGGCGGCGAGGGTTGCGGTGGAAATGGCGCGCTTCGATCTGGCGGCCGGCCGAGCTGGATTGCCGCTGGGGAAGTTCCTCGGGATGGAAGGCCGGGAATCGGTAGCCGTCGCCCGCACTCTTTCGATTCCGGAAAATATCGCCGAGCTGGGGGAAATGATGGCCGAGGGGCGGGCGCGGGGCAGTCGTCTCTTCAAACTCAAGATGGGCGGAGATGTCGGCTGGGATCTGGACTGTGCACGGCAGGCGGTGCGCCTGGCACCTGATTGCCGGTTCATGGCCGATGTGAATGCCGGATGGCGTATCGGCGAAGCGGTCGTGGCGTTGCCCATGCTGGCGAATCTCGGATTTGTCCTCGTCGAGCAGCCGGTGGGTGCTGATTGGGAATACTGGCGGGAACTTCGCGAGTATACGCGAAGCTCTCCTCCGCTGATCGCGGATGAGTCGTTTCAGACGGCCGGGGATATCAAGGACGCCTGTGCACTGGCCGATGGTGTGAACGTGAAAATCCTCAAGGCCGGAGGGATCTCGGCAGCGAAGGAATTACTGGTTGAAGCCCGTGAGTCTGGCCTGCAAACCATGATCGGCGTAATGGTCGAGACGGGCATAGCCCGCTCGGCCGCCGCGCAGCTCTCCTCGCTGGCCGACTGGGTGGACATCGATCCGCCGGATGCGATTCCCACTGATCCGCTATGCGGCTTCACCATCGAGGGGGAGCATCTGCATCTGCACGAGGGAGCAGGGCTGGCGCTCTCGGCGGTTACTGCGGGAGGTCGCGCAGGTTGATCGAATTCACCGGGGCCGGGGCGGGAGTGGTGACCGGGCGCGGAGCTGGAGTGGCGGCGCTGATCACATTGGCGGTGCCATTGCGATACTCCGTCATGGTCGGCGGAGCCAGATTGGTTTCGACGAGCTTTCGATAGGCCAGGATGCCCCGGGCGATAGCCTTGGCGTATTGATTGCGCCACGCGGTGGAGGCGACCCTTTTGGCGTCGCCGGAGTTGGTGAGGAAGCCGCCCTCGATCAGGACGGCTGGCATCTTGGTGAGGCGCAGGACGGCGAACCGGGCGCGTTTGACGCCGCGATCGGCCATGTCGAGATTGGCTCCGCGTAACGAATGAAAGATCGTATGGGACAGGGCAAAGCTCTGGACTTCGTTGGTATTGCCGTACTCCTGCACCATGTCGCGCACGAGCAGGGTATCGTACTCGGTCGAGGGCGATCCTCGCGGGGTGATCGAGTAAATTTCCAGTCCATTGGCGTCGGGATTGGTATCGGTGGCGTTGAAATGGATGCTGACGAAGATGCAATTCTGCTTCGCATTGGCCATTGCGGCGCGGTCTTGAAGCTCTACGAAGCTGTCATTATTGCGAGTCATGAAAACGCGGAGCCCTGCCTGCTGCAGCTCGTTGCGGACCCGGCGGGCGACGTCGAGGGCGAAGTTTTTCTCGAATTCGTACGGGCTGGCGGCTCCCTTGTCCTGACCGCCATGGCCGGGATCGAGAACGACGAGCGAGAAGGGTTTCAGCCCCTGGATGTTCTCGGGGCGAAAGGCGGGCTCGATCGTCTTGCCGAGGTCCATGCGCGAGACCCAGAACTGGCCGTTGCGCTCGAGGACGGGAAACGAGAGCACATAACGCACGCCATTGATGTCGAGATCGCGGCTGTCGGCCCGGGCTGTGAGGCTGCGGCTGCCTCGGGAGAGATAGATCTGGCGGTTGGTCGGGGCGGCGTCGCGAGGCAGGTTGTAAAACTCGGCGATCTTGGTCACGGACACGTAGTCGCGTCCGTCAATACGCTGGATGTCCCAATCGAAGGCGCGAGCCTCCATGGAGAACATCCAGACGAAAAATACTGCGAGGAATCCAGATAACCGCATCCGCGGTAAACTTCCACAGTTCACCGCGGGCGGGCAAGTCCGGGAAATCAGAACGTGACACCCATCTGGGCGCCGAGGACGAGGGCGTTGCCGATATTCGGGTTTCCGCCGGGATTGATCACGTACTGGATGTCGGGCTGGATGAAGGCAAACTTGGTGAGCTGGATCTTGTAGCCGCCTTCGAGAACGAGTTCGTAGTTTGGCTTCGGATCATCCGGGGTGGCACCGGGCTGCTGATCGCTGAAGTTGCCGTAGACGAAGCCGAAGGTCGTCCAGTCGGTGTCGCGGGTGGGGATGAGTCCCTGATAGGCGACGCCAAAGTTGGCTTCAAAGGGGAGCTTGGCGATATTCTGCTGCGGGGAGAGAACGAACGCGCTCCAGAGGTAGAGACCCTGATCGCTGCCGGGGGCCTCCTGGAAGACCATCTGGTCCGCATGCCAGTAGAAGCCGTAGGCGTTCTGCGCCTGCTCGCCGGGTGCGCCGCCGATGACGGGGTAGGACCAGGGCGACCAGTAGGTTCCGAACCAGTAGTGACCCTTGAGCCCCTTCATCTCGACCGGCTCCTTGAAGGACTTGGTGGATTTTCCGTCGACGACCGATTTGCTGTCCACGACAGCCTTGCCATCGCGGGTGGTGTTCGTCGGCACGGGACGCTTGAAGAATTCCGGAGACCAGCCGAACTGACTGATGAGCAGGAATCCGTCGTTTGAACGGATGCTGAAGTCAACGCCATGGTAGTTGCGGTTAAAAACGCGGTTCGAAACCTGATAAATGCCCAACTGGCCGGTCCATTCCGGGGTCGGCTGCACCTTCAGGCGAGCGGCCCACACCGCCCAGGGATAGGCGGAGAACTGACCGTTGACCGGCAGCGCCTGCGGGTTGCCGTCGATGCCGTTGTTCATGTAGAGCCAGTAGAGCGGGGAGGAAGCGAAGTCGTCGCCGGTCGCGAAACGGCCCACCTTGATCGAGACCTTGTCCTCGAGGAGCTTTTGCTCAAGAGCCAGCTCGTAAAGCATCACGGCGGAACCGCCGTAGACCTGCTGGACGGTGAACTGGTTGCCGATGTAGTCCTGCGAGAGGTTTGTGCCGTCTCGGTTCAATCCGCTCACCGTGATCGACGCGCCCTTCCAGCCCGCGATCTTCTCGAGATCAAGCGCGACACCCACGAGGATGTTGTCGCAGTAGGTAAAGCCCTGATCCTTGCCGCCGGTCACGTTGCCCGCGATATTGTTCGTATAGGAACCGGAGAACTCGATGCCATTGTCATCCAGCCAGTTTCGTACGCCCCACCAGTCGCCGAGCAATGTCGGGCCGGCGAACCACTCCGGCGAGCCGATGTAGTTGGAGGGATAGGGATTGTAGTAGTCCCAGAACCGCGAACGGCTTCCGGATTCTCCCGCGAAGGAGGAGGTTGCGGTAAGGGCGAGAGCGGCAGCACCGATGCCAGCGAGTGAGAGAGTTCTCATAAACAGGAGGGGTGGAAAGCTGTTTAGAGAATCCCGGGAAAATTTGCAATCCCCGACACCGAGCTAAGCTTAGTTTGATGGAACAAGGCGGACGATCTTGCCGGGATGGTCGTAGACGACGTAGAGATAACCGTCGTCAAAAACGCGCAGGTCGCGGATGCGGCCGGTGTCCTTGAGAATGTCCTCCTGCTCGGCGACCTTCTGGCCATCGAGCTTCACCCGTACGATCTTGGTGAGGGCGAGGGCTCCCGCGAAGATGTTGCCCTCCCATTGGGGAAACTTGTCGCCGTGGTAAACCGTGAGGCCGCACGCGCCGAGGGACGGTGTCCAGTACGTAATCGGCTGCTCCATCCCGTCCTGGCTGGTATGGTCAGTGATCGGGGTGCCGCTGTAGTTGATGCCGTAAGTGATGGTGGGCCAGCCGTAGTTCGCGCCCTTGCGGATGGTGTTGAGTTCATCACCGCCGCGCGGGCCGTGCTCGGTTTCCCAGAGAAGGCCGGAGGGCAGGTCGTAGATCAGGCCCTGAGGATTGCGGTTGCCATGGCACCAGATCGTCGGGCGGGCGCCCGGGGTGTTGGCGTACGGGTTATCGCTCGGGATGCTGCCGTCATCCATTACGCGGTGGATCTTGCCTTTGACGTTGTCGACACGCTGGGCGTTGTTCGTCGGATTGGTGACGTCGCCGCGGTCGCCGATGGAGAAAAAGAGGTGGCCTTCCTTGTCAAAGGTGAGCTTGCAGCCGAAATGGACTCCCGCACCCGTGGCCTCTTCGGCGGGCGGGTCGAAGATCGTCTCCTGGTCGACCAGCTTGTTGTCCTTCAGTCGGGCGCGAATGATCGAGGTGAGAGCGCCTTTGGGCAGGGGCTTGGAATAGGAGAGATAAATCCAGCCGTTCTTCGCGTAGTCGGGGTGGATGACGACATCGAGCAGGCCGCCCTGACCCTTGGCCCAGACCTCGGGCACGCCCTCCACGGGATCGGGCAGGAGCTTGCCATTTTCCACGATACGCAGGCGGCCGGGGCGCTCGGTGATGAGGAAGCGTCCGTCGGGGAGCTTCGCGATGGCCCAGGGGTTGGCCAAGCCATCGGCGACGGTTTCGACGCGGAACTTTGCTGCTGCCGTTTCCACCACGCCGGTCTGTTGGGCGGTGGCCAATCCGCACCCGAGAAGGAGGAAAATCGCGGCGTGACGCATGGGGAGTTGCCAAGGCTGCATGGTGCTGGCTTCTTTCTCACATGCGGCTCCATTTTGCACTGCTTTCCTGCATTTTCCCCCTGGTTGTCGTCGCGGATGAACTGGAAACCCAGTTGGTCGCCGGGGCGGGTGTTTATGAGATGAACTGCGCGCAGTGCCACGTCGATGGAAAGGGCGGTCCAACCGCTCCGGCGCTCATCGGAACGGAAATCGTCAAGGGACCGGCGAAGGCGATCATCGAAGTCGTCCTCAAAGGACAGACGGGCAAGGTGCTGGTGGACGGCAAGCCTTTCAACGGCCAGATGCCAGCCTTTGATTACCTGACGGATGAGGAAATAGCCTCGGTCGTGGCCTATATCCGCAAGCAGTTTGGCGAGGTCGGCGAGGTGGTGCCGGTGCAGGTGGTCGCGGATGCGCGGCCAAAGTAACGTCTACTTCGCCTTCTCCCAAGTCACGCTGCCGTCGAATCGCGCCGCTGCCCGCATGGTCCCATGCACGGGCGCGGCGGGGGTATTGGTGCGCCAGGAAGCGGCTGCGACCTCGGGGACCTGCTGGTCGGCCTCTTTCATCATCCAGCGTTCTTCCTCCGGGAGGGAGGCGACGGTGACGAGCTTCAGCGAGGGCAGGGCGGCGTCGGTGGGGAGATTGCCGAAGGGATTGACCGTCGTTCCGTTGACCTCCACGGCGGTATTCATCACGTAGATGCGGGCGTCGGCGAGGTTCGTGCCTTTCATCGCACGGCGGTAGGCCATTGGGACTAGGGACTCGACGAGATAGGCGCTCGGGCGCTTTTCAAAGGAAAGATATTCGCCCACCTCACGCACGAGCCGACCCTCGCGGGAGGGATCGTAGAGCATGACCTGGCCGGGCCAGAGCGGGCCGGGCAGCCTGCCGTCGTGCTCGCCCGCATAGGAGATGACGGCCTGGGACATGGCGCGAAGGTGTGCCGTGGAATCGGCCTGCTCGGCGGAGCGCTGGCTGCGGAAGAGTGCAGCCAGCCCGAGAACGGCCAGTACCGCGATGATGCTGATCGTGACCAGAAGCTCGATGAGCGTGAAGCCCCGCCGCGCGGTTTTCATTTTGGCTGAAAACATACGGCGGCGGATTTCGACAGGGCCGCCTATTTGGCGACGATGTTGATCAGCTTGTTCGGGACGATGATGATTTTCACCACGGTTTTCCCGGTGATGCTTTCCTGCACCTTTTCCAGGGCGAGCGCCTTGGCCTCAATCTCGGCCTGCGGGGCGTCCTTTGGCACAACGAGGCGGTCGCGGAGTTTGCCATTCACCTGCACGACGTACTCGGCTTCGCTGACGGCGAGGTATTCCTCGCTCCACACCGGCCAGGCCTGCGAGGAGGCGCGGCCATGGAATCCGGAGAACTTTGTCGCAAGGAGAGCCCAGAGTTCATCGGCGATGTGCGGGGCAAAGGGCGAGAGCAGCACGAGGAGCGTACGCAGCACCGCAACAGGGCGCGGTGAAGCGTTCACGAATTCATTCGTGCAAACCATCATCTGCGAGATGGCGGTGTTGAAGGCGAAGCCGTCGATATCCTCGGTGACCTTTTTGATCGTGGCGTGCACGACGCGGAGCTGGGCCGGGGTGAGGTCGGCCTCCACGAGAGCGGGCGAGATCGTCCAGTCACCCTCCTGGGTTTCCTCCATGGCGAGACGCCAGACGCGGCCAAGGAAGCGGTAGACGCCTTCGACGCCCTTCATGCTCCACGGTTTGGACTGCTCCAGCGGTCCCATGAACATTTCGTAAAGGCGGAGCGAATCCGCGCCGTACTCAGAGATGACGCTATCGGGGTTGACGACGTTGCCGCGGCTCTTGGACATCTTCTGCTCGTCCGGGCCGAGGATCATGCCCTGGTTCACCAGTCGCTGGAAGGGTTCGCGGGTCGAGATGTAGCCGAGATCGAAGAGCACCTTGTGCCAGAAGCGCGCGTAAAGCAGATGCAGCACGGCGTGCTCGGTGCCGCCGACGTAGAGGTCGACGCCGCCGGGCTTGCCCGCATCCATCCAGTAGTTCTCGGCATCTGTGCCGACGAAGCGCTCGGGGTTGAGCGGATCGCAGAAGCGCAGGTAATACCAGCACGAGCCCGCCCATTGCGGCATGGTGTTGGTTTCGCGGCGGGCCTTCTCGGAATATTGCACCCAGTCGGTGGCCTTGGAGAGCGGCGGCTCGGGCGAGCCTGTGGGCTTGAAGTCCTCCATCTCGGGCTGCACGAGCGGCAGCTCCGTGTCGGGCAGGGCGCGATGGCGGCCTTCCTCCCACAGGATCGGGAAGGGTTCGCCCCAGTAGCGCTGGCGTGAGAAGAGCCAGTCGCGGAGCTTGTAGTTGATCGTGCCGTGGCCGATGCCTTTTTCCTCCAGCCACGCGGTGATGCGGGCTTTGGCTTCCTTCGTGGGCAGGCCCTCGATGGGTGCGGAGTTGATGGCGATGCCTTCGCCGACAAAGACGGCGCTGGTGTCGGGCTGCGAGCCGTCCGCCGGGGCGACGACCGGAATGATGGGGAGTTGGAACTTCGTGGCAAACTCCCAGTCACGCTCGTCATGCGCGGGCACGGCCATGATCGCGCCGGTGCCGTAACCGGTCAGCACGTAGTCGGCGGTCCAGATGGGAATGCGGGCGCCGTTGACCGGATTGATCGCGTAGGCCCCGGTAAAAACACCGGTCTTTTCCTTCGCCAGCTCGGTGCGTTCGAGGTCGGACTTTGAGGCGACCTGGCGCTTGTACGCTTCCACGGCGTCGCGCTGTTCGGCGGTCGTGATCTGGTCGACCAGCGTGTGCTCGGGAGCGAGCACGAGGTAGGTCGCGCCGAAAAGCGTATCGGGGCGGGTGGTGAAAACTTCGATGGTTTCGCTGGCGCCCTCGAGTCCGAAGGTCACGGACGCTCCCTCGGAACGACCGATCCAGTTTTTCTGGAGCAGCTTGATGCCTTCCGGCCAGTCGAGGCCGTCGAGTTCGTCGATCAGGCGTTCCGCGAACGCGGTGATGCGCAGCACCCACTGGCGGAGCGGACGCCGCTCGACGGGATGGCCGCCGACCTCGCTCTTGCCGTCGATGACTTCTTCATTGGCCAGCACGGTGCCGAGAGCCGGGCACCAGTTCACTGGCTGCTCACTCACGTAGGCGAGACGGACGGAATCCGCATTGTCGCCCTTGTAGGTCTCGATGGGCTCGGCCTTTTGCGTTTCGGGGTTGAACCACGAGTTGTAGAGCTTGAGGAAGATCCACTGGGTCCAGCGGAAATACTTCGGATCGGTCGTGCTGATCTCGCGGTCCCAATCGTAGCTGAAGCCGATGCCCTGCAACTGGGCGCGGAAGCGGTCGACATTGCGCTCGGTCGTCACGCGCGGGTGCTGGCCGGTCTTGATGGCAAACTGCTCGGCGGGCAGGCCGAAGGCGTCCCAGCCCATGGGGTGGAGGACGTTGAACCCGCGGAGGCGCTTGAACCGCGCGATGATGTCGGTGGCGGTGTAGCCCTCGACATGGCCGACGTGCAGGCCCTCGCCGCTCGGGTACGGAAACATGTCGAGCACGTAGTACTTGGGCTTGTTGGCGTCGAAGCCGGGCTCGCCGGGATTGGCCGCGCGGAACGCGCCCTCGTCCAGCCAGCGCTGCTGCCACTTCGGTTCGAATTCGGAAAAGGGAAATTGCTTGCGTTGAACAGCCATCGTGAAAGGGGTGGGACTATGGCAGAGACTTCCCTTTCTGAAAACCTCGCAAATTCAGGCCCGTACCGCCTGCTCGTTTCCACCCGCAACGCCCACAAGGTCGGCGAGATCCGACAGATCCTCGGTAGTTCGTTCGAGGTCATGGACTTGTCTGCGGCGCCGCAGGTGCCGGAGGTGGAGGAAACCGAGACGACTTTCGAGGGAAACGCCACGCTGAAAGCCGTGGCTGCGTCGCTGGTCTTCGACGGCTGGGTGATCGCTGACGACTCCGGCCTGGAGGTCGATGCCCTCAATGGCGCGCCGGGCGTCTACTCCGCCCGCTACGCCGGGGAAGATGCGGGGGACAAGGACAACAACCGCCTCCTGCTGGAAAATCTCGCTGGCGTCCTCGACCGCCGGGCTCGCTTCCATTGCGTGATCGTGCTGGCGCGCGGCGGGCGAAAGCTGGCGGCCTTCGACGGCACGGTCGAGGGGCGAATTATCGACGCCGAGGACGGGGCGGGGGGCTTCGGCTACGATCCGCTCTTCATTCCGGAAGGCTACGACCAGACCTTCGGCGTGCTACCCTCCGAGGTGAAAAACGCCCTCAGCCACCGCGCCAAGGCCCTCGAAAAACTGCGCCAGTGGCGCGGGTGGTATTGATCTGCGTAGGGTCGGCGTCCGGCATGCCGCCAGAAATGGGTTACACATTACCGCCAGAAAAAGGTTACACATTGGGAGTAATA
>QAYZ01000016.1 GCA_003054655.1 Spartobacteria bacterium LR76 | reverse complement strand
CCTTCCAAAAGGAACCTCACCGCTTTAGAACTGATCCGCACCGGCACTCCCTGGGACTGAACACCTAGAGTGCCGCTTGGTCCATCTGCACGGTGGGTCCGAATCATGGTGGGCCGGCGTGGCGAAATGGCAGACGCAACGGACTTAAAATCCGTTTATGGATCTTGAGGTTCCTTTTGGATTTTCTGTATATATTGCTTAAAGGCAATGATTTGTTGATTTTTTATGGCGGTGGATTGGGGCGCTCCAGCGACGGAATAAAGTGGAAAAGTTTTCCATTTTCTTTCCATCAACCGAATTCAAGCAGGGCTGGCGCTTTTGATGGTTTTCTGGAATGGTGTGTCGTTCTCGGCGCGTGGCGAAATGGCAGACGCAGCAGACTTAAAATCTGCTGGAGGAAACTCCGTGCGGGTTCGAGTCCCGCCGCGCCGACCAAGTCCTGCATCTTTATTTCGGGGTACGAATTACACCCCCAGATGCTCCGCGAGGACTTTGATTCGTTTTGCGGCCTGGCTCCTGGTGATCCCAGCTCTCACGTCCATTATGGCGGTAACCAGGAGGGACTGGGAGAAAAAGCCCTTGAGGTCAATATTGGGTACCTGGATCTGATTTATTCCCGTAGCCGACGCGCGCACGATGTCCAGGTTTGGCACAACGCAAAGGGTTATGGCATGGAGGCAGGCAGTGCGAATGTCGGCCGCGAAGAGCCAGCACGGCCAGCATTTGTGTGCGAGCTGGAAGTATTCTCGAACCTCGGGGATTTCAAAGAGCTCCTCTGCGCGGTCTTCGTAGCCGTGGACGGTGAAGGAAATCCTCCCGGCAATCTGGCTGAGGCGCTTTTTAGTGACCGTGGGGCCGAAGTTGGCGAGGAATCGATCAATATCCTTCGCCACGATCTCTTCTTGAGTGATGACGTACATGATTCCGGGGTTTTCCGGGGAGAGCGAGCCAGCGCGTCTGCCTTGCTGCATTGGCACGGTGTGCGTGAGTCTTTGCAGCTCGACGTTGGTCTTGGCGATCCCGGTGTAAATTTCGCGGCCTTTCATACGAGGGGAAACTCCAGGTTGGTCAGGACTTCTCCCAGATAGCGCCGAACGGGCTGAAGTCGCTGCGAGATGGCGGATCGTGAAATGCCGTACTCCCGGGCGGCGGTCGCCTGAGATGTGCCTGTGGCGATGGCCTCGGCAAGAGAGGCTTGCTGGCGGGTGATCAGACGACCCGTGACAGCAACGTGAAGGGCTTGCAAGGCCAGTGCGCGCTGCACCGCCAGAGGCAGGCTCCAGTATTGGCGGTCCGAGGGATGGCAGCAGGTGCCGTGGTCGTGATCGGAGATGGGCTGGAATCGCGCGAAGTACCGGGCAGCTTGCCGACGCAGGCGCCGTATCGAGATGCTGATCGCCCCGGAAATCGAGCGAGAGAGCTGGTTGGCGGCTTCGCTCACATTGCCTGCGCGGGTGGCGCGCATGAGCCGGCGATTTCCGAGGAGGAACCCCTCTACGAGCAGAATGGCTGCATCCTGCCGCACCTCGTCCTCCCTCCCGGCCAGGATCCCGCGAAATGTGCCCGAGGGAAGGCGGTGACGGAGGGTGGTATCGAGTTCGATGGCGAGCTTGTCGAGTTTATCAGCAGACTGCGAGTCGTCGGCGCTGGCCAGCCAGGCTCGAGTCAGGTTTCCCGCCCGGTACGGGGCGGCTATCGTTGTTGATGATGTCTTGTTGAACATACACCTCCCACCCCTCCTCAGGTGACCCGGGGCCATGGGGAAACCCATGGCTGCGAAGCTCACCTCGATCTCTTTCGGCGAAGAAAACGCCTTAACACTTGGCCGTTCAAAGCGTGACAAGGGTGATGACAACGCAAGTGAACCCATGCCCCTTGGGGTGCAGCGCCGGAGCCGAAGGCCTATGATCCCGGACTTTTACGCAACTTTCCTGGGCCTGAACCCGACGCAACAAGCCGATCTCGAATATCTGACTCAGGATGACTGGGGTTGGCGGCAGACCGTCGTGCATTGCGCCATGGAGTGGCGGGATCAACGGAGCCGAGGAATTCCTGAGATGGACCTCCGGAGGATGTATCTCTCCCGCGCAGCAATGGCGGCGAAGCAGTTCAACCACTCCGGTGGCGATGGTCTCGTGGCAGCGGCATTCGCGCTTGCCCTGAGCGAAGAGGTCGAGGAACTCGTCGCCGATCTCGATCTCGCAGATGAAGGAGACGGAAACCCATGAAGCTGCCAGCCAGCCATTGGATCACTCCCGGCGAAGACAAGGTTGTCGAGGTGTATATCAAGATGTCGGGAAGACGGGATTTCCGAGTCGGGTACTGCCGTGAAGTTCTGCTGATCGGCGGTCACCTTGTGTTTCTTCAGGCCTTCGCCCAGGCAGAGAATATCGATGGTTCGCGGCGATGGGCGGAACCTCGCGACTTCGGCATTCGCCGGGTCGAAGAATACTATTTCGACTTCAATCCCGCCGCCCGGTGGATGCGTCGTTCTGGGCCAGGAGGAAGGAAGAAGTGAACCTCGCGTTTGCCACGGACCTCCATCTGGAACGCGTGACCGAGTATCGACGGAGAGCTTTTTACCGCAGTCTGTCGGATTCCGACTTTGACGCTTTGGTCATCACTGGGGACATTTCCGTCGCGCGATGGTTGCCGATACACCTTCGGTGTATCGCGGAGGCATGCCAGCCACGACCGGTGTACTTTGTCCTCGGAAACCACGATTTCTATGGCTCCTCCTTCGAGGCGGTCGACCGTGCCGTGGCCGATGTCTGTGCGCAGCATTCGAATCTCCATCATCTGGGAGGAGGAGAGATCGTTCCATTGACCGCCGACAGTGCTCTCATCGGCCATCGCGGATGGGCAGACGCCCGTGCGGGCTTCGGGATAGAAACCTTCGTCCGCTCCCCTGATCGTCATCACATCAGGGATTTCCAGGGGCAATCTCACTCCGGGGTTCTTCAGAAGATGGAATCTCTTGGCAAAGCATCGGGGAGATACTTTCAAGCGATCCTGCCAAAGGCGCTCAGCCAGTATCGACAGGTTTGGATCGCCACCCATGTCCCTCCATTTTATCAGGCCGCTTTCTTCAATGGCAGGACATGTGCCTGGTCGAAACAGCCTCACTTTATGAATTCCTCGGCAGGAGGCGTGATCTTGAAACTGGCGAAATGCTATCCCAGCAAAAACGTAATGGTCATGAGTGGTCATACCCACTCGCCGTTGGCGGTAAAGGTCGCAAACAACGTGGAAATCCGCGTCGGTCGATCTTCCCCGCGGCACCCTATGCTGTCTTCAGCGTTCTCGATCTCTGGTCCTTTGAACCGCCGAATTTAGAATTCGATGCACCCTTTTCCACAAAAGGGATTCCTCGCTCTATAGGTTCCCCCCGAACGCCCCTGCGGCGAGCAGTGGGGGGATGAGAAGGGGGCGCACAGCCCCCTTGGGGAATCACGACTCAGTCGCTGAAAAAGGTCATGGAGGATTAATCCATCTGTTCCAAGCGCGCCTTTAGCTTGGCATGATCGGGGCAAAGCGATTGGAGAAGGTTCCGAAATCGCGGGCCATGGTTGGGATATTTGAGATGGCACACCTCATGTGCGATCACGTAGTCGATACACGTCGACGCCGCCCGCACGAGTTCGGGATTCAGCAGGATCGTCCCGTCCGGACGCGCGCTTCCCCAGCGTTTCGCCATGATACGGACCCGCAGCGTCGGAATTGGAAGCCCTCGGTGCGAGCACCATTCCTTCCAACGTTCCAATCGTTTTTGAAACTGCATGGCGGCGCGTCGGCGATACCACTCTTCCAGAACCCGCTTTACCTCCTCGTCGGCTCTGCTTCTGACGGTTATATCGAGAAATCCCCCACGCAGCACGAGGCCGGTCGCTGCTCCGACCTGAATCCTCAGCCGGTATTGCCTGCCCAGATACCGATGGGTGGCTCCTGTCACATAGCGCCTGGGAGTTTTTTCGGCCTCCCATTCGCTGAATCTGCGTCGTTGCTTTGTGATCCAAAGGTTCCGTTTTTCAACCCGGCGCAGGATTTCCGCCTCACTCGTATCCAGGGGCGCTACGAGTTCCAGAGAGCCGTCGGGGAGGACGCTAATCGCCAGGGTTCTTCGGTTGGTGCGCGCGAGTCTGGCTCGCCCGGCCAGTGTGTCGATAAACACTGCCTCAGACATCATCAGTTCGATGAATCGCGATTCGCAGAACGGCTTCAATAATGGCGTCCATCTGCGCAAAGCTGAGCGAGATGCCCTTCTGCTTTTGGAGGTCGAAGAGGAAGTCGTCTAGGTCGTTCCTCATCCGGTTTTGGGCGTCCACGTTCTCCCGCCACCGGACCACGGCATGCCGGCGAATAATCTGATCCATGGTCATCGCCGCCTCGGCGAGGATCTGGTCCGTGGGCTCTTCCCGCTTTGTTCCGTCGCCAAAGGGCACACTGTCCTCGCGAACGATCCCACCACCATGACCGCCCAAGTGACCCGACGTTGAGCCGATCTGTTCCTTGAGGGCGCCAAACAGCGCGCGCGAAAGATCGTTCTGACGAAGAATGTCAGGCACATCGCGAGCATTTCCGCCGCGTGTTTCTTCCATCACGGCCCTCACTCGGGCGAGGTACAGGGCCTCGCTGATGCGCGCAGCCCGATAGTCGTCGATGGCCTGTTGCAGCAGGGTGGAGAGCTTGCGGTAGAAGAAAGGGTCCTCCTCCATCCTCTCGATGATGGTTTTCTTGGTGCGGTTGGCGATCGTGTCCGCCTTGGCGCGATCGCTTTGCATTTTCTCCACCTCGGCTTCAAAGGCTTCCCGTTCGAAGATATTGACTGGCTCCACCACCTGGATCACCTCCTCGGCCTGGACATAGGTGTTGAGCATCTTCTGGATCTGCTTCTCGTAGTCGCGGTAGTCGATCTCTTCGGCGTAGCGCAGCTTCACGCTGGCGCGGAGCTTCTGGAAAAACGCCGCATCGTCCTTGTAGCGCTGGGCCTGCTCGGGAGGTGTCGCGTTTACCCAGTGGATGCTGGAGGATGCAATCTTCAAGACGCGGCTGAAGCGCCAGAGCCGTGTATAAAACTCGTCCCGCTTCCTCTTGTCTTCGAGCGCCAGCTCAAACGCCTCCTCATCCTTCTTGTTCTTGAGGTCCTTGAAAAGCTCCCACACGGCATCGTGCAGGCCCGGCAGGCGTTTGATCTCCTCGGCGATGCTGGTGAGCGCGCCTTCCAGATCCTCCCGATCAAACTTGCCATCGAGGCTGCTGTAAAGCTCCAGCGCGTCGTGGAGTTCCGACACGACGCCATAGTAGTCGATGATGTAACCGAAGTCCTTGCCGGGATGCAGCCGGTTCACCCGCGCGATGGCCTGCAGCAGCGTATGTCCTTTCAGGTTGCGGGCGATGTAAAGAACGACGTTCCGTGGGGCGTCAAAGCCAGTGAGCAGCTTGTCGACCACGATGAGGACTTCCGGATCGTCTCCTTTCTTGAAGGATTCGATCAGGCAGCGGTTGTACTCCTTCTCGGACCCATACTTGGCCATCATCGACTTCCAGAACCGCTCCACGCTTTCGTCCTGTTCGACCTTGGGGTGCTCCTCTGCGTTTTCGATCTCGGTGGGGCCGGAGATGATGACCTCCGTGCTGATCTTGCCAAACTGATCGAAGAAGTCCTTCAAGATCAGAGCCTCTTTTTTCCCCGGCACCGTGATCTGGCCCTTGAATCCCGTACCTTTCCATTGCCCGGCAAAATGCTGGCTGACGTCCCAGGCTATCAGGTAGAGGCGGCTGTGGAGCCGGTTGAGTTCGTCGCGGGCGGAGAATTTGCGCTTGAGGTCCGCCTTTTGCTCGGGGGTGAGCCCGTCGCACATCGCTTCAAACATCTGATCCACCGGCTTTTGGTTCACGGCCTGGAGAATGTGCCTCCCCTCGTAGAGCAGAGGGACTACTGCATTGTCTTCCACGGCCTCCCGGATGGTGTACGCAGGCTCGATGAAGCCGCCGAATTTGTTGGCCGTGTTTTTCTCCGCCTTCATGAGCGGCGTGCCGGTGAATCCGATGTAGCAGGCATTTGGCAGGGCCTTCTGCATCTGGATATTTGCCTCGCCGTATTGACTGCGATGGCTTTCGTCCACGAGGACAAAGAGCTCGTCCTTGAGGTGTCGGAGCTGGCGGGCCGCCTTGGCTGCGGCCTCAAACTTGAAAAGCACGGTGGTGATCACAGCCACGTGTTCATCTCGGAGGAGTTCGATAAGGTGCGCGCCAGTTTTGGCCTGTTGAGGGTCCTTTCCGCACTGGTGAAAGGTCTTGGTGATCTGCTCGTCGAGATCGATGCGATCCGTGACGATCACGATGCGCGGGTTGTGGATGGACTCGTCGAGAGCCAGCGCCTTACCGAGGAGGACCATGGCGAGTGATTTTCCACTGCCCTGCGTCTGCCAGATGACTCCGCCCTTGCGGCGGCCATGCACATCCCGCTGTTTCACCCGGTCGAGTGTCGTCTTGATCGCGAAATACTGCTGGTAGCGCGCCACCTTCTTCACCGCGCCGCCCTCATCGTAGAGGATGAACTGCCGGGCGATCTCAATGAGCCGCTCCGGGCGGCAAAGGGAGCAGAGCAAACGGTCCTGCGCGGTGGGCTCGCGCTCGTGCATCATCTGCTCCTCAAAGCTCTCACGCGCATGGGCAAAAACGCCGCGGAAGAGTTTGGCATGATCGTCGGGGCGCAGCGGAGCGTTCACCACCTGTCGTACGGCCTCGGAGGTGTCCTCCATTTCCCGCCACTTCGCCCAGAATTTCGGCGGAGTGCCCGAGGTGGCGTAAATGCCGTCGTTCTTGTTCAGGGCGATCACGAGCTGGCTGTAGACAAAGAGATGCGGGATCTCATCCTCCTGCCAGTTGCGAATGCTCTGGTTCATCGCCTGTTCCAGCGATCCTTTTTCCTCCGGCCTCTTGCATTCGATGACGGCAAATGGGATGCCATTGACGAAACAGACGATGTCCGGACGCCGGGTTTCGCGGCTGCCTGACCGCTCCACTTCAAACTCTGCGGTGACGTGAAAGGTGTTGTTCCAGGGGTTCTGCCAATCGATATACCGCAGGGTGAATCCCTTCGTCTCGCCGTCGATCGTCTGGTCCAGGCTCTTGCCCAGCGTGAGCAGGTCGTAAACCTTCTCGCTCGTGCGGACGAGTCCCTCAAAGGGCAGATCGCGCAGTGCCTCGATGCCGCGCTCGATATTCTCCTCGGAGAATGGAACCTCCCGGCCCTTGAAACTGATCTTGTTGAGTCGGCGCAACTGGCCTGCGAGGATCTTCTCCAGGACGACCCGGCCGAGTCGTCCCTGCCGTTCCACGGCGCACTCCTCCGGGCTCAGATAGGTAAAGCCGAGTTGTTGCAGCGTCCGCAGGGCGGGAATCTGGCTGATCTGGGCCTCCTGGAAGGAGGGAGTCATCGAGTTTCCTCCCACGGCAAACCCAGCGCGTGAAAATACGGGCGAAAGCCTTCCTTCACGATGTGGGTCATTATCAGCAAAAAGGCATCCTGCTCGTGATGGACATGGTCGGCATCGAGGGCGGTGTAGTAAGCCAGCCTCAGAGTCACCGGCAGCACCGCGGGAGGGTATCCGGCTTTCATGAGCTCGAGGTTCATGAGCAGACGCGAGGTGCGACCGTTGCCGTCCACGAAGGGGTGGATTTTGACAAAGTCGCTGTGCACGCGTGCCGCTCGCTCCACGGGATGCAGGGCCATCGCCTCGGTTTGATACCAGGTGATGAAGCTTTCCATCAGCTCCGGGATGCGCACCTGATCCGGCGGCAGATGTTCCGCTCCGGCGATACGCACATTCACGGTGCGGTAGCGGCCTGCGTTGTCATCATCGATTCCCTTGAGGATGAGCTGATGCAGGGACTTGATCGTCCACTCCGTCAGCGGTTCGTTCTTCTGCACGAGCTCTTCCAGCAGCAGGATCGCGTTCTTGTGGTTCACCGCCTCCAAGTGCTCACGGAGGGACTTGCCGCCGATCGTGATGCCCTCCAGCGCCACCTTGGTTTCCTGGAGAGTGAGCGTGTTTCCCTCGATGGCGTTGGAGTGGTAGGTCCAGCGCACAATGAGGTCCTCCCGCAGGTTGCGCACGATCGCCGGGTCCAGCGGGCGATGCTGGTCCAGCGTGGCCTTGAGACGGTCGATGTCGGGAAAGATTTTCATGTAATCGGATTCTATGTCGGCAGGGCCATGCCTTTGATTCTTCGATAAAAGCCGAGAGCGAACGAATCAGTCATTCCAGCCACGAAATCGACGACCCCCATCAGTCTCTCATAGCTGTCATGATGGACGTCTTCCCCTTGTTCGCCCTCGCGAAACTCGCGAGGTATGAGCTTCAGGATCTTGTGAGCCTTATGGCATTCCACGTGCGTTGTGTTTTCTGCTGCCACTTTTTCGACGGCGTCAGCGAATACATCAAGAAGACCGGGAATGATTTCGAATCCCGCCGCTTCGATCTCCAATACGCTTCGCTTGGAGTACACTTTTTCCAAAGCCAGCTCCTTCATATCCCTGAAAGCGCTCGCACAAGTCGTTTTCGATAGTAAGTCGCCCTCAAATTTCCCGGAAAGCAGATCATCTTCGCTTTGATTGAATACTTCCACCAGTTGACTTATGGCGCCTCCAAAAACAAGAGATCGGAGGTAGGTGATCTTGCCCTGCGTATCCCAGCTCGAAAACAAAGTGCGCCATTCGGAATCAATGTTTCCGATCACCTTCAGATACAAGGATTCAACCTCGTCGTAGCTGACGCAGCTCAATCGAAACCCGTCTTCCAGGTCGATTATTCGATAGCAAATATCGTCAGCGGCCTCTGTCAGGTAAGCCAGGGGATGGCGGCACCACCGGAGATCAGCCTCTTGTATCAACCCCAGCGCGGACGCAACCTCGGTCCACAGAGTGGAGTCATGCTCAAAAAATCCGAATTTCTTACCGTGAACGCGTTTCTTTGCTTCAACCTTGTCCAATCGTGCGGTCGAGGCTGTGGGATATTTTGCGAACGCACCCAACGACGCATACGTCAGGCGGAGCCCACCGTCATTTCTAGCCATCTGTTGACGGCCAAGAATTCGGAAGCCTTCTGCATTGCCCTCCCAGTTCACGAAATCGGTTATTTGATGTTCGGTGAGATTGTGTTTGATCTTCTTTGCAACCTCGGAATTTTTAAACCAGTAGCGAATGGCGTCTTCACCTGAGTGGCCGAACGGAGGATTTCCAATATCATGCGCCAAGGCCCCGACGGCAACGATGGTCCCAATGTCAGAAGGGTTCAGGATTTCTCCCAGATTTTTTTGAGAGTCCTGGTACTCGAGCTTGTCACCCCAACGTTCAAGAATGGTTCGTCCTGCTGCTGTACCCAAGGATTTGGCAACCGCCGACACCTCGAGACTGTGGGTCAATCGAGTCCTGACATAATCGCTGCCGCTTAAAGGAAAGACCTGAGTCTTGTCCTGCATACGGCGAAACGCCGACGAGAAAATAATCCGATCATGGTCGATTTGCCACGGGGGTCGCGCAGGATCATAATGGTGATCACGTTTATCGCCGAGTCGCTTGAAGGAAAGCAGTTGGTTCCAGTTCATCATGGCGGTACTTATACGGGTTTGACCCTCACTTTTCCCGTCAGCAACCGCTGCATCAGGCCGCGCTTCTGCTGGTCGATGGCGGCGCGCTGGGTGCGCAGGAGAGTGATTTGCTGGTCGGCGGTGTCGAGGATGGCTGCGATTTGGCGCTGCTCATCAACAGGAGGACATGGAAAAGTAAACTCGGCGAGATCTGAGAAGTAGATGCGGACGCGAACGCTGCCGTTGCCTCCTCGAGTCACAAAGGACTGCCACATCCAGGATTTGCGCAAGTGATCCAGGTAAGCCGGCAGAAGTTTGCCCGAATGGCACCGGAAGACGACGTAATCACCGCTCACCATGACAGTTTCAGTTCCTCGCCAGCGAGCGATGGAACCAATGTTGACTCTCATGGGATTGTAAGCAAACCAGTCAGTTTCCACTCGCTTACAACGATGAAAAGATTCGCCCTTTACGTGATCCCTCATGGGCACCATGCCGTCAGTTTTGGTGACCCCGTAAAGGCTGCTAGTACCCATTCGGCCCTTGTTCTGGTCGGCGACATTTTCAGCTACGTCGCCCAACGATACCCTGCTCCATCTTTTCTTGAATTCGGGAAAACGCATCTTGCCCGTGAGGAACTGCTGCATGAGAGCCTTCTTGCGACGCTCTTGGGCGTCAATGAGGGCGTCGAGCTTGGCTAGCGCCTCATCCCATGTCGTCAGAATGTCAGCGATCTTGCGTTGTTCGGGCAGAGACGGGAGGGCGACTGGAATCGTGAGTAGCGAGTCCTTAGATATGTTTTTCATACTCTGGCTGGTGCCAGAAGCCCTATTTCTTACTTCAAATCGGACCCGTGGATCCAGGATAGCTTGCAGCAGCCATCGTTCACAGACCAGCTGTGCCCCGCGAGTTCGAACTTGCCACAGTTTGTCCGGCAAAAAGAGGTTGGGAACATCGACATCAACCAAGGCTGCATCGCCGACTAACTCTGGCGAATTGCTTCGAGAAATGATAAGAGAGCCTTTCTTTGGTTGAACCGTAGCCCGATTGATCTCTGAAGCAGACAAGATCGTTTTGTTCTCGCTTGGTCTAAACTTTCCTTGCGAAATGGCGCTTACTTTAAGCACGCCAACCTCGTGAGATGCAGCCGGTTGGTCAATTCCGGTCACGCTTGTCCCCGCATCCAGTCCATCAATCAAACTGCCTAGCTGCACGCAGTCCCAGTCTATCGGCAAGTCGCCTGCGGGAGTAAGTTTGGTATTTCGAGAAGCTCGAAGCCGGATAAGCATTTTGGTTAGTCGAAAATGATTTCGATGTTGTTTTATAATCCCAACTCCTTCAGGTAATCCCTCATCTTGGCCCGCACGGTGGAGAGTTCCCCCTCAAGACGGGTAATCTCGGTCTTTACCGCATCCAGGTCGATCTCGGCCTCTTCCTCGAACGTGTCCACATAGCGCGGGATGTTCAGGTTGAAGTCATTATCGGCGATTTCCTGCGGGGTGGCACGATAGGCGTATTTCTCCACCGTCTGGTAAGCGCGGTAGGTGCTCACGATCTTCCGGACGTTTTCGTCGGTGAGGACGTTCTGGTTTTTCGCCTCCTTGTATTCGCGAGAGGCGTCGATGAAGAGGACATCGCCGGTGGTGCGGCCTTTGTTAAAAAGGAGAATGGCTGCCGGGATGCCGGTGCCGAAGAAGAGATTCGCCGGGAGGCCGATGACGGCATCGAGCAGGTTTTCCTCGATAATCCGCTGGCGGATCTTTCCCTCAGCAGCGCCGCGGAAGAGGACACCATGCGGGACGACAACGCCCACCTTGCCGGTACCCTCGCGGGCAGTCTCGATCATGTGTGAGATGAAGGCCCAGTCGCCCTTGGATTTCGGCGGGAGTCCACGGTGGAAGCGGTTGTAGGCGTCCTGGGCGGCATCCTCCTGTCCCCATTTGTCGAGGGAGAAGGGCGGGTTTGCCACCACGATGTCAAAGCGAAGGAGCTGGTCGCCATCGAATAGGCGCGGATTGCGCAGAGTGTCGCCCCACTCGATGCGAAAGCTATCCATGCCGTGGAGAAACATGTTCATCCGGCAGAGGGCGTGCGTGGTGCCATTCATCTCCTGCCCAAAGAGGGCGAAGTCGCGCTCGTCCGCCTGGCGGCCGACCTTGATCAGGAGGGAGCCGGAGCCGCAGGTGGGGTCGCAGATCGTCTGGCCCTTCTTGGGCGCAAGCAATCTGGCGAGGAGGGTGGAGACCTGGCCGGGGGTGTAGAATTCCCCGGCTTTTTTCCCGGCATCCGAGGCGAAGCGCTCCAGCAGGTACTCGTAAACATTGCCAATGACATCCTCATCACCCACCACGGAAGGACGGAGGTCGAGGCGGGGATCGGCGAAGTCCTGGAGAAGGAGCTTGAGCCGGACATTGCGGTCGCGGGTCTGGCCCAGCTTCGACTCGGAATTGAAATCCACCTCGCGGAATACGCCGTCCAGCTTGGCCTTGTTGGCCTCTTCGATGCCGGCCAGGGCGATATTCATGCGCTCGCCGATGTCGGGCTCGTTGCGGAGTTCGTAGAGAGAATAAAAGTCGCACCCCTCGGGGAGCTGGAAGCGCTCCCGGGAGAGGCGGCGGGCAACGCGGGCTTTGTCGCCCTTGTATTCCTTGAGGTAGGCGTCGCGGTGGTCGCGCCACACGTCGGACATGTATTTCCAGAAGAGCATCACGAGGATGTAGTTCCGGTAGTTCTCGGCATCGACGACCCCGCGAAAGGTGTCACAGGCACGCCACGCGACGTCGTTGATTTCGGATTGATTGACTTTTTTCATGCGGAAAATTTTTGGGCTGCCTGGAGGAGCTGCTGGTTGGCGAGCCGCCAGCGGCGCTCGGTAAGCTCCTCCGAGAGAATCCGCTCCCGCTGGGCCAGTCGAGCGATCTCGACGATCTTATGCTGGCCGGAAAGGGGCGGAAGAGGAATCTCCAACTCGGCCAGGTCTCCGCGCTGGATGATCTGGACGTAACTCCCCTTGCGGCGGCCCTCGAAATGCAGGTGGGCAATCTCGGAGCGGAGGAACCAGGAAAGGTAATCCGACGAGACCTTCTTTGGGTTGGGGCGAAGGATGAAGAACTGGGACCCGGCAATCGTGGGTCGCTGGGAGCCGGGGAAGGAAAGCGCCGTCGTTCGCGTTCCTCGATTTGGGAACAGCACGTCGCCCTCCCTCAAGATGAGCGCCTCGTTGATGGGTTCATTGGGCTCGATGCGGACGAAGTCGGATTGAGTGAGCGTGCCATCCTGGGAGATGTCTCCGATGCGCAGAAACGAAAAGCGACCGTCCGGGACGGGACGCGTGGCGTCCCGCCCCCTCAGGGTTGCACCCATGCGAATTTCAGTAATGGAATCCAGCCTGGGCATATGGGGTTACGGGCACTCGGGCAGACTTAGCAGGTTGTTCGGATGATCCCCGTCATTCTCTGTCTTGAGGTATTTCACCCCCAAGCGAGTAGCCACGATCACCCTGACCCGCCTGTTATTTACGTTCACGTAGAACTGCCAGGTGCCCGCTTCAATACCGGCAATGGCTTCCGCCTCGGACAGCTTCCACTGCTGGAACCCGCCAATATTCTTGATCCTCTCATGAGGATTCTGCCGATCGGTCTTGTTAATACATTTTACTTCAACTTCCATTTTATCTGTTTCTTTCTTCGATCTCGCCCAACTCGGCATGGGCAAGGATTTGTTTGAACCGAAGACCGAGGCGAGGTATGGAAGGGTTGCTACACGATCCCGCTCTCGCAGCGGCTTCGGTTTTTGAAATCCGGCCGGCGTCATTGTCTGCCGGATTTCTTTTGCCGAGTAATAAGCATCGTATCTCAGGCGTGTGATATGCGTCAAAGGTTTTCTCGATCTTTTTAATCACACATGGCAATCGTGCATTGGTAAGGGGAGGTAAAGTGAAGCAAGCGCTCCATGGGTTTTCCTCGCTCTATAGACTCCCCCCGAACGCCCCTGCGGCGAGCAGTGGGGGGATGAGAAGGGGGCGCACAGCTCCCTTGGAGAATCACGACCCAGTCGGCAAGGGCGATGTCGGGATCATGTTGGAAAGCGCTTTTTGGTTCACGGCTTGGTGGGCCAGGAGAGTGTCGAGCATGAGTTCCTCGAGGAAGCGGCAGCCCTGCTGCATCTCGATGGCGGCTTTTATCCTTTCTCTACCGAGACTCAGGAAGGTTTTCCGAAGAGCATCGGGCATCTCTGCGACGGCGAGATCCAGCATGCGGTGGTAATCCTCGGCGGTCAACGAAGGCAGGATGAGGAGTTCGCGACGGAACCGGTTCACCAGCTCCCGGGGAAGAGTCCGAGCAAGAGCGTTGGCATCGGGTGCAGGGCTCTGGTCCATCGTGTGGTTGAATCCCATCCTGGCGGTTGTGCGCTCCTCCCATAGGTGCTGAAATGCGCCTGCGCCGATGATGAAGGTTCGGTTTTGCAGCATATTTTAAACATCTTCATAGTGCTGCAGGTTGACGGGTTCATCGGTGTCATCCACGAGATCCAGAGGCACATGGAGATCGAGCAGACGAAATACCTCCACCCGAAGATGAGTGAGCCAGCTCGTGTCGTGCGTGAGCTTGTCGACCTCATCCAGGAAAATGACGGCTCCGGGGTGTTTGTTTGCCCTGAGCAGAAAATGGTAGATCGATTTCCATGTGGTTTGCGCTCCGCGACCGGTGCAACCGAGCAGGATCCACTCCGAGACGGAGATGTAGTAATACGCCAGGCCGAGCGCTTCGGCGACAGCTCGGGCCAGATAGGTTTTTCCTGTTCCGCTGGAACCAATAATCAGAGAATGGTAGCGGGGCCGCACGGGCAGATTTTCATGCGACAGTGACACGCAGGCCTGCCCGATGGCGACGAGCCGGTCAAAGACGGCCTGCTGGTGGCCGAGGATGATGGGGGAATTTTTGGATTGAGAAGGCATGTGCGGGGTGCAGGAGAGAGAGCTAAAAAGCCCCCTCTCCTGCGGTGCTGGTTACCGATTGAGACTAGCACGGATGAGTTTCACGGTTTCCGGTGCCATCGTGCGGGCAAGACATGCCCATTGCTCCTCCTCGGTGAGTTCCCTCGCGACCTCCTCCAGGGGACGGAGCGAAGCGATTTCCTCGGCGTCCATCTGCGCCAGCAGATCGGCCATGGGACGAGGCTGTCGGCCAAGCCGCAGTGTGTAGCTGGGATACTGCGCGCCTTTCGGTTGGTTCTTTTCCACGCATATGAGGACACCGGCTTCTTCCCCGGTGACGTCGGCGATGAGCTTGCCCGTCTCGTCGCGTTCCCGGCAGTGTTGCCAGATTTTCCAGCCGAGGCCCGGGGCCCCGCCGCGGGAGCCGTCGTATCCGCTGGCGACGACCAGACGGGCGACTTGCTTGCCATCCTGCTCGATGAGCGTCCAGAAGACGCACATCGGATCAGTCAGGAGACGGATGCCGGACTTGTTGGTCTTGCTGTAGAGTCCCTCGGGCGCGTGTTCCTTTGCCCAGGCGTAGGCATGGTCGTAGACGCTCTTGGCATTGCGTTTGAGGGTGCGCGGGTGGCAAAACCGCCCGCCCTCGAAGTTGAGGACATGCAAGGGTAGCATCCAGCCATGGACGCTGCTGGCCAGCGCGGGCACGATGCGCATCCAGTTCTGACCGACGGCAAAACGCAGTTGGCGTTCGGCGTACTCGGTCTTGAGGATCAGGTCCTCGTAGGTGCTCTTGCGTGGCTGGGTCCAGGGGGAGGTTTCAGTGTCGGTGGATTCATTCGCGGCGGCGAATTCGATGGGAGTTGTCATGGGACAGGTTCTTTCTTCTTTGAGGTGGTGCCGCTCCGGCATGGAGGGGCGTGTTGGTGAAACTCCGAGCCGACGCATGTCAGGCGGAGTTGGTGTTCTTCAGGTCAGATCGGAATCGCTTCCTTTCTTCTCAAAAAACACGGACAGGATTTCCTTCATCCCTGAGCCGCAGGGTTGCTTCGGAAACGAAGTGCCCTTCATTGCTCGGTTCCTGCATTGGCCGCTATGTCACCAGTAAAGAGTTCATATAGATCTTCGAAACGCGGCAGATTGCAGAGCCGCGGACGATGACCTGTTGTCCCAACCGGAGCCGGTCTTTGAGCGCGAGAGCGCGCTTCCCTCTCTTGACGCAGGTAACTCTGCGAGGAGCAGAGCGCGTCGATCCGGCGATTTGCAGAGTTACTAAGAGGACATTCTGTTGGTACCGAATGTCGGTGATTTTTCCGTAGGCGAGTATTTCGATCATACCCCACCCCGACTTTTCTCGAATCCTGACCGACCTCAGGTGACAGCCTGAGGGAGATCTCGGGTCAGTTCTTCAGCAAGACGCCTGAAGGGGAATGTACAGCTACACCTTCCTTGCCTTGCCTGGGGTTTCCTCGAGGGCGCCCCACGATTTGCCGAGAGCGCGGAGAAATAGCCCGACTTCGATGTCGGAGAGTCCTCGTTTTCCCCGCTCGATCATCGACACCAGAGGGACATGGATTTCATCCCAACCGAGACGCTGAAGCCTGGCCACCAGATCCGGCTGGGTGAGTCCACAGGATTTGCGAATCGCGGCCAATTTCGCTCCGACCTCATTGAGCCGATCACTACGTCCTGGAGATTTGCGCTTGGCCATTCTCATCCCTGTAGCGGATTGCGGCGAGAAAAAGTTAAAGCCTGCTTTAATATTTCGCTGGCAAATTACCGGAGGTGGGCATAGATCTCTTCCAGACCCAGACATGAAAATCCCCGCACCCCTTTCAATCGTCCTGGTGGCAGCCGTGGTCGCGTTGATTACCTCTGCGCTGCTACATTCCTTCGTGGCAAGGAGCGAGCAGCGTATTTGTGATCTGCAAGCCGCCTTGGATGTGCAGACCGATGTCGTCGCACCGTTTCTGCGGAAATTCCATCTCGGGAGCGGTGTGTCGGTTCAGGCGGATACCTTTTCCGCCTTCCTCGACGGACAGGTCCGGTCAGGAAAAATCTCTGCTGCGGATGCCAAAGCCATATTGGCTGCCCTTGCTGCTGCGGGGCAGGGTGAACCGGTTCTCACCCCCCGCGGGTGGATCATGCCCGTCATCGCGAAAGGAAACTGATATGCGATCTAAAGCCTTTACCTTGATCGAACTCCTGATCGTCATCGGGATCATCGGTATTCTGATGGGACTGCTGTTCCCCGCAGTCAGTTCAGCCATCCTTGCCGCGCGGCGAGCGCAGGCTCGTAATGACGCAGTCCAGATTGTCAACGCCTGCCGGGCCTACGAAACCGAGTACGGGGTTGGCGTTTGGGGAACAAACTCCTACACGCAAGTCGATGGAGACCTGTTGGCGGCCCTCATGGGGACAAACGCTCGACGGATCATCTTTCTTGAGGTTCCCTATGCCAAGGGCAGCAAGAGCGGGTACAGCAACGGTGTGTTTATCGATCCTTGGGGTGGGCCATATCAGATCGCGTACGACTCCAATTACACGAGCGACATTCGCACCGCTGGCACAAACCAAAACACGAAGGTTCGGTCCATGGTGGCTGTGTGGACTGATCCTCAAAAGCAGGATCCCAAGAAAACTAACAATATTCCGCCAGAAAGGCGGTATGTTGAGTCGTGGTAAGTTTGTGATTTCCTGCTCGCTAAACAGGCTGTCTTTATAGCCTGTTTCGGCAACTCTCGCTTCGGAGTTCCTAAATCGCAGATTAATAGACCAGAAGTGATTGCTTTGGATTGGTAGGTATTATTTATATTAGCTACCTACTTGCTGGCCGTGGGCGTCGCGTCGGCTTTTGCCTTCTTGTCATTATCTTCCGGACTCATGATGTCCTTTGAGAGGCGAGTCAAGCTATCGATTGCGATCCTGCTTACCGGATATTCGCTTCGGGCCAAGGCGAAGTAGCTGATCGCGGCACCCTTGTCTCCGCGAGTTTCGGCATCTCGTGCTTTACTAATTGCGCTTACAAAGGAGACCGCTCGAGTGGAATATTTCGCGGTCAAGAGGCTCAGCTGGGGGTCGGTCGGCCAGTCGTCCAAGGCAAGGCTGGTGGCCTCCCACGCGCCCGCATAATCCCCCGAGGTTTCGAGAAGACGGGATTTTTCAAGAGCGATTTCAGCAGATTTGACCTTCAATAAAGAACTTTCCAGTTGTTTGAGGCGGGGTTGGTCCGATTGAAGCGCGGTAGCGTACAAAGTTTGCTTTTCCGCGATCGCCCGGAAGTCCCCGCGTTTGAAGTCGGCATCAAAATCGGCGGTGGCTTTTGTCGATTTGTCTTCAGTCTGAAAATACTCGGTTGAGGCTTTTTCGAGATCAGGGTTCCCGGGCCATGTTTCAGCGGCAGAGCGAAACTCTTCCATGGCTTTTGTGGTATTGCCTTGTTGCGCAAAGAGACGAGCTCTTCCGAGCTTCATTCTGCTGTCGAGTTTGATAGATTGGATCAGGGCCTTTGGCTTGGTTGTATCGAAATCAGCGGAACTTGCACTCATTTGATCCAGCAGTGATTCCAGTTCCTCGAAGTTTCTGGCTTCGATGAGATTGCGCATCCGGCGAACGCTGTTCGCGTGTTCGATGACCTTGAGCTTTAGCTCACGAGGAAGGCCGAGCATTTGCGGAGTGTACTCGCCGGTGTGCCAAGCTTCTTCCAGGATGACCGACGCAGTATTGAGCTGCTTTTGGTCGACCTTGAAGCGAAACGCTTCGACAGCTTTGGCGATCTGTCGCGTGGCTTCGAGTGACGCTGTGGCTTGATTCGCGACTTCCGGTGGGAGTTCGCCATCCTGGAAAAGCGCATGGTAGAACGAAGCCGCGAGCACGGCGTGTGCGTATCTTTTAGCTTTGAAAAGAGTTGTGATGTAGTCAACGAGATCCGAACGGGCTTTTGTCCGGATATTGTCGATCTTGACCTCGTTGAGCTTGATTCTCGCTTTGGAGTCCAGCGATTTGAAGTACTCCTCTGTCATGCGCAGAGTTCCGGGAACTGACGAGGAACTGTTGGAACTCGGAGCGGGCTGCGGTGACTTGGAGTCTCCTCTTGCTTTCGCTCGCTCTTCATTGATGCGCTGCTGGGAGTCGGCGGTCAGATCTGCGTTCCAGTTGGATGTGCGGATATTGCCTTGGAGCTTGTCGTTTTCGGCAAGCAAGGTCTTCGCTGTGGAGTTGGTGTCCCATACGGCGCGAACCCGATTGGCGATCTGCTTTGAGATGTCCGCATCCCATTCAAACTGGCTCAAACGGAACAGAATCTGCCACGCTTCCACCGGTTTGCGCTGGTCGAGATAGTCGAGAGCCTGTGTGTAGAGATTCTGGTATTCGAGAATTTGGTCTTTCGGAGCTTCCGGGGTGCTGAGATAGCGTTCGAAGTCCGGCGACAGAGAGCTTTGAGATGAAATCAGCGCATCGAGAGCGCTGTGCTTGCTCTCGGCGGTGGATTTTCCCTGACTCATTTCTTGTTGGGTTACTGCGGCGGCAGAACCGTCTGACGGACTCTTGTTGTATAAATAGTCAAGGGCGGCAGCGTCTCTTCCCGGGGCAGGCGAACTGGCGGAAGATGGTGCGGGTTCTTGCCCCATCAGGGCGGAAAAGGAGCTCAGAAGGGCTAACACTCCGAGCCGAAAGCAGGTTGAAGCTACGGTCATTGCGGGAGAGGCGTTGAATTGATTTTTTTGAGGAAAGAAGGCCAAGCGTATAAATAATCGCCCGCATCAGCGCATTCCAGTGATGGCGCTCGGAAGATCCAGTCGTCTTTGGCCGATGACGAACCGAGTCCTGAAAATATGACCTTGGTTCGAGCCAGAAGACTTGGGGCCAGCTGCTCGGGGAAGACCTTTGGGTTGATGAGCGTCAGGGATTCCAGTTTGCCGGAATCAACTGTTTTCACGACAGATAAATCGTTTGTTCCGCACAGCACGATATGCGGAGCAGTATTTTCTTTGACGGAGGTAATGAATATCACATTCTCGGGAGCGTCTCCGCGCGAACGGAAAGACCTATAGGTTCGTCCGAAATCAGGTCCCAGGGTTTTTCGGTCAACGATGACTGCTTGCTGTGGACTTTTACCGATAACGATACGGGAAGACGCACCGTGAATTGGCAACTCACCTTGCGCCAGAACGCTCGACGCAATGAGAAGAAAGAGGAACGTCGAACCTATCGAGATTAGAACTCCCGCATGCCGCTTTTTCGGCGGAATGCGGAAAGCGACTCGCAGCGCCAGTGCGGTGACTACAGCCAGAAATGGAACAAGGTACAATGGCCACGCTTCGGTGAAGTCCGTGAAAATTCCTGAAACGAACGCGACTGATAGAATGGCGAACAGTGGGGATGTCGCTGGGATTCTGGGATCAAACGCAAGGAGGAACGCCAATGCCCATCCCAGCACATAAATCACTCGAACGGGCCATGAATATTCCAGCAGGATTCTGAGGTGAAGATTAGCCGGGTTGGCGAAACGTTCGGTCCTGTTGAGATCCTGATACCATTGGGTGTACGCCTCAGCGGATTTGCCTGCTCCCCATCCGTCGGGTGAATCGTGAAGCATGATCGGCGCTTTCGCCCAGAATTCGATTCGGTTGAGCACGGAACGGTCTCCATTCCACGCGGAGCTGATGCGATTTGTAGCGGTCAGCGAGAAGGCGTACATCACGAGTAAAATTGATACAACTCCCGAAGCAACGATCCAAGAGTGCCTCCATGGGCGAATACTCATCGCGACCAGAATCAGTGTACCTACTGCTGCGGCGAGGATTCCTCCGCGGGAGTAGGTCTGGAGGAGGAGTGCCGCAAGAAAAACATAGCAGGCTAGAGAGAGCCAAAAGAGGGATCGCTTCAGTATCGCTGGATACCATGCCAACATCATCAGCATGCCGAGCAATGCCGCCGTCCGATTGGGGTTTTCAAATCCCAAATCGAAGCGGGCGATATTGTTATAGAAAAAAACTATCGGTTCCATGCGTTGGCTATGGCTTGATTCGGAAGGGCAACTCGTAAAGCCGCAGGGATCAGCCCGACGTCCTTGGACGCCATCATCTCCTGGTTGAGGAGGTCTCCGAAACTGGGTGGATTACGAAAACCTTCTGGCCAGGGAAGCCGTACGCCATCTCGAAGATCGGCACCGGCAGTTTTCTCTCTCTCGGCACGCAACCCCATCGCGTAGTTGAAAAACTCAATCGCCAGGGAATCTGCAATCGGACTTCCCGCATGGCCGAGATCTTTTACGGCTTTGTACACCATCGGATAACCTGCTTTGACGCAATCGCCGTACCATCGGATTGACCTGCTATATCCGCCGTCGAGTTCTCCTGTGGTCAGAAGCCACAGAGGTTTGGCTCCCTCCGGAGTGGGTTGGTCGAAGCTGCTTGGAATGTGAATATAGATGGCGAGGAAATACTGGGGTTTGCGCAGTGCGAGACGATGAGCCCATTGGGCGGAAGCGCAGGTCCCAGCCAGCAGGAAGTTGTTGGTGGGAATGCCGTACAGTCGACCGAGATCGTTCACGCCGCGCTCCCAGGCATTGGCCACGTCATCGAAGGCCCGGTCCAGTTCGCGATTCGTTTCTCGATCTAGTTCGTCATAGCTGGCATCAGCTCTCCACAATCGCCTTGCTCCCCAGCAAACAACCGCCAACTGGTTTTGGCCCGCGTATCGCAACATGGTGGAATTTGATTGCGAAAGCGGCCTCTGCAGCGAGCGGCGTATTGTTTCCGTGCTGTTGGCCAGCATGCTCAGAGCCAGAACTCCTTTCGGCGGTCCATTCTCCGGCATGCGAAGAAACAGGGTGATCTTTGGCTGAGTGGGATTGTTAGTCCTGACGACGTGTTCGATCACCGGATCTATCGCAGGTGTTCGTTCGATCTTTGGCGGCGGAGCCAGAGCCATCTTTTTCTCCGTAAAAGATCGGGCTTCCCATCCCTCAGCCGGGAGGGATTTTGCAACGATCTCCAGGGAGTCTCCGAAAACGATGACGATAGTGCCTTTTCTCTTGTCGAAAGCTGTAGGCAATCTGAAGAAAACGTAATCCTTTCCGGGAAGGATAACGGGTGCGCCATATTCATCGCGGGAGTTTCCATCTCTGCGCGCATCTGAGGGCTCTGCCATGACGCTCAATATTTTCCCATCGGCGTCAAAAAAATACGCCTTGATCATCAGTTTGGCGGTGTAGATGGGCTGAGGGGTTGAGAGCTCCACCTGTACGCAGGGGACGAACTTCTTTTCGACATACACTCCTTGGCCTTGCGGTCCCGGCTCATCGAGAACCCGAATCTGGTTGATCGAAAAGAAATCGGAGCGGGCAAATGAATGTCCCGCGCAGATCAAAAAGAGCAAAGCCAGCAGGATGCCTCGTTTCATGGCGTGTGAAGCTGCTCCCATGTGGGAACCAGACTCGCGTCTGGCATCCATCCGGAGAGTGCAGGTTGGGCTTTGGCAATAGCCGGAGTCAGCGGAGATTTTGTCTCCACGTCGACCCAGCAGCCGCTTCCATCGCGGTCCAGGCAGGCCTTGATGTATTGACGAAGAAAAGGAACCACCTCATCAGCCCATTGATGCCCTTTGCCTGCGAGACTGAGCCAAAGGACCGGGCTCCCGGTGCTCCTGTCTCGTTTGAATCGGAGGAATGCACCTCCCCAGCGCGTGTAGTCTTTGTCTCCACAGACGATGAGTCCCGGTGAGAGGCGGGTCGTCATGCGACTGTCGAAAGAGCTCCCCCACGCGATCCATGTACTTATACGGTCTGGGCACCAACCTGCCATGTTTCTCACGAAGTACGCTCCACTGGAAAACCCGACGAGAATGAGCGGAATGTCCTTCCTCTGTGTTTGGGAGTCGATGGCCGTCAACAGCGTCTGCCCGGAACCGATTTCTACCGAGGTGTAGCCCTTGTCGTTATCCAGATCGCGGGGTTCGGAGGAGAAACAGAGTCCGGCGAGTGCAAGATTATTGTCGCGAGCGAATTGTTTCCACTCCTCCCTCTGGACCATGGACGAGCCATCGCCGTTCATCCCGGGGCAAAAAACCAGGACCGCTCGGGGCGTGGAGTCGGGGGTTACCGAAAAATAGACCGCTGCCCGGGTGAGTCCGGGAGGTTTTGGCAGCTCGACCAATTGTGAGTTCCCGGTCAGAGCGATCGTCGCAATGAACAGAGCAGATAGGGCCGTCCTCATTGCGCCTGGGCAGACCGTTTGACGAAAAATGCAGTGATTCCGAGAGCGATCACGATATGCGCCAGCAACACCGCGACGCTCAGGGAGTAATCTGCGATCGCGCTCTTATTGAAGTCGCGCACCAGACCGAAATACCCATGGCCTTGGAGAGTCCTCAGAAATCCGCTCCACCCCCAGTAGGCTGAAATAAGAGGCTGGGTCCAGGTGGAGATCCATGCAGGCAGGGCCAAGGCCGCGCCCGAGAGCGGAAGTTGGAATCCCACGAGGTAGATGGAGAGCAGCGAAGCCTTGGCCGGTGAGGGAATGGCTGCCGAGATGGCGAGGCAGGTGCATGCCATGGCGAGGGTGACAAGCAGCAGGATGGCAAATTGTGGAACCAGCGACCCGGGAAAGCCGCACACGGATTTGACGAATATCGTCATCCACCCGGCTTGCACGATGCTGAGAGCCGTTACGTAGACGAATTTCGAGCAGACATACGACCACGTGGAAAGGCCAGCATAGCGTTCCTTGCGCAGGATCTGGTATTCGCCAGCGATTTCCTTGCAGCCGTTGTTTGCTCCGCTCAAGGCGAGGAGGATCACCTGAAACATGACGAGGCCGGAAATAAGAGACGCATTTTCGGCGCTCGCTTTCAGGACGGCAAATTTGTCGGTTAGCGCCCGGACGATATTGGTGTCCAGGCTGTCGCCCGCAGTACGCAATTGCGGCAGGCCCTCAAGAGCGAAAATCGCTACCAGTACGGGAAACAGGATCGTCAGGGCGAGTTGGACCGAGATGGTGAGTTTGTCCCGGAGGGCCAGTTGACACTGCCGCTTCAGAAGAGTGAGAAATTGTTGCCAGCCATCGGCGGGTCGCGACTTGATGAGCCGGACCTCGCGGGCGCTTTCCGCCCGGGGACTGACGAATGCCGGAGCGGGCTTGGAGCCGAGTGTGTATTTGTGAAAAAGCCCCTCCACGGAATCCACTTCTTCCTTCGCCAGGAGGGTCTTGAGTGGAGCGACTGAACGCAGTCTCCCATCGTGCAGAAAGGCGATCTGGTCGCAGAGCGCCAGGTGTTCCGTTTGATGTGTGACGAGGACGATGGTCTTGTTGAGATCGTTGGCGAGCTTGCGCAGCCACGCCATGATTTCCCCGTCCGAGTAGATGTCGAGGCCGGTGGTGAGTTCGTCGAGCAGGATGAAGGCCGGATCGCCCACGAGTTCCTCCGCGATGGCGACGCGACGCATTTGTCCGCCGGATAGAGTCGAGTAGGGCTGATCGAGGAAGCTCTCCGCGCCGGACAGCGCGATCAGGTTCTTCAGCCAGTCCCGCTTCACTTTATCGTCGAGATGCGCCGGCAGGCGAAGGGCGAGCGCGTATCCTAGGATTTCGCGGACCGTGAGGGACGCATGAAATGAGGCAAATTGCGGAAGGAACGAGATCGCAAGGGGGTAGTCGGCCTTCAGCGCCTCGATCGAGTGCCCCGCCAGGGCAATGTTCCCCAAGGTCGGTTTCTGGATGCCTGCGAGAGACCGCAGCAATGTCGACTTTCCGCAGCCCGAAAGCCCGATGACGGCGGTAAACGTACCCGCAGGCAAGGAGAAGGAGACATTCTCGAGAAGAGCGGTCTTGCGGCCATGGGCGAAGACCGAGAGATCGCGAACGTGCAGCCCGTCGGTTTTTTCCTGGGCGATCGCTGTATCTCCCGCAATGTCCATGATCCCCGAGACCGTCATGCGAGGTTATTCTTTCCGGGCGTACGGGATGCGGAGCAAGCCTCCCTGATCGACATCGATTTCGCAAACGATGCGATCACCCGCCCTCATATCCATGCTGCTCAGGTTTTGGCTCACTAAGGCAACGATCGGTTTTTCCGCCTCCACGAGCTGAAAGGTGATCAGCCTGCCCTTGGTTTCGTCCCATCCGAGCTGATTGGAGACTTTCAACTCGGCCCGGTATCGCGCTCCGAGGAGGGAGTTGTAGTTTTCGTGGTAATCCTGCACCGGAAACTGGCTCAGTTTTCTTAAGGGATCGCTGGCGCTGCGTATTAGTACGTAAGATATCCCGGCAGCAGCCAGTACGCCGATTGCTGCCAGCAGGACGACGTAAGGAAAGCGCCTGCGGCTCGCCTGTGGCGCTCCGCTCGCAAAGGGAGAGCGGAGATCGCTCTCGGTATGTGGGTGTTCCGAATTTTCCACGCACTTGCTTTCTCTGGATTCCGCGGGAATTTCAAGCGCGAGTTCTTTGAGTGTAAGGCCGGGATTGGCTGCAGATCGATGCACTCGACTGAAGTCGAGTCGACTTTTTGATGATGAATGAGGTTCGGCGACGCGGGGAAAATCGCGATCTCGGAGCATGGAATGTCAATTTCTCATTCTTGAAATAAATCTTACCTCTGAAGAAATCTCATTCTCTTGACTTAGGTTAGGCTTAGTGATGTATGGCGCCTCAACAAGGAAAAGCGCTATGAAGGTTCAGGGACTATTTCGGATCATCTTGCTGATATTGGTGGCGGTGTTTGCTCAAAAGGGCTTTGCCTCGAATCTTGTGGGGCCGACTTTTCGATCATTGTCCGGGGACAATGTTTGCGAACCTCCCGATGGTGACGACGACGGTGGCGGCGGTCAGGGTTAGTTGATTTCTTCGGGAGGGAAGGGATGCGATTAATTGGCATAGCGGCTGTCGTGGCTTTCGCGGTCTCGGGTTGGGCGGAATCGCCGGATTTTACCCGTCCGCACAAGTTTCTCGGGTTTTCTGATGATAAAGGCGCTCTGGTTGTATGGACCGAGTTGGTCGACCTGCGCCTGAGTGATGGAAACACGCTGCCGTTGCGGCTTCGTTTTGGCGGCGCGACAAAGGGCAATGGCTCATTCGGCCCTCATTGGTCCATGCCGCTTCTGGACTCCACTCTGGTTCGGCTCAACGAGAAGAGGCTGATCCTGAGTACATTGGGCGGCAGGACGATTTATCTCCGGCTCCTGAAGGATGGCGGGTATTCCTCTCGCGACGGCACATATGTCGCCCGAATGACGAGCGATTCCGAGACGATCCTGGAAACGAAGGGCTGGAAGCTGCGCTACGTCGGCGGAAAGATCAAGGACCTGGTTACCGACAAGGGAGTGCAAGTCGAGTGGATCTGGGAGGGGGCGAAGTTTCAGGCCATCCGGGAAAAGACGCGGGGAGATATTCTGCGTTTCGAGTACGCCGGGTCAGATCCCAAGCCAACTTCCATCATGACCACTGATGGACGCTATAGTCTGGACTGGCAGCAGGTGCCTCGCGTGGTTCCCGGTGCGCCTGGCACCTTGGTGGCTGGCTATGACACGGAGCTCGCCCGTATTTCCCGTTTATTTGTCGACGAGCAGTTCCCGATCGAGCTTCTTCCCTCAGGGGAGTTGCAGATGAAATATCGCTCCTTGAGCGATCCTCTGAGGGATTTTGTCTGGAAGCCTGGGGATGGAGCGATTGTGTCGGACGGTGAAGCCACCTACCAGCGGTCTGGAGGAACCGAAACCGTCCCCCTGACCATGGTTCGTCAATTTGCCGACGGAACGACAGAGTCGTATTTCTACAACAAAAAGATCGGATATTCCGAATACAAGCAACCCGACGGACTGACGACCGCGAGGTCGTATTTTCTGGCGAGCGGCCCGTTGTATCTCAAGATCCGGGAGCTCACGCAGAGCCGTGATGGGCGCGAGATTCTCGTGCAAAAGTGGAGCTACGATGAGGCTGGCAGGCTGATTCGCGAGCGATTGGGAAAATCGCTGAAAGAATGGACCTATGGCCCGGAGGGCGGTCTGATTTCCTATAGGGAAAGCCTGGGTGACAAAGTGTTATACTCGGAACTTTATGACCAGAGCGGGCGGATCGCGGAGCGAGTTCGCAAGGGAGACACATTCAAATACTCCTATCAGGCCGGGGAGATTCTCGTGGATTGGTATCAGGGCGAGAAACTCATTGCCCAAGTGTCGCGGGATCCACGTACGGGACTCGAACGAACGCTGGTACAGGATCCGCAGACGAAACAATTGAAAGTGGAGCGGGAGTTTATGCCCCTGACAAAGGCTGTCTCGGAAGCTCAACGCGCAATTCAGCAAAACCTACCCGGCACAATGCCGATCATTAAATGAAGAGCCTGAAAACCCTCATTGCAGCAACGATATTTGTCACCTTTTTGCATCCGGTCTTGGCAGACATGGTGGATGGTTGCAATCCAATTTCAGTTTTCCTCGGGACCAATGAGGTAACTGGTCCGAAATATCGGAAGGTCGGCCTTAATGGCTTCCCAATTCCTGACGAAAAGCCGCAGGCCAAGGAGGAAACGGATCAGGAGCCTGAAGAAACCTACATCGATGCCATGGGGCATACCCTTACGCATCAGGTCACTGATGTTTACGTGCCCTTTTCCGGAACCGACCTCACGCTTTCCGTTCGACGCAACTGGAATACCCTGATCTGGTCGCCCGACGTCGTAAAAACCTATTTGAGGCCCTATCTTCATTTGGGGGGGCTTCGTGGACGGAATCCATTTGGAGACGGCTGGACCAGCAACATCTCAGCGAGCATAACGATAAGTCGCTATTCAGCCAAGGTGATTGATGAGAATGGAGTTGAGTACGGATTTATCACGATGCCTTACGTCCCGAAAACAAACGGGGAACAAGGGGTTGAAATGAAGTTCTTTCCACGACCTGAAACTCGTCATCAGCAGGATGTTATGGCGACTTCATTGAACATTTTGCCGCATGCTGGGGATCAGCCGGTCTTTTATGAATTCAAAAGAAAGTTCGGAACGACGCTGACGTTTGAAGTTCGCCCGGGGTTGTCGTCGGCAGGAATGCAGTCGTTGGGTATCGAGTGCGCTCGATTGGTCAAAATTGTTGATCGGTACGGAACTCAAATCGACTACACTTATCCTACCGAGTATGAAACTCTTGTTCCGGAAGCAATCAGTATGCGTGGCAAAAGGCTTCTGATTACCCAGGATGACAATGGGCGGGTGACCAGTATAAGTGATCCAAATGGCAATGTAACGACTTACGACTACGATGTCAGTCCGTTTGTTCTTTCTGAACAGTTTAATAAGACCTTTCCATTCATTCGTTTAAAATCAGTCGCAAAGGAAAACGGTGCGACGACGATGTATGGTTATGAAATGGTGGCAGAGTATAATAAGGAGCCCAAGTCGCCGGGAGTTTTTTTGCATGTAGATCTGACATCGATCACAGACCCGAATGGTTCAATGTACGTATTCGAGTATGCTGTCGATAACTCGAAATGGGCGTACAAAAAAGAGGATAATATTGGTGGTTGGTACACTACTGCCGGAAACCCGCGAAACGTCAAGAAAGTGACTCTTCCCAACGGTGATTGCGTCACTTTCCAAAATTCTTCAAAAGTATGGATCGGTAAGGATGATGAGGGGAGGGAGGAACTCATGGGTTCCAGGCGAATGATTGTGACGGACGCGGCGGGAGGAGAGTGGATTTACGATTTTAGTGACTCGGCGGTAGAGCGAATGGGTGTATTTACCACTTGGATTGCATTTGATGCTCCTATAGCAGGATCGGCCGAACTGCCCGAAGCAAGCCACGAAACATTACAAATCATTTACCAGAAGATGAGTGTCTCGACGCCTCAGGGCGGGCAGATGGTTGCGACATTCGACAAGACGGCAGGAATGGCTCTGAAGAGCTTCCAGGATGTCTCTTCCCCGACGCCAACGACCTTCGAGTACGGCGACGATTTCGATTTTGCGCTTCGCTACAACTGGCCAGCCCTGCCGGGAGGCGCTGGTGAGGAGATCCCGGTGAAATGGGGAGACGTCACGAAGCAGATAAATGGAGAGGGCAAAGAGAAGACGTTCACCTACGACCCGACGTGGCGCGTGATGAATCGGTCGGTGGACGAGGAGGGGCGGGTCACAGAGAATGAGATCGATCCAGCCAATGGCAATCGACTAAGCGAAGTGATTCTGGCGACCACGGCTAACAGTGCGCCGGAGTTCCAGAGAACGGACTTTGTGTATGATAGCTCGTTCCCGGGGATTCTGCACAAAAAGCTGGTTCGCAAAAAGGCAGGAGATCCGCTCTGGGTTGCTGACCTTGTGACCGAGTACACCCTTCAATCGGGTACGGGAAACATTAGCGGGGAGAAGGTTGGGAGTAATCGGCCGACCAGATACACTTACGACAACAACAACAACAAGCTGACGACCCAGGACCCAAATAACAACATCACGAGATTCACCTACGACAGCGTCAACCGGCTGACGAAAGTGAGTCTGCCGGGCGGGAGCGAGAAAAAAACCTTCTACGATGCGAGGGGCAACAAGATCCGGGAGGATGACGAGTTGGGGCGCTCCACGTTGAGGGAATACGATTCGTTGAACCGCGTGGTCAAGGAGGCCCGTGACATGGACGGGAACCACGCGATTGACAGCTCGGATCTCGTGACGGAGACGACCTATACGAAGCTCAACGGGAAGGAGACGGTAAAATCCCCCAATGGCTGGGTGACGACGATGGCGTACGACGGGCTCAATCGCCTGGTGAAGACGACGGACCCGTACGGGAAGGAAACGACTTTTGAGTACGGCGAGAACTCGGGCGGGTTGCAGTTTGGGCGCGACTTCATGCCGGTAAAGGTGACGGACCCGCTGGGGTACGAGACGCTGACGACGTACGATGCGACCTACCGACCGATCGAGAAAAAGGCGGAGTACCAGGACGGCGTCTACGCGGTGACGAAGTACGAGTACGATGACGTGGGCAACCTCGTGAGGGAATACGACCCGCTGACCACGACGCTGGTGCCGCGCATCACGCAAAAGACCTACGACGCGCTGAACCGGGAGACGTCGACGATCTGGCCGGACCTGACGGCGACGCACACGTATTACACGTCGACGGGATTGAAGTGGAAGGTGGAGGACGAACTGGGCAACGACACGCTCACGGAGTACGATGACGCGGGCCGCCCGGTGAAGGTATCGAGCCCCGAGGTGGACAATGGCCTGGGCGTGACGGCGCGGGCGGTGACGCAGACGCAGTACGACGACGCGGGCAACGTGATCAAGACGATCAACCCGCTGGGGTACGAGTGGACATTCACGTATGACAACCGCAACCGGAAGCTGACCGAGACGCGGCCCGGTACGGGCACACCGACCTTGCATTGGGCCTACGACGCGGCGGGCAACGTGGTGAAAACCACGGACGCCCGGGGCAACGAAACCGACACGACGTACGACGCGGCCAACCGGGTGACGAAGGTCGAGCAGCCGAGCGTGGCGATCTATGGAGGAGGAAGTCAGCGACCGACGACCTTGACGGAATACGACAGGAACGGTAATGCGACGAAGGTGACCGACGCGAACGGACACGAAACGGTGAATACCTACGACAAGCTGAACCGGCTGGTGACGACGACCGACGCGGAAAGCATCGTGGTGCGCAACGAATACGACTTCGCGGGCAACCGGACGGCCATCGTGGACGGCAAGAACCAGCGGACGGAGTTCACGTACGATGGGTTGAAGCGCAACCTGACGGTGAAGGACGCGGGGAACAAGACGACGACGTTCCAGTACAACGCCGTGGACAAGACGGCCCGGGTGGACGCGATGGGACATCGCACCGAGTACGGGTACGACCTGCGGCACCGCCTGACAACGGTCAACTACGTGGGCCGCACCCAGGATAACCGGGTGATGACGTACGACGCAACGGGCAACCTGCTGACGGTGACCGAGCCGGATGCGAGCAAGGCCGGGAAGGCCGACGTGGGTTACACCTACGACGCGCTGAAGCGGCAGTTGACGGAAACCAGCGGAGGGTTGACCCATCAGTACAAGTACGACCTCGCGGGCAACCGCATCTCCGTGCTCTACGGAGGCCTGAGCGTGCCGCTGATCTCAGCCTACGACGCGCAGAACCGGCTGAGCACCCTCACGCAGGGGCCGCTGGTGACGACCTATGCGTACGATCTGGATGGCAACATCCTGACGAAGACGCTGCCCAATGGGGACGCGACGACGAGTACATTCGACGCGGCCAACCGCACGACGACGCTGGTGAGCACGCGGGGCAGCGGAGGGCTGCCGCTCTCGAGCTACATGTATGCCTACGACCCCGCAGCCAATGTGAAGCAGGTGACGGAGGCGTATGCCGACCCGGCCATGGACCGCGTGGTGACCAACACCTACGACGCGATCAACCGGCTCACGCAGGAGGCGGTGACGGGAAGCGGAGCAGGGACGACGCTCTATAGCTACGACAACGCGCACAACCGGGAGACGATGACCAAGGGCGGGGTCCTGGCGAGCTACAGCTACAACAGCCGCAACCAGCTCACCTCGTTTACGGAAGGGTCAAGCCGGACGGTGAGCTACACCTACGACGACAACGGCAACCGTCTGACGCGGACGGAGGGGATCAATACCGACACGTTCACGTGGGACAATGAAAACCGCCTCATTGCGCTGGCCAAGGCCAGCCTGGGCGGAAGCGGGACCTACGGTTGGGGGTATGATTACCGGACGCGCCGGGTGGAACTGGCCTACAACACGACCGTGACGAAGGCGGTGTTCAGCGGAGGCACGGAGGTGAGGGAGTTCGAGAACGGGCTGCCGAGCGTGGATTACGTGCGGGGTTCGGATTGGGGTGGAGGAGTCGGCGGCATCCTGTATACCGAAAGGGCGGGAGTGCCGAGCTTCACGCACTACAACCGGCGCGGAGACGTGACGGCCAAGACGGACGCAACGGGCAACATCACCTACCAGGCGACCTACGAGGCGTTCGGCAAGCGGGTGACGGAGGCCGGCACGACGCTGGACCGCCAGAAGTCGAATACCAAGGACGAGGACGTGCCGGGGTATGCCAATGAAGGTTTCAGGTTCCGGGATTTGGAGACAGGGGCGTTTTTGAGCCAAGACCCGGCAGGCTTCGTTGATGGGCCGAACCTCTACGCCTACGTGAGGCAGAATCCTTGGACCAAGTTTGATCCGGAGGGACTCGCGGAGAACGAGAACGAAAAGAAAAAGCCATCAATTATCGAGAGAGTTAAAGAAACGCTAAATCATCTGATCAGAGGTGAATTGAACAAAAAAAGTGCGGGAGATACAAAGCCAAGCGAAACAGCGAAGGGTAGAAGCGACAAAAGTGTTGGGGATATAAAAGGTAATGCTTATGCTCAAGAAATGAAGCAGTCATGCGCGCCCGCCGCTCTTCGAACTGTTGTGCAAACGGTAACAGGTGATAATCCGGGAGAGGCAAGGATTCGTGAGCAAGTCGATGCTGCCCAAGGTACCGTGGGGCAGAATTGGAACTCCAGGCAGGGTGGAACGATCTCTGATGGGTTTGAGAAAACCATGTCGAAAGTGCTAAAAGAGAATGGAGTGAAGCCGTCTATAAAGTCGAATCTTGACAAGGATGGCAATCCGAGTGCAGGGAAAATGGCTGATAACATTACATCAACGGAGTCACCCGCTATCATTGGGGTGAAGACTCCGGGAGGACAGTTGCATGCGGTAACAGCTCAAAATGCTGGTGATGGAACTATACAGATTAGCAATCTAAACGGACGCGGTGGAGTTACGACCGTTACGCAATCCCAGTTTAGTTCGGGATCTATTCCGGCGGCGGGAGGTAGTTTCACCGTTCAGCCACAAACTAAAATTATAATAGGAAATCCAAGGTAAATGTCTAGAGTCATTATTGCTTTTGTTCTAGCCTTGTTAATCGGTGCGGTTGATGGTATGGCAAAATTAGATCAAGGAAATGTTAATAGTTCTATTTCGGATGGACAAAGAATTAGTTGTTTTTTGGCCGCAGGAGTGTTAAGGGAGGAGTTGTCCTCCGATGGTTTTTTCGAAAGTTATCTATTTAAGTCAAAATTTGGTAAATGGGTTCGACTTAAGGGTAATTTATCGGGAATCAATGCATTTTTAGCTTCCGAATTTTCAAGCGCCGAGGAGGCGAGGCGTTTTGTTAGTGGACAGATGGTGAATCTTTTGATCGCTAGCCTAGCGGCTGACTGTTGGATTCTGAATGGAAGGCTTGCTGCAATTGTTTCAAGAACAAAGTCGAAGCCTCCCTTCAAATCAAACAAGGATCTTTTGAAATATGCGGTTGACCCGATATTTCGATTCGAAGGTAATGGCTGGTTTCTGCGGGCATTTATCCTCACCAGCAAGGGAAGTGTTGAGAAGTGGGAATTCTCAGGGAATATATTTCCTCTTCAGGTTTTACAATATCGGAGCGAATCGCTGGCACCTGAAGGCACATTTGCTCCTTTGAAAATGATGTAATAAATGAACGAAATGAACGCGCGGGCCAACCATAGCAGGGTGGATGCCAGCTATAGGGGAAATGAAGTGCGACAAGCTTCTCGGCTACGAACACCCGAATAAGGAAGCCGCCGCTCGGAAAGACCGGCTCCCGCGCCATGAGCACAAGAAAGGGAGCGATCTCGCCGGAAGCGGAAACCTGAAGGAAGGGCAAAGCTCGCCACCATCAGACTGAACACCCCAACGCCAAGCCCGCCACGGAGCGCTGTCCCGGTTAACCAGCCCGGGCCCCGGGCGCGAGTGCCGATAGGGCCAGGGGGAAAGAATTCGGTAAGAGATGCGACCTGCCGCACGATGTGACAGGCAGTATGAAGACCGGAAGAGCGCCGATCAACCCAGGTTGACCAGAAGAAGCTTTCCGGGAGTCGACCGAAAGAGCAATCTCCCCCGGTGATCGAGGCGCCCTGCCAACGTTCCCAATCTCCAGCCAAGTCCGCGCCGGGCTTTTGCGACGCAGTGATCGCTTTGTAGGTGTTGCTGTTGCCCTTCAATTGCCTTCATGCTTTCGACGGAACGCGCAATATCAGCCAAGCGACGGCTGTAACAGCGCAGTTCTAACCGAGTCGCTTGGCAATCGGCATTTTGGACAATTCTTTGCCGGGAACTGAGCCGGTTTTCCCGAAGAATTGCCTGTGTTACGTGTCATTGCGTAAGGTTCATTGGCTATAGGTGGATTCTGAATCGCGACTGTCGGAATAACGCGAGAGAAGAACTGTTGCGATATGTTCTCATGGAGAGACTAAATCTCTCTCGGGGTATGGATATACCGCGTTCCGAGCAACGAATGTCAATTTCTCTTTCTTGAAATAAATCTTACCTCTGAAGAGGATTCATTCTCTTGACTTGATTTAAGCTTAGTGGTGTATGCATGCCGCATTCAAGCAACGCATGAGGAATTTAAGGGCCGGTTTAGGAATAGTCTTGGTGCTGACGGCAATTGCCGTCGGGCTGGGCTTGTATTCTGCAAGCGCAGAATGGGCGTCTTCTCATCAGATCAAGGTGGAAGCGAGTGTCTGCGAGCCGCCGAGCAGTCCCCCGCCTGACACTCCGCCTGGTGGATAGGATGGACTTGAGGGAGGGAATATGAGGTTCTTCTTAGTGGTAGCGGTTCTTGGCGTCGTGGCATCTCTGCAAGCCGCTGCGCCGGATCTTTCGAGACCTCATACGTTTCTGGGATATTCGGATGACGCTGGGAGGTTGATCATTTGGCAAGACCAGGAAAAGTTATCACTTGGTGATGGGAACGCCTTGCCGTTGCGGTTGTGTTTTCGAGGGCAACCCGAGGGGAACCGGGTTTTCGGCTCGCACTGGTTGTTTCCATTGGTCGAGTCGACTCTGGTGCGTGTCAGTGAGACGGATCTCCTCCTGAATTCAATCAGTGGCAGGGCGATTTATCTTCGGCGGAAGAAGGGCGAAGACGGCGTCTACACATCGCTTGACGACCTCTACGTTGCTCGATCAACCAGCGGATCCGAGATGGTCGTGGAGGTCGCGGGGTGGAAAATTCGCTATGTTGGGGGGAAGATCAAGGAGTTGACCACTGACAAGGGCGCGCAGTTTCAGTGGATCTGGGAAGCCAGCCGATTTTTAGCGATCAGGAATGCGGCGGGAGGAGATCTTCTGAAGTTTGATTACAGTGGATCAAGTGTTCAGGCCGTATCCCTGTCAACCGCGACCGGGCGATACGTGCTGGAGTGGCAGCAGATTCCTCGGGTACTACCCGGTGGGCCGGGAGCCTTGATCTCAGGTTATGACTGGAATGTGGCATCGATAACCATTCTTCCTGCCGAAGGAAAGTCGCCAACCAGTTCGGCATTTGCCCAAGCTCTGCGAATCCAGCAGGACTACCGGGTGATTCTTGAGACAGACGGTAGCTACGTGATGAAGTTTGCCTCGACCCGTGATGATCCCAAAGAGTTCCGGTGGGATGCCGCTACCGGGTCGTTGAAGGAAGCGGGGGATTGGAGCTATTCCATTGAGGGAAAAGAAGGCATTTCGACGGTCAAGAGGACGAATCCATCGGGTAGGTTTGAGACTTATTCCGCCGATAGTGTGCGGGGACTGACTGAGTACCGCAAGACCGATGGGACCATAGTCAGCAGGAGGTACTTCGTTTCCAGAGGGCCGTTGTTTGGAAAGATTCGAGACCTGAAAGAGACTCTGAACGGGACCGATGTGAAGGTTGTTCGATGGACGTACGACGAGTTGGGACGCCTGATCCGGAGGCGGGATGGCCAAGGCGAGTATTTTTGTCAGTACGATCCCAGTGGATCGGTGGTTAAGGGATGTAAGGTGGGAGATGCCGTGAAGTGGCAGGAGAAATACGCCGCGGATGGAGGGCTGGTCGAGCGGACTGAGGGACCATGGACGCTGAACTACGAGACCCAAGACGGCAAGACGCTGATCAAACGGACCCTTGCCGGCAAAGACTTTGGGATCGTTGTAATGGACAAGACGATGAAGCAGTCCGTGTTTTTAGAGCCCAATGAGTCGGGCGAGTTGCAGCTTGCGCCTGCGTTTCCGTCGTTTTCCGCCTCCCCTGCGGATGTTGCTTCCGCGATGGCTGCCGCCAGAAAGAAATTACTGCCGAAACCTAATGAAAAGCCGAATTAACGTTTTGCTATTTTGCCTGCTGATGCTTGGAGCGATGTTTAGTCGCTCATTGCCTGCGGAGGAGTCGTCTGATCAAGAACCTGAAAAGTGTGAGGACGAAGGCGGAGGGGGAGGTGATGGTCCGCTCTATCAGTCCGTCAACGAGGGAACAGGAGCGAAATATCGGAAGGTCGGACTCAATGGATTCCCTATTCCTGATGAAAAGCCGCAACAGCAGGAGGAAACAGATCAGTCTCCGGAGGAGACCTATGTGGATCCATTTACCCAGACACTGACTCATCAGGTGACGGATGTATATGTTCCGATGCCCGGTGCCGATATGGCTTTGAGTGTGCGCCGGAACTGGAGTACAGAGATTTTTAGTAACAAGGGTCTTGATATCAGGTATAGGCCTGACCGGCCATTCGGCCCTGGGTGGCAGTCAAATATTTGCTCATATATTAATTTCTCCGGGGAGGATGGAATTCAGGTTGCTACCGTCGTGGACAACGATGGAGCGAGCTACCGTTTTCTCGCGTTCATGTATGCTGAAGGGGGGCTTAAATACTTTCCCCTCAACAGCGATCGGAATTGTCAGGAAACTTTTAAGACAACTTTGGAGGCGGTTTTTCAAGAAGGCGTACGGGCGAAGTTCATTTTCAGAAAGAAGTTCAAGACGACGTTGACCTTCGAGTTAACAAACGTTGCACGAAATACCGAGAGTGGTGCGGAAGCATGGGCAAGACTGACCAAGGTCGAAGATCGCTTTGGCACGGTTGAAGCGCGTACTTATGTGGATCCAGATCCGGAAGAGCATAAAGAGGAACAGTTGATTCCCTCGACGATAACGATCAGGGAAAAGACGATCTCCATCACCAAAAACGCGGATAATCGAGTCACACAAATCACCGATCCCCGGGGAAACTCGATCTCGTATGCGTACTCAACGATGCCTGATCCAAGGTACCCGCAGTTTAGTGGGTGGCCTATCCTGGCATCCGTGACGCGTGGTGGAGGGACGCCAACGCAGTATGCATGCGAATTTGTCATCGAGCCGGACGCCACCCCGGATGCTGGGTTTGGCAGTTATTTTGCTCATTTCGACCTGACATCTATTCAGGATCAGTTGGGCAACACGTGGGCCTTTCAGTACGCGCTCGATCGTAGTCGGTTTTCGTTGAGGAACGGCAATTGGTATCGGACTTCAGGAAATGCCCGGAATATTGTGAGCGTCACGCAACCGGACGGAAAATTGGCGAGTTTCATTAATGGGTCCAGAACCTGGATCGAGAGGAAACTAGACGGAAGCATGTCCGCTGCCGGGGAGAGAAAGACGGATGTCAAGGACGTTGAGGGCAAGGACTGGAGCTATAATTTCACAGATGGTTTGGTGGAGGCGTATTCCATGCTTGGGCCGCTGATGTCCAACACGCCGATAGCAGCCTCAAAGGTTAAGTTTCAGATCGCGTATCGAACCCTTACAGTGACGACGCCAGAGGGGGGGGAGATGGTGGCTAAATTTGAGCCAACGGCCGGTAATGCGCTGAAGAGCTTTCAAGACCTCGGCGTCACAGCGGCGACTACGTTCGCTTATGATGATGATTTCGATTATCTCAGCAGCATGCCGTGGATGCCATCGGCGTTGATCCCGTATCTCCCTGTTTTCAAGGCTGGAGATGTTACGAGTCAGACCAACGGGCTTGGTAAAACGAAGACGTTCACCTACGACCCGACATGGCGCGTGATGAACAAGACGATCGATGAGGAGGGCCGGGTTACGGAGGATACCATTGATCCGGTGACCGGCAACCGTACCAGTCAGATCGTTAAGGCCAGTGACAGCGAGACCGCGCCTATTGTTCAACAGACAGATTACGAGTACAGCCCGGACTTCAAGGGTGTCGTCAGCAAGAAGACGATAGCGAAGCGACTTGGGGCAGATCCATTCTGGTCAAAAGACCTCGTCACCAGCTATCAACTTGAGCCGATTACGGGGAATATCCTGAAGGAAAAGGTTGGTTCGGCGGGACATGAACGAGTTTCCGAATACACGTACGACGCGAACAACAACAAGCTGACGAGCGAGGACCCGAACGGCAATGTTACAAGTTTCGTCTATGACGGACAGAATCGTTTGACGGAAACCCACTTGCCTGGGTCCAGCGTGAAGCGCCTGTACTACGATGCTCGTGGCAACAAGGTTCGCGAAGACGACGAGTTGGGGCGCTCGACGTTGCGCGTGTATGATTCGTTGAACCGCGTGGTCAAGCAGGCAAGGGACATGGATGGAGACCATGAGTTGAGCGCGGCGGATCTGGTGACGGAAACCACGTACAACGGACTGGGAGCGAAAACGTCGGTGAAATCCCCCAACGGGTGGGTGACGACGATGGCGTACGACGGGCTCAATCGCCTGGTGAAGACGACAGACCCATACGGGAAGGAAACGACCTTTGAGTACGGCGAGAACTCGGGCGGGTTGCAGTTTGGGCGGGATTTCATGCCGGTGAAGGTGACGGACCCGCTGGGGTACGAGACGTTGACGACGTACGATGCGACCTACCGGCCGATCGAGAAAAAGGCGGAGTACCAGGACGGAGTCTACGCGGTGACGAAGTACGAGTACGATGACGTGGGCAATCTGGTGAAGGAATACGACCCGCTGACCACGACGCTGGTGCCGCGCATCACGCAAAAGACCTACGACGCGCTGAACCGCGAGACGTCGACGATCTGGCCGGACCTGACGGCGACGCACACGTATTACACGTCGACGGGATTGAAGTGGAAGGTGGAGGACGAACTGGGCAACGACACGCTGACGGAGTACGACGACGCGGGCCGCCCGGTGAAGGTGTCGAGCCCCGAGGTGGATAACGGTCTGGGCGTGACGGCGCGGGCGGTGACGCAGACCCAGTACGACGACGCGGGCAACGTGATCAAGACGATCAACCCGCTGGGGTACGAGTGGACGTACACCTTTGACAACCGCAACCGGAAGCTGACCGAGACGCGGCCCGGTACGGGCACCCCGACCTTGCATTGGTCCTACGACGCCGTGGGCAACGTGGTGAAAACCACGGACGCCCGGGGCAACGAAACCGACACGACGTACGACGCGGCCAACCGGGTGACGAAGGTCGAGCAGCCGAGCGTGGCGATCTACGGAGGAGGAAGCCAGAGGCCGACGACCTTGACGGAATACGACAGGAACGGTAATGCGACAAAGGTGACCGACCCAAACGGACACGAAACGCTGAATACCTACGACAAGCTGAACCGCCTGGTGACAACGACCGACGCGGAGAGCATCGTGGTGCGCAACGAATACGACTTCGCGGGCAACCGCACGGCCATCGTGGACGGGAAGAACCAGCGGACGGAGTTTACGTACGACGGGTTGAAGCGCAACCTGACGGTGAAGGACGCGGGGAACAAGACGACGACGTTCCAATACAACGCGGTGGACAAGACGGCCCGGGTGGACGCCATGGGCCATCGCACCGAGTACGGGTACGACCTGCGACATCGCCTGACGACGGTCAACTACGTGGGCCGCAGCCAGGACAACCGGGTGATGAGCTACGACGCGACGGGCAACCTGCTGACGGTGACCGAGCCGGATGCCAGCAAGGCGGGCAAGGCCGATGTGGGTTACACCTACGACGCGCTGAAGCGGCAGTTGACGGAAACCAGCGGAGGGTTGACCCACCAGTACAAGTACGACCTGGCGGGCAACCGCACGTCCGTGCTCTACGGAGGCCTGAGCGTGCCGCTGATCTCGGCCTATGACGCACAGAACCGGCTGAGCACCCTCACGCAGGGGCCGCTGGTGACGACGTACGCGTACGATCTGGATGGCAACATCCTGACGAAGACGCTGCCCAATGGGGACGCGACGACGAGCACATTCGACGCGGCCAACCGCACGATGACGCTGGTGAGCACGCGAGGCAGCGGAGGGCTGCCGCTCTCGAGCTACACCTACGCCTACGATCCAGCGGCCAACGTGAAGCAGGTGACGGAGGCGTATTCAAACGCGAGCATGGACCGCGTGGTGACCAACACCTACGACGCGATCAACCGGCTCACGCAGGAAGCGGTGACGGGCAGCGGAGCGGGAACGACGCTCTACAGCTATGACAACGCGCACAACCGGGAGACGATGACCAAGGGCGGAGTGTTGACGAGCTACAGCTACAACAGCCGCAACCAGCTTACGTCGTTTACCGAAGGGTCAAGCCGGACGGTGAGCTATACGTACGACAACAACGGCAACCGTCTGACGCGGACGGAGGGGATCAATACCGACACGTTCACATGGGACAACGAAAACCGTCTCATCGCGCTGGCCAAGACGAGCCTGGGCGGAAGCGGGACCTACGGCTGGGGGTACGATTACCGGACGCGCCGGGTGGAGCTGGCCTACAACGCGACCGTGACGAAGGCGGTGTTCAGCGGAGGCACGGAGGTGCGGGAGTTCGAGAACGGGCTGCCGAGCGTGGATTACGTGCGAGGCTCCGACTGGGGCGGAGGAGTGGGAGGCATCCTGTACACCGAGAGGGCGGGAGTGCCGAGCTTCACGCACTACAACCGGCGCGGAGACGTGACGGCCAAGACGGACGCAACGGGCAATATCACTTACCAGGCCACGTACGAGGCGTTCGGTAAGAGGGTGACGGAGACCGGCGCGACGCTGGATCGACAGAAGAGCAATACGAAGGACGAGGACGTGCCGGGGTATGCCAATGAGGGGTTCCGGTTCCGCGATCTGGAGACAGGGGCATTCCTGAGCAAGGACCCGGCGGGCTTCGTTGACGGGCCGAACCTCTACGCCTACGTGGTGCAGAATCCTTGGACTAATTTTGATCCGGAGGGATTAAAAAAAATAAAAGATTATGAAGATGAAATAGCTAAAGAACGAAAACAACTTGAGCGAAAACTAAAACAAATCTCAAATTCAAAGGGATTGAATGAAAGGTCGAAGCAGAGATTGCTGGATCAAGCGTATAAAACGCATGGAGCTCGCATCGAAAATGCTCAAGGCGCTATTGATCGGATTGAAGCTTCGGCGCAAGGCATTAATCAATTCGCAAAATTACTGAATGACGCGGCCGAACTTTCTGGTAAGCCCGGAAGATTTTCTTATGTCGACTCTAGGGAACTAGATGATTCGAAATACGAAGATATGGGCGGACTGCTTCTTAAGGATTCTCTGAGAGCGACTTCTGCTGGACTTACAGGCTTGGCGATTGTGGCAGGTGTTGGTGAGTTGACTGTTTTAAGGGGAGCCGCTGCTATGGGCCCTGGCGAGGTTCTTGTTACACGGTGGGGTCGCGAAGGCTTAAAAGCAGGTGATTGGGTGATGCAAGGAGGTAAAACTTGGTGGAATTATATCATGTCTGGAAAATGGCAGCCAAATTGGATGACAGGAAATAATAAGACTGCTCCCTTCAGATCTGGAGAAACGAGCTCTGTCCCGCAATCCGCAGTTAGAGCGCCTCAAAAAGGGGATGTTGGCACTGAAAATGAAAACGCGGCTACTCTCTTGTTGAAGGAACGACTGAACCAGCGAGTATATGATCCAAAGCAATGAAAATCTTTTCTTGGATTTTGGCGGTATTTCTATTCTCGATATTTTTGGTGTTCTTTTTCACTAACTGGAGAATATTTTTTTACAATTATATCCGTAAAAAAACATTTACATCGGTTATTCCCTTTGTTGGGGGGCTGATTGGAGCTTTGGCGGTCTTTACGTTTCCAATCGAAGGGATTACTCAATGGTGGTGGTTGCCATTATTCATCGAATGGGGCAGCATTCCATTAGTTATATTTTCACTGGTTTATAATATTTTTAGTTCTCGAAAAAAATGAACGCGCGGACCAACCATAGCGGGGCGGACGGCAGCTATTGGGGAATAAAGTGCAAGCTTCTCGGCAATGAACACCCGAATAAAAATGAACGCACGGGCCAACCATAGCAGGGCGGATGCCAGCTATTTGTGGGATGAAGTGCGACAAGCTTCTCGGCTACGAACACCCGAATAAGGAAGCAGCCTGTCGGAAAGACCGACTCCCGCGCCATGAGCACACGAAAGGGAGCGATCTCGCCGGAAGCGGAATCCTGAAGGAAGGGCAAAGCTCGCCTACATCAGACTGAACACCCCAACGCCAAGCCCGCCACGGAGCGCTGTCCCGGTTAACCAGCCCAGGCCCCGGGCGCGAGTGCCGAAAGGGCCAGGGGGAAAGAATTCGGTAAGAGATGCGACCTGCCGCACGATGTGAGAGGTAGTATGGAGAGCGGAGGCGCACCGATCAACCCAGGTTGACCAGAAGAAGCTTTCCGGGAGTCGACCGAAAGAGCAATCTCCCCCGGTGATCGAGGCACCCCGCCAACGTTCCCAATCTCCAGCCAACCCCGCCCCGGGCCTTTACGGTTTCTTGTGTACGAAAGCGCGGAGGACTCGCCTGTTTCTGCTCGGCATCCTTGGTTTCGTGACCGCAGGCAATCCGGGCACTCTTCCCGCCGCCTACGACAACGACCTCGATCACCCGAATACCTACATCGGGAACGCCGGGTGGAATTCGGCGCTGGAACTGTGGGTAGAGATCGGGAACATCTCAGCGGGTAAGGAGTCCGCGATCCCGCTCCGATTGAGATTTGCCAGCATTCCGTCGAAGAAGGAACGAGTGTTCGGTCCGTATCTCTGGTGCCCGGTGCTCGAAAATACCTCCTCAGTTACCAAGGAGGGCGATCTCAAGTTTACGACACTCGGAGGCCGGGTGCGATCCCTCGAAAGAACATCAGGCACGGAGTTCCTCTCCCTGAACAAGCAAGCGACGGCGCGCCTGATCGAGGATGGCGCCGAGGTCCTGTCCGAGGGCTGGCGCTATCGCTACATTGCGGGGAAGCTTGAGACGATAATGACGCCGGACGGCAGCACGCTATCGTGGATTTACGAAAATGATCGTGTCGCGCGGATCACTGGAGCCAATGGCCAGCCCATCCTCAAGGCGTCACGAGCGGGGAATGCTGTCACGCTGAGCGGGAGCTTCGGAGCGTTCCAGATCGAGAGCGAAGTCTCCCCGGAAACTGGCCGCTCCGTCTATCGCCTTCACTATCCCGGCGGAAGAAGCGAGGAATGGATGATCGCGCCGGACGGGGACGGCGTAACGAAAATGACCATCGTATACCCTCCGTACGAAAACCGCGTCTACCGCTGGGTGACGAAAACCGGAGCGCTCCTCACGGACGGCGATTTCACCTACGAGCAAAAACCTACCGATGCCGGCGAGGCAGCGCTGTACCGGATCAATCGTGCGGGGGATTCGGAGTGGTATATCTTTGATATGAAGGAGGGCCGGTCGACCTATAAACGCCAGGACGGGAGCCGCGTGGTTAGTCAATACGAAATCAAGCCGGGACCGATGTACATGAAGCCGTTCCAGATGGATAGCGTGGCCGAAGACGGAACGCTGATTTCTTCCCGGAGAGTCACCTACTCAAGCGATGGAAAGGTCGCCAAGGAATGGACCGAGAACGGCGCTGTCCCGTCGCCCCATGCCGAAGCAGGCATGCGCTACATCGATCTCGCGGAAGCCGAAAAACGCCAGAAGGAACCCGGTAACCTTTTCCTCGACGCCCGCTCCACCGCCGAATACAGCGCAGGCCACATCCCTGGAGCAATCCATCTCGGCCGCACCACCTTTGAGTTCGATCTCCCCCAAGTGCAGGACGCGCTCAAACAAGCGAAAACAATCATCGTCTACTGCACTAGCCGCCAATGCGAAGATAGCAGCATCGTCGCCACCAAACTGCGCCAAAGAGGATACAACTCCCTCCTCATCTTCGAAGGCGGCTGGGCCGAATGGTGGAAGAAGAACCGGTGAAGGAGTCAATATGATGCAGACTAACGACGGGACTAGGTTGAGCGCTGGTTATCGTCGTGACGGTAAGCAACATCGATCAAGGTCACTCTCGCGCTGGATTCGAGCATTTTGGCGTTTAGGGAGTTTCTTGACTCGGGTAGGATTCGCATGGTCCTGACCTTCATTTCCCGGAGGTCTGCGACAAGTTGTGATAAATTGCTTCCTTCAATTCTCGCGACATGCGCGGCAAACTCAAGTGTGATGTATTCTGTCTTGATGCCGCCGGATTCCTCAATATTGACTTCCCCAGCCAGCAGATGGTGATAGGGCAGGAAATATTGACGAGTGTTGCTTATCCTGAGAGCAAGGAACGAGTTGGTCTTCTTTGTTGCAGTGTAACACGGATATTGGGTTTCTTCAGTCATATGTCGAGGTTAGGTTGGTTGGTGGACGGTTCGTTCTGTTTTGGGGGCTGTTGAAGTTCGGAGAGGATGGTCCGAGCGGCTTGGTCCTTGAGGATTTTCCGTATGAGGCTTCTGGGTAGCGGACGAATGATGGGGCCGAATTTTTGCGTGAACTCCTGGATCTGTCTTTTGCGATCAGCTCGATACCGCCGGAGCCATCGAGGGATGCGGAGCAGGCCGCGAATTATGTCGAGCCACTCTTCAATACTTCGGCGAGCTTCTCCAAGCTCCTTAGCGCGCCTTTCAGCTCTTTGATCATGAGTCCTTGCTCTTTCTCTGACGTCGTCTGACGAGATTCGATATGGCGAATTTGGATCGTGAGTTGTTGGAGTTGAGCCATGGCATCCGTCTGACGTTCCTTTAGCTCCGTCAGTTCCTTTTCCAGCGATCCTGACGATGGTATCGCCTGCTCTACCATTTTCAGTCGACACTCGATTTCGCGGAATGAGCATTGGAGCGATTTGAGGGCTTGGTAAAGGGTATGCTCGATCCAGCTCACGGGGTGGTTCGGTTGCGAGATGCCATATGCTTGATCTTTCATAGTATTCGATGTGAAATTTCTTGCTTGGTACTACGAGGCCATCATCAACTTTGTGGGGGCTTAATGCGTAGTAATTCGCATTCTCGGCAACGCGCTTATCATATAGGGCGCGGAGTCGGCGGTTGATCTCGTCGGGGTTATCCTTGAAGTCCAAAAATGGTTTTGTCGTTCGCTTTCGATGGGCAGAGAGGCTGGTCTCCATGTCCGCATGGCGTGTTGCGGCATAACCTGTAAGCGTCCAACTTTCGCCATCGAGATCGATTTCAATCTGCCTATCGCTTGCCGTCACACGCAGCTTGTGATGATGGAGGATTGCAATAATATCTTTACGTGACTGTATCCTTGCCGAGTGGAACCCGGTCGATATCTCGGTCATGGCGGTTGAGAGAATCGCTGGTTGAGCTCGCCATGTTTCGCGGATATGGATCGGATTGTAGTGCTGAGGATCGAGGGGATCGGGCCAACCGAATAGGCGATTTATTGCAGACGTAAGCCACGCAAACCGCAAATAGTCTGCGGTTGTGCGAAGATATCGCGCTTTTTTGCTGGTGCCGCGGATTGATAAGCCCATCAGGTGATGGACGTCCCAACCATGCGCTTTTTGATGGAGTACGGATAGTGATCCGATGGATTCTGGAGGCAGACCCGAGAGATAATGTGCGGAGTAACAGTCAGCTGCGTACCGTATTCTTGCGATATTGATTTCTCCAGGGTCCGAGATGGCTGTGGAAAAATAGGTGAGGCCACTCGGGACAATGCTTGTTGCCCGAAGAAATTGCTCTCTGCTGCCGCTTAAGATTGATGGCGGAGCATGTCGTGGATTGTCCATCCAGTCGCGATTACCCAACACGTAATCGGCCGCTTTCTGTGGATGGCGCTGGAGGTTTTGAGGCGACGATAATATGTTATGGTTCATGACGTCGCAGCTCTTCCAGTAGCCTCATTGCCGTCCAACATGCTTCGATAAAGTGCAGCTTCGACGCAGGTGTGTTGGTGGAAAGTGCTCGGATATGAGTCTCAAGCATGGTTTCCAAAGCATTGGTGATGGTTACAAACTCGATCCATTTGGATGGATCCCTCTTCGAAAAGGGATTGGTAATGTGCTCCCTGACACGCGTGGATACTTTGGTCGGCCCATAGATTTTCCATACGAGGTTTCGTTGCTCTTTCGTTAACACGACTCTGAGTGTGTAACGATTTGATGATGTTATTTTATGCGGCTTCATCGTCGTCATTTGTAGCCACAGGTGCTTTCTTGCTGCTGTTATCAGCCACTGAGGCTGGAGCTTGTCGGGCAGGGGGCAAGCAGCAGTTTTCGGCTGGCTTTTCAGAATTCCCACCCTTGAGACTCTCAATGGAGTTTTTGAATGCTTGTCGGCGTTGAAGTTCTCTCGTCTGCAGGTATTTGACGCACTCTTTTCGGAGCCAGGCGTCGCTGCAACTTCGACGAACCAAGTCTGCGATGGCATCGGCGAGGTGTTGCCGGAACATCCAGGAGTCGGGTACGGATCCGGAAATTTCAGGCAGTGGGAGTTCTATCTTTAGTTTCGTGCGTTTCATAGTTTGAGAATCATTTATCGCGGTGCCCCGATGTATTCATCGACGTGCGCGGTGAGAAATGGGGAACCTGGCTGAATTTCGCTTGCGGAAGGGTTCCTGATGAGATGTCGAGAAGGTTCCGAAGGGAACCTTTTGTGGTTTTGATGACGCCTTAGGCCACGAGAGGTCATCAAGAGAAGACCGCGATGAGCGCGGGCTCTCGAGATGTCTTTCGATGACTACATGCCTGCGCTCTCCCTGCCCGCGGAGGACAGGTCCGACAAAATTCTTGAGCAGGGCGAATGCCTGCTTCCAAAGATTAACCGCTATCTCAAATCGTGAGCGCTCTGGCACGGCGGCGGTCCATGAAGGACCCTCCGACTCCGCAGCTCGAGCGTAGAGACTCTTGCACCGCCAAAGAGACCGAAGTCTCGATCAGCATCGTAGGGCGTGGTCAGCGCCACTGAAGACATCGCGCCCATCACGCTGCGAGCGTGGGTGGGTTGGCAATTGTCACCAGTCTGGCCGTTTGCCGACCAGAAACGATGAAGTGCAATTAACATTATAAACTCCCCCATATCATGGCGGCGAGGATAAATCAATGTGTTTCTTTGCGGCGGGCTTTGTGATCCGCAATGTTACGATTTGAGTTTCGCCATGACCGAGCTTGGTGCGCCTGATACCGGCATGCTGTGCGCAGGTCCCGCACTTTCTGCAATGAAGTTTCTTTTCGGGCACTCAGCCAGGGAATGTGTTGTGCCATGATCGGGGTGGCGGTGAGGGTGGTAGGGTCGCCTGAGATCGGATCAAGCGCGGTCGTCGCATGTCATCTCCTTCATGAAATGATGTCCACTCTCAGGGACTCGGTTACGGCGACATATAGTATGCCGCCGGTAGCTGGACAAGTGAGATGGCTTATTAACCGGCAGGTTGGGTGAGTTGAGGTGTTGGGTTGGAGAGAGGTAATCAAGGGCTTGGGGAGGGCGGATGGTGGAACGGTAGAGGCGGGAGCCGAAGACGAGTCCGTTGTCGTGACGCAGGGCGAGTCCGGGAGGAGCTCCATGGAGCCAGCCGAAGCGATTGAGCAGGGCACCTTCCGTGGCCCGCTCGCCGGTCTTGGCACGAGCGGTGTGGTCGAGTTCCCAGCCGAGGATTTCGCGGGTGCAGCCGTCGATGACGGAGACCATGGCGCACCAGCCGTTGATGCCGCAATGGACGAGGGCGATGTCGGTGGCGCAGCGTTGATTGGGAGCCTCGGCAATGGAGCGGGAGGCCTGCGCGCGAGGACGCTGGCCAGCCCGGCGGGCCATGAGCGTCCAGCGCCTGAGGCGCATGATGCGCTCGACCTTCTTTCGGTTGATCTGGAGCCCTTCGACGAAGCGCAGCCAGGCCCAGACCGAGCGGATGCCAAAAGCGGCCTGCGTCTCGATCAGTTCCTTGATGCGCTGTTCGAGCACCGGGTCGATCAGGTGCCGAGGGGTCTTTTCTTTGGCGAGAGCCTGTCCGAAAGTTTGTGTGTGGGTCAGAACCTGAAAGAAAAGGAAAATGACCAAAGAGAAGAAAGACACGAGTGGCGATGAGTTGATCGAAGCGCTGCTGGAAAAGTATGGAAGGAGCCGTGAGGCGGTCCTTGGGGAGTATGCGCTGGGCTTTTTTTTAAATGTTCACTGAGGGCATGAGATCGCCGATCTTGGCCGGCAACTGCTGCTCGCGGGCTTCCTGCTGGGCGACCAGATCACGCGGATGACTGCGCAGGGACTCAGTGCCCTGGGTGATGAAGTCGCTCTTCCATTGCTCGATCTCCGAGACGGTCAGGCCGTGGCTGCGCGCCACTTCCGCCGCCGTCGTCTTGCCAGCAATCAAATCAAGCACCACGGCGGCTTTGCGCTTGGCCGTCCAGCGTTGCACTTCGTCAGAGGAGGGTTCGTTCGTCATAGCGTTCCTCCATGGTTTACCAGACCGGTGGTCACGATATACCCTGCGCTTCGGCTCCGCCTCCGCTGCGGGTTTATCGTCTCTCGTTCGTTCTTGTTGCCTGTCCAACTACAACGGGGGGACGCAATACCTGATCAACGCCGGTCGATGGATTTCATTCGTAAGCGGTACGCCGAGCGCCGCTTGACAGCGAGTTATTCATTGGAGTCGTAGTCGAGGACTGCGACATCTCTTCATTCTATGCAGCGCGGAGGCATGGGGAGATTGAAGATGAGGCAGCTCAGGCAGCAGGAGTGACATACTGAGCGATAGGTTTTCTTTCCGCAGCTGTCGTCTCGTCGGATTTCTCTCGATCTGGAAATAGAAGGTGCGGTAGTTGGCAGCGTCCTCAATCGAAAGGAGGCTCGTACTCGTCGCATGGCAATTCGCTTGAGGTGGTCGATTCGCTGGAGCCGAAGCTTGCGGTATCGCGTTCAATCTGTGTCTGTGCGACGGCTTCTGCTACACCTGGAATAAGCCTCCAGAATCCGAGTGTTTCCTGTTTTTTGGGCGCAGTTATATAATTGGCCTTTACGATCGCTGGCGAATTTCCCATTTCGGCTGCGGTCAGGTTTTCGTTTTTGTGAAGGGCGTAATGGTAGCTTCCGAAGGTATGACGAAGTGCGTTTTGCGGCCATTCGGTGATGCCAGCTGATTTTTGCAGTTGCCCGAATATGGAGTACCAGACGGCAACTCGATCTTTCCGCTGAGGTTCGCAATCAAAAACCGGTCCTGAATCTTTGCGGCATATCTTGAGCCATTCTGCGAGTGTAGGATGGATCGTAATCGCACGTTTACGCCCGGTCTTGGAATGTGCAGCCAGTACGGTTATTTGATCGTCTGCAACTCCTTCCCACCTGAGACGATAGAGCTCCGTCTGTCGAATGCCTGAGAATATCTTGATAGCCAACGCTGGAAGAATGAGAGGGTACTTTTGATCCGCGTTCCAGAGCAGACGGGCAATAAGCGCCGGAGATAGTACGACGACCTCGTCGCCAATCAATTCTGGTAATTCCACTCCAGCGAACGGTTTTTTGTCGTTCGTCATCCATCCTTGCGCTGTCGAGTATCTGAAAAGGATTTTTGCATAACGTGCACGTTTAACGATCTGTGAATCGCTGGGGGGATTTCCCTTGGCGTCTTCGCGATACAGCATGGTTTCGAAATGTTTTGGCTCGATGGCAGCCATCTTTTCAGTCTCGAAAGTTCGGAAGAGGCGCTTCAGCTTGTTTTTGAGTTCTGCAAGATGCCGCTTACTGCGTTCGCTTTTCAGCTTTCGTGCCTTGGCCTCGATGAGTTTCGCGATGGCGTTGGCTACGGTTTCTGACCTCAGGGTCGGAAGAACGTGACGAATCCATGCATCGGCGGCATCGACGAGGGAAACTCCTTCGCCCCCAGCATTGAGAAGTCGCGCTATCGCGACCTTGGCTTCGTCGATCTGACTCTCCGTGAGTCTTGTCTTCTCTGCATCAGCTTTGCAGGGGTGGAGCTCTGCCTGGCGTTCTTTGATCCAATTTACTGCCTCGGCGTGACTGGAGAACGCCCTTTTTTCGGGCTTACGCCCCTTGCCCAGGAATTTTGCGCCGAGGCGAACGCGCCAGAATTTTCGGTTACCAGCCAGGTCTGGGTAAACGGAGACTCCGTTCGGCAATTTCGGTGTTCGAGCCATGCTTTAAACTGCCTGAAAGTTGGAAAAGTTTCCATTTCTTTCCAATTTATAAATTACACCTCTGAAAAAAAGAAGGACTTAAAATCCGTTTTCCAGAAATGGGAGTGTGGGTTCGAGTCCCACCGCCGGTACCATGTGCGAAGAAGCCCGTGGATTGGCGCAGCGGGCGGGATTTTAAGCAGTTTTCTGAGAATATGCCGAACCAGACGGCGTGCTGTGGGGTTTTATCTCCATTGTTTAAATGCGATCCTGAGGTAAATTTCCCTGTCGGGCAGAGGAGACTCCGCTCGCAAGACTCGGAAACATCCCACCCCGCCGGAGACGATCAGATTATGGCTCAAGCAATCATGGACCCCGAGGAGGTTCGGCGATTTGCTCGCGAACTCAAACGCTTCAATGATGACGTGACGACCAAGGCCTCAGCGTTGCAGGCCCAGTTTGCTTCGCTGGGAGGTTCCTGGCAGGACCAGGAGCATGAGAAATTCGCCGAGGAGTTCATCGTCACGATGAAGGCGCTGAAGAAATTCGTGGAAATCTCGGAGAACCACACGCCGTACCTCCTGCGCAAGGCTCAGCGGATCGAGGAGTATCTGGATCAAAGGTAATCGCATGGCGGACCAGGCCAGAGTCAGTTCGGTGGAGGCGATAGAGGAGTTTCGCTCCCACTTGATTGTCTATATCAACCAGGCGCATGCCCGCCTCGATGAGGTCGGCGACGAGGTGCGCCGGACGCGGGTCTGGCTGCAAACGGAGCAGCGGATGCACTGGGAGGGAGAGATTCGTTGGCGCAAGCGTGTGCTCGACCAGGCGGAGGCGGATTTGATGAATTCCCGCCTGTCCTCGATGAAGGACTCCAATACCCTCCAGATGCTGGCGGTCAATCGCGCCCGCGCCGCGCTGCAGGAGGCGGAGGCCAAGCTCCTTGCAGTCAAGCGGTGGTTCCGGGTGTATGAGTCGCAGGTCTCTCCGTTGCTGAAAAAGCTGGAGTCTCTGAGAGGTGTCCTCGATCGCGAGATGCCCAAGGGACTGGCTTATCTGCTCCAAATTGAAAAAGCGCTTGAGGCTTACATGGAGGCCGGTGCCGTACGCCCGGCCGCCCCTGTGGCACCCAACCCGCCTCCAGAATCATGAGTGTCGTCACCGCATCAGCCCGTCTCGTGCAGGCCACCAAGGATCTCATGCTGGAGTGGGAGCGAACGGCTGAGCGCTGGCAGGACGCCAAGGGCCGCGAGTTTCAAGAGACTTATCTGGAGGAGTTGCCTCAGCACATCATCCGTGCGACGGAGGCCATCGAGGAAATCCACGCCTTACTGAGAAAGGTGAAAGCCGATTGTGAATAGTTCCATGGATTTGCGAGTACAGCGCAGCCTGAGGCTGGCGCATTCCCTGAAGGCGGTGGCGGAGGATTTTGCCCGGAAGGAAAGCGCCCTCGACCGGGAGATCAGCGCACGTCGGGTGGCGGAGACGCGGAAGTTCCGAGAGGAGCTGGCTCGTCTGGAGACCTGGCTGGCCACGGAAACGGCCCGCGCCGACACATTCTTCGAAGAGAGAAAGGTGGAGGTCGAGCAGCGTGCGGCATCACGCCGGACGCGAATCGAGCGGGCGCACCGCTCGGGACTGGAAAATCTCCAGGAGCAAGCCAGGGCGGCCAAGGAACGCTGGCTGGGCAATCTGCAAATGAGGCACTTCCGCGCCACGCGGAGCCTGCCGCTCGAATTGAAGGCTGCGGATGAGGGATTTGCTGACTATTCCTCCAAGCTGGGCGGATGGCAGGCGGCGGTGGCTGCGCTGGAGCGCAAGGTGCGCGGAGCTTTTCGCGGCTATTGGAGTTTTGGAAAGCTGATAAAGGCGGACCCTGCCGGACTGGCCGCAGAGCCTCAGGACAGATTTGTCCTCTTTGCAAATCTGCAACAGGCTTATCGGGAAACGGAGGATCGTCTGGCTGAATTTCGGAAAATCGAGATTCCGAGATACTTCAGTCTTTTGCCTCCTCTGCTCCTGATCCCTTTGCTGGTGGCCGTGCCGGTTGTGGCCTGTCTCACCGGCTCGTCGCCGCTGCTGACTCTTGGCTCGACCGCGGCGGACATCGTTTTGCTGGGGGCCATCTTTGTCCTGCATCAGAAAGGACGACGGCAGGCGCAGGTCGCGGCGGAGGCATTGGCTGCCGCGCTTGTGCGAGCGCAGGGCCTTGCCCTGCTTTGCCGGGAAGTCGCCACCAGTCAATACCAGGAGAAGCGTGAGAGATTGCAGCGGGACTACGATCAGCTTTGCGCCGAGCTTACGGAAAAGTGGGAGCAGGGTGAGGCGATCGAGAGCCGTTTTGCCGTGGAGATCCGGGCCAAGATCGAGGCGCAGGCTCCGCGGTTGTTACAGCGCAATGAGGAGTGGCTTGCGCGCAGCCTGGAGAGCAACCGGCAGCTCTATGAGGATCGGCAGAGGGAGATTGCGGCCCGGGTCGAGCCGTGGCGCGCTCAGATAACCACCGCATATGCCGAAGAAAGCTCGGCCTCGCAGGTCGAGGAGGAGGCGCGCTGGACGGAACTCAGGGCGGCCTGGGACGGAGCTGTCACGCCCCTCGCAGGAGACGTCGAGGCGATGCAGCAGGCGGTTGCCGAGACCTCCGCCCCCTGGGATGCGGCGACCGTGGAGAGCTGGACACCGCCGGCGACATTCAGCCCCGCCATCCGGGTCGGTGGGCTGGAGGTGGATCTTTCCACCACACCGCATCCGCGTGATCCCAGGCTTGCGATGCCGGAATCGTTGACGATCGACATTCCGCTCGCCCTGTCTTTCCCATCACAGGGTTCTCTGCTTTTTGAAACCTCCGAGTCCGGGGCGGCGGAGGCGGAGGCGTCTTTCAACAATGTCATCCTGCGCCTGCTGACGCACACTCCGCCGGGGAAGCTGAGCTTCACGATCCTCGATCCCGTCGGGCTGGGGCAGAATTTCGCCGGCCTCATGCACCTGACGGATTTCGAGGAATCGCTGATCAACCGCCGCATCTGGACCCAGCGCGAGCAGATCGAGGAGCGCCTCGCGGAGCTCAATGAGCATATCGAAAAGGTGATCCAGATGTATCTCCGCAATGAGTACGAGACCATCACGGAGTACAACGCCCAGGCGGGCAGCGTGGCGGAGAAATATCACTTCCTGGTGGTGGCGGATTTCCCGGCGAATTTCAGCGAGACCGCGGCGAAGCGTCTCCAGAGTATCGTGGCGTCCGGGCCGCGCTGCGGCGTCTTTACCTTTCTGCATTGGGACCGCCGACAGGCCATGCCGGACGGACTCGTACCGGAGGAACTGCGCAGAAACGCCATCTGCCTCCGCCGCGATCACAACCGCTGGATCTTCCCGGAGGAAAATATCCAGCCGGATGCCGTAGTGACGCTCGGCCCGCCGCCGGGGAAGGAATTGGCGGTCGAGCTGTTGCACCGGATCGGCCAAAGCAGTATTGACTCCAATCGCGTCGAGGTGCCCTTTTCCCAGATCGCGCCGGATGGGGAGGAAATGTGGACCGGCGATACCACGAGCGAGCTCAAGGTCGCCATCGGCCGCACCGGGGCGACGAAGCTCCAGTATCTCTCGATCGGCAAGGGAACCCGCCAGCACGCACTCTTTGCCGGAAAGACCGGGTCGGGCAAGTCGACGCTGTTTCATGTCATCATCACGAACCTGGCGCTGTGGTGCAGCCCGGACCAGGTCGAGTTTTACCTGATCGACTTCAAGAAGGGCGTGGAGTTCAAGTGCTACGCGGAGCATCGCCTGCCTCATGCGAAAGTCGTCGCGATCGAGAGCGACCGCGAGTTTGGGTTGAGCGTGCTCCAGCGGGTCGACCTCGAGCTGAAGCGCCGCGGCGACATGTTCCGCAAGCTCGGCGTGCAGGACATCGCGGGTTATAAACGCGCGGGAGGCAAGGAACCGGTGCCCCGTACCCTGTTGATTATTGACGAGTTCCAGGAGTTCTTCGTCGAGGACGACGAGATCGCCCAGACCGCATCCCTCCTGTTTGACCGCATCGTCCGGCAGGGCCGCGCCTTTGGCATTCATGTGCTGCTCGGGTCGCAGACCTTGGGAGGAGCTTATACGCTTGCTCGCACGACCCTCGGGCAGATGGTGATTCGGGTCGCCCTGCAATGCAGCGAGGCCGACGCCTATCTCATCATGGATGATAACAACCCCGCGCCGCGTCTGCTGTCGCGACCGGGTGAGGGCATCTACAATGACGCCGCCGGAGCCATCGAGGGCAACAGCCCCTTTCAGGTGGTTTGGCTGCCGGACTCTGAGCGCGATGCTCGGCTGGATGAGATTCACGCCCTCGCGCAAAAGCGCAGGGAGACTGCGGCCGGGCCGATTGTCTTCGAGGGCAATGCTCCGGCGGATCTTGAGGAAAACCTGCTGCTGAAGGATGTGATCGTCCGTCCGCCTGCTTCGGCTCCTGCTGTGGCTCGCATCTGGCTGGGAGCGCCGAACTCCATCAAAGGCCCCACCGAGATCGGGTTTCAGAGCCAGAGCGGCAGCCATCTCCTCATCGTCGGCCAGAACGAGGAGGCCGTCTCGACCATGCTGGGCGTCTCGCTGCTCGCTCTCGCTGCGCAGCATGCCGGAGGCGGAGCGCGGTATGTAGTTCTGACGCCGGACGGTCGCGGATCGTTGCCGACGCTGGATGCGCTGGCCGAGGCCCTCGGAGACCGTCTGACCATAGTGCAGAACGACGGCGTAAAGGACGCCATGCAGGCCCTGTCCGATGAACTGGCCGCGAGGTCAGCGGGGGAGGCGGGAGGACAGGAGGAGCCCGTCTTTGTCTTCATCCATCATCTCGAACGGTTCAAGAAGCTGCGCAACGAAGACGACTTCAGCTTCTCCTCCGATGCCACGCAATCGCCCGCCGAACAGCTCAAGGCCTTGCTCTCCGAGGGAAGCAGCGTCGGGATCCACGTCCTGGCGTCGATCGATACCTTTAACAACGTTGGGCGCTTCCTGAGCCGGAAGGCGCTGGGCGAGTTTGAGGTGCGGGTCGTCTTCCAGATGGGCGCGAATGACTCGGCGAGCCTGATTGATTCGCCGCAGGCCAGCGGGTTGGGACTTCATCGCGCCATCCTTTACAACGAGCACAATGGCTCGCTGGAGACGTTCCGCCCTTATGCGGAGCCGGAGAGCGATTGGGTACAGGCGGCGGTGAAAAGCCTCACTGCCGCTTTGCCGTTGGGAGCGGCGGCGCGATAAGTTGCCGTGTTTTCAGGCGGTGGCGTCGCGCCATTCGCCATTTTGCACATTGGCGGGAAGGGTGAGGTCATACTGCTCCCACCCGGCGGCGATGCCGCCGTCGACGGGGACGATGGCACCCGTGATATAGGAGGCCTCGTCGGAGGCGAGAAAATGAAATGCGGCGGCAACCTCGGTGGGTTCTCCGAGGCGGCCCAGAGGGGTGCGCTTTTCGACGAAGGCGATTTCGGGATTGTTGGGGATTTCCGTGACCGCGGGAGTGCGGATCGTGCCGGGGCAGACGCAATTTACGGTGATTCCCCTCGGGGCCAGCTCCACGGCGGCCAACCGGGTGAGGTGAATGACGGTGGCCTTTGATGCGGCGTAGGCGGTGCCGCAGGGAACGCCCAGCAGGCCGACGAAGGAGCCGGTATTGATGATGCGACCTCCGCTGCTCATCAGGCGTGCGGCGTGCTTCGTGCCGAAAACCACGCCGTTGACATTCACGGCAAACGTTCTTTGCAGGAGCTGCCCGGTGATATCGGAAAAGGAAACACCCAGCGGCTGGATGCCCGCGTTGTTCACCACGATGTCGAGCCTGTCGTGGAGAGAGGTAATACTCTCCAGTGCGCGGATGATCTCGTCTTCCTGCGAGACATCGACCGCCGCACACGGGAAGGGCAGCTCTTCCCGAGGCGACAGGTCGAGTCCATGCACGATGGCACCTGCTTCCAGAAACCGCTGGGCGATGGCGAGGCCGATGCCGGAGCTGGTTCCGGTGACGACGGCGACTTTATCGGCGAGGCTGAACATGCGTCACCTCTGGGCTGGTGCGGCGGGGCGGTCCTGACCAGGCCAGGAACCCCGACCGCGCGCGGCGAGGTAGCGCTGCATGAGCCACACCGACATCTCCAGGTGGCTGAGGCGTCCCTGCTGCGCGCCGAGCGAGCGCATGCCGCGCTGGATGGCGGTGCACATCTCCATGTCCTCCAGGTGAAAGTCGATGAGCATCTTGGTCTCGCGGGTCAGCATCTCCGGGAACTCCGGGTGCTCGGTGGTCGACTTCGGGACGAGCATCGTCGTGAGAAGCTTCATGCGATGCGGACCCATCGGCTGCACACGATACCAGACCACGCGGTCGGGCAGGACGAAGGTGAGGAAGTTCGGATAAATAAGGAAGAGTCCAGACTCCTTCTTTTTCCAGTCGGCGAGGGATTGGATGGTGGGGAAGCCAAAGGGATTGCCGCCCGCCTTTTCCATCGCCTCCCACTCGGCGACGAGGGCTTCCTTGAAAGGAAGGTGGCAGCGGACGTAGCTGTCGCGCTCCTGTTCATTCCACGTATCACGCGCAGGCATCATGGGCTGGAGCGTCTTGGCGTGTGCGCCGAGGTGGTGGTAGCTCTCCATGAAATTCTCCACGAGCACCTTCCAGTTGAACGGGCAGTCCCATTCCCGCTCGATGATGACATGCATGTCCTCGGAGTGCCAGTCGCCGAAGTCGGTGTTCATCTCGGAAAGGCGCTCGGCCAGCGGCGCGGCCTGCCCGTCGAAGTTCACGAAGATAAACCCGCGCCAGATTTCCGTGCGGAAGGGCATGAGGCCGTGGTCGTCGCGCTTGAACCCGCGCGCCTGCTGCATCTCGGGACAGGCTTTCAGCTTGCCGTCGAGTTCGAAGGTCCACGCATGGTAGGGACAGAGAAACAGGCGGGTGTGGCCGCAGTTGGACTCGCCCCGCGCCTCTGCAACGCCATGGCCTTCGTGGCCGAATCCCGGAGGCATGATGTCCATGCCTCGGTGCGGACAAACGCGCGAAAGGACTCGGACGGACTCGTCCTTGCCACGCACGACGATGAGCGGCTCGCCCAGAAGGTCGAGATTGAGGAAATCGCCCGGTTTGGGGATCTGCGACACGTGGGCCACGCATTGCCACTCGCGGTGGAAGATGTTGGTGACCTCCCATTGATAATATTCCTCGCTGGTGTAAGCCTCGGGAGGAGTCGTTACGGCGTCCTCCAGCGGGAGTGAGGCGCAGCTTTCGATGGCTTCCATCACCTCCGGCAGGGGGCGGATGGGGCGGCTTTGCTGCGAGGTGAGGGATTGGCCGACTGCATTTTCACAGGCGGATACTTTGGCTTCAGTGTCTTCGGCGAGAGCGATCATGGCTTTTCAGGTATTAGGCGGACGGCTGTTGCGCCCAGGTTTGAAACTCTTTTTGCAAGTATTGACCCGTCCAGGAGTTCAGTTCCCAGAGGTTGGCGACGGGTTTCTGCGTGTAGGGTTCGAGATGAAGGTAGCCGTCGGGGCCGAATTCCGGTGTCATCGTGATGGTGTCAAAGCCGCGGGCGCGCTGTCCGGCCCAGACGTGCTTCCACCAGCGCAGGTGCGCCTCCACGGCGTAGGCGTACTCCGGCGCGCGGGGATCGGGCACCTGCGGCCCCTGGTCGTAGCCGATGCGGGGCTGAATGTGCAGGGCGCGCTTGGCGCAAAGATCGAGCACGTCGGGCAACTGGTCGAGCACGAGGCGCTCGGTGACCACGCACCAATGGCTGAAATCCAGCGTCATCTCGATGGGCGGCACTTCCTTGAGCAACTCCCGCGTGATGACGGGATGAAACAGCGTGCGGCTGCGATGGGTTTCAAATCCGAGGCGCACACCGCGATCCTGCACGATCTCGTAAGCCTCGGTAAGAAAGCGCACGCTGTCGCGGAAGACCCACAGATCGTTCCCCGCCATGCTGCTGAAGAACAGAGGCTCCGCCTCCAGGCTGGAATCGAGGATGCGCTTGAAGGCCTCCAGGTGATCGTCGACCGTGCTGCCGGGATCGGGAGTCGCGTAGCCGGTGGTGGAGATTTCCGCGATGTACTTGAGGTCATTGTCCCGCAGGACGCTGATGAACTCCGCGCGTTCCGCCGGGTCGATGGGCAGCGGCCCCTCAATGCCGTGAAAGCCCGCGTCGAGAACCTGTTTCGCCGCATCGGCGAATGTTCCCTCGTGTCCCCAGCGTTGTTTGAATAAGAGCAGTTTCATAAGTCACAGGCGATGCGGAATCCCACGTTGTCGCGCCGGATGGCCTCCGGCAGGGCGTCGCGCCAGGAGGTGCGCAGCAGGCGCGGCAGGTAGTCCCAGGCCCCGCCGCGGATCACGCGCCATCCGCGCCGGCCGCCTTCGATCCAGGCTGAGCCGTCATTGGGAGCGCCGATGTAGTCGGGGTGCCAGGTATCCTGCGCCCATTCGCAGACATTTCCGTGCATGTCGAAAAGGCCGAAGGCATTCGGCGGGAAAACTCCGCAGGGCGTGCGATGTCCGCGACCGACTTTCATGCCGTGCTCGGAGTAGAGGTAATTTGCCCGATCCGTATCGAGCGTGTTGCCGTGGGTGAAGATGTCGCGGCTTCCGGCCCGGCAGGAGTATTCCCACTCCGCCTCCGTGGGCAGACGGTAGGCGCGGCCGGTATGTTCACCGAGCCATTCGCAATATGCCGTGGCGTCGATCCAGTTGATACCCACGGCGGGCAGGTCGGCGGATTCGCGGGGCGCATGGCCGGGGCGAAAGGCGCGGAATTCGCCCACGGTGACAGGAAATACGCCCAGCCCGAAATCTCGCGGAATCGCGACCTCATGGCGCGGGCGCTCGGTGTCGTTGGCAAACTTGTCCTCGTCGTTCTCGCCCATCGCGAAGATCCCGGCGGGAACGATCGCGAGATCGGGAGCGATTGCTGCTTCAGCGCTGGGAAGGGGCGGCAGGACGGTCATAGGTTGGCCAGGTGTTGCGGGAACGCGCGGCGAGGTAGCGCTCGATCAGCCAGATCGGCATCTCGAGGTGGCTGAGGCGGCCGCGCCGGTATCCGGTGGAGTAAAAGCCCCGCTGCACGGCGGTGCAGACCTCCATGTCCTCTAGGTGAAAATCGATCATCATCTTCTCCGCCGCCGCCTTTCGCGTTTCAAAGTCCGGCGCGGCGAGCGCATCCTCATTGACCAGCGTCGTGGTGATAAGCCTGCTGCGGTCGGTGGTGATCGGGTCGAGTCGATACCAGATCATGCGATCCGGCCCGCCAAAGAGCAGGAAGGTGGGATAGGAAAGATAGGCGCTCCATTGCACCTGATGCTCCGGCGGCAGGGTGGGGATGAGCGGAAAGCCCTCCGTGGTGCCATCGGCGTATTGCTGCCGCATCTCGGCCAGGGCGGCTTCCTTGAGCGGGGTGTTGACCCGGATGGAATGCGCCCTCTCGCCCGAGGTCCAGGTGTCCTTCGCGGGCATGAGGGGCTGGAGTGTGCGGCAGTGGGCGCCGAGATGGTGGTAGGGCTCCATGAAGTTCTCGATGAGCACCTTCCAGTTGAACGGGCAATCCCACTCGCGTTCGATCACGACCTTCATCTTGCCCATCTCCCAACCCGTGAGGTCGGCGGTGAGGTCGGTCATGTTGGCCTCCAGCGAGGCCGCCTTGCCGTCGAGATTGACGAAGATGAATCCATTCCACAGTTCGCTGCGGAAAGTGGTCAGCGCATAGTCGTCGCGGCGGAAACCCTCGGCATTTTGCATCTCGGGGCAGGCCTTGAGCGATCCGTCGAGTTCGAAGCTCCAGTGGTGATACGGGCAGAGAAACAGCCGTGTGTGACCGCAGCCCGCGCCGCCTTCGCGGGCATCGGCGGGGCCATGGCCATCGTAGCCGAAACCGGGCGGCATGATGTCCATCGCGCGGTGCGGGCAGACCCGGGAGAGCACCCGGATTTGCCCGTCCTTGCCATGGACGACGATGAGCGGTTCGCCGAGGAGGTCGATGTTGAGAAAATCGCCGGGATTGGGAATTTGCGAGCGGTGGGCCAGGCACAGCCACTCCGCCCGCAGCACATGCTCCACCTCCCAGTTGTAGAAGGCTTCCGTGGTGTAGGCCTCCGCCGGCATGGGTATTCCCTGCGCCAGCGGCAGGTCCGCGGCATGCTGGATGTCAGCCAGGATGTCCTCCACGCTTCGCTCGGGCCGGGCCTTGCGGAAGATGGGGTACTCCGCAAAGCCACAGCCCGAGTTGCCAACAACATTCGATTCGGCGACAGCGCTCATCGTGAGGTGTGATTATTTCAGCTCGGCCGCGAGGGACTTGATCGGCTCAAAGCTCACGCCTGCGTCGATCGGATGCTCTTTCTTGATCAGGCCAAACTTCAGCCACCAGGTCTCGGTGAGCTTCCAGTGATCGTTGATCTCGCCGTTCTTCCACCCGAGCGGCGGCTCTCCGGCCATCACGCCCATGAACTTCGCCGCCTCTGGCAGGTCAAAGACATAGATTCCACCCTTGAGCCATTTGCCATCCTTGCCGATGACGTTCTCGACGTCCTTTACGTCAAACTTCAGGCCCTCGGCGATGATCTTGTTGCCTTCCTCGGGGTGCGCCTTCCACCAGGCCACGGCGTCCCAGTAGGCTTTCATGGCTTTCTTGGCCGCTTCCGGCTTGTTCTTGAGGAAGCTGTCGGACATGTACATGCCGTCGCCGAGCAGCGCGGTCTTCATGAAGTATGGCTCCAGTGAGCTCGCCATGACCTTGGACCCTTTCAGGCTCTCCAGCACCTGGCCGCCGAAGGGCTCCCAGAATTCACCCGCCGCCACCTTGCCGCTGACCATGGCTGCCACGGCGTCGTCCATCACCACGTTGACGTATTTGACCTCGTCAAACTTCACGCCGTTGTTTTCCAGCCAGATGCCCATGAAGATCTGGGTGAGGCCGCCTTCCAGTACGGCGACAGACTTGCCCTTGAGGTCCTTCGGGTCGGCGATCTTCGGCGACATGATGATCTTGTCCGTGCCGGTCGATGGGTTCGTATAGGTGACAAACTTCACCGGCACCCCGCTGTCCGCCGCGATAGGGCCGTACTCCACCGTGCTGGAGGTGACGTCCAGCTTGCCCGCGGCCATCTGGCCAAAACTCTCGTACGGGTCCTCGATGATCTGCACGTCGAGATTGATGTCCGGTGCGAGGTTCTTCTCCTTGGCGATGAACCAGAATCCATATCCCGGCCATGAGAAGAGAGACACCTTCACCGTCTCCTTGTCAGCCGCCACGCCTCCCTGTACCGCCATGCCCATGACGGTCAGGGCCATCAGTATTGCCTTCCCCTTGGTTTTCATAGTTTCGTGTTTTTTGGTTTGTTGATTCGTTACTTGCGGCTGCGCAGGTAGGGAAACGCCCACCAGCGCAGGCCGCGGATCGCCGCGTCGGAAAGGAAACCGAGCATGCCGATCGTGAGGATGCCCGCCATGATGATGTCCATGCGCACGAGCCGCCGTGCCCGCATCATGACCGCGCCGATGCCATCGGTGGCCGCGACGATTTCGGCGATGACGAGGTACGTCCAGCTCACCGCCAGCATCTGGCGCATCGTGTCGATGAAGAACGGCAGCGCGCAGGGCAGGATGACTCGCAGAACGACCTGCCAGTGCTTCGCTCCCAGCGTGCGCGAGGTGTCGATGAAATCAACCGGCACGCGCTTCGTGTCATCCATGAGCAGGCTGATGAGGAACCAGACCACGCCGATGAAAAGGAGGGCAATCTTTTGCTCGTTGCCCGTGCCGAACCACGCGAGGAGCAGGGGAATGAAGGACGGTGCAGGCAGATAGCGGAAGGGTGAGACGATGGGATTCAGAAAAGCCTCCACCGCCGGAAAGGAGCCCATGAGCACGCCGATCGGCAGGGCCACGGCGACCGCCAGGGCAAAGCTCAGCATCGTGCGCTGGAGGCTCTGCCAGACATCCGTGGCGAAGCCCTTCTCGGCGAAAAGATTGTAGAGCGTTTCCAGGACGGTAAGCGGAGTGGGCAGGAGCGCCTCGAGTTCCGGCGAGCGGGGCGCGAATTGCCAGACGCCGAGAAACAGCGCCCAGGCCGCCGCCGCGAGCATCACGCGAGCCCACCGGGGCAGCGTGGCCTGAAACTCAAACCAGCCGATGCGTCGCCAGCGCTTTTTCGCCGTATTCTCCATCACGTGAGACAGCTAACGGTGAGCTGCGGCCCTGCGTGGTCCCGATCGACTTTCGTCGTCCCTCTTTCTGCCCTCCGGGATTTCATGACGGCATGGTGCCCCGGATCGCGAAATCCGGGAATAGCACTTTCTTCCTATACGGCCATCCGCCGCCCGGCTCCGGTGGACAGGGTAAGCCGCTGCCTGCAGTGGCATTTTCCGGGGCAAAGTGAGATGATCGTGCGGTGTGTGTTCTCCAATGAGCATTGCTGCTTCATTGAGGCGGCGCGGCGGCGGTCATAGATTGCAGACGTGATTGCTCTCCCTCCCTTTTCCCGCCGTATCGCCCGCTGGCTCGGGGTTCTCTCCGTCGTGGCGACTGGATCGTTCAGCGGCCTCTGCCATGCGCAGGATGCCCTGATGCGAACCAATTCCGACGGCAGGGAACTCCAGCCCTATCGGGTGAAGGTCAATGGCAGGGAGTACAACTTTGCCGAACTGCTCAAGCTCAGACCCGCAGATACGGATGGCGTGCCGATCGAAACGGTGGTGCCGTTTCTTTTCAGGCATCCCGGTACGCTGAACGACCTGGAGCAGCTCAATTTCATCAAGCAGAAGATCGCAGAGGGCAGGGAGCCCTGGGCCAGCGCCTTTGAGCGGATGAAGAAGTCCCGCCATGGCAAGATCGATTATCTGGCCAGGATGAAGCAGCCCCCTGAGGTGATCTCGTCCGGCTTCAATGGATCTCAGGCCGTGGGTGCCTTTGAGGAAATGAACGACGCCACTGCGGCCTATGCCCAGTCGCTCCTCTGGTACTTCACTGGGGAGAGGAAATACGCGGAGAACGCGGCGGCCATCCTGGAGACCTATGCCAGGACGGTAAAATCCCACGAAGGTGCAAACTGGTATCTGCTTGTCGCGTGGTCCGGGTCGGTCTTTCCCGTGGCGGCGGATCTGCTCAAGGCCACCGATCCCGAGTGGAAGAACGCGTCTCTCGTGCAGAAATGGTTCAACGACGTCTTTCTGCCCGTACTGCACAACCGCGTCTCCCACGGCAATCGCGAACTGGCCGTGATCAACGCGATGGCGGCGATCGGGGTCTTCAATGAAGACGTGGGGGCATTTTACGAGGCGATGAACCACTGGGTGAACTATGTGCCCGCCTATTTCTATCTCCAATCAGACGGGCCCAGGCCGAGGCTGCCGGACTACTGGCTGCCGGAGGTGACGCCGAGCGACGCCTTTCTCAATGCCCTCGACGCCCCCGCCTTTCCCAAGGACTGGACGCCGTGGATCCAGCTCGCCGAGGAGAACTGGAACATGAGCAAACGCCGGGGGAAATTCGGCGATGACATCACCACCATGCGCAAGGCGGCAAAGGAGGAGCGCGATCCCGCGCCCGCATGGCGGGGAGCGCCTGGCACCTATCTCGATGGTTATACGGCGGAAACGGCCCGCGATCTGGCCCACGTCGATGTGTCCTTTGTCTCGACGATGAACACCGCCGAGATCGCCTGGCATCAGGGCATCGATCTCTACACTCCGGCGGCAAAGCGCCTGACGACATTCATGGAGACCCAGGCCAGGCTGCGCTTCGGAGAGCTGCCTCCGGATTCCGTGAAGGAGCCGCTCCTGGCTTTGGGCTCGGGGCCGGGGTCTTACGAAATGGCCTACGATCGATTTCACAACGTGATGGGCATGGATCTGCCGCATTCGCTGAAGTTCCTGGAAGTCGTGGTCCGCCCGGCCAAGGGTGCGCGGGTTTATCCGCTGGTACGTGGCGAGAAGGGACTCGATCCGGCGAATCCCCGGCTGTGGAAATTTCCAGAGCCCTTCCCGTCTCTCTTTGCCACCGTCATCGCCGAGGAGGATGGCTGGCTCAATAGCTGGCAGACTCTCACCCACCGCGATCTGCATGCGAAATGACGCGGCGCTCCAGGGTGATTCTCCAATGAGGATTCTGGCCATCTTGTTCCCCGCCTCCTTCCCGACAACGATCTGACCCCAAGGTTACTCCCATCCCCCCAATACTCATCCATGAAAACATCCCTCATGTCTCATCCGCTTCCCGCTGGATGTACGTTCTCAGCGCTCCGTTCCCTGCGCGGGTTCTTCGGCCTGGCAGCTTTAGCCGCGGCAGCTCTCACGCCTTCGCTTCACGCAGATACCCTGACCTGGGATAGCGGGGGAGCGAGTCCCGGGAATCCGCTCGATGGCTCGGGAACATGGAATACCTCGAGCCTTTTGTGGAGCAACGGTGTCTCCGACATCGCCTGGACCAACTCGATCAGCAATATCGCGGTGTTTGGAAACAATAATGGCGCAGCCGGCACCGTGACGCTCGGCGAGGCCATCACCGCCGGGGGCCTGACCTTTGATGCCCCGGGCTCGGGTGCCTATACGGTCGCGGGGAGTACGCTGACGCTGGGCGGCTCCGCCACGATCACGGCCAGCGCGAGCGTGACGATCAGCTCGGTCATCGCGGGGAGCGCGGGTTTGACCAAAGCCGGAGGCGGGACGCTGACGCTCAGCGGAACAAATACCTACAGCGGGGGCACCGTGATCAGCGGGGGCACCTTGGTCGCGGGAGTAAATGCTAATCTGGGCGATAGCAGCTCGGGAGCGAACCGGAACCTGACCATGCTGAATGGAGCCGCCTTTCAGTGGACGGGTACTTCCTCCGGATTCAATCGCAACTGGATTCTTGGTGCAGGAACGTCCACGATTCAAGTCGCCGGGACATCGGCCTTGCTGAGCAATGGAACGATTTCCTTTACCGGATCGGGGCCGCGTACGCTGGTTTTGTCGACGACGAGTTCGGCAACCTCCACGTTGGGAGGCGCGATCACCGATGGCGCGGGAGGTGCGACTTCGGTTACCAAAAGCGGGTCGGGAATCTGGAGCCTGACCAGCACGGGAAACACTTACAGCGGCGATACGATCGTGAACTCCGGGACGCTGTCTTCCGGAGCGACAAACGCCATCTCGGTGAACAGTACGGTGAGGGTGAATTCCGGTGCCACGCTCAGGTTTGATGCCGGTACACAAACCATTGCAAATCTGCAGGATGGCGGCAGCGGCGGCGGAACGCTCTCAATGAACATCGCCGGAACGACAGCGCTGACTGTTCAATCGGGTTCGTTCAGCGGCGTACTGAAAGACCAGAGCGCCGGGACCAAGGTTTTTGCCTTGTCCAAGACCTCGTCGGGTACGCTGATCCTTACGGGAACCGCCAGCACCTACACCGGCGGCACGACGGTGTCGGGCGGCACTTTGCTCATCAACAATGCGAGCGGGAATGCGCTCGGCACCGGGGCGGTGGTTGTCAATACGGGCGCTCTGGGCGGCGCGGGGTTCACCGCCGCCAATGTCACGATCGGCAATGCCAGCGGCACGCAGGATGCGACGATCACCCCGGGGAGCGGCGGGACGGGTGTCTTTACCACCACGGGGTCGCTTTCGCTCTTGTCCGATGCGGTGTTTGCCTTTGAGCTCAACGGGTCGACCGGCTCGGTCGCGGCGGACAGGATCGTCGCCAACGGCGTGGCTGTCGACTCGGGAGCGACGTTTTCGTTTACCCTGCTCGGCGGCTTGAGCGGATTGCAGGTGAACGACGAGTTCAAGATCATCGACAACACGGGGGCTGGCAGCATCGCCGGTCAGTTCAGCAACCTTATCGCCGGAGGCACCTACGACGCGGGCGGCGGATTGACCTTCGCGGTCAGCGGCAGCGGCGGGGTGTACGGCAATGACCTCGTGCTGACGGTCGCAACCGTGCCGGAGCCATCCACCTGGGGTCTCCTGGCGGCCGGCATGACGGTGCTGGTGGTGTTGCGGCATCGGAGGAGGGTCTCGTGAAGCTGCGCGCCGCAACCCTGGCGGCGCTGGCGGTCGGCTGCTGGTGCCATGCGGCTGAGCCGGTCGATGCTCTCATCGACAACGGAGGATTCGAGAACGGACTCGATGGATGGACCGTGCGGGTCGGGTCGGGGGCTGTCGCTGCGCCGGAAGCCGCCCATGACGGGCAGGCCGGGCTGCGCATCCCGATGGCGGAAAAGATGAGCATCCAGGCCGCCTCGGTGCCGGTGGACTTTGGGAAAAAGTATCGCATCTCATTTTGGGTGCGCGGTATTGCCTCGATCCCTATGTCGCTCAATCTCGGGTTTCGCAATGACTCGGGCAAATACATTGAGGCGGATGCTCCCAATGATTTCAAACTGACTCTGCCGACAGGTTCCGAGTGGCAGCATTACACCCGGGAATTTGTTCCGCCGGATGGTGCAGCTTCTCTGCAGGTGGGCTTTTCGACCTGGATGCCGCCGGGAAAGACGGGCTCGACGCCCATTGATGTGGACGCTGTCGTCCTCGAGGAGATCGGCGAAGCGAACTGAAGATTCTACAGGAAGAAACTTGCGCGTCTTGCCCGTATCGGGAGTCCCGCTATTTTGCCATTAAAGCCAGAAGTATCCCCATTTTCCGGGAAATCTATGAATACCGACACGCGTCTGACTCCTGCCATTCTCAAAGTTCTCGTCACAGGCGCGTCTGGCTATCTCGGGCAGTCGCTTTGCGAGGTGCTGGCGGAGGATTATGACCTGATCCGCATGGATGTGGTCGAGACGCCCGGGCCGGGCAGGTTTCTGGCTGCGTCGGTGACGGATCGCGAGGCGCTCGACTCGGCCTGCGCGGGTGCGGACGCGCTGGTGATCGCGCACATGGCGCCGAACCGCCCCGATGTCTACGACTGGCCGGATGAGTGCCTGGACATCAACGTGCGCGGGGCCGCGCTTGCCTTTGAGGCTGCGGTGCGCCATGGCATCCGGCGCGTGGTGTTGATCTCAAGCATCTCGGTTGTCGGCGGACATTGCTCGCCGGATTTCACGACGGCGGAAATGCCATTCGCGCCGGTGAACCTGTACTCGATGACCAAGGTGCTGCAGGAGGAGGTGGCGGAGTATTACCATCGCCTGCGCGGGCTTGAGGTCGTCGTGCTCCGGCCTGCCTACATCCTGCGAGAGGACTCCCTCGTGAACAAATACGGAAAAAAGCGAGACGCGATCACGTGGCACTGCATCGATCCCCGGGACATCGGCCATGCGGTGCGGTGCGGCTTGCAGCTTTCGGATCTCTCGTACGAGGTGTTCTATCTTGCGGCGGGTCCGGGGGCGGAGGAGCATGTGGACCTGGAACCCAATAAACGGCGTCTTGGCTGGACGCCCCGGCACCGCTTTGAAGGCATCGCCATAGAGGCGGCCTAGCAGAAAACGCGCCCGGCCCGCCGGGCTTTCATTCCTTATGTATCGACTCCCCCTTCCTGTCACCGTCCTGCTCGGCCTGGCGCTGGGCCTGGCCTCTTTGTCTTCCGTCCGGGCGGCGGATTCCTCCGCGGTGGTGCTCGGTTTTGATCAGGGCGACTGGAAAGGCATCGAGCTTTCCGGCGAGAAGGTGAAAACAGGAGGGAGATCGGGACTGTGGAAGGATCACCTGGTGAACAAGTCCGTCGGCAGCGGAAACATCCCGCATGATTGGTCGGACGCGGAGGAACTCTCGCTCTGGATCTACAATGCGGGCCAGAAGCCGGTGCCTCTCATGATCGTACTCGTATCCCGGGCGGACCCGCAGGGGTTCTCATACTTCGGATACCGCGTGACCGTTGAGCGGGAGGGGTGGAACGAGGTGCGCATTCCGATCTCGTATTTCCAGCCGAGCGGCAACCCGGCGGGATGGCACAAGATCGATTCCATGATGTTCACCGTGGACGGGTGGGGGATGAAACCCAGCCCGGACGCGGTCTTGTATCTGGACGGTCTGACGCTGCATCGGGCCGTGGCGAATCCGCTTTCTGCGGCAGAACAGGCGGAGGTGGATCAAATCAAGAGGCAGTTTGCCGGGTATCAACAGGCGCAGTGGAAAGGCTCGGGGGAAATGGAACGCCAGCGCGAGCGCGTGCCGGAGTGGATGGCGGCGCTGAACGCGGAGGGGGCGTGGCCGGATATTGACTACGCCAGCAAAACCGGCGGCTTCTGGCAGCCGCTGACTCATCTGGCCCGGCTCGAGGCGATGGCGCTCGCCTACACGATGCCGGGGAGTCCGCTGAAGGGCGATGCCGCCTTGTCGGCGGCGATTCACAAGGCGCTCGGGAACTGGCTGCGGAATGACTATTGGTCGAGCGCATGGTGGTACCGCGAGATCGGCGTGCCTGCCGATCTGGCGAAAATCCTGCTGCTGATGGATGCGGAGCTCACGCCGGAGGAGCGATCGGCTGGCATCCGGATCGTGGGGCGTGCGGTGATGGATAGCCCGCCGCACTGGGGACGAGGTGTGCTGACAGGGCAGAACCGGGTGTGGGTCGCGGCGAATGCTTTGGCCAAGGGGCTGCTCGCCTCGGACATGGCGCTGGTCCGGCGCGCCCGGGATGTGGCCTTCGAGGAGGTCGTGATCGCCAGCCAGCCGGGCGGCACCAGGCCGGCTTTCAAGACATCAGGGAGGCCGGGCGACATCGATGTATCGACCCAGGAGGGCGTGCAGCCGGACTTTTCTTTTTATCAGCACGGGCCTCTGCTCCAGCTCGGAAACTATGGGATGGGCTTCGCCCAGGATACCGTGCAATGGATGACCGTGCTGCGCGGGACGAGTCTGGCGGCGAGCCCGGAGAAGATGGCGGTCGTGCGAGGCTATCTGCTCAACGGTCTCGCCACGGTCGTCTGGAAAGGCAATGTCGACATCAGCTCGTGCGGACGCCAGATCGGGCCTCGATCTCCGGCAGGCAAGGGCGGCGAGGTGTTGCTGCTATTGGAAACGGCGAAGACGATGGACCCCGGGCATACCGCGCAATATCAGGCAGCCATCGAGCGCGACCGTCCGGACGCGGCGGTCATCCCGGCGCAGAGCACGTATTTCTGGCGCTCCGACTACATGGTGCACCGCCGGCCGAGGTACTACGCCTCCACGAGGATGAATTCGGCGCGGGTTCTCGCCACGGAGGTTGTCAATACGGAGAATCTCTCCGGCGGCTACCTCGGCGACGGGGCGACATTCCTGTACCTGACGGGGCGGGAATACGACGACATCTTCCCGGTCTGGGACTGGGCGCGTCTGCCGGGAGTCACCGCTCCGATGACCACCGACAAAGCGCGGCTCAAGCCGAAAAACTGGAAGGTGACGAATGACAGTGATTTCGTCGGCGGAGTGTCGGATGGCGGATACGGCGCGGCGGTGCTGACCCTCAATCGTGACGGAGTGAAGGCGAAAAAGAGCTGGTTCTATTTTGACGACGAGATCGTCGGCCTCGGTGCCGGAATCTCCAGTGACGGGGAGCCGGTGGCATCCAGTGTGAACCAGTGTCTCGCGAAGGGTGATGTGATGGTGGCAGCCGGCGCCGGGAAACCGGAGAGAGCCGGCGTGGGAGTACGAGAATACCCGGATCTCAAGTGGGCGTGGCATGACGGAGTGGGCTACGTCTTTCCGTCCCCGCAACGCGTGAGTCTGGGCTTTCAGGAGCAGACCGGTGCGTGGAATCTCGTCAATGGCCGGGCGAAGCCCGATCCCGTGACGGCAGAGGTTTTCTCGGCGTGGATCAATCATGGGGACAAGCCGAGGGATGCGACATACGCATACGTGCTGCTGCCTGGCATCTCCCGCGAGCAGACCGAGGCGATGGCGGCCTCTCCGACGGTTCAGATCCTGCAAAACACCCGGGAGCTCCAGGCCGTGCGCCATGCCGGACTAAAAAGGACGCAGGCTGTTTTTCATCAGCCGGGGGCCTTGAGTTTCGGAGCGGGCCGGGTGATCGCCGTTGATCAGCCCTGTGTGCTCATGCTCGATGAGTCTGGCGGGAGGCTGGCGATAGCGGACCCGACGCAGTTGCTCAAGGAGATCGCCGTCACGCTGGATGGCAAGGCGACGAAGCTCGCGCTGCCTGCCGGAGCCATGGCGGGATCGACTCTCACGGTTGCGCTGCCGTGAATGAGCGCGGACTTTCGGCGGGGGAGGAGGGAATACGCATTGCCATCCGCCTTCGTCCGCAATCAGGCGGGTGGTGATCCTGGCGACCTAACGTTTTGCCTTCGGAGGGGATTTGCGCGGAGGGAGGGTTTCCCCCGCGAACCATGTGCTGTCGACCAGCGTGCGGACAGGGACCTCGGGGAGTCCGCGTTCGCCGCGGTGGATCATTCCGACCAGCACGTCGGTGGCGATTTTTCCGATGAGGAAGTCGTTCTGGTTTGCGCCCGAGATGCGCTGGTCATCGGTATCGATTGCCATGGAAACAAAGCCGATATCCGTGGGCGCGCGGTAGCCGAGTTTCTCGACCACCGGGAGGACGGCGTTGTAGCCGATGAGCACGTCCGGCTTGTACTTCTTGATCCACTTGTCGAGGAAATCCGGATCGAGGGATTGCAGGCGAGGCACGGGGGTGAGTTCGGGGCGCATCGCGAAGAGATACAGCAGGCGCGAGATCCAGATGTAGTTTCCGCCGACGTCGGTCGACGGCAGGATGCAGTAACCGGGCCGCCGGTAACCGAGCTGCATCACCTTGTCCATCACAAGGTCCATGGTCTGGGTGTGGTGATTCGTCACCAGGTGCAGCATGTGGGGGTGCATCGAGTAGCCGAAGGCCACGGCGGAAAAGTCATGGAAGTTCAGCTCCACCGGCACCTTGGATCGGGGCTGCGGGGCGATGAGCAGACCATTGATGTTTCTCGCCTGGAAAATGCGCTGGAGCCGCTCCGGCGTCATTTCCTTCGCCTGCAGCCAGAACTCCTCCAGCTTGTAGCCGAGTTCGCTGGCGCGGGTCGAAGCGCCCTCGAAATAGCTGCGATAGATGGGGTTATCCAGCAGGGCCTCCCGGTCGGGCCAGTTGTTGATCCAGGCCAGCACGGCGTGAAACGTGGCTGGGCGCTTGGCGTTCCGGTAGGAGACGAGGGCGGAGAGGAACGGGTCGGGACGGTAGCCCATCCTCTCGGCGGCGGCGCGCACCTTGTCGCGGGTCTCCTTTTTCAATCGCGGAGACCCTCGCAGGGCGAGTCCGACTGTCGTGTAGTGCAGGCCCAGCTCACGGGCGATGTCGCGGACCGAAACGCGCTTTGTCATCAGGGGGTGGGAAGGAATTCTTCAGTGTGAATGACTTATCTTGGCAAAGCAATTTAAATCCCGGTTCGCAGGGCTAACATAGGATGAAAACGCCCCCCTTTTTTAAATGAGAATGTGCATCGCTTCTGCGAATCAAATCCTGCTCGGAATCCTCTCGCTTTCAATCGCCACGACCTGGGCGGGTGAATTGACTCTTGCCGGGAGGACCGACAGGGAGGCCGCTCTTTACCAGCCGGGCGAGCCGATGGTTTTTCAGGTCCAGTTGCTGGAAGATGGCAAGCCGGCCGGAGACCGGAAGCTGCGCTGGACGCGGACCGGGGATGATGGAAAGACGGAGAAGGGCGATGCGGCGGCGTCGGCGGCAGAACCTCTGGTTATCACCACATCGATGGACAAGCCGGGATTTGTGCGCCTCCAGGTGGAGGCGGTGGATGAAGCGGGCAAGCCGATCCTCGGGGACAAGCAGCTCCCCGTCCGCTTCGATGGAGGCGCGGGAGTTGAGCCGGAGAAGCTCGTGCAGGGCGTGCCGGAGCCTGCGGACTTTGATGCCTTTTGGAAGGCGCAGATCGGGCGGCTGAAAGAGGTGCCGCTCAAATTCACCATGACCGAGGTGCCGTCAGCCGATCCCGCGTATGTCACCTATGACGTCAAGATCGACTGCGTCGGGGGCAGGCCGGTTTCCGGTTATCTGACGAAGCCCAAGGATGCCGCAGCCAAATCGCTGCGGGCCAACGGAGCCTACATGGGGTACGGCGTCGCATCGGCGAAACCATACACCGCGCCGGGGACGATGATGCTCTGTATCAATGCCCATGGGATCGAGAACGGCAGGGAGCCGGAGTATTACAAGGGGCTGGGGTTGGAAAAATACGGCTTCAAGAACGAGGAGAATGCGAAGCCGGAGACCTCGTACTTCAACGGCATGATCCTGCGGGTGCTGCGTTCGCTGGAGTTTCTCAAGGCCCAGCCCGAGTGGAACGGCAAGGACCTCATCGTCAGCGGCGGGAGCCAGGGAGGATTCCAGGCCCTCTCCGGTGCCGCGCTGGACCAGGACGTGACGAAGTGCATGGTCAATGTGCCGTGGATGTGCGACCTCGGCGGGGTGAATGTGGGGCGGCTCCGCGGGTGGCGGCCGGATTACGCTGATGGGCTGGGGTATTATGATTCCGTGAACATGGGCAGCCGTATTGCCTGCCCTGTGACCATCACGGCGGGTCTCGGGGATTATGTTTGCCCGCCGTCGGGAGTGGCAGTGCTGTACAACAATCTCAAGGGCGCGAAGCAGCTCGATCTGGTGCAGGGGATGACTCACCAGTATTCCCCGCCGAAGCCGCAGCAGAAGATCGTTCTCAAAGCCGAGGCAGCGCCAGCCGCGGTGCAGCACTGACCAGTCATGACAGCTCTTTCATTGCGTTCCCCGGTGCTGGTCACTGGAGCCGCCGGGTTCCTGGGCAGCCATCTGGTCGAGGCTCTTGATCGGGACTTTTCGGTCCGCCCCTTCGATGTGCAAGGGGAGTCGGTGATTCACGGCTCGGTGACGGATCGTGCCGCACTCGAGTCCGCCATGGAGGGGGTGGAGGCTTTGGTTATCGGCCACATGGCACCGAATCGTGCCGGCATGTATGATGATCCGGCGATCCCGTTTGACATCAATGTCAAGGGTGCCGCCCTGTGCCTGCAGGTCGCGGCCGAGCGCGGCGTAAAGAGAGTCGTCCTGATCTCCAGCACCGCGGTGGTGGGACGCGATCTGGCCGCACGGCGCTTCCTCTCTCGGGATCTGCCGCCGTCGCCTCACGGGATCTACGCCCTGACCAAAACCCTGCAGGAGGCGACCGCAGCGTATTTCCATGAGCAGTACGGCATGGCGGTTGCAATGTTGCGCCCGGCCTATGTCGTGAGCGGCGATGACCTCGTGGATAAGTATGGAAACCGCAAGCCGGGGGTCGACTGGCAGGCGATCGACCCTCGGGATATCGCCGCGGCCGCCCGCGCCGCCTTGCTCCTGGAGGGGCTGGGATGCGAGGCATTTTACCTCGTGGCCGGGCCCGAGGCCGAGGAGCATGCCGATATCGCCTACACGATGCAGCGCCTGGGCTGGCGGCCGCAATACCGGTTCGGCGACTTTCCCCGGCAGGCTGCGCCGGCGGCCTCGGCGGCGTTAATCCAGGCGAGGTGAATCATTAGGGTATTTCTACAGGTTGAATCCTAAACGAGTTGGTAATCCATAAACACCGGTAGTATGTTTCGTTCGTGCTCAATCCCCCAAGGCATATGAAAAAGTCTTTTGCAGCCTTCTCTCTCGTCGAGGTGACGCTGGCGCTGGGAATCGTCTCGGTGAGCCTGCTTTCCTTGATCGGCCTGCTGCCTGCGGGTCTGGGGGCATTGCGTGAGTCGATGGACCAGACGGTGCATGCGCAGATCCTGCAGCGGATCGCGGCGGGAGTCTCCACTTCCGAGTTTGCCTCTCTCACGGGACAGACCCTCACATTTGACCAGGAGGGCCAGTTGCTGGCTGGCGCGTCGGATGCCAGCGCCCGTTATACAGCGAAGGTCCAGGAGTCGACACCCTCCCTGCCGGGATTGAGCGCCGATGCCGACATCGCACAGATGCAGGATCATCTCAAGCGCATCAGGATCGGCATCACGCGGAGCAATGTGCCAAACGCCCAGGTTGTCTGGTATGCGATTCAAGTGGCAGCCCGCTGACAGACAGGCGACTCATCCCGCCGCGTTTACGCTGCTCGAGGTGCTGGCGGCGGTGACCCTGCTGGCGATGATCCTTGTGATGACGGGATCGATCATCAGCAGCAGTTCCCGTGCGTGGAGACAGGCCAATGCCAAGATCGAAACCTTTCAGGACGCGCGCGCCGCGTTTGATGTGATGACGGCGAGATTGAGCCGGGCGACGCTCAATACCTATTGGGATTACTACGACAGCTCACGCAAACCGTTCCGGTTGTCGTCGTCGCCCTCAACCTTTGTTCCAGACCAGTACGGTCGTTACTCTGATCTGCATTTTCTTTGCGGTCCGGCCTCGTCGTTGATCACCGGAATGCCGCCGGGCATCTCTGCGGTGGCCACGCAGGCGATCTTCTTTATCGCGCCCACCGGACTGTCGTCCAATGCCGACTATAGCGCGCTCCCCGGGCTGCTGAGCGCCTGCGGTTACTTCGTGGCTTTTGGCGATGACGACGCGTCCAAGCCGGGATTTCTCTCCACCCCGTCGCGGTATCGTTGGAGATTGATGGAGCTGAGCGCTCCGGCGGAAAAGCTCTCGGTTTTCACGTCATCGTCGGGGGACTCCTGGGCGACCACTCCGCTGTCCCAGGGACAGGTGCGGGCGGTGGCGGAAAATGTGATCGCCCTGATCGTGTGGCCGCGGCTTTCCACCCAGGATGATGCTGCGGGCACCCAGATCTCTGACGACTATACCTATGACTCGCGCACGGCCGATGCCTGGAGCGGCACTCCTCCCAGGCAGCCTGCGCAGGCGCATCAGCTCCCGCCGAACCTGCAACTCACACTGGTCGTCATTGATGAAATTTCCGCCAAGCGTATCGACAAAGGGCAGGCTCCTCCGGCGGAAATCACGGCGGCGCTTGCCGGACTCTTTGCCAATGACGTCACGCAGTACGCCAGCGACCTGAAGAAGCTCCAGGACCGGCTGGCGGATAAGAACATCGGCTTCCGGGTCTTCTCCACCACGGTGTCTCTACGGGAGTCGAAATGGTCGCCATGAGGACGTGCGCTTTCAGCCTGGTGGAGCTTCTTGTCGTGGTGGCGATCATCGGCCTCCTCGCGGTATTGGCGATTCCTGCCATGAACAATATCACGGGCGGCACGTCGATGACGCGGGCGGGGCAGATCGTCGCCGACCAGTTTGCCTACGCGAGGCAGGAGGCCGTGGGCAAGAATCGCGAGGTGCAGGTGCGCTTTGTCTGGCGCGACGGCAGCCAGCCCGGTTATGCCGGGGTGCAGTTGTGGGCACCAGCCCCGAACGACGTGACGAGCTATCGCCCGATCTCGCGCATTTCGTGGCTGCCGGACGGAACAGTGATGGCCTCCAATTCCAAGATGTCGCCCTTGATCGCGGGTGCGTCGATCCGCGAGACCAATGGAGTGTTCCCCGGGAGAGGAAATACGAAGTATTGCGGTTTTCGTTTTCGTCCAGGCGGCGGGACCGACCTCGGGTTTGACACGACTTCGAACTTTGTGACCGTCGTGCGGGACCGAGATGCGTCGAAGACCGATGTGCCGGACAACTACGCCGTGATCCAGGTCGACCAGGTAAATGGTCGCGTACGCACCTACAGACCGTGAGAAAACTGACTTCATCGCGCCTTGGCAACAGCCGGGGTGCCGCGCTTATTATTGCCCTGGCCATCATGATTCTCGTGCTGGCGCTGGTGATGGGAATCCTTTCCAGGGTGACCAACGAGCGATCTGCCGCCGGGGGATACGCCTCGTCGGTGGGCGCCAAACTTCTGGCCGATACCGCGGTGCAGCTCGTACAGGCTCAGATCGACGCGGCGACATCCGGGGGCATCTCGGTGGCGTGGTCGTCGCAGCCGGGGCTGATCCGCACTTTTGACGAGGCGGGCCGCCCGGCAAAGTCTTTCAAGCTCTACAGCGATGGGACGATGCAGGTGACCGGGGCGCTCAATCCTGCCACGGAGGCCGACGCGCTCAAGAACTGGTATGCCAGTCCAGGCGTCTTCACTGACATCAACTCGCCGGTGGATGCAAACTTCGATGGCACGCCCGACATGTGGCCCATCCTCGACCCATCTGCTGAGGGAAAGGTCGAGGGGTTTGAAATCAACTCGGCCCCGAAGGGGAGCTATCTCGGCGTGAACAACTCGGCACCCATGCCGGTGCGCTGGCTTTACGTGCTGGAGGACGGCCAGGTGGTCGCTCCGGATGCGTCCTCCGCGGGCAACCTGGCCACCGTTTCCGGCGCCTCCAAGGACAACCCCATCGTCGGGCGTATCGCCTTCTGGACGGATGACGAGACCTGCAAGCTGAACGTGAATACCGCTTCCCAGGGCGCCTACTGGGACGTGCCAAAGTTTACAACGGTTACGGACCAGAAGCTCGGCATTTACCAGCCTGTGAAAAACGAGTTTCAGGGGTACCCTGGGCATCCTGCGGGTGTGAATCTCTCCACTGTCTTCCCCGGACTCGTTTCCGGGTCGACTGCGACGGAGTATGACAGGATTTACAAGGTCGCTCCTCGTATCGCGGCCGGCGGTTCGGCCAACCTTACGAAACCGGCGACGGATACTCTCAGCTCGGTGACCCTCGATCAGGATCGCTTGTATGCTGATATTGATGAGCTGATTTTCGACAATGCGCGCAATCCTGATGGCGCTCTGGGAAAGACGGATATCGAGCGGGCGAAGTTCTTTCTGACGACGATCAGCCGTGCACCGGAGGTGAATCTTTTCAATCTGCCACGAGTTGTTTGCTGGCCGATTCACAGCGATACAGCACGCCGCACACCCTTTGACAATCTCATCGCCTTTTGCGGAACTTTGAACGGGCTGCCCTACTATTTTCAACGACAGAACAAGGACAGTATGACCGAGGATTTCGTCAGCATATCCCGTAATCGCGTCCTTTATTCCTACCTGCAAAATCTCACGTCCCGCAGGACTCCGGGGTTTGGCGGGTCAATCTCGGGCAAGCTGGGGGCCGACCGCGACCAGGTGCTGACCGAGATGTTTGACTACATCCGCAGCTCGAACCTTAACGACCTGAACTTCACCGATACCACAAAGCAATTTGCGCCGGGAACGGGGAACCGGGCGGTCGGACAGGGTGAGGTTGTGCCGATCAAAATTGGAAATACGCGGGGATTCGGGCGATATGTGACGATCAGCGAAGTTGGATTGTGGTTCATTTGCACAGCAGATTCACTGGACTCGCAGAACCCTTCATCCCCCAATCCAAAAGGATTGCTGGGCAGCAACGACCCGGCGACCAATCTCACGCTGGCCGGGAATACCCCGCTGACCAAGGATGATGCGGCGGGTATCCGGCAGGTTCGTCTGGAGGCCGCATTGCTCCTTGATCCTTTTACGCCGATGCATGGCTCGGTGGCGATGCATCCCGACATCGAGGTGCTGATCGACGGGCTGGATGGTTGGACGGTGAAGGGCAACGCAGACTCCGCGGTGTCCAATCTGGGCTTTCCCGCTCTGGACGGACAGGTCGACTCGGATGCGGGTGTCTTTCGCTTTGGCACCAATGCGGGGTGGATTTCCTCCCTGCCGAACACTGGCGGCTATATGGGAACAAACTGGGCCATGTACCAACGCCAGATGCGGGCGCGTGGCCGGCTCGCCAAGGATGGCGGATTTGACGGGTCAGTTGATTCCAGTGGCGTGAAGAATAAGCAGAATCCCTTTGTCAGCCTGCCGGTTACGATCACGGTGAGCAACTCCAATCCGAAGATGACGTTCAAGGGGTCCCCTATTACGGTGACCATCAAACAGCGCACCACCGGCGACGTGATCCAGACGCTCAAGATGGAGTTTCCGGAGACGACCATGCCCGTGCCGAAACTCTCAACCACGCTCCCGTGGACCTTCCAGCAATCCGGTGCCGGGGCGGCGCCGACAACCTCGGCGACTGGCGGTCGATTCACTTCCACACTTCCGTCGATTGATCGCAACAACGATGTGATTTATTCGTTGGTGGCAGCGCAGGGGAGTCCGGCTCAAACGCTCGATCCGCGATTTCTCGCGATGACGGAGAACGTGGAGAATACGTTCATCCTTCATCCGAAGGCGGATGGGACGAATGCCTTTGCGCACTCGATCATATCCAATCCGATGTCGGGCTTTGGCGGTTACACACCGGGGGGTGGAAATGGAAATACGGGGACACTGGCCAATCTCGGAGCTGGAAAATACTATCCATTCTCCTATCAGCCATGCCCCAAGGTGCCGTTGCCGGCAGATGAGGCAGTGGCTAATGGAGATTGGGATAATGGGATAGGGCCGCTGCCTGACGGAGGCTTTCTCAACCAGCCCGATCAGGGAAACCTGGCTGCCCGCACCGATACCGATGCCAACTTTGGCTACACCACTCCCTACTTCAGCGTGCACAACAAGATCAGCGGTGTGAGCACGACCTTTACCTCTCCCAGTCGGATGATGCCTTCGCCGGGGATGTTTGGTTCTCTTCCCTCCGGATTCAAGCGCGGGCTGGGGTGGCAGACGCTGCTCTTTCGCCGTCAGCCGTCGCATCCGGGCTACGGTGCTGCCAACGGTGGCTTTATCGACAATCCGGACTTCCTTTGGATGGATCTCTTCTGGATGCCCGTGGTGGAGCCGTATGCGATCAGCGAGCCGCTATCCACGGCGGGCAAAGTCAACATGAACACCCAGATCATTCCCTTCACCTATATCCAACGTGATACGGGAATCTATGCAGTGCTCGAAAACGAGCGGGTGATCTCAGTCCCGGCAACGGATTATAATGGAGTGTACAAGACTGCGACCAACAACGTCTTTAGTACAAATAACTATCGGCATCTCGTGAACATTCCGGGAACGCTCAAGCAGTTTCAGCAGAGATTTGATAACTCGGACGGCACGGGATTGTATGCCTTTCGATCAGCGGCGGAGATTTGCGATCTGCATATCATCCCCGAGGATGCCACCGTGGATGCATCGTCCCGATCCTCAATCGATAACTCCATGGCCACCTACTGGGCGGCGAGAACATTAACCGGGGACAACTCCCGCGAGCGTGTCTATACCACGGTTTATCAGCGTCTCACGACCAAATCAAACACGTATACAGTGCACTTTCGCGCGCAGTCCCTGCGGAAACGCTCCGGCTCGACAGCGAATGTCTGGGACGAAAGCAAGGATATGATCACGGGTGACTACCGCGGATCGACCACGCTGGAGAGATTCGTGGACCCAAGTAATACTGACATCCCGGACTTTGCCGCGAATCCAGGCGCGACCCCGACGCTGGACAGCTTCTACCGCTGGCGGATGCGCTCGCATCGCACTTTCGCTCCTTAGGGAGGCTGAGGGGTTTCACTCTGGGCGCGCTTTTGCCTGATTTTCCTTATCTGAAAGAAAAGGGCCGGAAGTCCCCTCGGTCTTCCGGCCCTTTGTCCTTTTTGTCGAAAAAGGCGGTTGGTTAAAGCGCGCGCTGCTCCTCCAGGGTGATGCGTTTGCCCATGTTATGAAACTTTTTCTGGATGTCGCGGTACATGCCGCGGATTTCCGATTCCAGGCCCTGGAAGCTGCACTTTGTGCAGTAGTGGAAATCGGTGCCGGTGTGGATCATGAGGACGTCGGTATCCCGTGAGAAACACACGGGGCACCGCATCACGCTGCGATAGGAGTTAGATTCAGACATGTGCGAGTGGTGCCGTTGCCGGTGAGGCGGTGGGCGAGTTGGAGGGTGAAGTACGGGCTGAAAAGATGCCCGGCGTGAACACGGCCGGAGGCGGCGGAGTTGCTCGTTAGTGAGAGGCGGGTGCGGACATGCGGGATGACGGCGGCCACCTCGGTGGCCCCGGGCGCGTCGATCCATTGACCGGAGTAGTCAAACTCCCGCTGCACGGGTGACGAACCATTGGCCTCGAGGATGATGCCATGCAGGTCTTCCGGGTATTCCGTACGACCGGGCGCTCCCTTGAAGTACTCGATGAGCTCAAGGTCCGCCTGTGCGGAGAGACCGGAGACCTGGCGCGAGATGGTGATGACGCCATTTCCAAACTCGTAGGTCGTCGTCAGTTCCCCGGCCAATCCATCCGCGAAGGTGAAGCTTACGGGGGTGAGGGTGGCCTTTACCCGGTCATCGGCGCGGGTGACAGAGGCGACCTTCGTGCGGTAATTGCACAGGTCGAGAGTCTGTCCGGCATGCTTGAGGAGCAGCGTGGTGCGCGCGCCGTCGTAGCAATGATGGGCATTGCCGGAGCGGTGCTGGGACTGGATGAGGTACGGATAGCTGCCGATGTCGCGATGCGGCGTGTCGGGGCCGGTCGCCACGGGGGCCTGTCCGGCATAGGGACGGAGATCGCCGATGGAGCCGCCCTGGGTGGCGTCGATGGTGACGCGATAGGCGGGATCGACGAACCAGAAGTAGTGCTTGCCGCTGCCGTAGAGGAGTTCCTTCGCGAGATAGACCTCGTCGTGGCCGACGGGGCGGATCTGGCGGTGACGCTCGCCGTAGGCGGAAAGCGTGAGATCCTCAAGCTGGCCGTCCTTTTTGAGGCTGGCCATGTAGGTGAGGAACTTGCGGTACAGCTCCCAGGCCACCTCGGGCGGGTACTCGCTATTATGATTCCAGTCGAGCCACGAGGGGCTGACAAAGGTGTTGTAATACGAGTAGCCGCCATTCCATTCCGCCTGCATGCGATACTGGTCGATGAGGTTGAGGTCATACGGGCAGAAGCTCGCGTCGTTGCCCATGCCGCGAATGACATTCGGCGGATGGCTGGCCCAGAAATCATTGCGGCCCTCAAAGGCGAGCGACATGTCGCGCACGAGGTGCGGAACGGCCACCACACCGGCAGCATCGTCTTCATCCCGCGCAGGGCGCAGGCCATGGGTTTTGCTCGGGTACCAGGGATTCCACGGCATGCCTTCATTGAAGAGATACCACGAGTGGTTGCAGCCATGGAAAACGCGCACGCCTTCCTCGAAGCATCCGCCGATTACCGTGCGCGCCTCGGGTGCGAGACGGCGCAGGACTTCCAGGCAGGAGGAGTCGAGATGATAGGACCCGATGGAGGTGGGGTTGGCTCCGAAGACCTCGGCGAACTTGCCGATCATCCTGGCGAGGATTTGCTCCTTGCGCTCGCGATCGAGCAGCCACAGGGCGATCTGGCCGTTGGAGATTTCCGTGATCTCCGGGCCGGTGAGATTGTGCAGGGCGAGGGAGATTTCGTCGCCATGGGTGTCGCGATCATGGATGGCGTCGGCGATGGCGCGCGGATCGAAGAGGTCGCTGTAGTACAGGAAGATCGTGGTCTTCAGGCCGAGCTGATGGGCGAGCTCCTGCTGCTGGCGATAGATGTCGTAGTGAGCTCCCGGACCCGGGCGGTGAAAGATATTGAATAGCATCATGGCGGAAAGGGGATCTGCTGGGCAGCCGTGGGATCACGGCACTTCTTCATTCTGCCTGTGACGCGAACCAAGTGCCAGCGGCTGAAATTTCTCTCTGTAGAAAGTGGAGGGCTTTTCCGCCGGTGGCGCTGATGGCTAACTCCTGCCGGTCAGCGTGCGAAGCAGGACGGCTTCGCTTTCGCGGAAGGGCGTGCCGTCGGGACGGAGCAGGTCGTGAAACCAGAGATCGGGATCGGAGAGGATCGGTTCTCTCCAGGAATCCCACGGAAAGAGGGTCTGGGTCTTTCCGGTCACTCCGCCCCAGTTGAACGCACCGATCTTGTGGCGATGGAACAGGGGAAGCGTGTCCTCAAGCGTGTTGCCGATGGTGCGGGCGAGATACTCGGTACACCAGAGCGGTCGGTCGTAGCTCCGGAGATGCCCGACCACATCCGCGGTCTGCCCGGGAGGCAGGTAGATGTGGAAGGAAAGAATGTCGGACGCCTCCAGCATGAAGCGAGCGATGGGCTGCTCGCGGCAGACACCGCCGGCGTCGAATCTCCACACGCCCGAGGTGACAGGTTGGATGGGCTGGACGGAGCGCACCCAATCAAAGGCCCGTGCGATGAGCGGAAAGACGATCTCGGGCTTGGCATCGCCCAGTTCTCGCTGCATGTACCAGGGGCTTTCGTTGTCGGGTTCGTTCCAGACATCCCACCCGATGATGCGCGGGTCGTCCCGGAAATGGCCGGTCACGCCGGTAACGTAGCCCTCAAGGGTTTCAAATGCGCCGGGCCTGGCCAGAATCTCCCGACCCGGAGACTGCACCCAGAAGCTGTTGTGCACCCCGGGTTCCGGCTCCCGTTGTTTGCCAGGGCGGGGAAAGGGATGCCAGCAGCTATCGAAAAGAACGAGCAGGGGAGAGATGCCGTGTCTGGCGGAAATATCGAGGAAACGGTTAATACGGGACAAAAATCCTTGTGCATCCTGCGTCCACAGGAGGTCGTGGAGAAAGACGCGCATCGTGTTCATGCCCAGCCCGGCGAGCCAGCCGAGCTCCCGGTCGATGGCTGCCTCGTCAAAGGTCTCCGCCTGCCACATCTCCAGTTGGTTCACGGCGTTGCTGGGCTGGAAATTGCATCCCACGAGCCAGGGGCGGGTGTTGTGCCATTCCCAGGCCTGCTCGGCGGACCAGCGTTTATCGGCGATGGATTGATGATAGGGAGGGAGGTGCATGATATTTGGCGTTTCCATATTCCTTACATAAATGCTTCTCTGTTTCCATGGGTCGAATCCACCTGGACCTTCGTGAAATCCACTCAATCGGGAAGCGAACACGCGAATGGATCGTCGGGCCTATGCAGTGCCCGGCTCTGGAAAGACACGACATCGTGCTGGCAGGCATCTCGGAGGCCGCGAGGGATTTTTGCTTCGTGCGCCATTGTCCGGAGATGCGGCAGGTGCTCGTCAGCCTGGATGGTGCCGGGCGTGTGTGGACTGCGGATGGCTGGGAAAAATGCCCGCCCGGGAAGGCCTACATCACCTCCGCCGGGAGGCCTCATGCGTACCGGTCCGAGGGGCGCTGGAAGGTTTGCTGGGTGATCCAGCCGCCGCCTCGCACGGTCGAGCGTCATGATCCGCTATTGCTCGACGTGGACCCGCGTCCGCTGGTGGCGGTGCTTGAGGGCTTGAAGCTGGAGATGTCCTCGCGGCGGGAACCCGAGGCGCTGCGGCATTGGGTGGAACTGCTTCAGGTCTACACGCTGCGCGTGGGACGGCATGGTTCGCCCTCGCTGCTCTGGCCCCTCTGGGAGGACGTGCGGAGCAGGGTGGGGGAACCCTGGACGCTGACCATGCTGGCCGTGCGGGCCGGACTGGAGCCCGAGCAGTTGCGCCGTATCTGCCATCGCGAGACGGGGCGCAGCCCCATGCGGCAGGTGACGATGCTGCGCATGCAGGAGGCGGTTTCCCTCCTCGGCTCCGGCTTCACGGTCGAGGCCGCCGCGCATGCTGTCGGCTACGAGAATGGCTTTGCCTTTTCCACGGCATTTCGCCGGGTCATGGGCATGCCGCCATCCGAGGCGGCGGCGCGGGTGCGGCGCTGACCGGTCAGGGCTTCCCGGCGAAATCCGAGGCGAAGACAAACTCCGCCTTTTGGGCGATGAGAAACTCCACGATCTTGGTGAATTGCTCCCAGCGGTCGTCGCCCCATCCGGCGGGGTGTCCTTGCAGGACAAAGTACTCCGCGCCGCGATTGTGGGCGTAGCCTTCGACAAATGCGGCGTAGTTGGGAATGAGCGTCGGAGTTTCCAGCGTGACTGCGCCGCAGCGAATGAGGACCTTTTTGCCAGCCGGGTTGCGGGGGTCGCCGTACATCCACACTTTGATGTCGGGATCCTCCGCGAGCACCCTCGCGGTATTCTCGTCCGTGCCGTTGAACGGTGCGCCGAAAGAGACGTAGGGGAAGCCGAGCTTTTCGCGGGCGAGCTTGTTGGCGTCGGTCATGTGCTGCTTCTGGTATTCGTAGGACTCTCCGCCGAATTCCATGATGCGCTTGTTGCCGTCCTTGCGCTCGGCGTGGTCGTAGCCGTGATTCCAGAATTCGATGCGGCCGCCGTCGTGCTGCTGCTTCGTCCAGGTGACGAAGTCGGTGATGTTGTCGCCCTGGATGCGGGTCGCGATGATGCCAAAGGTCACCTTGATGCCCTTGGCCGCAGCGTAGTCCGCCACCTTCTTCCAGCGGGCATGGACTCCGCTGCCTGCCGCGCCGAAGTCGTCGAGCTTGATCACGATCCTGGGCGGCTGTTTTCCGCGATAGGGGTCGGCCTTGATCTCATCCTCGAGCGCTTTGAGGAGTTGAGGATCGAAAGGCGGGATGGGATGCCCGCCCCCCTCAGCGATTTGCGGCTCCGGGACATCGTCCAGCTCGGCGAGGGAAAAGTCGTCCAGATGGAGTGGTCCCACCGGCCCCTTGCCTGAGGACGAGAGCCTCACCTCCAGAGTGGCTGCGCCCTCGGGAGCAGCACCGGCCATGGTGTATTCCTCGTTGAAGAAATTGTTGGCGATCATGGCGACCGGCCATTTCCGGATCTTTGCGGGCGCGGCGGCGATCTCCTTGCCGTCGGCGCTGCGAAAGATGAGCTTGGCGTCGACGTTGCTCTGGGGTTGATCCAGGGCCTTGGGGCTGCCCGCCCAGAAGTTGAGCTTGTAGGTCTTGCCGGGAGTGACTGGTACGGCGGCGGAACTCAGGGAAAATCGAGCCGGTTCGCTTTGCAGGCGCAAGCCGCTCGCTCCGAGCATGGCCGCCTCGGGCAGCACGGTGGCCGCTGTTGTCGACCCTTCCAGTTTCCAAGAGTCGAGACCATTTTCGAAGCCGCCGTTGGGCAGCGGGAGGGGGATCTCCCCGGCGGCGAGCGTGCCGCCGACGAACATGAGCAGGGGCAGGAGTTTCACAAGGGGAGGTGACAGCGACGTGCAGCTATTCGATAACAATGTCGAAATCGTCGAGATCGACGACGCCTTTGGATCGGCTCCATGAGCGGATGTTTATCACCATGGACTCGGCTTCATCCGGCACGGTGTACGTCGCATTGTACTGCTTCCAGTCGGTCGATGTTTTGATGCCGATCACCAGCGGCGGCTGGCCTTTTTCGTCCATGAGCGGACGGTTGCGCGCTCCGAGGGGTTGCAGCGATACTCCCGCCACGTCACCCTGCGGGGAACGCGCCCAAAAGCTGAGCGTCACCTTCTGGCCGGGACTGACCGTAAACGCGTCGGAAGAAAATCGTGCTCCATCCGTCTCGGCCTGGTCGTCGATTCGCAGCCCATGCGTGCCGGTACGGGCGGCTTCCGTGGAGACGGTTGTGACAGGTGTTTTCTCCGTGGTCGTCCAGCCCTCCATTCCCGATTCGAAGCCGGGATTGGGCAGGATCTGGGCGTGGAGAAGGGATGCTGAGGCGAGGAAAATACCGATCAGGAGGGGTTTCACGGGAGGATACGGTTAGTTGGCAGACTTTACCCGGGCGGCGAGCTCGGAGGGAGTCAGAAACTCAGCTTTCTGCTCGACGAGGAAATCGATGATCTTGGTGAACTCGGCCCATTTCTCCGGGCTGCCCCAGGACATGGGATGCCCCTGGAGAACGAAGTATTCGCGATCTGGATTCTTGGCATAGCCTTCCAGGAAGCGCTGGAAATCGGGCTGGCCGACCTTGGACTCCAGATTCACAGCCCAGACGCGATCCAGCACGGTGACTTTGCCGCCCGCCTGGAGATCCTGTGCAGCTTTGTCCATGGGCTGAGGATAAAGCCAGACCTTCATATCGGGTTCGTCCGCCATGACCTTGTAGGTATTGGCGTCGCCAAAGCCATTGCTCGCGCCCCCCGGAGGGCCAAAGGTGTTGTAGGTGAAGCCAAACTTTTCCTTCGTGATGGCCTGGCCGTCGTCGAATCGCTTCTTTTGTTCCTCGTAGGGTCGCTTGTTGAATTCGTTGTACTTCACGCCGTCGACCTCATGCATGGCGTGATCCCAGCCGTGGAACCAGAACTCCACCTCTCCGGAGGCATGCTGCTTTTTCACCCACTCGATCAGCGCGGGAGAGGCCTCGTTGAGCTTCTCGGGATTTACGCCGATGCCGACCTTGGCATTTTTGGACGCGAGATAATCGACGACCTTGACCCAGATGCCGTGAAGGTTGCCGTTGTTGATCGGGCGGAAGTCGTCGACCTTGATCACGATGAGCGGCGGCTTCGCACGCTGCGGGATGACGACGGGGGCCTTCGGCTCTGGAGGCGGAGCCTGTACGGCTGCGGCAGCAGCGCCGCTGGCACCTTCAAAGACGAAATCGTCAAAATCTGCTGTCCCGATCGCCTTGCCAAAGGAATGCACCCAGATCGCAACATCGGAGGCAGCGGGCGGCACGCTGGCCTTGAGCGTGTAGGCGCTCCACTGGCCGTCGGCCTTGCTCACTCCGACCACGGGGTGGCCGGCCCCTGCGCGCTGCGCCTCGTCCTTGATCAGCTTTCCGGCGGTGTCATAGAAGAACAGATAAACGCCGATGAATCCGGCCGTCTCGGTGCGGGCCTGGAAGCGAAGCTCCACCGTCGACCCGGGGGTGACGGGTATCCTGCCGCTCGTGGCGGACGAGCCTGCCTCCGGGCTGTTGTCGGTGATGCGGAGACCGAGCTTTCCGGTATTGGCTGCTTCCGGGACGACGGCCGACATGGAGTCGAGCGACCACCCGGTGGCGCCATCCTCAAGGCCGGGATTGACGGGGGCCTGGGCGAAGCCTGAGGTGAAGGCGGCAAGCGCGAGAAATGCGGGGAGGAGTGATTTCATGGGACGAACTGCGTGGTTGCAACCTAACACGGTGGAGCAGGCGTGCGACCCCCGATGCTTTCAAACTGTAGATATGGTAAATTGTCTACATGTTGAAAGGAAACCCATGAGCGTGCGATTGCACCGGGAGGGATTCGCTTTAGTTTGAGCCGAGCTATGAAGTTCCCCTTGCTGTGCGCTCTTGCCGTGGCCGGTTCGGCCTCTGTCCTCCTGTCTCAGGATGCCTCCTGGAGGTCGACCTTGTACCCGGCGGACTGGACTCCCGGCTTTAGCGACGCCGCCGGGCATTTCCTGCATGATTTTTCCTACGCGGGGTATCATCGCGGCGAGAAGCCCATACCCCGGTTGGCGGGGCCGGTCATCGATGTGACCCAAGCCCCCTATCAGGCTGACCCGACGGGGGTGAAGGACTCGACCAGCGACATCCAGGCGGCGCTTGACGCGGCGGCGGATTCCGATGGCGGAGTCGTGTTTCTGCCAGCGGGCGCCTACCGCATTCAGCCGCAGGGAACGGTCAACCATGCCCTGCGGATTCGCGGGGACAGGACGGTTCTGCGAGGCGAGGGAGCGGACAAGACCTTTCTTTTTAACGACACGCCAATGATGCGAGGCAAGGTGGTGATCGAGCTGGCCCCGGAAAAGGCCATGGACTGGAGGGATGAGGGTGGCGGCATCCTGGCCAGCGCGCTGGCGCGGGATGTTCCGAATCAGGCGCGGGAGATTTTCCTGCAAAGCGTCGATGGATTTGCGGCGGGCGATCTCGTCGTCCTGCGGAGCGATCTCACCCAGCGCTTCATCGACGAGGTCGAGATGACGGGCAAGTGGAAACCGGCGGGCGCGGGTTCACCGAATCGCACGCTGATGTTTTGCCGCCGCATCGAGAGCATCGATCCCGCGAAGTCCTCGGTGACGCTCGACGTGCCAGTGCGCTATCCGGTGCGAGTGGCTGATCTTGGTCGTCTGGTGAAGATTCCCGGCCAGCTCATTTCGGAGTGCGGACTGGAGGACTTCTCCATCGGCATGAAACAGCACCCCGGCGCCGGGACGGAGGAGGAGGACTTCAACAAGCCCGGCACGGTCGGGTACGATGTACATGGCGCGGGAGCAATCAGCGTGCAAAACGCGGAAAACTGCTGGATCAAAGGAGTGAGGTCCTACGCGCCAGCCGGGAATGCCCCGGACATTCATCTGCTTTCCAGCGGCATCGGGCTGCGCCGGTCGCGATTTGTCACCGTGGAGGATTGTTCGATGGGCTTCTCCCAGTACAAAGGCGGCGGCGGAAACGGCTATCTCTTCACGCATAACGGGCAGGAAAACCTGATCATCAACTGCCGCGCGGAGGCCGGGCGGCACAATTACGACTTCGGCACGATGGCATGCAGCGGCAATGTCATCTCGCGCAGCTATGCCAAGGACGGATCGCACGGGTCGGACTTTCATATGTTCCTCTCCGTGTCGAATCTCCTCGACCAGATGACATGCGACGGCGACTTCCTGGAGGCGCGATACTACCGGCCCTGGGGCGGGAATCCCGTGCACGGCGTGACCACCACGCAGTCGGTCTTTTGGAATTCCAAGGGGCTGAAATACTCCAAGGAACGCAAGGCGCTCGTATGGTCCCAGCAGGTGGGAAATGGCTATGTGATCGGAACCAGCGGCCCGTGCGACAAGGTGGACTCGGACGACTTTGTCGAGGGTGTGGGCAAGGGGGATTCGCTCGTCCCGGCTTCGCTCTATCAAGACCAGCTCCAGCGTCGTCTCAAGGCGGCCAAGTAAGGCGCGGAGAGCCTTCGCGGCTTTCTACAGGATGAATGGAATCGCTGGACCCGCGCCTTTGCGGACGGAAAGGATGGTCGTATCCTTGGGGCAGTTTCATGGAAGTGAGTGATGCCGCCGTCAAAGCGCACCGGAATGGTGTGTCACCCGTCTCGCAGCATGTCGTTCTGGCGATGACGGAGGACGAGAGAGGGTTGTTTTTTCGCAATGGTCCGTTTGGGCTGAAGAATCCTGCCGTGCGCGAAACCTGGCTCGATACCGCGCTGGTCGACGGGGATACGATTGAGGATGCGCTGAAAACCCTGAAGCCGACGATCCTGGTTACGGCCTGGAGCTGTCCCCGGCTGCCAGAGGCGTGGGGGATGGAGGAGGATTTTCCGCTCCGTTATGTCTGTAGCGTGACCGGCTCGGTGAAGCCGCGCGTGCCCCGCGCCTGGATCGAGGACGGGGTGCTCGTGACGAACTGGGGTACGATGGCGAGCACGGCTGTGGCGGAGCATGCCTTCCTCATGGTGCTGGCGCTTCTGCGTTCACTGCCCCTGTGGGGCGAGTGCATGGAGAATGAGGCGTCGATGTTTGAGATGATGCCGCGCCTGCGCACGCGGGTGCTGCGCGGCAAGCGGGTCGGCCTGCATGGTTTCGGCGCAGTGGCGCGCGAGCTGGCGTCCATCCTGCGGCCCTTTCACGCGGATGTGGCGGCATACTCCCATGGCGTACCGCCTGCGATGATGGAGGAGTTTGGCGTGACGCCATGCCAGGACCTTCGCTCGCTCTTCGCCCGGAGCGAGATCCTCATCGAGTGTGAGGGACTTAATGAGCGGAGTTGCAACTCTGTCACTGAGGATCTGTTGCGCCTGCTGCCGCAGGATGGCGTTTTCGTCAATATCGGCCGCGGCGCTGTCGTCGACGAGAACGCTCTGATCAAGCTCGCTAAAGAGGGCCGCCTCCGGATCGGCCTGGATGTTTTTCGGCACGAGCCTCTGCCGGCGGACTCGCCGTTGCGCGGGCAGCCGGGCATCCTGCTTTCCCCGCATGTGGCCGGGCCGACATGGGAAACCTATCCCCGCTGCGGTCAGGAGGCTATGAAGAACCTGCAGCGGTACCTGCGCGGCGAGGAGGTCGAGAACCGCGTGACGCTGGAAGTTTACGACCGCGCGACTTAGCGGCGTATTGTTTGTCCGCTTTCTCGGCGGCCTTCCTCAAATCAGGCATGGTTGTGCCTGGAAAAAACTCACCCTCGACCAGCATGCGCACCGGGGTGCGGGGAATGCCAGTCTCCCCGCGATGCAGCATGTCGATCACCATGTCCACGGCTTTCTGGCCGATGAGATAGTCATTCTGGTGTACGCCGCTCATGATGCTTTCGTCCTTGTTGAGAAAAGCGCTGGCAAAAGCGACATCCTGAGGGATGCGGAAGCCCACATTTTCCACGGCGGCTTTTGCTTCGTTAAAGGCGAGGATCACGTCGGGTCGATTTTCGCTGATCCAGGAGGCGAGGCCGGCATCTTGGGTGTCGTTCCAGGTCGCCCAGTAGATCGGGATGCGGGCCAGCTCCGGATGCTCATCCAGGAAAAGCAGGAAGACGCTCTGCCATGCGCAGTCGACCTTGTAGTTCCAGTCCCGAGGGATGCACAGGCCGGGCCTGTGATAGCCAAACTCCAGCACCTTTTCCATCAGCATCATCATCGTGTGATAGTGATGATTGGTCACCAGATGGAGCACGGCCGGACGCATGCTGAAGCCAAACGCCACGGCGGAGAGTTCGTCATAGCGGAGGTCGAGGAAGCTCTTGGCCGAGGGCTGCGGAGCGAGCAGGGTGCCCTGGATGTTACGCGCGCGCAGGATGCGGTGCAGCCGGTCGATCGTGATTCCGTCCTTGGCCAGGGCAAACTCCTCGATGTTGTAGCCTCGCTCGGCCGCACGGTCGCAGGCACCGAGATAGTATTGGTTGAACTCCTCGCAGCCGTAGAGATTCTCGGGATTGGCCCAGTTGTGCACCCACGCGAGCGAGGCCTGATAATGCACGGGGCGATTGGCCTGCCGGTAGGCGTTCAGCGCCGCCAGCATCGGGTCGGGGCGATACCCCATCGACTCCGCCAGCTTCTGGATTTTCTCCCGAGTCTCGATCTTCAGCTTGGGGCTGTTGCGCAGCGCCAGGCTGACCGTGGTGAAATGCATGTTGGCCTTGCGGGCAATGTCGCGGATCGTGACGCGGGGGCTGGTCGACATACGAGGAAGGTTCTACAGGTAGAAGAATAGCGCAACCAAATACCGCTTTCGCGGGGAGGAAACCATTCCTAATGTTCTCAAGTCAAAGCGGTGCTTTCGCTGCGCTGTTTTGTCCCCATGCAGGTTTCATCCCAGGTGATCCGAGGGGAAAGGAAAAACAATCTTGAACGTCACGGTCATTCCCCCAACTCCCGAGCATTCCACGCCGGGCCAGCCGCGTGTCTGGCGGGCGGGTACGCTGGTCTATACCTCAACGGGCATCGTCGTCCTTTTTGCCTGGCTGTTGCTCGGTGACTTTGCCTGGTCGATGCGCGACCGTTCGGTGGGGCCGATGGCGCAATGGTACCTGAGCCATCTGAATGTACCCAACATCCTCTTTGGCCTGCTCATCAGCTCCTTTCCCGCGCTGATCGGGATGATCCTCGGCCCGGTGATCAGCGTGAAGTCGGACCGGCACCGCGGGAGATTTGGGCGTCGCATTCCATTTTTGCTGATAACCACGCCGCTGGCCGCGGCGGGAATGATCGGGCTGGGATTTACCCCGATTCTCGCGCGTTGGGTTCACTCGCATTTCCCGAATGAGAGCGAGATGCTTGTCTCGCTCATCTGCTTCGGCGTCTTCTGGGCGGCCTTTGAGGTGGCCACCATCGCCGGGCAGGCGGTCTTTGGCGGATTGGTCAATGATGTGGTGCCGACGCCGCTGCTGGGGCGATTTTACGGGCTCTTCCGGGCGGTGAGCCTCATCGATGGAATGATCTTCAATTATTGGATCTTCGGGCTGGTGCCCCATCACTTCACCCTCATTCTCGTGACGGTGGGCATTTTTTACGGAGTGGCCTTCTTCTGGGTCTGCCTGCGGGTCAAGGAGGGCGAGTATCCGCCGCCGCCGCAGGTCGAGCCGGAGAGGCGCGGGGCGATCGGCGGGATGAAGACCTACTTCCGCGAGTGCTTCAGCCAGCCGTATTTTCTGGCCGTCTTTGTCATGCTGATGGCGGCAGGGCTGACATTTTCTCCGGTGAACACCTTTAGTATTCCCTACGCCAAGAGCCTGGGGGTGGACATGGACATGTTTGGCAAATCGCTCGCGCTTACCTTTGCGATCTCGCTCTGCCTGGCCTATTTTCTCGGCTGGCTGGTCGATCTTTTCCATCCGCTGCGGATGGTGATGTTTTGCCTGATCGGCTATGCAGCGGTGGCGGTCTGGGGGGCGTTCTTTGCGCGGACGGCGGATACCTTTCTCGTCGGCTGGGTGCTGCACGGGGTGCTCTCAGGGTGTTACTTTACCTGCGCGGCGTCGCTCGGCCAGCGGTTGTTCCCACGTATCAAGTTTGCCCAGTTTGCCTCGGCTTCCGGCATCGTGATGTCGCTTGCGACCATGACGCTTTCACCCGCCATGGGCATCCTCATCGACCAGACCCACAATACCTACCGCTATACCTTTGTGATCGGGGCCTGTCTGGCAACCTTTGCACTGCTGGCAGCGATCTTTGTCTATCGCAGCCTCATGCGCCGCGGCGGCCTGGACCAGATCCCGGAGTGAGCTGATCTCTATCGACTGACGGTTTTCCCGACATTCCGGGGCGGTGCGCTTTCTCCATCCATCCAGGCGGCGGGGAGCAGGACGACCTGGGGGCGTGTCGGCAGGCCGATTTCATGACGGGTAAGGCACCCGATCAGGATATCCATCGCGATCGTGCCGACCTCCATGGCCGGCTGCCAGATCCCTGCATGATGAGACCATTTTCCGGATATCTGTTTGTCCAAAGTGGCGAAGGCAATTTCCTCAGTGGGGCTGGCTGAGGATTTCTTGAGGAAGTTTACCGCGCCCTCGACATCCGGGCCGATGATGACATCGGGCTGCCACCGCCTATACCAATCGAGAAGGCCTTGTTTATTGAGCGGCTCCATCATCATGGGAATGTGGTTTTTGCGAGCGTAGTTTCTGTGCAGGCAGGAAAGGAATCCTGCCGTGAGGTGATTGCGAAGGCGATCATCGCGCCATTGATCCATGACCAGTCCCGGGCGATGATAGCCGAGGTTGCGGAGCGAAGTCATGGCGATGTGCATCGACTGAATCTGATCGGATATGACCCGGTGGGTCGGCGGAGTCGGGCACGAAAAACCGATGGCCACACTGGCGAAATATTGCCAAGGGAATCTCTCGTATCCCTGGGACTTTCCGTCGGGATCGATCTGCGGCAGTGCTATGACCCCCCGGATGCCCCTGCTCCGCAGGACGCTGGCGAGGCGAGATTCCGACATGGATGAGGAAACGGCGTGATACTCCACCGAGTAGCCCAGATCTGAGGCGCGTTTTGCAGCTCCAGTGAACTGTTTGCGAAACGTGTCGTATTCCTGAAACGCATCGAAGGGCATTTTGCTGACGAAAGCTATGGTTTCCCGGAAAGTGCTGGTGCGGCCTTTGCGCAGATAGCCCATGAGATCTGAGAGGTGGGGATCGGGCTGATAGCCCATCTCCTTGGCCAGTGCATGGATGCGGGTGCGGGTTTCCGATTTGATGCGGGGATTGTTATGAAGCGCCATCGAGACGGTGGCCACCGACATGTTTGCCGCCCGGGCCAGATCGCGCAGGGTGGGGAGGTCTTTGCTCATGATGCATTGAGTGAAAGTCTTTCGCCGAGGGGATGCAATCGGGATTTAACTGTTCAACAATAAACTCGTTGCGGCGCTTGGAAGAGACTCTACGCTCGGTTGTCAACTAAGTTGCATTTATGAAAATGTTCCCCCTACTCTTGATTGGATTGACGGTCTCGACCTGCATCTCTCCCGCCGCAGTGGTTGTGTCTCTCAGCGGAGTCAGTGCCGTCAACACGACGCTTAACGCCCCTACGGAGAATGTCTTCGCCTCGACGGAAAACACGGCGGTGAACAGCGCCCTGGGTTGGAGGTGGGATACTTCGATAACGCCGGTGTCTGAGCGAAAGGTGGCCCAGTCCTTCTTCAGTGGGTCGAGCGCGGTGACGTTTGACAAGATCACCTTCAAGATCGGCGGCGCGGCCATTCCATCACAGTTGAAGGATAATGCATCCGCGGGGTTTACGTTTTCGATTTACGAGGTGGCCAGCGCTTCGACTCTGCCTTCGAGTGGTTCGCTGGTTTCCTCCCAGACCGGCAGTTTTGCAAATTTTGCGTCGAGTTCTGCGACATCAAGCGGGAATATTACCGGGACGGCATTCAACTACATCACTTTTGATTTTGCTGACGTTCAGCTCGCCGCGGGCAAATATTACGCTGTTGTGTTAGCATTCAATCAAAGCGGTTCCGGCTACAATGTCGCCTTGGGCAATAATGGGAATAACTCCTACTATACCGGCGGAACGGGTGCGGTGGCGGAGAATGGAGGGAGTTGGGCAGGAACCAATGATTTTTACTTCTACGCACAAGCTGTGCCGGAGCCGGGAACGGCTGGGGCTGTGCTGGGAGCTGGACTGCTTTTTTGCGTGGCAAGGTTTGTTCGGCGAGCCAAAGCCGCAGGCCGTGGCATTGAGTAGCGGGGATGGTTTGTATGAAATGCTTTGTTCTGCTTTTTGCGGCAATACTGGCGCTGGCCGCAACCCGTGCTTGTGCCGATGTCTCTGTCGCTCTTGCTGGCGGGGGATCGGTGGGTGAGGCAACTTACGCCCCCACCGGTCGTGTATTCGCCTCGACGGAGAAAACACGGACGGATGCCGGGGTCGCGGTTGATTGCGCGATGGGTTGGAGATGGGACGATGTTGCCCGCCGGGAGATTGCCCAGTCCTTCCGGACGAATGGAGAGGATGTCGTCTTTGACAAGATGACGTTCAAGACTGGAGGGGCGTTTGTTTCCAGGGCCCTGCAAGATAATCCCAAGGCCGCATTCCGACTGAGTGTGTATCGTCTTCCCTCTGCGAAGGCGCTGCCGTCATCTCCCGAGGCGGAAATGGTTTCCGAGCAGATCGGGAGCTTTGCCGGATTTGCCGCAGATCAACCGCTGCGCAGCGGGAATATCAATGATACGGCTTACTGCTATATTTCCTTCTCCTTCAAGCCTGTCGCCTTACAGCGCGACTCCTATTACGCCGTCGTTCTTTCGTTTGTCCAGGAAGGACAGGGATATTCTATTCCGATGGCTCAGAATGGCGACAATCACGAGACCTACACCGAGGGCAGTGGTGCGATCCTGGAGGACGACGGCGGATGGCAGGGGACTCCTGATTTCTATTTCTATGCGGAATCTGTAAACGGCAGGTCCTTGCCCGTGCATTAGGAAAGAGCCTGACAGATTTCGATTCCTCCTCCCGGGACATGATGACCTCTCATCAGGATAGTGGTGTGACATGCCGCAAACGCGATAAAGTCTCAGGCTTCTCCATGGTCGAGATCCTGGTGGCCATAGGGATGCTTTCCATCCTCGTGGCACTCTTGGTGCCATCCGGACTCAATCTCCTGCGAGCTTCCCGAACAACCGAGTGTATCGGCAATTATAAAACGCTTCACACGGGGCTGGTTCAATATGCCGGTGATCATGGGGGATTCTATCCGGCCCCGATGGAGAATACTCTGCCCAGCGGGGCAAAGGGGTCGTGGACGATGGCTCTTATGATGGGGGATTACGTCGGCTTTCGCGCGGTCTCGGCGAATGTCAAAAACCCGTTTCTATGCCCGGAGGCCCGCCGCACCTATTCTGACGGCCTGGCCCGGCGGACTTACGGGTTGAATACACTGCCATCGACCATCACTCAGCCGGTCTCGGTTTATCAGTTGAGGTCTCCCGCTCAGACGATCCTCGTGGCGGATTGCATACAAAGCGCTGACCTTGGCGAGCACGATGCGATCTTCTATTTCCGGTCTGCCAGCCTGAATCGTATCGAGGAAAGGCATGGTGGGATGTTTCAGGCACTTTTTGCCGACGGGCACGTTGAGCTGCTGAAGAAATCTGATCCCAAGACGACACAATATATCGACAACCTTTCCCAATGAACGGCTCCCGCTTGATGGTTTTCCTGGCACTTCCTGTCTGTGCTGCTGCGCTTTTGACGTCCGCTGGTCATTGCTTCGCCGATGGGAGCGGAAGAAACGTTGCCCAGTCCCTCGACTTGGGAGCGATGCTGGCAAAGGCGGCCCGGCAGCCCGGAGCCGTCGTCCGTTTACCTGCGGGCGAGTTCCGGATTTCTCAGCAAACAGTTGTGGTTCGAGGTGCCATGAACTTAACGGTGGAGGGAGAGGGGACGAGGCTGGTCTTTAGTCAGGTTGAGAATCCGGCCATGCGATTCGAGAACTGCGAGGGAGTGACGCTGAAGGGTTTTATCATCGATTACGATCCACTTCCCTTTACCCAGGGCAGCATTGTGGCGAAGGCGACTGACTCCTCGTGGATTGACGTGGAGATTCACGAAGGCTACCCCGACCTGCGAGAGGAGTTTGACTCGAAGCGCATCCATTTCTTTGATGGAACCACGCAGGGCTGGAAACGCGGAGCGGCGGAGGGGCTGTACCGGGAACTGACGAGGGAATCACCTCGCAAAGCGAAGGTTTATCTCGCGCCCTCGATGGTTCAAAAGGGAAAGGCTGCGCTTTTGAAGCCGGGCGACATGGTTGCCTTCACGATGCGCAAGGCTCCTGCTTTGCAGTTCTTCAGGAGCCGGGATATTCATGTGGAGGATGTTCGTATCCAGGCTTCGCCGGGCTTGGCGATCGATGTACGCAATGCCGATGGCGACAACCGCTTTCTGCGCTGCAAGGTGGAGCGTGGCGGCACGCCCTCGGGAGCGACGACCCCGCGCCTTATCTCAACGAATTGTGACGCGCTGAACTACGGGTATTCACGGAAAGGGCCGCTCATCGAGGGTTGCGACTTTGGCTTCATGGGCGACGATGGGATCAATCTGCACGGTCCAGCCTTCCAGATCGTCCGGGTGGAGTCTCCCAATGTCGTCTGGTGTCTCAGGCGAACGTCGTTGAACCGGATCAAAGAGTATTATGACAATATCATCCTTCCCGGCGACCCCATGCGCATCCTCGACGCGGACAACTTTGCCATCAAAAAAACGGTTCCCGTCACCGCCCTGGAGACGGATGTGACTCCTCCCTTTCAGCTTTCCCGCGAGGAGATTCTCAAGGCCAACTCCTTTGCGAACTATCCTGGGGAGAAGTACCTGAAAATCACGCTGGCGGATGCCTCCGTGGTGAAACCGGGGGACATGATTGATTTTCCCTCCGCGAACTCCCCCGGCTACGTCATCCGCGGCAACTCGATCCATGACGTGCGACCTCGCGGGATGCGTATCATGGCCAGTGACGGGATCATTGAAAACAACCGGATCGCGCGGACGACTCAGCCTGGTATCTGCCTGGGCGGCCACTATGCCTATTATCGGGAGGCGGGCTGGGTGAGCAATGTGGTGGTGCGCGACAATGTGCTGGAGGATGTTGGGATTGGTTCCGATATCGATTTGGGGCTATCGCCGACACCAGGGGCCATCAGCGTGTGGAGCGAGACGGCCCCAGATGCGCCCAGACAGACGCCGACGGCACCGGAGCACCGTAACATTCAGATCACAGGCAACCAGATCAAGGACTGCTCTGCCGAAGCCATCGTCGTGAGTGGACTTTCCGGCGGAGTCATTACGGGAAATTCTATCTCCAACTGCAATACGGCTTCGCCCCAATCCCCGTTCTCTGGCGGCAAGGGGCTGCGTGGGAGGTGCATTGTGGTGTTGGATTCGCCTGGAACCGATGTTCGCGATAACGCTTTCGCGGAACCGGATGCCTATCCGCATGGCCCGGTTTTCATATCTCCACAGGATCCGCAAGCTCTTCAGGCCCATGCTCCCGCAAAACAAACACAATCCGATGATGATACGTTTCTTGGTTCTCTGCGCTCTTTCTTTGTCCGTTTGCTGGGCAGGTGAGTCTGGTTCAGCTTCTCTCAATGCAGGCTCGCCTGCTACGCCAGAGCATCTGGAGCTCTTTCTTCTCGTGGGGCAATCCAACATGGCGGGACGTGGTGTATTGGCTGCTTCTGACCGGCAGCCCGATCCGCGCATCCTCGTTTTCGGCAAAGACGATAGGTGGGTCTCGCAGGGTGAGCCGATTCACTTTGATAAGCCGGAGATCGCCGGAGTGGGCCTGGGCTTTACCTTTGCCAGGATCGTGGCTGACCAGATGCCCGGGATCACTGTTGGCCTTGTCCCCTGTGCGGTCGGTGGCACGCCGATCTCACGATGGAAGCCAGGTGGGGATCTGTTCGAGGAAGCTGTTCGGCGGGCAAAGCTCGCGAAGAGAGCGGGGCGTCTGCGAGGTATCCTCTGGCATCAGGGAGAGTCCGAGGCTTCGGGTGTGACCAGTTCCGACGCTTACCGGAAAAGCCTGGTCGAAGTCGTTAATGGATTTCGAAAGGCGCTCGAGCAGCCCGAGGTGCCTTTCATTGTAGGGGAGATTGGGCAATATACCATGGAGGAGGGGCATGTCCCCAAGTTTCCCAGCGCTCGTCAGATCAATGAGGCGATCGATGATTTACCTGCTTTCGTCCCGTGCGCGGCGGTGGTTTCGTCGAGCGGGCTGGGGGACAAAGGCGATGGCGTACACTTCAGCGCTGAGGCTTTGAAGGAATTGGGGAAGCGTTACTTTGAGGCCTGGCTGAGCGTTGCGCAGCCGGGCAGATAAGGACGAGGGGCAATCAGGGCAGGCAACCGTGTGCTTCAACCCACGATGCAGCGCTGCAACTGCTGGTCCGTGGCCAGGGCGTGCTCGATGTCGGGGAGGCAGTTGCGGGAGGAAAGGACGGTGTAAAACTCGGCTTTGATCGTCGGTGCGATGCGGGCGGCCTCCAGCCACTCGGCGCGGTCAAAGGGATCGGCCTCGATGGTCCTCCAGAAGCCCGTGGCTTCGAAAAGCCCGGCGATGGTCTCGGAGACTCCCTGGCCCTGGATGAGGCTCATCAGATACGAGGCCACACCGACCTGCAAGCCATGGAGGCGGGGGCGCTTGCTGAGACCATCGAGGGCATGGGAAATAAGATGCTCGCTGCCGCTGGCGGGACGGGATGATCCGCAAATGGCCATGGAGATGCCATTGAGCAGCAGCGCCGAACCGAGCAGGCGCATGCCCTCAAGGTCGTATGCCGGGCGGCCGATGAACTGGTAAACGCTGGCATCGGAAAGCAGGGCGGCAAAGTCGTCGACCGGCTCGCCTTTGGCATGAAAGGCGAGTTTCCAATCCGCCACGGCGGTAAACTTGGCCACCAGGTCTCCCACGCCGGAATGCCAGAGAACCTCGGGGGCCCCGAGGCAGACGCGCGTATCGATAACGACCCCCATCGGCATGCTGGAGGGAAATGAGCGGCGCTTTTCCGCCACCGTGAGGCTGGATTGCGGGCTGCAAATGCCGTCATTGGATAGCGAGGTCGGCACGGCGATGTAGGGCAGCCGGGAGAGAAAGGCGACGTACTTGGCGACATCGAGGGCCTTGCCTCCGCCGAAGCCGATGATCGCATCGACCCGGGCGGGCAGCGAGACCGCCAGCTCGGCGGCTTCCTCAAAGCTCGCCGACTCCACCGGGATCTGGCTGACTACCGCGATGCGTTCCGCCGCCAGTGAATCCGCGACGGCATCATGCAGGTCGGGCACGATATCCTGGCTGTAAAACAAGGCCACGCGGCGAAAGTCATGCCGGGTGGCATAGATGCCGACGCGTTCCAGAGCGCCGGGCTTGACCCGGACGAGGGTGGGGATGGCGGTTTGTCTCGGGTTCAGCATAAGAGCGTGTCGCGGATCGTAATCCAGGAGTCGAATCCGACAAACTCTTCCTTTCGCTGGGTCAGCTCCTCCGCCAGCCAGCCGCGCGCGAATCTGCGCTCAGCAGGCACGAGCAGTGAGGGGCCGATATCGGGCCGTCCATCGCCCGCGAAGGCAACGCAATCGCACCGTCGCAGAGCATCGCGGGCGATCTCGAGCTTGTTCACTCCCGTGCCAGGATCGGAGAAAGGCGATTCTGGAGGCCTGCTCATGACGAGGCCTGTCGATGGGGCAAACGTGCCTGGATTGCTGTAGACCGAAATGGAGATGCCTGCCCTCGCGAGGAGTTGCTCGATGTACCACGCGCATCCCGCCGAGGCGACGATCACCTCCCAGTCACGACTCTGGAGCGCTCGTACCGTGGATGCGAAATCGGGATCGACCTCCATCTGGTCGACCAGCTCAAGAAGCTCGGCTTCGCTGCATCGGATGCGCCCAAAAATCAGCGCCAGCGCCTGGAAGTGGGTGATCTCCCCGGAGACATAGCGTTCCCAGGGATCTTCATTCTTCGGAATCGGCCAGCGGGCGCGCACAAGATCGAAAAAATCCCTCCGCGAGATCGTGCCGTCAAAGTCGGATACCAGGATGCCAGCCGGGCGTTGCATGCCGGCATCTTTGGGGAATTTTTTTCGTGACGCAACCATTGCCGCTGAGCCTCGCCTCGGGAGCGGATGTTACTCCTGTCCAAGCGACTCCAGCAGGGACTCGCGTGCTGCAGTCAATATCTCGCTGGCGAAATCCGGATCATCCACGGCCCGGGCCACGACGAGAGATCCCACTACCGTCGCGTACGTGGTGATGGCTTTCCGGCGAGCTTGTTTCCTGGAGCGACCAGGCATGAGACCGGAGAGAAAATCGATGATTTTCCGGACACCATCAGTAACGCCACGGCGAACGGGCGCGTTTGAGCGTGAGATGTCAGCTCCTGCCGCGGCGAGCAGGCAGCCTTCCCCGGGGCTGTTGCGATGGAGGTCCGAGATCGCGTTGGATATGACATGGGCCAGCACATGACAGGGATCTTTTTTGGCCAGCTCCTGATAACCAGCGAGGTTCTCGGCGATCGCGGCGGCGCACGCCTCGGCGGCGAGGCTCTCCTTGGACTCAAACTGCTTGTAAAAACCGCCGTGTGTGAGGCCTGCCTCCTGCATCAGGTCGGCCACGCCCACTCCTGACAATCCTCGCTCGCGGAAGCGGCGCGAGGCGAGATGCAGGACACGTCGGCGATTTTCGGCAGCTTGTTGGCGGGTGACTCTCATACGCGAATAGATTTGACAGGATAGATTATGTAAATCATCTATCTCGCAAGTTCTTGTTTTCTGAAAACTAAACGCGGTTCATCCAATGAACAACAAACTTGAGGGAAAGGTCGCTATCGTGACCGGGGCATCAAAGGGAATCGGAGCAGCGATTGCCAAGGCATTGGCCGCACAGGGTGCCGCTGTGGTGGTCAACTATTCATCGAGCCGCGAGGCGGCGGAGAAAGTGGTTGCCGAGATTGCCTCTGCGGGAGGCAAGGCGGTGGCGATCAAGGCCAATGTCGCAAAGGCGGAGGAGATTCCGCAGTTGTTCACAGCCTCCGAAGCGGCTTTCGGAAAGCTCGATATCCTGGTCAACAATGCCGGGATTTATGAAGCCGCTCCCATTGGCTCCATCACGGCGGAGTCCTTTCACAAACACTTTGACTTGAACGTGCTTGGGGTGCTGTTGGCCTCCCAGGAAGCGACGAACCGTTTCGGCTCCGAGGGGGGAGTGATTGTGAACATCAGCTCTGTCGTTGCCCAGTTGACTCCTCCGGGCATCGCGGTCTACAGCGCGACGAAGGGCGCGGTGGATTCCCTGACCCGGGCTTTCTCTCGCGAGCTGGCCTCGCGCAAGATCCGGGTGAACTCAGTGAACCCGGGACTCGTGGCTACGGAGGGAACGCATGCGGTTGGCTTTGTGGCCGATGTCGAGAACCCCACCAGCCCGCTGGGGCCGGTGGGCAAGGTCGAGGATATCTCTGCGATCGTCGTCTTTCTGGCTTCCGACGATTCGCGCTGGATTAGCGGCCAAACTCTCACGGCAACCGGCCAATTGCTTTAGATCAGCCAGTGCCGAGATTGGCACACATCTCGCTTCGACAAGACATACCCAAACGCGGAAATTCCACATCCATGAGCACCATTACCACGAAGGACGGCACGACGATTTATTACAAAGACTGGGGTCCGAAAGATGGACAGCCCATCACCTTCAGCCACGGATGGCCGCTCTCGTCGGACGCCTGGGAGAACCAGATGTTCTTCCTCGCTTCGCAGGGCTATCGCTGTATCGGCCATGATCGACGCGGCCACGGCCGGTCGAGTCAGCCGTGGGATGGAAACGACATGGACCAGTACGCTGACGATCTGGCGGAGCTCTTTGAGGCTCTCGATCTCAAGAATGCCGTGATGATCGGCCATTCGACCGGGGGTGGCGAGGTGGCGCGGTTCGTCGGTCGCCATGGCACCTCCCGGGTGGCCAAGGTCGTGCTGATGGGCGCGGTCCCTCCGATCATGCTCAAGACGGAGGAAAATCCCGGCGGCCTGCCGATCGAGGTATTTGACGGCTTTCGCAAGGCATACCTTGCCGATCGCTCGCAGTTCTTCCTCGACGTTGCGAGCGGGCCGTTTTTCAATTTCAATCACCCTGGGGCAAAAATCTCGCAAGGATTGATCCAATCCTGGTGGGCGCAGGGAATGCAATCGGGTTTCAAAAATGCCTACGATTGCATCAAGGCCTTTTCCGAAACGGATTTCACCGAGGATCTGAAAAAGATCGATGTGCCGACTCTGATCATCCATGGGGATGCCGATCAGATCGTACCGATCGGCGCCGCCGCACTGCGGTCCTCGAAGCTCGTGCCAAACGCCATCCTGAAGGTCTACCCCGGAGGCTCGCACAGCCTCGGCGATACCGCCAAGGATCAGCTCAATGCGGACCTGCTGGAGTTCATCAGAGCCTGATCTTGGGCCATGGGACTCAATATCTTCACGCTCATCCACGTGCTGATCAGCCTGGCGGGAATCCTCGCCGGGCTGGTCGTACTCGGCGGGTGGCTGGCGGCGAGGCATTTTCGAGGCCTCACCGCGCTTTTCCTCGCGACGACAGCACTCACCAGCATCACGGGATTTTTCTTCCCGTTCCAAGGCTTCACCCCGGCCTACGCCGTGGGAGGCATTTCCGTGATTCTCCTGGTCGTTGCCGCGTACGCACTCTATGGGCGCAAGCTTGCAGGCCGCTGGCAGACGACGTATCTGGTCACAGCAGGTTTCGCGCTTTACCTGAATTTCTTCGTCCTCGTCGCCCAGCTTTTCGCGAGGCTCCCGGCCCTCCACGCCCTCGCGCCCACCCAGGCCGAACCCGCCTTTGGCGTGACGCAGGGGTTGGTTTTTCTGGGATTCCTCATTCTCGGCGTCGCGGCGGTACGAAGGTTTCGGACTGTAGCCGTCTGACCGTTGGTATTTTATCAGTTCTGTACCATGGAATGCGACGGAGCATGCGAGATCGGGCGATCTCCATGCCGAGCAGAGGCTGGGTGACTGCGCCTATGGCAAGGCCGTCGATGGTGCGAGAGACTTTCAGGATGCGATCGTAGGCGCGGGCCTGCTTCCGGTCTTGTGCTTTCTTCCTATCGCTTCGAGTCCTCAGATTCCATCACGGTGGGTGACCTTCCCGTTCATCATCGTGAGGTCAACCTTTGTGGCGCTTATATCTTTGGGGGCAATCTTATAAAGATCCTTTTCCAGCACCACGATGTCCGCCATTTTTCCCGCTTTCAAAGAGCCGATCCTGTCCTCCAGTCCGAGCACGTATGCCGCGTCGAGCGTGGAGGCCTTGAGAGCCTGGTCCAGAGTGATGCGCTCGTCTTCCGGCGGCAGGACTGGAGCGAATTGCTCCTTCCCAAACCGCGACAGGATCCCCCGTGTGACGGCTACCTGGATGGTGTCTAGCGGACGATAGGTGACGATGTAGCCCGAGGCAGGCCAGTCTGTCCCGAAAGCGACACGCCCGTTGGCTTTCAGCACGGAGTTGTGGCGGAAAAACTCCCGGAAAGCCACGTCCTCGCCGACAATTTCCGCCGTCCGTTTGATGGTGGGATCAGGCATCGCCCACTGGGCCGAGCTTTGCATCGTTACATTTAGCTTTGCAAAGCGGGCGGCATCCGGATCGCTGACGAAGATATTGTGAGCCGACGTGTGCCGCGACGGGCTGTCTGGATAAGCCTTGCGCGCCTCCTCGACGGCGTCGAGATAGGTGCGCACCGTGCCGTCCCCGTAGCAGTGGGCATGGGTATCGACTCCACTGGCCTGTGCTTTGAGCACGGCGGCTTTGACCAGCTTCTCATCTATCGCATATTCACCCAAAAAGCCGGGACGATCGGCATACGGCTGGAGCATGACCGCCGTGTGCTGCGCCTCACCACCATCGAACATGATCTTCAGTGCCCGGACTTGCACGAGCTCTGAATGGAATTTCTTCCGCAGAGCCAGGACATCACTTACTGGGTCTGTGATGGCGGGATCGTTCCAATAGTAGCTGGCAACGATTCGCAGCGGCAGCGCATTGTCCTTTTCCAGTTGTTGGTATCCCTCAAGACCGCGGTCGGTCGGTATAGTGCCCATCCCGGCATCAAACGCAGCCGTGATCCCCGCAGCCGCGAATTCCTGGAATTTTTCAGCGGCGGCGGCAATGACGGCTTCAGGCGTCGGAGGGTTCAGTTTGGCCATCACAGCCTGTTCGGCAAGAGTCTCCACCACCCAGCCCGTCGGCTCATTCGTTTTGGGATCGCGCTGGAAGTAGCTTACTCCCGGCGCGGGGTCGGGAGTCTTGGCATCAATCCCAGCCATTTCCAGCGCCTTGCTGTTTACCCACGCGCTGTGAGCATCAATGGCAACCAGCATCACCGGCTTGTCGGGAAACAGCTTGTCCAGAACCTCCTTGGTCGGACCTGTCGTCGGGAATAGGGTGTATCGCCAGCCAAAGCCTTTGATAAGTTTGGCATCAGGGTGAGCGTCCGCCCAGGCTTTCGTTCTGGCCAGAACCTCGTCCACAGAGTCGCAAGGCAGGTCGGCACCGGAGGCGACTATGGCCAAGGTGGGATGGATATGTGACTCGACAAAGCCCGGCAGCAGCATCCTGCCCTTCAGGTCGATGATCTGCGTGTTTTTCCCCACGTGGGCCTCCGCGCCTTTGTTGTCCCCCACATAGGAAATCTCCTTGCCCGTGACGGCGACCGCCTCAGCTTTCGGAGCGGAGGCATCCATCGTATAGACGGCACCGTTTTTGAAAACGTAGTCGGCCTCCTTGTTCGTGGCACCGTCTGCCGCCGCCACCATGCAAAAAAGCAGGGCAGGCAGGAGAAATTGGGCCCGATTGATCAGTGACGTTCTCCCGGCGAGAATACTTCGGATGAGGGCGGTTTTTTTCATAGAGGATTGTCCGGTGGGCGGTTTGTCAAATTGTGATGGGTTCTTCGTCTTCGGTCAGCGGGTAGATGCCTTTGAAAAAACGTTCAAAACGATGCCCCCGGCGATGGTGAGCGGAATCCATAGATGGCGGGCAAATCGAGCGAGCGCCTGCCTAAAGACCAGCCACGAGATGCCGATGATCAACGCCAATCCGTAACCCGCGGCCACGATCAGTGATGGCCAAAAGCGAGAAAACCCATCACACGCTTTCAGGGCCGGAGTTCCGATGACTTCGGACAGAATGGCAATAACCAGCGCGAAGTGGGCATTCATTATTTTCGAAACAACAAACCGCCCCACGGCCCGAGCGGTTGCCCTCTCGATGGGAAAAATACCTACAGGATTCGGATTTCTTGCGCAATACCTGCTGCAAAGTATTCGTCCCCAAACGATCAAGCCTAGTGCCACAGATTGCGATCCAGGGTGCGGTACTGGATGGCCTCCATCACATGTGGCGGTTGGATGGTCGCGCTTCCGGCGAGGTCGGCGATGGTGCGGGAGACTTTCAGGATGCGGTCGTGGGCGCGGAGCGGACTTTCAGTGTGAGAGCCGGTTGTCATCTATCCATCAAATCGAACCTCTGCCACACGCATGCCTGAATCCAGATTTAGATTTACGTCGAGACAGTTGAACTCCGATCCACCCTCATACCAGAGCTCGATGCCCCCCTCGTCGAAAATATTCCAATGGTGAAGCGTCAAGGTCTTAACTAAAGCCTCTTCGGTCCCTGTCCATATATGACCAAAATAGCTCCTATGAAGAGCGAGAATCCTCGCTTGGGATTGCTGAAGCAGCGCTCTTTCGACTTCAACCAATTTTGGATAGACCAATTCTGCGCGGGACAAAAGCTGTTGCCAGTCTCCCTCTTTACCCTCAAGACATGTGAGGTTAACTTCCACAACTCCGTGCCGTCCGAACGGAACCTTTCCTGTGTAACGAGGAAAGTCAGGCATCTCTTCTTCGTCAAAAACCAGCGAACCTAGCTTGGAGCTTTGTATTCTTGTCTTCATTTTTGCTAATTGCCTTTTAGAGGGAGGCTAATGCCACAGATTCCTATCCAGCGTGCGGTACTGGATGGCCTCCATGACATGGGGCGGCTGAATAGTAGCGCTGCCGGCCAGGTCGGCGATGGTGCGCGAGACTTTCAGGATGCGGTCGTAGGCTCTGGCACTGAGCTGGAGGTTGGTCATGGCGTGGCGCAGAAGCTCCTGCCCGGCGTTGTCGAGCTTGCAATGCTCCTTGATCTGGCCGTGAGACATCTCGGCGTTGGTGCGCGTCTTGCGGGATGAGGCAAAACGCTCGCGCTGGATGCGGCGGGCCTCGATGACACGTGAGCGAATCGCGGCGGACGGCTCGGCGCTTTCCGTGCTGCTGAGATCCTTGTACTCCACTGCGGGAGCCTCGACATGGAGGTCGATGCGGTCGAGTAACGGCCCGGAGATGCGGTTGCGGTAATTCTCGATCTCACGCGGCGAGCAGCGGCACTCGCGTTTCGGGTCTCCGTAGTAGCCGCATTTGCAGGGATTCATCGCCGCGATGAGCATGAAGTTTGCCGGGAACGTCACGCTGCCCGCGGCGCGGCTCACGGTGACCTGTCTGTCTTCCAAAATCTGCCGCAGGGTTTCCAGCGTGGTGCGCTTGAACTCCGGAAGTTCGTCGAGGAAGAGCACGCCATGATGTGCCACGCTTACCTCGCCGGGCGACGGGTTGGTTGATCCGCCGACGAGGCCGACATCGGAGATGGTGGAGTGGGGCGAGCGAAAGGGACGGCGACCGACGAAGGGCGCGTCGTTTTTGAGCATCCCGGCGACGCTGTGAATCTTTGTGGTCTCAATGGCTTCCTCCAGCGTGAGCGGCGGCATGATGGTGGCGATACGCTTGGAGAGCATCGACTTGCCGCTGCCGGGAGGGCCGATTAGCAGCAGTGCGTGGTTTCCGCTCACGGCTACCTCGATGGCGCGCTTCACGTGGTGCTGCCCCTTGACCTCGGAGAAATCGACCTCGTCGCGGGCCATGGACTCAAACAGCGCCTCGACATTCTCGGTCACGGGCGACAGTTCGGCCTTGCGGGTTAGAAACTCATAGGTCTCGCGAAGGTTTGTCACGCCATACACATCGATACCTTCGACCATGGCAGCCTCGCGGGCGTTGGCGAGGGGAAGCACGACCGCCTTGTGCCCGCGATTGCGCGCTTCCAGCACCATCGACAACGCGCCTTTTACGGGACGGACCTCGCCGGTGAGCGCGAGTTCCCCGGCGACGAGGCAGCGGGCGAAGCGCGGTACGTCCTCATCCAATGCCGCAGCGATCATTCCGAGCGCGATGGGCAGGTCAAAGCTGGGGCCTTCTTTCTTGATGTCGGCCGGGGCGAGATTGATCGTGGTGCGCTCGCGCGGCCAGCGGTATCCGCTGTTGGAAATGGCCGTAGTGACACGATCCTTGCTCTCCTTCACGGCGACATCGGGAAGCCCTACGACGACAATCTGCGGAGCGCCGGGTCCGGTGTTGACCTCGACTTCGACTTCAACAGCATCGACGCCCTGAATGGCGGCGGAAAAGACTCGGGTCAGCATCCCGTGAAATTACATGATTCCCCTGCGGCATGTCGAATCTCGCTTCCGGAACAATTTGCGACGCAAGTTTGGGAGGTTTTGCTGAGATCGATCGACTGAGAACGTCATCGGCTCTGTTAACCTCGCAATAGCCGCCGCACACCCGGCGAGTCAGGAAGAATATGCTCCTCGGTGATTTGTCCGTTCGGGCGGAATGCGACGCCCTCTGCCAAAAGTAGCTGTTTTTTGCGCTGGAGGACCTTGCCGAAATCATTCCCTCCAAAGCCGCCTAGGCGACCGCCCGCCGCCACCACCCTGTGGCAGGGTACGTCGTCGTACGGGCAAAGGCGCATTGCCTGTCCGACCGCTCGCGGAGAGCGACAGTCGATCGCGTTCGCGACCACGGCATAGCTGGCCACCGTGCCGGTGGGAATACGACGCACGGTCGCGTAGACGCGTTCCTGGAATTCGGTCGGTCCTTTCGATCTCATCGCCAAGCCCATGCAGAGTAATTCAGGCACTCTGCGGAGGACAATACATCAGCGCTCCGGACTTCCTGCCCGGTGTTGGTGATTACGCACTAAGGGTTCACTGCCCGTGGCGGCTGGTTTTTGGACAGCCCTGAGCGGAGTTCTTTCTCACGGTCGGTCGGCACAGGCGACGGACTGGTGTCTTCCTTGAGCGAGCCGACCTCGACGTTCCAGCCATGCCACTCGCGGAAGGCGTGGTAGGCCCAGTCCCAGCCGTATTCCTCGAAGATCTCGATGCAGTCGCGAAGATAGCGGGCGGCGCTGTCGCCTGGAGCCCAGCGGATGGCGCTGAATTCCCCAACGAAAATCGGCACGTTGTAGTCCTTTTGAAACTCGCGGACGGGGGAGAGGATTTCGCGGAGCTTCTCCTTGTTCCACAGGACGCCCCGGATCATGCCGGGATACTCCACGCCCATCGGGTAGCCGTCGAGCACGCCCTGATGGGTGAAGGCCAGCGGGTCGTACATGTGGATGCTATAGACTATTCCCGGTACGGCGATCGGCTCGAAGAAGGGGAGGTTGCCCCATCCGCCGAAGGGGCCGGGTTCGACGATGATGGCGCGGTGCGGGTCGATTTCCCGAACGCGGTTGGCGGTCAGATCGGCCAGCGCATGCCAGTCGAGAAGCCCCGGAGCGACCGAACCCTCCGCCGGTTCGTTAAGCAGGTCATATCCCCAGATCGCGGGCTTGTCCTTGTAATGGCGTGCGAGTTTGTCCCAGACCTCGAGGAATTTCTTCTGATACTCGGCTCTTTGAAAGATGGCCGATTGCCGGGATTCCGTGGCTCCCGGGGGAGTGTGCAGGTCGATGATGACTCGGATGCCGAGTTGTTCGCAGAGTGGGAGCAGGCGATCCACCTCCGCCATCGTGGCCTCGAGCCACTGGTCATACAGCGCGAGGTCCAAGCGCTTTTCCGGGAAACTGCCGTCGTACCAGTAGAATTGCCACCGGATGAGATTGGCCCCCCACTCGGCCAGCTTGCGGATGTCCTCCTCGCGGCCATGTGGGCCGTACATCACACCGCGCAGCCGGGGCAGGTCCGTGCGGCGGTCGAGCTTCTCCGGGGGAAGGAGGGCTGGCTGTGATGCTGGTCGCGTGCGAAGCTTCCCCATGACCGAAAGCGTGACATCATCAAACCAGGCCTGCCCGCTCGCGTCCTGAAGGCCGAGCATCAGCGTCGCCTCCGTCACATCTGCCGGGATGTTGGTAATGAGACCGCAGGACTTCCAACTGAACGTTCCATAAAGATCCATCAAACCCTGATAATCCGTGCCGCCCGGCGCGACCGTTTTCACCATGACCTTGACGCCATTCCAGGGTTCGCGGGGTTTTGTGACGTTCTCTGCCTTCACGGCTGCTGAAAGTGCGATGCGTCGGCCCCGGATGCTTTCGGCGGCCAGCGGGATATGGACGAACTGGCTGCCTTGCTCGGGCACACTGACGAGCAGCGATTTGGCCCCATAGCCTCCTGGAACTATCGAGGCGCTGCCTGATCCTTCGCTTTTCCATTCGGGCAAAAGAGTGCCGCTTTCGAAATCCACGTTCACCACTGGCTGGGCACTCCTCTCCGCGCGGAGAAGGTGCGTTCCGACGAGGACGAATAGGATGAGGCGCAACAGAATCTGGGGCATCCCCCGACCATGCCGGAAAGGGAATTCCGGGACAAGGTGCCGAAAGGAACATTTTGATCTCAGATATTAAAAAGAAAAAACCCTTACCAAAAGGCTTGACCATTTTTAAAAGACGACTAACTAGATCGTCTATTAAACGGTGGAATAGCCAAGTGGTAAGGCACAGCTCTGCAAAAGCTGCAAACGCAGGTTCGATTCCCGCTTCCACCTCTTTCCTTTTTGCCATCATGACGAAGTCACTCCACAGCCCGGCCACATCGGCATTGCGCCGGGCTGTGGGTGTCCTGATGGCGGGGTGTTGTTGTCGATGAGCTCGCTTCTTTTCTCCGGCGGAAGTTCCGCCTCCCTGTTTTTTGCTCCGTTCGACAACCCATCCATTTTTCTTTGCAATCACCATTTCCGACCCTTAGCGAAGGCATCCTCAGGATTGCCGCCTTCCCGGGTTTTGCTCCCTTTTCCTGGCGCGATGGCAACCTCGCTCGCGGCAGGGATATCGTTTTTCTCAGGCGTTTCGCCAGGCTTCATGGGCTGGAACCCGTTGTGATGTTCCATGGCTTTGATCGCTTGTGGGAATTGCCCGGGCAGGGAATCGCCGATGTGGCGGCCAGCGGAATCTCGATGCGCCCGGGGTGCGATGGCGCGATCTCGTGGTCGCGTCCCTACAGCGAGGTGCGGAGGACTCTGCTGGTGAGGGCTGGAAGGATGTCGGCGCTGGGCCGGGGTCCGCAGAGGGAGACTTCATCGACTGGCTGACATTCCCGGATGAAACCTCCAGCCTGGTGGTCGATGTGGCGCGGGTGCGCAATCATCCGCTCGTCCCGAGCTATATCCAGATCCATGGCTACGTATACGACGTCAAGTCTGGCAAGCTGATCGAGGTGCCCGAGGCCACGCGAATCGGCGCTGCGTCTTGAGCGGCTGCTGCCGGTGAGAGACGGGACAAGGGCAGGCGGGGTGTGGAAGGAAAGTCCGGCGTCGGGAAGGCATGGCGGTTTCGTGATCCTGATCACTCGGGGTTGACGGGAACGGTCTGCGCCTGAGAAAACGGCGTAGATGGCCCAGATTTTCAGGCAAGGAGCGTGGATGCCAGCGTTGATCAAGGCGCTGGCGTTTTCCGCCGCTTCGAATGCCGCGGTGCTATTTGTTTTTGGTTTTGGCAGGTATTTCTGGCCGGAGGGCCTGCCAGCCTGGGCGCATCACATCTTTTGGCTGGCCAGCGGAGTGAATCTCGCCGGGATACTGCTTCTTGGCATCCGCTATGCCCCGGTGATCCTGCTCGATGTCGTCCCTGTATGTCTGCTGTTTGGCACGCCTTGGGAAACCTCGATGGTTGGGGCGGTGAGCAATTTCCTGGAGGCGGTGGTGGCTGCGGGAGCGATACGTGCGTTCGAAGGGCATCTTTCCGCTATCCGTCTCGATCGTCTGCGACCTACCGGCGTGCTGCTGGGAGTCTCCCTGGTAGCCTCCTGGGTGCCGGCCTTGCTGTTTCCGGTATATTTGATCCTGAAGGGCGAGATGCCTGCCAGCCAGATCTGGAATGCGCTGGGAAACTGGAATCTTGCAAATGCAGCCGGAATGCTGCTGGTCTCGCCTCTGGTGTGGTCGATCTATCGTCAGGCGTGGAGCTGGCGGGGGCGGGGACTGGAGTTTGCGTGCACGCTGTTCGCAGCGGTTGCGCTTGGGGTGGTTGCCTTCGGCGCGGCGTTCAGTGGACTGGGAATCAATTTTACATTTCTCGTCCTTCCCCCGGTGATTTACGCGGCGGTACGCTTCGGCTGGGCGGAGGTGAGCGCGGTGCTGGGGATGGTGGCTGCTGTGATCTACGCGACCCTTGGCTGGAATGCTCGCGCCCTGAGACCGGACGAGCAGGTCGCCGCGATCTGGTTTGTGCAGGCATTCACCTGGGGACTTGCCGCGACGGGATTCCTGATTGCCGCGCTGACGGCGCAGCGGCGCGAGGTGGAGCAGCATGTCCTGGTCGAGCGCGAACGCACGCTGGAGGCCTCGCTTTATGCGGAGCGGATGCGGCTCGCCGCATTGCGCTACCAGATCAACCCCCATTTTCTTTTCAACGCGCTCAACTCCGTGCGCGCCGCGCTCCCGCTGACCGAGGCCGTCGCACGGGACATGCTCACCGATCTCTCCGGCTATCTGCGCTCCACCCTGGCATGCGATGGCGTCGAGGCTGTTGCTCTGGCCGATGAGGTGCGCAGCGTGCAGGGGTATCTGCGCATCGAGCAGCACAGGTTCGGTCCCCGATTACGCGCCATCTTCGACATCGATGCGGCTGCGGGTGAGAAAATGGTGCCGGTCTTTATCCTGCAACCCCTCGTGGAGAATGCGATACGCCATGGATTGGAGAAAATAAAAGGCGTGTGCGAGATTGCGATCATGGCGCATATCGCGGAATCAAGTCTGCTGCTGGAGGTGAGAAACTCCGGAACATGGCGGGGCGGAGCGGGTGAGTGGTCGGGCGTCGGGCTGGAGAATGTCCGGAAGAGGCTGGAACTCGTCTATGCCTCGCGGGCTTCGCTCGTTACCGGGGAGGCGGAGGGATTTGTCCGTGTGAAAATGGTGATTCCCGTATGAAGGCCCTGATCGTCGATGATGAAGCCCCGGCCCGGCTCGAAATGCGGAAGCTGCTGTCGCTTTTCCCGGACGTCGAGGTTACTGGCGACGCCGCGGATGTGGAGGCTGCGCTGGAATTGACTGCTCTCCACCAGCCCGACGTGTGTTTCCTTGACGTCCAGTTGGCGGGCGAGTCGGGCTTCGACTACGTCGCACGGGTCGGGGAGCGCGGGCCGCGCATTGTGTTTGTTACGGCCTATGACCGGTATGCGATCAGAGGCTTCGAGTGCAACGCCATGGACTATCTGCTCAAGCCGTTGGAGCCGAAGCGCCTGGGCGAGACGCTGCGCCGTCTGCCGGCTCCCGCGCCCTCGCCGGCGGGCGGGCAGGATCTTGTGTTCCTCAAGGGAGCCTCGACGGCCAGATTTGTCCCCTGGAGCGAAGTGCGAAGAGTCGAAAGCAAGGGCAACTATTCAGCGGTCCACCTGGAGGATGGCTCGTCCGTCCTGATCCTGCGCACCTTGAAGCAGTGGATGGATCTGGCCCCGGGGGGCCATTTCCTTCAGGTGCATCGATGTGTTCTCATCCGTCCGGCGGATGTCCGGGAATTGCGGCTCAAGAAGGACGGGGCGAGAGAGCTGGTTCTCTCCGACGGGGAGAGCGTGCCGGTCGGTCGGACGTTCTGGCCGGAGGTGCAAAAAATCGGCGGCCCGAAATAGGTTGCGTCTGGCGTTCGTCAGCCATTTTCGGCGGTTCGTCCCAAAAACGTTGTTTCGCGGGGGGTGCAATCCTCTTTTGGCGAATCGCCATGACTGATTGCGCCCGATTTGCCGGATTGTATTTCCTTGTACTTTTTGCCGTCGGAGGTGTTTCCCAGGCTTCCGCTCAGAGTGTTTCCTACATCGGTGCAAACAATGGCTCCTGGTTCACTCCGGGTAATTGGGATTCGGGCACGGTGCCAACCAAGGACAATTCCTCCAGGATCTACCTGAACAACTCTAGTACGGCCCGGATCGATTCACCGGGAGCGACGGCATACGAATTGGGTATCGGTGACTATAATGGAGCGGGAATGGTAGACGGCGGGCTGATCGTTGGGAGCGGCGGCACTCTTTCCATCGAGCGGTGGCTGTATGTAGGCGCTCAGTCAAACGGAACGTTTTCCATCATTGATGGCGGGCAGGTCTCCGCCAACTATGTCTCGCAAGTGGGTGCGGGCGGGTTGGGGAATGGCCGTCTCACCGTATCAGGCGTGGGCTCCATGTTCTCAGGCTCGCTAGCGATGATCGTGGGGAGCTCCGGGGCCGAGGGCTTTCTGACCGTGGAAAACGGAGGAAAGGTGGATCTGGCGTTGGCGCTGAGGGTGGGAGAAGCCAATGAAGAATCGAAAGGGCACCTCAACCTGAACTCCGGCGGCCTCCTCAAGGTGGCGTACATTGAGGAAACTGATGGCCAGGGAACGATCGATTGGGATGGAGGTGTATTGCAAGCCCGGCAGAACGAGTCAAACTTTCTGCGCTCGTTCGAGGCGGGCGACGTCACTCTCGGCAATGGCGGGGGAACTATCGATACGAATGGCTTCGATATCGGCATCTCCAGTGTGATCGATGGCACGGGTGCGCTGACCAAAATCGGAGCAGGCACGCTCACCGTGGGCGCGACCAATACCTATCAGGGCGGGACGACCATCACAGGAGGGCTGGTGAATTTTTCCAGCCTGGGGAGTTTCGGATCAGGAAATATCACCCTGAACGGCGGCGGACTCCAGTGGGCGGCGGCGACCACGGATGACGTCTCGGCGCGGCTGAATGCGATCGGCGCGAGCGGCGGCACATTTGATACCAATGGCAATGACGTTACGCTGGCGACCGCCCTGACGGGTTCCGGCGCATTGACCAAGGCCGGAGGCGGGGTTTTGGCCATCACGGCAGATGGTTCGTATTCCGGCAAGCTCACCATCGGCGCCGGGACATTTCAGATAGGCAACGGCGGAGCGACAGGCAATTTCGCCGGGGATATCGAGAACAACAGCGCCCTGACCTTCAATCGAACCGGTTCTCTGACCTACTCCAGCGTCCTGAGCGGCACGGGAACGATGGAGAAGAAAGGCACGGGAACCCTGATCCTGGCCGGAGCGAATACGATGAGTGGCTCCGCCACGGTCAGCGGAGGCGTTTTGCAGATCGGCGACGGGGGAACGAACGGGCAGTGGAATACGAATATCACCAACAACGCGTCGGTGGTCTTCGCCCGCAGCGACGACTCCACCTACGGATCTGTCATAAGCGGAAGCGGCACCGTGACCAAGCAGGGTGCAGGCGTGCTGACCCTCACCAAAGATCAATCCTACACAGGTGCGACGACGATCAGCGAGGGCACCTTGCGGCTTGGCAATGGCGGTGTCGCTGGGACCTTGAGCGGAAGCGTCACGAATAATGGCATCCTCGCTTTCAATCGCAGTGATTCGTTGACGTTTTCCAATACCATCAGCGGCACAGGCGGGGTGAAGCTGGAGAGCGGCACATTGACGCTCAATGGTGCGAACACCTTTACCGGAGGGGCTCAGGTCACCGGGGGTACTCTCATTGTCGGGAGCAGCGGCGCGTTGGGAGTCAGCGCGTACGCCAATGCCGTGTCCGCCACGGGAGCGGGCTCCAAGGTGCAGGTCAACTCCGGGGTGACGCTCTCCAAGGCAATCGGCTTTAACGACGGCGCAACACTGGACAATCGAGGCACGGTCAATGCGGCATTCGGGTCGTCTTCCAGTGGTGCGGCTGGCGGCACTCTGATCAATACCGGTGCGATCAATGCAAGCTCCTGGAGCGCAGCGTACATCCAGGACGGTATCGGAACGGTGACCAACACGGGCGGCACATTGAAGGGAACCGGTTCCGGGAATTATGGAGTGGAGATCCGGCAGGGAGGCACGGTGCGCAACGAGTCGGCCGGAACGATCCAGGGCGACTCGGGCATCGTGGGAGGCCAGACCGTGTCGGGCGATCCCGCTCTCAGCGCCACGACGGTTCAGAATGTCGGTGCCAGCACGATCAAGGGCTCCAGGTATGGGATTAATCTCTACTCGGGCGGCACGGTGACCAATGACGATGGTAGTCAGATCACCGGGCAGAATAACGTCGGCGTTTATGTGAGCGGGGGCTCGGGATCAGTCAGCAATCTCGGCACCTCGAAGATCACGGGAAAGAACGATGGCGTCCTGCTGGCGAGCGGCGGCTCGGTCCTCAATGAAGGCACGATTACCGGGACAAATGCGATCCGGGTGCAAAATTCGTCCCTCGCGACTCTGACCAACAAAGGCACGCTCACGGGCAATGTCTCTCTTTCCAACTACGGGCACACGGTGCAGATGTACTCCGGCTCCAAGATCACGGGGAACCTGAATATGGGAACGAGTTCAAGCGCAAAGCTGGAACTCAATGCTGCGACCGATGCCGTTTATTCGGTAGTGGTCACCGGGACGACGACATTCTCCGGCGTGTTGAAGAAGCTTGGTTCGGCGACATGGACACTCGACAAAAACCTGACCGGTGTGGCATCCACCGATATCCAGGCCGGAACGCTGAAGGTGAACTCGACCCTGAGCGGCAGCACAACGGTGCGCTCTGGCGCAGTGCTTGGCGGCACGGGAACTCTTTCCGGCGCAGTCACCGTGGAGAATGGCGCTACCATCGCTGCGGGAAACAGCCCCGGCGTCCTCACGGTCGGTTCCCTCGACCTGGGCAATGCCTCTCTCCTGAATTATGAATTGGGAAATCCGGGCAGTGATCGTATTGACGTTAGCGGAGCGCTTAATCTCGATGGGATTCTTAACGTTGTTGCGACGACGGGTTTCGGGGCGGGCACGTATCGCTTGTTCAATTACGGCTCGTTGATAAACGACGGGCTGACCTTTGGCAGCATCGCCATGCCGTTTGAATATGAACTGGACTTCAGCACACCGGGCCAGGTGAACCTCATTGTCACCGCTGCCGCGTGGCAGTACTGGGATGACAGCCAGACTGCGCCCAACGGGGCGATTGAGGGCGGCACCGGCACCTGGGATGCCACTACGACAAACTGGACCAGTTCCACGGGCAACGCCAATGCGGCATGGAATGGTGGTGCCGTGGGCGCGGTATTCAAGGGAGCGGGAGGCACCGTTACGATCGCGGATGGGGCGACGATCACGACTCCGGCGATGAGCTTTCAGGTCGATGGCTACACGCTTGCCGCCGCTGGTACGGGAAACCTCCAGCTTTCGGGAGACGGTGTGATCGAGGTCTTTTCCGGTGCCTCGACGACGATCAGCGCAAAGATCACGAGCGGGCAGTTGGACAAGCGGCAGGGCGGCACGCTCGTTCTCTCCGCCGCGAATACCTACGCAGGCGGCACGACCATCTCGGCGGGCATCATCTCGGCGAAGAATGATTCCGCACTCGGCACGGGAGCGGTGGCCATTTCGGATGGGGCGACCCTCTCGGTCGATACGGCTCAGCTCGCGATTGGCGCTCTCAGTGGTGCGGTAGGGGCGCAGGTCATCCTGGATAATGGCAACGCTCTGGGCATCGATGTGGCTTCCGGAATCTCGACCTTTGCGGGGAATATCACGGGGGGTCTCTACGGCTTCCTGGTGAAACTCGGCTCAGGCACCCAGGTGCTCAGCGGTAATAACACCTTCGCGGGTCAAGTTGATGTTTTTGGCGGCGAACTGATCTTTGCGAGCAATTCGGCGCTGAGCGCCAGTGCTTATCTCGGAGCGCAATCGGGGCAGGCTACCATCGACGGGGTGGAGCTGACGGTTGCCCAACTCATCGGGAGTACCGGCTCCATCGTCCTCGATGGCGGTTCCCTGACTCTCGGAGGAGCCAATGCGGCCAACACCTTTGGCGGTGCGGTAAGCGGGACGGGCGCATTGATCATGGACGGCGGCAACGCGTCCACGCAGACCCTCTCCGGAGCCAATGGCTACAGCGGAGGTACGATGGTGAAGAGCGGTACGCTGGCCCTGTCCGGCAACGGTTCACTCCTCTCAACCGGAGCGCTATCGGTGGATACGAACGGGACGTTCAACATCTCGGGGCTGAGCGGGGCATCAACGACGGTCGGGGACTTGTCCAACGCAGGGAGTATCGTGCTCGGGGCGAAAAATCTGATCTTTGGCGCGGGTGGCGACACCACACTTTCCGGGAGCATCACGGGAACCGGTGGGTTGACCAAGCAAGGGGCAGGCACGGTACGCGTCACCTCGGCCCACCTTTATAGCGGCGGAACCACGGTCAATGCAGGGGTGCTCGAAACCGCCAACACTGCGGCGCTCGGCACTGGTGCGCTGACCCTGGGGGGCAATGGAACGGTCGCCCTCGCTGGCGGCACCACGCTATCGGTCCAGGCTCTCACTTGGCAGAGCGGCGGAACCTTCCGGTTTTCGCTGGGTTCTGTGGCCGCCTCGACCTCGTATGTCTCGATCAGTTCCCTGCTCTCGCAGGGTGGGGCGGGGGTATTCAGCTTTACCGATGGAGGTTTCCAGGGAAACACGACCTATGATTTGCTCACCTTCGACAGCACCTCAGCGGTCGATGCGTCGCTATTCACCGCCAACTTGGTCTCCGGTTTGGGCGGCATTTTCGCCGTCCGGGACAATGGTGATGGAACGTCGACGCTCACCGTTCGCTACAGTGGTAGTGTCCAGAGTAATGTCATTAATAACGACGCTCCCGACTGGACTCCCCGGAATGCGGATTTCCTCGTTAATGGCAACGTCCAGTCTCTCGCGGGCAATCAGCGGGTGAACTCACTCACTTTCGGAAATGGGGCAAGTGTCGACATCCTCGATCTGCTCCAGGTCACCTCCGGGCAGTTCAACGTGCCGGAGGGGTTCGCCTCCATTTCCGGCGGGACTTTGTTCCTGCCCGATGTGTTGACCAAGCTCGGTGCGGGGCAGCTCAACCTGCTCGGCAATGTGCTGGCCAATGGCAATGGCTACGTGCAGGATGGCACGCTTTCCATCAACGGAGTGCTCCAGCTCCGCCAGTTGATCGTGCAATTTGGCGCAATCCTGAAGGGAGCGGGAACGATCATCGGCGGTGTGCTCAACCAGGGAACCGTCGCACCGGGTAATTCACCGGGGACATTGGCTGTCGCGGGCAACTTTACGCAGACGAGCACGGGTGATTTGCAGATCGAGGTGGCGAGCATGAGCGTCTTTGACCAACTGGTCGTCACGGGCACAGCCAGCCTGGACGGCACTCTTGCCGTGCAGAGCTACGAAGGCTTCCAGTTCGCCTACGGCCAGCAGTTCAACTTCCTGCATGCGGGCAATATCACGGGAAGCTTCGATTCCATTACGATGCCTGATCCGGAGATCTTCCGCGGGCGGTTTCTGAGTAATGGAACCACGGGTACGCTTTTGGTGGCACCGGCCAGCTACACGCTCGTGGCGGAGACGCAGAACCAGCGGAATGTGGCCCGAGCGCTCGATAGCTACATTCCTGCGACGAGCGGAGATCGGGAGGCGGTGAGCATAGCACTCGATCTCCAGACTGCGGAGCAGTATCCGGCGGCCTTTGACGCGATTGCCCCCGGCTACTATGAGACGCTGACCGATACGACGATCGAGCAGGCGACAGCCCAGAGCCAATTCGTCGCCCAACGGTTGAGTGCGGTGCGCCTCGGGGCGCGTGGTTTCCAGGCCATCGGGATCGAGGTGCCTCTTGTCAACGATCGCAATGGCAAGAACGTCCTCGATGCGAAGGATGGCAAGGATTTGTTCACACCATCGCCCAACAACAAATGGGGCGTGTGGGCGCTCGGAAACGGCGTTTTCTCCAAGGTGACGAGCGTCAGCCAGATCCCGAACTACCGCTTCCAAGGCGGCGGATTCCTGGTTGGTGCGGACTATGCCTGGAGCGAGAATTTCGCCACCGGTGTCTTTGGTGGATATCAGGGCACGTATGCAAAGTACGGCAACGGCAGCATGTCGTCGGTGAACTCCGCGCTCTTTGGCGGCTACGCGACCTATCAGAAAGAGGGCTTCTACAGCGACGCCGTCGTGAGCGGCGGATATAACGGCTACATCGCCAAGCGCGCCATCCAGTTCAGCACGATCGACCGCACGGCCCGGGCCAATCCCGATGGCGGGCAGTTCTCGACCTATCTGGATGCCGGGTATGACTGGCAGATGGGCGGCTTCACCTTTGGCCCGCTCCTGAGCGCGCAATACACGTATGCGGGCATCGCGCCGTTCTCCGAGACGGGTGCTGACAGCCTCGACCTGCGCGTCGAGCAACAGAACGCCAACAGCCTGCGCACCAATGTTGGCGGACGTATTGCCTACACCTGGAATGCCGGATCGCATGTCGTCTTGATCCCCGAGGTGCGGATGTTCTGGCAGCACGAGTACCTGCAAAACTCGACCGCCATCGGCGCCAGTCTAGACGGGGGTGCCGGGGATTCCTTCGACTACATGACGACCGTGCCGGGACGCGACAGCGTGTTTGCCGGAGCGGGCGTGAGCGCGCAGTTCGGCGAGGACTTCAATGCCTTCGTGTATTACAATACGGACTTCGGCCGTCAGGATTACCTGAGCCAGATGATCTCCACCGGCCTCGGCTGGAAGTTCTAGGAATCAGGCGACACTCTGCCGGATCAATCCGCGAAAGACTCCCGCGATGGAAACGGACTCGGCAGGAACGGAGAGGTCGGGGTACTTTGGATTGCTTGCTCGCAGAGTGACGGTTTCGCGGTCGACAAAGATGTGTTTGAGCGTCGACTCGTAGGACTCGCCGACGAGGACGGCGGCGATTTCTCCCTGGCGGGCCTCGACGCCGGGACGCAGCAGCACCTTGTCTCCATCGAGAATGCCGTCACCGATCATGGAGTCGCCCTTCACGCGCAGGAGAAAATCCCCGTCGCGATAGGGGAAAAGCTCCTCAGGCTCCACGAAATCATCTGCCTGCTGGAGCGCCTCGGTGAGGGGACCGGCGGGGATGAAGCCGAGCAGGGGGAGGCCTCCTGCGCCAATGGCCATGCGCCCTTGGGGCGTGAGCCGGGCCACGCGCGAGCGACCGCGGGCGCCGCCTCCCTGCAGGAGGAGAAATCCCTTGCGCTCCATCAGGTGCAGCGTGGCGGTGAGACTGCTCTCGGCGGCGTAGCCGAGATTGCGCACCAGATCACTGACGAAGGCCGGTTCGTGTCGTCGCTCCAGATTCAGGATGGCTCGGGCGATCCGTTCATGCGTGGGCGTCAACGATGATGTGCGCATATCGTGTATATTCACGAGCGCGGCGCGATTGGCAAATGCTTTTCTTCGCAAACTTCGCGAAATGCGATTGTCACGGGAACGTTACAATGGTTTTAGTTGTGGAGGGAAATTTTTCAGGGAGGGTTTCAAGGGTATGCCGCAGGACAAATCTGCCAGCAAAAACGAGGTGAGTTTTCGCAAGTCACGGAGGGAAATCCGGGCGGAGCTTCGGCGTCTGATCAAGAGCGATGGTGCGCCAGAAAGTTTGCCAGAGCGGAAAGCCGAGGTAGCCTCAGCGGCCAGTGCAAAAAATTCACACGATTCTCACGCATCCCGGAGGTGCGCATAAGGACGAGTTCCTGGCCTGCTGCGTCCTCGTTGCCCTGACCCAGGCGCCGATCATCCGGCGTGAGCCTGCGGTCGATGAGCTGGCCGACCCCGGCATCGCCGTGGTCGATGTCGGGCATGAGCACACTCCCGGTCTCAATAACTTCGACCATCATCAATTCCCCGCCGATCACCCGCCGGTCTGCTCGCTTTCGCTGGTGCTTGAGCATCTGGGGCTGCGCGAGGATGCCAGGGTTTTTTGTGACTGGCTGGAGGCGGCGGAGTGGTTCGACTCTCGCGGTCCTCATGAGACGGCAAAGTGGCTCGGGGTCTCCCGCGAGACTCTCGACCGTTTGATCTCCCCGGTGGATATCACGCTCCTGCGCCGCTTCGCGCAAGGAGAGCGATTTGAGGCCAGTGACGCCATCTGGCAGGTCATGCGCATGGTCGGCGAGGACTTGCTCGAGTATGTGCATTCGCTGCGCGAGCGGTTGGATTTCATCGGAGATCATGCGGAGGTGTGGGAGATTTCCGTGGATGGAGCGCAGATGCTCCGGGTGTTGTACCTGCCGCGCACGACTTCCGGAGCGGATGAGCCTTCGTTCGGACTCGACCGGTACATTCAGGCCAGGGGATTGGACATTGCGGCATTGGTCTACCCGGATCGCCGGGGAACGGGCTACGGGCTCTCCCGGCACAACGACCACCGGGGCTTTGATTTCACCCGGCTGAGCGGACACGAGCTCGTCCACTTTGCCCATGCCAGGGGCTTTGTGGCCAAGACCTCGGCAACCACGGTTTCCGATCTGAAGCGACTACTCGTCCTTGCCCGTGCGGTGCCGGAATCCTTGGCATAAAGCTTGACCCTGGCGAGTCGGAGGGGTTCTTCTCGGGCCATGGCCGATGTCCTCAGAACGACCAGGAGTAAGTCGTGGTTTGAACGTATCAGCTCGGCGATAGCCGGGGTCGTCGGAGGCGTGGTGCTGGTGGCCATCGCTTTCGGGTTGCTGAGTTGGAACGAGGTGCGTGCGGTCAATCGCTCACGCACCCTCGCCATTGGAGAGAAGGAGGTGGTACCTATCGCCTCCGCCCCGATCGATCCGGCAAACAATGGGCGTCTGGTGCATGTCTCGGGCGAAGCTTCGGCTTCCGGCCCGGCCACGGATTCGGTGCTGGGCACCTCGGCGAAGGCCCTGTGCTTGCGGCGGACCGTCGAGATGTACCAGTGGAAGGAGGAGTCCTCCACCGAGCGCGAGCAGAAGGTCGGAGGGAGCGAGGAGGAGACGACCACCTATACCTACAAAAAGGTGTGGTCCTCGGAGCCGATAGACTCCTCGGGTTTTCAGGAGAAAAGCCATCAGAATCCCGACTCCATGCCGATTGCCACTGAGGATTTCTTTCCCCAGGAGGTGCAAGTGGGAGATTTTTTCCTGACGGATGCGCTGCTTTCGCAGGCGGACAAATTTGAAAAAATGCCGGTCAAGTCCGAGAACCTCACGGCGACCTCGGAGCTCGAACGACTGGGTAATGTGTCGATCGTAGCCGGTGCCTATTATGTCGGAGCCGATCCGCAGAAGCCCGCTGTGGGAGATTTGCGCGTCGCTTTTGAAGTCATCCCACTCGGTGAGGTGAGTGTGCTCGCCAGGCAGGTCGGGGATACGTTCGAACCATTCTCCGTGCGCGATCTCGGCTCCATCGAGACCCTGTATCTCGGGGCCGTAAGCGCCCAGGAGATGTTTGCCGGGGAACGGTCGGCCAACACGACTCTGACGTGGATCCTGCGAGGGGTGGGCTTTGTTTTGATGTTTGTCGGGCTGCTGGCGATTTCCTCGCCCCTGCCGGTGATCGCCAGCGTGCTTCCTCTCGCGGGCGACGTGATTGGGGCGGGAGTTGCGCTTGTCATGTTCCTCCTGGCCTTGGCCCTTACGGTCGGCACGATCGCCATCACCTGGATCGCCGTGCGTCCGTTGCTCGGGATCGGCTTGCTGATTCTCGCTGCTTTGGTGGTGGCTGGCGGGGGGTGGCTGCTTTACAAGCGCCGCCAGGGAAGGCTGCTCCGGGCATGACCCCCGCGAGCCGGCCAAAATGGCCCTGGATCACTCTGCTGGCTCTGCAGGCGATCCAGTTATTGACGCTCATCCCGTGGCTTCCCATGGCGGGGCTGTCGGTCATGGCGTTTGATTCCCCGGGGTCCACAGCGATGTGGCAGCCATGGCTGTTTGTCGGCTTGTTATGGTCGTATCCGCTCTGGCTCCTGCTCGCCGGCATCGGAGCCTGGGTGCTGTGGGCATTCCATCGATATGTCGCCGCTGTGGTGCTGGCCGTCTTGGTCACGCTTCCCGTGCCGATTCTCTTGGGAATCGTTCTCATCTGGAATCATTAACCACCTAAAGTGTTAGTTTTTTTGCGAGGAGCTTAATAATAATCTTGCAACGGGTTGGGAAGCTGGCAGAGAAGCCAATCCAGTTATGAAACGCATTCTTTTCCCTCTTACGGTAGCTGCTCTGGCGGTGTTCACACAGGTCTCGACTGTGCGCGCAGGAGACCAGGATTTCACCGTTCACAACAAGACAGGCGTCGAGATTCATGAGCTGTATGTTTCTCCGCACTCCACCAACGATTGGGAGGAGGACGTTCTCGGCAAGGACAAGCTTCCCGACGGCGAGGAACTCGACATCACCTTCAGCCCAAAGGAAAAGGCCGATGAGTGGGACCTCAAGGTCGTCGATGGCCAGGGCAACAGCATCACCTGGGAAAATCTCAAGCTGACCGAGATCACCGACGTCACGCTGTACTTCAAGGACGGCGAGGCGACCGCGGTGACCCAGAACGGCAGCAACTAAGGACACTCCGCATCTGTTCTTGCCTGTCCCCGGCCGGGTCCCAATGACCGGGGGCGGGCAACAGAGATGACCGCCGGAAAAGGAGGTTCTTTTTCCGGCAAGCGGTTGCATCCCGCCTGAGTCGGGCGTAAAATCACCTCGCAGATGGCGAACGGTGACTCTCCCTCGGACCCGATCTACTCAGATCCGGTGTTTCAAATGGCGATGCAACAATTTGAAGTGATCGCGGATCACTTGCAGATACCGGAGGGCACGCGACGGCGGTTGATTTATCCGAAGCGCGCCGTCTCTGTCGCCCTCCCCATCGAACGGGATAATGGCGAGGTGCACGTCTTTCACGGTTATCGTGTACAGCACCATCTCTCGATCGGACCCACCAAGGGTGGCACGCGCTACTCTCCGGACCTGACGATCGGAGAATCTGCCGCGCTCGCGGTCTGGATGAGCTGGAAGTGCGCTCTGGCCGGTCTCCCGTACGGAGGCGCCAAGGGAGGCATCCGCGTCGATCCGCGCAGCCTGAGCCGCCGGGAGCTTGAGGTGCTTTCGAGGCGCTACATGCAGGAAATGATCCCCTTTGTGGGGCCGCAGATGGACGTGATGGCTCCCGACATGGGCACCAATGAGCAGGTGATGGCCTGGTTCATGGATACATACTCCGTGCATATGGGGTGCGCGCTCGGTGAGATCGTGACCGGCAAGCCCGTCTCCCTCGGCGGCGTGCAGGGCCGTCGCGAGGCGACCGGCCGAGGGGTCATCTTTCTGATCGAGCGAGCGCTCAACATGCTCAAGATCCAGCCTGCCGAGTGCACTGCCATCGTGCAGGGATTTGGCAATGTGGGGTCGGTGACGGCGGCGGGGCTGGCCTATAAATCCGGGATGAAAGTGGTCGGCCTGAGCGACCACACCGTGGCTCTTTACGATCCGAACGGCCTCGATGTCGCGGCGGCGGATCGCCATGTCGCCGTGCATGGCGTGCTGGAGGGCTTCGAGCAGGGCGAACGGGTCGATCCCAGAGAGTTCCTCACCCTCCCGTGCGATGTGCTCGTGCCTGCCGCCGTGGAGCGTGTCATCACGGAGGAAAATGCGGGCCGGTTGAAATGCCGCGTCCTGGCCGAGGCGGCGAACGGACCCACCACGCCCGATGCTGACAAGATCCTCGATCAGCGCTGGGACGAGCTTTTTGTCGTTCCCGACATCCTTTGCAACGCGGGCGGCGTGATTGTCTCGTACTTTGAGTGGGTGCAGGATTTGCAGAATTTCTTCTGGTCTGATGTGGAAATCACCGACCGGCTCTATCGCATCCTGGAGACCGCATTTACCGCCATGGTCAAGCGCTCCAAGGAACGCCGCATCCCGCACCGGACGGCAGCGGTCTCGCTCGGGGTCGAGCGGGTACTCGCTGCCAGACAGGCACGGGGTATCTTTCCTTAAGCGGAGCGGATCAGGCTTCTTCCTCGTTCTTCTCCGGAAAGTCGGGGAAGAAGGCCGGGATCGCCAGAGCGGTGCCGATCGCCACGAGAGTGGTCGCGCCGAGGATGAGGTTTTCCAGCGCCAGCTCGACGGGCGGGAGCGTGCCTGGCACCTGACTGTTGTTGATCATCAGGAAGATGGCGTACAGGCCCTTGGCGGCAAGGCTTCCTGGTACCATCGGGATGCTGCCGACGATCGCCAGCACAGGGCCGCGCAGCGAGAGCGCCTCCTCCCACCACCAGCGATTGAGCGAGGCAATCAGCAGGCTGCCGAAGAACGACGCCGCGGGCAGGCCCAGGTGAAAGATATCCTGGCAGAATGTGCGCGTGGCCAGAGCCAGCATGCCGGAGATGAAGCCCACCCACAGGATGCGGGGCGTGCAGTTGAAGAGTACGGCAAACCCCAGGGCGGAGACGCCTCCAAAGAACGCCTGGTGAATGATGTGGCGGATGATTTCGTCGTTGCTCATGGCAGAGGGATCAGGCTGACGGTTCGCTGGGCCAGGATGAGGCCCAGGCTGAGGAAGAGCAGGATGAACATGATGCGCACCACGCGGGCCGCCGCGAGGCTTGGCTTGCCGTGCAGGATGTCCAACTGGGCGTTGAACATGGCCGTCCCGGGTACCAGCAATAGCGTGGCGGCCACGGTGGCGAGCTCCCACTTCGAGGAGTGCGCCAGGCGGCTTCCCAGCCCGGCGATGAAGGCGGAGGTGAAGGCGACCGAGGTCACCATGAGGTAGAAGTTCAAGTACTTGTGCAGCATGGTGTGGCGGAGCCACTGGCCCGCCGCCGTGCCGAGGCAGGTCGGGATGAAGACCATCCACTCCACGCGCCAATCCGAAAGGATCAATCGACCGAACCCGGCGCAGGCCAGTCCCGTGGCGAGCGCCACGACCCACACCGGATATTTCTTGGTGGTGGTCGGTACGTCCTTGAGGACCTTCTTCGCCGCAGCGAGGTCGAGTGTTCCGTCCTGGATATGCTCCACCAGCTTACGCAGGGAGCTGGCGATGCGGAGGTTGGTGCCGTGTTCGCCGACCTTGCCCATGTGGGTGTAGGATTCGGTGCCACGGCGGAGGGTTACGATGAGTGCTGCGTGCTGGGCGTAGACTTCTGCCTCGGTGCAGCCGAGCCCTTTGGCCGCATCGATAATGCTGGAATGAACCACATCCGTCGTCGCCCCGGCCTGCATCAATCCGCGTCCTATCGCGGTGGTCAGGCGGGCGATGTCTGCCAACGGAGGCGGATTGATCGCTGAATCTGTCACAGCCTGACAGGATATCACCTTTTCCGACCCGTACCCAACTCGATTTCCTCGCCCTTGGTTGGTCAAGACATCTGGTTTTTTGCGCTGGATTTTGTCAGCCGGGCGAGTCTAGTACCCTTTTGGCAAATCAGTTAACTGCAAGCAATTCCGGGTATGAGCGAAGAAAAGGGAAGCGAAAAGAAGCAGCAAGACTCTCAGGGAGGGACGCCTGAGGACAAAAAGAATACCCGGGAGTCTGAAGCGGGGGTAGAGCGCAAGGGGCTGCCGGTCGCGAAGAATACGAAGTCGTTGGATGAGGATGCTCCGGCCAAGATCGAAACCCTGGGCTCCGTGCGCAAACCCACCGGCACGTCCAAGACAAAGGCCAGATTTGCCCCGGCCCGTCCGGCTCCGAAGGAAGAGGAACCCAAGAACGAAGAGGAGCCATGGGCGGAAACGGAGAGTTCTGCCGCGAAACCGTCCACGGAAGGAGGGCCGGATCTGCGACTTCCCGCTCCGGAGGAGCAGGCGGCAGCCTTTGCCAAGAGCTTCCTGCGATCTTTGCAGGCCATTCTCTTTTTCAACCTGAAGCTGATCTACGTGGTCATCGCGGCGGTGCTTCTCGCGCTGTGGCTGTATTCGTTCTCGTACGATGCGGGCGTGACCGAGGGGCGTCGGCTTGCCAACAAGGAGGCGGCCTTTGACGGTGTAGACCTGGATCCGGTTTTTTCCAGCAAGCTGAATGCCTCCCTCTTCAAACTGAGGAACGGCAACGCTGCCGAAAGCCTGGAGGAGATCAAGGATCTGCAAAAGCAGTGGCCGTCGGTGGTTTCGATGAGTTACCTCGTGGCGCTCGCTGCCCTGGAAACCGGAGATGAAGACCTGGCCTTGTCCAAGGCCACAGAATCCATCGCCAAACGCCAGCGGGTTTCGGATTCTCTGGCCCTTCTCGCGGTGATCGAGAGCCAGAAGGCGGCCCGGCGCGATAAGTTCGTACTGGGAAATCCGGTGAAGCGGGCCGAGGAGTACCTGCGGCGCTCCATCGCGGCTGATCCAGCCAACCCATACCCGCACTTCGAACTCGCTTCGATCCTGCGGTACTCCGGCAAACGCCAGGAAGCGCTCGAGGAGGTCCGGGCGGCGATGGTTCGCCTCAGCGCCGTGGACAGCCATCTCGTGATGGATGTCACTGCGCGCATCATGGAGCGCGAGACGATGGCCGATACCCAACTGCCTCCCGATGTCGGAATGACAGACAACGTGCAAAAACTCGTGCCGGCGGCCTATGTCGCGATGCGTCGGGGGAATTTTGATCGTGCGGCCGAGTTATTGAGTCAGGCTCGACAGGGCATGACTCCAGATGTCTTCACCTATGTCGTTAACGATCCCGCCCTTCGTCGTTATCGGAACGAGCCAAAACTTCAGCCGTTCTTTGCCCAGTAGAGGCAGCCGGTTCAGCGAATGGCTGGCTGCTTGCCAGAGAGACTGGCGAGAAGCGCCAGCGGGCCGTCAAATGGTCCGCTCTTTTTCCCGGGCAGATGGTCCATGGTGATGGTCACGGTCACGCCGACAGGGACAGAGGTGTAGAGGTCAACGACATCCCGGGAGCGCATGCGGATGCAGCCGTAGCTGACCGGGCGGCCCAGTTGTTTTTCCACCGGGGTGCCATGAATGTAGATGCCGCGCTCGCGAGCGTTGGCATTCTGGCCCTCCGTGCCTTCCAGCCAAAGGATGCGGGTGACGATGGGATCGCGCCCGGCGGCATTGACCGGCAGGATCTCGCCGGTCGGCTGGCGACGTTTGAAAACTGCACCCTCCGGGAGACCTCCCCCGACCTTGCTGCAGACCCGGAGCTTTCCCAGCGGTGTACGGTAGGAGTTGTATCTGTCGCCGACGCCGTAGCGAGAGGTCGAGATGACGTATTTTTTTACAATTTCGCCGCCTGATACAAGGGCCAGTTGCTGGTCGGCCACACTGACGAGGATCTCCAAATCAGAGGATGTCGGCTCGGCTCCCGGGATGGAAGCGGGCAGGGGAATCTCGGGATTGATCGGGACGGTCGCGTCCTCGGCCCTCGCGATCACGAGGGACGTAGCAAAAAATATGGGCAGTAGGAAGCGGTTCAGTTTCGTCACGGTCAAGGCAGGCGCGGCGAACGCACCATCAGCGCTTTTGAGAAAAAAGCAAATTCCGTGCCGCGACAAATGTTTTTTTACCTCACAGGCACGAGCCTGGTCTCAACGGCGGACTCGGGCAGCCCGGTGAGGAAGGCCAGGCACTCCCGGTAAACGGCCATTTGTTTCCCATGGCGTTTCGTTAATTGCCCCGGATCGGCAGCTTCCGTCTTGAAGTCCAGCAGCAGAGCCCGATCGGCCTGCACGACAACCCGGTCAAACACTCCGGCAACCCGCCGTCCATCAGGCAACACAATATCAAAAGCCTTCTCCCGCCACAGGGTCGATGGGCCGGGGGGCTTTTCGAAGTGCGCGGAGGCCTCCGGGCTTTCGAGGAACGCCCGGAGAAGCTTTGCCGCCTCCGGCGAGACCTTGTCGAGGTCGGGAGGTGGCCCGGGCAGCCATTCGACTTCGGCCAGAGCCGAGTGGACTTCCACACCGAGATCGGCGGCAGCCTGGGCGGCGAGGATGGCGCGTCCCGGCAGGGTGGCGGAGTGCGTATCGGATGGATGGTAGGCGGTCCGGGCCATGCGGGGAGGAGAAGCTGGAGCCTCGAAGGCGACAAGCTCCGCCGGAGCGCTGGCGGCCACCGGTTTTCCCTCAGCGTGCCAGTCTTCGTTGCCCTGGACATACCGCCCGGAGTCCCGTCGGAAGGTCAGGTGCAGCAGACGGTTGAAATCGCGGCTCGTCGTGCTGTCTTTCTGGGCGGTGGTGAGCAAATACAGAGCGCGTTTCGCCCGGGTGAGGGCCACATAGTACAGGCAGAGGTTTTCGTAACAATCCTCTGCGGCGTCCTGCTCATAGGCTTCGCTTAGCACGGGATCGGCTTGGCATACATCCTTGTTGGGCAGGTCAAGACCCCAGTCGACGTCACCGTGGGCGTTGACATGCAGGTGGATGGACGTGTCGTCACGACGGCTGGGCAGCGATACTCCCTGCAGTTCTGGCAGGATGACCATGTCAAAGTCGAGGCCCTTGGAGGCATGGATCGTCATCACCCGGATCGTGTTTCCTGATCCGGTTTCCGTGTCGGTGAATCCTTGGGCATAGGTGACAAAGTCATCCAGAGTGCCAGCGCCGCCGGTGACGGATTCAAACTCCACGGCTGCCTCGATCAGCGTCTCGAAGCGGCTCTGAAGGTAATCGCCACGGGATGGCGCCGCCTGGTTGACCCATTGGCGCACGGCCTCGGCGAAGCCTCTCGTGCGGATGAGGCGCAACGCCTCGATCCGGAAATGCTCAGCTCCCTCATGCCAGAGCGCGGAAAAGGGCGACATCAGCACGTGTTTCTCTGCCAGCGTATCGTGAGGATGCGCCAGCCAGTGGACGAGCGAGAGGAGGGCTCCGGCCAGTTCATTGTCTGCACAGGGGAAGAACCGCCCCTCGGCCGCCGCAGGCAGACCTTCGGCGCGCAGGGCGTTGACCACGCTGGCGATGCGGGAGTTCGTCTGCACGAGGACCGCGCAGGTCCAGCCTTTCGCTATGGGATTGATCTCTGCGGCGATACGGGCGGCCTGCTGGTCGAGAAAGGCGCTGCCCTCATCCGTGGCGAAGGTCTGCCATGTGACGCAGCCGCGACCGGGCAGGGAATTGGATGCGTGGTGCTGCCGCCACGAGGACTGCCACCGGTCGAGGGTCGCGGAGGGAAACTCGATGATTCCGGCCTGATCGGAAAGATTGCCGGGGGAGAAAAGTGTATTGACGCTTTCCAGGATCTCCGGCACCGAGCGGTACGAGGTATTGAGCGATTCCGAGACATCGATCCGGTCCTCGCCCGAGGCATTGTAGTACCGGGCGATTTCGTCGAAGAGCCGGGAGTCGCCGCCGCGCCAGGAGTAGATGGCCTGCTTGGTGTCGCCGACGTAGAAAAACGAGCGCCGCCCGCTTTCGCTCTGCACCACCTCGTCGATGAGATCGCGGATGGCGAGCCATTGGAGGCGACTCGTATCCTGAAACTCGTCCAGCAGCCAGTGGTCGTAGGAGGCGTCGAGCCGGTAATCAATGGCCTGCCGCACGTGAGGCCGCAGGGATTGCCCGGACCACGCGCCCGTATCGCCCGAGGCGAGCATTCCGGTGATGTCGAGGAAGGTCAGCTTGCCTGCCTGCCGGACGGTGCGCTGGTAGGTGTGCTCAAATTTGTCGACCAGCGTGTGCAGGGCTCGGGAGCGCGTGATGCGCGTCTGCAGGTCGACGGAGAGGATGGATTTTGCGATGTCCTCGACGAGCGGGCGCAGGGTCTCGGGAAAGGCGAAGGTTTTGCGGCTGAGCTTCAGGTCGAAGCAGTCGTCGGCTTTTTTGGATGGCGGCGCGGCGAGGGCCTTGAGGGCGAAGCCGAGGCATTCCTTGGGCACGACGTGGCCGGTTTTCAACCGGCCGATTTCCTCGAGGAGCACGCGCCAGCTTTCGCGGTGCTTGTCCTCCATGTCGGAGTGGATTTCCTCCAGTTCGTCGGCAAAAAGCTCCACCCGGGCGGAGAGGTGACCCGAGTTTGAGAAAGGCGGATGCTCGCCCCAGATGTCCCGGGGATCGCCCCAGACATGATGTGCGGGCGTCTGGAGATATTTCTCATGCAGCGTAGCGATCTGGCGGTCGATGGTCTCGATGACCGTGCGCGACTGGCGGTTGCGGCTTTCCTGGCGGAGAAGCTCAAGGAGCTCCGCAAAGGATTTGTCATTGGCCGCATGGGCTCGAAAGACGGCTGCGAGCACGCTCCGCCGTGTCACGTCGAGGAACTGCGGATCGAGCACGGTGATCTCCCCGGCCAGGCCGCACTCCAGCGGAAAGACGCGGACCACCCGCGCAAAGAACCCGTCGAGCGTACCGAGCGCGAGCTGCGGGATCTTGCGCACCATGTCCTCCAGCAGGCGGTGGAAATCCGCGCTCTTCAGCGTGGGGAACCCTATGGCCTCTGCAAGCTGGCGCGCCTCCGCGTCGGACGAGGCGGCCCTGAGCAGACGCTCAAAGATGGCGTCGAGGAACTCCCCCGCCGCCTTGCGGGTGAAGGTGAGGGCGATGATCTTCTCCGCGGGCACGCCGCGGGCCAGCAGCTCGATGAAGCGGCTGGTCAGCCGGTACGTTTTGCCCGATCCGGCATTGGCGATGATTCGCTGGTGGCGCAGAGGGGTCATTCGGGCCTCCCTTGCAGCCATTCCATGGATTCCTCGGAGAGGACGTCCTCCGGGGCTTCACCGAGGAAAAGCGATTCGTAGTCGTCGTAGAGCGGTTCACGGGGCGGCCAGAAAATCCCGCGAGCGATGCGCTCGGCAATGGCCTCCGTGCAGAGCGTCGCGTTGCTGATGGTATCGTCGTCGAGGTCAAACATCGCGATCTTTGCATCCTCCACTCTTTCCGGGAGGAGGAAATATCCGACGACCGGCGGGGCGAGATCGTCGCGCCATTTGAAAAGAGAGAGCTCGCGGTAGAGCGGGAGCTGGAGATTGGTCCAGTAACGCGGCTTGCCGTCTCGGATGACTTCTTCGCCGGGCAGGAGCTCCTCGGGGCACCGGGAGGAGAGGTGCGCCTCCTCCGGCGTCTTGTCACGGGCGAAGGTCTTGTAATCCAGGATGCGCCGCTGGCCGGTGCGGATGTGCACCTCGATACGGTCCAGGCTCGCGGAGATGGGCAGACCGAACCACTCCGGAGACTGCTCCCCGCGGGGGCCGAATCGGTACTCGGAATGAAGGATCTGCCACCCGGCGGCCCGCTCCTCCGCCTGGATCTCCGCCATCCGCGACAGGCGGACGCGGAGGCTTTCCTGCTGCACGCGCACGGGGAGCGAAGGATGCAGGCCGTGCAGTCGCACCACCTCGCGGTCGAGAGCGTCGTGAAGGAACCGCTCGATGATGCGGGGATCGTCACTGTCGCGGGCCACCTCGTCCTTGGCGAAGCGATCGACGACCGTGTGAAACAACAGGCCAAACATGGTGGCGTTCATCTCGCCGGCCTGGGGATCGATCGCCCTCATCCCGAGCACATGCTTGAAGTAATACCGCATCGGGCAGGCGAGATAATCGCCGAATCCGGTCACCGGCAGCTTCGTCACCGTGGCTGCCCTCGGTACTTGCAGCCGCCACTCGCGCTGGCGGCGGGGCGAGTGGCGCAGGGTGGGGACGGAATGAAACACCTGGCCGACGCGCGTGACGAGTTCATCCGGCGGGCACCGCAGGAGCAGCCGGGAGGGCTTGGCCGGTTCGCCTCCGGCATTGGTGCGGCCATGGAGAAACTTGACCGCACCGGGCGGGCGCGAGTTCAGGATGTTGTGAAGAAAAAAGGCGTCGCGGGCGAAGCGGGAGCGATTCGTCGAGAGGCCGAGCGTTTCCCTCGCGCTGTCGGGCAGAAACGCATGACCATTGGTGGCGGAGGGGAGGGTGCCTTCCGTGCAGCCGGTGAGCACGAGGCGCTCCTCTGCCAGCCAGGGAGCCTCCAGCCAGCCGTTGAGCTCCACCGCATCGGCGGGATGTGCGTCGTAGAGGGCGATGCGCCGGGTGGCATCGCGGACGCACTCACGGAGCAAATCGCCGTTTTCATCCACATGGGAGCGGGCTTCGCGGAGGGCGTTGACATAGCCGCGCAGCGCCTGCGCCTCGCGGGAGTCCGACTCCAGCGTCGCGTCGCCGTAGAGAAAAGCCACAAACCTCTCGAGGCCCACGACCAGATCGGGAGCTGCCATGAACTCCCGGCGCAGAGCCTCCACGGTTTGTACGAAGTGCGCACGTTTGCGCAGCGCCTCGGGTTCTTCCTCGAGCGGACGCTGGAAGTACCCGGCGACGTCCTCCCAGTAATCGATCAGCATCTCCGTGCGCACCAGATCGTAGGACTCGAGGCTGTGCGCGGGCACGATGCCTGCCGTACGGTTTAATGCGGCAAGGAAAGCCGGAGACTGCACCACCGGGGCGAGAGCGGAGACGAGTTCGCTCGTACAAAACTCCACCCATGCGTCGGTGAGGACGGCGATTTCGGCAGTAGCGAGAGGTTCTCCCTGGGGATCAAAGACCTCCCGGTTGCGGCGGGCAAAGGCGCTGCGCGCCTGGGCCTTGAGGGATTCGTCTGCGAGGCACAGACCCGCCCCGGGGGCCGAGGTGATGAGCCGTGCGGCCTCCTCGGCTTCGGAATAAGCGTCGGCGGTCATCACGATGTCGGCAGCGCGGATGGGAAGGGTGCTTTCCTCCCAGTCCTTGGCGGATGGGGTTCCCCAGGCATCAAAGCTGACCTCGGGTTCTCCGGGCGCATCGACGAGGACGGTGATGCGGATGCCGCACTCCTCGAGGTGATTGAATATCAGCCGATGCAGGCGGGGCAGATCGGCGACATTGGCGATGACGAGGTGATCCAGCCCGGCGGGAGGCGAGGCCTCGGCGATGGCGGTGATGCGGGCTTCGTTCGGGTCCGGATTTCTGAGAAAGGAGAGATAGCTGCGGTAAAGCATGGCTACCGCTTCCCAACGGTCGGCGTCGTTGGGCAGCAGCTCGGGAAGGTTTTCCGAGAGCGGCGTGAGGGCGGCCTCTGCGAGCGATGAGCAGAGATCGAGAAATGTCTGCGCGAGCCGGGCGGAGTCCCTGGCGGGGATGGGCTGACGAAAGCCGGGCAGCAGGTCGCCGACATCTCCCGCCTCACTGGTGATGGCTCGGCTCCAGGCCGCAAGACGCTCGGATGCCGTCGCCACCTTGGGCAGCAGGGCGTCGATGAACCCAAACGGGGTGGAGATGCGCGGAGGAAAGTGGCCGGTGCCATGCTGCTCCGCCAGCAGGGAGAGCTCATCTCGCAATCGCCGTCCGGCTCCTGCCGTAGGCAGCAGGACGGCCAGCGTGCCCAGGTCCCACGGCTTGCCGGTGGCCTGGCTGGCCAGCCACTCCGCAGTTTTTTTTACCAGCGGTCGGGCTTCCGTGAGGAAAACGGGCGTGGGCATCCGGTATTAAGACCCGGAGGAGAGGGCGGCTCGGAGCGCATCGACCTCCTTGGCCAGTTGGGCTGGCGAGGTTTTCTTTTGGTCCTCGACCTCTCTGGCGATGGCTGTGACGGTTTCGCGCATTTGTTCGATGGCTTTGCCGCGGAGCAGTGGAGCCATCATGGAACCCGGGGTTACCAGATTGCGGTAGCAGATCAAGGATTCCTGTCCGTATGGCTCGATGCGGAGGCAGCCCTCGCTGTCTTTCGTCTGGGTGGCACGGAGCAGCTTCCAGTCGATGCGGTAAACTCCATCCTTCAGGCTCAGGGAGTTACGTGCCGTATAGTATTCGTCGGGCAGGATCGGAATGTCGACGCCATAATCCACCTCCGCCACGCAGGGGGTGACCTGCTTGGAAATCTCGGACTTGAGCAGATTGGGGATGTATTTCGTTGCGCCTGGGTAATTTGTGAAGACTGCCGCGACTTCCTCGGGCTTGGCGGCGACCCGGCGGTAGAGCCGCACCCGGGGCCATGGCTTTCCTGCAATGTCTTCAGTGACAACGACTAGCTTGCCATCCTTGACCTGCTGAAGATAGCTCTCGGAGAGTTCTTGTGCGATTTCTCCTGCCTGGATGCCGGATGTTGCGAGAATAAGCCCAGTGCCGAGGAGGCACTGCCATCTTTGCCAAGCTGTCTTCATGCGGGGGAACGCAATACGGAATAACACAGAAATCGGCAAACAGGAAAGGAGATGTTTGACTCCCGGAAAATCAGCCGCTACCGTCTCAAGTCCCAAAAGAAAGGAAGGTGAAGATATGCCAGAAGTGACAGTCCGTAAAGGAGAGCCAATCGACCGCGCCCTGAAGCGCCTCAAGTCGAAGTTGGACTCCGAAGGCATTCTCGACGAAGTCCGTCGTCTGCGCGCGTTTGAAACGCCCACGCAGAAGTCTCGTCGCAAAGCGAAGAACAACGCGAAGCGCGCGAAGCTCAAGATTCGTTTCAACCTGAACCTTCCTTAAGCAATTTTTTGCCGAAGGTAATCATAGCCGGCTGCGGTTTCCTCGGAGAGGCCGCAGCCGATTTGTTTTTTAGCTCCGGCTGGGAGGTGATTGCCTTCGGTCGTGAAGACTCGGCGCGACGGCTGGCTGGCAAACCTTATGAGGTTCGCTCCCAGGATCTTACGCGTGAGTTCCTGCTCGCTCCGCCGTGGCGGGGCGCAGACGCCCTGATCTACTCCGTAAGCACGCGGGGAGGGGATGCTGAAGCGTATCGCTCGGCCTATCTGGATGGATTCCTCAACGCCCTCGCCGCCGCAAAACCCCGACGCTCGCTTTTTGTCAGCAGCACCTCGGTTTATGCCCAGAAGGACGGCGAATGGGTGACGGAGGATAGCCCGGCTGATCCGCCCCGGGATACCGGCCTCATCCTGCGCGATGCCGAGGGTGTCGCTCTGGCATCGGGTGGCTACGCAGCGAGGCTGGCCGGCCTTTACGGACCGAAACGCTCGGTTTTGCTCAAACGCTACCTTGGAAAAGAGGCTGCCCTCGACGGCGAAGGGAGCCGCTGGATCAATCAGATCCACCGTGACGACGCGGCCCGGGCGCTTTTTCATCTCTATACGCATCGTTGCGCTCCGGGCGTTTACAACGTGGCAGACGATCACCCCGCCACCCAGCGCGAGGTTTACCAGTGGATCGCCGACTTTCTGGGTGGAGATCTGCCGGGTCAGGCCCAGGGCGAGGTGGTTCGCCGACGAGGAGCCAGCAACAAGCGCATCTCCAATGCAAAGCTCAAAGCCACGGGATGGCTGCCGGTGTTTCCGTCCTATCGCGAGGCGCTGCCGGAACTGGTGCGGGCCGAGGAGTGATTTTCGGCGAAAAAACCCTTGGCGCACCCGGCTCTCTGAATAAAGTCTCCCCGATGCTTCTCCGGAGTCTGGCCCTCATCGCAATGATCGCCCTCGCCGCCACGGTGCAGGCGGGCCAGCTTTCCCGCACGAAGCTCGTCGCCGCCGCCGTCGAGAGCGCGAATGATAACATCTCCTCGGGATGGTGCGGTCGCGGCATTTATTCGATCCTGAACAAATCCGGCCTCGGTACCGGGCTCAAGCAAGGTAATGGCCAGGACTGGGAGAAGATCCTCGCCGATGCCGGGTGGAAACCGGTGGCCTGCGCCTCACCGTTCAAGGCACCTCTCGGAAGCGTGCTCGTCTACCTCGGAGATGCCCGCATGGGGAAGCGCAATCGCGGCACGCCCGGCGGCTCCTACGGCCATGTGGAAATGGTCGCGCTCGCGCCCAGCGGCCAGCGCCTTTATGTCTCCGACTGTCCGCGCCCCCTGCCGGGCGGCTCGGTTTTCGATAATTTCACCAGGCGCGCCTGGATGCCTCCGGGAGGTTCGATTCTTGCCCCATTGCCGCCTGTCGATCAGCAGGTCGCTGCCGTCCTCGAGGAACGCAAGCGCATGGCACTCGCATTCTTCGATAAACGCCAGCAACTGACCGAGAACAAAGCGGCGACGTCCTCGGTACAGGTGCAGTAAAGCCCTTACGTGTAGTGAAGCTGCGCCGTGGCGCGGCAGTCGGCTGAGGCCGTGACGCGGACCCAGTGGGCGGAAAAGCCGTCCGGGAAGACGTGCGGGACATATCCCTCGGCTGGCACCTCGATGCGGGCATAGGATTTCCACACCCCGCAGCCGAGGAAATCGACCTCGACGTTGAAGGTCACCGCCTGGGTGCTGTCATGGGAAAGATGGAGGGCCTTCTTGTCAAAGCCGGTCATCAGGTAAGGATCGGAGGGTTCGCCTGACATTACTGCATCCTCCCACCAGGGACCGCCCCAGCCCTTGGGCTTGCCGAGATTCCAGAGATCATCGGTGCGGCCAAACCAGAGGCCGGACTGCGGCTCGGCGCACTGGAGGTTGCCGCCGCCCTCGTGGCTGGTGTTGTCTGCGCCGATGATGAGCATGCCTTTCCAGGAGCAGAAGTCTCCGTGCACCCAGAGGTGGGTTGAAATCGGGCGGATGCCCCACACGCGATTGCCATAGGCCCAGGGCGAGAGCTCGTAAAACATGCCATGGTGGTCCATGAGCAGGCGCTCGTGATCGACGGAGCGAATGCGCGGCCACTCGGTCTGCCACTTGTGATCCCAGCAGTGCGAGGCCTTGGGCAGGCGGTAGGTGCGCCAGGTCCGGTCGGCTCCGGTGAAGACCTTGAGAATCGCCGAGGCGCGATCCCACCCCGTGGCAAAGACATTACCGCCGTAGGGTCCGAGGCCGCCGAGACCCACGTAGGGCTTGCGCTCGATGACGGTCCATTTTTCGCCATCGTACTCGGCCAGCGTTCCCTCGCTTTGTTTGCCGAGGAAGTCAGCCTCGCTGTAGTCGTTGTTGACCACGACGAGGCGGCCGCCCTCGGTGTAGCAGTCCTTGTAGTGGCAGGAGTATTCGCCGGGAGTGGATAGCTCTGCCGTAAGGTCAAAGAGAGGCTTCACCTCGAGGGTGCGGACGTTGAGTTCGAAGAGCTCGCCCTCCATGCCGAGCATGTAGACGAGGTTCTCGGGATCAGTCAGATGCGTGGCCGTGCCGCACAGGCGGATGTCGATAAGCTCGCGCACGGTGCGCACAGTGTGGCGGGTGTCGATCACGTGCGGGCCGATGATCAACTGGCTCGACGGCGCGTGGACGAAGCGGTTGGCGTACGTGCCGTCGACTGCCTCGGGATGCACTGTCATGGAGAAATCGTCCTCGATCACGCGTAGGCCCGCGCCGGTGCCGGTGTGGCGGCGGTGCGAAACGTAGTTGAGCACGTAAAGCTTGCCGAGCCATGGCATGAGGCATCCGATGCCGATCTCGCTGCGGGGCGGGCCGAAGTCTGCAATCTGCGCGAGGGACGGGATGACGCCGGAGACACTGAAGGGAGGCTTGTTCATGACGGCAGGATTCCCCCAAGGCCGGAGTTGCGCAATGGCGCGTGAATGTTCACAGTAACATGATGGGGGAACAAAAACGCCCGACCCTTTACGATGTAGCCCGGCTGGCGGGTGTGAGCCACATGACCGTTTCGCGCGTGGTGCGGGGAGGGTTGAGGGTGTCATCCGGCACGAAAGAGCGGGTGGAGGAGGCGATCCGATCTCTCGGCTATCGGCCAGATCCGGCGCTCTCCGCTCTCGCCGCCTATCGGGAGCGGAGAGCCCGACGTCATGGCAGTGTGCTGGGCTATCTCCTGTGCGATACAGATGAGTACGGGCTGGCCGTGCTCGCAGGAGCGCGCGCGGAGGCGGAGCGGCTGGGCTACTCCATCGAGGCGCAAAAGCTCCCGGGTCAGGCCGCAGGCAGGCGGCGTCTCGCCCGTATATGGTTTCATCGCGGAGTACAGGGCGTATTGCTGGGGTCTTCCCAGGCACCGTTGGATCTGGAGGGATGGGAGTGGACATCCTTTGCCCCGGTCTCGCTGGGCGCTCTCGCTCATCACCCTGCGATGAACAGCGTGGCGATGGATTACTTTGACGGAGTGATGAAGTCGGCGGACTGGCTGGCGAGACGTGGATCGCAGCGGATCGGGTTTGCCGTGGATTCCGCGCTGGAGTCGCGCACCGGGCATCGCTGGCGCGGCGCCTACGCTGCGTCGGCCGCCGGGAGAGCCGGTATCCCTCCCTATGAGGGGAGGGTGGATGACTCTGCGGCCTTGCGGCGCTGGCAAAGGCGGCACCAGATCGATGGGGTGCTGACCATTCATGCGGACGCATGGCGGGCCTTGAGTGGCGATGTCCCGGGCTTTGCCTTTCTGAACGCCTACGAGTGTCCGCCGGGAGTGCCGCGTATTACCTCCGCCCCGTCCGACATTGGCGGCGAGGGGGTGCGGCTCGTTCATCACCAGCTTTTGGCGGGAGAACTCGGCTTGCCCGCGGAAAGCAAGACGCTCTCTTTGCAGGGAAAGCTGGTGGTCTGATGGCTAGGCTGGCATCTCGCGCCACGAGAGCTGGGCGAAGTTTTGCGGAGAGTGGCCGAAGCGCTTCTTGAAGAGCCGGGAGAAATGGTACTGGTCCTCGTAGCCCAGCTCCAGGGCGGTCTGCTTGACCGACATCCTTTCGGCGACGAGCAACTCCACCGCCCGCATCATCTTTTTATGCGTGAGATATTGGAAGGGGCTGGAGTGATTGAATCGCTGGAAGAGACGACAAAGCTGGGCGGGGCGAAGGTGCAGCTCGGCGGAAACCTCCTCCGCACTCCGCAGCCGGAGGAAATGCGCGTCGATGTACTCCCGGCAGCGGGTGAATCTCTCGCTGCTCGATGTGCTCCAGGCGGCGACGGACTTCCTGGTGATCGTTCTCAAGACGACCTTCACGCTGCCCTACACTTCGCTATTCATTCAACTCGACTGCGCCTACTGGTCCGCCGAGTCCGAAAAAAAGCTCCGAGCCGCCCTGAACCATGGGAAACGTGATCACCCGGAGAGATGAAGGGGCGCAGCGGGAGGCGGTTATCCCGCTCCTCACGCTTGCTCAAAAGCGGCAAGAGCCGGGATCAACGCGTCAGGGGACAGGCTCTTTCGGAATGTCACGACCGGAAACCCGAGGCCATTGAATCGCTCGTGCGCGTTTCCCCTTACCGCGAGCAGGATGCTTTCTCCGGAGAAATCCTTGAGCGTGGCGCATTTTGCATCCAGATATTCTGGTGTCCAAAACCCCGCGATTTCCAGATACACCCGCCTGCCTGTGTTATGGACGAGGGTGAAATCCGGGAAGAAGGCTTTCTGACCGCGAAAGAGCACGTCGGACTCCCGCTCCAGCCGCCATTTGTGCTGTCCGGCCTTTGCCCAGGCAGCCGAGAAGTCCTCCTCGAGCTTTGAGTCGAACGCGGGTTGGAGCTCGCGAGAGCTTTGATAGCGGTGACTGCTTGAGACTTTCAGGACCGGCAGGCGTTCCCATTTTCGGATTTGTATCGGCGCCTCCATCTCCCATTCCGAGCAGGCCAGCAGGGTTGGGATAATCCTCGCGATGTCCACACCGTAGCGCCGGGTCACGCGAAGGGAGGCGGCGGGTCCGTAGAAAGTGAATTCCATGCGCCCGTCCGGCATCTTCCGGGTTTCGTGCATGAGCATGGCCCGCTTTGCGGCCATCACGATCGCCCGATAGTCGCGCGCGGTTCTGATTTTGACCTCGGTGGCGCTATACAGGCAGGCCTGCAACTGAGCCTCGTTGTATCGGGTCAGAAGAGCCTCGGGAGAGGCATAGCCTGCGAATTTTCTGAGTCGCCGGAGTTCAAAGACATCCGAAAAGAGCTCCCTTTCGATATCCTCCCAAGCCTCGCCCATCTGCCTGGAGATCTCCGCCTTTACCGTGTTTTCATCATGAGAGAGAAGGGATGAGGAAACCCGGACCAGCGGGTGACGAGCGGCGGCGAGTTCAAAAACACGCATGCGTTTTCGCGCCGCATCCGATCCCCCGCGACCCCCGAAATCGGACTTCTCGTCCAAAAGGGAGCAAAATGCCTGAATTCGGCGGGACGGGCAGTCGACCTCGCCATGAAACACGCTTCGGACTGCCTCCCATAATTCCGACCGCATCTTTCCTGCTCCAGTCTGATAGATATCCAGCATCTGGGCGGCCAGAAAAGGGTAGTGGGCATGCGTCTGGGTCTTCAGCCGGTCGGGTTCTATCCGGTCGCCCTGCCAGTAAAAAATGGCCTCATCTTTTGTAAGCATCGCCCTGCCTTCTCTTTCGTGAACGCTGTTCCTCGCCCGTTTCCTTGCAGACCACCTCGTAAAGCCGGGCGGTTTCCTCGCCGTTTTTCCGCAGGATGCGGCCCAGGCGCTGGGTCGCGTCCTTGGGCGATCCGGTTCCGCCAACCACGATGCCGACTTTTGCCTTGGGCACGTCGATGCCCTCGTTGAGAATCTTGTTGGCGACAATCGCCTGAAAGTCGCCAGCGCCATAGCCCGCCAGGATGCGCTCTCGCTCCCATTTCATCGTGGAGGCCAGCAGGCACGGAATCAGAAACCGGCAGGAAACCGCGCGCGCCATTTTGTTGGAGCCCGTGAAGATAATGACCTGCTGGGTGTGCTCCTGGATCAGGTCTTCAATGACATTGAGCTTTTCGGAGGCGTGATCCTCGATCGACCGCCTCTTCAGCCGCGCCCGGAAGGCATGGCGAGCCTCGGCATCTCGCGAGGCGGCTCGGGCCACATCCTCCCAGGAGTAATCGGGAGACTCTTTGCGGCGTTCCGCCATGTGATTGCGCACGATGGCACCCAGAGCGTCATATTCCTTCTTCTCCTCATCGGTCAGGAAAACGGGCACGCGGACGAGACCGTAACGAGCCAGGATACTGCCTTGTGCCGACGAGATCGGGATTTCAAAGCAGATGGGGCCGATGAGTTGCTCGGCCGCGCTCGGGGCTCCGGTGCGCGTCCGGCTGGGTGTCGCGGTCAACCCCAGCCGATATGGCGCTGCGGACATTCTCGCCGAGTCAAGAATCATGTCGCCGCCCAGGTGGTGACACTCATCAAAGACCAGCAGCTTGAAGTAGCTGCCGATGTGCTCCATTTTCAGGGCGGCGCTTTTGTAGGTCGCGACCGAGATCGGTTCCAACTGAAACGTGTTGTCCCCGATGAACCCCACGCGCATGCCAAATCCCTGCTCCAGGCGATAGGCCAGTTGGTAGGAGAGCGCACGTGTCGGAGCGATGAAGAGCGTGTGAAAGCCGACTCTCTGGGTGATGTGCATGGCGACCTCGGTCTTGCCGGTGCCGGTTGGCATCACCAGTATTCCTGAACGGGTGGTTTCCCAGGCTTCCACCGCCCGCATCTGGTCGGGGCGCAGGGGGTTCAGATTTTTACTCTGGAGCGGGATTCGCTCCCAACCTGCGTTTCCATCGTGCAAGGGCAGGCCGAGCGCCGCATTGTTTGAGGCATTGGTGACCCACGATGATGTGCCGCGCAGCGGCTTCCAGAGTTTGGAGTCTCCTGTCGGTTCCTCTGCAACGAGACCGCCCCGTTCAAAGCGAACTTTTTGGTAAGAACCCGACATGACCTCATGATACCCGAATCCTGCTGCCGGGAAGCAAGGTTTCTCGGATGTGTCTGGCAACCGCTCTGCAACAGGGCGGATCAACTCTAGCCGAAGAATTCCCCGAGCGGGCATCTCTGGAACATCCTACCCCGACCGGGGAGGGGATTTTGTTGAAAAAAAGTGGAGGCGAGGGGAGTCGAACCCCTGTCCCTGAAGCGTTCAGCGCGACTTTCTACATGCTTAGACGACCAAAGGTTTTGGAGCGATGCTACGGGTCGTCGCGCTACCCGCTCCTGAGCGTCCACGAAATCGAATTCGCTCTTGGCCGCGGTCGCCCCAGCCTTGAGCTAGCCTGCTGTCGTCGTATTTCCGCCTAGCAGGCGTCACCGGAAACACGTCACGGCACGTTAGGCCGCGAGAGCGAGATCTTCGTAATCTGCGTTTATTTGTTTGATCCGATTTTTAACGAGGCCAACGAATCATCCTCGGCATGCGGGCCGGGCATCAAACTTCACGTCGAAACCAATACGCCCCCGTGTTGAGAGTAATATGGCATGGTCTCACGGAGTTTCAAGTTATTGCTTTCACCGGTCTCCGCAGGCGAAATCTCCCCTCCGGGACTCTAGATCCCGAGACTGGCCAGCGTGCGCCGATCCAGACGACCGGTGACAGGCAGACCGTTGTCGACCTGATAGTGCTGGATGGCACGGCTGGTCTGCGGACCAAACTCCCCGTCGACTGCTCCCCGGTAATAGCCGAGGCGATACAGGCAGGATTGAGCCGCGATGAGGGTGTTGGGGCCGTAGTTGGCTCCGTAGTAGGCCGGAGCTGGGGTGACAATGACCGGAGCCGGCTGGTAAACGACCGGCGCGGGCTGGTAGTACACGCGGCGGTATACCGGCGTGATGGGTGCCCCAAAAGTGACGCCAAACGAGGCGGTGGAGCCGCCCCAGCGCGGGCCGCAGTTCGGCGGCGGTGGCGGACAATATCCCTGATTCCATCCATTCCCGGCCAGTGATGTTCCGGCAGAGATTGCCAAACCGACCAGTGCCACTGCAAGGAGTGAACGTGTTTTCATGGATATTGCAGGGTCGAACGTACGACGACCCGGCATGAAATCAAGTGGCGGCAACGAAAATCTCGAGCAGGCGCTAGTTTCCCAGGGAGGGAAAGAGCGGGCGGGCGTATTTCAGGAAGGAAAACGGCCACGGAATCGAGAGGACGATGAGCACGGCTGAGATCGTGTACGCGATGGCGGAGTTCAGGAACCGCGAGCGGTCGGTTTCCGCCCGCTTGGCCCGGGAATACCCGACCTGGGCGATGATCGCGGCCAGGAGCATCGCTGTCGGGTGCTCTACTGCGAAGAAGCGGAGGTACGGATCTTTCATCGCCGCGCCAAAGTTGGCCATCGCCGCCTTGGTTACGGGGCTGATGGCGTACAGGACGATGCCGAGGAGAACCTGGAGATTGAGGAAGCTGGTGAAGACCAGACCGCACATACGATCCGACTTTGTCCACTCGCTGTTTCCCCTGACCCCGCTCCACAAGCGGAGAAGCGCCCAGGCACAGGTGAGGAGAACGACCCAGCGGAGAATGTTATGCGTGTCTTTGAGGAAAATGTCAGGAGTCATAGCGGCGGTGGCATGTGATATACGTGCCCCGGGCTATTTCGCGACATCATTTTCGACAGAAGATGTCGCCGACTCGTCCTTTCCCGGCAACTTGCGTGCCTTGCAGAGCACCTTGGATGTATTGGCCGCTCTCGCGCATTTGCGGCAGTAGTATCTCGGCTCCAGTACAAGCTCGGCGAGCTTTTCCGGGTGTCGCTCGATGTCGTGCTTGGACCAGTCGCAGAGGGTTTTGCTCATGGGTTTGCGTCTACACTGGCATGGCTCGTCTCTTGCGCAAGCGCGCATCTTGTCTTAGTTTCGTATACCGAGGTAACACACACATCATGAGTACGGAAACCATCTCAAAATCGGAGTCGACTGCGGTCGCCAATAACCTGAAAACCCTTCTCGCGGACAGCTACGCGCTGATGGGACAAACTCACGTGGCCCATTGGAATGTTGAGGGACCGGCCTTCTTCCAACTGCACACGGCGTTCCAGACTCAGTACGAGGAACTCTTTGAGGCCGTGGATGAGATCGCGGAGCGCCTGCGTGCTCTCGATGTGCTGTCTCCGGGCGGACTGCGCACGCTGGCCGGCCTCTCCAGCATTTCGGAGATCGGCATCGAGCAGATCCCGGCCAAGGATTACGTGGCCCATCTCATTGAATCCCATGAGATCGTGGTGAGTGCCGCCAGGGCGGTGCGCGACAGCGCTGGCGCTGTGGAGGATCTCGAGACTCAGGATCTCGCCATCGGTCGCATCCAGACCCACGAGAAGACTCTGTGGATGCTCAAGAGCTTCCTCAAGAATCTGTAATCAACTGATCCCCTGAATTCTCGACAGGCTGCGTGACCGAGAGTTGCGCAGCCTGTTTTTTGCCCAGGCTATCCTTGGGAGATGGAGGGGGGATTTGCGAAGAGATCGAGTTGGACCGGACGGGAGAGGGGAGCTTGCCGGGCCGGTTTGCTTTTCGGTTCTGGAGGCTTCTCCTTGAGAGCGGCAAAGCTCTGCCGGGTCAGACAGGCCAGGTTTTGGAGCACCGAGCGGACGCCTTTGCTCGGTGCGCGCGAAGTTTTTTCGTCGGTATTCACGGATAATAAAGCCGGATGACGTGCGGACCGCGAGTTCCGTCTGGCCATCGCGCAACTGGCGCGGGAGGCCTCGGACTGAGCCGGGTCGGCGAGGATGGAGATGCTTGTCGCTACCACGGAAAAGATTTATCGTGTAAAATCACGATAATGACAAGGAAATTGTTCTTACTGGGGCGGCCGGGGCGTTATATTGAGCGAGGTTCTTGCCTAGGGGGGTGGGAAGGCGCTAGGTTGTTCGGATCATGTCTTTCCAAGATTTGGGACTCTCCGATGCTGTTGTCCACGGCGTACAGCGCATGGGATATGTTGATCCCTCACCCATCCAGCTCCAAGCCATCCCTGTCATTCTTTCTGGAAAGGACCTGATCGCTTCCGCACAGACCGGCACCGGCAAGACGGCAGCCTTTGGCCTGCCGATTCTCTCCAAGCTTGATTCGCCGCAGGAGTTTCCGCGCTGCCTCATCCTTGAGCCGACCCGCGAGCTCGCCATGCAGGTCGAGACGGCATTCCGCGACTTCTCCCGTTTCATGCATCTTGAGATCGCGCTGCTCTTCGGCGGCGTGGGCTATGGGAAGCAGAAGGACACACTCCTCAAGGGGTGCGATGTTGTCGCCGCCACGCCGGGCCGCCTGCTCGATCACATCGAGCAAAAAACCATCAACCTTTCCAAGCTTGAGATCCTCGTGCTCGACGAGGTCGACCGCATGCTCGACATGGGCTTCCTGCCCGATGTGCGCCGCATCGTGGAAAAGTGCCCCAAGGATCGCCAGACGCTGCTCTTCTCCGCCACCGTGCCAGAGGAAATCGGCCGCCTGGCCTCATGGTGCCTGCGTGATCCCGCGAAGATCGAGATCGGAGCCCGCCGCTCCCCCGCCGAAACGGTGACTCACGCCCTGTACCCGGTCGCGGCCAGCCAGAAATTTGACCTCCTCATCGCCCTCCTCAAGCGCACGGAGTTTGAGAGCGTACTCATTTTCAGCCGCACGAAAGAAGGCGCAGACCGCATCGCGCGCAAGCTCAAGGCGGAGAATCATTCCGTGGCCGTCCTCCACTCCAATCGCACCCAGCAGGAGCGCATCGACGCTCTGGAAGGATTCAAGGATGGCCGCTACGAGGTGATGGTCGCGACGGATATCGCCGCCCGTGGTATCGACATCGCCGGTGTTTCCCACGTCATCAACTACGACGTGCCGCAGCATCCGGAGGATTACGTTCACCGCATCGGCCGCACCGGGCGCGCCCAGAGCATTGGCGACGCATTTACCATCATGACGGCGGAGGAACTGCCGCACGTGAAGGACATCGAGCGATTCATCGACCAGAAGATTACCCGCCAGAAGTTGGAGGATTTCGATTACGTCTTTTCGGCGATTTTCAACGAAGACTCCGTCGCCGCCGCGCTCAAGGGAGCCAAGGGCGTACGCACGCACAAGGGGGTGCGTTTCGGCGCTTCCCGCAAGCGGCGCTAGTCACGGGACGGCGCAGGGGGCTTGCAGGAAATGCGAAACCCGCGCTTGAAATCCGTTTCCGGTCTGCTTTAATCATCCTCCCTTCCGCGCGATTAGCTCAGTGGTAGAGCGCCTGCTTCACACGCAGGAAGTCGCAGGTTCGAACCCTGCATCGCGCACCATCTTTCGCCGGTCCACCTCGGACGACTGGCGGCTCTCCGCCAAAAAAGGGCTCTCCGCGGCTCTCCGCCAAAAAATGGGGACGAGGTCAATTGTTGATGTTGTGTTATCCGCATTGGGCGATGACGCGCAAGCGGTAGTTGTGGAAGTTTTTGAAGCCGTAGGCGGCTCAAAGGTTTGACCATCGGCCCCGTTGCAGATTTTGCAACGTCGCGATTATACGATTTCCATCCTTTTGCAAGGCGGCGATCACCAGCGAACTGATCGATGCAGCGGAGGGATTTCCCCTCAATCATGAAAATCGTTCCTCTCCTGTCGGGCTGCCTTCTGGCGGCGTTTTTCGGCATGTTCTCTGTCGGTGCTCAGACTGCGAATACGGTCAACGCGACGACGCTGGCTTCGTATGACAATGTGCATCCCAAGCTGTTGCTTGATACGACGAAGTTCAACACCATCCGGAGTGCAATCTTAAGCCCCCCGGCTGGGACACGGTGGGCGGACATGTGGCTGGATTTCAAGGCGGCGGCCGATGCTGCTGCGGCAAAGTTGCCGCCGGAGTACACGACGCCGGGCGCTAGCGATGAGCAGCTCTGGCAACGCGAGGTGGGGGATACCCTGGGCATACTCGCCATGGCATATGTGCTGACCAAGACGACACCGCTTGCAGTCGATACGATATGGATGGAAGCCGAGGATGTTCCGGTGAGGTCTCCCATGGCCGTTTATTCGGACCCGACTGTCTCCGGCGGGAAATATATCGCCACGCCAATCGGCGGAGCGCTAAACAACCCGAACACCCAGCCGCCGAGCGCCACCTACGCATTCTCCACCGTGCGGACGGCGAATTATCACCTGTGGCTTCGGGTTTATTCTCCTGATGCGAATTCCAACACGGCTTGGCTGGCCATTAATGGCTCCCAGCTCAGCTTTACCAGCTCGGCTCCGCACGGCAGTTGGAAGTGGGTGTACTGCGGAAGCTGGAACCTTTCCCCCGGCAACCACGCTTTTGGCCTGACTTATCAGAAGCAGGGCCTCTGTATCGACAAGCTGGTCTTCTCTTCCGATCCCAACCTCGCCCCCTCCGGACTCGGGATTGAGCAGCGCTGGGTGGAAGCGGAGGATTTTCAACTCAACAACACGGGAACCGCCTCGAATCCGAATAATCTGATCGTGAAGACGACCAGCGGTCTCATACCTTTCGGTGATTCCCTCGCGCATGGGCGGCAGTGGCTGGAAAGCTGGTCTGGTATTCCGGCGAATAACGCTTTGCCCGCCGCGACAGATGTTCCCGACGCACAAAAGACACTCACCCTTACGGGGGGATCGTATGATGTGTGGGTGCGCTTCAAGGCTCCGTACAAAGGGCATGACAGTTTTTACTTTGGAGTCGATACCTTTGGGTACAGCCAGGTGGCCCTGGATGGAACGAGCGTATTTCCTTACAACTCACTCGTTCCTGTCACCCTGCTTCCCTACAACAAGACACTCGCCGCGCCGAATAACGGTTATGCGTACCGGGAGTGGGTCTGGCGCAAGGTTGTATCGAATTACTCTCTCGCGGCAGGAGACCATACCTTCAAGATATCCAATCGCAACTCAAGCGGCGGAGCCAATCCCGCCATTGATCGCATCCTCGTCGCCCCCGCTGGCAATGCGATGCCTCCGGAACCGAATAAATACCTGGCGGCGGCTCAGCAGTGGGCCAGAAGCTCCTGCAATTACCCGACCTGGGGAACGGGCGACTATGGCGGAGACGGTCTCGCGGCGGCGCATCAGTTGGTCGGCCTTAGTCTGCTCTATGACTGGTGCGCCAATGTCCTCGGCGGTATGGATCGGCTGATGCTAAGGAACACGCTCAGCACGCGCGGGGCGGGTATGTACAACGGCATCCCCACCGCATGGTGGCGCGATAACTTTCTCCAGAATCATCTCTGGACCGATATGAACGCGCTCACATTTGCCGGCGTGGCGATTCATGGCGAGTCTGGCGCTCCCGATACGCTGCCATGGTTGCAGGCCGCCATGGACAAGCTCGGCATGACGATGTATTGCCTCGGCTCCGATGGGGCGGACCACGAGGGGGCAGGCTATTGGTGCGCGGTGGATCATCTGCTGAAGTACATGGACGTCTCGAGAAAGATCCTCGGCGTTGATTTTTTCGACACTCCGTGGTTCGGAGAAACGGCGGATTACCGGCTCTACTTCGATCTGCCGCGAAACGGGCAGACAGGATCGCAGACTCACATCAATTTTGCAGACAGCCTCGGGTATGATTGGGCCGGACCCAACTACATCCTGAGGAAACTGGCGGCGGAATATGACATCCCCACCGCACAGTGGCAGGCCGCCGAGTACGATGCGAAGAAGATCAATTACTCGAACAACGTCACCTACAATACCGGGACGTCTCCCTGGCTCAATCTCGTATGGTACAATCCGGCCATTCCCGAGAATTCGCCGACGGCTGAGGGGCTGCCAACGTTCGGCTATTTCGATGATCTCGACTTCGCCGTGATGCGAACGGGATGGGATGGCGACGAATCGATAGTCGCCTATCAATGCGGCCCCTTCCTGGGGCACGGTGTCGAGGCGAAGAATACCACGAATTACGTGAACTGGGGCGGCAATCATGTCCACCCGGCTGCGAGTAATTTCTGCATCTTCGGCGGCGGAGAATGGCTCCTGCAAAATGCGGGTTATACCTACAAGATGACGGCGTATACGAATTCGCTGCTGATCAGCGGCGCGGGCCAGTTGGGCGAGGGGGCCTTCACGTTTAACTCCAAACCTGCCAGTGCGGCGGATCCGAACGGGATGCTCAACCCGGCCATTGATGCTGACCTGAGCTTTACGAGTCCTCGGCTGGACTACGTGGTTGGCAACGCCACGGCATGCTACCCGGTCTCAACAGGGTTGACCAAGTTTCGGAGGCATCTGCTGTTTCTCAAACCGGATGTACTGGTGGTGGTGGATGATGTTGCCTTGTCCGCTCCCAAGCCGCTGGAACTCCGGTTTTTCCCAAAGCAGCAGACGATCCTCCAGCAGGGAAACGTCTTCAAGACCCAGGGGCCGAAGGCCAGACTCGATTTCACCGTCCTGCAAATCCCGGCGCAGGTGCAGGCTTCGACGAAGACAGTTCCGGTCACGCTCAATACTGGAGGCACTTCCAATCGCATCGCGTACAGCCTGGCAACCACCAGCAATCTTGCGAGCATGTCTTCGGCGGTGGCCTTTTCCTGGTCGCCCAATGCCGGCAATCCCCGAGCGGTGACCTTCGTGGCGGAACCGGATGGCTCGGTATGGAAATTCAAGGCTGGAGATCAGACGGTCGTGCTGAATCGAAATGATGATAGCGTCCGCCTCTTCACCTGCCTGGAGGCCGAGACCGGCGCACTGAACGCGCCGATGGAGATTTATGGCGACGAGTCGCAAGCGGGCGGCGGCCAGTATGTGGCTGCCAAGGCAGGAACGATCACCAACAACCCGGATGCACTCACAACACCGAGCGCGCAATATACCTTCAACGTTCTCGCCGCCGGGAACTACGCGGTATGGGCGCGGGTGAAGGCGGCGGATGGCGGGAGCCATTCCTTTTACTTTGCGCTGAATCCCGTAGCGGGCACCGCCTACACACTCAAATCGACCTACCCCACTTACGGAAGCTGGGTCTGGCTGAAGCTTGGTGGAGTGGCTGCACTCAATGCGGGAAATAACATTCTCGCCATTCGGTACCGGCAGGCTCTTTGCAAGATCGACCAGTTTTTGGTCACCGAAGACACTTCCTTTGTCCCCTCCGGAAGTTACTAGCCGATCGGGTCCAGGTCATGCGCCGCATCTGGGCGCATGGCATCTCCAGGCTATTGAGAGACCGGAAAGAAGATCGCTTCCTGGAGCGCTTTTGCTACGATGTTTCCATGGCTTTTCTGGAATGTCGCTTTTTCTCCGAGTCGCTCGGCTTGTCTTGCTCAATGAATGTCATCCTTCCGCAGGAGACGCGCGGCCAGATCGGAATGAAGGGGCGGGTGCGCGGGAAAAAACATCCCGTGCTCGTGCTTCTGCATGGCATGAGCGACGACCACACGATCTGGGCGCGACGCACCTCGATCGAGCGCTATGCCGCCGATCTCGGGCTGGCTGTCATCATGCCTGCTGGCAATCTGAGCTGGTATCAGGACATGGCGTCGGGCCCGAAATATGCCACTTTTTTCCGGGAGGAACTGCTGGAGACGGCGCGGGGTTTCTTTCCGCTTTCCGAGAAAAGGCAGGATAACTTTATCGCCGGGCTTTCCATGGGTGGATACGGAGCGCTTTATCTCGCTCTGACCCAGCCGGAGAAGTACGCGGCGGCGGCAAGCTTCTCGGGAGCGGTGGATGTGGCCAATATCGCGGACGGACGCGATGATCATTGGCGTGCCGTGATGCGGTCGAGCTTCGGAGATTTCACGAAGATTGGCGGCGGTCCGTCCGATCTGTTTGCTATTGCCCGCAAATTGGTTCGCACGGGAGCGAAAGTCCCGGCGATCTATTCCTGCTGTGGCACCGAGGATCACTTGTTGCCGGGAAATCGGCGATTTGCCACCCACGCAAAGAAGCTCCAGCTTCCATTCACCTACGAGGAACACGAGGGTTTTGGCCACAGTTGGGACTACTGGGATCAGCAAATCCAGAGAGTCCTGCAATGGCTTCCGCTCAAGCGGTGACGGGATGCCCGATATGGCGGGTTAGCTAATTTCCCGGTGGCTGCAGTCTTGCTAATGCGCCCTCTTTACAAGGGCGATGGTTTCCCTTATTGGACTCGCAGAGTCCCTTTTGCCGTGAACCTTCGGAACTTTTCTTTGCTCGCTGCTGCCGTCATCGCAACCTCCTCTGTCTGGGCGGAGATCGAATGGGAACCCGTGGTGTATCCCAAGGACGAACTCTATCCGTCCATGATCTTCAGCACGGCGACGCTCAAGCCGGGGGAAGACGTCTTTGCCAAGTGGGCGGGGCATGTGCTCGGCCAGGAAAACGGCGTCGTGGGAGTCAGCATCGATGGCCTGAAAGGCGGCGACACGGTGCGCGTCGAGGTGAAGCCCAATGCGGTGATGGAAGGGGGAGTCTTCGAGGGGAAAATCCCAAAACGGGCGGATACGTGGAAGATCTTTCCTAACCCCAGGTTTCGCTTCGATGCCTTGTTGTCCACGAAGCAGGCCACGCCGTTGAGCGTGACTTTCAAGGTGTCGGTCAACGACAAGGAACTCGGCGAACAGACGCAAGATGTCACCTTGCAAACCATCAACGATTGCATGTTTGCGGTATCCGAGTCGGACGAGGAGGGGGATGTTTCGGACTACAGTTGGCTGTTTGCTGCTTACGTGAACGAAAACCATCCGTGGATTGATGGTATCCTCCGGGAGGCTCTGGATACGGGGATTGCGAGCTCCTTCGATGGCTATCAGAGCGGCGATCCCGCAGTGGTGGCGGATCAGGTGTTCGCCATCTGGCACGTGTTGCAGGAGCGGGGATTCCGGTATAGCGACATCACGACCACGGCGACGGATTCCGATGATGTCGCTCGCCAGCACGTCCGGCTTTTTGATGACGCCATCAAGGCCCGTCAGGCCAATTGCGTCGATGGCAGTGTGCTCATGGCGTCGATCCTCAGAAAGATCGGCCTCAATCCCTATCTCGTCAGCATTCCCGGCCACATGTTCCTCGCGGTTGATCTCGATGAGGAAGGGGAGAAGACGATTGCCATCGAGACGACCATGATGGGGGACAAGGCCGATGAGGCGTCGGAAGACGTCGACTGGCTGCCGAAAAAAGAGCTGAAGGTGCGGAGGAAAGCGCCGGGGTGGTTTGCCTTCGAGGCAGCCGTACAGACCGGCAACGAAGAGCTCAACGACGCCTGGAAGAAGCTTGAGGACCCGAAGGAGATCGACTACCAGATCATCGACATCGCAGAGGCTCGCAAGATGGGTATCATCCCCATCAGCTACCGCGAGCCAGCAAAGTAGGCGTGGCGGTTCTGCAAAAAAAAGCCCCCTGCGAGATATTCCCGCAGAGGGCTGATAGGATTGGCTTTTGCTAGGCGACGCGGCGCACCTGGATCGAGTCGAAGCGGTCCTTGCCCGTCATGACGTCTGTGAGGACGACGAGCTGGGTGCCGACCTCGACCAGACCGAGACGGAGAAGGACTTTCTCGGCTTCGGCAATGGTGTACTCGGGATTCAGGTCAAACGGCATCACGATGGGCAGCGTGGCCCAGTTGAGCGTGAGACGGCGTGCGACGTGAGCGCTCGGCGTGAAGGCGAAGATGGGTGCCTCCGCTGGGCGTAGCTGGCTGAAGTGATCGGCCATGTAGCCGCGCTTGGTGAAGACGACGATCTTTGATCCCGGGATGCTGTTGGCGAGCGAGACGGCTGATTTGACCGCCTTCTGCCGTACGTCGTTGATCTCGGCAAACTCGGCGAACTCCGCCCCTCCGCTGCGCTCGATACGGCGCGCCACGCGGTCAAACACCTGGACGCACTCGACCGGGTACTTGCCCACGGTGGTTTCACCGCTGAGCATGATGGCATCGGCCTGTTCAAAGACAGCATTCGCAATGTCGGTGATCTCGGCGCGCGTCGGGAGGGGGTTCTCGATCATCGACTCGAGCATGTGGGTGGCTACGATCACCTGGCGTCCCAGAGTGATGCAACGTTTCACGATGCGGCGTTGAATGATCGGAAGTTCCTCCATCGGGCACTCGATGCCGAGGTCGCCTCGGGCGACCATCACGACGTCGGCGCTGCGGATGATGTCATCGATGACCGTGACGGCATGCTGGTCCTCGATCTTGGCGATGGCGCGGGCCTGGCTGCCCGACTCGGCGAGAACGCGCTTAAGGGCCTCGATGTCGGCGGCTTCACGACAAAAACTGAGGGCGACGTAATCCACGCCGACCTCGACGCCGACTTCGATGTCCTTGAGGTCCTTCTCCGTGAGGGGAGGGAGGTTGACCTTGACGCCGGGCAGGTTGATGTGGCGGCGGGAGCCGAGCACGCCCTGAGTCAGAACTTCACAGCGGATGCGATGGTGGTCTTTTTCGAGCACCTTCATATGGATCACGCCGTTGTCGACGAGAACGACGTCGCCGACCGAGATGTCATTCACGAGGCCTTCGTAATTGACGTCCACCGAATGGCAATCCTCGCTTTTTTCACCGCGGACGGTGAACTCAAAGATGTCGCCCGGCGTGAGGTTGAGCTTGGCCGGCAGGTCGCCTGTACGGATGGCGGGACCCTGCGTATCCATGAGGATGCCGGTGATGACTCCGAGCTCGGCCGAGATGGCGCGAATGCGCTTCACAACCTCCCGCACCCAGTCGTGCGGAGCGTGGCTCATGTTCAGTCGGAAGACATTCGCTCCGGCGAGGATCAGCGCACGGAGCTTCTCCGGCGAGTCCGTCGCGGGACCGAGGGTACAGATAATTTTCGTTTTTCGCATTAATGAATCGTGTGTGGAGTGGTTGCCCGGTGCCGGGCGCCGTCTCACCTGACGTGTTTGCCTTCGGGAAGCAAGTTCTATTCCTCGCTCCGCCTCCGCCCGATCCATAGGGTAATAATAAAGATCAGCAGCAGCAGCGTTCCCAGGGCGGCGCCAAAGGGTTGGGCACGGCCGGAGGTGAATTGTTTGTAAATCACCTCGCCGATGGTCGGCGGATCTCCGCCTCCCATGAGGTTGGTGATCGCAAACATTGCTATGGAGGGAACAAAGACAAGCAGCGCTCCAGCGACGATGCCGGGGCTGGTAAGGGGAATGATGATTTGGGAAAAGGCACGAACCGGGCGCGCCCCGAGATCATAGGCGGCCTCGATCATGGCATTATCCAGCCGCTCCACGCTCGTATAGATCGGCAGGATCATAAAGGGCAGGTAGTTGTAAACGAGTCCTAACACTGCGGCAAAAGGAGTGTAGAGGATAGTGATCGGCTCAGGCACGATCCTGGCGGCTACGAGGAAGCTGTTGATCAGGCCTTCCTTGCTCAGGATGGTGATCCACGCGTATGTGCGGATGAGGAAGCTCGTCCAGAAAGGGATCATCACCAGGGTGAGGAGCATGTTCCTCATGTTCTCTGGCGAGCGCCCGATGTAGTAGGCGACCGGATAGCCGATGACCATGCAGATGCCGGTCGTGAGCAGGGCGTACCAGATCGAGGTCCAGAAGACCTTCAACCAGGTCCAGTTAAAGGCGCGCTGGTAGTTCTCCAGCGTGAAGGTGAACTCGACCGTGCCCAGGCCGCGCTGTTCGCCGAAGCTCAGCGCGACCAGGGTCAGAGTCGGTACGATGACAAACAGAATCAGCCACGCCGCCAGCGGGGCAAAGACCAGCCAAGCGACCCAACTGGGCCGCCGTTTGTAGGCGGATGCTCCGAGGTTATCCGCAGTGGCGGCGGTGATTCCGGCCATCGGTTACTGGGCTTTCAGCGAGGTAACGAGTTCGTCCACCTTGGTGGCCTGCCCACCGATATCCTTGAAGGTTTGCATCTTCGCGATTTCCTCGGCGCTCGGGAAGCTGGCGGGGTTCTCCTGCTGTTCCTTGGTGAGCAGCGGACGGGCGGCGGCGTTCGGGTTCAGATACGGAAATGCATCCGACATTTTCACGCTGATGTCCGGGCGCAGGATGAAATTCATGAACTGCTGCGCATTCGTCGGGTGCTTGGCGATTTTGGGAATCGCGAGGCTGTCGATAAAGAGATGCGTGCCTTCCTTGGGCATGACCCACTTGAACTTCTTGTCGGCATTCAGCAGGAGAGCGCCTTCGCCGCCCCATACGACGCCGAGGGCGACATCGCCGTTGAGCAGCGCGGTCTTTGGGCTGTCGGAGTCGTAGACCTTCACGAGCTGCACCCACTTGGCCACGGTCGGCTTGACCTTTTCGAGATTGGCGTCGCTCACCTCATTGACCGGGATGCCCTGGCTCAGCATCGCCCAGGTGACGATCTCGCGAGCGTCATCGAGGACCACGATGTTCTTCTTGTACTTGTCCTGGAAGACATCATTGAAGCTCGTGATCTCGTCTTTCACGAGGTCGGTATTGACGACGATGCCGACCGTGCCCGCCATATACGGGACGGTGTACTTGTTGCCCGGGTCAAACGACATGTTGAGGAACTCGGGAGCGATGTTCTTGATGTTGGGGATGAGCGCGTGGTCGATCGGGATCAGGAGATTCTCTGCGATCAGGCCCTCGATGGCGTATTCGCTCGGCTGGATCAGGTCATAGCTGCCGCCTCCGGCGAGGAGCTTGGCCAGCATCTCCTCATTGGATGCGTAGTTTTCCACCGAGACCTGGATGCCGGTCTCCTTGGTGAAGGCATCGATGACATCCTGCGGGATATACTCGGACCAGCAGAAGATATTGAGCTTCTTCTCCTCCGCGGGCGCGGCGGCGGCCGCCGCTGGCGACGAACCTGGAGAGGAGGCGGGTGTGGGCGTTGAGGCGCTGGGCTCCGGCGGTTTTCCACATCCGGCAAGCGAGAGCATTGCCAATGCGGACAGCATCAGGTGGCGTGCGTTGTTTTTCATGTGCTTTTTCTACGGGTTAGTAGTTCGCTGGCGATCACCAGCACGACCGTGCCGATGACAAAAAGAGTGCTGAGCGCGTTGAGCTGCGGATTCAGCCCCACCTTGGCCATGCCGTAGACCTTGAGGGGCAGCGTCTGGGACTGCGCGTTGGTGGTGAAGATCGAGACGATGTACTCGTCGAGCGACAGAGTGAACGACATCAGCGCACCGGAAACGATGGCGGGGAAAAGGTAGGGGACAATGACTTTCCAAAAGGCCTGCCCCGGAGTGGCGCCGAGATCCTGGGCGGCTTCCTCCAGGAAGGGGTCGAGTCCTTGAAGCCGCGCCTGCACTCCCACGAGCACGAATGGGAAGCAGAACGTCGTATGAGCGATGATCATCGCGACATGGCCCAGCGGCAATTTGAGCAGGTGGACAAATTCCGCCCGCATGCTCACGCCCATGAGCACCTCCGGGATCACCATCGGGATAAAAATGAGCAGGCCGATGGCGCGTTGGAACGGGAAGCGGTAGCGGTAGAGCATCCAGGCTCCGATCGTTCCCAGCGCCGTCGAGATCACCATGGTCGATGTGGCCACGATGAGGCTGTTCTGGAAGGCATGGAGGATGGGGGCGTTGGTAAAGAGCTCGCCGTACCACTTCCAGGTGAAGCCCTCCCAGCGGATGTTCAGCTTGGAATCGTTGAAAGAGTAGATGATCAGCAGCAGGATCGGAATGTACAGGAACGCGAAAACGCCAATCGTCCAGGCTCCGAAGAGCCAGCGCTGTACCACCGGGCCGTGGATTTTACGGAAGAAGGCCGGAAAGGAGGAGGCCGCCATTCCGGGATCTGCTGCGGACATGCCTCAATGTAAGCAAGTTCCGCGCCGAGCGTCCAGTTTTTGGGGCGCGGGGTCCGGGCCGGTTTATTCCGGGGAGTTCGTCCAGAACTTCTGAAAAGCTTCCGTCCAGTCGCGGTTCTCGACCTTGGCCCGAGCCGCTGCGCCGAGCCGCTCCCGCAAGCCCGGGTCTTCGCTCAGGCGGCGGATCGCCTCGGAGAGTTCGACCGAGTCGAGCGCCTTGGTGACGAAGCCATCCTTGCCGTGGCTCACGAGGTCGCGGGGACCGCCGACATCGGAGACGATCACGGGTAGCCCGCAGGCCTGCGCCTCGATCACCACGTTGCCGAAGGTATCGGTCGTGCTCGGAAATACGAAGAAATCGGCGGAGGCGTAGGCTTTGGCGAGATCTTCACCCTTCAGATACCCGGTGAATATCGCATCGGGCAGCAGTTTCTTCATCTCGGCGAGATACGGGCCGTCGCCGACGAAAACAGGCCGTACCGGGATCTGCCATTCGGCGAGGCGGCGAGTCGCCGCCACCAATGTGTCGAGGTTCTTTTCTTTGGAGATGCGGCCGACAAAGAGCATTGCGACCTCTCCATCACGCAGTCCGCGCGACCGCCAGAAGTCTGCCTCACGTCGCGAGCGGCTGAAGAGCTTCGTATCGAGTCCGCGGGGAAGGATCTTGAGTTTCTCGGCAGGAATACCGCGGTCGACCCAGCATTTGCGGTAGTCCTCCGAGTTGACGTAGACGATGTCGAGCTGGCTGTAGAACCAGTGCATGAAATCCCACGTGAGCGTCTCCATGAAGGAGTCGTCGGTGAGGATGCGGACGTATTGCGGAAAATCCGTGTGATAAATGCCGACGGCGCGAATGCCGAGGGTCTTGGCCGCGAGCAGTGCGGCCAGGCCGAGCGGACCGGGCGTGCTGATGATCAGCTCCGAGTAGTTCTCGCGGATCAGGTGCTCAAGAACCGCCAGGACCGGAGGAAAACTGAGGCGCTGGAGCTCATACTCGGGCAGCTCAAACTCGCCCACCGGGGTGAAGTTCTTGAGCGGGATGCCGTGGTCGCCCACCTCCGAGCGGCAGGTCATCACCTTGACATCGTAGCCGGAGGCCACGCCCGCAGCGATCATTTTGCGGATGGTCGTGGCGACGCCGTTGACGTCTTCCAGCGTATCGGTGAACCAGGCTCGTTTGCGATTTTGCAGGAAGGGAGGGATCGTGCCCGCCGCCGTACGGGTGAGCTCGCGGACGGTCTCACGACGAGGCTGGCGCAGGGCATGCAGATACGGGCTGAGCAGCCCGGCGATCGGCACGAGCGGGCTGATCGTCTGGATGCTCTCGATGAATTTTCCGCCCGAGATCTGCGCGATGAACTGGGTGAAGAAGCGGTAGCCGAGCTGATTGGCCACGAGGTTGGCCATGAGAAATGCGCGACGCTCCGGCTCGACCACGCCCGCCGTCTCGCGGGCCATGGCAGCTTTCACCTCGGGCTTGGAAAAGTAGCTGGAAAGCTCCTTCCAGAGCGAGGTATTGCCTGCCATCGCGAGCTCGAAAACCTTGCCCGAGGCGATACCCTGGGCGAGGAAGCCGAGCTTTTCCGCGAGGGTGAATTCCGTCGGGTCCTTGCCCTCCATGAATCGGGAGAAGCCCTTTTCGATCAACCCTGCCGCAGGGTCGCCGGGCTTGAGGGCAAACTTGGCTTTCAGGAACTGGAAGGCGGTATTGTACGTGCCGTGCGCGAGGGCGAGGGGGGTGCCGCCTTCGCCGGACGGCGTACACTGGCCGTCGCGAATGTTTTTGAGGAAATCCACAGCCGTGTCGCAATACGGCGTTTCCGTCCAGGCCCGGGCAGGATAGACCCCGCCGTGATCATCGGAACCTCCGACAAAAACTTTTTTCCAAGGCTCCGCATGCGTCGGCTCGATTCCGGTGCGGGCGACGAAGGTTTCGATCGTGCGCGGGGTGAGCGCGTTGAGGCTGAACTGGGTGGCCTCGCTCCAGCGCGCAAGATAGCGCCCATTGATGCCCTCGAAGTGGCGGAAAAGCAGGATGAGCTTCTGGAAGTGGAGGGGGGTGAGCTTGTCGTTGGGACTCTGAAACGGGTGGGCGACGGCGTGGGCGAGATTGGCGGCGGCGAGATACTTCTGAAACTCGAAGATATTTTCCCGCAGCACCTGCATCTCCCGATGCTGGGTCTCGGTGAGGCCCCAGACGAGGATGTGGACGCGACACTCTTCATCCGGGAAATGCACGGTCACCTCCTCGCCGAAGATGACTCCGGGCAGGTGGGCGATCTCCAGGCAGCCCGCGATCGTGTTGTGATCCGTGAGCGTTACGTACTGCATCCCGGCATCTCGCAGCCGTTGGTAGTTTTGGAGGGGGTCGGAGTAGCTGGCCGGAAAGTCAAACCTGCGGAGCACCCAGTCTGCGGCCCGGGTGCTGAACCGGGAGTGGATGTGGAGGTCGGCCTTGGAAATCGGTTGGTTCATACGCGCGCCCGGTGGAGCCAACCCTCATAGGTGATCGGCTCGCGTGCGGCAAGCGTTGCTCGCACAATCCTGAGCACCTGATGGCGAATCGCGGGATGCGACCAGTCCGGCGGATGCAGGCCGATGCGAACGAGCGGGTTTTCGCCCAGACGCTTCAAAAGATAGGCGTTCCAGCCGAGGCTGATCACGCGTCGCCAGGCGGCCCGTACGCTCCAGACGAGGCTCTGGCTGGCGTCCTCCCTCCCGTTCGCGAGATCTTTGAAGGTTTGGAGACGGGTGGTGTATTGAAATCCCGCGTTTTTGACTGCGCTCTCTGCTTCAGCGCCCAGCAGCCACGCGGGAGCGATGAATCCGACCGGATGAAGGCCATGTTCGGCGAATTCCTTCTTCGCCGCGGCCAGGCGCTCCGTAGCTTCCTCCCGCGAAAGGTCAAAAAACTCTCCCTCTCCTGCCGTGTAGTGCTCGGTGATGAGGGATTTGAGCAACGTTGTCTGCTTTGGCGGACGCAGATGGTAGTAGCCGTGAAGGACGACCTCGTGGCCGCAGGAAACGAGATTGCGCATTTCCCGGCAAAAAGACGTATCCTTTGCGATGGGTGCTTTTTTATGATGATCGGGCACCACCAGGAGAGACGTCCGGGATACTCCCGCATCGGCGAGATCGGCCAGCATGGTGTGCACGACGGTCTGCGTGAGCGGACTCACATCGTGAATTGAAACGACAAGACTCTGGCGCGGCGTTTGCATTTGCGAGAAGCGTATGGTACGGGATGATGTTTACCGATGGCCGAAGACAACAAAAATCCACAACGAGAGCAGCGTCCGCCCGGCGGGAATGACCCGCAACTGAACTGGAGAGGCCTCGTCCTCTTCGCTATCGCGCTGGCTTTGATCGGTGGCGCGTTCCTTTTCCGGAACGGCAATTTCAATCAAACCGAGGTCATCACGACGAGCAAATTTCTCCAGCTCATCAAAGATGGGCAGGTCGTCTCGACGGACCAGAAGCCGATCGAGATCGTGGTGGAGGAAGGCCGCAAGACCGAGACGATCACCGGATTTTTCAAGCAGAAGTCTGCGACGAATGGCGAAGAAGTCGAGGTGCCGTTCCGCACGCCGATGTTTGCGCCGATGAATGGCGCTGAGATTCGTGATGCGCTCAACACCGCGGGCCTTACTTACAATGTGAAGCCGGAGTCGAACCTCCTCGCCTCCGCGATCCTGAGCTTTCTGCCGATCGCGCTCTTCCTCGTGATCCTGTATTTCTTCTTCCGCTCGCAGATCAAGATGGCGGGCCGCAGCGCGATGAACTTTGGCAAGAGCAAGGCGCGTATGCTTTCCAAGGAAAAGAACCGCGTGACGTTCAAGGACGTCGCCGGTGTCGAGGAGGCGAAGGAAGAGGTTTCCGAGCTCGTCGACTTCCTCAAGGACCCGAAGAAATTTCAGCGCCTCGGCGGTCGCATCCCGAAGGGCGTGCTGATGGTTGGCCCTCCGGGCACCGGCAAGACGATGCTCGCTCGTGCCATTGCGGGTGAGGCAGACGTGCCGTTCTTCTCGATCAGCGGTTCGGACTTCGTGGAGATGTTCGTTGGCGTGGGCGCTTCGCGTGTTCGCGACATGTTTGAGCAGGGCAAGAAGAGCGCCCCGTGCCTGATTTTCATCGACGAAATCGACGCCGTCGGTCGTCACCGCGGCCATGGCCTCGGCGGCGGACACGACGAGCGCGAGCAGACGCTCAACCAACTCCTCGTGGAGATGGATGGCTTTGACACCCAGGACGGCGTGATCATCATCGCCGCCACGAACCGCCCCGACGTGCTCGACCCGGCGCTCCTGCGTCCCGGTCGCTTCGATCGTCAGGTGACGGTAAGCCTGCCGGATGTGAAGGGTCGCGAGGAAATTCTCAAGGTCCACGCCCGCCGCGTGAAGATCTCGGCCGATGTCGATCTCTCCGTCGTGGCTCGCGGTACGCCCGGGTACTCCGGTGCGGAACTCGCCAACGTGATCAACGAAGCGGCTCTCCTTGCCGCCCGCAAGGGACTCAAAGCCATCACCATGATCGAGATGGAAGAAGCTCGGGACAAGGTGCGCTGGGGCAAGGAACGCCGCAGTCTCGCTCTCTCCGAAAAGGAGAAGGAAAACACCGCCTACCACGAAGCCGGCCACGCGATCCTGCTGGAGCTTCTGGAGCACACCGAGCCTCTCCACAAGGTGACCATTATTCCTCGAGGCCCGTCGCTTGGTTCCACCATGTGGCTGCCCGAGGAGGACAAGTATACGACCCGCAAAAACGAACTGCTCGATCAACTCGTGGTGACGATGGGCGGACGCGTGGCCGAGGAGATCGTCTTTGGCGACGTGACCAGCGGCGCTCGCGGCGACATCGGTCAGGCTACGGCGATTGCCCGCAAGATGGTTTGCGAATGGGGCATGAGTGAGAAGATGGGCATGGTCGAGTATGGCGAGCACGATGACTACGTGTTCCTCGGTCGCGACCTGGGCCGCTCCCGTGGCTACAGTGAAGCCACCGCCCAGGAGATCGACCGCGAGGTGCGCAAGCTTTGCGACGACGCCTACGCTCGCGCCAAGGAACTGCTGATCAAGCATCGCGACCGCCTTGAAGCCATCGCAAAGGCGCTGCTCGAGTACGAGACCCTCGACGGCATCCACATCAAGGAAATCATGGAGTTTGGAGAACTGCGCAATCCGCCGCGGAAGTACAAGGCTCCGCCGCCGCTCCCGCCCGAGCCGACCGATACCCCGGGCGGCACTGCCGAGCCGACTCAGGAAGACCTGCCTCCGGGCGGATTCCCGGCCCCGGCTCCGGCCTAGCGCCTGTTCAACTTTCCTGCCGCATACGGGCTCTGTCTCGTATGCGGCTTTTTATTGCGCCTTGTGAAGATAGGCGCGCCGCAGTGTCTTGGACAAAGCCTCCCTGCGAACTGGCTTGCTCAGGTAATCATTCATCCCGATGGCCAGACATTCATCGCGATCCCCATCGGTGGCATGGGCGGTCAAGGCAACGAGCCACGGGCGGTCCTCGGGTGCGAACCGGCGGCAGATTTCACGAGTCGCTTCCAGCCCGTCCATTTCGGGCATCTGAATGTCGAGCAGCACGACGTCATAAGCAGATCGCGCGAGGGCGTCCAAAGCAAGCAGGCCATCCGTGACAAACGTGGCCGAATATCCCAGGCGGCGAAGGAGCAGGTCTGCCACCCGCTGATTGATGGCATTATCCTCTGCGACAAGGATTCTCAGAGGACAATCCTCCGCCAGATTCTCCGATATCAATGCCGATGGGGGAGAAGATTCCGCAACGCCAATCCTTAAAGCAGCCCGGATCGCGTTCTGTAGGGGGCGGATCTTGATGGGTTTGGAGAGGACAACGGAGACGCCCAGCGATTCGGCGGATGTTCTTTTGCCGAGTCCGATCGAGGTCAGGAGCAGGATGGGCAGGGACGGGCGGAGTTTTCGAACTTCCTGCGAAAGCTGATATCCGTCCATTTCCGGCATGACGAAATCGAAGATCGCCAGATCAAATCCGGCCTTGTTGCGGACGATCTCCAGCGCTGCCTGGGCAGACTTGCAGAGGGTGGCGGACATTCCCCAGGAGCGGACCTGCATTTTCAGGATTCCGAGATTGGTCGGATTGTCATCGACAATCAAAACGCGCAGTCCGGCGAGGTCTTCGGCGCTCGACGCCGATGGGGCGGCAGTCTCGATATTCGTGGCCTGGATCGGAATCTCAAAGCGGAACACCGAACCCTTTCCCATCTCGGATTCCACCCAGATCCGACCATCCATCATCTGCAGCAGCCTCTGGGTGATCACCAGCCCGAGTCCCGTGCCTCCGAATCTCCGGGTGGTCGAGGAGTCGATCTGGCTAAAAGCCTGAAAAAGTTTGCTGGCTCGATCGGTCGGAATGCCGATGCCGGAGTCCTTGACCTCTCCGCGGAGCACTAGCGCTCCGCCGGAGGATCGTTTCGTCAGCTTGATTCGCACCTCGCCTTGAGGGGTGAACTTGACTGCGTTGGTCAAGAGGTTGACGAAGATCTGACGCAGCCGCACCGGATCGCCAATCATGGCTGAGGGAAGCGCCGGATCGATCCAGCAAAGGATCTCAAGCTCTTTTCGAGCTGCCTGAGGAGAGACGATGTCGATGGCGGACTCGATGCATTCCCGGATGTCCATGGGGATGCTCTCCAGTTCAAACTGACCTGATTCGATCTTTGAGAAATCGAGGATGTCGTTGATGATCGCCAGCAGCATGTCGCCGCTATTGTGAATAGTATCGACGAACTCCCGTTGATGGGGGTCAAGGCTCTCCATGGAGAGCAATTCCGACATGCCGATCACCGCATTCAGGGGAGTCCGGATTTCGTGGCTCATGTTGGCCAGAAACTCCGCCTTGGCCTTGGCATTGGCCTGCGCCCGTTCGGTTGCCGCCTCCAGCTCGCGGTTGCGCTTCTCCAGGAGTTCCGCCGCCCGATGGCGGTCATCGATATCCTGGAAAACTCCTCGCAACGCGATTACGATCCCCGCCGGGTCTGTGACCGGCTCACCGCGAGTCTGTATCCAGCGGAGATTTCCCTTCGCCGTGCGAATGCGGGCTTCGAACTCGAATGGTTCCCCGTTCGCGACGGCGAGGCGAATGCGCTCCGCTACCATTTGCCGGTCTTCCGGGAGGTAAAAGTCCAGGGCGGTTTCCAGGTCGACCCGGGTGCCGTGAGCAACCTCATGAATATCGCAGGTGACGTCGGACCAGATCGGCTGATTGTCTCCCATCTTCAGCTCCCAGTGACCGACCCGGGCAATGCGTCCCGCTGCCTCCAGAAGGGAAAATGCCGCCTGCTGAGCCGATATGGCGTCGCGCAGCTCCTGCTCGATCCGTTTGACTTTTGAAACGTCGGAATGTGTTCCGATGACTCTCAGGGGCCGATGATCCCTGCTCCAGTCAAGGACGCGGCCCCGGTCGAGAACCCACTTGTAGCTGCCATCCTTGCAGCGCATCCGATACTCGGCGGAATAGATCGGAACCTCGCCGCTGACGTGTAGTTGAAACTCCTCGCGCACAGCAGCAAGGTCGTCGGGGTGGACGAGCGACTCCCACGCGGAGAGTGTATTGCCAATCTCGTCGTCGGCGTAGCCCAGCATCGCTTTGCAACGGAGGGAAAGGTAGAGCGCCTTGGTCGTCGGGTCGTAGTCCCATATTCCGTCTCCTGACGCCTCGAGTGCGAGACGGAGGCTTTCCCGGCTCTCGCGCAAGGCTTTCTCCTGGAGCATCTGGTCAGTGACATCCGTCTGCAGTGCGATGAATTTGGACAGCCTGCCGTCGATGTCCCGCACGGGATCGATCCTGAGGTGGACGTAGTAGGGGCGGCCGCTCTTTGCATAGTTGAGGAGGGTTTCCTCCACCTTCTCCCCGTGTCGCAATGCTTGCCCGATCCGGGAAACGGCTGCCGGGTCTGTTCCGGAACCCTGCAGAAAGTCGCCCGGTTTTTTCCCGAGGGTTTCGTGAAGGCTGTACCCGCTCATGCGGCAGAAGCTCTCGTTCACCCATTCCACGCGCCCTTCCAGGTCGGTGATAATGACGCCGTCGACGGTATTGGCTGCCACCAGGGAAAGCTGTTCCATGACAGCAGCCTGGGCCTTGCGTTCGGAGATGTCGCTGTGGGTGCCGATGATCCTGAGCGCAGAGCCGTCCGGAGCCCGGCTGATCACCTGCCCCCGGTCCAGCACCCATTTGTAGGAGCCGTCCTTGCACCGCACGCGGTGCTCGCTCGAGTACACCGGTGTCTTGCCAGAGATATGGCGGTCAATTTCTTCGAGGACTCGCGGCATGTCGTCGGGATGAACTCGTGTCGACCATTCGTCCAGGGAATCCCCGATGTCCTCGTCGTCGTAGCCGAGCATGGCCTTCCACTGCGGAGAGTAGAAGACTGTGTTTTTCACCGCATCCCAGTCCCAGACGCCATCGCCCGCTCCCTCCAGCGCGAACTTCCACCGAGTCTCGCTCTCTCTCAGCGCTGCCTCCTGTCGCTTCAGATGGGTGATGTCGATGTGGCAGCCGACCATGCGGAGCGGGGCACCCGTATCGCTCCATTCGATCACCTTGCCCTTGCACATGACCCAGACCGTCGAGCCGTCGCGGTGCCGGTAGCGGACCTCGAGGTCAAACGGCACTTTCGCCTGGCTCTCGACATGGCGCTGGAACAGCTCAAATATCCGCGGCAGATCCTCCGGAAAGATCAGCCTTTGCCAGGTTTCCGGGCAATTTGGAAGCTCATGGTCCTCATAGCCAAACATCCTCTTGAACTCCGGGCTGAGATACTCGGTGTTTTCGGGAATGCACCAATCCCAGTAGCCGGCGAGAATGAGGTCCAGGACCTCGCCGGGCAGTGTCCGGTTTTGGCTTTCCGGTGGGAGATCGTTTGGCATGGGAAATCGGATCTCGGATGCGGTCTGGAATGTTTACGCCTGTTTGCCCTATTTGGGCGCAGGTTATTCCGATTCCATCTTAAAAAGATCTAGCGGAGAAGGACTGGAAACGTAATAAAAATCGGCTCCTGATCGCCGGATTTCTCGCGGGTTTTTCGTGGATTCTCCATGCAATCGGTTTCTTTAGGTTTGGCTGTCCGACACCTTGCCACCCGAGGCTTTGGCCATTACTTTACAGGGATGTCCGGAAAGTCGTTTGTTCACCTGCATTGTCACACCGAATACTCGCTGCTCGACGGTGCGATCCGGACCAAGGATCTGGTCAAAAAGGCCGCCTCCCTCGGAATGCCCGCCGTCGCCATGACCGACCACGGCAACATGTTTGGGACAGTCGAGTTTTTCCAGGCGGCGCAGAAGGCCGGGGTGAAGCCGATCGTGGGCTGCGAGGCGTACGTGGCCCCGGGGTCCATGCTCGACAAGGCGGCAGGGTCGGCTCGTGACGCCGCCTATCACCTGACGCTCCTCGTACAGAATGCCGAGGGGTACAGCAATCTCGTCAAACTCATCAGTGCCGCCCACCTCGAGGGTTTTTACTACAAGCCGCGCATCGACCGGGAGTTGCTGGCCAAGCACTCGAATGGCCTCATCGCCCTCAGCGGGTGTCTCAAGGGCGAGGTGAATCATCACATCCTTGCGGGCGATGGTGGCAAAGCTCGTGAGATCGCCGGGCTATACCGCGATATCTTCGGACCGGAGCGCTATTTCATCGAACTCCACGACCACGGCATCGACGCCCAGCGCCGCTGTAATCCGGAACTGATCAAGATCGCCCGGGAAATGAACCTCGATCTCGTGGCGGCCAATGACGTGCACTTCCTGGATCGCGCCCACCACGAGTCGCACGACGTGATGCTTTGCATCGGCACGGGTTCGATGGTGCTCGATGAGAAGCGCATGCGCTATGCGACGGAGTTGTATTTCAAGAGCCGCGAGGAAATGGAGCAGCTTTTCGGCGACATTCCCGAGGCCCTCGACAACACGCTGAAGGTGGCGGAGTTATGCGACTTCCAGATGGAGTTCGGCAAGCCGAAGTATCCCGCCTTTGAGCCGCCCGCTGGGATCACCCGCGAGCAGTATCTGCGTGATCTCTGCTGGCAGGGATTGCGCGAGCGTTACGGCAATGAACGGGCCGAGAAAGATGAGGAGCTGCGCAAGCGCCTGGAGTACGAACTCGGCGTCATCGAGAAGACGGGCTTCGTCAGCTACTTCCTCATCGTCTGGGACTTCATCAACTACGGCAAGGAGAACGACATTCCGGTCGGTCCTGGCCGTGGCTCGGCGGCAGGTTCGCTCATCGCCTATGTGCTGCGCATCACGGATATCGATCCGCTGCGGTATGGACTGATCTTCGAACGATTCCTCAACCCGGAACGTATCAGCCCGCCGGATATCGACGTGGACTTCTGCATGGAACGCCGTGGCGAGGTCATCGACTACGTACGCCGCAAGTACGGCGAGCGTTGCGTCTCGCAGATCGTGACCTTCGGTACGCTCGGGGCGAAGAGCGTGGTGCGCGACGTGGGCCGCGTGCTGGGCTGGAGCTATGGCGACGCCGACCGGCTCGCCAAGATGATCCCGAACGAGCTGAATATTACCTTGTCCAGCGCGGCGGAAAAGAGTCCGGAGCTGAAGGCTGCGCTCGAAACCGAACCCGCCACGCGCCAGCTCTGGGACCACGCGTCCGTGCTGGAGGGTCTTTGCCGCAATACCGGCATCCACGCGGCAGGCGTCGTGATCGGCGACCGTCCTTTGGACGAGTACATCCCCCTCTGCCGGGGCAAGGACAATGAAGTCATCTCGCAGTATGAGATGAACGCCCTGACCGAGCTGGGCATGCTGAAGATGGACTTTCTCGGCCTGAAGACGCTGACCATCCTCCAGCATGCCGTACGGCTGATTCACGAGAAGAACCCGACCTTCGACCTCGCGGCGATCCCGACCGAGGACAAGGAGACCTTCGACATTTATAACCGGGGCGAAACTCTCGGCGTGTTCCAGATGGAAAGCGGCGGCATCACCAACTGCTGCAAACGCTTTGACGTCGACAAGATCGACGACATCATCGCCATCGGCGCGCTCTATCGTCCGGGTCCGATGCAGTTCATCGACGACTACATCGCGCGCAAAAAAGGCCTCAACAAGATCGAGTACGCGCACCCGCTTCTGGCCCAGGTCTGCGCCGATACCTACGGCATCATCGTTTATCAGGAACAGGTGCAGAAGGCGGCCAACATCCTGGCCGGCTACTCCCTCGGCGACGCTGACCTGCTCCGCCGGGCGATGGGTAAGAAGGACAAGGAGAAGATGGCCAAGGAGCGCGTGCGCTTCGTCGAGGGCTGCGGAAAGGTCAATAACATCCCGCCCGGAACGGCAGACGCGATCTTCGACTTTATCGCGAAGTTCGCGGAATACGGCTTCAACAAAAGTCATAGTGCCGCTTACGGCTGGGTCTCCTACCAGACGGCCTACGTCAAGGCGCACTACCCGGTGGAGTTCATGGCAGCCTTGCTCACGCATGATGCCTCGACCACGGATCGACTCGCCGTTGTCATCGCGGAATGCACCCGCATGGGCATCAAGGTGCTGCCGCCCGATGTGAACAGCAGCTTCCTGTTTTTCACGCCTGAGCTGTTTGGCGACCAGCGCGCCATTCGATTCGGTCTCGCCTCCATCAAGAACGTCGGCGCGGGCGCGATGCAGGCGGTGCTGGAGGATCGGGAGAAGAACGGGCCATTCACCTCGCTGGAGGATTTTTGCTCGCGACTCGATTCCCGTACGGTGAATCGCAAGATTTTGGAAAGCCTCGTGAAGTGCGGAGCCTTCGACGGCTTCAAGAAGCATCGCGCCGAGCTCTTCGAGGATATCGAGCAGGCGATGGCTGCCGCTGCCGCCGTGCAGCGTGATCGGGCGTCTGGGCAGGTTTCGCTTTTCGATGCGATGGACACCGCGCCGCAAAAATCCAAGGGTGCGGCCCGGAAGGTGGAGCCGTGGCCACAGAATGAAATCCTGGCTCACGAGAAGGAGCTGCTCGGGTACTATATTACCGGGCATCCTCTCGAGGCCTACGCGGGGCATTTTGACAGCGGGAAGGTGAGCAAGATCGCTGATGCCATGCAGGTCGAGGAACCCACGACTTTCAAGCTGGCCGGACTCATCTCCTCGGTGGAGCGCAAGTTCACAAAAAAGGACGGACGCCCCTTCGCCATCATCGCACTGGAGGATTTTACCGGCCAGATCGAGCTTACAGCCTGGGATGAAGCGTATTCCGAGAATGCGGAACTGCTCGTCGCGGGTACGGTGGTGGCGGTGTCGGCCCGGCTGACGCGCCGGGATGAAGCCATCCGGGCCACGGCAAATTCCTTCAAACCGCTCAAGCCCAAGGCCTCTGCACGCCCGGTCTGTCTGCGCCTGGCCCATGAAAAACTGAGCGAGTCGAGTCTGGCCTCCGTTCTGGATGCCGTGAAGCGGCATCCCGGCAAGCGTCCGCTGCTCCTGGAGTTCGTTCGCAAGGACGGTCCGCCGGTGGTGATCGAGGCCGATGAGGATTTTTCCGTGGGTGACGAGGGCGCTCTGCAGCGGGAACTGGCGATCTTTGCGGCCTGAGGGGAGTTCGGAATTGCCTCGCGCCCGCCGGACCAGCTAGGTTTTTCAGCGCATGAGTACCATTTTCGTCACCGGCGGTGCCGGTTACATCGGCAGCATCTGCGTCGAGCAGTTGCTCAACGAAGGCTATCGCGTGGCCGTCTTCGACAACCTCACCGAAGGCCATCGCAAAGCCGTCGACACCCGGGCGGATTTCTTCCAGGGAGACCTCTCCGACCGCACGGTCCTCCGTCATGCCTTTGACGAGGCGAAGCCGGATGCCGTGATGCACTTCGCCGCCAGCGCGCTGGTGGGCGAGTCGATGTCGAATCCGTCGAAGTACTTCCGCAACAATGTCGCCAACGGCATCAATCTCCTCGATGTCGCTGTAGAGGCCGGGGTGAAGAAGTTCGTCTTCTCCTCCACCTGCGCGACCTTCGGCATCCCAGAGCGCGTGCCGCTCGACGAGACGCTCCCGCAGCAGCCGATCAACCCTTATGGAGAATCGAAGCTCCTTTTCGAAAAGATCCTCCGCTGGTACGGGCAGATTCATAACCTGAACTTCACCGCCCTGCGTTACTTCAATGCCGCGGGCGCGACGGAGAAATTCGGTGAAGATCATCGCATCGAGACGCACCTGATCCCCAACGTGCTCAAGGTCGCCCTCGGCCAGAAGGAATCCGTCGACATCTTCGGCACGGACTACCCGACGCCGGACGGCACCTGCATCCGTGATTACATCCATATCCTCGACCTCGCCCAGGCGCACATCCTCGCGCTGAAGTCCGAGAAGTCCGACTTCTACAACCTCGGCACTGGTGGAGGAACTTCCGTACGCGAGGTCATCGACGCCTGTAGTGAGATCTCGGGCAAGAAGATCACGGCCATCGAAAAGCCCCGCCGTGCAGGCGACCCGCCGCGACTCGTGGCTGCCTCGGACAAGATCCGCACCGAGCTTGGCTGGGCTCCGAAGTACCAGGACATCCGCCAGATCGTCAAAGACGCCTGGGCCTGGCACGTCAAGAACCCCGGCGGCTACGGCGACTAAAATCGCCTGATCGGTCACTTATCTCATCGGAAGGCGGGCGGTTTGCCCGCCTTTCGCGTTTCCGGCAGGGGTGAAAATTTCCTCTCTGGGTATTTGCCGACCGTCTCCGGCTGTGCTGCATTACCGCGATGCTTTTCTCCACGCGTGTGTTTTCGGCCCCTGAGGCCGGTTTTCGGCGAATCCGGGTTTCCGGTGCGATCCTGAGCGGACTGGCTGCCATGGTCTGGCTCGGCGGCTGCGCCACGGTATCCGATCGTCCGGGCGATGGGAAGACAGCGCGGGACGAAACGGTGAAGCTCCAGATCGTGCTCGATGCGTGGAAATTCGGCCCGGGCGTGGTGGACGGCCATCGTGGCGAGTTTACGGACAAGGCCCTGGAGTTCTACCGCGAGGCCAAGGGCCTGCCAAAGGGCTACCTGCCCGACACATCGAACATCCAACCCTACACGACCTACGCGATCACGGCGGAGGATAAGGCCATGATCGGCACCATGGCCGAGAAACCCGAGGAACTCGCCAAGCAGAAGCGCCTCCCGTACGTCTCCATGGCCGAGCTTCTCGGAGAGCGCTTTCACACCACGCCGGGCTTCCTGGCCGAGCTGAATCCTGGCGTCAACATCGAGGCCCTGCCGGTCGGTTCGGTCGTCAAGGTGACGAACGTGCATCGTCCGTTCCGGGTGGGGGATTACCCGTCAGCGTACCCGGCACCGCCGAAGTCGATCGCTTTGACCCGGCACGTTTACGTAGATACGAAGACACGGATGCTGGAGGTGCGTGACGGCGGCAAGCTAATCGCGGCTTTCCCGATCACCCCCGGCTCCGAGGAGCACCCGGCTCCCTTGGGCGAGTGGAAGGTCGTCAAGGCCGTGCCGTGGCCCTGGTATCGCTATGACGAGGGCGTGCTGGAGCGCGGCGAGCGCACCAAGGTTTACTACATGCTGCCTCCGGGCCCCAACAGCCCGGTCGGCATTCTTTGGACGGGTCTGAACCGTCCCGGCATCGGAATCCATGGCACGACTTCGCCGGATACGATTGGCCGCGCTGGCAGCCATGGCTGTATCCGCCTGTCGAACTGGGACGCGGCGACCTTCTACACGCTCGTGCAGAAGAACGTGCCGGTCACGATTCGCTAAATAAGCTTAACGCGGCAGCGCCGCACGCTGGTAGGCGCGGGGACTCATTCCCGCCTGCTTGCGGAACCAGCGGGCAAAGTAGTTCTGGTCGGTGAATCCGAGCGCGTCGCAAGCTTGTTTGATTTTGGGATGGGCTTGCAGCGCACGCTGGGCGCGCTCCATGGCCACGGCGTCGCGGTACTCACGCAGGGTACGGCCCGTGGCCGCTTTGAAGAGGCGGTTCAGGTGGTCCGGCTGGTAGCCCATGGTTCCAGCCAACGCCGCGACCTCGGGTAACGGCTTGTCCGCGCCGCGCAGGAGTTTGTCAAAGCGCCTGACGTATCCCGGAAATTCTCCTGTACGCACCGGCAGGATTCCCACGCAGCGAAACAGCGTATCGAGGATGCGCAGCACCGAGGCGGCCACGATCAGCCGATGAGCGGGCGCGTGCGGATCGCTCAAACGGGTGAGTTCAGAAAGCTCGCGCCGCACCGCGCCTGCCTCGGATTGCGTCAGCCTCGCGAGAGAGACGCCGTGTTTGACCGATCCCCGCCAATCCACGTCGAGAACGAGACAGAGAGGCCGCCGCCCTGTGGATTCGCGGAACGAGTGCTCGCTACGTGCCGGGAGGAAAATCACGCTGGCGGGACCGATTTCCAGATTGGCCCCGTCGGCCGTCATGACGCCGCGTCCGCTCAGGTAGCAGAGCACCTGCGAGAAGGAATGCGAGTGCCGGGCGAGCTGGTCCACCTCGGGCAGGTGGCGGTTCAGCCGCAGGCGGCGAATACGTGCGCCCGGCAGGCGAACGTCGAGTTCCTGGAAGAGGAGGGGACGGTACGTTTTCACCGGCAACCAGAAGAAATTCAAAAGGAGACAAAAAGAAAGTCGTTTTTGTGCTAAATGGCGCGGCTGGGGCCATGGCGCAGGATCAGAAGCGCGTGTAAGGTCGCCAGCATGTCAACCCCCGCAGTTGTCCTCGTTACAGGTTCCAGCCGTGGACTGGGCCGTGGAGTGGCGGAAAAGCTCGCCGCCTCCGGCTACAGCGTGGCGATCCATTACGCCAATAACAAGCAGGCCGCGGAGGAAACCGCGGAGGCCTGCCGCAAGCTTGCGCCGAATCCCGAGCAGCAGTTTGCCATCGTCGGCGGCAACGTCGGCGTGGCGGCAGATCGCCAGCGAATTCTTGATGAAACGCTTGCCGCCTTTGGCCATCTCGACGCGCTCATCAACAACGCCGGGATCGCCCCGCGCGTTCGCGCCGACATTGTCGAGGCGACGGAGGAGATTTTTGACGAGGTCATCGCGGTCAACCTCAAGGGGCCGTATTTCCTCTCCCAGCTCGCCGTCCAGTATTGGCTGAAGAACCCGGGCAAATCCCGCCTCTCGACCGGCTACAAGCTCGTCTTCGTCAGCTCGCTTTCCGCCAATACCGCCTCGGTCAATCGCGGCGAATACTGCATCTCCAAGGCCGGCCTCTCGATGGCCTCGCAGCTTTGGGCCGTGCGTCTTGCCGCCGAGGGCATCCAGGTGCTGGAGCTTCGCCCGGGCATCATGGCCACGGACATGACCTCCGGCGTGAAGGAAAAGTATGACAAGCTCCTCGCCGACGGCCTCGTGCCGCAAATGCGCTGGGGTAACCCGGATGACGTCGGCCGCGCGGTTGAGTCGATCCTGGGCGGGCATTTCCCGTTCTCCTGCGGGGATGTCATCAACATCGATGGAGGCTTCCACCTTCGCAGACTTTAATCTCGCATGATTACCATTCGCCAAGACCTCACGACCGCCTCGCTGGCGCCGAAGATCAAGAAACTCTGGGACGCCTCCGCTCCCAAGATCCTCTCAATCGACGCCGCGGAGAAACCCGGCGCCGCGACTCCCGTGTTCACCGTCCAGGGCAAGTACACCGCCCGCGGCTGGACCGAGTGGACGCAGGGCTTTGTCTACGGCTCCGCCATTCTCCAGTACGACGCCACAGGCGATGAGTCGTTTCTGACCCTGGGCCGCGACCGCACTCGCGAGCGCATGGCCCATCACATCACGCACATCGGCGTGCATGACCATGGGTTTAACAACGTGTCGACCTACGGCAACCTGCTTCGACTCATGGTGGAGGGCCGTATTGCCTTTAACCAGCAGGAGAAGGATTTCTATGAGTTGGCGCTCAAGTGCACCGGCGCTGTGCAGGCCGCCCGCTGGAGCCGCATCTCCAATGGCGAGGGTTACATCTATTCGTTCAATGGCCCGCACTCGCTCTTTGCCGACACGATCCGTTCGCTGCGCGCCCTGGCCGTTTCCCACCAGCTCGGCCATGTCCTCATGGGTGAGCGCGATGCCCGCATTTCGCTTCTCGAGCGTCTCATTCAGCACGCCCGCACCACCTCGCAGTTTGCCGTGTTCTTCGGCGAAGGCCGCGACTACTACGACGAGCGCGGACGCGTGGCCCACGAGAGCGTGTTCAACCTGAACGACGGCAACTACCGCTGCCCGAACTCCCAACAGGGCTTCTCGCCCTTCACCACCTGGACTCGCGGTCAGGCCTGGATCATCGCCGGGTATCCCGAGCAGCTTGAGTGGCTCGCCACCCGTCCGGATGCGGAGTTTGAGGCCTTCGGCGGTCGCTCCGCGGTGGAGGAGCTTTTCCTCAAGACCGCGCTCGCGAGCTGCGACCACTACATCGAGAACACGCCGACCGACGGCATTCCGTACTGGGATACCGGCGCGCCGTTCCTGCACAAGCTCGGCGACTACATGAACCAGCCGGCTCAGATTCACAATGACTGGGAGCCGGTCGACAGTTCCGCCGCCGCCATCGCTGCGCAGGGCCTACTCCGTCTTGGCCGCTATCTCCAGCAGAAGGGCGACGCCCGTGGCGATCGCTACTGGCAGGCGGGCCTTACGGTGGCCGATACGGTATTGGCTGAGCCGTACCTTTCCACCGACGCGGAACATCAGGGCCTCATCCTGCACTCGATCTACCACCGCCCGAACGGTTGGGATTACATTCCGGAAGGCAGCAAGATCCCGCTCGGCGAGTCCTCCATGTGGGGTGACTACCACGCCCGCGAGCTCGCGATCTATCTCCAGCGCATCATCGAAAACAAACCCTACTACACCTTCTTCTCCCTATGAGCATCATTGTATCGGATCTCGCACAGATCGAAGGTCGCCGCTTCCCGGCCCGCCGCCGCACGCAGAATCTCGTGAATGGCGTGGCCCCGATCAAGGCGACGAACTTCAGCATGGGCAACGTCACCCTCGACCCCAAGGGCGGTCAGGTGCCGTGGCACAACCAGGAACAGGAAGAAACCTACTTCATCGTCGAGGGCACCGGCGAGTTCTGCCTCGGCACGGAGCGCCAGGTCGTGACGACCGGCCAGATGGTTTACATCCCGTCCGGCGTGTTTCACCAGCTCACCAACATTGGCGACACCCCGCTGCGCATGATCTACTGCTACGGCCCCGCCGGAGACGTGGCTCACTGGCGTCAGGAACTCGACGGCACCCTTCCCAAGGCGGGCGTGGAGGCTCCGCCGCTTCCCGAGGGCGCATGGCCGCAGTGCACCGACAAACCCACCGCCTGAACCTTACAGAAATCCAACCCTTAAACTTTCTATGAAAAAACATTCCATCGGCATCATTATGAACGGCGTCACCGGACGCATGGGCACGAACCAGCACTACATCCGGTCGATCCTCGCCATCCGCAAACAGGGCGGCGTGAAAATCAGCGACGACGAAGTGATCTGGCCTGAGCCCGTCCTCGTCGGACGCAGCGTGGCCAAGCTCCAGGCGCTCGCCGCCATGGACAGCGGGGTGCGTTATACCACCGACCTTGATGCCGAACTCGCCAAGCCCGAGAACATCATTTACTTCGACGCCCAGACGACGGGCCGCCGCGCTGACGCGGTGAAGAAAGCCATCGCCGCCGGCAAGCATGTCTATTGCGAAAAGCCGACCGCCGTTTCGACCGAGGCCGCCCTCGATCTCTACCGCGTTGCCACCAAGGCAGGCGTGAAGAACGGCGTCGTCCAGGACAAGCTCTGGCTGCCCGGCCTTCTCAAGGTCAAGCGCCTGCAGGAGCAGGGTTTCTTTGGCAAGATTCTCAGCGTGCGTGGTGAGTTCGGCTACTGGGTTTTCGAGGGCCACAACATTCCCGCCCAGCGCCCGAGCTGGAACTACCGCAAGGAAGACGACGGCGGCATCATCGTCGACATGCTCTGCCACTGGCGCTACGTCATCGACAACCTCTTCGGTGAGGTGAAATCGCTGACCTGCCTCGGCGCGACCCACATTCCGGAGCGCGTGGACGAGCAGGGCAAGCCCTACAAGTGCACGGCCGACGACTCTGCCTATGCGACCTTCGAACTCGCGAACGGCGTGGTCGCCCATTTCAACTCGAGCTGGAACGTCCGGGTGCGCCGCGATGACCTCCTGACCCTGCAGATCGACGGAACGCATGGTTCCGCCGTCGCGGGTCTCCGCGAGGTGTGGATTCAGCACTACGGCAACACGCCGAAGCCGGTGTGGAATCCCGACATCGCCCAGCCGATCGACTTCTACGGCGGATGGTCCAAGGTGCCGGAGCAGGAAAACTACGACAACGCCTTCAAGGTGCAGTGGGAGCTTTTCCTCCGCCACATCGTGCTCGACGAGCCGTTCCGCTGGACGCTGCTCGAAGGCGCGAAAGGCGTGCAGATGGCCGAACTCGGTCTGGAAAGCTGGGCCAAACGCGCCTGGCTGGACGTGCCCAAGCTCTCCGCCTAGGCACCGCCCATACCGGGTTTATCGTTTTGTGGAGTGGGCCGCGTCAGCCGACGGGCTGCGCGGCTTCCCTCTCCTGTTTTTTATCTTTCCGTTCGTCCTTCGGGGATTCCACCTCGCGGCGGACCTCTTCGTAGAACTCCTGGGATTCGGTTTCAGGGCCATGCAGGTCCTTCTCGGGGATATTGACGAAGTCTGCTTTCATAGCACTTCTAACCAAAGGCCGTTTCCGGCTTTTATCCAGTGGGGGAAATGCTGACTGGCCTATCGGGTCGATTCGCTTGCTTAATCCAAGAGTTTCGTCACGGCACGCACACCCCGGCGTAACTCTTCAGGCTCCGCAGCGGCGAAGCCGATTTGCACACCGTTACGCTTCTTCCAGTTCATCGACCATCGAGAGAGAGGCATGAGCGCAACACCGGCACCACGCGCGGCCCGACAGAACTTCTCGTCATCAAAACCTTTGGCCAGCCAACCTACGGTTTGCAGGCCGCAGCGGGCGGGCTGGATTTTCAGGCGGTTGCCCCATTCTGCTTCCGCTGCGCTCGTTAAGGCGGAGAGATGCTCGGCATAAATCTGCCGCATCCGGCGCAGGTGGCGGTCGAAATGTCCCTCTCCGATGAAATCTGCGAGCACGGCTTGCGCGAGGGGCGCGGTGAAGCGGTCGAGGAGTGATCTCGCCTCGGTCATCGCGTCGACGAGATGCGGCGGCACCACGACATAGGCCATGCGCAGGGAGGGGAAGAGCATCTTGCTGAAACTGCCGGAGAAAATCACATTGCCATCCTGCGCGAGGCTCTGCATCGCGGCGAGCGGGCGGCCGTCAAAGCGGAATTCGCTGTCATAGTCATCCTCAAAGATCCATGCGCCGGTGGAGCGAGACCACTCGATCAACTGTAACCGCCGGTTGAGAGGCAAAGTTACACAGAGGGGGAACTGATTGGCCGGAGTCACGTAGGCAAACCTTGCCCGAGGGGCGCGCAAGACGCCTTCCTCCACCTGAAGGCCACACTGATCTACTGGTACCGGGATGACGCGAGCCTCCGCAGCGCGGAGGATTTTCGCGGCGCCAGGGTACCCAGGGTCTTCCATCCAGGCTTCGTCTCCCGGGTCCAACGTGAGCCGGGCGATCAGGTCCAGCGCGGGCTGGATGCCCGAGAAGATGAAGATTTGCGCCGGATCGCTGACGACGCCCCGGGTCGCTGCGAGATGATCTGCGATTCCTTCTCGCAACGAACGCAGGCCAGCGACGTCGCCGGCCTGGAGGATCTCCCGGGTGGCCAGACGCATCCGCCGGGAGATCAGGCGGCTCCAGAGATCGGCGGGAAAGTGGCGTACGGAAGGACGATTCGCCGTGAAGGCGCGGACTTCGCGTAACGCCTCCGGCGTTTTTGGAAATGGGGATTCCATCAGCAGGCGGCTCCGTTGAGAAAGCCTGCCCGGGACGAATTTCTCGCTGAAGGCAGTCGTTTTTGGCGCTTCAAAGAAGCGATCTGGGAGATGGCGATGCACCGAGGTTCCCGAACCGGGGCGACTCTCCAGATAGCCCTCGGCGATCATTTGCTCAAATACCCCGACGACGGTGCCGCGCGATACGCCGGAGTCCCGGGCAAGTGTGCGGGTCGGTGGTAGGAGGGTTCCTGGTCGAAGCCGGCCTTCCAGGATTGCGCTCCGCAATTCCCGATACAGCCAGTCGCCTAGCTTTTCATTCGCTTTCGGCGGCCGAAGGGGAAGGGACTGCGGGCGAGGGGTGCGGCTCATGGATAGTGGTCTAGTTCATAAGTGGAAACTGGATCTTACGGAGAGACCAATATTCGCGGAGAGTCGGACCAGCAACTATGAATACCCGACTCAATTACAGAAAACACGGGCCCGGCGCGGTAAAGGCGATGTGGGGCGTCTCCCAGTTCATTCAACAATGCGGCCTCGAGCCTCGTCTGCTGCATCTCGTCTTCCTGCGGGCTTCCCAGATCAATGGATGCGCCTTCTGCATCGACATGCACGTGGAGGAGGCCATCACGGATGGGGAAAATCCCACCCGGCTTCATTTGCTCTCCGTCTGGAGGGAAACGCCGCTTTTCAGTGATCGCGAACAGGCGGCATTGGAATGGACTGAGGCCGTGACTCGAATCTCAGAGGGCGGTCCCTCGGATGCCGTCTACGAACGCGCGCTCCAGCACTTCACCGAAGAGGAACTGGTGAATCTCCACCTCGCCGTCGTGGCGATCAATGGATGGAACCGTTTTTCCATCGCCTTCCACGTCCCTCCGGCTCTCAAGAGCTTTTCCGGCAATGCCACCCACTAACCAGGAAACGAATATGAAAATCCTCATTGCAGGCGGAAACGGGCTGATCGGAAAGAAACTGGCTGCCCTTCTCGAAAAATCAGGACACCAGATCGTGTCCGCATCGCGATCCTCTGGCGTCGATCTGGTGACAGGGGAGGGGCTTGAGGAAGCGATCCAAGGCATCGAAGCCGTTGTCGATGTGCTGAACTCGCCTTCCTTTGAGGATCAGGCGGTCCTTGAGTTCTTCCAGGCGACATCGACCAATCTGCTCAGGGTAGAGACTGCTGCGGGCGTGAAACATCACGTGGCGCTCTCCGTCGTGGGAAGTGACCGGGTGCCGGATTCGGGATACCTGCGAGCCAAGGTGGCTCAAGAAAATCTCATCCAAGCAGCAGGCGTTCCCTTTACCATTGTGCGTGCCACTCAATTCTTCGAATTCGCTCCCGGGATTGCCCAGTTTTCGATGGTCGACGGCAGGTGTCGTCTGCCTGCCGCGACGATGCAGCCCGTGGCGGCAGATGATGTGGCGGATTGCCTGGCCAGAGTGGTTTCCGCTGCGCCTCGGCGCGAAATCGTGGAACTCGGCGGACCCGAGAAGATCCGGCTCGATAAATTCGTTGGCCGCTATTTGACGGTGGCGGGTGGGGGTCATGAGATCGAGATTGATCCGGCGGCGACCTACTTCGGAGCGTCCATCGATGATGCGAGTCTGGTTCCTCAAGGTGCCGCCATTTTGGGGTCGATCCGCTATCAGAACTGGTTGGACAACCGGCGGTTCTAGAGCCGGTCTCGTATTTCTGTTCCTCACGAATTCAGTCGGGTTGGCGGTGGCATCCCTCTGAGTGATGTCACTTCGCTGGAAAAGCCTATGAGTGGCATTGATTTCCTTCTCTCCGGGGCCACGCGCTCATCTATCGGGTACATTGGCTTCGATATACAGGCCCGAATGTGGCTGGCGCTATTTTCTTTCGCGTTCTTATTGAACGACTTGCGTGAATTTCTACCATCGGAATTTAAATATTCTCGTCTGCGTATACGCAGACATACCCGTCTGCATTTTTGCACATATGCAGCATGTAAAATCGTCAAATATCGAGTCGTGCCGAAAAGCGCATTCGCCCTCGAGCGAACGAAGGAATCTCGGTTGAAACACCTTTCTATTAAAAACGCATTAAGGCGCGTTCGCATATAAGCGTTCAATAAAGCGAGCACTCGGGTTTGCTTGAGGGGAGCCGGAGAGGACCCGGAGGCGTGGGGGCTATGCGGCGGCGAAGGAGGGAACGGCTTTCTTCCAGCGCGGCTTCGGTTGTTATCGACGATGGGCTACGGGGAGACGCTGTTGGTCTCCAGCCCTTAAGTAACCTGTTTCCCGGCTATGCCAGACGACTTGGTCTCGATTACAACTCGCCTGATCGCAGTTTGCGGCGAACTTCCATCAGGATCTTGCCCAGCATGTTCTTTCCGCTGCCGTCGCCGCCATCGCCCCAGTAGCTATCCCGGGGCGTGTGCTCGACGAGCAGACTGTCTCCCGTGGAGAGAAGGACATCCTGAACGGCCTGATGCTGCCGGACCTTTTCTGCGATGGCGCGGCGCATGACATCGTCTTTGATCGCCTCCCAGTCAGGGCGGAGCGGGACATTCCGACTGCGGCCGAGGTCGGCGGCTTCTCGAGGCGTTTCCGCGGTGCGGATGCGTTCCCGGTAGGCCTCATCGTGGAACTTCTGCGCCTGGAAATAGTGTTCGGTTGTCGGCCAGACCTTTCCATCCACCTCGATCGGGAGTCGGGCAAAGTTGGTCAGGAGTCCAAACGCTTCGTTCGGCTTGTAGAAACAGACGGTGGCGGCTTCCATGATTTAATCCTGCTCGCTGACGCGCGTGATGCGGACGCGGCGGATGCCGCTGGCTTGGGCGACAACGATTTCGATACGAAACTCCTCGAGTTCCAGTTCGGCGTCCCGGCTGATCGAGTCGGGAAACTGCCGTTTGATCCAGGTCTCGACGGTCTCCCGGGGCTGGTATTCAAAGTTCCAGCCGGTTTCGGCGCGGAGTTCGCGCATGGACAGGCTGCCGTCGACGAGGATCGAGTTCTCGGTCTGCTCGTAGATGGGACCGCGCTCGATATCGAGTTCATCGCGGATTTCACCGACGATTTCCTCCAGCGCGTCCTCAAAGGTGATGATGCCTGCCATTTTCTCATCCGCATCGAGCACGACGGCAAGGTGGCTGCGGGAGCTTCGGAAAAGCTCGAGCAACGTGGGCAGTGGGGTGCGAGGGGTGAAGGTTAGCACCGGGCGGATCAGGGGCTGGAAGGAGGCCTCGGAGCCTAGGGCCTGGATCTGCCAGAGCCATTCCTTCACCAGGACCATCCCCAGCACGTCATCAACGCTGCCCTGGCAGACCGGATAGCGACTATGACCGCTGGCTTGGGCGATGCGCAGGTTTTCCTCCATGGGCTTGTCGGCCCACAGAGCGATGACTTGGTCACGCGGTAGCATGACCTGCTGGGCGGTCACATCGCGGAGGCGCAGGGAACGCACCATGATCTTGTTGATCAGGGCATCCGACCGATGGACGTGGCGGGAGTGGCTCAGGACGTATTCCAGTTCGTCGGCGGAGAAACCATGCTCTCCCTCGGACGCCGGTTGAAGCCCGGCCCAGCGCAGGAAGGTGTTGGCCGTCCCGTTCAGGACATAGATGAACGGGTAGAATATATAGTGAAAGACCAGCAGCGGCGCGGCCACGCCGAGCGACACCTCGCGCGGACGCTGGATGGCGAGCGACTTGGGAGCGAGTTCGCCCAGGACGATATGCAGGAACGTGATCGTCGCAAACGCCAGCGTGAAGGCGAGCGTGTGGTGAAAGCTGGCTGGAATGCCGAGCCAGTGAAAAATCGGCGTGAGCCAATGCGCGAGGAAGGGTTCGCCCAGCCAGCCGAGGCCGAGACTGGAAAGTGTGATGCCGAGCTGGGTGGCAGAGAGGCAGGCGTCGAGATTGTTGACGGCTTTCAGCGCCATGGGCACCCGCCAGTCGCCCCCTCGGAGCATCGGCTTGAGCTGACTGGCCCGGATCTTGACGATGGCAAACTCCGCCGCCACGAAAAAGCCATTGGCGAATACGAGGAGGAGGATGACCAGCAACTGCCAGCCGAGAGTGAGTAAGGTCATCTAGATCAGGGGCGAACCAAGAGGCATTTTCTGCCGCCTGCCCCTCAAAACAAGCTTCGATACAGCGATTTTCATCCCCTCCCTAGACGCAGATTTTGTACCAGATTTGGCCTAAAGGAAAAAAATCGAGAGGCGAGCCGATAAGATGCATTGAAATGTAGGCCCGGAGCCTGTTATGTGCGCCCGACCATGTCTGATTTTGGTCGAGAAGACGCCATTGCTCTCTACAACGTGGATCGTTGGGGCGGAGGGTACTTTACCGTTAATAAACGCGGCGACGTCACCGTGATGCCGAATGGATCGAGCGACCAGAAAGTCGATCTCACCGAAATCATCCGCGAAGCCAAAGCTCGGAACCTGAGTTTCCCGCTGACCGTCCGTTTCCACGATCTCCTGCGCGACCGGGTCGAGACGATCAACCGCGCCTTTGCCGACGCCATTGCGGAATCCGGTTACCAGAATGTCTACCGCGGCGTATTTCCCATCAAGGTGAACCAGCTTCGCGAAGTGGTGGAGGAGATCCTGGACGCGGGCAAGCCATGGCATTTCGGCATCGAGGCCGGCAGCAAGCCGGAACTCATTGCCGCCATGGCGCTGCACAGCGACCCGGAGAGCCTCATCATCTGCAACGGCTACAAGGACACGTCTTTCATCCGCAACGCCCTCGTCGCCCGCAAGCTGGGCAAGATCGTCATTCTCGTGGTTGAGAAGCTCGAGGAACTGAAGCACATCCTCAAGGTCGCTGCCGAGATGAATGTCGAGCCGATGATCGGCCTGCGAGTGCGCCTGCTCTCCAAGGGCGCGGGCAAATGGGCGACCAGCGGCGGCGAGAATGCCAAGTTCGGCCTGTCGACCGCCGACCTCGTGCGCGCCAGCGACATGCTGGCCGAGAACGGGCTTTCCCAGGCTCTCAAACTTGTCCACTTCCACGTCGGCTCCCAGGTGCCCGACATCGGCACGATCAAGCGTGCGGTGAAGGAAGCCTCTCGCTTTTACGCCAAGCTCTCCAAGATGGGCCACCAGATCGAGTACCTCGATGTTGGCGGCGGCTTGGGCGTGGACTATGACGGCTCGCGCACGACTTTCGACAGCTCGACCAACTACTCGCTGAACGAATACGCCCGCGACATTGTTTACAGTGTCATGGAGGTGTGCAATGCCGAGCACGTCGCGCATCCCACTATCGTGAGCGAGAGCGGACGCGCCATCGTCGCGCACCACTCGGTGCTGATCGTTGAGACCTTTGGCTCGATCGAGAAAAACTCCATCAGCACCGATACGGTGACCGCCGAGGTCGGCGACCCGCCGCTGGTCCAGGACATCATCGAACTCTCCGAGAATATCGGGAAAAAGAACCGCCTGGAGAGCCTCCACGATGCGCAGGAAATCCGCGAGCGGGCGCAGTCCATGTTTGATCTCGGCATGCTCGACCTCCGGGCCAAGGCCCGCATCGAGACAGTCTACTGGCAGATCGCCGAGGAGGTCGTCGCGATGTTCCGTGGGATGCGTTACATCCCCGAGGAAGTGAAGGAAATGGAGGTGGCGCTTGGCGACCAGTTCCTCTGCAACTTCAGCGTCTTCCAGTCGCTGCTCGACCACTGGGCGCTAGGCCAGCTTTTCCCGGTGATGCCGATTTCACGGCTCAACGAACTTCCTGATCGCAACGCCACAATGGTCGACATCACCTGCGACTCGGATGGCAAGGTGAGCAAATTCGTCGATCTCCAGGACGTGAAGGAAACCCTGCCGGTTCATCGCTGGGTTCCCGGCGAGCCCTATTATATGGGCTTCTTCCTCGTGGGTGCCTACCAGGACATCATGGGCGACATGCACAACCTCTTTGGCCGCGTCAACGAGATGCATATCTATCTCGATGAGGATGAGGACGCAGGCTACTATGTCGAGGAGGTGCTTCCCGGCAGCACGATCGGGCAGGTGTTGACCCTCACGCAGTGGGACACCAACGAACTGGCTCGCCGCATCAAGGCCCAGGTCGACGCCGCCATCAAGAGTGACCGGCTCAAGCCGAACGAAGCGATGAAGCTTCTCGACGACTACGAAAAGAGTTTGAATACCTACACCTACCTGAATTTCGACGACCAGAACACCAAGTGAGCGCACGCCGCACCCCATTATACGATAGCCATCTCGCCGCAGGCGGCCGGATGGTGGACTTTGCCGGTTGGGAGATGCCGGTTCAATACACCGGAATCCTCCAGGAACATTCCACGGTGCGAACCGCTTGCGGAGTTTTCGACATCTCCCACATGGGCGAGTTTTTCGTCTCGGGGGCGGGTTGCGTCGCCTGGCTCGACGGACTGCTGACCAACAAGGTGGCGGCGCTTGAGATCGGGCGGGCGCAATATTCGCTCATGCTCAACGAGCAGGGCGGGGTGATCGACGACCTGATCGTCTATCGCATGGGCGAGGAGAGTTTCCTCATCATCGTCAACGCGGCCAAGATCGACGAGGACGAGGCCTGGATGCGCAAGCATCTCGCGCCGGGCATCGAGTTTGCCAACAAGAGCGACGACTACGCCGCTCTGGCTGTCCAGGGACCGAAGTCCGGAGCGGTCTACGAGGCTCTTTTCGGCCAGCCCCTTCCCGAGCAGCGCAACCGCATTGTGGTGCATGGCGACATTTACGCCGTGATCACGGGCTACACGGGTGAGGTGGGATTTGAGATCGTGGTTCCCGCAGCCAAGGCCGCCGAGTATTGGGACAAGGTGCTCGCTGCCGGAGCTGTTCCCGCGGGCCTCGGAGCGCGAGATACCCTGCGTCTGGAAATGTGCTATCCGCTCAATGGCTCCGACCTTTCGCCGGAGCACACGCCGCTGGAGGCTGGTCTCGGCTTCTTCGTGGATGTCCTCAAGGGAGACTTCATCGGGCGCGAACGTCTGCTCGAGCAGAAGTCCAAGGGACTAACGCAGCGCCTCTCCGCCATTGAGGTGATCGGCAAGTGTCCGCCGATTCGTTCCCACTATCCGGTGCTCGCCTTCGGCAAAAAGGTGGCCGAGACGACCAGCGGCGCACTTTCGCCCAGTCTCCAGAAGGGAATCGCCCTCGCGTACCTGCCAATCGAGCTTGCCAAGATCGGGCAGGAACTTGAAATTGAAGTTCGCGGAAAAGCTTACAGCGCCGTCGTAGTGAAGAAACCATTTTACCAGCCCAAACCATGAATGTTCCCGATGATTTGAAATATGCCGAAAGCCACGAATGGATCCGAGTCGAAGGAGACATCGGCACGGTGGGAATCACGGATCATGCGCAGGAAGAGCTGACCGACATCGTCTTTGCCGAGCCTCCGAAGGTCGGTGAGACCTTTGGCGTGAAGGCGGCTGCGGCTGTGGTGGAATCCGTCAAGGCGGCCAGCGATATTTACACTCCGGTTTCCGGCGAGATCGTGGAAATCAATCCCGCCATCGTCGACAATCCGGCTCTCCTCAACACCGACCCGCATGGCGAGGGATGGATCTTCAAGATCAAGCTCGCCAACCCGTCCGAACTCGACGCGCTTCTCGACGCTGCTGCTTATCGTGAGCTGATCGCGAAATGAGCGGGGTGCCATTCGCCCGCCGTCACATCGGTCCCTCGGCAGCCGAAGTCGAAGAAATGCTCCACACCATCGGTGTGGAGTCGCTCGACGCTCTCATCGACCAGACCGTGCCGGCGGAAATCCGCCGCCGGGAGTTGCTGAATCTCCCGGAAGCCCGTTCGGAGGAGAAAGCCCTCAGTGAACTCGCCGAGATCATGGAGCACAATGAGCTCAAGCAGAGCCTCATTGGCATGGGCTACGCAAATACGCACCTGCCCGCGGTGATCCGCCGCAAGATCCTGGAGAATCCCGGCTGGTACACGGCCTATACGCCTTACCAGGCAGAGATTTCCCAGGGCCGCATGGAGGCGCTGCTGAATTTCCAGACGATGATCTGCGACCTCACGGGGATGCAGATTTCCAATGCCTCCCTGCTCGACGAATCCACCGCTGCTGCCGAGGCGATGGCGATGGCCCGCGACATCAAGGGCGGCGACACGCTTTACGTGGCGGAGGATTGCCATCCGCAAACGATCGCCCTTCTGCGCACCCGCGCGGAGCCTCAGGGCATTCGCGTTCTGGTGGGTTCGGTGCACCAGCTTCCCAGCGAACCGGTTTTTGCCGTGGTCGTTCAATACCCGGCGACCGATGGTGTCATTCATGACCTGCGTTCGGTCGTGGAGAAAATCCACGCGGCAGGCGCTGTCGCCATCGTGGCGGCTGACCTTCTTGCTCTGACTTTGATCGCTCCTCCGGGAGAATGCGGTGCGGATATCGTGGTTGGTTCCGCCCAGCGCTTCGGCGTTCCCTTTGGCTACGGCGGGCCCCATGCCGGTTTCCTCGCCACCAAGGATGAGTTCAAACGGAAGATGCCAGGCCGTCTGATCGGCATCTCCCGCGATGCGGAAGGCCGTCCGGCCCTTCGCCTCACCTTGCAGACTCGCGAGCAGCATATCCGCCGCGAAAAGGCGACGAGTAACATCTGCACCGCTCAGGTTCTTTTGGCGGTCATTGCATCGATGTACGCAGCCTATCATGGCCCGGAAGGGTTGAAGGACATCGCCCGGCGTATTCACGGAACAACCCGCCGACTCGCGGCAGCCTTGCAGGCGAGGGGATGGGCGGTTCATCAGGGACCGTACTTTGACACCCTCCGGCTCTGGCTGGCCGGCGACTATGCGAAGGACCTCCTGCGCCTGGCCGAGTCTCGCGGCATCAATCTCCGCAAGCTCGATGAGCACGCGATCACGCTCACGCTCGACGAGACCTGCGACGATATCTCGGCTCTGCTCGATCTTTTTGAGCTGACGCCTGAAGACGTCGCTGCCGAAGTCGCCGAGGTCATCCCGGCTGCCCAGCAGCGCACGAGTGAGTTTCTCACGCATCCGGTCTTCAATTCCTATCACACCGAGACGGAACTCCTTCGCTACATCCAGCGGCTTGAGTCGCGCGATTTGTCGCTCACGACCTCGATGATTCCGCTTGGTTCCTGCACGATGAAGCTGAACGCGGCGGCCGAGATGTACCCGGTCACCTGGGAAAAGGTCGGGGGGCTGCATCCCTTCATCCCGAAGCATCAGGCCAAGGGGTATCACCTTATGTTCCGCCAGTTGGAACGCTGGTTGGCTGAGATCACGGGCTTTGCTGCCGTCTCGCTCCAGCCGAATGCCGGTTCGCAGGGCGAATATGCGGGCCTGCTCGCGATCCGCGCCTACCTGCATTCCAAGGGCGAGACCCAGCGTAACATCTGCCTGATTCCGACCTCCGCGCATGGCACCAATCCCGCCAGCGCCGTGATGGCTGGCCTCAAGGTTGTGGCTGTGGCGTGCGATGAGCTAGGCAACATCGACGTGGCAGACCTCGACAAAAAGATCGAGGCCCACCGTGATTCTCTCGCCGCCCTCATGGTGACCTATCCTTCGACGCACGGCGTTTTCGAGGAAGGCATCAAGGCGATCTGCGCCAAGGTTCACGCCGCCGGCGGTCAGGTGTACATGGACGGTGCCAACATGAACGCCCAGGTCGGTCTCTGCCGTCCGGGCGACATCGGTGCCGACGTCTGCCACCTGAATCTTCACAAGACCTTCTGCATTCCGCATGGCGGAGGCGGCCCGGGCGTCGGCCCGATCTGCGTTGCCGCGCATCTGGCTTCCTTCCTGCCCGGTCACTCCGTGATCAGCCTCGGACGCGAACACACCGTTGGTGAAATCGCCCAGGCACCATGGGGCAGCGCAAGCATCCTCGTCATCTCCTGGATGTACATCGCCATGATGGGACCGACCGGTCTCGTCGAGGCGACCGAGGCTGCCATTCTCAACGCCAATTACATCGCCGCCCGCCTGGAGAAGTATTTCCCGATCCTTTACAAGGGATCGCAAGGCCGCGTCGCCCACGAGTGCATCGTGGACTTCCGCGAGTGGAAACAGCGCGCCGGTATCGAGGTGGAGGATGTGGCCAAGCGCCTGATGGATTACGGCTTCCATGCTCCGACCATGAGCTGGCCCGTGCCCGGCACGCTCATGATCGAGCCGACCGAGAGTGAATCCAAGGCCGAGCTGGATCGTTTCTGCGATGCGCTCATCGCCATTCACCAGGAGCTCGTCGAGATCGAGCAGGGAACGCTTTCCAAGACGGACAATCCGCTCAAGAACGCACCGCACACGGCGCAGGCCGTGATCGCCGACGACTGGGCGCACTCCTACAGCCGCGAACGCGCCGCCTATCCGGTGCTGCGTCTGCGCGAGCACAAGTTCTGGCCCGCCGTTGCCCGCGTGGACAACGTCTACGGAGACCGCAACATCATGTGCTCCTGCCCGTCCGTCGAGGAAGTCGCAGGCTGATCCTTGCTGCTCGGGGGAACTCCGCCGCCCGGCGAGATGTTCCCTCCGGGCTGGGCGAGGTTTTGAAACTCCGGCTCGTCCCTCCATGACTTGAAGAAGTCGTCGTTGAGGATTTGCTCACGCATGCTCACCCCGCCGATCTCGATGGCTTTGCGTGCGGTTTCGTAGAACTCCTTCTTCTTGTTCAGCGAGTAGTACACCCGAGCAAGCAGGAGCCAGTTCTGCGCATTGGTCGGCTCGACCTTGATCAAACGTTCCGCTGGTGCGAGCGCGTCCTGCCACTTGTCATTTACGCCGTAGTAAGTGACTGCGATGCGAAGCATGGCGGGATCATCAGCGAGATCATTCGTGCCCTTCTTTACGATGGCCTCGGCTTTCTCTGATTCGCCGACGCGGGAATAGAGTTCGATCAGCTTGTCGATGATTTCGCGGTTCCGGGGTTGTTGTGAGAGGGTGTCCTTGAGGCCTTGTATCTCGCCTTCCGTCTTCTTGCGTTCCTCCGCCATGATGGCGAGACGCCAGAGCGGGAGATTATTGTAGTCTTTTTCCAGCGCCTTCTGGAAGAGCGGGATGCTGGTGTCAAAGTCTCCCTTATCCCACAACAGACGGGTCAGCGTGGCGATGACCTCGATGTTTTCCGGCCAAAGCTCAAGCGCTTCGAAATACGCACGTATCGCCTCGTCGTTCATCTTGCGATACTTGTAGATGTTTCCCATCGTCTGTCGCAGCTTGGAGAAGGAACGCTGGGCGTCGTAGTCGCTGGCGTACGCGGGATCGTTGAGGAGCTTGGCTTTGTAGTCCTTCCAAAAGGCAAAATCCCTGGTGACCGCCTCGGGCGGGATGCGATCCAGCTTGGTCTTGCTTAGCTGGTACACAAGGCCATGCGGGATGGCGTAGTCGTAGGTCCACGTGATGGGGAAGCTCTCCTCGATGAAGAAGTCGTGCTTGTCCTTGTTCTTCTCCCAGATCCACTTCAGGACCGCACCCACTTCGAAGGCGTAGTCCGCCTTGCTTTCCTCGGGGGCATCCTTCGCTGTTTCCTTGGTGATGACATCGCACTCCTCAGGCGACGGGAGGATGATCGGCGTTTGCGGGTAGGTGTTTTCCCGGCCCAGCCACTTTTCAAAGGCGTTCTTTGGCTTCGGTCGTGCGGTCGTGTAGTGATCCCGCAGATACTTCATATAGTTGGATTCGCCGAGGGCGTTCTGCGTGATGATATAAAGGTCGCGTCGGTCAAAACCTGGATCTCGCTTCAGCGCGGCTGGCTGCGGACTTTCCCCGAAAATCATGTAAGTCGGGACAAAGCGGCCCGGGTCCGAACCTCCGATGACGATCGATCCCTTGGGCAGATCCTTCAGCATGTCGTAGCCAAACATCCAGCCGAACCAGTGATTCCTCTGGCTGGCCTCGGAGAAATTCACGACGAAACCGTAGAGTGGCATCAGCGGAAGGAGAGCGGTGATCCAGAGGAGCTTCGCCCGTTTTCGCGTCAGGGCATCGAGCAGGTAGCCGCCGCCCATCACACACAGCAGCGCGAAGATGAGGTTGGTATAGGTGTGATAGGGCATTTGCAGCCACCACCCGGCAGCGTCGATCACGGCCCCGTCCAGGATGGGCTGGAGGAACGCGGCGAGCACAAAGGCGATGTGCAGCAGATAGATCCAGGTGCGGCGATTCAGCGACAGGCGGAGCGCCGCCAGGATGGAGCAAAAGTAAAAGATGATGCTGAACGGCGTGAAGGAACGATTGAGTTGCAGCCAGAAAAAACCGGCCCACTCCACGAGCACTTCCCGCTTGCTGCGCTCCCCCTCAGCCGCCCTGGGCTTCGATGGTCCGCCGGGATAGGTTCCCATGAAGCGGCCGAGCGTCTTGATGCTCTGTTCTGTCAGCGGCCCCTGGTATTGCGAACGGTTGACGGAATAGAAAAATCCCTGAGGCTCTCGAGCGTAGCTCCAGTTCATCGGCGGGTTCGTGGACGATGCCAGGGGCATGTACGCATAGGAAAGCAGCCCGGCGATCACAGCGAAGGGAAGGAAGGCTATCAGCTTGATGCGGATGCGCAGCCGTCGCTTCCAGAGCAGGAAGGCTCCGCCGAACGCGACACAATAAGCCAGGCGAATGGCGGTTTTGAGCACCAGGACGTCGCCGGAGAGAATGGCAAACCCGAGATAGACGAGAAGCGCAGTCACCATGGCGGCGAGCAACCAGTCCCAGAACGCCCGGCGCCGCAGCAGAAGGATGAGGAGAAACGGCAGAGGGGAAAGAACCAGCGTCAGATGGTGATTGCCAAAAGAAAGAGCCAATACAAAGAAGGCTCCGATCATGAGGCTGTCCCGCTGCGGCCCATGCACCCAGCGGTAGAGCAGCAGAAGGAAGACCGCCGTCATCAGGGCGTGCAGCCCGTAGACCTCAGCGATTACCGCCTGCGACCAGACGGAGAAGCTGAAGGCGAGAGTGAGCGCGAACGAGCAGGATATGACGATGTTGGCCCACCGCTGGCGAGGTTCGCCGAAGAAACCCATCCAGCGCAGGATGTTGTTGCCCATCATCGCGGCGATGCCTACTGCTCCCGCCGTGCAGACTCCGCTCCACACGGCGACCTCCCAGGCCATGTTGCCGAGAGGCAGGAGCTGGAAAAGCCACGAGGTCAGCGTCCAGAGCGGGTATCCGGTGGGATGGGGTACGCCGAAATGCCCCGCCGCGACCAGGAACTCTCCGGAGTCGAGCAAGGTGACATTGGGGGCCGCCGTGTAGACGTACACCGCCAGGGAGACGAGGAATGCCCCCAGTCCGCAGAGCCAGTCGGCGCGGGAGAAGATTCGACGCTTATTCATGATTCGATTCCTTCGGGGCCAGGGCCGCGCTCTTGGTCGCCAGACCCAGTTGGAGGGTGCGCAGAGCCGCCTCGATCGCGATACCTATGGTCATCTTTGTCTCTCCATCCCGCCGCTCGGTAAAGACGATCGGCACCTCGACGAGCCTGGCTCCGGCCTGCCAGAGGAAATAGTGGAGCTCAACCTGGAAACCATAACCCTCGGTCTTGAACCTCTGCCAGTCCAGCGGGCGAAGCACGGCAGTGCGGATGGCTTTGAAGCCGCTGGTCGCGTCAGTCAATGGCAGCCCGGTGACCGCACGGACATAGCGCGATGCCGTCGTGCTCAGGAGCAGTCGATGCTCCGGCCAGTTCATTACGCGCACTCCATGGAGATAGCGGGAACCGATGGCGACATCCGCTCCGCCATCCAGCGCATCGATCAGGTGCGGCACATCGGCCGGATCGTGGGAAAGGTCGGCGTCCATTTCGAGACAAGCCTCGTAGCCTTGCGCGATGCCCCAGCGAAAGCCGTCGCGATAGGCGCTGCCCAACCCGAGCTTGCCCGACCGGGCCAGGAGGTGGATGCGCCGGCCAAAAAGCTCGTGCGTTTTCACCCAGTCCCCGGTGCCATCGGGGGAGTTGTCATCGACGATAAGGACATCGACCCGGGAGTCCGCCGCCAGGACCTTTGCCAGCGTGCCTGGGAGACTCCGGATTTCGTTGTAGGTCGGAATGATCACGACCGCCCGCTGGATCGGAAGCCTCTCCACTGGCACTGCGTTGGTTGCGGCCATCGTGGGTGTTCCGTCGGTTGCGAGAAACGCCTTGAGCCGGGGTGCCGGGGATTTGGGCAAAAGGCCCACGGCCACAACCCCGAGCCAGCCGAGCCAGCCCAGGGCGCTGAGCGCCAGACTCGCCCCATACCACCAGGGCGGGACAAAACGGAATTCCACGCTTCCGCCATCCTGCGGAACGTAGACTCCGAGGAAAGCGCCATCGACCTCATCCGTGCCGGCCGGGCGGCCGTCGATGGCTGCCCGCCAGTCCGGATGGAAGGCCAGAGGCAATACCAGCCAGCCAGGGGAGGAGACCTTGGGCAGCGAGATCGAGCGGTATCCATAGCGGGTCTCCGGGGAAACCGCGCTGAGGCTGGTGATGGAGGGGCTGGCCTTGTCGTTCAGCACGTAGCCGTCGCTCTCCAGGCGGCCGATCCTGCCGGGTATTGGCTCATCCTGGGGCAGGACGGCGATCGAGCCCACCTTGGCCAGCCGCAGGGAGGCCTGGGCAAACTCGGCCATCTGTACGTCGCCGTCGACATATTCGTGAGCCATGAAGGCGGGGAAGAGCGCCGCCGGATTTTCCAGCACGAGGAAATGATCGTTTTCGAACGCGGTCGGCAACAGCCTAGAGAACTTCGCTTGCGTTTCCGCATCGAGATCCGGGTCCTTTTTGTCGATGAGGATGTAGGCGATGCCGCCGATCTTGAGATAGGCCTGCAGATAGTCGGGCGAGATCCACGCGACGGACTGGAGATAGCTGATCCCGCGCTGCATCAGGTAGGAGTTGAAGGCCTCATTGTTCAGGCCTCGACCGGAAAGATGCGGCGTAAGGAGATAGAAGTACCGGCCCGACATGGGATAGACCCAGCCGGCTCGGGGAGCTTTCTTGAGGAAGTCCTGGGCCGCCTGGAAATCTGTAAACGTCTGGCGATCAAGCGGACTCTGGAAGAACGGCTTGAAGTAGGCCGACGTGTCGGCAACCGCCAGGGCGAGGGCCGCAGTGGCCACCGCCCACTTGGGAAACCGTGAGGGAAGGATCAGGAAAATCAGATATCCCGCCGTGCCGGTTGCACCCGCCAGGAAGAAGATGCCGATGATTTGCGAAAAATCATGCGGAGCTCTCAGGTCGGCGTAAAAGGGCAGCCAGCCGATCAGGCGAAATCCCGGCACGAGGAGATAGAGCGCGCACAGGACGGCACTTATGCCGGTACGCCCGGCGAGGTCCCTGGGCAGGAGGGAAAAGATGATCCATGGCTGAATGAGGAAGAGCACCCATGAAATCGGAACGGCGAGATCGTTGGCCATTACGGCAAGCTTCAGAAACTCCAACTGACCGGTGAGGATCGAGAAGGGGCCGAAGGACAGCCAATGCAGAAAGAGGAAAAGGGCGATGCAAAGCCGGCAGGCCTTCCCTGCCACGCTCTCGTAGAGCGCTGCTGGCTTGAGCAACAGGACGGCTCCCAGGATGATCGCCGGCATGATGCCGAGATAGTTGCCCCCCTGCGCGGTCGTAGGCGCAAAGACCGCATTCATGCCCGAGGACAGCAAGCCATCCCGGTCCAGCCAAAGCAGATTGGACTTCAGGGAGAATGCGCGCAACCAGCCTTGGAATGGGGCGATTTCGAAAAGCGTGACGAAGCGCATCTCTCGTACCGCTGGCAGGTTGGGCAGGATCCCGAGGACCGAGACGACGATGATCGCCAGCAGCCACGGCGCTGCTGCGACGTGCCACGTGCGCTGCTTCCAGAGGATGACGATGGCGAGATAGAAAAACAGAGCGGGAGCGAGCAGGGCTGCGGCCTTTCCATACGTGAGCAGGAGGAGGGAAAGTGCTCCGCTGAAAAGCAGGGCGTTGAGAAAGGTCGAGCGTTCCGCCATCGCCGTGGCACTCCACATCACATAGGGAATCACCGCGAATGCCGTGACAAACACCATATGCTCGACCCCGCCGAGTCGGACATAGATCGATGCGGTGAGGAGAAACGCCAGGGCGGAGATCGTTCCCGCCAGCGGATTCCCCGTCAGGCGCCGAATCCAGCCGCCGACGCCGAGCACCGCCACGAACAGGCAGATCATTCCTCCCACCTTGGGTCCTGAAAAGATGCCGCCGATGGCCGACGCGGCCAGGAGCCAGAGACTCGTGACCGTATGGCTGATCAACGGGGCAAGAGAGCTGCCTTGCAGGAAATTCGGCGTCCACCAGGCCGGCCCGCCGCCTTCGCTCCAGCCCTTCTGAATGTCGAGAGCACGGGCAACATTTGCCAACATCTCCTGATTGGACGGCGGTTGAGCTATCCAGAATATTCCCAGGATGCTCAAGAGAACGACTGGGAAAAGCCATTTCAGCCAGTCAAGCTTCATAAGGAACTCCTGATATTGTTTGAAGGTGTCGCGCTAGACATGCGAAGGAGAACCGGGCTTGGGTCGGAGCGCCACCATGATCATGGTGAATACCGCCAGCATGTAATAGTAGTTGCAGAAGGCCTGTTTGCCGAAGAGGAACATCACCGAGTGAATCGCGACCAAGGTAAATGCCCAGTCGCGCAACGTGCAGGAGCGCTTCAGCAAGAGGAAGAGGGCACCCGCACCGAGAGTGGCGAAATAGAGCGCAAGCAGCAGAAGCCCTGGCGGCCAAAAGTGGAGCATCCTTTTGCAAAGCGCAACGAGGGACAAGGCATCATCCCGGAATGGCATTCCAATCAGAAGGTCGATCGTGCTGGTGTGGAAGCCTTTTATGTCCCAGAGGAGGAACGGACCGACAATGATTGTGCATACGAGTGCCATTACCCCGAAGCCTTGCGCGGCTTTCTTCCATCCGACGGTGCGCAGGATATAGACTAGAGAGGGCACGGCCACGAGGAAGCCGTATTGTTTGGTCGTGATGATCACTCCGAGTACGGCACAGGCGATGAGCCAGCGCTTTTTGATGAAGAGGACAGCAGTCAGCACTGTTAGGGCGGCAGGAATGGAGTCCACCCAAGCCTGTTCCAGCATAAACAGGCCGACAGGGAAGCTGAGAAAGAGCAGAGCGCCTTGCTGGCTTTCCGTGACATTGCGACCCGCGTTGCGGTTGAGCCAGTAAAAGCAGACAGATGCGAGAGCGGTACAGATCACCGTCGCATAGCGGATATCACCCATCAGCCATGTCGGGATGGTGAAGAGCAGCAGCCCAGGCCAGTAGGTGAAGCGAGGCACGTAGTCGTAAGCTCCAGAGTACATATCCGGAAACTCGATCGAGTAAGGGTTCTTCCCGGCGAAAAGATATCCGACAGCATCCCGGTCGATCATGAAGACATCGATCTGAGGATCAGGCGAGGCCATGAGGGTGAGAAACTGCGTGTAGAACAGCAAGATGATCACCGCGACGAACGCCCAGTATCGACGCCTCTCGGAGAGGGCTAGGCCGACGGCGTACGCGACCAGTGCGATGAGCAAGGTCAGTTTGATCGCGAAATAACTGGCAAGCATGGGCATCGCAATCGGCACGTACAAGATTCTTGGCTGCAGCATGGCCAAAGCGATGAAAAGCAGAGTCGCTCCGGCGATTATCTTTGGCACTGTCCCCTCACGATATGCGGCGAGTCGATTACTGAAGAAAAAGAGAACCGTCGCAAGCGACAGGACGAGAATCGCAGTCGCGTGATACATGCCGAGCGAAACCCACAGCACGATGCCTAGTACAAGCGTGTAAAAGAGGGGAATCATTCCTGAGGCCTACAAATCCAGCGCCCTGCGGTCCTTGTCCGACATGCGGTCGATGAAAAGTACTCCCTGGAGGTGGTCGTACTCATGCTGGACGGCGCGAGCGAGGAGGCCGTCGGCTTCGAAGCTCAGGGGCTGGCCCTCGGCGTCGATAGCCTTGACCTTAACCCTCGGCGGGCGGTCGATGTCGGCGCGTATTCCGGGAAAGCTCAGGCAGCCTTCCACACCGGCCTTGGGCTTGCCGATGAGTTCGAGCTCCGGGTTGATGAGGACCATTGGCATGTGGTCCTCCAGATCGACCTTTTTTCCGTCCACCCACATGTTGCTGGGACGGTCTTTAATGCCTTCAACGTCGATCACGCAAAGCTGGAGGGGACGCCCGACCTGCTGGGCGGCGAGGCCGACCCCATCGGCTTCGTACATGGTTTCGAGCATGTCGGAAATCAACTGCAGGAGGTCTTGATCGATCTTTTCGATTTTCCGGCCCTTGGCGCGTAGCGCGGGGTGCCCGTATTCGACTATCTCAAGGATCATGGTCAGGGAGTGTTTGGCGGTTGGGTGAAAGCGGGAATGTTGCTGATGCCTGCTTCCTTGAGGGCATCGAGGACTTGCACGACCACGCCGAAGGGCGCTTCACGGTCGGCCTTCATGGCGATGGATCGCTCCGGGTTCTGCTGGCGGGTCTGTTTCAATGTATCGGCCAGCGAAGCGAGCGCGACCGGCTTGCCATCGAGTGTGATGGCCTCGGCGTTTTTTACCTCCAGGAGGACAGGTGCGTTTTTCTCGGCGGGACCTGCTTCGGCGGTTTTCGAGTCGGGCAGGTTGATCTTCATGGTCGGCTGGTTCTTTTGAAACGTCGTCGTGACGATAAAAAAGATGAGCAGGATGGCCAGGATGTCGATCAGCGAGACGATGATGACCGAGGGAGCCTTTTTCTTTCGGGTATAGAACCGCATGGACCAGCCTTCCTGGGATTATGCGCCGTGCTGAGGGTAGCACTTGGCGACGAGGTCGGAAACCATCGACTCCATCTCCACGCTCATGACTTCGATACGGCGTTGAAAATGATTGTAGGTGATCAGGCAGGGAACTGCCACCCCGAGGCCTGCGATCGTGGTGTTCAGCGCTTCCGCGATGCCGCGAGCGACCAGCACGGGGTCGGAACCGATGGAGGCAAAGATGCCCACCAGGCCGGAGAGCGTGCCGAGCAGCCCGAGCAGCGGAGCGATGCCGGTGGCGATTTCCAGGACGACCAGTCCGCTCTCCAGCCGGGCCACCTCGTGGCGAGCCCGGGTCTGGACGGCCTCGATCGTCTCGCCTCGCGGCCAGGCAAGATGGCTGATCACCGTGTTCACGATACGACCGAGGGCGGAGGGATTCTGTTTGATGAGCTTCTGGAGCGGCTCAAGGCTGTCGCCGGGTTGCAGACGCTCGATTTCCGCGCTGATTGCCGGGGGAAGGACCGCGTTTCGGCGAATGGCTGTGCCTCGCAGGATCATCACCGTGACTGAGATCACAGAGAGGATCAGCAGGAGGAGCATGAAGAAGCCTCCTTTGATGAAGAAATCCAGAGCTCCTTGTATGATCGAGGCGAGCGGAAGTAGTTCCATGGTCAATTTCCGAGAATAGTGAACGAGTATTCGATTTCAATGCGCCCGCCCTCGAGCAAGGGGACGAGTTCCGGCGGGATGCGCGGGATCTCAGCATCACTGATTGCCCGCACACTGCAAGACGCAAAGCTTTCATTGGAGGTGTTTTCCAGCACCTTTAACTGCTCGATTTTTCCGTCCTGCCGGACGACGAAGCTGACCCGTAAAGTTCCTACGTTGAGCAGGCTCATGTCCTGCCTCACGTAGTAGTACCAGCGGGAGCCGATGGCGTCCGAAATCATCTTTTTGTACCTGCCCAATGGAGTGCCTGTTGCCTCCAGGGAGGCCCGACCGCGATTTGAGATGTTTCCTTTCAGCCGGGTGATGCGTGTCTGGGGCTGATACCCCGGAGCGCCCGGGGGCTGCGGAGGCTGCTGCGGCTGAGGTGGCTGCTGGGCAGTCTGTTGGTTTGGCTGCTGCGGTTGCTGCGGCTCGGGAGGCGTGGGGCGGGGTGTTGGGGTGGCCGTAGGGGTGGGTTCCAGCAGGGCAAGAGGCGTGGTTTGCCGCGGAGTCATCACCGGTCGCGGAGTGGGTGTCGCTGTGGGTTGAGGCGTCGGCTGTTGCTGCGCCTGCTGCTGAGTTTGCTGCGCCTGTTGGGCTTGCTGTTGCTGAGAAGGAGGCGGAGCCGGCTGGCCGGGGCGCGGGCTGTCCGTGTACTCGCGGTTGCGCAGTTCCATGCCGGGGGAGTTCTCTCCATCCTGGGTGGGCACTGGAGCCTGGACGGAACTGGTTTGCTCCGATGCCCCCTTGGTATCGCGGTCCGACTCAAACGGGGAGTTCTTGGGAGGAGTTTCCGCCGGTTGGGAGTCCGTACTATCGACGAAGATGGGTTTCGTGACCTGTGGCGGCGGAGTCGGCGGGGGCGGTTCGACGATGGTCAGCTCGACTGTCTGGTCTTCCGGCGGCGGGACGGGCCGGTACATGATTACTGCTGCGACGACGAGGATGAGCAGCAGGTGCAGGAGGATGGAGATCGCGAGGGCAATCGCGACCTTGCGCCGTTCCGGCGTATTTTCTCCGTACAACCACTTCATGCTGCGGGCAGAGTCTTGGTGATTCGGGCGTGGTGGAAAAGATATTGCTGCACATATCCCGCGTAGACGCCGAATTTCCGGGCGGAATACTTCTCCAGGGTGAGATTGGACCCTTTGCGCTTGCGCATGGCGAGGAGGATGCGGCCGATCCAGACATCCACCGGCACGGCATCGAGGCGCTCGTAGGCGAAAAGCAGGATGCAATTTGCCACCTTGCGCCCGACCCCGGGCAGGGTGCAAAGCGCCTTCCTGGCTTCCGGGGTGGGCAGTGCAGCGATGGCATCCAGATCGACGCGGCCTTCCGCCACAGTGCGAGCGGTGCCGAGGAGTCCCTTGGCACGGAAACCCAGTTTACAATCCCGCAAATCCTCCTCCTGCAAGGCGGCAAGCGCGCTCGGATCGGGATACGCATTGATCAGGGACCCCGGGACTTTTTTTCCATACCGCCCCCGCAGGGTGAGGGAGATCTGCCGGATGTGGCTCACCTGCTTCATGGGCGAGGTGATAAAGGTGCCGACGCACTCCCAGCGAGGCTGTCGGATGATGCGCAACCCCCGGCACGAGTGCAGAGCCGCTGTGCTGAAAGGGTCCCTGGGAAATTCCTCGTAGATGGCCTCCAGCGGATGATCGAAGGAGAAGTACCTCGCCACCAGCTCCTCCCGGCCCTCTTCCACGAGAAGCCACTCGCCATCCTGCTCAATGTAAAACGGCGTGCGATCCGCCAGCACCTGCCAGCCCTTTCCGACCGGCATGGCATGAAAGACCTGACCGCTTTCCAGCGTTCGCTTCAGATCGAATTCGTAGGCCCGGACCTTACAGCAGGGCGGGATCGCCATACAGGGTGGATGTCGAGGCGGAGACGATCTGCACATCGAAGACCTGGCCGATGTGCCGGGGAGCGCCCTCGAAGACGACCACCTTGTTCGTGCGGGTGCGGCCAGTGAGGCGTTCCGCATTCGTTTTGCTCGGGCCTTCGCAGAGGATCTCCACGCGCTGGCCCACATGAGCCTCCAGGATTTCCCGCGACGACTTGCTGATGACCGAGAGCAGATCCTGGTTGCGGGCTTCTTTCACCTCCTCGGGAAGCTGGTCGCCCATCGTGGCTGCCGGCGTGTCTCGGCGGGGCGAGTAGCGGAAAATAAACCCATGGTCGAAACCGACGGTTTCGGTGAGCTGGCGAGTCTGCTGATAGTCCTCCTCGGTCTCTCCGGGGAATCCGACGATGATGTCCGTGGTGATCGCGATGCCGGGCCGGGCCTCGCGCAGGCGCTCGACCAGCTTGAGATATTTCTCGGCGGTGTAGCCCCGGCGCATCGCCTTCAGGATGCGATCGGAACCGCTTTGCAACGGCAGGTGGACATGCTCGACCAGCTTGGGCAGGCGGTTGAAGGCGTTGATCAGATCCTCGCGGAATCCGATCGGGTGAGGGGAGGTAAAGCGCACGCGGGCGATCTCATCCACCGCGCAAACCGCCTCGATCAACTGCACGAACGGGCTGATGCCGTCACGTTTCTCAAATTCGTGCCGGCCATAGAGATTGACGATCTGACCGAGAAGGGTGACCTCGCGCACGCCCTGGGCGGCGAGTCCGCGCACCTCGGCCACGATATCCTCGATCGTTCGCCCGCGCTCCGCTCCCCGAGTCTGCGGCACGATGCAAAACGCGCAGTGCATGTTGCACCCCTGCATGATCGAGACAAACGCCGTCGCCTGCTGGGCGGCATCGAGATGCTCGCGGATGTGGGATTGCGACCCGGCTTCCTCCTCCACGTCCACGATGGCCAGGCGCTCGTTGTCCATGCGGGCCTCCATTTTGCGGCGGATCAATTCGTCCACGTAATCCGCCACGCGGTGAAATTTCTGCGTTCCTGCCACGAGGTCGACATTGGGCGAGGTTTTCAGGAGTTCCTCGCCGCGGCTCTGGGCCATGCACCCGAGGTAGCCAAAGACCAGATGCGGGCGCTTTTCGCGCAATCGTTGCAGCATGCCCATTTTGCCGATCGCCTTCTGCTCCGCCATGTCGCGGACGCTGCACGTATTCAGGAGGATCACGTCGGCCTCCTGCTCATCGTCTACCATCTGATACCCCCGGGCGACGAGGGAGCGGGCGACATGGTCGGAGTCGCGCTCGTTCATCTGGCAGCCGTAGGTTTTGATGTAGACGTTTGGCATCGGGAGAAACCTTCAGAATACCCACGCCATGGCAAATTTCCAGCCTCGTTGCGCGGCTTTTCGATGTTACAAAAAACGGCTTGTTTTCAATCGGTGAACCCGAGGTACATTCTATCCATGTCCACGAGCACCCCCGCCAAACAGGGATACGCCATGCCCGCCGAATGGCAGCCCCACGAAGCCACCTGGATTTCGTGGCCGCATCCCGAAGGCAACAGTTTTCCCGGCGCCTACGCAAAGGTCATCCCCGCCTTCGTCAAGATGGCCGAAGCTCTCGCGCATTCCGAGATCGTCCGTATCAATGTCAAAGACACGGAGCAGGAAAAACAAGTGCGCGGGCTGCTCAAGGGCGCGCCGCCGGAGCGCCTGGAGTTTTTTCACATCGCCACGAACGAACCCTGGTGCCGCGATCACGGCCCGATCTTTGTCGTGAAGAAGGATGCACCGAGGCTGGCCGCGATCAATTTCGGCTTCAACGCCTGGGGCTACAAACTCTCGCCCTTCGAGGAAGACGACGAGGCAGCGACCCACATGGGCAACAAGCTCGGCCTCCCGGTTTTCGAATACGACGACTTCATCCTCGAGGGCGGCTCGGTCGATGTGAATGGCAAGGGAACCGTGCTGACCACAGAGTCCTGCCTGCTCAATCCGAACCGCAACTCGCATCTCAATCGCAGCGAGATCGAAACGAAACTCCGCGAGTGCCTCGGCGTATCCCAGATTCTCTGGCTCGGCGATGGCATTGAGGGAGACGATACCGACGGGCATGTCGACGACATCACCCGGTTTGTCTCCGAGGATACAGTCGTGACCGTGGTGGAGGAGGATGAGGATGACCCAAACTACGAACCGTTGCGCGTGAATTTCGAGCGACTCCAGAGCATGAGCCTCAAGGACGGGCGTCTTCTCAATGTCATCAAGCTTCCCATGCCGGCCCGCATCGCCCGCGAGGGACAGCGCCTGCCCGCGAGCTATGCAAATTTCTACATCGCCAACACCCGGGTGCTGCTCCCTGTCTACCACGATACCAATGACGCCTGGGCGGCTTCGGTCTTGAAGGAGGTTTTCCCGACCCGAGAGATCGTTCCCATCGACTGCCGGGAGCTCATATGGGGGTTGGGAGCCTTTCACTGTCTCACCCAACAACAACCAGCAGTGTAAGCATGGCGTGTCGCCTCGAGGAGAAAAGACACCGGGGGAGATTTTGAAGAGGACGAAAGGTCTCGGGCGCTGGCACCAAGCCAGAGCCACCGGTTTGCGAACAAGCCGGTTGGAGGAGCGTTCAAGCCGCACGCGGCTCGGGCGGCAAGCCTCAAAACTGCGGAGAGTTCGTTGATCAGGGTAGCCAAGCCTCGTTCATCAGTAGGGACCGGCCCGCCCGGCCTGTTCCCCAGCTTTGCTCCCAAACCTCCTGACGACTGATTTCACTCCATCTTCAAAGCCACCGCTCCAAAGGGTCTTTTCCTTTGAGCCCATTCGGTAGTCGGAACCTCTCGCATAAATCGCTTTCCCTTTGCCGAAAGACCGTTTAGGATTCTTCTCCCACTCAACGGGGGTATAGCTCAGTTGGTAGAGCGCTTCGTTCGCAATGAAGAGGCCAGGGGTTCGAATCCCCTTACCTCCAGTTATTGAAAATCAATAACTTACGTTGATTGGCTCTCCGCCAAAAAATGGGGACGAGGTCAATTGTTGATGTTGAGTTATCCGCATTGAGCGATGACGCGCAAGCGGTAGTTGTGGAAGTTTTTGAAGCCGTAGGCTCGTCTTTGGATGAGTTTCATTTTGCGGTGGAACCCTTCGGTGATGCCGTTGTTTTCAGGAGCCTCGGGATGTGGAGGCGGCGACCGCCTTATATTTTGGTCAGGGAAGTCTCCCTATCACAAAACAACTAGCTCTAGCGGGCTGCGGGCTGTGTGGAATCACGGTGGACGAGGCGCACCGGCAGCCGATCGCATATCGGGACGGGGGGCGTGTCGCGGAGTTCCTCCTGCTGGTTTGCCGCCCGCAACTGGGTGAGCAGATGCCTCACGGCATGGCGTCCGATCCCGATGGGGTCCTGGGCGATGGTGGTCAGCCGGGGACGTACTGCGGAGGCAATGCGCAGGTCGCCGAAGCCGACGATCGAGACATCCTCCGGCACTCTCCGCCCGCTGTCTTGCGTTGCAGCGAGCACGTCCATGGCCACCCAGTCATTGAAGCACACGATGGCCGTGGGCGCTTCGTCCATGGCGAGGAGTTCCCTGGCATGGCGGTAGATTTCCTCGGAGCCGTAGTTTTGGATGTCGCGCATCCATGGCTCCCGAATCGGCAGGCCGTGGCGCTCCATCGCGTGGCGGAATCCCTCCACCCGGGCACGGCCGGTGCTGATCTTCCGATGGAAAATATTGGCGATGCGGCGATGGCCGAGTTCGATGAGATGCTCGGTCGCGGCGATGCCTCCCTCATAGTCCTGGCTGCCGACGAAGGCATATTCCTCGACTCCGGCGAAGGTCTGGTCCACCACCACGATCGGGCGGTGAAAGGTGCGCAATTCCTGGAGGTAGGCCGGGGTAGGCTGGTCTCCCGGCGGAAACATGAGCAAGCCATCCACACGCCGCTCGGTGAAGGTCCTCAGCACCTTTTCGCCCTCATGGACACAGAGATCCCAACTGATCACGATCGTGTCGTAGGCGGCCCCGTAAAGGACCTCCAGCATGCCCTCCACGATGCGGCCGGAAAAATCGTCCCGAAAGTCGTTGCAAGTAAGGCCGACCGTCATGCTCCGGCCCTTTTGGATGGCATGCACGAGGCGGTTTGGCCGGTAGTGGTGCTGCGCGGCCACGCTCAGGATGCGTTGCCGCGTCGTCTCCGACACCCCTGCCTTGCCGCTGAGGGCCTTCGACGTGGCTCCGATTGATACACCGCATATCCGGGCGATTTCCGCGAGTGAGGACATAACACCCTCATATCTATGGAAAAACGGCTGTGAGAAAAGACTTTCTTAAAATCGGTGGGGCGACTCAGCGAATTTTCAGAGTTTTCCTCGGAAAAACTTCCGAGAGAAAATACTTGCGCAAACGCAGAGAAAGTACTTTCTCTATAGAAAGTTTCCACCTCACCATGATCTCCCCGCTCACACTCAGATCCCCCCGTCTTCTGTCTTCAGCCGTCGCCGTTTTGGCTGTCGGACTCAGTGCCATGTCGGCCAATGCCGCCTTGCTTACCTCCTGGACCCAGTACTCCGGTTCGGTCAGTAGCGGGCTGAATACATCCAGCCCGGTTCTTGGCAATGGCACGACCGACTCTGGCGATAATCAATCGATCTACGCTATTACACCGACCTCCTATACGCTGAGCAGCGTGGGAGATTCCCTCACCCTCTCCGGCGGAGTGACCTTTTTGAATCTTGCTACTCCCCAGGCCGACCAGTTCCGTTTTGGCCTGTATAATGTGAATGGCCAATCCGGCGGTACCGGCTGGCTCGGCTACATGGCGTCGAACTCCGGCACCAGCGGAGGCCCGACCTACAGCCGGCTCTGGGAGCGGAACAATCCCAATACCGGCAGCTTCGGCAGCGGCACGGGTGCCACGGCGGTCGCCAATGTCAATGCTACGCCAGGAAATACCTCCTTTGCCTCGGGCACTTACACGTTCTCCCTTACGCTCACCCGTGTCGCCACCGGTCTGGAGGTGGGATGGACGCTCATCGGCGCGAATGTCAACTACACCGTCTCTGGCACCTACCTGGATACCACTCCGCAGACTTACACATACAACCGCGTCGGCTTCTTCACCGGCGGAGGACTCAATGCCGATCAGGTGAGCTTCTCGAATGTCGATCTCACCGTTGTTCCCGAGCCTGGCGTGCTGGGGCTTGTGGTGGCGGGACTTACCTTTTGCTTTATCCTCAGGCGTCGTCGTCAGGCTTAGCATCTTTGCCCGGCAGGTCTTATATTGCGCATGATCTGCCGGGTTCCCCTGGTCAATTTATCCTTCTTCCCCATGAAACACTTCCTCCCTCTTTCGGCCCTCATTCTCACCTGTTTCTCCGGTTCGCTCCGCGCGGCGGACAGTCCGACTTTGCTTGCCGAATACGACTTCGAAAAAATCCCCGCCTACGTGCCAAACTGGGGCGCGGGACTCGGCAGCACCTACAAGCCGGCTACCGGCTGGAAGGCGCCGTTCAAGGTTTCGCTCGATCAGGAAAATCCGCATTCGGGCGATAACTCCCTCCGCTTCGAGTTGCTGGAACCCTCCGATAAGGAAAAGATCGTTCACAGCCCGGCCATCAAGGTCGAGCCCGCCGACGGCGAGCGAAAGGTGCGCGTGCGCCTCTTCGCCCGCGCGACGGGCTTTGGCGAGAAGGGGGCGGGTATCCGCATTCTGGAACGCGATGAAGCAGGTGCCAGCATTCGCCTCCTGGGCGGAGAGAAAACACTTATTCCGGTGCCGGAGTCTCCCGACTGGGTGGAGCTCGATGCTGAGGGCGTACTGCATTCGCGCACCGCGTCGATCTCCTTCATGGTGGTTGCTTATACGGAGGAAGCCCCGGCGACGCTCTGGATCGACGATGTGTCGATCGAACTGCTCCCCGCTGTCACGCCCTGATCACGCCCTGGATTTCTCGATGAAGGATATTCCCCAGTTCCTGCCGGGTCGGCTGCTCACCCTGGCCCTCGCCCTGGTCTTGCTCGCTCCGACGGTGAAAGCCGCGGATGCTCCCGCCGGTCTTGCCTTTTCCTCGACGGCGAAGGGGAACATTTTCACGGACGCCCAGGGAAACGTCACTCTGAAGGTGCCCGCCTCCGTAGCCAGCGGCACACTCACAGTGAAAAACGAGAGCGGCGCTGTCATTGAGACGCGCCCGCTCGCAGGGAATTCAGGGGATGTGTCCATCACGCTCCCGCAAAAGGGATTCTACGCGCTCGATGCCGAGACGGTACAGGCGGATGGCACGAAATCCCGCGGTTCCACCACTGCGGCTGTGGTCGGCCCGGTGCCATCCGAGGAAATGCGCCTCCAGTCTCGCCTCGGCCTCTGGACCGTGCAAGGGGACGCTGATCTCGTGCTCGCTGCCGGCGCTCGCTGGAACCGCCGCATGATCTCCATCCACAAACTGGGGGAGAACATGCTCAGTGAGAATCCTCCCGCCGCCGAGAGCGTGCTCTTTCCGAAGTCGCCGTTCACTCAGGTCGGCGTGATGTCCTTCGGCCTTCCGCTCTGGCTCATGGAGCCGACCGACAAGAAAAAGAGCTTCGGCAATCCGCTCAACAAGCCGACGGATTGGAGCAAGCTCAAGGCGCTCGTCTCCGCCTGGGTGCGCCAGCAGGGGGAAAATTTCCCTGACTATTTCGAGATCTACAACGAACCCGAGTGGCAGTGGAAAGGCGCGTCGAATGAAGACCTCGTCCGCGTACTCGCCACCATCGCCGACGGGATCAAGGAGGCCAGCCCGAAAACGCAGGTGCTCGGCCCGGGATTCTCGTCCATCCGTATCAAGGACCCCGCCCGCCTCGATCTCGTCACCGCGAAGGAGCAGGGACTCTTTGATCATCTCGATGGACTCGTCGTTCACGCCTATGTGGACGGTTCCGCTCCCGAGAACGAATTCATCCAGCGTGTCGAGGAACTCCAGGAATTCCTGCGCGAGATCGGTCGGCCAAAGTTTCCGATCCATATCACGGAGTTCGGCTGGACCTCAGGCAAAGGCACCTGGCAGAAGCCCGTCGACGAGGTCACCCAAGCCCGCTATGTGACGCGTTCGCTCACCCTGCTTGCAGCGCTGGGCGTGGAGAATGCGACCTACTTTTGCCTGCAATTCAAGGCCGCTCCCAATCCCGGCGAGCGTGGCTTCTCACTCGTTCACGACGATTCCACTCCGAAGCCCGGCTATGCCGCCTATGCCAATGTCGCCCGGTGGCTCGCAGGCGTGAAGGGGACAGGCACCTGGCTGCGCCTCACTCCCACGACCCATCTCGTGCTCTTCGAGAAAAGCGACAATACCTCGATTGCCGTCGCGTGGGATACCGATGCGGAGCGTGAGATCGGCCTGCCGCTTGTCACCTCCCGGCGCGAGGACATGATGGGCCGCGCACTCCCGGCCTCCGATACGCTGGCGCTCTCGCCGAGTCCGATATTTCTGGAGTTTTCCCAAGCCCAATCGCCGACGATCGAAATGCTCGCGCGCCTCGACGTGATGCGCGGCGGCGAGGATATCACTCTCCCGCGTGGCGGCGAGTGGATCGCTCCGGCTCCTCTGGCCGTCCGTGATAACCGTCTCACTGTGCCTGCCTCCGCCGCGAATGGAGACTACCTGCTTCTGACCCGTGACGGCCAGAAGTGGCTCGGACAGCCCGTGAAGGTGATCCCTCCGCTCGAGGCCCGCCCGCCCGTTCTCGCCTGGCCTGCGGATCAGCCGGAGCCTTCGCTGGAGACGACTGTCATCTCGCATTCCACTGTGCCTGTGACCACGCGGCTCGCGGTGAAGCTCGAGGGGACACGTGACCGGTTCCTTGAGGCCTCCGAGATCGCACCCGGCGAGACACGTCGCCTCTCGGTGCCACTCGATGGACTCGCCCAAGGCACGCGCTACCGCGGCAAGATGGCCGTGGACAGCCGCCACGAAGGGCGTCGTGATGAAATCTCGCTTCCGCTGGATTTCACCATTCTTTCCGCAGCTCCCGTGGCGCGCGGCGCACAGCCCGACTGGAGCCAGATTCCGGCGGTGGATTTTTCAGGCTGGGATCCATTCGGCGGCCCCATTGCTCCGGAGGATTGCTCCGCGACGCTGCAGGCTGCTCATGGGGTTGAGGGACTACACCTCCGTGTCGCTGTCCGTGACGAAGAGCACCTCCAGACCCGCACCGGCGAGGATATCTGGTCGCAGGATTCCATCCAGATCGGCCTCGATCCCGATCACCAGAAGACCTGGGAGGCCAACGACCTCTTCGGTCTCAAGGGACATCGTGTCTTCGAGTACGGCGTGGCATGGAATGGCAAACAGCCCATGACGTGGCGCTGGGTTTCCTACGTACCGGAGCTTCCCGTCGGTGTCGCCGAGCCGCGCGTGCAGCTCCGGGTCAAGCGGGAAGGGGACATCACCACCTACGACATCCTGTTCCCGTGGGCCGTCATGGGTCTCGACCGTCCCGTGGCTGCGGGTTCCGCCATTGGCATCTCACTTTCTCTCGCCGACGCCGATACGGGCAAAACCAGCCGCCGCGCCCTGCGTCTCTACGGCGGCATCGCCGAGGGCAAGGACCCGGAAAAATACGGCCCTCTCTGGCTCCGCTAAATCGCCATGCAATCCGCTCTTCGCCAGGTTCACCTCGACTTCCACACCTCGCCGTTCATTCCCGATGTCGGCGCGGAATTCGACGCGCACGAGTTCGCCGCGACATTCAAGCGCGCCCGGGTCAATAGCGTGACCATCTTTGCCAAGTGCCACCATGGGATGTGCTACTACCCAACGCAGACCGGCACGCCGCACCCGGCCCTGAACGGTCGCGATCTGCTCGGCGAGATGTTGGAAGCCCTCCGAGAGGAAGGGATTCGCTGCCCCGTCTACACCACCGTGGCGTGGGAGGAAAATGTCGCCGACCTTCACCCGGAGTGGCGGCAAATGCGGGCCGACGGCACCTTCGCTCGCTGCGAGAATGTCGATCCCGCCCGCCCGCCGCATCCCGGCGGATGGCGGTTCAACGACTGGGTGAATCCCGATTATCTCGACTATCTGGAGGCGCATGTGCGCGAGCTTTTCGCCCGCTATGGCAAGCTGGACGGGCTTTTCTTCGACATTCTGTTCTACGATCTCCTCGCCCACCACAGCGACGCCTGCCGCCGCTACCGCGCACGCCATGGTTTCGAGGCGGATGATGTCGAGACCTTCAAGCGCTTCGAGTCTCACGCCCAAGCCGGTTTCGCCGCCCGTTTTACGAAACTCATTCGCAGCCTCTCGCCGGAGAGTTCGGTCTTTTACAACACGCCCTTCGATGTCTATGTCGACGGCACCGGCGGTCGCCAGCGCCTGCCTCATCTCACCCATATCGAGATCGAGTCGCTGCCTTCGGGATTCTGGGGGTATTACCATTTCCCGCGCCTGGCGCGCGGCGCGGGCCGGTGGGGCAAGCCGTGGGTCGGCATGACGGGCCGCTTTCAGCGCATGTGGGGCGACTTCGGCGGGATCAAGCCCCAGGCCGCGCTGGAGTACGAGTGCTTTCGCTCGCAGGCTCTTGGCGGCGGAAATTCCGTCGGCGACCAGCTCCCGCCTCGCGGTCGGCTCGATGCTGCGGCCTATGACCTCATCGGCGCGGTCTACGAACAATGCGAAGCCGCCGAACCTTTCTATGCCGGCAGCGTCGAACTGACCGATATCGGCGTCCTCTCCGCAAACTTTCCGGGCCGGGATCTCTCCGCGACCGGAACATCCGATGAAGGCGCGATCCAGATGTGTGAAGAGACGCATTACGAGGCCGCCCTTCTCGACGAACACTCCGACCTCTCCGCCTGCCGTGGCCTTATTCTGCCGGACGATGTGGTCATCACGCCACGCCTTTACAAGAAGCTCAAGGCCTATCATGCCGCAGGTGGCAGGCTCATCATCTCACACCGCTCGGGCCGCGATATCTCGGGCCGCTGGACGCTGGATTTCCTGCCCCTCGGCTTTAACGGCATGGTGGAAAAGTTTCCCACCTACTGGCGGGCGCGCAAGGACTTCTGGCCCGAGCTGAGCGCCAGCGACCGCGTGGTGTATTCGCAGGGTGCGAATGTCTTCCCGGGCAAGGGCGCCAAGGTGCTCGTCGATCGCGTGCTGCCGTATTTCAAGCGCACCGATCTGACCTTTTCCTCGCATTTTCAAACTCCGCCGCAGGCCGAGCCCGACCGCTTCCCGGCCGTCGTCTCGGGGAAGGGATTTGTGTATTTTGCCGACCCGATTTTCCGCGAGTATCGGCAGACTGGCAATCAGGCCGCCCGCGATGTATGGCGGCGCATCATCCGCGACCTCGTAGGCGAGCCACTCGTGGGCCACGAACTCCCCAGCACCATGCTTTGCCTCCCGCGCCGCCGGGGACGCGATCTGATCCTCACGCTCTTGCATTATGTGCCTGTGCGCAAAGCCCTCGAGATCGACGTGTGCGAGGAGCGCATGAGCTTCGCAGGGGAAACTCTCGCCTTTTCCACCAAGGTAAAAGAAGTCCGCCGGTTCGATAACGGCAAGACGCTGGAACGCTCCACGGACGGCAAGAGCTTCATCCTGCCTGTTACGAAGGGCCGCCTCCTGCTTGAGGTCCCCGGATTTTTCGCCGCCAAAGCCAGCCGCCCAGCTCGACCGGTCGCCACGCAACGGAGCTAGCCAGGCACCCTCAGAACGCCGAAACGGCTTCCCTCCACCCCAACCTAAACGCCTCTCCAAACACCACGGGAAAGATTTCTCTGGAAAGAGAAAATACTTTCTCTAACTTGAAAGACGCCCCCCATGAAGTATCGTCGCCGGAATCCGCACGGCCTTACCCTCATAGAAATCCTCGTTGTCATTGGTATCATCGCCGTGCTGGCGAGTTTGCTGTTCCCAGCGTTGAGCAGCACTCGCAAGGCGGCGGCGAATGCCGTCTGCGTGTCAAATCTCCGCCAGATTTTCCAGCTCTCCGCCGTCTGGGCCACGGACAATGATGGTTACGTGCCCCAGAGCCAGTGGTATGTGACGAACCTGCCCACGAGATACAGCAATCTCACCAAGTACGGCCTGACCGCGAAGATGACGGTTTGCCCCGCCTCCGGCCTGCAATCGCCCACCTATGGGATCAGCAGCCGGCTTGTCACCTCCGACCCGCAATGGGGGCCGGGGGACGTGTACTTCTGGTCGCACGGAAAGTACAAGCTCTCCCTCCTCTCGCCCCGCACCATCTTCTTCTCCGAGACGATGAAGCAAAGCTGGAGCGGCAAAGCGGGAGCCTACATCTCCGCCCCGGAATCCGCCGCCGCCCCCCATGGAAACCGGGGGAATGTCCTCTATTGCGACGGACACGTCGAGGCGCTGGGAACAAACGATCTAAGGAAGATCGAAAACTGGGCATACGGGATTCCGTGAGCTGCGTGAAGTAAGAAACTCCGGCAGGTCTGAATCTCGATCGAGCCTGCCGAATGCCTTCATCGACTGATGCTGCCCCGGCAGTCTCAGATCTGGGCGGTGCTCCATGCCTCCGATTCGGATCGCCGCCTCAGCTACAGCCTGGCAGCTACCTTCCTGGGGAGGATGTGCCTCTCCGGGGAAGTGACGGAACTGTCTCCCGGGCAATGGCGATTGGTGGAGGCGGCGATGAGGCTTTATCGACAGGCCGTGCCCACCATCAAATGCGGCGTCAGCCGGCTGTTCGGCGAAACTGGCTCGAGTTGGCGGCATCCGCGCGGATGGCAGGCCGTGCGCCGGATCGCTAGTGATGGACGATCCATTTTGCTGGTTGTCCACACCTTCTCCGCTGCGCCTGCCCAGGTGTCAGTTCCCATCCCGGAAGGTGACTGGCGAACCGCTGGGCAGTTGCCTGGACTGAACGTCTCCCTTACGAACGGTGCTGCGGTTTTTGAGGGGCTGGGAGATTTTCAGGGAGGCGCTTTGCTCCTACAGCAAAGGGAATGGCAACCCTCGTAAGCGAAGGGTTGGAGAGGTGGCTTATCAGAGAGGCAGGAAAGAAACGGTAATGGCGGAAGCCTGAGGACTTCCGGCCTCATTCAACTGGAGTGGCACCGCCTTCCATATCGCCGCAGTCGGAATCGCCTGCGGCGTTGGTGTCTGGCAAAGCAAAGCTAGCTGGGATCAACGATGAGCGAGGAGATCTCTTCCGAGGTCAGCGACCTGCGGTAGATGGCCAGGCCGCCGATCTTTCCCACAAACCAGTTTCCCATCGACCCCTGCCTGTGCACGGCTCCGACGGTGAAATCCGCCGTGCCCTGAAAAATTCCACCGGGATACGGAAACGGGTTGAAGGAATCGCGCGGGTGAAACGCGCCGTCGAGATAGGTGCGAGCCTCGCTGCCATCGTAGGTGAAGGCGACGCAATGCCAGTCAAAATAGGGGATTCTTGTACCGCCGATGGCCGCATCCATACACCAGCGATGGTTCGGGGTCGGGCCGCCGGAGGAGGAAAGGTGGCCGCAGACATTATCCGCGCCGCCATGGATGCGGAGGTCGAGAAACAGGGCGTACTGGCGCTGGCGGTCGGTTTCGTTCCACATGCCGGCGACGGCCTCGCATTCGATCTCGGGTTTCCGGTGCCGCTGGATCCAGGCGACGACGGTGAGGCTTTCGCGGAGGCGGAGCTCGCCGCATTCGGCATGCGGGAGGAAGAAGTACTGCCCTCGAGAGAGCTGGGCACAATAATCGCCAAAGATCCCCCCGGCGGCGCGTTCGACCGGTGCTGCTCCCTCCCGCAGGCTGGCGGGGAAGCTGCCTATGGCTTGACGAGGCTGCCCGGCTGGTTCCTGGAAGTCCCAGAAGCTGACGAGACCGGAAATGTTCTTCGGGTGGGTCATGATTAGGCGAGCGGCAGGGTGACGGTTACCGTATGGCGGGAGCCGGAGACTTGAGGAGGGACAAGATGATCGGAAAGCTCGGTTCCGTCCATCACGGTTCGCATGGAGGATACTCCGGCCTGTCGTTCGATCGTCACATCAAATGTCGAGCCGCGCCAGCGCCGGAGGACGCGGACTTTCTGCCACCCGGGAGGGAGTTGGGGATCGATGCGCAGTCCGTCGGCCTCGGACCTGAGACCGAAGAGACAATCCACAGCCGCACGATAATACCAGGCGGCGGTTCCGGTGTTGGCCGAGCGTGTGCTTTGCCCGGCTTTGGCTCCGGCGGGGAGACCGAAGTAGGAGTTGGGAATGTAGAGGGGGAGCTGGCCGGAGCGTGTGACCGGATTGGTATCGGCTCCTGAAAGAAGCATGCGCAGGGTGCGGAAGGCGTCCGCCGGCCGCCGGGCCAGGTACAGGGCGTAGGCGTAAAAGGTCACTGCGTGAGAATAGACTGATCCGTTCTCAAGCCGTCCCGGGCATTTCTGGGAGAGCTTGCCGATGTCGGTGCGCATGCGGGTATAGGCGGGCGCGAGCATCATCGGGCCGGAGGGCGTCGCGAGGTGCTTCTCCACGGAGTCGATGCACTGCCGTGCGCGGTCGGGGGTGGCTGTCCCGGAGATGATGGCCCAGCTTTGGGCGTTGAGGAAGATCCTGCCCTCCTCATCCCGGCTGGAGCCGAAGGGCCGCCCGGCGTCGGTAAATCCCCGCGCGTACCATTCGCCGTCCCAGGCGAGCTGGTTGATGGATGCTCGCAGCGCTTCGGCTTCTCCCCGATAGGAGGCGGCGAGCGAGGCGTCGCCACGCGAGGCGCACACGGGTGCCCAGGTGTCCAGGGCGAACGCGAGGGCTTCCGAGAGCCAGATGGATTCTCCCTTCTCGTCATGGCCCGCCATGTTCAGCGGATCGTTCCAGTCTCCCTGCCCGATGCGGCACAGCCCGCGCGCGGTGCGGTCGGTGAGGAGCCAGTCGAGTCCGCGACAGACGTGATGATACAGAGTATCGGTCTTGTCGGGCGCGTCGGAGAAGGAAACCTGCTCATCCAGGATGCTGTGGTCTCCGGTTTCGTGCAGGTAATAGGTCAGAGCCTCCGGCCCCCAGGAGTTGATATCCTTGTGGGGGACGGTGTTGATCCTGAGCTGAGTGGCGCCGGGTTCCAGCGGCATGCCATGCGGCAGCCAGCCATCCTGTTTCTGGAAGGCGTAGAATTTCAGGAACCATTTGCGGCTTGAGACGGGGTCGATCAGCCCGCCCGCCATCGAGTCCTGGAGGAGATTGCGTCCCTGCGGGGCGGACATGAACCGCATCGCCCGGGCCAGCATGAGGGAGCGGCGGGGCAGCCAGTGATTGATGAAGGCGTCAAACTCCGCATCGGGAGTCGAGATCTCCAGCGCGGGCGGATAGTCGGCGTACCGGGCTGCGGCCTCGGCGAGGGCGGCATCGATACCACCGGGCACCAGGTATTTACGGGCGGTTTCGCGGGCGCTCTCCGGGTTGGCGGCTGGTCCGAAAACGAACTGAATCCGGTCGGTTTCCGTGGGTGCCAGGGCTTTGTTGAACTGGAGGATGGCGGCGGCCTCGGATTCCGCGTCGGCCCAGCGATCCGCCGGGGGCAGAGTCTCCTGAGTGAGAGCGTCGGGCTGGCCGGGAGTACCGTGGCCGACGAAATCGGCGATGCAGGACATCCAGCCGTCCGGAGAGCGGTCTGAGGCGGCAAAGATGGTGTTGCTGCCGTGGCTCAGCTTTTCGTAATCCCGGTAGTCGACGTAATACGGGAAGAAGTCAAAAACGACGCCATGCCATTCCGGCTCATACCGGGTGTTGTTCCGAAGCCACGAGGGTTTTCCGATAGGCAGATAGCTGAAGACGGAGATCGAGCGCGGCCGTGCCGAGATATTCTGCACCTCGACAGTCCAAAGCTCCACCGGATCATGCACCGGCACCACTACGCGGATGATGCAGCGGATCCCTGCGATCGTGACCGTCCAGAGGATGTCGGATTTCCCGGCGGAGAACAAAAACTCATCCGGCTTCGAGCGGATGGGACCCTGTGGTACGGACCAGATCTCCCCGGTTTCATTGTCACGAAGGTAGAATGTCCGCAGCGGTTGGGAATAGGGCGTGAAGTCGGGACTGAGCCAACCGGAGGTCAGGACCTGTCCTCGGTGATCGATTTGAAGATACAGGCGGTCGTTCCAGAGGTCGGAGTCGGCGGAGCGAAGCAGGAAGGGATCGCGGAGTTCCAGGCGGTCGCCTGATGGGGAGAAGCTGTAGGCAGAGTAAGGCGTGCTCATAAGGGTGGTCGTAGATGGGGTTAGCGGATCAATGGCTGGGGCGGCACGTAGTTGGCGGGTCCGCCATGGGCCAGCCAGCCCCGGATCACGAGGATCATCGGGATCGTCGCGGCCCCGGCAAAGATGGCGATCCAGAGCAGGGCCATGCGGTAGTCGTTGTGAAAGTGGTCGATGATGAACCCGATGAGCAGGTTGCCGCCGATCTGACCGCCGCAGCCGAAGACATTCATCGCTCCTGAGAACTGGCCAAATTTTTCCGATGGAAACAGCAGCATCGCCACCGCCATGCTGCTCAGCAGCCATGCCGAGGTGGGCAGGATGAACAGGAGGGAGTAGGCAATATAATCGCCCCTGGTCTGCACCCAGAAGTATCCGGCAAGGGGGCAGAGGCTCAGCCCGGCGAGCGCGCCCACGGCGACCTTCACCGGCGAGATGCGGTCGCACAGCCAGCCCAGCGGGAAGTAGACGATGGCCGAGAGCGCCGCGGTGTAGGAGAAGATCCGCCCCATGCCATCCATGCTGATGCCGAGCGACTCTTTCATGAACAGCGTGGTGAAGCTCGTGGCGCAGTTCGTTGCGACGATCACGAGCAGGAAGGTGAGTAGGAAGTTCCGGTAAAGCGGCACCTGGAGGCACTCGCGGAAGTAATCCGCGTACAGCCGGAAGATGCCCTTGCGGGATGCCGTTTCCGGCGCGGGGTAGGTGCCTTCCCGGACCTTGAAGCACATCAGAAGAAACACCACGAGGTAAAACACGCCGATGGTCAGGCAGATGATCCCGCGATGGGTCAGGAGATGAGGAAAGACATACCAGAGGAAGAGGACCGAGCTGATGGTGCCCACGATGCGGAACCAGGCGAGTAACCGCGCCATCACCTGGAGCGGCACCACGTCGCGGATCAGCCAGTTGTACCCGTTGACCAGCACCATGTTGAAGAAATGAAAGGTGATGATCAATACGCTGAGGAGGCCGAGGATGAAGGAGCCGCGGCTGATGCCGGAGGGGATTTGCAGGGCGAAGCGATCGTGAAGCCACCCGCCGATCTCGGGAGCGAAGCCCACGAGGATGAGGGTCCCCACCACGATGGGCGTGACGACGAGCAGGAAGGGAATGCGCCGTCCGAGCCTGCTGCGGAAGTTGTCGCTCATCTTGCTGATGCCCGGCAGGAAGAGGACATTGACTAATCCGGCAAAGCTTCCCGTCATGATGCCGATCAGGGTGTTGGAGGCCTCCAGTTCCTTGAGGTAGATGGGGATGAATCGCAGGAAGATGGCTTCAAAGAAGTAGAAGGCAAAGTCGCCCCAAAGCAGCCAGCACGAGAGGACGAGCAGCCCCCGCCTGGTGTAGGCGAGGCTGCCAGCTTGATAGGATGCGGGGGAGGTGGTCATGGAAAGAGCGCGGGCCGGGCGTGACGAGCACGCGGCCATACGAGGCAAAGGCTTAGCGGCTGAGGGCGAAATCGGCTTCCAACAAACGGTCGAGGAGTTCCGGGATTCCGGACCACCTGGAGGCGGACTCTTGTCTTTCGATCTGGAGCGCGGCCGGACCATCCTCGACCGGGAGGTCGCGTGCGGCGAGGCGGAAGGCTTCGACGTGGTGCATCGCCATCGCGGCGCTGCATGCCGGGGCGTTGCCGGCGAGCGTGTCCTGGATGACCCGGGCCAGCATGCGCCTGCGGTTGGTCTCCTCGGAGTCGAGCGGCCATTGGATGAGCGGCTCTCCGCCCAGATCCATGATCGATGCCTGATCCTCCTGCCGCCATTGCAGCGTGCCGTGATCACAGGTGATTTCGATCAGCGGTTCCAGCCGCTCGGCGGCGGCGTGGGTGAGGGTGCATCCGATCTCGATCTCCTCCTCCGTGTCGAAGGAGACCCGCGCCGTGTCAAAAGTCTCGATGGGAAAGAAGCGGAACAGTCGCCCGTGAACCGATGCCACCCGGGCCATCTTTCCCGGCTCCCTCCCGGCGAAGAAAAGGGCGAGGTTCACGAAGTGGGCAAACGCGTTGCAAAGGGGGGAGTCAAAGACGGGGCGTCCTTCGCAGGTCTCCTTCCCGGCCCAGCGGTTGCGTGTGTAGTAGGCGAGATCGCGCGGCCAGCTCGCCGTGATGCGGATCGCTCGCATGCGGCCGATGATCCCGTCATCAAGCGCCTTTTTGATCTGCGCCACCTGAGGGGCGTACATGTCCTGAAAGCCCACCGAGACAGCCCGGCCATTGAGGGCGCTTTCGCGGATCATCATCCGGCAATCCTCCACACTGCCGGCGAGGGGTTTTTCCACCAGCACGTGACAACCTGCTCTGATGGCGGCCACCGTCATGGGGGCATGCTGGAAAATACTGGTGGGGATGATGCAGAGATTGCGGTCCGATGGGTCCGACGCCTCCAGCATCTCGCGATAATCGGAAAAAATCCGGCAGCCCCGGCTTTCCAGGAGCCGGCACGAATCTTCCTCCTCCTCTCGGTTGATTACCGTCGCGGCGGCAAGACGGCCTCCCGCTGATTCGATGACCTCAAGTAAGGAATGCAGCACCGCCCTCGCATAACCAGAGATGCCGATGAGGTGAATGCTCACGGGTTCCAGACCCGCAGAGGACATTTTCGTGACCTTCATTATTTCCGATAAATCGGCCTTTGATGGCGAAAAGTCTAGAAGTTTTCCGAAAAGTTCCGGAAATAATTCCGAAAATATTTCCGAACGTATCCGGGGAGGCGGTGGTTGAGGAATTTCGTAACGTCCTTTTTGAAAGGAAATTACGAAAATTGCCGGATTTCCGCCTCATTTTAGGGCGTTTTTTTCGTGAGCGGAAAATCCCGCGGTACTGTGGGCCTACCGGCAGGGGCCGGTGGATTCTCCGGGGGCAAACTTGCAGGGAACCAGCAGGGCCAGGTGCTCCTGATCGGGATCCTCCTGACGGCTTAGGATTTGCTTGATGGCCAGCTTGGCCATTTGCTCGACATCGACGGAGACGCTGGTGACGAGAGGGGTGTTTGGGGGGTGATTGGGATGCCGGTGGAAGCCGACGACAGAGACGTCCTCCGGGATGCGGATTCCCTGGCCCAAGAGGGCGGCCTCGAGGGCGTATGCCACGCCTTCATCCGGGGCGATCCACGCGCTGACGCCGCTCCGCACCTGCTTGACGATGGCGTCGATGCGGTCGCTGAAGTCCACGGGAAAGAGGGTGCCATTGTCCTTGCGGAGGCCGATGCGGAAGGTGGCGTCGGGAAGGATGGGGAGGCCGGCGCCGATGAGGGCGTCGACATATGCGCCGTATCGCGCCCGGGACCAGCTCAGCTCCGGGCAGAGGCCGAAAAAGCCGATTCTCTTGTGCCCGAGTCCGCGGAGGTGCTCGACGAGGAGGGCGATGCCGCCGGACTCCTGGATGCCGATCGTATCCGCCGGGATGCTCGGGTAAGTGTGGACGATGGAAACCGTGGGGAGCTGCCGGGCGATTTGCTCGGCGACCGCTGCGGGCCAGCGATAGATGAGAATCGCTCCGGCGGCGAGGCCCTGCTTGAGAGCGACGGGGATCTTGTCGGGCTGAAGGAGGTTGACCGCGTCCTTTGCCGGGCAGGAGTGAAAATTCAGGGTGACGTTCTGGCCTATCGAGGCCTGGCTCAGCCCGGTCATATAGCCCCTGGGCGGCTCCTCGCCAGCGGTGAGGACGAGGATTTGCGTGGGCAGGGAAGGGTTGCGCCCCCGGGCGCGCCCGCCGGTTTCATAGCCGAGGGCCTGGGCCTCTCGCAGGATGCGCTTGCGTGTCTTGGGGTGAATCTCGGGCGAGTTTCGTAGCGCCCGGGATACGGTGGAGACGGCGACTTGGGCGTTTTCGGCGATCTTGGCCAGCCCGATGGCGCGCTCATTGGAAGACATGGGCAGAATTATGCGGCCTCGTTCCCGGAAATGCAAGGCATCTCAATTCCGGAATGATTTCGGAAATTTTCGAAAAATAATTTGACGTTTCCGGCAACCGGGGAGTACAGGTTGGAGAGTTTCCTCAACCAATCCCCCGCCACCTCTTACTGCCATGAAATCTCGAAATGCCTACCTTCCTGCCCTGATCGCTGCCGCTGGAGTTGCGATGCTCGGTGCTGAAAGTGCCTCCGCATCGGTCTTTGATGTCTCGACCGACAACACGACGGATAACTGGAACGCCTCCACCCGTTGGACATTGTCGTCAGGCACGGGATCAACCCCGGCTCTCAATGGCACGGATTCGATTTCTCTCGTGAACACCTCCACGACGAATTCCATTGTAGCCCTCAACTCGGGAAGCGCGACAATGACATCGCTCACCTTCGGAACCGCTGATGCGGGTACGGATGTTTCGCGCCAGATTTCCTTCCGAGGGAGCGGAACTGTCGCCCGGACCTTTTCGACGACGGGAGACGTGATCAAATATGACTCAGGCACGCTGGCATTTTACTCGGTGAGCGCCACTGGCACGCTTGCGGTTTCGGTGGGTGGCAACCTCCAGGTGAACGCGGGAACGGTGAATTTTGGCCGTGATACCGCCAACAATCTCGTGGGCCTCTCCGTGGCTGGGACGACGACAATCTCCGGAGGTACGGTCAACATTCGATCCTCGACGGACTCGACCTTTGGCGCGGTGTCCATGACGGGCGGTGCCTTTAACCTCGCCTACCTCTCGGGCATTAGTGCGCGGACGATCAATGTGGCCAGCCTGGAAGGCAATGGCGGCACCATCGGCCAGACGACGACGGGCACGGGATACGTCACGACGCTGGCGATCACGGGCAGCGCGACCAAGGAATACTCCGGCACGATCAGCAATGGCACGGGAACGAGCAGCATTGCCGTGACGAAATCAGGCGCGGGCGTCCAAACGCTTTCCGGCAGCAACACCTATGCCTCGGGCACGACCGTGAGCGCGGGCACTCTGCTGGTGAATAATACGACTGGCAGCGGACTGGGTACGGGCGATGTTGCCGTTAACGGCGGCACGCTGGGTGGAACCGGAAGCTTTACCGGCAAGGTGACAGTGGGTGCCGGCGGCACCATGGCTCCTGGGGCGGGTATCGAGTCCCTCGGCGCAGGCGGCGTGACCTTCACGGGAGGCACCTTTGCCTTTGAGCTCAATACGAGCGGTACGCCGGCAGCGGATCTGCTCTATGCGACAAACAGCACGGCAGCACTGTCGATCGCGAGCGGCGCGACGACTCTGTCTCTGACAGACATCGGTTCCAATGTCGCGCTGGCGGCTGGCACGAAGTTTACCCTCATCAGCTACACGGCGGCGGGAGGCTGGAACGGCGGCATCTTCACGGGATATGCCGATGGCAGCACCTTCACGCTGGCCGGAAACACCTGGGTCATTGATTACAACGACTCCACGGCTGGAACGAACTACAGTGCGAATGCCACGAGCTTCGGAGACCAGTTTGTCACGATCACGACGGTGCCTGAGCCTTCGACCTGGGCTTTGCTTCTCGGCGGAGCGGCCGGGATGATCTGGATTCGTGCTCGTCGCCGCCAGTCGGCTCAGGTATCTGCCTAAGGAACCTATGAAACGCGCGATCTGTGCTCTCTCCCTCCTGGGCCTCGTAGCCTACGCCCATAGCAACGATAATCGCGGAGAAGAAATCCTCCAGAATGGCAGCTTTGAAGACGGATTGACCGCTTGGAAGGTCCCGGCCTCGGGGGTTGCCTTGCGCAATGATGCTGGGAGTGCCGCCTCCGGCGAGGCCTTTGTGGTGATGACCATCCCGGAAGGCCGCACGCTGAATCTCATCCAGCCGCTCGGCAAGCTCGAGGCGGGGCAGAAGTACCTCGTGAGCCTCAAGGCGAGAAACAACTCCTCCTCGGACGCCCGGCTGATCATTAGGAATCTGCTGAATGGCAAATATCTTAACTCCGGCACGATCGAAGCGGGAGATAACTGGACGGCGCTGGAGACCACTTTCACCGCGCCGGCGGACGGCAGCCCCGTCAGCCTTGAGATCAGCTTCCGCTCCTCCGGTTCCTGCGAGATAGACGATGTCCAGGTGACCCGATTGAAGTAACTTCCGTGCGCGCCGCGCTTCCGGCCATGGAGGCCTGCGCTTTCCCGAGCCCCTGCATGCCCCCAGACATGATGCCTCACAAGTTCCGATCCCCGCGCCGTTCGGTCGCTGGCTTCACCCTCATGGAGATGCTTGTCACCGTGGCGATCATCGGCACGCTGGCTGCGGTGTTGATCCCAGGCATGCGCGGGGCCATCACCCGGGCCCAGGGGGTGAAGTGCCTCAGCAATCAGCAGACCTGGATCAAGGCACTGCATCTCTATCTCTCCGATAACAACAATCAAATGCCCGTTTCGGCCTATACGGTCGGGTCCTCGGTGGACGCGACGGATGCGCTGTATCCCTACACGGGAAAGAGCAGCAAGCAGGAGGCGTGGAAGACATTGTTCTGCCCCTCGCGCAAGCTGAACGCGAGCGGATCGACGCAGACCTCGGTGTGGGGGACTTTCGGCTTCAACTCCTTTGCCTCCGGCATGTCCGCCGCGGCGATCCCGGAGAAGAGCAAATTGATTTACATCACCGATGCGACCGACGGCTCCCGCTGGGCGAGCTTTTCGATCCTCACGGGCACAGGGGCGAAATCGTATGCAGAGGGAGTGCCCCGGCCGCACAGCCGCATGGTGAATGTCACCTATCTCGATGGTCACAGTACGCCGGTGCTGGTGAGCCAGCTCACCTGGGCGGATTTCACCAAAGGCACGCCCAACTATTTCAGCAGCTACGACACCCGCCCCATCAGCAGTTCTCAATACGACAAATGATCCGAGCACGCAGACTTCCTGGCACTTTCGCCGGAGTACTCATCCCCCTGGCCCTTTTCCTTCATGCCGCTGCCGCCCAGGAGGCCTCTGCGCCGACCGTGACGGGCGATATCATCCCGGAGCACGGGAAATACACTGCTGCGTATCAAAGCGACTGGTCCAGGCTGCCGACGGGAGATGTGCTGGCCCGGAAGAACCTCGCAGGCATCGAGTTTCAGGACGTGCAGGGCGAGCAGGTGAAAAAGGAGTGGCGCGGGGAAAAGAAGGTCGTGATCTCCAACCTCAATCTCAGGGTCAAGTGGCAGCAGCCCAAGGCGGACAAGTTTGGGACCACGTTGTTTTACATTGAGGATGCTGACGAGGTGGTGATCGAAAATCTGTCGATCATCAGCGAAAATCCCGACTATCGCCAGTACCACACGATCTACATCGAGGGGGCGAACCGCGTAACCATTCGCAATCTCTATCTTGCGGGCACCGTGCAGATGTACCACATCCGCCTCGAAGGGTGCCGGGATGTCTTCATCGACAATGTCGAAATCGCGGGCATTGACTACTCCGGCAACGGGCGGCACCGTCTCGGCGGTGGCATCTGGATCAACAACGGTGATGGCAAGCCGGGGCTGCCCGCGTTGACCGCGAAGAACCCGAAGCTTCCCGGCTGGCAGATCGTGCAAAACTGCTACATCCACGATAATACGGAGGATGACGGCGTGGGGAGAAACCATGACGGCGTGCTGGTCCACTCGGCGAGCAATGGCCTGCTTTTCAACTGCGTGGTCGAGAATTGGCTGCGCCCGGGCAGCGACGCGGCTCTGGACATGAGTTTTCGACGGGACGAGCCCGAGTATCAGGACCGTTTTTTCCGGATCGAGCGCAACATCGTGAAGAACTCCACATTTTACAAGAGCGTCGGGAGGGTGCCAGGGCCCGACACTCTTTTCTTTGCCAACAACCTCTTCATCAACTCGACCCTTGGCGACTATCATCGCGAGGCTTCGGACACGGTCTTCGTAAACAATACGTACATCTTCGATCTGACCAAGGCCCCGCTGGTACTGAAGGGATTTGTGGCGAGAGGCTCTGAGGGCTACGCGTGCCTGTGGGGCTACTCGGGCCGGACGATCCTCAACAACGGCCTGCTCTTCAAGCCGAGTGGGAACTTCTTCATGTTCTACCAGAATGCCGAACCGCCGGAGGACAAGTATAAGAACTTCGCGCCGAACCATAATATCTATGCTGTCGGCGCTGCCTCGACCTCCTGGCTGCGCACTGCGCAACAAGGTGTCGTCTTCAAGACCTTTGAGGACTGGAAGGCTGCGACCTCACAGGATGCGAACAGCATGCTGCTCAAGGCGGGTACGGACATCTTTACGGATTATGCCGCGGGAGATTACCGACCGAAGAAGGGTGCGCTGGCGGCGGGTATTGCCGACCCCGTCTACCTAAAGCCCTCCGAGCCGAATCAAAAGGTGGACCGGGATTTCAATGGCGTGCTTCGCAGCAAGACGTCGGAACTGGTGCCGGGCGCCTTTTGCGTCTCGGAGCAGGCTTCCCTTTAGCGAGCGTTTTCTGATTCGCGGTTCGCATCCGTGATCCGCACGGTCCGGCGGAGCCATAGGGCATCGCTCCAGCGATCCCACTCGCCCTCGCGAGAGTAGGTGTAGTCGAGATGGAACTCGCTCCCGCACTCGCGTTGCGGCGAACTGATGATCGACGGATAGAAACACTCGCCGCCCTGATGATCCGTCAGCCGGACCCGCCGGACCCAATGGAGCCCATCGCGGGACCAGGAGGCAAACAGTGCCGTCCCGCGGCCTGACGGCGCGGCAACGACAAGAATGTAAAGCCCGAGCGCTGGGTGAAAGCTGACATCCATCCAACGGACGGGAGGATTGCCCTTTTCCAACGGCGACGAGAGCCCTCCGAGAGTCGGCTCTGAGAACGCGCCGTTGAAAAACTTTCGCCAGGCGAATGGCTTCCCTTTTGCCGCAGCAGAGATGACTTCCTTTACCGGAGCGCTCAGGACGATGAGGTTATTGACCGTTCCTCCCGGTGAGAGATCGCGCGCGTACACATAAAAGTCACCGCCACGCACGACGACAGGCGCTCCGCCCGCATCGAATGCACCTGATTTGCGGTGAGCTGATGGCCGGAAAATCACCCCCGCATCACGGAAGCGCAACCCTTCCTCATCAACCTGGATGGCCAGACCGAGAACGGAGGAGAAGTCTTTCTCTGACCCTCGATGAATCTCGGCATGGTAGAAAAGCAGGACCCGACCCGACACGGGGTCGCGATAAATTGGGCCGCCGGCGAGGTAATGGTAGCCCTGCGCGGTTCCCTCGATCATCACGGGCTGCACGGCGATGAGGTGACCGTCCTTGCCGAAGGTTAGCCGGACGGGCTTGGGACCATTCGCCGCATAGAGGAGCGTGGACGCATTGCGTCTCAGCGCACCGATGTTCCCATCGGGAAACCACGACAGTCTGGCGCGGGTCCGCCAGGAGGAGTCGCCAAGAGTTTTCGGAGGTCCTGCCTCGAAGCGAGGTTCGCCTAGTGCTTCTCCGTGAGCGAGCCAGATGAACAGGAGCAGAACAGCCAGGCAGAGCTTCACCAAAGGATCATGAATGTCATTCCGCGGACGGCCAACACTATTTCGCATGCACCTTAGGGTCGGGGTTTCCCGAATTTTGGGCGTCTCCTGACTACAAGAGAATGGAGATGCCGCACTGGGCCTGCGTTTCGGAATGGCGAACCCCACGCGTTTTGGGTTACGTTTCCGGCTTCTCGATGAACATTCAGGAGTTTGCCCGGCGAGCAGAGGTATCGACCGCATCCGTTTCCCGCGCCTTCCACGAGCCGGAGAAGCTGCGTCCCGATACGCGTGAGCACATCCTCGCGCTGGCCCGGGAGCTTGGCTACTACCCGAGTCCGAGCGGACGCGCGCTCAAGCGCGGTCGGCACGACGTGATCGGTCTCGTCTGGCCGCTGGAGGTGGAAGGCGCGGAGGCTGTGTTTGCCCAGCGCATCCTGGCTGCGCTCTCCAAGAATCTCGTGGCCAATGATCTCGATCTCCTGGTTTGCCCGGTCGATCGTCGGGAGGAGGCGACCATCGCCCATGCCCGCAGAACTCTCCAACGCTCGCGCTGTGATGCGTGGATACTCCTTTATCCGCGTCATCACGATGTCTTGATTCCCGCCCTGCTCGAGTCCCGTAAACCCGTGGTCTGCCTCATGGGAAAACTGCCCGCGTGTCCGGACTGGAAGGGGGTCCAGCTCAACCAGGCGGGATGGATCGCGGATGCGCTGCGAAGGTTCAAGGACAGCGGATGCAAGCGGGTGCTCTTCTTTGGCGGGCGAGCGGAGGAGCCGGATCACGCGGATCGGCGCCGCGCGTTTGGCGAGCTGGCTCCCGCCTGTTTTGGCGCGGAGACTACGGTGCTGCCGGGCTCTCCGACGCAGGTCGAGTTTGCCGGGGTGATGCGTTCCCGCAGGATCGACGCAATCATCGGAAATGATGACCGGTCAGCCCTGACGGCGATGGCGTTTTGCCGGGACCTCAAGCTTTCCGTGCCCGCGAAGGTCAAGGTGGTCGGTATGGATGACATCGCCGAGGCGGCCTTTTCCCACCCTCCGCTGAGCACGTACCGCCAGCCTCTCGACGACATGGCGGCTTGTGCGGTGGACCTTGCCCTCGGGCGGAGAAAACAGGCGCGCAGCTTTGAAGCCGCCTTCGTTCCCCGGGCCACACTCGTTTGAAAGAGCGTTTGCGTGGTTAAAATGTAAAGCATTACATTTTTGGTTGACGGGAGCTTGTGTGCGGTTGATGCTGCCAGAGCTTTCCCTTGCCACCATGAGCAAATCTTCCCTTCAGCCTTTTGACATCCTGGAGCCTGCCGAAATCGCTTCCATCCTCGACAAGCTCTCCATGGCTTCGGTGGCAGTGGTGGGCGATTTCTGTCTGGATGTGTATTGGACGATCGACCCGTCGGCCTCGGAGGATTCCGTCGAGACGGGTTTGAGGACCCAGCCCGTGCGGCAGCAGCGGTACTCGCCGGGCGGGGCGGGCAATGTTGTGGCCAACCTGGTCGCGCTCGGCGCGCATCGCATCTACCCCGTGGGGGTGCTGGGTGAGGACCCGTTTGGAAGGGAGCTCCGCCGGTTGCTGGAACATCCCAGCGTTGACCAGCGCGGTTTGATTTCGCAGGTGGAGGGATGGGCCACGCACAGTTATGTGAAGCCCTATGTCGATAGCAGGGAACTCAACCGGATAGACCATGGGAATTTCAATCGCCTCTCCGCCGACACGCAGCGGGAGTTTTTCGAGCGGCTGGAGGAGATCGTGGAAAAGGTGTCCGTCGTCCTGATCAATCATCAGGTGATCGGCAGCATCCACGATGACGAGGGTTTTCGCGGCGCGCTGCGCGAGGTGATGGAGCGTCATCCCTCGGTGTGCTTCGTCGTGGACTCCCGGAAATATCATGAAGCCTACACCTCGGCGGTTCATAAGCTGAACGAGGCTGAGGTCATGCGCTCGTGCGGGATTTCCCTGGAGCCCGGGGATGTCGTTCCCGTGGAGGAGCTGGCCCAGCGCGCCGGGGAGCTTTACGCGCGCTGGGGGGCGCCTTTGGTGGTGACTCGCGGGGATCGGGGCTGCTTCGTGTTTTCCAGCGATGTGGTCTGGCAGATCTTTGGCGTGCAGCTTCCCGGGCGCATCGATCCCGTGGGAGCGGGAGATACTTTTGTGGCCACCCTCGCGGCCATCCTGTCCTCGGGAGTCAATATCGCTGCGGCTGCGTTCGTGGCCAATGTGGCTGCGGCTGTCACCGCGCAGAAGCTCTTCCAGACCGGGACGGCCTCGCCGGGCGAAGTCCTCGCCCTCGGGGCCAATGCCGACTTTTACTACAATCCCGAGCTGAGCGAGTCACCGCATCGGGCGCGCTATCTCGACGGCACCGAGATCGAGGTGATCACGGAACCCTCGGCGGCGCTGAACATCCGGTACGCCATCTTTGACCACGACGGCACCATCTCGACTCTGCGCGAGGGCTGGGAGCAGATCATGGAGCCGATGATGATCAAGGCCGTGCTGGGTGAGCACTTCCGCGATGCCGAGGCGGCCACGTTTCATCGCGCGCAGTATCGGGTGAGGGAATTCATCGAGCGCACGACCGGCATCCAGACCATCGCCCAGATGCATGGGCTGGTGGATCTCATCCGCGAGTTTGGCCTCGTGCCGGAGGAGTCGCTTCTCACGCCTGCGGAGTACAAGGCGATCTATAACACGGACCTCCAGACTCTCGTCGACCGGCGCCTGGAAAAGCTCGACCGCGGTGAACTTGAGATCAGCGACTTTACCATCAAGGGCGCCGTGCCTTTCCTCTATGCCTTGAAGCAGGCCGGCGTGCGCCTTTATCTCGCGAGCGGCACGGACGAGGCGGATGTGAAGATCGAGGCGGCGCGCCTGGGGTATGCCGACGTGTTCGACGGGGGGATATATGGCTCGATCGGCCAGATCACCAAGGACGCCAAGCGCATGGTCATCGAGCGCATCCTTCAGGAGGTGGGCGGAGCATTTGAGCAGCTCGTCGCCTTCGGGGATGGGCCGGTGGAGATTCGCGAAACAAATCGCCGGGGATCTTATGCCGTCGGCATCGCGAGCGATGAAAAGCGGCGTTTCGGGACGAATCTCGACAAGCGCCCGCGTCTCGTGCGGGCGGGGGCTCATGCCATCATTCCAGACTTTTCCCAATGGGAGGCGCTGTGGAGTTTCCTGCGCCTGGGCAATCTCGGAGGCCGATAATGTCGCACCCTCAGCTCGATCGCACCAGGCTGCGCGTACGCCGGCTTTCCGAACGCCCCAACAAGGTGGCCATCGAGTCCGACGCCGTTCATCCCGACACGCCGCCCCGGCCTCTCGATCCCGCTGCGGCGGAGGACCTGGCGGAGTGCGTGGAGAAAATCCGCTCCGCGCGCGCGGCGGGCCGGCCCGTGATGCTGGCCTTCGGCGCGCATACCATCAAGAACGGGCTCGCGCCTGTGCTCATCCAGCTCATGGAGCAGGGGTGGGTGACCCTGCTGGCGACGAATGGGGCGGGCATCATTCACGACTGGGAGTTTTCCTTTCAGGGACTGAGCAGCGAAGACGTGCGGGCCAATGTGGCCCAGGGTCAATTCGGCATCTGGGAGGAAACCGGATTCAATCTGAACCTCGCCCTCGTCGTCGGAGCTTATGAGGGACTCGGCTACGGGGAGGCCGTCGGAAAGATGATCGAACGCGAGGGGCTCGATATTCCCTCGGAGGACGAATTGCTCGGGATCGCGAAACGCTCTGCCACGGGGCACCCCGAGCACGCGGCTGCCGCGCTCGACCTGCTGGCGACGATCCGGCGCAACTCTGTCCCGGCGGGTTTTCTTTCCATCCCGCACCCGTACAAGAAATACAGCGCCCAGGCCGCCGCCTATCGGCTCAATGTTCCCTTCACCGCGCATCCCATGATCGGCCACGACATCATCTACAATCACCCGGTGAACCATGGCGCGGCCATCGGGCGGGCCGCTCTGCGGGATTTCCTCACCTTTGCCGCGCAGGTGCATGGCCTCGAGGGCGGTGTCTATCTGTCCGTCGGTTCCGCTGTGATGTCGCCGATGATTTTCGAAAAATCCCTCTCCATGTCGCAGAACCTGGAACTCCAGGAGGGCCGCAAAATTACCAGGCATCACATGGTCATCGTCGATCTCGCGAAGAGCTCCTGGGACTGGAAAAGCGATGGCGAACCCCCGATGGACAATCCCGCCTACTATCTGCGGTACTGCAAAACCTTCAGCCGCATGGGCGGCACCATGCGCTACGTCAGCGCCCACAATCGCGATTTTTTTCTCACCCTCGCCCAGGCCCTTGCCAGATAACCATGTCACACCATCTCGAGTCGCTTATCTTCCGCTACCCCGCACTCCAGCCCTGCCTGCCGGAGATCGCCAAGGCTTATGAACTCCTGGAGGGAACTTTTCTCCGGGATGGAAAATTGCTCCTGTGCGGAAATGGCGGCAGCGCCTCGGATGCCGACCATTGGGCGGGCGAACTGCTGAAAGGCTTTGGCCAGCTCCGACCGCTCCCTCCGGAGATGCGGCACGGAATCTCCGACGACATGGCGTCTCGCCTGCAATGGGCCTTCCCCGTCATCCCGCTCACCGGCTTTCCGGCCCTGGCCACCGCCTTCGCCAATGACGTGGAGCCCGAGTTTGTCTTTGCCCAGCTCACTCTCGCCCTGGGACGGAAAGGGGATGTATTGACCGCTCTGAGCACCTCGGGCAATTCGCGCAATGTCTGCCGCGCCGCCGAGGTGGCGCGGGCGAGGGGACTCCCGGTGCTCGCTCTCACGGGAGAAAGCGGGGGCAGGCTGAAGGAACTGGCCGACATCTGTATCTGCGTGCCTGCCACGAGCACGCCGCTGGTGCAGGAGTTTCATCTGCCGATCTATCATTGTCTCTGCCTGATGCTTGAGGATAGATTTGCGGCCATTCATCAATGAAGCGATCCCTCCCCGAACGACGAAAGATAGCCTCCCAGCCGTCCTGGGTCATTGGCAACGACTGTGTCAGCCTGGCCGTGACCGAACTCGGCGGCCACATGGCGCCCGTGACCTTTTGCCGGGACGGAGCGCGTCCCGTCCAGCCCTACTACATCAGCCCCTGGCAGGATGAGCGCCCGATCCCCATGCCCGCCACGATGGTTCCGTTGCGGGGCGATTTTTTCTGCCTCCCCTTTGGTGCAAACCAGGAGGCCTGGCGCGGCGAGCAGCACGCTCCTCATGGCGAAACCGCTGGCAGCCGGTGGAAACTCGAGAAAGCCGACCGCTCGGAGAAGGCGACGAGCCTGCGCATCAGCCTGGAGACGACGGTGCGCCCCGGCGTGGTGCACCGCGAGTTCTCCCTCCGCGATGGCCACAATGCCGTCTATTGCCGCACGGTGATCGACGGATTTCGCGGTCGCACCCCCTTTGCGCACCATGCGGTTCTCGCGATGCCCCGGCAGGAGCGGGCCTTACGCATTTTCACCAGTCCTTTCGCTCTCGGCCGGACCTACCCTGTGGCATTGGCTGATCCCGCCCAGGGCGAGTATCAGTTTCTGGCCCGGGACGCCGCCTTTCGCTCCCTGGCGAGGGTGCCTTCGATTTTCAAGGGCGAGCCTCCGGCGGACTATTCGGCCTTTCCCGCCCGTCCCGGCTTTTGCGATCTCCTGCAGCAGTTCGAGCGACCTCACGGAGACAAGGTCTCCTGGGTTGCGGCGATCAATACCGAGGAAAACTGGATGTGGTTTGCCCTCAAGAATCCCTCGGTCATGCCCGGCAGGCTTTTCTGGGTGGAGAACAAAGGCCGTCACCAGCCTCCATGGGGCGGGCGAAACACCTGCCTCGGCATCGAGGATGGATGCATGTACTTCGATCGCGGAGTGGCGGAATCCAGCCGTCCCAATCCGATAAGCCGCCAGGGCATTCCGACCAGCGTGAATCTCCGCGGGAAGTCCCCTTTTGAGGTGCGCTACATCCAGGGAGCAGTCAATATCCCGAAAGGTTTTGCCGATGTCGCAAAGGCGGCATTTCTTCCAGGCGAGGCGATATTTTCATCGTCGACTGGCAAGGCCGTGCGGTTCGCGGTGGACGCGGGCTTTCTGTCCCTGCCCTAGGAGGCGGTCCGGTTCGATCCCGGCGGCGTCCCTGTCGACGCCGCCCTCCTCCGTTCTTACGGGTCGGCAGTGCCCGAGAGCGTGAGGGTATCGAGGTTGATGCCGGCGGAGGGATGCGAGAAGGTGATCGTGTGCTTCCCAGCCGAAAGCGGGAGAAGGACCTCGCTGCCGTCGGCATTGCGGATCGGCTCGTCCCGCCATTGGAACGCATTCAGGGTCCAGTATTTCTCTGATCCCCATCCGGCAGGCCCCGGGTGCGATGAGCTGGACAGTTGCCCGGGCTGGTTACGGGGGGATCTAGTCGTCCTGCTTTTTGTGAGTGCGTTCTTCAAAGAGGGCTTTGTCGGCCAGAGAGACGTGACCCTCGACCATGCCGTTGTCGAGCGGGTTGTCGACGCGCGCGGCGAGGTCGCGGAAGAGACGGCGGATGTCGATGACACCTCCGATGAAGAACCAGAAGGTGGAAATGATACCGATGACGCCAGTCACGACCAGGCTGGTGATGAAGAAGTAGGTGCTCCACCATTCCGTTGGCCATGGAGATATGGCATTCCAGATCAGGACGGCGACGAAGCAGAGGCCGAACTTGTAGACGATGGCATATCCCACCACGGACCAGGCGATCACCTTGTCACCGAGAGTGTACTCGGGAGTGATGCCGATAAGTTTCTGAAACGCGTTGCGGAAGGTCCACTTGAAGGGCTCTTTGAATTCGCCCGCCACGTCGTAAACGCCGCGGTGGAGGAGCCGGTCGAGGTTGTAGGGTTGCTTTTGGGTGAGGAAGGAGCCGATGACGTAGGCGGCGATGCCGATGACCATCGACATGAAGTACAACTCGTAGGAGTTGATGGGGAACTTCACCGGGTTCATTTCCCAGACGATGTAGGGATTGAAGGGCTGGGAGACGGTATGGAGCAGATTGCCGATGGCGACATCCCAGCCATTCGCTTGCAGCCAGGGGTAGACGTTCTCGGCCCAGTTGCGCTGGAAGAATAGCCCCACGATGGAAAGCCCGGAGCCAAAGATCAGGGAGCAAAATGCCCCGGTGGTGGTGCCGAACCGGCTGTAGAGGCCGAAGATCATGATGGGGCCGGCACCGCCGAGCCAGATGGCGGTCATGATCGTGGTGAACATCTGGATGTAGTCGATCTGGACGAAGAACAGGGAGACGATGAAGAAAAAGACGCAGACGCCCGTCGAGACCAGCCGGATGACCAGCAGGTGCTGCTTGGGCGTAAACGGCGTTTTTCGAAAAGGCATGATCACGTCCTGCACGATGGTCGATGAGGCGTTAAAGACGCGCGAGTCGTCCGTCGAAAGCATCAGCATGATGACCAGCAGGCAGAATAGGCCCATCAGGCCGATGGGAAGGATGTTGTGTAGCGCGACCGGCAGCATCATCTGATGATAAAGGGTGCGAAACTTCTGGAACTGGAGATTGCCCTCCGGGGTGCCCGCGAGGGTCTCGTGGGCGGCGGTCATGAAGGGAGTGTCGTTGTTCTGCTCGCGGGAAAGCGGAGCGTCGACGCCGATCTCATGGCGCTGCACGGGAATGGCGCTCAAGCGGGCGTCCAGACTCGAGCGTGTCTCAGGATCGAGCACGGCCTCCTCGGCGACTTTCTGGCTCAACTGCTGGCGGATGCCATGGGCCTGGTCGGCGAATTTCTGATGCGCCATCAATGCGATGACCATCACTGCCACAAGGAGCAGCATGAGATTGGAGTAAAGGGAGCGCCAGGTGCCGAGGATGCCGGCCATCTTTTGCTCGTGGGGCGTCCTTCCGCAGTTGGAGGTATCGTTGCCGATCCAGCTCGCACGGTTGAGGATGCTGCCCATGATCGTGACGAAGAGGGCGAAGATGTTGAAATCGCGCAGCTTCTCGATATCGAAGGGGTTGATGAAACTCTCGCCAGGAGCGCGATCAATCATCACGGGGGCAATGGCGTCATTCCAACCGAACTTGAGGAAAATATACCCGGCGATGATGACGAAGATCGGGTAACTCATGAGGCCCTGGAAGGCATCGGAGATCAGCAGCGAAATGCGTCCTCCCGGCCAGATGACCACCATGCACAGGCAGAGTGAGAAGCCGACGAGCAGGCCAAAGGTCGGCAGCGGAATGCCTGCGATCATCACCTTGTGAGGCAGGCCGAGGAAATAAATGAAGAAGTTTGCCGCGACCGCAGGGCCGATGGCGTTGGTGAGCATCTCCGAGATGGTACGCAGGCCTGCCGCGATGATGCGGAATGACCGGCTGTAGCGGATTTCCAGGAACTGTCCGATGGAAAGCGAGCGTGTCTCGCGGAATCGGTAGATGCAGAATCCGGTGAGTCCCATGATGATGCCGACAGGGACTGTGAGGTACTCCCAAAAGGTGAGCGCGTAGCCCACCTGATACTTGGCCTCGACGAGGGCGACGAGGGTGATGATGCCCAGGCCGGACGTCATGTCGCCGGCCGAGAGAACGTAGCGTCCGGCCGTACGGCCTGCCGCGAGAAAATCCGCGACTCCTCTCACATAACGCTTTGAATAGACGGATAACCAGAGAATCCCGATCACGGGAACAAGGACGATGAGCCAGTCAATAAAATGCATCGGTGTCTAGAGGGCGTTCATTCTGCGGGTTACAGGGCGGACTCGTATTCGGGGGTTTTCCCTGTCTCCCGGGTCTTGATCTAAAAGAAAATCGAGAAACGCCAGGGAGCCTAGGGGGCGGTAGCGCCGGAAAATAGGGCACGAGACCATTCGGTGCAAGAAGCGAGGCCGCAAAAACTACTCCCCGGGAAACCGAGGGTATTTTCCGCGCGGTTGTCATGTCTAACTGTCATGCTTTAAAGTATTGTCATTCAGGAGGATGCATTGAGCGTGGCGCTGAGTATCGCGGTGCCGGGAAAAATGGTGTGGCTTGTTGACGGGTTGCCGCGAGGCAGAAAAGCCATCAGACAAAAGACCTCGTTTCGATTTTTTCCGCGGAGGAGGAGGATTGAGGTCGTTCGTGGCCCGATCTTCAGGAATTTGAGGATGGAGGCGGGGGTCGGAATCGAACCGACGCATGGGGCTTTTGCAGAGCCCGGCCTTACCACTTGGCTACCCCGCCGTTGGGCGCAAGAACGGTTACCAATATACGTTCAGTGGCGGTGTGACAATCGAAACTTGTCCGGCTCCCACTAAAGTTCCTTCCGTCTGGTCCAGGGAGTCCACAAGGTTGTCTTTGAAGGCGACTTTCAAGGTGCCGACCGGGACTTTTACGTAGATCGTGTTTCCGATCATGACGGTCTGGGTCACGACATTGGACGGCTGGCCGGGCTTGGTGGAGGGAATGACGGTCTGGGTGACGCCCGGGGTATAGGTGGTCTGGGGGATAAGGTCGTACTTCACATATTCCCAGAGTTCCTCCAGGCCCTCCTTGCTGGCTCGTTTGGTGGTTTTTGCCGGTTTACCCAGGCTGCGGCGGACTTCGTCGGCGGTCATTCCGATGGCGACCTCTTTCTTCGCGATGAGGGCTTCCACCATGAGGCGGCGTTCTTCCGCCTTTTTCATGGTGGCCAGGAAGTCCTTTGGCAGGCCGGACAGATCATCGTAGGACACCCAGGCGACTACGCCGCCCTGCTGGGCATTGCCGCGCACGCGGCAGCCGATATCGGCAACGGCTACCACCTGGACCTGCTGCGGAAAGCGCAGGGTGCCTGCATAGCGGGTCATGCCGATGTCGAAATAGCTCTTTGCCGCCCGGGTTACAGTGACGCGGAGCGTTTTGTCGCCGAAATCGGAGAGGTAAATCGCACCTGGCTCCCGGACGATGGGGGAGGCATGGAGGGAAGCCGCCGCGAGGAGAAACACGAGGAACCCGGGGAGATTCGCCAGACGAGTCATTTCACGTAATCTGGCATGGGTCGGGGAAACTTGCCAGCGTGAACGGAGGCTTGTCGAGTCGCTGCCGACCGCTTAAGCAGATCAGATGAGCAGCAGCTTCCACGAGTTTGTTCTTCGCGGCGGTCAGACCGTTACGGCCGGGCGCATGAATGCCTTCCGTCGGCAGATCCCTTTCCTCAAGGTCAAGGCGGAGACGCTGAACAGCCCCGACTTCCCTCATCTGGCCGAGCAGGCGAGATTTCTCTCGCGCTACGCCGAGGACGTGCTCGACGGGGTTTATCAATCAGGCGATCTCCAGGCGATCACCGAGACGGTTTTCGCGCTCGGCTATCTGCTGAATGATGTCGATATCATCCCGGATGACATTCCGGGCAAGGGACTTGCGGATGATTCGGCAGTCCTGCGGGCGGTCTTGCTCAGCCACGAGGCTGAGTTTCAGGGATTTGCCCAGTATGCCGGATTGAACTACGCGAAGGTCACGGGCAACCCGTAACCTGGCTGGGGGGGAGCCGCTAGTGCGGCTCCCGGAGGATGGTTTCGATCCGGGCGAGTTCGTCGGCGGAGAATTCCAGTTTCTGCAGCGCCGCCACGGTGTCCTCCAGTTGAGCCACCCGGCTGGCCCCGACGAGCACGGAAGTGACCACCGGGAGCCGGAGAATCCAGGCCACCGCCATCTGGGCGAGTGTCTGACCTCGCTCCACGGCGAGATCGTTGAGCTTGCGGATGAGGGCGATTTTTTCCTCGGTGACGGCGCTGGACTGGAGAAAACCGGTCGGCCTCGCCGCACGGGAGTCGGCCGGGATGCCTCCCAGGTAGCGATTGGTCAGGAGTCCCTGGGCGAGGGGAGAAAAGGGGATGCAGCCCACGCCTTTTTCCTCGAGCACGGCGGTGAGGCCATCCTCGATCCAGCGATTGAGCATGCTGTAGCTCGGCTGATGAATGAGGAGCGGCACCTTTTCCTCACGGAGATAGTCGGCGGCCTGTGCGGCGAGCGGGGCCGGGTAGTTGGACACCCCGGCGTACAAGGCGCGACCGGAGCGTACCGCCTGCACCAGCGCGCCGAGGCTTTCCTCGATCGGCGTATCGGGGTCGGGGCGGTGGTGGTAGAAAATGTCGACGTAGTCGAGCCTCATGCGCTTGAGGCTCTGATCGAGGCTGGAGAGGAGATATTTGCGGGAGCCCCATTCCCCGTAGGGCCCGGGCCACATGCGGTATCCTGCCTTGGTCGAGATGATGAGCTCATCGCGATGGGCGGCGAGTTGGCCGTGGAGCACGCTGCCGAAGGTTTCTTCGGCGCTTCCCGGCGGCGGACCGTAGTTGTTCGCGAGATCAAAGTGCGTCACCCCGAGGTCGAAGGCGCGCAGGATTATCTGACTGGCGTTTTCCAGGGTATCGACTCCGCCAAAGTTGTGCCACAGTCCCAGGGAGAGCGCGGGCAGCTTGAGTCCGCTCCGGCCGCAGCGGCGATAGAGCATGGCGTCATAGCGGTCGGGTGCGGGGAGGTGGGGTAAGCTCATTCGGGGATCATCGCTATCAGACATGAGGAGCGGAAGAAACGGCAAAGATCGCCCGCAGCTTGCCCGGCGGCGGTGAAATTGGTACCGAAGGAGCATGTCTCAAGCTTCTCGGTGGGCTGGCTGTGTGCTGGGGTTGCTGGTGCTGGCGGGGTGTTCCAGCCCGCAGTATAGCGGTTACAAGTTCAAGCCCTACACGGTGAGAGGCCAGCATTATGAACCGATGAGTCCGAGCGAGGCGGTGGGATATGTCGAGGAGGGCGTGGCGTCCCATTATCACGAGGGTTTTCTCATCTTCCCCGGCAAGACCGCACTCGGCGAGTCGCTGTGGTTTTGGAAAAGCAGCGGGGCGCACAAGACCCTGCCTCTGCCCTGCACGGTGCGGGTGACAAATCTCCAGAATGGCCGCTCGGTGGTAATACGACTCAATGATCGGGGACCATTCATCGGTGACAGGGTCATCGACGTCACCACTCCTGTGGCGAAGAAGCTCGGTTTTTATCATCAGGGGCTGACTCGCGTACGGGTGGAGGTACTGAGCGTGGGCGATGGCAAATGGCGCGTAAAGACGCCGCACGGTTATCGCCAGCCGACCGTGTATTATTAGTGGGCTTCACCCGGAGCGATGAGCCGATTCCCTGCGGAGGCGGGCGGCTGCCAGTTGCGTCGATTGGGTCGGGACGGAGTGGGGGAGGAGCGTGCGAAGCAGGCGCGGGTTTCATTCACAAGCTGCTTGTATTGACGGTGCCATAGCGGCGTCGATAGGCCATGGGCGACATTCCCTCGACGCGGCGGAATACGCGGCCCATCCGGTCCTCGTTGGGAAAGCCTGCCGCGGCGGCGATTTCCCGGGCCTTTTGGCGCGACTCGGTCAGGAGTTTCTTTGCCGCCTCCAGTCTCTTGTGTTCGATCTCGTCGGCGATGGTCCTTCCGACATGCCGAAGGAAGGCGGTATGCAGCCAGCGATAGGAAACCGGTACGGTCGCCGCGGCGGTTTTGGCGTTGATCCTCCGGGCGTAGTTTTGCCAGATGTAGCGGAGCACGGACGCGACATGCGGATGCGCGATGGCGAGGATGTCGGTGCTCTGGCGCGTGACGATGCCCGCCGGAGGGATGCGCACGACCCGTTTGGTGAGCGGCTCCTTTTTGAGCAGTTGATCCAGCAGCGCCGCCGCCCGGTAGCCGAGGATTTCCTGGTTGCTGTCAATACTCGATAGCGGGACCGGGGCAAACTCGCAGCGCAGCTCGTCGTTGTCCATCCCGAGCACGGCGACCTGCTCCGGCACCATGATATCCCGTTCGCGGCAGGCGTAGAGGGCGTCGATGGCGGGATCGTCAAACTCGCCGAAGAGCGCGACCGGTTTTGGCAGTTCGTCGATCTCGCCTGCGAGCCAGTCCAACAGTCGCCGCTCGTCATGCTCGCCGGCAGGGTAGTGCTGTGAGTAGCGGGTCTGCTTCGGCATGGCGCTGGCCTTGGGCCAGTCGAGAATGAAACATCGTCCCCCGGCGCGGCGCACGGCATCGGCAAAGGCCCGGCCGCGATTGCGGGACGTCAGGGCGTTGGACTTGAGAAAGAACGCGTAGTTTTGAAATCCGCGCTTCTTGAAGTAACTCGCGGCGAGTTTTCCGATCGCCCGGTCGTCGGGCAGGACTGCGGGCAGGCCGAGGATGCTTCCTCCGATATTGACCACGGGCAGAGTGGTGCGCTCGACCATTTCGTGCAGGGCGGAGCCCCAGTGCAGACAGCAGATGATGCCGTCGCCTCGCCAGTCCTTTGGCACGAGTCCATGGCGGGTCATGCTTGAGTCCAGGATCCAGCCTGCTTCGCTGGCATACCGTGCGATGCCGCGATGAATGGCGCGGGAGTACCAGTTCAGCGCGATCAGGATGACGGGTCGATGGGGGCACAGGGGGGAGCCATTCATGCGGGAATGGGTGTAGTTCATTTTTCGACGAGAAAAGTGCAAGCAAATGCGGTTGAAAACAGCGCTTCTCGCAGGAATCCTCCCGGCATCTTGCGTCTCCCCCCAAAAAATTCCCTATGAAAAACACACAGTTTGCATCCCTGATGGGCAAGCTCCAGCGCAGGCACTCCGCTCTGCTCGCACGCCGGAATCCTGTCGATCTCTCGTGGTACAACGGCGTCTACAGCCGGTACGCGCATCCCGTGCTGACCGCCGACCACGTGCCGCTGGAGTGGAGGTACGACCTGAACCCGAAGAGCAATCCCTTTTGTCAGGAGCGTCTCGGGATCAATGCGGCCTTCAATGCCGGAGCCATCGAGTGGAAGGGCCGGGTGCTGCTCTGCGTGCGCGTCGAGGGTTGGGATCGCAAGAGCTTCTTCGCCATGGCCGAGTCCAAAAATGGAATCGACGGGTTCCGCTTCTGGGACGAGCCCTGCGTGATTCCGGAGACCGACAAGCCGGATACCAATGTCTATGACATGCGGCTCGTACAGCATGAGGATGGCTGGATCTACGGGCTCTTCTGCACGGAGCGCCGCGACCCAAAGGCCACGCCCGCCGATCAATCCAGCGCCATCGCGCAATGCGGCATCGTGCGCACGCGTGACTTCAAGGACTGGGAGCGTCTTCCTGATCTCGTTACGCCCTCGGCGCAGCAGCGCAATGTGGTCCTGCACCCGGAGTTCGTGCGCGGCCAGTACGCACTCTACACCCGCCCGCAGGATTCCTTTATCGATGCAGGCTCCGGCGGCGGCATCGGCTGGGCGCTCTGCCGGACCCTCGAGAAGCCCCGCTCGGGCAAGGAGGAGATCATCGACCCGAGGGTCTATCATACTATTAGCGAACTGAAGAATGGGCAGGGTCCGGCTCCCATCAAGACTCCGGAGGGCTGGCTGCATCTCGCCCACGGCGTGCGCAATACAGCCGCCGGCCTGCGCTATGTGCTCTATCTGTTCCTGACGGATTTGACTGATCCCCGCAAAATCATCGCCCGCCCGCAGGGCTACTTCATCGCTCCGGTGGGCGATGAGCGCATCGGCGATGTCTCCAATGTCGTCTTTAGCAATGGATGGGTGGCCCGCAAGGACGGCACCGTGCTCATCTACTACGCCTCGTCCGACACGCGCCTCCATGTCGCGAGCAGCACGATCCCGCGACTCCTCGACTATGTGCGGAATACGCCCGCCGATGGCCTGCGCTCGGCTGCCAGCGTCCAGCAGCGCATCGCGCTCATCCGGGCCAATCGCCGCCTGTGCGGCGCAAAATCTCGCCGCAACGTTGTCTGATTCCGGCGTTCCTGGTTCCCGAACGTAGGGAGGAAGGATTGCTGCCGACCAAGGCGGGCTGGCTGATGCGGGTGACACCGCAGATGGCCGGCCCGCTTTTCTTTTGCCTGGGGCGGCCAGGAGGAATGGGGATTTTGTTTGAACAAAATATTGAAATACCCATTTCGCCCGGCTGCGGTTTCTTTACTTTGTCATTACCTGTCTTAATTTTGACCCAGATCAGACGTGTTTCTTAGCAAGGCGTCACCCGGGTCGTCGCAGGTATGCGAGAAAAAGACGCGGGAACCCTGCCGGGAGGTGCGATCCGATGAAATGACTCCCCCATGAATTGTACGGTAGCGTCCGGAAATTATTTAAAAAATTCGACGAAAAATCCGAACACAGTTTCAGCATCATCTGGTGTTTGAAGAAATTACCTAGGATATTTCCACCCAGCCCTCCCCCATGCATTCCCCGTTGCTTCCAGATATGGCTCGGTCTTGGTTTATAGCCGGACCGTGTGAGAAATCCCGCAAGCCGCTGCGCGGTGCTTCGGCTGGCTTTTCGCTGTTGGAGCTGCTCGCCGTCATTGCGGTGTTTGGCATCATTGCATCGTTCACCATGCCGGCGGTGTCGTCGGTCATGAGAGCTTCCGATCTGCGCACTGGATCGCAGATCCTGAGCGAGCAGCTTGGCCTCGCGCGGCAGATGGCCATTTCCAAAAATCGCAGCGTCGAGGTGCGCATCTATCAATACGCCGTCGCTCCTGAGACGGGGGCCGGGAAGTTTCGCGCGATTCAGACCTTTGAGATTCTGGAGTCCGGAGTGGCCCAGCCTCTCGGTCGAGTCTGCCGGCTTCCCGCCTCGGTCCTGATAGATTCCGGCTCGACCCTGTCGTCGATCATTACAGATACGAGCAGCGGTGCCGATGTCGGGTATTCGCTCCCGGAGATCGGGAAATCCTATCGGTGTGTAAAGTTTCGCTTCCTGCCCGATGGCTCGACCGATCTCTCCACGGCGAACACCTCGTGGTTTCTGACCCTGCATCACGCATCCGAAGGGGACAGCCTGTCCCAGGCGCCTGCGGATTACTCAACCGTTCAAATCGATCCGGCAAATGGGCGGACACGCATCTATCATCCTTAGGCATCGTCGTCGTGCGATAGCACGCCGGGCTTTCAGCCTGGTGGAGGTTACTATCGCCATCGGTATCGTGGCTTTTGCTTTCGTCGCGCTCGTGGGCGTGCTGCCAGTCGGGCTGCAAACGTTTCGCCGGGCGATCGACGCCTCGATCAGCGCGCAGATCACCCAGCGCATCATTAATGATATCCAGCAGACGGATTTTGATGTCCTGGTGGATGGGCATACCGAGCCGTTTCAGGTCTCGCCCCGCTATTTTGACGATCAGGGTTCCGAGGTGAAGGCTCCTGCCTCGGCAGTCTATCACGTAAAGACCTGGGTCAAGCCTGCGACCGACCTGCCGGGCGGCTCGGCGACGGCGAGCAATGGCAAGCTCGCGACTGTGACCATCCAGATCGCCAACAACCCCGGCAATCGTACGCTGACGACCGACTCTGCCACCGGGATGTGGAATGATCGCTCGGTGGCCATGGTGACCTCCGAGGCTTTCGTCGCGAAAAATCGATGAGCGCCTTGTTTGCAGCCGGTTCGCGTTTTTTGCGATCCCGGGGGTTTACCTTGATCGAGCTGCTCGTCTCCGTCGCGATCCTCGCCCTTCTCCTCCTCGTCATCGCCTCCATCATCGATGCGACCCGTCGGACCTGGGGCTATGCCAGCGGCCGCATCGAGGAGTTTCGCGGGGCGCGCGAGGCCTTTGAGTCCATTACCAGCAAGCTAAGCCAGGCCACGCTCAATCCCTATTGGGACTACAACGACCCTAACGACCCGACCTCCTACTCCCGGCAGTCCGAGCTCAGGTTCCGCAGCGGCCCGGCCTCGGCTTTGCTCTCCGACTCGACCGCCAGGACGCATGGGATCTTCTTCACCGCTCCATTGGGCTACGTTAACAACACAAACTACGCTGATCTCGGGACGCTGATGAATACCTGCGGATTCTTTCTTGAGTTCGGCAGCGACAAAGACTGGCGGCCCAAGTTTGTCAATCAGGGCGGCAATCCCCCCCGCGAGCGGTATCGCTCCCGTCTGATGGAGCTTGTCGGGCCAGCCGAGTCTTTCTCCCTCTACGACGAAGCGCAAAAGGCCGGCGGCAACGCGGGCTACGATGGGGTTTCGTGGTTCAAGTCTGCGGTCGATGGCACGGCTCCCTACACGCCATCTACCCGACCCGTCCGGGTGCTCGCCGAGAATATCGTGGCGCTCATTTTTCTGCCCAAACTCTCCAGCCAGGAGGACTCGTCGGGAATCAAGCTGGCTCCGAACTATGAGTACGACTCCACCGACTCGAAGAGCGACGGGACAATCAACCCCAAGAACCAGCTCCCCCCCGTGGTCCAGGTGACCATGGTGGCAGTCGACGAAACGTCGTTTATCCGTCTGCAAAACGGGGATTCTCCGCCCGACATGGCCCCCATCTATGCCGGGTGCGCGTTCACGGATGCCTCCCAGTACGAACGGGATCTCCAGAAGCTCGAAAGCAACCTGAAATCACTCAACCTCAGCTACCGGATATTCACCATGAACGTCGCGCTCAAGGCGGCCAAGTGGAGCCGGGAACAAAAGAACTGACTCTGAAATGAGAACTTTCCCTCCAGGCGACGGTGTACTTTTCGCTGCCGGGTCCCGCACCCGGGGCATGGCATTGGTGCTGGTGCTCGCGTTTCTCGTGTTGATCACGGCGCTCATCATCGCCTTTCTCTCCAACGTCACGACGGAGCACTCCGGGGCGAAAGGCTACGCCGATGGATCGCGGTCCAAGCAACTGGCGGACTCCGCCGTGCAGATCGCCATCGGCGCGATCCAGGCCGCGACCGATCACGGGGTCCAGGAGACCTGGGCCTCCCAGCCGGGAATGATCCGCGTCTACGATCAGACCGGCGCTCCCAAGGCCTATTACAAGCTCTACTCCTCCGACACCATGGTGGTGACCTCCTCGCAGATCGCCAGTTTCGAGCCCGGAAAGTCTGATCTCGATGACCAGTGGAGCACGAAACCGGCCCTCTTCACCGACCTGAACAGCCCTGTCGTCTCCGGAAGCACCGCCGTGTTCCCGATCCTCGACGGCAATGACATGCGCAGCCTGTCAAAAAATCGCGATGGAGCGACCGTGACTTCGTACCTGGGATACGAGGCCGACAATGACGGCCTGCCGGATGTCGAGGGCTTCTCGGTCAATCCGACAAAGGTGACCTACAGCCCGGGCAGCGCCATCTCGGTGACCAACACTCCCGTGCCCATGCCGACGAAATGGCTCTACGTGCTCCAGGATGGCACGGTGACCGTCGCGGATGCCAGCAGCGGCACCACGGCGACGTTTAACGACGCCCCCTCATCCAAACGCCCGTCGGCGAGCAATCCCATCACGGGACGCATCGCCTTCTGGACCGATGACGATACCTGCAAGGTGAATGTCAATACAGCCTCCGAGGGCGTGTACGCGGACATGCCTCGCTTCCGTGCCGACGAGGACATGACCACCCTTTCGCTGAACCAGCCGATCAACAAGGAGTTTCAACGCTACCCGGGACATCCGGCGATGACGAGCCTGAGTGTTGTTTTCCCCACCCTCACGGCGAACCAGATCTACGCCATCACACCGCGAATTTCCGGCGGAGGATCGCAGGGGGGTACGGTGCAGACGATGAAGATCGGGACTACCACCATCCCGAAGATCACCCTCGACTCGGATCGTCTCTACGCCACGATCGATGAGCTGATCTTTGCTCCCACGCTCTCCGGCTCCGAGCGCTCCCTGCAAGGGCTGAACCGGGAGCAACTGGAGAGAAGCCGCTTTTTCCTGACCGCCAACAGCCGCGCGCCCGATGTGAATCTCTTCAACAAACCCCGCGTGTGCATCTGGCCGGTCAGCAGCACCCCCGGCAGCAGCGACCGCAGCGTCTTTGACCAGCAGTTTGCCTTTTGCTCCACCGTCAACGGGCACAAGTACTATTTTCAACGCAGTACCGATCCCACGAAGCGGGGTAGCGAAAGCTCGACTGAGGACCTGCCGACCAAAAGCTCCGAAAACGATCTGGAGCGCAATCGCATGCTCATGGAATACCTGCGGTATCTTACCTCGCAGCCCATTCCGGGGTTCGGGGGGGATTTCCAAAGCAAATACAATACGAAAAACTCCAAGGGAGCCACGGACTGCGACCAGATATTGACGGAGATCTTTGACTACATCCGCTGTGCAAATCTCTACGATACGAGGGTGACCAACCCCTATGCCCCAGGCGACTCTGCAAGGCTGGGGCGGGGCCAGGTAATACCCATCCTGGACAAGAAGAACAACACGAAGGGCTTTGGCCGGTTTCCCACCGTGAGCAAGGCATTTCTCATGTTCATTGCCAATGGGGAAAACTCGCCCTCGCTTTCGCCTCCGGTCACGGTCAACGCTTGGGACGCCACAGCCAATCCCAAAGGGGTGAAGGAGGGTAATGTTCGCGTGCAGGCCGGGCTGTTCCTCGAGTTCTTTGATCCGGCGAAAGGGTTTATGCAGATCAATCCCAAGTTTCAGGTGAAAATCGACGGGATGCAGAATTTTCGCTGGGGTCCTGTGACCGATCCGCTGACGCCTGCGTACCCGATGAAAGGGTTCCCCACGTCGGCGAGGACGTTCAAGGCGTACCCCTCTGGCGCATGGAAGGCGTATCCCTTCACCGTATGGGATGCTTTGGTCAATGAGACCTTCGTTGGCGGCCTGATGGGCTGGGCTCCCTTTGTTGCCAGCAAGGGATCGGGGACGCTGGGAACGTCCTCTGGCGAGGATGTCTATCCCTTCATCGCCTACACCGAGACGGATACGGACTTCCCAGTGGGCGGCCAGTTCTACTTCGACGGAGGAACGATCACCGTTACGATCCTGGACAACCAGACTCCGCCGAATGGGCCGAATGAAATCCAGAAACTGACGATCGATATCCCTTCCTCTCCGCCGGGAGGCTGGCCGGTGCCAAACCTCCCGCCGATCAATACGGTGGGAGGTCTGTCCGGCCAGCGTGACGAGGATGGCGGCCAGGTCGTGTATGGAAACTTTCGGACCTTTGTCGGCCCGACATCCAAGGCGGATCCGGAAAATCACTACGGCGGCCGGCTCAATGCGCGAGGTGATCTCGGTAGCAAGGGCAATCGCGAGCCGGTTTCCTGGATTCTCGGGAGACGGGCTGACGGGAAATTCACGGATGTGGTGCGCAGTGTCGAACTCGCGGACGGCGATACCCGCATGGTCGCGGCGCAGCCTGACGTGCCGATATCCTTTTTTGCCCGCCACATGTACTATGGCGACTCGACCAAATTCATGGCGCATTCGCTCCGTACGGCGCAGAACTACCCCTACTACGGCGCCACGGCGGGGCGATTGCTTCCGATCGATCCCTCAGGATATCCCTCCACATCTAATCCGGTCTATACTGTCAATGGCTCTGCTGATTCCAAACCCGCCTACTCGCAACTGACCAATGTTTTTGATTTTGGCTATCGCGCCCTCAACGATAACGGCGTGAGGATGGGGGGAGGAAATGGCAAGGTGCTGGGAGACTTTGACAATGGTTTTGGTGCTGCAGCCGATGGGCCTTACATCAACAAGGTGGACGAGGGTGATGGACAGGCAAACAGTGTGTACTATCCCTATTTCCAGTATCATAGCACAACCTACGACGCGTCGATGTCGCAGTTCTCGCCGAATCGCCAGATCCCTTCCGCCGTGGCGTTCGGTTCGCTTCCCAGCGAGGTCTTTGCCAACAAGCCCTGGCAGACTCTCCTGTTTCGTCCGCTGCCGGAAGGGCATCGCGGCCTCGGCACGCCGGTCGCCGGGCCACCCTTTACCGTGCCGCCGGACTACCTGCTGCTGGATCTCTTCAGCATGCCGATCGTGGAGCCGTATCCGATCAGCGAGCCTCTCTCCACGGCGGGACGGATCAATATGAATTACCAGATCATTCCGTTTAGCTACATCAATCGCGACACGGGCATCCGTGCGATTCTGAAGTCGGAGAAAATCATTTCCGTGGCCGACAGCGACGCGAAAAACTACAAGACCCACAATGCCAACAAGGCGCAATCCCCGGTCCGATATTCGGTCAATGCGGATGAGACGCTGAAAGGATTTACAAATCGGTTCGATCAGAAGGAGATCTTCCGTTCCGCGGCGGAAATCTGCGGGATATCTCTCGTCCCCAAGGATTCCAACGCCACTTATGCCGGAATGGCATCGTATTGGCTAACCCACCGGCCCACCGGGGATAACAGCCGCGAGCGGCCCTATGCGACGATCTATCCTCGCCTGACGACGAAGTCCAACACCTACACCGTGCACTTCCGCGTGCAGGCGTTGAAGAAATCCAGCCGCACTGATTCCGCCACGTGGGTGGAGGGCAAGGACGCCGTCATGAGCGAATACCGTGGGTCGCAGGTGATCGAGCGCTACATCGATCCCGCCGATACGCGCATCCCTGATTATGCCTCGGCTTCCGTTTATTCCTCGAACAACTCGACGACCGATCCCACTCTCGACTCGTTTTATCGGTTCCGGGTGCTGAGTGCGAAGCGGTTCTCCCCCTGATATCGCGCCTGTCCTGGGCGACCGGAAAACGTAGCGAAGTTTCGTGCAAACAATCGGCCGGGATAACGGGCGCTGCCCGGTCGGTGCCGGAGTTGAGCGATGTCCCCGTTCTCCGTTCGCGACGACCTCGTTTACGGACGAGGACTGGATTACTCACGGCGGAGCGTGGCTCTCCGCCGTGAGCAGGCTTTAAATTTCCCGATCAGGCCTGGGCAAAGCGGGTGACTTTGCCTTCGTCGTCGTAGGCGGCGTAAATGAGGCGGAGCGTGTTTTTCACATCTTCCAGCGTGGATACTGGCGGCGTGCCCTGGCGCACGGCATCGACGAAAGCCTTTGCCTGCCCCTTGAAGGAATCGCCGTACTCGACGTCGCCGTCGATGCGCTCGCCGTTGTGGTAGAGCGCGTCGGTGATGATGAGGTTGCCCTTTTCGCCGAGGATGCGTATGCCGCTGATCCCCTGGTCCATGCCCGAGGCCCACGATTGCAGGATGAGGCCCACCGAACCGTCGGCAAACTTCACGTTGACCTGGGCCGTGTCCTCGCCCTCCATGTTCACCAGAACCTGCCGGGAGCAAAAGGCCTGGAGGGCCACCGGCATGCCGAGCAGGTACAGCAGTTGGTAAACGAGGTGATGGCCGCTATCCATCAGCGCGCCGCCCTTGGAGAGCGCCTTCTTCGCGCGCCAGCCCGTGGCGTGCGCCTCGCTGATCGTGTGGCTGGAGACGAATGAGGAGGAGACCAGTCGGCCAAGAGCCCCGCTGGCGAGGATCTGCTTCGCCTTTTGCACAGCCCCGCGATAAACGAAGTTATGGCCCGGGAAGACGACCTTGCCGGTCGCCGCGCTGAGTTTCTGGATCTCGTCGACCTCCGCGATGTCGGTGACGACGGGCTTTTCCACGAGGAGGTGCTTGCCCGCTTTCAATCCGGCAAGGATCTGAGCGTGGTGAAAGGGATTGATACTCCCGATGATCAGGGCGTCGAGAGAGGGATCATTAGCCATCGCCTCAAAGCTCGGGTACGCCGGGATGCTCCATTCGCTGCACTTTTTTTCCAGTGCGGCCTGGTTCGCTGCGGACTGCGGGTCGGTGGCCCCGGAGTCATTGCGGCACATGCCGGCAAACTCGACCTCGGGGAGAGTGATAAACGCATTGCGGTGCCAGTCGGCGATGAAGCCGGCTCCCACCATTCCTATTTTTAGCTTTTGCATGGGTGTATGTTTTCGTTGGGAAACAGAAGGTCTGTGCCGACCCGGGTGGAGCGGGCTTCGGCGGTGCGGATGGTTTGTTTTTCTCCCGTGGGGCTGGGAGCGGACCGGACGCTACGACGCTGCGGCCAGCTCACGCGCCTGCGGCAGGGGCTGCCTGCTCTCGGCCGAAGTTTCGGCGGCAAAGGTGATACCGTGGGCGTGGCGGGTGACGAGATCGAGGTCGTCGGCGTTCCGCACCAGCTTCCCGCCGAGCACGAAATTCTCCACCACGACACCCGTGACCGTATGGTCTGCATCGTATCCGCTGATGATGCTCACGGTATAGCCGGGGTTATGAATGCTTTGCAGGGCGACGACATTGCGGATCTGAATGTTGCGAATAAAGCCCCGCTCGGCATCGACGTTCCAGCGCGAGCGCAGCACGCGAAAATCAATCAGCGTGTCAAAATGATGCTCGATGCGGATGTTGTCCCAGACGATATTCTCGACCCGGGCGCGGTCGCCATTGTGAATGCCGAAGACCGACCCGAACTGATGGACCGCCAGCACGTCGATATCCTCAAACCGGATGTTGCGGATGTGTTCGGTGATCGTCTCGTAGCCGATCTCCATCGCGGAACCGCCATGCGTGTTGTAAAACATGCAGCCGCTCACTACGACATCCTCGACCGTGTGGTTCCAGTCTTCGTCGGGGAAGCCGAGGGGGACGCGATCGTCCTGGCCGGATTTGTTGCAGATGGCCTTGATGGCGATGTTGTCGTCGCCATTGTGCAGGCAGCACCCGGAGATTCGCACCCGGCGCGAGCCCGCGATGTCTATACCGTCGGAGCTCATGTCCCCGGCGATCTGGCGGATGCCCTTGATCGTGATGTCCTCGCTGGCCCCGAGAACCAGCATCCAACTGGTCGGCCCCAGCATGAGGATGTCCTCGACCCTCGAGTTCCGGCAGTGATCGAGGACGAGAGACTTGCGGCAGCGCCCCTCGTGCTCGGGCCAGTACCCGCCATCGAGGATGCCATAGCCGCCGATGTGAAAACCCGAGCCATCCGCCGCGCGAATGCTGCCGCGCACCACCGCGCCCGGCTCGATCCAGCAGGTTTCGCCATCCTTGAGCACGATCAGCCCGGCTTCATGGACCGCGCCGCTCCGGAAGATCCGCACATCGGGACCCTGCGGCGTCGGGGCGGCGGGGGCGAGAGCATACACGTATAGCAGATGTGCGCCATCCACCTCGACCTGGAGAGGCTGCGGCCCCGGGGCGAGGAAACGGATGCGGTTGCCTATGATCTCGGCCTCGATATCGAGCCGGAGCGGACGCACCTTTACCTCGGAGGGAATTTCGCTGCACGCGATCTCGATTGCCACCGGTCCGTCGCATTCAAAAGATGTGTGATCCGCAGACGGATGAGCGAGCACGTCGAGCGCCTGGCCGTCTGCCGTGGCGTGGAAGCGGGTGGAGCGAGGCAGCGAATGCGGGTAAAAGTGGGCCAGAGGATTCATGAGTATAGGGTGAGAAGATGGTCGATTTCCGGACGAAAGAGGCGCGAGAGCTGGGCGCTGAGGAGACCAGCCATGGCTTCATCGCTAAGGGCGGACATCTCCCGCCATTCTGCGAGGGCATGTCCCGGAGCTAAAATCCTAAATACACGTCGGACTGTAGTCTCTCAGTCGAGTGTTCGAACAAATATCCTCCCGGCCTTTTCCGAAGGAAAAGGAGCGACGGTCAACCGTGCGCTGGCTCCGGCTTGAGCGAGGAAATCGCCAGCACGCCGAGGGTCGTCGGCTTTTCGGCATCGACTGTGATCTCCATGTGGGTGATGGTGCGGCCCGGGAAGGGGTTTTTCCACTCCAGCGTATAGAGATAGACATTGCGGTCGGGATACTCGGTTTTTCCCTCCATGACTGGAGCTCTCCAGGCATGTGGAAAATCGAGATGCGGAAAGTCCGACCACCAGTCCTGGATGTTGGCCTTCATCGCCTCCTTCTCAAAGTTCCGCGTATCGCCATCGGGCGGCGGATAGCCCAGCGAGACGAGCGGCACGGAGCCGAGGTGCTTCCGCCCGGCGTAGAAGTCATATTGCGCAAAGGGAGACAAGTATCGGCTGTAGCCGCAGCCATGCAGGACGTAGATGGCTTGCGCGCTTTTTCCGATCGGGATGCGCAGAAGGGAAGGCAGTGCGCGGGAGTTGCCCGTCTTGTTGGATGTGGAGCGAAAGACGATGGCTCCGCAATCCTCTCTTGCGTGGCCACCGAGCACGACAAAAGGCACGCCATGGATCTTGTGCCTTCCGGTGGCAAAATTGGTCAGCGGCAGATCGCCGAGCCATCCCTTGCGAAAGTTCAGGGGGCGGTTGACGAAGTTTCCCAGATCGATCTGTTCGAAGCGGGACTCGTTGGCATTCGACGTCAGCGGGTAACGGCGGTTCAGCAACTGGGCGAAATCCGCCGCCATGTCCGATGGCGTCGAGGCAAGCTCGGGAGATGATGCGCTGAAGCGCGAAGAGGCAGAGGTTGCCTGGATCGGCATGGGGCCTGGTGCGTCGGTGGACGCTCTCCGAATGAGGTGAGGTTGTACGCGAATCCTTGCGGCGGAGGAGTGGTTGCGGAGATCCTGCCGCCGACGGATGAGTCTTTGCGCCAGGCCAAAGATCACCTCCTGCATCAGCGGCGCGTCGAAAGATATCGTCGTTACGGGAGGATTGGTCGCCGCGAGGTGCGGCAGGTCTCCGATGCACACCACGGCGAGATCCTGCGGCACGCGCAGCCCCTTGCGGGCGAGACCCTCCAGCAGGTGGGGGACGATGGGGTCGTGCTCGGAGTAGATGACGAGCGAAGACGCGCCCTTCCAGTCGCCGTCGAGTTTTTCCATGATCATCTGGATGTCATCCTCGCGGCCGTCAGAGTAGTAGGCGACTCTTCGTGCGGTCGAGGAGAGGCCTTTCTGGAGTCTCAGGGACTTCCAGGCGGAGACGATCTCCTTGCCGGATTCCGATCGCGGTGAGATCGTGAGCAGTCCCATTTCCTGATGCCCGTTTTCCCGCAGATGCGATACAGCCAGTTCCACCGCGCGCGTGTAGTCAGGATCGACACAGGGCACGCCGGGGGCCGCCTGCCGCGCGCTGATGGCCGGGATGTCATGCGAGAGCAGCTTTCTCACGGCGGGTTCCCAGAGGGGGACAGGCATCAAATGCGGGGGTTCGAAGATTACGCATTCCGTCTCCGGCGTATCGAGGTGATAGAAATGGCTCAAGGCATCGCCGCCGGAGTCGTACTGGTGCAGCCGGAGTTCGATGCCCAGCTCCCTGGCCAGCTTCGTGTAGCCTTTCGCGAAGAATGATCGGCGCGCGATGACCAGATCGCACGCGAAGCGGCTCTGCTGCGGCTTTTCCGCCCCGGCGTAGAAAAGCTTGTACCCATCTCTGCGCACCACGCCCTCGCCCAACAGGCGCGACATTGCGCGATTGATGGCATTGTGCTTCATGCCTAGCTCCCGGGCCAGCACGCGCTCCGAGGGGAGGCGGTTTCCGGGGGAGAGATTTGAGGATTCCAGCCAACGTCGCAGGGTCTGGACGGAGTCCGACAGTATTACGCCATAGGACATTTGAGCGACCCTTACCGCAGGACATGGGAGGGCGAAAGAGATTTTCCCGCCCAGGTGCGCGGAAGAGCGATTTGTTTAAACAAATTTCTGAAAATGCAAATTCACAGGGCACTTTGGGCTGTCATGCGGGAGCGGATGGGAGTTCCTTTGGGCGTAACGAACCCCCTTTCCGATTCGCTTATGAAACTTCGCGTGATTAGCTTAATGTTGCCCCTTCTGCCGGTGTTTTCTGCTGCCGCTCTCGCCGCTTCGCCCTTTGAGGTCTATTCCTCGAAGGGTGGTTTCGCCGATGGCTGGAAAGCCTCGGCCTGGGGCGGCCCTGCCGTCCTCCAGGTCGACGCGGAGGGCAAGCGCGCCACGGTCCTCGATGTGAACATCCAGAATGGTGCCCAGCCCTTCTCTGGCGTCATTCTTTCCGCCAATCCCGGCAGCGGTCTGGATCTGACGGACAAGCTCCGGGAAAACGGGGTCGTGGAGATCACCTTCAAGCCTGGGAAGGATGCCCAGGTCCAGACGGCGAAGGAACCGCAGCCGGTGCAGTTGGCTCTCACCTTTTTTAACAAGGATGGCGAGACGGTGCATGGCAAGTTCAACGTGAAGGCCGATATCAGTGCGGCGGAGGCAGGTAATACAGTGAAGATGACCTTGCCCGAGGCGCTCAAGGGACTCGCGGATCAGGACCAACTGGCCAGCATTTCCGCCGTGCGCATCCAGTTCTTCGGGCCTCCGGTCGCAGGCTTCTTGATCGTCGATTGCGTGATCAAGGAGTGAGCGGCCACTGTCGTACCGAGTCAGCACATTCCCCTGCCAGATGATTATGAGACGACCGTTTTGGATCGCGCTGTGTCTTGGCCTCGCTTTCCCGGCTGTGATGGCCGTTGCGGAGGTCAAGCTGCCCGCCCTGTTCTCCGAGCACGCCGTGCTCCAGAGGGCCGTGCGCGTACCGGTCTGGGGCAAGGCCGAGGCTGGCCGCGAGATCACCGTCTCGCTGGGAAAGACGGTCGCCAAGACAGTCGCGGATGACAAGGGGCGCTGGCAGGTTGATCTCGACCTGAGCCAGAGCGCCCCCGGCCCGTTTGATCTCATCGTCCAGGGCGAGAATACCGTCACCATCCCCGATGTCGTGGTTGGCGAGGTCTGGCTGGCCTCGGGCCAGTCCAATATGGAGTGGACCCTGGCCAACACGCCGGAGGTCGGCAAGGAATTGGCTGCTCCGGCCAACCCCTTGCTGCGTCTTTTCGTCGTGACCAAGGCCGAGGCCGCGATCCCGATCAAGGGCTACCAGGGCAAGTGGGTGGTCGCGGGGCCGGATACCATCGCGAGCTTCTCCGCTGTCGGGTACTATTTTGGGAAGTTCCTCCAGGAGGGCGTCAAGGCTCCCGTCGGCATGATTCTCTCCGCCTGGGGAGGTACTCCGATAGAGACATGGACGAGCAAGGAGGCGCTTCTTTCCGACCCCGAGATCGCCGCTGGCATGGAGAAACGGGAAGAGGATCTGCGGACGTATTCGCGCCGCATTCGCGAGTACCTGCTGTCCATGTCCGAGTGGCAGGATGCCAACCAGCGCCAGGATCAGCCCGCTGGGACGGTGCCTGATGACGGCGAGGACTGGCAGCCCGCGACCGTTCCCGGCAAGCTCGGGGACGCCGGGGCGATCTGGCTGCGCCGTACGGTCGAGATCACTCCTGAACAGGCCGCCCGGCCTTTGCTGATCACGGTCGGCGAGGGGACCACGGGCATCGAGGAGGTCTTTTGGAATGGCAAACCCATCGGGCGTTTCTCGCTCGAGCAGGCGGCGAAGTCCCGCGCCCCGCGGCGGTACACCGTGCCGACCTCCGCCCTGGCACCGGGAGAATCCACTCTCGCCATCCGCTTCACTCACCCGGCCAGTGACCTTTCGGTTTCCTATATCACCGTCGGAAGGCCCGTGATTCCGGGCACATGGATGAAACGCGTCGAGAAGCAGTTTCCCGCGCTTGCCGCAGAGGCTCGCGCCGCGCTTCCTGCTCCTCCCGGCGTCGAACCGATCTCCTGGCAGGCAGCGAGCCATCTTTTCAATGCCATGATTTATCCTCTGATCCCTTACGCCATCCAGGGCGTCATATGGTATCAGGGCGAGAGCAACATCGAGCGCGCCTATCAGTACCGGAAGGCCCTCCCGCTGATGATCGCTGACTGGCGCAGCCGGTGGGGGCAGGGGGATTTTGCCTTCTACATCTGCCAGCTTGCCAACAAGAACGACAAGTCCGCGGCACCTGGAGACTCGAGTTGGGCGGAGCTGCGGGAGGCTCAGTCCATGACGCTCTCGGTGCCCAACACCGGGGAGGCTGTGCTGATCGACCTTGGTGATTCCGTGAACATTCACCCTCGCAATAAAAAGGACGTCGGCGCGCGCCTCTCCGCCCTCGCTCTTGCCGGGACCTATGGCCACAAGATCGTCGGCTCCGGCCCGGCTTATAAGTCGATGCAGGTCGACGGCGACAAGATCCGCCTCACCTTTAGCGGAACCGGGGGAGGACTCGTAGCCAAGCCTCTACCGGAAACCTACAGCGTCGATTCCGAAAGCGGAGCGAAAGCTCAGATCGTGCGCAATAGCTCGTCGGAACTGGAAGGCTTCGCCATCTGCGGCGAGGATCGCAAGTGGACCTGGGCCGACGCAAGGATCCAAGGCGGCGAGGTCGTCGTCTCATCCCCGCATGTGTCCTCTCCAATAGCCGTGCGCTATGCGTGGTCGAGCAATCCCACCTGCAACCTTTACAATGCCGAGGGATTCCCTGCCTCGCCCTTCCGCACCGACGATTTTCCGATCACCACCCAGTCCGCCAGGTACTGATGGCCACAGCTTGTCTTATTTCATGAAAACTCAGTCCGTTCGTGTCATTTTCCCTTCGCCCGGCCTCGCCGCGCTTGAGGAATTTCCCATGCCAGTGATCAGCCATCCGACCGATGTGCTGATTGAAAATGAATATAGCATCGTGAGTGCTGGCACCGAGCTCGCCTGCCGGGCCGGCTTGGAAAGCTGGGCACCTCTGCCGTTCTCACCCGGCTACGGTTCGGTCGGCCGGGTCATGGCTTTCGGAGATGAGGTGAAGAACCTCTCGGTCGGCCAGCGCGTGCTCTCGTTTGGCCGCCACGCCAAGCACATCCTCGGCGAGTTCGTCGTCGTTCCCGTCCCCGATGGACTGGACCCCGTCAAGGTCACCTTCGCCCGTATGGCGGCTGTATCCATGGCGGCGTCGCGGGCTTCCGATGCGGAACTGGGCGACTTTGTGGCTGTGATCGGCCTCGGCCTCGTCGGCAATCTTTCGGCGCAGCTCTTTGGTCTGGCCGGTTGTGAGGTCATCGGTATTGACCCATCCGCCCGTCGGCGCGAACAGGCGCTGGCCTGCGGCATCCCTCATGTGATTGCCCCCGGCCCGGAAATGAAGGCGCAGGTCGCCGCCATCACCGAGGGCAGGATGTGTGCTGCGGTCATCGAGGCCACCGGGCTTTCCTCCGTGGCGATTGAAAGCGCTCCGCAGCTCGCAGCCCGCTTTGGAGAAATCGTCCTCCTCGGTAGTCCGCGCGCTCCGCATGTCGCCGATGTCACACCATTCCTGAGCGGCCTGCATCTTTGCAACGCGGAGACCACGGTCAAGGGCGCGCTGGAGTGGCGTTATCCGCTATTGGCTGATCCGGCGGGCTTCTGCAAGCACTCCATCGAGAACAACGTGCGGCAGCTCCTGCGCATGATGTCCCACGGCAAGATCAACACCGCGCCGCTCCTCACCCATCTCGTCAGCCCGGCGGATTGCCACTCGGTCTACGAGGGCCTCGCCAACCAGAAGGACCTCTACACCGGCGTGGTTTTCGATTGGTCCAAAGTCTGATTTTCTTCACCCTCTGTCTGTCCCACCTCACCAGAAATTCCGCATCATGAGTATCACGGTTCCCTCTCGATTCCTTCGCAAAATCCTTCCGATTGCCGCCTTGCTGCCGATGGCCGGCCTGTACGCTCAGACCTCCGACGGCGCGGGTGCCTCCACTGTGTGGGAGCATTCCGGGTGGGGCGGGGGAGGGTTCTTCTACTGCGCCGCCTACCATCCGTCAAAGGACGGGACCATTTACATGGGCGGCGATGTCGGAGGGGCCTACAAGACCGTGGACCATGGGCTGAACTGGAAGACGATCAACAACGGGCTGGCTTCCTACGGCGTCTTTTCGCTCGCGGTCGATCGCAGCAATCCCGACACGGTCTACGCCGCCACGGAGGGCGGACTGTGCAAGAGCACCGATGCGGGCGAGACCTGGGTGACGCTTCCGCGCACCGACAAGAACGACCTCCGCATCACCGGCGAAAAGAACAAGAGCATCCACTCCGTAGCCGTCGATCCGTCGAATGGCAGCAACGTCTACGCGACCAGCCCGTTGGGAAAAGTCTATAAAAGCACCGATGGTGGGCAGACCTGGGCGGTCGCCTACGAGGAAAAGACACCGGAGGAGGAACCCGGCGTGCTGCGCGTGCAGTATGGGAAGGTGAACAATGCCTTCTTTGGGAGTCTCACGCTGCCGAAATTCCCAGGGGGAGAATCTGGCGCAGGCTCCCAGGGTATCGGGTTTACCTTCAAGGGTGATGGCACCCTGCCGAAAGACTCCTTCTTCATCATGAAGACCAAGGACGGCATCGCCTACCGCAGCAAGAACCTCAACACGGAGTACCAGAATACCAACTGGCGCGACATCGTGCTCAAGGCGTCGGATTTTGTCTACGATCCGCAGTATTTGAAGGCCCATCCCGAGGCCGCCTCGCAGCCGGTGAATCCCGACTTCGCCTCCATCGTGCGATTTGACCTGACGTGCTCCGGCCCGATCCCGACGACCCCGGCGATCGCGCGGCTGAAACGGTTTTACTTCGCGTTTGCACCGGCCGAAGGCGGCAGTGAACCTCGCCTTGTTCCTTTCGCGGATTTCTCAAATCCCGATGCCGTCAAGGCCTTCCAGACCGCTGGAAACATTCATCTCGGCGATGCTCCGGCCTCCACGTTTTACTCCGTCGCCGTGGCCCCGAGCGATCCCTCGCGGGTCATAGCCGCCACTGCCGCCCTCGGGCTGGTCATGAGCAAGGATGCAGGCAAGACCTGGAAGGAACTTCAGACTCCCACCAAGGCATCATCAGCCGCCTTTGATCCGAAGAATCCCAATATCATCTACGGCTCCTTTTTTGCCGATGGCGTGATGAAGTCGACCGATGGAGGCGCGACGTGGAAGAAAATCTCCGATGGCTTCCCCGATAAGTTCGACGTTCTTGATGTCGCGGTGAACCCGTCGAATCCGCTCAACGTCTGCGCCATCGGCAAGTCCAGTTGGACCGGCGTCTTCCTTTCCTCCGAGGATGGAGGCAATACCTGGCAGGCCAGTGGCAAGGATCTCGAAGGCGGCTCTGCGGGAAAATACTCCAACAAGATCGATCTGGATGAGGCCAGCGGTAACCCCACCATGGACATGCTTTCTGCGGACGGAAAATCGGCGCGCCTGAGCGCTCCGACCAACATCGCCTTCAATCCGCTGAACCCTTCCGAGATCTTCCTCAGCACAAACTGGCGTCCCAGCTTGAGCACGGATGGCGGAGTCGTATGGACCGAGCGCTGCCGCGGAGCGGATATCTCCTGCATCACCGACATCCGCTTCCATAAGGGCAAGGTCTATGCCTCGGCCATGGATGAGGGAAGTCTCGTCAGCTCCGACAACGGCAAGACCTGGAAACAGCTCTGGCCGCTCAAGCATACGGACGACCTCAGCGGGCACAACTGGCGCATGGCCGTCAACGAGGTGAATGGAAATACGCGGGTTATCTCCACCTGCTCCCCCTGGAGCACGGTCAAGCCGCAAGCTATCATCCGCAGCGAGGATGATGGCAATACATTCACGGTGATCCGCGAGGGCATTCCGAACTACGTGATCATGCCCAATACCATGTGGGGCCGCGGCTATCCTCGCGCCCTCGCGGTGGACCCAAATGATCCGCAGGTCGTGTACATGGGCATCGATGGTGATCCCGAGCCGGGCAAAATCGGCGGCGGCATCTTCAAGTCGCATGACGGGGGAGCCACCTGGACACAGCTCGCCTCCCAGCCCACAGGCCGCCGGATGTTCAACGGACTCGCCGTGGACCCCACCGATTCCAACCGGGTCTTCTGGGGTGCCTGCGGCAACGGGGGAGGCGTCTGGCGCAGCAATGACGGAGGGGAATCATGGGAACAGGTCTTTCGCAATGATGTCTTCATCTGGAATGTAGTCGTCGCCTCCGACGGCACCATCTACTGCTCTGGCGAACAGCTCTGGCGCAGCAAGGACCAGGGCAAAACCTGGACGCGGATCACCAGCTTCCCCGAGAAACCGCGCGCCATGGTCGGCATCGAGGTTCACCCGACCAATCCCAACATCATCTGGGTCTCGCGAACCAACTGGGCCAACCTCCGGCTCGGATCGATCCACAAGACCACCGATGGCGGAGACACCTGGACCGACATCACGGGAAACATCCCCTACGTCGGCCCCCACACCCTGCGCTTCAATCCGGAAACCAACGAGCTTTGGGCCGGCTGGGTCGGCATGTTCAAGACCAAGCAATAGCGAGATAGACTAGCAAAAACCATTAGCACGCCCGGATGTCGCATGTGATGACGTCCGGGCGTTTTTGCTTTTTAGCATCCTTTGCGAAACATGATGAAATCCGTTCTCGCCTCGTTTCCATGTGGGTCCGGAGGCTTTGTTTCGTTTCTGTTCTCCCTGGGCGGGTTTTGTTCAAACAAAACGGTGTAAATCTAGGGTGGGTGGGGGGTATTCCCTTTTGATGGAATTGGGCGGGTGCTAATTAAATTCGAAGCGAAACTCTACCCCCACTCCGCCGCATGAAATCCTCGCTCGCGTTTCTCGAAGCCCCGTTTCCCTCACCCCGAAAATCAACAGCATCCATGAAAAGAATCTTGTCACGATCTGCGCTCCCTCTGGCCGCAATGGCCGCGCTTGTCAGCTCCTCGCCGTCCAGTCAGGCCGCCAATGGCACCTGGAACGTCGACGCCGGCGGAAACTGGACCACCGCCACGAACTGGCTCGGCAACACGATCCCGGGATCTTCCATCGGTGATGTCGCCTCCATCACCTACGACCTCACTGCAAATCAGACAGTTACAGTAGATGGAACCAATAAGACGATCGGTATTCTGAATATCGGTGATACCAATGGCACGAATTCCTTCACACTTTCGGGCAATACGGCATCGATCTTTTTCGACAATGGCGCAAGCGCAGCTGAGATCAACCAGATAAGCACAAGCAAAGGAGACACCATCGGCTCTCCCCTGGCTGTCAAGAGCAGCTCTCTCATCATACGCAATGCATCGTCCAACGCTCTTACGATAAACTCCTATATCCAGGGAGGAAGCAGCGGATCAAAGGTTATTACGGTGGATAACAGCCTGGGCGCAGTTACCTTGGGCGGCGGCATTGTTAACGGGAATGGCGTGCTGTCTATTGTCAAAAGCGGAACGGGGACGCTAAAGTTGACCGGTAGCGCAACCACCCCCTTTTCCGGCGGAGTCACCCTCAATGCGGGCACGTTGGAATTCGGAAACTCTCAAAACTCGTTGGGAACCGGCACATTTACGATCAATGGTGGCACCATCACAAATGGTAATGGGAATGCTCGTACGCTAAGCACGAATAACGCCCAGGCCTGGAACGGGGACTTTACCTTTGGGTCTGCCTCCCTCAACGACCTGAACCTTGGCACGGGAGATGTGACGCTTTCCGCCACGCGCACTGTCACGGTTGCCGCGCGCACCCTGACCGTCGGTGGAGCCATTGGAGATGGAGGGAATGTCTATGGTTTGATCAAGGCTGGAAACGGGCAGTTGCGCCTTAACGGAGCCAATACCTTCTCAGGAGCGACCAAGGTGAACACGGGCGTATTGGTTCTCGGAAACAGTCTGGCCTTGCAGAATAGCGCCATCGACACCACTGGTCCAGGAAAGATCAACCTCTCCGGAATCACGACATCGACATTCGGAGGTCTCACTGGCGGCACCGCCCTGGCCACAGTAATCAACTCGGGTTATACGGGCAGTCTGACCGCGATCACGCTGAATACCGGCACCGGAAAATCCTACTCCTACACGGGAGTGATCGCCGATGGCGCGACCGGCATGAGCTTCACTAAGGCCGGCTCTGGATCGCAGACGCTCGGCGGCGCCAATACTTACACTGGCGCCACCACGATCTCCGCCGGTACGTTGATCCTGACGGCCAGCGGCTCGATCTCCAGCAGCTCGGGCATCAATCTCGGCACCAGCGGTTCCCAAGGTACGCTGGATGTGACTGCCAAGACTGGCGGATACACGATCGGTGCGTCTCAAACGCTTTCCGGCTACGGCAGCGTCCTCCTGGCTTCGGGAAAGACGCTGACAGTGAGTGGCAATCTCGCTCCGGGAAACAGTACGGGTATTGTCACCATTGGCGGCAATCTCTCGCTCGCGTCCTCCTCGACGACGACGATGGAGCTGGTCAGCAGCGCGCTGGGTGCGGGCTCCGGGTTTGACCAAATCGCACTCTCGGGCACGGGGCTTTCCCTGACCTACGGCGGTGCGCTCGTGATCGACGTTTCGCTTGCCACCCAGACGGGGTCGTATCAGTTGTTCACCGGATTCGCCACGCAAACCGGGACGTTTAGCAGCATTACCTTTTCCCAGGCCGAGGCAGCGGGAACTTTTGACTACTCGACCGGCGTGCTGACCCTCACCGCCGTGCCGGAACCCGGCACAGTGGCGCTCGTGGGCTTCAGCCTGCTTGGTTTGCTGGTCTTCCGCCGTCGCAATATTTAAGGCAGGAAACAGTCGCGCCTTCCCCGGAGGGCGCAAGAGTCTTTGGGGGAAATTGCAGCTGCCAGATTGAGAGATCTGGCAGTTGTCTTTTAGGGAAGATACCGAGAGGGAGCGCTCATTCGCCTCTCGCCCCCGAAGCGCCTACCAGGTGTCCGTGCGGAAGGGGCTCGCTGGCAGCCCTTCGCCGCTGGCGAGATTGGCGGCGGCCGGGTTGTCGGCCCAGGCGTACCGTACGGCCACGGGTTCGCTCACGGCAGGACTGCTCACCGAGACGGTATTTCCTCCGAGGGTGGCCTCGGCTGGATGAAAGACGCGGTCGGTCCCCGCCACGCAGAAGGTGCGCGGTGTTGCCTTGTCCATCGTCACGAGTCCGGAGTCCGCATTTCGGAAAGTGCAGAGGATCCGGGAGCCATCGATCTCTACGCGATCCACTATCGGCCCGGTGGCGGTTCCTCCTGTCCCATATGTGACGGCGAGCGACGACTGCGCCAACCGCTCACCCACGGGCATTTTGTTTTTCGGGTGAATATCGTTGGCGTCGCCGAGCTCGAGGGTGATGGCCATCCCCACTCCCGGCAGCGACAGCGCTGCCACCTGGGCCTCACGCAGCCTCGCCCATGTACTCGCCGGTTCATGGTCCTGCGGAGCCTTGAAGCCGGGGAGTTGGACGAGGTGAAAGGCCAGGCCGGGAAGCCCCCATTGCCTGCGCCAGTCGAGAATCAAATCCTGCTGCAATCGTGCATAGGTATGATGCTCGGAGGCGTTGGATTCCCCCTGGTACCAGATCGCACCGCGAAGGGCGTAGGGGATGAGGGGCTGGATCATGTTATCAAAGAGGATGTGCGGGGTATTGCGCTCGCCCTGCCCCATCAGATGCGTCTCCAGGACGAGGCCCAGATCGTGCTCGCGATGGCATCGCCACTCGCCGGACAGGTGCAGGCATTCCGCCGGACTTCCGGCAGGGTGGATATTCATCGCAGCCGCCGGGCCGCTCAGCCCGCCATCATAGACAAAGGAATAGACCCGCACGGCGACGGTCAGCGCGGGGCCGTCCACGAGGTGGTCCGGCACCGGGTAGACGCGCGGCACATTCCAATATGCGTCCTCGCGATCCTTCCCCATGCGGCCAACCTCTGTGCCGTTCACATAGGTGATGTCCTGCTTGTCGGCTGCTCCGAGGTTGAGCACGAGCTCGCGCCCGCGCCAGGATGCCGGGATCTCGATCGTGCGCCGGAACCAGAAGACGCCGGTATTCGGATGCCCGGCCGACTGCCAGGTCGCAGGCAGGTCGATGCTCTGCCAGCCGGAATCCACGTAGCCCGGCAAATGCCAGCCGCGCTCGATACCGGTATTGCCTGGGTCCCTGGGAAGATTGCTCACGCGCCCGTCGGGATCGGGATTGCTCATGGCCTCCCAGCGAGTTTCCGTCCACGCGACTTTCTCAAAATCGGCGAGCCATTGTGCGGTATCGGGATTGTGCGCCAGGGCGGAACGGCTGAGCCAGCTCTTGATATCCGACCCGCCCCAGGAGGACGAAATCACGCCGACCGGAACGCCCAGAGCGCGATGCAGCCGTCGCGCAAAACTGAAGCCAACGGCCGAGCATTCCCGTGCCACGCCTGGATTCACCGCCCGCCAATTTCCCTCCACGGTTCGCTCCGGGCCGAGATGCGCGCGCCTCGGCACGTTGAAAAACCGGATCTCGGGAAAATCAGCCGACGCCAGATCATTCTCACTCACGGGCAGACAGCCCTCGAGAGTCATCTCCATGTTCGACTGGCCGGAGGCGAGCCACACTTCGCCGATCAGGATGTCGCGGATTTCGATCGCTTCTCCCGTAGCCGGGATCGTCACCGATAACGCATGCGGACCGCCCGCCGGGAGCTCAGGCAGGCGCACGAGAAAGTCGCCGCCCGCCCCGGCCTGCGTCACGGCCACATGACCGCCGAGGGTGATGCGCAGCACGGCTCCCGGCTCGGCCCACCCCCAGACAGGCAGCGGCTGGTCGCGTTGCAGGATGGCGTGATCTTGAAACAGAGAGGCGAGGCGGAGCGTCATGATGTCGTATTGGCTAAGGGAAAGCGATGGAGGCGCGACTCAGGGAGCGATGCGGGCTTTGAGGTAGTTCTCGGATTGGATGAATGCCTCGTTGGTCCCCGTGCCGTAGACCATTTGCAGGGCGCGGCCGAGGCCCCGGCGGGCGAAGTCGATCTGCATCTCCAGCCCGAATTCACCGGCTGGCCGTTCGGCAAACCCCAGGGCCTTCCACGGAATGAGCGCCTCGAGCAGGTAGCCCTGCTCATCCGCCGCCCGACCAATCTGGATGGAAGGATCGCTGGCGGAGGCCTGGTCGGTCTTCGGCGTACGATAGGCGAGGAAGATTTGCTTATCGGGTTTCCCGCCCTTGCCATCGGCGTCGATCAGGATCTCCAGGCAGTCATTTTGAAACCAGTCCGGCTTTTCCATCACCACGCCCGGCTCGCCCTTGCGGATGTAGGCGGTGATGGCGAGGCCCTCATCGGTCGCGACAAACCAGAACCGACCGCCCTCGCCGTGGAGGCGCTTGCCCTCGACGATGTGCGTGCCAAAGAAATGCCACTCGGGGATTTTGTCCTCGTTCATGTCGATGTTGAGGGCTTCTTTCCAAACCGTTTCACCAGGGCTGCCATCCGCCTTGACTACGGCTCCCGCGACGAACGGGATGCGAATCTGGTTGGAGGCGGGAGTACCGGTCTGCGGCAGCGCCCGGAAGGCGTCGCGGTCCAGCGTGCTGGCAAATGGCTGCGCCGCCGTGGTCTCGGTCGGCTTGTCGCGGTCCAGCGAGCGATTCACCAATCGATAGTAATCGGCGAGCGCGATCATCTCGGGCTTCGGCGATGCAGCGCGGGGTTTTTCCGCCAGCGGCCAGACAGTCTTCTCCGGTGCCGAGGGGCCTTTGACCTCCGCGGTGGCGATTTCAAACCAGAGCGTACCCCACTTTGGCGACAGGTCAAAGGTCAGCTTGCCAGCCTTCACAGTCGCAGGCACCGATCCCTGGCGACGACCCTCCACATCGAGGGCGTAGACTTTAAGATCCGATACCAGGCTGGAGGTGAGACTGACGCGACCGCGCAAGGCCTCGATCAAAGCCGGAGCCTTGCCTGTGCTGGTGTAGTTTGGAAATCCTTTGGCATCCAGCCCGAGCACCTGCCCGGTGTTCTGCATTCGCGCCGCAGCCACGAGGAGGATGCGTCGCGAGTCGCCCAGCGCCTTGCCATCTGTGCTGGTGGCGAGGACGTTGCCGTAGGGGAGGTCGATCGACGCCTCAAGATTCCTGGTCGCGTTTTTCTCGCGCCATCCCATGAGGCCCGAGAATCCCTGCGTGCGCCCCGTGTCGATGATCGTCGTGCCGTGACCCCAGTCAATCGTCAGCTCTCGCGTGTCGGATTGGATGAAGCTCTTTCCGGGCGCATTGTCCGCCGTGTCGATCTTCCACCGCTGGCAGGCGGCGAGATAAAGACGGTAGAGCCACTGGACGTCCGCGATCTGCTCCTGGAAGGCGCGTCCGTTGGGCAACACGAGGTAGCGATCATCCAGCCAGCCGAGAGTGTATTTCCCATCTGCGCTCAGGCCGATGGGCTTCGCGCCCTCGGGAATGGATGCCGCCTCGACAGCGCCCTCCAGCGCGTCAAAGGTCAGTTGCCTGCTCTCCGGCCACGGCCAGGAAACCGTGAAGGTCGCAGGCTTCGTGAGATTCACGATCCTTGTCTCGGGACGCACCGTACGAGCGGGCAGGCCGAGGTCCCGCGACTTGTGATGCGGATCGGTATAGGGGTTATCCCCCACGAGCACGGCGTGCTTCGCCTTGCGGTAGTCCCCGCTGGCACTGCGGCCCGTCATGAAGACCACGTCGGCATCGCCTTCGTACACTTCATCAAAGAATACGCACTCCACCTCGTGGAGGATCGGGAGAAACAACGCCGCATCGCCGATGGTGCCGCCACCACCGCTCAAGCCCAGCGCATGGAGATTCTGCTCACGGAGGTCGGCGGCGGAAAAGGCAATAGCCGTCTTGGCCTTGTTCTTCTGGAAATCGCGCCGGATGAAGAGCGCGGCGCAGATACGGTTGACCGCCATCCACGGCACGTCGTGCATGGAGGAGTAGTTGAAGGTGATGGCCTTTTTGTATTCCTGCCACTTGTAGGAGAAGTCGTAATCCGGCACCGGCTCGCCCACCCAGCGATGCCCGAAGCTGAAGTGCAGGCTTTGCGTCACCTTTTGCTGCGCGGTGATCGCGGCGATGGCCAGGTTGCAATCCGCGCTCATGGTGAGGCTCCGGCCCGTCCACTCGCCATTGATGCCCGGCGCGCCGCGCACCTTGATGCGGGGCAGGTTGGAGAACCAGTTGCTGGTGCTCACATCGACTCCATCCATCACCACGCCCCGCACTCCCGGTCTGGCATCCCAGGCCAGCAGCCCGCCATGCGCGTAGAGGTGGGCGGCGATCGTGCCCGTGCCCTGCACCTCGGCGTATTGATTGATCGGCCCCTGGAGCTCGTGGGAACCCACGATCACGCCTTGAAAGCCGAGGCTGCGGATGTGTTTCGCCGCCTCGCGATAAAAGCCCGTCGCCTGGTCGGCGAGAAAGGCGTACCAGTCATTCACCCGCGAGCTTCCCTTGGTCTTGGAGCGATATGGCCGATCCCACTCGAGGTATCGGCCCAGCTTGGGGGCGAAGACATTTCCCTTCGCTGGATCTTCATCGGCAAAGAGGCCTTTCGTTCCCGCCGCATCCGTCCACTGCGCATCCAGCGTCTCGCGATTCCCGTATCGGGCGAGCAGCCAGTTGTTCCACTCCTGCTGGTGCCAGGCACGAATGCCGTCGGTGACCTTGAAGTTCCAGTCCCAGAACAGCCCGTTTTCATTGATGATCTCGACCGTACCGACGCCCGGCTCCTCGCCCCATTTCCGACCGGTGTACGGGTTGACGTGGTTGAGGAATTCCGTCACCGCACGCTCCCACGCCTCCACGATCTTTGGGTGAGGAAATACGCCTTTCCATCCCTTGTTATCCAGTTGGTTCATGGCCTCTCCATCCTCCATGCCATCCTCGGGCAGGAACGGGCGGAAATCCGCAAAGTCGAGGTACACGTAGACGCCGCGCTTGTAGAGTTCGGCGGCGAAGCGATCCAGCTTGTCCATTTCATTGGGCTGGAGCAGGGAATTGCTCTTCGGGTCTTGCTGGAGATAGCCCAGCCCCCGGCGGGGGATGTCGTTGTGGTGAAAGCGCACCATGTTGTACCCGGCGGAGGCGATGGAGTCGGCGAGCTTGCCGATATCCTCAGCCGTGTCGGGCAGGGTCATGCCAAAGACCGTCGTCGTACCCCAGAACCGCACGGGCGTGCCGTCCTGAAACTCCAGTTGTCCGTCGGGCCGTGTATGGACAAAGCCGTGCTTCCCGGCCGGGGCGTCAAAGAGCCACGCAGCAGCATTCGCCGCGGAATCGCGGGCGATCACGGGATACGGGCTGAGGGGCCAGACGACGAGATCGGCGGCATCGGGCAGCGCCTCGGCGGGTTTGGAGCGGGGGATGCTTTCCTCGGCGTGGAGGACCAGCGGCATCAGGCCGCATGCAGCGGTGACGAGAAAATGAGGGAGCTTTGTCATGAGGGATGGTTCTTCCGTGAAGAGAGAAAGATGCGGTTCTGCCGATCGGGAGGACCTAGTCCCCGAGATCGTGGAGGTCGAAGACATGGCACTCGATGTCTTCCTTTCCGACCGAGTTGATGACCACGAGGTGATCATTCATGACCTGGCAGTACGGGTAGCCGTAGCGACCATGCTTGTATGCGCCGGGATAGCGGAGCGGCGCGTCGGGTTCGTCACCCAGGAGGAAATGCCGGTCAAAGACATTGCCATCGCGGCTCACCGCCAGCACCAGCGGCGTGCGGCGCAGGCAGGACATGGGGACATTCGGGTCCGGGCAGCTCAGGGCGAAATATCTCCCGTCGGGCAGGCGGCCAAACTGCATCTTGCTGCCGCAATCGGTGAAGTCCGTCAGTTGCGGCTCGCTCCAGGTCTCGCCATCATCGCGGCTCTCGGCCACAGCCAGGCGGGCGCGATTGGAACGCAGCATCATCCGGAGTGGCTGCCCCGGAATCTCATAGACAGAACCCTCGCAAATGCCGAGTTCCGCGAGTTGTCCGGTGGCAGGGCAGAAACCGCGCGCCCATTCGTAGTATCCCTCCGGGAGGCCGGGTAGAGCGGCAATCTGCCATCCCGACAACCCCGCAGGATCGTCCGTATAAGCATGCAGGAGATGTCCTGTCAGGATCAGTCTGCCGGACGATAGTCGCACCGGGCTTAGGTTGGGAATGAAGCCTGGCAGCCGGGAACCCGTCGCGGTCCAGGTCGCGCCGCCGTCGTGCGAGACATGGACGCCCGTATAGACATCCTGCAGGGTCTTGAGTCCCGGTTGATGCCAGTGGTTGAGGCCGGATTCCATGAAGAGCGCCATCGCCTCCGGGGTGATTTCATAACTGGATGCATACGCCGCTATAGTATTTTGCCCGACATGCAGCCCGCCTGAGGTAATGCAGGTCGGGCTGTGCTCCCCCTGCACAGACGGTACGAGCGTTTGCGCTGCCGTCCAGGTCTGGCCGAGATCGTCCGAGGTCGCATGGACCATGATCTGTCCCGGCGCATCCTCGTGGAGATGTCCCAGCGACCATGTCGCCCAAAGGCGGCCGCCGATCGCGGCCACCTGCGGATGGTGACTGTAGGCGGCATCCCAGGAATTGGCCCGGTGAACGATCGAGGTGCGTCCGGAGAGTCGGGTGATGCGGGCAGAGCCGTAGCGATTGGAAATGACGGGAGGCATGCTGGGACGGGGTGCGTAATGTATTGGGCTGGATGTGCGGTGCGAGGTCGGGTGCTCGCTCATTCCTATGGTTGGGGAAACCGCGTCTCCGGAGACTTTCGGCTGCGGAAAATATCAGCTCTCCGCGCCGGGGAGAGCGAGGGGTTTGTTATCTGGCCGAATCATTCACGGAGATTTGTTTGCACAATTTCACATAGTCTTTTCCTCCCGCCGAGGATTTGGTTTGTGGAAAAGTCTGTTTCTTTCATCAGTGCAGGAGCAGAAAAAGGAATCCCCCATGATCACGAACTGCCAGCCTCCGAAAGAACGTGCGTTTTTCCGCAGAAACCGGAGCGGAGACCGCACGGCAAAATCCGCTCTCGCTTTGCTGGTCCTTGCGCTGTGCCTCATCTCCAGCTTGTCTGCGGCGGAATGGACGCCGGTCCTCTGGCGCGGGGAGAAGGCGTGGCAGTCGACCTCGCAGGGCTGGGTCGCCACCGTCTCGGAAGAGCGTTCCCGGTTGGTGTCCATCACGCGAGCAGGTGATCGGCGCAACCTCCTTTACGAATCCTCCCGCGATGGCATCTCGTGGGGCGGCCATCGCGGCTGGCTCGGGCCGCAATCGGCCTGGCAGCCTGCCTGGCCCCCGCCGCGCGATTGGGAATCCAGCGCCGCAGCGCGGGTGAAAGCCGCCGGCGCTCTGCTCACGTTGACTCATCCGCACGCCGACCCGCAATATCCCGCTCTCACCCGGAGCTACGAATGGCGCGGCGATGTCCTGCACTGCCGTCTTTCCTGGCGGGGCGGGAGAAACTACGGTATTCATATCGTGCAACTGCCTCGCGGTGCGGTCGTGACCGTGCGCCGGGCGGTGACGCACGCGCTTCCCCTGGGCTACGCGCTCGTCCCGATCTACCGCCGACCCGATACCCTTACAGATATCCCGCTGGCGCGCGCGCTGAGTCGTACCAAAGGCGACTCTGTCACCTTGTGGCATGCCAATCGGAGCGAGAAAGTCGCATTCTTTCCGCAGACAATTTTTGCAAGGATTGGGAAATACAGCTTGCAGATGCAGCGCGGCGAGCAGTCCGGCTTCTCCTCGTCGTGGCCCGACATGGGGCTGCTCACCCAGGTCTTCCTCGGGGATCGGCTCAATCCCTTTATCGAGATCGAGCAGCTTTCGCCCTACGCCAAAGGCGGTTTGGCTTCCACCGAAGTGCTGCTCCGTCCGCAGGCCGCCAATTAGCGAGGCCTGCTTCAGGCCGCCTGCGGCTCAAGCTGAGGGGCGGGCGCAGCCGATTCCGGCTGGAACGGGTCAAAGGGAGAATCTTTCAAACCGACATCGCGGAAGTCGCGGATGCGGTGAAATGTCAGGTAGTTGGCGTCGTGCTCATTGCGCGCGCCGCCGTAGGCATCCTCCCACGCCGTGCGGCAGACGAAGACGATGTCGCGACCTTCAATGAGCCAGTCGACATATTGAAACCCATGGCGCGCGGAGTCGGGGTGATACAGCGGAATGTGCCGCATTTCCCAATGACGGAGATCCGTCGAGCGCAGCAGGGCGAGCGTATTGCGGATCTGCGTGTGATGGTCCTTGTCCTGCGCGTGCCTGGGCGGCACGGCATTGGCCAGCGTCCACCATGCGCCGGATACGGGATCTTTGCGCACGGCAAATTTCGTCGCGGCTCCCGGCAGTTCGACCATGTCGCGTTCGGGGCGAAAGGTCAGCGTGTGACCATCCGGGGCCAGGATGGCGAGCGCAGCCTTCTCCCCCCGCGGATGATGGACGCGCAGGAGGTTGGCCATGCGACCGTCGTCCAGCGTGACGGCATTTCCCTCGAGCCAGCCTCCGAATGCTCCCTGAAGCCAGTCTGGGGACTGCACCGGCATGGAGGAAAACGTCCAGCTTGCACGGTTCAGCAGATCGGCTCCGACGGGTGCGGAGATCAGCATCGGATTATAACGCTGTCCCCAGGCCGTGCCACTCCCCGCGTCCTCGATGGCCCGCCAGATCCTGCCGGAGTGGATGATCACCGGCATCGGCGCGGTGTGATACAGCCCCTCCGGCGTCAAAAGCCCCGATCGCTCATCGACCGGCGACGTCCAACTGCGCCCGCCGTCATCGCTCCGCCGGATCACCAGCAGACCGTGATGGCAGGTCAGCCCCATCAGGTAGAGAGCGCCCTTGTGCGCGAACAGCCCCGACCAGAAGGCCCCCTCAATCGCCGCCGCCTGCCCCCAGGTGAGGCCGCGATCTTCACTGCGATAGATTACCGTGCCGCCGCGCTCGTGCTCCCGGGACCCCGGGCCAAAGAAATCATGCGATGCGACATACGTGCCATCCTCCAGGATCGCGATGCTCGGAGAACCAAGGAAGAGGCCGGAGACGGCAGGCTGGTGCCGAATGATTGTTCCCGGAGGCTTTTGGAAGGACTGCTGCATGCAGGATGGCTCGTTGGCTTATCGCGGTTCAATTCAATCTCTCGCCGCATCCTTGCGGCGGCGCATCAGGAGCAACCCAAAGATCGCTCCGCACAGCGCCAGCGTCCAGGAGTTTGGCTCCGGCACCACCGTCAGGTCGCCGCTGGCCTGGTCGAACGTAAAGGTCTGGCCGCTGCCATTCGTGTCGGAAGCCGTCCAGAGGGCGGTGCCGTCGTAGACAAACGTCCCCGCATACACACCGCCGCTGAAGGCCACGAGGTCGAGAGCACCCGACGTGCTGGCGAAGTCGAAAATGTTATACGTGCCGTTCAGCAGAGCCGCTCCGATGGAAAACGTCAGAGTGCCGTCGTAACCCAGCGCTCCCCCGACATTGATGCCGTCGAAGTTCGTTCCGCGTGTGCCCGAGGCCAGGTCGATCGTCGTCTGGGTGGTATTGGCCAGGGTCAGATTGTTGGCAAAGCTCAGGATGCCCGGCGAGCTGCCCGGCTGCAGCGAGCCGTTCACGATGGAGTTGCCTTTGATCGTTCCCGCACCCTTGAGGAGCTGGGCGGGGAACTGGGCGGCGCCGAAGGTATAGACTCCTCCCGTGACTCCGGAGACATCGAGCGTGGCTCCGCTCTGCACCTCAACGCTCGTGCTATAGGTGAGAACAGCGGAACCGGAGAGCAGGAGCGTTCCTTGGGAGACTGTTGTAGCTCCGGTGTAGTTATTGCCGCTGCCGCTGAGTGTCAGGGTTCCCGTGCCCACCTTGGTGATCGCGATGGTGCCGGTGATCTTTCCAGCGTAGGTGGAGTCCGTGTTCAGGGCCCCGATCGACGCTGTCGGCAAAGTGCTGCCCGCCGTGCGAAGAGTTGCTCCGGCCACCCCGGAGAGCGCGCCTATGCTGACGGTCGTATTGGAGGACAGCGCCAGAGTAGCCGTGTTGGAATTGATCTGCCACGTTGCCGCGGCGCTGTTGGCGCTCAGGAACACCGCCCCGGCGTCAACTCGGACTGTTCCCGAGAGGCCGCTAAGATCAGCATCTGCTCCGATCGAGAGGCCCGCGCTTCCCGTCTTGATGAAGCCCGAGGTGCCGACGAGAGCCGATCTGATGGTGCCGCCATTTGTTGCGTTTACGGTGATCGTCGGATCCGTCCCTGCCAGCGTGATCGTGCCGCCCAGGGTCTGATAGTAGGTGCCGGTCGTGGTCGATATTGTCGCAAATGTGATCCCATTGGTCGTCACATTGCCCGTCGTAATGGTCATGATGCCTCCGCCTGCGCCTGCGCCGAAGACCGCCACATCGGTGTTCTGATTAGGCCACTGAACATCGCTCGTGCCATTCCAGAAATTCGCGAGCGTCGTGTTCCATGTACCCGACCCGTCCTGGGGTCCTGTGGTCGAGGTGTTGGCATCGAAGGTATAGCTGGCGGCGCGAGCGGTCGTGAGGGCGCTGCCGCAAACGCCTGCGAGCAGGAGGGCCGTCATTCCCTTCCTCAGGGTCCAGGTGGCGGCACTATTCGTAATAAGAGTCGCGATGTGATTCATGATGATTTCGGGGGTGGAGGTGGTTGAAGCCTGAATAATTCCTTCCCCTTCGTCTCGGAACGGCAATCCCGGGAGCTCTGGCAAAACACATGCCGGTTTTTTAAAAATTTCAGACCACCCCTCGCGCGGACTTCACCCTGCGCCCTCACTGCGCGAAGTCCTTTGCGGGCTGAAGCCGAAGATCGATGCCCTCAGGAGCCGCCGGGCAGCCTGCATTATTAACCACGCCAGCCCTCACGATCTCGTGTCTTGCAAATGCTCATCATAATATTTAAAAAATCGGGATGAGTTGCGGGCACGATGTCAAAGAGGCGGAGGATCGTCTCCGCGAGTGGCTGGGAGCGTGCGGCCTGCCCACGGGATCCCGTCTTCCTTCGGTTCGCATCCTGAGCGGTCAGCTCGGCATCCGCTACTATGCGCTGAATCGCGCGATGACCAATCTCGCCCTCCAGGGCATGGTCGACCGGCAGGGATACAAGCTCTTCATCGCGGGAAAACGAGCACCGGAGAAAAGTCTCTATCCGTGTGATGTCGTGGTCGCGCGCCGGTCCATCTATCTGCCGAGCTATCGCAAGGTGGCCAAGGAGATGGGCATTCAGGCCACGATCTACCCGTGGGATTCCACCGAGGAGCTCGTCGCCATCCTCAAGCGTCTGCTGCATGAGCGCTCTCCCGGTGTGGTCTTTGCTCCTCCCTCCGAGGCGTACTCCGCCGCGTGGGAGACAGTCGCGTCGAAGCTCGCCGACCAGGACATCCCCGTCGTGTGCGTGGGCCACCGCGTGCGCAATATCTCCTCCGTCATCGGCGACGACGATCAAGCCCTCGAGGTGATCTTTCGTCAGATGACCGATCTCGGGCACACCGACATGGCACTCATGGCCCTGTCGCCGCGCACCTCGGCCTCCATGGGCGTTCTTTCCCAGTGGCGCTGGCTGTGCCGCAAGTACCGCTTCACCTCCTCCGAGGATCGTTTCATTCCCGGTTCCGGCATGAAACTCATGCCCGAGGAGATCCAGAAGCTCGCCCGCCAGCTCAAGGGCGACTGGAAGGACTGCACGGCCCTCGTCGTCTACACCGACAAGGAATACTCCATCCAGCACTTCCTCGACGAACTCTCCCGCAACGGCGTGAAGGTCCCGTCGCGGCTCTCGGTGGTTTTCCTCGGGGACTTCAACGCGCTGCACGTCTCTTCGCCCTCGGTCAGTTCCACCGCCATCGATGTCACTCTCCTGCACGAAACGGTGTATTTCCTGCTGCGCCGCGCCCAGGCGCTCAAGGCGCAGACCGGTGTATTGCCTCGCCCCTCGGTGATGCGGCTCGAGCAGGAGCTGGTACTGAGGGAGTCCACCACTTTCGCACCCGGCTCGCGGGCGACGCTCTCCAAGAACGCCCTTGCCGCGCGCTCGGGCGACACGCGGGGATTCGACCCCGGCCTGGAGGCGGACGTGGAGATGGCATGGCTGCGTCCGTACGACAGTTGCGCGCATGTGCCGGAGAGCCGGTTCTCCACCATCGATATCAGCGATTTTGTCAACCGCCCCATCAACTTCCGGCGCGGGTGGTTTGGCGATTTGCCGCTGCGAAACCTGAAACCGGGCCGGCACACCATTCACGGCATCCCCTTTCAGGTCAAGGGCGGGAACAACCGGAAGGATTGCGGCGTGATCGTTCTCCAATCGCTGGTCAACTCCGTGGGGAAGGCCCGCAAGCTGCCGAGCAAGGTGGCCTGCCGCATCGACCAGCCCGCCCGCGCCATCTATATCCTGCACGCCTGCGGCTACTCAAAGTTTCTGAACCGCTTCGCGGTCTACACATTTTACAACGGCAGGAAGAAACTGGGCGAGGTGCCGATCATTTCACTCGGGAAGCCGCCGCCGGAGATCACGCCGGGCGAGATGAAGCAGGCGCTGCAGACGGCCAATATTCAGGACTGGTGGTCGGACTACCCGCATTTCGACTTTCAGCACTCCCGCTTTGCCCCGATGCTGGAGGATGGCTCGGCCGACGCGATCCGCCGCCATGTCTTTCTCTATACTCTCGAGTGGATCAACCCCTCGCCGGATGGCGCGATCACCCATATCGAGGTGACAGCCGACGCGGCGCAGTCCACCACGCTTGGCATCCTGGGCGTTTCGCTGCTCAAGCCCTGAGGCTCTAGCGCATCAGGCCCGTCACAATGGCCTCGTCGGAGGCGGGATAGGGATTGGAAACCGTCACGCCCAGCTCCTCGAGCAGTTCATGCAGCCTCGCGCGGTCGACGTCGTAAAAGCGATGAAATGGCTCCGACATGAAATCATCACAGATGCCGAGAAGGCTCAGGCTGCACTTCAGCCCCTTGATGAAGGACGAGCCGTACTTGCCCACGCGATAGATGGTTGAGGAAATACGCATCACGCGATGGTGCAGATCGAGGACGCGCTCGATATTGCGCCATCGCGCCGCCTCGTACAGGTCGACGTAGAGCTGCGGGCAGAGATTTGCGCCGCCGCAGACGCCGCCATGCCCGCCAAAGAGCACCGCCTCGCCCAGCAGCTCCTCGGGTCCCATCAGCACCGACCAGTCCGGGCGGATGGATAGGGAGGAGAGCACCTGGTGGTAATACACCATGTTTCCCGAGCTGTCCTTGAAGCCGATGATGTTATCCACCTCCATCAGCCGCTGCAGGCTGTCGAGCTCGAACATCGTCTTCGTGTGCGTCGGCATGTTGTAGAGCACCAGAGGCAGCGGCAGCGCCGGAGCGAGACGCTCGATGTACTCGACGAGTTCGGTCTGGCTGTTCGGAAAGTAGTAGGGAGGGGCGAGCACCACGGCGGAGGCTCCGTAGTTCGCCGCGAGGCGTGACATTTCCTTGGCCTCGACGATCGCCGTATCGGTGATGCCGACCAATACCGGCACGCGGTCCCGCACCTGACGGCAGGTGCGCTGGATCAGCTCCTTGCGGAGATTATGGTCCAGGCTGGGAGCCTCGCCGGTCGTCCCGAGGATGAAGAGCCCATGCACGCCGCCGGAGAGGACGTGTTCGATCAAGCGCTCCAGGCCCGCAACATCGAGCTTGTCCGGTGCGGAGAGCGGGGTGACGAGGGGAGGGAAGATGCCTTGGAAATGCGGGAGTGCCATGATGTTCAGGAATTTTTCAGCATCTCCAGCAGCACGGGATAAAGCGCCTTGTCGATGGCCGCATAGCCTGGCTCCAGGAGATGGAGTTGATCGGGTTTGTAGTTCTCGAGGATCAGCTTCCCGTCGGGCGTGGCGAAAAGGGAGGTCAGGTCGAGAAAGCGCACCTTGCCGCCTTCCAGCTTGGGGAGCAGGGCATTCACCTTCTGGACTTCCGGATTCAGCGAGGGATTGCCGACCGGCAGCACGCTCAGGAGCAGGATTTTTGATTGCGGGAGCTTTGCCTCGATCTGGGCGAGGATTTCCGCGATGCCCTTGGCGATCTCCTCGGCCGTGGCGGCGCGGGCATTGACATTGTTGACCCCGATCATGAGCACGACCACCTTGGGCTGCACTCCATCGAGCGCCCCATGCTGGATCCGCCAGAGCGTCTGGCGCGTGGTGTCGCCGCCGATGCCGATGTCCAGAGCGCGCAGCGGCTCATAATGGGCATCCCACACGGGGCGGCCCTGCTGCATCCAGTTCTTCGTGATCGAGTCGCCGAGGAACAGTACATCCCAGCCGCCTGCCTTGGTCTTCTCCACAAATCCCCAGTGAGTGCGCTGCCAGTCCGCCGGATAGTCCGGCCAGAATCCCCAGGCGGGCTCCCACGGTTTGCCCGCCGGAGCCGGACCCGAGGTCATCACGGTGTTATCCGGTGCGGGCGTTTCCGCCAGGAGGGGGAGCGTTCCGGCGAACATTCCCAGCAGAGTGATCAGGATTTTTAGGAGAGGGGCGGGATGAGGCAATGTCATGGCAGTCTCGAAAGCGTCTGCGTATCACAGGTGAGACGCCTTCACGGCCATGACTTAGCGCGAATGCCAAAACTCAGGATAACCCTTTCGTATCCTGGGGAAAACTATTCACATGATTTTTTAAAAATCGTTCCTGCTGCTGGACCTCGGGCGACGTTATCGGCAACCGGAGGAAGCTCTCGTCGCGGAATGCCCGCGACGGTCAAGATTCGTGGAGCCGGCTGGCGGGCGCTGTGCGTCAAGCTAACAGCGCTAAGACGACGCCAGCGCATGATGGGGCTTCGCCGCCCCGGTCGGAACCATGAAGATCAGTCGATCTTCCTGACAGATTCAGTCTTCCGCCACCTCGCCCAGGTCGTTGACCTTGGCGTTCTGTTCCATGGCAGCGGCAGGGATCAGGCGGAGAACCGTGACAGTCTCGGGAGTCTTGTAAACGCGCTTCATTCCGCTCTCGGCGAGTGCTGCGGCCGGGACATTGGCGATGAAATCGGCGAAGGTTCGCTCGCCGGCATCTTTGAGCACCTTGTAACCGGCCTTGGTGGCCCAGAATTCCTCCTCGATCGAGGAAAGCGAGCGTGCCGCTTCCTGAGCGGCAAAGTCTTCCCGGCGGGCGAGGAACCACACGTTCTCGGGGTCTTCCGGCAGGGAGACGGGAAAAGGGACCATCGGAACTTTTGCTTCCTCCTCCTCGACCTGGTCGGCGGGGATGATGCGCACCTTGTTGCTCAGCACCTTCTCGGGTAACTGGATTTCCACCGCCACGGCCTTCCCGTCCTCCTCGGGGACGATTTCGATATTGGCCTCGGTGAAGTTTGTGGCGAGTTGGTTCTTGAGCTCCTCGACCGTCGCCGGCTCCGTATCGGGAATCGATCCTTCCTCGCAGAAATTCTCAAACGACTGGACGTGATTGCGCAACTGGACCTCCCGCGAGATGCGGTTGTAGATCGCATCCGCCAGTTTTGAGTCTTTCGTCTCCTGCGGAAGCACCTTCAGCAGCAGGGACAAAAACTCCTTCTCAGACATGCTTTTCACTTTTTTCATACGGCAAAAAAACGGGCGGTTCTTTTCGCCGTTTTCGCACGCTTCCGCCAGCGCATTTTCGGTTTTCTTTCGGGCGCATCTTCGGGAACCCCGCCTTCTTTCATTTTTCGCATTCCCGCGCATGACGAAGATCCTGGCCGTGGCATGGCAGCGTTGATCCCGCGCTCGAGATATCGGGATTTGACTCTCGGAAACGACCGTTTATGCTATCGGTTGCCTGAGGCGAAAAAGGGTGCGATGTGCCTTATTGCCGTGGCGATGCGATCATGAACATTCAGGCGGAACCCAACTGTGCGCGCAAGTACCGGCGATTGACCTCGCCGATGACGGTGAGCATTGGTGGAAAGGTCCTGCCCGTGAAGAACTGGTCGCCTGGCGGCATGCTGGTGGAGGCCGATCCGGATATCCTGCGCCGCGATGTGATCGAGGCGGGCGAGCTTCTGGTCCCCTGCACGGATGGCATCTACATGCTGCCGGTGCAGATCCAGCCTGTGCGCTGGCAGGGCAGGGATTGCGGGTGCCAGTTTGTCGACATGCCGCCGAGAGAGCGGGGCATCCTTCATTTTTTTGCCGATACCGTGATGAGAGGAGAGCCTGCCTCTGTCGACGATCTCGAAAAAGCGGGCAAGATCACTCTCGCCACCGATCCGCCGCCGGAGTCCATCCTGGAACCCGCTGAGCCGGAGAAGAAGCGCTTCCGGCTGACTCCCTGGATGCGGCGGGGTCTGGTCGTGGCCGGGTTGCTGGTCGCGATGCTGGCGGTGCTGTTGATCTGGATGCCCGGTCTTTTTGAAGGGCTGAAGGCGCGCGCGCTTTCCCGTGCGGACTTTGTTCTGGAGGCCCGTACCCGTCTTTTGGCGGAGAAAGCGGCTCTCTCTGAGCTGGAGGAGCGAATTCACAATGTCAACGAGGTGCTCGGCAGCGGCATGCGCGATGGCGCGAAGCTGGCCAACCAGCAGGTGAAACTCCTGCAGGGAGGTCTCAAGCGTCTCGAGCAGGAGCGCGATGTCGTGCAAAAGCGCGTCGCTTTCATGGAGAGCGAAATCGAGAATGCCTCTGCCAGCCGGTTTTTCCTGCCCAAGGCGTTCACGAATCCCAACTGGCTGGAACGTCCCGATCCCGCTCCATTCCTGACGAAGATGCTTCAGGACCTCGGGTTCATCGACCAGATGGGCAAGGAGAAGCCTGCGGAACTCGACAAGTACCTCATCATCGCGGAGGCTCGGGTAAAGCAGGCCGAGTCCTCGCTGGAATCCACCCGTGTCCGGCGCGAGACGCTGGAAAAGATGCTCAAGCGAGTCGACGAGGCCGGCCCCAGGGCAGGTTTCCCGCAAAACCAGATCGACCTCATGCGCCGCGACGTCGCCCTCATGAAGCTGGAGGAGGATCGTTTGACCGAGACTCTGAAGCTTCTCAACGATAACGTGAACGCGGTGAAAAGCGGCAATCTGATTTACGAGTCCAAGCTGCTTCAGCGTTTCGACGCGGAGCCGACGCGCTCCCTCGGTACGACGCCGGAGAGCACGTTGCTCGACTGACAAATGCGGAGCGAGATCGTTCTGCCCGAGCCGGGAGCCGAGCGCGTGCCTTGGCGGACGGTCTTGATGCCGCTGCTCATCTACGGCTTCTTCATCGTCGTCCTCTGGTTCCTTTTTCAGCAGGTCGAGCACCAAAAGGGAAGCCGGGGCGGCATCCTTGCACTCGGTGCCCTCGGATTGTTTCGTTACGGCTGGCTGACGGTGAACCTCGTGCGCTCGTACATGTATCGGTTCGTCGCCTTTCCGCGCATGAGGCGGGCTGCTGATGCGATCCAGCAACCCTATCCCGAGCAGGTTCATTTCATCATCCCGACCTTCAAGGAAAAGCCGTGGGTGACAAAGGAAATGCTTATTTCGGTCACGAGAGAGGCGGCGTCGATTCCCTCACTGGTGAGGCTTTACATCACCACGGGCGGCCCGGACGAGGACGTGATCGTGCGCGACGTCCTGGCGAAATGTCCGCCGAACCCCCGCCTTTCCGTCTACATGATGCGGCAGGCGGGCAAGCGCTACGGCATGGCTTTTGCCTTAAGGGCGGCAGCCCGGACGAATCTCGGCGAACCCAGCAGCGTGGTCATCCTCATGGATGGCGATACGCTGCTCGGCAGCGGCATTCTGCGCAAGTCTCTCCCATTCTTCGCCCTCCGCCCCAAGGTGGGCGGCATAACCACCAATAACATTGCCGTGACCAACGGCCCGCAATGGTATCGCGACTGGTATACGCTCCGCTTCTCCCTGCGCAACCGCTATATGTGCTCGACCAGCCTGTCGGGCAAGGTGCTCACGCTCACCGGGCGGTTTTCGTTCATCCGGTCCGAGATCGCGCTCTCGGATGAATTCATCGAGCGCGTGGAGAAAGACTCGATCGATGACTGGGTCTATGGCCGCATCGAATTCAAGACCGGCGACGACAAGAGCACGTGGTTCACGCTGCTGAAAAACGGCTGGGAGATGCTCTATCTCCCCGATACCTACATTTACTGCCTGGAGAACGCCGGGGACAAACCCTTCCGCGAGAGCGTGGGCAAGATGCGTCGGTGGTTCGGCAACATGCTGCGAAACAACGGCCGCGCCCTGGCTCTCGGGTGGAACAAAGTCGGTTTGTTTGCCTGGTTCTCGCTGCTCGATCAGCGCATCTCCATGTGGACGAGTCTCGTGCTGCCCACGGGCGTGCTCATCCTCATTTTTACCGAGTCGCCATTTGTGGTCGTCTACTTCGCCCTTTGGGTGCTCTATACGCGGTTGATTTACCTATGCGCTCTCGTCGTCGAGGGACATCGTATGAGCAACTGGGATCTGCCGCTCCTGCTTTACCAGCAGTGGGTCGGGTCATTCATCAAGATCCAGACCTTCAGCGATCTGCGGCGTCAAAAATGGGGCGCTGCCCGCGGCGATGCCCGCAATATGCAGGATCGATTTGGGGCGCTCCAGACGACGCTTTGGTTTGGGATATTCGGCTTGATCGTTGCCCTGCTCGTACTGAGCTAGCAGCAAACCCCGGGCTAAACCGAGGCGTCGCGCAGGCTGGCCACCAGCGTGCGCAGCAACTCCGAGAGCGTATCTGCGCGCTGCTTCATGTCGTTGCGGAAGGTCGCCTGGCCGTGGAGTTCCTCCTCAGCCGTGCGAGCCTCGATCGAGCGGGGCTTGGCTGTTTCCAGGCGGGAGCGGAGGGCGATTTCGCGGCTGGCCAGTGAGGCATTGGCCTTGCGCTGCTTTTCCAGCTCGACCTCGACCACTTCGACGAGAATGCGCTTGAGATCTGCGGATTGGGCGGCGGGCGGAAGGCTCGGAGCCTTTGCCTCGGTGGAAACCGCCGGGGAGGGTGTCTCGCTGACGACCGGGGCCTGCTGGGAGGCGGCCAGCGCGTCGCGCAGCGCGGCAAACTCGGATTCGCATTGCGCCGCGGCAGCCTGGACTGTCTCCAGGGTGACGGCGAGAGATTCCACGGCATCCAGCGGGGACTCCACCGTCTGCGCCTGGCTCATCGGAGCGATGCGGGAAAGCGTGGAGCGGACGGCTTGGGCCGATTGATGCAGGGCCGGGAGCCGCTCCAGCCGCGAGGACAACTGGGCGTGCCGCTGATAGAGCTCATCGTAGGCGGAAACCGTTGGGAGGAGTTCGTCAATACGCGACTCAAGGGCGAGGCAGCGTGCGTCTTTCTCCGCGAGATCCTGGCGCACGGCAGTCAGCTCACCGGCCAGACGTTCCGACTCTCCATCGGGCGAGACAGCCGGGGGTACTGCGTGCAACTCGGCCAGCCGGTTCTGGAGATCGGCCTCACGCTGCTCGGCGTCGGCCACGGCCAGTTGGGCCTGTTCGAGGTCATGGCGCAGTGATTCGAGAGTCTTCTGAGTGCGGGCAGCTTCCTGCTCGCGTTCCTCCACCCAGGCGGCTTCGCGATTGCGGAGCTGGGCGATCAGGGCTTCGTTCTCGCTCAGGCGCGAGGTGAGTTCCTCCAGAGAGTGCGACGTGCCTTGGGACTCCTCCAGGCGGGCAGTCAGCTCCTGCTCGCGGAGACGGGCCTCCTCCAGCATGCCGGAGAGGGAGGAAATCTCGGCTTCCAGGACGGACATGCATTCCACGTCGCCGGAAACCTGCTCCCACTTCTGACGGAAAAACTCCTCCATCGCGAGCACCTCGTCGAGGGCTTCGCGGAGGCGCGTGATCTCGCGATGCAGCGCCTCGGTTTCCATGGGGAGCGATACCGATGTCGAACGACCACGGACAAACTCAAAATCCGTCCGGGCATCGCGGTTGGTGATGAGGGTCTTGAGCCGGTTCAGCTCCTGCTGGAGAAAGGCTTCCTGTCCGGACTTGGCCTCGGCGGCGCGCAGGGCGGCAGTGAGTTCACTTTCGCGGCGGGAAGCTGCGGCCAGTTCGCTGCGCAGTTCCTCGATCTCGGCGCGAAGGGTATTGGACGCCTCGACCTGCCGGGTCGCCTCCTCGAGATCCGACTCGTACTGGTGAACGCGGCGGGCGAGGTTTTCGCCATCCGGGGTCTCGTGCGCGGTGAGATGGACGATCTTGCTCTCGCGATTCTCATTGCGCTTGCGGCGGGATTCCCGACCCTCGGTCGATGCGAGTTCCCTCAATCCCTGGCTGATGGCGATGGTATCCGGGCGCCGTCCGGAGCGGCGGAGGTCGCTGATGACCGCCATGTAGTCGGCGAAGGAAACCTGCTGGTTTTGGAAGTACCCCGAGATCTCCTCGCTGGCACGCTGAAAGGCTTCGTGCTCGTCGACGGCGACGGGCGGAGGGGTGTTGACGACCTGCTGGGCTGAGTTCATCGACATGGTGAAGCGTTCTGCATCCGGTTGCGTAAGGGGATTTGTAGCGCAAATCCGCTGCTTTCGCCAAGAGTTTTATCGAGCAGGCTGAGATGCTGCGCCCGGAGTGGGGGCAGACTCCGCATTCGGCGGGAGATGCTGGTTGATTTCCAGCAAGTTACCCCAGTTTGTGCGGCTGGCCATCTGGGCGCGGGTCGCTGGGGAGATTACGCCAGCCTCGTTGCGCAACTCCCAGCCACCGCCCATGGCCCGGTAGGCGGCGATGAGGCTGTTGGCATACTGCCCTTTGGCCTGGGCCAGTGCGTCCTCCGCAGCGAGGCGCTGGCTCTGGGCGGTGAGGACTCGGGCATAGTCGGCTGTGCCGAGCTCATACTGGAGGTTCGCGATTTGAACGGCGCTGGACGCGGCTTTGACGGCGGCTTGTAGCTGGGCGACCCGGCGGGAGCTGTTCACATAATCGGCCAGCGCATCCTGGACCTCGCGTTGGGCATTCAGCACGGCATGCTGGTAGTTGAACAATCCCTCCTGGAACGAGGCGTCCGTGACTCGTACCTGATTGACGAGGCGCCCGTAATTAAAGATGGGGACCACGAGGGAACCGGCAGAGTTCGCCGCGGCCTGCTGCCAGTTGAAGAAATTGGATAAGGAAACGCTCTCGCTCCCCCCGGTGTAGCCGAAAGTGCCGTTGAGCGAAAACGAGGGCAGGATCTTGGCAAACTCCACGCCGATGCGGGCAGAGCGGGAGGCGGCCTCCAGACCGGCCTGACGAACATCGGGGCGGCGGCGGAGGAGGTCGGCTGGCACCCCGGCAGCGAGATTCGACGGCGGGGTGGGGATCGATCCGGAATTACCGACCCGGCGCTCGGCTTCGGCTGGCGTCTCGCCGAGGAGCACGGCCAGACCGTCGATCGCCCGCTGCAAGGCGGTCTGGATGGACGGTCCATCGGCTTCGGTCGTGGCGAGTTGAGCCTTGGCCTGCTCGACGTCGAGATCGCCCACGCGACCTGCCGTACGCCGGGCCATGGCGACCTCCACGCTCTTTTTCTGCTGGGCGATATTGGCGCGGTTGACCGCCAGACGAGCCTGGAGAGTGCGGATGTTGACGTAGGTCGAGGCGACGTCCGCGACGAGCGTCACGAGGATGGAATCATAGGCTGCGATGGTCGCCAGATATCCGGCACGATCACTTTGAATCTGGCGGCGATATTTGCCCCAGAAGTCGATTTCCCAAGAGACCGACACCAGTGCCTGGGTCGAGAGGTAGTCCTCGTTGAGACCGGAGGGAGTCCAGATGTTGTTCGGGTCGGAGGCGATGTTGCCCCGGCCCTGGATGATGAGATCCTGCTTCTGCGGAAAGAGGTTGCCCACGCTCTGGTTGAGCTCCGCCCGGGCGCCGAGGATGCGCGTGCCGGCGGCCTGCAGGCTGGGGTTGTTCCGGTAGGCTGTGTCAACGAGGCTGTCCAGCCGGGAATCGTGGAATTGCTTCCACCACGACCGGTCGATGTCAACCGGCGGCCTGTCGGATACCCCGTCGTATTTCTTCCACTTTCCTTGAATCCGCGCCTCAGGCGTAGAAAAGTTGGGACCCACCATGCAGGAGGTCAACATGAGACTGGTTGCGATAGCGAGGCGGTATGGATGCAGGAAACGGAGTGCTTTCACGGAGTGCAACGGTTCAGCGCCGCGCGAGACGGGATTTCGGCGATGTATCCCCGGGCGGCCTGCTTGGCGAGTCAATTTTCGTCGCGCAGCGGTCCTGATGGCAGTTGGGGTCGCAGTGGGAGCCGCCTGCGGAGCCGAAACCAGCCGGTATGTCTGGCCGGGGCCGGATGGGCGGCTGCAATATGCGGCGGACGACCGAGGCAATCGCATCCCCGATTTCTCCATGTGCGGTTACCGCCGGGGAGAGGTGGAGATTCCCACTGTGCCCGTGGTGGCCACGCTGGCACCTGCTCCCGGCGATGCTTCGGATCGCGTGCAGGCCGCCATCGATGTGATCGCCGCGCGAGCGCCGGACGCCTCCGGTTTCCGTGGGGCGCTGCTCCTGCGCAAGGGCGAGTATCGACTCAGCCGCACGCTGCGTATTTCGGCGAGCGGCATCGTGCTGCGGGGCGAGGGGAGCGAGGCGGATGGCACCGTACTTCTCGCCACCGCCAGGAGCCAGTATTCCCTGATCGAGATCGGCACGGATAACCTGCCGACGACCTGGAAACCCGTTTCCGGCACATGGCAGAAAATTCTCGATGCCTACGTGCCGGTGGGCGCGACCATAGTTTCCGTGAAGGACGCATCCCGATACCAGGTTGGCGATTCCGTTGTGATCCAGCGCCCCAGTACGGCGGAGTGGATTCATGCCATCGGCATGGACTCGATTCCGCCCAGGTCCGATGGAGGCGAGGTGGTTCAGTGGGAGCCAGGGCATAGAAATCTCCATTTTGATCGGGTGATTACCGCCATCACCGGCAACCAGATCACCGTCGACGCCCCTATCTGCAATTCTCTGGATGCCGCGTTTGGTGGAGGCGTGATCTTTCGCCATGATCTGGAGCGAATTCGCGAGGTGGGCGTCGAGAACCTGCGTGGCGACAGCCTCTATGATGGTCCGACGGACGAGCGGCATGGCTGGACGTTCATCGCCTTCAACAATGTGGCCGATGGCTGGGTGCGGGATGTCTCGGCCACCCACTTTGGTTACGCCTGTGTGCAGTTGGGCAAATTTGCCCGGGCCATCACGGTGGAACGCGCAAAATCGCTGGAGCCGGTTTCCCTCATCCAGGGTGGACGCCGCTATGCCTTTGCCGTCAGCGGTCAGCTTTGTCTGGTGCGGGACTGCTACAGCGCGGATGGGCGGCACGACTTTGTCTTTGGCGGACTCACCCCGGGGCCAAATGTGTTCCTCGATTGCACGGCCGAGCGGGCGCAGGCCGACAGCGGGCCGCATCTGCTTTGGTCCTGCGGAATGCTCTTCGACAATGTCACGGTCCGAGGCAATGAACTGAACATTCGCAATCGCGGAAACCTCGGCACCGGACAGGGATGGACCGGTGCCAACAGCGTTCTCTGGAATTGTTCCGCCGACCGGTTTGTTTGCGAAAATCCCCCGACAGCGCAGAACTGGGCGATCGGCTGTGTGGGAGCCGTTTCGGGGAATGCCAACTGGGATCTCCGGGGAATCCATGCGACGCCTACCAGCCTCTACCGGGCGCAGTTGCACGACCGTCTCGGCCAATGAGGCCCGAACCCCGGAGGTTGACGGGTACATGAGGGCATTCGATAATTAGAATGCTTATCCTTTTGCTCACAGGGTAAGGGAGAGAGAGGGTGCTGGACAAATGAGACGTCCCCCGACGCTGTTGATATTCCCCTTGGCTGCGGCCTCACTGCTTGTAGCGGATTTTGTACGCGGCCAGCAGGCCCCTTCCGCTGCTCCCCAGGTTTCCCTGAGCGCCTCGCTTGCGCCGCGCATCGCAGAGATCCAGGCGATGCTGCCGGAGAAGCCTCAGACCTTTGCCCCGCCCTTCGATAATCGCGCTCCCTGGGACAAGCTTGCGGCCGATACCGAGTTTCGCGATGCCACGATCAAGCGTGCTGACTACATGCTGACGCAGCCGATTCCCGAGGTGACCGATGCCCAGTGGGATGAGGCGATCCGCACGAAGGACCGCAAGGTTGAGAAGGTGCTCGATCTGCGGCGCAACCGACTCGCGGTTCTCATGCTCTCCGAGGGCATGCAGAACCAGGGGAAATACGTCCCGGCGATCCTCAAGGAGATCGAAACGATCTGCGGAGAGCGTAGTTGGGTTTTTCCCGCCCACCAGTCCTTCACCGGCAGCAACGACCTCGGGTCGGCCATGACCTCGTGGAGTCTTGCCACCGCCATCGGGATGCTGGGCGACCGCATGCCCGATAGCCTGAGGCAGACGGTTCAGGAAAATATCTCCCGGCGGGTCATCACTCCCTTTCTCGATCAGTCCCGCGATGCTTCGCTGAAAAAAGACTGGTGGCGTACGAATGAGAACAACTGGAACGCCGTCGTGCATGCCGGCATCGTTGGTTCTGCGCTGACCACGGTGGACTCCCGCGCAGAACGTGCGGAGGTTCTGGCCGTTGCCATTTCCGAGACGCCGTTCTACCTCGGGGGCTTCGCTGCGGATGGCTACTCCCATGAGGGCATGGGGTACTGGAAGTATGGCTTTGGCCATTTCATCCTCATGGCCGAGACGGTGTACTCCGCCACGAATGGCAGGATCGACCTGCTGAAGGACCCCGTCGCCCGCAAGCTCGCGGAGTTTCCGCTTCGCTTTGACGTGGCGGAGGGCATCTATCCGGCCTTCGGCGACTGCCAGCTCTATGAGCAGCAGCCCACCTGGATCTATAACATCCTGAGCTCTCGCTTCGGCATCGGACTGCGCACCAAAAGATCCCTGGTTCTGGATGGCACGTTTTACAACTTCCTCTACGCCTGGGGTGTGAATCTTGGCTTTACAGCCGAGAGTGCAGCTTCCCAGCCCGAACCGCGCCCGCTCCGGGACTGGTTTGAGAACAATCAGGTGCTGGTGGCTCGCACGGCACCGGGAGCCACCCCGTCCCTCGGGGTGGCGATGAAGGGCGGTAACAACGGAATCGCTCATTCTCACAACGATCTCGGCCAGTTCGTGGTCGCACTAAACGGCAAACTGATATTGACCGATCCCGGCATGATGGATGTTGGCGGACAGATCTACGGCCCCAACCGCTACGACAGCGCGATCAATAATTCCTACGGGCATTCTGTTCCCGTCGTCGGCGGGAAGCTGCAGGGCAACGGCCCGGCATTCGGCGCTCAAGTGGTCGACAAGAGTTTTTCGGACAAGCTGGACAGCGTGACGCTCAACCTGCGGGGAGGGTACAATCTTTTCGCCATCAACGAACTCACCCGTCGCCTCGAACTCGACCGCGAAGCCGGACGGATCACCGTCACCGATCACATGACGGCCGACAAGCCGATCGCCTTTGGAACCGGGTTGTCCACGTACGGAGAGGCAAAGGAGGAGGCGCCCGGGGTATGGCTTGTCACCCGGGACGGTCAGACGCTGCGCGTCACCATCAGCGCGGGTGGAGCTCCGTTCTCTGTCAAATTTGAGCAGCTCAAGGACAAGTCCCGCTTCGGGCAGGTCAGGCGGCTCGGCATCGAACTTACGGAACCCTCCGCCGATGCCACCATCACGACAGTCATCACCCCAGCTTCTTAATCGACGATGAATCGTTTCCTGCCCCTCGCCACAGCCATCGCGCTGCTGTCCCTCGTATCCGGTCAGGCCGCCAGCACGGCATCGAATCCCAAGATCGTTTCGGACTACACCCTTTCCGTCTATCCTGATCGGGAGGACGCCATCTACAAGAAGGGTGACAAAGTCGAGTTTCAGGTACTCCTGCTGGGAAAGAATCCGACCGATGACGCCGAAGTCTCGTGGAAGGTCAGCAAGGACGGCGTGCCGCCGATCCAGCAGGGCAAAACCAGACTGAAGTATGGCAAGGCGGTCATCCCGGCATCCCTGGATGAACCCGGATTTTTGCTCTGCGAGGTTTCCTTCAACGATGGAAAGCAGAACCTCCAGACGAGCGCTTCCGCGGCCATCGATCCTACGGAGATCAAGCCGAGCATGCCCACTCCGGACGACTTCGATGCCTTCTGGGATGGCAAGAAGGCCGAACTCGCGAAGATCCCGATCAACCCCCGTCTCACGCCGGTCGAAACTCCGCCGGATCGCCCGGGAGTCGAGACCTTTGATGTGCAGCTCGATTGTCTCGGCAAGCCTGTATCGGGCTTCTACTCGCGACCGATTGGAGCGAAGCCCGGCTCCTGCCCGGCTCTGCTCCTCGTCGATGGCGCGGGAGTGCGCAGTACCGACAAGCTCTGGGCCATTCGTCCTGCAACCAAGGGGTTCCTGGGCATGGCCATTAATGCTCATGGCATTCCGAACGGGCAGCCCGGCACGTTCTATGCCGCCCTCGGCGATGGCGAACTCAAGGGCTACCGCACGGATGGGCGCGAGTCTCGCGATACCTATTACTTCCTGGGCATGTATCTTCGCGTGAAGCGTGCTCTGGACTTCCTCATGGCCCAGCCGGAGTGGGATGGCAAGGTGCTCATCATTAACGGAGGAAGCCAGGGTGGAGGCCAGGCGCTGGCTGGTGCGGGGCTGGAACCTCGCGTCTCCGGCATCGTGGTGATGATTCCCGCTCTGTGTGATCTCACGGGCATGGCGGCCGGCCGGATCGGCGGCTGGCCAAAGCCGGTGCCTAAGGATGCTGAGGGCAAACCTGATCCGGTGATACTTAATAATATGCGGTATTTTGACTGTGTGAACTTCGCTCCCCGCATCAAGGCGGAGACAAAGTTCTGGCTGGGATTCAATGACGTGGTCACTCCGCCCACCGGGCAATATGCCGCCTACAACGCCATCACTGCTCCCAAGACTCTCATCACCGCGCCGGAGTATGGGCACGGCGGAGATGCCCCGAACTTCTGGCCAATGATCAATAACCTGATCTATGATATGGCTGCTCAGCAGCAGAAGGAAAACGCCACCCCCTGACCGCTCATGAACGCTCAAGCTTCCTCCCTTTCACTCAGCTTGCTGGCTTTGCTGGCAGCGGGGTCCTTCGCTCTGGCCGCCGAGGTCGTGGTTGAAGACCGCTTTGAAGACGTCGGCGAGTTTGAGAACACCCATCTGGTGGAGTCCAAGCTCGCCTGGGAGTCGGCCATGAACCGGCAGGCATTGGGCGTGATGGCCGATGCCGACGGACTCAGGACGGGGAACGCGCTTTTCATCGGCAATAACCTCGCGTTTGCACGTATCCCCGATGTGGCTCTTGAGGTAGGCAGCAGCCTGACTCTTTCCTTGCGATTCCGGGCCACCGACCCGAGTCCCGAGTTCGGCGGTCCCTTTCGGCTCGGCTTGGCGCAGAGCCGGGATGATTCCCCGGAAAAGGGCGACACGATTGGCTACTGGCTTATGCTTGGCACTCAGGGTGGCTCGGTTTCCTGCGAGACAAATGCCGATTCCCTTATCGGTGGAGGCAATGATGGGGCGGGTCTCGGGGACCCTCTCAAGAAGGACCTGGTCTGGAATCAGCCGCATACTGTCGTAATGAAGTTTTCGCGTCCGACGGAGGCGAAGGTGGAGATTCGCGTTCAGATCGACGGCGGAGAGGAGTTCATTCGCACCGATATGGAGGCGCGGGTTACCACTTTTAATCTCATTGGTTTGCGAGTCGCGGATCGCCCGGGTGCCAAGACGTACGTGGACGATGTGAAGCTGGAGCTCACAAAGGGATCGAATTAGCGAACCCGCCAGAGCAGTGGGCGTGTCCTTCCCCAGAACTTCGCGGGCAAGGACTGACCGCCCGGGGCGGGCCAAGATAAAAGGTGTCTTTCCCGCTTTGAACGTGCATAGCTAAGGGCATGGCGGTTCGTCGAGTTTCCCAGAAGAACGTGGCCGATGCGGCAGGCGTCCATGTGACCACGGTTTCGCTCGCGCTGAAGAACAGCCCGCGTCTTCCGATTGAGACCCGCGAAAAGATCCAGCGCATCGCTCGCGAGCTGGGCTACCAGCCCGATCCGATGCTCTCTGCTCTCACGATTTATCGCCGCAAGGTTCACCAGCCCTATTTTCAGGGTACGCTGGCCTGGCTCGATAATCTCAAGGGGGATTCTCAACCGCCGGCAAAGGCAAGATATCGCGATTATTGGGACGGCGCTGTCGAGCGTTGCTCGGAACTGGGATACCAGATCGAGGAATTTTCGACAGACGAGATGTCGCTTTCCCGGATATCGAAGATCCTGAAAGCACGCGGCATCTCCTGCATCCTGCTGCCTCCGCAGCCTCGGCATCTCTCGCACATCAAGTTTGACTGGGAGAACTTTTGCGCGCTCTCCTTCGGCTTCAGTCTCGCCTTTCCCCGTCTCCATCTCGTGACCAACGCCCAGTACCGGTCGGCCCGCCAGGCGGTGCGTACCATCCGATCCTACGGGTATCGGCGCATTGGGTTCACCACCCTCCGAGTCATCGAACTGCGCACCGACCAGAATTTCTCCTCCGGGTACCTGGCGGAACACCGGCTGGGACGCCGCGAGCCGCTGCCGATTTTTGAGTTTGATGATGCGCAAAAGTCGGTTCGGCGGACGTTCCTCCGAGATTTTGCGAAGTGGCTACGCACCTGCAAGCCGGATGCCATCATTTCGCTGGATCATGAAGTGGCCAATGCCCTGAAGATATTGGAAATCGAGCCGTCAAAATGCGCCTACGCATCGCTCCACCTGGATAGCGCCGAATCGGGTGTGGCGGGGATCTGTCAGAATGACAAGCTCGTGGGCCGTGCAGCGGTTGACTACATCGTGGACATGTACAATCGCAACGAGCGGGGAGTCCCGGCAGTGCCCTATCGCGTGCTGGTGGAGGGCACATGGGTCGATGGGCCGACTCTCCCGCGTCGCGTGAGTCCGGCGGTGCCTGTAGCTCCCGTGCTCTAGATCGTCATCATTCGAACAGCTTCCGGCCTGCACGGAGGAGGTAATGCCTGGAGGCCGGAAACCGGCGGAGGTTTGGGATCGGACCTGAGAGCGGTCATCGCGGAGTCAGGCCACGAGGGCGGATTGAAGCTCGCGGGCCAACTGACTGCCCGCCGTGGCTCCGGATAGCCAGGCCGATTCCACGTTTCCCCGACCGAAGGCATCGCCTGCCATATAGAGCGGTGCAGAGTTAAGGAATCTCCAGTAGAGGATATCTGCGAGCGATTGGGAGACCTTGGCGTAACGCCACCGGTGGACCTGTATCAGATCGGCATCCTTGAGGGTTGGGCAGATTTTCCCGGCATGTTCCAGCATGAGCCGGCCGGCGGTAGTGAGGTCGCCATCCAGATGTTCCTGGCTAAAAACCGGAGAACCATGAAGAACGACGAATCGGCGGAGGGGAGCCGGAGTTCGTTTGCTGAAATCCGCCCCGAGCCATGAAAGGATGTCGTCTTGGGGAGCCTGGATGCCTTTCCATTCCGGAGAAGCGCCCTTCAGCTCCACGATGGCAGCGAGACAGGGGTCGACGCGTATGAACTCCAGAGCGAAACGGTTGGGTGCGTCGAAGAAGCTGCTGAGGAGCTTTTGTCCCTGGGGAAAGGGGAGGGTCGAAAGCACAGCCTTTGACCGGATGGTCTGGCCGTTGGTGCATTCCGCGAGGAAATGGCTGCCGTCTTTCCTGATCGAGAGGATCTGGTGCTCTTTCATCACATCGACCGGACGGAAGCAGTTTTTGGCCAGCGCGGTCATGCCCTCCGGACAGGCGTAGCGCGAGTGAATCTCGTCCTCTCGCGGAGACATGACTTTGCCGTCCTGATAGTGGTGAAGGCCGGAGCACCACTCAAAACACGTGCCCGTTGAGATCCAGCGGCGAACGGTTTCTTCAAACTCCGCGGAGCGTACCGTGAAAAACTGCGCGCCATGATCGACGGGGATGCCGTCGATCCGGCGGGTCGCGGCGCGTCCGCCGACGCCACGACTTTTGTCCAGCACCGCGAGGCTGAGGCCTGCTGCCAGCAAGGGAGCAATGGCCGCTCCCGCTGCCAGACCCGCGCCCAGGATGGCCACATCGACCTCCTTGGCTATCGAGAGAGAGTTTACTGGCTGAAGAGGCATCGGATCGCGGACTCGCGATAGGCGAAGATAGCCCGAAGCTGTCTTTTTACCAAGGGAAGAGCGAGATTCCCCAGGACTCCAAACGGGAGCCGGTAGCGCACGACGTCGCGCATGAGCGTGTGGCCACCCTCGGCGAGGAACTCATGTCGGTGGACCCACGAAACTGTGTGGAGGATTCCACTCGGTTATCTGACTGCGCCAGCGAAAGGGAAGGCCGGAAATGCGTAACTGATAGTCGATCATCAGGTTGCGTCTCATCTCGAGAGGGTGAGAACTGGTGATCCGAAACCCCATCCCGGGCGGGGTGATGCGCTCCAGATTGCGAGCGTTGGCGAAGAAGGGAAAGACCTCTTCCAGCGGCCGGGGTACACGGGTGGTGCGGTCCAGGAGATGTGTGCGAGTTGCCACGTTGGAATTTCTTACGCCGCCCGACCGTCCCGGGACGCGATTTTGCCTCAAAAAAACGACCTGTAATTCTGATTTGCCTGTCGAGGGAAACACTGAGAGAATCCACCGGACGTATGGCAACCACCAAGAAACCCACGAAAGCAAATTCCGCCCTTGCAAAACCCGTTCAGCCGGATGAACTCCTCGCTAAGGTCGTTGGCTCGACGCCCCTTCCCCGTACGGAGCTCACCAAAAAGATCTGGGACTACATCAAGAAAAACGGTCTGCAGGACGAGAAGAAGAAGACCCTCATCAACGCTGACGACGCCCTCAAGGCGGTGTTTGGCGGCAAGAAGCAGGTGACGATGTTTGAGATGACCAAGCTGGTCAACGCTCACGTCAGCTAAAAATACCCCCTCCATTATCTTCTAAAAGCGGACGCAGGTTCTCTGCGTCCGCTTTTTTTGTGTCCTGCTGTAAAAAATCTTCATAGTCGGCTCACAAACGGTTAAAGCGGCGGCGTGCCTGCCGATCCCGCACAAAGAAAGCTGCCCTTGGCGCTCGCCGCGCTCGGTGTCGTCTTCGGAGACATCGGGACGAGTCCTTTGTATACCTTTGAAACTGCGCTCGATGCGGTCTCTCCGATCAGCAGGGCAGAGGTCCTCGGGGTGGCCTCCCTCATCGTCTGGAGCCTGCTGCTCATCGTCACGTTGAAGTACGTCTTTCTCGTCATGCGGGCGGACTATCACAAGGAGGGCGGGGTGTTTGCGCTACTGGCTTTGCTCAGGTCCAAGGACAGTCGCAGCGACACACTGAAGCTGCCATTCTACATCCTGCTGCTGCTTTTTGGCGCGGCCCTGCTTTTCGGTGATGGCACGATCACCCCGGCGATTTCGGTGCTGAGCGCTCTGGAAGGGCTGGAGGCGGTGAATCCGGATTTCAAGACACTGGTCGTGCCGGTCACGGTGGCCATCCTGCTCCTGCTCTTCTCGGTGCAGCGGCTCGGCACGGGAAGGCTCGGATTTGTCTTCGGATGGGTCATGCTGGCGTGGTTTGTAACGATCGGATCGATTGGATTTTACTGGATCGTACGCAATCCCGAGGTCTTGGTGGCGCTGAACCCGCTGTATGCTCTCGGCGTGGTCCGCGAGGCGGGGTGGCAGACGCTCACCCTCATGGGCGCTGTCGTCCTCGCCGTGACCGGGGTGGAGGCTCTGTACGCGGACATGGGGCATTTCAGCCGCAAGGCGATTTCGCTAGCCTGGCATGGAGTGGCCCTGCCGGGCCTGCTGCTCAATTATCTCGGGCAGGCCTCGCTCGCGATGGAACGGCCGGAGTATTTCCAGACGAACAATCCGTTCTTTCTCATGGTGGCTCAGGGCTGGCCGACGGCGGTGCTGGTGGCGCTCGCGACCGTGGCCACGGTCGTGGCATCGCAGGCCTTGATCTCCGGGGTGTTTTCTCTCACGGCGCAGGCTCAGGAGCTGGGCTTCATCCCCAAGTTTCTCATCATGCACACGAGCCGCCAGGAGCGCGGGCAGGTTTATGTGCCCTCGACAAACTGGCTGCTCGGGCTGACCTGCATCCTGCTCGTGCTCACCTTCCGGTCCAGTGACAACCTCGCTGCGGCCTACGGGCTCGCTGTGGTGGGCACGATGGTCATCACCACCCTGTCTCTCTTCCTGGTGATGCGGCGGTGCTGGCAGTGGCCCCTGACGCGAGCGCTCGCGATTACGGTCGTGCTGCTGGCGATTGAGGTGCCATTCCTGCTTTCGTGCCTGACAAAATTTCCCAATGGCGGGTATTTCCCCGTTGTTGTGGCCTGCCTGCTGCTGACCGTCATGCTGACCTGGCATCGCGGCCGGGCGATCATCCTCAATCATATGCGCTCCAGCCGGGGATCGATCCTGGAACTCGCCAGCGTGATCGAAGCCGAGCCGGGCAGCCATGGGCAGATAGTCTTTATCACGTCAAACCGCCAGCCGCGCTACGCGGCAGCCCGGGCGTTTGAGATGCTGCGGCGTGGCGGCACGCTGCGCGGGCAGGTGATCCTCCTGAGTCTCGTCAACGCGATGGAGAGCGATGTCGACATGCCGCGATGTGTGGAGGTGAACCGCATCAGCGACAAGCTCTGGCATGTCGTCGCCATGCACGGATACATGCAGGAGCCGCACGCCCTCGAGATCATGGCGCGGGCTCACGAACTGAGCAATGGCGGGATCGACAGGGTGGGGACCGACACGTTCTATGTCCTGGGGCGGGAGTTGATCGTTGAGTACGTCGGGAATCGTCTGGCGCGTTGGAGGAGGGCGCTTTTTGGCTTCCTTAGCCGCAACGTAAGCTATGCTCCCGACTACTTCCACATCCCGCACGAGCAGATCGTGGAGTTCACCTGGATGATGCGAGCCTGAAGAGGGGGCTTTCCTTTTTTACTCTCAACGGGTAATTCCCCCGGAGCACCACAGCCATGGCGAAAGAGCGCATCAAACTCGACGATCTCGACCAGTCCAGCTCCCTCGAGCAGGATGACTACAAAAAGCAGCTCAAGAAGTACCAGCTTGAGCTGCTCAATACGCAGTTGCTCCTGCGTGAGCAGAAGAAAAACGTCATCATCGTCATGGAGGGGCCGGATGCGGCAGGCAAGGGAGGCGCGATCAAGCGCGTCGTCGAGCGCCTCGATCCCCGCCTTTGTCGGGTCTACTCGGTCGTCAAACCGACGCCGGAGGAGTACCAGCACCATTACATGTGGCGCTTCTGGAACAAACTCCCTCCCTACGGACAGATCGCCATCTTTGATCGTTCCTGGTATGGGCGCGTCCTGGTCGAGCGGGTTGAGAAGTTCTGCTCCGATGCGGAGTGGAAACGGGCTTATGGCGAGATCAATGAGTTCGAGCGCCAACTCACGGACGACGGTTCGATCATCATCAAGTTTTATCTCCACATCAGCAAGGACGAGCAGCTCGACCGCTTCAAACGCCGCGAGGCCGACCCCTACAAACACTGGAAGATCAGCGACGAGGACTGGCGCAATCGCCGACACTGGAGCGACCACAATGCGGCGGCGGAGGATATGTTTGAAAAGACGTCCCCGTCCAACGCCCCATGGATCGTGATCCCGGCAAACTACAAGTGGTATGCGCGGGTGAAAGTCGTCAAGAGCGTGGCCGAGACCCTGAAGGCCTCGCTCAAGCTGTAGCTGGCTGGCTTGGGCGGCGGCTTACGCGTCGATCCGAGAGAGATCGACCTGGACGTAGCGAATGCCTCCTGTGGTCAGGGCCGTGTCGATGATCGTCGCCACGGTCGAGGCGTTCATGCTGGGACTCAGCCGCAGATAGGCTCCGGAATCGCGCACGGTTGCACCGGCGCAGACCGACTCCGGAAGGTTTGGGATGGTCTTTAGCCTGGATCGGAGCTGGTTCAGGACGATCGCTTCCTCAAAGAGCGATGCGCTTGGCTCCTTCTTTCCTTTGCCCGGCCTGGCAAACACCAGCACTCCGCGGTTGGACTCTGCCAGTTCTCCATTGCGAACGAGCGAAATGATCTGGTCCTGGCGGGAATCCCGGGGAGTCGATACGTAGGCCGGACCTTTCGGATTGACCGGCGGGACAACGGCCAGCGGGTCGCTGGTCCCGGAGTTTCGCGCTCCCTCATTCGTCGTCGTGGCGCTCGCCAGAGACGCGGGATGCATGTGGATCGCGGCGGCAGCGCCTGGTGTGGAAGGAGGCGGGGGAGTCTTGGTGGAACATCCCGTAAAAACCGCGGATACCGCGCACAATAGAACCGATATTTTCCAACCGGCCTCAAACCCGACTCTCATTTCCAGCATGCGTGACATGAAACCGCAGAAAAAACAAGCGAGGGCAGGGACAATCGCAACTTTGCGCTTGCCGCTCGCGCTGTTAAAAATAGCTTTCAGGCATGAGCCAGAACAACCCCGTCGCCTACGACTCGAAGATCGAGGGCAACGTGATTTTCACAAAATTGGACGCCGCCATCAACTGGATGCGCGGCAACTCGCTCTGGCCGATGCCCATGGGACTCGCCTGTTGCGCCATCGAGCTGATGGCAGCCTCGTCCTCGCGCTTTGATATTTCCCGCTTTGGCGCGGAAGTGATGCGTTTTTCGCCCCGCCAGAGTGACGTGATGATCGTTGCCGGCACGGTGACCTACAAGATGGCCCTCGCCGTTCAGCGCATTTGGGAGCAGATGCCGGAGCCGAAGTGGTGTATCGCCATGGGTGCCTGCGCCTCCAGCGGCGGCATGTATCGCAGCTACGCTGTCCTCCAGGGCATCGACAACCTCATCCCGGTCGACGTCTACATTTCCGGCTGTCCGCCCCGGCCCGAGGCCTTGCTGGACGGCCTGATGAAGCTCCAGAAGAAGATTATGACAGAAACGGCAATCAAGGATCAGAAACGCGCTCTGCTGGAGACCGTATGAGCTCGCAGGATCCCGCCAACGACTTCCGCGCCAAGTTCGCAGACTCCATCCTCTCGGAAGCAGATTTCCGGGGTGAGAAGACTTTTTCGATCAAGATCGAGTCGCTTCGTGACGCCGCCAGATATTTGAAAGACACGCAGGGGTTTGATTACCTCATCGACGTATCCAGCCTCGACCACTTTGGCGACTCGCCTCGCTTCGAGATGGTTTACGAACTGTGCAATCTCGGCAAAGGCATCCATATCCGATTGAAGGCGACCATCGCCGACGATGAGGATCCGGTCGCCCCCACCGTCGTCGACCTCTGGCCGACCGCCGACTGGCACGAGCGCGAGGTCTATGACATGATGGGGATCAAGTTTGATGGGCATCCCAACCTGACCCGTATTCTCATGTGGGAAGGGTATCCGTACCATCCGCTGCGCAAGGATTTCCCCCTTCAAGGCAAACCCAGTGAAACTGAAGAGGTGGCGTTCACCCACGTGGCGCCGCTGGCTGGTGGACCATTCGTGACTGTACCGACATCGGGCAACACCCAGGTTCGCGAGCCCCGCGCCCGCCGCGCAGGCGACGAGCCGGTTCACGAGAAATTCATCGCCGAGCCTTGATCGCTGATCCATCGGGACTTCAGGCGCTGATCGATCGCCTTGCGCCGCTCCCGCAGATCGCCGTCGATACCGAGGCGGACAGTCTGCACAGCTATTTTGAGAAGCTGTGTCTGATTCAGATCAGCGCGGACAACGAGGATTTTCTCGTCGATCCGCTGGCGGGATTCTCGCTCCAGCCTCTCTATGATGCGCTGGCTCCGAAGCGTTTGGTATTTCACGGGGCGGATTATGACATGCGCCTCCTGCATCGCTACGGGCAGTTTGGCGCGACGGATGTCTTTGACACCATGATCGCGTCGCGGCTTTGCGGGTATCGCGAGCTGGGACTTGCCGCGCTGGTGGCAAAGCATTTCGACGTCAAGCTTTCCAAGGCCTCGCAAAAGGCCAACTGGGCGATCCGACCGCTGTCCAAGCAGATGCTGGAGTACGCAGTCAACGATACCAAGTATCTCCTGACCCTTGCGCAGATCCTCGAGGCGGAACTCCGCCGCCTGGAGCGCTGGGATTGGTTCGTGGAATCCCGCGACCGCATGATGGCTGCCGCCCGCGAGCCTCGCGAGCGCGATGAGAACTCCGCCTGGCGCATATCGGGCAGCGCGACCCTGAGCCCGCAGGCCCAGTCCGTGCTGCGCGTGCTCTGGTATTGGCGCGATGGCGAGGCAAAATCCTGGGACCGGCCGCCTTTCCATGTGATGAGCAACGATGACCTCGTCCGCATTGCCGAAAAGGCGGTAATGGGTGAGCCTTTCTCCACGCCTCGCATGAGCAGCCGTCGGAGGAAAAGTTTCGAGGTGGTCCTGGCGCTCGCGCTCCATATCCCGGAGGACGAGTGGCCTGTGCCTCCCAAAACCCGCCGTCGTCGCCCGACTCGCGAGCAGACGGACCGGTTTGAATCCCTTCGCCGCGCCCGTGACAAGGTGGCGGTTGAGATCGGGCTGGAGCCTTCCATCATCGCGCCTCGTGGCGCACTGGAAGCCGCATCGCTCGATTTGAATACCCCGGCATTGATGAACTGGCAGCGTCGTCTGCTTGGGCTTGAACCGCACCAGCCTCCCGTTCATGCCGGAGTTTGACCTCATCGACACCGCGCTCCGCGAGGATATCGGCACCGGCGATCTGACGACCCGGTACTTCACAGATCCGGCCCGTCTGGCCACGGCTCGCATCGTCGCCCGTGAGCAGTGTGTCCTCGCTGGCGGTGCGGTGGCCCGGGAGGTCTTTCACCGTGTGGACCCGGAGCTGGAGATCGTCCATCTTTTTCCTGATGGAATGGTCCTGGAAAAGGGTGTCGCGGCTCTTGAGATTCGAGGCAGGGCGGCATCCCTTTTGACGGCGGAGCGCACGGTCCTGAATTTCCTCCAGCGGCTTTCCGGTGTGGCCACGATCACCTATCGCTATGTGCAGGCGGTGCAGGGAACCGAGACGCGCATCCTCGATACCCGCAAGACCACTCCAGGCTGGCGCTTGCTGGAAAAAGCGGCGGTCGCTGCCGGAGGAGGAACGAATCATCGCATCGGCCTTTACGACATGGTGATGGTGAAGGACAATCATCTCGCCGCCTGCGCCTCTCTCGACGAACTCGCCCTTTCGGTGCGTCGATTCAAGGAGGCTCATCCCGACATCCGGGTGGAACTCGAGGCGGATACGCTGGACCAGGTGCGGGCCTTTGCCGCCATGGAGGGGGTCGATGTCATCCTGCTCGACAACATGACCACCGGGCAGATGCGCGAGGCGGTTGCGTTGCGGCGGGACGGTTTGGAGTTTGAAGCCAGCGGCGGCATCACGATCGAGCGATTGCCAGAGATCGCCGGCACCGGAGTGGATTACATTTCCGTGGGTGCGCTGACGCATTCTGCCAAGGCGGTGGACCTGTCGATGGAGATCATCGATGATCCTGCTTGATCCCGATCTGATCCAGGCGGCTGCCGGAGGAGGGACTGTGGGCAAGCGGGTGCTCGTATTCCGCGAGACCGCATCGACAAACGAACTGCTGCTTCGCATGGGAGAGAGCGGCGAACCCGAGGGAACGGTGGTTTTTGCGGAATCCCAGACGGCGGGGAGGGGACGGTTCAAGCGTCCCTGGCACTCTGCGGCGGGGCTGGGCCTGTGGTTTTCCTTTCTCGTTCGTGAGGCAATGAGTCCTGCCGTGACGGATTTGACGCCGATGATCGCCGTGGCCGTGAGTGACGGTTTGCGGGAGGCCACAGGTGACACGAGGTGGCGGATCAAGCCGCCCAACGACATCTACGGCGACTCTGGCAAGGTGGCTGGCATCCTGATCGAGGCTCGCTCCGGTCCGCGCCCGTTTGCCGTGGTCGGCATCGGGTTGAATGTGAACCACTCTCTGGAGGACTTCCCGCCGGAGTTGCATGGTTACGCGAGTTCTCTCCGGGTGGAATTGAACCGCGCGCTCGACCGGGAAAAAGTTGCAGGAGCTGTGCTGGGCGCGGTAAATCGTCATCTGCCCGAGCTGGGCAGCCCGCAGGCGGATTTTTTGAAGGTCTACGATCGGCGAACCCGGGAATGGCACGCCTCGCACCCCCCTTTGCAAAGTCCGGAAGTGTGATACCTTGACCTACATGCATCGTTTGCTTTGCGCCGTATCTCTCGTCGTTCTCGCGGGATCGGCCTTTGCCCAGAAGGCGAGCCCGACTCCGGCGGCTGATGAAGATTCGCCCTACGAGAGCGTGCAGGTGCTGGCGCGAGCCATGCAGCTCATCCGCCAGGACTATGTGAATGACGGCAAAATCTCCTACAAGGACCTCACCTATGGAGCGCTCAAGGGGATGCTGTCGCGGCTCGATCCGCACAGCGAGTTCATGGATCCCGAAGATTTCAAGGGGATGCAGGAGGATACGAAGAGCGAGTTTGGCGGTCTCGGAGTCGTGATCACGATCGATGACGGCGCTCTCACCATCGTGAACCCGATGGAAGACTCTCCAGCGTTCAGCGCCGGTCTCCTGCCGGGTGACCGCATCCTGCGGATCAATGGCGAGGCCACGGACAAGCTCACGATCTCCCAGGCCATCGACAAGCTCAAGGGCGACATCGGTGAGAAGATCACCCTTACGATCCAGCGCCCCAACACCAAGGAGATCAAGGATTACGAACTCACCCGCGTGTCGATCAAGATGCGCAGCGTGAAGAACGCCCAGATCCTCCCGCTCGATCAGACTGGCGGGCGCAAGATCGGGTACGTGAGGATTACCAAGTTTGCCGAACCCACCGCCACGGAACTCGCCAAGGCTCTCGACGAACTCGAGAAGCAGGGCATGGAGGCGCTGGTCCTCGACCTGCGGTACAATCCCGGCGGATTGCTCAACAGCGCGGTGGATGTCTGCGGGTTGTTCGTGCCGCCCGATACGAAGGTGGTTTACACGGAGGGACGGTCTCCCGGGCGGGAGTACCGCACATCCGCCGCTCTCGGGCCGCAGCGGAAGTACCCGCTCGCCATCCTCACAAACTACGCCAGTGCGAGCGGTTCCGAGATCGTGGCCGGGGCCTTGCGCGACCTGAATCGCGCGGTCGTGATCGGGGAGACCACCTTTGGCAAAGGCTCCGTGCAGAGCGTGGTTTCGCTGCCCGATGGGTCCGCCCTCCGGCTGACGACGGCCCGGTACTTCACGCCGAGCGGCACGGTGATCCATGAGGTCGGGGTGGTGCCGACCATCAAGGTGACGCTGACTCCCGAGCAGGAGTATGATCTTTGGAAAATGCGCCGGGAGAGTGTTACCGGGGAACCGACGCTCTCGCTGGCAAAGGATGCGCAGTTGTCCCGCGCTGTCGACATGCTGCAAGGCTCCGTGATTTTTGCGGAGCGGAAGAAAACCAGCCAGCCTGCCAAAGGATTGTGATCGTTCTCGCCATCGAAACCTCCTGCGACGAAACCGCCGTCGCCATCCTGCGCGGTCATGGAGATGTCCTGAGTCATGAGATCGCCAGCCAGGCGGACATCCATGCGGCCTATGGCGGCGTGGTGCCCGAGGTCGCCTCGCGCAACCACCTCTCGCTGCTCCCCGGCCTCGTGGAAAAAGCCCTGGCCGAGGCCCGAATGTCTCTTGAGCAGATCGACGCCTTTGCCGCCACGAACGGGCCGGGACTTGCTGCCGCCCTGCTGGTGGGAGTCTCGGCGGCAAAAGGGCTGGCGATGGGCGTCGATAAGCCCTTCCTAGCCGTCAATCATATCGAGGGGCACATGCTGTCGCCATTTTTTGGCCTGTCCACCATCCCTCCGCACGTCGGTCTGGTCGTAAGCGGCGGGCATACCATGTTGCTCGATGTCGCGGGCTACGGGGACTATCGGCTGCTGGGGCGCACGCTCGATGATGCCGCCGGCGAGGCGTTTGACAAGGTGGCAAAGCTCCTTGGCCTGCCATATCCGGGCGGAGTGCAGATCGACCGGATGGCTCGCGAGGGCAACCCGGATCGCTTTGAGTTTCCGCGGAGCATGCTGGGATCAGGAGATTTTGCCTTCAGTTTCAGCGGGTTGAAGACGTCGGTGCGATACTTTCTCGACCGGGGATTTGAGCCGACCGATCTGCCGGACATCTGCGCCTCGTTTCAGGAGGCGGTGGTGGATGTGCTGGTGCACAAGGCGCTGGCTGCGGCACGTCGTCAGGGACGCTCGCTCCTGGCGGTGAGCGGAGGCGTGAGCAGCAACTCCCGACTCCAGGCCAAGCTCGACCTCGCCTGCCGCTCTGCTGGCATCGAGTGGCGCATGGCTCCTCCGGCTTTGCGGACAGACAATGCGCTGATGATTGCATATGCCGCCTCGCATCGGCAGGGAGGCGTCACCGATCTCGCTGCCGACATCCTGCCCAATTTCGACTACGCCCGCCTCGCTGCCGCCTAAATCTCCGCGCCGGGGCAGTGAGTGCTTGCCTGAGCGTGCCGCGTGGGAAAGACTCCCCCAAACAGACGTACGCGTGGATCCCTCTTCTTCCCAGCAAGCCTGTAAAGTTCTCGTCGTCGAAGATGATCGTCCCACGCGGATGCTTTTGGAGCGCATCATCCACTCGCGGGGACATGAGGTGGTTGGCTGTGAATCCGCCGAGGTCGCCTTGGAGCGGCTGGAGAAGGAGGACTTTCCCCTCATTACGCTCGATATTCAACTGCCCGGCATGAGCGGGCTGGAGTTGTGCCGCAAGCTGCGATCACAGTCACAGGGCGCTTATATTTATATCCTTGTGGGAACAGGCAATAGCCGCCCCGAGGACTTGCGGGAGATTCTGGATGCCGGCGCGGATGACTATATCGGCAAGCCCTACAATCCTGGCCTGCTCGACGTGCGCCTGACCGTGGCCGAGGCGGCGGTGAAGGAGATCGCCCGCAGGAAGCAGCTTGAGGATCAGCTCAAGTTCCTCGCCCAGCACGATCCGCTCACCCGGTTGAGCAATCGCAGCCAGCTCGATCCGGCGCTTGCCCTGGCCATCGATAAGGCCAAGACGGGAGAACCCGGAGCCGTGCTCTATCTTGATCTCGACAACTTCAAGATCATCAATGACACGCTCGGTCATGATGCCGGCGACAAGCTCCTGCTCCAGGTCGCCCAGGTCTTGAAAAGCCTCACCCGCCGCTCGGATGTCCTCGTGCGCTTTGGTGGCGATGAGTTTGTCCTGATCCTGCCCGCCTGCGACCTGCCCAAGGCCTGCGAGATCGCCGAATCCATCGTCGATCGGGTCGAGGAGATCGTCTATACATCGGGCGACCGTTCCTTCCGCGTGGGGGCTTCGGTCGGGGTGGCTGTGATCGACGGTCGGCTCGCTCCGCCGGAGGTGATGGCCAATGCCGATGCAGCCTGTTACGCCGCCAAGGCTCGCGGGCGCAATCGTGTCGAGGTGCACCGTCCCGAGACCAATGAGATCAGCCAGCTCATTGCGGATACCGATTGGTCGTCACGCATCAAGACCGCCATGCGCGATGGCTCTCTCCAGCTCTGGTTTCAGCCGGTGTATTCCGTCGAGGGCAGGAGGATACTCTTTCACGAGGTGCTGCTCCGGTATGTGGACCCGCGGCATGAGGAACCGGTCAATCCGGCGGTGTTTTTGTCTGCGGTCCGCCGGTCGGGACAGACCACCAAGCTCGATCGCTTTGTCATTACCAAGGCCTTTGAGGCTCTGGCGACGACTCCGGGACTCTCCGTATCCATCAATATCTCGGGCTCGCTCTTCGGTGACGAGACCTACTGTGAGTTTGTCGAAAGCATGCTGGCCAACTCGGGCATCGCTCCCGAGCGCGTGCTCTTCGAGATCACCGAAAACGAGCTCATCCCCAATCTCCAGCACGCCTCGGGTGCCATCACCCGCCTGCAAAAGGTCGGGTGTCAGTTTGGCCTCGATGATTTTGGTTCCGGTTTTTCCTCACTCACCTATCTCAAGACCCTGCCCATCGACTTCATGAAGATCGATGGAGCCTTCGTTCGCGACCTCCCGAGGCAGCCGTTCAACCAGGCGGTATTGCAGGCGCTTCAGATCATCGCCAGGAATCTCGACATCTCGACCGTGGCCGAGTTTGTAGAAACCGAGGAGGAGATGGAACTGCTCCGCACGATCGGCATCTCCTGCGTGCAAGGCCATTTCATCGGCCGACCAAGGTGGAAGCCCTACCAGGAGGACGAACTTTTTCAGGACAACGAAACCGCCTGATTCTCAAGAGAGCCTCAGCAGGTCGCGCAGGAATTGAAACCAGAGAAAGAACATCCCTTTCGGGGTGTAGCGCACGCGGTTGTCCTCCACACGGCGCAGGAGGCCAGCGTCAACATTGTGGGATATCTGGCCCAGCATGTCGCCCTGGAGGGTTGCGATGAGCGTCTCCTGGGGAACGAGAGCTAAATCCTCTCGTCGGCAGCCCTCGCGGTTGAGAAACTGCTCGTGGGTGGCAAGAATGCTTCGAAAGGGCCCCGGCGACGGAAAGCGCTGGATCTTGGTCTTCGGTTCCAGCTTCAGGCCGTAGGAAAATGGGTAGTTCCAGGTGGAAAATGTGCGCCCATCCGGCGTCCGTGCTGTGACGGTGATGTAAAAGAACGCCAGATCCTCCTGCTCGGACAGGCAGATGGCAGCCTGGAGGCGCTTTTCCGGGTGCTCAAAGACGCGATAGTAGTTTTTCGTTGCATCGTGATCCCAGCCCAGGTCGTCGATGTATTCAAATCCGCTCTCCTCGATCTCCTGGGAAACCTCGGAGAGGTTGGGGAATTCGGTGCGCGTCGGCGGTCGGCGGGACTCGATGACGCGATCCACCGGCAATCTCAGGCGGCGGATGCGGGTGAGGATCTCCAGCCAAGGCAGAAACAGCCAGCTCAGGGCGAGTGCGACTCCCATGGCGACGCTGCCGCCCAGCAGCCAACCGGCAAGGAACGAGGTGACAAAGATGCCCAGAGTACCCAGCCGGGTAAAAATGGGGTGCTGGAACGAGCGCAAGGCCACGCTCGCGACTCCCACACCGGCCACCAGCAGGAGATTGGAAATCATTACGGGTGAATATTGTTCGTCTGGAGGAACTTCTCAAGCTGCCTCACGTCAAAATCAGGCAAAACCTTGCCATCGGGCATCTCCAGGGTGGGAGTGAGCGACTGGCCGGAGATTTTGCGCATATGGGCGTAGGCTGCCTCGCTGGAAAGCACGTCGATCGACTCAAACGAATAGCCGCGTGCCTTCAGCCACGAGACGGCCTCGACACACCATGGACACCACGGCTTGATATACAATTTCATCGGCAGGCAAAGATCGCTGTGCATTCGCACTTGTCAGCACAAAAATTCTCCGATACTTTGTCCGACTCTCGAAGGCGCATTCGTCTAGAGGCCTAGGACACGGCCCTCTCAAGGCCGGTACACGGGTTCGAATCCCGTATGCGCTGCCAAAAACCGTCTGGTTTTTGGGAAATGGCCTCAGAAGGTTTTCAAAGCTGCGTCTCCGAATCTTGCGTTTTTCTCATCCAGGGACCCTGCGAAATGCGATGGAGCTTTAATGAAGCTCGACGCGGGGTGTGAAATGGTACTGGAAACGAAGTCGGAAGTAGCGGCGGTCGTAATGTTGATGCCGCAGACCGGGAAGGCGCAAACGGTTCTGCGGAGCGAAATTGAGGTCACTCCCGGCGCGCCGCATCATGACTACCAGGATGCATTCGGAAATATTTGCCGTCGCTTGGTCTTCCCGGCGGGACGCAGCACGCTACGGGCAACGTGCATGGCGGAAGTACAGGACGAAATCGATGTCAATCCCCAGGCCGGGTTTACCCTCGCCCAGGATCTGCCCGACGACGTCCTCCAGTATCTACTGCCGAGCCGCTTCGTGGAATCGGACTTGCTCGTGAAGAAAGCTCACAGGGTGGTGAAGTCGGGATTTTTCAACAAGATCGAGCCGGGCTATCAACAAGCGGAGGCAATTCGGGACTGGATCTTCCGAAAGCTGAAATACAAATATGGCGCGAGCGGTCCAACCACCTCCGCCCGGGACACCGCGAAAAAACGCGAAGGGGTCTGCCGGGACTTTACGCATCTGGGCATCGCTCTCTGCCGTGCGCTGCGCATACCCGCCCGCATGGTGGTGGGATATCTTCACACGCTCGATCCCATGGACCTGCATGCCTGGTTTGAGGCGTTTGTCGGCGGACGGTGGTACACATTTGACGCCACCCAGAAGGTCGCCAAGGGAAACCGCATCGTGATCGCCTATGGGCGAGATGCCGCTGACGTGGCGCAGATCACCGAGTTTGGCCCCATGCAGACGGTGTCCATGAAAGTCTGGGTGACCCCGGCGGCCGGTTCGTAAAGCTGACGCTCTCTGCCTGTTCTTGGGCGAGCCTTCCCCGATTACTTGGCCTTCTAGGTCATCTTTTTTGCCGTGCCCTCTTGACAAAATGACAGCCATATCAAAGCCATTCCGGTCTGACCCCCTGAACTGGTCGCTCGAAGCGATTCCCACGGCAGGACCGACATCGGTTTTTGGAGTGAAAACAAGGCCATCCGCCCGTCCCCACTGCGGGGGCAATTATTTATCGCCAAAACAAGATTTCCAAAATGTGTGCGAAAATGGGGGAACCGGAAGCTTTCGAAAGAACCGAGTGCAAATATCTCGCCAGTCAAACGTTAGAACGTTGAACCAATTGCGAGTTACTCCGAACGGGAACAAGCTTGAAAAGTGAACTCCCCGCGTCGCGCTTTCTCCGCAATGTCCCTCGCAATCGTTGCGTCCATGTCCGTGAGTTTTGCCCAGACCACGTACACTTGGACGAATAATAATGCGTCCGGAACCTCCAATCTCTGGTCCACCCCGGGCAATTGGGATGCGAATGGATCTCCTGTTTCTGGTTCTTCCAATGTTGTTCAGTTTTTTGCGGGAACCTCTGGAGCTACCAACACCGTGGCTAATAATTTTACCGCGACAGAGGATATTACTTCACCCCTTGACCTGAATAAGCTCATTCTGAATGGCACCGTTAGTGCAGCCAAGACGATTACGATTGGTCCTGCCACCGCGGGCGGTGGAAGTACGCTGAACTTCAACGGGGCGTCGGGAAACGCGATTGTGGCTAATCAAAACAACTCGTTGAGCTACACCATAACTCATAACATCACGTTTTCGAATGGCCTTACCGTTGGCGGAACCGGCGGAACTCTCACGCTGGGGAATAGTTCGGGTAGTCCCGTGGCTTCAATCTCCGGAAGCGCAGGACTGGTGAAAACCGGAGCAGATACCGTAAGTGTGGGCGGTACATTGAATATCACCAGTGGGGGGATTACGATAAATGGAGGTACGCTGTCTCTTGGCCGGGCTAACACGATCGTCGGTGGAATTGCTCTCAATAGTGGTGTGCTATCTGCAATCAATGCCGGATCCTTGGGGACCTCGGCGGTGACCATGGCTGGAGGGACGACCTTCTCCGGTCCGGTGGGAGGGAGTTTTCCGACCACGACATTTTCTAATGCCTTCACAATCAACGGGAATGTTCAGTTTCTCAATAACCTACAGTACGGGAAGGGAAACCTGATTCTCTCTTCGGGCGTTGATTTCGGAAGCGGATCGCGAATTATCACGGTGGACTCCCTTGCAAATGGATCAACGACCGGGGGAGCTGCAGTCACGAGTTCGCTGTTCCTGCAACTAACCGGTGCAACCGCTAATTTGCAGGATCTGACCAAGACCGGCCGAGGAAACCTGGTGCTTTCGAATAACAATAACAGTATCACCGGTGGGATTAGCATTTACCAGGGATCGGTGACGGTCGGTGCCGGAAATGCTCTGGGTAGTGGAACATCTGCTATCGAGCTCGGTGGTGCCGGGAGCGGCTCCGGTTCGAGCTTTAACGGCACCTCGAGTGGCACGATGCTGGGCCTCTTCATTGACACAGCCGGGGTCACCCTGGGCCGAAATATTAACGTGAATAGTCTTAACTCGACGGGTGTTACCCGCATCGGCGGGACAAACACGAGTGGTATCTCGACTTTCTCGGGCGACATCGTGCTCGGCTCAAACTCCACGGCGAAAGGAGCGACATTTCTTGCTTCCACAGGGGGCACGACCAGATTTACCGGAAAAATTAGCGATACCTCTGGAGGTTCCGGCGGGCTGGTGACGGTCGCTGGCGGGGGCAAGGTTGGTCTTTCCGGAGTGAACTCTTTCTCTGGAGGTGTGAGTATTGCCGGAGGCACTACTCTTGCCACCGAAGGAACCAATCAGACTGTTGGATATCTTTCCAATTCGACGAGTGCGATAACGGTCTCCAACGTGGGTTCCGGCTATCGAACCAACTCGGAGGTTGCGGGGACTTTCTCGGGTACAGGTGGAATTTACGGAACATTCTCGACAAACGCATCCGGCCAGATTTCGTCTTTCACCATTTTGAATTACGGCAGCGGGATTACTGCGACGCCGACTTTCACTCTTGCACCGGTCTCAGGATACGCCGATGGGAATGGCGCGATGACCGGATCCTTTGTGCAAAGCACGCTTGAGCTTGGTTCAGGGACGTTGACGATTGCCGGAACCAACGGAGCGCAGCAGAGCTATTATGGCGCGATCACTGGTACCGGGAGTGTGATCAAAAACGGCGCAGGGATTCAGGAGTTCGCCGGAACGAATACCTACACAGGCAACACGACGGTCAACGCCGGTTCACTGTTGCTCGCGGCTGGTTCTCAGATGAAGTTCTCCATTGGTGCAAGCGGCGTGAATAATCACATCACTGGTGCCGGAGCACTCAGCTTGAATGGTGCAATAGTCTTCGATTTGACATCAGCGGCCACTGCAGTGGGGAGTTCGTGGAGCATCGTCGATACGGGGCTTAACGAGTCTTATGGTGCGAACTTTATCGTCAATGGATTTACTGATAATCTCGATAACACCTGGTCGAAGACGATCGACGCGAATACCTCCTATGTTTTCTCCGAGGCGACCGGGGCTCTTTCCGTCGTTCCCGAACCCGGCACCTGGGCGCTGCTCGGGCTGGCCGGAGTGGCTTGGCTGATGGTTCATCGCCGCCGACGTATGGTGGCATAAAGGCAAACAAAGCAGTTTAGTTCAAAAAGGCGCCGGGGTGGGGGATTCCGGCGCCTTTTTGCTTTTGGGAAACGATTGGTGGGAAATTTGGCTCCTTCAGCGTATCTTTCCGAAGCGAATGGAGTCTTTTCTGCGAGAATTTCAGGCGGAGGCCGGCCGGGCCTTGATTGATCGGGAAAGGGAGGTGGAGCTGGCGCTCTGCTGTTTTGTCTCCGGGGGCAATCTGCTCATCGAGGACACTCCGGGAGTGGGCAAGACCACTCTGGTGAAGGTGATGGCGAGGCTGCTCGGGCTGGATTTCAAGCGGGTGCAGTTCACCAACGATCTCCTGCCCGCCGACATTCTGGGCAGCCAGGTCTTCGACGCCAGCCGCCAGAGCTTCTCGTTTCACCGCGGGCCGATTTTTGCCCAGCTCGTTCTCGGGGATGAACTCAACCGGGCCTCGCCCCGTACCCAGAGTGCCGTGCTGCAGGCCATGGATGAGCATGAGGTGACCATCGAGGGGCAAACCTACGCTTTGCCCGAGCCGTTCTTCTTCGTGGGAACGCAGAACCCGCATGAGCAGATCGGTACGGCGTTGCTGCCGGAGTCGCAGGTGGACCGGTTTCTCATGCGTATCGCGCTGGGTTCCCCGGAGCGGGCGACCCAGCGCAAGCTCCTCGAGCGCCATCGTAATATGACGGGCGGCACCACCTTTGATTTTCACAGCCTTCGCGTTCTGGCGACGCCGGAGCAGCTTTGTGAATGGCAGCGAAAAGCGGCCGCGGTTCACGTGTCCGAGGCCGTCTCGGAATACATCCTCGACCTGTTCGAGGGCGCACGGACCCGCGGGTGGTCGCTCTCCCCCCGGGCTGGTCTCGGTTTGCAGCGGGCCGGGCAGGCCAGGGCGTTTCTTAATGGCCGGGAATACGTGTTGCCCGACGACGTTCAGGAGGTCTTCCTCTCGGTCACGACGCATCGCCTGGCCCAGTTTTCCCGGGTGCCCGGCGATCCGCGCGAGGCGGCGACGATGGCCCGTTCGCTGCTGGACCAAACCCGCTCGCGGTAAAGGAGTCGGCGATGGCAAAGCGCACTCGCGAACGCATCTACATCGTTCCGCGCTGGCCGGGCATCGGGTTTGCCTTTGTCGTCCTGCTGATTTTCGCCATTGGCTTCGCCTTTGTTGGCAGCCGCGAACTGACGCATATCCTTGGCATCTCTCTGGTGGTGGCGGGACTCGTTGCCCTGATCCAGAGCAACGACAATGTCCGCGGCCTCGAGATCATTGGCTGCCGGGCGGTGCCGACTCCCGCTGGCGAGGTGCCTGTACTGGAGGTCTCGGTACGAAACTCTGCCGTTCGAGAGCGCATCGGCCTGCATGTGCGTCGGGCCATCCCATGGCGCAAGGCATGGCGGTTGCAGCCGGCCGGAGCATGGTTGCCGATGCTGGAGCCCGGACAGACCCTGGTCGCGCGTCTTCCTTTGGACGCCGTGACGCGAGGGGTCTATGCCATTCCCCGCCTGTGGGTGTGTAGTGTGATGCCGTTTGGCTTGTGCTTTGCCTGGAAGGATTTCGGTCTGGAGGGGAGTTACTTCGTCTATCCCAAGCCGAGAGGCGTGTCGTTGGAAGAGCGAAATCTCGGCAGCGATGGCGATCTCCAGGGGGCTGGCGCAGGTGGTGACGACGTGAGCGGTCATCGGCCCTATGAGGCGGGTGATCCGCTTTCGCGTATGGATTGGCGGGTTTTCGCCCGTACGGGCAAGATGGTCGTGCGGACCCTCGATGAGGGCGGGAGTGGTGACGTCGTTTTGCGCTGGCGGGATACGGCATTCCTTGATGATCCCGAAGCGAGGCTGGAGCAGCTAAGCGGCTGGATGACGCAGTGCGTTCGCGAGGGACGGCCCTTCCTCCTCGATTTATCCCCACATCGCGGCGAGATCGCTGGACGCAACCTCGCGAGCTGCCAGGAGGCGCTCGCCACCTTCCCGGGAGGCGCAGCATGAACGAGGTGCTGGAGCGTCGCGAGCGCCACCTGGGCTGGGTGCTGGCCGGAGCGATGGCGATTCACCTGATCATCCTCGTCCCCCGGGGGCCGGTGATGCTTGCAGCCCTGGCGGCTTTGCTCACCGGGGCTATCCTGCGCCAGCGGCAAACGCATCTGCCAGCGTGGCTGGTGCGGGTGGCTTTGGTTCTGGGGGCGATCGGGGTGTTCATCGATCAGGATTACTTCCGTCTCGCCAGCACGCTGGGAGACCTCGGCGCGATCGTCGGGGCGCTGCTCCTCTTGCGGCCTGTGACGCCCCAGCGTGGAATAAGAGTCTTGCTCTGCATGCTGGTGCTGCTGGCCAGCGCGATCTTGAAGCCATACCCGCCGGTCGGGGCGACTTTTGTCGTCGTCGATGTCATCGTCTTTCTGCTGCTGGCCGAGCAGATTCACCGACCCGCTGAGGCGACAGTGAGCCTGTGGGTTGCTGTTACGAGGTCATTGCGGGTGGTCGTGCCAGTGGGGATCGTGGTGACGGCCATCTTCTGGGCCTTTCCGAATCTTTCGGACTATTCACCCAAGGTGTGGTCGGGTTTCTCCGGTAGCGGGGTGCTGAATCCCGGAAATATCGCCGAGGTGGCCCAGTCGCGCCGGGTCGCCCTCGTCGCGCGCTTTGCCCCGGATCAGGAAATGCCAAGGCCCGCCGACCTTTACTGGCGGGGCCAGGTGCTCGAGGTGAGCGGGGGAATGACGTGGGCGAGATACTCCCGGGAAATCGATCGCAAGCGCCAACTGGGAGCTGCCGCACCAGCGCCCCGCCCCGGCATCATTCGATACCATCAGGAACTTGCCTCGAATCGCTCCGGTATCGTCGCTGTGCTCGATCACGCCCTCTACGTCAACGCGCGCCGGGACGACCAGGACGTCGTCGTGATGGATCTCGGCGCCTCGGTACTGCAGGCTGTCGGCGGCGGGCAATTGGATATGGATGTCGTTTCTGCCACCAGCTCGATGCCCGATGCCCCGGTGGCGGCACTCGCAGAGGGGGCTCTGGCGGTTCCGAAAAACGTGCGGAGCGATCCGCGCATGCAAAAAATCGTGAAGGAGATTTTTCACTCCTCCATGGACACGCAGGCGAGGATGCAGGCGGTGGCGAGGTTCTTCCGAAAAGCGGGGTTTCGCTATACCCAGCGACCGGGACGTACTGACGACCTGGGGAGATTTCTCACCGAGCAAAAGCGTGGCTTTTGCGAGCACTATGCCGCTGCCGGAGCCACCCTCCTGCGGCTCGGCGGAGTACCTGCCCGCGTCGTCACCGGGTATCGCGGAGGAACATGGAACCCCTGGATGCGAACGATCACGGTGCGCGATAGCGATGCACACGCCTGGGTCGAGGCCTGGGATGCCAGACGCGGCGAGTGGCTGAGGTTTGATCCCACGGATTTCGTGGCGCCTCAACTCGCCGTCGGAATCGCTCGGGAAATGGACTCGTCAATGTGGCCGTGGTATCGCACGGGAATCAGTTACATGGCTGCGGCGGTCACCACGTCGATCGAGAGAGTCGAGACGACCTGGAACCAGCTCACCTCCTCTGAAGCCTGGGAGCACGTGGACGTGATGATCTTTTTTGCGCTGGTGGGCATCGCTTTTGTGTGGCTCCTGCGCAATCTCCGGGCCAGGCGGACGGCGCGGTCCGAAAATCGCGTCCAGCGCCTTTTGGTGGAACTCGAAGACATCGCGGCACGGGCTGGTCGCAATCGACATCCTGCGGAAACGCCCCTCGCCTGGCTGGGGAGGCTGGAGTCTGCTGCGATCGCGGAGGAGGAAAAAGACGTGCTCCGCCAATTCTCTGCCGCATATGAGGAAGGAGCCTATCGCGAGAGCCGGGCCGATGATGCGGTTTTTACCCGGCTCAAGGCCCTGAGGCAGCAACTTCGGCGGCTGTGGCGTCGACCGTACTCTCTCCCTCGCTAGGGAGGAAATCCCGGAAGGCGGCCGGATTTTCTGCTTTTTCCGCCCATATTTCGGGAAAAGCGGGGTGCTTCCGAGGCTTGCCACCCAGCCGGAAAGGAGCCACAAGCAAAGGGGTACCCATGATTATCACTCCCAAGATTCGCGGTTTTATCTGTACGACGGCTCACCCGGACGGCTGTGCGGCTCATGTCCAGGAGCAAATCGCGTACGTAAAGAGCAAACCCTCTCTGCCCAACGCCCCCAAGCGCGTGCTCGTGGTCGGTTCCTCGACCGGGTACGGCCTGGCCTCCCGCATCGTGGCCGCCTTCGGTGGCGGAGCCTCGACGGTCGGCGTGTTTTTTGAAAAGGAACCCGTGGAGAAAAAGACCGCCTCGGCTGGCTGGTACAACTCCGCTGCGTTTGAAGAAGCCGCCCTCAAGGAAGGCCTCTACGCCAAGAGCTTCAATGGCGACGCTTTCTCCAACGAGATGAAGCAAAAGGTGATCGAGACGATCAAGACCGACCTCGGCCAGATCGACATGATCGTCTACAGCCTCGCCTCCCCGCGCCGTACCGATCCGGTCACTGGCGAGGTCTTCAAGTCTGTGCTCAAGCCGACAGGCGAGACCTTCACCAACAAGAATCTCAACACCGACAAGAAGGAGATCGAGACGGTCTCCATCGACCCCGCCTCCGAGGAGGAGATCGCCCACACGGTGAAGGTGATGGGTGGCGAGGACTGGCAGCTCTGGATTGACGCCATGGAAAATGCCGGGGTGCTCGCCGAGGGCTTCAAGACCGTCGCCTACTCGTACATCGGGCCCGCACTGACCTGGGCGATCTATACCGACGGCACCATCGGCCGCGCCAAGCTCGCCCTCGAGAAGACTGCCCGCGACATCAACGGGAAGTTCGGTTCCGGAACCGCGCTCGTTTCCGTGAATAAGGCGCTCGTCACGCAGGCCAGCTCGGCCATTCCGGTCGTGCCGCTCTATATCTCCATCCTCTACAAGGTGATGAAGGCCAAGGGGCTTCACGAGGGCTGTATCGAGCAGATCGAACGTCTCTTTGCCGATCACTATTGCGCCCCGGAAGGGCCCAAGCTCGACGACGCGGGCCGCATCCGCATCGACGACTGGGAAATGCGCGACGACGTGCAGGCTGAGGTCCGCGACGCCTGGAAAGACGTCTCGACGGAGACAATCGACGCCGCGACGGATTTCGCCGGATACCAGAAGGAGTTTTACCGCCTGTTCGGCTTCGGCCTTGAGGGTGTGGATTACTCCGCGGAAGTCGATCCGATCCGCAAGATCCCGAGCCTCGGGTAAATTCTCATCTTCTCGCCGGGGCTGAATTCAGACCCGGCGAGATGCTCACTCCCGATTAACGGTTGGTGAGTTTGTTGATCATATTAAGCCCGGGAATCATCCCGGGCTTTTGATTTGGGCGACGCTGGTCGACGGCGAGGGTTTGCTCGGTGTAGCGGGCAAGTCGTACGAAGGGCAGGCCGATCAGCAGGTAGATCGCCGCCACGAGTAGACCGGTGCCAAAGAAGTCGAAGCTCTGTGTCGCAATGCGGTTATAAGCGCCGGTCAGATCGACCAGTGTGACCATCGAGACGAGCGACGAGTCTTTGAGCAGGGAAATAAAATCATTGGTCACTGGAGGCAGTACCAGCCGGAAGGACTGAGGAATCACGACGAACCGCAGGCCTTGGAAGTGCGTCATGCCGAGCGCCCGGGCGGCTTCCATCTGGCCCTTTGGAATAGCCAGCAGACCCGCACGGTAGTTCTCCGCTTCGTACGCGGCATAGTTCAACCCGAGCCCCAGGACGCCCGCCACGAAGGGCGCGAGTTTAATGCCGATGTTTGGCAAGCCATAAAAGAGAATAAGCAACTGAATGAGCAATGGGGTGCCCCGGATAATTTCGATATAGAGAGTCGCAATCCAACGAAGTGGCCATGGCCCGAAAACACGCATGATGGCGAGCGTGAAGCCAACCGCGATGGCTAGCATCATGCCGACCAGCGAAATCTCAACGGTCAGGATGGTGGCATTGAGCAGGAGCGGCCAGTAGCTCCAGTAGCGCTGAAGGCGCGTTGTGAAACTTGCTTCCTCACTATGAGACGCCACGAAGGCCTTGTAGGATGTGTCTGCCTGAGAAGGGTCTTCAGGTTGTCCAAACGCGCCTGCCACTGTGGGAGTCCAAAGTCCCCAGCGCGAGAGAATGTCGCGCATTTCGCCGCTCGCGATCACCTCCTGGAGGGCTTTGTTGATGTCCTGTTGCAGCTCGGTGTTTCCCTTTTTGATTGCGATGCCGTAGACGATCTGCCCAAAAGGCGGCCCGCTGAATTGCAGGTTCGGGTTTGGTGCCGCGTAATACTTCGCGATCGGATAATCCAGTAGTACGCCGAAGAGCCGACCGTTCGCGACATCCTGATAGGCGTTGATCTCTTCGTCGTAGGTCTTTGCCTCCACGCCGGGAGTCTTTTCCAGCATGGAGAGGGCTGCCGTCTGGTCGAGTGTGCCGATCTGTTTTCCGGAAAGTTGATCGAGCGAGGTGATGGGAGCTGTACCCTTGCGGACAACCAACTGCTCAAAGGTGACGTAGTACGGGTTGCTGAAGAGCACTTCACCCGCCTTGTCCGGCGTGATCTCGATGCCGCAGATCACCACGTCGTACATGCCGCGCCCGAGGCCCGGGATAAGGCCATCCCAATCATTTTGGACAAACTCGGCTTTGCGCCCCATGTGCCTTGCGATGGCATTGATAATCTCGTACTCAAAGCCGGTCAGTTTGTTATCCGAGCCGTAAAAAGTGTATGGCGCGTTGCTGTCGGGATCAGCCGCCCAGCGCAGGACGGGCTGCGGAGCGGTTTCCTGGGCGACGGCGAGGGTCGCGGTGCAGAGCAGGATGGAGGCGAGGTGGCGAAGCATCAGATGAACCTCTTAAGGAATTGACGAGTCCGCTCGTCCTTCGGGTTTTGGAAGATTTCGTCCTCGTCGGAGATTTCGACGATGTGGCCTTTTTCCATGAAGACGATGTAGTCGCTGGCGTCGCGGGCGAAGCGCATTTCGTGCGTCACGACGATCTGGGTCATGCCCTCGTTGTCGAGGTCCTTCATGACCTTGAGCACCTCGTCGACCAGCTCCGGGTCGAGGGCGCTGGTTGGCTCGTCGTAGAGCATCACCTGGGGATTCATCGCGAGGGCGCGGGCGATGCCGGCGCGCTGCTGCTGGCCGCCGGACATCTGCGCGGGATAGCGGTCGGCGAGTGCTCCGAGACCGACCTTTTCCAGCAGGCGGAGGCCATTTTTTTCGGCATCCTCACGCGGGATGCCGCGAACGACCATCGGAGCGAGCATGATGTTCTCGAGGATGGTCTTGTGCGGGAAGAGATTGAACTGCTGAAAGACCATGCCGACGTGCTGGCGGAGCTTGTGGGCTTTTTCCTTGAGATCCCGGGGAGGGGCGTCCTCCAGCCCCTGGCAGTCGATCTCCACCCCGGCGATGGAGATTTTTCCCGCGTCGGGAATCTCCAGAAAGTTCATACAGCGCAAAAACGTGCTCTTGCCGCAGCCGGACGGGCCGATGATGGAAACAAGGTCGCCTTTTTCGACATCAAGGCTGACTCCCTTGAGAATGGGATTGTCGTCGAAACTCTTATGTAAACCGTGAACCGAGAGAAGCGGTTCGCTGGAGTTCTCCATGCGCGTAGTGGGATACATCTTTTGAAGCAACTCGCAATACCAGGGCAAGATTGGAGTGTGACAAATTCGTCACATTTCGTACCTTTTCGGTTGGTCTCGCATTCGGAAAGTCCTCACACGACGACCGAACCTCTATAAGCATATGGCCACCGAAGTTCCCCAGCGAAAATTCAAGACGCTCTTCCTTTGCACCGCGAACGCTGAACGCAGCATCCTCGCCGAATATCTGCTCAGGAAGGAGGGCGGAGATCGGTTTGAGGTTTACAGCGGAGGCACGGCGCCGTCGGGAACGGTCCATCCTCTGGCGGTCGAGATCCTGAGAAACGACTACCACGTGGATGCCTCCGATGCGCGCAGCAAATCGTGGGAGGAGTTTCAAGGAGAGGAGTTTGATTTTGTGATCACCCTCTGCGACGCGGCCAGGGAGCAGACTCCCGACTGGCCGGGGCAGCCGATCATTGCCCACTGGAGCTCGCGCAATCCTGCCGAGACAGCCGGGGATGCGGCAGACGTGCGACATGCTTTTTTTGAAGTGGCCGAGGAGATTCACCGCCGCATTCAGCTCTTTGTCGCGCTGCCGATCGAAAAGCTCGACCTTTTACGCCTGAAGGCGGCCACCCACGAGATCGGAACCGGATAATATCCGACAACTGCCTGTCCTGCATCCAGCCTATGTCCTTTGAGCTTCGCATTGATGAATCCCTGGGAGCGGCATTGCGGCGATGTCTGGTGGAGCAGTCGGAACGGCTGGCGGCTGATGTGGAAGGCGACGAGGGAGGCGAGGCGATTCATAAGGCGCGCAAACGCTGCAAGCGGCTGAGGGCGGTTTTCCGTCTTTTGCGACCAGCGCATCCCGACCTGTCGCGCGAGGGCAATGCGCTGTTTCGCGAGATCGGGCGGAAATTGTCCGCCTTCCGCGATGTGGATGCGACACGGGCGGCTTTTCGCCGCTTCGTAGCGACCGCAGGAGAGTGCGGCAAGGTTTTGGAGCAACTGGAGGTCATTCTGCACAAGGATGACCCGGCTTTGACCCCGGAGCTGCTTGCGGAGCGCGTCGCCGAGTCCGCCCGGCAGGCGCGTGAGGCGGCGCGGCGATACGAGACACTCGATCTCGGCAAAAACCAGTTTTCCCTTTTCGGAGATGGGTTGTTGATCACCTATAAAAAGGCGAGGGCGGCCATGCGGGCGGCCTACGACGATCCCCATCCGGAGACGTTTCATGAATGGCGCAAGCGCGTGAAAGACCTGACGAATCAGACCCAGTTTCTCGCTCCGCTCTGGCCTGAAATCTTTGGAGGCCTGCGCAAGGAGTTCGACGACCTGGGCGATATCCTTGGTGATGATCACGATCTCTCCGTCGTGCGGTCCATCGTCCTGGCGGAGGGAGAGGCCTTTGGTTCCGAGGTGCTGGAGTTGTTTGCGGATGAAGTCGACCGTCAGTTAGATGGCTTCCGCCGACAGGCGCATTTGCTGGGGGCACGGCTCTTCGCCGAGAGATCGGAGCTCTTCATGCGTCGCGTCCATGCCTATTGGGAAGCTCTGGAGGAGGAGCGTCAGTGAAAGCGGGCGGACGGCTGATCGTTCTGAGCGGTCCTTCCTGCGTGGGCAAGAGTCCGCTCTTCAAGGCACTCGCGCAGTTCGAACCCGATCTCCTGGCCAGGGTCCGCCCGCTGGTTTTGTATAACTCCCGCTCTCCGCGGCCCGGAGAATCCGATGGAAAGGACTATCACTTCCGCTCCCGGGCGGAGATCGAGAGGCTGCGGGAAAATGACCGGTTTGTCGTGATCGACGTGAGGGGAGATCTTCAGGCCCTCGACGTGGAGGAACTCACCCGCAATCTTGCGAAGTCGGATATGCTCTTTGAGGGGAATCCGTTTATCGGGGAAACCCTGCTCGTTCACGAAAAGCTCCGGGCGGTCGCCAAGCTGAGTGTGTTTATCTCACCGTTGAGTCTGGACGAGGTGAAGTTTCTCATGTCCCAGCCCGGCGTGGCTCTCGACGCTTTGATCGTCGATGTGATGCGGCGAAAGCTGCTGCGCCGCACTCGCAAGCAAAAGGGCGAGCTGTCCCTGAAAGACCTGGAGGAAATCGAGCGGCGCGCGGGCAGCGCTCCCCGGGAAATCGCGATGGCTCCTCGATTTCAATACGTGGTGCCTAACCACGATGGCGAGGACAGTGAAAACTGGAACGCCTTCTATCATCCCATTGGCGATGCTCGGCGAACCTTTCTCGCCGTCGCGGGGCTGCTGCGGGGAAGGAAGCTTTCCCAAGTGGAAAAATGGCCTCGCAGACTGTTTCCAGGACGGGATTAGCGGCTCTGCTGCGGGTGAATTAGTTATTGTAAGGTTTTGATCATCAGGTCGTTAATTGAATGGCGACTGAATGGGTCATTTTTTCGATCATTTTTCTCGCAGGATGGGTTCTCTGTGCCATGGTAGGAGAGGCGCTTTCGTCGGCGTTGACATCGGAATCTGGCGGCACTTTCGCTCAAGCTGTGAAGGTGGAAAACCTGGGTTTCTGTGTCTGCCCGAGGCGCCTAAATCGCTGTAAAAGATCGACTTCGTGAAGAGAACATTCACCTCATGGCAAAGCCATTTATCCCATCGGCCTGACCGACGATCGCCTGCCGGGCATCGTGGTTTTTCGATGGAGGTGTCCTCGTGTTCCGACCGAGCGGGGTCCGATCGCCCGGACGCGTTTACAGGCGTCTCAATCATCCCGATCCACTCCTAAACGGAGTTTCTGCCTCGCCCATGCTGGACAATAATCCAAGAGTCACTTCCTTTATCAATCTGCTCAAGGCCTCCTCGCAGGAGGAGCTTGTCTGGATGCACGGTTACCTGAGCGCCACGCTTGGCACCTCCTGGGGTGGAGCTGCTTCTCAAAGCAGTGAAACCGCAGCGCCCAAGGTCACGCGCTTCACGCTGGCCTATGGCACGGAGACGGGAAACTCCAAGCGCCTCGCGACCGATCTGGCAAAGGCTGCCAAGGAGCGAGGGTTTCAGGTCAAGCTGGTGGCGCTGGACCAATATCGACTCAAGGATCTCGCGAAGGAGTCGTACTTCTTTTTGATCGTCAGCACCCAGGGAGACGGGGAGCCGCCAGCCGCGGCGAACGCCTTCTTTGACTATATCAAGCAGGGAGATCTGAAGCTCGATGCCATGAATTTTGCCGTTCTCGGATTGGGCGATAGCGCTTATCCGCAGTTTTGCCAGGCGGGCATTGATGCGGACAAGTACCTCGCTGACCGGGGAGGCAAACGCCTCCTGCCGCTCGTGAAATGCGACGTGGCTTTTGATGAGGAGGGAAAACAGTGGCTGACCGATATCGTGGCAGCGCTTTCCGGGGCATCCGCTCCAGCGAGCACGGCAGCCGCAGCTCCGGCACGTCCTGGCAAGGCCCTTTACAAAGGGGAGATCCTTACCAACATCAATCTCAATGACGAACCCTCTGCGAAGGAGACGCATCACATCGAGATCCGCTGCGAGGGGGATATTGACTATGCCCCGGGCGATGCGGCGGGATTCCATCCGCTCAATCCGGCCGACCTGGTGGAGCGCGTTCTCACGGCGCTGGAAAAGAGCGGCGAGGAGAGCGTGACTTTCCGCGGCGAAACGGCCTCCTTGCAGGAAATCCTCTCCAGGAAGGTGAATCTCACCTATCTACCCAAGCGGGTCATCGAAAAGTATGCCGCGCTGCTCGCCCGACCGGTCGAGAGCGGGAGGGTGAATTTCGACGAGCTTCTCACCGCACATCCTCCGGGAGCGGTGGAAATCAGCGCGCTGCTGGAGATCATGGAGCCGATCGCACCACGGCTGTACTCGATCTCGTCGTCGCCGCTGGCGCATCCGGGCGAGCTTCATCTCACGGTGGCGCGCGCCATATTCACCTCGGAGACCGGTGCAAAAGGCGAGGGGCTTTGCTCCGGATACCTAAGCCGTCTGGCTGAGGAAACGGAGATCGAGTTCTACATTCACAAGAACGGCGCGTTCAAGCTCCCGGCCCCGGAGAAGGATGTCATCATGATCGGACCCGGTACGGGTATTGCGCCCTTCCGTTCGTTCCTTTTCGAGCGGGACGCAGCAGGTGCCTCCGGTCGCAACTGGCTGTTCTTTGGCGACCAGCATTTCGTCACGGATTTCCTTTACCAGACCGAGTTGCAGGACTTCCTGAAAACAGGCGTGCTCAATCGTCTCGATGTCGCGTTTTCGCGAGATCAGGCGGAGAAGGTCTATGTGCAGCATCGCCTCATGGAGAACGGGGCGGCGGTGTACGAATGGATCGAGGGGGGAGCCTCCGTCTATGTATGCGGAACCAGGGACCCGATGAGCGTCGATGTAGAAAAGGCGCTCCTGCAGATCATTCAGAACCATGGCGGCCTCGATACCGGGGCTGCTCAAGGCTACCTCGCTCGACTCGTCGAGCAGGGACGCTACCTCAAAGACGTCTACTAAATCGCGAATATGTCCAACAACCAGCCATCTCCGATCGAGAAGATCAAAAAGGAAAGCCACGGCCTGCGCGGCACGATCAAGGAGAGCTTGAACGATGCCTATACCGGTGCCGTGCGGGATCCTGATCAAGCCCTGGTCAAGTTCCATGGCATGTATCTCCAGGACGACCGCGACCGTCGCGACATCCGGGCAGCCAAGAAGCTGGATCGTCTCTATTCTTTCATGGTCCGACTCCGCATTCCCGGAGGTTTCCTCACCCCCGAGCAGTGGGTGGCCGTTCATCATGTGGCGGGGCTGTATTCCACAGGGGTGATCAAGATCACGACGCGCCAGACGATTCAGTTGCACGGCATCCTGAAAAAGGACGTGAAGCCGACGCTGAAGGATTTCAGCCTGGTGGGACTCGACTCCATCGCGGCCTGCGGTGACGTGAATCGCAATGTGATCGTCTCGGGCAATCCGGCGGAGACTCCCTTGCATGAGCGTCTCTACGGGTATGCCAAGCTCATCAGCGAGCACCTCCTGCCCAAGACTCGTGCCTATCATGAGATCTGGTTGGATGAGGAGCACCTGAATCCGCAGGACGAGGAAGATCCGCTCTATCAGGACCGGTATCTGCCCCGGAAATTCAAGATCGGCATCGGTGTCCCGCCCAACAATGACCCCGACGTCTTCGCCAATGATGCGGGCTTGATTGCGATCCTGGAGAATGACGAACTGGTGGGCTTCAACATTGTCGTGGGAGGCGGGCTTTCCGCGACACATGGCAATCCCGAGACCTATCCCAGAGCCGCGTCGGTCATCGGCTATGTCGATATCCGCGAGGGCGACGCGAAGCTCTTGTCCGCGCTCTATGAGATCGTGACGATCCAGCGTGATTTTGGAAACCGCAGCGACCGCAAGCTCGCACGTCTGAAGTACACGCTCGATCGCATGGGTGTGGAAGAGTTCAAGGCCGAGCTTACCCGCCGCTGCGGGTTTGCTCTCGAGCCGGCACGCCCCTTCACCTTCACGTCTCGTGAGGATCGCTACGGATGGCTCAAAGACCATCGCGGACTGTGGAATTTCACCGCCTTTGCCGAGAATGGTCGCATCCTCGACGACTCCCAGCAGTCGCTGAAGGCAGCGTTGCTGGAGCTCACGGAGGCCAAGCTGTGCAACATCCAGTTCACCGCCAACCAGGGTGTGATCGTTGCCGCCGTTACAGCGAAGAACAAAAAGAAGGTCCACGAGATTCTGGAAAAGCATGGCGTGGTCGCGTTCCTGGAGCGCAGTTCGGTGCTTCGCCGGAACAGCATCGCCTGCGTGGCGCTGCCGACCTGCCCGCTCGCCCTGGCGGAAGCCCAGCGGTACATGCCTGCGCTCATCGACAAGATCGACATCCTGATGGAGCGCCATGGATTGCAGAATGAGAACATCATCACGCGCATGACCGGGTGCCCGAACGGGTGCGGGCGTTCCCGCCTGTCCGAGATCGGCTTTGTCGGTACGGGACCGGGTCACTACAATCTTTGCATCGGCGGAGACCATGTGGGGACGCGCCTCAACCAGGTCTATCGTGAGAATCTGGATGAGTCGGGCATCGTTTCGACTCTGGACGAACTCTTCGAGGGCTTTGCCAAGAACCGCAATCCTGGCGAGCATTTCGGGGATTTCGCGGTCCGAAGCGGCTGGGTGACTCCGGCCGCGGTCTGACTGGAAGCCCGCAAGGCGTCAGGTCTTTCTGCTTTCGAGCAAACACGGAATGCCGTGTGCGCATCTGTGCGCCGGCATTTTGTTTTGGCGCACGGTGAGGGAGTGTCGTGTTGAGAGTCCGCTCGGCTTAAGGGGTATCCGGCAGGGATTTGGCGCAGCGAAAGCCGATGTGGCTCGTGCCGGTATCGGGGGTCGAGCCGCGCCGGGCTGCCGGGCGATAGCTTTCACAATAGCTGGGGGAGCAGAGATAGCTGCCGCCCTTGATGACCCGTCGCAGAGCGCCGGGCACGTCGGCAGGCGATGGATCACCGGGCAGGACTCGCTCGGGTTCTCCGGTGAGGGGACCTCGTGGATCGCAGCACACCATGGTCTTGCTGTTGCATCGCTCCGCGAATGCGGCTCCATGATAAATATCGGAGCACCAGTTCCAGACATTGCCGCCCATATCATAGAGTCCGTATCCATTGGCAGGGAAGCTGCCCACGGGTGAGGTGCCTATGAAGCCATCGGCGGCTGTATTGTGATAGGGAAAGTCTCCGGTCCAGCGGTTGGCGCGATATTTCCCATCGACGATCTCCTCGTCGCCCCACGCATAACGCCTGCCATCCAGCCCGCCCCGGGCGGCGTATTCCCACTCGGCTTCGGTAGGCAGGCGCTTGCCCGCCCATCTGGCGTAAGCCTCGGCATCCTCCCAGGCGATGTGGACCACGGGATGGCTGGCTCGGCCTTTGATCGTGCTGTCCGGACCCTCGGGATGCTGCCAGTTTGCTCCGGGAATCCACACCCACCAGTTTGCCATGTTGGTCAGCGGCACCGGGCCGGAGGTGGGTTGAAAGACGAGGGAGCCTGGCTGGAGCATGGCGTCCGGCGGCTTGGGCGTGCCGGGTGGCACCTGCTTCCTGAGCTCCTCCCAATCCACCGGCCGCTCAGCGACAGTCTTGTAGCCGGTGGCCTCGACAAACCTCGCATAGTCGGCATTGGTGACGGGATAGATGTCGATCAGGAACGGAGAGACTTTGACGCGATGCGCCGGTTTCTCATTGGCCTGTGCATAAGGCGCATCCGAGCCCATCGTGAATTCCCCTCCAGGCAGGGCGGCCATGCCTGGATCCGCCGCGGGTAAACGCGGGATTCCCGCCGCCATCGCGAGACTCAGGCCGATGATGGCAAGCAGCGGGCGTGGCGGGGTGTTGCAGTTCACCGGTGGCAGAATATCAGTTTGCTCGCTCGTCATGTTTCGTCTGACGATACCTCGTCTGGCGGGGCTACTATGACTGCGATTCGCCGGGAGAAAAGTCTTTAGGACCGTCCTCGGCGGCATTCGAATAAGGAAAACGGAGCGCGGGACGGACTGTCGCGAAAGGCGGTCGAGGGACGCTAGTGGGAGGACTCAGCGCCGAGGAGGTTTCCGTATCCGACAATCACAGTCGATCCGATGAGGAGCAGGAGTCCGAGCGCGATCAAGGCATGCGTGCGGCGGCTGGTGCCTCGCCACTCGTGGAGGACGATGCCCCACAGCGTGCTGAAAATGATGATGCTGGCCATGTGGAGCGTCCAACTCGAGAACTCGTACTGCCCCATTTTCGTTTGTCCCATGCTGTAGAAGAAGAACTGCAGATACCACGTGATGCCCGCCGTCGCGGAAAGAAGGTAATTCCGGAGGAGCGGCGCAGGTTCCGGCTGGACGGCGGCAGCGTGGGATGGCGCTGGCGAGGTGACGGATTCCTCTTCTGCCGCAGTCGAGAGCATCACGCCCTCGGCCGCGCTCACCTCGCCCACGGCCTCGCGGCGGAGGTTGAGGTATTCGTGGCCGGAGCGGTTTTTGAAGTTCAGGACAAGGCACCAGAGAAAGTTGGTGGTAAACCCGCCCAGAAGCACGACGACGAGGATGGGGAGATTCTGCCAGAGATCGCTTCCTCCATGCTCGAGGAGCGAGGCTTTGGCGAGATCGCCGATGGGTTTTCCCGCCGCGAGTCCGAAGGCAAAACAGGAACTCATGATACCGGAGAAGGTTGCAACGAGCATACCCTTGGTGAAGTGAAACTCCTTCACGGTTGCGGCCTTTTCCTCGGGAGACAGTTCGCGCTCCTTGGACATGCCGGCCATGCCGCTAATGCCGATGCCGACCAGGCACGCGAGCACTCCGAGAATGACCATCTGCCCCGATGGAGTGCCGATGATATTTCCCATCCTGCCCTCAAACAGCGGGGGAATCAATGTGCCGAACGCAGCGCAAAAGCCCAGAGCCACCGCCATCCCGAGGGCGATCCCGAGATATCGCATGGTCAGGCCGAACGTGAGGCCTCCCACGCCCCAGAGGACGCCAAAAGCATAAGCCAGCAGCAGCGCCCCCGGAGGCGCGGACGAGATGACGTGCCAGAGGCGGGGTATCAAAAGGATCGCAAAGGTCCAGGGAGCGATGATCCAGCTAAACACGCCTCCCACGAGCCAGTAAGTCTCCCACGACCAGCGCTGCACGCCGCGATAGGGGATGTAGAAGCTGGCGGAGGCGAGGCCTCCCAGCCAGTGATAAAAAACGCCCAGAATCGGATTGCTCATTGGAGCTGATCAGAAATGCAGGGGTGGGGGCTTATTCGATCTTGAGGCTGAAGTCATCGAGGTCGGCCTCGCCTTTGGAACGGCTCCAGGATCGAATCCATATGCCGATCGAGGTGGCTTCCTCGGGAGAGGGAAATTCCACTTTGTAGGGAACCCATTCCGCGGATTTTTTCACCACGACGATTACTGGCGGGTTCGCCTTTTCATTCAGGATCGGACGCTTGTTTCCTCCATAAGGCACGAGCATGACGACGCCGAGGCCATTGGCTGTGGCCCGGGCCCAAAACTCCAGCGTCGCTTTCTGCCCGGGCAGGATCTCCAGTCGCTCAGATTCGATGCGCGCTCCGGGGCCGGAGAGGTGCAGTCCTGAACTGCCCGAGCGAGCGGCCTCCTGCGTGACAGAGGATACAGGTTGCTTCTCCTGCACCTTCCACTCGTGGAACTCGGATTCGAATCCCGGATTCGTCAGTTGATTCGCATGGAGCGTGGTCGATGCCAGCAGGGCTGCTGCCGCGAGGGTGATGGGCGTATTCATCTTGGGAGACAGGGGGCTGCCCGCAATCTAGCCCGCCATGCAGCTCCGGGCAATCCTGGCGAAATTCGTTTTGTAGAACGAAGGCGGGCGAGCGGAGCCGTCGGGCGGCTCGGGCTTGATGGTGCAAGCCGGAAGATTCGACAGTAAGAACAAACGCGTCGAGGCGATTCGTTTACGCCCATCCCGGCTTGAACTAGGCTCGGAGCGGTCCTGCATGAATACGCTTGAGCTTTCAGAAACATGGCGGGCGGCGAAATCCTCCATCGATCACGTGGTCGTTGTATTGACGCCGTATGAACGAGATCTCTTCCTGCCTGGATGGAAGCCGGGCCAGGAGGGCTCTGCGAGAGTAAGCCATGTGGATGTGTCGCAGTCGTCGCGCCAGGGATGGCTGGATATGCTCCGGGAAATGAACCCGACCGTCCTGGTGACGGCGTGGAGCTGCCCGACGCTTCCTTTGGAATGGTGGGGGGAGAGTTCGTTGCGCTACCTGTGCAGCATCACGGGATCAGTCAAACCGCGGGTGCCTCGCGCCTTCATTGAGCAGGGGCTGCTGGTGAGCAACTGGGGAAGCCTGATCAGTCACACCGTGGCCGAGCATGCCTTGTTGTTGATTCTCGCCTCGCTGCGGGGCATCCAGGGGTGGCCGGCGATGATGCGGGAGCCGCGTGACATGCTGCAAATGATGCGGCATCTGAAGACGCGAAGGCTTCGCGGCGCGCGGGTGGGGATTCATGGCTTTGGTGCGATTGCTCGCGAGCTTGTACTGATGCTGAAGCCGCACCATGTCGAACTTTCCGCTTATTCGGAGGGAGTGCCTCAAGCCCACTATGATGAATACTCGGTCAGGAGATGCCGGTCGCTGGAGGAGCTGTTTGCCGGTGCGGACATCCTGATTGAATGCGAGGGATTGAATGAGCGCACCAAGGGAGCCGTCACGCGTGAGATGCTGGCGCTCCTGGCCGACGACGCAGTATTTGTGAATGTCGGGCGGGGGCGGGTGGTGGATGAGTGCGCTTTGATTGACTGCGCCAGAGAGGGACGGCTGCGGGTGGCGCTGGATGTCTATCACAGGGAGCCGCTCCCGATGGACTCACCCCTCCTGGATACGCCGGGCATCCTGCTCTCGCCTCATGTCGCAGGGCCGACCTCCGACACTTATCCCCTGTGCGGAGAGCAGGCACTGGAAAATGTCGCCAGATTCCTTAGAGGGGAAACACCCTCGCATCTCGTTACTTTGGAGGCTTACGACCGGTCGACTTGACCGCCTTTGGTTTTTTGATTCGGCCCGTCTTTCGACGTTCGGATTTCGCTGACGCAGGCTCCTGGCGTTGCAAAGTTTTGCCTGGCTGCCAGGTTCCCTCGACGAGGACGCGTACGGGAGTTTCCGGGATGCCGGTCTCCCTGCGGTGAATCATGTCGACGACCATGTCGACGGCTTTGCGTCCGATGAGGCGTCCATTCTGGTGAACTCCGGAGAGATAGTAATCGTTATTATCCAGAAACGGACAGGCAAACCCGATATCCTGGGGGACACGGTAGCCGATCGAGCGCAGGCGATGGGCTGTGGTGTGAAACGAGATGACGACATCGGGGCGATGTTCCTTGGTCCACGCCTCCAGCTCCTTGGTTTCCTCGTTGTCCCAGATGTCCCAGAGAATCGGGAGACGAGCCAGGTCCGGTCGCTGGGCTTGCAGGAGCAGCAGGCCGCTCTGCCAGGCGTGCTCCACCTTGGCATCCCATTCACTGGGGATGACGAGGCCGATCCTGCGATAGCCAAGCTCGAGCACCTTTTGCAGCAGGAGCTTCATGGTATGCACGTGATGGTTGGAAACCAGGTCAAGCACGGCGGGCTGCATGGTATAGCCAAAGGCGACGGCGGAGAGTTCGTCGTAGCGCAGGTCGAGATAGATATTGGCCAGTGGCTGGGGGGCCAGCAGCGTACCCTGGATATTGCGGGCTCTCAGGATACGGTGGAGCTTTTCCACGGTCATGCCTGCCTCCCGGAGCCAGAACTCCTCGATCATGTATCCACGCTCCTGCGCCCGCTCGCTGGCTCCGGCATAGTACTGGCTGAACTCTCCATTGCGGTAGAGCTGCTCGGGGCTTGGCCAGTTATGAATCCACGCGATGGTGGCTTGATAATGCGCCGGCCGGCAGGATTTCCGATAGGCATTGAGCGCGGCCAGCATCGGATCGGGGCGATAGCCCATGGATTCCGCGATCTGGAGGACTCTTTCCCGCGTGGCGGCTTTCAGCCGCGGACTTTGACGCAAGGCGAGGCTTACCGTCGTAAAGTGCACCCCGGCTTTTTCAGCAATATCGCGAACCGTGACCCGGGGTAAGGAAGGCATAAGTACGAAGTTCAACAGTGAGCCGGATAATGCAAGGAAATCCGCTTCAGGCAGGCGGAAGGCGTTCTACAATGAAGCATATCCCAGGTGAGAAGCCGCCGGGGAACTTCGTGGCGGGATGTCGCGCCGAAGGCCTTCACGGAGCGGCGGGTATCTCAATCCCGGGGTAGGCCACCAGCTTCACCGGGGCGAGCAGACCGCTCTGTTCCGGCCCGGCATTTTCCGCAAGCCAGTCCTTGAGCCGGGGCCAGGATGTCCATGTGGTTCTTTCCGATGCGGGCAGCGCCTGATCGGCCATGAGGCGGTTGTACCAGGTGTTGACGACCTCGATTGAGATGGCGTTTGCGCCGGGGGTGAGGAATCGTTCGACGGAAACCTGCCATGGTTTCCGCCAGAGGGTTCCGGCATTGCGGCCATTTATGGCAAGCCGGCAGGCTTTTCCGACCTCGCCGAGATCCAGCATCACCCTGCCGGCACCCTTGAGGAAATCTGCCGGGATGTCGAGGGATGTCTCATAGAGAACGAGGCCCGAGTAGTTTCTGTACTTTTCCTCGGGCAGGGTGGTCCATGAGGCGGGTTCGGCCAGTGTCACCTGGGGCTGTCCGTCCAGTTGGACAAACCGAAGCCGCCACGGTGCGCTCAAGGGCAGGATGCGCGGAGCGGGAAAATCGAGTGTAACGACTGCTCCCTCTGCGGGCTTCAGCGAGAGACTTTCGTGCTTTGTGGAGGTTGCGGTCCAGCGGGAGGGGGAGCGTTCCTGGAAGAGAATGCCATCCAGCCCGGACAAGCTGAGATCCTGGGGATGGGTGGAAATCCATGGCGGAGCAGCCACGGTGCGCAGGACGATGAAGACGCTGCTTTTCCCGGGGATATCGACGGGGAAGATCGTGCGGCCAGCGTGGTGACGAAAGACGGGCAGCGGGGCGGTTGATCCATCGGCGGGGTCCCATCGCTCCGGCATCCTCCCCTCAGGATCGGCCACGTCGCAGACGAAGCTGGCGGAGTCTTCATTCGGATTGAAAAGAAAGTAGGTGTCCCGGTCCTGGGCCAGCAGGCGGCAGAATTTCACATTTCTCCTGCTTTCGGACGGGGTGGATCGCAAGGCTGGCTGGTAGCCTGATTTAGCGAGGACATCGGCCACCTGGTTCGTTCGATAGACAAAGCCCTTTCCCACGCGATGGGGCTCCACGGTGTTTTCGGCGAGGCTGTTCCACAGGTGCGCGGAGATGGCGGCGAGTTTTGCATCCTCCTCACGGAAATCGAGGAGTCCCGGCGTGCGCAGAGGCGGTTGGCCGATCAGGACAGCGCCCGCATTCACCAGCTCGCCGAGCCGCTGCAGCGTGTCGACACGCAGGGCGCATCCGCTGGAGAACATCGTGCTGCCAGGCAGGATCAGGCAGGCAAAATCTCCCTGATTATCGAGCTGAAGCCTGCCGTCCTTCACGCTGATGCGGTTCCTCAGGGTGTCGTGATCGATGAAGAGCGGCTGGGCATTTTCCGGCAGGACGAACTTTGAGAGATTGATCTCACTGCGCGGCAGGGTGTCGCCGTAATAAACCAGGATGTCGTGAAAGACGGAGGAGTTTTGGAAGATATACTGCTTGCGCGTCAGCTCGGAGAGCCAGTCGCGGGCCAGCGTCCACCAGGTGTTATGACGTTGAAAATGCTGGCCAAAGCCCTGCAAGGTCAGGCCCGGTTTCCGCTCGTCCGGCTGGTGCATCATGGAGTGCAGGGTTGCCTGATTCATACCATTGAGCAGGGCAAGATCGCCGACGAAGGAGAAATCCCCGGGCGTCCTGCGCCAATCTCCCCGTAACGAGGTGAACAATTCATAGCCAAATATCCTTTTGCCGCATACCTGCGCGGCATTGGCAAATACCGTTTGCGTGATCGTGCCGTCCGGAATGGCCGGGGGTTTGCCGTCCTTCCAGTCGGACCAGAGCTCCTCCATGGGAACGTCCAGTGCACGCGTCATCCGGAATGCGTCGAGACGAGGCCCCGCGAAGGCAAACTCCGCCGCGAAGGTCAGGCGGTCGGCATGGGCCAGTTGACGCAGCTTTTCATAATAGTTCTCCGTGACGAGATCCGAGATGGTCTCCCGAAAATCATTGAAGAAGCGCAGGGTTTCCTGGGCGGAACCAACCGTCGCTCCGGCAAGGGCGGGCATCCATGGGATGATGTCGTAGCCTCGCCGGCGCTGAAATTGCTCGGGGAAATCGGTGCACCAGTTTTGCATGCCTGATTCCCAGCTATCGGCCATGAGAAGGGTGAAGGTGGAGCGATTCTCGGGACCTGCCGCTTCCAGAAGGGGGGTGATATAGGACCGATATTGCAGCTCTGTTGCCGCTGCGCTCATCTTGTCGGATTCGTATCCGGCCCCGCCGGGCGGCGCGGGGTTGATCTTCTGGCTCGTGGTCGTGTATCCGAAGCGCACGATCCGCCAGCGCCCCGGGGGAGCGTGCCAGGTGATGGAGTCGCCGGAGCGAAGAGAGGTCAGGTCGACCACCTTGTCCACGGGGATGTCGTGGGCTGTCGGCGTGAGGGATGCCGCCGCCGGGATGGAGAGGGGGCCAGCCGAGTCGGAAATCTGGCTGCCCAGGTCGCGAAATGCGCTGTCCCACTGGGGAGGCTCTCCCGCCGAGAGAAACTCCGCCTCGCGCAGGGCGAACTGACCGGCATGGAAGGAGGCCTTTTCCGGAAGCCGGATCTCCAGCTCATAGGCTTGCGCGGTGACCTGGGGAAAGCTGATCGTGATCGGATCCTCAAGTTTGGAAAGTTGTATTTCCTCCTCCGAAATGGTCCGGCCATCAGCCCTTATGCTCAAGGTGAGCGGCTGGCTCTTCATCCAGATCGAACTCTGGAGCCAGATCAGAGCCCGGTCCGCACGATGCCCCTCGGGAAAGGAAAATGTGATGCGCCAGGTTTTGCTGCCGGTCTGGGCCGCTGAAGCCATGACGGTCGAGGGGTTGGCGTCGAAGAGAGCGCTCGCTGTCTGCGGCTGGTCGCCGTTGAGAACGCGGGATGACCGGGACATCCGCGAAGGCAGCCGATCATCCGGCCATGCCAGGACATAGGTGTCTCTGGCCCATCCGGCATTCGTCGGCAGGGCGGGGAGATGCACCGTGCCTTCATGGCCGCCATCGACGGTGAGGGAGGAGAAGACGACCCGCTTCATGGATTGCTCCACGGGAATCCATGGCCCTCCTGCGCCGCTCCAGCCCGGGCCGGCGGTGAGGCCGAGTGTGATGCCGCGTTTTTGCGCCTCGCTCGCGGTGAAGCGGATCGCATCGAGGAACTCCGGTGTGCCCAGTGCGACAGGAGAGGTGCTGCCGGTGCTGAAGCCGACCAGGGTGATCGTGGCCCGCTGTATTCCCTGGGCCTTCATGCTGTCGAGATCCCGGGCCAGGCCATCCTTGCTGATCCGCCCATCCATCCAGTGCCACCATGTTTCCACCCCGGAGGAGGCGGGAGGCCGGGCAAAGGACGCCGGATCGACCGTTTCCCCGAGAGCGATGGAGAGCAGCAGGCCCGCGGCGCCGAACGCCAGTGCGCCTGCTCTTCGCGATGGACTGCGATTCATGGTCAGGCGGGCCTGTTAGGGAGCAAACTGGCGGTTCGAGCGCTGACGCCACCGATAGAACGTGTCGAGCGATGGTTCGGCCTCCGGATTGACCGCGTAGTCCTGGATGTCGGTGTTAGCCGGATTGATGAATCTCTCCAAGGTCGTCGATCCCCGGTAGTCTCCGGTTACGATATCCTTGCCCTCCTCCCACACTTCCTGGTTGGTGCCGGGGCGTTTCTTCAGCGATTGGGCGCGGTAATACACCGTGTAGGTATTGGAGCGGGTGGTGAGGCGGGGGTAGACCGTGGTGTAGATCCTCTCGCGGGAGTTGTCCCCCGTCAGGGCATGCCCCGCCCAATAGTTCGCCATGCTTTGATCGAGCGACGCTTTTGTCGCCATGTCCACGGTGGCATCATTGGGAATGATGTGCATGTCGCAAATCTCCGCCGGAGTGCGAAAGGCGTAAAGACCGGTGCCATCGGCGTTCGAAAAGCGAAAGTCGAGCTGCTTGAGCGTATCCGGGATGTTGATCGGACGCCGATAGGTGTCTGTTCCGCCGCTTTTGTAGACGCTGGCATCCGTGTTGGGTACGGAAACCACTTTTTCCTGTTTGAGCACGGCGTAAAGCCCCGTGTTGCGCTGTACCCAGGTGAAGGGGACGATCTGCTGGTTGAGGTTGATCTTGCCAGCCGTTGAGAGCGGCTCGCTAATGGCGTAGGGTTCGACGATCGGCATCCAGAAAAGATCGAGGAGCAGATAGTCAGGATTGGCGATGAACCCGCCGGCTGCGGCGGTGTAGTTGGGATGGCCGGGCTGGCGGCGGAAAAGGAGGGTTTCCCAATGGCGCTGCCTCTTCACCCCGGTCGACAGCGAACCAAACATGCCCGCTGAGGGGATGATCCGGTTCGGCGAAAAGAAGTTGCTGACGTCGAAGACTTCTTCTCCGTAGCTTGTATAGTAGGGGACGCGGTCCTCGCCGGCCTTGATGTAGGTATTGCCTTCATCCGGTTTGTTGATGTAAGGCCCATCGGAGTCATTGGTCAGGCCATTGTCCCAGTCGCCGGTGGCCTGGGCGGCGGGTACGGGTAGAGGCGTATCGGGATGGCTGCCGTTTGCATAGTTCTGGGTCATGTTGGCAAGCTTCCCCGCGAAGGTGTCGGACGTGCCGCCAATGAAATGAACGCTCCAGCCTCTACTGTATTCGGTGAAAGAATCAGCCAGACGCTCGGTCTTGCTGGTAGCGTGGTACAGAGGGTGCGGCGCGAAATGGGTGTCGGATGAGGTTCCAATGTCTTCGCTTTCCGCCACGAGGACGCGCAGATCGGCTCCGTTGCCTTCCTTGTCGACCGGGACGATGGATAGTACCACATCCGATTTTTGTTCCAGGACAAAGAAGTCGGTTCCGCCGAAACTGCCCCCAAGCCTGCCGGCGGAGACTCCGTTGCCGTCATCGTTATTCAATCCGGCCCCCTCCGCCTGGAACGTCCATTTTTTTTGGGCCGGATAGGTGATTTCGCCGGTTTGCGCATCGCGCCTGGTGACGGTGTGCAAGAGCGGCGCGGGAAACGTCCCCCCGGGCAGGTCGGCGGTCACCTTTTGAACGACATCTCCGCTGGCCCGCTTGAGAACCTTGAACGTCAGCCGCCCACCGCTGAAGATAAGACTTGGATTGCTGGTCGAGACCCGGATGGTGACGGGCTCGCTGACGAACGGATACTGGCGGTTCTTGGTGACTCCGGTTCCACCATCCGAACTGCCACCGAAGAATGAATCCTGAGGCAGCCGCCCATTGTTCCTCGCACGTACGCCGCGCCCTGAGAGCGTCCACCACAGACCCATGTTGCCGCCGGTAGGGAAGCAACCGCTCACTTCATGCGGGTATTTTCCAAAGATCATCCGGCCGGCTTTGTTCTCGGTTTGATCGCCTTCGGGAGGGAAGCCGAGAGGGACCGAGGACGTGTCGGCATTGCCCCTGACCGTGAGGTTCTGCAGCCCCTCGATCTTGATTTCGATATCCGGGCGCAGGCCCGCGTAGCCCTGCATCGGGGTGAAGAGTTCCATCAGCATGGCGGCCTCGATGCGGATCTGCTGGGTGCCGACAGGATCGTCGTTTTGGAGAATCCGGTCGTCCCACGTGGTAAGAGGATCGTCCACACCCGGCAGCGTTTTGTTGTAATCGACATAGTTGCCGTTTGAATCGACGTTGTTGGAGGCGGGCACGTCCGGGTCGGCCGTGCAGATGAACCAGATCCCCGCCTCCGTCAGGCTGAGTTCGCGGCCAAACCCCTTGGTGTCGCCAATGCGGATCGGCTCCACGACGCCGTAATCGAGCCGGGTCTTGTTGTCGAACGAATTTGCCTTGATGCCGGTCGCGTAACGATTGGCTTTGGCCAGGTTGCCATCATAGAGGTTTGTGCTGCGGATGTAGTCAAAGATCTCGGTCAGGATCTGATCGGCGTCGTCCCCGTACTTTCCGGACAGAGTATTGCCAAATCCTGGAAATTTTCGGGACATGAGGGTCTGCAGGTAGGCGTAGAGAGTCTTGTTGCGGGCGATCTTGTCGTAATCATCCGTGGGGCTGGCGGCACTGGCCCGCTGAAAATAATACGGCTGGCCATTGAGTGTGCTGCAAAAGGCGATGAGGCGGTCAAAAGGTGTGCGATAGTCGGAGGAGTTCGTCTGGTGGATCGGCCAGCAGGAGACTCGGGGGAGGTTGAAGAGGTTCGTCTCCGGGGCCCGGCTGGAGGTGGTGAGAAAGAACTTTCCACGCTCCAGCATGGGACGTGTGAGGCCGGAATTCTCAGCGCGCGCCGTTGCGAATGTGTTGGAAAACAGCAACTCATCCTCCGTGGCGAACAGGCGATCCTGGTCCAGACCCGCCGCCGCAATGTCGCTCACTTTTACGGTTCCATTCATGGAACCCTCATTTTTCAGCCGTGGAGTGATCTGGAAAATCTGCTCGCGCGTCAGGTCGGGAAACACCGGTGACAGGCTGGTGGTCGCGGGATGCCCGGGATAGGCCTGAAATTCGTTTTTCGCAGGCTGAAACCGGGCGAGATCCCGCTCCTGCGAGGTGTTAAACTTGGGCGCGTCCCAGTACGTTCCTTCGGATGCCGTGTTGACATTGATCTTGCAGGTTTCGTCATCGGTCCAGAATGCGACCCGGCCGACGATGCGGTTGGCGTCCGATGCCCCGGGCACCGTTGCGGTATCGCCTGAGCCTTTCGGGGCGACCATCTGGCCGTTCTGGAGAATGTAGAGCCAGTTTACGGGCATCGGCGCCGGATTGGTGATTCCCTGGGATGCTCCGGCAGGTGCTCCCGTGATGTTGAACCCCTCGGGCTTTGATCCGCTCTGGAGCGACGAGGGATCGAGGATCGGCCATTTGTCCACCGTGCCGTCAAAATCGCTGTCGGCCGGCATATTAAGGTCGGTGTAGATGGCGGGATGTTTGTACCAGTCGGACAAGGTGGCTGCCTCCGCTGCCGGGACGAGCGCTCCCTCCGTCCAGAGCGAGGGCGAGCTGTAGAGCTTGTAGGTTTTCTGAGCATTGCCGCCGGTATCAAAGGTGCGGATCAACCCGGGCTGAGAGGTCCAGCCCACGGTGGTGCCCTGTTTGGTGGCGGCGTCGATTTGCGCCTGGACCACCTGCACCGCATCTTCTGCGATGATCCGGGCGCTGATTGAGGAGGCGTATCCGCTGGCGACTCCGCGCTCGACCTGCACCCGCGAGAGAATTCCAAAAATGAGTGCAAGCACCAGCACCATGATCGCCAGGGCGATGATCAGGGCGGCTCCCTTTATTGGGGTGGAACGAGGCTTCATTGACTCGGGGGGTAAAAACTAGGCGGATGTCGTTGGCTCTCCGACGGCAAGGCCGGACGATGGATTTCGCGCCGTCCCACTATACACGATCAACTCCCGCGAGGCAGGATTGTGAATCGTTTCGGAGGGTGAAACGGAGTCCATGCTGGACTATTAGGCTGGGGCAAGGGGGAAACCAATTCGTTTATTGTTCGTGTTGTAGAATTTTTGATTTTTGTGACGCTTTCCTAACGAAGCCGGGGGGGGGCTCGGAGGGCGATTCCCTGGGATCAGGGTGATTTTGGTTAATGTTTGATAACCCCGGGATGTCGGTCCCGCTCTGCGTCTGCCAGTTCAACGGGTAGGACATATTTGTCGAGGATTTCGCTTTTGTGCGGCTGGTTGCGTTCCTAAACTCTATCTATGAGTAAGTGTCCCCTCACACTTTCGACCCTGGTTATTTGTGCCTCTGCGGCGTTTGGCCAGACCTCGCAAACCTGGAATACCGATGTGGCGGGTTCGCTCTGGTCCGAGAACGCAAACTGGAACCCCAGTGGAAGTCCGGCGGGAAATGACGTGATCTTTGGTGACACCTATGGAAAGACCGCGAACGCCACCACGGTCGGGAATATCGTCGATCAAAACTACACGCTGAACTCGCTGACGTATAATAACACGAATCTGGCCGGTAATCCCTGGCAGGTCACCCAGATCAACTCGGGAGTTACCCTGACGTTGGACTCGTCGTCGGCCTCGGCACCGAGTCCGATTTTCTCCGTTGGCGGGGTGGCGGGAACCAGCATCCAGATGAGGGTTGCCATTCGCGGGAGCGGCGCTTTGGTGGTGAATGAAAGTTCCTCCAGTATTTATGTGGGCGGGCCATCCTCGGGAACATCCGCGATGCTGGATATGTCGGGCCTGTCGACATTCCAGGCCACTGTGACGACTCTGAATTTCGGCGGAGATACGAGCCGCGGGACGGGATCCGTCCTCCTCGCGGATACCAACGTGCTGACCGCCTCCACATTGAATCTCGGGACGTCGACCGGCAGTACGAGCGGCGGTGCGGTGAGTGCGCTCACGCTGGGGCAGGTCAATACGATCAACATCTCGACGATCAATGTGGGCAGCAATTACGGCGGGGGCTCGATCGCCTACCGTGCGGGCCTTGTTGACGCGACAACGGTGATTCGCGGAACGAGCGGAGGTTCCACCCGGGCCAATCTCAACGTCGGGACATTTGCCAGCATCTATGGCGTGAATAACGCCAAAAGCGGGACGGCTGATTTTCGTGGCGGCAGTATTGATGCGTTAATCGATCAGATGAAGGTGGGAACCCGCTCGGAGTCAGGTGCCAACCTCGGAGCCAATGCGACCGCCGGGTTCTACATGAAGCAGGGAACCGTGGATGCGAATTCGCTGGTCGTGGGAAGAACGGCCTATGGTTCTGGAACTCCGACGAGCCTGGGTTCGCTGACCGCGACGGTCGGTATCGAAGGCGGTTCATTCCAGGTGAACGGAGACGTCAATATGGCGGAAAATGCCAGTGGTGTTGTCCCTGTGACGGCTTCCATCAATGTCTCAAGCACGGGATCGATGTCGGTCGGGGGTAATGTGACGATGGGAACCCGGACGGGAACCGCCGCCACGGTCGCCGCCAATGTCACCGTCTCGGGCGGTACGCTCCTGATCCAGGGGAACCTCGCGGAGGGAACCGGAGGCGATGGCGTCACCTCGACTGTTACCGTGAGCGGGGGAACCCTGAACATGGATCGGGGCAATATCGCGGTCGACTCGTTCAACTTCACCTCGGGAAAGCTGAAGGATGTCGCGTCCTTCTCGGCTGGCACCACGGGCGGCCTCAATGTGCAGAATGCCTCGACTCTGGCCTACACCTTGGACGGATCGTTCACCAGCCTGTCTCTGGCGGGCGCGCTTACGCTGGGGGCTGCCTCGAACCTCGAACTCACTCTGGCGAGCGGATTTACCCCTGGTGCGAGCTTTGTCCTGGTGGCGAATGACCTCCTCGACTCCATCAGTGGCACGTTTGCCACGATCAACGGCGCGGCATTCGGAGCGGGCAATACATTCTCCCTCACGAATGACATGGGGACTTTTGAGTATGGCATCAGCTACACCGGGGGAGACGGGAATGACCTGGTCATCTCGGCTGTTCCCGAGCCGGTCGCGGCTTTCCTCTTCATCGGCGGCCTGGCCGGGTTGTGGATCTTGCGCCGACGTGCCGCTTCGCGGAGCTAGGCGCTTTTCGAAAAATGAAAAGGCGCGCGAGATGTTTCGCGCGCCTTTCCTCAGGCTTGATGACTTGGGATGAAGCTTACTTTGCCGGGCCGGTATTCGAGTGAGTCAGGGTTTCCCAGGCGACATTGCAACCGGTGGGCCACACGACATTCTCGGCGCGGATGCCTGGCTCCACGGGCACCCAGGACCAGGAGCGTCCGTTGATCTCCTTGGTGAGGCAGGGACGCAGCGCCTTGCCGATAAAGGCCTTGGTTTTGGGCAGTTCCATGCCGAGGCGGTTGTGATAGTGATTGTAGCCCGCCTCCACGAACGACTGGATCGGCGTGCCCCGGACCCGGAAGAACACCGGGGGAACGGTTTCGTCAATACGCAGCCCGGAGTTCAGCTCGAGGAATTTGGTGAGTCTCTTTGCCTCCAGTGCGTAGAGATCGATCCCCTGGTGCCATGCGATTTCCGCACAGCTTACGAGAGCGGCAAACCCCAGGTCGCAATGGCCCAGGTCGCGGAATGTCTCCGCCGACAAACCGTCCACGAAGGCGGCGGCGGGCGCTCCGTTCCAATGTCGGCGGCCCACGCCGAAGTTGTCCTCCAGCTTGTAGAGAGAGGAGTCGTCGCCCAGCTTGTTTTGCTTCATGACGGCCAGGATCTCCTCGTCGCGGAACATCCATTTTTTCCCCGGTGAGAGTGCGGCGAGTTCGTCATTGCTCGGCTTGGTGAGCCAGAAATCGGGCCGGATCGGCTCCGGGCCATCCTCCGTCAGGTAGATCCAGCAGGGCACATAACTGATCCAGCGGTGCAGGCCCTCGGCAAAGGCGGCCTTGTCGTTGTTAAAGACGCCGATGGCCATCATGGCCTGGCAGACGGAGAAGTATCGGTTCCCGAAGGCCATGCGATTGTGAAAGATCGGCAGAAAGGCCTCCTCGAGCATCTCGGAAAAGGCGGCGATCTCATCCGCCTTCCAACCGTCCCAGGTGTAGCGCATGATCTCTGCCGCGCTGGCAAAGGTGCCGGCGATCCATGCCGCCTGGAGATACCAGTTTCCGCCCAGGTTTTCCCGCAGGATGTTCCAGTTATTCAGGATCGTCACGGCATTGCGGGCATATTGCTCATTACCCGTGTAGGCCCACATGAGCGCCTGGGTGTATGCCGCCTTGGCATCCATCGAGGCCCCGGCGACTCCCCCATCGGCCGCTCCCGCCCCGTTGATCCCCGAGCGTATGGTTTTCCGCGGGGTGTTCGGTTTATAGTCGAGCGCGGCCCAGAAGGAGTTCTTCATCTGCTCGAAGGCGCTCTTCCACGGCTCCTCGCCCGCCGCGATCTTGCCCTTCACAAACTCCAGCTCCTCGCGGGTGTTCAGGATGCCGGGGTGGGTGAATTTCTCCGGAATGGCCGGGAGTTTGACAGCACGAGGGGTAAAGGCGGGTTTGGCTGCCGGAGGGGCGGGAGATTTGGAGGATGCCTCCGAGTCTGTCGCCGGATTATCGGATTCCGCAGAGTCCGTCTCTGCCGCGTGCAGCGTGGAGAAATGAGCCGAAAGACCGACGATCGAAAGCACTGCTGCAAGCCGAAGGCACCGGGAAACGCTCTGGAGTGGGGCGGGGAGTGACATTATGCCTTCACCTCTACCCGCAGGTGTCGCGATATGCAAATATGGTGGAGTTCTTCTTGTAGTACTATGCCGGGCATCCGGACTTATCGCGATGGATCACCGGGAGGCGAAATCCGAGGACTTCACAAACTCCGCCTTCTGCGTGATCAGAAACTCGACGATTTTTGTGAATTCGTTCCACCGGGCTTCATTCCAATGAGTGGGGTGTCCCTGCATGACGAAGTATTCCGCGCCGCGGTTGTGAGCGTATCCTTCCAGGAAATCCGCATAGTTCGGGATGAAGGTGGGACTTTCGATCGTCACCGCATAGCAGCGGCTGAGGACTTTCTTTCCCGCCGGTTGGTTGCGGTTTCCGTACATCCAGACTTTGATGTCGGGGGATTCCTCCAGCACCTTTACGGTGTCGGCGTCGGTGGCGTTGAAGGGAGCGCCGAAGGAAAGGAAGGGGAAGCCGAGTTTCTCCCGCGCCAGCCGGTTGGCATCGGCCATGTGAGCCTTTTGGTGATCGAATCCCGTGCCGCTGAATTCCTGCACCTTTTTCCCCTCGGCATTTGGTCCCTCGGCGTGATCATATCCATGATTCCAAAACTCGATTTCACCCGCAGCGTTGCGCTCCTTCGTCCACTGGAAAAACGCAGGAGCATCTTCCTCGAGGCCCTTGGCCACGATCCCGAATGTCACCGGGATGTTTCTCTCCTTCGCGTACTGGGCGACCTTGATCCATTTTGGGTGGACGGTTCCGTTGCGCGGTCCGAAATCATCGAGCTTGAGGACGATGCGGGGTGCGGGTTTGCCACGGTGTGGATTGGCGGCTACCTCCTTCTCCAGGAGTTCGATCCGCGCGGGGTCGGAGGGAGGGATCGGTGCCGCGCCATCGGCATCGCGCTGCATGGGAATGATATCGCCCAGCTTTTTGACGATGAAGTCATCCAGCATGGCGATGCCCGGAGCGCGGTTAGCAGCAGGGACGATCTGGATGGTGAGCGTGGCCGCATTCTCCGGAGCGGCTGCGGCGAGAAGGGAGCTTTCCCAGTAGGGTCCTTTGCTTGTGCTGCCCGCAGGCCATTTGCGGATCTTGCCCATGGCAGGCTTGAGGCTGGCACCGCCGGCATCTTTGAAAATCATCCTCACGGCAACCTGCCCGCTCTCTTCCTCCGAGCCGATGCTCCAGAATTCCACCGCGTAGGTTTCTCCAGGCTGCACAGGTAACGGCGTGCTGGAGATTTGGAAATCCGAGCCGGTTTTCACACGGAGGCCTGAGGAGCCGAGGGATGCCGCCTCGGGGACGGCCTCGACCGGAGCACCCGGCGAAAGCGTCCATCCGCTCAACCCGTCCTCGAAACCAGCGTTGGCCAGAGGCAATGAGGTATCGGTGGCAAGGGCGAGGGGAGTGGCCAGGAGAAAGGCCGCGGCAAACCGTTTCATTGCTCCATGATTGGAGAGTTGGCCTCGCGGATAAATCCAAATGACCGGAGCATTTTGTTCGTCCTGTAGACGAATGCCCTCTCCGGAGGGTGGTCTCAGTGTGGTGCTGCAACCGGGGCGGGACGGTCAAGGATCTGGTGGTCGGCGAGCAGCTTTTCGCGGAGCTCCGGATACGGGAGGGACTGGAGGGAGCTGCCGCGATCCATCGCGAGGCATGCCGCGGTCGCGGCGGATTGCCCGAGCACCATGAATACCGGCTCCATGCGCATGGAGCCGTAGGCGGCATGCGTGGCGGAAGCGCAGACGGGGACGAGCAGATTCCGGCATTCCTCGGCTCTGGGTACGATCGCGCGATAGCTGATGCCATACGGCCCCGGGAGCTGGATAAACATGCCGCCCTCGTTTTTCACGAAACCCTTGGGAGAGATGGTATGGCGGATCGCGTGGGAGTCCATCGCGTAGGAACCCAGGCCGACCTGATCAGAAACCGGATCCCTGCCCAGAGCGGTGTTCTCCGTGACCACGTAGTCGGAGATCATGCGGCGGGCCTCGCGGATGTAGAGCTGATGCGGCCAGTTTCCCGTGCGCGTAAATTCATCGCGAGCAAGGCCCCACGGGGCATAAAAGTCCCGGATCTCCTGCGGGACTCGAGGGTGGTTCTGGAGAGTCCACATGAAGCCGCGCTGGTATTGCTCGTGGGCCTTGATGATTTTTTCGCGGGTCGCATAGTCCGCTTCCGGGTAAGCGGAGCTCATTCCGACGAAATCCGTCGAGACATATCCGAGATTGTTGGAGTCGGTTTTGCGATTGGGCAGGCGGTCCAGGGTGATGGATCGCTTTGTTCCGATTTCCAGGGCGCGCAGCAGGAGTTCGTATTGACTCTCATCGTAATCGGCCGGCTTTTCGATCGCGACGCGGTTCTCCGGCACATCGGTGAGGCACATGCGGAAATTATACGCCTGTACGCCCCGGTCTCCCTCGCCGGGAGCCAGGCCATGGTCGGGTTCCACCCGGGGAAGCAGCCCGCTGGCGGGGTCGCCCTTGATGCGGTAGGGGTCGATGCCCTCGGGGAACTTCGGAGGAGTCAACAACGAGCGGACTCCATTGATGGTTTCGCGGTAGCGGCTGTTGGGTTCGCGCCCGACGATGTAGGAGACACCGGCTGCCGCCATGAGATCGCCTTCGTAAGAGGCATCGATGAACATGCGCCCTTTGAAGGTGCGTCCAGATTCCATCGCGATGGAGGAAATGATTTGGTTTTCCTTCCGGACACCGCCGCTCCGGTCCAGGCGCTCGCCGCGCACGACGGCGATCCTGGGATCGGCCACCATCTGGTCGAAGAGGGACTCCGCCACGCCCGGCTCGACGATCCACAGGGTTTCATCTCCTTCGGCGAGTTTGCCATGCTGGCCGGACATGGCGCGCCGGGCCTCCCATTTCCAGGAGCCATCCTTCTGATAATGCTGCCACACGCGATGAAAGTATTCTCGCGCGATGCCCCCGATGGTGCGGGGATCGCCCACGTCCACCCATCCAAGGCCGCCGGCGGTCATCCCTCCCAGCCGCCCGCTCGGCTCGATGAGAGTCACGGATTTGCCCATGCGAGCAGCCTGGACCGCTGCCGCAACACCTGCCGGCGTGCCTCCGTAGATGACCAGGTCGGAAGACTCGCTCTCTGCGGAGGAAATGGGCGGGAAGCCGAGTATTGCCGATAGAGCTAACATTATGCAGGCAAGGTGCTTGGGTGGAAATACTGGCAGGAATCGGGAGGACGCGAGAGCCATCACTCCATTTTACAGAACGCGTCTCGGATTGCCAGAGATCAAGGGGGCTTCCTTGTAGAATGCGCGTTATCTCCGGACTCGATCGCGGGCGTCGAGAACGCCGGCATGCGGGACAGTCAAATCACCGGCGGACAGCTTCCCTGGTCGATCAGTGTGGCGGGAATGAGGATCTGACGGGGAACCGGCGGGATGCCTCGTTCGTTGTGAAAAAGCTGCGTGGTTACGAGGTCGACGGCGGCGGCAGCGACCTCTCGCCGATTGTGACAGATGCCGGAGAGCTGACACGCTTCTCCGCCATGGTCGTGTACGAGCAGCGCGATCTTCGGCGAGACGGAAGCCGCCCAGTCGGGAACCACGCGATCCAGGCTGATCAAGGCCTCGGGCTGGTACGCTTTCAGCCACTTAAGCAATCGCTTTCGACTGGCGGTCAACTCGGAGTCCGGGAGAATCAATGGCGGTATCCGGCGACGCAGGGGGAGTCCTGCCTGATAGTGGCGCATGGCTCCGGAGTAGGTGTGGTCGGACCGGATGTCGGTCCAGGAGGTGATGGCCAGCCCGATACGGCGGTAACCCCTGAGCTCCAGCCACTCCAGGGCGTTGAGCAGGCCTTGCGTCATGTTTGTGCTTGCCCGATGAAGCTTCGGAAACTGCATTCCGTAGCCAAAGGTGGCGCTGGCAAATCGCGAGAAGTCAAAGCCCTCAAGTGTCCGGTGGGGGGACTCGATGGAAAAGAGCGCCGCCTCAATGCCTCTGGCGGTCAGAATCGTCTCGAGCCGCCGGGGCGTCAGTCCGTCCGCGCCGAGAATGAACTCGTCAATGCTGTACCCAAGAACCGTGGCGCGGGCCTCGACATCCTCGCGGGTGACATAGCGATGGACCGGCGCAATGGATGATGGACGCTGGTCGCGAATGAAGGCGATCGCCGCCGTGGAATTGCGAATCTTGTTTTTCCTTACTGCCGCCATGAGCCGGGATGCGACAGGATCGGGACGGTAGCCGAGAGCCTCAACTGCCTGGAGGACGCGCTGGCGGGTGGCGGCGCGTATGTGCGGGGCATTGCGCATCACGCGCGATACCGTCATGGCCGAGACGCCGGCGACTTGCGCCACCTGGCTGAGGCGAGCTGGAGAGGGCATGATTGTTATCATAACAGGAAATTTCTCCTGAGAACAGGGGATGACTCATCGAGCATCGGGACACGTCACGCCATGCCATCCCGGGAATTTTTCAGTTGCGACTGGGGAACCAGTCATTTTCGTGTCCGTCTCGTCAACTCGGCTACTCTGGAGGTTCGAGACGAGAGGGTTTCCGAGGAGGGGGTTTCCTCGATTTTCCGGGCTTCATCCACCGACGACAGACCGGCGCTGTTTGCCGGGGTGCTCGGAAGGCATCTGCACGAGGTGATTGCGGAGAGCGGGACTGGCGCGGACAGGTGTGTCATCTCGGGAATGGCTTCTTCAACGATTGGGTGGGTCGATTTGCCATATGCGGTCGCTCCGCTTCCTCTCCATCCGTCGAGGCTGGAGAGAACGACCTTTTTGCTCCCGGTCGATGGTCGAGATATCTCCATCGTGCTGGTTTCTGGCATCCGTACGACTGACGATGTGATGCGCGGAGAGGAATGCGAGTTGCTCGGGCTTCTGGAGTTATGCCCGGAGCTCGTCCAGGAACGTTGCCTTGTCGTCCTGCCGGGAACGCACAGCAAGCATATCGTGATGGAGGGGCGGATTCTGGCGGACTTTCAAACCTTTATGACGGGGGAGCTCTTCGCTCATTTGCGCAAGATGCCGACGCTGAGTCCCATGCTGGAGGACGAGGGTGACGAAAGCGACTTTCTTCGAGGGGTGCGTAGTGCCAGAGACGTCGGCCTGACGGCTGCGCTCTTCAAGATCAGGGCGCGCCGGGTAATCGGAGGAGCGCGACACGGTGCCTCGGCGGCGTTTCTGAGCGGATTGCTCATTGGAGATGAACTTTTGCATACGCCGGATGGCCTGGCGGTCTACCTGGCGGGAGCGGGCCATCTGCATTCGCTTTATCTGCGAGCCGGGGAAGCCCTTGGTCTCTCCGTAAGGGCTCTGTCGCCTGAGATCCTGCGCCAGGCCGTGGTTTGCGCGCATCGCATGATGGTGTTGTAACCCTGGGGCCATCGGCGAGTCGGGGGGCTTGCTCAGGTGCGTTGAAGGCCCGCTGTCCCATAGTGTGAAGAGGGCTTGTGAGAAGTCTGCTTGGTGTCTCCTGGGAAAACTTGATAAAAGCTCCTTGCGGGCTGCCGCGTCATGAAAATCTATCTGCACACTATCGCCCTGGAACCAGCGCGCTGGACCCCACAGCGTGTTTCCCAAACGCTCCCTGTCCTCCTGCCCCGCATCGCGGAGGCGGGATACCACGAAGTGGAGGTATTTGAGCCGCATCTGACCTCGGAGACGGTCTCGGAGGAGATCCGCGACGCCTTTGCGGGCAACGGCATCGCGCCGATTATCCTCAGTTCCTACCTGAATCTCAATCCGACCGCGACCACGGACGCGCAGGTCGAATCCCTGGCTGATCAGGTCGCGGAGCGAATCCAGTTTTATGGCTTTCAGAAGATTCGTCTCTTCCCCGGCGCGGGGATGAAGCCCGATGATGCCGACGGCGTGCGAGCGCTCCGGGAAAGGCTCCAGCGTGTTGCCGCGCGTATCCCCAACACAGAAATCCTCCTCGAGACCCACGATGGTTCGGTGGCGGATGATCCGCACGTGCTCGTTCAATTGGTCGAAGAAATCAACAATCCCCAGGTCGGGCTTCTGTTTCAGCCGACCTTCTTCACGGATGTGGATGTCATTCGCGAACAGTTCCGGCTGGAAAAGCCCTACATCCGGCACCTGCATCTCCAGAACCGCAAGCCGGATGTCTCGTTTGAAACCATGGAGGCAGGTGTCGTACCATGGGGCGAGCTTCTCAGCGGGATCGGAGACGGGGTGGAGTCCACTCTGGAGTTCGTTCCCGCAGGCATCTGCTCCGTCGACAGCTTTGATATCGAGAAGACCCTCGAGCAGGTCGAAAGCGATACCGCCTATGTTCGCCGATTGCTGGCGGCAGGGGCGTAGAGCCGACAGGGAGAGCGAGACGGCGTGATGAAAAGTACGTCGGGACACCACCGGGGTGTGCCTTTCCTTCTCGCCGCGCTCTCCGCTCTCGGCCCGTTCTCGATCGACGCGTACCTTCCGTCGTTTCGCGATATCGCTCATCACTTTGGGGCTTCGCCCCTGGTGGTGCAGCAGACGATCACGGCGTACCTGCTGCCATTTGGCGCGATGACGCTGTTTCATGGTGCGCTCTCGGACAGTTTTGGACGGCGGAGGGTGACGTTGATCATGGTTGCCGTCTTTGTGCTGGCCTCGATCGGCTGCATGTGCGCCTGGAGCATTGAGTCGCTGATAGGGTTTCGCGTGCTTCAGGGTCTGAGTGCCGGAGGGGGGATGATCATTGGCCGGGCCATGGTGCGCGACTTGTTCGACGGCATCGAGGCGCACCGGTTGATGAGTCAGATCGCGGTGGTTTTTGCGATAGCCCCGGCGCTGGGGCCGATTATCGGCGGATGGCTGCAGATGGCGATCGGGTGGCGTGCGGTATTTGGATTTCTCGTGGTTTTCTCCGCCCTCGTCTGGCTGGCCTGCTGGAGGGCATTGCCCGAGACACTGCCGCGCGAGAAGCGGCATCCCCTGCATCCGATGCACCTGCTGCAGGGGTACTGGAGCGCCATCAGTTCGGCACCGTTCGTCCTGCTCGCCGTGACATTGACGCTCAATTTCTCCGCAGTCTTTGTCTACATCGTTTCAGCGCCGGCGTTTATCTTTGGCATATTGAAGCGCCAGGAGACGGAGTTTTTCTGGCTCTTTGGTCCGATCACGGCGGGAATGATGCTGGGCACAGCCATGGCGGCCAGACTTGCCGGCAGGCTTTCTTCGCAGAGGATTCTTGCGCTGGCCTACGGCCTCATGGCGGCATCGGCGCTCGGGAATTTTGTGTTCAGTCTCACCTGTCCGCCTTCTTTGCCGTGGAGCGTCGTTCCGCTGTTCTTCTATGTGGTTGGAAGCGCCATGGGCATGCCGACCTTGACGATCATGGCACTGGATATTTTTCCCCACCGTCGGGGACTGGCCGCTTCGTGCCAGGGGTTCATTCAGACCTCGGGAAATACCGTGATCACTGCGGCGGTCGCCCCCCTGCTGTGGAGTTCGGCGCTTTACTTGTCCATGGGGATGCTTGGGATCTTCCTGGCCGGTGGAGCGGCTCTCCTGGCGTATTCCCTATTGCGGCGAGGCGCTCAGCGGAAGCGCCTGGCTCCCGAGCCGGGCTAGGAGAGGAGCCGCTACCGGGTGAGGGCCATCTTTCGGCGATAGGATGAAGCGCTGAGGCCAAAGTGGCGATGGAAGCTGGCGGCGAAATGCTTCGGTTCCGGCCATCCCACGGCGATGCCGATATCCCCGATGCGGGTCGTGCCTGAGAGGAGCAGGGTAGCTGCACGCTCCGCCCGGAGCCGGGAAAGAAAGCGCATCGGGCTGCTCCCGGTCTCGGTCCGGAAGAGCCGCACCAGATAGCTGGGGTTCAGCCGGAGCTGCGAGGCGAGCTTCTCCAGGGTCCAGTCTTCCGCGATGCCCGAGTGCAGGAGGTCGAGGGCCTTTCGAATCGAGGGATGCATGGCGGATGGCCGTGATCCGGGAGTGGCTTTCGCCTGGGCAATCGTCTGGATAAAGTCAAAAATCAGTAATAATCTCCCGAGGATCGCGGTGCGAGACCGGGCTGACGCATAAGCACGCTCCAGATCGGTGAGCAATGGCCGCAGGGTCGTGATTCGGCGTGGCGATACCCGGAGCTTCTGCACCGGGGCAAAACCGCGGGGGCTGCCCAGGCCGAGGAGCTGGCTAAAAGAGAGATCGTCTTTCATCCAGGCCAGTTCCTTCTCCAGCAGGGCAGGGGAGAGCAGGCAGTTGAATACCTCGAAGTTTCTGCAATCGCAGTACCCATGCCATGCTCCAGGTGGAATGATATGGATGTCCCCGACGGAGCTCCGCCTCTCCCCATCGACCACGAGGTGACGTGCGTTTCCATTGAGGATGAAGGCGATTTCCAGGAAATTATGATCATGGGCCACGACATCCTGCTGACCATGCTGGTGGTTAAGATAGAGCCAGGCGGCAGGCGTAACCTCAAGGTGCTCGACCGGCTTGTCGGAGGACAGGGTAACGCAATCCATCGCGAATGTAATATGTCAATAAATCGGAAATAAAAGAAGCGGATTTCGGTAACGCTGTTTTTGCCGATCCGCTTAAATGCCGCCGATGAGTGCGACTCCCTCACCGTGTGTCCCTGAGATCATCACCAAGGCCCTTTGGATCTGGCCGGACAGCCTCTGCTGGGATCTGGGAAATTGTTACGCCCTGTTCCGCAAGAGCTTTTCACTGAAGTCCCTTCCGAGACGGGCTCCTCTCTACATCACCGCAGACCAGTCGTATCAACTTTACATCAACGGGCGCTATGTATGCCGGGGTCCGGCCCGGGGATTCCAGCATAGCTGGCCCTATGATGAGGTGGATGTCCGGGAATGGTTGCGGAAGGGGCGCAATGTCATCGCGGTGAGAGCGCACAACCCTGGCCGGAGCAACTTTCAGTATATCCATCAGGGGTATGCCGGTTTGCTGGTGGCGGCACGGTGGGGCGGTGTCGAAATCACGACAGACAAATCCTGGAGGTGCCGGAGGCAATCGGGCGTCAACCGCGCAACCGTGCCGACGAGTTTGCAGTTGTTTCCTCAGGAGGATATCGATCTGCGGGTCGAGGACCCCGCCTGGATGCAGTCGACGTTCCAGGAGGATGAGACGTGGACGCCGCACGAGTATGGCGCCACGGTGTGGAATGGAATGCCGTGGGCATCGCTGGAGGAAAGGGGAATACCGATGCTCGATGAAGCGATCATCCCGTCCGGCGCTTGCATCGGCCAGGCTTCCGGCCGAAGCGCCAGCGAATGGAGAACGGCCCGGAATCTGGCTATCAACCGTTATCATGAGGGTCTCGCCCACGAACCCGTCGCATCAGCGGAGGGAAATGAGTTCCAGCCAGTCCGGAAAGGCGGGTGGAGAAGCTGCCTGATCGATTTTGGAAAAGTCGTCGTCGGGAGTGTGATCCTGACGGTGGAGGGGGCGACGGGAGGCGAGTGCGTCGAGACCTTTCACGCGGAGACGATCGATCCGGAAAAGCTCGAGCCGCATTTCCGTCCGGACGATCATTGTCGGATGGCGTTTGCTCACCGCCTGACCTGCCGCGCGGGTGCGCAGGAGCACCAGTTTTTCCATCCCTTCGGATTCCGCTACATGGTGCTCACCGTGCGGGAAAACACAGAGACCCTTCGCGTCGGAGTCTCGCTGCGGGCGGCTGTCTATCCTCTGGATCAAAAAGGAGCTTTCGAATCCTCCAATGCCGCCCTGGAGAAGATCTGGGAGGCTTGTGCCTGGACAGAGCGCATTTGCAGCATGGATGCCTACGTGGATACCCCATGGCGCGAGCAGGCGCAGTGGTGGGGGGATGCCCGCGTCCAGGCCTGGAACACCTTTCACCTTAGCGGCGACGCCCGGTTGCTGCATCGCGGCATCCGGCAGGTTGCGGCCATGACCACGCCGACGGGCATCACCTACGGACATGCTCCGACGATGGCGCACAACTGCATCCTGCCAGACTTTACCCTCATCTGGATGGCAACTCTCTGGGACGAATACTGGCAGACCGGATCGATCGAATCCTTCCTCGTGCATCAGGCCACCATCGCCTCTGCGCTCGCGTATTTTGAGGAGTGGACAAATCCGAAAACCGGACTCTTGAGGTATGATAAGCGATATTGGCTTTTCCTTGACTGGACGGACATCCAGAAGGATGGCGAGTCGGCGGTTTACAGCTTCTGGCTCCTGTATGCGCTGGATCGGTTGAACACCTTGTATACCGTGGCGGGGCAGGGTCCTGCCGCGGCGCGGTGCCGTCGCTGGGCGGCCAGGGTCAGAAAGGCGCTCCTCGGCCTGCAGGGCAAGGATGGACTGATCGCCGACGGCATCCGGCCCGGTGGGAAGCGCAATCCCCACTGCTCGGTTCACGCCCAGACGCTGGCGTTGATGAACCGGCTCTCTCCTCGACACGATGGCGTCTTCCTGGAAAAGAGTCTGCTGCCCTTCCTGCGCGGTGAACTGGAGTCGGAGATCACGCCCTCCGCTTATTGGATTACGTACGTCTACACTGAGCTGGCCTCTCGGGGCTACGGTGCCGGGGTGGTGGCCGATATCGAGAAGCGCTGGCAGCGGATGGCGGAGTTTGGGACGACTTTTGAGGGATTCCACAGCAAGGCGGGCCATGAGAGCCACTCGCACGCCTGGTCGGCTCATCCGTTGTTTCATTTGATGCAAATCCTGGGAGGAGTAAGGCAATCGGCTCCCGCCTGGAGCGAGATCACATTTGAACCAGTCTTTGCCGGGAATCATGCCAGAACGAAGACGCCGAGTCCTCATGGCCTGATCTCGGCGGAATGGCGGCGGGCAAAGGGTGCGGACCAAGTGCAGGGATCGTTGACATTGCCTGACGGAGTGAAGGCCCAGGTTCGGTTGCCGGGCCAGCGAGTCCTTGAGGTGCAAGGTCCCTGCCGATATCGCTTCGACGTGAAGGCACCCTAGTCTGGGCCTGCTTGTTCCTGGAGAGCGTCTTCGGAAGAGCCGGAGGCGCTCGATGAACTGGCCGGGATACTTGGATTTCCCGCGGAGAATGTCTACGGTTTCGCCTCATGATCCTCCTTGGCATTGATTGCGGTACCCAGAGCACGAAAACGATTGCGGTCGATGGCGAAGCCGGAGCCGTGTTGGCAGTAGCTCAGCGGCCGCATGCTTTCGTACCCGGCCTGCCGGCCGACGCCGCGGAGCAGGACCCGAGGCAATGGCTGCAGGCCCTAGAGGAATCTGTCGGCGAGGTGATGGAAAAACTGGGCGACAGGCGGCGTGAGGTGGCGGCCATCGGCGTGAGCGGACAGCAGCACGGCCTCGTCGCGCTTGACCGGGAGGGGAATCCGATACGACCAGCCAAGCTCTGGTGTGATAACTCCACCGTGATCCAATGCGAGCAACTGACGGCTGCCCTGGGAGGCCCCGCCAGGACGGTGGATGCAGTCGGCAACAGCATGCGGACCGGATACACCGCGCCCAAGATCCTCTGGCTCAAGCAAAATGAGCCTGAGAACTGGAAGCGAACGGCCACCGTGCTCCTGCCACATGACTATCTGAATTTCTTTCTCACCGGTAAGCTGCGCGTGGAGTACGGCGATGCGTCGGGCATGGCGTTGCTGGATGTCCGGAAGCGGGTTTGGTCTGAGGGTGCGGTGCAGGCGATCGGGGCCGAGTTGTTGGAAAAGCTGCCTCCCTTGCTCTCCTCCCGAGCGCCCGTGGGGGAATTGCGGGAGGACCTGCGCGCCCGTTGGAACCTTCCGCCGGGCGTGATGGTAAGCGCCGGAGGCGGCGACAACATGATGGCGGCTATCGGAACCGGCAACATCCACCCGGGTGTGGTCTCGGCGAGCCTCGGGACATCGGGAACGCTTTTCGCCTATTCCTCCGAGCCGATCATCGATCCCACGGGGGAAATCGCGGGATTCTGTGATAGCACCGATGCCTGGCTGCCCTTGGTGTGCACCGTGAATGTCACGTTGGTCACCGAGCATGTGAGAAATCTTTTTGGCTGGGATCACGCCCGATTTGAAGCCGAGATCACCAAGGTGCCGGCGGGAGCTGATGGATTGTTTTTCCTGCCCTATCTGACCGGTGAGCGCACGCCGGATCTGCCGCAGGCCACCGGAGCGCTCAGCGGAATGACATTGCAGAATTTCTCGCCAGGCCATCTGGCGCGCGCCGCAGTGGAGGGAGTCACGCTGGGGTTGGGCTATGGCTTGGATAGATTGCGTTCGCTGGGGCTTCAGGCTACCGAGATCCGGCTGACCGGCGGAGCCAGCAGAAGCGCGGCGTGGCGTCAGATATGCGCCGACGTCTTCGGGGCGGAGACGGTTTGCCTGACGACGAGCGAAGGGGCGGCCATGGGGGCGGCCATTCAGGCCGGCGCGACACTGGCGGGAGGCGATGAGTGGGAGGCCACGCTCTCCAAACTGACGACCCTCTGCGTTCATCTTGATGCATCCACCCGCTGCGTGCCGGATGCCTCCCGGCAGAGTCTCTATCAGGAGATGGCGAAGAGATTCGCCCAGCAGTGTGACCAGGCCTAGGCGGGCAAGCTAAGGGCACCTGATCGGCCAGATCCTGAAGGGTCCGGAATACTACTTGATCCCGAGGCTCATTCAGAGGCAGACCTGAGTGCGTATGAACCGTGCGCTCATGGTCTTTCATCGGAAGGTCGTCCCGCTGCTGTTTCCCTTGATCGCCCTGACGGCGTTGACGGGCATGGTCTACCGGATCGGGCGGGGCTGGTTTGGAATGGAGAAAAAGACCGGCGACTTCGTGCTCGACGTCCACACCGGCGGCTGGCTGGGAGATGCTCTGTCTCCCTATTATGTCTTGCTGGTCGGCACCTGTCTCCTGGCGGCGTTGATTACCGGAGCCGTCTATCTTTTCAGGCGAGGTGGGGGAGGCTGGGCGCGGCGCAGCCATCGCCTGCTGGGATGGGTTTTTCTTCTCCCTCTCGCCGTTACTGCTGCGACCGGGATTTTGTTTGAGGCAGGTGAGACCTGGTTTCATTTCCCCGAGAGCACTTCCAAACTGCTGATGACCCTCCATGAAGGGCGCTGGCTGGGCAAGGGAGGGCGGGTTTATTATGTGCTGGTGACCGGCAGCGCCTTGCTGGGCCTGGGATTCAGCGGCCTTGCGCTCTGGAAGTCGCGGAAGAGGTCGAGTCAGGTTTAGGGCGGGAGAGAGAGCAAGAGGTTGCTGTCTGGCTTTTGCGGATTGAGGAAGGATGATGAAGTCGCCCTTTGCGGGTTCGTCGTTCTTGAGCCATCGTCTGGGAGATGAAAGCAATCGTCACGACCCGCCCCTTGCCTGCGCTGGAGCCCGACTCGCTCATTGAAATCGAGCGCCCGAGACCGAAGGCGTCCGGTCGCGACCTGCTCGTGCGCGTTGAGGCGGTGGCGATCAATCCGGTGGATACCAAGGTACGGGCCAGCGTGGCCAACGTTGATGGTGTGATCCTGGGTTGGGATGCGGCGGGAGTAGTCGAGGAGGTGGGACCCGATGTCACGGGCTTCCAGAGGGGAGACGAGGTGTATTACGCCGGGGACATCACCCGGCCGGGGTCGAATGCCGAATATCAGCTCGTTGATGAACGCATCACTGCCCGGAAGCCAAGGACTCTTTCCTTTGCGGATGCTGCGGCGTACCCGCTGGTCACCATCACGGCATGGGAGGCTCTTTACGAAAGGCTGGGCATCGACAGGCATGGCGCGGATGCGGGGAAATCCCTGCTGATTATCGGCGGAGCGGGCGGGGTTGGTTCCATGGCGATCCAACTGGCCCGGCTGGCAGGCCTGGCCGTGATCGCGACAGCCTCCCGCCAGGCTTCGCGCGATTGGGTGCTGTCCCTCGGTGCGACTCATGTGGTGAACCATGGCGAATTCCTGGCCGGGCAGTTGGCGAAAATCGGGTTTCCGGAAGTCGATTTCATTGCGAATTTCAACAATACCGACTTCTATTGGGGCGTGATGGCCGAGGTGATCAAACCGCTCGGAAAGATCGTTGGCATCGTTGAGACGGCCAGCCCCGTGGACTTGGAACTGCTCAAGGCCAAGAGCGCCACCTTCGCATGGGAGTTCATGTTTACGCGCTCGAAGTTCCAGACTCCCGACATGGGCGCCCAGGGAAGGCTCCTCGAGGAAACCGCCGGGCTGATCGATATCGGCAGGATCAAGTCCATCGTCGGCGAGCGTCTTGAGGGAATCTCTGCCGACAATCTCCGCAAGGCGCACCAGCGTGCGGAATCCGGCGCGCTGGTCGGGAAACTCGTGCTCGGAGGGTGGGCGTGATGTTTTCCTCGTCGCTCATGGATGTTTCTCGGACTTCTCTGTTCGGGATTCCGGCTTTCCCCAAGCCTGCGGAAACCCGCAGGCAATAACCCAACAGGTTCGCAAGAACACAACTCCTCCATAAAAACCATGTCAGAGTTCCACGCCTACGCCGCCACAAACCCCAAGGGAATCCTCGAGCCGTACTCCTATGACCCCGGCGACATCGGTGCCGAGGAGGTTGAAATCAAGGTCACGCATTGCGGCATCTGCCACTCCGATCTGTCGATGCTCGACAACGACTGGGGAATGTCGAGCTATCCCATGGTGCCGGGCCACGAGGTGGTCGGCACGGTGGTCGCCCTGGGCGAGCATGCCAAGGGCCTCCGGATCGGTCAGCGCGTCGGGGTGGGGTGGTCGGCCTTTAGTTGCCTGTCATGTCCGCAATGCCTCTCCGGGGAGCACAACCTTTGCCCCACCACGCAGGGCACCATCGTGGGCCGCCATGGCGGTTTTGCTGATCGGCTCCGTGTGCAATGGGTCTGGGCTCGTCCGTTGCCGGAAGGCCTGGACTCCCGGAACGTCGGGCCGCTCCTGTGCGGCGGGGTGACAGTGTTCACACCGCTGTTTGGCTACGATGTCTCGCCCAGCGCTCGCGTGGGCGTAATCGGCATCGGCGGGCTGGGCCACATGGCGCTTCAGTTTGCCAATAAGTGGGGTTGCGAGGTGCATGCCTTCACGACCAGCGACAGCAAGGAGGCCGAAGCTCGCCAGCTCGGGGCGCATCAGGTTCACAACACGCGGAATCCCGAAGCCTTGAAGAAGCTCGCGAACTCGCTCGACCTCATCATCTCGACCATCAACGTCCCGCAGGATACCCCCGCTCTGCTCGGCGCTCTTGCTCCCCATGGGCGTCTGCATGTCGTCGGCGCGGTGCTGGAGCCGCTGCAGGTTCCCGCGTTTTCGCTGATCATGGCGCAGCGCGCTGTCAGCGGATCGCCTACAGGCAGCCCGAGCGCGCTCGATGCCATGCTCAGCTTCTCCGCACGGCATCATGTCGCGCCAGTGATCGAGACTTTCCCGATGTCCAAGGTGAACGAAGCTCTCGATCATCTGCGCTCCGGCAAGGCCCGCTATCGCATCGTCCTGGAAAACGACATCGCCTGATACCACCTGCCTCCGCTTGGGAAAATACGCGTCTGCAGAGATGCTCTGCCTATGGGCATTTTGTTTCTCCTTTTAAACATTTCTTGATCCGATTGGCTCGGTTTCCTATCGTGCCAGCAGGTCAGTGAAAACAGCGAGACAGGTTGGATTGGAAAGGTTGAGCGATCGTGAAGCGATTGATTGACCGTCTCGCATTCCGCCCCCGGCTGTTTGAGCTTTTTCGTAAAAACGGAGAGCCTGTGGTGTGGTCGCGAGAGATTCTCGCCGGTGCCACGGTGGGATTGATCGCCTTGCCGCTCGCGTTGGCACTGGGTATCGCCAGCATCCCGGCAGGAGTCGCGACGCCCAGTCCTGCGCCTGCTTTGGGCATCCTCACCGCCATCGTGGCGGGACTCATTATTTCGACTTTGGGCGGCAGCCGCGTGCAGATCGGCGGGCCGACTGCGGCATTTGTGCCGATCATCCTGCTGATCGTCATGGAGCATGGATATGGCGGGCTGGTTCTCGCCACCATGATGGCGGGCGTCATCCTGATCCTTCTTGGCGTGGCGCGCATGGGGGCGCTGATCAAGTTCATCCCCTGGCCCGTGACGAGCGGATTCACCACCGGAATTGCCGTGGCGATCATGATCACCCAGTTGCCGGACTTTTTCGGCTTCACGGCTGAGAAGGGGATGCCCCGGGAATTCCTGGAAAAGATCCCGTGGGTCTGGGAACATCTGGGGGGTGCCAATCCATACTCACTCGGTCTCGCCGCAGTGTGTGTCGGCATCATCTTCCTCTGGCCGCGCTTGAAGATCCGTCTTATCCCGGGTTCCATCGTCGCGATGCTGGCTGCCACGGTATTCGTGGCTGTTGCGGGATGGGGCGAGGCTCATGGGGTTGCGACCATCGGGAGTAAGTTTGGTCCGGAGGCGATTCCGTCCGGCCTGCCCTTTCCGCACTTTCCCAACATCGATCTCTCGACCATCGGCAAGCTCATTGGCCCGGCGACAGCCATCGCCCTGCTCGGAGCCATCGAATCTCTCCTCTCTGCCGTGGTGGCAGATGGCCTTTCCGGTGACCGCCATGACAGCAACACGGAGCTGATCGCGCAGGGCATTGCGAATCTGGTCTGTCCGTTTTTCGGCGGCCTGCCCGCCACTGGAGCGATCGCCCGCACTTCGGCCAATATCAACAACGGCGGGCGCACGCCCATCGCGGGTATCGTCCATGCGCTGACGCTGCTGGGCATCGTGCTCCTCGCCTCGCGCTGGGCGGTCTATATCCCCATGGCCTCGATGTCGGCGGTGCTCATCGTGGTTGCCTTCAAGATGGGCGAGTGGCACGAGCTGGCCCGCTTTCGCCGCATGCCGATAAGCGATGCCCTCGTGCTCTTTACCACCTTTGGGCTCACTGTGGTCTTTGATCTGGTCGTGGCCGTCGAGGTGGGCATGGTGCTGGCGGCCATGTTGTTCATCAAGCGGGTCTCGGAGACGACAGAGGTGAGTCGCGTGACGGCTGATGACATGCTGGAGCGGCCTGAGCACATCGCCCAGGGGAAGCATATTCCCGACGGGGTGCTGGTTTATCGCATATTTGGCCCCTTCCTGTTTGGCGCGGCGGAGAAGATGGAGGATGCCATCGCCAGCATCGGGCAGTGGCCCAAGGTACTGATCCTGCGTCTCCACCTCGTCACGGCGATGGACGCCACCGGCCTCAACGCCTTGGAAAGCATCGTCGAGCGCATGAAAACCCGTGGCGGCACGGTGATCCTGAGCGGCATCCATCGGCAGCCGCTGGAGATGCTGCGCAAGGCCGGGTTCATTCAGTCCATCGGACGCCGGAATTTCTGCGCAACTTTCGATGATTCCCTCCGCAGAGCCGAGGAGTTGTGCTCTTCGGAATCGACCAGGCAGCAGGCTTGAAATGACTTTTTTCCGAATCGGGGTTGACGTGGGCTTATTAACGACCTATTTAGTCGTTTATGGCTTACTTTGAAAACGTGGTTGCATCGGTCGGCGGGACGCCTCTCATCAAACTGAATCGTCTTTCGGAGGGATTGCCCGCCACGATCGCGATCAAGGGGGAGTTCAACAACCCGCTCGGCAGCGTGAAAGATCGCATCGGTGCCGCCATGATCGCGGCTGCGGAGAAAGACGGCCGTCTCACATCGGAGACCACGATCATCGAGCCGACCAGCGGCAACACAGGCATCGCTCTCGCTTTTGCTGCCGCCGCCAAGGGGTACAAACTGGTGCTCACCATGCCGGAGAGCATGAGTCTCGAGCGTCGCACTCTGCTTGCGCTTCTCGGCGCTCAACTCGTTCTGACCCCCGCCGCGGAGGGCATGAAGGGCGCGATCAGCCGCGCCGAGCAGCTCGCGACGGAACTGCCCAATGCCTGGATTCCCCAGCAATTCAGCAATCCGGCCAACCCGGAGATCCATCGCCGCACCACGGCGGAGGAAATCTGGAAAGACACCGAGGGCAAGGTCGACATCTTTGTTTCCGCTGTGGGCACGGGTGGCACCATCACCGGTGTCTCCGAGGTCATCAAGCAGCGCAACCCCGGCTTCAAGGCCATTGCGGTCGAGCCTAAGGACTCCCCAGTCATCACTCAGACCCGCAACGGCGAGCCGGTGAAGCCCGGCCCGCACAAGATCCAGGGAACCGGCGCAGGGTTCGTCCCGAAGAACCTCAATCTCGACATCGTCGACGATGTGGTGACCGTGACGAACGAAGACGCCCTCGCCACCGCCCGCCGACTCGCCCTGCAGGAAGGTCTGCTCGTGGGCATTTCCTCGGGAGCCAATGTGTGGGCGGCACTGGAGGTGGCCAAGCGCCCCGAGAACGTCGGAAAGCTCATCGTCACGGTCGGCTGCAGCACGGGCGAGCGCTATCTCTCCACCGCTCTCGCCGAGGAGGCGAGAAAGAGCGTGTCCGCCTGATCGGCTCGTTTGCACGATTTCCAAATTCTTGAGAGGGGCGCGCAACTGCGCCCCTCGCTTTATCCATGACCATGATGAAATACCTTTTGCTCAGCATTCTATTTGCCGGCTATGCGACCGCGGCACAGCCGAACATCCTCAATGCGTCCTACGACGTGACGCGCGAGTTTTACCAGGACTTCAACAAAGCCTATGCGGCCAGCTACAAGAAAGCCCGCGGCGAGGAGCCGGTGATCGATCTTTCCAATGGCGGATCAAGCAAGCAGGCGAGGGCGGTCATTGACGGCTTGCAGGCCGATGTGGTGACGATGAACCAGGACACCGACATCGAGGCCATCGTGAAGGCCGGACTGATTGCGCCGGATTGGAAAACCCGTCTGCCGGACAACGCGGCACCTTACACCTCGACGATCGTGTTCCTCGTTCGCAAGGGCAATCCCAAGGGCATCAAGAACTGGGATGACCTCACGAAGCCCGGTGTCTCCGTGATCGTGCCAAACCCGAAGACCTCGGGGAACGGTCGATACAGCTATCTTGCCGCCTGGGCCTACGCGAAGGAAAATCCCTCGGTCGGCTCGCCTGCCGATTTTGTGAAGGCGCTTTTCAAGAATGTCCCGGTGCTCGAGACCGGCGGACGCGCCGCCACCAATACCTTTGTGCAAAAGGAAATGGGCGACGCTCTGCTGACCTTTGAGAGTGAGGTGCTGCAGATCACGCGAGTATTCAGCAAGGACCAGTTTGACGTGGTTTACCCGGCGAGCAGCATCCTGGCCGAGGCTCCAGTGAGCGTGGTGGATTCCGTCGTCGACAAGCGCAAGACCCGCGATCTCGCGACGGATTATCTCAAGTACCTCTGGTCCGATGAAGGCCAGCAGCTCGCGGTGAAATACTACTTCCGCCCTCGCTCGCAGAATCTCCTCGCGGAAAACGCATCGCTCTTTCCTGCGATCAAGCTGGTGAGCGTGGATCAGGCCTTCGGAAGCTGGGCCAATGCGCAAAAGGAGCACTTTGCCGACGGTGGTACGTTTGACCAGATCTACCTCGCCAAGTGATGAAGGTTGTGTCGGACCTCCGTCGCCCCGCATCTCGAGAACAGCGGCATATCCCGACCCTGTTGCGGCCGCTCGATGAGCTGGCCCGCCGCTCGGATTATCTTTTCGCGGCACCCATCACCTTTGAGCGCCAGCTCGGGATGCGCGAGACTTTGCCAAAGTACCTCTTCGCTGGACCCGGTGACAGCCGGTCCTACCTGCGCGTGGGCATCTTCGCGGGAGTCCATGGGGACGAAGGGAGCGGGGTGCATGCGGCCATCGAGCTGCTGACCCGCCTCCATGCCGAGCCGGAGCTCGCGCGCGGATATGAACTCTTTGTTTACCCCGTCTGCAACGGCGAGGGGTTTGCGGAGAATTCCCGCTGGCTGCGCAGTGGCAGCGATATGAACCGGGAGTTCTGGAAAGGCTCGCCGGAGATCGAGGTGCAGTTGCTGGAAAAGCAGCTATTGCATATGCGCTTCGACGGCATCATTTCCCTGCATAGCGACGACACCAGCGAAGGCCTGTACGGTTTTGTAAAGGGGCATGAACTCACCCGCCACGTGCTGGAGCCGGCCCTCGAGGCTGCCGGGCGTATCCTTCCGCGCAATTTCGACCGGAGCATCGATAATTTCGAGGCCAACAACGGCATCATCGAACTCGGGTACGAGGGAATACTCTCCGCTCCGCCCGAGCAAAAACCGAAGCCATTCGAGATTGTCTTTGAGACTCCGCATCACGCTCCGCTGGATAAGCAGGTGGCCGCTCATGTGAAAGCGACGCTGACGATACTGGACCGCTTCCGGGTGCTCATCTCGGAGGCGCAGAATATTTGATCACTTCGACCCGTTCAGCCAGCGGGCGAAGATCGCCGTGAGCAGCGGGGTGATGACGTAGGTCATCATCCAGACGATGGCGACGGAAGTGATGAGCGTGCCGAGAAGCGTTGGAATATGCGCCAGCGCGGGGGCAAACCATTCGGAGATCGCCAGCGACATCGGATAAACTGCGAGGATAAGCAGGACCGCCATCTTCCAACGCGGAGGGCCATCCGAACCGCTGGCAAACAAGGCCTGCATGCCGATGTATTTTGTCACACTGCCGGACTCGGGCGGGGCGATTTCGTTCCGCCAGCTTTGGAATTCCACGGAGTTTACCCACGCATCATGATCCGCCTGCGTCGGGAAGTGCTGGATGATCGTGATCTCCAGCGCTCCGCTTTCCCTCGCGCTGCGGAAAACCTTCATCGTAGCCCGGGGATGCAGCCGCGCGAAGCTTTCCGCCTGTCGCTTCAGCGCGGTGAGAAAGGACGCCGACTCCGGAGAGTCGACGCTCCGCCGAATGAGGGCGGTAACGCCTGAGCCGCTCGAAGGCGAATCCTCATGGCCGGGTATCTCAATGGGAATAAGCGTCTCCATGGCGGTGGCTTTTTTAGCTGATCGAAAATCGAATCGTAGTCAGGAACATTTCCCCCACCGCTTGCAACGATGAAGCGATAGGAGTTTAGACACTGTCTCAGGCGATCTTCTTGAGCACCGGATACATCACCTCGGCCATGCGGCGGTAACCGAGGTCGGTGGGGTGGCTGCCATCCGGGGCGGCTTCGTGGTCGCCGCCGAAGAGGTTCGTGCCGTCGATGTAGTAGAGGTCTTTGGTTCCGGCCCCCTGGAGTTTCTTGAACGCGCGCAGGTATTCCTTTGCCCGCTCTTTTTCATCCTTGAGCAGGGCGGGGCGTATCCAGCTGTTCGTGTAGGGGCGCTCGCCGACGAGGACGATGGGCGTTTTGGGCCGGGCCTTGCGGAGGTGCTGGACAAAGGGAATGACGCGTTCGCGGACATGGTCGGCGCTCATGTTGGGCACGCAATCGAGCACGTAGGCTTTGGCCTCGAGTTCCGCGAGGAGTTCGGCCAGGGCGGGCTCCATGCGGGCATTGCCGGAGAAGCCGAGATTGAGCGTCGGTCGGTTGAGCCAGCGGCCGAGCACCGCCGTGTGAATCGTCCCCGGACGCGACGCATACGCGCCATGAACGATCGACGTGCCGTAAAACACCACCGGCTTCTGCTTGCGGGTGATGGGTGTGAAGGACGCGCCGTCCGGCACTCCGATCTCGACGGACTCGACCGGATTGCGCAGCGGGAGGTAGAGCAGGTATTTCCGCCGCTTCGGCGTCATCTCGCGGGCGAACGCCTGTTCGTGCTTCGCTCCTTTCACCTCATGGCCCGCGCCGACCCAGAGCCAGCCCTTCTTGGTCCACGTATACAAATCCAGCCCGCTGAACCCGGCGGCGGGGAAGTTCGGTTCGTTGAACTCCTCGGATTCCATCGTCCAGCGTCCCCAGATTTCCGACGCATCGCTTTCGAAAAGCGTCGCCATTCCCGTCGCGGAATGGCTGAGGTTCCACACCGCCTCCGGCACGCTGTCGCGGGCTCGGGCGGGCAGGCGGTCATAGTAGCGTTCCGTGTCGGTCCATCCCTTGCCCTCGATACCCCATTCGCGAATGTTATGCCAATTCATGGTCTCTGGTGGCGATCCTCGGCAGGACGCGGTGGGGAATCAAGAGGCAATGGCGCGGACAGTCCACCATCGTGACGACATGGAACCTCGGGCGGGTTTCTTACTCTTTCCGGACGAGTTCCTTGCCCATCAACTGATGTGGAATCCCGAGTTCCAGATAAATGTCACCGACGCGGGAATACCCGAGCTTTTCGTAAAAGCCGATTGCGGTATCGCGGGCGTGAAGGGAGAGGGACTTTACGCCGGAGCGGCGGAGTTCTGCCTCGGCTTGTTGCATCAGGCTGCGTCCGAAACCCGACGACTGACTCGCGGATGAAACGGCCATTTGCCGGAGGCGTACCGAGCCGTTGGGACCCGGCGAGGCCAGGACGCAGGCGACAAGAGTGTCGGTTTCGTCGAACAAGCCGAAATGCCGCGTGCCATCGGCCCAATCTACCGACTCCGCGTCCATCGTGAGCCCGAGCGGCTGGCGGAGCAGGGTGTCGCGCAGCGCGCGCTCTTGCGCATAGGCATTCGTCTCCGGGAAGATTTTGCGGAAGGTCATGGCGGCATGTTGAGGACAGGCCCTTCGTATTTCTACTCCGCTGTCTTCGGGCGGATGCCGATACGGTACTCGGCATCGCGCAGCAGTTCCACATCCCCGCCCGAGTAAACGAGCTCATGAGAAGCCGTCTTGATTGTCCCGGCGGCGGGGAAGGAGATTGTGATATTGTAGAAATCGCCCTCGGGTTTGCGCCCGAGGTATTCGATCGAGGCAGAGTAGGGCGGCTTGCCCTCCTGGTTGGTGGTGGTGGAGAATTTCGTCTTCACGTCGGGCGACCACTGCGAGAAGTTTGGGCGCGTCGTGGAGCCCTGATTGGGGCCGAGTACGTAATTGTTGATGTACAGCTCGATCTCCGGATGAAGCGGAGCCGCTACCTCGACGGCCTGGGCCGGAACGACATTGGGCCGCGGAGCAGGTTTGCACGCTCCGAGGAGCGCAAAAGTCAGGGCAGTGGTGAAAATCAGGGAGAGATGACGCATGGGAAGAAGATTCAGTGTGTAGAGAATTCTGTGGGAGAGTTCGCGGTGGTCAGGGACTGCTTCTAAGGCCGAAAGTCGGAACACCTGCTGCGAGAGATTCAGAGCAGTGACGATAGGTCGCAGCGTTCCATCTGCCAACAGCAAGGATGAGATTCTCCTGCGGACAGTCGGTTAATCAGTGCTTTCCGTCTGGAGTTTGCGCCAAACCAAGTCGACCACATTGCGAATGCTTTTGATATTCTCCGCTTCGCTGTCCTCAATGGTGATGCCGAAAACCTTTTCCAAGCTCACAAGGATCTCCACGTCAGCCATGGAATCCAACATCCAGATCAGCCTGAAGTCTTTCGAAAAGTCGTCATCCGCAGTCACTGCCGAGATGTCAGCCGGAATGTTATCCCGAAAGATTGATCGCACCTTGATCACAATATCGCGAGGAACGTCCGAACTTGCAAAAAACTGATCATAGAAACCGTCATCGGTATGAGGTGCTCGTCCCTGGGTAATGTTGGCGAGCTTGCGCTTTGTCGCCTTATCCGTGACCAGAACGATGATATAGCCCAGAAGAAGGAGGACGGCTATGGATGAGATGGCTGAAAGCATTATGTCCGACTATATGGAATCTGGTTGGAAATCGCCAAAATGGGAATTTTAGTATTGAGTAAATGCCATGCCGTTTGCTTTTGCCCAAATGATGAGATCATCCACGGCATCCGGCAGCCATTCCTTCGAAGGCTGGGGTGATGGGTATCGCATTTCATGCAGTACGATGGCGCCTCCATGGCGGTGGAGAAGAGTCTTCTTTATCCGCTCCATGACGCGTTTTGCATTGCCTTGTCCTGTGGAGGAGTCATCAATGAAAAATGTCAGGTAGGCAGTGCGCCTTGCTGATGCCTCGTGCGAAAGCAGGACTGCTGGTGTCTTTAGACCATAGGGTGGGCGAAAGAACGTTGTTTCGAATTCGGGATCGTCGAGAGCCTGCCGGAGGGTTGTATCGGCTTGCTGGATGTCTTGATCCAGCGGTGAAGGAAGAAGGAACGGGCGGCGATGATTTTGGGTGTGATTCGAGATCGTGTGGCCTTCAGCGTAAGCGCGACGAGCGGTCTTGGGATATTTAACGACATTTGCGCCGACGTAGCAAAATGTCGCCTTAACGTGGTGCTTCTTCAGGACATCCAATAGTCGTTCCGACGCAGGAGTGGGGCCGTCGTCGAAAGTAAGGATAATCTTCCCTGATCCTTTAGGCGGAGAATCTGGTTGAAGTATGGTGCAACTACTCAATGTCATGCCGATCGTGACTGCGTACAACGGCTTGCGCAGAGTGCCGGGCATATATCTCATCAGGGGATGTGTGGTTCTGAAATATCAGGATGCGAGGTGGTCAGGCGCTATGGGCGAAATGGCGCTTTAGCGGGTGACGGGGTGATCTCTACGTCCGCATCGGCGAGGGGAAACCCCAATATGCCACCGCGTATAAACCACCAGCTTTTGAGTGGAGCCGTTATCTTAATGTTCACGCGTGAGCCGATGAGGGACTCGCTGCTCAGGATCATTTTTCTTTGTTGTTTGGACGCGTTCTGACAATCGAAGAACGTGAGTCCAGTTACGTTGCGATTGGTCCATCTACCGTCGAAATCGAGCATGATGGCATCGCGTGTAGAGTGGATTGCAATCAGAGTTCCTGACGATGTCTCAGAGCGAACTTCGGTTGAGCTTGCACGCCCAAGGCTTACTGAAGTGAACAAGATGAAGCAGTAGAAACCGAACTTCTGGAGGCGCGAGATAGTGCTCACGGATATGTGCCGAAAAAATGGCGATTTTTTTGCAAATTTATCCTGTCTGAGCATGATGAGGGAATATTAGTCGGGGTAGTCTTGCTTGCGCAACTCCACCTTCGTATTTCAGGCAAGGCGCAGGGGATCGTGGATGTTGCTACAACCAAACCGCTTGGCAGTTTACAGCCTTTCTGCCTACCATCGCCGGTTCCGGGTGAACGGGGGTATAGCTCAACGGTCAGAGCAGGCGGCTCATAAGAGGAAACGGTCATTTTAGCCCGAGTTGTTAGGTCTCCGCAAACCCTGATAAACGCTTGCTCGACGGGTGAGTGGTGTTCCTCGCGAGTCATCCCGAATCTGCCCAAATTTAAGGAATCGGGTTACAAAATCGGGTGACAAAGCTGATTAGGCGGTTGTTTCAGATTTTCAACCGTCGGATAAGCGGAATTTCGCCTTCAGATGAGAGTCTGAAATTGAAGGCCAGCGCGAGGGATCGAGCCGTAGGGCCGCGCCATCGCGTAAACCCATGCCGTAGCAAACATGGCGTCCCGACATCAGAATGCCACCCCGCACAAATCCCTGCCGCAGCCCGGAAAAATAGAGGCGAGATCCATGCTTTCCGAATGCGGGCTTCAATTTGGTGATAACCTCGCGCCTCGTGACGGGCAGGCGCACGAGATAGAGGCGCACGAGTCCCGGAAAACCACGCACAACAAGCCAAGGAATCGACCAGAAATATCTCATCGAAGGGGCCCTATTGTCTCGGTAGCGCATCGTCGATCCAGTCGTCCGTGTCTCGGTGACGGGGCAATCCTACGGCTTCAAATTCGTCGAGCGAGGAGCCTCGGGAGACGCCGAGAAGTTGAAGGGCAATATTGATCGCTCCCGTCTCTTGCGTAGGAGGAAGGATTTCGTCGCCAGATGACCAGACCACTGCAATCTGACCACCGGTGCCCCCAAAAAATTCTGCCTCGATATAGGCGACTGCTCCATAAGTCGAAATGGCGCGAACCCAATTGGCAACCTCAGGTGTGTATCTGTAGAATTTGCCGCTACTTCCAGATGCTCCAACCTCGTCGAGAAGTTCATCGGTAATCGGAATTAGAGCGAAGTCATCTGTGAGGGGGACCACAACGGCGGATTTGAAGTCGGAATAGCGAGCTTTGAGCACGGGAATGGTGCTGATGATGGCTTGGAGGAAGTATCCCATAGGATGTAGGGCCAAAGCTCATCTGACAGATTTACCGCTTTCTATCCAGCAATTCTGACGGTCGGCATTGATGGTATTCGCGGCCATTGGGACCGAGACCAAGTTGCCAGCCTTCTTCGATGGTCCGATGATAGAGAAAATCAACCAGAGCGCGTTTATCGCGAAATCCCCGGTTGCCTTGCCATTGGTAGGTTTTGGCGCAGGCTTTCCAGATCGTCCCTTTGGGGCTTTCGAGATCGATATCTTTGACGCGGGACCAGTCCCACTTTCCAAAACCCGCCCAGAGCCGCCAGCGTTTGAAGCATGTCTCCCGCTCCTTGCTCAGGTATTTCGCCAGATATTTCGCTCCCTCAGCGTTAATTCGCATGACATGGATGCGTCCCCATCCGGCTTTCTTGGCGAGCTTGCGGGCCAGCTCGACGCGAATGTAGCGATTCGTCACGAGGTGGACATGCAAACCATGGGTTTCGTGGAGTTCAAAAACCCGCAGTCCGCACAAATCGGGCCATTCTCTTTTGAGGAGGGTCAGGAGATGGTTCCAGAGCTTCCGAGTCTCCTTGATCTCCAGAACGTCCGAAAAGGTGAACGTCCACATATACAGCCCATGCTCGGCAAGTCTCTCGGCAGAGAATTGGAAGGCGGTTTGGCTCTTTCGCATGGCCGTTTGTGGAGTTGTTTGATCTTTAACAAGGTTAAGGCCGGGCGCACCCCGCGCCGCGGGGTGCATCCCGGTCCTCATCCCTTTGTTACAGCGGCAAAGGCTCTGCTTCTGCGGCCATACGTGCTTTGACCACGCCGCGTATCCGTTCAAAGCCGGAGAGTTCGAAGGCGTAGGTTTTGCCTTTTTGCACTCCGATCTTGATTGTGTTCGGGTCTGTTTCCGTGTTGCTGACCTGCCTGGTGATCAGAACAGACTCCATGACGCCCGGACGTTCAACGAGGTAAACGATGACCGTGAAGGCCACGGCTTGCCCGGTTTTCTTATCCACGTAGCGGATGACTTCGGGACGAGCGCCCCGGCATTCTCCCACGAGGAAGATACGACCTTGCTTGATTGCTTCGATGAGCTTTTCCATTTACTTCACCCCCTTTCGTGAGTTGATGCGGCCCGAGCAGGGCGCAGGGATTGAGTCGGTGCTTTCCGCCAAAAAGCGGTGAAGCGACTCGACCGGGTAAAGCGGTCTGCGGGTGGCCCGAGAAGGATTGAGTAGGCCGCGTTTGGTGAGACGATCAACCGTTGCAGGGCTGATCCCTAGGAATTGGGAGGTTTCGACGCGAGTGAGCGCCAGTCTCCCTGTGTTTTCTGTAGTTTTCACGTCGGTGACAGTGTCACTAACGCTTTGCGATATTTAGGACATGGGTGCGGATTCTTGTCCTGATATTTTCGGGCGTCCTCGTTGTCCAACTGGTCCGATGTTCGCTCGCTTCAATGCCTTCTCGAACGAGTCCTCACTGATTTCAGTGTTCGCCGGGAGTGCGTCTTGAAACTTTTGATGGATTAATGGCCAGCCGCCCTGTTTCGCGTCTCGCGCGATTTCCTGCCAGTTGAAGAAGATATAAGCGTCCATGTAGGCACGTTTGTGTGTCCTTCCTTCGGGTAATTGGCCCCACTTTTGTAGGCGCTCGCTGATCAGAAGACCTCGACCGAAGCCTTTGAAGAACCTCCCTTTCTCGATGAGGCTCTGTCTTTCGACTCTGGCGAAAGCTTTCCTTTTTATGGCATAAATCTTCCGCGCGTCGGGCAGTTTGGCCTTGATTTCTTCGATTGCATCTGGTCCGCCAAGGAAGGTTTCTAGTTTGTGCTTCGATGCGGGGTTTGCTCTCACGTACCAACCGTGAAGTTGAAGGTGTATTCCCGCCCAAAAATACTTGTTTCCGAGTATTTCACCAAAGTTCTCACTGGTGACGAACTCAAGGCCGGGGAGATCGATAAATCCCGGGCCATCGGAAAACTCTCGTATAAGTCGGAAAAAGCTTTTTCCTGCCCAGCGCGGTAAATTCTCGAAATTGAGTTCCTCCGCCCATGCTGATTCGTCTTCGAGGCGAAGAAGTCGCGCAAACTCTGGACGAAACCATTTGTCGCCTAGTTCCTCTAAGGCGTCGGAGATGGCTGCGGGTTGAACGCGATTCTTTTGGCATTCAACTTTCATTCTGAGGGGGCCGAGTTCACCCGTTACCGAGAAGATTTGCCATCTTTAGCGAATGCTCGCGACTTAAAACATGAGCGTAGGTGCGAAGCAGAAGGGCTCCTCCGTCGATGTGTCCTTGCCAGCGGGAAACGGTCTGCACGTCGACGCCCTTCATAAGAGCGCGGGTTATGAACATGCGGCGGAGGCTGCGGAGGGTAAAATGGGGGAGGTTGAGGCACCGGCAGGCTGCCTCGATGCCTTTTTTGCAGTTTGAAAAGTTGAACAATCGTGTTTCGGGTTCGGGGGGAACAATATCCAAGCGTCTTTCGATGAGGGGACGGGCATTCGGATAGATCGGGACAGAGAACCCTGTCCCCGTCTTGAGCCGGAAACACGTCATTGTTCCCCCGGCAAGGTCGATGTCACAACGGCGAAGGCCAGCAAGCTCCGCTTGTCCCAGGCCTGCCTCGCCAGCAAGCTCGATATAATCGGCGGTTTCGTCCTGGCCGTGCGTGTTGTGGCGTGATGGATGCCGTAGGTCAGCGACGATGGCCCGGAATTGCTCGTAGGTCGGTGTTAGTCGGATGGGCTTTTCCCGCTTCCAGTATTTCACGCCGAGAATCGGGGAGAGGGCCAATTCTCCATCGTTCACGGCTTGCTCAAAAATGGCCCGGGCGGTTGCGATATAGTCGTTTACCGTCGAGGCTGCCTTGCCCTTGTACGAGGCAATCCACGTTTCGACATGGGAGCGGCGGATTTTGAAGAGTTCGCGGGGGGCATCCTTCGGCCAGTCCGCGAGGAGGAGACGCACCGCGTTGAGCTTGTGTTTTACAGTGGAGGGCTTGCCCCGAACGGTTTCGGCATATCGGGCGGCCATCTGGTCAAGGCTGATCTTGGTGCGGGCGGCGGTGGTGGTTTCCAGTTCGCTCCGAAGCTGGCGAAGTCGCCGCCGGGCAAGGTCCGCGTCAGTTGTTTCAAGAGATCGTCGGATTTGCTTCCCGCCGAGCTTGAGGAGCGCGTAATATGTGTCTCCCTTATACCGATAGAGACATGGCCCAACCTTCACCCAATCCGGTTTTCCCGTTTGTGCGGTCGCTCGCATGGACAGAATTCTACCGGGTTACAAAAGTGGGTGACAAGGGAAATGAAATCTGCTTCAAAAGTAGTTGCATCTCTCTGAGGGATAATGTTTTGGGGGTATAGCTCAACGGTCAGAGCAGGCGGCTCATAACTGCTTGGTTCACGGTTCGAATCCGTGTGCCCCCACCAATTCCCGGCGCTACCGGCTCGATTCCTCCCGGATTTACCGGTTTGGTGGCCTCTGAGGGGGCGTTTGGCGGGTTTTTCTTGCCTCTGGACGGGCAAGATTCATCACTTTGCGGGATGAAGTCCCCGTTTCGCGTGATTGGCCGCGTGTTGTTCCTGCTGGTCGTCGTCACCCTGTTGGTGATTGGCGGCGTGCTGGCGTATTTCACGTCGTGGCGGTCGGACAAGCTGGCGGAGCTTGAAGAGGGCAGCGAGGTGGTCAAGACGGCCTGGGGCGATGTGGAGGCGGTGACGCGGGGCGATGGTCCGGCGGTCCTGGTCTTTCATGCCGCGCCGGGAGGCTATGATCAGGCGCTGATTCTGGCCCAGGGGGTGGACGAGGCGGGGTACAAGGTGATCGCGCCTTCGCGGCCGGGATACCTGCGCACGCCGCTGGCCTCGGGATTGCTGCCCGTCCAGCAGGCCGACGTGATGGTGGCGCTGCTGGACACGCTGGATGTGGGCAAGGTCACGCTGCTCGGCGTGGCGGAGGGCACTCCGGCGGCAATCGAGTTTGCCCTGAAGTACCCGCAGCGCGTCTCAGGCCTCGTGCTCGTCTCGCCCGTGCTGCGGCGCTGGATATCGTGGAAGAAAGAAGAGCTGCCCCCGGTGGCATCGGGAATCCTCGAGGGCCTGACAGGCGATGTCGGGAGCTGGATCGCGGTGGAAAAGGCCGGGCGTGACCCGCGCAGCCTGCTCAATGCCATGGAGGCCATGACAAGCTCCGGCACGGAGGAACAGCATGCCCGCATCGTCGACGGCGTGCTGGCGAATCCCGATCAACTCGAGTGGTTCCGGGGGCTGGTGGGTTCCTACGCACCGCTCACTCCTCGCGAGACCGGAACGCGCAACGACATCCTCCAGATCCGCAACCTGCCGGATTACCCCTACGAGAAAATCGCCGCCCCCACGCTCCTGCTGTACGGGGCGCTCGATCCGCGCTTGCCCGCCGATCTGGTGGCGAGCGTGACGAAGCGCATTCCGTCCGTCGAGGCGGCATCCTTGCCTGCCGAGGGCGCGGTGGTCTGGCTCGGGCCGGATGGCGACACGGTGCGCGAGCGCATCCTCGCCTTCCTCAAGAAAACCGCTCAACCGTAATTTTTTCCCGATGGATTTCTTTGACCGTCAGGCCGCCGCGCAGAAAAAGACCGGGCTGCTGATCTTCTATTTTGCCCTCGCCATCGTCTGCCTGATCGCGCTGATCGTGGTGGCGGTCTCGCAGATTGCGTCGGTCCCATGGAATGATCCCCAGTTGCTCGCTTACGTGACGCTCGGCACCATCGCCGTGGTAGCCATCGGGAGCCTGACCAAGATCGCCGAACTCGCCCAAGGCGGGCGGGTTGTCGCGGCCATGCTGGGCGGAGAACCGGTCACTCCCAATACGTCCGACCCGCAGGAGAAAAAGCTGCTCAACGTGGTCGAGGAAATGTCGCTGGCCTCCGGCGTTCCCGTGCCCGAGGTCTACGTGCTGAATGACAACACGATCAACGCCTTCGCCGCAGGCCACGGGCCGGGCGACACGGCCATCGGCGTGACGCGCGGCTGCATCGACAAGCTGAGCCGCGACGAACTCCAGGGCGTAATCGCCCATGAGTTCAGCCACATCCTGCATGGCGACATGAAGCTCAATGTGCGGCTGATCGGGTTGCTCAATGGCATCCTGTGCGTCGCGCTCATCGGGGCCTTCGTCATGCGCATCTTTGCTTATATCCGCGTGGACGATGGCGGGAGTTCCAATGACGGGGACCGTAAAAACGGCATGGCGCTCACGGTGGCGGTCTTTCTGATCGGGCTGGCCGTTTACATTATCGGCTACATCGGCGTGTTCTTTGGCAACCTCATCAAGGCCGCGGTGAGCCGCCAGCGTGAGTTCCTGGCCGATGCCTCGGCGGTGCAATATACCCGCAATCCGGACGGCATCGCGGGGGCGTTGTGGAAGATCGGGAAATTCGAGTCCCGGCTGTCGAGTCCGCGAGCGGAGGAGGCGAGCCATCTGTACTTTGGCGATGGGCTGGCGGCGAGGACGTTCAGCTTCTTTGACACCCACCCGCCCCTGGATGATCGCATCCGCGCCATCGCTCCGGGCTTTGAGCCGCCCGCCGAGCTCGACAGGCCGCCCGCGCCGAGCATGCAGAGGCCGCCCGTTTCTTCGCAGCCCCCGCCGCTGCCCACTCAGCCCGCTTCTACGGCGGAAACCCTCCAGCGCACCCTCGCCGGAGCCGCGGCCCTGCTCGCCAGCGTGCCGGACTTTGCCCTCTCCAATGTGCGCGATCTGCACGGAGCCATCGCGTTCGTCTACGCCATGCTGCTCGACGAACGGGAGGACTACCGCGAGGCGCAGCTCGCGAGCATCGGGGTGGACGACGCCATGCGCCGCGAGGTGATGGGGCTTTATAACCGCCGGAGCGAAATCCCGCTCCCGCAGCGACTGCCACTCATCGACCTCGTCGTGCCGACACTGCGCCAGCTCTCGCCGGATCAATATGCGACCTTCCGCGCGAATGTGCAGAAACTCATTGCCGCCGACCAGGCCGTGCATCTCTTTGAGTTCGCCCTGCAAAAGACCCTCCTGCGCCACCTCGATCTGTATTTCACCCGCCAGACCGGCGCGGCGGTGAAATACCGCACGATCATTCCACTCCTGCCCTCCGTGCAGACATTGCTCTCGGCGCTCGCGTATATCGATCACCCGGACCCGACCGAGCGCGACGCGGCTTTTCAGACGGGCGTGCAGCAGCTCATGATCAATGCTGCGTCGTATCCGATGACGCGCGTGGATGGCTGCGATCTCAACCGCATCGACGCCGCCCTCGACGAGACCGCCCTGGCCGCGCCGCAGGTGAAACGCACCATCCTCGCCGCCTGCCGCGAGGTGGTGAAACACGACGGAGTGGTCGATACCCAGCAATACGAACTCCTGCGCGCGATCGCGGATTCCCTCGACTGCCCGATGCCTCCGCTCCCGCCTGTCACGGAATGATCTGGACGCCGCCCGAGTACGTCGCCGAGCTGGAGGGTGAGGGGACCACGGTTTGCCGCATCGCCTCCGCCGAGGGGCTGCGCATCGAGCGCTTCGGCCCGGGGGCGATCATCTCCCATCGGGAACGCGAGGTGCGCCCCGATCTGATCGAGCGAATCGACGCCTGGGCCGCGCGCGCTGGTATTGCCCTCGACCGTATTTACGAACGCCAGCTCGTCATCGGTCCCGGCGAAACGGACAAGCCGCGCCCGTTGCGTGGCGGGGAACTGGAGTCCGTGCTGACGGTGCAGGAGCTCGGGTTGCGCTACGAGGTGGACTTCCTCGCGGGCTACTCGTGCGGGCTCTTCATCGACCAGCGGCAGAACCGGAAATACCTCCTCGGCCTGCGCCCACGCCGCGTGCTCAATACCTTTTCCTACACCTGCGCCTTTTCCATAGCCGCCGCCAGCATCGGCGCTGAGACGCTCAGTGTTGACCTTGCCAAGGTCGCCCTGTCGCGCGGTCGTCGCAATCTGGAACTCAACGGCATCGCGCCGGACGGGCATCGCTTCATCGCCGACGATGTGCTCGATGTCCTGCCGCGGCTGGCGCGGCGCGGGGAGAAGTACGATGCCATCATTCTCGACCCGCCGACCTTTGCCCGGGGAGCGAAGGGGCGTCCCTTTCGCGTTGAGCGGGATATGGAAAAGCTCCTCTCCCTCGCGCTGGAGGTGGGAACCTCGGGCGGCTGGATTTTGCTCTCCACCAACGCCTCGGAGTTGCAGCTTCGCGACCTCCGCAGCATGGCCCGGCGGCAGGGCTGCGACCGCTTCCACGAGGAGCATTTGCCTGCCGACCTGACCCATGGTCCGGTCTCCACGACAGTCTGGGCGCAAATTCCCTGACCCGGGCCTCAGCACCGAACGCCTCGACGGATGGTGATTTTTGGTCATACTGGCCGGATGCCCGTCGAGACCAAGGAGGAAGCCAGCTACCGCCAGGAGGGCGGCGTGGTGCACCTTTCCGGTCGTCTCGACGCGGAGGGTTCGGCCCGGCTCTGGCGGACAATCTTTCAGCGCTCCCACAAAAAGCGCGACGCGGTGAAGTCGATCGACGCCTCGGGGCTGACGTATTGCGATGGGGCGGGCATTGCGCTGCTCTTCGCTCTTTCGCGCCAGACCAAGGCCTCCATCGACCATCTCGCCCCGGAATTCCAGAAGCTCCTCGACCAGTTTTCCTCCGACAGCTTTGACCGGCCTGTCGACCCGCCGAGAAAAATCTCGGCGATTGAAAAGCTCGGCATGGGCGGCGCGGAGTTTGGCCGGGATCTCTACGACCAGGTCGTCTTCCTTGGGCGCATGTCGGTCGTTTCCGTACGGACGTTTTTCCGGCCTTCGCTGGTGCGCTGGGGCGACGTGTGGCGCATCTTTGAAAAGGCCGGGGTCAACGCTGTGGGAATCGTCGGAATGATCGGCTTCCTCATGGGGCTCATCATGGCGTTTCAATCCGCCATCCCGCTCAAGCAATTTGGCGTCGACATTTTCGTGATCAATCTCGTCGCGCTGGCGATGTTCCGCGAACTCGGTGCGATCATGACCGCGATCCTGCTGGCGGGGCGCTCCGGATCGGCCTTCGCCGCGGAAATCGGCACGATGAAGGTCAACGAGGAACTCAACGCCCTCAAGACGATGGGCATCGATGATGCGCGCTTCCTCGTTGCCCCGCGCATGATCGCGGGAATCATCGCCACCCCGCTGCTGAGCATTTACGCGAACCTCATGGGCCTCCTCGGAGGATTTATCGTCATGATGTCCTTCGGTTTTCCCTTTGCCGCGCTGTACCGTCAGGTGACGGCGAATGTTGAAATCAGCGACATCCTCTCCGGTTTGATCAAATCCGTGGTCTTCGGCGTCCTCGTCGCAGGCATCGGCTGCCTGCGGGGATTGCAGACCAGATCGGGCGCGACTGCTGTGGGTGACTCGACCACCCGGGCCGTGGTGAGCGGCATCGTCCTCATCGTGATAACCGACGCGATCTTCGCGGTGATCTTTTACGTGCTGAATTTCTGAGATGAGCGACGCAATCATCGAAGTCAAAGACCTCACCGCCGGATACGAGGACAACGTCATCCTTCAGGGGGTGTCGTTCGAGGTCCAGCGGTCGGAGATTGTCGTCATCCTCGGCGGCTCGGGCTGCGGTAAAAGTACGCTCCTCAAGCACATGATCGGCCTCTACCATCCGCCCAAGGGCGACGTGCTGATCAATGGCAAAAGCATCGTCCATGCCGAGGGCGAGGAATTGCAGGCCATCCTGCAATCCATCGGGATCACCTATCAAAGCGGGGCGCTCTTTGGTTCGCTCACGTTGTCGGAAAACGTCCGCCTGCCGCTGGAGGAGTTCACCGACCTCCCCTCAGATGCGATGGACCTCATCGCAAAGATGAAGCTCAGTCTCGTCGGCTTGGAGGCGTTCACCGGTAGCCTGCCCTCGGAGGTCAGCGGAGGCATGCAGAAGCGCGCCGCCATCGCCCGCGCCATGGCGCTCGACCCTCAGGTGCTTTTTCTCGATGAACCCTCCGCTGGCCTCGATCCCATCACCTCGGCGGAACTCGACCAACTCATCCTCCGGCTCAACGAGAGCCTCGGCATCACCTTTGTGATCGTGACCCACGAGCTGCCCAGCATTTACACCGTGGCTGACCGCGTGGTGATGCTGGACAAGGAGATCAAGGGAATCGCCGAGATCGGCAGCCCAGAGGAATTGCGCGACAAATCACAGCACGAGTGGATACGTGAATTCATGAAGCGGGAGGTCCATCCCGCGTAGACAAGCCATGCCCAAACCAGCCAACTATTTCCGGATCGGTATCTTTATTCTTCTCGCCATCGCCATTCTGGTGGTGGGTCTGGTGGTGTTCGGAGCCGGCCAGTTCTTCAAGCGCAAGATCACCTTTGAGACTTATGAGAAAGGGACCGTGCAGGGCATCGACGTCGGCTCGCCGGTGAAGTTTCGCGGCGTCCAGATCGGGCAGGTGAGCTGGCTCGGCTTCAGCTTCAACGCCTATCCCCAGAAGGACATGACCAACAAGGAGAACTATGTCGTCATCCGCATGGAGGTCGACAAGGAGATATTCCCCGGCATGTTCCAGGAGAATCTCCAGCCCATCCTTGAGCAGGGCATCGCCCGGGGCATGAGGGTGCGCATCGAGCCGCTCGGCATCACCGGGTTGAACTATCTCGAGATCAACTACGTCGACGATCCGGCCCAGTACCCGCTCCTGCCTTTTCACTGGAGACCGACTTTTTACTACATCCCCTCAGCGCCGGGCGAGCTAACCGACATCCTTGACTCGATGAACAAGATCATGCGCGACGTCGAGCAGCTCAATCTGGGCGAGATCCAAGGGGGACTTAACCAGCTTCTGCAAAACCTGAACAAGGCCCTCACCGATGCGCAGATCGACCAGGTGAGCCAGAATCTCCAGACGCTCCTCACCCAACTCGACCAGGCCATCCAGGAGGCAAAACTCGGCGATCTGAGCGCCGATGCCCGCTCGCTGATGAGCGGGCTGGAGGAGTCCAACAAGGAACTCCAGAAGGTCCTCTCCAATCTCAAGCCCGAGGAAATCCGCTCCACGCTGCGCAGCCTCTCGGCCACCATGGACAACCTCGAGGACTTTTCCTCCTCGATCAAACAGCGCCCGTCCTCGCTGCTCTGGGGCAGCCCGCCCAAGCCGGAACCGGAGCCTACTCCCACTCCGCGCAAACGGAGCCGATAGGCGAAAAAGGGCAGGGGATTGCCAAGAAAGCGCGTCCCCGATAATGTCACCCGATGGAACCGATTAGTGACTTGCTGGCCGTGCGCCGGCAAAAGCTCGACACCCTTCGTGCCAAGGGTGTCCGCCCCTTTGGGGGCCGCTTTCCCACGGATGGCAGTATCTCGGACGTGCGCAACGCCTTCGCCGAGGGGAAAACTGTGCGCGCCGCCGGGCGCATCACCGCCCATCGCGACATGGGCAAGAGCCGCTTCCTCGACCTTTCCGACATCACCGGCCGCATGCAGCTCTTTCTCCATGCCAAGGAGATCGGCGAGGACGCCTTCTCGACCTTTCAGCAGCTCGACATCGGCGACTGGATGGGCGTCGAGGGCGAGTATTTCACCACCAAGACCGGCGAGCCATCGATCCGGGTCAAGACGCTCACCGTGCTCTCCAAGGCGCTGCGTCCGCTGCCCGACAAGTGGCACGGCGTGCAGGATGCCGAGATCAAGTACCGCCAGCGCTACCTCGATCTGATCTCCAATTCCGAGTCGCGCGAGGTTTTCCTCCAGCGTATCGCCATCGTCCGTGAAATTCGCCGCTTCCTCGATGAGCGCGGGTTTCTCGAGGTCGAGACGCCCATGATGCAGGCCGTCGCCGGCGGAGCCGCCGCCGCGCCTTTCAAGACGCACCACAATGCGCTTAGCATGGACCTTTTCCTCCGCATCGCGCCGGAGCTGTACCTGAAGCGTCTCCTCGTGGGCGGGTTCCCGAAGGTTTTCGAACTGAACCGGAATTTCCGCAACGAAGGCATCTCTCGCCGCCATAATCCGGAGTTCACCATGCTGGAGGTCTACTGGGCCTTCTCCGACTTCGAGAGCATGTCCGAGCTGGTCGAGGAAATGATCTGCCACCTCGCGCTCTCCGTGCGTGGGACGCTCCAGATCGAGCACAAGGACGCCGAGGGCAATGTCACCAAGACCATTGACCTCTCGCGACCCTGGAAGCGCGCCCGGTACTCCGACCTCATCAAGGGCGTCGTGCCCGAGTGGTACGAGCTTTCCTCCGAGGCAAAGCGCGCGAAATGCGTGGAGCTCGGCCTCGACATCCAGCATTGCACCGAGGACTTCGAGCTTACCCAGCATGTCTTTGAGAAGCTGGTGGAGGAAAAGTCGATCAACCCGCTTTTTGTCACGCATTGCCCGAAGGAACTCGTGCCCCTGGCCAACCAGAACGCCGAGGATGACAGCGTCGTCGATGTCTACGAACTCGTGATCAACGGGCAGGAAATTTCGCCCGGTTACTCCGAGCTGAACGACCCCGACATCCAGCGCCAGCGCCTCGAGCACCAGAGCGGCGGGGAAACCCAGAAGCTCGATGAGGATTTCCTTGGCGCGCTGGAGTACGGCATGCCGCCCGCAGGAGGCGTCGGCATCGGCATCGACCGTCTGGTCATGATGCTGACCGGAGCGGAGAGCATCCGCGACGTCATCCTCTTCCCGCACATGCGGGCACGCGAGAGTTGAATGTAGAGCAGCCGGCTTCGGCGAATGACCCAGGGAGGGGTCAGAAGCACGGCGGCGGCTTTTTGTCGTCGCCGGGGCCGGTCAGCGCGCATTGGTTTCAGCTCTTCAATGCGTTTTCCTTCCAGATCGTCCTCGGGGCGCCGGTGATCGTCTTTGCGAAATCACTCGGCGCTTCGTCCACCGTGCTCGGCATCATCGCGTCGTTCACGCCGCTGATGACGGTTTTTCAGCTTCCGGCGGCGCAGCATCTCGACCGTTACGGCTACCGGCAGTTCGTTTTGGCCGGCTGGGGGGCGCGGACGTTCTTCATCTTCCTCATGGCCTTTGTGCCGCTGCTCGTCTTTCTCGATGCCACGGCAAAGATCGTGGTGCTCATGGCGGCGCTGTTCTTTTTCAATCTCCTGCGAGGCATCTCCTCGGCGGCCTGGATGCCATGGATCACCGAGATCGTGCCCGAGCCTGTACGGGGGCGCTTTCTCTCCGTCGACCAGCTTTTCATGTATGTGGGGTCGCTCCTGTCGCTCATCGCCTCGGCGGTGCTCATGATGGGCCGGGTCGATCCCTGGGAGTATTGCCTCGTCTTTCTCCTGAGCGCGTTTTCCGCCACGGCGAGCCTCTTCGTGCTGCGACGCATACCCGAGGTGCCTCCGAGCGAAAAGAAGGCGCGCAATTCGCAAAAGGTTCCCTGGCGTGCGATGCTGGCGTATCCGCCCTTTCGCGAACTTATTGTCTTTAATCTCCTCTTCATGTCGGTCGTCGGCAGCCTCGGTGTCTTTACGGTCGAGTACCTGCGAGAGGTGGGCCATTTCGACGTGTCCTCGGTGATGTATATCTCCGCCTTTGCCTTTGTCGGAGCGCTCATCGCGCTCCCTTTCACCGGGAAAATCGTCGACCAGACCGGAAGCAAGCCGCTCATGCGCTTCGCCACCGCCATGTTCTCCGCGGTGATCTTCCTCTGGTTCCTCGCTGCCGCCAGCGTCGTGCCGACATCCATGGCTCTCATTGCCACACTGAATATCTTTGCCGGAATCGCGACGGCGATCTTCAACCTCGCCAATGCCCGCATCACCATGGCGACCATGCCCGAGATGGGGCGAAACCACTTTTTTGCCCTCTTCACCGTTATCACCAGCCTCGGTCTGGGGGCTGCGCCCGTCATGTGGGGACTCACCCTCGACATGATCGGCACCTACGAGGCTGTCACGGGCGTTTTCCACTGGAAGCGCCACAGTATTTACTTTCTGGCCCTCCTCGTTATCAACATCGTCGCATTCCTTTACATCCCGCGTCTCCACGAGTCGCTTGGGGTCGGCGGGAGGGAATCCCTGTCGATCTACCAGCGACTGAAGAGCCTTACGCGGTTCCGGCACCGCTAATCATCCATGATCCAACGCAGTTTCAGCCTTTTCCTCGCGCTCCGCTACCTGCGGCCCAAGCGCACGTTTCTCTCGATCATCACGCTCATCTCGATCCTGGGCGTCACTCTCGGCGTGATGGTGCTCATCCTCGTCATCAGCGTCATGACCGGCTTTGAGCGCGAGCTCGAACGCAAGGTTGTCGGCTTCGACGCCCACGTGGTCGTCTCCCGCATGGACAGCCCGCTGACGAATTGGGAGGAACTCCAGGACAAAATCCTCAAGCTCAAGGATGTCGTCGCAGCCGCTCCGTTCGTCCAGGGTCCCGTCCTCGTGGAACATGAAAACATCCGGGTCGCCCCAAAAATCCGCGGCATTGATCCCGAGGCCGAGGAAAAGGTCACGGAGCTGAAGCAATTCATCGTGCAGGGCGACCTCGATCTCGATGGGGACAAGGTGATACTCGGCTCCGAGCTGGCCGCCCTCCTGCACGCACGGGTGGGGGACAAGATCACCCTCTACTCGCCCGGCAACGTCAGCCAGATCTTCAACGAACTCGAACGTCTCCAGAAGGAAGGCAGCAAATCCGACGCAGCCGCGCTGAAGCAGATGATCCTCCCTCGCGAGCTTACTGTCACGGGCATCTTCGAGAGCGGTCGCTACCTTTACGATAGCGACTTTATGCTCGTGCCGCTCTACGTGGCTCAGGAGGTCTACGACCTCGGTGGCGACATCCACGGTCTCGCCATTCGCACCACCGACCGCTACCGCGCCGACGCCGTGAAGGAGGAAATCCAGTCGATCCTCAAATACCCCGACACCGCGTTGACCTGGATCGACATGAACAAGCAGATCTTTGACGCGATCAAGATGGAGCGCAACGTCATGTTCTTCATCCTCCTCTTCATTGTTCTCGTCGCCGCCTTCGGCATCATGAACACCCTCATCACCGTGACCGTGCAAAAGACGCGCGAAATCGGCATCATGAAGGCCCTTGGCGCACAGACCATGCAGATCGTCGGCGTCTTCATGGCGCAGGGCGTCGTTGTCGGCCTCTTTGGCACCATCGTCGGCCTCGTCACCGGCATCTCTCTCGTCCAGTACCGCAATCAGGTCAGCGATTTCCTCGCCAACACCTTTCACATCGAGGTTTTCCCGCGCTCCGTCTACCAGTTCAGCGAAATTCCGGCGGAAATCGTCCCCTCCGACGTCGCGATCATCTGCACCAGCGCCTTCATCATCTGCTCTCTCGCCGCGCTCATCCCCGCCTACTTCGCCGCCCGCCTCGACCCCGTAAAAGCCCTCCGCTACGAGTAAGATCCGCTCCTTCCGAGGGTTCCCCAGGGCCGCGCGAAGGCTGGCCGGAGGAAAGGAGGAGGGTGCCTGATCATAAAATTGAGTCCATGCGGGCAAGAAAGAGTTGGAGAAAAGGTCTTGCCAAGTTTGCGGCTTTCGATACTTTGGGCGTTCACCCTTATGGCAAAGAAATCATGGCATGAGCGCGACAGCCGCAAGCGCAAGACAGTTGAGAAGTACGCCGAGCTCCGAGCAGAGCTCAAGGCGAAGGGCGATTACGCCTCGCTTTCCCAACTGCCGCGTGATGCCAGCCCGACCCGTCTGGTCAATCGCTGCCTGGTGAGCGGACGTCGCCGCGCCTACATGCGCCGCTTCAAAATCTCCCGCATCACCTTCCGCGAACTGGCCTCCTCCGGCATGATCCCCGGAGTGACCAAGTCGAGCTGGTAGTCAAAGACAGTTCCCTTTTCGAAACGCCACCAGGCACTGGCCGGGTGGCGTTTTCATTTTGCCTGCATCTCCCGCTGGGATATGCCATGGTACTCGCATGCCGATCTACGAATACGTGGCTGTTGAGGACGGTTGTCCGGTTTGCCGCAAGGGTTTTGAGCTTCGACGCCCAGTGTCTCGCCCTGCCCTCACGCAGTGCCCCGTCTGTCGTGGTCCGGTAAAAAAAATGATCTCGTCGGTCAACACACCCGCGATCTCCAAGCCGCTCTCGGTTACCGACGCCAAGAAGGCGGGATTTGCCGTCTACGAAAAGCGGGACAAAGGCGTTTACGAAAAGCTTTAGCCGGGTGCGATTGACACCTGGCATCCGGGCCTCCATCGTGCCCGCGTGTCTGACCTCGTTATCTCCACGGAAAAAGTAGGTTCTGTTTCGCTGCTGCGCCTCGTGGGGCGGCTGGATGCCCATGGGGCCGACGTGGCCGAACCCTCTTTTCAAGCGATCGATTACAAGTCCGCCGTGGTCATCGACCTGGGTGGCGTGCCGTACCTGAGCAGTGCGGGGATACGGCTGTTTGTCGCTCTGCAAAAGAATCTCCAGTCCCAGGGAGGAAAGCTCGTCCTGGCCGAGGTGCAGCCCTATTGCCGCGACGTCCTAAAGGTTTCGGGACTCGACCAGTTTTTCACCATCGAAGAAACGGTCACGCGGGCCTTTCTGGAGCTCGGGGAAAGAAACGCGGTCTTCCATCGTCCGGTCGGTCGATTTGTTTGTCATCGTGGAGCGGAATGCCTCGGTTCCATCGAGGTATTGGGGGACATCGGCAACGTGCTGGCTTCGCGTGTCACCCCGGCTCTCATGGTGGGCAAGAAATTCTCCTCCAAGGAATACTCGATCGGCCTGGGTGCCCTCGGCCCCAGCGACGAGGACGTCCTGCCTTTGCTCGGGGAAATGATCACCATCGGCGGCACCATGGTCTGGTTGCCGACGGATGGCAACGACACCCCGGATTTCCTGGTTCCCCGGCAGGACAGCGACAGCGTGCTGATACGCACTGGCTTTAATGTTTCGCTCGCGGGCGATTTCAACGATTACGTGGAGTTCGAGGCGGCTGCGGACAAGGGAGCAACGCTGGCGGAGATCTACGAATCGCTGATGGCTATCGCGAGGGAGCGCCGGCCGGACTTTCGCGGTGCCATTGGCCTCGCCATGCGGGCCGAGGTGGGGGAGCTTTACGGCTGCGGAGTCGTAAAATCTCCCATCGCCGCAAATGCTCCCGAAAACGGAAAACTCATCACCGACCCGGAGAATTACGAACAGTGGTTCGAGTACGATCAAACGCCGCGATTACGCGATGTCTCCGCCCTGATCTGCGGCATCGGCGTCGATCAGTCGGCTGATCTCTCGGTCTTCGATGCCGAGTACCTCAACTCCGCTTTCTACATCAACCCCGGCAATGCGGATTCCACCGGGCTGAAACTCCACAATCACGGCGTGTGTTTCCGACCTTTTCCGCTGGGAGAGAAACCGTGGAGCCTCGAGCGGGAGGTCCAGAATATCGTAAACGAGGGGGACTTCGTCGACATGCGGCATCTTTTCGACCGGACGACGATCCAGTGGGCCTTGATCGGCGTCGTCTATGTGGAGGACTTTCGCCCTGACTCTTCCCAATCCGCCTAGGCGGGAAAGTCGATGGTGAGAAAGGAGTAGTCGTCGTCCAGGGCTTCCTGGCGGCTGAAACTTCGAATCCACTCGAGGAGCTCTTCCGGAAGCTTTTCGCTGTCGCGATGGGCGTTCAGATAGGGGAGGAATTCCTCCTCAAAATCCAGCATCTCCTCCTTCTCTCGCCGGATCTCATACGCGCCATCGCAGAAGACGCAGAGCCGCGAACCTGCTGGCAACTGCGTGTCCTCGCTGTGAAACGTCGCCCCTGGCATTGCTCCGATCAGCATCCCGGGCGAACGCAGCAGGCAAGGCGCTTCTTCATTCGGCAAGAAAAGGACGGCGGGAGGATGGCCTCCGGAGGTATGGCGCAGGCGGCCGGTGCCCTTGTGATACACTCCATACCAGATGGTGAAGTACATGTTGTTGTGCCGCTCCATCGGAAACGTGTCGTTCAGGCCGCGGAGCACCTCGGCAGGTTCGCGGAAGTCGACATTCTGAAGCGACATCGTGCGCATCACATTGATGGCAGCCACGGACAACAAGGCGGCGCCGACACCATGTCCGCATACGTCGAGCAGGTAGATGGCAAAGTGGTCCTCGTCGATCCAGTGATAACCGAAGGAATCGCCGCCGAGCTCGGTCGAGGGATTATAGGCCCAGCGAATCCGGAAGGGCTCGTCCGTTGGCTCAGGCAGGATGCTTGTGACGTAGCGAGCGGCCTCCTGAAGCTCGGCTTGCAGACGTTTGCGAGTCTCGTCGATCTGCTGGAGGTAGGCTTGTTCCTGGTCGCGGAAGCGCTTTTTCTCAAGACAGGCACCGACCCGGGCGCGCAGCAGCGTGGGGTCGAAGGGCTTGGGAAGGTAATCCTCAGCTCCGGCCTCGATGCAGCGGACGACGCTTGTGAGCTCATCCAGAGCTGAAATCATAATGACCGGGATGTGGCGGAGCTTCGGATCGGCCTTGATCCGTCCCAGCGTCTCGTACCCGTCGAGTTCCGGCATCAGGACATCGAGGAGCACGACGTCGAAAGGTTTTTCCGCGAGCAAGGCGAGCGCTTCCAGACCGTTCTGCACTTCGCTGGTGCGATGCCCCTGGCGTTCCAATGTGCGGGCCAGCAGATGGCTGTTTTCCGCGTTGTCGTCGACGATGAGGAGATGACCCGTGATGGCGGGCGGCGTGAAAGCACTGTGAGGTATAGACTCGTCCTCAGCCTGGGGAATAGCCGCCGGGCGCGGGGAGGGGGCATCGTCGCTGAGAGATTCCGTGATCATCTCCAGCAGGCGACGGGCGGCATCCTCGATGCGCTGGAGGTCGCTGAGCTCCGTGATGCCCCGGTCCTGGAGATCCTCGCGCAATAGCTCGCCGTACCCGATGATATGATTGATCGGGGTGCGCAGGTCGTGCCGGAGCTTCGACAGCGATGCTTTGTCAAACTCAGGCATTTTATTTCGCCGGGGCAGCCTTGCCCGCGCGGGTCAGTTGCGCCTCGATCTTGGCCAGCAGCCGGTCGAGTTCGATCGGCTTGGTATCATAGTCATCGCAACCCGCGGCCAGCGCCTGCTCGCGGTCCCCGGCCATGGCATGAGCGGTCAGCGCTATGACCGGTATGCCGGCGGTGGCGGCATTTGCCTTGATCTGGCGCGTCGCTTCCCAGCCATCGACTTTTGGCAGGCTCATGTCCATCAGGATGACATCAGGTGAAGCGTCCGTCGCCTGCGTGATGCCTTCCTCACCATCGACCGCGATGAGGACTTCATAGCCGCGGCGGGAGAGCCGGCGGGAAAGCATGTCGCGGTTGAGTTCGTTATCTTCCACGAGGAGGATCTTGGCCATATGTACGTCTTAAAGTATTAGTTCTTGCGCGAGGCTTCCAGCATCGCAGTGATGTCTCGGAGGAGTTTCTCCCGATTGACGGCACCTTTCTGCAGGATGGCATTCACCCGACCGGCCAACTGGGCCCGTTCTTCCGGGCTGAGGTCCTTGGCGGTAATCACGACGACGGGGATGCTGGCGTGGGCGGGGTCTTTGCGCAGAAGCTCGAGAAACTCGAAGCCATCCATCACCGGCATCATCAGGTCGAGCAGGATCAGGGCTGGCTTCTCCTGCGCGATCAGGTCGAGCGCCTCGCGCCCGTTTGCGGCCTCCTGGTAGCGGATTTTTTCCTTTTCGAGGATTCTGCCGATCAAGGTCCGGTTGCTCTCCTCGTCCTCCACGACGAGGATGTAGTCCTTTGGGTGCCCTCCCAGCTTCAGCAGCACCTGGCGGAGCTGCTCCTGATTGACCGGCTTGGTCAGGAACTCCGACGCACCCAGGCTGAAGCCCAGATTCCGATCCTGGAGCATCGTTACCATGATGACCGGGATGGAGCTTGTCGCCGGGTCGGATTTCAATTTGCTCAGGACCGACCAGCCATCCATGCCCGGCATCATCACATCGAGCGTGATGGCGATCGGGGCCTGCTTTTGCACAACCTCAAGAGCCTCCGTCCCGCTATGGGCGACGACCACGGAATACCCGGATTTCTCCAGGGTCCGTTTCAGGATCTCTGCGGAATCCTGGTCGTCATCCACGATGAGCACATTTTGCTGCTGCGGGGCTTTTTTCGGGGAGGCGGCTGCGCCCGGAGCGGCAAATTCCTGCGGCACCATGGGGGCGGAGACTGGCAGGTCGACGGTGAACTCCGTGCCCTTGCCCGGCTCGCTCGTCACGCGAATGTCTCCCCCGAGCATGCTGCAAAACTTGCGGCTGATGACGAGGCCGAGACCCGTGCCGCCATATTTGCGGGTCGTTGACGCATCCGCCTGGCTGAAGGCCTGAAAGAGCCTGCCGAGCTGCTCCGCCGTCATGCCGATACCCGTATCGGCTACGGTAAAGAGGATGCGCTCCTCGGGGCCGGGAGTCCGGCGGACGGTCAGGGATATCCGGCCATTCTCCGTAAACTTCGCCGCATTGCTCAGCAGATTGAAAAGCGTCTGCCGGACCTTGGTCAGGTCGGTATGAATGACCCCGCATTCGCTGGCAATATCGAGATCGAGCGAGTTTCCATTCTTCTCGATCAGCGGCTGTATGGTGGCCACCACATCCTTGACCATTCCAGCCACGGCAAAATCCTCGAGAAAGAGAGTCATCTTTCCCGCCTCGATCTTGGAAAGGTCGAGGATGTCGTTGATCAGCGCGAGCAGGTGCTTGCCTGCTCCCCGGATCTTTTGCAGGTCGGGGGTGAACTCCTTCAGCTCCATGTCCTCCGCCTCCTCGATCAGCATTTCGCTGTAGCCGATGATGGCATTCATGGGCGTGCGGAGCTCATGGCTCATATTGGCCAGGAAGGTGCTTTTCGTGCGGTTGGCGGATTCTGCCGAGTCGCGCGCCTGCAACGCCTCCTGCCTGCTGGCTTCGGTCTGGGTGAGGGCGTCGGAGAGCCGGGAGGCCAGCCAGAAGGAGACGATCAATACGCCGAGAATGATCGCGCTGGCCAGACCGTAAACCTGCCAGATGATGGAGATCGTGCGGGCCGAGACATCCGGCAGATACATGGCCGCCACTACATCGTAATCCCATGGCTGAAAGGTCGCGACACGGACATGCCATTGGGAGGAAAGCCGCTCCTGCTTGGCGACCCGCCTCGCGAGCGCAGCGACGTCTTCGCCCTCTACGTTTTGCGTGTGAAAGACCACCTCGTCGTCGTGATCGAGCAGGGCGAAGAATCCATTCTCGAGCACTCCCCGGGTCTCCAGCGCGTCGCGGATCGTCGACAGCGTTTCGAGAGCGTACCCGACATAGTAGATGCCGATGATCTCGCCGTTTTCCGATCGTATTGGCTCATACCCGGTGATGTAGGGTTTCCCCAGGATCTCTGTGACACCGAAAAAGCTCTGTCCCTTGAGGATCGCCTCGATCACCGGGCCGGTGGGATCGAGGACGGTGCCGGTGGCCCGGGTACCGTTCTTATGCAGGATATTGGTGCTGATCCGGACAAACTCACTGCCGCGTCTTTCAAAGATGGTGGCGGTCCCGCCCATGATGGCCCGCACCTTGTCGACCAGCGAGGAGTCCATGCCGACGAGGTGATTGCCAAAGGCAAGACGCGGCCCCTGCGGCGTTTGCATCCAGTGGGCGGCCCCCATCTCGGAGCCGAGCAGCTTCAGCAAACGCATGGAGGAATGCACCAGCTCGAGGTAGATGCGGTTGATGGCATCCAGCACGTCGTCGACGTGATCCATCTTGGCCACCATCTGCTCCTCGGCTTCGTGGCGGATGTAATTCGACAGTCGCTTGAAGCCGACCAGACCCGCTCCCGCGACCGCAAACGCCACGAAGAGGAACCAAAGGACGACGTTGGTGCGGAGGGAGCGTTGCATGTCAGGTCGTTGCAGACGGCTTCGCCTGCGTCGCGCAACCTTACGGAACGGTCGCACGGGAACAAGTCGAAATCTTTTTCCGTACCGCGCTCGCCAAGTTGCTATCCTGCGATTATAAGTAAATTAAATATCATGCACGACTCTGAAACGGTACGGCTCGGTGTAGTGGGAGCCCATTTGCGAGGTTTGCCACTCAATCACCAGCTCCTGGAGCTGGGAGCCCAGTTTGCCGAGCAAACTGTCACCGCGCCGGAGTATCGGCTTTACGCTCTTCCGGGAACGACCCCGCCCAAGCCGGGACTCGTGCGCTCATCTCAGAATGGCAGCTCCATCGAGATCGAGATATGGAATCTGAATTTCACCAGTTTTGGCCGCTTCGTGGCGGCTGTCCCGTCACCCTTGGTGATCGGCAACGTCAAGCTTGCCTCCGGCGTCTTCGTCAAGGGTTTCCTCTGCGAGGAGTACGCCGTTGCCGGTGCTCAGGAAATCACGAGCCTCGGTTCCTGGCGGAACTTCGTTGCGGGAAGCTGACGGTTATCCCTGGCGGTGATCCCGGTCGGACTCCGGCTTGGGAGGACGACCCAGCAGGCCCCACATCGCCTCATGAGGCGGCTTGTTCTCGTAAAGCACGGAGTAAATCTCGTAGGTGATCGGGGCCTCGATGCCCATCTTCTGCGCCACCTGCCAGGCGCTGAGCGCAGTCGGTATTCCCTCCGCCACCATTTGCATGGATTCCTGGATCTGGGCGGGGGATTCTCCCCGGCCGAGGCGCTCGCCGACCTTGCGGTTGCGGCTGTGACGGCTGAAGCAGGTGACCATGAGATCACCCACGCCGCTGAGGCCGAAAAACGTCTCGCGGCGTCCGCCCATGGCGATGCCGAGCCGCATCATCTCAGCGAGGGCGCGCGTGACGAGACCCGCCTTGGCATTGTCACCCATGTTGAAACCGTCGGAAACCCCCGCTCCGATGGCGAAGATGTTTTTCAAGGCTCCGCCGAGCTGGATGCCCATCACGTCGTCACTGGTGTAGGCGCGGAAGGTGGGCAGGGAAAAGACACGCTGAAGCGGCTCGAGCAGCGCGGGGGACTTTGATCCCAGGACGCCCGCTGCCGGGATGCGCTGGGCGACCTCCTCGGCGTGATTGGGGCCCGAGAGCACCGCCACGGGATTCTCCGGGAGGATCTCCTCGACGATCTCGCTCATCAGCTTGCCCGTATCGTGCTCCAGCCCCTTCGTGCAGGAGACGATGACGGCTTCCTTTGGCACTCCGAGGGCGGCGAGTTTGCCGCACACCTCGCGCAGCGCCTTGGAAGGCGGCACGAGCAGCATCAGGTCGGCATCGAGCGTGTCGGCCAGATTCCCCGTGGCGTAAACATTGGGAGGGAGCCGCACTCCCGGCAGATAGTCCTCATTGGTCCGCTGGGAAACCAGTTCCTTGGTCACCTCGGGATTGTGCGCCCAGAGGCGAACCGCAGTGCGGTTTTCCGCGAGAAGGAGTGCCAGAGCCGTGCCCCAGCCACCTGCTCCAATGATGGAAATCTTTTTGTACATCGTGAACCTCGTCAGGTTTGAGGGCTGGGGCGCTTCTTTTCGAACTTTTTCTCCGTTCCGGCCAAAAGTCTTTGGATATTCGGCCGGTGACGCCAGAGGGCCATGAGGCAAAGCACCCCGGCGACGGAGACGCGCAGCCAGTCGCAATGCCCCATCAAAGTCAGCACGGCGGAAGCCGTCGGCAGGGTGATCGCCGCACCGATCGAGGCCACTGACACGTACCGGGTGACGAAAAACAGCACGACCCACACCATGAGGCCGCTGACGAAGACCATGATCGGGAAAAGCCCGAGCATCACTCCGGCGGAAGTCGCGATGCCTTTGCCTCCCTCAAAGTTCAGCCAGACGGGGAAATTGTGCCCTGCCACACAAAAGGCCGCCGCCACCACGCCCATGGGAATGGCGTAGACGGGAGCGATCGACTCCACGATGGCAACCGTGCCGGCCGTGGCGACAAAGCCCTTGAAGGCATCGGCGGCAAAAACGAGATAGCCCCATTTCTTTCCGAGCACCCGCAGCGCATTGGTGGCACCGATGTTTCCGCTCCCCTCCTTGCGGAGGTCGACTCCTCGGGCGCGGCCTACAAGAAAGCCGCTGGGTATCGACCCCAGCAGGTATGCACCCACTATGGTGCTGAGTAGCAAGATCCAAAGCATCGGGTGGTAAATGGATGGATGGGCGGTTGCTCTCAAGCAAAAATGATGCACCTTTTCGTATGACCAAGGCCTTCGCGGCGATAATCTTGAGCCTAACCCCACTTTTTTCCGCCATGTCTTCCAGCATTTCCGACTCTCTCCCCGATCAGGTCACCGTCTCGCTTGCCGACGAAAATGGGCAGCCTTTACCTCCGAAATCCGTCCCCACGGTGAAAAAGACCGATGAGGAATGGCTGAAGCAGCTCGGGCCTGAGCGGTACAAGATCCTCCGGGCGCAGGGAACCGAGATTCCCTTTTGCGGCCTCCTTCTCGATAACAAAAAAAGCGGGGTTTATTTCTGCGCGGGCTGCGACCTGCCGCTTTTCAGTTCCCATGCGAAGTTTCACTCCGGCACTGGTTGGCCCAGCTTTTATCAGCCCTTTGCCAAGGAAAATATCCTGGAACTGCGGGATGTCAGCCACGGTATGGTACGTACGGAGATCCGCTGCGCCCGATGCGGAGGCCATCTGGGCCATGTCTTTGAAGACGGCCCCAAGCCGACGAACCTGCGGTATTGCTTGAACTCCGAGTCCTTGGTTTTCCGCGAGTATCCGGCCAAGGGAGAGCACTGAGCGACCCATAAGGCAAGAACCGGGAACGGGGAGGCCTCCGATCTCGGGGCATGGGAATACTCTCTGCAATCATCATCGGGCTGCTCGTCGGGGCCGTTGCGAAACTTTTGATGCCGGGTCGGGATCCTGGCGGATGGATCATTACGATCCTGCTCGGCATCGCCGGTTCCTTCGTCGCAGGATTTCTTGGCCGTTCGCTCGGCTGGTATCAGGACGGTGAACCGGCTGGATTCCTGGCGTCCGTTTGCGGGGCGATCATTCTCCTCGTCTTGTATCGCTTGATCGGTGGGCGTCGTCAGGCGTGAGGTAGTTTTTCGTCAATCCCATCGCGGAGCGTGTCATTCCGCAGGCTTTGGCGATTGACACGCCCGGGCGGAGTGGGGATTTACTGGGAATGACGATTATCCCCGAGCTGCGCAGTCCCTCGGACGCCGTGGGCGGCCTTGTTTTCTTTGGCCGCACGTGCGACAAGATCCGGCTTCTTTCCGCCGACAAGCTTCCCGAGCTGTATCTGCCCTTCCTCGGCAAAAATTCCGACCGCGGCATGGACTCTCGCGTCTGCCGATTGCTTCAGATCAACTATCGTGATCTGGAAAAAGTCGTTCTCGACGGGGCCAGCGATGAGGCGGCTCTGGCCTGGGCTTTTGAGAATGGCCGCAAGCCATCCGACGAGGAGATCGAGATTTTCAACGCCTTCGTCCAGAAGCGCGGCTGGCGTGATGAGGCTACGGCGGTGCTCCGCAAATCCGTGACCGAGGCGGGGTATCCCGCCGATCGGATTTCTACATTTGTCGATTACATCGACTACGATGAGGGCCGTCCGCTTAAATTTGCCCCGGACCCCGCCCCGCCAACCGAGCAATTTCCCCCGGCCAATCCGCTGCCCGAGTTACTCAGCCCGCACGCCAGACTCGGCGGTATCGTCTATCTCGCCCGTATGATCAGCAAAATCCGCCTGCACGAAAAAGGCGGGCTGCCGCCTGCCTGGGTGGAAAATCTCGGCGCGGGAGGGAACTATTTCGATGGCAGGATTTGCCGCTTTCTCGGGGTGGAATTTGCGGATCTCGCCGCGCAGGTCAAGGCCGGTGCCTCGGATGACGAAGTGCTCGCCTGGACACGAGCGAATGGCCGAAAGTTCTCCGAGGACGCTCTGTCGATCTGGAACGCCTTCATGACGAAGCGCGGCTGGCGCGATGCTGGTACGGCTACAGTGATTCAACGCCTCGGGGAGGCCGGTTATCCGGCGGGAGCGGCATTGACGATGTTTGACTTCATCGACCTCGATGAGGGACGCCCCCTGGTCTCGCCGGGAGCGTAGGGATTCACAGAGGCGGTCGGCTTAGGTCAGGCCGACCGCTTTGCGCACCCGCTGCATGACGGGCGTGGCGAGGGCATTGGCCTTCTCTGCGCCTTCCTTCAGGACACGGTCGACATATCCCGGATCGGCGAGAATCTCGGCGCGGCGCTCCCGCATCGGCGCAAAATACGTCCAGATCGCCTCAAAGAGACGCTGCTTGAAGGTGCCGTAGCCCACTCCTCCGCTTTGGAACTCAGCGACCATCTGGTCGTAGTCGGCTCCGCTGGCGACGAGCTTGTACAGGGCGAGAATGTTGGAGTCTTCGGTTGGCTTGGGAGCCTCGAGGGGCGTGGTGTCCGTCTTGAGGCTCATGATCTTCTTCCGGAGCGGCTTCTCCTCCTCAAACATCCCGATCGTATTGCCGTAGCTCTTGCTCATCTTTTCCCCGTTGACGCCGGGAACGACCGCAGCTTCCTCGCGGATGCTGGGCTCGGGGAGCTTGAGCGTATCGCCGTAGGCTTCGTTGAACTTGATGACGAGATCGCGCGCGACCTCGATATGCTGCTTCTGGTCCTTGCCCACCGGCACCAGATCGCTGTCGTAGATGAGGATATCCGCCGCCATCAGTACGGGATAGGCAAAGAGGCCGTGCGAGGGGATGAATCCCTTCGCCAGCTTGTCCTTGTACGAGTGACAGCGCTCGAGGAGACCCATCGGCGTCAATACACTGAGAATCCACGAAAGCTCGGTCACCGCCGGAACGTGTGACTGGCGGAAAAAGCACGCCTTTTGCGGATCGAGGCCGCAGGCGAGAAAGTCGATGGCGACTTCGTGAATGTTTTTGCTGAGGTCGGCGGCATTGCGGACGGTCGTGAGTGCGTGATAGTCCGCGATGAAGTACAGGGCCTCGCCCTGGTCCTGCAGCTCGATCGCAGGACGCATCATGCCAAAGTAGTTGCCGAGATGCAGGGTGCCCGAGGGCTGGATGCCGGAAAGAATACGCATGGAAAGAAGGGAAAAAGTTAAGGTCGCGACGTGGGGCGGGCGAGAGAAAATTCCTCTCGATGCAGGCCCTGCCAGATTAAATTACCCCCGGGCGGTCACTGCTCTGCAGCTCCATCGTTAGCCAGACCGCTCTGGGATTCGTCGGGGTAAACGTAATTGTACGCTCCGTCGGGAAGCATGAGGTACTTTGGGTTCACCTCGAGCTCGTAGACTCCGAGTCGTGCGGGAACGAAGCGATTGTAGGCAGCCGGACGCACGTTGGTAAGTTCCCAGGCCTGATAGCCTTCCTCAAACTTCTCGCTGCGCGATTTCTCCAGATCCTCGGGCTGCCAGTCGCGTACAGCGACGACATCGACCAAAGCCACCACGGCTCCGGCGTCGTCCGCCGGAGTTTCATCACTCAGCCGTACGCTGTTTTGCACGATGAGCAGGTTGTGGAGGGGCAGGGTGGGCGGCTGCCAGGAGCGCACCTCGATCGTCTTGCGACCGGAGCGAATGAGACTGCCTGCGGGAGAGAGGACCGAGAGTGCCTGAAAAATCATGGAGATCAGTAGATGTAGTTGTCCGGGAGAGAAAACGCATTCTCAATATGACGAATCTCCACCGGGTCGGTCATGACGACCTCGACCACGTCGAAGCGGTAGGTGATGTCGGGCATGTCGAGCATGCGCAGCCAGGCCATCGCGCCGCGTAGAATCAGGCGGCGCTTCTTGCGATCCACGGCGTCCAGAGGGCGGCCATGCTCCTCGCTGGAGCGCGTCTTGACCTCGATAAAGACAAGTTCGCCATGCGGAACATCGCGGGCCACGATATCGACTTCTCCGCCGCCGGGTGCGCGGAAGTTGCGATAAAGCACCTTGTGCCGATTGCGAGCGAGATGACGGGCGGCGAGGCGTTCGCCCTTCCGGCCGAGCAGGATGTGCTCGGGCTGCTCAGAAGAGATACTGCTGCGCCACCGGCTCAAAACTCTGGCGATGGATCGGGCAAGGACCATGCTCGCGCAGCTTAGCGAGATGCTCGGCAGTCGCATAGCCTTTGTGCTTGGCGAAGCCGTATTGCGGGTAAATCTGGTCCATCTCCTCCATGATCCGGTCGCGCGTGACCTTGGCGATCACACTGGCGGCGGCGATGGATTTACTGAGCGAATCACCTCCGACCAAGGCCGTGTGAGGAATGGGGAAGCGAGGAACGGGCAGGCCGTCGATGAGCGCATGGTGCGCGGGCAGGGCGTGCTTCATCACGGCGTCGCGCATGGCTTCATGCGTCGCGCCAAGAATGTTCAGCCGATCCACCTCTTCATGGGTGAAGACCGCCACGGTCCACTCGACCTCACTGACCAGAAACGAGTAAAGCTCGTCGCGTTTTTTCGCGGCGAGCTTCTTGGAATCGTCGAGTTCCTTGAGTCGGAACTTCGCGGTGAGGATGACGGTGGCTACCACCACCGGGCCGGCGAGGGGACCCCTGCCGGCTTCGTCTATTCCAGCTACTCTCTCGATGCCCTGTTGCCAGAGCGTGCGCTCGTGTTTGAGCGAACAAGGCATCGTAGAGATGGGAATATTATCAGGCGCGGGACTGCGGAGACTTCTCCTTGACCGTCGTGGCGCTCTTGCCCTTGCGGCTGCGGAGGTAGTTGAGCTTGGCGCGGCGGACTTCGCCGTGGCGCTCGATCTCGATCTTGGCGATACGGGGCGAGTGCAGCGGGAATACACGCTCAACACCTTCTCCGTAGCTCACGCGGCGGACGGTGAAGTTCGAGTTGATTCCGGTGCCCTTGCGGCCGATGACGATGCCGCTGTAAACCTGGATACGCTCCTTGTCGCCTTCGATAACGCGCGTGTGGACCTTCACAGTGTCGCCAACATTGAAGGCCGGGATCTCTTTCTTGAGCTGCTCGCTCTCGATTTTGTCAATAATGCTCATGGCGTTAAAAAGTAGAACTGTCCAGAGTGCCGCATCCCTTCCCGTCTGGCAAGCAGGGAATGACGAAATCGCGTTTACTGTCTGAAGGTCCGGTCTCTAAACGATGATCGATACCTTGCCGTCTGCCAGATGATAGATCCCGCCGTGAATCTTCAAGCGCCCTTCGGAGACGGCCTTGTCCAGGATCGGACTGGCCTTTTGCAGCTTCACCACGTTTTGCAAGACATTCTGGGTGATGGCGTTATCGAGGAGGTTTCCCGGGAGGCTGTTGGCGGCCTTTACAGCGGGACGCAGGGCCTTGACCAGAGAGGGGATGTGTCCCGGGAACTCGACGCCGTCGTTGACCGCCTTGATGGTGGAGTCAACCGCGCCGCAACGCTCGTGACCCAGTACCAAAATGAGCGGGGTGTTCAGCACGGCTACTGCGTATTCGAAGCTCGCGATTTCGTCGACCTCGGCGAAATTCCCCGCGACGCGGCAAACGAAGAGGTCGCCTCGCCCCGTGTCGAAGGCGTACTCGGGAGCGATGCGCGAATCCGCGCAACTGAGAACCCCGGCGAATGGGTTCTGGCCCAGGGCGAGGGCCGGGCGCTCGGCTTGAAAGTCATGCTCCTGCATCGTTCCCCGGACATAGCGTGCGTTTCCCGCCATCAGGCGTTCCAGGGCTTCCTGTGGGGAAACGACGTTTCCCGGCTTGGGCGGAGCCGACGGCGGAGCGGCCTTGGTCCAGTTCGGCAGCAGCAGGCCTGCGGCGGCGGCAGCGGCAAGGCGAAAAAACGTTCGTCGTGACGCGCGGGCATCACCTTGGCGTGGGGGGCATTGATCGCACATGGTGAAGGGGAGTATTCGCAATGTTGCAAGGATCGGTCAATCTTCGATGAATATTGAGAAATCTTCACGGATTCTTCGAGGAACGGCGCAAAATATGCTGCCCCTGTCATACCGATCTGTGACAAGATCGGGACGCTGCTTGCACTATGCGAGCTCGTGCAACTCCAACAAACATCTATGCCCACTTCTACTTTCCGTCCCGGCGTTCTCTTCGGAGAAGAGGTCAAGGAACTCCTTGATTACGCCAAAGCCAACGAATTCGCCCTTCCGGCGGTCAACTGTATCAGCACGAACTCCGTGAACGCCGCCCTCGCGGCTGCTCGCGAGGTGAAATCGCCCATGATGGTCCAGTTCTCCAATGGCGGAGCGCATTTCTTCATTGGCAAGGGCATCTCGAAGGAAGGCCAGAAGGGCGCGATCCTCGGCGGTGTGGCTGGTGCTCATTTCGTGGACGCAGCGGCCAAGGCCTACGGCGTGCCGGTCATTCTCAATACCGACCATTGCGCCAAGAAGCTCCTTCCCTGGGTGGACGGCATGCTCGCCGCCAGTGAGGAGCAGTTTGCCAAGACGGGCAAGCCTCTCTTCAGTTCCCACATGCTCGACCTTTCCGAGGAACCCCTCGATGAAAACCTCGAGACCTGCGCCAAGTACCTCGCCCGCATGGCCAAGATGGGCATGACGCTCGAGATCGAGCTCGGCGTGACCGGCGGTGAGGAAGACGGCGTCGACAACTCCGGCGTGGAAGAGTCCAAGCTCTACACCCAGCCCGAGGAAGTCGCCCAGGCCTACACGACGCTCAACGCGATCAGCCCGAATTTCACGGTTGCGGCTGCCTTTGGCAACGTGCACGGCGTTTACAAGCCGGGCAACGTGAAGCTCAAGCCCTCGATCCTCCGCGATTCGCAGGAGTACATTGAGAAGACCCTCGGTACGGGACCGAAGCCGGTGAATTTCGTGTTCCACGGCGGCTCCGGCTCCTCCCGCGAGGAAATCCGCGAGGCCATCGGCTACGGCGCGATCAAGATGAACCTCGACACTGACCTCCAGTGGGCGTTCTGGGACGGCATCCGCGCTTACGAGGCCAAGAATCACGGTTATCTCCAGGGCCAGATCGGCAATCCGGAAGGCCCCGATTCGCCGAACAAGAAGTACTACGACCCGCGCGTGTGGCTCGGTGCCGCCGAGGAGTCCTTCACCAAGCGTCTCATCGCTTCCTTCGAAGATCTGAACTGCATCAACCGCAACGCCTAATCGGCTAAGCGGACTATTATCTTAACGGGCGGATGGCGTGAAAATGCGTCATCCGCCCGTTTTCGTTTGAGCGCGATTGACAGATGGCTCGCCGCCGCCTACGACCGGGGGCAATGAAGAGTGCGCGTGCATTTGCCGCCCTGGGTTTGGTGGCGCTCCTGGTGTCGTGTGAGAAAAAAGCCGAGCAGGGAGCGACAGCTCCGGTTCCGGTAACCGTTACCCCGATTACGCAAAAGGACGTCTATGTGTCCCGCACGTGGGTCGGCCTGCTGAATGGTTATCAGAATGCCGATATTCGCGCCCAGGTGAATGGCTATCTGCTGACGCAGAATTATAAGGAAGGCTCTCTGGTCAAGAAGGGGACCATCCTCTTCACCATCGACCCGCGCCCGTTCGAGGCCGCTCTCGCCCAAGCCCAGGCGGATTACGCCAAGGCCGTCGCCCAGGCCACTCTCGCCAAGGTCACCCTGGATCGCCAGACCCAGTTGTATAAGACCAAGGTCATCAGCCAGCAGGAATACGACACCTCCTACCAGCAGGCTCAGGCCGACTTCGCCGCCGTGGCCGCCCAGCAGGCTCAGGTCGACACCGCTCAGATCAATCTGAACTACTGCACGATCACCGCTCCCTTTGATGGAATCGTCGGTCTTGCCCAGGCCCAGATCGGTGACCTCGTGGGACCGAGTGGCTCGGAGGCGGTTCTTACGCAAATGTCGCAGGTGAATCCGATCAAGGTGAACTTCTCGATCACGGAAGAGCAATACCTCGAAGCGGCTCCGCTCCTTAAAAAATTGCAGGATACCGCCGCCGCCGACCTTGAGGCTCGCATTCAGTTGCGCCTTGCCGACGGCAAGGAGTATCCGGAACTCGGCAAATTTGACTTCGTTAATCGTCAGGTTACCTCAAGCACTGGCACGATCCAGATCACCGCGTTGTTTCCCAATGATAATGACGTGCTGCGCCCTGGTCTCTTTGGGCGTATCACCGCTCCGGTGCAGATGCTTCCCGATGCACTGGTCGTTCCGCAGGCCTCGCTGGTGGAGCTTCAGGGCAAGTATTTCGTCGGCGTGCTGAAGCCCGACAACACCGTGCAGTTTGTTCCCATCAAACCCGGCCCCCTCGATGGAGAATATCAGGTGATCGATCCGGTCGTTAAGCAGTTCAAGCTCGCTGCCGGAGACAAGGTCATCGTGGGCGGCGTGGAAAAGGTGCGCGGAGATGTGAAAGTGAGTCCCTCAGCCTGGCAGGCTCCAACGCCGACCCCGGCTCCGGGGGCCTCCCCGACACCCACTCCGGCATCCTAACCTTCTAGAGGAACAGCATGTCGAATTTCTTCATCCGGCGGCCGATTGTGGCGATGGTCATCGCCATCATCACGGTAATCGTGGGTATCGTCTCGATGCTCGGGCTTCCCGTGGCCCAGTTCCCGAACATCGTCCCTCCACAGATCCAGGTCCAGACGACCTATGTCGGCGCGGACGCCCTGACGGTCGAGGCCTCGGTGGCGACCCCTATCGAGCAGGAAATGAGCGGCGTCGAGGGCATGGAGTACATGTATTCCATCAATGCCAACAACGGCATGATGACGCTGAATACGATCTTCGGCGTCTCGACCATTCCCACCACCGACCAGATCCTGGCCCAGATGCGCCAGACTCAGGCTTCGCCGCAGTTGCCGAGCGACGTGCGCAACTACGGTGTCACGGTCGAGCAGGCGCTTTCTTCTCCGCTGGGTGTCTTCGTTCTGTACTCGCCCAACGGCACGTACGATCCGACCTTCCTCGCCAACTACGCGTACATCAATATCAATGACCCGATGACCCGCGTGAACGGCGTGGGCAGCGTCACCATCTTCGGTGCTGGCGAATACGCGATGCGCATCTGGGTGAAGCCGGATCGCCTAGCCACTCTCAACATCACGGTTCCCGAGGTCATCCGTGCTGTCCAGACCCAGAATAACGTGAACCCCGCCGGTCAGATCGGTGCCGAGCCGGTGCCGCATGGGCAGGTCTTCACGTTTACCGTCAATACCACCGGACGTCTGGTCACGGAGGAGGATTTCAAGAATATCGTCATCCGGGCCAACAAGGATGGTTCCATCGTCAAGGTGGGGGATGTCGCTCGCGTCGAACTCGGCGCCCAGGTTTACAATCTCAAAGGTCGTTTTAACGGGCAAAATGCCGCCATTATTGCGGTTTACCAGTTGCCGGGGTCCAACGCTGTCGACACCATGAAGGCCGCCAGTGCGCTCATGGAGCAGTCGTCCAAGCTGTTTCCTGCTGATCTCAAGTATGCGGTTGCCCTCGATACGACGCTCGCCGTGACCGAGGGCATGAAGGAGATCGTGAAGACGCTCTTTGAGGCGATGGTGCTCGTTATCATCGTGGTCTTCATCTTCCTGCAGGGCTGGCGCGCCACGCTCATCCCTCTCATTGCCGTGCCAGTGTCGCTCATCGGTACCTTTGCGGTGTTCCCGATGCTCGGTTTCTCGATCAATACACTTTCCCTGTTTGGTCTGGTGCTGGCGATCGGTCTGGTCGTCGACGACGCCATCGTGGTGGTGGAGGCGATCGAGAGTCATATCGAGGAGGGGCTATCGCCACGGGATGCTGCCATCAAGGCGATGTCCCAGGTGCAAGGCCCCGTCGTCGCCATTGCCCTCATCCTCGCGGCGGTCTTTATCCCGACGGTGTTCATTCCGGGCATCACCGGCCAGATGTACCAGCAGTTTGCGGTCACGATGGCCGTATCGGTGTTGATCTCGGCCTTTAACGCTCTCACCCTCAGCCCGGCGCTCGGTGCCCTGCTGCTGCGCCCCAAGAAGGAGTCTCACGGGCTGCTCTCGAAATTCTTCGGCGGTTTCAACAAGTTCTTTGGCATGGCGACCAACGGCTACGTGAATGTCTGCCACGGTCTTATTCGCAAGCTGATGATCAGTCTCATCCTGATCGTCGGTATCGGCCTTCTCGGCGGCGGCATTGCCTCCAAGATGCCGTCGGGCTTCATTCCCGAGGAAGATCAAGGCTACCTTTTTGGCGTGGTTCAGTTGCCTCGAGCTTCCTCGCTCCAGCAGACCAGCGAAGCCGCAACGGATATCGAGAATATCCTGATGAAGACGCCCGGCGTTCAGTCGGTGACGACAATCGTCGGCTTCAACCTCCTCAGCACGGTGCAGAGTACTTACACGGGATTCTTCTTCATTACTCTTAAGCCGTGGGCGGAGCGGACCACGCCGGAGCTTCAGGTCAATGCCATCCAGCAGAATATCAATCGCGAGGTTGCCGCATTGCCCAAGCCCTCTGCCTCCTTTGCCTTTCCGCCGCCTGCCATTCCCGGCATCGGTACCTCCGGCGGTGTGACGTTCATTCTTGAAGATCGCACTGGTGGTTCGGTGGAACTGATCGCCAAGAATACGCAGACCTTCATGGAAGCGGCGAGAAAGCGCCCTGAGCTGGCCTCGCTCTTCACGACGGCTCTGTGGGACGTGCCGCAGATTTACCTCGACGTCGATCAGGCGCAGGCCATGGTGCAGGGCGTCAGCCTGTCGGACGCCTACCAGACGGTTCAGACCTTCTTTGGCGGATATTTCGTCAACTACTTCAACCGCTTCGGCCTTCAATGGCAGGTGTACGTTCAGGCCGAAGGCGACTATCGTACGGATATTGACAATCTTGGCCTGTTCTACGTCACGAACACGGATGGCCAGGCGGTGCCGGTGTCGTCCTTTGTGACTCCTAAGAAAACGTACGGTCCTGAGTTCACGATGCGCTACAATATGTATCGATGCTCGCAGATCAGCGCCTCGGTGGCTCCGGGTTACAGCACGGGCCAGGCGATGAAGGCGCTGGAGGAGGTCTTTGCGGAAACGATGCCGCCGGGTGCGGGATACGACTATTTCGGTATGTCGTACCAGGAGCAGCAGGCGGCCCAGGGTGTGCCTCCGGCTGCGATTTTCGGACTTTCGCTGCTCTTTGTTTTCCTCATTCTCGCTGCGCAATATGAAAGCTGGTCGCTGCCCTTCAGCGTACTGCTCACCACGCCGATCGCGGTGTTTGGAGCGTTTGCGGGACTGGCGGCTCGAGGCATGCAGAACAACCTGTATGCGCAGATCGGTCTGGTCATGCTGATCGGTCTCGCGGCGAAAAACGCCATTCTCATCGTGGAATTTGCCAAGGACGAGTACGAGAAAGGGAAGCCCCTCTTTGAGGCCACCCTGGCGGGAGCCAAGCTCCGACTGCGTCCCATCCTGATGACGGCATTTGCATTCATCCTAGGCACCGTGCCGCTGGCCATTGCGACGGGCTCCGGCGCTGTCTCCCGGCGTATCCTGGGTACAACGGTGATCGGCGGCATGCTCGCAGCCACTCTCATTTCGATTTTCCTTATCCCGGCATCGTTTTACTTCGTGGAGAAGTTCTTCGTCGGCAAGAAGTCGGAGGACGAGGGGGGCGGCTCCACCCCCAAGGCTCCGGAAACGCCCGAGGTCTCGGCCTAGCATGATCTGTTGGGAGACAAGGACGATTGCTGCGGCGCTGACCATCATGGGGCTGGCTGGTTGCGGCCCCAAGCCCTCGGCGACCGTGCCTACGCCGCCTGCGACCTATGCGGTGGCCGAGCAGCAGAATGTGCCGCTCACGATCAACACGTTCGGAAATTGCGTCACGGTCGCCGACGTGACGCTCCAGGCGCAGGTGACGGGAACCTTGACCCGTTTTGCCGTGCAGCAGGGGGCGCTGGTGAAGGAAGGAGACCTCATCGCAGAGATCGATCCTGCGCCTTTCAAGGCAGCAGTGCAGGAAGCCCAGGGCAGCCTGGATTCCGCCCAGGCCCAGTTGGCCAATGCCGATGTCACGCTGCAGCGCCAACAGCAGCTTTATAAAACGAAGACCATCGACCTGGCCGACCTCCAGAGTGCCGAAGCCAATCAGCTCCAGGCGCAGGGCAGCGTATTGACGGCCCAGGGGCAACTGGCCAACGCTCAGATCAATCTCGGGTATTGCACCATCAAATCACCGATTACCGGCAAGGCTGGCATTTACATGGTGGATGCCGGGAACCTCGTCACCGCCAGCCAGACGCAGTTGATCAATATCCAGACGATCGACCCGATCTATGTTGATTTCACCGTTTCGGAAAACGACTTCAACACGATCCGAAAGTATTTCACCAACGGGGAGCTTCCCATTGAGGTGACCATCCCGGGAGCGCCGGACAAAGTCATTCCCGGCAAGCTGACCTTTATTAACAACAGTGTGGCCAGCGACACGGGGACGCTTTCCCTCAGGGGAACGTTTGCCAATCCGGACGCCCTGCTCTGGCCGGGGCTCTTCGTCAATGTCAGTCTCATCCTTACGACGGTCGAGCAGGCGGTGACCATCCCCTCGATGTGCGTGATGGTCGGCCAGACTGGCCCGTATGTTTTTAAGGTCAATGCGGATGATACCGTCACGCTGCAGTCTGTGACGCTCGGCCAGAGGCGCAGTGATTTCGCTGTCGTGACCAAGGGCGTTTCGGCTGGCGACCGGATCATTACGGCGGGGCAGTTGGGACTCGTCACTGGCAAGAAGGTGACTCCCACGCTCTGGCAGGCCCCGGCTCCTCTGCCCACCCGGCAGGATTCGGCGAAATAATCGCCCCACCCGATGAATCTCTCCGAGCCGTTCATTCGCAAGCCGGTGATGACGACGCTTTGCGCGTTTTCCGCCGCCATCTTTGGCATTGCTGCGTATTTCCTCCTCCCGGTGAGCGATCTGCCGGATGTGGCCTATCCGGTGATCACCGTCACCACGAACTATCCCGGGGCCAGCCCGGAGATCATGGCCGACAACGTGTCGACGCCGCTGGAGATCCAGATGATGCAGATCGAGGATCTGAATCTCATCACCTCCAAGAACCAGGAAGGCACCAGTACGATCGTCCTCCAGTTTGGCCTGGACAAGCCCATGGGACAGGCCGAGGCCGAGGTGCAGGCGGCCATTCAGCGTGCCATGGGCAACCTGCCCGTCGACCTGCCGGCTCCGCCGTCGTTTCAGACAACGAACCCCAATACGCAGCCCATCGTCTATATCGCGATGGCGACCGATACGCTCACGCTCGGCGATCTTTACGACTATGCAAACACGATGGTCGCGCAGCGCATGATGATGCTCGACGGCGTGTCCAATGCGCAGGTCTACGGTTCTCCCCGGGCCATCTGCGTCCAGCTTGATCCCAACGCGCTGTCTGCCCGTCAGATGACGGTGGCGGATGTTTCGAATGCCATCACCTCGGCCAACGTCTTCACCCCGGGTGGCGAGATCTACGGCAATTCGCTCCAGTTCATCATCAACCCCAAGGGCCAGTTGCTTCACTCGGCGGAGTACAATGACCTCGTAATAGCTTACAAGAATGGCGCTCCCGTGCGCCTGCGCGATATCGGCAATACCGTGGACGGGCTGCAAAAGCAGTACCTGAACATGAGGTTCTGGTCCGCCATCGAGCCTCCTCGCTCTGCCTACATGGTCGTGGCGGTGACGCCTGCGCCCGGGGCCAATGACGTGCAGGTGGCGAAAAGCGTCCGCAAGACGCTGAACTCGCTCCGGTCATCCCTCCCGGCCTCCATCGACACCTACATCACCTTTGATCGCTCGGTGCAGATCGTCGAGAGCATCAACGACGTAAAACTCACCATCCTGATCGCCTTTGCCTTGGTCGTGTTGGTCGTTTTCCTCTTTCTCGGTCGTGTGCGGGAAACCGTGGTGCCTGCGGTGGCGCTACCGCTTGCCTTGCTGATGACCTTTGCGGTGATGCTGCTGCTGGGCTACAGCCTGGATAACCTTTCGCTCATGGCTCTCACCCTGGCAGTCGGCCTGCTGGTTGATGATGCCGTTGTCGTCCTGGAGAACACCGTCCGCCATCTGGAGGACGGAAAGCCCCCTACGGTTGCCGCGTTGCTCGGAGCCAAGGAGATCAGCTTCACGGTGCTCTCGATGACGCTTTCCCTGGCGGCGATCTTCATCCCGATCGTCTTCATGCCGGGAATCATCGGGCGCATGTTTCACGAGATGGCGATCACCATCGTGGTGGCCATCGTGCTTTCCGGCGTGGTGGCGATCGTGGTTTCTCCCATGCTGTGTGCCCGGATGCTGCGAAAGTCCGAAAAGGAGTCGGGTTACCAGCGGTGGTTCAATCGGTATTTCGATGCCTTCAAGCGGCATTACAAGGCGTCGCTTGGCTGGATGATGCAGCGCAAGCCGCTGGCGCTGGCTTTGTGGATCATTTCTCTGGGCGTTACGATTTATCTCTTCATCACGATCCCCAAGGGCTTTCTTCCCGTCGGTGATAGCGGAATGATCCGCGGGGTGTTTCTGACAGCGGAGGGAACCTCGCCCGCGCAGATTCAGGACTATCAGGACCGGATCATGAAGGTGGCGGAATCCGTGCCCGGTGTGCGTCAGGCTATCACCGTAACCGGCCTCCAGAACAACCAGCTCACGAACTCCATGGGACTGGCGGTGATCTTTCTGAAGCCCGAGAACCAGCGAGCGCCGATCGCCCAGATCACGCGGGAGGTCATCGCAAAAATCCGGAGTGAAATCCCGGGTGTCGTGCCGCTGTTGCAGCCGTTCCCGACGCTGAATATCGATACGGGAGCGACGAACAATACCCAGGGGCAGTTTGCCTATCAACTGACAGGCACCGACCCGACGCTCCTTTACAAGGCTGCGGGTGATCTCATGGCCAAGATGCGCGCCAACCCCGGGTTTGTCGGGGTGTCGAGCGACATGCGTACAAATACGCCGATGCTCGATCTGGAGATCCTGCGCGACCAGGCTTCATCCTACGGCGTGACGGCCCAGGCGATTGAGCAGACCCTTGCGATTGCCTTTACCCAAGGAGAGGCGAGCCAGATCAAGACTCCTCTTAATGTCTACTGGGTCATCGTTGAACTGCTGGATAAGTACCGGGCCCAACTGGATAATCTCGCGCTCCTCTGGGTAAGAAACTCGGCTGGTGACATGGTGCCGCTCAAGTCGCTCGTCAAAGCCAGCGTCAAGACCGGACCGGAGTCGATCAACCACATTAATCAGGTCACCTCGGTCACCATCTTTTATAACCTCGACCCGAGTTTCCCGACGAGCGATGCGACGAGCGCCATCCAGACCGCCGCGGCGCAGGTTTTGCCGCCAGCGGTTGCCGGAGCCCCGGCGGGTTCCAGCGCCCAGTTTATCCAGACGGTGAAGGCGATGATCGTCCTGCTTATCATCGCGATCTTTGTCATGTATATCATCCTGGGCGTACTCTATGAGAGCTACATCCATCCGATCACGGTGCTCTCCACGCTGCCGGTGGCGGGGCTGGGGGGCTTGATCACCCTGCGGATGTTCGACATGACGCTCGACTTGTACGGCTTCATCGGCATTTTCCTGCTGCTCGGCCTGATCAAGAAGAACGGCATCATGCTGGTCGACTTTGCCATCATGCGGCGCAAGGACGGCCTTAGTATCGAGGCTGCGGCGGAGGAGGCAGCCATCGAGCGTGTGCGGCCAATCCTCATGACCACATTTGCCGCCATTTTCGGTGCGTTGCCGATGGCGTTCGGTTTCGGTGCGGACGGGGCTTCCCGCCAGCCGCTGGGACTTTGCATCGTGGGCGGTCTGATCGTGGCTCAGGTTTTGACCCTATTTTGTACTCCGGTGTTCTACGTCTACATGGAGTACTTCCAAGAGCGAGTGCTCGATAAAATCCCCTTTTTCCAGAGGGGTGAGGGCGAGAAAAATGAGCCCGCGGAGGGCGATTCCAAGGCGATTGCCTAGGGGGACGCATCATTTGCACTTGTCTGGCGAGCAAAATCGTTCTTATTTACCGCGAAACGCTCAGGTCATTGAACTCTTCGGATAGAAAGCTCGGTTCCCCAGACACAGTCAGGTCCTGCTCCTACCTAGGTTTTTGATCCCTCTGCAAAGCACTCCACATATGAAACTCTACGTAGGCAACCTCTCCTTCAAAACCACTGAACAGGCTCTGGAGGAACTCTTCGCCACTGTTGGCACTGTTACGGACACCCACCTTGTCATGGATCGTATGACCCAGCGCCCTCGCGGCTTTGGCTTTGTGACCATGAGCTCGGAGGAGGAAGGACAGAAAGCCATTGAATCGCTGAACGGAAAGACCTTCGACGGTCGTCCGATCTCGGTGAGCGTAGCCCGTCCCAAGGAAGACCGTCCTCCGCGGCGTGACTTCGGCGGTGAGGGCGGCGGCGGCGGTGGATTCCGTGAGCACCGTGACCGTGATCGCGACCGTGATCGCCGTGGTGGCGGCGGCTACGATCGTCGTCGTAACTGATTCGCGGCTTCCTAACCTGTTTTAAAGAAAGTTACATGCGAAAGCGCCCGTTGCAAAACGGGCGCTTTTCTTTGTGAAATTATGTGTTAAGCGGAGTGGAAAGAATGTTTCTTCCCATCCCTCACCTCATAGTTGAGCCCGACGATGGAGTCAGTCCCGTTCGGGAGTTCATTCGGACAGCCAAGCACTCGCTGCTGATCAAGCAGTTCACCTTTTCCGAGTCCTCACTCCTCCAGGCCGTGGTGGACCGAAAGAATGCCGGGGTCGATGTGCGGGTCATGCTGAACCCGAAGCGGTCGGGCGGGGATCGTGCCAACGATGCCACCTTCGAGTATTTCCAGAACAACGGGGTCAACATTCAGTGGGCCAACCCAAAGTTTTACGTCACGCACGAGAAGTCGATCGTCATCGACAAGGAGGCCGCTCTCATCGCGACTTTCAACCTCTGCGAAAAGTATTTCACCCAGACCCGCGATTACGGCGTGGTCACCCAGGACCCCGAGCGCGTTGCCCAGGTCATCGAGGGCTTCGAGGCTGATTGGGAGCACCGCGACTGGCTGCCGAGCGAGGAGACCGGATTGCTTTGGAGTAATGCCAACTCCCGCCTGCACATGGCGCGATTCATTGACGCTGCTGAGAAGACGCTGTGCGTACAGCACCCGAAGTTCGTCGATGCCGTCATTCTCGATCGTCTCATCGACGCGGCGGATCGCGGCGTGCATGTGCGCGTGCTCTGCGGCGGACGCCATGGCATCAGCGACTGGGATATCCTGGATACCTTCTCGTCGCTCCGCGTCCTCAAGCGCTTCGGCGTCAAAGTCCATAAACAGAAGAACCTCCGCCTCCATGCGAAGCTGATCTTGTCCGACAACAAGCATGCGCTGGTGGGGTCGATGAATATCGACCGCAGCGCCTTCGACCTGCGCCGCGAGCTCGGTACGACCATCACCGATGCCTCGATCGTCGCCCGATTGAGCGAGGTGTTTGAGTCGGACTGGGATGGGTCGCATCACTACGATGCGCCGGACCCGCTCGCGCCGGAAAAGCACACCGAGACCGACTTTCCGCACGATCACGACCTGCGTCATGAGTGAGGCGGTGATCGGCAAGCCGTCGATCTCGCTGCTCGACCTGGCCCTTACGTTCAATCACATCGCGCTCGCCTCCTTTGGGGGCGGGCTTTCGGCCTGGTCCCGGGAGGTGCTGGTGGTTGAGAAAAAGTGGATGGAGGAGGAGGAGTTTCTCAGTGCCGTCACGATGTGCCGCATCCTCCCGGGGGCCAATCAGGTCAACCTGGCGGTCTTCGTCGGGACCAAGATGCGAGGCATCCCGGGAGCAATCTCGGCGATTGTCGGCCTGACCACCATTCCCGTGGTGCTCATCCTGATCCTCGGTTACGCGTACTTCAGGTATCATGAAGTCCCGGCCTTGCAGGGCATCCTCCGCGGAGCCACTGCCGCCGCGGTTGCGCTGACGCTTTCCATGGCGTTTAAAACCGGGAAGAAATGTCTCGGCAGCTTTGTCGCCGTGGCGCTCTTCCTCGGGGCCTTTTTGCTCAACGGGCTGATCCGGTTCCCTCTGCTCGGCACCGTGGCGCTCATCGGTCCCCTGGCTCTTCTCTGGGCCTGGCCCAGGCCTGCGAAGAAATGAACGTCAAGACACTCTTTCAGATCATCGCCTTGTTCAGCTCGCTGTCCCTGCTGTCCATCGGCGGAGGCAATACCGTATTGCCCGAGATGCATCGCAAGACGGTGCAGACCTACCACTGGATGAGCGACTCGCAGTTTGCCGATGTTTTTGCCATCTCGCAGGCTGCGCCCGGTCCCAGCATCCTGATCGTGACCCTCATCGGGTTTAAGGCTGGAAAGATCCCTGGTGCCATCATCGCCACGATCGCGATGATGCTTCCGGCGGGATTGCTGGTCTACATGGTCACGCGGTTTTGGCAGAATGCGCAGAATTCCCCGCTCCGCCATGCCATCGAGAAGGGCTTTGCCCCTCTCACGGTCGGCCTCGTGCTGGCCAGCGGCTACGTGATGAGTCAGGCCGCCGACCATGGCTGGCACGCCTATATCCTGACCGGCCTCTGCACGATCGTCTTTGTCTTTACCAAGGTGAACCCACTGGTCGTGGTGGCCTTGGCTGGCCTGATTGGTTATCTGGGCTTGGTTTGAGGTACGGCGACAGATCGTAAAGCATGCCGATGCCCGGGCTGTCTGCCGTCGGCGTCGATCCGGTCACGATCGGATCGAAGCTCCGGCGGGCGAGCCAGTCTGCCTGGAGGAGGGCATTTGCCTCCGCCCACGTGGTCTGGCCGGTCAGCGCTGCCGTGAGCGTGGCATATTTCTTCTCGTATGGCAGGCCATGGCTCCAGAGATGACCGTCGTAGCCGCACACCACCTTGCGGCCCAAAAGAATAACCGGATGGTTGTAATCCGGCGTGATCGCGAAACGCGCCGTGGGCGGCAGGTCGATGGTCGCCATTTTCCAGGCTGCCAGCTCCGACTTGCGGGCCAGAAAGTACCCATGCCGGGAATCCAGGCCGCCGATGAGCGAAATCGCGCCGGAAAAAAACAGGACAAAGCAGAGGGCCGAGCGCCCCAGCCAGTGAATGTGTGACAGGAGGTTGGTCCAGAGATAAGGAGCAACCACCAGCCATGACCAGATCACGAGCTTGAGATTGTCCCAGGGCCAGACGGCAAAAACCACCAGCGAACCGAGCAGGAAGACCGCGGCGGAACTCCAGGCAAAGAAACGGGCCTCCTCATCCTTTTGTCGGACAACCGCTACGCAGAGGATCGCGATCAGCGGCAGGCTGATGCCAAAGTCATACCAGAGTACCCGCAATCCTTCCTTTTCCATCATCCAGCCCGGCAGCCAGCGCATCGCCGAGGTGGCGGAGAAGTATCCCGTGATCAAAGCCACCAGGACCGAGGCGGGAACCACCGAAGCAGCCACCAGCCTGAAAACAGACGCTCTCTGCCCCGGACGGAACAGAAACAGCCCGAGAAGCACCAGGCTCAGAAAGAGAAACGCATGGATGTTGAAAAGCGGCATCGACGCATACAGCAGCCACTCCACCCAGAGAGGCAGGCTGGGGTGCGCACGGAAATACCGGTCGCGCCATGCGCAAAGAAGCAGCAGCCCGGCAGGAATCGCAATCAGCAGACCGCGCTGCGTGACAAACATGGACAGAAACAGGCTTTTCCATACGAGTTCCGTCTGGAAATCGTCGATCGCGAAGGTGCGGAAGAAGACAAACCCGGCCAGCCCGCCATTAAAAAGAAATGCGGCCATGGCAAAGGCGCGCCCCCACATCCAAAGGGCTGCCGCCGTGAGGGCGGAGCCGATCAGCCCCGCGATAATGAGTCCGCGGAAAGTATCCAGGCCCAGCACCTCGCCTACGGCGTTGAGGAGATCCGCCCCGATGGGATAGGTCAACGGCACCCCCGTAAGGATGAGGCTCTCGGGCCAGAAGGGAACCCCGCTGGCGAGATAGCGGATCAGGCCGATATGGAGGGAAATATCTCCAAGGTTGTTCGGAGAGAGAATGAGGAGGGAGTCGCCGGCGGGGTAGATCAGCCAGACAAAAGCCCGGAGCGAGACAAGGGCGAAGATGGTGATCATCACCCAATCCCAGAAGCCCGGTTTGCGCGTTTGCGAGGCTGGAGTCGTGATCCAGGCGAGAGTTCCGATCAGGAGTCCCATCACGATCGCTGCGATGGCTGCGGTACGCGACAGGCCCCCGGCGAGCCATCCACCGGTCAGGGCGGCAAACGTGGCGGCGACGAGGGCGGAAAGGGCGGCCGACAAGGGTTTCATTTCGGAGTCACCTCCTTGATTTCCAGAGGCTGATTGCCGAACCACTTGGAGAAAACTTCCTGCCGGAAAAAGACCACGCAGAGATCCTGCGAGTCTCGCAGGCGAAAATCCCGGCGGTAGTAGGGTTCAGGGAGTCTGGCTGCCACGGCATCGGCCCGGCTGGATTCGACCACTACCACGTCCACGTCGTGGGCTTCCGGGAAGTTGGACTTGTTGTAATACCCAAATTGCGTGAAGTCGCCGAGCATCCAGGGCAGGGGATAGTAGCTGTCGAGGAGGATTTGCCCGGTGACCCCATAGTAGCGCGGATCGCTCTTCGCGAGATCGAGCAGGGGTTTCACGAGCGTATTTACCTCGCGGTAGGTCTGCACGTAGACGTACGGCTCTTTCTCGTCGGTGAAGTGTTGGAAATTCAGGCGCAGCGACTGGTACAGGCTTACCCCGAGCACGATTGCCGCCATGGTGACGGCGGCGAGGAAATGGCGTTTGGACAGCCAGGCGATGGCGACGCCGAAGAGCAGGAGAAACGGCCACTGGATCGAGATGATGCACCACGGGGTCTTGTAAGGAACGATTGAGTACGCCACCAGCGCGCCAGCTCCGTAGATCGCGATGAAGCGCAGCCGGGCGTCGGATGGAGACGCGAGCACCACCGCGGTGGCAAAGCCGATCAAGGCAGGCCACTCATAGCGGGCAAACAGCATGAGCCAGTAGGTGTTGATGACCTTGTGGCCCAGGAGGGTGAGATCGTAGAGTGGCTTGTCGTGGCCTGCCGCATCGACCCCCGTGTGAGTCCAGGCGGCGAATGTTTGATAAAGGCCCTTCAATCCCGGGAAATCGAGGAAGTTCCCCGAATAGAAAAAGACAATGGCCAGAATGGCGAGTCCCACGCTGGAGGCCAGGTCGCGGCGTGTCCAGCTCTGGGCTGCGATGGGATGAGCCGGACGGGAAGGCGAGATGAATTGCCAGCCCCACAGGGTCAGCGCCGCCAGCCCGAAGGCGGCAATGTGCATGACATAGGTTTCCTTGGTCAGGATCATGCCGCAGATACCGGCGACGATGGCAAAGAGGTATTGCCGCGTGCCGTCCCGCCAGAGGCCCAGGAGGCCCCAGCAGGTCATCAGAAGGAACAGCACCAGCCAGGACTCGTGGATGGTATAGCGACCGTAAAAGACGTAAGCGGGGGAAATCGCCATCGCCAGGGCAGCCCAGCGGGCTGCCGGGGCACCCAGGAACCGCGAAAAACGCAGGGTCATCCACACGCAGGCCATGCTGACCAGGAGGATCGGCAGCCGGATGGCCCAGATTTCCCGGCCAAAGAGCGTCTGAGCGGCGAAGACAGCGTAAAAATGCAGGGGGCCGTGGTAATTCGTCGGGTCGTAATGGTAATACCCATTCTTCGCCATCTGAGCGGCGAACCAGCCATTCACCCCCTCGTCGAAATGAGGCGGCTTGATGTCGAGCAAAACGAACCGTAGAAGAGCGGCCAACACCAATATGCCAATCTCAACCCAGGGAATTTTCCGCTCGTTCACGCGATTGGGATAATGTCGTAACGATGACTGATCAAGCTCCACGAGTCTCGATCGTTGTTCCGTGCCGGAATGAGGAGTCCAGACTGCCTCGGACACTCGCGGCACTCGACCGGTTTATCGCCGGGGCCTCCTACCCCGTCGAGGTCGTGATCGTGGTCGAACCGGGCCGGGACGGCACTGTGGCACTGGCCCGCCGGATGGAGGCGGAGAATCCGGCTTTTCGCGCCATTATCCAGCCCCTCCAGAGAGGCAAGGGCTTCGCGGTGAAAACCGGGATGCTGGCCGCCACCGGGGACATCATCTTTTTCATGGATGCCGACCTCAGCGTGCCGCTGCGGTTTGTGGATGAGTTTTTGCCCTGCCTTGACCATGCCGACGTCGTTTTCGGCAGCCGGCGTCATCCGCAGAGCATCATCGGGCAGCGCCAGCCTCTTTTCCGCGTCGTTTCGGGCCGGGCGTTCAATCTGGCCCTGCGCTTCTGCGGCGTGACCCGGTTTCGCGACACCCAGTGCGGCTTCAAGGCCTTTCGTGCCGAGGCGGCCCGGGCCGTTTTTTCGCGGCTGACCGTCGATGGATTTGGCTTCGACGTCGAGGCGCTGGCCTGGGCGGACGCCCTCGGGTACCGCCTGCTGGAACGACCGGTCGAGTGGAACGACGCCCCCGGCACCAAGGTCCGGGCGCTTTCCGACGGTTCCCGCGCCTTTTTCGAAGCCGTGCTTGCCGCGAGGCGTGCTCGGGCGGAGAGTATCTGATTCCCCATGATAAAGCTTGGAGTAAACATCGACCACGTCGCCACCCTGCGGCAGGCCCGCTATCGCGACACGCACGCCTCTCCTCTGGCCGAGCCCAACCCGATCGATGCCGCGGAGATCGCCGAGGCCGCCGGGGCGCATGGCATCACCGCCCATCTGCGCCTGGATCGTCGGCACATTCAGGACAGCGATATCTTTGAGCTTCGCCGCCGGATTTCCACGAAGCTGAACCTGGAGATGGGAAACTCCCCCGAGATCCTCGAGATCGCTCTCCGGGTGAAACCGGCAGACGTCTGCCTCGTGCCGGAAAATCGACGCGAGGTCACGACCGAGGGCGGCTTGGATTGCGCAGGGCAGAAAAACTCCCTGCGTCCGACCATTCAGCGCCTTCAGGAGGCGGGCATCGTGGTGAGTCTTTTCATCGACCCCGAGGAGGAGCAGATCGACGCTGCCGCGGAACTCGGCGCGGAATTCATCGAGCTGCACACCGGAGCCTTTTCCAACTCCCAGGGCACCGAGCGCGACATGGAGATCGTCCGCCTGATCCATGGCGCGGAGCGAGCTCATGCCGCCGGGCTCAAGGTCAATGCCGGGCACGGCATCAACTACGAGAACATCTTTGAAGTGCTGCGCATCCCGCATCTGCACGAGCTGAACATCGGCCATTCAATCATCTCGCGAGCGGTTTTCACCGGACTTAGCCAGGCGGTGAAGGACATGCTTAGCCTGATGAAGGGGGCGTGAGCGAGTTTGACGCCATCCTCCTCCAGCGGTTGGAGGAGGTCGAGCAGGCTGGCCTGCGCCGTTCGCTCCGGGTCCTCGACTCGGCGCAAGGCGCAGAGGTGAAGGTCGGTGGTCGTGCGGTGCTGAACTTTTCATCGAACGACTACCTCGGCCTCGCCAACCATCCCGCGCTGGCCAGGGCTGCGGGGGAGGCGCTGGAGGTGTTTGGCACGGGTGCCGGAGCCTCCAGGCTGATCTGTGGCACCTCCAGGCTGCATGAGGAGCTGGAAACCGCCATCGCTCGATTCAAGAAGACCGAGGCGGCGCTGACTTTCTCGACTGGCTATGCCGCTGCGGTCGGCTCGATCCCGGCTATTGTCGGCTCGGAGGATGTCGTCATCCTCGACAAGCTCTGTCACGCCTCGCTGGTCGATGGCGCCCGCCTGAGCGGAGCCACTATCCGCGTTTTTCCCCATAACAACCTCGAGAAGCTACGGAGTCATCTCGAGTGGGCGCGCCGCGAGCATCCCCAGGCTCGGGTACTTGTCATTGTCGAGTCTGTTTACAGCATGGATGGCGACCTGGCTCCTCTGGCCGACATCGTCAGCCTCAAGGAACACCATGGAGCCTGGCTCATGGTGGACGAGGCTCACGGAGTGGGGGTCCTGGGGGCGAAAGGGCAGGGGCTGGTCGATCTGCTTGGTCTGACCGACCGCATCGAGATTCAGATGGGCACCTTGGGCAAGGCCCTCGGATCTGCCGGAGCGTATCTCTGCGGCAGCGCGCCTCTGCGGGATTACCTGATTAATCGCTCCCGCAGTTTCATCTACTCCACTGCGCCGCCGCCCTACGTGGCCGCCGCCGCTCGCGCCGCTTTCGAACTTCTGGAAACAGAGGCCGGCCAGGGTCTGGTTGCCCGACTGCGTGACAATATCCGTCAGTTTGCCGGGGAGTCCGGATGCGAAAGCCCGACAGCCATTTTCCCTATCGTGATAGGTGATGAACGCGAGGCGGTGAACGCTGCGGCGGCTTTGCTGGACAGCGGCTTTCTCGTTCCGGCGATTCGATATCCCACCGTTTCCCGAGGTTCTGCGAGACTCCGTGTGGTAGTGACTGCCGCGCACTCAATGGAGCAAATTTCGCTGCTGGCAAAGACGCTCCGGGAGCTGGAGTGAGAAGGGAAAAGCCTGCGCGGCTATCGAGAGAAAAACTGGCGGTGAGGGGGGGATTCGAACCCCCGGAGCCCTTTTGGAGCTCGGAGCTTTAGCAAAGCTCTGCTTTCGACCACTCAGCCACCTCACCGTGGTCAGCGAGTGGGGGAGTATCCGGGGAAGTTGGCGAAACGTCAAATGCGGATTTTCATGAAGCGCGATTTCCTTGTGACCCGGTGACCTTCTCCCTTTCCTTCGAGGGGTTTGCCCTTTTATGGTGGTTTGCTCATTCATGAAAGAAGTCCGCACGAAAGTACCTGCTACGACGGCCAACCTCGGCCCGGGGTTTGACTGCCTGGGAATCGCTCTTCGCATTTACAACGAGGTGATCGTGCGGGCTGCGCCCGGTCATCCAGACGGGATGGCGGACCAGGCGGCGGAGGCTTTTTTTACCAGGGCCGACATCGCGCCCTTTGATTTCGACTGGTCGGTGGAGGGGCGGGTGCCTCGTTCGCGAGGGATGGGGAGCAGCGTCACCGTGCGCCTCGGCCTGCTCCATGGACTCAATGAACTCGCGGAGAGGCCTCTCGATGCCGTGGAGCTTTACCATCTGTGTTGCGAGCTTGAGGGCCATCCGGACAACGCCGCCCCGGCGGCTTTTGGCGGGTTTACGGTCGCTCGCCAGGATGCTTCCTTCCAGCGCTACAAGGTTTCCAAAAAGCTCCGTTTCGTTCTCCTCATCCCGGATTTTGAGGTGGAAACTCCGGCGGCGCGCAAGGCTCTGCCCGAGACCGTTCCTTTCAAGGATGCCGTCGTGTCCGCCTCCAACGCCGCTGCGATCTCTGCCGCCTTTGCCAGCAGGGAATATGAGAGCCTGCGCGGGACATTCGCCGACCACCTGCATCAGCCCTACCGCCTCCCGTTGATTCCCTGCCTGAACGATGTCATCGCTGCGGGCGAAAAAGCCGGCGCGCTCGGCGGCTGGCTGAGCGGATCGGGATCGACGATTGCCTGTATCACGCTGGCTGATCCCGAGAAAGTTGCCGCGGCCATGCAGGAGGCGAGCGGATTGCAGAACACGAAGGTCTTCATCACCCAGGCAGACAACAAGGGCGTGCGGGTCAAAGTGCTTTCCTGATATGCGGCGCTGGCTGGAAGGTCTCGAAACCTTTGCCATCGACGTCATTCTGGAGCGTCGCTACGGGCGGCGTGCGGATATCCTGCGATGGTTCCTCTACGGGCTGTCGCGGATTTATCTCGCGATCGTCCAGACGCGTCTTTCGCTCTATCGCAGCCGGGTCATGCGTCCGCGCACGGTCGGGTGTCTCGTCATCAGCGTGGGCAACCTCAGTGTCGGCGGTACGGGCAAGACGCCGGTGGTGGAGATGCTGGCCCGGGCCTTGCATGCGGGCGGGCGCAAGGTGGCCATTCTGAGCCGTGGTTACAAAAGCGTGCCGCGTCCCTTCCTGCTGCGCCTCTGGGACAAGCTCGCGAAAAAGAAAGCTGTCTTCGTCCCTCGAGTGGTCTCCGACGGCCAGACGCTGCTGCTGGACTCGCGCACGGCGGGCGACGAGCCATTCATGCTCGCCAACAACCTGCGCGGAGTCGTGGTGCTCGTCGACCGCGACCGCGTGAAGAGCGGTCAATACGCCGTGGAGCATTTCGGCTGTGATACGCTGCTGCTGGATGACGGATACCAGTATGTGCGCATGAAGCGGGGCATCGAGGTCGCGCTGGTCGATCGCCAGGCGCCGTTTGGCAATGAGTACCTCCTGCCGCGCGGCACCCTGCGCGAGCCGCCGGAGAATCTCCGCCGCGCCACGCATATATTCATCACCAAGTGCAGCGGCGCGGATAATGCCGACCTCATCGACCGCATCCGCAGCTACAACCGGACGGCGGACATCATCGAGTGTTCACACCGTCCCACCCACGTGACCAATGTTTTTACCGGGGAGAATGAGCCGCTGGATGTCCTCAAGGGCATGACCGTCGGCTCCATCTGCGGCATTGCCATGCCGGCGAGTTTTGAGGACGCCTTGCGAAAACTCGGCGCGAAGATCGAGGTCGCCAAGTCTTTCACCGACCACCATCGCTATACCAAGCGGGAAATCGAGCAGTTCATCCGCCGATGTGCGCGCCGCGACATCCACGCCATCCTGACGACGGAAAAGGATGCCGTACGCATTCCCCGCATCATCGATCCCGAGGTGCCGATGTATTACCTGCGCGTCGAAATCGAAATCCTCGCAGGGCAGGCCAACTGGGAGCGATTCGTTGACCGCCTCACTACGCACCAGCCGGTGAAGGCCCCGCAGCGGTTCTTTGCCTAGGAGTTCGCCGCCTTGCCGAGCACCTCGAGGTAGGTGCGGTCCGTGACTTTCCTGGTCTCCGGGTCGAGTGCTTCAAACCGCATCTGCTTGAGCATCCACTGGCCCTCGATTTTCTGGGCGGAGACGACCTCAAACCGGCGGATCATTTTGCCGGACATGTCGTAGCCTTCCACCCGGACGAGAGCGCCGGAGTCCTTGTCGATCCACATCCGGGCGACGCCGTACTGAGAGGCCCCGCGGGGGGCCTGGGCCTCGATTTTCCACGCAGGACGCGCGTTGATTCGCTCTTCGCCAATCAATTTGGGATTCTTCCAGTAGAGAAACTGGAGAGAAAGGTCTTCGTAGGTCACACCGGACCCTCGGATTTTCTCGTCGAATCGAGCCGGTTTGACCGCAGCCGCCTTGCCTCCGATCCGCTCTGTGAGCTTGGGAGCATCATCACCGAGTTCCAGAATGATCTCCTGGTCGGGGGCCTTGAATAGAAACCGTACAGCGCCATCGACCACGATGGTGAACGGGGTGGTCTTTGACTGGCGTCGGAGTTGGGCATCCAGCGCCATCTGGTTGCCGAGGGGGTTTACCCGGGCCGCCTCCAGGATTTGCTGTCCGGTCGGGTCGGCTGCGTCGGTGGTCGCTGCCACGCAAAGAATGCCCAAACCTGTAGCAACTAGCTTGCGTAAATGGCCCGAACGGAAAATCATACGCCACGCTACTTGCCTTTCAGGATGGATCAACAGCTTCTTTTCCTCATCAATCGCAGTTGGGCGCATCCTGCCTTCGACCGGGTGATGGCTGTGGCATCCAGCTTCGATTTCTGGCTGCCATTCCTCGTGGCTGGCGGCTTGCTGGCGGCGGTTTTTGGCGGGTGGCGGGCTAGAGCCATGCTGCTGGCCATTGGGCTGGCCGTGGGCGTGACGGATGCGCTGGTGGTGGACACGATCAAGGGCATGGTGGGACGCCCCAGGCCGCATGACACGGTCGCGGGAGTGCGCACTCTCGATCTTGCGAGGGCAAAACCGCGCTTTCTCGCTGCCGCGCAGCCCTTGCAGGAGGAGATTTCCGTCGCAAAAATCCGCGGCTCCTCCGGGAATTCGTTTCCTTCGGGGCACTCCTCGAACAACTTTGCCGTGGCGGTGGTGATTTTTTGTTTTTACCGGCGTTGGGGCTGGATCGCGTTTTTTCCGGCGGCTTTGGTTTCCTACAGCCGCATCTATGTCGGGGCGCACTGGCCGCTCGACGTCGTCACCTCGTGTCTCATCGGAGCGGGAATCGGCTTTCTCACCGTGGCTCTGCTGGAGGCCTCCTGGCGTCGCTGGTCTGGAAGGGTCCTCCCCCGTTTCTCTGCACAACACCCCTCACTGCTTGCTGCATGAAACCCGCGCGGATTGTCCTTCTCTTTGTGGTCGTGCTGACGCTTTTGCGCCTGGCGCTGGTTTGGCTCCAAAACCCATCGCCCGACGAAGCCTATTATTACCTCTGCTCACAACATCCCGAGCCAGCCTACTTCGACGGGCCCGCGGCTACGGCCTGGCAGGTCGGTCTCTTCAACGGCCTGGGGGGAGGGGATTTCCTTTGGAGGGCGGCAGCTCCAGCTTGGGCGCTGGCGGCGTCGATTCTCTGCTTTCTCTTCGTGCGGAGGCTCTCCAGTGATTCTGTCGCTTCCATTGCGGTGGTGGTCCTCAATCTCCTGCCGGGGTTCAATGTGCAGGCCTTGCGTGTCGGCCCTCAGCTCCCCGCGCTGGCGCTGCTGATTCTCTGCCTGCTCTGGGTCTGGGCGGCTTTTGAAGCCGAGAAGAATTCCCTGGTTTGGTGGGCTCTGGCGGGTGTCGCCCTGGGCGGAGCGTGCCTGTATTCCTATGCAGCGGTTTTCGTGGTTCCCCTGGTGATCATCTTTGTCCTGTCGAGCGCCAGACACCGCAGGGGCCGGGACATCGGAGGGTTGGTGATCTGGATCGCCTTGCCCGCGGCGTTTCTTTTCCCGGCTTTGATCTGGAATGCCCGGCAGGAGTGGATTCCCATGATGCCCGGCACGCTTCGCAGTCTGTGGCATTTTGATAGCGGCGGCTTCCTGGCGTCGCTGGTGTCTTTGCTGTATTTCATCTCGCCGCTCGTGGCAGTCACCTTGCTCGGGACGTGGGCGATGCTGGCCGGAGGCGCGCATTCCCATATCCGCGCCCGGTTCCTGTTTCTCGCGGCCATGCCGTTTGTGTTGCTGAGCTTTTACATGCTGTATCATGGGGGCGACGCCGCATTTTTCTTTCTGCTTGCCGTGCCGGTGCTCCTGGTGAGGGCGCGGGACTTTCTCGATCTCCTTCCGGGAGGGCGCTGGGCCGGGGGGGCGGCGATAGTCCTGGCTCTCGGGTTTTCCCTCCACGCGGCGGCGGCATCGATGGATGACGGCCGGGCGTGGGACGCGGCGGCGGCTCATGCTCGCGAGGTCTTCATGGAGGAGCTAAAGAAAGGGAATGAAAGCTTCTTCCTTGTGGCCGAGAATCCCTCGCTCGCCTCGGTGCTCGGCTATTATCTCAAGGACAGCCTCATCCCCCCGGCCGGGCATCCCGTGGTCTACGTGGGAGAATCCCAGGATATTTCCAGTCAATACTCGCTGTGGCCGACCTATGCCGACTTCGTCGACAGCACGCGGGTCGTCGACGAGTACTACACCGAGCAGAAGGGGGAAAATCCCTTCCTTGGGCGAAGCGCTATGTATATCACCGAAGAGAAAGCCGACGAGGTGCCGCAGACGATCAAGGCGGCATTTGAGTCTGTGACGCTTCTCGAAGAGTATCCCCTGCGCGGCGCTCACCGAAACCCGCTGTACATCTATCTTTGCAAGAATTACCAGACGTTGCCTTTGTGAACACCCCTGACTTTTCCGTGGTTATCCCTCTTTACAATGAGGAGGATAACGTCGCCATCCTCCAGCGGGAGATCGGCGAGGCCCTGGCTGGGCGAAATTATGAGCTGATCCTCGTCGATGATGGGTCATCTGATGCCACGGTGTCCCGCATCGAGCGCAGCCCGGAGGTGCGGGTGCTGGAGTTTGAAAAGAATGCGGGCCAGAGCGCGGCTATGGTCGCCGGGATCGCTGCGGTGAGGGGAAGCGTGATCGTCCTGCTCGATGGCGACTTGCAAAACGATCCCCAGGACATCCCCCGGCTGCTGGAGGAAATCACGAAGGGCGCCGATCTGGTGTGCGGTTATCGTGCCAAACGCCGCGATACGGTGGTGAAGAAAATCACGAGCCGGGTGGCAAATTTTGTCCGCAGCCGGTTCGTTGGCGATGGAGTGCGCGACACCGGGTGTACGCTGAAAGCCATGCGCCGGGAGTGCGCCACGGCGCTGGTGCCCTTCAAGGGCGTGCACAGATTCATTCCCGCCCTCGTGAAAAACGCGGGCTACCGGATCGTGGAGATTCCCGTCAATCATCGCGCGCGCCAGTACGGCGTGAGCAAGTACGGCCTGGGCAACCGCGCGATCAAGGCGACCACCGACATGCTCGGGGTGCGCTGGCTGCAATCCCGCTACATCGATTACCGGGTCAAGCAGGGCTAGCCGGAGGCGCTTCAGAGGGTGAGGGCAGCCTGGGCTCTGGCGCGGCGGGGCGGTCCCAGAAATAACGCTTCAACAGCACCTTGATCGAGGCGGTCAGTGGCACGGCGAGCAGCGCCCCGAGCAGACCGCCGAGAATCAAGCTCCACGCCAGTACGGAGATGATGACTGTGAGCGGGTGAAGGCCCACGGACTCGCCTACAATCTTGGGGGCGATGAACAGACCATCCAACTGGTTCACCGTGATGAAAATGATCGTCACGGCGAGTGGATGCCCCCAATCGCCAAACTGGGCCGCAGCGATGATGACGGCGGGGATCCAGCAAATGATCACTCCGAGATACGGGATGAGGCCGAGGATTCCCACGAAAAGCCCGATGATCAGCGCAAACTCCAGCCGCACCACCAGCAGGCACACCGCGATGAGCGCTCCATCGATCAGGCTGACGAGCAACTGACCGCGAAAGAAGTTAATGAGATAGCGGTTGATCTCGGTAAAGAGGGACACAATCTCGCTCTTCAGCGGCGAGGCGCGGAGGGGCAGGTAATTGCTCCAGTTTTTTGAAATGGCCCGGCCCTCCTTCAGGAAGAAAAAGAGAAAGATCGGGACCAGGATCAAGCTGAGGAGGAATCCGAAGACCCCGAGAAAGCCGCCCACGCTGCGATGGAGGAATCCTCCTGTCGCCACCGCCATGTTGGGAACCTCTTTTTGCAGCCAGCCGATGCCGTTATCGACCGTGGTCGAGATGTAGCTGGTGATCGGGTCGACGGGGGTCTCGGGATCGGTCTGCTTCTGCAGCCAGGGTTTTTCGCTCAGGCGTTTCACCTGGTCCAGCGTCTGGGTGAACAGCGCCTGGGCCTTTGCCGTGTAGGCTGGCATGTTTTTTGCCAGTACCCCGGCCTGGTGCGATACCGTGGGTACGATGCCGAGAATAACGGTCGCCCCGATGAGGACGAAGGCAAAGAAGACCGTCAATACCGCCCAGGTGCGGGAGAACCGCCACTTTTCCAGCAGCCGTACCACCGGATCGAGGAGAAAAGCCAGGATCGCCGAGATGGCGATGGGAATGAGCACCGGCTGGAGATAGGAGATGGCGCTGACGATCAACCACCCGGCGAAGGCGATGACAGCAAAGATCACCACACAGGAGAACGCGGTGATGGCGGCCCAAAGGGTCTTTTTCTGGAACAGGGATGGAACCACGGCTCATTCCTAGTGAGGGATGCCAGGTCTGAAAAGGCCAAACAGAGTGAATCCGCAGGGTGAATTCGACTTTGCGATTTAAGTGCTCATGCGTACGGTGTGCAGGGATGTCGAGCGCGATCATCGATTTCTTCCGCAGCAAGTTTGGCGCACCTCCCCCCGTTGCCCCCATCGAGCGAATGATGGCCAAACGCTGGGTAAAGGAGCGCTTGAAGCACATGTACCCGGAGCTGAGGTGCGATCCCAAAGCTCTTGAGGAAGTTTATCAGTCGCTGAGCCTGGAGCCGCGGCCGGGCTTGGGAAAGGGCGGCGAGATGATGTTTGAAGTCATCATGCCGGGTCGGCTGGATTCCGATCCCTAGTAGGCTACGTAGGTCATTCCCATCGGCTGGATCAGATGGTAGACGGAAAAGACCGTCGCCGAAAGCCCCAGGGAGACATAGGCGCTGGAGAGGGAATTTCGACGCACGGCATGGATTGCCAGCACAAAGGCCGCAACCAGCATGGCGATGGGGATCACGCAAAATGCGTGGCCGATCAGCGGGTGGCGAAGCATGGCCGTAACCAGCCAGTGGTTCAATGGCTCCGGGAGCAGCCTCACATAGATCAGCGGAGAGAGTATCCAGGTGCCGAAGCTCTCAAAGGCGAAGCGTTCCGGACCGATGCACAGGATGTAGAAAACGATGAGGGCGGCAGTGAAAACAACGACTCGCCGGGCGGTGACGGAGCCGGGGGACATGATGGCAACGTCGTTCTTTGCGCCCGCTTTGGCAAGGTTGAATCACTGGCGGTTCGCCAGCTTGACCTCCCCAGTGGGATGCTGCTAGCAGGGCGGGAGCCATATGCTTGGTTTCCCGCCCCTCCGTGCTTTTCTTTGCTCTCTGGCCCTGACCGCCGCGTCGTCCCTTGGCGCGGCACCTTCCGCCACTCCCTCTCCTGCGCCCCAGTGGCACTTGCCATCACTCGAGGATTTCATCGAAAAGCTGCCCGCCCCGCCGCGGGAGGGATCGTTTCGCGACCGCCTCGACCTGCAGGACGCTCAGGCCCGGCAGGCCAGTATGTCGCCAGAGCAACTGGCTCATGCCCGCGAGACCTTCAGGCTGACGGTTTTTACCTTCTCCGAAGCCGTGGGTGAGGGGTTCAATCCGAAGAATTATCCGCAGACGGCCGCCTTTTTCGCCAAGGTGGCAAATGACGCCAACATCATTATCACCGGCCTGAAGAATCACTACAAACGCGTGCGTCCCTTTCAGGCTCATCCGAGCAAGGTCGCGATCTACGTGCCAGCCGAGGCAGGATACTCTTATCCCAGCGGCCACAGCACGCGAAGCCGGCTCTATGCGCTGCTGTTGTCCGAACTGGACCCCGCGAAGAAGCGGGAGATCGCCCTTTGCGCTCAAAGAGTAGCCACTGATCGCATCCTGGCCGGGGAGCATTATCTGTCGGATCTGGAGGCGGGCCGCAAGCTGGGGAAGCTGATTTTTCAAAGCCTTATGCGAGACCCCGGCTTCCACGCCTCTCTGGAGGCGGTTCGTCAGGCGGAGTGGACGAGCGGCCCGCAAAAACAGGCTCCGCACGCCCCCTAGCATCGGATTTGTCAACGTGCCTGTCTTGTGGCACAAGAGGAAGGATGCCTGTGCAGAAAATGAAGCCCTCCGCCAAGCTGGCCCCCCACGGCGATGAGAGCGCCCTCCACCAACGACGCACCCGTCAGCAGCACGCCCAGGAGCGGGCGCAGGACTATGTGGAGGCCATCGCCGATCTCCTCGCGACGCGGGGAGAAGCGAGGGCGACCGATCTGGCGCGCAATCTCGGGGTGACGCATGTCACGGTCATTCGCACCGTGCAGAGGTTGCAGCGCGACGGCTTGGTGACGACCCAGCCGTATCGCTCGATTTTCCTGACCGACGCAGGCAAACGGCTTGCGATCAAGGCCCGGGCCCGGCATCAGACCGTGGTCGCTTTTCTGGAAGCTCTGGGCGTGTCTTCCGCCACGGCGCGAGCGGACGCCGAGGGCATCGAGCATCATGTCAGCGCGGAGACGCTGGCTGCCTTTGAGCGATTTGTCGCCGAGCGCGCTGCCAGATTGGCCTAGAAGCCGACCTGGTTGGCGCTCCATGACGGTTTATTTTGTGAGCTGCTCGCAGGCTTGCACGGTATTGGCCATGAGCATGGCGATCGTCATCGGACCCACGCCACCGGGTACAGGGGTGATGGCCGCGCATTTTTCTGCCACCGCGTCATAATCCACATCGCCGACGAGGCGTGTGCCCTTGGGCGAGGTGGGATCGTCAATACGGTTGATGCCCACGTCGATCACGACAGCGCCTTCGCCGATGTGCTCGGCTCCGAGGAAATGCGGACGTCCCACTGCGGCGATCACGATCTCCGCGGAGCGCGTGATGGCGGCGAGATTTTTCGAACGCGAGTGCGCCACGGTGACGGTGGCGTCGCCGCCTTTACCACGGCGCATGAGGAGCAGCGCCATCGGCTTGCCCACGATCATGCTGCGGCCGACGACGACGGCATTGGCTCCGGCGGTGGACACCCCGGCTTCCTCCAGGAGACGGATGCAGCCCAGCGGAGTGCAGGGGACGAAACCTGTCGGGTCTTCAAGGGCGAGCTTTGCCACATTCACGGGATGGAACCCGTCGACATCCTTGTTGGGATCGATGGCGCGCACGATGGCGGCTTCGTCGATCTGCTTCGGCGGAGGCGACTGGACGAGGATGCCGTGGATCGCCGGGTCGTTGTTCAGCTCATGGACGACGGCGAGGAGTTCCTCCTGGGTCGTCGTGGCGGGCAGTTCTCTTTTGACAGAGTAAATCCCCAATTCCGCCGCGCGCTTGTCCTTGGAGCGCACGTAGGCGCGGGAGGCCGGATCATCACCGACGAGCACCACGGCGAGGCCGGGCTGGATGCCTCGAGCGGCGAGCGCCTCGATGCGCTGGCGGGTTTCCTGGTGAACCTTCTGGGCTACGGCTGCTCCGTCAATCTGCTTCATTTTTTAAAGTGTTTTCCAAATCCAGCCGCACCTTTTCAAATTCCTCCGGGGTCAACTCGGCGGGTACGGAAATCGGTTCGCCCACTTTGACCGAGATGGTCGAGAAGGGCAATGGGATGATAAAGCGGTCCCAGCTTTTCAACCGCACGCACCGGGAGAATTTTGCGTGGATCGGCAGGATGCGGGTGCCTGTCGTCTGGGCGAGGAAGACGACGCCGGGACCGAGTTTGTAGCACGGACCGCGCGGGCCGTCGGGCGTCACAGCGATATCGATGCCCCGGTCCACGGCGCGCACGAGTTCGCGCATGGCCTGCGAACCCCGGCGGGAGCTGGAGCCGCGAATGGCTCCCATGCGAAAGCCCGCCATGATCTGGGCTAGGATTTCGCCATCCTTGCTCGGGCTGGTGAGCACGGTGACGCCCTTGCGATGTTTGGGATATCTTCGCAGAAACGAAACCGTGATGCCCAGGATGCGATTGTGCCAGAAGCACAGAATGATCGATTTTCCCGAGGTGTCGTCCTTGATGACGGAGTCGTCGTCAACTTTGAGGCGGATGGTGCTGAAAAGAAGGCGGAGGATGGCGACAGCGATGCCAGCCAGCAGGGATTCGCGGGTCATGCCAGGAAGCGATTCAGGAGTTTTTGCAGCACCGGACGGGCCTTGCCGGCGAGGACGGGGTTGGCATAGATCACCCAGGCCATCGGGTGTGTGGTGTTGAGCGGAGCGTCCGGGAAGCCGCCCAGCGGATGTTCGTAGATGATTCCGGCCTCCGACAGGATCAGGGCCGCCGAGACATCGTAGGGATGACAGACGAGGGCCGCATCCAGACCGAGCCGGGCGAAGATCAGCGGACGAATGTCTCCGCCAAGCCGGTCATGTCCGGAGAGCATCTCATAAAACGCGCCCCCCGTGCTGATGTACTGATCGTCAAAGACGGGCAGGGGAGCCGTACCATTATAGCCGGTCAACTCCTCCCAAAGGGCTTCCTCGATCTGGGAGGTGAGGGTGCGGCCTTCCGGCAGATACTTGGCCAGCCAGGAAAAACCATGCTCAAAATTCGTCGCCCGGGATGGCTGGAGTTGCAGGGGGGTGGTGCTCCCATCGAGCACATTGCGGGAGGTGGAGAGACATCCTCCTCCTCGAGACGCGCTGATCTGGTCGGCACGCCATTGCTTCGTGACCGGCAGCTCGGTCATGGCGGCTGCAACGATGTCGGAAAGACGGGTGTCATTTCCTTTCTGCGGAGCGACGCCCGCGAGCGTCCATGCGCTGCGCTTGTCATGCATGATTTCCCTTGTCCCATCGATCGGGTCGATGATGCATTTCCAGCGTGTCGCGGAGACGTCAATACCCTTGGGAAAGCATAGCGGATCGTCGTCCTCGATGCCCTCCATCACGACCTGCACCGGTTCGTCTGGCGGCCAGTGTGCCGAGAACCATTCGGCGATGGCCTCCTCGCTCAGGCGGTCGATCTGATAGATCGTGTCCGCCGCGGTTTCGGCCGCAATACCCGAGAGTTCCTCAACCGTCCGTGAGGCCCTCCCGCTCAGGAAACGCGACTGAATGTGATCACCCAGCGCGCAAAGAAGCTGTCGGATTTCTTCGGGTGCCATCACGGGTTGGACGGAGCCGCCGGGGCGTCGGCGGGGGTGATGACGGCGGGCTGCGGAGCTGTCGGGGTCGGGCTGGGGGATGCCGCCGGGGAGGGAGAGGCGGACGGCGCTGGCGTTGCCGAGGGCTGGGGAGTTTCGATGATGAAATTCGGATTTACCGTGGCTGCCGGTGATGCCTCCGCCGCCGGGGACCCCTCGGGCGACGAGCTTGGGGAGGCGCTGGGAGAAGGTTCCGGTGTCGGAGTCGGGGTGGGCGTCGGCCATGGCGGCACGATGTCGGTCCAGGTGAAAAGCTCGGGAGCCGTGCCTCCCAACTCGTCCAGGTAGGCTTTGCATTTCGCCCGCCAGTCCGCGAGGTTCGGTTGTGTGGCCGGATCAGCCGTTCCCGGGAATACGAGGTAGGCCACCTTGATATTGCTGACGGGGCGCGCGATGGAGGAGGCCTTGGGATTGATCTCCCGGGCCAGACGGATTGACGCTTCGCCGATCTTGGCGGATGGACCCGCATCTCCAACGATGGCGGGATAGACCACGCCGTTGTAGATCACGGCAGCGTAATCTCCGACCTTGGGCGCGAAGGGGTTCTCCTTGTCGTTGATCATGAAGGTCGGGATCACGATCGACGGGTCGGTGGAGGAGATCAGAAAGCTGTAGGTCTTGAGATCGTTGATCGTGCGCGTTGTCTGGTCGATGGCCTGCTGGAGGTCCTTGTTGCGGGCTGCGGTGAGGCCGGGCACCGCATACTCGCGCTTCAAATCCGCCAGCTTTTGCTGATAGCGGGGCAGGAGCGGATTGACGCGATCCGTGGTGCGCTTCCAGCGATAGCTTGTTTGAGGCTGGAAGAAGCGCCCGGAGTCATCGATCTGGACGTTGCGATCGCCATCGGTGCCGTCGACATTGACGTCCATGTCTCCAATGAGAAGCAGGGCCTTGCGACCGGTATCGGGCGACGTGAACTCCAGTATGGTTTCGCAGTCGTAGAAGTTGTGGCGCGAGAGCACCTCGTCCAACTGGAAGAGCTGGCTGCGGATCGACTCGATCTTGTTGCTGTAGAGTTTTTCGAAGAACGGGGAGACCTTGGCATTCTCGACCAGAGACGGCATCTGGTTCAGGACATGCGGGAGCTTGGGATCATTCTTTGCCAGATCCTCGAGGCTCCTGCTGGCCCGAGGCAGCCTGGCAGTGAAGGTGACCTGCACTTCGTAGGCGTTGTCCTGTATGCGCTCGACCGAGGCCGGTTCGTCGCTGGCGGGAGTGGCAAATTTGGTCTGGAAGGTGATGCCGTTGAACATCCTCCCCAGCTCCACCGGCTTGCGGGGCAGCGCAGGTACGGGAAGCGGAGTGGGTGACGGTGTCGATGTGGCGACTACTGGTGTGACCGCAGGGGGCGGAGAGGGTGTCTCCGCAGGCAGGACGGGCTGGGTGCTGGGCGGCTGGCAGCCGGCCAGAACGACCATCACGCCAGCCCCGGCCAGTAGTCGGATGTGCTTCATGCCTAGGTGTAGACCATGAAGGCCGCGGTCACTTCGGCCGGGAGGTCGATCAGCTTGTAATCGGTCGAGGCGACGAAAAGCAGCGACTGCTTGCCATGCCCGAGAAGCTTCTGGGCGGAGTCGTAAATCTCGTGCTCGAGAATGACGAACTTGCGATTGTAGCTCGCAATGCGAATGCGCACGCTCACCGTCTCAAACTCGCGCGTTTCGCGTACGAACTTATGCTCGAACGAACGGGTGAGGATGTAGAACGGCGTGTTCTTCAGGTCAAACTTTGGCATGACCTGGTTGAAGAACAGCTCGCGCGTCTTGCCCACCCACATCGCGTACATGCCGAAGTACACGTTGCCCACCGAGTTCGTATCCGCATAGGTCGCGACGAAGGAGTGAATGAACCACTTGCCCTCGAAATGTCCGCCGACCGGATGGCCTCCCATGGGAGCGCTGGCTCCCGCCGGGGCTGTGGAAACCACCGTCGGCGCTGTGGCCGGGCCGATATCCTGGGAGGGAGCCTCAAGCTCCTCCGAGCCGCTGACAAACTCCTGAGGCGAACCGGGCTTCACCAGCAGCCACACGACATAGGCCAGAGGCAGGAGTGAACCGATGATCTGAAAGAGCGGGAGGCGCAGAAAATACCCGTAGGCAAAAATCACCACGGCCAGGCTGCCAATGCAGAACATCTTCACCTGAGGAATGGCGTTGGCCGGGGTGATGACGTAACAGCGGGCGATCGAGAGCACGGAGTACCCGACGAAGAACGTCGCGTAGAAGATCATGAAGTACTCCAGCTCCAGCCTGAGCACGGCCGCAATGAGGGCGATCACACCCGCAAAGATGAAGATCGGTATGGGCGAGGTGATGAGCCGCTTCGGGATCAGGGCAAAGAGCGGGTTGTTCGACAGGGCGGCATTGTCCTGCAGGAACCAGCGCAGAGAGATGTACCCGCTGTCCAGCGTCGTGAGGACGCACACGCAGATCCACACCGCGTAGGCACCGAAGACCCACGGCGAGGCATGCTCAAAAAACTGAAGCACCAGCGTCTCATGGCCGTACATGTAGTTCCCGATGCCCTGCCGCAGATACTGGCCGGCACCATGGCCCAGCGCCCAGAGGGTCATCGTGCCATGGAAGATCAGCATCAGGGTAAACTGGATCGACCCCACCCAATATGCAGCGGCGATCGAAACACGCTCGCGATGCATCTGGATGGCGCGCTGCCATTGCTGGAGATCGAGCCAGGGGCCGACGAGGAAGCCGATGATGATCGGAATGACGTAGCCCCAGAAATCCCAGTCGGGAGCGAGCATCTTCGGCTGGCCCTGGGCGGTGGCCGGTCCCGATTGGATCGCGTTAATGATCAGCACGGCGACCGCCGCGGCGAGGATGAGACCCAGCACGCCGTGGCTGTACTTGATCCTCTTGATATCAAACTCCTCGCCAAACAGGATCGCCGCCGCCAGCACGATCAGAAGGGTGAGGGGGAGATAAAGCAGCCAGGGCTGCATCCCGAGCGAGAGCCATCCGTAGCGGATGAAGGCGAAGATCGTCAGCGTAATCGCCAGGAGCTGGTACAGGAAAAAGACCAGCCGGAAGGGCCGGGACCACGTCGTAAAGAAGCGCGCGAGGGATTCCGATCCCTGCTCACGACGTGCGATATGGTGGGTAACGAGGCCAAAACACAGCAGCCCGAGGCCGTTGGTGATGGCAAAAATCAGCAGGCCAAAGAGTCCAAACTGGGTGGAAAACTGGACGGAGAAAAACAGCCCGAGGCCCCACATCCAGGAGAGCGCCACGGAGTTGCCCCAGAGGAGAGTTGGAAACCAGCGGGTCGGAGTCGGATTCGGGGAAGAGGCCATGAACAAATAGTGAAGATAAACTTTTCAGATTTTCGCGCAATGTGCAACGCCTGCGCAGCCCTCCGACAAATCATGTCGCGCCCTTGCTTTTGCGCGGGAAGTCCTGTTGATTGTGATCCTCTCTCATGGACAGACGTCCGCTGCAATACCTCGCGATCTTTTTTACCGTTTTTATCGACATTCTCGGCTTCGGGATTGTCATTCCGGTATTGCCTCTCTACGCCGAGCACTTCGGGGCCACGCCGTGGCAGATCGGCTGGCTGGTCGGGATCTTTTCCCTGGCCCAGTTCTTTTTTGCTCCCATCTGGGGCAAGGTGTCGGACCGCATCGGACGCAAGCCTGTCCTGTTGCTGGGTGTCATCGGAACGATCGTGGGATATTTGCTCATGGGCATGGCTGGATCGGTTCTCATGCTGTTTGTGGCCCGGTTGATCGACGGAATTGCCGGAGCCAACATCGGCGCGGCCCAGGCGTATCTGGCGGATATTTCGTCGCCGGAGAACCGAGCGAAAGCCATGGGCCTCCTCGGAGCGGCGTTCGGACTTGGCTTCGTTTTTGGCCCTGCTTTGGGCGGATGGGCCGGGGTGAAGTTCAGTTACTCCGCTCCCATGTTCATCGCAGCCGGACTCGCCGCAGTGAATTTCCTCTTCATCGTTTTTTTCCTGCCGGAGTCCCGCAAAGCCGGGGCCGCCGCTCCGGAGGCGAAGCGCATTTTTCCGGATCTTTTCCAGCACGTGCGAGTGCAGCAGTATGTCGCCAGTCTCGTGTGCTATTTCCTGGTGATCGCCGGGTTTTCGATGATGACGGCGCTCTTCGCGCTCTACCTGAAGCATCGCTTCGGCCTTGATGCCCTCCACACCGGCTACATTCTCGCGGGAATCGGCGTCCTGGGCGTTGTCATCCAGGGAGGGCTCATCGGTCGCCTGGTAAAACGTTTTGGGGAGGGCGTGCTCGCTGTCGCGGGGAGTTTTCTTGTGTTCGTCGGGCTGGTCGTCCTGGCATTCGCCGGCACGTTCGGCGTGATGCTCGGAGCCTCGGCTCTTGTCGGCATCGGCAACAGTCTGCTCATGCCGACGCTTTCTGCGCTGGCGTCTCGCAGCGCCTCGGCGGAATGGCAGGGCAGGGCGTTGGGAGTCGTGCAATCCGCCGGCAGCCTGGCGCGCTTTGCCGGGCCGCTGACGGCAGGCGGGCTGCTCGGGATATCCGAGGCTGGACACAGGATGCCGTATGCCGCGCTCCCGTTCGCCGTGGCTGCGGGCTTTCTCGCCGTGGCGACCATCGCGGCGGTCGCTCTGGAGATGCGGCGCGAACGTCCGGAGGAAACTGCTTTGGGGCAAAACGCTTGATCGTCCATGCCTCATCGCCTATTTGATGGGATTCACCCCGCGCCCGGGCTTTCACCCAGGCAGGGGCTTTTTAGTTCATGAAGATTATCGATCGTTATGTCGGGATGAGCGTGGTGGCGACCGCCTTTTTTGGCGTCGTGGTGCTCAGTCTGGTGCTCGTCCTCGGCAACCTGTTCAAGGAACTCCTGGATGTCATCATCAACAACCCGGACGTGCCCATCCTCACCGTCGTCTCCTTCATGGCGCTGGTGCTGCCGTTTTCGCTCACCTTTACGATTCCCTGGGGGTTCCTTACCGCCCTCCTTCTGGTTTTCGGTCGCATTTCCGCAGATAACGAACTGATCGCCCTTCGCGCCAATGGCGTGAGTATTCCCCGTCTTTGCATCCCGGTCTTCCTCCTCGCCATCGTCCTGACGGCGATTTGCTTCTGGATCAATGTCGATGTGGCTCCGCGGGCCGAGCAGAAAATGAGCAAGGCCATCGTGGAGATCGCCACGAGCAATCCGGCGGCAGTATTCCGTGCCGACGAAGTGGTCGATCAGTTTCCCGATCGGCGCATTTACGTGGGCGGCAAGGACGGTGATAAGCTGAAAAACCTCATCGTCTTCGAGATCAATGACGATGGCGAACCGACCAAGATGGTTTACGCCAGCGAGGGCGTTCTCACGCCGGACATTCCCAATAAACAGTTGATTCTGAAGTTGTTTGATGCCCGCTTCGAGCAGCGCGACGATAAAGCGCCCCGGGATATTTCGAAAATCCATCAGGGTATCGTCGTGGCGGAGGGAGACTTCCCTATTTCGCTCCAGCAGTTCTACGATGAATTTCTCACCGGTCGCCGGTTGAGCTCCTACACGCTGCCGGAGCTTCTGACGTTCATGTCCCAAGGCGCAGATGGAAAGATGCTTGAGGCCTCGGTGGAGCTGAACAAGAGGTTCTCCGCTTCGCTGGCCTGCATGGCCTTTGCCCTCATCGCCGTCCCGCTCGGCATCACCACGCACCGCAAGGAGACATCGGTCGGATTCGGCCTGAGCCTCGTCGTCGCGTTTACCTACTTTTTCTTCATCATCATGGCCGATACCTTCCGGGGTAATCCGGTCGCGCACCCCGCGCTGTTGATCTGGATTCCCAACATCCTTTTCATCACTTTGGGAGCGGTGCTCTTCTATAGGCTCTCCAAAAAGTAAAGTTTCTTCTTGCCCGATTGGGCAATACGTGGTTGCTTCTTGACCCTTTCCGCCCGAGCGGCGGCTCTCTCATTTTTATGGCAAAAGAAATCGTCGGACAGATCAAATTGCAGATTCCCGCCGGGCAAGCGAATCCCGCGCCTCCGGTCGGTCCTGCCCTCGGCCAGCAGGGTGTCAACATCATGGCCTTCTGCAAGGAATTCAACGCCGCCACGCAGAAGCAGGCGGGTGATATCCTTCCCGTAGTCATCACCGTCTACAAGGACAAGAGCTTCACCTTCATCACGAAGTCGCCCCCGGCCTCGATCCTTCTCAAGAAGGCCGCCGGTCTCGCCTCGGGTTCCAAGGAGCCGAACAAGACCAAGGTCGCCAAGCTCACGAAGAAGCAGGTCCTCGACATCGTCAAGATCAAGATCAAGGACATGAATGCGCGCACCGAAGAGGCTGCATTCCGCTCGATCTGTGGCACCGCCCGCCAGATGGGCATCGAAATCACCGAATAAAACCAAACCGCAGGAGATTTGCCGTGAGGCGGATCGTCTGTACTGCAACCCAAAAATGGCTAACAAACGCAGCAAACGTTATCGTGCCGCCGCCGAGCAGGTGGATGGCAATCGCAAGTACCCGCTTTCCGAAGCGATCAAGACCCTGAAGGGCCTGCCCGCCCCGAAGTTTGACCAGACGGTCACTCTCTCCTTCAAGCTGGGCGTCGATCCCAAGCAGAGCGACCAGATGGTCCGCGGCACCTGCCCGCTCCCGCACGGCAGCGGTAAAAATGTCCGAGTCCTCGTTTTTGCGACCGGTGCCGCCGCTGATGCCGCCCGCGAGGCTGGTGCGGAATTCGTCGGTTATGACGACCTCCTCAAGAAGGTCACCGGCGGTTTCTCCGACTTCGACGTCGCCATCGCCACTCCGGCCGCCATGGCCGAGGTCAAGAAGCTTGGCAAGGTCCTCGGACCGCGCGGCCTCATGCCGAACCCCAAGACGGGCACCGTCACCGACGACACCGCCAAGGCTGTCAAGGAAGTGAAGGCCGGTCGTGTGGAGTTCAAGCTCGACAAGAACGCCAACATCGCCGTTCCGGTCGGCAAGTTCTCTTTCGACGAGACTGCTCTCGTGGAGAATGGCAGCGCCGTCATCGACGCCGTCGTCAAAGCCCGCCCGGCGACCGCCAAGGGCGCGTTTGTTGAAAACATCACCCTCAGCGCCACCATGAGCCCTGGTGTCACGGTCGACGCTGCTCCGTTCCTGAAAAACTAACCTGCACCTGCAATGAGACCCGAAAAAACCACTATCGTCGCCGACATCGAAGCCAAGCTTCAGAAGTCGCCGTTTCTCCTCGTTGCCGACTACTCCGGCATGCAGGTCAAGCATTTCGAGGAACTCCGCACCCGCCTCGCCGGCGTGGGCGCGACCTTCCAGGTCGTCAAGAACTCCTTCGTCAAGCGCGCCGTCAAGGATCTCGGTCTTCCCGAGCTCAATGACGCCCTCAGCGGACAGTCTGCCATCGTCACGGGCGAGAGCGACATCTGCGCCGCTGCCAAGGTCCTCAAGACCTTTGTTTCCGAGTTCGAGCGCCCTCCGGTCAAGGTCGGCATCCTCGATAACGCCCTTCTGACCGCCGATCAGGTCAAGGCCCTTGCCGACCTTCCTTCCAAGGAAGTTCTCCAGGCCAAGCTCCTCGGTCTGCTCCAGACTCCGGCCAGCCAGTTTGTCCGTATCCTCAACGAGCCCGGTGCCAGCCTGGCCCGCCTCCTCAAGGCCAAGGCCGAGAAGGACGAGCAGGGAGCCTAAAAGAGAAAAGAATTTCCCAAGGCGTCAGAAGCCGCGCCATGGGATACCCAAACACACAACGGTTCCTCGTCGGGTCGACGGCTGTCGGCCTCAAATGCCCTGAGGCTTCTGGGCGCGACGATACCAAAAAATACATACCATGGCAGATACACAAGCATTGGTCGATCAGCTCAGCGGACTCACCGTCCTCGAAATCGCTGATCTCGTTAAGCAACTCGAAGACAAGTGGGGCGTGAGCGCCGCTGCTCCGGTGGCAGTCGCTGCCGCAGGCCCGGCCGTCGCTGCGGCTCCGGTTGAGGAAAAGACCTCGTTCGACGTCATCCTCGCTGAGGCCGGCGGAAACAAGATCGCCGTCATTAAGGAAGTGCGCGCCGCTGTTGCCGGCCTCGGCCTCGCCGAAGCCAAGGCCCTCGTCGAGAGCGCTCCGAAGGCCCTCAAGGAAGGTGTCACCAAGGAAGAAGCCGAAGAGATCAAGAAGAAGATCGAAGCGGCCGGCGCCAAAGTCGAGATCAAGTAGTTCCTTTCCCCGCCAAGTGCGGGAACGCGGCCAAAAGTTTACCAAAACTTTTGGCTTGCGTTCCCGGGGCGGGTGTTCAAAATTAAAAATTCCGCCGAATACCGTCCCACATATCTGCGTCGACTGGAAAAGTTTTAACATTTTGCGTCCCCGCACGAGCCAAGAGATGACTCTTGCCTCGCGTGAGGGCGTTTTGCTTTTCCCGCATTTCGCCGCAGGAGCTGGACGTTAACTCGGCTCCCCATACCGAATCTATAACCGCCATGTCTGAACGCATTCACTTCGGCAAACTCAAGGAGGCCATCGAGCCGCCAAATCTCATCGAACTCCAGATCAACTCGTACAACGAGTTCTTCCAAAAGGACGTAGATCCGTCGAAGCGCAAGAATGTCGGCCTGCAGGCGGTCTTTCGCGAATTTTTCCCGATCTTTGGCTTCGAAGAGAAGTCCAGCCTCGATTTCGTCAGCTACGAACTCGGCGACCCGAAGATGTCGGCGATGGAGTGTCAGCGTGAAGGCCAGACCTTCAGCGCGCCGCTCTACGTGACCTTCCGTTACAAGGACGAGAAGAGCACCAAGGAAGAAAAAGTGTACATGGGCGAAATCCCGCTCATGACCCCGCAGGGCACGTTTGTCATCAACGGTGCCGAGCGCGTCGTCGTCAGCCAGTTGCATCGTTCGCCTGGCATTTGCTTTGAGACGAGCGTTCACCTCAATGGCAAGCTCCTCCATGGTTTCCGCATCATTCCGGATCGCGGTTCCTGGATTGAAGTCCAGTTCGACACCAGCGACCTGCTTTACGTCTACCTCGACCGCCGCAAGCGTCGCCGCAAATTCCTCGCCACGACCTTCCTGCGTGCCCTCGGATATCCGTCCGACGAGGACATCATCAAGCTTTTCTACAACATCGTTGACCTCAAGCTCGCCGAGAATCTCGACGAGGAGGAGATCGCGACGAAAGTTCTCATCGAGGACATTCGCGACGGCGAGATCACTGTGGCCCGTGCCTTTGAGCCGCTGAACGCCGCCACGATCCGTCAGCTCATCTCCCTCGGCCACAAGACCGTCAAGGTGGTCGACACCAAGGAAGACGACACGATCATCAAGTCCCTCAAGAAGGACCCTGCCCACGACGAGGAGGAAGCCCTCAAGGACATCTACCGCAAGCTGCGCCCTGGCGATCCGCCGACCGTTCAGAACGCCCGCAGCATGCTCAAGCGTCTCTTCTTCGATCCCAAGCGCTACGATCTCGGTCGCGTGGGTCGTCACAAGATCAACCAGAAGCTCAACCTCGGCGTCAACGACGAGGAGCGCATCCTGACCAAGGACGACTTCATCGCCGCGATGAAGTACCTCGTGGAACTCCGCCGCGGGGAGGGGATGACCGACGATATCGATCACCTCGGCAGCCGCCGCGTCCGTACCGTGGGCGAACTGCTCGCCAACCAGTGCCGCGTGGGCCTCGCCCGCACGGAGCGACTCGTCCGCGAGCGTATGACGCTGTTTGATGCCGGTGTCGACCAGATCACGCCGCAGAAGCTCATCAACCCGAAATCCCTGAGCGCCGTTGTGCGCGACTTCTTTGGTCGTTCGCAGCTGAGCCAGTTCATGGATCAGACGAACCCGCTTTCCGAGCTCACCCACAAGCGCCGTCTCTCGGCCCTTGGGCCTGGAGGTCTGAGCCGTGATCGCGCCGGATTCGAGGTTCGTGACGTGCATCCTTCCCACTACGGTCGTATCTGCCCGATTGAGACCCCGGAAGGTCCGAACATCGGTCTGATCAGTTCGCTGAGCACGTTTGCCCGAGTCAACGAATTTGGTTTCATCGAGACCCCGTACCGCAAGGTCGTCGACGGTCGCGTGACCGACATCGTCGAGTACCTCAGCGGTGATCGCGACGAAAACTTCTGGATCGCCCAGGCGAACTCGCCGGTCGATGCCAATGGAGCCTTCACGGGCGAGAAGGTTTCTTCCCGTTACCGCGGGGACTTCGTGGAAGTCGAGCCCGAGAAGGTCCAGTACATGGACGTCTCGCCGAAGCAGCTCGTCTCCGTGGCCGCCGGCCTCATTCCGTTCCTCGAGCACGACGACGCCAACCGTGCGCTCATGGGCTCGAACATGCAACGCCAGGGTGTGCCGCTCCTCGTTTCCGACGCTCCGCTCGTCGGCACCGGCCTGGAAGGCCGCGTCGCCCGCGATTCGCGCGCTGTGATCTGCTCCGAGTCCGAAGGCGTTGTCGCCTCCGTGACTGGCAGCCACATCATCATCACGAATGATGGCGAGCTCCCCGAGGGCAAGAAGAAGATCAAGACCGACTCCGCCAACGGTGTGTGGGTGTACGAGCTGCGCAAGTTCATGCGCTCGAATGCGAGCACCTGCATCAACCAGAAGCCGATCGTCAAGAAGGGCCAGGCCATCAAGAAGGGCGACGTCATCGCTGACGGCCCGAACACCGAGAAGGGCGAACTCGCTCTCGGCCGCAACGTGCTCGTCGCGTTCATGCCGTGGAACGGTTACAACTTCGAGGACGCCATCCTGATCTCCGAGCGCGTTGTGAAGGAGGACATCTATACGTCCATCCACATCGATGAGTTCGAAATCGGCGCCCGCGATACCAAGCTCGGACCGGAAGAAATCACCCGCGATATTCCCAACGTCTCCGAGGAGGCTCTGCAGAACCTCGGACCCGACGGCGTCATCCGCATCGGTGCGGAAGTCAAGCCCGGCGACATCCTCGTCGGCAAGATCACGCCGAAGAGCGAGACCGAACTCGCTCCTGAAGAGCGCCTCCTGCGCGCCATCTTCGGTGAGAAGGCCGCCGACGTTAAGGACACCTCGCTCACCGTGCCTTCCGGCACCTACGGCATCGTCATGGACGTGAAGGTCTCCTCCAAGAAGGAAGTGACTCGCAACAAGATGACGCCGACCGAGTCGAAGCGTCAGCAGAAGATGATCCTCGAGGATTACAAGAAGCGCAAAGACGACCTGCATGAGCAGCTCACTGCCGCGCTCTCCAATATCCTCCTCAACGAGAAGATCCCGCTCGACGTGGTGAACGCCCAGACCGGCGAGATCATCATCCCGGCCAACCGCAAGATCACCAAACAGCTCCTGCGCAAGCTGGCTGCCGTGTACGATCACGTCGAAATCGACCCGAGCCCGATCCGCAACAAGATCCGCGAGATCATCGGCCAGTACGAGCATCGCTTCGAAGACCTCGAGCGCGAGAAGGAGCAGAACCTCGGCCGCATCGAGAGCGGTGATGACGTCGATCCCGGCATCATCAAGCAGGTCAAGGTCTACATCGCCAGCAAGCGCAAGCTTTCCGTCGGTGACAAGATGGCTGGACGCCACGGTAACAAGGGTGTCGTCGCCAAGATCGTCCCCGAGGAAGACATGCCGTTCCTTTCGGACGGTACTCCAGTCGACATCGTGCTCAACCCGCTCGGCGTGCCGAGTCGAATGAACGTGGGTCAGGTGCTTGAGACGCACCTTGGCGTTGCCGCCAAGGCGCTCGGCTTCAAGGTTGCCACCCCGGTCTTCGACGGTATCCCGGAAGAGAAGATCAAAGAGTATCTCCGCGAGGCCAAGAGCCAGGAGAACTTCACGTGGGTCACCGAGACCGGCAAGTCGACCGTTTACGACGGACGCACCGGCGATGCCTTCGACCAGCAGGTCGTGGTGGGTTACATTTACATGCTCAAGCTCGGCCACTTGGTTGCCGACAAGATCCACGCTCGTGCGGTCGGACCGTACAGTCTGGTCACCCAACAGCCACTGGGCGGCAAAGCCCAGTACGGTGGTCAGCGCTTCGGAGAAATGGAAGTGTGGGCGCTCGAAGCTTACGGCGCTGCTTACACGCTCCAGGAGCTCCTCACGGTCAAGTCCGACGACGTGCAAGGCCGCACCCGTATTTACGAGTCCATCGTCAAGGGCGACAATTCGCTCGAGGCGGGAACTCCGGAATCCTTCAACGTCCTTATCAAGGAAATGAAGGGCCTGGGCCTCGATGTACGAGTCGGCGGAAGCGAACCTTCCCTCGAAGAATCCGCTGCCTAAGAGACAGCTGAAGTAACGTAGAAAGAATACGAAAGTTACTATGAAAGAAGTCAATATCGGTGAAATCTTCGGCGAGCAGAGGGCTCTTGGGTTCGACGAAGTCGGTATTACCGTCGCCTCTCCGGAAAGCGTTCGCAGTTGGAGCAAAGGCGAGGTCAAGAACCCGGAGACGATCAATTACCGTACGTTCAAGCCGGAAAAAGGCGGCTTGTTCTGCGAGCGTATCTTTGGCCCGACCCGCGACTGGGAGTGCTCGTGCGGCAAGTACAAGCGCATCAAGCACAAGGGCGTGGTCTGTGATCGTTGCGGCGTCGAAGTCACCCTGAGCCGCGTGCGCCGCGAGCGCATGGGGCACATCGACCTTGCCGTTCCGGTTTCGCACATCTGGTTCTACAAGTGCATGCCCTCACGCATCGGCCTCATGCTCGACATGACCAGCCGCCAGCTCGAGCGCGTCATCTATTACGAAGATTACATCGTCATCGACCCGGGCAGCACACCGCTTCAGCGTTGCCAGTTGCTCACCGAGGGTGAGTTCCGTGAAGCCGAGGATCAGTACGGTGACGAATTCGTCGCCGGCATGGGTGCCGAGGCCATCCAGAAGCTCCTCGAGCAGACCGACCTGCAGAATCTCCACGACGAGATCGAGCAGCAGATGACAGCCACGCGCAGCAAGCAGCTCCGTAAGAAGCTCGCCAAGCGCCTGAAGCTCGTCCAGGGCTTCATGAACTCGAAGACTCGTCCCGAGTGGATGATCCTGAACGTGCTCCCGGTGATCCCTCCGGATCTCCGCCCGCTGGTTCCGCTCGAGGGTGGCCGCTTCGCCACATCCGATCTTAACGATCTCTATCGCCGCGTCATCAACCGCAACAACCGTCTCAAGACCCTGTTGCAGCTCAAGACGCCCGAGGTCATCATCCGCAACGAAAAGCGCATGCTCCAGGAGGCCGTCGACGCTTTGTTCGACAACGGCCGCCATGGTCGCGCCGTCACCGGTGCGGCGAACCGTCCGCTCAAGTCCCTCAGCGACATGCTCAAGGGCAAGGGCGGTCGCTTCCGTCAGAACCTCCTCGGCAAGCGTGTCGACTACTCCGGCCGTTCGGTCATCGTCATCGGTCCCGAGCTCAAGCTCAACCAGTGCGGTCTGCCGAAGAAGATGGCGCTCGTTCTTTTCGAGCCCTTCATCATCCGCCGGCTCAAGGAGCAGGGACACGTCCATACGGTCCGCAGCGCCAAGAAGCTCATCGAGCGTCAGACGCCGGAAGTGTGGGACATCCTCGAAGAGGTGACCAAGGGCCACCCGGTTCTCCTGAACCGCGCTCCGACCCTGCACCGCCTTTCGATCCAGGCTTTCGAGCCGCAGCTCATCGAAGGCGAGGCCATCCGCATTCACCCGCTCGTTTGTACCGCTTACAACGCGGACTTCGACGGTGACCAGATGGCCGTGCACGTTCCGCTCTCGGTCGAGGCCCAGATGGAAGCGCGCATGCTCATGCTCGCGCCGAACAACATCTTCTCGCCGTCAAGCGGCAAGCCGATCACGACGCCTTCGCAGGACATTCCGCTCGGCTGCTACTACCTCACGCAGAATCCGCGTGGTGAGAAGGGGGACAAGCGTCTCCCGCTCTTCGCCAGCGCTGCCGAGGTGGAACTCGCCCTTTCCGAGGGTGCAGTCGTCACGCACAGCCGCATCCGCTACAAGAACCCGAACTTCGGTGGCGCGCCGACCGTCTACGGCAACACCGAGACGAAGATTCTTGAGACCACCGCTGGCCGCGTGATTTTCAACGAAATCTGGCCGCCGGAACTCGGTTTCTACAACAAGGTCTGCGGTAAGAAGCAGCTCTCCGACATCATCTGGCGCTGCTACAAGGCCGTGGGCCAGCAGCGCACGGTCGAAACCCTCGACCGCCTGAAGGAGATGGGTTTCCGCTCCGCCACCAAGGCCGGTATCTCGATCGGTATCACCGACATGATCATCCCGAAGGAGAAGTCTGCTCAGCTCGAGAAGGCTTACCGGGAAATCGCCGAGGTCGAGAAGCAGTATCGCCGCGGTATTATCACCGACGGTGAGCGCAAGAACAAGGTGCAGGATATCTGGACCCACACGGGTGAAGAGCTGGCCAACGCCCTCTTCCGCACGCTGGAGTTCAACGACGGCCGCAAGGACATGAACCCCGTCTTCATGATGGTGGACTCCGGCGCTCGTGGCAACCGCACCCAGGTCAAGCAGCTCGCCGGTATGCGCGGTCTCATGGCCAAGCCCTCGGGCGAAATCATCGAGACGCCGATCATCTCGAACTTCCGCGAAGGTCTCTCCGTGCTCGAGTACTTCATCTCGACCCACGGCGCCCGCAAGGGTCTGGCCGATACGGCGCTGAAGACGGCTGACTCGGGTTACCTGACCCGCAAGCTCGTCGACGCCGCGCAGGACGTCATCATCACCCAGGATGATTGCGGTACCGTCAACGGTATCATCGTCCGCCCGATCTATGAGGGCGACGAAGAGGTGGTCAGCCTGTCCACCCGCATCATCGGTCGCACCAGTTGCGAAACCGTCAAGGATCCCGTCTCCGGCCAGTCGATTCTCAAGTCGGGCCAGATCATCGACGAGGAGACCGCGGCCGCTCTGGAAAAGATCGGTCTAGAGCAGCTCAAGATCCGCTCGGCCCTGACCTGCGAATCCCGTCGCGGCATCTGCGCCAAGTGCTACGGCCGCAACCTGGCCACTGGCAACATCGTCAAGCTCGGTGAGGCTGTCGGCATCATTGCCGCGCAGTCGATCGGCGAACCCGGCACCCAGCTCACGATGCGTACGTTCCACGTCGGTGGTACGGCCAGCCAGACCTTCAAGCAGCCGATCATCAAGGCGAAGAACGACGGTACGGTTCGCTTCAACGAACTGAAGGTCGTGGCAACGACCGAGAACAATTACGTCGTTCTGAACAAGAACGGTACGGTTAGCGTGCACGGCAAGGATGGCCGCGAGCTCGAGAGCTACAACATCGTTGTTGGTTCCGTGATCGCGATCGCCGACGGTGCCACGGTCAAGAAGGGTGAGACCTTCATCCAGTGGGATCCGTACAACGTGCCGATCATCACCGAAAAGGCTGGTAAGATCGAGTTCCGCGACATGATCCCGGGCGTTACCGTCCGCAAGGAAGTCGACGAAGCCACCGGCGTCATGGGCACCGTGGTCATCGAGCACAAGGAAGACCTGCACCCGCAGATCGTCATCGTCGACGATGCCAGGGAAGTCCTGGCCAGCTACTCGATTCCCGCCGGCGCTCACATCGAAGTGAAGGAGAGCAGCAAAATCTCCGCCGGCACCCGTCTTGCGCGAACTCCGCGTAAGATCGCCAAGACCAAAGACATTACGGGTGGTCTCCCGCGCGTGGCCGAGCTATTCGAGGCCCGCCGTCCCAAGGACGCAGCGGAGATCGCCAAGATTGACGGTATCGTCGACATCGGCGGCACCGTCCGCGGCAAGCGCCGCCTGCTCGTTCGCGATCAGGCGACTGGCGCCGAAGAGGAGCACCTGATTCCTCTCGCCAAGCACATCATCGTCTTCAAGGGCGATTTTGTGAAGAAAGGCCAGCAGCTTACCGAGGGGCCGGTCGTGCCCCACGAAATCCTCGAGGTCTGTGGACCCCAGGAACTCCAGGAGCATCTGCTCAATGAGGTCCAGGAGGTTTACCGTCTCCAGGGTGTCGAAATTAACGACAAACACATCGAAATCATCGTTCGCCAGATGCTTCGCAAGGTGAAGATCACCGATCCCGGTGATACCAGCCTCCTGTGGGGTGATCAGGTCGACCGCCTTGAGTTCGATGCTGAGAACGAGCGCGTCGTCGAGAAGGGCGGTAAACCCGCCGAAGCCAGCCCGGTGCTCCTTGGTATCACCAAGGCCTCGCTGGAGACCGACAGCTTCATCTCGGCAGCCTCCTTCCAGGATACGACCCGGGTACTCACCGAAGCCGCTACACTCGGCAAGGTGGACCGTCTGCGCGGGTTCAAAGAAAATGTCATCATGGGCCATCTCATTCCGGCTGGTACGGGCTTCCCAACCAACCGCGAAATCGATATCGTCCATATCGGGGATGCTCTGCAGACAGACCCCGAACCGCAGCAAGCCGCGAGCTAACCCAAAACCATGCCCTCTCCTAACGTCGAATCAATGACCGAACTCCTGGAAGCCGGGGTCCATTACGGACACCAGACCAAACGATGGAATCCCAAAATGAAGGATTTCATCCTCGAAGAGAAAAACTCCATTTACATCATCGATCTGTCGATCACGGTGGATCAGCTCGCGAAAGCGGCTGCCTTCCTTGGCGACATCGTGAAGGGAAATGGCAAGGTACTCTTTGTCGGAACCAAGAAGCAGGCCCAGGAAGCTGTCAAGGAAGCCGCCGAGGCGACCGGTCAGTTCTTCGTCAACCAGCGCTGGCTGGGTGGAACGCTCACCAACCTGCAGACCATCCGCCGCAGCGTCGGCCGTCTCCGCGAGTTCCAGGAACTCGAGAAGACCCAGACCTTTGCCCGCATGAACAAGGCGGAGGCCTCCGCCCTCCGTCGCGAAGCCACCAAGCTTCATCGCAACCTCGAAGGCGTGCTCAATATGGAGCGCCTCCCGGACGCGATCGTCATCATCGACACCAACCGCGAAAGCATCGCCGTGGCGGAAGCCGCGCGCCTGAAGATCCCGGTGGTGGCCATCGTTGATACGAACTGCGACCCCGAGAAGGTCGACTACCCGATCGCTGGCAACGACGACGCTATTCGCTCGATCCGCGTGATCCTGCAGAAGCTCGTGGACGCCATCGTTCAGGCCAAGGGTGTTCGTGGCAAGGTAGCCGCTCCGGCTGCACCGGCCAACGAGCTCGAGGCCGTCTCGGAATAATCCAGGTTCCAACTCCGATTTCACGCAGGGCCGGAAAAAGAACTTTTCCGGCCCTCTTGATTTCGGCACTCTCTCCGTTCCTCTTTATACACATATTTTTGACTCATGGCTGATATATCTCCCGCACTCGTAAAAGAACTCCGCGAAAAGACCAACGCGGGGATGATGGATTGTAAGAAAGCGCTCACCGAGACCGGTGGCGATCTGGTCAAGGCTGAGGAATTCCTCCGCAAGAAGGGCATCGCCAGCGCCGGCAAGAAGGCCTCGCGCGTCGCCAAGGAAGGCATTGTCGCCTCCTACATCCACCTACAGGGCAAGGTCGGCGTGCTCGTCGAGATCAACTGCGAGACCGACTTCGTCGCCAAGAACGAGATCTTCCGCGAGTTCGTGAAGGACATCACGCTGCACATCGCTGCGGCCAGCCCGCTCTACGTTTCCCGCGACCAGGTGCCCGGCACCCTCATCGAGACGGAGCGCCGCATCTACGCTGCGCAGGTGGTTGGCAAGCCCGAGAACATCGTCGAGAAGATTGTCGACGGCAAGATCGACAAATTCTACGGCACGCTCTGCCTTCTCGAACAGGCTTTCATTAAAAACCCCGACCTCACGATCAAGGATTACGTGAACTCCAAGATCGCCGAACTCGGCGAGAACATCGTCATCCGCCGCTTCACCCGCTACCTGGTGGGCGAGGAACTCTCGGGGGAGGCCCAGGCCGAAGCCTAAGGCTCGCTGTCGTCTTTCAAGGCGCTTCCCGATTCGTCGGGGAGCGCCTTTTTCTTTATCAGGATCGGCGCAACTGTCTCAGGCGCTGGTCGAGCTCCCGCCCGGCAATGTCGATCTCCTCGCGCAGTTGATGGGCGGACATGGAGGTCGCGCCGAAGCTTTCGACCGTCGTGCGCTCGAGAATGTCATCCGTCGCCACGGTGACATCATATTCCTGCGCATACTTGGCGGTGAGACGCTCAATGATGGAATCCGCCGTCTGGTCCGCCTTGGAGTAAAATACCTGAATGCCATCGCCCTTGGATTCCTCGGAGGCCTTAACCCCTGCGCCGTCGAAGACCACTGCGACGTGCCAGTCGCTGTTGTCATGCAGGCCGGTAAGCATCTTGACCAGTGTCTCCCGCGCGACCACACCGCGCTTGGCATGCTGGAGAGTCAGGTCAGGCCATTGAAAAATCATGCTGTGACCGTCCACGATGAGCACACGCGGTTTCATAGGAGGAAAAAGTTTCTCGGGAAACCTACCTTCAAATGATCCGGGACGAAAGGGCGGAACTTCAAAAATTCTCGTCAGTTGCAAAAGATGCCGGGGTGAGGTACAAGGGAAGGGTGAACGCAATCCGACAGTCGCGGCTGATCAAGCTGACGGCGCTTTGTTGTCTCGGATTGGCGTGGCTGGTGGCCAGTAATCACTGCGCCTGGGCTGCGATCATCGATTCCGCCGCCAAGCACCATGAGCAGCGCGTTTGTTGCTCTCATAATACGGAGTCCAAAAAATCTCCCGTTCAGGAATCGACCGCTTGCTGTACGGCGCTGATCGCTCCTGTCCCGGCGACTCTGCATGCCACGGATGCCTTTTTGCTAGCGGGCTTGGTGGACTTTGGCCCGATGCTGTCTTTTGTACGTCCGGAGCTCGTCGCAGCTCCTGCTGTGCTGGGATACTCCTCCGGTCCACCCGGACTGTCTCTCTGGACGAGTCTTGTTTTCAAACGGAGCATGCCCGCTCATGCTCCGCCTCATGTCGTTGCCTGAAGCGATCCCTCGCAGAACGCAACTGTATCCACCCGGCAATGCCGGTATTTCCAAATACATACACAAGACAACGACATGAAATTTCTGACCTTACTCGCAACGATCCTCGCTCCGCTCAGTCTCAACGCTGCGGATGCCAAACCCGCATATCCTCTGACGACCTGTCTCGTTTCCGGCGAAAAGCTCGGCGGCATGGGCGCTCCCTACGTCTTTACCTACGAGGGCCGGGAGATTCAGCTCTGCTGTGAGCACTGCAAAGCCACGTTCGAAAAGAACCCGGCGAAGTACCTGAAGGTGCTCGATAACGCGGGAAAGACGCACTAGTCCATCCCCCGAAGGAAATCTGAATCATTGCGTGCCCGGCGTTTGTTGATGCGCCGGGACGCCTGCTTACGAGGATTTGATGATGAGCGATCACCAGCATCATTGCTGCGGTCACAAGGAGACGTCGCGCGCCGCGCAGACCGACCCCTCGACCGCGGCACTGCCAGACAGTAAAAACGACCCCGAATCGGAACACCATGCAGGGCATGGTTGTTGCGGCGGGCATAGGTCACACCACGCTCCGGTCAGACCGTCGACTGCGGCATATATCTGCCCGATGTGTCCCGGGGTGGAATCGGACAAACCCGGAGCCTGCCCAAAATGCGGCATGGCCCTAGAGCGAAACCTGGCGGTTCGATTACCCGGAGCGAAGGTGGAATACACCTGTCCCATGCATCCCGAGGTGCATAGCGAGACGCCGGGAAGCTGCCCCATTTGCGGCATGGCTCTGGAGCCTGTGGCGGCGTCTGCGGCGGATGAGGAAGACCCGGAACTGCGCGATATGCGTCGCAGGTTCTGGATCGGCCTGCCGCTGGCGGCGATCGTGTTTCTGCTGGCGATGAGCGAGCATATCCCAGGCTTTCACCCTCTGTCGGGTGTGGTGTCGGCCTGGGTGCAGTTCATCCTCAGCACGCCGGTCGTACTCTGGTGCGGCTGGCCGTTCTTTGAGCGAGGTGCGCGGTCTTTGATTTCGCGGCATTTCAATATGTTCACCCTCATCGCCCTGGGAACCGGGGCGGCGTGGATCTTCAGCGTCGCTTCGCTGCTGCTGCCGGGATTGATGCCCGGGCATGCGGGACATGGAGGTGCTCCGATCGTCTATTTCGAGGCGGCGGCGGTGATCATCATTCTGGTGCTGCTCGGGCAGGTGCTGGAGCTGCGTGCGCGCGCCGGAACGGGCGAGGCCATCCGTGCACTGCTCAAGCTCGCTCCCAAGACGGCCCATCGCGTGACCGACTCAGGCGAGGAGGATATTGACTTGTCCCTCGTGCATGCCGGTGATTGCTTGCGTGTACGGCCTGGCGAGAGTGTGCCTGTCGATGGTGTGGTGCTGGAGGGTGCTTCCTCGGTCGACGAATCCATGATCACGGGCGAGTCGCTGCCGGTCGAGAAATCCGCCGGGGCATCTTTAACCGGCGGCACGATCAATGGCAGCGGCAGCCTGCTGATGGAGGCGAAGCATGTGGGCAATGAAACCGTGCTCGCTCGCATCGTGCAGATGGTGGCCGAGGCCCAGCGCAGCCGTGCGCCGATCCAGCGCCTGGCCGATCAGGTGGCGGGCTGGTTTGTTCCCGCCGTTCTCGCGGTTTCCGTGGTGACGTTTCTTGTCTGGTGGCTCATCGGACCCGCTCCCGCGCTGGCCTTTGCCGTGGTGAATGCCGTGGCGGTGCTGATCATTGCCTGCCCGTGCGCGCTCGGGCTGGCCACCCCCATGTCGATCATGGTCGCGGTGGGACGCGGAGCTGGGATGGGCGTGCTTATCAAGGATGCCGAGGCTCTGGAGACCTTGAGTAAGGTGGATTACCTCGTCCTCGATAAAACGGGTACTATTACCCAGGGCAAGCCTGCGGTCGTTGCCGTAAGGGCGCTTTCGATGGAGATGGAACTGGAGGTTTTAAAGCTGGCGGCAACCTTGGAAAACCGAAGCGAGCACCCACTGGGGCGGGCCGTAGTGTCTGCTGCACGGAGGCATAAGCTCGATATCGGTGAGCCGGAGACGTTCTCTGCTGTCACCGGCGGCGGAGTAAAGGGGAGATGGAAAGGCGCAGAGATCGCTATCGGTTCCCGGGATTTCGTCGAATCCATGGGGGCAAGCGCAGTTCCCGACTTTGACCCTGTAGCTGATGAGTGGCGGAAAAGGGGAAGCACTGTCGTATGGGTGGCATCCGGGGACAAGGTTCTCGGTTTCCTCGCCATCGCGGATCGCGTCAAGCCGACCAGCGCCGAAGCCATCGCGCGACTGCACGAGCTTGGCTTGAAGATCGTCATGTTGACCGGTGACCATGCCGACACGGCCAGCCATATCGCTGGTCAGGTCAGGATCGACACGGTCATTGCCGAGGTCACGCCGGAGAAGAAGCGCGATGCAATCGCGAAGCTCCAGGCTGAGGGCCATCGCGTCGCCATGGCCGGTGACGGCGTTAACGATGCACCGGGTCTGGCTGCGGCCGATGTGGGCATCGCGATGGGTACAGGCGCCGATGTCGCCATCGCCAGCGCGGGAATCACCCTGGTGAAGGGCGATCTGCTGGGAATCGTCAATGCCATCTCGCTAAGCAAGGCGACTCTGGCGAATATCCGGCAGAACCTCGCGTTTGCCTTCCTTTACAACATGCTGGGAGTGCCCATCGCGGCTGGCGTGCTTTATCCCGTCTTCGGCCTGCTGCTAAGTCCCATTGTAGCCAGTGCGGCGATGTCGCTGAGCAGTGTGTCCGTCATCACCAACGCTCTGCGTTTGCGGAGGGTCAAACTATGAGAACGCTTACTCTTCTTTTATGCGCCGTACTGCTGGCGGCCTGTAACAAGGCCCCGCAGGAGACGCGCAAGATCAAGATGTATCAAAGCCCGATGCATCCATGGATCACCTCGGACAAGCCGGGCAACTGCACGATCTGCGGCATGAAGCTTGTGCCGGTTTACGAGGGGGAGGATGTCATGAACGGGGATAAAAACCTGATCAGCCTGCACGACTCCTCGGTGGCGGCTCTGAGTGTCGCCACCGCACCGGTACAGCGCGAGATGATGACGAAGAACCTGCGTTTCACCGGCATTCTCGAAGATGACGAGAACATTCATCGCGTTATCGCCGCCTTTTACGACGGGCGCATCGACCGGGTGTATGTCCAGCATGTCGGCGAGTACATCGAGAAGGGCAAGCCGCTGGCAGCCATCTACAGCCCGGAGCTGCTCTACATCGTCCGGGAATACCAGAACGCCATGCGGGGAGGGGACCAGACGGTGGCGCGAAACTCCGCCCAGAGGCTCGTGCAGTATGGACTCAGCCCGGAGCAACTTGCTGGTCTCGCCAAGACTCCCGAGGCCGTTTACATGATCGACCTCCTTGCGCCGATCAGCGGGACAGTCGTGGTGAAGAAGGCTTACCAGGGTCAGTACATCAAGACCGGGGAGCCATTGTTTGAAATGGGTGACCTTTCGAAACTCTGGTTTCACGCCGAGGTCTATGAACGCGACCTGCCGGATATCCGGATCGGCGAAAAGGCGATCATTCGGACTCCGACCGTGCCGGGCAGGGAGTTTCCTGGTGTCGTGACTTTCATCGATCCGAATTTTGACGCTGCGACTCGCAGTACCAAGGTGCGCATCGAGGTGGAGAATCCGCTGGCCGATGGCGATCAGCATGGGTTGCGACGCTTGCTCCCGCATCGGGCCTACGCCGAGGCCGACCTGATAGCTGATCTGGGCGAGCGCCTCGTGGTGCCTCGCTCGGCGGTGTTGCGCGATGGACGCCGGGAGGTGGTCTATCTGGAGGAGGCTCCCGGCAAATACATCCAGCGGTCGGTGAAAACGGGACGGGTGGCGGGTGATCGGGTCGAGATCCTTGCCGGGGTGAAGGCCGGGGACAAGGTCGTTTCCAATGGCAACCTCATGATTGACGCTGAAGCGCAACTGCGTGGCGGAGACACTCCGCCAGTACCGTCACCGCCAGTCGCATTACAGGCGGCGCCAGCCGAGGTTGCGGCCTTCCTGCAAGGTCTGGCCAGGGTTTCCGACGCGCTGGCGGGAGACAATCCCGCCCAGGCTGTCGCGGCAGGAGAATCCTTGCCCTCGTTGGCGAAAGCAATCCCGCACGAGCATGCGATAATGTCAGAGATCGAGGCGGTTCAGGCAGTGTCGTCAGCTCCGGCGGGCAACACTCTTGAGGACGTACGGAAGACCTTTCTCCCGTGGAGTCAGGCAGGTTCAACGCTGGCGCTGGCGGTTGCCAAAACAGGCATGGATCCCGGCGTGCAAATACTGGAGTGCCCGATGACCGGAGGCAGCTTCCCCGGAGCGCCGAACAAGGCGCGCTGGGTGCAGGCGGGAGCAGACACTCGTAACCCTTATCTCGGGGCGGCGATGCTGAGTTGCGGCGTTCCGGCCAAGCCATGAATACGCGCGAATCTCGCGGCGGGATTGGCTGGCTCATCGACTGGTCGCTGAACAATCGATTCATCGTCGCCTGCGCCGTCCTCATCGTGATTGCGTTGGGCGTGCGCGCCCTGCGGACCACGCCGGTCGACGCCATTCCCGACCTTAGTGAAAATCAGGTCATCGTGACGGCGGACTGGGCGGGCCGCAGTCCGCAGGAGGTTGAGGATCAGGTAACCTATCCGCTCTCGACCAACCTCCAGGGACTCGCCGGAGTGAAGGAGGTGCGGGCGCAGTCGATGTTTGGCTTTTCGCTGCTCACGGTGGTTTTCGAGGACAGTATCGATAACTACTTCGCGCGCACACGAGTCCTGGAGAGGCTGAGCTTCCTTCAGGAGCTTCTGCCTCCGGGAGTGACGCCGCGCCTTGGTCCTGACGCCACCGGCCTCGGCTGGGTTTACCAGTATTACCTCAAGGTCGATCCGGCCAAGGCACCGGATGGCGGCTATGATCTGGGTGCCCTGCGAGCGGCCCAGGATTTCTTTATCCGCTATCAACTTGCCGCGGTCGATGGCGTCGCCGAGGTGGCGAGCGTCGGCGGATTCGTGCGCCAGTATCAGGTGACGGCGGATTCCGGCAAGATGCGCGCAGCGGGCGTGAGCCTCCGCGAAGTCATGGATGCGCTGACGAACAGCAACCTCAATGTCGGCGGCAAGGTCGTGGAGGAGAACGGCATGGAGTTCGTTGTGCGCGGCATCGGGCTCGTGCATTCCGTCGATGACCTGAAGCAGATTGCCGTACGCACGGTGAACGGACTCCCGATCACCCTGCAGGATATCGCCGAGGTCTCGCTTGGCGGAGACTTCCGCCGGGGCGCTCTCGATGTTGATGGGAGGGAGGTCGTGGGCGGCATTGTCATCATGCGCACAGGCGAGAATGCGATGCGCGTCATTGAGCGGTTGAAGGAGAAGATCGCGCAGATATCTCCGTCGCTTCCAAAGGGCGTGAGCATCGTGCCGTTCTACGATCGCAGTGGATTGATCGAGCGCACCATCGACACGCTCAAGCATGCGCTCGTGGAGGAGATCATCCTTGTCACGCTGGCTCATATCATCTTCCTCTGGCACTTCCGCAGCATCCTGATCGTCACGCTGCCGCTGCCGATTTCGATCCTGATTTCGTTCATCCTGATGAAGGAATTCGGGATTAGCTCAAACATTATGTCTCTTGCAGGCATCGCCATCGCCATTGGCGTGCTGGTCGATGCGGGCATCGTGATGACGGAAAACGTCCTGCGCCATTGTGAGGAGGCGGAGCGCAGGAAAGGCTCGCGCCTGACGGCCCTGGAGACGCTGGAAGTCACGCGCACGGCGGCGCATCAGGTGGGACGCCCCATCTTCTTCGCCATGGCGGTGATCATCCTCGCCTTCCTGCCGGTCTTCGCGCTGACCGGGCAGGAGGGGAAGCTCTTCCATCCGCTGGCTTTCACGAAAACCTTCGCCATGGTCGGCGCGACCATCCTGGGCGTGACGCTCGTGCCGGTGCTCTGCACATGGCTGGTGAGAGGGCCGTTTCATGCGGAAAAGGAAAACATCGTCATGCGGTTTCTCATGGGGCTGTACCGCCCGGTGCTCGGATGGGCGCTCCATCATGGCAGGACCGTGCTGATGCTTGCCTTCGCGTTGCTGGTCGGGGCGCTGTTTCTCGCCTCGCGGATCGGTAGCGAGTTCATGCCTCCGCTCAAGGAGGGCAGCCTGCTTTTTATGCCCGTCCTGCTGCCGAGTACTTCGCTGACCGAGGTGAAGCGTGTGATGTCGTGGCAGGATCGCGTGATCAAATCCGTTCCGGAGGTGGAGTCCGCCGCGGGCAAGCTGGGCCGTGCCGAGTCTGCCACCGATCCCGCCCCGGTTGAGATGATCGAGACGACCATCATGCTCAAGCCGCAGGAGCAATGGCGGGCTGGAATGACAAAGGACAAAATCGTCGCCGAGCTTAGTGAGAAACTCAGCGTTATCCCGGGCTACGTTCCCGGCTTCCTCCAGCCTATCGAAAACCGCATCCTCATGCTCAGCACGGGAATCCGCGCCCAGGTGGGCATCAAGATCCTCGGTTCGGATCTCGATGTGCTGCAACGCACCGCCTTCCATGTGGAGCAACTCGTACGGAAAATTCCAGGCGCGGTCGGCGTGGCGGCGTCGCGGGTTCAAGGCAAGCCGTACGTCGAGGTCATCCCCGACCGGTTCGCCATGGCGCGGTATGGACTCAACATTCGCGAGGTGATGGATGTGGTTGAGATTGGCATCGGCGGTGTCAATGTCAGTACGACCATTGAAGGGCGCGAGCGGTATCCGATTCAGCTCCGACTGGATCGCGGAGAGCGCGACGATATTGAGAATCTCGGCAATATCCTCGTCCCGCGCCCGGGCGGCGGCAGCGTGCCGCTTGGCCAGGTGGCGCAGATCGTACGGGCTTCCGGTCCCAGCGAGATCGCCAGCGAGGATGGGCTGCTGCGGGTTTTCGTGCAGACCAATGTCCAAGGACGCGACCTGGGTGGTTTCGTCAAGGAAGTGCAGCAAAGGATTGCGGACAAAATCCAGCTCCCGCCGGGGGTGACGATCAAGTGGAGCGGGCAATACGAAAATCAGCTTAGCGCCCAGCGTACCCTGACGATGATAGTCCCGGTCGTCCTGCTGATCATCTTCATGCTCCTCACGGTCGTGTTTCGTTCCGCGTTGGAAGCCTCGCACGTATTGCTCGCCGTGCCCTTCGCTCTCACGGGTGGCGTGTTACTCCAGTACCTGCTGGGCTATAACTTCAGCGTCGCGGTATGGATTGGCTACATCGCGCTCTTTGGTACGGCCATCCAGACGGGCGTTGTCATGGTCGTTTATCTTGAGGAGGCGCTGAAGCGCCGCATGGAGGAGAGGGGGGCGAATTTCTCACTCAGCGATCTCAAGGAATCCGTGCTGGAAGGCGCGATGCTGCGCCTGCGTCCCAAGGTGATGACTGTCGCGACAGTGGTGGCGAGCTTGCTGCCCATCATGTGGAGCGCGAAGACGGGGGCCGAAGTGATGAAGCCCCTGGCCACGCCTGTGATCGGCGGCATGGTAAGCAGCCTGCTCCACGTGCTCGTGGTGACCCCGGTGATCTTTTACTGGATTCGCCGACGGGAACTGAAAGGCCGGATGATCGAGGACTAACGGCTCAGCTCCAGCATGCGCCGTACGGAGCGCTCCGCCTTCACGCGGATGTCTTCCGGGATGATGATCTCCGGGGAACGGTAATCGAGGCAATCCCTCAGCTTCTCCAGAGTGTTGAGTTTCATGTACCGGCAGTCGTTGCAGGCGCAAATCTCGGTCGGGCCGGGGATGAAGGTCTTGCCCGGCACCTCGCGGCGCAGACGGTGCAGCATGCCGCTCTCCGTCACGATGATGAAGCTGTCGGCCTTGCTGTCGCGGCAGTAGGAAAGCATCTTTTCCGTCGAGCAAACCTCGTCGGAGAGCATGCGCACGGCGTAGGTGCATTCCGGGTGCGCCACGACTTCTGCGCCGGGATACTCCGCGCGGATTTTATTGATGCTGTCGCGGGTGAACTCGACATGGACGTAGCAGTTGCCCTGCCAGAGATCCATCTTGCGACCGGTCTTCTCCATCACCCACGCGCCGAGATTCTGGTCGGGGACGAAGAGGACGTTGCGGTCCTTCGGTGCGCTCTCGACGATCTTGAGCGCATTGCCACTCGTAACGATCACGTCGGCGAGAGCCTTTACGCCCGCGCTGCAGTTGATGTACGCAATGACGTAGTAGTTCTTCTCCTTGTTCTCGTTGAGAAAGGCCTCAAGCTTGTCGGCGGGGCAGGAGTCCGAGAGCGAACATCCGGCGTCCATGTCAGGAATGACCACGGTCTTCGTGGGATTGACGATCTTGGCCGTCTCCCCCATGAAGTGGACGCCGCAGAAGACGATCAGGTCGGCGTCGGTCTCCGCGGCATGGTAGCTCAATCCCAGCGAGTCCCCGACATAGTCGGCCAGATCCTGGATTTCGCCCACCTGGTAGTTGTGGGCCAGGATGACGGCATTGCGCTCTTTTTTGAGGGCAAGGATCTCTTCAACGATGTCGGTCGCGACAGTAACCATCGGTAAACAATCGGTGGAACGCTGGGATTTGGCAAGCGGACGCCTAGGCTGAAAGGGCGGCCACCGCGTCGTTGAGCGAGGCGGCGTTGGAGATCGAAATCACCGGAGTGCCCTTGCGGATGCGGCCCACCAGACCGGCGAGCACGCCGCCGGGTCCGAGTTCGATGAACTGCGTGATGTGCAGATGGTCGATCATGTACTCGATGCTCTGGGTCCAGAGCACGCTGCCCGTCACCTGGTCGGCGAGGGAGCGGCGGATCGTGTCGGCATCAGAGACGGTGCAGGCGTCGACGTTGCAGACGACTGGCACGGCGGGCTTTTTGATCTCGGTCTCGGCGAGCGCGATCGAGAGCTTCTCGTAGGCGCTCTCCATCAGGCGGGAGTGAAAGGCGCCGGCGACCTGGAGTTCCACGGCCTTGCGTGCGCCGTATTCCTTGGCGAGGGAGACGGAAAGGGCGATCTTCGCGGCTTCGCCGGAGAGAACGATCTGGCCCGGGCTGTTGAGGTTCGCCACGTCGACATCAGCGGCTGAGGCGAGCTGGCGGATGTCGTTTTCCTCACCGCCGATGATCGCAGCCATACCGCCTTCCGTGCTTTCACAGGCTTCTTGCATGGCCTGGGAGCGCTTCGCGACGAGGCGCAGGCCGGTTTCAAAATCAAAGGTGCCCGCCGCCGCATGCGCGGTGAATTCGCCCAGCGAAAGACCCGCCGTGGCGTGGAACTCCAGACCCGGAACGCGTTCCTTGAGTGCGCCGAGCAGGGCGAGGCCATGCACGTAGAGCGCGGGCTGGCAGACTGATGTCTTGGTCAGCTCCTCCGCCGGGCCATTGAAGGCGACATTGGAGAGGGAGAAGCCCAGAATCTCATCCGCCTGCTGGAAGAGGCTGGCGGCGGAGGGATATTCGGCGGCCAAATCGTGGCCCATGCCGACGGCTTGAGCTCCCTGACCGGAAAACAACAGTGCGATTTTTTTACTCATAGGGAAATTTGTATCAGGCGCGCTGCCCGGGCAGCCGCGGCTTCCAATAGTTGTGACGCACGCGACCGGCTTTCATCAAGCGTCAATGGCCGGTCGGCGATCGGAATGCATGCGGTAAATACCTCCGACTCGTCCTCGAGGCAACCGGTAAAGGCGAGGATGGGCCTTCCCTGGCTCCGGGCAAGCTCAGCCAAAGCGGCAGGTCCTTTGCCATGGGCGGTCTGGGTATCGAGACGGCCCTCGCCGGTGATCACCAGGTCGGCCGAGGCGATGCGCTCTTCCAGTTTCAGCATTCGGGCGATGGTGGCGAAACCGGGTTCCAACCGACCGCCTGCAAAGGTGAGCAGGCCAAATCCGAGTCCACCCGCCGCGCCTGCGCCGCGATGCTCGCGATGGTCGCGATGGTCGACGCCGAGGGCTCGCGCGCAGACATCCGCGAGATGCAGCAAGGAGGCTTCCATGAGGGGTTGCAATTCCGCCGTCACGCCCTTTTGCGGACCGTAGACGGGGGTAGCGCCTTCGCTCCCGAGCAGAGGATTGCGTACGTCGCAAAGCCCGGAAATTTCCGGAAACCAAGCATTGGGAGGGCGAATTTCGGAAATCTCCCGGAATTTTTCGGGAACGACCGAGACGGGGTTGCCGCTCTCATTGAGGAACTGCCAGCCCAGGGCGCTCGCCATGCCTGCTCCGCCGTCATTTGTCGCGCTGCCGCCGAGTCCGACAATGATCTTTTGCGCGCCGCGCTGGATGGCGTCACGCATCAGTTCGCCCGTGCCGAACGTCGAGGCGGTGGTCGGGGACAACTCGCTCTCCGCGATACGCCACAATCCAGAGGCTGAGCTCATGTCGATCACTGCGGTGCGGGTCTCGGGCAGCCAGGTGTAGGTGGCGGAAATCGGACGCCCGAGAGCGTCGTGGGCCGGAGCGGTAATTTCCTCCCCTGCGAAATCGTGGCGAAACACCTCGGCGGTTCCTTCTCCGCCATCGGCGATGGGAGCGGAGTCGAAGGTGGCGGTTGGCCAGACTTTGCGGAACCCTCTTTGAAGCGCCTCGGCTGCCTCGGCGGCAGAAAGCGAGCCTTTGAATTTATCGGGAGCCAGGAGGATGCGCATCAGGGGAGCGCGAGCATGGCAGAACCGGGGGTGCATCGCAATGGCGGTGCGAGAGCGGACAGGCAACCTTTACGACGGTTTCTTACGTTGTCTTTATATCTATGAAAAAGTCCCTCCTGCTTTCTCTCGGCGCGGCTCTCGGGCTCGTCGGGTGCACAGACCAGTATGGCAATTTCGTTCCGCCCGATCCCATCGGGCAGGCATTGTTCGGCAGGACCAGTTCTCCGCCGCCGAGCTATTCTTCCCAGCAATACTACGTCACCCGAGATATGCCGCCGCAGCGGTATAACCAGCGTCGGCCTCCTTCACCGCGCCGCTACGCCGATCCCGTGTGGGTCGACGGCTACTGGGCGTGGAGTCGCGGCGACTGGGTCTGGGTGCCCGGACGCTGGGTTGAGCGGCCCCGCCAGAATGCGTATTGGGTCAACAGCCAGTACTACACCACGCCGCAGGGCCGGGTTTGGAACTCCGGCTACTGGCGTTGATACAAGGTCACCGCACCTCGACCTGGGTGCCTTTCTCGATCATCTGACTCAGGAGGAAGGCATCCCAGTTGGCGGTGCGGATGCAGCCATGGCTCTCGTTGCGGCCAATCTGGTCGGGCGAGGTGGTTCCGTGGATGCCGACGCTCGGGCGGTTGATTCCCATCCAGACGATGCCGACCGGGTTGTTCGGTCCCGGCGGAAGGTTGAAGGAGTTCTCGCTGCGCTTGCCGCTTTCCAGGACGGATTTGTCCCAACGGTAATAGGGCATGAGGATATTGGAGGTCACTTTCCATGTTCCCGTCGGCACGGGAACCTCTTTCGAACCCGGGGTACAGGGGACGCAGGCAACCATCTTGTCGCCTTCGTAGACCTCGATCAGGCGCTCGGGGCGGAGCAGGATCAGGTGATAACGCGGCGGAGCCGGAGTGGGCGAGGGACTCGGGGTGGGCGTCGGAGTGGCTGAGGGATCCGGGGAGGCCAACGGCGAAGCGGATGCTGCCGCAGCCGCTTCTTTGGCGGCCTGTTCCTTTTGCTTTTTCTCGTCGCGGCGCTGCTTTTCCAAGGCCACGACAGCCGCCATGGCAAACTCGGGAGCATCCGGCACCTTGACCGTGTCGCCGACCTTCAGATCCGAAGGTTGCGGGTTCAGCTCGTGAAGGAAATTCAGGCTGCAATGAAACTTCTCCGCCACCAGCTCCCAGAGATCCGAGTACGGCAGAGCCTTGAGCTTTTCCTGCTCGGCGGGGGATTTCGCCAGCGGGCCGACCCATTTGGCGTCCTCCTCAGCGATGACGTATTCGCGATAGGCATTCGGCACGCTCGCGAGATCGGGGAGTTCGCCTTGCTGCTTGCCGTTGACCTGATTATACCGGTCGAGCGCCTTCTGGGTGAACTCGCCGCCGAGTCCGTCGATCTTGCCCGGGCGAAAGTTCGCACGATCCAGGAAGATCTGGAGGCGCGTCATGGTCATGCGCTCTGCGGAATCCGGCGGACCTTTATCCGGCGGCACGGCGCTGACCTCCCTCGGCTGGGCAAAGACGAGGGAGCTGGAGATGAGAAACGAGGCCAAGACGAGAAACGCCCGGTCCGGATTATTTGAACGACGCGGTATCGTCAGCTTCGAGATAATCAAAAAGAGTCGTTGTTGCGGGATCGAGCCCCAGCTTCTTGCATTCACCCTCAAACCATTCCTTTCTGTCTGCGTCCTGGGAGGGATTGTATTCTTCGAGGTCGTTGCTCCAATCGGCGATCTCGTGCGGAGTGCGATGGATGCCCGCCTGGTCGACCCAGAGCGCGATCGGATCATCCGTGTCGTTGGAGGCGACGGTCAGCTTGAAATCTTCGGGATCGATGCCCTTGAAGGAAAAGAGCTCCTGGTCCAAAGGGCAGTTGAAATGATACTCGCCTTCCGTGCCCGCCAGATGAGCACGGCATTTGTCGATGGCGCGAGCCAGGATGGCGTAATCGCGAAGACGGACGCGCGGGCTGCGCGGGGGCTCCTTGGAGAGGTCGTAGGTTTTCATGTGGAGTTATTCGTGGAGGTAACGAACTGTCTGAGCGGTTCGGTTGCATCACAAGATAAACCCGGGCGGGACGGAAGCCAAATTCACGGGGAAAACGCGGAATCACAAATCCCAGAAATGATGCAGGCCACCGCGACGATTGCCACGGTGGCCTGCTGTTCCCCCCAGAACAGTTTCAACATTGCCACATCTCTTTAGGATGGCAACAGAAATCTGCGTTTTTTTTGAAATATGTCGGATTCACCCCACTTTTCTCTCTGGAGGAGAGGGTTGCCGGGGCGGAAACTGCCGTCTAAAAGGAAGCATGTTTGCCGGAACTCATCACGTCGCTGTGATCTGCTCGGATTATCCGCGCTCGAAGAGGTTTTACGCAGAACTCCTTGGCCTCAAGATTGTTGCGGAAACCTATCGCGAGGAGAGACGCTCCTATAAGCTCGACCTTGCGATCCCCGGAGGCGTGCAGATCGAGCTGTTTTCGTTTCCGGATACTCCGCCACGGCCGAGCAGGCCCGAGGCTTGCGGTTTGCGTCATCTGGCTTTTGCTTCCGATGATTTCGATGCGGATGTGGCCCGTTTAGTCGCGGCAGGCATCGCGGTGGAGCCTGTGCGCATCGACCCGATAACCGGGCGGAAGTATACGTTTTTCCAGGACCCGGACGGGTTGCCTCTGGAAATCTGCGAGGGCTTTCCGGTTCAGCCCGTGTAGGCCTTGCAGCGGAACCCTGCGGGCCGCTTGCGTATCCACACGATGAACCGGCTGAGTTCCGGATGGGAGCGGAGTTTCTCCACCGTGTTCCATTCCCTTTCGAGTTCCTTCTCGGTGAGGAGGGCGTGGACCTGCTTGTGGCAGGGCGGGCAGAGGCCGATCGTTTCGTGGGCTAGTTCGCGAGGCACATCGCGCTTGTTGCGGCGATTATGGTGCCGGCAGCGGGGGATGAGGTGATGACGAGTCAATACCTCCTCGCGCTCGCACAGACTGCACCGGCCTTGCATGGGCTGGAATATCCTCCAGCCCATTCCGATGTGCAATATCCTGGCTATTGGCCCCCGACGAATTCGGGGAAGAATTGATAGAGCCAGGTTTCGGAGATTTGCCTGCCGTCCTTTTGCAGGGTCAGGCGCAGCTCGGTTGGCTGGTCCTTTGGGAAGTCTTCCAGCGTGAACTGCACGCGGTACCAGTTCTTCCCAGCGGCGGGAAGCGGCATGATCGAGGTGCCGAAGATCTTGCCCTTGGACGACCAGACATCGACTTGCGGAAGCTCGCCTCCTTTCAGGTCAGCCAGCGGGCCGCCCTGAAACTCCACCATGAAACGCTGTTGATTCTCGGGCCAGCGTTTCTGCGGTTCGCGGACGAGGCGGGTTGCGACGCAGCGGGCGAGGTTGGGGTGATTCGGCTCCTCGGCTGCCCAGGTGAGACGGTATTTGAGGTCAAACTCCGCGCCGGGTTCGGCAGGTTGCTCCGGCACCCAAAAGGCCACGATGTTGTCTTCGTCCTCGGCATCAGTGGGGAGCTCGACCAACTGCACGGCACCCTTGCCCCAGTTGCCGTCGATATCGACCCAGAGGCTCGGGCGGCGTTCGTAGGCACCATCTTCCAGATAGTTGTGGAAGTTACGGTCGCGCTGGAGCAGGCCGAAGCCCTTCGGGTTTTCGTCAATGAAAGCGGAAATCGCAAGGCGTGGGGGATTGTTGAGCGGACGCCAGATGACTTCGCCATTGCTCTTCTCGATGGCGAGGCCGTCGGAATCGTGGACCTCCGGCCGCCAGTCCGTGATCGGGAGGCGGGCGGTCTCGGAGTACCAGAACATCGAGGTGAGGGGAGCGAGTCCGAGGCGGGCGATGCTCTTGCGCACGAAGATCTTGGCCTGCACGTTCATGATGACGGCCTTCTGGCGGGAGACGTCGAAGCGGAATGCTCCCGTCACACTCGGGCCTTCCATCAACGCATAGATCGTCACCGAGGTGGAGGGATCGGTGGGCGACTCAAACCAGAACGAGGTGAACATGGGGAATTCCTCGTTGAAGGGCGGGTTCGGGTTCGCCGTATTGACAGCGATGCCGCGGGCGGAGAGGCCGTACTGGTAAAGCTCGCCGATGCTGCGGAAGTACGAGACACCGAGAAAGGCGAGCCAGTCGTTCGACCGCCAGTCGAGCTTGCCGTTCTTATCCTCCTGGATCTTGAAGCCCGCGATGCGTCGCTGCCCCTTCATCTGGGCGGCGGGGGAATCGGAGGGAATCTCAAAGGCGTTTGGCCCGGCGAACATCTCGCGAGCCTGACCCTTTTCCACCACGTTCATGCGCACGGGGACGCGGAAAAAGCGGCCGACGTGGAAAAACGACACGGCGAACTGCTTGTTCGGTCCCAGCCACAGGTCGTCTTCCTGCTTGAACCGGATGCGACCGTGCTGCAGGTAGTCGATGGCGTGGACGAGATCCTCCTCGGGGATCTCCGGGGTCTGGTATTCGCTCTTGGCCAGCGTGCGAGCGTTATCGACGAGCGTGTCGAAGCTGAACGGCACGGGTTCGCTGTAGGTCAGGTCCGAATCCGCCGCACGCAGGTCCATGAGCAGAAACGCCCCCACGCTTAGGGCGAGGAGGCGCTTGAGATTCCGCAAGGGTGTCACAATTGTATGATACGTGCCGCAGAGATTTCAGGATGGGAAAGAAGTTCCTGAATCACTTCCGAGGCCGGTGCGCTGTCGAGGTTCAGCACGGTGAGCGCCTGGCCGCCCGCTTCGTCGCGGGAGAGCGACATGGAGGCGATGTTGACCTTGTGCTTGCCGAGGATGGTGCCGACCTTGCCCACAATGCCGGGGACGTCGTTATTCTCGAGCAGCAGGATCACGCCTTCCGGCTCGGCCTCGATCGAGCGGCCATTGAGGCGCACGATGCGGGGTTCGTTCTTCGCGCCGAAGAAGGTGCCGCCGAGCGAGACCTTCGAGTCGCCGCTCCAGACGGCCACGTGCAGCCATTCGTTGAAATCCGTCTGCTCCGTGGACTTCACTTCCTCGACGAGGAGGCCGAGGGTCGCAGCCATGGTGCGGACGTTGACGCTGTTGACCTCTTCTCCGCCGGCGGTCTTGAGGAAGCCGGTGAGGGCGGCGCGGGTGACGCCTTCCGTCGGGAGTTCCACGGCCTTGCCGCCGTAGGTGATGACGATGCGGTCATTGCGCTTCGGAGCGAGCTGCGCGGCGAAGCGGCCGAGCTTGTCGGCGAGGGTGAGGAAGGGCTTCACGACCGCCGCTGTCTTGGCGTCGATGCTGGGCATGTTCACCGCATTGCGGATCTCGCCTTCGAGGAGGGCGGCGCGGATCGCCTGGGCGATCTCGATGCCGACGTTTTCCTGGGCTTCCGCCGTGCTGGCACCGAGGTGCGGGGTGAAAACGATGTTCGGGAGGCTGCGCAGGGCGAAGTCCGCCGGGGGCGGCTCGACCTCGTACACGTCGAGGGCGGCTGCTGCGACCTGGCCGGACTGGAGAGCCACGCCGAGAGCTGCCTCATCGATGAGACCGCCACGAGCGCAGTTGACGATGCGGACGCCCTTGCGGCAGAGGCCGAGACGGCGCTCGTCGAGGATGTGGTGCGTCTCGTCGGTGAGAGGCATGTGCATCGTGAGGAAATCGCAATGAGGAAGCAGGTCGTCGACGTTCTCGACGAGCTCGACCTGAAGGCTGCGGGCCTTGCTGGAGGAGAGATAAGGATCGTAGGCAAACACACGCATGCCAAAGGCGATGGCTCGGCGGGCAATCTCGCTGCCGATGCGGCCCATGCCGAGGATGCCTAGGCTCTTGTTATAGAGCTCCACGCCCTCGTATTTCTTGCGGTCCCACTTGCCGGCTTTCATGCTGGCGTCGGCCTGCGGGATGCTGCGGGCGATGCTGACGAGGAGGGAAAAGGCGTGCTCGGCGGTGGAGATCGTATTGCCGCCGGGGGTGTTCATCACGATCACACCGCGCTTGGTGGCTGCGTCCACGTTGACATTGTCGACGCCGACACCGGCGCGACCGATTACCTTCAGCTTGGAAGCTGCTTCGAGAACATTGGCCGTGACTTTCGTCTGGCTGCGGACCACGAGGGCGGAGAACTCCGGGATAATCTTGATGATTTCAGCCTCGGGGAGACCCGTCTTCACGACGACCTCCAGTGCGCCGCCGGCGGCGAGTTCATCCACGCCGCGTTGTGAAACTGGGTCGGCTACCAGGACTTTGGGAATTTCCATAGAGCCCTGCAGAATATCCGGGAACCCCTCGCGCTGTCAAAGCTGCTTGCGAGGAGGCGCACGGAATTGCCGTACGCCTTTCCCGGCGAAATACCGGATGCCGGTAGGTTACTTTTGCGACTCGGCTAATCTGGCCTCGAGTTTGTCGAAGGAGCCGGTCCAGCCTTGCGTCATGCCGCCCCGCGCCTGCTTGAAGACCTCGATTTCCTCGGGTTTTACTTCGCCGCAAGGCTCCCAGCGCACCGTTACGCGGGTTTCGTCCGGTCCTTCGGAGGTAAAGAGCACCTCGGTGCGCATGGTCTCCGGCCAGACCGGGGCGAGGGGATGGCGTGAGACATTGCCGTGCTCGTCGCAGAATTGCTGCGTGTAGACGATACGGCTCGGTTTCTCAATCTGCTGGTACTCGGCCCGTCCGTACATCGTGAGGGTGCCGTTTGTCATGGAGTAGAAGGTCGAGCCTCCCGGGCGGATGTCGGCCTCGAGGAACTCCATCGTGAATCCCGCCGGAGCCAGCCACTGCGAGAAGTGCCCGGGGTTCGTCCACATGGCGAAAAGGACGTCGATTGGTGCCTGGAAGCTTCGCGTGATGAAGAAGCTTTCGCGCCCGGATTGCGTCTTGTCGATGTACTCCGCGAGGCGATCCCAGGTTCCATTGCCGCCTGCCTTCTTGATGAATCTGGCGGTCTCGGCGGCGGCTTCCGGGTTGGGGAGGGTCATGGTCATGTCCATGGTCGTTTTTCCATCGCTTTCGCTGAACAAGACCGTGACCCGAAAGAGCGGCGGGCGGTCGTCGTTGCCGCCGTGGTCGTAGACCAGCTTGGCGCACTCCTCGACCTCGTAATAGAGTGTCTTGTTCTCGTAATCCGTTCCGTCCGGGCCGTGCATCGTGTAGCTCCAGTGGCCGCCGGGGCGGAGATCCTTGCTGTGTGTCGTGATGGTAAAGCCTCGCGGCCCCCACCATTGGGCGACCTGCGCGGGGTCCGTCCAGGCTTCCCACACGGCACGCACGGGGGCATCGTAGACTCGCGTGATCTTCAGTTCGTTGGGATTATTTGCTCTGCTCATCGGTGTCTCCTTTTTTCGGTTCGGTGGCGGTTACGGTTTTCAGGTAGGCATCCAGCCGGTCAAAACTCTCCTCCCAGTACTGGCGATACTGCTCCATCCAGTCCGCCACATCCTTCAGCGCCTCTGGGTTGATTTTGCAGGGGCGTTGCTGGGCGCGCCGGGCCTTGGTGATCAGTCCGGCACGCTCGAGGACTTTGACGTGCTTCGTGATGGCCGGGAGGCTCATCCGTTTCCGGAAGGGCTTGCCGAGGTCCGAAATGCTCGCTTCACCCCGGGAAAGGCGGGCGAGCATGGCTCGGCGGGTGGGATCGGCCAGTGCGGAAAAGGTCAGGCTGAGGGTGTCTGGCATGATGGAATACCTTTTAGTTAATTAACTGTATGGTTAAATAAAGCGCGAAAGTCTGTTTCGTCAAGCGGCGAAGAGCGTCGGGTGCGCTGGACGGCTTTTCCGCGGGGTTGCGCCAATTCGGCTTGAGTGCCGGGGCTGATCGGCGAAGGTTCCGGGCGTGAAGTGGTCGTTTCGCATAGCCACCGTGGCCGGGATCGAGGTGAGGATACACGTCACCTTTTTGCTGATCCTCGGCGTGTTTGCGCTGCTTTTTGCCAATGAGGGCGGGCTGGAGGCGGCTGTCTTTGGTACGCTCTTTTTCCTGGCTCTATTCTTCTGTGTTGTGCTGCATGAGTTTGGCCACGCCTTTGCGGCCCGGGCCTATGGCATTCGTACGCCCGATATTACGCTCTATCCGATCGGCGGCGTTGCGCGGCTGGAGCGGATGCCGGCTTCTCCCTGGCATGAGCTGGTGATCGCGCTGGCGGGGCCTGCGGTGAATGTGGTCATCGCGGCGATCCTCTGGGTCGGCGTGGTGCGCGGGTATTCGCTCAGAGATATCTTTGACCCCCGGATGGATGCGGATTTCTGGTCCGGGCTGCTGAGGATCAATGTCTTTCTTGTCTTGTTCAACATGATCCCCGCCTTCCCGATGGACGGGGGGCGGGTGGTGCGGGCGCTCCTCGCCACCTGGCTTCCATACGCGACGGCCACCATGATCGCTGCACGCATCGGGCAGGCGCTTGCCGTCGTTTTTGTCGTTGCTTCGTTTACCGAGCTGGCTTCTCCGATGCTCCTTGTGATTGGGATGTTTGTCTTCATGGGCGCGCAGCAGGAGTTGAACTTTGCCCGGTTAAGGCAATCGGCCCAGTCGGTGCGGGTGGCGGATGCGATGCTGGGCCGGTTTGAGGTGCTGCCGGATGATATCCGGGTGGGGGAACTGGCTCCGCGTCTGCTCACCAGCAATCAGGACGTCTTTGTTTTTGCCGATGAAGACATGCTCTATCGAGGTCTCGCTCTGCGCGAGGAACTGGTGCAAGGCGTGCGGCAGCTCCCCGAGCATGCCCTCGCGCATTCGATCAGCCGCAATGTCCGGCCGATCCGCGCAGATTCCTCGATGCATGAGGTCTTGGAGAGGATGCAAAAGTCCCAAGAACCCTTTCTTCCGGTCATTAATGGATCGGGGCAGGTTGTCGGATTGGTCGGCATCGACCAGATGCGGGAGTTAATCTGACTTGCTAAACGTCATTAATATTTTCTTTTCCGATTTTTGCTTGCAGGCCATCTAACGCCTGTTTACCACAAACCTTTCCGCCCCGTGAGGAGGCTGCACGCTATTTCTGTCGCGCAGTTTCCTCCCGGGGCCGAACACTTTCTCCCACATGCTATTGAATTTGATCATCGCCTCTTCGCTAACGCTGAATGCTCCGAACTTCAGCGAGTCCGAACTCGGCGTCGGATATTTTGAGTGGCTGACCAACTCGATCCTCGCCACGTTCATCGTCGTGGGAGCGATCGTCTTCTGGGCCCGGCAGGCGACCCGCAACATGCAGCTCGTTCCTGGACCGACACAGAATCTCTTCGAGGCGGTGGTGGAGTTCCTTTACGACATGCTGGAAGGCATCGTCGGCAAGCACATGGTCGGGCGTGTCTTCAGCCTCCTGGCCAGTCTCTTCATCTTCATTCTCATCGCCAACTGGTTCGGTCTGCTCCCCGGCGTGGGATCGATCGGCTGGGGGCATGAGGATCACAGCGGGCATGGTTTTGACATTACCGTGCCGCTCCTGCGTCCGACCACGGCGGATCTGAACATGACTCTGGGCATGGCCACGGTATTCATGTTCTTCTGGATCTATTGGACGCTCTCCGAGGTCGGGGTGAAAAACTTTCTGGCTCACATCTTTGGAGTCAAGGGCGGCCTCAAGGGAATCGCGGCGCTCCTGCTGGCTCCCATTTTCTTTTTTGTGGGTATCATCGAGGTGATCTCGATCCTCTTCCGTCCGGTGTCCTTGTCCCTGCGACTCTACGGTAACGTCTTTGCGGGCGAAAACCTCCTGAGCTCGATGATCAATCTGGGCCGTGATCTGGGGCTGCCCGACCTGGTTTCCATGTGCATGAGTGTTCTCGTGCCGATTCCTTTCTATTTCCTCGAGCTGCTCGTCGGTGTTCTTCAGGCGCTGGTGTTCACGCTGCTCTGCGCAGTGTACATCCAGCTCTCCACCACCCACGACGAAGAAGAGGAACACTAACCCTTTCCGGTCGGGACCGTACAAGTTCGCGGGCGACCGAGGAAAACATAAACACCTAATAGAGAACCAAGTATGACAAGCATGATCCTTCCCATCCTGGCAGCTGCTGCCGAGGCCGGCGGCCTCACCGGTAGCTTCACCCTCGGTATGGCGGGCGCTGGCGCCGGTATCGGCGTCGGTCTCGTCGGCGCGAAGGCGGCTGAAGCCGTCGGTCGCAATCCGGGAGCCTTCGGACGCGTGCTCACCGTGGCCATTCTCGGCATGGCGCTGGCGGAAGCCATCGCCATTTACGCCCTGATCCTGGCCTTCGGCGGTCGCTAAGAATCGCTTCTACGGCGTCGTCCGCGATTCGGGCGACGCCGTAAACTTTGTTTTCGCGTTTTCATGGACATCATCACTCAACTTTTCGAGAATTTCGGCGTTACCTGGCCCAAGTTTATTGCCCAGGTCATCCTGTTTCTCATCGTTTACGGCGTGCTCAGCAAATTTGCCTTCGGGCCGATCCTGAAGGTTCTCAACGAGCGCCGTCGCCGCATCGAGGAAGGCCAGCACAATGCCGAGCGCATCAAGAAGCAGCTCGCCGAGGCGGAACTCCGCTATCAGGAGGTGCTCCGCAAGGCCAACGACGAGGCCAACCACCTCATCGAGGAGGCTCGTCGCAGTAGCGATGCCATTTCCCAGAAGCAGCTCCAGAAGGCCATCAGCGACGCGGAAAATATCATCACCAAGGCCAACCAGTCGATCGAGCAGGAGCGCAACAAGATGATCTCCGAAGTGAAGCACGAGATGGTCGGTCTCGTCGTCAACACCACGGCCAAGGTCGTGGGCAAGGTGCTCACTCCCGAGGATCAGAAGCGCCTCACCGAGGAAACCTCGAAGGAAATCGCAGCCTAACTGCCATGAAAATCAGCCGGGAAGCTCGCCGCGCCGCCAGGGAAATGTACCGTCTCAGCCTGGTCGACGGACGTTTGGACACTGCACGGGTCAAGGACATCTCAGACCGCCTGGTCTCGGAGAAGCCCCGCAGCTTCCTGGAAATCCTCAAGGAATATACGCGTCTCGTCCGCCTCGAACTCGCCAATCGCCATGCCGTCATCGAAAGCGCCCTGGCATTGTCCGAGGATGAGTCGAACCGCATCCTTGCGGATCTCAAGACCCGCTTCGGCAACGACATTACCGCGGAATTCCGCGTGCAACCCGGCCTCCTCGCGGGCATCCGCATCAAGGTCGGCAGCGACGTTTGGGACGGCAGCGTTCGCAATCGTCTCAACACTCTTTCTCAACAACTTTAATCCGGTCACTCCATGAGCAACATCCTGCAAGAACTCGAAGCGAAAATCGAAGGCATCCAGAGCGCTTCCACCAGCAAAACGAACGTCGGCGTCGTCCGCGAGATCGGCGACGGTGTGGCCAAGATCGAAGGCCTGAGCGGCGCCATGCTCAATGAAATGCTGGAGTTTCCCGGCGGCCTCTACGGCCTCGCCCTCAACCTCGAAGAAACCGAGGTCGGCGCGATCATCCTCGGCGACTACACCAAGATCAGCGAAGGCGACGAAGTCAAGACAACCGGCCGCCTCCTCCAGGTGCCCGTGGGCAAGGAACTCCTCGGCCGCGTGGTGGACTCCCTCGGCCAGCCGCTCGACGGCAAGGGTCCGATCAACGCCAAGGAATTCTATCCTGTCGAAAAAATCGCTCCCGGCATCATCAAGCGCAAGAGCGTGAACCAGCCGGTGCAGACGGGCATCATGGCCATCGACGCGATGGTGCCGGTGGGCCGCGGTCAGCGTGAGCTCATCATCGGCGACCGTGCGACGGGCAAGACGACCATCGCTCTGGATACCATCCTCAATCAGGCCAAGATCAATCAGGCTGGCGAGGCAAGCGGCGATCCGAACTTTCGCCCGATGTACTCGATCTACGTCGCGATCGGCCAGAAGAATGCCAATATCGCCCGCGTCATCGGCACTCTCGAGGAGCACGACGCGCTGAAGTACACCGTGATCGTGGCCGCCTCGGCCTCCGACAGCGCGACGAACCAGTACATCGCTCCGTTCTCCGGTGCCTCCATCGGCGAGTGGTTCATGCAGAACGGTCAGGATGCGATCATCGTGTTTGACGATCTTTCCAAGCACGCGAACGCCTACCGCCAGATCTCGCTCCTCCTCAAGCGCCCCTCGGGCCGCGAGGCGTATCCCGGCGACGTGTTCTACCTCCACAGCCGCCTGCTCGAGCGTTCCGCTCGTCTCGCCGAGGGCTATGGCAACGGTTCGCTCACGGCGTTCCCGATCATTGAGACCCAGGCGGGCGACGTTTCCGCCTACATCGCGACAAACGTGATTTCGATCACCGACGGCCAGATCTACCTGGAGGCCGATTTGTTCTTCCAGGGCATCCGTCCGGCCATCTCGGTCGGCCTTTCGGTGTCCCGCGTGGGTTCCGCCGCGCAGATCAAGGCGATGAAGCAGGTCGCAGGCAAGATCAAGGGCGACCTCGCCCAGTATCGCGAGCTGGCGGCCTTTGCGCAGTTCGGTTCCGATCTCGACGCCCGCACCAAGGCGACCCTCGAGCGCGGTCAGCGCGTGGTGGAGCTCTTTAAGCAGACCCAGTACCAGCCGATGGACGTGCAGCTCCAGGCCGCGATCCTCTGGTCGATGCAGAAGGGTTACCTCGACTCGATCCCGGTCGAGCGCATCAAGGAGTTTCAAGCCAAGCTTCAGGAATTCCTCTCCACCCGCAAGGAGTCGACCCTCGCGAAGATCCTGGCCAAGAAGCAGATCGACGAAGAGGTCGAGAAGGAACTCACCGCGGCTCTCGAAGAGTTCAAGGTGATCTTCAAATAATCCGCCATGGCGAGCCTCCGCGACATCCGCCGACGCATCAAGTCGGTCAAGAACACCGCCCAGATCACCAAGGCGATGCAGATGGTCGCTGCCTCCAAGATGCGCAAGGCGCAGGAAGCAGCCCTCCATGGGCGTCCCTACGCAGTGACTCTCAACCGCGTACTGGTCACCCTGCGTGACACCGTGGATGAGAACATCCACCCGCTGCTGGAGAAACGCGATGAGATCAAGCACGAGCTCGTCATTCTCATCAGCACGGACAAGGGACTCTGCGGCGGGTTGAACACCAACCTCTTCCGCGAAGCTGCTGCCTACGACCGGGAAAAGACTCAGTTTATTTCCATCGGTCGCAAGGGAACGCAGTTCCTGGCCCGCACGAAGCGCAAGATGATCGCGGACTTTGCCCTCAAGGATCACCCGAGCTTTCTCGAGGTCAAGGCGATCTCCCAGTTTGCCATCGACAAGTTCCTCGCCCATGAGGTCGACAAGGTCACGGTGCTCTTTCCGAGATTTGTCAATACGCTCAACCAGCTTCCGACCGCTCTCCCGCTGCTCCCGATTACGAGTCTCGCGGAGTTGGGGCTGGCCGAGGAGGAGGGTGAGAAAACCTCGTCCGGAGCCGGTATGAACTTCGAACCCAACGCGCACAGCGTCCTCGATGCCATCATGCCGTTCTACGTCCACTTTGAACTTTACCAGATGATCCTGGGATCGCGTGCCTCCGAGCACAGCGCCCGCATGGTGGCTATGAAGAACGCCACCGACAATGCCAAGCAGATCGTCAAGGATCTCACTCTCGAATACAACAAGGCCCGTCAGGCGGCCATCACCAAGGAAATTCTCGAAATCGCCACCGCGCAGCTTGCGCTCGGCTAATCTTCACCAACCCATGAGCACCACAGGAAAAATCGTCCAAGTCATCGGTCCCGTCGTGGACGTTGAGTTCAACCCGGAGGCCGGAGCGTTTCCCAAGATCTACGACGCCCTGGAAGTCGAGTTCGAATCGAGTGGGGAGAAAGTGAAGCTGACCCTCGAGGTCCAGCAGCACCTCGGTGAGAACTGGGTTCGCGCGATCGCCATGAGCACCACCGAGGGACTCACTCGCGGCATGTCTGTCGTCAATACTGGAGCCCCGATCTCCGTGCCGGTGGGCGAGGGCGTACTCGGCCGTATCTTCAACGTCGTGGGCGAGCCCGTCGACGAGCGCGGCCCCGTACCGCACACCAAGAAATATCCGATTCACCGCGCCGCTCCTCCGCTCATCGAGCAGGATACCAAGGCCAAGATCCTCGAGACCGGCATCAAGGTCATCGACCTGATCTGTCCCTTTACCAAGGGCGGCAAGGTGGGCGCGTTCGGCGGTGCCGGCGTCGGCAAGACCGTCGTCATCATGGAGCTCATCAACAACATCGCCAAGGGCCACGGTGGTTACTCCGTGTTTGCCGGTGTGGGCGAGCGTACTCGTGAGGGCAATGACCTCTACGGAGAAATGAGCGAGGCGGGCGTCATCGACCTGAACAAGATCGAGAACTCCAAGGTGGCGCTGGTCTACGGCCAGATGAACGAGCCCCCGGGAGCCCGTCTCCGCGTGGCCCTCACGGCCCTCTCCATGGCGGAGTACTTCCGCGATGAGAAGAACCAGGACGTGCTGCTCTTCGTCGACAACATCTTCCGTTTCTCGCAGGCCGGTTCCGAAGTGTCCGCACTGCTCGGCCGTACGCCGAGTGCCGTGGGTTACCAGCCGACCCTCGCCGCCGAGATGGGCGATCTCCAGGAGCGTATTACCTCCACCACCAAGGGTTCCATCACGTCCTTCCAGGCCGTCTACGTGCCTGCGGACGACTTGACCGATCCGGCCCCGGCCAACACCTTTGCGCACCTCGACTCGACCATCGTGCTCGAGCGTTCCATCGCCGAGCTGGGCATCTACCCGGCCGTCGATCCGCTCGCCTCGACCTCCAAGGCGCTCTCGCCTGATGTCGTGGGTGACGAGCACTACGCGGTGGCCCGCGGCGTCCAGAAGGTGCTCCAGCGCTACAAGGACCTGCAGGACATTATCGCGATTCTCGGCATGGACGAGCTCTCGCCCGAGGACAAGCTCACGGTGTACCGCGCTCGCAAGATCCAGCGTTTCCTCAGCCAGCCGTTCCACGTGGCCGAGGTCTTCACCGGCACCCCGGGCCAGTACGTCTCGATCTCCGAGACGATCCGCGGCTTCAAGGAAATTCTCGACGGCAAGCACGACGACGTGCCCGAGGGCAATTTCTACATGAAGGGCGGCATCGATATGATCCACGGCTAAGAAGCCGTGATGTGATGGGCCGGGCGGTCGTGAAGGCCGCCCGCTTGTCAGTCCCGAAAAAACAAGCGCGCTATGTCTACTCTCCGACTCGAAATCGTAACGCCCGAGGCCAAGACGTACTCCGATGATGTGGATTCCGTGGTGATTCCCGGCGTCGAAGGTGAATTTGGCGTCCTGCCGCAGCACGTGCCTCTGCTCACGCAGTTAAAGCCGGGCGAACTGCGCGTGATCAAGGGCGGTGAGGAAATCCGTCTCGCCGTGGGCGAGGGATTTGTCGAGGTGGCCGATGACATGGTCGCCGTCCTCACCGACATGGCGATCCGCGAGTCCGACATCGACGAAAGCGCCGCGGAAGATGCCATGCGCCGGGCGGAAGAAGCCATGAAGGACGAGTCGCTCAGCGATGAGCAGAGCGCCGCTTTCCAAGCCTCGATTCAGAAGTCTGTCGCGCAACTGCGCGTCAAGCGCCGCCGGTCGTTTTAGTTTTCTGCCGCCTGGAGTCAGGCGGCAAAAGAAGGTTGCACCCGGCATGGCTCGGGCGACGTTCCTTGTGTTCATCCCACAGTGATGCTTTGCCATGCCGAGGTCGGAATTTGCTGAATACCTAGCCTCCCTTCTCAGAGAGGGTCCGCTCCGTGTCGGAGAGGTTAGCGTCGGAACGGATTTTTCCCTCTCGCACTGGGAGGATGCCGGCAGGGACGATCTCTCTGTATCGACTGATCCATGGCAGGCTTTGGAGATCGCCCGGTACGACGATGAGGGCCGTTATCGGCCCTTGAAGACGGCGGCCAATCTCCGGCATGGCTGGCAGATGCGGCTCGCGGACAGCCGGGAGGTGCTTGCCGCTCTCGATTTTCTCTATCCCGCCGCCGTGGCCATGGCGTTCGCGGCGCAGGCTGGAAAACTCGCGGCGACGCCCTTGAGGGCGACACTGGAGCGGCAAACCGGCATGTATGCAGTGGTTAAAAAGATCACCGATGATCAGGCCGGAGAAGTGGTTGCGCAGCTTTGCTGCGGGGCAGTTCCCTGCCAGCGCAGGAAACTCTGGGGCCTGGAGCCCGGTGAACCTCCGCTCGATCCAGATGGAGGCGGGCTGGCTCCTGGCGGCAGTCTTCCTCTTCTCTGCGCGGAGGCCTGCAATCTTTTCGTTGCCGCCGGTCGCCAGGTGGTGAAGGGGGAACGAAGCTCTTCTGCCGGGTGATTAGGTGCCGGGAGTGTCGTTGCTGGTGCGCTCTCGACTTAGCCGGGCCATTGCCTCGGTGAGGACCTGATTCAGGCTCTCGCCGGTGAAGGGTTTCCCCAGGAACAGGTCCATGCCCGCTTCGATACAGCTCGCCCGGTCAGCCTCGGAGACGCCTGCGGTGAGCGCGATGATGACCACCGGGGCCAGGTGGCTGGTTTTCTCGAGCCGGCGGATGAGCCGCGTCGCCTCAAGGCCGTCCATTTCGGGCATGCTGACATCCATGAAGATGATGTCGTGAGGTGAAGATTCCATCGTTTTGACACACTCCACTCCGTTGCTCGCAGTGTGAATCTCGGCCGAGGTCTTTTCGAGCATGCGCTTCAGGAGCTTTCGATTCAGGGGATTGTCCTCTGTAATCAGAATCCTGATCCCCCGGGTTCGGTCGGAAAGGTTGGGTGACGGCCCGCAAGATGCCTCGTCGGCGGGCGCATTTTCGATCACGGTTTGAACTTTGATCCGGGCGGTGAAGGTCGAGCCCTCGGTCTCAGTGCTTACGACATCGACGCTGCCGCCCATCAGTTCGCAAAGGCTTCGCACGATGGTCAGACCGAGCCCGGTGCCGCCATATTTGCGCGACAGCGAGGAGTCCGCCTGGGTGAAGGGTTGGAAAAGACGCTGGAGCTGGGCGGGCGATATACCGATGCCCGTATCCGAAACAGAAAAGAGCAGTTCACAGCCCGGAAGGGAAGGGGAGCAGACCGCGCGAACACTCAGGCTGACGGTGCCCCGGTCGGTAAATTTTAGAGCGTTTCCGATGAGGTTGCCGAGGATCTGGTTGATACGGAGAGAATCGGCCAGGACGACCTCGGGGAGTGAGGCATCGAAGTCGCTGCGGAACTCCAGTCCACGCTGCCTGGCTTCCAACTCCGCTCCCCGGCAGATGCTTTCAAGATGTCGCCGGAGGTTGATCGGCCGCATCTCCAGAACGAGCCGCCCCGCCTCGATCCTTGAAACGTCGAGGACATCGGAGACGAGCGCCTGCAGGAGGCGGCTGCTTTGCTCGATGCTTCCGACGATTTCCTGTTGATCGTCGGAAAGGCGGGTCTGCTTGAGCAGGGAAACGAAACCGATGACTCCATGGAGCGGAGTGCGAATTTCGTGGCTCATGGTGGCGAGGAAGTCGCTTTTGGCTTTGTTGGCTCGTTCCGCAGCCTCTTTTGAGGCCCGGAGTTGGGCGTCGATGGCTTTGCGGAATACCAGCGACCGGGCTACGGAGATGCAGACTTTTGTTCCCGAGAGAGAGGTGAGGCTCGCGTGGATCTCCACGGGAATCCTGGCGGCATCCGCAGAAACCAGCTCGGTCTCATAGGTGGCCGAGCCTGTGGTCAATACCTCGGCAGAGATCTGTTTGCTCCGGTGATCCGGCAGGTTTTCCAGGCTGCTGATCTTTCGTTGCATCAGTTGATCCCGGGACAGCCCGAGCAGGCTGCACGCGGCCGAGTTTACGTAAGACAGATTGCCGGGATCACCATATTCGTCGAACTCATGGACAAAGATGGGATCGCCGATCGCCTCAAAGATGGCGCGATCGTTGGCCTGGGCTTCGCTCAGGATGCGGGCGGTCCGCTTGCTTTCGTCGATGTCGAGCACCTGCGAGACGAAATACTTTGGCTTGCCGTCGTCATCTCGAATGATGGAGGCGGCGAGCAGCGCCCAGACGACGACGCCATCCTTGCGGATGTACCGTTTCTCAATCTGATAGCTGGGGATTTCGCCTTCGATGAGCTTTTGCACGTTGGCAAGATCGGCTTCCAGATCCTCGGGGAAGGTGATTTCCTGAAACGAGAGCGCACCCAATTCGGAGACAGAGTATCCGAGAAACGAGCGGAGAGCGGAGTTGCTCTCCCGCCAGCGACCATTGAGTTCCACGATGGCCATGCCCACGGGCGAGTGTTCCATCGCCTCGCGGAAACGGGTTTCGCTTTCTTTCAGGCGCTCGGAGTACGAGCGTTCGGACGCCATCAGCCGGTTGATCGAGGCTGCCAGCCGGGAGAACTCGTCATTGCCCGAGGTGTCCAACTCGCGGGCGCCGGGTTTGGAAAGATCTTGAATGTCCCGATCCAGGATGGAAAGGCGACGCAACACCGACCACTCAAAGACGAGCAAAGGCAGCACCACCAGAATGATACCGCCGATGGTTCCCCAGAAGAGAATCCTGTTCCGAGCAACCAGCGCCGAGTCCAGTATCTCCACGGGAGCAGAGAAATCGATCTCGGCCAGGACATTCGGGGAGAGCGTGGGAATATAAAACGTGACGGTGTCGGTCGACTCATCGTACCGGACAGCCCGAAGCGATAGGTCAGGGGTTGGAGTCGCTGGGAGGACCGGACTGCCAGAGTCCATGGCGAGCGTAGATTCCGATCCCAACCGAAGCTGCACAACCCGGGTGCCCACGAGGTCAAAAGTGTCGTTCAACCACTTGATGTCGAGCCAGCGTCCGAAGACCGTCCAGCCCTCGGGGGGGCCTGATTGATTGGTATGGGTGATGGGGCTGACGATGAGCAACATCAGGCGCCCGTTTTCCGCCACGATGCCCATTTTTCTCTCGGTCGAGAGGAAGGAACTTGCGGTGATCGCGTGAAGGGCCTCGGGTGACAGGGGGGCGGTGAGATTGGTCGCCGCTTTCAGCCACCGGGTGGCCACCAGCTTTTTCTCCGTATCGAAAAACAGGACAACATCCTCGCCGGTCGTATTCTGGCCGGGATCGAAGTAGATCGAAAGATAGTCTGGCCTGCTGCCTTTCATGAAGTTGTAGGCTTCGTCCCACTCTGCCCACTCCTTGATGAGGAGCATTTGCAGTTCTCCGATGTGACGGAACTGGACCGTGATGCGCTCGATCTGTTCCCGGCGGAGGGAAACCTCCAGGGCTTCGAACGTCGAGTGGAGTTGAAAGGACGTCAGAGCCCCCCCCAGGAAGACGAGAGCCAAAAGAATCCCGCCCGCAAGCAGGAGGGTCTTTGTCCGCAAGGACTGCCGGAACCTGACTTTGGATTTCGCCAAGACGGTGTATACGTAATACGAACCGCGATGGAATTTCACGTAAAAAGAGGAACTAAAGAGTTCCTCTTTTTACGCGATGAGATGAGCGCTTAGCAGGTGAGCTCGGTGCCGATGCCGTCGGAGGTGAAGATCTCCAGCAGCAGGCAGTGCTGGATATGACCGCCGATCATGTGCACTTTGCCCACGCCATTGCTCAGCGCCCCGGCGGCGGACTGGACCTTGGGGATCATGCCGCCATCGATCACCTTCTGCTTGATCAACGTCTCGATCTGCGAGGCATGAATCGAGGGAATAAGGGAGTCTTTCTCGCTCGGGTCGCGCATGATGCCGGGCACATCGCTGACGTAGATCAACTTGGCCGCCTGGAGCGCTGTGGCGAGAGCGGCGGCGGCAATATCGGCATTGATGTTGAGCACCACGCCATTGGCATCGGCTCCGATCGGGCTGATGACCGGGACGATTTCCTGATGGATGCAGTCGCTGACGGCCTTGGGATTGATCTTGGCGGCTTCACCCACGAAACCGATGTCGATCTCCTCGCCGGAGTCGATACGCTGCGGGCGCATCTTCTTTGCCACAAAGACATCCTTGCCGGAAAAGCCTTTCGCCTTGCCGCCATACTGATTGATGACGTCGACGATGTGCGGGTTGATCACGCCATCGAGAGTCTGCTCGACGATCTTGATCGACTCGGCGTCGGTAACGCGAAGCCCGTTGACAAACTGCGCTTTGAGACCGGCCTCGCGCATGCGGGCGGTGATGGCCTTCCCTCCGCCGTGGACGAGCACGGGATTGATGCCGACGGCCTCCAGAAACACTACATCGCGGAGGAACCGCTCGACGATCTGCTCCTCCTCCATGGCCGCGCCGCCATACTTGATGACAAAGGTCTGGCCGCGGAACTTCTGAATGAACGGGAGCGCCTCGATCAGCGTCTCGGAACGGGCCTCGGGTGAAAGCAAACTGCTCATGGATGAAATTACTCCCCGAGATTCAGCCGGACGTATTCCTCGGTCAAGTCGGTCGTCCACACGGTGTGGGAAAACCTGCCGAGTCCGAGATCGACACCGATGCGGAATTCCTTCCGGGCCGCCACGGCCTGGACTTTTTTCCAAGGCGTATCGGTGACCAGACCGCCGCGCACGAGCGGGAGGTCTTCGTAGTCGATGGAGACTTTTTCCTCCACCAGCTTCGCGCCCGAGTAGCCCATGGCGTCCATGATGCGGCCCCAGTTTGGGTCGCCACCTGCCCAGGCGCATTTCACGAGTGTGGAGTTGGCGATGGCCTCGGCGGCCTTGCGAGCGTCTTCCTTGGAGGCCGCGCCGGTAAGGGCGATCTCGACAAACTTTGTCACGCCTTCGCCGTCCTTGACGATCATGCGGGCCAGCGTCTGGGCGACAGCGTCAAAGGCCTCGCGCAGGAGGGCGAGGGGAGGGCGCACCTTGGATGCGCCGTTGGCCAGGGCGATCACGGTGTCGTTGGTGCTCATGTCACCGTCGATGGTGATGCGGTTGAAGGAATCCTCCACCGCGCCGCCGAGGACCTTTTTGAGATCAGCCTGCGAGACCTTTGCGTCTGTCGTGATCACGCACAGCATGGTGGCCATGTTGGGATCGATCATGCCTGCGCCCTTGGCGATGCCGCCGACGTGAAAGACGCCCTTCGGAGTCTCGACGCGCACGGCGATTTCCTTCGGGAAGGTGTCGCTGGTCATGATGGCCTTGGCGCACTTCAGGCTCGCTGTGTTGGAGAGCTTGATGCGTGGAATCGACTCCTCGATGCGAGCGATCGGCATGCGTACGCCGATGCGGCCAGTCGAGCAGACGAGAACCTCCTCACCGGCGACACCAAGGACGAGTCCGGCGCTCACCGCCATCCGGCGGGCATCCTTGAGGCCATCGGGGCCGGTGCAGGCATTGGCATTGCCGCTGTTGAGCACCACGGCGCGGGCTTCTCCTGAGGCGATGTGCTCCATCGACACGCGCACGGGAGCAGCCTTGACGAGGTTGGTCGTAAAGGTGCCGGCCGCCACGGCGGGCAGCTCCGAGTAGACCAGCGCGAGATCCTCGCGAGGAGCCTGCGGGTTCTTGATTCCAGCCGATGTGCTTCCACAGAGGAAGCCAGCCGCGGCTGTCACGCCGCCACGAATTTGTTCGATCATAAAAGTCCTTGAGTCTCGGGAAAGCCTGCCATGAGGTTGAAGCACTGCACGGCCTGGCCCGCCGCGCCTTTTACCAGATTGTCCTCGGCGCTGAGAAGGATGAGTCGGCCAGTGCGTTCATCGAGCCGCACGGCGATATCGCAGAAGTTGGTGCCGACAACGTTCTTCGTATCGGGCAACGTATCGCCGAATCGGACAAATGGCTCGTTGGCGTAAGCCTGCGCCAGGGTTTCCTTGATGGCGGCAAGGGAGACGCCCGCCTTCGGCTTGGCGAAAATGGTTGTATGAATGCCCCGGGTCATCGGAGCGAGGTGCGGGACAAAGGTGATGACCACCTTTTCGCCCGCAGCAAAAGTCAATTCCTGCTCGATCTCGGAAAGATGCCGATGCTTGGGCAGCCCGTAGGCGCGCAGGCTTTCATTGCACTCCGCATAGAGATAGGCGACATCGGCCTTCCGGCCTGCACCGCTCACCCCGCTCGCGCTGGACACGGCAATACTGTCGGTGATCAACTGGCCGGCCCGGAGAACGGGCACCAGGGGCAGGAGAATGCTTGTGGGATAACACCCCGCCGAGGCCACGAGCGTTGCGTCCTTGATTTTCTCCCGCCAGATTTCCGGGATTCCGTAGGCCGCGTGGGCCAGCAACTCGGGCGCGGCATGCGCCTCACCGTAGAATTCCTGAAATACATCCGCCTCCCGCAGCCGGAAATCCGCGCTCAGGTCGACGATCTTCAGCCCGGCATTGAGCAGAGGCAGCGCAAACTCCGCCGCGAGTCCGTGTGGCAGGGCGAGAAAGGCATACTTCGCGCCGGTCTGGATGACGTCCTCAGCCGTGGCGTTGGAAAACGCGAGGTCTCGGATGGCGGGATGGCCCTTCAGGCGGGGCAGGATGCTGCCCACCGGCTTGCCGGCATGCTGCCGGGAGGTTACCCCTGCGATCCGCACGCCACCATGCCGGGCGAGAAGCGAGCAAAGCTCCTCTCCCGAGTATCCATTGGCGCCAACTATTGCTACGTCAGTCATTCTGGCCAAGCGTATCGACCGCCAATCTTTTTCAAAGCGGAAATCTTATCTCTTGAAACCTGAACGCACTTTGAGCATCTTCTCCCTTCCGTTACGGGCCGTGGCTCAGCTTGGTAGAGCGCTTGAATGGGGTTCAAGAGGTCGTGGGTTCGAATCCCGCCGGCCCGACCACTTCGGAAGCTGATAGAATCAGCGTCTCCGGGTAGGTCGGCAAAGTAACGGCTCTCCGCCAAAAAATGGGGACGAGGTCAATTGTTTCTGGCGACCGTCAGCTTTTATATTTCCTTGGGAGTTTCTCGGGTTTTGCGAGCTGTGTTTGTGTCCGAATTGATCGTTTTCTATTTGAAAATGACCAATCTGTGGGTGGTTTTTCTCAAATTCAGAGCAGATCGGGCATGGATTTCAGCGTAGGTTGGGTTCAGTCAATCTCAACGAAATACACTTATGTCATTCGCTCTCCTTCATCCCCGAGACCAGATCGTAGCCACCATGGACCGTATTTACGCCCACGACATGACCACCACGTCGGGCGGTAATATCTCGGTGAAAGACGAGAACGGGGATGTCTGGATCACCCCGGCCCGTGTCGACAAGGGGAGCCTGCGGCGACAGGATGTCGTTCGCATCCGCCCCGATGGCAGCAAGGATGGCATTCATCCGCCATCGTCTGAGTTCCCTTTTCACCTCGCGATTTACGAGGCCAGGCCGGACGTGAAGGCGGTGATCCATGCGCATCCGGGAGCGCTGGTGAGCTTCAGCATGTGCGGCCAGGTGCCGGATACGCGTGTATTTCCTGAATCCTTCGATCTCTGCGGCGAGGTGGCTTTTGCTCCCTACGCCTTGCCGGGCAGCAAGAAGCTGGGCGAGCGCATTGCCGAGCAATTTGCGAAAGATGCCAAGCCGACCTGCGTGGTCCTGGAAAACCACGGAGTCGTGGTGGCGGGAGAGGATCTTGGCGCGGCCTTCCGTCGATTTGAAACCCTGGAGTTTACCGCGCAGGCGCTGGTGCATGCGAATCAGCTCGGCAGCGTGAAGTATCTCGATGCAGCGAAGCTGGAAAAGGCTCATGAGCCGCAACATCAGGCGCTGGAGGAGTACGATCCCTTCCGCCCGACCAGCGTGGGCAAGGAGGCGCGCAAGGACATCGTGGATTTTGTTCATCGCGCCTACGCGCATCGTCTGATGAACAGCGGGTGGGGGAGCTTCTCCGCCCGTGTGGATGAGGATGCCTTTATCATTACTCCGCAGCATGTCGATCGGCGCGAGCTGGATCTTGCCGATCTGGTGGTCATCCGTGACGGCCGCCGTGCGGCGGGGCAGTATCCCAGCCGCGTTGCGCGTCTGCACCGGGCGATCTATCAGGCGCACCCGGAGGTGAACGCCATCGTGAATGCCCTGCCTGTGCATGGAGCGGCTTTTAGCGCGAGCGACTTTCCTCTCGATACCCGCACGATTCCGGAAAGCTACCTTTTCCTCAAGGATGTGCCGAAAATCGCCTTCGATGACGTGTATGGCGACGGCGAGGCTGTAGCCTCGGTCCTCAGCGTGAAGAACCCTGTCGCCCTCCTGGAGAACAATGGAGTCATGGTGGCCGGGCGCACGGCGCTCGATGCCTTTGACCGCCTGGAGGTGCTGGAGTCGACGGCGGCTGCCATCATCCGCAGCCGGGCTCTTGGCGCGATCAAGCCGATGCCGGACAGCGTGATCGAGGAACTCCTCGCCGCCTTCCCTGGGGTGTAGTCAGTACAAAAGCGGTTCGTCCTTAAAAAGAGCAGCGGCTGGACTCGGGAAAGTCCAGCCGCTCTTGCTTTCTGGGCGGGGAAACTGACGGGTCTGGGTCAGACCACCTCGCAAATATTGAGGAGGCGCGACCGGGTGGCCTGGAGACGTTCGGTGACCAGGGTGCCCACGCGCATCGCGAGCTGGTAGCCAAAGGCCGGGTCGGCGTCGGCGAGCTGGCGAAGGCGGGCGGCATCGAAGACGATGCAGCGGGTCGGCTCGACGGCGCGGGCGGTGAAGTGCCACTTGTGGGGCGGGAAGAACCAGGACCAGCCGAGCGGCTCGCCGGCCCCGACGTGCTGGACCGAGATCACACCCTCGCCGGGGACGAAGGGCGTTTCGATGGTCACGCGGCCTTCAATGATGAGATAGAAGTAGTCGGCATTCTGCCCCTTGGAGAACATCTTCTCCTTGGCGCGGAAATCCTGATACGTGGCATGTTCCTCGAGGATCGGGAAAAACTGCGAAGGCAGGTTTTTCCAGAACGGGTGCTGGGTCAGCACGGTCGACATGGTTTGAATCGGGGAGAGAATACTCATGGAGAAACAATGCTCCTTCTTGTAGCCCTGAGCTTCTCCCGGATTGTCCAACACTGGCTCCCGTTTGCTCTTGTTGCTGGGAGAGTCTCAATAGCCGGTGGATTTTTAGCTTTCCAGATCGTAAAAATGATTCCCTTAGGGGCGCTTCCGCCTTGTTTCTTTGCCAAGGGAGTGACATCGTTCTCTTGGAATCTCTTCCCATGACATCCTCCCCTACTCCGAGTCGGCGTACACAACCCATCGTATACTTCATTGGTTTCACCGCGGCGCTGGCCGGCCTGTTATTTGGCCTGGACGTCGGCGTCATCTCTGGAGCCGAGGGGTTCATCAAAAAGGACTTTGATCTGACGGATCGAATCATCGAGTTCATCGTCAGTTCGCTTCTCTGGGGCGCTGCGGCGGGCGCGCTTGGCAGCGGCATCCTGTCGAGTCACCTGGGGCGGCGCAAGACGATCCTCATCAGTGCCGTGATTTTCGTGATCGGCTCTTTGCTTTGTGCTTATGCGCCGAATCCGCACGTCCTTATCGGCGCCCGGTTCCTGTTGGGCCTAGCTGTCGGCGTGGCTTCCTTCACCGCACCGCTGTACCTCTCCGAAATCTCTCCGCAGATCGTGCGAGGGTCGATGATCTCGATGTATCAGCTTATGATTACGATCGGCATCGTCCTGGCGTTTCTAAGCAATACCTGGCTGGCGACCTATGCGACGTTTGACGGAGTGACCGGCGGTCACTGGCGCGTCATGCTGGGCGTGATCGCCATCCCGGCTGCCATCATGTTTGCCGGTGTCTACTTCCTACCGGAGAGTCCGCGCTGGCTGTTCCTCAAGGGCTTCCAGGAAAAGGCGAAGGATGTGTTTCGCAAGATGAAGCTCGATGAGGCGGAAATCGCCGCCGAGGTGCAGGAGATCGAGGATAGCGTGAAGGTGAAGCAGAATGGCTTCGAGCTCTTCATGAGCAATGGCAACTTCCGCCGCGCCATCGCGCTCGGCGTCGGGTTGCAGATCATCCAGCAGCTCACCGGCATCAACGTCATCATGTACTACGCGCCGCGCATTTTCGGCATGGCGGGTTTTGAAAGTACGAATGAGCAGATGTGGGGCACGGTGATCGTGGGCGTTACCAATGTGCTGGCTACCTTCATCGCCATTGCCTTCGTCGACCGCCTCGGCCGCAAGCCGATCATGTATGCGGGTTTTGTCACGATGGGCGCCGCGCTGCTCACCGTTGGCACTCTCTTTGCGATTGGCGGGCAGTCTCACTCGGCTCCGAATGCCGCCGGCGTGATGGAGACCGTCACGGTGTTGACCAATCCGAACCTCGCCTATCCGGCGATCTTTGCCCTCCTGATCTTCATCGTGGGCTTCGCCATGAGCGCGGGTCCGATCATCTGGGTGCTTTGCTCGGAAATCTACCCGCTGGCTGGCCGCGATCTGGGTGTTACGTTCAGTACTGGTACGAACTGGGTCGTCAACGCCATCGTAGGCATGACGTTCCTTACGCTCATCAATACTGCGGGACCGGGCAACACGTTCCTCCTGTATGGTGGAATGAACGTCCTGTTCATCATCTTCTTCCTGCTCTTCGTGCCGGAGACCAAGGGAGTGTCGCTTGAGAAGATCGAGCGCAACCTCCTCTCGGGTCTGCCGCTGCGCAAGATCGGCCGATAGGTCCTGAGAGCCTGATGTTTTCGGGCCGGCGGAGCGATCTGCCGGCCCGTTTCTTTTTCTCCCGAGGGGAAGTTGCAGGTTCCCGTAGATTCCCCTTTTCCTTCCCGGCGGCCCCGGCATTCTGGAGCGGTGCCCCGTATTGCCGAAGAATCCATCCAGCGTGTTGCCGAGACATGTGACATCGTCGAGGTCATCGGCTCCTACTTTCCCCTCAAGCGCGCGGGTACGAGTTACCGGGCGATCTGCCCGTTTCACAAGGAGAAGAGCCCGTCTTTCCATGTGAATCCGCAGAGGCAGACGTTTCATTGTTTCGGCTGCGGGGCGGGGGGGAATGTCTTCCGCTTCGTCATGGATTACGAACACATCGACTTCCCGAGCGCTGTGCGGCGGCTGGCTCAGCGGGCCGGTGTGCCGATCGTGGAGGAGGCGGGCGGCCCGGAGGATGATCGCCGGGCCGATCTGCGGAAGCGGCTGCTCGCCATGCATGCCGATGCGGCAGGGTGGTTTCATCACCATCTGCTGAAGACTCCCTCGGCTCAGGTGGCCAGGGACTATCTGAAATCGCGCGGAATCAACGGCGAGATCGCAAAATCCTGGCAGCTCGGGTTTGCCCCGGACTCCTGGGACGCCCTGATCTATTTTCTGAAGGAAAAGCGTTACTCGGTCGAGGAGATCGCGCAGAGCGGACTCGTTTCCAGCCGCGAGGACGAGAACGGTGAGGGGGATGGGCATTTTTACGCGCGCTTTCGCGGGCGCGTCATGTTCCCGATCTACAGCGACTACGGCGAGGTGATCGGTTTCAGCGGCCGTGTCCTTGATGCCGAGGCGAAAACCGCCAAGTACGTGAACTCGCCGGAGACCCCGCTTTTTATCAAGGGCAAGGTGCTTTACGGCTTGCACAAGACCAAGCGCGCCCTGATCGAGGCGGGTTCGGCGATAGTCTGCGAGGGCCAGATCGACCTGATCAGCGCCTACGAGAACGGCGTCCAGAATGTCATCGCGCCGCAGGGAACCGCTTTTACCCCGGATCAGGCGCGACTGCTTCGTCGTTTCGTCGAAAGCGTGACGTTGTGCTTCGATTCCGACCGGGCAGGGCAGGAGGCGGTGACCCGGTCACTCCCGGCGCTGCTGGATTGTGGCATGGATGTGAGGGTGGCCCGGTTGCCCTCCGGGGAGGACCCTGACTCGATGATTCGGAAGCAGGGAGCCGAGGCCTTTCAGAGCGCCATCGGCGGGGCGCTGAACTACTTTGATCATGCCCTGGAGCGGATGGCCGAGAGCGGGGCCATGCTCGATCCGGCCAAGATCACGGCCGCCGCGCGCAAGCTGGGGCCTTTTGTAGCCATGATCTCCGACGCGGTACTGCGGGAATCCACTGCGCGGAAGATTTGCAGCCGCATCGGGATCACGGAGGCGGCGTTTTCCTCCCACATGAAAAGCGGCCCGGCACCGCAAGCCGCTCCCGAGACGCCTTCCGAAGGCGCTGCCGTGAGGCCTCGCGAGATGGCCGAGGGTATCCGCATGCTGGCCCGGCTCGCGATGGCGTCTCCGGATATCCGGACGTGGCTGAAAGGTCAGACCACGCCGCCGCTCCGGGAACTGGGCGAGGGGGGCGACATCCTGGAAAAGATCGTGTTTGCGTCCCAGGATATTGAGAACCCTGCCAGCCGGGCCGTCTTTACCGCCCAGTTGGATGCCTCCGAGGAGGCGACAATCAATACGCTCGACCTGGATCGTCTGCCCGAGAACACCGCGGAACTCGTGCGCAGCGGATGGGTGGGATTGGCCTCGCATTCCCTCGTGGCGAAGCGTGAGGCGACCAAGATTCGCCTCCGGGAAGCTGGCCTCGGGCTGGAGGAGCAAATCCGCCTCCAAGGCCTTATTGCAGAACTCAGTAAACAAATCCTTGACCTGCAAAGCTGTCTGTCGGACGGTTAGCGGCTCGTCCCGAAGCATCGAAGAACGACTGGCCGCGTTGAAAACTTCTAGCAAACCAACCAAGAGCACGCCTGAAAAAGCCCCAAAAGCACAGGCTACCAAAACAGCCAAGAAAGCAGCCCCTGAGAAACCGTCCAAGCCCGCCAAGGCCTCCGAGCCTGTTGGCGAGCATGCGGTGAAGGGAGCAAAGGCTTCGGGCCATACCAAACCATCTGCCTCTTCCAAGAAGGCGGACAAGCATGATGTCGCTCCGGCGGCCGAGGCGGCGACGCCTGCGGCGCAGGACGCACAAAAGGCCCTGCAAGAGAAAGTCCGCGAGCTGATCAAGCTGGCGAAGGAGCAGGGCTACGTCACTTTTGATGACCTCGATGAGGCTCTCCCCGAGGGCATCAACGATCCGGACAGCATTGAGTCCGTCATCACCCAGCTCCGTGCGGTGGAGATCGAGATCATCGACTCCTCTGATGTCGACCGCGTCAAGGACGTCCGCAAGGACAGCGACGACGAGGAGGAAAAGGATGAAAAGTCCGACAGCAAGCTCGATATCCTCGACGACCCGGTCCGCATGTACCTCAAGCAGATGGGCCAGGTCCCGCTGCTCACCCGCGAGCAGGAGGTGGAAATCTCCAAGCGCATCGAGGAAGCCGAGCTCAAGGTGCAGGAGATCCTTTATCAGTTTGGGTTCATTTCCCGCGCCCACCTCGATCTTGCCCAGAAGCTGATCGACATGCGTGAGCGCTTTGACCGCGTGATCCTCGACAAGAAGATCGAGAGCCGCGAGCGCTACATGAAGACGCTCCCGCGCCTCTGTCAGCAGGTCAAAAAGCAGACCGATTCCGTCGCCGACATCTACCGCGACGAGATCGCCGGTCACAAGGCTTCGCAGGACGCCCTGCGCAATTTTGAAAAAGCGCTTTCCGCCCTGCAGAAGCTCTATCCCAAGTTTTACTTCAAGCAGAAGGTGGTCGAGGATTTCGTCGGCCTGGCGGATGAAAACATCCGCGCGCACAACAACCTCGTGCACGAGCATGAAAAGCACGCCAAGGACCCTGAGTCCAAGGTGCGCCGTCACCTGAGCCAGCAGCTCAAGGACATGCAGCTCCGCAACTGGATGGGCGGCGAGGAACTCGTCTCCAAGCACAAGGAGCTGAAGGGCTGGCATCGCAAGGCTCTCAAGGCCAAGACCGAGATGGTCGAAGCCAACCTGCGCCTCGTCATTTCCATCGCGAAGAAATACACGAACCGCGGCCTCTCCTTCCTCGATCTGATCCAGGAGGGCAACATGGGCCTGATGAAGGCGGTCGAGAAATTCGAGTACCGCCGCGGCTACAAGTTCTCCACGTACGCCACGTGGTGGATTCGCCAAGCCATTACGCGGTCCATCGCCGATCAGGCGCGCACCATTCGTATCCCGGTGCACATGATCGAGACGATCAACAAGCTGATCCGCGTGCAGAAGCAGCTCGTGCAGGAGTACGGTCGTGAACCCGTGCCGGAGGAGATTTCTGATGAGATCCAGCTCCCGGTCGAGCGCGTCCGCGCCGTGCTCAAGATGGCACAGCAGCCGATTTCGCTTCAGGCTCCGGTCGGAGATTCCGACGACACCAGCTTCGGTGATTTCATCGAGGACAAGGGCGCGGAAAACCCGGCTGATCAGGCCGCCATCGTGCTGCTCAAGGACAAGATCAAGGACGTCCTCGACACCCTCACCGAGCGTGAGCGTCAGGTGCTCGAGCAGCGCTTCGGCCTCGTGGACGGCTACAGCCGCACCCTTGAGGAGGTCGGTCGCCAGTTCAAGGTCACCCGCGAGCGTATCCGGCAGATCGAAGCCAAGGCGCTCCGCAAGATGCGCCACCCGACCCGTATCCGTCAGCTTGAGGGCTTCCTCGAGCCGCAGGAGTGGTAGGAGACCGCGATTTGAAGGGGGCCTTGGTGATCCAAGGCCCCTTTTTCTTTTTACGAAACGACGCGATTCCTGTGTTGTTGAAAGTCCGCGAGCCGGGTACAAGTCGCCCCAATCCGTTCCACCCTATGATCACCACGACCACTTTCGACATCGATGGCTACCGCATCGCGGAATACAAGGGCCTCGTCCGCGGCATCACCGTTCGCACTCCCACTATTGCCCAGGGATTCGTAGGCGGTCTGAAGAGCATCATCGGCGGCAAGATCGGCGCCTATATCGAGATGTGCGAGCAGGCCCGGCAGCACGCCTACGACGAACTCGTGGCCCATGCCTCGCAACTCGGAGCCAACGCGGTCGTCGGGCTCCGCTACGAATCCTCCGAGGTGGGCACCCAGGGCGGAGCCACCGAGGTGCTTTGCTACGGCACGGCGGTCGTGATCGTGCCCCGATAGGGGCAAGGTTCACCGGGCGCTTTTTCCTCGCGCTTCCCGGGGGATTCTGGGCAATCTCCCGGGCTTATGTCCGTTCTGATCGTTGGTTCGATAGCGCTTGATGACATCAAGACTCCTGTGGAGGAACATGCCAATCTCCTTGGCGGTTCCGCGTCCTATTCCGCCGTGGCGGCGAGCTTCTCCAGCCCGGTAAATCTCGTCGGCATCGTCGGTGATGACTTCCCGGCCGAGCATGTGGAGCTTTTCGAAAAGCGCTCCATCGATCTCGCCGGTCTTCAGCGCGTTCCCGGCCAGACCTTCCGCTGGTCGGGCGAGTACCTTTGGGATCTGAACACCCGAGAGACCCGGTCGGTGGCGCTCAATGTCTTCGAGCACTTCACCCCCACTCTGCCGGATTCCTACAAGGAAACGCCGATCATCCTCCTCGCCAATATCGCGCCCGATCTCCAGCATCACGTGCTCGACCAGGTGAAGCTTCCCCGCTTCGTCATCGCCGACACGATGGACCTCTGGATCAACATCGCCAAGGAACGCCTGATCGAGCTCCTTTCGCGTGTGCACATGCTCATCCTCAATGACGGGGAGGCGCGCCAGCTCACCGGCCTCACCAGCCTGATCAAGGCCGGTCGCAAGCTCCAGGAGCTCGGCCCCCGGTATGTCGCGGTGAAGAAGGGCGAGCACGGCTGCCTCCTTTTCGGTGATGACGGCCAGTTCTTTAGCTGCCCGGCCTATCCGCTGGAGGATATCCATGATCCTACGGGCGCGGGTGACACCTTCGCTGGCGGCCTCGCGGGCTATCTCGCGAAGTCGGGCGGTACGGAAATCACGTTCTCAGAGATCAAAAACGCTGTGGTGCATGGCAGCGTGCTCGCGAGCTTCAACGTGGAGGCATTCAGCCTGGAGCGCCTCAAGACCGTTACCCAAGAGCAGATTGCCGAGCGCAAGGCGCTCTTCCAGCGCATCTCGTCGCTCGACTAGGCGGCCGGGTTTGCTCTTCCAGCGCGGGAATCGTGAAGGCGGTTCCCGCGCTCTTTTTTTAAAATGCTGCGCAACTTTTCGGCCCGCGAGGAGTCTTTCTCTATGAGATGAGATCATTACTTCGCCAACGCCGCCTGTGGATTGCCGTGCTGCTCGGGCTGCTCATTGTTAATCTGGCTGTTCATTGGCCCTGGGCCGAGCGGAAAACGGCCGCAGATCGTCCGCCGGGAGCGCCTCCGGGAGGGCCAGGTGGACAGCCGCCCGCAGAGATGCGTGCGAAAATGGAGGCTGCCCTCGCGAAACTGCCGGAGGCCCAGCGGACGGCTATTCAGGCGCGGATGGAGGCGGACAGGGCGTTCTTCGATTCGCTGAAGACCCTTTCCGAGACGGAGCGTCGAGAAAAGATGAAGGAGCACTTTGCGAACAATCCCCCGCCTCAGATCCCGGGAATGGAAAAGATGGGCCCACCGCCTGGCATGGCCGGAGGCCCGGGTGGTCCTGGTGAGAATGGCAATGGAGGGAACTCCTCATCCTCAGACGGGGAGGGAGAAGGCGGGAGGAAGGATCGGACTCCCGACGGCTCAGGCCCCAGCCGACTTCCGGAACCATCGGTTCGCCGAGGAATGGATCAGCAAATCGCCAACTCTCAGAAGGCCTCCGCCAGCCAGCAATGACAACCAAGTTTCGACATCAGTTTAGACGCGGGAACCGGAATGGGTTTACCTTGATCGAGGTCCTGATCGGGGTTGCCATCATCGCCTGCCTGACGAGCCTTCTCATGCCCGGTATCCAAAAGATCCAGGACCGGGCGAAGGTCGTTGCCTGTGCCGGAAATCTGCGGACGATCGGCCTTTGCGGTCTGCAATACTCAGCGGAGAACGATCAGAAGCTGCCCGTGATCGAACCCTGGCCGTCCGATCCCGTTTACGCCGCAGAGGACAATGCAAAAACCATCCTCGCCGCTCTCGGGCCGTATGGATTGACGAAAGCTGCCGTGACCTGCCGGGTGGACGCGACCGGTCCGAACTATCTGGCCAGGGAGGGCAGCAGTTATCAGTGGTGTCCCATGGCCAATGGGCAAAGCCTCCAGGCGGTGAAGCTGAACTGGGCCAATATGGCGGGAGACATCAAGCTGAGCCAACTGCTGGTAGCCTTCGATTACACCAATCTTCACAACGAAAAATCGAACGTGCTATTCGGCGACGGCCATGTCGCCATGGCTGCGGGAGACTAAGCGGTCGGCGGAGGAAGCTTTCCGGCGATGATGGTGAGAGCAAACTGGCGGATGGGCAGGGATTCGAACCCTGGGTACCTTGCGGTACACACGCTTTCCAAGCGTGCGCAATCGACCACTCTGCCACCCATCCTTTACAGGGGAGGGGTTTGTATACCTCAGGCGGCGCGACTTGGCAACTGTGTGTACACCCCGTGAGGCGGTTTTTTTGTGATTTTCTGCCTTGCCGCGGCTTTTCCAGGTCAATCTGTGATTGGCTTATTACCGTGGGAGCAGTAATATTCCTTTAGAGGACTCGGCATATGAAAGATCCCATTTACCCCCTGTCGACCTGGAAGCCCGAAAAAGAAGGCAACTTCAATATAGAGGACAGCGACGATGTGCTGGGTATCGCTCGCCAACTGATCGACGGAAATCACCCCGGCATCCTTACCACGGTGGACGAACATGGTGTCCCGCGAGCCCGCTGGATGGCGACAACGTCTTTCGACAACTTTCCGGAGATTTATACTCTCACGGCCCCGAAGAGTCGAAAACTCCGGCATATCGAGAAGAATCCCTATGTGAACTGGATGTTCTCAAATTCGGATCTCAGCCTGATCCTTAATCTCACGGGCAAGGCGGATGTGGTGGTCGATACGACGGTCATCAAGAAGATCTGGCGCTCGATCGAAGACAAGACGCACGCGTATTTCCTGAATAACTTTACGGAGCGTCCCGGTGTGACCGTGGTGCGTACGGTGGTCGAGTGCATCGAGTGCTGCATTCCGCAATCCAGCCTGCGCTGGCAGGTGAGCGTGAAGGATCTCGCGCAGCAGGAAGCTTAATCAAAATCTATCCATACACAAAGGCCCGGCCTTCCTTCGAAGGCCGGGCCTTTTGATTATATAGCCGCTTGCCCGCTGGTTTATCCGAAGACGAGCAGGATGACCTGGACGATGATGATGCGGCAGATCATCGTGATGGGGTACACTGTGGCGTAGGAGATCACCGGGGTGTCGCTCTTCGTCATCGAGGTGGCGAAGGAAAGAGCCGGGGGATCAGTCATGCTGCCGCTGACGAGGCCGCAGATGCGAACAAAGTTCATCTTGAGGACGACGGAGGCGAAGAGACCCACGACGAAGAGAGGGACGAAGGTAATGATCGCCCCGCAGCCCATCCAAAGCAGGCCCTCGCCGTCCATGAGTGTCTCGATAAAGCGACCGCCTGCCTTGAGGCCCACCGCTGCGAGGAACAGGGTGATGCCGAGATCCTTGAGCGCGTTGTTCGCTGCGGCGGGCATGGTCCATGACATGCGCCCGATGCAGCCGAAGTGGCCAAAGATCAACGCTGTGACGAGCGAGCCTCCGGCGAGGCCGAGCTTGATCGGGGAGGGCACGCCGGGCACCGGCACGGGGATCATCCCGATTAACACGCCGATGGTGATGCCGATGAAGACTGGCACGAGGTTCAGGTGATTGAGCGCCTCCTTGGAGTTGCCGATGACGCGCTCGACCACGGCGAGATTTTCCTCATGACCGACGGCCTGGATCACGTCGCCAAATTGCAGCTTCAGCAGCGGGTGGGCGACGATTTCAATGTCCTGGCGCTGGACGCGGGTGATCGTGACGTCGTCGCCGTACTCGAGGCGGAGTTCGCCCAGGGTCTTGCCCGAGAGATCCTCACGGGTGACCACCATGCGGCGAAACACCACGGGACCCGGCATGCTCATGAGATCCGTCTCGGATTTCCTGCCAGTAGAGGAAACGAAGCCATCGAGTTTTTCCGAGGTGCCGACGGCGAGTACCACGGCACCGGAATGGAGCATGGTGCCGGAGGTGACGACGGTCGGGGAGGACTCGCCGGGAAGAAGGATGCGTGAGATGGTGATCTGGTACTTGAGTGAGACCTTTTCAGCGCTGATGCCTTCGGCGGGGACGGAGGTAATCTCGACATTCCGGCGCTCCAGGGCGGCGGCAAGCTTGTCCTGCTCGGTGACCTCCGCGATGTCGTCTTCGAGGTTCACTCTGCGGAGAGCCCGGAGGATCATCATCACGAGGATGATGCCGACGATGCCAAAGGGATAGCAGACGGCGTAGCCGAGAGTGGGAAGCGTGGCGCGGTCACCGACAATGGCGAGGGTCTTCAGCGTCTCCTGGGTGGCACCCAGGGACGGCGTGTTGGTCGTGGCACCGGAGAAGATGCCGACGGCGGCGACGATGTCGACGCCAAGGACCTTGCTGATCAGGACAGCGATCCCGGCTCCGGAGAGTACGATGGTGACGGCCAGGATGTTAAGAACCAGTCCCCTTTTGCGAAGGGAACGGAAAAAGCCGGGGCCGACCTTGATGCCGATGGCATAGACGAACAGTACCAGTCCGAAGTCTCGAACGAATTCCAGGATATGCGCATTGGGAGTGGCTCCGAAATGCCCCAGGATGAGGCTTGAGAACAGGACGCCTGCGATGCCCATGCTGAGGCCCTTGATCCGAATGTTTCCGATCAGGATACCGACAAAGCAGGCTACGCTCAGGGCAAGAATGGTGAACGGGACAGGGTGGGTGGTCGAGAAGTGACTGATCCAGGAACTCATTTAGGAGGGATTCAGAGGCAAGGGGTTAAGGGGTTAGAGCGTTTTGACGCTACCGGGGAACGGCAGCTTTCTTCTCCACATGGATTGGCGCTTGTCAGCCATGCCTTGCCCTTCGCCGCTTGATCCGCGACGAAACGGGAAGTAGATTTCGGGAATGTTGCCGTCTCAGGAGGTTTTGCAAAAACTCAGTAGGTCCAGGATCTACCGGGATTATGAGCGCGCTTTTAGCGAGGCGACGGATCTTCCCCTCGCATTGCGAGCCCGCGACGGCTGGAAGTTCTTCCTGCACGGCAAGCCGAAGGAGAACCCGTTTTGCGCGCTGCTGGCGGACTCGAGCAAGGCCTGTGCGCAATGCTTGCAGAGTCAGGACCTGATCTGTGATCCGACTGGTGAAGAGAGCCGCACGGTGAAGTGCTTTGCCGGTTTGTACGATACGGCGGTGCCGATCCGGGTGGGCGACAAGGTTGTCGGGTACTTGCAGACGGGCCAGATCGCCATGCAGGAACCCAGTAGCGGCAAGTTCAAGAAGATCACCGAGCAGTTGATCAAATGGGGGTCGGATGTGGATCTCGGCAAGCTGCACGAGGCCTACTATCATTCCCGGGTCCTGAAAAAGACGCAGTACGAATCGATGATCCGTCTGCTGGAGATTTTTGCCAACCATCTCTCGGAAGTGGCCAATCAGCTCGTGCTGATCGAGGAGGAGAAGGAGCCTCCGATGGTTCGGCGGGCGAGGACTTACATCAACGACAATCACTCCGACCCGCTTACCCTGACAAAGCTCGCGGAGACGCTGCATGTCTCCACATTTTACTTCTGCAAGATGTTCAAGAAGGCAACCGGGATGACGTTCACGGACTATCTCGGTCGTGTCCGGATCGAGAAGGCCAAGGCCCTGCTGCTCCATGCCGATCTCCGGATCAGCGAAATCGCTTATCAGGTCGGGTTTCAGTCACTGACCCATTTCAATCGTCAGTTCCGCGTGCTCACCGGGCAGTCGCCCACGGAGTTTCGGAGATCCGCCCAGGAAGTTTAGGGAGCGGTCGGCGCGAGCGATTGCAGCGCTCCTGCGCCGGTGGAGATTGCAGGCGCAATCACGGAACCAGCCGCTCCAGTGCCGGGTACGCCGCCAAGGGTGGTGCCGGGACCGGAAAAGAGACTTTGGACGGGAGCCTGGAGGCTGGTGCTCTCCGCACCGGACCCCGGTTTTTCGGACGGCTTCTTCTTGTCCGCCAGGGTCTTCTCGTAAGCGTCGATGGCGGGTTGAAAGGCCGAGATCTCGCCGAGGCGGATCTCAATGTCGGCTGATTTTTCCTTGTTCTGCGATTTGTTATCCTCCAGAGCGTCCTTTCGCTCCGACCAGAGACGGCCATCCTGGCTGCGGTCCTTGGTTCTGGCGTATTTCTCAAAATCCTCCTGGGAAAGCAGCGCGATCGGGATTTTCTGCAGTCCTGTGTCGCTGGAGATGCGGATGGTGTAGTCGTCGGTGATTTCGACAATGCCGAAGAGCTTCTTTCCGTCGAGTTTCGTCACCTCCTGAGGTCGGGCTTTTTCGTCCTGAGCCAACGCGGGAAGAGTCAGGCCGAGGAAGAGGGAGCAGAGGAGGAGCCGGTGCATGAGGGGTAAGATATTCAACAGCTCGCGCGGCTCAATCCGTCTTTGACCTCGTACCATGCCTGGACCTGATCGAGGATCACCTCGGCGATCAGCGGCTCCGTGCCGATGGCGCTCGCATAGAAGAGCTGTTTGCCGTGGAGATGATATGGATTGCGACGAAAAACCTCGGCCTGACTTGCGGCTACGCCGCCCTCCTTTTCGATGCCGAGCAGGACGGGGATATCCTCATAGCTATGCAGCCCGTCGGAGATGAAAAACGGGACGACGACCACGTTGGGGGCGCTGGCGAGGGTGGCCCAGTCGGAGATGAGAGGGGCTTCCTCCATGTATGAGGAAATGACCTCGGCGTATTCACCGAGCGAGGAGAGCATGCGCACCTGGTCCTTGGCCGCCTTGGCGGAATTGTCGTTGAGGTTCGTGCCGTGGCCGACGATGAAAAGGCTGGTTTCCCTGGCCAGTACGCCAGGAGCCACCTCGCGGGCCCGATGGAGGAGGGCATCCGTCATGTGCGGATGGCTGCCCACCGGCTGGCAATACCGGATGACCTTGCCATCGCGCTCCGTGACTGGGCCGGTGAGGTTGAACTCACGAGGAATCACGGTCTGGGTGAAGTACCCCTCGCTGATGAAATTGGGAACGATGAAAATCTCGTCGCTCTCGACCTTCCAGAGTACTTCCCGCATGGAGGGTTCTTCTTTCCAGTAGCAGGTATGGACCTCGTGAAAGATGCCTCTTTCGGCGATGGCGCGGGCATGATCGTAGGTCGGCGCGCTGGAGTCGGGGTTCAGCGTCGAGCCATGACCGACGATGACGAGGGCGGAATCACTCAGGGCTGGCAGGGTGGAGACAGACATGAAGGACGATACGCTTTATCCCGCCGAACCGATGAGAATTCCGGTGATAAATACCAGCACGCCGCCCACGACCACCTGGAATGCGGCCTGCATGAGCGGGGTATCCATGTATTTATGGCGAATCCACGAGATGGCGGCGAGCTCCACCGCCACCACGAGAATGGCGACAAACGTGGCCAGCCGGAAGTCCTCGATGAGGAAGGGCAGGGTATGCCCGATGCCGCCCATGGTGGTCATCAGCCCGCACACTACGCCGCGGATGTACGGGCGGCCCCGCCCGCTCAGTACGCCGTCATCTGATAACGCCTCGGCAAAGCCCATGCTGATGCCGGCTCCAAGGGAGGCCGCCATGCCGACGATGAAAGCGTCCTTGCTCTGCCCGGTGGCAAAAGCGGCCGCAAAGACCGGCGCGAGCGTGGAAACCGAGCCGTCCATCAGCCCGGCCAGACCCGGCTGGATGACCTGAAGGACAAAGGCGCGGCGATTGGTCGCCTCTTCCTCCTTGAGAGCGCCGGAGGCGGAAAGCTCGTTGGTCAGCTTGACCGCCAGGTCCTCATGGTCCTGCTCGGCGCTGGCGAGATCGTCGAGGAGGCGGCGGACGTCGAGGTTGGTGGTGCGTTTGGCTGCGGTTTGGTAAAAATGGAGCGACTCGTGCTCCATGAGTTCCACCTCGCGGCGGACCTGGTTCACGGTGAGGACTTTATTGAGCCAGATTGGCTTTCGCTTGATAAACCCTTTGACGGCATCGCGTTGCACAAATGGTATGTGCTCGCCGTAGGCTTTCTTGAATATCTCCATCAGGCGGCGGGCATGGACGATTTCCTCCTGCTGCATCGTGGTCAGGAGCTTCGCCGTATCGGGATAGCTGGCCTTGAGCCGATCCGCGAAGTCTCCGTAGATGCGTGAGTCGTCCTCTTCCAGAGAGATCGCCAGGGCCAAAATCTCCTGTTCCGTCAGTTCCGAAAAATTCCTCGCCATGCAGACCCTGTTGAATCGTTTTTTTTCTTTTCGCTCCAGCCTATTATTGTAGGCAATTTTCGGTTTTAAGCATCTGTTGGAGAGCGTGTTACGGAAAAGCAACAATTTGTTGAACGAACCCGCTTCTTTTTTGAACGTCTGAGCGGCTGCCGTGTCAAATAGTTAAGTGAGTTAAGTAATGCGAAGGACCAAAAAAAACGAACCGAAACCCTTGGACCCAGCGTTACTTACAATAGAGGACCAAATACCATGGCTGTAGAAGACAACGAGACCGGCTTTCAGCTTTATCTGCGCGAAATCGCCCAGTTTCCCCTGCTCACCCCTGAGCAGGAGGTCAAACTCGCGCGCCGGATCAAAAAGGGCGACCAGGCGGCTCGATCCGAGATGGTGCGCTCCAACCTTCGCCTCGTGGTGAAGATCGCGCGCGACTACGCGAATCTGGGCCTGCCGCTACTCGACTTAATTTCCGAAGGCAACATCGGCCTGATGAAGGCGGTGGAGCGCTTCGACCCGAAGAAAGGTGGAAAACTCAGCACGTACGCCGCGTGGTGGATCAAGCAGTCGATCAAGCGCGCCCTGGCGAACCAGAGCAAGACGATCCGTCTGCCAGTTCACCTCGTCGACAAGATCGGCAAGATGCGCCGCGTCGCGATGCAGATGACCGAGGAACTCGGCCGGGAACCGACCGACGACGAACTCGCGGAGGAGATCGGCCTTTCCTCGTCCAAGGTCACGCAGCTCAAGAGTGCGGCGGTGCGTCCCGCCTCCCTCGACCAGCCGATCGGCGACGATGATTCGACGGAATTTGGCGAAATGGTGGGCGATGCGGAAGCGGACGATCCGTTCGAGACCCTGCGCGACAAGGACATGCGCGAAGAAGTGGGCGAACTGCTCGACATCCTTGACGACCGCGAACGCAAGATCATCAACTCCCGCTTCGGGCTCGACGGCCAGAAGCCGAAGACGCTGGAGGAAGTGGGCGAGAAGTTTGGCGTGACCCGCGAGCGCATCCGGCAGTTGCAGAATATCGCGCTGCACAAGCTGCGCCGTGCGCTCAGCAAGAAGGAGCGTCCGAAAGTCGAGGCTCTCGTGTAAGTTTTTGGTGTAAAGTTGGTTGGTGATGAGAGAGGCGGGGCCGTGTAAAAAGCGGCCCCGCTTTTTTTGTCTCCCGATGCAGGCTGGAAGCGTAACCGGGATATGAAGCGAGTTCTCCACTGGTTCCGGCGCGATCTGCGCCTGCATGACAATACGGCCCTGCGTCAGGCGGTGGATTCGGCGGCGGAGGTTATTCCCATCTATATCGTCTCGGAATGGAAGGGAGCGCATCGCTGGACGGGGGCGAACCGGCAGGAGTTCCTTTGCCAGTCGCTCGCAGAGCTGGCGGCGCGGATCGAGCAGGCGGGCGGAAAGCTCATCTTCCGGCAGGGAAATGCCGTGCGGGAACTGGCTCTGCTGGTGAAGGAGACCAGGGCGGAAGCGGTTTATTTCAACCGCGATCCCGATCCTTTTGGCCGGGAGGTGGAGGAGGAACTGGCCCGCGTCGGCGAGGCTCAGGGTTTCGTCGTGAAGTCCTGCAAGGATGCGTGTCTCCACGAGCGGGGCGAGGTGCTCACGGGGTCGGCGGAGCCGTACCGGGTTTTCACACCGTATTCCCGGGCCTGGGCGAAGCTGCCGAAAGACCAGCCCGTCGCGAGAGTTTCAAAATTGAGGACACCCGGGGGCATCCGCAGCGAGCCCATGCCATCCCTGGAGACATGGCGGATCAAGATGGATGCGGAGATTGTTCCGGCGGGCGAGGAGGCGGCGCGGAAACGCATGACGGCCTTTATCGCATCCAGTCTTGCCTCCTACGGGGCGGTGCGCGACCGGCTCGACCTGTCGGGAACGTCGCGGCTCTCCCAGGATCTGCGGTATGGACTGATCTCCATCCGCGAGCTTTTCGAGCGATGCCGGGAGAGGATGGAGACGTTCCCTGCGGTGCAGCGTGACAACGCCGCCAAGTATGTCGGCGAGCTGATCTGGCGGGAGTTTTACCAGCAGATCCTCTGGCATTATCCGGAGGTGCTGGAGGATTCGTTTAATCCGAAGTTTCGCGGCATGCGCTGGAAAAGCGATCCTGCGGCCTTTGAGCGGTGGCGTGCGGGCGAGACGGGGTTTCCCGTGGTGGATGCGGCCATGCGGCAACTGGCGCAGACGGGCTTCATGCACAATCGCGCCCGTATGATCACGGCGATGTTTTTGACCAAGGATCTGCACATCGACTGGCGCGAGGGGGAGGCGTATTTCATGCGGCAGCTCACGGATGGCGAAATCGCCAGCAACAACGGCGGCTGGCAGTGGAGCGCGGGAACCGGGGCGGATGCCGCACCGTATTTCCGCATCCAGAATCCGTGGACGCAATCAGCGCGCTTCGATCCCGATGCGGCTTACATCAAGCAATGGGTGCCGGAGCTTCGAGATCTCCCGGCGGAGAAGCTCCACGTAGCGCCTGCATCCGGCCTGCCGATCGCGCGTGGCTATCCTATTCCCATGGTCGATCACGCGACGGAGCGGGAGCGGACGCTGGAGATGTTTGCAGAGTACCAGGGCGCTACAGCGATGCGCTGAGCACCTCGAGCACGCGGTCCATCTCGGCCCGGGTGTTGTAGAAGTGCGGGCTGAAGCGCAGCCACTCGCCGGAGTTGCGCTCCATGCGCAGGGACGCGGTAATACGGTTTTTCTCGAGAGCCGAGAAGAGTTCCGCTCCCTTGACCTTGGCGTGCCTCGCGGTGACGATGCCGCTGCGCATCGGCTCGGAGGCCGGAGGGGAGAGGAATTCAAAGCCGAGCTGCGTCAGGCCGGTCTCCAGATAGTCGCGCACGTCGAGGATGAGTCGAGAGACGGTTTCTGCGCCGACTTCCTCCAGCATCTTCAGGCTGGCGTACATGCCGTACATGCCGGTGGCATTGAGCACGCCGGGCTCGTAGCGTTGCGCAGTCTCGGGGAAGCTGAGGTCGGGCTGGGTGAGGAAATTGGGCGAGCGCACATTCCACGCGCCGAGGAGCGTGGGCTGGCAGATCGCGAAGTTGCGCTTCGCGACATATACGATGCCGATGGCCATGGGTCCGAGCATCCACTTGTGAGCGTCGGCGCTCAGGAAATCGACATGCTCCACCGGCGTCGGGAAAGCGCCGATGGTCTGGATGCCGTCGACGGAAAACAGGATGCCGCAGGAGTGGAGCATCTGGCCGATGGCATTGATGTCGATGCGCCAGCCGGTGAGGAAATGACAGGAGGCGAGTGCGACGAGCTTTGTGCGTTCGGTGAGAGCAGCCTCGACATCGCTGATCGTGATATGGCCGGGCCGGTCGGGCTGGACGAAGCGAACGATGACTCCCTTTTCACGGAGAGCCGTCCACGGGTAGACATTGGAGGGGTAGTCGTCCTGGTAGCAGACGAGTTCGTCGCCGGCTTCCCACTTGAGGCCATTGGCAAACAGGCTGAGCCCGAGCGAGGTGGGGCCGAGGAGCGCGATCTCGGACTTGTCCGCACCGATGGTGCGGGCGCAGAGAGCGCGGCAGGCGTCGATGTCGCGCAGAACCTCGCCGAATTCCTGGTGATTCTGGCAGCTCGCGTGCACGTGCGCGATCATGGCATCCGCCGCGCAGCGGGGCAGGGCGGTCACGCCGCCGTGGCCGAGGAAAATCTGGTGGCGGGCGACGGGGAAGAAATCCTGACGCTCGGCTTCGCTGGCGAAGATGCTCACGCTTTTTTCTCCGCCTCCTCGATGAGCTTCCAGAATTCCTTGGCCTCGCCAAGCTGGGCGTCTTCTTCGTCGACCGGGAGATTGGAGCGATAGAGAAAGTCGCGGATGGTGTTCTTATGGAGCACGCGGTGGATCAGGATGCCGTCGGGGTGTTTCTCGAAATAAATCCGGTAATCGGTCGCGCGGTAGCGGTGGAGGCTGCGGCCATCGCGACGCACCTTCCCGAAGCGGCTGCGGTCGAGATCCTCCAGATCACTCGGGAGGAAATGAAACTCCGCCAGCAGGTCGAGCTGCAGCTCCTTGGGAAGGGCTGCCATCTCGGCGGCGCTGATCGAGTTGAAAATTACCTGAAACACCCGGCGATGATACGTCGGTTTGGGCGCAACTTTGCAAGTCCTATTGCAAGCCCGGGATGCGTGCATAACCGATGAACCGGCTCTTGCTGCCGGGTTTGGGCAGGCGGAAGTCGAAAACGCTGACGCCATCGCGGCGCTTGTCGCGGTATCGCCGCCCGTCGCTGGAACCCACCATGAGCGGCAGGCCGTCGGATTTTGCCTTGCCGAGGTAAAACATGGCATGAGTGGCCGGAAGGTCTTTCCCGGCATCGTACGTACCATTCCAGAAGAGCAGGTCGCCGGGCTTGAGGTCGGCAAACTCCGGCGCGGAGAGATCCGTGGCGGTCACGGGATGAAAGGTGCCTGCCTTTCTCGTCCATTCATACTGGGCGGCGGAAGATCGAGGCGGTTCCTTGATGCCGTTTTGTCGCAGCACGTAGTACACCGCGCCGGAGCAGTCCATTCCCTTCTGCGCGGGATCGGCTGATCCGTAAAGATAGCCGAGGTTTTTCCGCGTCAAGGCGAGGGCCGACTCGATCAGCTTCTGAATGTTGGGAGGATAGGTCTCAAAGTCCGCAATCTCGGAGGACTCGATGCTGGAGACCGCGGCCGGAACGTACTTGGTGCTCTGCTGGGCCGGACTCTCTGGCACCAGCAGGAAGAGCGTTACGAAAACCGCCGCAAGACCAGCCGATAAATACTGTCGAGCGGGATGGCGAGGAGCAGGAGAATCAACGCCCAGAGCGGAGTGAAGTAACGGTGCAACTCCACGCCGAGCAGGAACACCGCCAGTCCGTAGCCCCACAGGGCGATGGCCCACACCCCGAGGGTGTTCCGCCACGGGCTGAAGAGCGACATGATCGTGCCGAGGACCACCCACCAGCCGAGGAGGCTCGGGCGGGATTCCAGCATGGTGGAGGGCTTGCCATTGGGACGATAAATCAGGTCGCCCGCACGCTGATAGGCGTCGGAATAGGCGACAAGGAATCGGGCTCCGGCAAAATCGGGATGAGGATTGATCCATGTGCGTACGGTCGAGTACGGCGGCATTGGCTCATCCTTGGGAATACCCAGGGCGATGCGCAGCATGCTCGGCGTGTTTCTTTTCGATCCGTACTGTTTTTCGAATTTCTGGTCGTAGTAGGATGTCTCAAAGCGATCCGTGTCGAAATCCGTCTGGTTGGCAGACCCGGCGAGACGGGTGAGCGCGATATAAAGGAAAAGATGAGGGCTGGAGGTGAGTGCCTCCTTGGAGAGGTCATGGTAGAGCTGGTTCAGCTTTTCATCGCTTTCCTTGGCGAGCTTTTGCCAGAGCGGGTACTCCGGGTGATCCTCCGGGCTGCGGAGGAAATCATGCACGTCCATTTCATCCCGGTGATAGTGATCAAGCCGGTCGCGCGTCTTTTGCACCCAATCCTTGATCTCGGCCTTGTACTCGGCATGGAGCGGAGTATCGAGCCGGGTGAGGGGGAAGTTGGAGGTGTAGAGAAGCCAGGAACTCTGGTCCTCATCACCGATGGTGAGGCTGACGAGAAAGAGAGCGCCGATGGCGGCCCACTGCGGCCACCTCAGGACACGCCAGCCCAAGACCAGCAGAATGCCGATGGCCAGGCCCGGCCAGAGGAATTTTCCGGATGGCTTGGTGAGCAGGAACATGGCAAAGGGAACGAAGAACCACCACCAGAGCTGGCGGGCGCGAACCGGGTTTTTCTGCGAGGTCCACGCGACCCAGCCGGCCATGATCCAGACCGTGTAGTTAAAGGTCAGGGTATCCGCGAGTAACTCGTGCTCATACCAGATCAGCACGGGCATTCCCGCGTACAGCACGGTGACCGGGATGATCCACCATTTCCAACCCACGAAGACCCGGCGGACGATGTACGCCATGGGCAGCACGGTGAGCAGCCCGATAGCAGCCTGAATCCAGCTCAACCACCGCAGCGTGCCGCCAGGCAGGAGAGAAATGGGCAGCATGAAAATCGGGTAAAGATACCGTCGCTTTTCATTGATGCTGAAGTACCACTCCGTCATCACGCCATTCGTGAACCCCATGAAGGAGCGCGAGTCGGCGTTCCAGAAGGCCAGAGGCGAATAATAGAGCAGGATCAACCGCAGCGCTGCTCCGAAAAGCAGGGCCGGGATGCAGAAAATGATCGCGTCGCGCACCAGCGGATGGCGCGCCAGCCAGGCGTGGAGGCGATTCATCTAGGCGGCGGCTTTGTTCACCGCCTGGAGGAAGGGCTGGATCGATGCCACGAGTTTCTGGAATCCGGCGAAATCCACCTGCTGCTGGCCGTCGCTGAGGGCTTCGGCCGGGTTCGGATGCACCTCGATGAGGAGGCCGTCCGCACCCATGGCGACAGCGCCGATGCAGAGTGAGATCACGAGATCGGCGCGCCCGCAGCCCTGGCTCGGGTCGATGATGACCGGGAGGTGGCTCTCTTTCTTGGCGATGGCCACGGCGGCGAGGTCGAGCGTGTTGCGGGTGTAGGTTTCGAATGTGCGGATGCCGCGCTCGCAGAGGAAGACATTCGGGTTGCCGTGGGCGAGCAGGTACTCCGCGGCGAGGAGCCATTCCTCGATGCGCTCGCTCATGCCGCGTTTCAGCAGGACGGCTTTGCCGCTCCTGGCCGCCTCGATGAGGAGCTGGTAATTCTGCGCATTACGTGCGCCGATTTGCAGGATGTCGGCGGTTTCCGCTACGTGCTCGACATCGCGCTCGCTCAGGACCTCGGTGATGATCTTGAGGCCGGTTTCCTTGCGGGCGAGGGCGAGGAGGCGGAGGCCTTCCTTGCCGAGGCCCTGGAATTCATAGGGGGAGGTGCGCGGCTTGTAGGCACCACCACGCAGGATGGTCGCCCCCGCCGCCTTCACTGCGTGGGCCGTCTTCATGAGCTGCTCCTCGCTTTCCACGGAACAGGGACCGGCCATGAGGCCGAATTTTCCGCCGCCGACCTGTACGCCATCGACATTGATGATCGTATCGGCGGGGTGGGATTCGCGGCTGGCGAGCTTGTAGCGCTTCTGGACGCGCAGGACGCTTTCGACCTGGGGAAAGGCGGTGAGCGACTCCAGATTGGCGTGGGTGCGCTCGTCACCGATGGCGGCGATCACGGTCTGCGTCGCTCCGTGGATGGGGGCGGGAGTGTACCCGAGCACCTCGACCTCGTGAAGCACCTGGTCGATTTGTTCCTTGCTGGCGTGGGGTCGAAGAACGATGATCATGGTTTCCAGTAATTGAGGGATTCAGCGTCTAAAGGCAGATGAGGGAAGATGTTTGAGCAACTCGGTACGCCATGAAAGATAAAGAGAAAGCAGACCTGATAAAAAGCCTCATTTCCGATGTCGCTCAAGGCCGCCAGGCCGAGCTGCTCGAGGAAATGGTGGAAACCGTCCTGCGTTTCGGACGCGACGGTGCCGGTATCGCCGACCTGAAGCTCTACAGCCGCGCCATGCGCGAGCTTCGCTACGCCACGAGCGTCTTCAGCAAATATCACGGCATTCGCAAGGTGGCTGTCTTCGGTAGCGCCCGGACGAAGCGCGATGCCCAGGAGTATCAACTTGCCCGGGAGTTTGCCCGGCGCATCGTCCAGCACGGCTACATGATCATCACCGGTGGCGGCGATGGCATCATGGGTGCCGCGCAGGAGGGGGCGGGGGCCGAAAAAAGCTTTGGCCTCAATATCCGGCTCCCCTTTGAACAGCGCGCCAATGAGGTAATCGACGGCGACCCGAAGCTCATCAGCTTTCGCTATTTCTTCACCCGCAAGCTGCATTTCGTGAAGGAAACCCACGCCTTCGTGCTCTTCCCGGGAGGGTTTGGCACGCATGACGAGGGTTTTGAGGTGCTCACGCTCATGCAGACGGGCAAGAGCGCCATCGTGCCGATTGTCTTCGTCGACCGTCCCAATGGCCACTACTGGGAGACATGGCGGCGTTTCGTCTCGCTGGATTTGCTCCAGCAGGGGCTCATCTCGGCGTCGGACCTCAATCTCTTCAAGATCACCCACAGCATCGAGGAGGCCGAGGCGGAGATTTTGCAATTCTACAAGAACTTCCACTCCTACCGCTGGGTGCGGGAGGCGATGGTGATCCGCATCCGCCATCGGGTGACGGATGCCGCCTTGGAGCAAATCAATCGCGACTTCGGTTACCTGCTTACAGGTGGCTCGATCACGCAAGGCGCTGCTTTGCCGGAGGAGGCTGCCGAGGTGCAACTGGCCGACCTGCCGCGCATCGTGCTCACGCCGACCAAGCACGATTTCGGCGGTATCCGTGCGCTGATCAACGCGATCAACGCAGCGGAAATTCAGGATTGATCCGCGGCTCAGGCCGAGGCCTTGGGAGCTGAGAACCCGAGGCCGAGGAGCGAGACACCGGAGAAGATCGAATTGATCCCGTAAAAGGTGCCGATCACCCAGCCGCTGTTTGCAGGCCACTCGAAGTAGATCATCACACCGAGGACGAGCGCGATCACACCGGAAAAAACGAAAAATCCCCAACCGCCGTGCCCGCGGAGGCGGAAGGCGCTGATCGTCGTGACGATACCTTCCAGGATCAGAAAGACGGCAAAGATCAGGGTGATGATCTTCATTCCCGAGGCTGCGCAAAGCAGCAGGGCGACGCCCACTCCGATGCGGATGAGGGCGGCTATGGCATTGAGAATCCGGTGATCCGGCTTTTTGCCCGAAATGGCCAGACCGAGGGAAACGAATCCACTCACCAGGCAGAAAATACCGATGACCTGGGTGACGATGAGCGAAAAGAAGTACGGGAACGTAATCGCAAGGAAGCCAAGAACGAGGGACAGGATGCCCGAGAAGATCAGCCAGCTTTTGCTGTGCCCGTGATGGGAGGGAGTTGCGGTGCTCATCGAGGCGGACTTTAGCGGGACTTCACGGATTTTCGCCAGCCTGGAGTTACCAAGGCTTCATTGCGGTAAGGGGCAGGAATTCCTTTCCATCTGTCCAGTGTTTATCGGGAAAGTTCCCAAAACGGCCAGCGGTGAGTTTTGCGGAGAGAATCTCTTTCCATCGGCATGGACGAGAATCTTGCAAAAAAGCTTGCATGAAGGTGCCCGACAGAGTTTCTTTACCCGCTCTCAAAGACGAATTCCTGAGTAGCTCAGTGGTAGAGCGGTCGGCTGTTAACCGATTGGTCGTAGGTTCGAATCCTACCTCAGGAGCCAGTTTTTCAAGAACCCATGTATTGGGTCTATCTTCTCCGAAACGCGAACGGCAAATTTTACGTTGGGCAAAGTTCCAGCTTGGATGCTCGAGTTGCCGACCACAACCGTTGCGACGTAAGTGAAGGGAAGTTCACTCGCAAGAACGGTCCATGGGAGTTGGTGTGGAAGGAGTCTCATCTGACAAGGTCATCAGCAATGGTCCGAGAGCGGCAGATCAAGTCCTGGAAGTCGGCGCGAATGATTCGGACGAAGCTTCTTGGTTGCAGCGAGTAGCTCAGTGGTAGAGTCCCGACAACTGTCGGGATTAACCGATTGGTCGTAGGTTCGAATCCTACCTCAGGAGTCAGTTTGGGAATCCGCATTCTTGCGATCTCGAAAGATCGGCTCGCCTCGCGCCTGTAAAGACGGCCTTCCGTACCTTCTAGATTCTCAAGGTATCGAGGGCTTCGATGTGTCGTTCCGTGGTCGGGAGGAGTTCCGTTCGGATCAATTCCTTGCAGGACGACATGACGTCTTCATCCTGGAGCGCTGCTTCGTAATCCATTTTTCCTGCGGTTTCACCAGCGCGGAGGCTCGCCAGTGCCGACTTGTCTCCCATCAGGTTCGCCGTGCCCTGGACGAAATTGGTGAATGCTCCCCAGGCGCCGGCGTCGGTGGAGGGAGTGCCTCCCATGGAGCGGACATTCTCGGACAGCGCGGCGACTGCTTCCTCGTGATCCTTTTGGACCGTGACGAGAGTATTGGGGACAGCGTACTCCTTCTCAAGCGTCGAAATGGCTTTGGTGTAGGCCTCGACGGCGGATTGTTCTCCGCGGAGCAAACGATTGCAGACTTCGATACAGTGGTGCGTGTTCATGTCCGGGAATCGTCGCTTCACCCTGGAACGGATGGGATGGTCTGCGGCCTGAGGCTGGAATCAGGGAATCACTTGGACTGTCTTTGTGCCGGCGTTTCTTGAGGGGAATGGATGGTATTGGCTGATCCCAAAGAAAAGCGTCCGTTTATTTTTTCGTAGGGAGTTTTTTGCGACCGGTTTTTGCAAGCTCGCGAAGCTGCCCTTCGGACATGGATTTCTCCATCTCCTTGGAAGCGCCTTTGAGCGAGGATTCTTTGCGCTTGCCACGTTTTGCCGACAGGGCTGCGCCTGCGGCCATTTGTTGTTTTTTGGATTTCGCTGGCATGACCATGGTGGGTGCTTTCGGTAATTCGGGTCTCTTTGTGGGGGTGGATGTGATGCCCTGGCTGGACAATGGATTTTCCTACCGGGAAATCAGGGTGGCGGAGGAGTTCGGGAGGATTCAGATGGTGCAACCCGGCTGAACCGTCTCCTGCGGGCGGGTCGGCCACCGAGCGGGCGCGTCAGGGTTTTCTGACTCGTTCCAAGGTGCTCAGCTCGTGCGAGATACCTGCTGCCTCCACCATCTCGCGCAGAGCCGATACCGAAAATATATTGAAATTACTAAATAGCGATATAGTAATTAAGAAATGAATGAGGCAAAAAATGATTCTCAGGGAGCTATTGGCAATATCTCTCCCACCCAGTTGCAAACACCGGGGTCGCTCTTGCTGGATGTGCGGACCCCGGCGGAATTTGAGGAAGCGCACATCGAGGGGTCGATCCTTCACCCCCTGAGCGAATTATCCCCGGGTGAAGTGAAGGCGATGTCGGAAGGGAAAAGCGCCTGCGTCGTGATATGCCGCTCGGGAAACAGGGCTCGTCAGGCGGCGGAAAAGCTTGTGGCGCAGGGAATTCGGAACCTGCAAGTCCTCGAAGGCGGCGTGCTTGCGTGGGAGGCCGCCGGTCTCCCTCTGAATCGCGGTGCAAAAATGATGTCGCTGGAGCGGCAGGTGCGCATAGCCGCCGGAGCGCTGGTTTTCACCGGGGCGGTGCTGGGGTTCTTCGTCAGTCCGGCATGGATCGGGCTGTGTGCCTTCGTTGGCGCAGGACTCGTATTTGCCGGGATCACCGACACCTGCGGCATGGGAATGCTGATCGCACGGATGCCATGGAATAATCGCCGCCGGACCGAAATCGGAACGTGCTGCTCCGCATCCCGCTAACCCCTTTTACGACCATGTTTCTCCGACAAGTCTTCGATCCCTCTCTCGCCCAATACGCGTACCTCATCGGATGCCAGCGCACGGGTGAAGCTCTCATTATCGATCCCGAGCGCGATATCGACCGGTATCGCGAACTGGCCGCGGCAAATGGACTCCGCATCACGGCGGTGGCGGAAACCCATATCCATGCGGATTTCGTGAGCGGTGGACGCGAGTTTGCCCAGGATGCCAGCGTGCATCTTTACCTCTCGGCAGAGGGCGGCCCCGACTGGACCTATCAGTGGTCAAAGGGCAGGCCCAATACCCATCTGCTCAAGCATGGCGACCATTTCATGGTGGGAAATATCCGGGTGGAGGCAGTGCATACGCCGGGTCATACACCGGAACACCTGAGCTATCTTATCACGGACATCGGGGGAGGTGCCGATCAGCCCATCGCACTGGCGACGGGGGATTTCGTCTTCGTCGGTGATGTCGGGCGACCCGATCTGCTGGAGTCGGCCGCCGGGCAGAAGGGGGTGATGGAACCTTCGGCACGGCGATTGCAGGAGTCCCTGCGGGAGCGACTCGCTCCTTATGAAGATTATCTCCAGATCCTCCCAGCGCACGGGGCGGGAAGCGCCTGCGGCAAAGCCCTGGGGGCGGTGCCTGTGACGACGTTGGGATACGAGCGACGTTTCAACGGCGCACTCAAGCTTGCCATGGCCGATCGTGAGGCGTTCGTGAAGGAAATCCTCGCCGGGCAACCGGAACCGCCCCTCTACTTTGCCACGATGAAACGCGTGAACCGCGATGGCATCGCGGTGACGGGCGGAGTACCTGTAGCAGCCCATCTCGACGGAGCGCAGTTTGCCCAGCGCCTCGCCGATACCGGAGTGCGCATCCTCGACACGCGCAGCGACCGTGCGGATTTTGATGCGGCTCATGTGGCGGGAGCGATTCACGCGCCATTGCACTCGCCGTTCTTCTCGACCTCGGCAGGTTCCTATCTGGAGGAAAACGACGAGATTCTGCTCGTGCTCGAGAGCGCGGATGATGTGGAGCTCGCTGTACGCCAGCTCTATCGCATCGGCTTCGATCATGTGGCCGGCTGGATCACGGTGGACGAGGCCCGGAAGGCGCGTCTGCTGCTGGCTGCTGAGCCGCGAATCGACTTTTCCTCCTTTGACCCGGCGAGAGCCATCGTGGAGGGGGAGATCATCGATGTCCGCACCACGAGCGAGTTTCAGCACGGGCACCTGGCTGGCGCACGGTCGTTTCCCTACACGCGGCTGAAGACGCATCTGGGCGAGCTGCCCAAGGAGCGTCGACTCTTCATTCATTGCGGCACCGGCAAGCGGGCTTCGCTGGCTGCCTCGTACCTCCGCTCGGCCGGCTACGATGCGGTACACGTCGATGGCGTCTGCGAGGAATGTGAACGCATCGCACGGGCGGAGGGAGTGACTTCCTGAATGTCCTCCGCGCTGGTGTATGGTGCGATCGTGGGACTCTCCCTCGGCCTGACCGGCGGGGGAGGCTCGATCTTTGCCGTGCCCCTGCTGGTCTACGGGTTGGGACTGGACTTCCGCGAGGCCGTGGCATTGTCCCTCGCCATCGTCGGCGCGACTGCCGCGTATGGCGCAGTCTTGCAGGCTCGCCGCGGACACGTGTTGTGGGGCGCAGGCCTGGTCCTGGGGATGGGGGGTGTGATTGCAGCTCCCTTTGGTGCCTGGATCGGAGCGCAGATGCCGCAGCGACTCTCTTTGCTCCTGTTTGCGGCGTTGATGATATTCATTGGCATCCGCATGCTGCGTCAGGCGGGGGATGCCGAGATCCCGCCTCACTCCTGGATGCGCTGTCGGCGCGGTACGGATGGCCGGCCTCATTTCAGTTGGGCTTGTGCGGCGAAACTGTTCTCCGCCGGGGCGCTGTCGGGCATTCTCTCCGGGATATTTGGAGTCGGGGGAGGGTTTCTGATCGTTCCGGCGCTCATCGTCGTCGCCTGTATCAGCATCGAGCGGGCTCTTGCGACTTCGCTCGTGGGCATCGTCTTGATCGCGGCCTCCGGATTTGCGGCGAATGCCGGCAGTCTTTCTTCCGGAGTGGGAGGATTGGCGCTGTGGTTTCTCGGAGGATCGGCCCTGGGCATGACCGCAGGGGTGTGGACCAAGTCGCTTCTGACGGCCCGGACTCTGAATGTCATTTTCGGGATCAGCGTTATTTGCGTTTCGCTGTATGTCATCGCAAAAAATGTTGTTCATTTCTAAGCTTGGCGATCCTTTGCTGATCAGGGCTGGCGGCGATATGGGCCGTCGCCGCCCGGTAATCGTGCTTTCCGCATGTCCCCGCGGCGAGATAGTGTCTTGCCGTGCGGTCGCCCGATTCATCTGACTTCCTCCTATGGCCGTTGGTGACGTGTCTGGTATTTGCCAGCCTCGTGACGTCACCGGCATCTGCCGGAGCGGCACCCGATCCCGACATGCTGGTCGCGGAAGACTCCGACAGGCTCTGGTTTGTCGTCCGGGATGATTGCCTCGCCCGCACGGAAACCAAGGCGGTCGACCTCTTTCGCAAAACCTGCTCGCACCATCATATGCTCCGTCTCGATGCCTGCACGGGCGGACAACCGGAAAACTGACTATGTCCAACACCCCCATCCATGTCGGGCTGGCCCAGGCCGCGATGCAAGCCTCGCGGGTTCGCCAGCTATACCATCAGCTCGAAGAGGTGCATCACGGCACACGCTGGTCAAAACAGGAGGACGTCGTGGGATTGCAGAGCGATGTCGGGGAACTCGGCCGCCTCGTCATGGGCGCTGAGGGGCGCTGGATGGCACCCGACGACGTCCGCAATCAACTGGAGGTCAAGCTGGCTGAGTGCCTCTGGTGGGTATTCTCTCTCTCGAACCGTCTCGGCATCGACATCGAACACGCCTTTGTCGACAAGATGACGGAGCTCGAGCACGAACTCGCGCTCAGCGTGGCAAACTCCCGGAAACAGAAAAAGACGACCAAGCGGAAAGCCAAAAATCCGGTGCCCAAGATCGAGGGGGCGGCGGGAAATGGCAATACGGCAGCTTAGCTGCCCGGCCTGAAGAGATGCGCGGTCAGGGCAGGTGCGACGAGGCGATATTTTAGGGTAAATGCCTGCCATGTCACAAGGGTGAGACTCCCTGTCTGTCCCCTATCGGAGCGGTTCTCACGATGCTCGGGCCGGAGCATAAAAATCGACCAGCGACTCGATATCGGTGGCGACCGTCTCAAGATGGTGCAGAGTATCCTCAACCCCTTCGCTGAGTACCGCCTCGACAAGAGCCTGCCTGAACGAAAATGACCGTAGAAACCGCCATGGGTGAGCCTGGCATCCTTCATCAGCGAGTCAATCTCAGCTCCGGTAAATCCATCCCGCCGAAAGCTCTGGGAGAGCCGCTGCAAGGACAGCAGGAGCGCTCCTTATGGTCGTTGTCGTATCGCATGCCAGAAAGCCTTTGAATTATGATCTTCGTCCAATAGCTTGAATGGAGTGAAGACAAGCGCGGGAAACCCCGCGTTGCCCGACGCTGCTGCCGAAGCAAATTTTAAAACCGTGAACATCATGAATCGAAAGGATCACAACAGATGAGCAGGCGACGCGTTGCAATTACGGGTCTCGGCATACTCGCTCCCAACGGGCTGAATACGGAGGAGTACTGGGCGAGCTTGATCGCCGGACGCAGCGGGGTGCGGACTATCGAGAGTTTTGATACCTCGGAGTATCCCTGCCGCATCGGAGGCGAGATTCGCGGGTTTGACCCGGAGCCGTATTTCAAGGATTCGAAGTTGCTCCGGCGCACGGATCGCTTTGTCCATTTCGCGATGGCCGCTTCGACGATGGCGATGAAGGATTCCGGTCTTGAGCTTGATAAAGAAGACCTCAACCGCATCGGCGTCATCATTGGAACGGGCGTCGGAGGACTGGACACTTTGGAGAAGGCCGCGCGTAAACTGATCGCGCAGGGCCCGTCGCGTGTTTCCCCCTTTGTCATTCCCGGCATGATGGCCAATGCTGCGGGAGCGCTGGTGTCGATCGAGTTTGGTCTGCGCGGGCCGAACTACTGTCCGGTGAGCGCCTGCGCGACCTCGGCGCATGCCATCGGCGAGGCCAGTCGGATGATCCGCGATGGCATTACCGACGTCTGCGTGGCGGGGGGAAGCGAGGCCACTGTGACTCCGCTGGCCATGGCGGGATTTTCCGCCATGAGGGCGGTGAGCTTGCGAAACGACAGTCCGGAGCAGGCATCGCGGCCTTTTGATCGCGACCGCGATGGTTTTGTCATGGGCGAAGGATCGGGCATCATCGTGCTGGAGGAACTCGAGCATGCGAAGAAGCGCGGCGCACGCATCTATGCCGAGCTCGGAGGCTACGGGCAGTCAGCGGATGCCTGGCACCTGACGCAGCCACACCCCGAGGGGCAGGAGGTGGCGAACGCCATGCGCTTTGCCATGCAGGATGCCGGTGTCGAGACGGTGGATTATATCAATGCCCACGCGACCTCGACGCCGATCGGCGACATTTGCGAGACGAACGGCATCAAGCGCGCCTTGGGCGAAAATGCCCGGAAGGTGGCGGTCAGCTCCACCAAGTCGATGACAGGTCACCTCCTCGGAGCGGCCGGTGCCATTGAGCTTGCCGCGTGTGTGCTGGCAGTGAATCGCGGGGTGGTCCCGCCGACGATCAATCTCGATAATCCCGACCCCGAGTGTGACCTGGATTACGTGCCGCACACTGCGCGGGAAATGAAGGTGCGGGCGGCTTTAAACAACTCCTTCGGCTTCGGCGGACACAATGCCTCCATCGTCGTGAAGGAGTTCGTCGACTAAAAGAGACAGGCGGTCGCCTCACGGGACGACCGCCTGACCTTTTCTCCTTCTTTTTAGGAAGACTTGCGGCGGCGGGCCATGCCGATGGCAAGTGCGATGCCGAGGCCGATGAGGCCGACGGTTCCCGGCTCGGGAACCACCGTGGTGTATGTGCCGTCGTAACTGGCCGTCGCTGCGCCGCCATTGACGGTGGTGTTGCCAAGCAGCGTCTGGAAATTCACGTCGGAGGTGAGATCACCGAGGAACCGGAAGGTGGAGCCGCCGGAGTTGATCACGGAAAGCGTCGATGCGCCATTGATGGTCCCCAGTGCGGAGAGCGTGAGGACGGTGTCGCTGTTGAGGTCGATCACCGAATTGGCGGTGAGCGAGAGGCTCGCAAAGGTCTGGGCCGAGTTGTCGGAAAGTTCCAGACGGCCACCATCCAGATTCAGCGTGCTGGTGTCGCTCAAGCGGCCATTCCCATCGAGCACGAGCGTGCCGCCGGTGACCTGGGTCGTGCCGGTGTAGGCATTGGCCCCGGTAAGGGTGGTGGTGCCGCTCTTGACTTGGACGGTCGAGAAGTTGGAGAGCGATCCGGCGTAGGCAAACGAGTTGCCGCTGCCGAGGTCGATCTCGACGGTGTTCGTACCCGTGCCGCCGGAGACATCGCCGGTGATGCTGGCGCTGCCCCCCTGGATCTTCAGGGAATCGTTGCCGCCTTCAAGGTCGATGGCGGAGCCATTGTCTCCGACGATTGAGCCTGAGTTGGTCACGGTGTCGCTGCCGTCGCCGGTCTGGATGGCTGCGCCCGTGCCTGAGCCGCGGATGATGCCGCCTGCGTTGTTGGTGATTGTGTCGTTGTAGGAACCGATCATCTTGATGCCGAATCCGCTGTAGCCGCGGATGGTGCCGGAATTCGTCACCGTCGTGGCGGCATGAGCCGCTCCGCCATTGGAGTCATCTACGAGGATGCCGTTGCCTGCAGACGCTGTGCCCGTGTTGTTCTGGCCGTAAATTGATGCTCCGGCATAGTTCGTGATGGTTCCGCCGCCAATGGAAACACCCTCGGAGTTGTTGCCGACGGACGCGCCGTTGCCGATGATGCTGCCGTAGTTGGAGATATTGACTGTGCCGTCCACGTCGACGCCGTCGCCGTCACCGATGTCGTATTTGGTGCTGTCGAAATTGCCGGTGATCGTGCCGTGGTTGACGACGGTCGCGGAGCCGGGTGACGCGGTCGCTCCATCGATGTTGATGCCGGAGCCGTCTTTTCCGGTGATCGTGCCGCCAAGGTTGTTGGTGACGCTGACGGTAAATCCAGTGGCAGTGTCGCCGCCGGTGATGCCATGGCGCCCGGAGATGCTGCCGCTGTTGACGACCTGCCCGCCGGAGTTTGACTGGAAGTCAATGCCGTCGCTGCTGCTGGCATTGCGACTTGGGGAGCTGCCCTCGACGACCGGGATCGCTTCGATGGTGCCGGCGTTTTCGATATAGCCGTTGACGCCTGGGCGTACGGCGTCGGCGGCTGTCGCTTTAATGATGCCGGTTGAGTAGTTGTACAGGGAGTTTGTGCCCGATGTGATGGCGCCGAAATCGATGGACTGATTGCCGCCAGCGGAGGAGTTTAGCGAGATCACGCTTCCGTAATTGTAGAAGTTGATGTTGCTGCTCGATACGTTCATCTGGATCACGTCGGCGTTCGCTGTTTGCATCAGAGCGCCTGTGTTGTTCGTGACCGTAAGCGTGAGACCGCCTGTATTGTCTCTGATCGCCCGTCCGGACCCGGTCTGCTTGATCTGGCCGCTATTGGTGAGGGTGGAGTTGCCGGAGATCGTAACGGCAACGGTCGATCCGCTGACCGTGAGCGAGCCGGTCGATGTGACGGTGCCTGTCTGCCCGCTCGAAAGCGTCTGGGCCGAGGTCGAGGCCGTGCTGATGTTGAACGTTGCCGCCTCGGTGGCGGAGATTGCCGCGGAGAGGGCGGCGAGAGTCGGAAGGAGAAGGCGCGCTTTCATCGATGAAAGCGCGCTGAGATACGCGGCAGGCCGGGAATTGCCTACCCCCGGATTGTTAAGAATCCGTTACGCTATGAGTTGCGTAACAGATTCGTTGCAATTCCTAATTCTGCTTGCCTAACAGCGTCAGGCCTTCTGGTAAACCTCGGCGCCTTTTTCGATAAATTCGCCGGACTTTTCCTCCATGCCTTTTTCGAGAGCTTCCTGTTCGGAGAGTCCCTGCTCGGCGGCATAGCGGCGCACGTCCTCGGTGATTTTCATCGAGCAGAAGTGCGGGCCGCACATCGAGCAGAAGTGCGCGGTCTTTGCGCCTTCCTGCGGGAGGGTCTCGTCGTGGAACTCGCGCGCGGTGACCGGATCGAGCGCGAGGTTGAACTGATCCTCCCAGCGAAACTCGAAGCGGGCCTTGCTCAGGGCGTTGTCGCGGTATTGCGCGCCCGGGTGGCCCTTCGCGAGGTCGGCGGCATGGGCGGCGATCTTGTAGGTGATTACGCCATCCTTCACGTCCTTCTTGTTCGGAAGGCCGAGGTGTTCCTTGGGCGTGACGTAGCAAAGCATGGCGCAGCCGTACCAGCCGATCATGGCGGCGCCGATGCCGCTCGTGATGTGATCATAGCCGGGGGCGACATCCGTGGTTAACGGCCCGAGGGTGTAAAAGGGAGCCTCGTGACACCACTCGAGCTGCTTGGCCATGTTTTCCTCGATCATGTGCATGGGCACATGGCCGGGGCCTTCGTTCATGACCTGCACGCCGTGATCCCAGGCGCGGCGGGTGAGATCACCCTGCACGTAGAGTTCACCGAATTGCGCCTCGTCGTTGGCGTCCGCGACCGAGCCGGGGCGTAGTCCGTCGCCGATGCTGAAGCTCACGTCGTAGGCCGCCATGATCGCGCAAATCTCGTCCCAGTGGGTGTAGAGGAAGTTTTCCTTGTGATGGGCGAGGCACCACTTGGCGAGGATACTGCCGCCACGGCTCACGATGCCGGTCATACGGCGGGCGGTGAGGGGGATGAAGCGCAGGAGCACGCCAGCGTGGATGGTGAAGTAATCGACGCCCTGCTCGGCCTGCTCGATCAGCGTATCGCGGAAGATGTCCCAGCTCAGCTCCTCGGCCTTGCCGCCGACTTTCTCGAGAGCCTGATAGATCGGCACGGTGCCGATGGGGACGGGCGAGTTGCGGAGAATCCATTCGCGCGTGGCATGGATGTTTTTGCCGGTGGAGAGATCCATCACGGTATCCGCGCCCCACTTCGTCGCCCAGCGCATCTTCTCGACCTCCTCCTCGATGCTGGAGGCCACGGCGCTGTTGCCGATGTTGGCATTGATTTTCACGAGGAAATTCCGCCCGATGATCATCGGCTCGTTTTCCGGGTGGTTGATGTTGGCGGGAATGATGGCGCGTCCGGCGGCCACCTCGTCGCGGACGAATTCCGGCGTGATCACCTTCGGAATGCGCTGCGGGAACCGGCCAAAGATCGAGGGAATGAACTCCGGGCTGGCCTCGCGGGAATGCTGGTGGGTGAGGGTGTTGCGGGCGGACTTGTCGTCGCAACGCAGGCGGTCGATGCCCTGGTTCTCACGGATGGCGATGTACTCCATCTCCGGGGTGATGATGCCTTGGCGGGCATACCAAAGCTGGGTCACCGGATGCCCGGCGGAGGCGCGGAGCGGCTTGCGTTTGGCCGATTCCGGGGCGCGGAGGCCGAAACCGCCATTGCGGAGGCGGGAATGCTCGTCGCTGAGGTATCCGTTATCCTGAGGAACGACCTCGCGACCGGTGTATTCCTCAACGTCGCCGCGCTTCAAAATCCAGTCGCGTCGCATCGCGGGGAGGCCCTTTTCCACGTCGCCGTCGAAGTCCGGGTCGCCCCAAGGTCCGCTCGTGTCGTAGACGCGGACGGGTTTGTTGACCTCGACCGTGCCGCTGAGGCCCTTGGTCGGGCTGAGGGCGATCTCGCGCATGGGTACACGGACGTCCGGATGCAGCGTTCCCTCGACGTAAACGCGGGTGGAATTGGGGAGGGGATCAGCGCTTTGCGGCTCCAGGTCGGCTTTCGATGCGATCATGTCAGGTCTTTTCGGTTCACGCAGAGCCGCCGGTCGCTCCCTTCGCCGGTTTTACCCGGATCAGGTTCCAAGGGTCTCCCGGTAAATCCGGAACTCTCAGCCACATGGCTCCCCTGCGTTTTATGAGAGATTATGCGATTCCGGCGGCGCGTCAATGCAAGGGAGGGCGTCATTTTTTGCTTTTCGCCCTGCCTCGGTGTGTTGAAGTGACCGCTTCCCTTTAATTCGTAGCCATGAGATTTCAAAACCAAGTCGCCATTGTGACCGGCGCCGGACGCGGCATCGGTGAAGCCATCGCCAAACGCCTCGCCGCCGAGGGAGCCCGCGTGGCCATCGTCAGCCGGACCGAGGCCAATTCCGTCAAGACCGCCGAGGCCATCAATGCCGCCACGCCGGACGCAGCCAAGCCATACGCCGTGGACGTGGCCGACTTCGACGCCGTGCAGAAGGTCGGCGAGCAGATTCTGGCCGACTTTGGCCGCTGCGACATCCTCGTGAACAACGCGGGCATCACTCGCGATACGCTCGCCATGCGCATGAGCTCGGACGACTGGGATGTTGTGCTCAACACGAACCTCAAGGGCGCTTTCAACTTCACCCGCTCCGTCCTCCGCGCCATGGTCAAGCAGCGCTCGGGCCGCATCATCAACATCAGCTCCGTCAGCGGACTCCTCGGCCTCGCCGGGCAGGCCAACTACGCCGCCAGCAAGGCCGGTCTTGTCGGCCTCACCAAGACGCTCGCCCGCGAGCTCGCCAGCCGCGGCATCACGGCGAACGTCGTCGCCCCTGGCTTCATCGAGACCGACATGACTGCGGTGCTCAACGAGGAAATCCGCAAGGGCGCTCTCGCCCAGATCCCGCAGGCCCGCATGGGTGCGACGGACGACATCGCCTCGGCAGTCGCCTTCCTCGCCAGCCCAGAGGCCGGATACATCACCGGTCAGGTGCTCGCCGTCGACGGCGGCATGAGCATGTAGGCGATTTCCTTCAGGAAATTGTTTTTCGCTTGAGGCGGCTACATTTGTAGCCGCCTTTTTTGCTTCGAGCCGTGTTTCTCTACGATGAGGTAGCTGGAGCTGGCTCCGAACCCCTGCGATAATCAAGCAGCCAAGTATCAGCGGGATTCGCCATTGCTCCAAAGAAATTCTGGAGAATCGAAGCGATGAGGATGCCGATGATCAAATAACGCACGGACCGGATTTGTGTTTCCGCCAGGGTGGCCAGGAAAATCGCTGCCGGGATGAACGGAGACATGAAGAGCCGTCCCGGATAACAGAATCCGCCATCGAAGTAGGCCCAGAAGATTGAGGGAAGGGAAAGCGCCAGCAGGATCACCCACCAGGAGGCATGTGGGCGCGGGACGCCGGGAAGGAATGATACCGCAAGTCCTATCGCTACGATAACCAGCCAGTAATTCTTGGCGAAGACAGAGGTCTCACTGTCCACAAAATAGTGCAGCATGGCTGCAAGCGGGGAGCCGGTTTCCCACTTCATCGGGGGCTGCAACTGGCCGTACTGGCAGGAATTGAAGATCAGCACCCCCGCGGCTCCGATAAACAGGATGGATGCCGCCAGGGCAAACCTTGGACGAGAGAACCGAAAGAAGGCCAGAACAAGCAGAATGCAAGCTGGAGGGATGAATTGAAACTTTGCCCAAATGCCTATCACCAGGGCGAGGCCGAACAAGAGGGCGTGTTTCCGGACCTGGAGAGAGTAGAGAGACAGGGCGATGCAAAATCCCAGGAGCGGCTCAGCGAAAGCCGTGTTGGCGTAAATCCAGTATTGGGAGCCGAAGGCGATGGCTATCGCGCCGATGGCGGAACTGGTGGTGCTGCAGCCGAGGGCTCTGGCGGTCAACGCGACGAGCAGTGCCGTGCCGAGGACGAGAAGGTGGGCGAGCATCTTGGCCACGATCTCGGTTTGCGAAGGCCAGGGTGCGGAAAATGCCGCGATGACAATGGGCCATCCGATCGCACGGATGGACTTTTCCACGGTATCCGGCTGTTTTCTCAGTTCAGAGGCGTTGGAAGAAAACCCAAAACCAATGATCCTGGGCTTACGGTCAATCGTCTGAACGACCACGGTATGGTGATCCAGATTGTGACTGACGAAGTGCGCCCCGGCGCGCTCCGACCCGCCAGCGACCGCCGCGTAGTCGTCTTTCAGATCCAGATCGTGATCCAGGATAATGCTGTTCGCCACCATCAGGTAATGTGGTTCATCCCCGGAGAAGATGGTCGTTCTCACCAGGAAGGGGGCAAGGAACAGGATCAGGAGCAGGGAAGCCAGCAGGCACCATACCGGGAGATCGAGGTTTGGTGCCTTGCGGGGAATTACTTCAATCAACGATTTCCCCAACGCGCTTTGCAGAATCTGGAGGGGGCGGGAGATCATGAGCGGAGACTGGTGACAGCCTAGACGGCCTGAAACACCACGACCAGCCCGTCGCCATCGCCTACGGCGAGGAGGGTGCCATCGGGATTCCACGCGAGCGAGGTGATGTTGTTCTCGCCCTGGAAGGCTGAGACGGGCTTGTCATTGGCGGAAAGGACGAGGCGACCGAGGATGTCGCCGGTGGCGAGGTATTTGCCGTCGGGCGACCAGGCGATGGCCTCCACGTCTCCCTGGTGAAACTGCAACTGGCCGGGGGTTGATCCCTCCGGGCCGTTCTTTGGCGTGCAATCCCAGACCGTGACCATCGGGCTGCCTCCGGTGGCGAGCTTCTTGCCATCGGGCGAGAACGCCATGGCTTTGACCTTCGTCTCGTAGCCCTGGATGTGCAGGGGATAGTCGCGATTGAAGTCGTAGAGGTGAACGCTTGCGGTCTGGTCGCCGGTCACGAGCCAGCGGCCATCCGGGCTCCAGGCCACGGAAAGGCTGGCACCGCCCCAGTCAAACTTGGCAAACGGCTCGGTCGCGCCGAGTCGCCACATGCGCGCCCCGCCGCCGCTGACGGAGGCGACTTCGCGGGCGTTTTTGGGATTCCACGCCGCATCGGTCACGGAGGTCTGGTGCTCGCCGAAGGTGGCGACGGTTTCGCCCTTGCGGTCGAGGATCAGGAGATTCTTGCCGAAGCCCACTGCGAGGTGCTGGCCGTCCGGACTCCAGACGACGCGTTCGATCACGCTGCGACCGAGTTTGACTTCGGCCACCTGTTCACAGGCAGGCAGGGAGTGAAAGCGCACTCTACCGTCAAAGCCGCAGGTCGCCACGAGATCGGGCGTCGCGGAGGAAGCTCCGTTTCCGAGGCCATGGTCGGGCAGGGCGCTGGTGATCTCGCCTTCCTTGTCGACCACCAGGATCGCCCCGGTGACGGGCGTGACACACAGGTGGTCGCCAGCCCACTGGACGTTCAGGATGCAGTCATCCGCCTGCACGGCGGCATATTTTTTCAGGCCCATGGAGAGTTACAGGGTGCAGGCCTGGAAGGCCTTGGTCAGCTCCGCGCGGTCGAGGTGGCGACCGATGAACACTAGCACGCTCTTGCGCTGGCGCTCGCCCCAGGGGCCGCCGTCCGCCGCGTTCATGATCATGTGAACGCCCTGGAACACGATGCGCTTCGGATTGTTGCGCACCGCGACGATGCCCTTGGTCCGAAAGATATCCTGTCCCTTGGTACGGAGGAGTTCGCTCAGCCAAGCGTTCAGTTTTTCGCCGTCGCAGTCACCTACATGCTCAAGGGCGACGCTGGTGACCGTTTCGTCATGATGATGGTGGTGGTGATGATGATGCTCCTCGTGCTTGCAATCCCCATGCTCGTGATCGCAATCCGAGTGGTCATGGTCATGCTCGCAATGGCCGTGCTCGTGGTCGCAGTGGGAATGGTCGTGCTCGTCGTCTTCCTCCTCAAGGAAATGAGGATCGAGTTCCATTGCGCGGTCGAGGTTGAATCCGCCGACATCGAGCACATTGGCAATCGGGAGCTGGGCGTTGGTCGTGCGGTGAATCTTCGCAAGCGCGTTCATGCCCCGGATGCGGCGCTCGAGCGAGTCGAGTTCGGCGGGGGTGACGAGGTCGCTCTTGTTGAGAATGATCACGTCGGCAAAAGCGATCTGCTCTTTGGCCTCCTCGCTGTCGTCGATGTGAAGGAGGATGTGCTTCGCGTCCACCAGGGTGACGACGGCGTTGACCTTCAGCTTGTCCTGCATTTCCTCGTCGGCAAAGAAGGTCTGCACGACCGGGCCGGGGTCGGCGAGGCCGGTGGTCTCGATGAGGATGTGGTCAAACTTGTCCCGGCGCTTCATCAGGTTGCCAAGGATGCGGATGAGGTCTCCGCGCACGGTGCAGCAGATGCAGCCGTTGTTCATTTCAAAGAGTTCCTCGTCGGTATTGATGACCAGTTCGTGGTCGATGCCGATCTCGCCGAACTCGTTTTCAATCACGGCGATGCGCAGCCCGTGCTCTTCGGTGAGGATGCGGTTGAGGAGAGTGGTTTTGCCCGCGCCGAGGAATCCCGTCAGGATCGTCACCGGTACGCGTGTGTCTTCTGTGGCCATGCCCTACACGAAACCAAGGAGGCTTTTCTGGCAATTGCAAACCGTTTGCTGAAACGAAGTTTTCTGCCATGTTCCCCGCATGACGCCTCTCGTCGTGATCGTCGGGTTTCTCGGTTCGGGCAAAACCACGTTTTTGAAATCGCTCCTTCCAGAGCTGAAATCCCAGGGTGTCGCACCCAAGGTCATCATCAACGATTACCAGAATGCCGGGGTCGACGCGGAGCAACTGCGAGCTTTTACCGAGGAAATTCGCGCCATCAGTGGAAGTTGCGTCTGCTGCGGGTCGCGGGAGGAACTTGTGTGCTCGCTGGAGGCTTTTCAACATACGCCGGACTCCATCGCCGTGGTGGAAACCAACGGAACGACCGATGCCGAGCAGTTGATCGAGATGCTTTCGCTGGAGCCGGGACTGGGGAAATTTACCCTGCCGATCCAGATTTCCCTCATCGACGGAAAACGCTGGCAAAAGCGCTTCTGGCACAACGCCCTGGAACGCGAACAGGCCCGCACGGCCGCGCATGTCATTATCTCGCGTCAGGACGTCGTCGATGCGAAGCGGGTCGAGGAGGTGAAGGAATCGCTGCACGAGCACAAGGTGCGCGGGCAGATTTCCGACGTTGCCACGGTGGCGGCGGAACTGGCCAGGGTCGTCGCCCGGGCCAGCATCGTCAGCGCGAGGCTGGTGGAAAAGGCGGGCTGCGGGTGCGATCACGATCATTGTGAACACGAAGGGCACTCGCATCACCACCATGAGGACAGTCACTTTTCCTCGATCGAACTCGCCCTGCCTGAGCTGGTGAAAAAGTCGGATTTCTCTGCGTTCCTGCGCGGCCTGCCCGACGAGGTGATTCGCGCCAAGGGCCTCGTTCGCTTCGTGGAGGAGCCGGAGGAGTTTTTTGTCTTTCAGAAGGTGGATCGCTTCGAGGAACCGCAGTTTTTCTCCGTGGGGAAGGAGCCGACCGTCCGCGTCCCGCTGGCGCTCTTTATCGGCCCCGAGATTCCGGAGGATCGACTGCGCGACGGAATCGCCCGGTTTTCCGAGAGTTGATTTTGGGCGAGAACACGCCAGAGTTTCCTGCCATGTCTCTCGCCATACAAGTCGCCGCCGTACTGGGATTTCTCGGAGTTGCCCTCGGGGCCTTTGGAGCGCACGGGCTCAAGGCCACCCTGACCGCCAATGACACACTGGCCATTTGGCAGACGGCGGTGCTGTATCACCTGCTCCATGCCGTGGCCTCGCTCTGGGCGGCGGAACGTCAGCCGATGGTGGTCTGGTTCTGGGCGGCGGGCATTCTGATTTTCTCCGGTTCGCTCTACATTCTCGCGGTGACCAACATCAAATGGCTGGGAGCGATCACGCCGATCGGTGGACTGCTTTTCCTGGCCGGGTGGCTGACGCTGGTGATCAAGCCGCGCTGATCACTCGCCGACCACGCTGACGACGAGCCGACGCCGGTGGGACGCCCGCCGGTGCTCGAAGACAAAGATGCCCTGCCAGGTGCCGAGTTGCATGCGGCCCTGGGCGAGGGGGATCACCTCGCTCGAGCGCGTCAGCACCATGCGGATGTGCGATGTCATATCGTCCGGCCCCTCCAGGGTATGGACAAATCCCTTGGAATCCTCTGGAACCAGTCGCTCGAAGAAGGTCTTCAGGTCTGTCTGGGCCGAGGGATCGGCGTTTTCAAAGATGATGAGGCTCGCGCTGGTATGCTGGATGAAAACCGTCACCGTACCCGTGCGGATGCCGCTGGCGCGGACGATGCGCTCGACCTCGTCGGTGATCTCGTAGGTGCCCTTGCCGCGCGTGGCGACTTCGAAGGTGTCAGTGTGCGCTGCCATTTTTGGGAGTCGGATTGACGAAGGTGATGCAGGAGGGATTGAGCACGTCTGCCCGATGATCGGTTGCGGTGAGGCGTCCGGTCGCCGGATCGATCTTTAGGACGGCGAGTTTGCCGTCCTTCTGCCCGGCGGTGATCAGCCATTTGCCCATCGGATCGATGCCGAAGGCCCGGGGGACCTGCACGAGGGCGGGGACATTTTCCACGAAGGTGACTTTCCCATCGTTCCCGACGGCGAAGACCGAGATCGAGTCATGGACGCGATTGGAGACATAGATCCACTTGCCGGTGGGGTGAATCTGAATCCCTGAGCTGGTGAAACCCTCCGTGTTGGTGCCGACGGGCAGGAGGGGCTCGGTCTGGATGAGAGTGAGGGTTCCTTTGGCGGGATCGCGGGAAAAGACGTTCAAGGTGAGATCCAGTTCGCCATTCACGTAGAGGTATTTTCCATCCGCCGACATGACGGAGTGCCGCGGACCCGCCCCCGCCTGGGGACGACCGCTCGGCGGATCGGTGGGGGTGAGGGTGCCGGTGGAGCGGTCAAAATGGTAGCTCCAGACGTTGTCCGACCCGAGATCGCAGACATAGGCAAACTTCAGCTCCGGATCAGTGACTACGGAATGTCCGAACGGGCGCTGCTGGCGCTTGGGGTTCGGGCCGGACCCGGTAAAGGAGACGAGCGAAGTGCGCTCGCCGAGGGCTCCGTCGGGATTCGTGACGAAGCACGCGGCGCTTCCTCCGCCGTAGTTGGCGACAAACACGTAACCCGGCGCGAGCCAGACATGGCAGGTCCCGTTTCCTCCGGAGGGTTGCTGGTTGATCAGGGAGAGCTTTCCGTCCTCCTCAACCTTGTAGGCCGCCGCCATTGAGGCGTCGCCGCTTTCCACTGCGGCATAGAGGTACTCGTTATCCGGGGTGATGGCGACGAACCCGGCATTATCTGCCGCAGCGGCGAGCACGGGTTTGCTCAGTTTTCCAGTTTTGGAATCCAGCGTGGAGCGCCAGATTCCCTGGTTTTCGGAGGCTTTCCCGTAGGTGCCGATGTAAAAGGGTTCCGTTTGGCTCTGGGCGGCTGAGATCATGGCAAGAGAGAGAATGAGGGACAGGTGGAAATGTCTCACGTGGTCAGTTTCTCCGCGAGAAACGTGATCTCAAGAGCAAATCCCCGTCTTTTTGTCGCAATTCATCGCCAAATTTTTCCCTCGCAAAGCGTTCGGGAGTGGTTAAGAGTGCGACTCAATCTCAATATGAAGTTTTCGTCTTTCCTAAGAGTTGGAGTGCTGACTTTGGCTATCTGCGGCTTCGTTCAGGCCCAGGAGACCCCGGCCACGGCTGCCAGCGTGAAAAAATATCTCCTCGATCGCTTGGAGCGCGTGCAGAAAGCCTCGGAGGACTTTGTGAAAAACAGCGAGGCTTACGCGGCGATCGTGGCGGCCAATGGCAATTCTGTTGAGGCGGCCTACAAGGCGGACTCCAAGAAAATGGACGCCCTGGTTGGAAAGATGCAGGAGGACTACAAGGCGATGGACAGCTTTGGGTACGAGACTGTCGAGGGCATCGTGGCAGGCGTGGAGTCGATGGCTGATTACGATATCTATCTCGATGCCGGTGTGCCGGCCTCGGAAGGTCCGGATGGTGTCGCGCCCGTCGTGCTCGATCTCGGCAATGGCAAGAAGATCGACAAGCAAGGGGCTCTTTTTACCTACATCATCGAGCCGACCCTGTGGGGGGGAGAAAAGCGCTGGGTGGTCCCGGTGGGAGACAACAAGACCATGCCGAAGCCCGAGGTACTCGTGGCCGCAGCCAAGGACGTGAACAAGAAAATCGGCGAACTCGTGGCCGACGCCAAGGCCTGGAATGCCTCGGTGAATGATTGTTTCGGCGCGATGGTCGTGATGACGCCGACGCTCTCCGATTACTTTGAAGATTGGAAGGAATCCCGCTACTCGGCGGAGAAGTCGGGCCGGTTTCAGGCGGTGAGCCGTATCTCCGACATGCGCGGCATCATGAGCAGTTGCGAAGTCATGTACGATGCCGTGAAATCCGGTGTCGCCGCCAAGGACAAGGCGCTCGCCAAGTCGGTGGTCTCCGGTTTTGACGAAATCCAGCACTTCCTCGACCTCATCGAAAAGCGCGAGAAGCAGGGCGAGATTTCCGCTGCTGAAATCGACGAACTCGCCACCCAGGCGAAGGAAAAGACGGACAAGCTCGTGCCTCAGATCGAGCAGAGCGCCGCAGTTTCCGGCGTCAAGGTGCAGAGCTAAAACGCAGGTCCAGACATGCCTACCCTCGCAAAAGCCGTCCTCCTGGCGGGCGTCTTGGGACTGACCGTCCTGTCATCCCGCGCGGATGTCATTGATGATGTCAGCTCCCTGCAAGGGGTGATCGACGAGAGCCTGCTCGACCTGCATGGGAATCGCTGGTCGAGCGAGGACGAGGCCCGCATCCAGGCGGCCAGAGCGGCATTTTTGCCCGACCTGACTGATCCCGCCGCCAGGGAGATGTGGAACCAGCCGGAGGATTTTTCCCAGGCTGAAGCCGCGCAATCGCTGGGCAACTTGCAGGCGCGCCTCCAGCACGTGGCGGCGCTTCAGATGCTGGCCGTGCTTTCGGAGGGGGACGTTGAGAAGGCCCGCGAGTGGCGTGCCATCATCAAGCTGCCGAAGTATGTCAGCGCGGTGGAAGGCGCTCTTGCCCTGCAGCGGCTCGGCGGCGAGGGTATCCATCGCGAGCAGGTGGCGCAGCTTCTGGCCAAGGAGTACGTCCTCTGGCAGATCACCCGCGCCCGGGAGAAGAGCGATGCCCTGTATCGCCTGGTCCTCGACGGACGGGCGACACCGCAGTTGATCGCCTCCCGCTCGGCGGAGATCGAGCAGCTTTCTTTAATACCGTCCTCAATCCTCGCTCTCGTCGGGGCCAGGCCGCCGGCGAACTCGTCCGGGGTGACTGCCGCGCAGTTGGTCGATGCCGCCACCACAGGAAACACAGAGCTGCCCAAGCTGGTATCCGAATGGCGGCTCGCGCTGGAGGCTGGTTATCCGAATCTTCTCTCTGCGGAGGACGTTCAGCGCCGCGAACGCATCGTCCTGAAGCTCTTGCGCCTGATCCCGATGGAATATCAGTCGGGGGTGAGGGATGGAGAGATCGTCATCCCGATCGAGTATCGCGAGGCCAAGACTTTCACTATTCAGGCGGGGCAGATCGTCAATGAACTCATGCCGGTCTGGCGCCAGACCAAGGCGGAGGCGCTGAGTCAATACGGAAGCGCTCTGCTCGCCGGCTTTGAAAAGCTGGAGTCGGGCATCAATCGCAAGGTGGCGCTTTCCGAGATCGAGGGGGACGTAAAGGAGATCTCTTCGCTGCTGCAAAAGGAGTTTGGCCTTGCCCTGAAGAAGGCCGGTACGGGAGCCGATGTGGTCACGGAGACGGTATTGGAGATTCGCTCCCTTCTCGGCCAGTCCCTGGCGGCCGCGATGGATGGCCAGTGGCGCAAGGCCGAGCAACTGCGAGTCGACGCCTACGCGAGTTTTGACCTGGAGATCGAATCGCGCGCCCTGCCTCGTGATCCGCAGCTCGCCATCAAGGCGGAAAAGACATTTCTCGACGGCACTCCCGGCCAGCCTGGCATCAAGGCCGCCCTCGACAGCCGGGCCAAGGGGGAGACGCTGAGCGGAGCGTACGAGCACGCTCTGGATGCTCTCGATGAATGCGCCGCTCTGGTCAAGGTGGGCCTCTCGCCGATGGCGGCGACGATCAGCACGGTGCTGATCGTATCCCGTGAGGGTCTGGAGGCGGTCGTGATCCTGGCCGCCTTGCTCGCAGGGCTGCGCGGGCCGGAGAATGCGGGAATCCGCCGTCGGATCGGCCTGGGGGCATGGCTGGCCCTGGGCGCGAGCGCCGGACTGTTTGCCGCATCCAAGACATTGCTCCAGGGGCTTTCCCGCTACGGGGAGACACTGGAGGCCGTGATTTCGGTCATTGCCGTGATCATTCTGCTCATGGTGACCAACTGGGTGTTCCACAAATATTACTGGACGGGATGGAACGCCCGCCTGCGCGACCTGAGCAAGGCCGCTCAACGCAAACGCGCCACCCGCTGGGAAAATCTCGCCCTCATGGGGGTTGGCTTCATGACGATCTTCCGCGAAGGTTTTGAGACGACGCTCTTCATGCAGTCGCTCATTCTGGAGGCCGGAATGAAAGCCGTGTCTCTGGGTTTGCTCATCGGCTTCCTGCTGATTGGAACACTTGGCGTGGCGGTCTTCGCCATCGGCGCCAAGCTGCCTTACCGCAAGATGCTCGTCGTTACGGGCGTGCTGGTGATCTTCGTGCTGTTCACCTTCCTGGGTTCGACCACCCGCCTTTTCCAGACGGTGGGCTGGCTGCCGGTGCATCCGATTCCTGGCTTGGAACTGCCTTCGTGGATGGGCGTATGGCTGGGCCTTTATCCCACCTGGGAGGGCATCCTGATCCCCTTTGCGACGTTTGCCTATGTGGGAGGAATGTGGCTCTTTGTGAAAATCACCGCGCGCAGAGCCCAGGCGCAGGCGGAGGAGGCGGGGCCGGACTTCCGGGCCGCCGCCTCGCACTAGGTTTTCCTTACTGCTCGGAGTAGTCCCAGAGCAGGCCGCCATCGACGACGATCGTCGTGCCGGTGATGTAATCCGCATCCTCCGAGGCGAGGAACGCGGCCACGCCCGCGACGTCACCGGGTTTGCCGAGGCGATTCAGCGGGATGTTGCTCAGCAGGGCCTTCATGAGGTCTGGGCTGTTGAGGAGCTTGGTATTGATCGGAGTCTCGATCGCGCCGGGAGCGATGTTGTTGATCGTGATACCGAGAGGGGCCAGCTCGATCGAAAGATCGCGGCAAAGCATCTTCAGCGCCCCCTTGCTCGCGCAATAGGTCGAGAAGTGCGGGAAGGGAAGCTCCTCATGCACCGAGCTGATGTTGATGATCTTGCCGCCGCGCTTCGTATCGCGGAGGTGGTTTACGAAATCCTGGGTGAGGAAATACGTGCCCTTCAGGTTGATATTGATCACGAAGTCGTAATCGGCCTCGGTGACATTCCAGAAGTCCGCGCCCTTCTCGACTCCGGCGTTGTTGACGAGGATGTCGATCTTGCCGAGGTTCGACACGCCCTCGGTGATGAGGCGGCGGTTGTCGGCCAGATTGGCGAGGTCGCCTCCGACGACGACGGAGCGACGGCCGAGGGCCTCGATCTCCTTGCAGGTTTCCTGCGCTCCGGTGTTGCCGAGGCGGTCGTCGATGATGATGTCTGCGCCTTCCTTGGCGAGACGGATTGCGATGGCCTGGCCGATGCCTTGGGCGCTGCCGGTGACGAGGGCGACTTTTCCTTCGAGTTTCATAGATGTGGAGTGGGTTGGGTTAATCGGCTTGGAACGTGTGAATCTGGCGGATCATCTTGGCTATGAGCGCGGTCCAGCCAGTTTGATGGCTGGCTCCGACTCCGGCTCCGGTGTCGCCGTTGAAGTATTCATTGAATATCAGCAGGTCTTTCCAGTGCGGGTCATTCTGGAAGAGTTCGACGTCGCCATTGAAGGCGCGCCTGCCATTTTCATCCTCCTGGAAAATCGAGACGAGACGCTTCTGTAGCTCCAGCGAGATGTCCCAGAGGTTCATCTCGTTGCCGCTGCCAGTGGGGAATTCCACCTTGAAGGTGTCCCCAAAGTAGAAGCCGAATTTTTGCAGGGCCTCAATGAGCAGGTAGTTCATGGGAATCCACACCGGCCCGCGCCAGTTGGAATTTCCTCCGAACATTCCCACCGGGCTGTCCGCCGGGCTGTAGCTCAGGGTCTCGGTTTCCGAACCCTCGGTAAAGGTATACGGATGGTCGAGGTAATACCGCGACAGCGCCCGGATGCCATGGGGCGAGAGAAACTCGTTTTCATCGAAAAGCCTTTCGCAGATGCGGCGCAGACGCTCCGGCGGCACAAGGGAGACGAGGCGGCGACCATCGATTTCCTTGCCGATGTGGTGGAGCTCGTCGAGCAGATGCGGACGGTGTTTCTGGAAATACTCGATGCGCTTGCGCATGAGCGGGAACAAATCCGCCACTTCGGAGCCGAAGCTCTCGACCGCAAAGAGCGGGGTGAGCCCGGCGATGGAGCGCGTGCGCAGGTATTCCACCGAGCCGTCGGGTCGGCGGAGCACGTCATAGTAAAAGCCGTCTTCATCGTCCCAGAGGCTGAAGCCGTGCGTACCCCTGGCGTTTACCGACGCTGCGAGGTAGATGAAATCATTGAGGAACTTGTCGGCGATATCCTCGTAGACGGGATCTTCGCGGGCGAGTTCGAGCGCGATGTTGAGCATGTTGAGCGAGAATGTCGCCATCCATGCGGTGCCATCGCTTTGCTCGATACGGCTGCCGTCGGGCAGGGGATAGCGGCGGTCAAAGACACCGATATTGTCCAACCCGAGGAAGCCGCCCTCGAAGACATTGTCTCCCGTCTGGTCGACGCGATTGGCCCACCACGAGTAGCCCATGAGGAGCTTGTTAAAGGCGCGCTTGAGATACACCCGGTCGCCGGAGCCCTTCATGCCTCGCTCGATGGAGTAGATGCGCCAGGAGGCCCAGCCGCCAATGGGCGGGTTGGCATCGGAAAGCGCCCATTCATAGGCGGGCATCTGCGAGCTTGGCGAGGTGTAGCGCTCGCCGCGCAGCAGCAGGTTTTGCTTCTTCGCCGTCTCCGAGTCGATAAGCGAAAAGGCGACCGACTGGAACATCAGATCCCAGGCGCAGAAATACGGGTACTCCCAGCAGTCCGGCATCGAGATGACGTCGTGGGCATGCATTTCCTTCCAGAAAGCATTGGGCAGCTTCCATCGCTCGGCCGGAGGCTTCGGCATGGTGGGGTCGCCCTCCAGCCAGAGCAGCACGGGGAAGAAGTAGAACTTCTTGCACCACAGCAGGCCGGCCAGCGCGCTCTTTTGGATACGGAGATCCTCATCGGAAGCTCCGGGAGCGAGTGTCTTGTAAAACTCTGTGCTCTCGTCCTCGCGCAGCTTGAAGAGCGCGTCAAATTCCGGGCTGAATGGCGCTGGCTGGGGATGTTCGGTCAGGCGAAGATTCACCACCGTGCTTTGCCCGGGTTCCACTGTACGGCGGAAGACCATGGCGCTCTTCGTCCCGCTGTTGGCGGGGTTCACCGCATCCGTCTTTCCATTCACGATATATTCGTGAAACGCGTCTTTTACGTACTGAGTCGCGTTGGGTGCGTTGAAGAGCCGCTGGTTGTTTGTCTCGTTCTCGGTGAAGAGGACTTCATCCGGCTTGTCGCCATAGAGCTGATGTACCGGCAGCCCCCATGGCGTCGCGCGGATCGAGCCATCCGGAGTGAGATGCATCTCCGGAGTGGCGACGCCTTCCTCGCCCCAGGACCAGGTGTTGCGGAACCACAAGGTGGGAAGGATCGTGAGCGGGGCAGCCTCCGGGCCACGGTTGGTCGCAATAATGCGGACCGCGATGTCCGTAGGCGAAAACTTCGCATACTCGATCACGATGTCGAAATACCGGCCTTCGTTGAAGATTCCCGTATCGACTAGCTCGTACTCAGGCTCCAGCTTTGAGCGCCCGGCGTTGGCCTCGCGGAGCTGATGGTAGGGAAACTCCGCCTGCGGGTACTTGTACAGGCCGCGCATGAAGCTGTGCGTCGGCGTGTTGTCGAGGTGGTAAAAGTAGTCCTTGATGTCCTCGCCGTGGTTGCCCTCGGGATTGGAGAGGCCGAAGGGGCGTTCCTTCAGGATGGGATCTTTCCCGTTCCAGAAGGCCACCGAGAAACACAGCCGGCAGTCGCTGTCGCAAATGCCGAGCAACCCATCCTCGCCCCATCGGTAGGCGCGGGAGCGGGCATGGTCGTGGGGGAAGTACGTCCAGGCATCGCCATTGGCCGAGTAATCCTCGCGAACCGTACCCCATTGGCGCTCGGGGAGATAGGGTCCCCAGAGGTCCCAGCTCTCCCGGCCCTGGTCGCGAGCTAGAATGCGTTCAGATTCCGCTTCAGGCATTGGGCCATGCCAGTCGCAGAAATCGCGGGCAATGTCACTCGTTTTCCCCCGAAATCAATGCCCGACCGGGGCATCGCTGCGGCCATGGCTCTGGCGGAGGAGAAAGGCGAGAGGCAGGACGAGCAGCGTCAGGATGCCCATGAGCCAGAAGGCGTCGATGTACGAAAGCATGCCCGCCTGTCGCTGAACCTCGCCATAGATGTAGCGGAGCGGCTGCAGGGATGACGGATCATGCGGAAGGAGGGCCTTCAAATGGGCCAGCGCATTTTGCGTTTCCGTGTCAAAGGCCGAGACATGCTCCACGATACGACTCTGGTGAAACTGGCCCCGCCTGGCGATGATCGTACTGCAAACGGCGATGCCAATACTGCCGCCGAGGTTGCGGGCAAGGTTGATCAGAGCCGAGGCGTTGTTGTTTTTCCCGGGGGGCAGTCCGTTGTAAGCCGCCTGTGTGATGGGGGCAAAGATCAGGGCGATGCCCGCCACCTGGAAAATACGCGCCTGGACGGCCATGTCGAAGCTGATGCCCAGGTTGAACCGGGTCATATTGAACAGCGACGCCGCCAGAATGACCAGTCCCACAGCGACCAGATACTTCGCCGGGAACCTGGGGATGAGCACTCCGCCCACCAGCGGCATCATGAACATGAGGAAAACTCCGCCCGCCGTGAGGGCCAGCCCTGCCTGCTGGGCGGTGTAGCCGAGGAGTTGCTCCAGGAACTGCGGAAGCAGGGCGGTCGTGCCAAAGAGAATGAAGCCCATGAAAAACATCGTGATGAACGAGGCAAGGAACGAAGGGAGCTTCAATAATGGAATGTCGACGATCGGCTCCTTTTGCCGGATCTCCCAAAAAACCAGGGTCAGAAGACTGACGCCCGAGATGACGGCTGCGGTGAGAATCGCAGGGGAGGAAAACCAGTCGCTGCGCTCGCCACGATCGACAAACAACTCGAGGCACCCGATGCCGACGACGGCGAGAAAGAAACCGATCCAGTCAACCCGCAGGCCGTTGCGGAATACCCGGGCTCGTTCCACCTTGGCCGCTTCGGGTTCGCTCACCAGCACTGCCGTGAGCATGAGCGAGATGATGCCGACGGGGACGTTGATGAGAAAGATCCAGTGCCAACTGTAGTTGTCCGTGATCCATCCGCCGAGCGTGGGGCCGATGGCCGGGGCAAAGACGACGGATAGCCCGTAGACGGAAAACGCCATCCCTCGTTTCTCGGGTGGAAAGATGTCGGCCAGCATCGCCTGCACGACCGGAGCCATGCCAGCGCCTCCGATGCCCTGAATCAGGCGGAAGGCGATCAGCCAGTTCAGCGTGGGTGCCATGCCGCAGAGCAGCGAACTCGCGGTGAAGACCGCCACGCAGGTCATGTAAAACCGCTTCGTGCCGAAAATGGTGCTGAGCCATCCGCTGATGGGCATCATCACGGCATTGGCGACGAGATAGGTGGTCAGTACCCATGTGCTCTCGTCGAGTCCCGCCGCGAGTCCGCCTGCGATGTGGCTGAGCGATACATTGGCGATGCTGGTATCCAGCACTTCCATGAACGTGGCCAGGGAGATGACGACCGTCACCACCCAGGGGTTCACCTTGTCTCCCGACGGGGTATTCAAGCGGTCAGCGCGTATTGACTACGGGAATGACCGACATGCCCGGAGCGAGGATCGGGGTATCGGTCGGCAGCTTGTCGAAAACGATTTTCACCGGCACACGCTGCACGACCTTGACGTAGTTGCCCGTGGCGTTCTCGGACGGCAGGAGGCTGAAGCGCGCGCCCGTGCCTTTCTGGATGCTTTCCACCCGTCCCGTGAGATGAAGCGACGGATAGGCATCGATCCTGATGTCGACCGGCTGACCGTTGCGCATGTGATTGAGCTGCGTCTCCTTGTAGTTGGCCACCACCCAGACGTCGTGGGGAACCACGGCCATGAGCGCGCTGCCGGTTTGCACATAATTGCCCGGCTCGACGCTCTTGCGGGTCACACGTCCGTCCTGCGGGGCGTAGATTTTATTATAGGAAAGGCGCAGTCTCGCGGTCTCCAGCATGGCCTTGGCGAGTTCCACCTGGGCCTGGCCGGACTTGACTGCGGCCTGGTTCATCGTCACCTCGGCATCGGCGGCGATGACACGCTTGTTGCGTCCGTCGAGCGTCGCCTTGGCTGTCCTTTGGGCGGTGTCGGAGTTGTCGAGATCCTGCTGGGAAATGACGCCGCGGGTGCGGAGTTCCTGGCTGCGCTTGAGCTCCTTGTCCGTGTTGTCGGCGTTGGCCTGAGCGTTTTCGACCTCAAACTTCGCCTGCTGAAGCGCGGCCTCGGATATGTTCAGTTGCGCTTGAGCCTGTGCGTACTTGGCTTGGGCTGAGGCGAGATTGGCGGCGGCGGAATCGTAGATGGCCTGGTTGTCTCTTGGGTCGATCTCGACGAGGAGATCGCCCGCTTTCACCTCCTGATTGTCGTCGACATGGACGTTGCTGACCTGACCGGCAATCTGCGGACTGACCTGGAGGATATGGGCCTCGACGAAGGCATCGTCCGTGGATTCCAGCCCGCGATTGAGAAAATACATGACAAAAGCCGCCGCAGCTATGGCGGCCAAGAGCGCGATGAAGTACCGACGTTGAAGCCGGTGCCTGGGTTTCGGCTCCGGGTCGGATTCGGGAGAGGGAAGGGGTGTGCTCATTGGTGGCGTGGTGCGGATGTTGCCTGGGCGGCGATGCCGGCGAGGGAAAAGTCGGCGATATGTGCGGCGACATGGTCGAGGTAGTCGGGAGCCTCAAGGATCTCCGGAGACAGGCGCTCGCAGACCGCCCGACAGTTTCGGTAGTAGAGGCATTGGCCGATCACACTGGCTCCGGCGAGGGAGACCTGCATCTCCGAGAGTTGGCCGTCGGCCGCGCTCCGGATGATCTTGTGCAAGGTGTCGCGATGCGGCCGGACGAAGGTTTCCACGAGGACATTGAGGAGCCGCGACGGCGAGGTGAGCTCACGGGCCAGCAGCTTGCCGTGCCAGCCGGGCCGGGCGGGATTGAGAATGCGCTGGAGGAGGCCGGAGATATAGGCGAGGAGCTGCTCCGCGGGAGTTGTTCCCAGATCCTCAGGCTGGGTGCGGACGAAAATCGTGCGCATCGCGTGATTGAGAGTCTCAAGGTAGAGCTCCTCCTTGTCGCGGAAGTAGTAATTGATCGCAGCGAGATTCACCTTCGCACGCCGCGTGATCTCCCGCACCGTGGCCCCGTCGAATCCCTGATCTCCAAAAACCTCCCCCGCTGCCTGGATGAGGCGGTCGCGAGCGGGGGCGGGTGCTGCCGGGAGTGTTGCCATGGGGGTTACTATCCCGATTTAAACAACTGTTTCAAACGTTTGTTTAAATTGATCGGATAAGCCGTTCAGCGAAAAGGGGCAAGGAGAGGAATCTCCTGGCGTGCGTGGTATTGCGCTTGCGGAGAGGGAAGGAGAGCCGCTTGTATCTCGCCATGAATCTCAGCCGATCTCTTGAGCGAACTGGCGGAACGGACGACTCGCTGGACAGTTCGCTCGCTTTTGGCGTGGTCAAAAGCGAGAGACAGCGCGTCGGCGTGCTGGCAGTGCTGATCGTGTTTCTGATCGCCGCCCTGCTGTGGTCGGTATTCGGAACGGCGGTGATTCAGCCGGAACTCCGCGAAAAGGTGCGGGCGAGTCTGCCGTTTGGCATCGGAATGCTGACCATCATGTTTGCTTACGAATGCGCGTCCTTTGCCTGGCTGACGCAGTTGATTCGCAAAGGACGCGAGCCGGAATCCTGGGTCCGTGTGGTGAACGCAGTCGTGGAACCGTTGTTTTTCACTGGGGTGCTCGCCTTTCTGATCGTCTTTGTCGGGCCGCTTAATGGCATGGCCGGCCCTGCGCCTAACATCTATTTTCCTTACCTCGCGCTGTCTGCGTTGAGCCTTAGCCTGCGGTTGAGCCTGATCAGCGGTATCACGGCGGCCATCGGTTTCAATCTTGCGGCCTTCTTCGCGGTCCACGGCCTGGAGGCGCCCGAGAGTACGGCCGTGCTTGTTTCCTTCCCGCATTATGGGATGAAGGGGATTCTCATCGTGCTCACGGGTCTGGCCGCCGGATATGTCGGCCACCGGCTGCGCAAGCAGCTCGGCGAGTCGCTCAAGGTGGCCCGCGAGCGCGACCGGGCCGTGAGCATCTTCGGTCAGCATGTGTCACCCAGCGTGGCGGATCGTCTCCTGCACCAGTCGGTGGAGTTGACGGGCGAGGAGCGGCAGGTGTGCGTGATGTTTGTCGACATCCGCGACTTCAGCAATCTCGCCGCGGCCAAGCTTCCCGGTGAAATCGTGGAATATCTGAATCAGCTTTTCGGACCCATGATCCAGGTCGTCAACGATCACGGCGGCATCGTGAACAAGTTCCTCGGCGATGGGTTCATGGCGGTTTTTGGCGCGCCGAGCGAGGACCTCAAGCTGGCCCGCAATGCCGTGGCCTGTGCGCGCGAGATTCTCTCATCGACCGACCGCCTGGTCGCTGCTGGCGAGATCCCTCCGACCCGCCTCGGCATCGGGCTGCACGTCGGTGTGGCGATCACGGGCAACGTCGGCTCCGAGCAGCGCAAGGAATACACCGTCATCGGCGACACGGTGAATGTCGCCGCCCGCATCGAGCAGGCCACGAAGCAGTTCCGCGCCCAGCTCCTGGTTTCCGACGCAGTGGCCGAGCAGTGCGGATCGGATGTGGCTGGCGCGATCGATCTCGGCTTGGTCGAGCTCAAGGGCCAGCCCAAGCCGGTACACCTCTATCAACTGGTATAGCCTGCTACTTCAGGAGCGAAAGGAAGGCCTTGCGCTCAACCCACAGAAGGAAGGCCGCGCACACCACGATAAGAAGCAGCATTGGGTCAAAGAGCCCCGCTCCCTTTTCGATAAAGACGTGGTAGGCGAGGATGTTCACCAGGATCGGGCCGAGGATGAGCAAGCCAAAGTTGCGAGTCTTTGGAACGATGACAAGCAGTCCACCGAGGAGTTCGAAGATTTTCACGAACGTCATGTACCCCGTCGGAATAAAAGCCGCCATGAAGGCTGCGGCGGGAGTGCCCTCTGCCGGAGTGGGGCCATCCTTTACGAGGTTAAGCAGGACAACCACGGCTGCCATGATGAACAATCCTCCGAGGATGAGTCCGGCGACTGCTGCTGCGATTTTGGTGATCTTTGCCATAGGCAGGTAATACTGGGGTTGTTCCTGTCTGCGCAACATTGAATTCGCGGGGTTGCGGGATGCCGGGCGGTCGGAGTTTGGGCTGGGTGAGGGATTCGATTCTGGTAGCATGGAGTCTCCATGAGAACCCTCCTTTGCTTCTCCCTGGCCCTGCTTGTCCTGGGCGGCCATGCCCGTGCGGAAACGACGCGCCCCGAGTATCGAAAGGAATCCGCCCTGCCGTATTACGCGCCTGCGGTCATGGAAAATGGGGATGCCTATCTAGAGGAAACCTGCGTCCTGGACCTTGATTACCCGGTCGACCGCCCGGGCTTTGCCACGGTGATCTGGCTGCATGGCGGAGGGCTCACCGGCGGCGTGCGGGAGGTTCCCTCGCTCCTCCAGGGAAAGGGGTTTGCGACTGCTGCAGTGGGTTATCGGCTTTCTCCCAAGGCCACACCAGATGAAATCCTGCGAGACGCCGCCGCAGCCACGGCCTGGGTCTTGAAAAACATCGCTTCCAAGGGAGGTGATCCGAAGAAAGTCTTCATTGCCGGGCACTCTGCGGGAGGTTATCTCGCTGCCATGGTCGGCATGGACCCTCGCTGGCTCGCCGCCGAGGGAATCTCCAACAAGCAACTGGCGGGTATCATCCCGGTGAGCGGACAGGTCTCGACGCATTTCCTCGTGAAAAAGGTGAGGGGAGATACCCAGCCGGAATTTCGCCCGATCATCGACGAGTATGCTCCGCTTTATTATGCGTCCAAAGACCTGCCCCCGATTTGCCTGATCCTTGGCGACCGGAGGATCGAATATAAGAATCGAGTGCAGGAAAACGATCTCCTCGCCGTGAGTCTCCGCAATCTCGGGCATCCCTTTGTCGAGTTTTACGAAATGGGCGGACTCGATCACGGCACGGTCGTTAATGGATCCAGCCTGCTTATTCCCGGATTCATCCAGCGGGTGCAGGAGAATGCTCCCGCCAGGCAGACGCCTTGATCTTTCCAGCGTACCAAGAGATGGACATGATGGGGGTTGATTTTTCTCAAAGAGAGACGATCCTTTGGAGCATCACCATGAGCGCAAACCTTCTCTCTCCGCTTTTCTCGTTCGAGGGAGAAATGCGCCTGGGTGCGGCGATGAGCCATTCCAATGGTTCGCGAGGTTTTCTCTGCCTCGTCTTCATGCCGTAGGCGGGCATCCGGCCAGCTTCATTTATTGAGGTTTAGGCACCAGGATCAGCCCGCAGATTTCCCGTCCTGAACGGTTCCTTTTCGCGAGCCGTATTGCCTGCGCACGCGCATGTGCGCGCTTCCATTTCATCTCAACGGTATTGAAAATGACTTTGCTCCTGACCAGCGATCTGCTGGGAAAACAACATTGGTACGAATGGCTGGTCCGTTGCGCGCCGCGTGTCGACGCGATTTGTGTCGCCGGTGACCTCGTGGACCCATGGCTCGGCGATATCGACGCTCAACGCGATGCCGCCGAGTTTGCGGCGTGGCGGATCGGCCGTCAAAGAACGGGGTTTTACGCGTGCGAGGGGGATCAGGACCTCCTTGGACCGCGATGGCATTGGCTGAAATCTCAATCCGGCACGCGCTGCCATGGCGAAGTCGCGATCACCTCGCTGCCGTGGAGGAGTCAAAACAAGCGCTGGCTTGAACAGCCGGACTGCTGGAGGAGGGAGACGGGAAGCGCGTGGCTGGTCGTCGGGCACGAGCCTCCGGCGGGAAACGCGGTCGGCGCGGGACCAGGCGCGGTCTTGCAGGAGAGTTCCGCCGCGCTTTCCTGTCAGCCGGATTTTCTTCTCACCGGCCACATGCGTAGCGCCCCGTGGGAGTCTGATGGGTGCTGGTGGAGCCAGAGCGGCGGTACGGTCGTTTTCAATGCCGGGTACGATCCTGATGGAGACTTCCCGTGCCATATCCTGCTCAACGCCGCGAAGAGGGAGGCCGTCTGGCGGCATCCGCGCGGCCACGATTGCATCCGGCTCGACGCGTTTTCCCGGCCACATTTTTCAACAACACCACAACACCCATGAACACGATCCAGGTCACTCAAAACGACTACAACACCTTGATGGAACTCCTCGCCCGAAATCCGGGCGTCACGGAGGACGAGAAAACGCGGCAGGGGGCTTTGCTCAGCGAATTGCTCCGGGCAGAGATCTTGCCGGAGGCGGAGATGGCGCCCGATGTCATTACTCTGCGCCGTCGGGCGCGCATCGTGGAGCTTGGGTCGGGCGATGTGCTCGATTACACCCTCGTCTTGCCGCAGGAGGCCGATGTGAGCGAGGGCCGCATTTCAATCCTGGCTCCGCTCGGCACCGCCATGCTGGGATTTCGCTGCGGCGATGTCTTTGAATGGATGATGCCGGGAGGAGCCATGAAATTGAAAGTCGAGAGCGTGCTGCGCGGCTAGCCTCGCACACGCCGTCGACGGCCTTCGTTGACAGAATGAAGGAAAATCGGTAATGGGGCGCGGCTCCTTTGCGAGCCATTCCAGCTATGATCGATACAGGCAAGACTCTCGCTCTCGGCATGCTGACTCTTTGCGTCAACATCGTCCTGATGGCGGTAAAAATATCCGTCGGCATCATTGGCAATTCGTACGCCATGATTGCCGATGGCATTGAATCTGCCGGAGACATTCTCTCCTCGATCATCACCTGGGCTGGTTTCCAGCTATCGCTGCGTCCCGCTGATGAGGATCATCCCTATGGCCATGGCAAGATCGAGTCCCTGGCCGGGCTGTTCTCGGGTGCCGCTCTTTTGATTGCTGCCGTGGTGATTGGATGGCATTCCGTGCTGGAGATACTTACCCCGCACCATGCGCCTGCGTGGTTTACCCTCCCTGTGCTTTTTGGCGTGGTGGTTGCCAAATGGACCCTCGCCAAGGTCATCGAGAAGGTCAACAAGCAGGTGGACAGCCGGGCGCTTGAGGGGGATGCCTGGCATCACCTCTCCGATGCGATCACCTCTGGAGCTGCCGCCATTGGCATCGCTGTTGCTTTGATTGGTGGTCCGGGCTGGGAATCCGCTGATGATTACGCAGCCTTGCTGGCGTGTGTCATCATCGTCGTGAACGGCTTGATTATTTCGAAAAACGCTCTTCACGACGTGCTGGACGGAAATGTGTCGGAAGACCTGATCAATGAAATGCGAGCCATCGCGGCACAGGTCGAGGGAGTGCGCAAAATCGAGAAATGCCGCATTCGCAAGAGCGGTATCGGCATGTTCATCGAGCTTCATGTCTGGATCGATGGCGACCTGACGGTCAGGGAGGGGCATCACATCGGCCATCTCGTAAAAAGCCGCGTTCAGAACGAGGTGCAGCGTGTCATTGACACCGTGGTCCATATCGAACCTGCCGCCAGCGATGCGGGGGAAAAGGACAGATCCTCTCCCGGCCTGTGAGAGAGACTCCTGATCGGGAGCTACCTGCCAGGCACCTTGCGCTGCTCCGGACGCAGCCTGCGAGCCATGCCGCGTATCCAGCGTTTCCACCAGGACTGCTGGGCTTCCAGTAGAGCCTCGCGTTGTCGCACCAGCGTGGGGTCTTCGTATCCCGCGCGCAGGAAGGCTTTTTGACGATGGTTTTCCGCCATGCGGTAAAGCGTGCCGCCAGTGTCGAGGACCTCATCCGAGAGGCGGAGCATCCGGCGATTGGGCAGCATCTCCGGTTGCACCCGGCGCACGAGTCCAAACGCGGTTTGCGGACGATAACCGGCTGCAGTGAGAATGATAATGGCTGCTGCCGGCGAGCGGCTGATCCCGGCCTCGCAGTTTAGGAGCAACCCCCACTCCGAGAGATCGCTCATCTCCCGCCCAAAACCCACCAACTCCTCGATGTGCTCCCTCTCCGGCGGCTTGTAGCGTTTGAAACGAGGCAGAGAGACCTCGATATCGTCCAGATCGCTAAATGCGAGTGACAAGTCCTTTTCCACCGATGGTGGTGGGATCGAAGGATCTTTTTCCCCAGGATCAATCAGGCTTACGAAATGAGAAACCGGATGGCCATGGAAGTTCTCTACACTCTCACGAGAACAAACCATCAAGCGCATGATTTGCTTCTACTCCCACCCAGGAATCGAACTCAATTTCAAATTTCAAGCCCGGGACGGCTGGTTTGCTTTTGATCCAGGGAATCACTGCAGCAATCGCAAGCTTCCTCCTGGAGTCGATGAAACTCATCCAAAGACGAGCCTACGGCTTCAAAAACTTCCACAACTACCGCTTGCGCGTCATCGCCCAATGCGGCTAACAAAACATCAACAATTGACCTCGTCCCCATTTTTTGGCGGAGAGCCTATCACTTTGGGGGTGATCCATTTCCGCCACTCGAATGAGTGGCGGAGTCTACGGGGCTCGAACCCGCAACCTCTGCCGTGACAGGGCAGCGCTCTAACCGATTGAGCTAAGACTCCTTGCGCGAGGGACGGTAAATATGTCTGCTTCCGCGGATTTTCCAATTCTTTTTTGCGAAAAATTTACACTCCCGGCGAAAAATCGGTTGGGCTTGATCGGCAGGCGGTCTGGCGGCAATGTAGGGGACTCGCAACCGGCCTCCTTGGTTGCTTCCAAAACTATTCGAACCACGATGATCACAAATACCGCTGCTGCACACTGGGAAGGTAATCTCAACGATGGCAAGGGAACCATCACAACGAAGAGCAAGGTGCTCGACAATACGCCTTACTCCTTCAAGGCTCGTTTTGAAAATGGCTCAGGAACCAATCCCGAGGAGTTGATCGCAGCGGCGCACGCCGGATGTTTTACGATGGCGCTGAGCCTGTTCCTCGGCAATGCGGGTTTCACCCCTAAGGCACTCAATACCACCGCCGAGGTCGTCCTCGAGCAGGTCAAGAGCGCCTGGGCCGTGACCAAGGTGCATCTGTCCCTTGAGGCTGAAGTGCCGGGTATCGATGCGGAAAAATTTGACGAACTGGCGGCGTTTGCCAAGGCAAACTGCCCGATTTCGAAGCTCCTCAACGCGACGATCACACTCGACGCGAAGCTGATCTCCTGAGCATTCGTTCCTGCGTTCATCGAACGTGGCGGCGACGCTGGTCGCCGCTGTTTCCCTCGGCGTAGATGATTTTAGGCGGCGGTGCATCTCGCTATGCGCCGCCGTTTTTGGCAACTTCAGTGAAGGTGTTGCCTCCCAGCGGTGGCACGAGCCGCCAGGGAAAGGCGCTGCGCTCGGGCCGTAGTACTATGGCTGCAGGGACTGCGATTACTCCTTGCCCGTCGTAATGGACGCTCGATTCCGGGCACTGCGTCACTGACAGCCCTCTACTCTGTGGATTTCGGTGTCTGCCGGTTTGCGGCTTCCTCGGTGCCGCGCACGAGGGCGCGTGATTCCGTGAAGAGTCCCTGGTCGAAGAAATCGACGCGGATGGACGCCTTGGTCGCTCCGGCGGGACAGGCGAACTCCTGCCGGGCGATGAAACGTCCGCTCTCGCCGGAGGGATCAGGCATTACCTGGTTGCCCAGCAGGCGGGCCTTGCGTTGTTTGGCGGGCAGAGAGTCGTAGCTTACCGAGACCTCGAGATGCCTGGCGGCTTCATCGGCGGAAAGATTTACGGCGTGCAGATTCCATGAGAGCGTGAGTTTGCCATCGCTGACCTGATCGGAGAGAAGGGAGATCGAGGCCGTTTCATCCGCACTCGAGGGCGTGGCCGACGGCAGCGCTGCGATGGCTGCTTGAATGGAGCTTTTTTGCTGCTGCATTTCCTCGGCCTTCCATTGCGGTCGCGATGTCGAGAGCTTGGAGAGGCCTTCGAGGGCTTGGGCGTAATAGAGGGATGCCTGGCCGGATTTGCCGCTTTGAGCGTAAGCCGCCGCGGCTTTTTGCAGTATGTCGACGCGATCCAGATACTCCTGCAACTGCTGGGGTGTCGCCTTGGAAAGCCGAAGGTATCCCGCACGCATCTCCTGCAGGGCGATGGGGGCGTCTGAGATGGGGTCTTCAGGCACGATGACCTGCTGGGCGACCAGCGGTGCTCCCGTCAGGACAATGAGGCAGCCTAGGATCGCGAGGCAGGGCGGAGGCGTTCGAGGCATGAGGGCGGAGTGCGGTTGTCGTGCGAATTAACGCACCGGCGGCGTGAGGTCAACCCGGGCTTTTCCCTCAGGGGGTTGGACTCGGGGTCGAGGAGGGCTTGGGAGCAGGCGTCGCCGTCGATTTCGTTGGGGCCGATGTCGGAGAGGCGGCGGGCGTGGGAGTTGCCGCTGGAGTGGGTTTGGACTTGGGTCCGAGGGCCGGATCGTACGCGCCTGCGATTTGCAGGGCAAGGTGCTCCAGATCGACGCCTTCGCGGTTGGCGAGGATGGTCACGCAAAGGAGGTCTTTGGGATCGGTAAAGCGGCAGAGAATGGAGGAAAACCCGTCCGTGCTGCCCGAGGCAATCATGAGTCCTGGACGGCCCGGGAACCGCCAGGGTCCCGAGGTTGGGATATCTGTCTTGATGCCTGCCGGGGTAAATATGAGCTTCTTGAGATCGGCATTCTTCAACAACAAATCACCAGCCAGGGCGATGTCCCATATGCTGATATCGGATGCTGAGGCGTAGATGGCAGCGCGGAAGAGGGCGTCGGAGAGCGCGACGGGCTTCAACTCGTCATCCCGGTAGCCGGTAGCGGGTTCCATCGGATTGATGAAGACTGCTTCCTGGAGGAACTTCCTCGGTTTCTCGCCGCCCTCAGGCAGGTCGCGAGGCAACTGGGGGATTTCTCCGGCGAAGAAGGTTTCCTTGAGTCCCAGGCGGTCAAACTGCCGGGCGCGGACGAAGCTCTCGTAACTCTGCCCGCTGGCCGTCTCGACGAGAAGCTGGAGGAGGAGGTAATCCGTGGCGCTCTGAGCGTACTGGGAACCCGGAGGGAAAACCGGCCCCTGCTCGGCCACTGCCTGGAACAACTGGGCCGGTGGATCACCGGGATTCTTTGGGGTGGCTTTCGTGTAGTCAGGCAGCCCTGATTGGTGCTGGAGCAGTTGTCGCACGGTCACGCCATGCCATGGTGCCGGGGTGAGCGGGACGTGTTGCTCGATGGGGTCGTCCAGCTTGACCTTGCCGTCCTCGACAAGCTGGAGCACGGCTACCGCGGTGTAGGCTTCGGCCATCTGGCCGATCTGAAACAGCGTTCGCGAGGCACCCAGGAGTTTGCGTCCGGTGTCGGAATACCCGTAGCCGGTGATGCGTGTGATGTAGGGAGCTTGGACGATCGCCACCGAAAGACCGGGGATTTTCTTTTCCCGCATGTACTCGACGACCATCTGGTCGATGGATTTTCCCTGGAAAAGGAGGTCGGAGTTTCCGCGTTCTGTCGCTGGAGCTCCGGAAGTTGCAAATGCAGCAGATGCTGCGATGAGCCATACAAGGCCGGATTTTTTCATTTGGAAGGCAAGCCTGACCAATATCATAGACCAGCGATAAAGCCTAGCGGGCAGTTGTTTCCCCGAGCGGAGAACCGGGGAGTTTCCTCATTCAAGCCACAAACTTCTGGGCAATCGGCATGCGTCGACCCATCCCAAAAGCGCGGCCCGTGACCTTCAGCCCCGGGGCAGCCTGTTCGCGCTTGTACTCATTGAGATCCACCCGGCGAACGATCCAGCGGACCGTTTCGGCATCGAATCCCTTTTCGATGATGTCCGCCCCGGAGAGATTTTCCTCCACATAGAGGGAGAGGATCGTATCGAGCAGGTCGTAGGGCGGCAGGGTATCCTGGTCCTTCTGGTCGGGGCGCAGCTCCGCGCTGGGCGGCTTGACGATGGTATTGCGGGGAATGATGTCGCCGTTGCGATTGATATACTCGGAGAGCTGGTACACGACGGTCTTGGGCACGTCGGAGATCACCGCCAGCCCGCCGCACATGTCTCCGTAAAGGGTGCAATACCCGACGGCCAGCTCGCTTTTGTTGCCCGTGGTGAGGAGCAGGCTGCCAAATTTGTTTGAGAGCGACATGAGGGTGAGACCGCGCAGGCGGGCCTGCATGTTTTCCTCCGTCGTGTCTTCCTTCAGCCCCTCAAAGACCGGCTTCATCTGCCCGAGGAAAGCCTGGAAGCTCTCCTGAATCGGGATTTTCAGATAGCGGATGCCGAGGTTGCGGGCGAGGATCTCGGCATCGTCCACGCTGTGCTGGGAGGAGTACCGGGTCGGCATGGCGACACCCAGGACGTTGCTGCGGCCCACCGCCTCGGCAGCGAGGACGGCGGTGAGTGCCGAGTCGATGCCTCCGCTCAGGCCCAGAACGCAGGATTTGAACCCGCATTTCCCCATGTAGTCCCGCAAACCGAGGACGAGGGCATCGTAAAGATCCGACATGTCGGCGCGAGCCGGCTTTAGCCCTTCCTGAAGGTCGCTTTCGTCGATCACGCTGAGTTCTTCGGTGAAGGACGCTCCGCGCCAGAAGGTCTTTCCGCTCGCGGAGACGGCCAGCGAGTTTCCATCGAAGACGAGCTGATCATTCCCGCCGACCGCGTTGCAGTAGTAAAAGGGGACACTGTATTTACGGGCGAGTTCCTCGATCATCGCGGTCCGCTTGCGGGGTTTGCCGAGGGCGAAGGGCGAGGCGCTGAGATTCAGGATCGCCGCCACTCCGGCGGAGGCGAGTTCCCGCACGGGATCATTCGTGTAGAGCGGGCGGGGGAGGTATTCCCCGGTCCAGATATCCTCGCAGATCGTGACGCCAAATTTCGTGCCGCCGATCTCCACCGGAGCATGGTGGGCCGCTGGTTCGAAGTAGCGCGCCTCGTCAAACACGTCGTAGGTCGGCAGCAATGTCTTGTGGACGATGGATGGCTCCCTGCCGGGCTGGAGCACCGCGGCGGCGTTGCGAAAAGGCCTGCCATGGCTGGAGGTGTTGACATCGACAAACCCGACCACCAGCGCGGCCCGAGTCACCGCCTTTTGGAGTGCCGCAAGGGCTTCCAGATTGCGGGGTACGAACTGCGATTTGAAGAGCAAATCCTGCGGCGGATATCCGGTGATGGAGAGTTCCGGCGTGAGGACGATCTCGGCACCCTCCGAGGCCAGCTTCGTGTAAGCCGAGAGGATGCGTTCACAATTCCCGGCGAAGTCGCCGACGGTCGTATTGAGTTGGGCAAAGCCGATCTTCATGTTTCTACCAGAATCCCCACTGCCGCGTCGTCATGATGTACATCCCGAGACCGAGATTGGCTACGGCGTGTGCGATGACACACGCAAACAGGCTCTTGGTCTTCACGGCAATGGCGTTGAAAATGATACCCGAGAGAAATGCGGCAGGCCAGTCCGCCTGACTGTGCACCAGCATAAACAACCCGGCGACCCCAAAAAACGACAGGTGAGAGTAAGCGCCGAACGGGACTTTCTGAAAATCTTCCTTGATGAGATAGCGCATGAGGAAGCCTCGCCAGAAAATCTCCTCGACCAGCGGCACCACGATGACGAGGCGGGCGAAGCGGGCTGCAATCATCAAGGCGGGCGTGGCTCCCTCTGTTCCCAGCGAGTAAGGGTCGAAGCCTCCGGCGATTCGCGGGGGAAACCCGAGCACCGCCTGAGGAGCGATCCAGATGCCCAGAATCACCAGCCCGCCAAGAATACCGACCCAGCCGGACGCAAGCGGTCCAAACTGGTAATGACGCCAGTAATAAAGAAGGAGCCCTCCACAAACCAGCGTCTGCAGCGGGAAAACCCAGTACTTCGGGGTCGCCAGCCACCACTGGCCGGACTCCGCACCAAGAGACGAAATTCCCTGCTCCAGAGCGAGAAACAGCAGGAACACGACAAATGGAGCCGTGTATGCCAGGAAAGGCGGTGGGAGAGGTTTGCGACCGGACATGGGCGCACACCCTAGACGGCGACCATACCAGGAGCCAAACAGTTTTCCTTTCCTCCTTGCTCCCAGGTTTGTTAGCGTCCCCCGCGTGTCGACCAATCCGGTGTATCTTTTCTTTCGGACTCCGCCGAGTTTTGGCCCGTTTTTTCTCCGGATGGCCATGGTGGCGATTTTCCTGTATCAAGGTGGCCAGAAGGCTTTCGGTTGGTTCGGCGGCGACGGGTGGATGGCTACTGTCCATGCCTGGACCTCGGCCGAGGGCGTGAACCTGCCCGTTATCCTGATCTCTGCCGCCATCGTTGCCGAGCTCGCCGTCGTGGTGCTTCTGTTTTTTGGTCTTCTTACCCGTTTGGGTGGCCTGTTGGTGGTGATCCTGATGGGTGCCGCCATTTTTTACGTCCATGGCGGCACCACCTTTGAGAATGTCCAGTTGCCGCTAACCATCCTCGCCTCGGGGCTGGCCTTGCTCTTCCTCGGTGGAGGACACCTGTCCATCGATCGGGCAATCGGCACCAATCTCCTGCCAACGATTGGATAAATTGCCGTTGACGAAAGCGGCCTCGATCGAGATACTGCCTGACCCATTGCGGGTATAGCTTAATGGTAAAGTTCCTGCCTTCCAAGCAGGCCATGCGGGTTCGATTCCCGCTACCCGCTCCACTCTTTCTCTAATCAAGAAGTGCTCTTCCGCCCAGCAATGAGGATAGGTAATCAGGATCGGGGAAGCGCCAACAACATTGACCAGAGAAGCGCAGGGAGCGAATCTATGCGGGCTGTCTATGTCTGTTCCGAAAACCGTTTCCTTGCTGCGACGTTCTCACGGGCCTTCCTGGCAGGAGACCTTGCTGGAGTCATCTGGCAATAGATTGCGGATCGCCACTGGCAACGGCCTTTCGGAAGACTTTGAGGATCGGCTGCCGGGGGAGATGGGCCGGGGTTGCCGGGCGATGCAGTATGTCTTTGGCCCGGCGGGAGGATTGCTGCCGGAAGGGGCCATTCGGCTGCTGCCCCAGCAGCATGGAGCTACGCTTCCTGATGAAGGTTCTCCGATTTCCTTTCAATTTTTCGAGATCGAAGGGGCCAGTGCTGCTCCGGTCCGTTACGAGGGACGGGTCAGTGGTGTGGCATGGGAGGATGAAACGGCGAGATATTGTCAGGTCGGCGACCTCTACCCGAAGGATCTCTCCGCGACCCCAGGGGTGCAGTGCCGCCAGCTCTATGAGGTTTTTGAGCGCGTCCTGGAGGCGCAGGGCTTTGCGTTTACAGATTGCATTCGCACCTGGCTGTATCCCAGCGCGGTGCTTGACTGGTATGACACGCTGAACGACGTGCGCACCCGTTTTTATAAGGAGCGAGGGGTGTTTGACCGGATCGTTCCTGCCAGCACAGGTGTCGGAGCAGGAAATACACGCGGCGCGGCGATCACCGGCAGTTTCCTGGCGGTGCAGCCCAAGGGCAGCGAGCTGACCTTGCACCGGCATTCGTCACCTTTGCAATGTTCGGCGGAGAATTACGGCAGTTCATTCAGCCGGGCGGTCGAGGTGAGGCACCGGGACTTCCGCGAGCTCTACGTTTCGGGCACCGCATCCATCGAACCCGGCGGGTTGACCATTCATGTCGGAGATATCGAGAAGCAGATCCGGTTGAGCCTGGATGTGATGGAGGCGATCCTGCTGAAACAGGGGTTTGGCTGGGCGGACGTTTCGCGATCCATCGCCTACCTCAAGCACAAGCGCGAACACCTGCCGGTCTTTCGGAGAATCGCCCTGGAACGCGGGTTGTCAGACATTCCGATCGTTTGCTTTCAGGCAGACGTATGCCGTCACGATTTGCTTTTTGAGATCGAGGCGGATGCGATCGTGCTTTCCTGACGGAAAAAATCAGGGGCGGATGAACCAGTCGTCGCGGGCACTGGCTGACGATGGCTATCGGCCGAGCTGCCGGTTGCGATAGGCCAGCGGAGTTTCTCCCGATTGGGTGCGGAAGGTGTGGCAGAAGGCGGCTGCGGAGGTGAAGCCGCAACCCAGGGCGATTTCCTTGATCGAGCGGTCGGTGCCGGCGAGCTGTTCGCGGGCGGAGCGCAGCCGATATTTGACGACCATTTCGTGCGGTGAGGCATTGAAGTATTCACGGAAGAGGGCATGCAAATGGGAGCAGGAAACTCCGGCGGCGCGGGCTACTTGCGGCACACTGATCTTTTCGCAATGACGATACTCGATCGCCTGCAATGCGCGGCTCACCCGCATCGGGACTTTGATGGATTCCTGCCGTGCGCTTTGTGATGCCTGGATCAGCATGGAGCCGATGATGAATTGCACCAGGCCATCGCGGCTCACGGTTTCATCCGCATTCCACCGGACGGCCTGGTCGCAAAAGACGCGGGCGGATTCCAGATCGGACCAGACGGAAATGCGCGGGCATGGGCGGCTGTGGCCGGAGGCGACGCGCAGGTGGAGGGAGAGACAAAAATAGGGGTTCTTCCAGTCGCTGCGGGAGATCGTTTCTTCGCCGACGATGTGCCAGAGCAGGTGGCCGGGCTTGACCTCGAGATACCCGTCCGGGGTGCGCAACCATCCCCGGCCGCCGATGACGAGCTCCACGCGTTCGATGCCGGCGGGGACGACATCATAGTCGGGTTCGCAACCTTCCGGCTGGTAGTACATGGCCACGCCAAGGAGTTCGTAGGGGGTGGAGCTTTTCACAAGCATTCAGAGGATTTTGATATCAAATTCGATGGAGGCGAGGAAGTAAATGGGGAATATGGATCGAAAGAATAGTTTTTCGCTATCATGCTTCAACAATCTCTCCTCTCCGATTGGAAATTCCTCGATCCGCAATCCCGCCGCTGGCTGTCGGCGCAGGTGCCGGGGTGTGCGCACACCGATCTCCTGAGCCACGGCTTGATCCCAGATCCGTACTGGGGCCGCAATGAAGTGGCGCTCCAGCATCTTGAGGAGCTGGATTTCATCTATCGCAGGACATTCGAGATCGATCCGGCGGTCCTCGCGGAAGATCGGGTGGATCTGGTCTTTGAGGGCATCGATACGGTCGCGATAATCCGCTTCAACGGGAAGGAGCTCGCGCGGGTCGACAACATGTTCATCGGCTATCGGTTTGACGTGACCAGGCTGCTGAAGGCGGAGGGGGAGAACGTCCTTGAGATCAAGTTTCGCAGCCCGATGAAGGAAATACGAGATCGTCTCACGGGGGAGGAATTGATCGAATGGAACGATGCGGTGGGCGGCAGTTCGCACCTCCGCAAGGAGGCCTGCGCGTTTGGCTGGGATTGGGGTCCGCGCTTTGTTTCCTCCGGCTTGTGGAAACCTGTCTACCTGGAGGGATGGAGCGGGAATCGCTTCCGCTCCGTGGGCGTGAGCCAGGAGCATTCGCGGGGCAGGGTGAAGCTCGGGTTCACTCCGCGCATGGAGCGCACGGCGGCTGGAAAATTGGAAGGGACCATCACACTGGACGGGAAGGTCGTGGCGGAGTTTCAAGGGGCCGAGGTCGTCATCGCGAATCCTGCGCTTTGGTGGCCCAATGGGCACGGCGAGCAGCCGCTCTACACGATAGAGCTTCGCTGGCTTGATAAGTCGGGCCGGGTGCTCGACACGTGGAACCGCAAGATCGGGTTGCGCACCATCGTCCTCGATCGTCATCCCGACGAGTTCGGCGAATCATTTCAGTTTGTTGTCAACGGACGCACGATTTTTGCCAAAGGGGCCAACTGGATTCCCGCCGATAGCTTCGTCGCCCGGGTGACCCGGGAGGAGTACGATAATCTGCTGAGTTCGGCCGTGGATGCACACATGAACATGATCCGCGTCTGGGGAGGCGGGATTTACGAGATGGAGGACTTCTACGATCTCTGCGACGAAAAGGGGCTTTTGGTGTGGCAGGATTTCATGTTTGCCTGTGCGCTGTATCCGGGTGACAGAAAGTTTCTGGCCAGTGTGAAGACCGAGGCGGAGTATCAGGTCCAGAGGCTGGCTCATCGCGCCTGCCTCGCCCTCTGGTGCGGCAACAATGAGATCGAGCAGATGCCGGACAAGATCGTCTCCACCAAGGCGAGGAAGAAGGCGTACGAATCGGTCTTCTACGGCATCCTTCCGGAAGCCGTTGCGCAATTCGACGGTGCCACGACCTATTGGCCATGTTCCCCGCACAACCCCGATGGATACGAGGCTGGCCACAACAACGAGCGCGGAGGAGACTGTCACTTCTGGGATGTCTGGCACATGCGCAAGCCGGTGAGCATGTACGAGGAGAAGAACTTCCGGTTCTGCTCGGAGTTTGGGATGCAGTCGTACAGTTCGCTGGAGGTGGCCAAGACGTATTGCAACGAGGACGACTTGAACGTCTTCGGCCCGGTGATGGAAAATCACCAGAAGAATGGCGCGGGCAACCTCATCATCATGGACTACGTGTCCCGCCTCTATCGGTTCCCGAGGGATTTTCGATCCCTGTCTTACCTGTCCCAACTGAACCAGGCCTATTGCATGAAGGTAGGCATCGAGCACTTCCGCCGCTCCATGCCCCGCACGATGGGCGCCCTATACTGGCAGTTGAATGACTGCTGGCCGGTCGCTTCATGGAGCAGTCTGGAGTACAAGGGACGCTGGAAGGCCTTGCAATACGAGGCCTGCCGCTTCTTTGCCCCGGCTCTCCTGAGTCTCAAGGTGCTCGGCGAGGAGTCCATCGGCAAAAACAACTCCTTCCTCAGCACGGTCCGCGGGGTGGAGATTCACACCGTTTACGATGGCCAGACGCCACGGCAAAAAGCCACGCTCGCCTGGAGCATCGAAACGCTGGCAGGCAAGGTGCTGCGGTCCGGGTCCCGCAAGGTCGTGCTCGCGTATGGCCAGTCGGTCCTTCAAGAAACGGTGGACGCCCGCAAGGAACTTGCGAAATACGGTGCGTCGGAAATCTATCTGAAGGCGGAGCTGGTGACCGAGGATGGCGCGGAGGCCCGTCGGACGGCCTTCTTCACGGCCCAGAGGTATCTCAACCTCAAGCGCGCACCGATCCGCTCCAAGGTGAAGGCGCTGTCAAAGACCCAGTATGCGATATCGCTGGCCTCCAGGACCTTTCACCATGCCGTGCAGGTGAATTTCCCGGCCTTGGAGTTCCGCGCCGATGACAACTTCATCGATCTGTATGCCGGGGAGGAACGGACGATCACTGTGACGTTGAGCGAGCCTTCCAACCTCGCGGCGGTGAAGGACCAGTTGGAAGTCTTCTCGCTTGTCGACAGCTTCGAGTAGGGGATGGGCGATGGACGCCGGGACGCGGGATGACCGCTTCCCGGCGACTCGTTCGGCCTAAATCACTTACACGTTGCGAAAATCAACGCCGCGGGCGTTGACAATACTGCGGATCGCAGGAAAATCATCTGCGATGAAGAAATGCGCCAGTGTTCATAGGCAAGGGGGGTTCGACGCGGCGGAGGTCGTGAGTGCGGCTGCTGAGCTGCGGACTACCACGGGGGGAAATGCCTCCATCGCGTTTGCCTTTGTGACGCCGGACTATGTGCCGCATCTTTCCGAGTTTGCCGAGATCGTACGCGTGGATGGCCACGTCGTCGATGTGGTGGGCTGCACCGGAGTCGGCCTGACCTCGAACGGGGTGGAGGAGGAGACGGGATCGGGATTCAGCCTTCTCGCTGTCGACGCGCCAGAGGCATCCTTTGAGGTCATCACGCTAAAAGAAGCGATCCTGGAGGGATCTGCCGGCACATCGACGTGGAAGAGACTCGCGGGAGCGACGGAGCCTTCGGCCTGGATATCGCTGGCCAACCCTTTTCTCTTCGACGTTGAGACCTGGCTCGGGGAATGGAACAAGGCATTCCCAAACATTCCATGCATCGGAGGACTGGCCTCCGGAGAGGAGGAAACCACCGCGGTTTTCTGGAATGACAAGATCGTGGATGCCCTCGTGCTCGGAGTGAAGGGGATGCGCGTGCTGCCCCTGGTCAGCCAGGGGTGCCGTCCGATCGGTGAGCCGCTGACCGTGACCAAGGCGGAAAACAACATCGTATACGCGCTTGGTTCGCATCCGGCCTATGAGGCTCTCGAGTCGGCTTTTGAAGGGCTGACCGACGGGGAAAAGGCCTCGGCCAAGGGCAATCTCTTTGCCGGACTCGCAGGGACCGAATACGTCGAGGATTTCAAACCGGGCGACTTTTTGATCCGCAATATTCTCGGAGCGGACCCCAATTCCGGAGCCGTTGTCATCGGAGGCATCCCGCGTATAGGACAAACTTTGCAGTACCAACTGCGAGACAAGGACTCGGCTGACAATGAGTGGCGTTCCGTCCTGCGGCATGCGGTGCTGGAAGGTGTAAAGCCCTCGGCGTCATTGCTTTTTGCCTGTGCTGGACGCGGCTCCGGGTTGTTTGGAAGCGCGAGCCACGACGCCGGTTTACTGGAGGAAATCCTGGGGGATCATCCGAGCGCGGGCTTCCTTTGCAGTGGCGAAATCGGCCCCGTGGTCGACAAGAACCACATTCATTCCTATACTGCCTCGTGTGCTCTTTTCTTTGAGGAGCGAAGTGATACATGAAGCTTCCCACCAGATTCATACTCATCGCGGTCGTCGTGATCGGACTCGGTTATGCCGGGTTCCATTGGTATTCCGGAAAATCGTCGACGGACTCGCAGGAGGCTGCCAACGGCGAGACGATCGTCACGGCGGAGCGTCGGGACATAGAGTCTTCGCTTCTCCTTACTGGCGAGGTGACTCCCTCGCTCCAGATCGACGTGAAGCCCGAGGTGGGTGGCAAGATCAAGAAGATCCATGTCGCCATCGGCGACACCGTGGCGAGGGGCGATATGCTCGCCACCATCGACGATCGTGATCTCCAGACGGAGCGCGCCGGAGCGCTCACCGAGATCGAGGGAGCCAGGCTGACGGTCGATAAAACCCGTGGCAACTATGAGCGCGCCAAGGCCCTCTACCAGCAAAAGCTGATCAGCAAAGAGGTGTTTTCAAACCTCGAATCCGATTTCGCCATTGCGGAAAACAATCTGGAAAAAGCCCAACGCCGCCTCCAGACGGTGGACGACAAGCTGCGAAAGACCGTCATTACCGCTCCGTTCGATGGCACGGTGCTGGACATTCCCGACTCCGTCAACGAGGGACAGGTCGTCACCGCTGCCGCCAGCGTGAACTCCGGTACGACCATGATGAAATTTGCCAGCCTTTCCCGGCTGATGATCGATTCGCATGTGAATCAGGCCGACGCGCCGAACCTCGGCGTCGGGCAGAAGGTCGATATCGCCGTGGTCGATGGCATGACTGGATCGCTTACGGCTCGCATTGAGTCCATCGCGCCTCTCGCCACGGTGAAAAACAATGTCAAAGGCTTCAAGGTCGAGGCCGAGATCGATCAGGGTGTCGGGCGTCTGAAGCCCGGAATGTCGGTGAGCATGGTTGTTCCCATCGGGAAGGTCGCCAATGCGGTGTCCGTGCCGGTGACAGCAGTCTTCCGTGATCGTCGTGACAATATCGTCTATGTGCGCCGGGGAGCGACGACGGAACGCCGCAAGGTGACGATCGGGCTGACAGATTTCTCCTTTGCCGAGGTGAAGTCGGGACTCAAGGAAGGGGAGGAAATCCTGATCGAGGAACCCTCCAAGCTGCCAGCGAAATCCTAGGGACGATCGTGGCGCTGGTCCTCCTGGAAAATGTCGTCAAGTCGTACCGGATCGGTGATCAGGAGATCCGGGCGCTGGATGGGATCAACCTTCGCATCGACGAGGGGGAGTTCATAGCCATCATCGGCCCGAGCGGCAGCGGCAAGTCGACGCTTATGCATTTGCTCGGCTGCCTGGATACGCCGTCCTCCGGTCGCATGCAGCTCTTCGGTCGCGACCTGACCAGTGCTCGTGCGGATACGCTTGCCCAGGTACGCAACAAGGAGATCGGGTTCGTTTTTCAATCCTTCAACCTGCTCCCCAAGATCGACGTCGTGCGCAATATCGAGCTGCCGCTTTTGTATTCCGGCATCCCTGCGGCGGAACGCCGAAAGAGAGCCATCGAGGTGGCGGAATCTGTCGGGCTGGGGGCACGCCTGGGCAACCGGCCGACTCAGCTCAGCGGCGGGCAGTGCCAGCGCGTGGCCATAGCCCGTGCTTTGGTGAATCGCCCCCGGATTATTTTCGGAGATGAGCCGACGGGAAATCTCGACTCGGCAACCGGAGAGATGGTGCTCCAGATGTTTCGCGACCTGCATGCTGCGGGGCGCACGGTGGTGCTGGTGACGCACGATCCCGACGTCGCGGCCGTGACAAAGCGCGTCATCGAGATTCGCGATGGGAAGGTGCGCCGGGAGTACAATCCATGAACCTTTGGATCACTCTCGAGACGGGGCTGAGGGAAATCGCAGCTCACAAGTTCCGCAGTTTTCTCTCCATGCTGGGCATCGTGCTGGGCGTGAGCAGCCTCATCGCCACGATGTCGTTGACCAACGGCATCGAGCGGGGAACCAAGGCCTTCATGCAGCAGGTCGGCGGGCTGGAACTCGTGACCGTGATCGGCAAGGAGATCTCCGCGGAGATGATCGAGTTTGCCAATCTCTCCCCGGGCCGCACGGTTCAGGATGCCCGTGCCATTCGGGCCTCGACGCCGGTGGTCACCGAGATTTCGCCCGAGATCAATATCGGCGCGCTGCTGTCCTCCGGCCCGATTTCCCAGCGCATGCAGGTCGCGGGAGCCTGGCCGGATTACTTCGGCGTCAACCGGCACGAGATCGAGGCGGGACGGTTTCTGACCCAGCTCGACGTCGACCGCGCGGCCCATTCTGTCGTGATTGGAGACTCCATCCTGAAGCGCTTCTGGCCGAACCTGCCGGCGGAGGATGCCGTAGGCCGGATCCTGACGATTAACCAGACGCCTTTCAAAGTCGTCGGGGTCCTCAAGGTTTACGAAAGGGAGCAGGACAAACGCATTCGGGAGATCGTGAAGGCGCGCCAGCAACCGACGTCATCCAAATCGCAAAACCGCTGGGACCCCTTTCGCCGCAAGAACGAGTCGGTTATCATTCCGCTCAGTACGATGTTCTTTGAATACAAGTCGGGGCAGCTTCCCGAGGATTCGCTCGACTCCATCCGGCTGGACAATCTGTCGTTTCGGGTCGGGGATCTGGATCGCTTTCGCGAGACCCTGAGCAAGGTGCGCAATGCGCTCAACATCACCCACCGGGGAGTCGATGACTTCGACCTTCAGACGCGCGAGGAGTGGTTTCAGGGCATGGAGGCGAGCATCTCCGCCACCCGGCTGAGCGGCGGGTTGATCGCTGCGATCAGTCTGGTCGTAGGCGGCATCGGCATCACCAACATCATGCTGGCCAGCATCACGGAGCGTGTGCGTGAGATCGGCATTCGCCTCGCGGTCGGGGCGAGGGGCGGGGATATCTTTCTGCAAATCCTGGTCGAGAGCGTTTCGGTCGCTTTCATCGGCGGCATTATCGGAGTCGCGGCCGGTTTTGGCCTGATCAAGCTCCTGATCGTGATCGCACCCAGCGAGAACGTGCCGTTTGTCTCGCTCGACTCGATCGTCATCAGCGTGGTTTTTGCGATCATCGCCGGCGTCCTCTCGGGCATCTATCCGGCGCTGCGAGCCTCGCGGCTCGACCCGATCAGCGCGCTCCGGTACGAGTAGCGGGCATGATTCGACTGGCTGCTCCGTATTGGCTGCTTCTGCTGCCTTGCGTGGCCTTGCTGGCGTGGATGCTGCCCCGTGCGGATCTCCGGCGTCCGCTCCGCGTGGCGGGTCTGGTGCTTCTCGTCCTGTATCTGGCTCGGCCCGAGTGGAATCTCACGCCGCCCGGCATGGACCTCATTGTGCTGATGGATCGCTCGGCCTCGGCGGCGGAATGGGTGGAACCGCATCGCGAGGAAATCGAGCGGCTGCTGGAGGCCAATCGCGGGGCGGAGGACAGGCTGCGTATCGTGGATTTTGCTGCCGCGCCGCTGGAGCGTGCGGCCGGGCGGCCTTTTGAATCACCTCGCGGCGAGACGCGCATGCGCCTGGCGCTGGAGTATGCCCTGGGCTTGCGCGATCCGGCCCGGGCAACCCGGATGCTCGTGGTCACAGACGGGGCCTCGACGGAGTCGCTCGTGGGAGCTGGCGGCCTGCTGGCCGAAGCGAAGACGCCCCTCGATCTCCGCCTGGAAAATCCGGGCGGCGCAGGGGACTCCGGTATGACCAGGGTCTCGGTTCCGCCCCAGGTGCAGCCGGGGCAGGGCGTCCTCCTGGAGTTCGATGCCTTCTCCTCGGAGGATCAGAGCATACCCTTTGAATTGCTCCGCGACGGATCGCGGATCGGAGCAGGCGAGGTCGCCATTCGGCGCGGTCGCGGCCATGGCCGGGTCGCCTTCCGTGCAGAGGGCTCCGGCGCCCATCGGTACGACGTGCGGCTGATGCCCCGCCAGGATTCCCGGGTCGCCAACAATACCGGGTCCGCCTGGGTGGAAACCGTCTCGAGTCCAGGCGCACTGCTGGTGACGCCTTATCCGGATGATCCGGTGGAGGGGGCATTAAGGCGTGGCGGAGTGCCCGTCGATGTCGTGACTGATCCGTCCCGCCTGCATGCGGGGGATCTTTCGGGTTCGCGGCTGGTGATCCTGAACAACATGCCCGCCAGCCGTCTCCCGGCGGCATTTCTCGATGGGCTGCCCTTCTTTGTCAAAGAGCAGGGCGGGGGCCTGCTCATGTCGGGTGGTCCCCAGAGTTTCGGCGCGGGAGGCTATTTCGAATCCCAGATCGATCCGCTGCTCCCGGTCTCCATGGAATTGCGGGAGGAACACCGCAAGCTCGCTGTGGCGATGGCCATCGTGCTCGACCGGTCGGGAAGCATGGCCGTTTCCGCCGGAGGAGGTGCCACCAAGATGGATCTGGCGGATGAAGGAGCGGCTCGCGCCATTGAACTGCTCGGCTCGATGGATGCCGTGGCGGTCTATGCCGTCGACAGCGAGGCGCACGAGGTGGTGCCCTTTTCCGCCATCGGGCGCGACAAGGCGAAGATGACCGACGCCGTGCGGAGCATTCGCAGCGCGGGTGGCGGCATCTATGTCTACACGGGCCTGAAGGCGGCGTGGGAGGCCCTGAAAACCTCCACCGCCGGGCAGCGGCACGTCATCCTTTTTGCCGACGCGGCCGATGCCGAGGAGCCCGGGGATTATCAAAAGCTCATCGGTGAAATGGCGGCGCAGGGTGTGACGGTGAGCGTGATCGGGCTCGGCGAGCGGTCGGATTCCGATGCGAATTTCCTCATCGATGTCGCGGCTTTGGGCAAAGGGCGCATCTTCTTTAATGCCGACCCCGCACAACTCCCCGGCCTGTTCGCCCAGGAAACCGTGGCTATTGCCCGATCCGCCTTTCTCAAGGAGCCCGTGGCCACTGTGAGCGCGGGCGGGTGGTCGGAGATCTCGCCCCGGCGCATGGACTGGCTGCCGCAGGTCGATGGATACAATCTCAGCTACCTGCGCCCCGGCGCGTCGGCGGCGCTGCTCTCGGGCGATGAATACCGGGCTCCGCTCGTGGCCTTCTGGCAGCGCGGCATCGGGCGGGTGGCGGCGGTGACGTTTCCCATGGCGGGCGATTACTCCCAGGATTTCCGCGCGTGGTCATCCGCTCCCGACTTTGTGCAAACCCTTGGCCGCTGGCTCCTGCCGCCGCCTGCTCCGCAGGGAACGAGCCTGCGGGTGAAAACCGTGGGCAATGAGGTGATGGTGGAGCTTCTCACCGACGACACCTGGACAGAGCGCCTGGCAAATACCCCGCCCGTGCTCATCGTTTCCGATGATTCCTCACGAGAACCGCGCGTCGTCTCCTGGGAGCGCGTGGAGCCACGGCGGCTCGAAGCAAAAGTGTCCCTTCCGCCCGGGAAGCCCCTGCGGGGCGTGGTGCGCGCGGGCGAGGCTCGCTGGGGGTTCGGTCCCGTCGCGCCGTCCGTCGATCCGGAATGGGATGCCTCACCTGACAGGCTGGAGGAATTGCGAGCCCTCAGCACGTCCAGCGGCGGAAGGGTGATCAGCGACCTGCGCCAGGCATGGACCTGTCCTCCGGCGGCGGGTTATGCTCCCTTGGGCAACTGGCTCCTGCTGTTGCTCGCCATCGCCTTTCTCACGGACGCGGGGCTAACGCGCTGGCGAGGAAATTAGCGAGGAATTGAGAATGGAAACGAGAGCCGGAATCTGCCGCCTGGCGAAGGAGGCGAGACAAAAATGAGGGAAGATCGGAAGATGGCGAAAGCGCGGAAACAGGTTCTTGAAATATCAATATTAAATGGCTGACCCCGTTTTTCCGCTTGGGTAAGTGAGGGAACCGCCGCTGCTCAAGGGGCCGGTTATCCTGGAGGAGCATATCAAGGCGTAATTCAAAACGTGCCGCGCTCGTGGGTCATTCGAACTGACAAGGCATTCCGATGATGAAACAGCAACTTATTGAGGCAATTCACAATCTCGCAGACGAACTGCTGAGAAATGGAAAAGGAAAAACGGCTGACTTTTTTTTCACGGCAGAATCGAGTGTTGACTCTGAATGCGGCGGAAATAAGGGAAAATTATTGGATCTCTTGGATCAGCTTCAATGGTCAGGATCGCTGATTCAGTATGCAAACTTTACGTCCAAAGAAGAAGAACTATGGGATAGAGTTTACGAACTGACGAAAAAGTGGAGGGCTACATTGGACTAATTTCATGATGAGTCTGTTTTTCGCGCTGCTGATGCTGTTTTTTCTGAACAGCCCGGCAACGGGGGGCAGCGATTTTCGCCCCCGCACTGTTGCCGCAGAGAGTGAAGTGAACGCGCGGCCCAACCATAAGAAGGCGGATGCCAACTATTGGGGGCATGAAGGGAGCCAAGCTTCTTGGCGCGAGCATCTAAAGAAAGAAGCTACCTCACGGAAAGACCTGCTCATATGCTACCGACAGACGAAAAACCGAACAAACCCAACGCCAGCGCGCGATAGAAATAAAACGGGGTCAGTCATTTAATATTGATATTTCCTTAAGGCGGTAGGAAGAAAGAATGCATGGCGAGGCAAGTGCGGGTGGAGTACGAGGGGGCGATGTACCATGTGATGGCGAGGGGAGATCGCAGGGAGGCAATTGTGAGGGATGATGAGGATCGAAAGACGTTCATCCGGACGCTGGGAGAAGCGGCGAAAAAGACGGGGATGCGGATTCACGCGTATGCGTTGATGAGCAATCACTACCATTTGCTGGTTGAGACGCCGAAGGCGAACCTGTCGGAGGGGATGGGATGGCTGCAAAACGCGTACACGCGCAGGGTGAATGTGAGACATCGGCTTTGGGGCCACGTCTTTGGCGGGCGGTACAAGGCGATCGCCGTGGAGCCGGGGAATTGCTTTTGGGCGTTGCTGGATTACGTGCATCTCAATCCGGTAAGAGCGGGGCTGGTCCAGGAAGAGGAGGGATTGGAGAGTTACGCCTGGAGCAGTCTACGGGGTTATCTCGCGAGCCCGGCGAAACGACCGGAATGGCTGGAGACAGCGACGGGCCTGGAGGTGTGCGGGTGTGCCGATACGGCGTCAGGGAGGAGGGAGTTCCTGGAGGTCTTGGAGAAACGGGTGGACTGGAGCGAACCGGGGAAAGCAGGGGCGACTTTCTCGGAAGGAAAGGATAAGCCGGAGCTGGCAGTGTATTCCTCGCTGAGAAGAGGGTGGTTATTCGGATCGCAGGAATTTCGGGAAAAGCTGCTGAGTTTGCTGGAGAAGGGAGGCCGGAAGATCAAAAAGGCGAATGGCTACCACGGCGAGCAACTCAACGACCATGGAGCCAGAAGAGCGGCGAGGCTGATCGAAGCCGGGCTGAAGGTGTTCCAGGTGTCGAAGGAGGAATTGCGCGCACAAGCGAAGGGAGACTGGAGAAAGGGTCTGCTGGCGGCAATGATTCAGGACGAAACAACGGTGAGGCTGGATTGGATCAGCGAGGAATTGAGAATGGGAACGAGAGCCGGGGTCTGCCGACTGGCAAAGGAGGCGAGACAAAAATGAGGGAGGATCGGAGGATGGTGAAAGCGCGGAAACAGATCCTTGAAATATCAATATTAAATGGCTGACCCATTTTCTCATTTTCTCGATAAATCCACCATATCTACCAATAGATATTGCCCCATGCGTTTAGAAATTCGCTAGACGCACGATCATCGAGCGGCCCCATTCGTTTTTTGACCTCAACCACTCCTGCGCCACCATCTACGGTGAATGTAAACGCAACAAAAAAATGCTGAGAACCTGATTCAAATTCCTTACAGTTCCCCAAAAGAAGGGCAACCGTCCGATTATCAGTCCATGGCCCCACCGCATTCTCATCAAAACCAGGAGCTCCTTCACCAGCCTTATATTCAACCTGATTAGGCAGCGATATTTTCAGCTCCCGAAACCGCCCATCTTTGTTTTTCTGAAAAATACGAAGATCACTCAAGCGAGTGCCATAATATAATAATACAGCCACCTTCCTTCCATCGGGAGACCACGACGCTACAACCTGTAGATTGGAGATTTCCCCTTTCTCGGATTTTCTCAAGATAGAGCCAACCGAAGAATTCGATTTCAAATCCCAAAACACAGGATCTTCGTTATTTCTCAAAATAACAAATCCCCCATCAGGGGAGCGAGACCAGATGTCACCAGCATCAAAAGCATCAACATCGATGCAGACCACAAACATCACCCAAAAAACAAACACGACTCGTTTCATGGACATGAACTTGTACTATATGGAGATGATGCAGCACCGTGAAATGGGGTCAGCCATTTGATGTTGATATTGGGACACGGGCGGAATTCCATGCGCGCTTTTTGCATCCGGCCGGTGTGTCCGGGGCGGGCTGCTGATTTCTTGATCGGCTTTAGCCTTCCTCGTCTTCCTCGCCGGATTGCTCCTGCTGTTGCTGCTGCATGGAGATCAGGACGTCGGACATGTCCTCGACCTCGTCCCAGACTTCCTTGCTCACATAAATGGGAGCTTTTTGCTGGCAGGCGAGGGCAATACAATCGCTGGGGCGGGCGTCGAGTTCGATGATCTTGCGCTGCTGGAGTTCGTTTTCCGCCGTGAGAATGAGCCGCCCGAAGTAGGTGCCGCTCTTGAGATCATTGATGACGACGCGGTCCACCTTCGCGCCCAGCGAGGCGAGGATGAGCGCCATGAGATCGTGGGTGAGGGGGCGCTCCTTGGCGGTGCCGTTGAGGAACATGTTGATCGCGCTGCCGACGCTGGGGTCGACATAGATGACGAAGACTTTCTCGATATTACCGACGAAGACAGCGACGCCAGCACTCGTCGGAATGATCGCACGAACAACTATCTGTTCCACGGGCTTGCTCATGAATGCAGCCTAGCAGCAGGTGGAGGGGCGGGCAACCTTGGCCATGCCGGAGAGGTAGGCGCGGGAGACGGTGACGTAACGCTCCGCCCAGACGCGCACTTTGGACTGCTCTTCCGCGGAGAGCTGGCGCTTGATTACCGCCGGGGAGCCGAGCACGAGCGAGCCGGGAGGAACAACCATGCGGCCTGTGACGACAGCGCCCGCTCCGACGATGCTGCGCGCGCCGATCTTGGCGCCATCCAGAACCACCGCGCCCATGCCGATGAGCACCTCGTCCTCGATCTCGCAGGCGTGCACGATGGCCTGGTGGCCGATGGTGACCCATTCGCCGATGAGGGCGGGCTTGTCATCCGCGACGTGGACGACGGAGCCGTCTTGCACATTGGAGTGAGCGCCGATCACGATGGGAGCGATGTCGCCGCGCAGGGAACATCCCGGCCAGATGCTGGATTCCTCACCGAGGGTGACATCGCCCGCCACAAAGGCGCCGGGGGCGATATAGGCGGATTTTGCGACGCGTGGTTCCCGCCCGAGATAGAGGGCGATTTGTTCCTCGAAGGTCATGCTGCTCTATACGACTCGCGCCTGCTGGCCGCAACTCCCGGGCGATTTGCATTTTCGGAGAAATGTGCTTCCTTCACTTTTTCCTCTGAAAACGTTGACAGATGCAGGGGAACTTAGTCATAGTCCCCGACAGTCTCAATCTTTTCTCCTTCAATGAACAAAGTTGCACTCGTCGAAGCCGTCCAGAAATCTCTCGGAACCAGCAAAGCAGATGCGGAGCGCGCGGTTAACGCGGTGATCGACGGCATCAAGCTCGGCGTCAAGAAAACCAAGACGGTGCAGCTCATCGGCTTCGGAACTTTCAAGGTCGCCAGCCGCAAGGCCCGCACGGGTGTGAACCCGAAGACCGGCCAGAAGATCAAGATCAAGGCCTCGAAGACGGTCAAGTTCGTCGCAGGCAAGGCCCTCAAGGAACTCGTCTAAAACCACTTTCTCCCCCAGCACCGAGGAACCCCGTATTGCCGCGAGGCAAACGGGGTTTCTCATTTTCCGGAACGGCGGTTTACGCGAAATTCTTCGCGATTTCTGCTTTTGTCCTTTGGGAAAAGCGCATCTTGCATTAGTTTTATTAATGTATGAAAGCTCCCATTAAAGTCGCTGTGACCGGCGCTGCGGGTCAGATCGGATACTCTCTCCTCCCCCGTATCGCTTCCGGTTCTGTTTTCGGTCCGGACCAGCCTGTCGAACTTCGCCTCATCGAAATCCCCAACGCTCTCAAGCCGCTCGAGGGTGTGGTGATGGAACTCAATGACTGCTCGTTCCCGCTTCTCTCCGATATCGTAGCCACGTCTGACCTTGACGAAGGCTTCCGTGGTGCCAACTGGGCTCTCCTCGTCGGCAGCGTGCCGCGCAAGGCCGGTATGGAGCGCAAGGATCTCCTCGGCATCAACGGCAAGATTTTCATCTCCCAGGGTTCCGCCATCGCGAAGAACGCCGCCTCCGACGTACGCGTCGTCGTCGTGGGCAACCCCTGCAACACGAACTGTCTCATCGCCATGAACAATGGCCGCGACGTGCCCAGCGACCGCTGGTTTGCCATGACTCGCCTCGACGAGAACCGCGCCAAGTCGCAGCTCGCCACCAAGGCCGGGGTGCATTCCACCGCTGTCTCCAACGTCGCCATCTGGGGCAACCACTCCAGCACGCTCTATCCGGATTTTGAAAACGCCAAGATCAACGGCAAGCCGGTGACCTCCGTCATCACGGACACCCAGTGGCTTGAGAATGACTTCATCAAGAGCGTCCAGCTCCGTGGTGCGGCCATCATCGAGGCTCGCGGTCTCTCCTCGGCCAAGTCCGCCGCTCATGGCGTGGTCGACACCGTCCGCTCGATCATCGAGCCGACCGCCGCTGGCGATTTCCACAGCGTGGCTCTGTGCTCCGACGGCAGCTATGGCATCGAGGCCGGGCTCATCACCTCGTTCCCGGTTCGCTCGAACGGCTCGAAGCTCGAGATCGTTCAGGGCCTGCCGCTCAGCGATTTCAGCAAGGGCAAGATCGAAGCCACCGTCAACGAGCTCAAGCAGGAGCGCGAGATGGTGAAGGAACTGATCCCCGCCTAATCAGTTGATCATCTGATCTCCGGGACGCCGGTGTCGCAGGACATCGGCGTCCTTTCTTTTTTCGGAACAGGGAGCGTTCCGGGAAAATCAGTTTCCGGCCTTGGCGGAAATGGCATTTTCCAACTGCTTCATGTCGACATCGAGGATTCCGCCGGGCTCGGGGCGGAGCGCCTTGCGAGCGAGAGCCACGGCGTTTTCCGCTTTCGCGTCATCGCCCGCACCTTTCAGGGCCATGGCGAAAGGCTCCACGATATCATAGAAGAAATTGCCGCCCCCGGTTTTACCCAGACCGTTGATCTGCTTCTTGTATTCCTTGAAGGCTTCGTCGAACTGCTTTTGCTCGACCAGCGAGGAAAGTCGGTCGGCTGCGATGCCGACGCTCAGGTCGGAGCGCTTCTTTTTATTCTGGCTCAGGGCGAGGCGCTCAAGGGTGTCTGCTGTCGTTGAGTCCCCTTGGGCTCGGGCGACCTTGGCGAGGGCGACTTGATAGTCGACGCGAAGGTCTCGATAACTGGTGAATTGCTTGGCAGCGGCTTCCAGGTGGGTGCGCAGAACCGGGAGAGACGCCTGGGTTTTTTCCAGGATCCGGGTCTTTTCATTCCAGGCATCGGGATTCTCCGGGCACACCGAGATGGCGCTGTCGGCAGCGCGTAGCGCCCGGTCATTCTGTCCTGAAGCGAGGAACAGCTCGGCGAACATGATGTCATCCTGCGAAGCGGCGTAAAGCGGGGTGTCGCGAAAGCGCTTGGCGAGAAACTGGAGTTCGTGGTCGCTGATCGGCGTCCAGGTTTGCGGGTCGAGTGCCTCGCCGGTGGCGTAGTTCTGGTTCTCATAGCGGCCGCAATCCAGCTCCCACTTGTCGTCCATCTTCATGTAGCCGAACCACGCATGACCGCCGTCCACCCCCTGGCCGGAAAAGTACAGGGTGGGCAATCCCCGGGCCTTGCCAACCATGCTGGCGAAATAGGCCTGATCGACACAGATGCCTCCTTTGGAATAGATCTCCTCGAGGGTATACGGCCCCTCCGTCCAGGAGTATTGCTGACCGAGCAGGCGCTCGCGATCGTAGCGGATCATCGAGAAGGCCTTCGGCATCTCGTTGCGGGAAAGACGCACCCGCTTGCGCGCCCAGGCAAACTCCGCGGGATCGATCGGTGCGTCGATGAGGAATTTCAACTGCTCGGGATCGAGTTTGCGAATGTCGAGCAGAAGATCGTGGGCGTCATTGGCGGTTGACCAATAGGCGAAGCGCTCCGCCGCGCTCTGGTTGGTGATTGGGATGAGGGATTGGGTCACCTGATGGTGCGGCCAGTAGGGAGGCAGGGGCACGTCGTAGACCACGGCTAGCGCGATGGCGAGCGCCGGATACTCCCGGAACTTCGCCGGGCTGGCTTGTGCGATATCCTGAAGGTTTTTCAAGACCTGGGTTGCGTTGTCCTCCGGCGACAGGGTGGAAAACAACATGGCGCCGAATGCCTCATCAGATATCCAATCACGCACCACCGTCGGATCGAGGAGGTCTGCATTCGTCTTTGCATCGGGGGCCGGTTGGAAGTCGGCGGTTTGTGTGCCGAAGGGTTGCTCGGGCTGCGCGAGCAAGTCGGCCCATTTCCAGAGCAGGAGCCAGCTCTTGAAGGCCGTCACGCCCGTGCTACCGGGACGTTGCGAGCCGCCGGGCGCGTAGGCGGCGAGCAGGGCGGCCTGAAGTTGATCCCGGGCGGCGGGCCATCCGGCGGAGCCAAATTGCTGGCGATCTGCCGGAGTCGGCGGGCGGCGCAGATCCTGTGCTCGGAGTCCGAACGCAGCGGCCAGGGATAACGTGATGCCGAGGACGAGGGGAGAGATTCGCAAAGCCATCAAGGGTCGCACTTTCCCGTTTCTGGCGCAAATCGCGGAGCGGAACAAGGGCGAATCCGATGGCTTGCGCCCGGGCGGCGAGGCTGACACATTACGGACCCATGCCCCGACCCCTCACGTTGTTTACCGGCCAATGGGCGGACCTCCCGGTTCGCGAACTCCTCCCACTCGTCAAGTCCATGGGATACGATGGTGTGGAACTCGCCTGCTGGGGCGACCACTTCGACGTCCGCAAGGCCTTGGCTGATCCGGCCTACATCCCAACCCTCTGGAAGCTTCTCGGTGAGAATGGTCTGACCTGTTTTGCCCTGTCGAATCACCTCGTCGGACAGGCGGTATGCGATCTCATCGACGACCGTCATCGCAGCATCCTGCCGCCTGCGGTCTGGGGCGATGGGAATCCCGAGGGTGTCCGCCAGCGGGCTGCGGAGGAGATGATCGCCACGGGCAAGGCTGCCCGCGCGTTTTTCGATGCCAAACCGGGAGCGAAGGCCGGTGAACTGGCCGTAGTCAATGGATTCACCGGCTCCTCGATCTGGCACTCCATCTATGCCTTCCCGCCGACGACGCAGGCCTACTGGGACAAGGGATTTGAAGACTTCGCCGACCGCTGGACGCCGATCCTCGATGCCTACGACGCGTTGAATGTGAACTTCGCGCTGGAGGTGCATCCGACGGAGATCGCCTTTGATATTGTCTCCGCCCAACGGGCCATTGAGGCTGTCGGCGGGCACAAGCGCTTTGGCTTTAACTACGACCCCTCGCATCTGGGCTATCAGGGGGTGGATTATGTGAAGTTCATCCGCACCTTCTCCGACCGCATCTATCACGCCCATATGAAGGATGTCTGGTGGGGCCACGGTGACGGATCAGTCGGCGTCTTCGGCGGGCACACGAGCTTTGGCGATGCCCGGCGGTTCTGGGATTTTCGCTCGATCGGGCGCGGCGACATCCGCTTTGAGGATGTGATCGTGGCGCTCAACGACATAGGATACCACGGCCCGCTCTCCGTGGAGTGGGAGGATGCGCGCATGGACCGCATCCATGGCGCGACCGAGGCGGCTCGCGCTGTCCGCGCCCTGGACTTCCCCTCCAGCGCACGGGCGTTTGATTCAGCCTTCGACAAAGCAGAGCAGTAGGATTTTTTATGGCACGCAAACTTCGATACGGAATGATAGGCGGTGGCCGCGGAGCCTTTATTGGTGCGGTTCACCGCATCGCGGCGGCGATGGACCAGCAGGCGGAACTCGTGGCCGGGGCGTTCTCCTCGGACGCCGCACGCTCGCGGGAATCCGGCGCGGATCTGAACCTTGATCCCTCGCGGGTCTACGGCAGCTATGAGGAAATGGCGGCGGCGGAAAAGGACAAGCCCACCAGCGAGCGCCTCGATTTCGTTGTCATCGTCACGCCGAACCACCAGCACTTCGGCCCCGCGAAGCTTTTCCTGGAGAGCGGCTTCAACGTGATCTGCGACAAGCCGGTGACCTTTGACCTCAAGCAGGCCAAGGAGCTGCGCAAGGTCGTGGCCAAAAGTGGCAAGGTCTTTGTATTGACTCACAACTACACCGGCAACGTCATGGTGAAGCAGGCGCGCGAACTCGTGCGCTCCGGCTACCTCGGCGAGATCCGCAAGGTGGTGGCAGAGTACCCGCAGGGGTGGCTGAGTTCCTTCCTCGAAAAGGACGGGCAGAAGCAGGCCGCGTGGCGCACGGACCCGAAGCGCAGCGGCGCGGCGGGTTCGCTCGGCGACATCGGCACGCATGCCGAGAATCTCGCGCACTACATCACGGGGCTGGAGATCGAGAGCCTTTGCGCGGACCTTTCCACCTTTGTGAAAGGCCGCCTGCTCGATGACGACGGCAGCATCCTCGTACGCTACAAGGGCGGCGCGAAGGGCACGCTCTTCGCCTCGCAGATTGCCATCGGCGAGGAGAATAACCTCAACATCCGCGTCTACGGCACCAAGGCCTCCCTGGAGTGGCATCAGGAGCATCCGAACCAGCTCGTGGTGAAGTACCCCGACCAGCCGCGTCAGGTCTGGGGCCGGGGCAATGGCTATCTCTCGCCGAAGCTCCAGAAATTCACGCGCATTCCCGCCGGGCATCCCGAGGGCTATCTGGAAGCCTTTGGAAACATCTACACCGAGGCCTTCCGCGCCATCCGGGCGGAGGTCGCGGGCAAGAAGGTGCCGAAGGATGTGGATTATCCGACGATCGACGATGGCGTGTACGGCATGGCCTTCATCGAGACGGCGGTGAAGAGCTCCAGCCTCGGCGCGAAGTGGGTGAAGTTTCCCACGCTCTGAGGATGAAAACGCTGAGACGTTCCTTTCTCGCCATGTGTTGCCTCGCGCTCGTCGGGGGATGCGCCACACCAGCATCCCATTCCTCCTATCAACCGACGCTGCCGCAGAAGCGCATGGTGGAGCTGATGGGCGACCGGCTGGACCTCGCCTCGCAGGTCGCGTGGGTCAAGTTCCGCGATACTCTGCCGGTTTACGATCCCAAGCGGGAGGCGGAGCTTCTCGCCGGGCTCGTCAGCAAGGGGGAGGCCAAGGGCGTGCCTGCCATGCAGGTCGAGGCGTTCATGAAGGCCCAGATGGCGGCCTCCCGCGCGATCCAGAAGACACTCATCCGCTCCTGGAGCCGGGGAGGAACGCTGCCCGCGTATCCGCCGTTTGACCTGAAGCGCGACATCCGGCCCAAGCTCGATGCGATCAGTGACGAGATGATCGTCCTGCTTCCCGCCGTCGGGCAGAGTCCCGCCTTTGCGTCCTACGCTGCGGCGGAACTTTCCCACCGGGGCTACCGCCGCGTGGCGACCCTCGCGACGGCTCCGCTTCGTTAGTTAAGAGTACTTACCGCGGCCCCTTCTTCGCATAGAGCGAACCGAAGGGGCTGAGGTGGGTGCGGATGGTGGTGAAGAACGACCGTCCCTCGTGGAGCCTCCAGTCGTCGAGCACTCGGTAGATCATGAGCTTCACGAAATCGAGGAGGAACATCCACGCGATGTTGTAAACCCAGACCCAGCCGATGATGTTCCACGGCAGGGCGGGCACGACGGTTCCCGCGCCGAAGCCGCAGAGAAGCACTGCGACGACCTGGGTGCCCACGATGGCGACGAAGAGCCGCATGTCGGGGAAGGGCGGTTTCCAGAATGGCCCTGTGGCCCTCGTGACAAAGAGCATCAGGTGACCTCCGGCGACGAGTTGCAGGAACATCATCGTCTGGATGTGCGGCTTGTCGAGGTGGTAGATGTCCTGGCTGAGGAAGAGCAGGAGAAAGCTCTCCACCACGGCGAAGATGCCGAGGATCGAGGAGATCATGAAGATGCGCGGCATGTGCCATTTCACCGGCTGCGGCGCGGCGGAGGCATTGTCATACGCGATCGTCATGATCGGCAGATCGTCCAGCAGGGCGAGGGCGATGATCATCACGGCCGTGAGCGGAAAGAAGTCATAGCAAGCCACCGCCGTGACGACGAAGAACATGATCGCGACCGTCATGGCGATGCGGTAGAGCATGTAGCTCATCATCCGCTCAAAGATGCGGCGGGCTTCCTTGATGCCGTCGATGATGACGGACAAGCCCGGAGCAGTCAGCACGAGAGCGGCCGCAGCGCGGGCGGCGTCGGTTGCGCCCGAGACGGCGATTCCCACGTCGGCCTGCTTCAGCGCGGGGGCGTCGTTTACGCCATCGCCGGTCATGCCGACGATATGCCCGGCATCCTGAAGGGCTTTCACCACGCCATATTTGTGCTCGGGGAAGACGCGGGCAAACCCGTCGACCGCCGCGATGTGGGCGGCGGCATTGGCGGGCAGTTTGTCGACCGAGGTGCCTTCCGGGAAAAGGTCGGAGGCGAGCTGGATGTTCTCGCCCATGCCGAGTTCGCCCGAGATCGTGCGGGCGATGGCGACATCGTCGCCGGTGACCATCTTGACCTGCACGCCGAGTTCGCGGGCTTCCGCGATGGTCTGTTTGGAATCCGTGCGCGGTGGGTCCATGAGGGGCAGGATGCCGAGGAAGGTCCACGGACCGCCCGCCTCCTTGCGAGCGGAGGCGAGGGCGCGCATGCCCCGGGTGGCCAGCGCGGTGACGGAATCCTCCGCCTTTTTCCGGTCGGCGTCGCTCAGGTCGCAAAGGCCGAGGATGACTGCTGGCATGCCCTTCGTGGTCTGGATGGTCCTGCCTGCGGCGTCCGTGAGCGTGGCCTCCGTGCGCTTGCTCACCGGGTCAAAGGGAACGAAGGTTTTCAGCGTCCATGCGCTGGCGGTTGACTGATCCTTCAGCCCGGCGGCGATGGCGAGGTCGATGGGGTCTTTGTCTTCCAGCTTGGAGGCGAGCACCCCGGCGAGGATCACGTCCTGCGCGGTTGCGCCATTCCACGGGAGGACATCGCCGAGCGTGAGCTTGTTCTGCGTGAGCGTGCCGGTTTTGTCGGAGCAAAGGATGTCGATGCCCGCGAGTTCCTCGATGGATTCCAGCCGGGAGACGATGGCCTTTTTGATGGCGAGCATCTTCGCGCCGAGGGCCATCGTGACGGAAAGTACGGCGGGCGTGGTGAACGGCACCGCTGCCACGAGCAGGACGAGGACGTATTCCGCGAGGCCGAAGAGGCCGTTCTTCGAGAAATGCCCGCGCATCCCCGCGAGCTGATCCACGATCAGCACCGCTGCGAGGGCGAGGGTGAGGATGATGAGGAAATTCCCGATGCCGACGACGGCTTCCTGGAGGTGGGATTTCGTCCCGGCGGAGGCGACCAGCTTCGCCGTGCGGCCAAAGAACGTGTTCGTGCCGGTGGCGGTGACGACGAGCGTCATCTCGCCCTTTTTCACAATGGAGCCGGAGTACACGACATCGCCGCCTTTTTTGGAAACCGAGAGCGATTCCCCGGTGAGCGCGGACTGGTCGATATCGAGGTAATCGCCCTCCAGCAAAACACCATCGGCGGGAATCACATCGCCCAGCCGCACGCGCACAATGTCGCCGGGCACGAGGTCGCGTGCAGGCACGTCGCCCCAGGCGGCCTTGCGCAGTGCCTTGGCGGTGAGGGCGAGGGAATTCTTCAGGGCCGAGAGCGCGTTGGACGCGGTGCTTTCCTCCCAGAATCCCAGCACGCCGTTGAAGACGAGCATGAAGACGATGATCGAGAAATCCACCCAGTCGCCGATGAGTGCGGCCATCACGGCAGGCGCCTCCACCATCCACGGCAGCGGCCCCCAGAAGTAACCGAGGAAGCGCTTCAGCGCGCTCTGGCTCTTTTCCTCGATGGCGTTCGGGCCATATTTCTGAAGCCGGGCGGAGGCGTCCTCCGGGGTTAGTCCCCTGGCCGGGTCGACCGATTGCTCGGCCAGGACCTGCTGGGGAGTTTTCACGATGGGGGTGTCGTTTGACGCTGGCATAAATTATCAGTCGGTCCAGACCCAGTCCGCGATCTCTGGGAGGTCCTCGAAATGCTCGCGGACATAGCGGCGGTGTTTCTGGAGCAAATCCTCGGTGGCCTGGAGCAGGCGCGTTTCCTCGCCCGCGAGCCGTGGCACGTGGCGAATCACGTCCTGGCAAAGATGGATGCGGCTCATTTTATTGAGCACCACCATGTCAAAGGGCGTGGTCGTCGTACCCTCCTCGATGTAACCGCGCACGTGGAAGCGGTCCTGATCCGGGCGGCCATGAATGAGCTGGTGCACCACGCCGGGGAAGCCGTGGAAGGCAAAGATGACGTGCCCTTTCTCCGTGAAGAGGCGGACGAAATCCGTGTGATCCATCCCATGCGGATGCTTGTCGCGGGGCGGGAGCGCCATGAGGTCGACGATGTTGACGACGCGCACGCGCACGCTCGGCAGATGCTGGCGCAGCAGCCACGCGGCGGCGACGGTTTCCTGCGTCGCGATGTCGCCCGCGCAGGCGAGCACGATGTCGGGCTCCTCATCCGGCGGGCAATTGCTGCACCACGTCCAGATATCCGCACCGCGTGCGCAATGGGCGCGCGCCTGTTCCATCGTCAGGTATTGCAACTGCGGCTGCTTGTCGATGACGATGGCGTTGAGGTAGTTCGTGCTGCGGAAGCAGTGATCCGCCACGCTAAGCAGGCAGTTGGCATCCGGCGGGAGATAGACTCGCGCCACCTCGGGGCGCTTGTTGATGAGGTTGTCGATGAAGCCGGGGCCCTGATGGCTGAAGCCATTGTGGTCATTGCGCCAGCAGGTCGAGGTGAGCAGGTAATTCAGCGACGGCACCGGCTTGCGCCATGGGATGTGGCGGCAGTGTTCCAGCCACTTCGCGTGCTGCATCGACATGGAATCCGCCACCATGGCAAAGGCCTCGTAGGTGGCAAAGAGTCCGTGGCGTCCCGTCAGGTTGTAGCCTTCCAGCCAGCCATGGCAGTTGTGCTCGCTGAGCACTTCCATCACACGGCCTGTGTGCGAGACATGGTCGTCGATGCTGATGAGCGGACTGACGAAGCAGCGATCGGTGACTTCAAAGACCGCGCCGAGGCGGTTTGAGTTCGTCTCGTCCGGGCAGAAGAGGCGGAAGTTATGCGGGTTCCGCTTGTAGAGATCGCGGAGGAATTTCCCGAGTTCGCGCGTCGACTCGATGCGTTCCTTTGCGGGCGAGGGGACTGGCACGGCGTAATCGGAGAAATCCGGCAGGTCGAGCGGGATGGTGAGCTTGCCGCCATTGGCATGTGGATTTGCGCCCATGCGGTGATCGCCCGCCGGGGCGAGAGCAAACAGCTCGGCGCGGAAGGTTCCGTTTTCGTCAAAAAGCTCCTCGGGCCGGTAGCTATGCAGCCACTCCTCGAGCATCTTCAGATGGGCGGGATTTTCCCGCACGGTGGAAAGCGGCACCTGATGAGCGCGGAAGGTGCCTTCTACCGGCAGGCCGTCGACGACCTTCGGCCCGGTCCATCCCTTGGGCGTGCGCAGGACGATGGCCGGCCAGACCGGGCGGGTGGTAAAGCCGTTTTCGCGGGCTTCCTTCTGGATGGCCTGGATCTTGAGGATGGCGGTCTCCAGGCACACGGCGAAGTCCCGGTGAACCGCTGCCGGATCATCGCCCTCCACGAAATGCGGCTCGTAGCCATGCCCCTCCAGGAAGCGGGCGATATTCTCGTCGCTCTCGCGTCCCCAGACGGTGGGGCCGGAGATCTTGTAGCCGTTGAGGTGCAGGATGGGGAGCACTGCGCCGTCGCGCTCGGGATTGATAAAGCGGATGCCTTTCCAGCTTCCCTCCAGCGGGCCGGTCTCCGCCTCACCGTCGCCGACCACCGCCGCAACGATCAGCTCGGGATTATCCATCACCGCGCCAAAGGCATGGACGAGGACATAACCCAGCTCGCCGCCTTCGTGAATGGACCCCGGCGTTGTTGCGCTGACATGACTCGGGATTCCTCCCGGCGTGGAAAACTGTCGGAAGAGTTTCAGCAATCCCGCTTCGTCGCGGGTGATCTCGGGGAAGAACTCCGTATAGCTGCCCTCCAGGTAGACATTGGCCACCAGAGCCGGGCCACCGTGGCCGGGTCCCGCCATGTAAACAACATCGAGACCGTATTGTTTGATCAGCCGGTTGAGGTGGACGTAGACGAGATTCAGCCCCGGCGAGGTGCCCCAGTGGCCGAGCAGGCGGGGCTTGATATGATCGACCGTGAGCGGCTCTTTCACGAGCGGGTTCGCCTTGAGGTAAATCTGCCCGATGTTGAGATAGTTGGCCGCCCTCCACCAGGCGTTCATCTTTTCGATCAGTTCATCGGAAGGAGCGGAGACCTGGGGAATCGACGGTTTCATGATAGGCTATCGCGGGGAATGCAGGGATTGGCTCCTTGCGCGGCAAACGCACTGCCCCTTCCGGAAAAGACTGTCCGGATCATGACCCATCTCGCGTCTGGGATTGAAGATTTTCATCAATCGGCCAACTGGCCTGAGGATGCCTCCGGGGAGGAGGGTGAACAAGAAAATAAGAAAAACTTATAATTGCAATCAGTTCTCAAGCTCGTTTTCTCCATGGAGAGTTCCGAAATGCGGAAAAAATCGGAAGGAATGCGGACTCGTAGCACCGGGATTCTACGTAATCCGAGAGTTTTCAAACGGACTCCAGTTCGGGGAAACCTCGCCAGAGTTGATGAATCCTACCATGGAAGCCGACGGGGGTTGGGCAAGCGAGAAATGGAATTTTCTCCTCATTGACTCCGCGTGGAATTGGCGCAACATGACGCACCCTTTTTCTCCCGCAATGATCGAAAAATACGTACTAAAAGTTACCCAGGAACTGAAGCTGCAGCCCCGTCAGGTCGCCGCGACAGCGATGCTCCTGGAGGAGGGAGCCACGGTGCCCTTTATCGCGCGTTACCGCAAAGAGCGCACGGGCGAGCTGGACGAAGTGCAGATCACCTCGATTCGCGACCGCCTGGAGCAGCTCGTCGAGCTGGACAAGCGCCGCGAGTCCATCGTCTCCTCGCTGGAGGAGCGCAAGCTTTTGACCGAGGAGCTCAAGGCCAAGATCGATGGCGCCGAGACCCTCGCGACGCTGGAGGATATCTACCTGCCCTTCCGCCCGAAGAAGCGCACCAAGGCTACTGTCGCCAAGGAGCGTGGGCTGGAGCCGCTCGCCGACATTCTCTGGGCGCAGGACGCCTCGACCGACCCGGTGGCGGAAGCCGCGCCGTTCGTCGACGCCGCCAAGGAAGTGCCGGACGCCGAGGCCGCGCTGGCCGGAGCCCGCGACATCATCGCCGAGCGTATTAACGACGACGCCGAGGTGCGCGCCAAGCTGCGCGACCTTTACCTCACCAAGGGCGTGTTGAAATCCAAGGTCGCCCTGGGCAAGGAAGAGGAGGGCGCGAAGTTCAAGGACTACTTTGACTGGAGCGAACCCGCCGCCACCGCGCCGTCGCACCGCATCCTCGCCATTCGCCGTGGCGAGTCCGAGGGCTTCCTGTATTCCCGCCTCACTCCGCCGGAGGAGGACGCGCTCACCATCGTGGAAAACCTCTTCGTGCGTGGCAAATCGCCCGCCGCCGAGCAGGTGCGCCTCGCCGCGCAGGATTGCTACAAGCGTCTCCTTGGGTTCGCCATGGAGGCCGAGGCTCGAATTTTCTTCAAGAAGAAGGCCGACGAGGAGGCCATCCGCGTTTTCGCCGAGAACCTGCGCGAGCTGCTGCTCGCTTCGCCGCTGGGGCAGAAGACGATGCTCGCCATCGACCCGGGCTTCCGCACGGGCTGCAAGGTGGTCGTGCTCGATCGCCAGGGCAAGCTGCTCGAAAACGAAGTCATCTACCCCGAGAAGAGCACCCGCGAGCAGGTCGAGGCCGCCGAGGTGTTGCACTCTCTCGTGAAGAAGCATCACATCGAGGCCATCGCCATCGGCAACGGCACGGCGTCCCGCGAGACGGAGGCTTTTATCCGCAAGATCAAGCTGCCGACCTCCATCCCGGTCGTCGTGGTCAACGAGTCCGGCGCGTCGATTTACTCGGCCTCGGAGGTTGCCCGTGAGGAATTCCCGAATCACGACATCACCGTGCGAGGCGCGGTCTCCATCGGTCGCCGTCTCATGGACCCGCTGGCGGAGCTGGTGAAGATCGACCCGAAGTCGATCGGCGTCGGTCAATACCAGCACGACGTCGACCAGAACGCGCTCAAGCGTTCCCTCGACGACATCGTCATCTCCTGCGTGAACAACGTGGGCGTGGAACTCAACACCGCGAGCAAGCACCTGCTGAGCTACGTGTCGGGACTCAACTCCCGCACCGCCGCCAGCATCGTCGAGCATCGCGATGCCAACGGGCCGTTCAAGAGCCGCAAGGAACTCCTCAAGGTCGCCAATCTCGGACCCAAGGCATTCGAGCAGGCGGCGGGCTTCCTGCGCATTCGCGACGGCGAGGACCCGCTCGACGCGAGCGCCGTGCACCCGGAGCGTTACGACCTCGTCAACAGCATCGCCCGCGACATCGGCGCGACGGTTTCCGAGCTGCTCAAGGACGGCGTGAAGCGCAACAAGATCGACCTGAAGAAGTACGTCACGGACGATGTCGGTCTGCCGACCCTCAACGACATCATGCAGGAGCTGGCCAAGCCGGGCCGCGATCCGCGCCAGCAGTTTGAGGCGTTCAGCTTTGCCGACGGCGTCGAGAAGCTGGAGCAGCTCCAGCCGGGCATGAAGCTCCCGGGCATCGTGACCAACGTCACGGCCTTTGGCGCTTTCGTCGACATCGGCGTGCACCAGGACGGTCTCGTGCACATCAGCCAGCTTTCCGACCAGTTCGTGAAGAATCCGGCGGACGTGGTGAAGGTGGGCCAGAAGGTCCATGTCACCGTCATGGAGGTCGATCTCGCCCGCAAGCGCGTCGGTCTCTCCATGAAGAGCAAGCCCGAGGCCGCTCCCGCCCGCAAGCCGGGTGAGAAGCGCCAGGAAGGTAACTCCCGCGACGTGGATCGCCATCGCTCCGGCAACCGGGGCGGGGGAGGCGGCGGCGGTTTTGGCCAGGTCGACTGGTTCACCGCGGCCATGAACAAGAAGCACTAGACATCTTTGCAAGAGTCTCCCGCCTGAAATTTCATTTTCGGGCGGGGACTTGAATCCGTCTTGCCATGCACGAACGTAGCAGGTGAGATTGATGGAATACCCATGGCACTGAATCCGAAACTGCTCGCCCCGGAACTGCGTCCGATCTGTGATAAAGTCCTTGCTGGCGAGAGGATTAGCGACGCCGACGGGCTGACGCTGTACGGCTCCCGCGATCTCAACGGCATCGGCGCGATCGCCAATATCATCCGGGAGCGAATCAACGGCAATGTGGCGACGTATATTCACAATCGCTACATCAACTACTCCAACGTCTGCCTGCTCTCGTGCCAGTTCTGCGCCTTCGGGGCGAAGAAACGCGAGGAGCACGCCTTTGAGATGGCGATCCCCGAGATCGTCGGCACCGTGCGCGATGCGCTGAAGCTCGGCATCACCGAGATTCACATGGTGGGCGGCCTGCATCCCACGCTGACGGGCGACTGGTATCTCACGTTGCTCCGCGAACTGCGCGAGCTGGATTCCGCGCTCATCATCAAGGCCTTTACCGCTGTCGAGATTCGCCACCTGGCCGACCGGGTTTTCAAGATGCCGTTGCGCGATACCCTGATCCTGCTCCGCGAGAACGGACTGGGGGCTATCACGGGCGGAGGAGCGGAGATTTTCGACCAGGGCATCCGCGACCAGATTTGCAAGGGCAAGGAGACCGCCGAGGAATGGGCCGAAGTGCACCGCACCTGGCATCAGCTCGGCGAGCACAGCACCTGCACCATGCTCTACGGGCACATCGAGAATGCTCATCATCGCATCGACCACCTGCGCCGCCTGCGCGAGATTCAGGACGACACGGGTGGGTTCACTGGCTTCATTCCCTTTGCCTTCGAGCCCGACGGCGCGCGGCCCGCGCTGAAGGGCATCCCGCACGCCACGGCGTACGAGGAACTGAAGAACATCGCGATCAGCCGCATTTACCTCGATAACATCCCGCACATCACGGGGTACTGGATCAGCCTCGGGTTGCCAACGGCCCAGCTCTCCCTCGGTTACGGGGTCGACGATCTGCACGGCACGATCATCGAGGAAAAGATTTTCCACATGGCAGGTGCGCAGACTCCGCAACAGCAGACCGTCGCCGCCCTGGAAAAGGCCATCCGCGAGGCCGGGCGCGTGCCCATGCAGCGAAACAGCTTCTACGAGCGCATTCCGAACACCGGGCCGGGCGAACTCGTCGCAGCCTGATGAATCCTGCCGCTCTGGCCGGCGTGCGCGTCGGCAGTGTTTCCTATCTCAATGCCCGGCCCCTCATCTGGGGGCTGGACCCGGCGAAGGTCTTGCTTGAGGTGCCCGCGAAGCTGACGAACAGCTTCGAAGCCGGGAAGATCGACGTCGCGCTGATCCCGCTTTTTGAGATCCTGCACCTCGGGGTGGAGAAGGTGGTCGATGACGTGGCGATTGCCTGCCTCGGGCCGGTGCACAGCGTTTTCGTGGCGAGCCGGGGGCAGTTTGGCGTTCCGGGGGAGATTTACCTCGATCCGTCGTCGCGGAGTTCGGTCGCCCTTTTGCAGGTGCTGCTTTCGGAATTTTACCCCGGCGACTGGGAGCTGGTGGCTTCGTCGAATCCGCCGGTAAACGCCTCGCGCCTTATCATCGGCGATCCGGCGCTGGAGTTTCGCGCGCGCCATGACGGCGGCTGGCGGTATCACGATCTGGGCGAGCTCTGGCTCTCGCATACGGGGCTGCCGTTTGTCTTCGCGGCCTGGGCGTTGCGCTTGGGGCTGAAGGACTCGGCGGGAGTTGCCAGGGCGTTGCGGGAGGTCAAGGGGGACGGACTCGAAGCCCGGCGGGAGATCGCCAGCAAGACGGGTGATCCCAGTGGCTCCTACGAGTACCTGACGCGCTATATCCGCTACGACCTGGGCGCGAAGGAAAAGGAGGCGATCCTGCTTTTCCGCGAGCTGGCGCTGCGGCACGGGCTGCTTGCGCGCACGGCGGAACTGGATTTCGTTTAGGGTGACAGGTTCCGGCTCTTGGCTTTACGCCTCCGGGCCGAGCGGATATACATTTCGCTCCCTGCATAAAAGTTTCAGCCAGCCGCACATACCTTGAGCAAGACGTTTTACATCACCACCGCGATCGACTACACCAACGCGGCTCCGCACATCGGCCATGCCTACGAGAAAATCCTCGCCGATGTCCTCGTGCGTTACCATCGCCTCAAGGGCGACAGTTCCTATCTCCTCACCGGCGTCGACCAGCATGGGCAAAAGGTCCAGCAGGCTGCGGCCAAGGAGGGCATCTCGCCCGAGGAATTCGTCACCAAGACGACGGCAAAGTTCATCGAACTCTGGGAGAAGCTGGAGATCAGCTACGACGGCTGGGCCGCCACCACCGACCCGCTGCACAAGACCTGCGTGCAGAAGATCCTCCAGGATCTCTACGATCGCGGCGACATCTACAAGGCGAAGTATCGCGGCTTTTACAGTGTGCGGCAGGAGCAGTTCCTCACCGACAAGGAGCGCGGCGAGGATGGCAACTTCGGCCCCGAGTGGGGCGAGGTCGTCGAACTGGAGGAGGAAAATTGGTACTTCCGCCTCGGCAACTATCGCGACTGGCTCCTGCAATTCCTCGATTCGCATCCCGGTTGCGTCCAGCCCGCTTTTCGCCAGACGGAACTCCGCAATGCCGCCGAGCGTCTGAGCGGCGATCTCTCGATCTCCCGCCCGAAGTCCCGCCTCGCGTGGGGCATCGAACTGCCCTTCGATACGTCCTGCGTGACCTATGTGTGGTTTGACGCGCTGGTGAACTACATCAGCTTCGCCGGGTATCTCTCGGACGATGCGAAGTTCCGCCAGCTCTGGCCCGCCCTGCACGTCATCGGCAAGGACATCATCATCCCGGCTCACGGCATCTACTGGCTCGCCATGCTCAAGGCCATGGGCTTCGCCGATGAAGACATGCCGCGCTTCCTCGTTCACGGCTACGTGCTGGTGGACGGTGAGAAGATGAGCAAATCGCTCGGCAACATCCGCGACCCGCACACCTTTGCCGATACGTTCGGCGTGGAGAGTCTGCGGTATTTCCTCATGCGCGATTGCGTGGTGGGGCAGGACATGGATTTTACCGACCAGCGGCTCGTGCAGCGGTACAATGTCGACCTGGCCAACAGCCTGGGCAACCTGCTGAACCGCACGCTCAACATGGCCAAGCGGTATCGGCAAGGGAAACTCGTGCGCAGCGAAGCCGCCGGGATTTCCGCCTTTGCCGCGCAGACGGTGAAGGATTATACCGCCGCGCTCGACCAGAATCTCGTGCATCAGGCTCTGGAAATCACGTGGGGCCTCGCGACGCGCTGCAATGCCTTCGTCGAGGAGTCCGCCCCGTGGAAGCTCGCCAAGGACCCGGAGAAGGCGCAGGAGCTCGATACCGTGCTCTACACGCTGGCCGAGTCCTTGCGCATTCTCGCCATCCTCATCGCTCCCGTGCTGCCCAGGGCCTCGCGCGGCATCCTCGATCAACTCGCCGCGCCCGGTGACATTACGCTCGCCGATACGGCCTGGGGCGGATTGCCGGATGGTCATGTGCTGGGAGAGCCGCAGGTACTTTTCCCGCGGATCGAGGCAGCGGCAGAGTAAGCCATGGCGGAGCCGACCTTTCAGCAGCGGCTGGAATACTACGGCCTGTCCGCCGTGGTCTGGCTGGTGGGGCGTCTGCCCTACGGTGCGTTGCGCCGCCTCGCGGCCGTGGTCGGGTCGATCGCCTATCACGCCGACAAGCGCGGTCGGCAGGTGGCTCGCGCCAATCTCGACGCCGCCTTTGGCGACAAGTACACGCCGAAGGAAAAAGCGCGCATCGCCGAACGCAGCTACCAGACGTTTGCCCGCACGATGCTGGAGCTCTTCTGGGCGCCGAATCTCTCGCCGGAGCGGTTTCAGCAGCTCGCCGTGGTCGAGGGGCTGGATCATCCGTCGGGCCACAAGGAAATCGGCAAGCCGGTGATCTACCTGTGTCTGCACTATTCCAACTTCGAGTGGATGAGCCTCATCAGCGCCTACATCGTGGAGCCGGGGCTCGTCATCACGCAGAAGTTTAAGAACCCGCTCCTGGGCGCGATCTTTGACCGCCTGCGCTCCAGTACCGGGCACCAGATTTTCCCGCAGGAGCGCGCCATGATCCGCATGCTCAAACACCTCAAGAGCGGCGGGAAATTCTCCATGCTCAATGACCTCAATATCGACCCCGACGAGGCCGGGGTGATCATTGAGACCTTTGGCGGGCTGAAGCTTTGCGCCACTCAGATGCACGCCGCGCTGGCGATGCGGACCGGGGCACTGATCATGCCGGTGGAGTGTCATCCCATGCCGGATGGCCGTGTGCGGATGCACATCCACCCGCCGCTGGAGTACCCGGAGAACGCCACGGCGGCCGAGGTGACCCAGCTTTGCTGGAATGTCCTCGAGCCGTCCATTCATGCCGAGCCGCATCTCTGGCTCTGGGCGTACAAACACTGGCGCTTCAAGCCCAGCGAGGGAGATACTTCACGGTATCCGTTCTATTCGAACACGGCCAAGCGCTTCGACAAGCTCGTGCGCGAAACGGAAAAGGCTGCGAAGAAAGGGGCAGCCTGATCAGCGAGGCTCTACGGTCTCGATGTAGTTGAACTTCCCATCCTGTACGCGCAGAACGAAGGCGGGTTTCGACGGATTGTGCTTCTCGTCAAAGGTGATCTTGCCCGTGACGCCGGGAAAATCCTGAGTGCCCGCGAGAGAATTTTTCAGAGGCTCGGGGTCGTCGGTGCCGGCGCGCTTGAGGGCGTCGACGACCAGATAGACACTGTCGTACCCGAGCGCAGCGAGAGGCGCGGGAGTGGAGTTGTATTTTGCCGTGTAACGCTTGACGAACTCGATGACGGCGGGATCTCTGCTTTCCGCTGAGAAGTGACTGGCGAAGTACGAGTTGTCCGCCGCCTTGCCTCCGACCCGGAGAAACTCCGAGGAATCCCAGCCATCTGTCCCGAGAAAGGGCGCTTCGATCCCGAGTTGCCGCGCCTCGATGATGGCCATCGCGGCCTCCCGGTAATAGGACGGGAGAAAGATGATCTCCGGAGCGGCTGCTTTGATTTGCTGGAGCTGGCCCGAGAAGTTGGATTCGCCCGTCTTATAGGTCGCCTCGGCCACGATCTGTCCTCCATGCCCGGTGAAATCCTTTTTGAAAATATCCGCGAGATCCGAGCTGTAAGGGTTCGTCGCGTCGTAAAGGATCGCGGCCTTGGTGACATCAATGGAACGGGCAAATTTCGCCATCGCAACGGCCTGGGCTGCGTCTGTGTAGCAGACGCGGAAGATATAGTCTCCCGCAGCCGTCACCCCTGCATGAGTCGCACCAGGAGTGATGAGCGGAATACCGAGTTTCTGCGCGACAGGAGCTGCTGCCAGCGAACGATCGCTCGCGATTTCTCCGATGAGAGCCACCGCATTCTCCTTCTCTGCGAGTTCGGACACGGCCTCCACCGTGGTCTCGGTGGCGGACTGGCTATCGCGGACGATCAGCTTGATCGGGTGGCCTAGGACGCCGCCTGCGGCATTGACTTCAGCCTCCGCCAGTTGGGCACCTTTGATCGCATCATTGCCGAATGAGGCTTGTGAACCGGAGAGGGGAAGGATGAGTCCGATGCGGGTTGCAGATGGATCCTCAGGCACCGGAGGAGGCGTGGCTTCAGTCGCCGAGGGATGTTCGGGAGCTTTTTTCCCACACCCTCCGAGGAATGCCAGACCGGCGGAAAGCAAAAGACCGCAGGTCAGAACGCGCAATGAATTCACGGGCGGAAGTGTAAATCCGTCCGCGCCATGCGCAACCGCCTATTTTGCCGCCGGGCGGGAAAGTTGCCTATTGCCTCATCGGGGGGATCAGGCAAACTCGGCGGATGATTCCAGCGGAGCCATTCGATCAGCAGGTGAGCAAGAAAGCCTTCAAGATCAATCGCGACCCTGCGCTTTATGGTTCCTTTGCGGAAATTGGTGCAGGTCAAGAGGTTGCGCGGCAGTTTTTCTCCGTCGGCGGCGCTGCCGGGACGGTGGCCAAGACGATGTCGGCCTACGACATGACGTTCAGTGACTCGATTTACGGTTACTCCGGGCGCTACGTCAGCGAGGCCCGGCTGAACAGCATGCTGGAGCACGAGTTTGAGCTGCTCATCGAGCGCCTCGATGCGAAGGTCGGGTCCGAGCGCACCTTCTTTGCCTTTGCCGACACGGTGGCGGCGCGAAGCTTCCGCCGCCATGATGAGTCTCATGGCTGGATGGGTATCCGTTTCCAGTCCAAGCCGCGTCAGCCGACCAATGACATCATCCTGCATGTGCGCATGCTGGACCCGCATAATCTCGAGCAGCAGGAGGCGCTCGGCATCGTGGGCGTCAATCTCATCTATGGAGCGTTCTACCTGCGCGACAACCCGGAGGCGTTCCTAAGCTCCCTGCTGGACAATCTGGAACCCGGTCGCATCGAGATCGACATGATCAGGTTCAGCGGGCCGGATTTTGTCGAGATTGACAACCGCATCATGGCTCTTCAGTTGGTCGCCCTCGGCCTTACGGATGCCGCGCTGTTCCGTGCCGATGGCGAGGTGGTCAGTCCTGCCGATGCGTTTTACAAGAAGCCGCTGCTGGTGGAGCGCGGAAGCTTCCGTCCGGTGACACTCGTGACCAACGACATGCTCGATTGCGCACGCTCGATGTTCCTGCGCGAGGAAACAGTAAAGAACGAGGAGCCGGAGATCCTCATGGAGATCACCATGAAGAACCTGCTCTCCAGCGGAGAGCTCGACCTGCGGGATTTCCTAAATCGCGTCGACATGCTCCGAACGATCGGCCGCACCGTGCTCATTTCCAAATACGGCGAGTATTACCGTTTGGTGAATTACCTGACCCGCTACACCGACCGCATGATCGGTCTGCCGCTGGGCGTGCCTGCGCTGGTCGAGATTTTCGAGGAGCAGTATTATCGCGACCTCGAGGGCGGCATCCTGGAGGGGCTGGGACGGCTCTTCAAGAAAGGGGTGAAGCTTTACGTCTATCCCTTCATCGGCCAGAGCGGCGAACTGGTCACGGCGGATAACTTCCTCACTCCGGACAACCTCGGGCATCTCTACAATCACCTCATTACAAATGGCTTCATCGAGGCCATCGAGGGCTATCAGCAGGATTACCTGAAGATTCGCTCCTCGGAGGTGCTGGCGAAAATCCGGGCCGGAGATTCCCAGTGGGAAAAGAGCGTGTCGCCGGAGGTGGCGTCGATCATTCGGGACCGGCGGCTCTTTGGATTCTCCGAGACGCCGACGGCGGAACCCGCTGGCGTCGCTTAGTTCTCGGGCGGCGGATTTTCCCGGGGTAAGAACTTCGGGAGAAAATAGCCTGCGGAGAAAAGCAGGACGCCGATGCCGAGGAAAACGAGGGTCTTGGCCGGGAGGTCGAGCGAGGCGAGATCCACGGTGAAGAGCCGGGCGAGCACGAGCACCAGCGTGGAGATGCCCGCGACGCGAACCATTCGCACATCGCGCACGATGCCGCTGAGGATGAGCGCGACGGCGACCACCGTCCACGAGATGCTGACCAGCGTCCCGCGCCCGATGGGGGCAAACTCATGCGAGAGCAGGAAGAGTGTTCCGGCCAGCACGATCCAGAGATAGATCGCCTTGACGTTGAGATTGGCGGAACGAATCGCCAGAAACGCCGCCATGCCCAGGGCGAAAAGGAGGGCAAGGGCGGGGCCGTTGATCCACGGCGTGCTCTCTGCGCTGTTCATCAACTGAAGCGCCGCCGCGATAAGGACTTGCAGCAGCAGGATGTGGCTCGAGACCCGCAGGGCGAGGGTATTGCCGCCCGGAAGGCCCATCATGCCCGCGCCCGCGGCGATGCTGGCGAGAGCGATTCCCACGGGCCATGGAAGGATGCCCGGCGGGCAGAGCGCGGCGAACCAGAACGCGAGCAACCACTGGGCCGCGACCTGATGGGCGTATTTCAGCGATCCCTCGGAGCGGGCAAAGGCCGCCGCCATGAGGGCGATGACAAAGGCCAGCGCGGAAAGCGCGTGGAGAGCGCCCCCGCGATCACTGAGCGAAATGGCATCGATGGCAAAGAATATCAGCCCTGCCGCCGAGGCCAGAGTGGCGGCGACGGTGAGGGGAGTGTTTTTTGCCCGGCTGGCGGCGAAATGGAGGGCGATGATAAAGGCCGCAAAGGCAAAGGAAAACACCCAGCCGGAAAGCTGGACGGGCAGGGCGACCCCGGCGAGGAGCGCCGCGCCGAACTGCTGCGGGCTGGCCATCTCCCGCGAGCCGCTGATGACCAGAAGCCGACCGAGCACCCCGCAGAGCAGGGCTGCAACCAGGAGAAAGATGCCGAGGGCGTGGCGGGTATCCGCTCCCCAGATCGTCAGCGCCGCTCCGGCGGTCAGCAGGGCGGGCGTAAAGGCGGTGAACCACGCGGCGGCGACCGGCGCGGGAGCCTCTCCCCGCAGTTGATAGCGCGCGACCGGGGCCAGCCAGAGCGCCAGCCACCAGAAGATCAGCGCGGCCTGCAACGCCGGGCGCAGCTCGTGGTCGATGCCCAGCCGGGAGGAAATGGCGGCCCCGTACAGGAGCAGCCCCGCCGTAACGGCCCCGATGAATAACGCCCCGAGCCAGCCGCGCCGGATGAAGACCAGCGAAACGATGATCGTGATGACCGAGGCATGAATGGCAAAGAGCCCCGGCTGATCGAGGCCGATGAAGAGGGGAGAGATGAAAATTCCCAGGATGGCGAGGATGCACAGCACACGGGAATTTTGCCGCAGGGCCTGGGCCAGGCAGACTGCCGCCGTGAGGAGGGAGAGCGTGATGGTCGTGGAGCCGGGGTACAGGTGATAGAGATACTGTCCGCAGGTCCACACGCCGACGAGTCCGGCGATGCCGCCGCCAAAGGCGAGGTCGCCGAGTTCCGGGCGCTTGCGAGAGAGAATAAAGCCCCACGTCATCAGCCCGAGGCAGGCGATCACGGCGATGGCGAGCTGGAGGAACGGCGTGATCCAGCCGCGATCGAGCGAGAGCTTGAGAAAGAAAATGCCGCCGATGAGGAGCAGGACGATGCCAGTGCGCGCAAGCCATGCCTCGCTGAACCGCAGAGCCGGAGCCTCGGCGGGCCGGGGGGACTGCGTCGGCAGTGGCGGAGGGGTGGAAAATGCGGGAGTGGGCGAGGGAAACGCAGGCGGGGCCGGGACGGGGTCGCGAGGTGGCGGAGGCGCGACGGGTTCCGGCGCAGGCTCAACGGCTGACGGTTGCGCGGGGCGTTCGGTCGGGGGCGTGAGCCCGGCCATTCGCTCCAGGCGCTCGACGCGGGCTCGCAGTTCAGCGATCTCCTTGTCCATCGGGGCCAGCCTTTCCGGGATGCTCCCCCGGCGCAAGCTCCAAACTCAGGGCGACAGGCGCTCGAGCTTCCAGCCGCCTTCCGGCTGGCGGGTATAGAGGAAGCGATCGTGCAGGCGGCTGGTGCGGCCCTGCCAGAACTCGACCGTCTCCGGCACCACGCGATAGCCGCCCCAGAAATCCGGCAGCGGCACCTCGCCATTGGCGAACTTGCGCTTCATTTCGTCGAACTTCATCTCCAGCAGGCTGCGCGACGTAATCACGCTGCTCTGGTGCGAAACCCACGCCCCGAGGCGGCTGGAAAAGGGACGGCTGGCAAAGTAGGCGAAGCTCTCGGCCAGCGAGACCTTCTCGGCGCGCCCGCAGATTTCCACCTGGCGCTCCATGGTGAGCCAGGGAAAGAGGAGGGCGACGTTGCTGTTCTCCGCGATCTGGTGGGCCTTGTGGCTGTTGTAGTTGGTATAAAAAACGAAGCCCTTTTCGTCCCAGGCCTTGAGCAGCACGGTGCGGGCGGTGACTTTGCCGTCGGCTCCGGCGGTGGCGAGCGTCATGGCGTTGGGCTCGCGGAGATCCTTGGAATTGAGCGCTGCCTTGAACCACACATCGAACTGACGAAACGGGTCCACCGCCATGTGCTCCCGGTCGAGTTCGCCGATCTGGTAGTCCTGCCGCAAATCACTCACATCCATGCGCTCCATCTTGCGCCAGATCGCGAGGGAAGGCAATGCGAGGTGTAAAACAGGACAGGGGCGGCTCCTTTTGAGAACCGCCCCTGCTTGGGTGGCTGTAAGCCGGATTTTGTCCCGCTCCTGCAAGCAGGCGCGGGGATGGCCATTTATCTTGTCTGGCGCTTGCGCGCCGGACAGCCCGTGAGGGCTGCGACTATTACCCGGAGGCTGTCACGCTGGCGGACCAGCATGACGGACAGGCGGTCCGACCTCCTGTTTTGTCTTGCACCGCGTGGGGTTTATCGGCTCCGGCCATCACTGGCGCGGACGGTGGGCTTTTACTCCGCCTTTTCACCCTTACCGAGGCTCCTTGCGAAGCTCCGGCGGTTTGTTTTCTGTGACACTATCCGTCGCAAAGAACTTTCGTTCAGCGCGCCCCCGTTTTCACAGGGCATGCTGCCTTATGGTGTCCGGACTTTCCTATCCCGAGCGTCTTGCGACGTCGGAATCGGCCATCCGCCACTCCCGGCACCATACGGCGGGCCGGGGGCGGGATCAATTCAGATGTTTGCGGCGGAGTTTGCGGCTTCGTCCTCGGCGGAGGACTTGGGCGGGGCGAGTTCGGTGACGAGCACCTTGTCGATGCGCTGGTTGTCCATGTCGATGATCTCGAAGCGATGGCGCTCCCACACGAGGTTCTCGCCTTCGTTTGGCAAATGGCCGAAGCGGTCGAGCAGGAAGCCGCCGAGAGTGGTGAAATTTCCCTCCTCTTCGCCGGGCAGTTCGTCCTCGATGCTGAGCACCTTGCGCACCTCCTCGATGTCGAGGAGCGCGTCGACCAGCCAGGAACCGTCCGGCCGCAGCACGGCCTTGGGCTCGCGGCGCTGCTCCTTCTCGGGCAGGTTGCCGACGATGGCGACCATCAGATCCTTGAGGGTGACGAGACCCTGCACGCTGCCAAATTCATCCACCACCAGCGCGATGTGCTTGCCGGATTTTTTGAATTCCTCGATGAGCTTGCTGGCGTGCATCGTGGTCGGTACGTAAAGCGGCGGGACGACGAGGGCCGAGAGGTCGGCGTTGCCCGCGAGCGAGAGATTCGCCCAGAGCGACTTGACCGAGATCATGCCGACGACGTGCTCGTGGCTTTTCTGGTAGACGGGAAAATTCGAGTGGCCGGAGCCTGCGATGCGACGCCAGTTTTCCTCGTCGGTATCGTCGAGGGAAAGCCAGACGATCTGCGGGCGGGGCGTCATGAGATCCTCGGCGGTCTGCTCGTCGAGTTCGAAGACACTCTCGACCCATTCCTTTTCCGCCTTGCGGAAGACACCGGCGCTCAGGCCTTCGTCGATCAGCACGCGCACCTCTTCCTCGGAGACGGGCGGCTCGGCGGACTTCTTGACGCCCATGAGCGTCATCAGCAGGTCGCTGGAGTGGTTAAGGAGGTTCACCAACGGTCCGGCGATTTTGGACAGCCAGTTCATAGGTCCGGCCAGGATCGCGGCGATGCGCTCGGGGTTGTTCAGGGCCAGGCGCTTCGGGACGAGTTCGCCAATGATCACCGAGAGATAGGTGATGATCGAGACGACGAACAGCATCGAGAGGACGTGTGCGTATTTGCCGATGACCGGCACATCGCCGAGGGCATGAGCCAGCTTATCCGCGATGTTGGCTCCGCCGACCGCACCAGCCAGCACGCCTACGAGGGTGATGCCGACCTGGACGGTTGAAAGAAATTTGCCGGGTGAGTTGGCGAGATCGAGAGCGAGCCTTGCGCCGGTAGCTCCCTCGTCCGCAAGGGTCTTCAGGCGCGCCTTGCGGGCGGATACCAACGCGATCTCCGCCATGGCGAAAATACCATTCGCCACGAGCAAAACCGCGATCAGTATGAGTTCAAAAGTGATTTGGGACATTGTCAGCCGGGCAGATTAGCCTGCCTTGGCGGGCAGAGCAAAGGATGTTTATCGGACACTTCGTCGGCCTTTCATCGAAAGGATTTGACGGGCGGCGTACAGCCAACGACAAACGTGCCGTTCTCTAAAACTGCCTGATTACTTTGGATAGTCCTGAAATTCATAGGCCGCGCAATCTCGACTGGCCTCGTGCCTCAGCCCTTCTTTTTGGCGATTGGGGCACCAGCAAAGCATATGTCATCGGTCTCGCGTTCGTCGCGGCTGGCTTCTCCTCTTTTCCCATCATCGTTGCCGTCTGTGCGCTCACGGCGCTGGTGGGCATCAATTACATGGTGATCTGCCGGGTCTTCCCGGATGGAGGCGGCGTCTATTCCGCAGCGAAGCAGCAGGGGCGCTTGCTGGCCGTGGTCGGAGCCCTGCTCCTGGTGGCCGATTTAACCGTTACAGCGGCTCTTAGTGGCTGGGCGGCATTGAGTTACCTTGGAGTTCCTGAGAAGTGGATCCTGGTTTCGACGACTGGTGCCATCCTGCTCATGGGCGTGCTGAACTTTTACGGTCCCCGCCACAGCGGTAGTCTGGCCGTGGCGTTGGCTCTGCCGACTGTCGTGGTGGTCGTCCTGATCATTCTCTTCTCGGTTCCGCACCTCACTTTCACGCACATGGAGCCGCTCCATGACAATTTCCAGCATACCTGGGTGTCGTTTGTGGGAGTGATTCTGGCCCTGAGCGGTGTCGAGGCCATCGCGAACCTGACCGGAACCATGAAACCGGATCGCGGTTCTGTCATTGGCCATCCCCAGGTGGGACGCAATGCTTTCAAGGCCATCCTGCCGGTTGCGATCGAGGTGAGCCTCGGGACGGCCTTGCTCGGGTGGGCGATGCTGTCTCTGCCGAAGGAGCTCGCTCCGGAAATGATCAAGCGCAAGGAAGATATGCTGCGCTTCCTCGCCGAGCAGTATGGCGCGATGAATTTCGGGCCGGGCTTTGGCCACGTCTTTGGGTTCATCGTGGGCGTCGTTTTTGCCCTGTTGCTTCTCAGTGCGGTGAATACGGCGATTGCTGCGCTGATCGGACTCCTCTTCATGATGTCGAGGGAAGGGGACATGCCGCGTGCCTTTACGAAGCTGAACTCCCATGGTGTTCCGCTGGCTCCGCTCGGCATCTCGGTCGGACTGCCGATCATCGTCCTACTCGCCACGGACAACTTTGAGGCATTGGCCGGGCTTTATGCGATCGGCGTGGTTGGTGCCATCTGTGTGAATCTCGGCTCATGCACCTTCAATCGGCATTTGAAGATGAACGTGCTCGAGCGTGGGTTGATGCTCTTCACGTTTGTCCTCCTGGCTGCGGTTGAGTTGACTCTGGCCAAGACCAAGCCGGACGCCCTCTTTTTCGTTATCTGCGTGCTGGTGGTCGGTCTCGGCCTATGGGCGTATGCCCAGCGCCTGAGCGGCACGCGCACGCTCACGGTCTCCAAGGAATTTGCCGATATCGTGCGTCCTGACGTCGTGGAGAAGATGTCCGCACCGTCAGGCGAGACACAGAAGATCCTCGTCAGTGTGCGTGGGCTCACCCCGGTGCTGCGTTTTGCCTTTGAGGAGGCTCAGATGCGAAATGCCGCCCTTTACGTCCTTTACATCCGGGAAATCGCCATTCTTTACGGCGGTGGAGCTGCTGCACTACCCAAGGCTGACTGGAAAAGCGACCCGGAGGCCAGTGCGATTCTCGGCACCGCCCTCCAGATCGGGAAGCATCGGGGAGTGACGACGATACCGGTCTTTGTCAATGCGCCCAACGCCGCGTCGATCATCGTCGATATGGCGGCCACGCTGGGAGTCGACTATCTCATGCTGGGCGCATCCCATCGCGGCTCCATGAGCAAGTTGTTGCGCGGAAACGTGGCCTCAGAAGTGGCTGGCAGCCTTCCCGACAACATCCAGTTGGTGATTTACGGATAGCTCCGGAGTCGCTCTCTGACGCCGATAGTTTGGCTATCTCCGCCGCTTCCATGATATTGTTTCATGGAAACGCCCTGAGCTCGGAACAGTCGGTTCCGGAAAGTTGATCAGCAGCCTGCATCGCTGCGGCATCCCGCTACATCGGACGAGGCGACTTGTCCGATACCCGCGATGCGAGCAAGGGTGCCTCGCCTGTTGCTTTCCCTGTGAGACGATGGTGTCCGCCGCGAATTGAGGGCGCTTGGGGGCAAAAAAAATCAGCGCACCTTTCGATGCGCTGATGAAATCTCCAAAATGGAAGCTGGTTTCTACCAGGGGGTTCGCTGGTAGTCGCGGACGTAGTTGAAGCGGGTCTCCCATCCGAGCTCCGGCGGGAACTCTTCATAACCACCGTTGATCCACGGGACGATGCTCTTGTACGGCGGGCGGTAGGAACCCTTCACGGTAGGCACCGGGAAAGTGGCCATTTCATAAAGACCATAACCGAGGCGGGCAAAGGTGCGACCGACGCCGCGGACGAGACCGTAGCTCCAGGCGGCGGAGTTGCCTTCGGAGTAGTTCACTCCAAAAATGGAATCAGGGATCTCAGTGACGCCGAAAGCGACGTTGCCAAGACCGCGACCGAGTTTACGGGTCGGACCGTAATCGGAGGCAGGGGGTTGCTGGATGTCTGCGAAAGCAGTTCCGCCGATTGCAAGCACGGCGAGGAGGGTGACGGCAGCCTTCATAATCGAATCATAACACGAAACTTCGGCCAAAGTGGCAAGTCAAAACGTCATCGCGATAGCAGTTAAACACTGCAGGAGCATGAGTTCCTTTGGCGATCTCCCGATGGAGCGGCTGTGGACTGACGGACGATCAGGGTCGGCTGCACCCGGAAGCTTCCCGGATTTTTCGGCGAGAGGATCATGTCGAGCGCCCCCTGCATCAGTGTTTCTCCTTGGGGATCGATAGTCGTCAGCGACGGATTGGAGTAGGCGGAGAAATCCGCGTTGTCGTAGCCGATCACCGAGATGTCTCGCGGGACGTCGAGTCCGTTTTCCTGCAATCCCCGTATCGCGCCGAGGGCCATGCGATCATTGATGGTTACTATGGCGGTGGGCCTTTGGGGTGCCTTGGCAAATTCATTCGCCAGGGCATGGCCGGTCGCGAAATCATCTTTCGGTTGTTCCCGAGAAAACCAGCGAAGGCTTTTCTCCGGGGAAAGCCCGGCCGCCATGCAGGCGGCAGCGATGCCCTCATAGCGCTGGCGCCCGTAGGTGGTGGAGGAGTCGATGCCAAAGACCCCGATCTGGCGATGACCGAGAGAAAAGAGATGCTCAAGCGTCAGGCGTTGCGCCTCGAGCCGGTCGGTCCCGGCTGTGATCCCGGAGGTTTTCAGGAGAGGGTCGATCTGCAGGCAGGGAATCCTGGCCTCCTTCAAGCGTTGCAGGCCGATGTCGCGAGGTCCCAGGCTGGAGGCAAATGTGAGTACACCGGTGCATCGGATGGTGCGAAATCGCTCGAGCGCCGCGCGTTCGCTGGCCGCGCTGGAGTCTGTCATTTGAATGATGCCATGATATCCCGCCTCCTCGATGCGCAGGCGCAGGACGGAGAGCTTGCGGGTGAGGAAATACTCCTCCAGATCGGGGGCGATGATCCCGATGAGATCCGTGCGGCCGCTCCTCAGACCCCGGCCGAGGATACTGGGGGAAAAGCCCGCCTTGCGCGCTTCATCCCGCACGCGGGCCGCTGTTTCCGGATTGATGCCTGCGTGGCCATTCAGCGCACGGGAGACCGTCCAACGGGAGAGGCCTAGTCGTCGGGCGAGTTCACTGGTGGAATGGACCGGGTTTTTCATTGACTGTCCTACCAAAGTAACCTAACACGTGTGTGAATCAATCCTCCATTTTGATATGAAAGAAGTTCGTTTAGGGATCGTGGGTCTTGGAAACATGGGCGGCGCGCACGCGGATAACGTCCTCGCTGGGAAAGTTCCGCGTCTGCGGCTCACCGCGGTGGCGGATGAAAACGCCGACAAGGTGGCACGCTATTCCCAGGCGAAAGGCTATGCAACCGCAGGAGAGATGATTGCCTCGGGTGAAATCGACGCAATCCTGATCGCCACGCCGCACTATTCTCATACAACGATCGGTATTGATGCGCTCAATGCCGGCCTGCATGTGCTGGTGGAGAAGCCGATTTCCGTGCACAAGGCGGATTGCGAGAAGCTGATCGCTGCGCATAAATCGAGCGACCAGGTTTTTGCGGCGATGTTCAACCAGCGGACGGACCCGTATTACATCAAGCTCCGCGAAATGATCCAGAGCGGGGAGCTTGGCGAGATTCGCCGGGCGAGCTGGACGATTACAGATTGGTTCCGCACCTATCTTTATTATGCGTCGGGCGGATGGCGTGCGACCTGGGGTGGGGAAGGCGGCGGCGTGCTGCTCAATCAGTGCCCTCATAACCTGGACCTCTGGTATTGGTTCTTCGGCCGCCCATCACGGGTGCGCGCTTTCTGCCACATCAGCCGTTATCACGACATTGAGGTGGAGGACGACGTGACCGCGTACATGGAATACTCCAGCGGAATGCACGGCACCTTCATCACCTCGACCGGCGAGGCTCCCGGCACCAATCGCCTCGAGGTCGTGGGAGAGCAGGGTCGCGTGGTGATCGAGGATAACAAGTTTCTTTATACCCGTAACGAGACGCGCATGTCGGACTTCAGCAAGACGGTCGACGCCATGTATTCCCGCCCGTCGGTTTGGAACGTGGAGATCCCGCTCTCTGGGCATGGCGGGCAGCATGTGGAAATCCTGCGGAATTTCACGGCGGCCATTCTCGACAAGGAACCCCTGATCGCTCCGGCGGAGGAGGGAATTCACTCGGTGGAGCTTGCCAATGCCATGCTGCTTTCCTCGGCTCGCGGAGAGACGCTCGAGATGCCATTCGATGGTGCGGACTATGAGAACTGGCTGAAAAAGAAGATCGCCGAGTCGACCTTTGTCAAAAAGACCGTGGAGGTGAAATCCTCCGATTTCACACTGTCCTTTGCTCACTAAGTCGTCGCCATGAAGATCGAAAATATCGCCATCCAGCTCTACACGCTGCGGGATTTCATCCGTACGCCCGCAGACATCACGGCCACGCTGAAGCGGGTCGCCCAGATCGGATATCGCGCGGTTCAGGTCAGCGGCATGGGGCCGATCGATGAGAGCGAGCTTGTTGCCATCTGCCAGGGAGAAGGGCTGACGATCTGCGCCACGCACGAACCCGGAGACGTCATTCTGAAGTCTCCCGAGAAAGTCGTGGAGCGGCTTTCCAGGCTCGGGTGCAAATATACGGCGTATCCATTTCCCGCAGGCATCGACTTTGCCAATGAGGCATCCGTGCAGGGACTCATCAGCGGACTCGATAAATCCGGGGCTGTGCTGGCCGACGCCGGGCAGACGCTTCTTTATCACAATCACGCCCACGAATTCATTCACTGCGGCGGGCGGACGATTCTCGAACGGATTTATGCGGAGACCGACCCTCGCAACCTCGCCGCCGAGCCAGACACGTACTGGGTGCAGTACGGCGGAGGCGACCCGGTGACCTGGATCGAGAAGCTCGATGGCCGTGTGCCGGTCCTTCACTGCAAGGACTACGTGGTGGAGTCCCCGGATAAACCTCGCTTTGCCGAGGTGGGTTATGGAAACCTGAACTGGTCGGCCATCGTGGCTGCGGCTGAGAAGGCCGGGACGGAGTGGTTCGTCGTCGAGCAGGATACCTGCCCGGGCGATCCCTTCGAGTCGATCCAGCTCAGCTTCGATTACCTCTCAAAGACCTTTGTTTCCTGACATGACAAATTCCGATGGAATGACATACGCCCCCCAAGGCAAGCCGGCACCGGTCTGCAAGCCCGGGGAATTTCTTTTCGCCGCCGTGGCGCTCGATCACGGCCACATCTACGGGCAGACCAATGGACTGGTCGAGGCTGGCGGAGAGGTGCGCTGGGTTTACGATCCCGATCCGGCGAAAGTCGCGGCATTCCAAAAGAGCTTCCCCACCGCCGAGGCGGCAGGATCTCTTGAGCAGATCCTCGACGACGCATCGATAAGGATGGTGGCCGCGGCCGCCATCCCGAACAAGCGCGGTCCGCTCGGGTGCAAGGTCCTGGAGGCCGGGAAGGATTACTTCACGGACAAAACGCCGTTTACCACGCTGGCACAGCTTGATGAGGCCCGCGCAGTCGCCGCCCGCACGGGGCAGCGCTACATGGTCTACTACAGCGAGCGTCTGCACGTGGAGAGCGCGGTCTTTGCCGGTCAGTTGATCGCTTCCGGCGCGATTGGGCGCGTGGTGCAGACTGCTGGCTTCGGGCCGCATCGCCTGAGCGCCTCGGCCCGTCCGGCGTGGTTCTTCAACAAGGAGGAGTACGGCGGCATCCTGTGCGATATCGGCAGCCATCAAAGCGAGCAGTTCCTTTTCTACACCGGCAGCAGCGATGCTTCGGTCGTGTCGAGTTCCGTCGGGAATTTTGCCAACCCGGATTACCCGGAGCTGGAGGATTTCGGCGAGGCGTCGCTGGTCGGCAATGCCGGTGCGTCGGGATATTATCGGGTGGATTGGCTGACTCCGGATGGCCTGCGCACCTGGGGGGATGGCCGTACTCTCATCCTGGGAACAAAGGGCTACATCGAGTTGCGCAAGTATATCGACATCGCCACGGCGGACGCGAGCAAGGATATCCTGTTCATCGTCGACCAGCAAGGCGAGCGACGCATCGACTGCGCCGGCAACGTCGGATACCCCTTCTTTGGCCAGTTGATCCTGGATTGCCTTAATCGCACGGAAAACGCGATGACTCAGGCACATGCGTTCAAGGCGGCGGAGCTTTGCCTGAAGGCTCAGCAGCTCTCCCGGCGGATTCACGGGTAACAGCGGCGGAAAAATCCGCGGCTTGCCCGCCGGAGATGTTCGACAAGTGGACGGCGGCACGATAGGTGTCGTACGTCCATGAATCGCTCGTGTCAGGGCGGAACCTCCCCCGTTTTCCCGTTTCCGGACCTCGTTTACTCCGGGGCGAGGTCATGCTGTCGACTTTGCCTCGATAGAGAGACTGCGGAGAGAGGCTGGCGATGAGTTTCGCGTGGCAGTTTTTTGTAGCGCTCATCGCGTCGGGACTGGCATTTGCGCTGGCTGCCATCGCCTATCGCCGCGTCCAGATCCTGGCGATGCGGCCTTACGCGATTGCTCTGGTGCTGGTTGGCGTATGGTGCATCATCGCCGCGGCCGAGGTTTCTTCCACGACATTGGCGGACAAGGTGTTGCTCCTCAAGCTGCGTTTCACCATCCTGCCATTCGTTCCCTTGCTCTTCGCCGAGGCCGTTCATCGGCTGGTCAAGGGCACTCGTTTCCTGGTCAGGGAGCGGCTTTACCTGTCGCTCATCATTCCTCTCTCCATGCTGGTGGTGGCATGGACGCCGAGACTGGGTGCGCTCTGGCTCGACGATATCCGGCTGACTCGCAACTCCGAGTTTGCCGTGCTCGCCTATCAGGTCGGGCCGATGACGATCGTTTATTTCACGTTTGTCGCGGTATTTGCCATTACCGCGCTCTATTGGCTGGCCGCCCACCTTCGCCATGCGCCGCCATGGTCTCGCCGAGGGGAGTTTCTGATGTTCATGAGCGGGTTGTTGCCGACGGCGGTGAATGGGTTGTACATGGTCGGCTGGTCGCCCACGATGGGCTTCAACTACACGCCGATCGTCCTTGCTTTCACGGCGTGGCTGGCCATCTGGGCTCTCCTGGGCAGCCGCATGGGCGATCTGGCCCCCGTCGCCAGGGTATTGCTCGTGGAGCATCTCAAGGAATGCCTCATCGTCATCGACTCGCGCGGGCTGGTGCTTGACCTGAATCGCGCGGCGTGTCGTCGGTTTGGCGTGTCTGCCAAGGCCGCACTTGACCGTCCCGTCCAGCGTCTTCTCCGCGGATGGACCGGTGTGATCGAGCTGCTTGAGCGGCGGGCGGTGGAAAATGTCGAGGTGGCGGTGACCGATGGTGCCATCTGGGAGTGCTCCATCATTCCGGTACCCGAGGATGCGGAGGAGCCGTCAGCGCGTATCCTCCTGCTGCGCGACGTCACCGAGCGCAAGGCGGCCGAGAAGCTGGTGCAGCAGGCCAGGGAGGAAGCGGAAAACGCCAATCGAGCCAAGGGGCGATTCCTCGCCACCATGAGTCACGAGGTGCGGACTCCGATGAATGGCGTCATAGGGTTCCTCGATCTGCTTAAAACGACGCCGCTTACCGATGAGCAGGCGGACTATGTCAATCTCATAGCCGATAGCAGCCAATCGCTCCTTTGCATTCTGAACGATGTGCTGGATTACTCCAAGATCGAGGCCGGAGGCATGCAGATCGAGCATGTTGCCTTTGCTCTTCGCGATGTTGTCGGGCGGGTGTGCCGTCTCCAGTTGCCTGCGGCCAAGCTCAAGGGATTGCTCCTGGAAAGCCGGATAGACCCGGCTGTTCAGGATATCGTCGTCGGCGATAGCCTGCGGCTGGGACAGATTCTGACAAACCTGGTGAGCAACGCAGTGAAGTTCACATCCACCGGACGCATCGATTTGCTCGTAAAGCAAGGAGAGGCCGACGCCGTCATTTTTGAAGTCATCGACACGGGCATCGGGATCCAGCCCCATCAGCTCAGCCGGTTGTTTAAACCCTTCGCCCAAGCCGATAGCTCGACGACCCGCCAGTTTGGCGGGAGCGGCCTCGGGCTGGTCATCGCGCAGAGCCTGAGCCGCATGATGGGCGGCGACATCACGGTGACGAGTACGCCTGGGGAGGGAACCCGCTTTGTCTGCGTGGTCAACCTGCCTGCGGCTGGAGATCGGGTGACGGTGAACCGTTAAGGGTCAGGACAAAATCTGCGATCCGGTCGGCGGCATCGGGGCGGCTGAGACGGAGGACTTGATCGCGCCACTTGGTCCATTGAGCGCCATTATTGGCAAATGCCTCCCGTATGGTCCGGGCAATCGTCTGCGGAGTGTCGGCAAATGCGCCTGCCCCTGCCTCGATGACCAGGGTGGCATTGCCTTCCTCCTGGCCGGGGATCACCTGGGTGATGATCATCGGCGTTCCCGCCGCCAGTGTCTCCTGCACGGTGGCTCCGCCTGCCTTGCTGATGACGAGATGGCTTGCCGCCATCAGCCGCGGCATTTCAGACGTCCAGCCTAGAATGGTGAAGGGAGTATTGAGATCGCGGGAAACCTGATCGAGTTCCTGGCGGAGCTTTGGATGTCTGCCGATGGTCACGGTGAGCTCGACATTCTCAATGCCGAGGATGCTGCGCACGATGCCCGGGGCGAGATGATGGCCCGAGTTGACGACGTAGAGGATACGCCATTTTCCGCCCGGTCCGGGCGGAGTCTTTGATCTGTGCAACCCGGCGAAAACTCGCGGCACGGGAAAGCCATCGATACGGATCTTAAACTCCGGCACTCCCGCCCGGATCAGGACGTCGGCGGTCGGCTGGTTGCCAACGATGAACCATTCGCTGCAGGAGCGGTGCCAGACCGAGTTGATCGAGATGGAATCCGTGATGATCGTCACGAGACGGAACGGGCGCTTTAGGCGATGCCGGTAGGCGTGATCCAGCAGATGATTGCAGCCGGGGAAAGTCGATACCACCGTGGAGGCGCCGCTTTCCTCGATGATGCGGGCGAGTTTGCGGGCGGCGATGCCGTGAAGTCTGGTCTGCCACTCCACGAGCGGAGTGTGATCGAGGAGGTCGAAGGCGAGCTTCCACACCTGCGGGGCGTGGTTGATCAGACGGAGATAGGTCTGCCTGGTCAGTTCGTTGAACCATCCATACGTGTCGCGATAGATGTCGCAGATGGTCACGGAAGTCTCCGGAGCCCTCGCAGAGATCGCCTCTCGGAGATTGCGCGCGGCGGCGTTGTGTCCCTCTCCGAAGCTCGCTGTCAGGATCAGGATGCCGCTCACAGCCAGTTTTTTCTCTTGAAGAAAATGACCATTCCGATGGCGACGCAGCCCATGAGGCCGAGGCAATACAGGTAGCCGAATTTCCAGTCCAGCTCGGGCATGTTGAAGGGAGAGTTGGTATTGAAGTTCATGCCGTAGATGCCCGCGATGAAGGTGAGGGGGATAAAGATGCTGGAGATGACGGTGAGCACCCGCATGATCTCGTTGGTGCGGAATCCCAGACTGGTGAGGTAGACCTCCATGAGGCCGGCGGCGAGGTCGCGGAAGCTCTCGAGGATGTCGATGATCTGCGTCGTATGATCGTAGCAGTCGCGCAGGAAAACCTGCGTGCCCTGGGAGATCATCCCGCTTTCATCGCGGATGAGCGCGTTGAAGATCTCGCGCTGCGGCCACGCGGCACGGCGGAGCTGCAGCAGGAGTCGCTTGATGCCGTAGAGCTTTCGCATGAGATCCTTGCTGGGGCGTTCCATGAGACGTTCTTCCAGGTCCTCCAGGCTGTCGGCGACAGATTCCAGAGTCGGGTAAAACTGGTCGACCGTGGCGTCGAGCAGTGCATAGGCGAGATAATCGGCCTGCATTGTCCGGGCGTAGCCGCGGCCCGAGCGCAGGCGTTCGCGGATTTTCTGGAAGACGTCGTGCTCGCTTTCCTCCTGGATGGTGATCACGTAGTGGGCGCCGAGAAACAGGCTGAGCTGCTCCAGAACGACGCGATGGTCGCTCTCGGTGTAGAGCATCTCGCTCACGATGAAAAACTGGTCTTCGTAGACGTCCACCTTCGGGCGCTGGGTCGTATTGAGGACATCCTCCAGGGCCAGCGGGTGGATATTGAAACGCTCTGCGACTTTGCGGATGACGTCGAGGCTGCCGAGGCCATCGATGTTGATCCAGTTCACCTTGGCGGGATCATATCGGGACATCAACTCCTCGAAAGTATCGAACCGCCCCTCAAAGATGCCCTCCTTGTCGTATTGGATGAGCGTGAGGACGGAGGGCTTGGCCTCCGTTTCCGTATTGGCAACCAAGGTCGCCGGGGGCGTGCCGGGGGCGTGATACTTGATCCTGATCATCGCGTGTCTAGGACGCCCTTTTCTCTGCGGGCTGGCAATGGAAAAAGTGATCGAAGCCGGGGGGGATCTTCGATGCGGTCGACCGGGTCAAGGCCCCTATTTCCGTGAGCAGTGTCTTGGGAAATGGCCATTTTTCCCGGAGTTCGCCTACCCGCCGGGGTGGGACGGTGAAGAGCAATTCGTAGTCCTCTCCATCGCGGATGGCCTGGTCGATGGAGCAGCCACGGCGGCGCGGAAGCGCCTCCGGTGTGATCGAGTACCCGCAGCGGCTCAAGCGGGCGAGTCTGGGCAGGTCGGAGCCGAGACCATCGCTGAGATCCATCATAGCGGTAGCGATTCGGTGCTCCGCGAGCCATTGGCCTTCTTTCAGGCGAGGCGTAAAGGTGAGATGCCTGCGGCTGGCGAATGAGCCGCCGAGTTTCCCGGTGACAAAGATCCGGTCCCCGGCTCTTCCTCCCATGCGGGTGACGTAGCGATTTTCCGGCAGTTCGCCGATCATGGCCACCGAGATGGCGGCCTGACGGCTGCGCGAAACCTCTCCCCCGACGATGCCGAGGCCAAATTCGCGGGCGGTCTTTCCGAGTCCCCGATAAAACGTGGTCCAGTACCGTACCGGCTTTTCCGGAGGACTCAACACGGTCACGAGCGCCCAGCGAGGGACTCCCCCCATCGCGGCGATGTCGCTGAGATTGCGGCAGAGCGCCTTGCGGGCCACCAGGGCGGGACGGTCTTCCGGGAGGTAGTGAACGCCCTCGACGATGCAGTCTGTTTTGTAGACTAGCAGGCTGCCGAGTTTGGCCTTGAGCACGGCGCAGTCATCGCCCGCCGCGAGCAATGTGCCCGAGCCAGCCGGCAGATGGCGGATGAGTTCGCTTACCAGATCGTCTTCGCGAACCTGGTCGAGTCGTTTCATAGCTGGGGTTTGGCGATCAGTACGTAAATCACCGTACCGGCATTGAACAGCATGTGAACAAGGATCGGAGCCCACAGCGACCGCGCACGCTCGTAAATAAGCGTCAGGCCGATCGCCAGCAGAAACAGGGCCGGCATCGAGGGGAGGTGAATATGTATGGCGGCGAACAACGCGGCGGAGACCGTCATGCCGGCCCACCTGCCTCCGTATTGACGTGCGACTCCGTAGAGAAATCCGCGGAAAATCAGCTCCTCCGAGACAGGCGCAAAGACCAGGGCCATCAGGACGACCAGCAGCTTGTCTTCCAATGTGGTCGACCGGATCAGAAAGAGAAGAACCTCCTGGGTGGCTTCCTTCTCGCCCACAAAGGACAGGACGACCTCCTGGGTGAGATTGAGCACCGGGTAAAGGGCGACAAGGGCGAGCAAGGCCAGGGGGAGATCCTTCTTCCAGGTGGGCCACTTGAGTCCGAAGAGAAGGAGAGGGTTGCGGCTTCGCACGATCAGCAGGCTGAGCAGCATGATGACGATCAGCGAATAATACACGCAGCTCACGACGATGATTTCGCGAGTGACGGCCGGCGGTTTCTGGCTGGCGGCGAAGATATTGGAGGCCAGATAGGCTCCCAGGAGCAGGCCTGCCACCATGTCTCCCGGCCCAAAGGTGGCGGCTTTTTCCGTCGGATGAACCGGACGGGGAAGACCTCGGAGGTAATAAAACCAATAGGCAATCCCAAGGATTGCCAATACTGCCCAGATCGCGATGGACACGGGTTACGGCGCGAAGATTGCGGGCATCAGGTACACCCGGCCGGGCTGGAGCTTGGGAAGGTTCTCGAAGACATCCACCTTGATCGCGGGTGTCTTGGTCTCGCTGAAGGCGCGGAAGAGGCTGGCAAAGGTCACTACGCGCTTGTAGCGGACGATTTCCGCGCCGGGGGCCTTGCCGAGTTCACGGGCCTTGGCATAGGCGTCCTCGATATAGCCGAGTTCATCGACCAGCTTGGCATCGCGGGCGTCGACTCCGCTCAGGATGCGTCCATCGGCCACGCCATTGCGCAGGGCGTTTTCATCGAGCTTGCGGGCCTTGGCGACGATGCCGACGAAGCGGCCGTAGCTCTGCATCACGAGTCCCTCGATGTAGGCGCGCTCCTCGGGACTCATCTCGCGGGCACCGTTGAGCATGTCCTTGAACTTGCCGCTCTTGAAGACGACCGACTCCAGGCCGACCTTTCCGAAGAGTTCCCGATAGTTCAGGGTGGAAATGATGACGCCGATCGACCCGGTGAAGGTCGTGTCGTTGCACATGATCCACGAGGCGCCGCAGGCGGTGTAGTACGCGCCGGAGGCTCCGATGGAGTTGAAGTAGATGATCGAGGGCTTGTGACGGCTGAATTCCTTCAGGCTGTTGTACAGCACGTCGGAGGCGGTGATTTCGCCGCCAGGGCTGTCGACGGAGATGACGACGGCTTTCACCCGGTCGTCGTCGCGGGCTTGCTCCAGGGCGCGTTTGAAATCATTCACCATGTCCTCGCCGAGCGGGCCGGGCGCGCCGTGGGCGATGACTCCCTCCAGCGGAATGACCGCGATGCGGGAGGACGATGTCGTGCCTTCCTTTTCGACGACTTCTTCAAATTCCCGTGGCCGGAGAACCTTCACCCCGGCCACGCTTGTTGAACCCTTGAAGCTTCCAATGAGAGCGAAGAACAGGAGGAGGTTTGCAAACATGCTGATGCAAACCAGGAAGAAGAGCGCGAGGATAACACAACCCGACTTTTTCATGGAAAGGCCGTACCCTGCCTGATGTTGGCTCCTGTCTCAAGAGGTATCGGAGGTATTTCCCCATCGAGGATTTTCTCCATTGACAGGCTATTGTGAATAACTTGCGAAGAAATCCACTTTTTCCCTCGGAATTTTTCACCCTGTGTTTGTGAAACAGAGGGCTTTCCTGTATCCCAAGTCCATGACGCTCACGGAAATCCAGCATGCCCTGGCCGAGTTGGAGACACGGCCTCGCCAGAGCCTGGGGCAGAACTTTTTACACGATCAAAACATCGCCCGCTGGATCGCCGCGCAACTCTCGTTGCGTGAGGGTGAGCACGTGGTGGAAGTCGGCCCGGGTCTCGGGTCGCTCAGCGAGTGTCTGGTGCAGCCGGGGGTGACAGTCACGCTCATCGAGAAGGATGGTCTGATGGTGGAGTGGCTGACCAAAAAATTCGCGGGTCAGGGTGTAGAACTGTTCCACATGGACGCGCTGGATTTTGACCTGCGCCAGCTCTACGGAAAGGGGCCGGTGAAGATCGTCGGAAACCTGCCGTATTACGTGTCAACCCCACTCATCGCGAAATACGCATCCGCCCTCTCACCCGCATCAATACTTGTTCTGATGCTCCAGCACGAGGTGGCGGCGAGGCTCGCGGCGACTCCGGGCACGAAGGATTTTGGCGCGATGAGCGTGTGCACCGCGAGGCGGTGGAAGGTGAGCTACGCGAAGAAAATTCCGCACACCGTTTTCTTCCCGCAGCCCAAGGTCGCGTCGGCTGTCGTCATCCTCGAAAAGAAGAGCGCCGACGAGGTGCCCGCGTGCGACGAGGCGCTCTTTGAGTACCTCGTGCGCAAGGGATTTTCCGAACGCCGGAAACAACTGCGCAAGCTCCTGCCGGAGTACCGGGAATTGTGGCCCGACGCCTGCGCTGCGCTGGGTCTCCCGGAGACCGTACGGGCGGAGGAATTGTCATTACAACAGTGGGAAAAGCTCACGCAGATGGTCGCTCCGGCGAGGGCGCAAAGCGGTGACGAAATGTTTGACATCGTGGACGAATCTGATCGCGTCATCGGCTCGGAGCCGCGGAATGCTGTCCATGTGAATAACTTCCGCCATCGGGCGGTTCACATGCTGATTTTCAACCAGGCCGGGGAGCTCTTCCTGCAAAAGCGCTCGATCTGGAAGGACAAGAACCCGGGCGTCTGGGACTCCAGCGCGGCGGGACATGTCGATGCCGGGGAAACCTACGACGGAGCGGCGGAGCGCGAGATTCTCGAGGAATTGGGAATTCGCTGCCCGCTGGAGAAATTCGGCCGCCTAGGGTGCTCGGCGGAGACCGGCTTTGAATTCATCGAGCTGTACTCCGGCACCCACGACGGCCCGTTTGTCCTCCCCCGGATGGAACTGGAAACCGGCGCATTTTTCGCGATGCCGCAAGTGCGCGAGTGGCTGGCCCGGACCCCGCAGGACTTCAGCCCCGTCTTCCGCCAGGTGCTGGCAGCCTACGACGCCGCAAAGGGCAGGTAGAGCGGTTAAGAGATGGTGGCCCAAGTGGACATTCTTTCAGCTTTCCGGGCCTTTTTGGTTTCGGGCTCCGGCTTTCCTGTGCTCGTGGTTGCCTGGAGGCGTGTCTGCGTTCCGGGCATGCCCCGGTTTTCCTCGTCAAAATCCCCGGATTTTGGCAAGGAAGCAGGCTCGTGCATTCTTTCTGGCAAATCCCTATGTTCGAAAGTTCAGCCCGATTGCAATCCTCCGGTTTCTTCGTCCTTCTGCCCCATGGCGCGTAACGCATCGCCCAAGCCAGACTCCTCCACCCACATCTCGATTTACGGCGTTTGTTCGATGGCGAAACGGAACTCAGATTGGTAGTATGACGCCATGAAAATTGCGGCCATCGAAAACCCCAGAAGTCGCCAGGAGGAACTCGGGCAGTTCCTCACTGCGACGTCGGTGGCTGACTTCATGGCTTCAATGTTCGGGCCACTCCCGCGAACGGTGCGCCTGCTTGACGCTGGTGCCGGGGCTGGCTCCCTCACAGCGGCTTTCGTCTCTCGCTGTTGTGAAAAGCGCGACGGTATTCGTGCCATAGAGGCCACACTATTTGAACTCGACAGGGAAATCCTCGACGCGCTGGCCGAGACGATGCGTGATTGCGAGCATCGCTGCGCCGAGGCAGGCATCAGCTTCACATTTACCATTCATTCCGCCGACTTCATCCAGGAAATGTCGGCACGTGTCTCGGGAGATTTGTTCCGCACGCATCCGCCGGTGTTCGATGTCTCCATTGCGAATCCACCGTATCGCAAAATCGGAACGGACTCCGTTGAGCGCCGCGCCCTGCGTTCTGTCGGTATCGAGACTAGCAACCTCTACACTGGCTTCATCGCCCTCATTCAGCGGTTGCTCGTTCCAGGGGGGCAGCTCGTCGGCATCACTCCGCGCAGCTTCTGCAATGGCCCTTACTTCCGCCCGTTCCGTGAAGACTTCCTCAGCCAGATGGCACTGCGTCGCCTTCATGTCTTCGAATCCCGGCAAGCCGCCTTCCGCGATGACAACGTGCTGCAGGAGAATATCATCTTCCACGCGGTGAAGGGCCGGAATCAGCCCGACGAAATCCTCGTATCCAGCAGTAGCGGAGAGCGTGGCGGCGACATCAGCGAAGCCTTGTTTCCCTTCGCGGAAATTGTCCACCCGCGCGACCCGGAGAAGTTTATCCACATCCCCGTCGCAGCCAGCCACGCCACGGCCAAGGAAACCATGGCCAGCCTTCGCTCCAGCCTCGCCTCGCTGGGTGTCACGGTCTCCACCGGACGAGTCGTGGACTTCCGGCTCAAGGACTCACTCCGCAAAGAACCCGAACGCGGCACCGTGCCGCTGCTCTATCCCTGCCACTTCAACGGAGGCACAGTTCACTGGCCCAAGCTGGAAGCCCGCAAGCCCAACGCCATTCTCGACAACGACGAGACGCGCCAATGGCTCGTGCCCTCTGGCGTCTATCTGCTCACGAAACGCTTCACTTCGAAAGAAGAGCGTCGCCGCCTCGTCGCCTGCCTGTTCGACCCGGACGAAGTGAAAACCGAGTGGGTTGGCTTCGAAAATCATCTGAATTACTTCCACGCCAACGGACATGGCTTGGAGCGCACGCTTGCCGTTGGCCTTTATGCCTTTCTGAACTCCACAGTCGTTGATCAGTATTTCCGCCGCTTCAGCGGCCACACGCAAGTGAACGCCACCGACCTCCGCACGCTCGCCTATCCCGACCGCGACACTCTCGAAGCAATGGGCCGCGAAATGAAAACCCTCGACCACTCGCAGGACGAAATCGACCGACTCGTCACCAAATACCTTCATGCCCGCTGATAGCTCCAAACGCAAAGCCGCCGCCCGGAAAAAGCGGCGCTCCGAGACCATCGAAGCCCTGACGGCGCTGCAGTTTGGCCCGAAGCAGCGGAATGAAATCGCTGCCTACACGTTGCTTGCCCTGCTTGACCTTCAGCCGGATGCCTCATGGTCCGACGCCCAGGCTCCTTTGCGCGGTATCACTCCGATCATCGACTTCATCGCCGCCGCCTACGGCAACCACTACGCTCCCAACACACGAGAAACCATCCGCGATGATGCAGTGAAATTCTTCGTGGAGGAAGGCCTGCTGCTACGCAATCCTGACGACCCCAACCGTCCGACCAACAGCGGCAAGACCGTCTATCAAATCGAGCCCACTGCGCTCGCTCTCTTGCGCACATTCGGCACCCACGATTGGACTCCGGCTTTGGCGCATTACCTGGCCAGTCGCGAAACGCTCAAATACGAGATCGCCCGCAAGCGCGACCTCGCCCGTGTACCCGTCACCTTGCCCGATGGCTCTCAGGTCGCGCTGTCGCCCGGTGGTCAGAATCCGCTTATTAAAGCCATTATCGAGCAGTTCTGCCCAGCCTTTGCTCCCGGAGGCGTGGTCCTCTACATCGGCGACACCGAAAACAAATTCGTCCATTTGGAAACCGCGGGACTGGCCGCGCTCGGCGTTACTTTGGATTCCGCCGCCAAGATTCCCGATGTCATCGTTCACGATACCAAGCGAAACTGGCTTCTGCTCATCGAAGCAGTCACTAGCGCCGGCCCGGTGGACGGCAAGCGCCGCAAGGAACTCAAAGACCTCTTCGCCAACTGCAACGCGGGCCTCGTGTTCGTCACCGCCTTCGAGAACCGCCGGGCTATGCAGGCCTTCGTCTCGCAGATTGCGTGGGAATCCGAAGTCTGGATCGCCGAAGATCCCGACCACATGATTCACTTCAACGGAGAGCGTTTCCTCGGGCCGTATCCAGACGTGATGCCACGTAGACGAGAGACCAACGAGCAGTGAGAAACGGGGGTAGTCAGATCAGCACCTGGCTAACGCTCTCCGACAGAGCAAAACACTCCCAAACAGGCCTTATCTTAGAATGGGAACGCGAGCCGGGGTCTCGCCTCCTTCGCCAGTCGGCAGGCTCCGGCTCGCGTTCCCATTGTCAATTCCTTGCTGATCCAGTCCAGCCTCACGGCAGCCTCGTCGCATCGGTCGCATCACGCGGAGCTTCGCAAACTTTCTGACGCGGCCATGACTATCATGCGCTACGATAGGCGGCGCGATGGGCGTGCGCATTGACGCTCGCGAGGAGGTGCTGGTTATCCACCCTGTCGGCCCCGGGTGCTCACCGAGCAGGGGGCGCATCTTTAGTTGAACCGCGCTAGAGCTTCGAGCCGGTGGGCTGGGGCTTCATGAGGAGGAGGCGCCAGAAGGGGCGGCGCTCGAGGACGATCTCGGCCTCGACGGTGGCGCCGACGGCGAGGGGGTATTGTGCCTCTTCAATAGCCGCCTTCACGCGATAGGTGCTCAGCCTGTTCGTATCGGCTGCATCCTCTTCGGAGGCGAGGTCGCGGTCGCGGGCGACCTCGGTGACGCGGGCGATGGCGAGGGGGGCGAGGCGGTCGGGGTTGTTGTTGGCGCGGAAGCGCACGAGCTGGCCGGGCTGGATGAGGTTCACGCGGTCCTCGGTGGCGTAGAGGCGCAGCTCGGTCTTGTCGTTGTCGTCGCTGATCTTGAAGAGGGCGGTGCCTGCGGCGATTTTTTCGCCGGGGAAGCGTCGGGCGGTCGTGAGGATGTTGCCGTCGGTGGGGGCGATGATCTCCAGTCGCTTCAGGTCGCTCTGGGCGGATTCCAGGCGGGAGCGCAACCCGGCGAGCCGGGCCTCGGTGACGCGCACTTTTTCGGCGGCTTCGGTTTGGGAGGCGGCGCCGTAGTCGCCCTTGAAGAGATCGTAGGCCTGCTGGCTGCGCTTCAGCATCGACTCGGAGGCGATGAGCTGGAGGCGGATGTTGAGGAGCTCCGTGCCGGAGGCGGCTCCGGTTTTCTGGAGTTCGTTCAGGCGATGGAGGTAATCCTGCTGGAGGCCCTGGATTTCCTTCTGGCGCTCCATCTCGACGGCGCTGAAGAGAAATTCGGCGGGGACGGGCGCGGCGGTGACTTTGCGCTGGGCGGCCTCGGCCATGGCGAGCTCGGCTTCCGTCTGGGCGATGTCGGCCTCGATTTCCCGGATGCGCTTGCGGATTTCCCAGCCGTCGAGACGGGCGAGCACCTGGCCCTGGCGGACTTTTTCGCCGTCCTTCACATCGATGGTCTCCAGGAGGCCCTCGGCCCGGCTGAAGACGTAGGCGTACTCGGCCGGGCGCACCTCGCCGGGAGCAGTGACATACTCATCCATCGGGCTGAGGAGAGTCGCGGCGGTGAGCACGACGGTGACGCCGATGCTCCAGAGCATGCTGGTGTACATCCAGCGTGGCGGAATGGCCTTGGGAAGCTTCGCGAGCGGCAGGCGGTAATCGTCATCGCAGAGCGGCGATTTGGTCCGCACGTCGGAGCGCTTGGATGTGATTTCGTCGACGACCATGGCGAGTTAGTGGCGGGGTTCTGTCCACGACCGGCGGGTGGCGCCGCTCATGGGGATCATGCCCTCGACCTGGGCTTCGTAGAGTTCGCGATAGTGGCCTGCGGGGCGGCTGACGAGTTCCTCGTGAGTACCGCTCTCGACGAGGCGGCCCTGGTGGAGGACGAGGATCTGGTCGGCCTGGTAGATGGTGGAAAGCCGGTGCGCGATGACGACGGAGGTGCGGCCCGCCATGAGGGCGTCAAAGGAGCGCTGGATGGCCTTTTCCGTCTCGCTATCGAGGGCGCTGGTGGCCTCGTCGAGGATGAGGAGCTTGGGGTTCTTGAGAAACACGCGGGCGATGGCGATGCGCTGTTTCTGGCCGCCGGAGAGTCGCGTGCCGCCGATGCCTGCGTGCTCATCGAGGCCTTTGGGCAATCCGCGCACGAAGGTATCGAGGTGCGCGCCAGCGAGGGCGGCCCAGATGCGTTCATCGGGGTGCTCGCGGCCCATACAGAGATTCGTGCGCAGCGTGTCGTTGAAGAGCATGGCATCCTGCAACACGACGCCCATGTGGACCCGCAAGGCCTGAAGGTCCCAATCGCGGATATCCGTGCCGTCGATGTAGAGCTTGCCGCCGGTCGGCAGGTACATGCCGAGGAGGAGATTGGCCAGCGTGGTCTTGCCGGAGCCGGACTGGCCGACGAGGGCGACCATGGAGCCCGGGGCGATGCGGAAACTCAGGTCGCGAATGATGGGCTCGCCCGCATTGTAGGCAAAGGTGAGGTTTTCCGCGATGATCTCGCCCTGGAAGGCCTGCGAGGGCTTGGGCCGGGCGTTGTTCAGGTAAGGCTCCTGCTCCAGCAGGGCCATGGTCCGCACCTTTTCCGCGCTGGCGGTGCCGGTTTGCATGATCTGACCGGCGTTGAGGAGCGTGCCGATGGGGCCCCAGAGCATGGCCTGGTAGCCGTAGAAGGCGAAGAAGGAGCCAAAGGTGATCTCGCCCTTGATTGCGAGGATGCCGCCGACCAAAAGGAAAATATCGCCGCCGAGGCTGCTGAGCAGGGTGAGCAGGAGGTTGAGGGCGTGAAAGCGCGTCCAGTGGTAAAGCCCCTCATAGCGCAGCGCTTCGCAGCGCTTTTGCAGGCGGGAGAGGAAAAAGCCCTCCGAGGCAAAGACGCGGATGACCTTGAGCGCGCCAAAGGTTTCCGCCGTGGTCGCGGTGAGGTCGGCCACGCGGTCGGACTCCTCGCGGCTGAACTCCCGGAGCTTCGAGTACGACACCATGCTGAGGATCGCGGTGATCGGCATGGTGGCGAGAACCACGAGGGTCAGCCACGGATTGATGAAGACCATGAACCCGACGACCACGATGACGAGGAAGACGCTGGAGAGGAAATTCCGCAGGATGCTGAAGATCGCGCCATCCATCTGGTTCACATCGAAGCCGATGCGGGAGGCAATACGCCCGGCCTCCAGCCGCTCGAGCTTCTCCTGCCGCGCACCCATGAGGCGGAGCGCGGTATTCAGGCGCACGTCGTAGAGCGAGTTGCGGGTGATCTGGAGGATGTAATGACATTGCCAACCTCCCAGCAGGCTGCCGACGACCTTCAGGAAGACGCCGAGCGCGACGATGCCGGTCATCATCCAGACGGTGTGCGAGATGCCCAGCCAGCCGGAAACCTCGTGGCCAGCCGCCGCGCCGCCGCGAAAGATCAGGTCGTCGATGATGATCTTGCCGAGGTACGGCGTGGGGGCGCTCACCAGGCTGGACAGGAAGCCCAGCAGGATGATGACCCCCAGAAGACGAGGGTAGCGCAGGGTAAGATCGACAAGAATTCGAAAACCCGACGGGGACGATTGACTGGCCTCAGGGCTGGTCATTGAACAACGACGCCACCTAATCACGATCCCGCGATATGTAAAGCGGAACCCTAATATTTATGAAAATAAGCTAATGCGATCAGGCTGCTGCTGCGGAGGAAGCCGCTCGCGCCGAGGTCTTTTTGGCCGCGGGTTTGCGGGGCTCAAACTCGAACGCCACGCGCGTGCCCTCCAGCTTGAGGAAGGCCGAGAACGGCTTGCCCTTCTTGGAGATGAAGCGCGGGATGAGGTCGGTCTTGCCGTTTTCCGCGAGCTTGATGACCTGCTCGGCGGGAATCTCCCGCTGGCAGATGGATTTGCCCATACGGAACTTGCACTTGCCCGTGTTGTCGCACTGGTAGGCGCTGCCGGTGTCGCGCACGGAGCCGGTCTTGCAGACCGGGCAGGTGGTGATGACGGGCAGGGCGGAAAAGTCGATGGTCTGCGCCTCGGCGGCGTCGGACGTGCCAAAGTCGAAGCTCTGCTTAAACTCCGGGTCGAGCTTGATGACGGCAGAAAAGGGACGACCGAGCTTGCTGCGGAAGCCCTCCAGCGGGCCGACGGCTCCTTTTTCGAGAAGGGTCTGCACCTCCTCGCGTTCGAGTTCGCGTCCGGCCATGTTTTTCCAGACGAGGAGGGCGCAGGATTTGCACTCGTAGGCCTTGTAGGATTCCTTGAAGCCGACGTTGCCGCACTTTGGGCACTTGGCCTCCAGGTCGTGGAATTGTCCCTCGACGGCGTCGCCCGAGTAGTCCTTGGCCTTGGCGACGATCTCCTCGGTGAAGTGCCGGATCTCGTCCATGAACTGCGGGCGGGGCATGGCGCCGCGCTCCATCTGCTTGAGCTTGAACTCCCACTCGCCCGTGAGTTCGGGGGAGGTGAGGGCATTGATGCCGATGCCGCGCAGGAGGTTGATGAGCGAGAGGCCCTTCTGGGTCACGATGAGGTCGCGGCCCTGGCGGTTGATGTAGGAATCGAGGATGAGCCCTTCGATGATCTGGGCGCGCGTGGCCGGGGTGCCGAGGCCGCGCTGGCTCATGGCCTCGCGGAGTTCCTCGTCCTCGACGAGCTTGCCCGCGCCTTCCATGGCGGAAAGCAGCGTGGCTTCCGTGAAGCGGGCGGGAGGCTTGGTCTCGTTCTGTTTGACCTCGGTATTCTCGGTCTGGGCGGTCTCGCCCGAGACGACGGGGCAAAGGGTCTGGTCGTCGCCCGTGGCGGCCTGCTTGCCGTAAACGGCCATCCAGCCCGGATTGACGATGATCTTGCCGTCACTCTTGAACGGTTCGCCCTCGACGCGCGTGATGCGGGTCGTGATCTCAAACTCGGCGGCGGGATAGAAGACGGCGATGAACCGGCGGGCCACCATGTCGTAGACCTTCATCTCGATCTCATCGAGATTTTTGGGCGCAACACCGGTCGGGATGATGGCGTGGTGGTCGGTGACCTTGGCGTCGTTGAAGATGCGCTTGTTTGGGCGCACCCAGCCCTGGGAAAGCGCCTTCTGCGCATGCCCGGCGAGCTCCGGGTTGTCGAATTTCGTGAGAGCGGCCTTCACGTTGCCTACGTAATCCTCGGGCAGATAGCGCGAGTCGGTACGCGGGTAGGTGAGGACCTTGTGCTTTTCGTAGAGCGCCTGGGCGATTTGCAGCGTGCGGCGGGCGCTGAGTGAGAAACGCGAGTTGGCCTCGCGCTGGAGCGTCGTCAGGTCGTAAAGCTGGGGCGAGATCTGGGTGGCGGGCTTTTTCTCCTCGGTGACGATACCGGGTTTGCCCAGGCACTTGGCGGCGATGGCGTCGGCCTGCTCGCGGGTCCAGATGCGCTCGGCGCGACCGTCTTCATCCGCGCCCTTCTTGAAAGCCTCGTCAAACCAGCGGCCGCGATAGCTGCCCGCCTGCACGCCGAAGTCGCCAAAGACCTCGAAATACGGGCGCGGCTTGAATCCGCGAATCTTCACTTCACGCTCGGCCAGGATGGCGAGGGTGGGGGTCTGGACGCGGCCCACCGGGGTGAGCTGGAAGCCTCCGCCCTTGGAATTAAAGGCGGTCATGGCGCGGGTGCCGTTGATGCCGACCAGCCAGTCGCTTTCACTGCGGCAGACGGCGGCGTCGGCCAGCGGGCGCATTTCCTCGCCCTCGCGGAGCTTGGAGAAGCCGTCGCGGATGGCCTCGGGCGTCATGCTTTGCAGCCACAGGCGCTGGGTGGGTTTTTTGGAACCCGCCAGCTTGACCAGATAATGGAAAATGAGTTCGCCCTCGCGCCCGGCGTCGCAGGCGTTTACGACGACATCGATGTCGGAGCGCTTCAGGAGGCGCTTGAGGAGATTGAAGCGCGACTGCGTTTTCTCGATCGGCTTGAGGTCGAATTCCTCGGGAATGATCGGCAGCGCGGCGAAGGACCACTTGCCCCGCTTCTTGTCCATCTCGTTGGGGAGGCACAGCTCCACGAGGTGGCCGATGGCCGAGGTAATGACATACTCGTCGTTCTCGAAGAGGTCGTCCTTCTTCGGGATTTTGCCGAGAGCACGGGCGAGGTCCGCGGCGACGCTGGGCTTTTCGGCGATGACGAGAGTTTTGGGCATGGTCAGTTTAATTTTACGAAGCGGCCACCGGGGAGTTGCTTGACCAGCCGCCTCATTTCAAGGGCGAGCAACGTAGAAGAGACCTCATGCGTTGGCAACCCGCATTTGGCGATGAGGTCGTCAATCGTCGTTTCCTCGTCGCCAAGTGCCTCGTGGACAGTCTTTTCCGACCCACTCAGAGAAATGGCGGGCGCGGATTTGGTCAATTTGGGTGTTTCGGAGAAGAGTAAACCGAGGTCGTCGAGGATGTCCTGGGCGCTCATGACGAGCTTGGCCCCTTGCTGGATCAAGCGGTTGGACCCGAGGGCGTTGGGTTGATCGATGCGGCCCGGGACGGCGTATACGGAGCGCCCCTGCTCGGTGGCCTGCGAGGCGCTGATGAGCGAGCCGCTTTTGGTTCCCGCCTCCACGACGAGGAGGCCAAAGGACAGCCCGGAGATGATCCGGTTCCGCATCGGAAACTGCCGGGGGTCCGGCTTGGTATCCATGGGAAACTCGGAGACGACTGCTCCGGTGATGGCGATTTTCTCGGCCAGTTCGCGATTTTCCGGCGGGTAGAGATTATTCAGGCCGCTGCCCAGTACCGCGACTGTACGCCCGCGAGCGGCGATGGCTGCCTGATGGGCGAGGGCATCGACGCCGCGAGCCAGCCCGCTGGTCACCGTGATCCCCGCATAGGCGAGCTGGTAGGAGAGCTTCTTGGCGCACTCGGCGGCGTAGTGGGAGGGCTTGCGGGTGCCGACGACTCCCAGTTGCGATGAGGCGAGGACGGATGGATCGCCCCAGACGTAAAGAAGGATGGGGGCGTCGTGAAGCTCCCGAAGGGACTCCGGGTACTCGGGGTCGGCCAGCGAGACAACCGTCGCGCCAAAGGCCGCGACTTTTTCCAGCTCCGCCACTGGGTCGACCCGATCCTGCCACGAGACAAGCGTATCACCGGTTTCGGAGCCAATGCCCTCGACCTGACGCAGTTCTTTCGCTGTGGCGGCCAGAATTGCGGCGGCGGAGCCAAACCTCGCCAGCAGTCGGCGCACCCGGACCGGCCCCATGCCGGGTAAAAGGGTGAGCGCTACGAATGCCGAGGTCTCTGTCATCGCGGGTGCAATTAGGTGGCTTTCGCATGGAATGCAATCCTCCTGTTTTGCGCTGGCATCGCAGTGCATGTGGCGGACTGGGGAACGCTACGTACCGAGGAGGGATGTGATGGAGGCGCCTTGTGGTGCAGGCAGGAAGGGAATAGGCTGCCTCATGATCTCTCACCTTGATCACTTGGTGCTAACGGTGGCGGATATTCCTCGGACGGTGCGGTTTTATTCCGAAGTTCTCGGCATGAAGGTGGTGCCGCTTGGTGACGGGCGGGATGCTTTGTCTTTCGGCTCCCAGATGATCAAGCTGCATGAAGTCGGTCGGGAGTTGGAACCTCACGCCGCCCGCGCGACACCCGGCTCGGCGGACCTGTGTTTCATCTCCGATGAGCCTGTGGAGGGATTGTTTCAAAGCCTCGCCACTCATGGCGTCGATGTCGTGGAAGGGCCGGTGGTTAGAGCGGGCGCGTGCGGCCTGATTCTTTCCGTCTATTTTCGCGATCCGGATGGCAACCTCATCGAGGTGTCAAACGCCCTGAGCGAATCGGGGGCCGGACGATGAAGCGCGGGGCTGTATTGGCTGTCTCTTTGCTGTATTTATTGGCGGGGATGTCTTCCGCTCAGGCAGCGGATTCCAGGATCAGCGTGGAGTCTTTCATCTGCCCGGTAGAGAAGATTCGCGAGATGGGAATGGAAGGAATGTTCCTGCCTTGCAAGCAGCCGGTGAAAGCAGGCAAACCGGAGGAACTGCCTCTCGACGTGAAGCGTCCGGTGCGTGGCGTTCTCATTCCGAGCGTCGGCGCGGTCGTTCGCCGCGCGCTGGCCGCGGAAGGGATTTCCATCGTATCCGTCACGCCGCGGGCGGAGGGTGACAGGATCGTGCTGGAGGCTCCGACTTTGAAGAACCCCGCAGCGACGATCTCGCTCGGGACCAAGCCCGTACACAAGCGTGAGCTGCGCGTGACGGTGGACGGCGTGGAAGCGGGGCAGCCCGATGAGGTGGTGCTTTCGCCCGGATCGGTGCTCGTTCTTTCCGTGCCGGGGAAGGAGGCTGGATTAGCGACAGTTTTCTTCCTAAGATTAAGAGAGACCTAGACGCAATGTTTGTTTCCTCCCCAGGATATCCAGACCAAAGCCCGCCGGTGAAAACCAGATGATGGCCCTGATCTATCTCGGCGGGGTGTGTCTTACGCTGGCCCTGGTTCTTGCCTTATTGATCGCTCCGTTCTCACGACGGCTTCGTGAAGACCTTGTTGAGGATGCGCGAAAGTTTCGGGTGGTGGTGATTCTCGTGTGCGTTTTCTGGTTCACGCCCTGGGGATGGCCCGTTGGGTATGTGTCAGCTTTGTGCGATGTGGCCAGAGGGAGGTTCTTTCTTCATTCGATCCCTTTGAAGGTTGATAGTGACGAGAGACGAGTTCTGGAGCGACGAGCGATAGCTAATGAGCTCCAGATTCGTTTCGGGGTGGGTTCAACCGGTATGCGGGGCTGCTTCGGAGGGCTGCCGCAGGATGATGAGTTCGATCAAGGCTACGACCGTTTCATGCTGGCCGCACTGCCTGTCCATTTCGGACGGGACATCATCGAAGAGTGCAGGCAATCGGCCAGCAAATCGCGCACCGCAGCGGAATGGCTGAATTTCTATTTTCGAAGTGTGAAACTTATCCCGACCGGGCTGGAGGTGGATTTTCCCGAAAGGCCTGCCTGGTGGGTGAAAATCGATGGCGGTGCGTTGGATCGTATACCGTCAGGCCCGATCAAATTTTCCCGAAAAGCGGAGTTCCTGGGGCAATTTACGCTGTTTCAGATATCGCTCGTATCTTGGGACGGGCGGGATTTTGTTGTCCTTGAATTTCTGCCGTGGCATGGGCTGACAGAGAGCGGGCCGACGGTTGCCGCCCTCTCTAGCGAGGGAAATGTCGTTGAAGTAACGCCCGAGCAGGAGGCTGCCGTGTTGACGTCGTTAGGATTGACGAAGACTAAGCCAGATTAGGACAGACCGGGGGAAGCTGAATCAGGACGCGGAGGCCTTTGTTGCCTTGGGAGAGTGTGATCTCGCCGCCGTGGTTGCGAATGATGGAGCGGGCAATGGAGAGGCCGAGACCCACGCCCCCGGTATCGCGGTTGCGGGAACTTTCCAGCCGAACGAAGGGCTCAAAGACGCGCTCGCGATCGGCCACCGGAATGCCGGGGCCATCGTCCTCCACGGTGATGTCGATGCGGTCGGAATGGCGGTGGAGGGTAACGCGGGCGCACTCGCCGTAGCGCACGGCATTCTCGATGATATTGCGCAGCGCACGGCGGAGGGAATCGGCGCGGCACTTGTACGGGAGCCGGCCCGGGCTGGTCAGGTCAACATTGCCGCCCAGTTCCGTGATGTCGTCGCAGATGCTCTCCAGCAGGGCGTCGAGATCGACGACCCGGGTGGTCTCGGCGGTGGATTCCGACTTGGCGAAGGATAGCGAGGCCTCGGCCATGCCCTGCATTTCGTCGAGCGTGGCGTTGAATTTCTGCCGCATTTCCTCATCCGCGATGAACTCCGTGCGCAGGCGCAGCGAGGTGATGGGCGTGCGCAGGTCGTGGCTGATGGCGGCGAGCATGCGGGTGCGGTCGGTGAGGAAGCGGTTCAGGCGCACCTGCATGCGGTTGAAGGCCGAGATGGTCGCGCGGATGTCCTCGGGGCCCTCTTCCTTGAGAATCTCCACCTCATGGCCGCGACCGAGGCGCTCTGCCGATTTGGTCAGGTGACGAAGCGGACGCACGATGCGGCGGGCGATCAGGAGCGCGGCTCCGGCAAAGATGAGCACGGTGATGACGAGCGCGGTGTAATAGCCGGGGGTGAGCGCCGATTGCATGAGGTACTCCGGCTTGGCGTAGATCATGTTGAGGTACTCGCCATCGTGGAGTTGCATCTTGAAGCCAAAGCCATTCCAGACCGCCAGATCCAGGATGTGGAGGGGTTTCTGGAGGAGCCACGTGCCGCCGGGCAGTTCGCGCCATGATGCGCTGGAGATCTGGCTCAGCATGGCTTCGCGGGCAAACATGCTTGCGGTGGGATTGTTGCTGCCTGCGGCGGAGGTGGGTTTGAGGAGGTGGTCGCGCGCTTCTTTCTGCCACTCCTCCGAGGAAACCTCGTCGCGGGTCAGCCAGTAGCGGGTGAGCGGAGTCTCAATGGTTTTGAGAACCGACTTTCTTTGGTCGGGAGTCACTCCTTCCGCGAGACGGAAGGCGGACACCGCACGACCGAGGCACTCCTCGCCGATCACGACGCGGAGGGCGCGGGCGCGCTCAAAGCGATAGATGAACAGGGTGACGATCTGCGAAATCGCGAGAGCTAGCAGCAGGACCAGGACCAACTGGCCCGTGAGCGTGCGCGGCCACAGTTTCATGACCGGGAAACCTCCGCCGTGAATTGATAGCCATCGCCCCAGCAGGTCTTGATGAATTCCGGCTGCGAGGGGTCGTCCTCGATCTTGCGGCGCAGGCGGCTCACCTGATTGTCGATGCTGCGATCCCAGACATCGGCAACGCGACCGGAGGTGAGGTCGAGGAGTTGGTCGCGGGAGAGAATGGCGCCAGGGCGCTCAAGGAAAACACAGAGCAGGCGAAACTCCGCATGGCTCAGCGGCACGGCAACGCCGTCGCGACCGACGACCTCGCGGCGGTTCACATCCAGAGACTTGGGGCCAAAGGTGATCTTTTCGGATTGGACGGCCTCGCGGATCGGCGGCATGCTCTGGATGCGGCGCATGACGGCCTTGATGCGGGCGAGAAGCTCCCGGGGGTTGAAGGGCTTCGTTAGATAATCGTCGCCGCCCATCTCGAGGCCGATGATGCGGTCGGTATCGTCGGCCATCGCCGTGAGAAAGATGATGGGCACGGAATATTTTGCCCGCACTTCCCGGCAGAGCACGATGCCATCGTCGCCGGGCATCATGATGTCGAGGACGATGAGATCCGGCATTCCCGTCTCGGCTTGTCGGCGGAAGGCGTCGGCATTCTCCGCTGCGCTGACCTTGTAGCCGTGCTCGCCGAGGTATCGCACGAGCAACTCGCGGATCTCGTGATTGTCATCAACGACGGCAATATGAAGGGCGGACGGCATGAATGTGCAGCATCAGAATACCTGGAAATGGCCGGGAGAAATCTCAAAAAGTGTAAGAAGGTGTATCAAAATGCCGGGTTCGACAGACTTTGTTACAATTTTGGACGGTCGCTGACACACTTTCGGGCCGCGGGGATGTTAAGGTGAGGGGACACACCAATGAGCTGACCCTATGTGGATTGTCGTTTTTGCGCTTCGCTACAAATACACGATTGCCGTGTTGGCCATTCTCATTCTTCTGTTTGGGGTGATGTCAGCGCGTCGCATGTCGACGGATATTTTGCCCCGGGTCGATAGTCCTGAGATCACGATCGTCTGGACCTATACGGGTCTGAGTGCGACAGAGATGGCGGCAAAGATCACCTCCTTCTCCGAGATCGCCATCATGAACAACGTGGACGATCTCATCGAGGTCAGCTCGGAGACATCCAACGGTGTCGGCCTGGTGAACCTGACTTTCCAGCCGTACGTGGACATGAACACCGCCATGTCCCAGGCGACCAGTGTTTCCCAGACGATCCTGCGCCGCATGCCGCCGGGGACCACGCCTCCGCTGATCATCCGGACCAGCCCGTCGAGCGTGCCGATCGTGCAACTCGTCATGTCCTCGGATACGCTGTCGAGCGGCCAGTTGTTTGACTATGCGCGGCTGACCTTGCGCGGCCAGTTGCAGAGCGTGCCGGGGCTGCGCATTTCGCTGCCCTACGGAGGGGCGGCGCGGCAGGTCATGGTCGACCTCGACCCCGATGCACTGCACGCCTTTAACCTGACGGCCTCGGATGTCTCCGCGATCATCGGGCAGCAAAACCTCACCTTGCCCTCCGGTTCCTTGAGGGAAGGAGACCGGGAACTGCCGGTGGAGATCAATGCCAGCCCGGAGACGGTGCAGGCCTTTCTGGACATCCCGCTGCGATCCGTCGAGGGCCGCACCGTGTTGCTGCGCGACGTCGCCAATGTGCGGGACGGCGAGGCGGTGACGACAAACATCGCCCGTCTCGATGGCCGCAACGCCGTGATGATCTCGATCCTGAAGCTCGGCAACGCCTCCACCATCGACATCATCGACGGCATCCTGGCGCGACTGCCGGAGATCCGGGCCTCGGCACCTCCCGGCATGAGCATCGAGCCGATCTTTGACCAGTCGGTCTTTGTGCGTGCCGCTGTCCACGGTGTGCAGCACGAAATCCTGCTCGTTGGCGGGTTGGTGGCCATGGTGGTACTGCTTTTCCTTGGTTCGTGGCGGTCGACATTGATCGTCCTCACCTCCATCCCGCTCGCCCTGCTATGCTCCATCATCGGGCTGAACCTCACTGGAGCGACCTTTAATCTCATGACCCTGGGCGGACTCGCTCTGGCCATCGGCATCCTGGTCGACAATGCGCTGGTCGAGATCGAGAACATCAAACGCCAGATCGGCCTCGGCAAGGACGTGCGCACGGCCATCCTGGATGGAGCCCGCGAGGTGGCGTTTCCGGAGTTCGTCTCGACCATTTCCATCTGCATCGTCTTTCTGCCGATCTTCCTTTTGACGGGAACGGCGGCCGACGTATTCCGTCCGCTTGCGATGGCTGTCGTGTTTGCCATGCTGGCCAGCTACATGCTTGCCCGTACGCTGGTGCCTACACTGGCCTCGATGATCCTGCCCTCCGAATTGAGGGCGGAGGACAAGGCAAAACACAGCAAGCCCAACCCCCTCATGAAGACGCATCACACGGTCGAGGGCGGGCTGGATCGCATCATCAGGTTCCAGCGCGGAGTGCTCACTTTTCTCATGCGGCGCAAGGTCCTCGTCCTCATCCCTGTCGGCATCGCCGTGGCCTTGGGCGTATGGGGCGTGACCCAGGCTGGCCGCGAGTTTTTTCCGAAGACCGATGCGGGGTTGATCCGTCTCTTCGTCCGCATCCCGAGCGGCATCCGCGTGGAGGATACGGCGCGGGAAATGGCGAATATTCAACGCGAGATTCGCGAGATCATCCCGGCGAATGAACTGCAGTTCATCGTCGAGAACATCGGCGCTCCCAATCCCATCAATCTGGCCTGGGTGCCGAGTGCGGCGATCAGTTCCTCGGATGGAGAGATCCTGATCCAGTTGCATGGCGACCATGCGTCGAGCGAGGAGTATGTCGCAAAGATCCGAGCCATGCTCCGGGAGAAGTTTGCCGATGTGCAGGCTTTCTTCCAACCTGCTGATGCGACGAGCCAAACGCTGTCCTCCGGCGCACCAACGACCTTTGAAGTGCGTGTCATCGGGCGTGACAGGCCGGGCAATCTCGCCATTGCCAAAGAACTGAAGAAGCGCTTTGCCGAGACGCCTGGAGCCGTTGATGTCACTCTGCGCGAGGTGCTCGACCAACCGCGCTACGCCATCCAGGTCGATCGTGTGCGTGCGGCGACATTCGGCATCAGCCAGCAGGACGCGTCCCGCTCGATTCTCTCCGCGCTGGGTTCCGGGGGCACGGTGAGTCCGAATTTCTGGTCCGATCCTGCCACCGGTTCCTCCTACGATGTGCAGGTCATCGCGCCGCCGGATAAGCTCGACTCGATCGACGATATCCTGAATCTCGTGGTGCGTCCCTCTGTCGGGAACGGGCAGGGGATACCTCTTCGCTCGTTTGCCACGGTGGTCGAGCGCCGTTCGCCCGCTACAGTCACCCGCAGCATGATGCAGCCTGTCTTTACCATCGTCGGCAATGCCCATGGGCGCGATCTTGGCTCGGTGACCAACGATCTGGAGAAGATCATCGGCGAGCTCCGTCCCCAGCTCAAGCCGGGCAACAAGATCGAGCTGGTCGGGCAGGCGGAACTCATGCGCTCGTCGTACAGCGAACTGATCGGCGGCCTCGGGCTGGCGGCCTTGCTGGTGTTTCTGGTGATGGTGGTGAATTTCCAATCCTGGTCACTGCCGTTCGTGGCGGTAAGCGGCCTGCCAGTCGCCATCTCCGGGGCGTTCTTTGGTCTCTGGCTCACCGGGACTCCGCTCAGCGTGCCCGCGCTCATGGGCATCATCATGGTGGTCGGTGTATCGACTGCCAACAGCGTGCTGGTGACGACCTTTGCCAAGCTGCGTTCCGACGACGGTCTCTCGGCTCTGCGGGCCGCGATCGAAGCCGCAACGACTCGCCTGCGCCCGGTGCTGATGACAGCCTCGGCCATGATCCTGGGCGTGATCCCGATGGCTATTGGACACGCGGAAGGCGGCGAGCAGAATGCGCCCCTCGGCCGGGCCGTCATCGGCGGACTGGTGTTTGGCACCACCGCCTCGCTCTTTCTGGTCCCGGTGGTCTTTGCCGCCGTAAGGAAGCGGTTTGATCGCCGGGAGGAGCGCGAAACCGAGGACTCGCCGGAAATGCTCAAAGACTCTGAAGAATTTGCCCGCTCATGAAGATACTCGCCACCATCCTGTCTGCCTCGTGCCTGATCGCGACAGCCTTTGCCGCTGATCCCATGGCGGTGAAGACCGCGCAGCCTGTTCCCGCCACCAAGGCGTCGCGCTATGAAGTGCCGGGCCGTACGGAGCCCTTTGAGTCAGCGACGATTTTCACCCGGGCCACGGGGGTCATCAGCGAGCGGCGCTATGAAATCGGCGACGAGGTGAAAGCTGGAGATGTCCTGGCGGTCGTCGCTGCGCCCGAGGTTGACCGGGCCGTGGATGCCGCCAAGGCCAATGTCGAGCAGGTCAAGGCGCGGGCAGGTATTGCCTTGTCTCTCTCCGAGCGCTCCACCCGCCTCCTGCAATCCCAGGTCGTTTCCAAGGAGGAGACCGAGCAGCGGCAGACGACCGCCAGTGAGACCGCTGCGGCAGTGAGGGTCGCGGAGGCAGAGCTGGCCAAGCTCGAGGAGCAGCAGCGCTTCTCCACGGTGATCGCGCCATTTGATGGTGTGATTTCCGAACGAAACTTTGACCGGGGCGACCTGGCGAGAGGCGATGCCGCGCCATCCACAGGCTGGCTTTATCAACTGGACCGGCTCGATACCTTGCGCTTTGCCGTGTACGCCAGCCCGGATCTCGCATTGAGGCTCGGCAAGGAAAAGGAGGCGCGCGTGGAGTTTCGCGAATTTCCCGGGCGCACCTTCACGGCAAAGCTGGCCCATGTCAGCCGGGTCTTTGACACAGCCAGCGGCACGATGCGGATCGAGCTGCTGCTGGACAACAAGGAGAAGACCCTGCCGGCCGGACTCACAGGCACAGCCACCTTTGACGTGACTCCCCCTCCGAACACATTCCTCGTACCGACAAACGCCCTGGTTTCTCGTGAGGGAAGTAATCTGGTGGCGATTGCCGAGGACGGCAAAGTGCGCTTTATCGAGGTGCTGCCGGGACGGAATCTCGGACGCAACATTGAGGTCATGTCGGAAGGTCTATCGGCCAACACTCCGGTTATCCTGAATCCCAACGCGATGCTGCGAGACGGCGATGCCATCAAAGCCGAACCCACACCGGCCGTCGCGGGGAAATAGGCCGGAAACCATCCCGGCATTTGTCCTCGGAGCATTTCGGCGACAGGGGCGGATGAAAGCTGATCTGCCGCAGACAGGTGGCTCTCCAGGCCGAGAAACTTTGGGCGTCAGCCTGGCTTTATTTCGCGGATTTGGTGAGCGTGAGCCCGTCGAGGTAAAGGAAAGCGTCCGCGCCGGGCTTCAGAGCCCAGCCCTTGGAGGTAATGAGGACGGAGTCTATCTTGTTCCAGCCGACGGGATCGCGATTGGGTTCAAAAGCGGTGAACGGTATGCGAACTTCGTTCCACCCTTCCCAGTCAACAACGACCCGGTGGGCATAGTAGGAAAATGTCGCTCGGTCCTTCTGTGAAACCGCGACGATCATGAACGCAACCGGGGGCTTGCCCGCGTTGTAGATCCAGAGTTTCAGGCCGTCGTAGCCAGTCCAGTCATGGGGAATGTTTCCAGATGAGATCGACTCATTGGCGAGATGGTCTTTCCACAGCGCGGAATGGGTGCCGACCTTTACCTGCTCGGTGGAAAGCTCGGCTCCCTTCCATTCGCCAACATCAAACCCGATAACGACCGAGTCCTGCTCGGCCTGGACAGTGGCGGCGTCGGTTGCGTGACCACTCGGGATCAGTGTGGTCAGGAATGTCGCGCCAATGACAAACAGGGAAATGTGGGAGTGCGATTTCATCTGGGTAGGAAGGTTTCTCAAGAATAACCTCTCGGTGGCGCAAGCGAACCAATTTGTCCAAGGATGTTATTCACACTGGAGAACGTGCTCTGTCTGGTGCCGGGTGGCCGCGCGGCAGGCGGTGATTTTTCCTCCTTTCCCGGAAGAAACTGCACGCTTATGCCGAAGCCCAGTAAGCCGTGGCAAATAGGGGAGGCAATACCTGCGTAGCGGCGGCGTTCGGCGTGTATTTTAGAAATGAGGCACGATTTCTGCTTGGTCTCCGGGTTGATGGTAATACGCGGGCCGGGTGATTTTTTTTGAAACAAATTTGGAAATTGATGGTTACCTTGGAAGTGAAATCGAAATCTCGTCGTAGTCATATAGTCGGCAATGCTGGGTGCGGCAGCGCCTAAACGGATGGTGGAAAACCCTTTCTTTATCGTGGGTTCCGGGCGGTCCGGGACCACTGTACTGAGGTTGATGATCAATATGCACTCGCGATTGCGGGTGCCCCGGGAGTCATGGTTCCTGATCCCGCTGCTCGACACCCTGCCGCTCAGCGGGCCTCTCAGAAAGGACGAGAAAGAACAGGCATTTGAAATGATCTCCTCGCATTCACGGTGGAAGGACTGGGAATGTGAGGATGCGGTGCTGCGACGGGCAATTTTTGATCCCGAGATTGCCGATCTCGCCGCCCTTGTGAACAGGATATACTTTGACTGTGCGGGAATGAACGGGAAGCCGCGCTGGGGTGACAAAACGCCGAAATACTCGTACTATGTCATGAAGCTCCACGAGGTGTTTCCCACGGCGAGATTCATTCACCTTTATCGGGATGCCAGGGATACCTGTGTGTCCATGAGAAATGGCGGTTGGTGTGAAGGGGATATTCAACGCATCGTCCGGCAGTGGGTCGGGATGACCCGGGCGGCGAGAGAGGGAGCGAAACTGGGCCCGGATCACTATCTGGAAGTAAGCTACGAGGCACTTGTGACGAACCCGGAGGAGCATCTTCGCAAGATTTGCGATTTTCTCGGCGAGCCGTATCAGCCGGAAATGCTGGATTTTTATCTGACTGCCGCAAAAGAAACAGCGCCTTGGGAAGATGGGATTCACCTCAAGACGAGAAGCCCGGTGGGAGCAGCCAATATCGGGACGTGGCGGAAGGAGCTGTCGCGATGGGAGCTTTGGGTTGTCGAAGCCTACGCGAGTGCCACCATGCAAACAGTTGGGCAAGCGATTGCTCTCCCCCCGGCGACCGCGCCTTTGAGATGGGCTTTGCGGTCAGCACTGGAGGCAAGATTTCGGCTCGGTCTCCTCTGGCAGAAGGTGAAGAGCCGTTTGGCTTTCTGCGCGCCCAGAGGGCAGGAATCGAACTAAGCAGCATCGATCCGCGGCGAGCGTTCCCGGGGCAATGGACAAGATCGCTTGGTTTTTATTGCCTTCTCGCGATAATCGCGCTGTGCCTGTTCAATTTCCCAAAGAGGCCGAGAAGGAAATGGCCCGTTCCCTCCGGGAGTTTTTATCTGCCGAATTGGATATTGAGGTCGGCAACCTCCAGACCGGGTTATTACTCAATTTTTTCCTGAGCGAAATCGCGCCGACAGTTTATAACCAGGCCATCGCCGACGCGGGGCGCTACCTGCATGGCGCGATGACGGAGCTTCCTGCGGTTTGCTTCGAGCCTGAGTATCAGTACTCGGAGCGCAAAAAGCTCGACGCGCAAAAGCGTAGCAAAGCGAGATGAGGGGGCATCTCTGGCGTGCAACGGTTGGCTTCGTCCACAGTTGTTGAGGGATGGTGCCTTCTCCTAATGACCGAAGAGCTCCCGCCGGAGCGCCATCAGCATCTTTTCCATCTTAAAGATGGGCTTTGAATGCCCTCCCACCTCGTGGGTGAGAGTTCCTACGCTGCGCCGGAGGGCATCCGCAGCGCGGGGGTTTTGCAGTATCTTTTGTCGGATCGCTTCCAGGATGAGAGCCTCGTGATCCTTGCCGCCCACCCGATATTTGCGCCCGCCAATTTCGAAATAATCCGACTTCTTGCCCGACCCCGCTTTTTTGGCCGCGAGGCCCGATTGCAGGAAGATATGCTTACGCATGTCTCCCTTGGATTTCAGCCCCTGCCAGAATCCCTCAACAGAGGCGCATTGGAACGTTTCCTCGCCGATTGAGATGGAAAACGGAGTAGCCGCGAAATTTGACAAAATGCGCTCATCGGGATTTGACGACCGGAACTGAATATTCATGGCAAAGACGACGAAGTCGAGAATGCTGAAAGGTGGGGTGACCGACGGGACTCGAACCCGCAACAGCCAGAACCACAATCTGGAGCTCTACCATTGAGCTACGGCCACCATTGCGAACCAGCGCCGTGAGGCGATGGGTGGGAGAGAATCCGGTGTTTGGTCCCGATTGTCAACGCGTTGTTGCGTTGAAAACGCAAAAAAGAGCGGCCTCGTCGAACGCGCCGACGAGACCGCTTCTACTCGGGGGAAGTTATCGCCGCCACCCGAAGCTCGTGGGATAGACCGTTATCGGCTGGGTCTGGATCACCGGGGGAGGCACGCGGTAGACGGGTGCCGTCGCTGGAGCGTAATTTGTGACGGTGGAAAATCCTGTGGTACCCGGCTGGGTCGCGACAACGACTGTCGGCCCCCAGGCGTAAAAGGCGGGGGCTGGGCAGGCATAGTAGGTCCGGATCGGGCGGCAAATGACTGGTACGGGAGCGCAGACCGGGGCGGGGCGGCAAACCGGGCCGGTATTGATGGAAATCGCGAACTGCGGACCGCCAGCCCACGAGGTGGACGCAATGGCGGCGAAAGCCAGAAATCCGAGAATCGCTGATTTCGTTTTCATAGGTCCTTCCAGACGAGTATAGTAAACACCATGACAGCCCGTTTTTCAACCGGGTTCTCGATGGCGTTGGCGCTGGTGGCGCTCGGGCTTTTGTCTGGTTGTGCCTCGGTGAAATCCACCGAGCAGTATTACATCCCGTATACGATGAAGGCCTATCCGCCCAAACCGCCGGATGCCTTTATCCCGATCATCGGCAAACCGCCGAGGGAAGGGTATGCCACCATAGGCCGGCTGGCTTTTCAGAGCTACAATGGGTGGAACTTCATGCGCAAAAGCATGATCTACAATGCTCAAATCCACGGTGCCGATGCTGTTGTGCTGAAGGACGTGAGCAGCAACACCCAGACGGCCTATTTTCAGGTGCCGCCGCAGTTTGATTACGTCCCGGTGACGGGGACGTATTGCAAAAACGGCAGGTCCTATACGTACACGAATTTCGTTCCCGTTTACCAGCCCGGCTATGTCCAGCCGTATACGAACACGATTACCGCGATTGACGCGGAGATGATCGTATTGAAGAAATAGAGGGCATTCCCATGAGCCAGAATCCTCTCGACCGCAGCCACTTCACCCGTCCGCAACTTCGCCCTCCGGGGGACGCGGACAAGGTGCTGCTGCATTCGTGCTGCGCTCCATGCTCTGGCGAGGTGATGGAGGCCATCAAGGCCTCGGGCATCGACTACACGATCTATTTCTACAATCCCAATATCCACCCGCGGGAGGAGTACGATCTGCGCAAGGAGGAGAATATCCGCTTTGCGGAAAAAAACGGGATTCCCTTCATCGACGCCGACTACGATGTGGATGATTGGTTTGCCCGGGCCAAGGGCATGGAGTGGGAACCGGAAAAGGGTGCCCGCTGTACGATGTGTTTCGATATGCGGTTTGAACGCACGGCGCTTTACGCCCATGAGAATGGCTTCTCCGTCATTACGAGCTGTCTCGGCATCTCGCGGTGGAAGAGCATGGAGCAGATCAATGAGTGCGGTGAGCGTGCGGCGGCGAAGTACCCGGGGCTGACCTACTGGACCTACAACTGGCGTAAACAGGGCGGATCGCAGCGGATGCTGGAGATTTCCAAGGAGGAGCGGTTTTACATGCAGGAATACTGCGGATGTATCTACTCGCTCCGGGATTCCAACAAGTGGCGCGTCGCGCAGGGAAGGCCCAAGATCATGATCGGCGAAAAGTACTACGGACCGGAACCTGAGGTGGGCAGCCAGCCTGCTGCCTGAAGGGTAGCATTGCTCACCGCCGACCAATTTGATAAGGGCTGCGCCGCATGAAGCATTTCACCGCGCTTTCGATCCTCGCCTTGTGTCTTGTCCTGACGGGTTGTGAAACCGTTCAGCCCGGGTCTCATCAGGCCGGAGAGCAATTCGTTCGCGAAGTGAACCTGAACGGTCTGAAGATCGGCGAAAACGAGAAGGCGGTAAAGAAGCTGTTTCCTCAGGCCCAGAAGATGCCCTTCGGTCGACCGGGCCGGAATGTATACGAAATCGAGAATCCCAACCCCTACATCACGCGGGCGATCGCGTATTTCGTCGATGGCAAGCTGGTGAAGCTGGAACTGCGGTATTTCAAGGGGCCGGGAGTGAACAGCCTGACCACGGCAGGAGGGTGGGATGGATTGCGGGATTATATGATCAAGAAGTTCGGCCCTCCGACCCAGACGGGGCCGAATGTGGCGCTTCAGACCGAGATGGGCGACCTGCAGCCCAAGTATGCGAAGTTTAACGGCGAATGGGACTTCCCGAAGCAAGATCGTCTGGTCCAGTATATTGCGCTGGCCGATGACAAGGGCGGCGTGGGCGTGGTCACTTTTGTCGATGCCACCCCGGTGCGCAGCTATGATGCGTCGGGGACGGTCGTCCAGAGGCCGGTTCCGGGCGCAAATTCTGTGGTTTATGCCCCGGTGGCGGGACCGCCGAACCCGGGATTCTAGAAGGCTGCCGACATCGTCGGAAAAATTTGGTTTTGGCAAATTCCGCGAGTCTGCCAATACTGGCTGGCTTTTCGTACGATGGAGCCTATTGGAATTGGTTTGGCGGGATTTGGGACGGTTGGCGCCGGGGTTTACAAGAACCTCGCGGCCAACGGCGATTTGATTTCGCAACGCATGGGTGCCCGGTTCGAGGTGCGGAAGGTCGCTGTGCGCGATCTGTCCAAGCCGCGTTCCGTGGATGCGCCGGAATCGTTGTTTACGACCAACCTCGATGAACTGCTGACCGATCCCTCGATTCGCATCGTGGTCGAGTTGATGGGCGGTATCGACGTTCCGCTGGAGTTCGTGCGCAAGGCGATCCGTGCCGGGAAAATCGTCGTCACCGGCAACAAGGCTCTGCTCGCCGAGCATGGGCAGGAGATTTTTCATCTCGCGCGTGAGCATCGCGTGCCGGTTTTTTACGAGGCGGCGGTGGCTGGCGGCATTCCCATCATCAAGGTCGTCCGCGAATCTTACGTCGGGAATCGCTTTCTCAGCATCCATGGCATCCTGAATGGAACGAGCAACTACATCCTCACCCGCATGACGGATACCGGGATGGATTTCGCACCCGCCCTGGAGGAGGCCAAGCAACTCGGCTATGCCGAGGCGGACCCCACGCTCGATATCAATGGCTGGGACGCCGCGCACAAGGCGCTCATCCTGGCCTCGCTGGCCTATGGGTTCTGGCTCGATCCCAGTCAGATTTTCGTCTCCGGCATCGACCAGGTGACGGCGGCGGACATCCGTTTTGCTGATGAACTCGGCTACCGCCTCAAGCTGCTAGCGACCATCCAGGCCGGGCCGGAAAACGCCATCGAGGTACGCGTCTGCCCGACACTCATTCCCAAGAGCCATGTGCTGGCCTCGGTCAACGGCGTGTTCAATGCCGTGGCGGTGAAGGGCGATATCGCTGGTGACTCTCTCTTTTACGGACGCGGCGCTGGTCAGGACCCGACCTCCAGCTCCGTCATTTCAGATCTCGCGGAGGCCGCTGCGGCCATCGAGAGCCCACGCTTTTGCTACGGCTTCACCTCGCACGATCTGTATGGCAAGTGCCAGCCGGTCGACGAGTCCATTTCCCGATACTACCTGCGCCTCGCGGTCAACGACCAGCCGGGCGTGCTCGCTGCCATCGCTGGAGCGCTGGGCGAGGCGGGTATCGGCATTCTCTCTGTCATTCAACCCGAGGGCCAGGAGGGCGACTCCGTGCCGCTGGTGTTGATGATTCACGACGCTTCCTTCGGAGCGATGCGCAAGGCTGTCGAGCGTATCGCGGGATTGGACTGCGTCCGAGACCAACCCGTACTTCTGCACGTCGAATCCTTCTCCTAAATGCCAGCTCCTCTCCATGACCGCGGCGTCATCAGCCGCTACCGTGAATACCTGCCTGTCAGCGATGCCACTCCGGTGATTTCGCTGAACGAAGGATCGACCCCGCTCATTCATTCGCCGCGTCTGAGCGAAAAGGCCGGCGCCGAGGTTTACATCAAGTACGAGGGCCTCAACCCGACCGGTTCCTTCAAGGATCGCGGCATGACGGTTGCCCTATCCAAGGCGGTCGAGCAAGGTGCACAGACCGTGATCTGCGCCTCCACCGGCAACACCTCCGCCGCCGCCGCCGCGTATGCATCCCGTGCGGGCATTCAATGCGCGGTGATTCTCCCGGCGGGAAAAATCGCCTCCGGTAAGCTCGTGCAGGCCTATCTGTACGGAGCCAAGGTCATTGCGATCAAAGGCAACTTCGACGACGCTCTCCGGCTCGTGCGCGAACTCGGCGGTGTCAACGGCATCGCCATCGTCAACTCGATCAACCCGCACCGCATCGAGGGCCAGAAGACCGCCTCCTTCGAGATCATCGAGGAACTGGGCGACGCGCCTGATATGCACATCCTGCCGGTCGGCAACGCAGGAAATATCACCGCATACTGGAAGGGATACCGCGAGTTTTCCGAAGCGAAGCGCTCCACGCGTTTGCCTCGCATGGTCGGTTTCCAGGCTGCCGGATCGGCTCCGATTTTCTATAACAAAGTCGTCGACCAGCCGAACACGGTGGCTACCGCCATTCGCATCGGCAATCCGGCAAGCTGGGAAGGCGCAAGTAATGCCGTCACGCAAAGCGGCGGCAGCATCAATATCGCCACCGACGAGGAAATCCTCGCCGCCCAGAGCTGGCTGGCGAAGAACGAAGGCATCTTCGTCGAACCCGCCAGTGCCGCGTCCGTCGCCGGTCTTTTCAAGCTCCTCGAGAGCGGCGCGCCGCTCAATGCATCGTCGATCGTGCTCACAGTCACCGGTCATGGGTTGAAAGACCCGGATACCGCCATGACCACGGGTGATTACCACCCGATCGAAGCCGAGGCCGATCTCGAGACCGTTCGCAGCGTGCTCGAGCAATCCTGATTTTTTGCCATGCCCCTAGTCGTCCAAAAATATGGAGGAACCTCTGTCGGTACTCCCGAGAGGATCCTGAATGTCGCCCGGCGGGTGCTTGCCACCCAGCAGGCCGGGAATTCGGTCGTGACCGTTGTCTCCGCCATGTCCGGCGTGACCGATAGCCTCATCAAACTGGCGCGCGACGTTTCCAATAAACCGACCGAGCGTGAGATGGACGTGCTCCTCGCCACGGGCGAGCAGACGACGATCGCGCTCACGGCCATGGCTATCAATGCTCTCGGTGGCAAGGCGGTTTCGCTCACGGGCGCGCAGGCGGGCATCATGACCGACGGCATTCATACGAAGGCCAAGATCGCCAACATCTCGCCCCGCCAGATCCGCAAATACCTCTCGGAGGGTTATATCTGCATCGTGGCCGGGTTTCAGGGCCAGACGGTGCAGGGCTCCATCACGACCCTCGGTCGTGGCGGCAGCGACCTCACGGCCATCGCGATTGCGGCCGCGCTCAAGGCTAACAACTGCGAGATCTATACCGACGTCGACGGCATCTACACCTGCGATCCGCGCATCGTGCCCAACGCCCGAAAGATCGACGTGATCGCCTACGACGAGCTCCTGGAAATGGCCAGCTCCGGCTCCAAGGTCATGCAGTCCCGATCCGTCGAATTTGCCAAGAAATTCAAAGTCCCCTTCGAAGTACGCAGCAGCTTTAACACCAACAGAGGAACCATCGTGAAAGAAGAAACTCCCGGACTGGAAAACGTCGTAGTTCGCGGCGTCTCCGTGGAACGCAACCAGGCCAAAGTCACCATCACCAACGTACCGGATCGCCCGGGCGCGGCCTCCCGCATCTTTACCGCCCTGGCCGACGCGCATGTGATCGTCGACGTGATCGTGCAGAACGTCTCCGCCGCAGGCACCACGGACATTTCCTTCACCACGAACCGCGATGAACTCGAGAAGCTCGGCACGCTGCTCAACCCGATCGTCAAGGAAATCGGCGCGAGCGACGTCCTCAAGCAGGAAGGCATCGCGAAGCTGAGCGTGGTCGGCATCGGCATGCGCTCGCACTCCGGCGTGGCGGCACGCCTCTTTGAGGCTCTGGCCAAGGGCGGAGTCAATATCGAGATGATCTCCACCTCGGAGATCAAGATCGCCGTCATCCTCGATGAGGCAAAAATCGTGGAAGCAGCAAATCTGGCCCACGAAGCCTTTGGCCTCGCGCAGGCCTGATTCGGTTCGATTTCTTTTAGCTGTTTACGGGGCGTATCAGGCGGCTGATGCGCCCCGCTTTATTTGCAGATCCGGGGCCTCAGGATATCATTGGGAAATGAGCGCCGATAATCGTCATCAAGCGGAGGAGTTGCCGGAAAGTCTCCGAGTGCGCCTGACTCATGCTGCCATGGGCGGGCGGAATGCCGAAGTGATCGGTACGGGACAGGTTATGCTCGAACCCGAGCGGGCGAGGGGAGTATTCTGGCCGGAGGGTGAAATGCGGCGGGAAGGCGTGCCGCATGCCGGGTTTATCTTTCTCCCATCACGGAGACGGTGGGAAATCCAGGGAGCGCAGTGGTGTGACGAAGGCGGAAAGGCGCATATTCATTTTCGCCTTCTGGCCGTTCCGGCGCATTAGGATCGGTCCATACAAGGAGAAATTCGGCGCCCATCGCGAGTGCGATAGAGCGCCGGATATTCCTTTGTTAACTGTTATTCAGGCTTTCCGGCTTTTTGCTCCTGCTTCTGGTCTTTCAGGGCCTCGCGGGATTTTTCGAGAGACTTGAGGTCATCGAGAACCTTTTGCTGCTCGGTGGTGAGGCTCGGGCGAAGTTGCGACTCTACGTCAGCCATCACGGCATCCATCTTCTGGCGTGCTTCCTCGCGGATGGCTTTGATCTTGTCCTTCTGGCCATCGAGGATGGTCTTGAGCTTTTCGCGCTGTTCCTTGGTCAGGTCGAGGGCTCCAGCGAGACGGAAGCCGGGGCCGCCTTCGCGATCTCCGGGGCCGCGCTCGCCATCCCGGCCGCGAAACTCTCGCGGGCCTTTACCGCCGGGGCCGCCAGGACCGCCCGGCCGATCTCCCTTTTCGAGCTTCGGCGGGGGCGGAGGTGAGTCCTGGTCGGGATTATCGGCTGCGATCAGCGCGGCGGCTCCTGCGAGTCCGCCGACGGCTATGAGGGTTAGCAGGGTGCGTTTCATAATATTAGTTGTTGAGGGGATGAACCCTCCGCACCCGCAAAAGTCGCAAAATATCTTAATGAAATTTAGCGAGGCCTACAGCGTATCCCACGCATCGACGACGATCTGCGACCATGTTTCGAGATTCTCGCGACGTTCGCGGAGTTGTTCGATGGTGAGGAAGCCGAGTTCGGCGATGGCTTTTTCGCCAGCGCTGACCTGATCGCTTTCCAGGGTCACGATGTGAACGACGCCGAGATGCACTGCACCGACTTCGTTACTGTCGTCATTGATCAGGGCGACGGTGCGCTCGGTGAAGCCGCCGGTTAATGAAAGCTCTTCCGAAATCTCGCGCTTCACGGCGTAGTGATACGCGGATTGGTCAAAACTGGCCTGGCTTTCATCGGTATCATTGATGTGACCGCCGATGCCGATGGAACCCTTGGCCACGAGACGCTTTTCGCCGGACTTTGATCCTCGGACGTAATGGAGGATGCGGTCTCCATGGGTGAAGACGCAGTAGGGAATGATTTGTTTGAACGAAGGATCGTTCTCCGCCAGCGAACGGGCGAGGAAGGAGTTGTTTTCCTTGAGGAGGAATTTTTCGAGATAAGGTTCCGCCGGACGGCGCAGGCCCTGGAAGGAGCCGAGCTTGTCGAAAAGGCTGCGGGGAACGACCAATACATTCTCTTCAGGAGTACCCATGGCGGCGAATGCTGCCTGCGCAAACGATTCTCGCCAAGTTGATTCCGGATAAACCTTGCGCATGGGAAAAAAATACGCCACCGTGCAACTGTTGCGCTGTGAAACTTCAAAGAATTTCCCTCGACCACATTGCTAAACTGGCGGGCGTCCACAAGGCGACTGTCTCTCGAGCACTGAGAAACCACCCCACGATTCCCAAGTCCACGAGGGATCGCATCCAGGAGATCGCCCGGCAGGAGGGATATCGTCCCAACCCGCTCGTCGCGATGTATCAGGCCCAGGCGCGCGCCAGTCGGCCGACGTCGATGCAGGCTGCCATGGGATGGCTCAATGACTATCCTCATGTCGCTTCGTGGCATGAGTTTCCGTGGTTGCGGGGGTATCTCGCCGGAGCTCGGCAGCGATGCGCCGACATGGGGTACCGGCTGGAGGAAATCAGTCTCTCGACTGCAAACAGCAGCTTTGAGGACGAGGTATCGCGGGTGTCGAAATTTCTCAAGGTCCAGGGGATATACGGCATCATCCTCCCGCTCATGCTCAATCACCAGTATCTGCTGGCGGAGTGGGAGCATTGTGTCGTTTCGTTGATCGGCAGCGGCCACCTCCGGCAGCCGACCGGCCTCAATGGGTTGCATGCGCAGTTCTACCCACAGCGTTTCCCGATCGCCGATCGCGACCTGTTTTTCAACATGCGGCTGGCCTACCAGAACCTGCTGCAGCTCGGCTATCGCCGCATCGGCCTGGTCTATAGTCGATACATCGACGCGGAGGCCAATGGACAGGCTCAGGGCGCGTATCTTTCCGAACAAGCGGCGCTGCCGGAGGATCAGCGCATACCGATTCTTTTCCTCGAGCGGTTCAAGGAGGGGCGACCGCAGGCGTTCGACACCTGGCTGGAGCAGCAGAAGCCGGAGGCGATTCTCTGCATCAACCCGGTCATTCGGGAATGGGTCGAGCAGCTCGGGCTGAGTGTGCCGAAGGATATCGGCCTCGCCAACCTGAACCTTGTCGCAGACGTCTCCGAGTGGAGCGGCATCAATGAGAAGCACGACGAGATCGGCGCATCGGCGGTCGATCACCTCATCGGCGCTCTCAGCCGTAATGAACTCGGCCTTCCGCGCCAGCCCCGCAAGATCCTCATCCCGGGCGAGTGGGTGAGCGGATCGACTCTCCGCGTCATCGGTGATGGACCGGATATGTCGGAGCTCGGCCGACGCTAGAGGGCTGTGTTCATGAAGTATCCGTTTTTGTTTTTGTTGGTGGCGGCTGCGACGGCCATTGGTCAGCAGACGAATCAACGCAGCAGCCTCATCTTTGCGCCAGGAGCGAAGGAGCCGACTGCCGTCAACACCCCTGCGCCGACTCCATCGCAGGCGACCGTGGCGGGAAAGGCGTTCTCCCCGGATGACATCCTCAACGCCTTCTTTCTCGCTCTCAAGGCGGATCAGGTCGATGCCGCCTACGATGCGCTGGTTCGCAACACGATCATCGCCGAGCGGCAAAAGGATGTCGACGGGCTGAAGGCCAAGACCAAGGAGGCCATCGACGGCTACGGGCCGATCTCGGGATACGAGGTGGTCGATGAGCGCGAGGTGGGAACCGTCCTCATGCGCCGCACGTGTATTTCCTTAAACTCCGATCTTCCCTTGCGCTGGCGCTTCTATTTTTACAAGACGCAGGGCGAGTGGAGGCTGGTAGACTTGCGGATCGACGACGGTTTGGTCGAGTTATTCGAGGATAGTGCACGGCCACGCCGATGATATCGAACCTGCTTCGATTCATCCGTTTCTCCCACACGATTTTTGCTCTGCCCTTCGCAGTCGGAGCGATGGTTGTTGCCGCGGATGGCCTTCCCTCGGTGCGGGTGATCGTCTGCATCCTGCTCGCGATGGTATTCGCCCGCACGGCGGCCATGACCTTCAATCGCATCGCAGATTGGGAGATCGACAAGCGCAATCCACGTACGGAGGGGCGGCATCGCCTGGTTTCCAAGGGGGTGGCGGTTGCCGCCTGTGTCGTTTCCTCGCTGGCGTTTTTGGGAGTGACGGCATTTTTGAATCCGCTCTGCCTCGCCTTGTCTCCGGTCGCGTTGGCTGTGATCCTGGGATACTCCTATGCGAAAAGATTCACCCATTTTGCGCAGTTCGTGCTGGGGCTGGCGCTCGCCATCGCGCCGGTCGGGGCGTGGCTGGCCGTGACGGGATCGATCGCTCTGGCACCAGTCATACTTGCCGCCGCGGTCTGTGTCTGGACGGCGGGTTTTGACACGATCTACGCGACGCAGGATTATGAGATCGACCGTCGCGAGGGGCTGCGCTCCATGGTGACGCTGCTAGGTGTGCCGGGTGCCCTGCGGCTTGCCGTCCTGCTGCATCTCGCCGCGTGGTTCGGCTTGGCGGCGTTCGGATGGGCCGCTCACCTTGGTGTTGTCTATTTTGCCGCGACAGGATTGATTCTCCTACCGCTTGCTTACGAGCACATCCTGGCCAGAAAGGGCAGCGTGGAGGCGATCAATCAGGCCTTTTTTCAGGCCAATGCCATCGTGGGTGCACTCTTTGTTTTTGGAACCCTTATTGACCGCTTAGTCTCCTAGGAGACCTGCTTGTCGATATACAGCGAGAGGGCGAAGCCTGCGGCTGTCGCGAGCAGACAGGCAGCCAGCGAAAGGGATACGTTGCCCAGGGCCAGCCAGTGGTGCCCCTGACGAAACAGAGCCACGGACTGGAGGCTGAATGATGAGAAGGTGGTGAAACCGCCCAGGATGCCGATGATGACAAATGATCGGAGGATCGGCGGCGCGTTCCATGGTCCCTCCGGCAGGATCAACCCGCTGAAGAGACCGATGACAAAACACCCGATGATGTTGACGATGACGGTGCCCCAGGGGAACAGCGCCCCGGAGATGCCGTCGATCCAACTGGCCAGCAGGAATCTCGACAGGCTGCCGATAGCACCACCCAGCATCACGGCAGCATAGATCTTCATATCCGGGGGACGGTGATGCCGCGCTGGCCCATGTATTTGCCGCCGCGGTCGGCGTAGCTCGTCTCGCAGACGTCGCTGGCGAGGTAAAACACGACCTGGGCGAGTCCTTCGTTGGCGTAGATCTTGGCGGGCAGGGGAGTCGTGTTCGAAATCTCCAGCGTCACGTGTCCCTCCCACTCGGGCTCGAACGGGGTCACATTGACAATGATGCCGCAGCGGGCGTACGTGCTCTTGCCGACGCAGATCGTGAGCGCTTCGCGCGGGATGCGGAAATACTCCACGCTGCGGGCAAGTGCGAAGGAGTTCGGCGGGACGATGCAGACGTCGGTCTCGATGTCGACGAACGACTTCGGGTCGAAATTCTTCGGGTCGACCACGGTATTAAAGATGTTGGTGAACACCTTGAACTCATTCGAGACGCGCAGATCGTAGCCGTAGCTCGAGAGGCCGTAGCTGATGAGGCGCGAACCGTCCTCGGCCGCCTTGACTTGACCGTCCACGAAGGGCTCGATCATTCCGCGTTCCTTCGCCATCCGGCGAATCCACTTATCCGAACAAACGCTCATAATACCGGTTCCTTAGAAGGGCATTCCCGGGATGTTCATGCCGCCGGTGGCTTTCTTCATTTCGCTTTCAGCGAGCTTGCGGGAGTCCTCGATGGCCTGCTTGACGCCCGCCAGGACGAGTTCCTGGAGAAACTCGACGTCCTGCGGATCGACGATCGACGGGTCGATCGTGATGGAAAGCACATCACCCGTGCCATTGGCGGTCACGGTGACTTTGCCGCCGCCTGCGGAGGCTTCCACGGTTTTGTCGGCGAGGGAGGATTGGGCTTCGGCAATCTTGGCCTGCATGCGCTGGGCCTGTTGCATCATTTTCTGAATGTTCATTTTGTCGCTGTCTGGATTTCACCCCGGAAAATCTCCAGGGCTTTCTTGATGAGAGGGTCGTTCTTAAATTCGTCCATCGGATCGCCGACAGGTGCTTGGGGCACCGCTGCGGCAGGTTCGGGAGTGGAGGCTTTTACCTCCGGGCTGGGCGCAGGTTCCGGCTCAGGCTCGGGAGTTTCCTCGACCACGGCAAGATGCTCGCCGATCTCGATGCGCAGGGTCAGTTTGCGGTTGAGCGCCTTGGAGAGCTTTTCCTCGGCATCCTTGCGGCCCATCTCTCCGAGGAAGGAGGCGAGTTCCTTGGCTTCGGACGGCGGGAGTTGCACGAGGACGGAGTCTGCCTCGATGAGGGCAAAGACGCCCTTGGTCAGCCATCGGTACTTGATGGATGTCTCGTAGGTGCGGGCCACGTTTTCCCACGCGATCGATGCATCGATGGATTTCTCCTCCCGTTCTTCCGCTTTGGTGAGAAGCAAATCCTCGGAGGGAAGCTGCCGGGCAGGGGCGGTCTCGTGAGTCGGAGCTGATGGAGTGGGGGCCGGGATGGAAATCGGTGCCGGAGCCGGTGCGGTCTCCAGCTTTGGCGGGGCAGCGGCTGCAGGAATCGCTGGAGCGACCGGAGCCGGGCGGGCTGGCACTGCGGGAGGGGTCTGTCGCACCGGCGCGGCTGGCACTGATTCGCCGCGGCTCAGGGCGGAAAGGGTTGTCAGCACATCATCGAGGCTGGCCTGGTCGAGAATGTGGACCGCCTTGATCGTGGCCACGTCAAACTGGAGCTTCTTGTCCGTCGCCCAGCGCATGCGGGCCTCGGTTTCGGCGAAGAGATCAAGGAGCAAGAGGAGCTTTTCACGAGGAGCCGAGGAGGCTCCTACGACTCCGGCTACCAGTTCGTCGCGGATGAGCGAGATCAGATCGGCGAGGAGGCGGGAGAGATCACGGCCCGCCTCAGCCTGCCCGGCGATGACCGCCAGCGCGGCGGCGGCATCGCGAGCGAGGACGTGGTCGAGCAAGGAATGAATCACCTCGCGTGGAGTGAACCCGAAGACCGCCATGACGTCGGTGGCGGAGATATTATCCCCACAGAAAGCCACGGACTGGTCGAGCATGCTCTCGGCGTCGCGCAATCCGCCCTCGGCCGCGCGGGCAATCGCATCGGCGGCAGCGGGTTCCATCGTGATGTTTTCCTTGCGGGCGATGTCCTGGAGATGCGCCGAGATCGATTCCGTCGGAATGCGGCGCAGGTCGAATCTCTGGCACCGGCTCGTGATCGTGGCCGGGACTTTCTGGGCTTCGGTCGTGGCGAAAATGAACTTCACATGCTCGGGCGGCTCCTCCAGCGTTTTCAGCAGGGCATTGAAGGCCCCGGCGCTGAGCATGTGCACCTCATCGATGAGGTAGACTTTAAACGGTCCGCGCGCGGGGGCGTAGGCGGCGTTGTCGCGCAGTTCGCGGATGTTCTCGACGCCGTTGTTGCTGGCACCGTCAATCTCCAGTACGTCGAGGCTGCGCCCTTCCGCGATTTCCTTGCAGGCGTCGCACACTCCGCAGGGGGTGGCCGTGGGGCCATTCACGCAGTTCAGCGCCTTGGCCAGGATGCGCGCGGTCGAGGTCTTTCCGATCCCTCGGGGACCGACAAAAAGGTACGCCTGGGCGACCCGTCCCGCCGAAATGGCATTTTGCAGGGTGCGGGTGATGTGTTCCTGCCCCACCACCTCGTCGAACGTCTGGGGGCGGTACTTCCGGGCGAATACACGGTAACTCACGCCGGAAAACTACGTGGGACGACCGGGGGAAACGAAGCCTTTTTTCCATCCGGGGCGAATTTCCTCCCCGGCTCCTCGTGATCCGAGTCGCGGACTACTCGGGCTTCGGGAGAAATTGGATTCCCGCCGCACTGAGGATGGCAAAAAGAATGCACCACGGGATGGCTCCCAGGGCGATCCAGAGGATGACCTTCCGAGGCTGGGTGCCGAGGGCCAGAGCCAGCAGGGCAGCGATGTAGGGGCCGGTGGTGACTGGAGCGAGCAATCCCAATCCCTGCATGCCGAAGCGTCCCCAGACCCGCCAGAAAACCTTCTGCGGATTCGGCTCCAGCGAGATTTTGAACTTCCGCTGCATCCACTCGCGGGCTGGAGTGCCGATCAGGAGCATGGCGGCGGCGATGGCGGTGTATCCAGTCCAGGCAGCGATGGCGGCAACGGCGGGAGAGAGATTGAGGGCGACGCCAGCGGGAATGGCGGCCAGGAAATAAACGATGCCGAGGCCGAAAACGGCAAATATGCTGGATATGGTAGCTTTCATCCCCATGCGAGGCTGGAGGAGATACCCTGCACAAGAGTGGTCGTCAAATATTCCAGTGTCTTGCAATCCGGTCTCTCTTCGCTAACGTGGCTGGTTCAACATTAATCGAACTTACCATGACCAAGAGCATCCTCGATCCCGCTCGACTCGAAGACATCGAGTTCAGCAATGATGAAATCGCCCGTTACTCGCGGCATCTCATCATGCCGGAGGTGACGCTGGAGGGGCAACGGAAGCTCAAGGCCGCCCGCGTCCTGTGCATCGGCACGGGAGGGCTCGGCTCTCCCATCGCGCTTTATCTCGCTGCGGCCGGCGTCGGCACGCTCGGGCTGATCGATTTCGACGTCGTCGACTACTCGAATCTCCAGCGCCAGGTGCTCCACGGCACCAAGGATGTGGGCCGCAAGAAGCTGAACAGCGCCCGCGACCGCATCAAAGACATCAATCCCAACGTCAACGTCGTCCTGCATGACGTGATGTTCCGCGCTGAAAACGCGATGGAGATCGTCGAGCAGTACGACATCGTCATCGACGGTACGGATAATTTCCCCACGCGCTATCTTTCCAACGACGTCAGCGTCTTCCTGAAGAAGCCGAATATCTACGGCTCGATCTTCCGCTTTGACGGCCAGGCCACCGTGTTTGCCCCGCATCTCGGCGGTCCCTGCTACCGCTGCCTGTACCCCGAGCCGCCGCCACCGGGCATGGTCCCGAGCTGCGCCGAGGGTGGCGTGCTGGGCGTGCTCCCGGGCGTCGTCGGCGTGATCCAGGCCATCGAGGCCGTGAAGCTCATCGTCGGCATCGGCGAGCCGCTCATCGGTCGCCTCATCCATTTTGACGCGCTGAAGATGAAGTTCCGCGAGTTCAAGATTCGCAAGGACCCGAAGTGCCCCGTGTGTAGCGCCAGCCCGACCATCACCGCGCCGATCGACTACGATCAATTCTGCGGCATTCCCCAGGCTCAGGCCGAGGAAGACGCCGAGCCGCCGGTGCCGGAGATCACAGTGGAGGACCTCAAGAAGCGCCTCGACGCGAAGGAGAAATTCGTCCTCCTCGACGTGCGCGAGCCCTTCGAGTGGGACATCGCCCGCATCCCGGGCGCGAAGCTCATCCCGCTGGGCGAGCTCACCTCCCGCATGAGCGAACTCGACAGCGCCGATGAGATCGTCATCCACTGCAAGAGCGGTGTGCGCAGCGCCAAGGCCCTCCGCCAGCTCCAGAAGGCAGGCTTTGGCAAGCTCGCCAATGTGGAAGGCGGCATCCTCGCCTGGGCCGACCGCGTCGATCCGAGCGTCGCCAAATACTAGACCTCCCGAGGCTATGGAAAAACGCCTCCTGGAAATCATCTGTTGTCCCGAAACGCGTCAGCCTCTCCGCGAGGCGACGCCTTCGGAGCTCGCGCGCGCCCGTTCCTTCAAGGCGGGCAATTTTGAAGCGGGCTTGATCCGACAGGATGAACAGGTGTTTTATCCCATTCGCAACGGCATCCCCCTGTTGATCTCCGACGAGGCCATTCGACTGGCCTGATCGGACGACGCAGGAACCGGTAGACTTACCATGACTGAACTCGAGACCCTGCGCCATTCGTGCGCCCACGTGCTTGCCACGGCCATTCTGAAGATCTGGCCCGAGGCTCAATTCGCCGCCGGTCCCCCGGTGGAAAACGGCTTTTATTACGATCTGGAGCTGCCGCACCGCATCACGCCCGAGGACTTCGCGCGGATCGAGGAGGAGATGAAAAAGGAGATCAAGGCGAACAACCGCTTTGAGCGCATCGAGGTTTCCCGCGAGGAGGCTATCGCCATGGCCGAGCGGGGGGAACTCGCCGCCCTCGGCGGTCGCACCGAGCCGAGCAAGTTCAAGCTCGATATCGTCCAGCACATCCCGGATGGCGAGGTCATCACGATTTACCGCAACGGACAGTTTACCGACCTTTGCGCCGGCCCGCACGTTTCGCACACCGGCCGCATCGGTGCCTTCAAGCTCACCCATCTCGCCAGCGCCTATTACAAGGGCGACGAGCGCAACCCGCAGCTCCAGCGCGTCTACGGCACGGCCTTCAAGAACAAGACCGAGATGGAGGCTTACTTCACCATGCTGGAGGAGGCCAAAAAGCGCGACCATCGCAAGATCGGCCGCGAGATGGAGCTTTTCTGCTTCGACGAAGACGTCGGCCCCGGTCTCCCGCTCTGGCTGCCCAAGGGCACCGTGCTGGTCGAGGAGCTCGAGCGCCTCGCCAAAGAGACGGAGTTCGCCGCCGGGTATCAGCGTGTCCGCACGCCGCACATTGCGCGCGAGAGCATGTACAAATGCAGTGGCCACCTGCCGTACTACGCCGACTCGATGTTTCCTCCGATGGAGTTCAGCGAGGAGGAGGGCGGGGATTCCGTAAAGTATTACCTCAAGGCGATGAACTGCCCGCACCATCACAAGCTCTTCGGAGCGGTGCAGCGCAGCTATCGCGACCTGCCCCTGCGCCTCGCTGAGTACGGCGCATGCTATCGCTACGAGCAGAGCGGTGAGCTTTTCGGCCTCATGCGCGTGCGGTCCATGCAGATGAACGACGCGCACATTTACTGCACGGAGGACCAGTTTGAGCAGGAGTTCCGCGCGGTGAACGAGATGTACCTGAAGTACTTCAAGATTTTCGGAATCGACAAGTACGTCATGCGTTTCTCGACCCACGACCCGGCCAAGCTGGGCCAGAAGTTTGTCGACCAGCCCGAGCTTTGGAAAAAGACCGAGGACATGGTGCGCAACGTCCTCATTCGCTCCGGCATCAACTATGTCGAGGTGCCGAATGAAGCCGCCTTCTACGGTCCCAAGATCGACGTGCAGGTGTGGAGCGCCATCGGGCGGGAATTCACTATCGCCACGAACCAGGTCGACTTTGCCGTACCGGCCCGCTTTGGTCTGACCTACAAGGACCGCGACAATACGGAGAAAACTCCGCTGTGCATCCATCGCGCCCCGCTCGGCACACATGAGCGCTTCATCGGCTTCCTCATCGAGCACTACGCGGGCAATTTCCCGCTCTGGCTCGCTCCCGAGCAGGTGCGCGTGATGACGATCGGCGACGAAGACCCGCTCGTCGACGCCGCGAAGGATCTCCATGCGGAGCTTCGCGGTCTCGGCATCCGTGCCGAGCTGGATATCTCCAGCGACAAGATCAACGGCAAGATCCAGCGCGCCGAGCAGGCCAAGGTTCACACCATGCTCGTCATCGGCAAGCGGGACCTGGAGGCCGGAGCCGTCAGCGTTCGCGAGCACGGAAAAGGCAATCTGGGTGCGAAACCTCGCGCCGAGGTCGTCACCGCACTGGCCGACGCCATCAAGAACCGCGCCTGATTTGCCGGGAAAATCTCGATCTCAAAATGCGGCCGGAGCCCTCGGGTTCCGGCTGCTTGATTCGGTTCTTTCAGGCTTCCACAGGCTGCGAAATGCAGTGCCCGAGGGGATTCCTCGGTTTCAATCGACCATAGCGAGGCAAATTGTTGAAATTTTCCTCTTGCGCCATCCCGTAAGTTCACTAAAAGCTGCGGGTAGTCGTCTACCGGACGGCGCAGATTTCGAACGATTGAAGATGCAATATTTTACCTGCGAAAACTAGTTCATGCCGCGCATGAGCCGTCTTATTTCGCCTTCAATGTTCCTCGCGTAGGTTCTCAGAGTGAGAATGTACTGTCTTCTTCGCATGCAACGTCCAACAACCGGGAGGTCCCATTAACTTAAAAGATATTCGAGTCAATGAACGCATTCGCGCCCGCGAAGTGCGTGTTATCAACGGAGTAAACAACGAGCAAATCGGGGTCATGCGCCTCGATGAAGCGTTGCGCCAGGCGCGCAGCATGGGTCTTGACCTGATCGAGATTTCTCCGAACGCCCAGCCGCCTGTATGTCGCATCGTCGACTTTGGCAAGTTCCGCTACGATCTCGCCAAACAGGAGAAGGAAAAGCGGCACACCGCCGGCAAGGTGAAGGAAGTCAAATTCCGGGTGAACATTGACGAGCACGACTATCTGACCAAGATCCGCCACGCCGAGGAGTTCCTCGACAAGGGGAACAAGGTGAAGATTCACCTTCAGTTCCGCGGCCGTGAGATGGCTCACCAGGAGCTCGGCATGCAGGTCGTCAAGCGCGTGAAGGAAGACCTCGCCACCATGGGCCATGTCGACATGGAGCCCAAACTGGTCGGCAAGGCCATCGGCATGACGCTCTCGCCTCTGCCCGCAGCCAAGCGCAAACGCAAGTTCAGCAAGGCTGGCGAGGTCGACGTCGACAATCTGCCCGACGATCCCGAGGATGGCGACGACGAATAGACGTCGCCTCCTGCTCTTCGACATCGATGGAACCCTGATCACCTCAGGGGGAGCAGGGGAGCAGTCCCTCAAGAACGCCATGCAGGATGCCTTTGGCATCCCTGAGGACCTGAAGGGGATCAATCTCGCGGGCGCCACGGATGGCCTGATCTCGCGTCAGATGCTCGAGAAGTCGAATCTCGACGTGACGCCGGAGAACATCACGGCTCTCCTCGATGCGTACCTGCACAATCTCAAGCAGCGGATGCCGCTGCACAAAGGCCGCCTTCTGCCGGGCATCATCCAGCTTTTGGAGGAACTCAAGAAGCACGAAAGCTGTGTCCTCGCTCTCCTCACCGGCAACGTTGCACGCGGGGCGGAGATCAAGCTGAGCCACTACGGCGTGTGGGATTACTTTGAGTTCGGCGCATTCTCCGACGACTCGCACGATCGCAATCAACTGGGCAATTTTGCCCGCGCCCGCGCCCTGGAGCGCCATGGGGAGGAGTTTCCTCCCGAGCAGGTTTATGTGATCGGAGACACTCCGCGCGACATCGAGTGTGGCCGCGCGTTCGGGGGCAAAACAGTGGCCATTGCTACCGGTAATTATTCCCTCGAGGAGCTGGAGGCCCACCAGCCTGACTTCCTTTTTCCGGATCTGTCGGACACTGCGGCTGTCGTCAAAGTCCTGACCTCCTAGCGTCTCGCGGGAGGTCATTTTTGTAGAAGCCCTGGGCCTCCTGGCCGGGGTAGGGGATTTACCCTTTGGTGCAGACGTCCGTAATTGCGCGATCCAACGCAACGAACGCTGCATCCATTTGCTCGGTCGTGATGCAGTACGGGGGCATGAAGACTAGCGTATCGAGGACGGGGCGAGTGAGCAGACCATATTCGCGTGCACGCTGACAAACCCTTGCTCCGGTCTGCTGAGTCCAATCAAACGGCGTGCCGTCCAGGTTTCGGATTTCAATGCCTGAGATGAATCCCAACTGACGAGCTTCAAAAACGTATGCGTTGTGGCGTACACGCGAAAGTAACTTGGTGAGATGTCCGATTTTATTCTGGAGGTGAAGGAGGGTACGCTCGCTTTCGAAGACTTCCAGGCTGGCTAAAGCGGCGGCGCAACCCACAGGATTTCCACAGAAACTATGTCCGTAAAAAAAGGTCTTAAGATCCTGATATTCACCAAGGAATGCGGAATAGATGCCTTCGTTTGTGAGAGTTGCTGCCAAGGGGATATACCCGCCAGTCAGTCCCTTCGCCAGACAGAGAAAATCTGCTCGTACGCCGTCATGCTGACAGGCAAACATTTTCCCTGTTCGTCCAAATCCGGTGAGGACTTCATCGAGGATCAGGAGGACTTCGTTGGCATCACACCACTCCCGCAGGCGGCGTAGAGTTCCCTCCGGCCAGAGTCGAATCCCGGCGGCGCCTTGAACCATGGGTTCGATGATGATCGCCGCAATCTTGTTCGCTTCCAGGCGTGCAAGCGCATCTGTGGAATCAACCCGCTCGATGGCGAAGTGCACCGGGGCAAATCGTTGCGTAAATGCGCTTACTCCCCCCAGGCTGGCGGCACCTACGGTGTCGCCGTGATAGGCATTGTCGAACGCCACGAACCGGTTCTTCTCCGGTCGTCCCATCAGTTGCCAGTACTGCAAGGTCATCTTCACCGCCACCTCGATAGCAGTCGATCCATTGTCGGTAAAAAAGACTCGGGAGTAATCTCCCGCAGGCAGCAGATTGACCAGCTTCTCGGCCAGCCGGATGGCGGGTTCGTTGGTGGTTCCGAGGAAGGAGACGTGGGCGACCTTATCGAGCTGGGCCTTCATCGCGGCGGTGATGGCGGGATGCCGGTGCCCGTGGACGTTGGTCCAGATGGAGGAGTTGCCGTCGATATACTCCCGGCCCTCGGAATCGCGGAGAATCGCGCCGTCCCCCTCGACGAGGACCAGCGGCTCATAGGCAGGATCGCACCAGCCTTTCATCTGGGTAAAGGGATGCCATAGATACTGGCGATCGAGACGGATGAGGGATTCGGTACCGGGTGTCATGGAAAGTCGGGATCATGGGACGATTGACAGGATGCCCTCCACAACTTTTTCTCCCATCCGTGACCGCCATCGGAAAAATCTTCCTCTATCTCCTCATTGTCATCCTCGCGGGGGTCCTCCTGGCGCCGCCGATTTACTGGGGGATTCAGGCCCTGGCGGATCACGGCGTGCTGACCGGGCTGGCGAAGCATCCATTTCACCGCTACTTCAGCCGAGTCACCCAGGTGTCGGCTCTGGTGCTCATCGTGCCGCTACTGTTCTGGCTGGGAATCCGGAACGTCCGGGAGTTCGGCCTGGAAAAGAACCCCTCCTGGGCGAAGGACCTCGGGTTTGGCCTCGCGGTGGCGCTCATCCCGGTGATCCTGCTCGGCGTGAGCTACTTTTTCTTCGACGTCTATAAGATGAAGAAGGAGCTCGGCCTCGGTCACCTCTTCCGCATTCTGATGACCGCCGGGGTGGTGGCGACCATCGAGGAGTTTCTCTTTCGCGGCGTGCTGCTTGGGCTGGCGGCGCGAGCCATTGGGCGCATTCCCGCCCTGCTCGGAGTCTCGGCGCTGTTTGCCGTGATCCATTTTGCCAAACCCGCCAAGGCCATGACCGAGCACGTCGAGTGGCATAGCGGCCTCCAGCAACTGGCCGCCGTGGTCGACGGCCTGCCCGCGCCCCACGTCCTCGGTTTCGGCATTCTGTCGCTCTTCATCGGCGGGTTCATCCTGGGAACTGCCGCCCTTTGGACCCGCTCGCTCTGGCTCCCGATCGGCATTCACGCCGGATGGATCACCGGTCAGCAGGGAATCCAGTGGTTTGGGAAATTCCGGGCCAAGCCCCCGGAGGAGTTTCTCCCTTGGGTGGGACCGAATCTCGTGAGCGGCGCGGTGCCGACGGGGCTGGCTCCCGTCATTGTCCTGTTGATTACCGGGGGGCTCGTCTGGTTGTATCTTCGCCATGCCAGTGCTCGACGCTTGCCGGATCGGGCTTGAGACCCTGCGGGATCTCTTTTTCCCGGCTCATTGCTCGGGGTGCCTGTGCGCGGTGAGCGGAGAGGATCTGTGTCCCGACTGTCTCGCCGACCTGAAGCCAATCACCCCGCCGAGGTGTCCGGTTTGCTCACGACCCTTCCACGGAACGCTGGGTTCCTTTGTTTGCACAAACTGCGGCGACCGCGATTTTCATTTCGATTACGCCGTGGCCTGTTGGGAAAGCCGGGGCGTCTTGCGTGAAATGATCCATCGCCTGAAATACGGTCGCGAGCTCACTCTGGCCCCGGTTTTGGGGCGGCTTTTGAGCGAAGGACTGAGCGACGAACGCCTCCGGGACCGCACTTTTGACGGCCTCGTTCCCGTGCCGCTTTTCTCCACAAGGGAGCGAGAACGAGAATTCAATCAGTCGGAAATTTTGGCCCGAGAGCTGAAAAAACGATGTAACATTCCTGTGGTAAACACCTTGCGTAGAATTCGCTCCACCACCACCCAGACGCATTTCGATCGCCGTATGCGCATGCAAAACTTGCGGGATGCCTTCGCTCTACGGCAGAATGTCTCCGTGCAAGGTCAAAAGCTTCTTCTGGTGGACGATGTGTTCACCACAGGCTCCACACTCGATGAATGCGCCCGTGTCTTGCGTGAAGGCGGGGCCTATTCTGTCTGCGCTCTCACTCTCGCCCGCGGCTAATTTCGTACCCTTTCTCTATTCCATGCCCATTTTTCGTAAGCCTTTTCTCAAGAACATCGTCAGCAAAACCCGCGAGATGCCTGAGGGACTCTGGACCAAATGCCCGAGCTGCTCGGAGGTGATCCACAATCTCGCGCTTGAGGAGAATCTCCGCATCTGCCCAAAGTGCGAACATCACTTCACCATGGGATCGAAGGAGCGCATTGCTTCGCTGATCGACGAGGGGACCTTTGAAGAGACGGACGCCAAGATGACGTCGGTGGACACCTTGGAGTTCAAGGGCGTGGCGACCTACACGAATCGGCTCAAGAGCTACCAGGACAAAACCGGACTCACCGATGCCGTGATCACGGGCACCGGAAAGATCGATGGCAAGCCGGTGGGCATCGCCGTGATGGATTTCAGCTTCCTCGCCGCCACCATGGGTTCCGTGGTTGGTGAGAAAATTACCCGTATCATCGAGCTTTCGACGAAGAAGAAGATGGGCGTCGTCATTGTCTGCGCCTCGGGTGGCGCTCGCATGTACGAGGGAATGCTCAGCCTCATGCAGATGGCCAAGACCAGCGGCGCTCTCGCCCGCCATGCCGAGGCTCGTCTGCCGTACCTCACCGTTTTGACCAATCCCACCACCGCCGGTGTGATGGCGAGCTATGCCTCGCTCGGCGACGTGCTCATCGCGGAGCCGAAGAGCATGATCGGCTTCGCCGGTCCCCGCGTGATCAAGGAGACCACGCATCAGGACCTGCCTCCCGGCTTTCAGACTGCGGAATTCCTCGAGAAGCACGGCCTCATCGACATCGTGGCCTCTCGGACGAAGCTGCGCGGTGTGATCAGCCAGCTTCTCGACTACCTCGCTCCGGCCACCAAGTGACCGCCGCCGAGGCGCTCGCGTGGCTGTATTCCACGCAGCAGTTTGGGATCAAGCTCGGGTTGGACAACACCCGGGCCTTGCTCGCGCTCCTCGGTAATCCCGAGAAAGACCTCCGGTTCCTCCATGTGGCCGGGACGAATGGCAAGGGGTCGGTCTGCGCGTTTCTGGATTCGCTTTGCCGCGCCCATGGGCTGCGGACCGGGCTTTACACCTCGCCGCATCTCGTGGAGTTCGGCGAACGCATTCGCGTTAACGGCGTGATGATCCCTGATGCAAAGGTGGTCGATGTCCTGACCCTGATCCGTCGCGAGACGGCGGACTGGCCGCACTCGCCGACGTATTTTGAAATCGTGACGGCTCTCGGTATTCGACATTTCGCCGACGAGGGCTGCCATATCGTGATTTTGGAAACAGGCATGGGTGGCAGGCTCGACTCGACCAATGCGATCACGCCGCTGGTCTCGGTGATTACTCCTGTGGACTTTGACCACATGAAATGGCTGGGCGATACGCTCGCGGCCATCGCGGGGGAAAAGGCGGGGATTATCAAGCCGGGCGTCCCGGTTGTCAGTGGTCGCCAGCAGGCTCCGGCAGCAGAGGTTCTCCGGGCTACCGCTCGGGAAAAAAGTGCGCCCATCGAGTTTGTGAATGATCCGCTGGAGGGGTACGAACTCGGTATCCCGGGATCAGTCCAGAAGCTGAATGCCGCGCTGGCTCTGCGGACTTTGGCCGCAGCGGGAATATCTCTTACCGATGCCGAGATCCGGGTGGGTTTGAAATCCGCCACCTGGCCCGGACGCTTTCAGGTGCTGGCCGATGGCACCGTGCTGGATGGTGGGCATAATCCGCAGGCGGCGGCGTGTCTGGTGCAGCACTGGATCGAGCGCTTTGGAAACGAGAAAGCGGTTGTGGTCTTCGGGGCCCTGAGCGACAAGGACTACTCCCAGATGCTGGGCTCGATCGCCAAGATTTCCCGCGAGTTTTATTTCGTCCCGACCCGCAGCCAGCGCGCCGAGGCTCCCGTGAATTTCCATGTGGGCGTGCCGTCGCAGGTGAAGGAATCGCTCGCGGCGGGCATCGCCGCTGCCCGACGATCCGGTGGACGCATGCTGATCACGGGCTCCCTTTTCCTCGTGGGCGAAGCGATGGAACTCCTCGGCGTCCGGCCTTAGCATTTGCTAACCGCGTTCCTTGCCGCGCAGCGCGAACCACGCTGCCCAATAGGAGACGAGCGCCCAGAGGGCGAGGGTGCCAAGGCCCTGCCAGGCCGGGGCTGCGTTGGTAAAGACTTGTCCGTTCCGCAGCGAGCGGTCGCGGTTCAGATTGGAAAATGACGAGGGATAATCCACCCGCATCGAGCCTGTGATTTTCTGATCCCAGAACAGGCTGACATCCATGACCGATTGCACCGCCGCACTCGGCATCACGCGGGACACGAGGTACGGCCCATCCTTCATGTCGCCCGCTGACGGAGTGAAGCCGGAGAAAAGAATCTGCGGGATCAGGACCAGCGGCACGAGCATCACCGCTTGAAGCACACTGCGGGAGAGCGCGGAAATGGCGAGGCCGATTCCGACCGAGGCGGTGGCCGTGAGGACGAGTCCCGCAACCTGCCAGCCGATCGAGCCTTTCAATCCGCCTGCCGTGATTTGCATCACCCCGTAAAGCATCAGGCTTTGGATGATGGTGATGCGGGCGAGGGAGAGGAACTTTGCCAGCAGATACTCATGGCGGCCCAGGCCGATGAGACGCTCGCGGCGAAACATGGGCAGCTCCTTCACGATCTCCTGCGCGGCATTCCCGCACCCGAACCACAGCGTCGCGATATAGGCGAAGAACAGGGCGAGCGGCGATTCCTTCGATACCCAGGTCACCAGCAACGCGATGAAAATCGGCTGGCCGAGCGCGAGCAGGAGGTTTTTCCAATCCGACCGCAGGATGGCCCATTGGCGCATGAGCAGGATGGGCAGCGCCGCCGGTCGTTTTGCGCGGGCCGCGAGCATCGGTTCCGAGGCAGGTTCCTCGCTCGGCGGCAGGGAAGGAGGAATGCCAGCGGGATCGAGAGTCTCCAGACGCTCGTAAAGATTCTCCAGATGCTCGACGCCAAAGTGGCGGAGCGCCGCTGCGGGTTCTCCGAAAAAGACCAGCCGCCCGGCATTCACCACCGCGAGCTTGTCGAAGAGATAGGCGTTTCCCATCACATGCGTCGTGCAGACGATGGTGCAGCCATTGGTGGAAAGTTCCCGGAGAGACTGCATCAGCCGCGTTTCCGCTGCGGGGTCGAGGCCTGATGTTGGCTCGTCGAGAAACATGAGGCGAGGGCGGCAGAGTAGCTCGGCTCCGACACTCACGCGCTTGCGCTGGCCGCCGGAAAGTTTTCCCACCGGTGTATTGGCTCGTTCCGCCAGACCGATCTGGGCGATGGTGTGATCGACCAGCCGGGAGATTTCCGCGCCGGGAGTTCCGGCAGGCAGGCGCAGCTTCGCCCCGTACCATAAGGCAGCGCGGACGGTGAGTTCCAGCGGGACGATATCGTCCTGCGGCACGTAGCCAAGTTCCTCGCGCAGGCTTTCGTAGTGCTTGTAAAGATCGACGTGATCCAGGCGAACAGACCCCGACGTGGCTGGACGCAAACCGCACAGCGCATCGAGGAGTGTGCTCTTTCCCGCACCGCTGGGGCCGATGACGCCGACGAACTGACACGGCTCCACGACCAGAGACACGTCGGAGAGAATGGCGTGGCCCGATGCGATCTTGCCGAGACTGATAGCCTCGAGTCGCGCGCCGGTCGCGCCGAGAGTTTCCCTCAGGAAATGGCCGTCGTACTTGAGAAAAAACGGGCCAATGCGCAGGACGTCGCCGAGGATGAGGTGCTCTCGTTGAAAGACCCGGCCGTTGAGGAATGATCCGCTGCGGCTGCCGAGATCCTCGATGATCCAGCCCTCCGGGGAGGAGCGAAGTTGCGCATGCCTGCGCGAGACGGCGGGATCAGGTAATAACGCATCAGCATCCGCGCCGCGTCCGAGGACAAGCCCGTCCCGGAGCGGAATGGGAGCCAGGCCTTCCCGGGTCTCGATCTCGCTGCTCACGGCAGGGGATTACGGGAGGACGGCCCAGACCTCCACCACGCGGTTCTTGTCGAGATTCCGGGCGTCGAAGATTTCCGAGCTGCCCATGCCTACGGCGTGGGTGATATTGAGGATGCCTCCGCGCTTGAGCGTGGAGACGACACTGTCGGCGCGCTGGAGAGAGATGGCTTGGTTTTTGGTCGGGTCGCCCTTTTTGTCAGCGAAGCCGAGAACGACGAAAATCACTGTTGGGTCCGAGGCGAATTTTTGCACCTGCGGCAGCTTGATCACCTCCTGCACGGCAGCGATTTCCCCGGCGCCCACGGCAGTTTTTCCCGAGGCGAAGGGAATCGTAATGATCCTGCCCATGCCCCGGGCGCGCTCTACTTGCACGTAGAGCTTGTCCTTTTCCTCGGGTGCAAGGTTGGGCATGACGTCGATGCGCGCCAGCACCTCGGACTTTACCGCCTGGTTTTCGGCATTGGCGGCATCGGTATTGACTTGTTCCGGTGCGACGACCTCTCCCGCGGGAACCTCGGCGGCAGCGGGGCTGGCGGAGGCTTCGGGAATGCCGGCGTAGCCCGGTTCATTGACCGGGGCAGGCGTCGGAGTGCTGGTCGCCGTTGGGGCCACCTTGCGGTCGCATCCGGCGAGAGCGATGGCTGCCAGCAGGCAGGCGAGTCGCAACGGAACAGCCATGGTACGGATTACAGGGTGAGCGTGCTGAGGACCTGCTCGATCTTGTCGAAGCTCGGGAGTTCCTTCGGGCTCGGTGTCTGCTCGCTGTAATAGATCACGCCATCCTTGCCGATGACGAAAGCGGCGCGGGCTGACGTGTCACCGATCCCGGCGAGAGCGGGAAAGAGCACGTCGTAGGCCTTGGTGGTCTCCTTGTTGAGATCGCTGGCGAGTTTGATGGTGATCTTTTCCTTCTTGGCCCAGGCGTCCTGAGCGAATGGGCTGTCGACGCTGATGCCGATGACGTCGGCATTGAGTTCGGCATAGCGGCTCAGACCGGCGGTGAGATCGCAGAACTCCTGCGTGCACACGCTGGTGAAGGCGAGCGGGAAGAAGAGGACGACGGTGGCCTGTACGCCGAAGTTGCTGCTCAGCGTGATGTCTTCGAGGCCATTCGGGCCGGCGGACTTGAGGGTGAAATCGGGGGCTTTTGCGCCTACGGGAAGTGCCATAAGATAGTGATTGGTTGGGCTGCGACTCTGACTCTCCCGGCGGAAGGTGTCAAAGTCGGAGTGTTTTCCGAACTTCGAGCGGGGAGCGGTTAGCGGACGGCCCCGACGACGACTTTCTCGCCCTCGACGCGCAGGACACGGATCGAAGCGCCGGGATCAATGAATTCACCATCAGTAACGACATCGACCAATAAGCCCTCGATCTCCGCCTTGCCGGCCGGACGCAGGATAGTCCGCGCTTTGCCCACCGTGCCAACGCCGAGAACCGGGGCGCGGACAACTGCATCGACCGGGAGTGCCGGTCCTGACGAGACGGCGGGTCCGAGAATGACCCGACGGAAGAACGGCAGGTGTGGGAAATATTTGGCCAGGAGCACCATGCCGACGACTGTGAGAACGAGGGCGATGCCGAGATTGGCAAGTGGGCGCGCTACCAGCTCCCAATCGAGGTCGAGAGGCTGGGACGGGTAGTAATCCACCATCGCAAAGAACAGCGAGCCAAGCATGAGGAGGAGTCCCAGCGCGGCAAGGATGGCGATGCCCGGGAAAAAGAGCAGTTCCACAACGATAAGGATAACGCCAAGGAAGAAGAACGCGGCAACTTCAAAGCCGGTAAGTCCTGCAATGTAGTGACCGAAGAAAAAGAGCAGGAAGCAGATCGCCGCGATCACGCCCGGCACACCGAACCCAGGAGACTTGAACTCGATGTAGGCGGCGAGGATTCCCGCCATCATGAGAAAAGGCGCGAGCATCGTGATCCAGCGGGCGACTGTCTCAAATCCGCTCGGCTCGATCTTGACGATCTGCTGCGGATTAAGACCTGCTTTCGTGGCGAGGTCGTCGAGGGAATCCGCGATACCGGAGGCGAGCAGCGGCTTGCCGTTGTATTCCTTCACTGCTTCCTGGGCGCTCAGGGTGAGAAGCTTCCCCGCGGGATTGATGATCTGGTCGCCGATCTTGACCTCCTTGTCCTTGTTGATGAAGGCTTCGGCCAGTTCGGGATTGTAGCCATTTCTCTCTGCCGCGCTGCGGAAGTATCCGGAGAAATATGAGACGACCTTGGCATTCATCGTCTCCTGCAAATCCTCGCCTCCGCCCATCACCGGAGCGGCTGCTCCGATGGCGCTGACCGGGGCCATGAAAACCCTGCGGGTTGAAAGAGCGATGAGCGCACCGGCGGACCCCGCGTTGGGGTTTACATACGTAATGGTCGGGAGAGGGGACTTCATCAGCGCATCCTGCATTTTCACCGCCGCGCCGAGGCTGCCGCCATAGGTGTCCATGTTGATGATAAAGGCTGCGGCTTTCGCTGCTTCAGCCTCCTTCAGGATGCGGCGCATGAAGTAAAATTGCGCCTCGCTGACCTCTCCCTCGATGGGCAGAACCACGATGGAACCCTCGCGGATTTTTGGTTCAGCCGCGCGGGCCGGGAGAGCGAGCAGGGCGAGGAGAGAGATGAACAGCCACTTCACGCAGCTACTGTCCGGTGCAATCCCTCTCCCATCAAGAGCAAAGCCCTCGGCAGCTTATTTGCTGCCGGGCTTGATCGCCGGGATCCCTGCGAGATCGGCGGGAATATTGTCCGCCTCGAAGGTCTCTGGCGTCATTTGGACCAGCGAAACGAACGGGCAGCCGAAATCCGGGAGATTCCCGCCGCTGCGATCCACGATGGAACCCGCCGCCACGACCACGCCGCCATGGTCCTTGATGATCTGGATGGTCTCCTGTACCCGGCCGCCACGCGTCACCACATCCTCGGCTACGAGAAAACGCTCGCCCTGCGTGATGGTGAAACCGCGGCGCAGCACGAGGCCGCCATTCCCGTCCTTTTCGACAAAGATGTGCTTCTTGCCGAGATGACGTGCGACCTCCTGGCCGACAATGATGCCGCCCACCGCCGGGGAGACGACCGTCGTGGCCTCGTAGCCGGAAAGTTTTTCAGCGAGCATCCCGCAGACCTGGGCGGCGATGGTGGCATCCTGAAGAAGCAGGGCGCACTGGAAAAACTCCCTGCTGTGCAGGCCGGAGCGAAGAATGAAATGACCGTGGAGGAGAGCGCCAGTCTGGCGGAAGAGATCGAGGACTTCGTTCATGTTCAAGAATTGTGAGAGGTTGCGCCGCTGACAAAGGCAACGCCCTTTTGCTGGCGTTCGAGGAATTCCCCGGCGAGGGCGCGATAGGCTTCCGCGCCTTGTCCTGTGGGATCGTGTTCGATGATGGTACGCCCGTGGCTCGGAGCCTCGGCGAAGCGAACCGTACGGGGGATGAGAGTGTCGAAAACGACCTCCTGGAAGTGATTGCGCACTTCCTTGACCACGGCCGGGTTGAGGTTCGTACGACCATCGTACATCGTCATGACCAATCCGCACAGCGACAGGTCGGGATTGGCCCCCGAGGCGCGGATTTGCTCGGTCACCTGCATGAGGAGGCCGAGGCCCTCCAGCGCGTAGTATTCGCACTGGATGGGGACGAGGATTTCATCGGCGGCCGAGAGGGCGTTCGACATCAGGATGCCGAGCGAGGGCGGGCAATCGAGGAAAAGGTAATCGTAGAGGCCGAGATCCTTGAGCGGCGTGAGGACGCGGCGGAGCTGGGTCAGGTGGCCGTCCATGCGGGCGACCTCCACCTCTGCGCCAGCCAGATCGAGCGTAGCGGGGATGGTCCAGAGGTTCTCGATGCGGGTCGAGTAAACCATCTCGGCGGCGGGTTTCTCTCCGATGAGGGCGTGGTACAGGCTGCCTTTCTCGCCCGAGGCTCCGAGCGCGCTGCTGGCATTGCCCTGCGGATCGACGTCCACGAGCAGGACGCGCACGCCCTTTTCGGCGAGTGCGGCGGAGAGGCTCAGCGTCGTCGTGGTCTTTCCGACTCCGCCCTTCTGGTTGGCAACGGCTATGATCTTCACAGGGAACGTTTGGAATAATACGCCAGAAGCCCGTCGACAATCCCATCCGCATATTCGCGGTAGATACTTTTTCGCATTGCGCCGCCGAAATCCCTCCGGCCCGAGTAATCCCCCGCCTGGATACGGTCAAAAACGAGCTTGTTGTTCATCACGTAGGGCTCCACGTAGACGACCGGGCAGGAAAAGAGGCGATTGGCCAGGAGGTTGCGAGCCCAGATGTAGTCATTTCCGTTGACCCGGATGGCATTGGCCTGCCGGTACACGTAGGGAGGCAGGCCCGTCTGGGCGACCATGGATTTCGAGAGCGAGTTGGTCAATGCAACCTCCTCGGAGAGGGACCTGTTCAAGAGCTTCGTCAGCATCTCAAAACGCTGGTCTTCATAGTCCAGCTCATCTGCGCTGAATGAGCCTGTAACAAGAAAGTGCAAGTGGTTTTCATCCAATAGCTTGGGGTTGTTTTCATCACCCCAGGCCTCGGCGTTGAAGTGCAGGCACAGGACAAGATCTGGGCGGAAGCTGTCATTGACCAGTTTGGCTCGGCGGCGGATTTCTGCGACGCGATAAAAGAGCTTTTCGCTCTCCTTTTGCAGGGACTCGGCGGTGATTTCCGCTTTTTTGTCCTCCAGGGAAGCACGGGCTGCCTTGACCAACTGACCGGGGCGGGACGAGGTGACCGGCCACGCTTTGGAGCGCGTGAGCATGACCTCAGCCCCCAGTTCCTCGAGGCGGGGGACGAGCAGTTTGGCGACTTTGAGAGTCATGTCGCCCTCGGTAACCGGCTTGGAATTCCCGATCTGGAACCAACGCTCTTCCATCCTGGCCCACGTGCCTCCGATATGACCGGGGTCGATGGCGATGCGGAGTCCCTCCAACGGCTTCCCCGGTTCCTCATGGGGCAGGCCGGAGCGCGAGCGCCAGTAGTTCACGGGAGCTTTTACGTTGCTCCGGTCCGGGGCGAAGCGCAGGACAAAAGGTTCTCCGCTGGTGCGAATCACCGCTCCGGCATCTGTGACGGTGATATATTTGTGCCAGGCTCCATTGGGAGCGTAGACCCGGTCGAGGAGATCGACGAAATCGGCCCGGGTAATCGTTCCCTGGTAGATATTGAGGCGGGACCAGTCCGGAGGCAAGGCCAGCGGGCTGAGCCGGGCCTGAACGGGGTGGAACGAGAGCAGAAGCAAGGCGGTCAGCAGGAGGCGCTTCACGCGGCAATTAAATCACATCCCAGCCCGAAATGGGGGAGTAAAATCGAGGGGATGCGTGAGTTTTTTTTCCAGAGGTTTGTCATCGGCCTCCCATTTGATTTACTGGGGGACTGATGATTCGTATCCTCTTTCTTGGAGATATCGTAGGCGAACCCGGTCGCAAGGCCGTGATTCGCAGAGTGCCTGTATTCCTCAAGGAGAGAGGAGTCGATTTTATCATCGTGAACGGGGAGAACTCCGCCGCCGGACGCGGCATCACGGCAAAGATCGCCATCGATCTGCTGCGCGCCGGGGTCGCGGTCATTACCACGGGCGATCATGTCTGGGATCAGCGTGAAACCGCCTCCTACATCGAAACGGAGCCAAGATTGCTCCGCCCGATCAATTATCCCGATGGTGCTCCCGGCAACGGCAGCGTGATTCTTGAGACCGCCAAGGGCAAGATCGGCGTGCTGAACGTGCAGGGACGCACTTTCATGCAGCCGATTTTGGACAATCCCTTTGCCGCCGCCTCGATAGAGGTCGACCGGATGCGGCTTGAGACCCCAGTGATCATCGTCGACATGCACAGCGAGACCACGAGCGAAAAGATCGCCATGGGACGCTTCCTCGATGGACGGGTTTCGGCGGTATTTGGCACCCATACGCACGTGCAGACGGCCGACGAAAAAATCCTGCCCAATGGCACGGGATTCCTCTGCGATGCCGGCATGTGCGGGCCGGAGCATTCCTGCCTCGGTCGCGAGCCGGAGCCGATCATCAAGCGATTCATGGATAATCTCCCGGGGCAGTTCCCCGTGGCCAAGTGGCCCGTACGGCTCTGCGGTGTGATCGTGCAGGTCGATCCCTACACGGGTCGCGCCCTCTCCATCGAGCGCGTCAGCGAGATGGTCGAGGAAATCGCCTAGCTAGACGGTAAGCCCGTGAAGCGAGTAGCGGGTTCCCGATTTTCGCACGCGCATCTGCGCGGAAAATGTGCGGCTTAATGTCGCCGAGGTCAGTCCTTCGGCGATGGGGCCGCTGTATTCCACTTTGCCATCCCTCAGGGCCAGCAGGTGGGTGCATTCCGGCAGCACCTCTTCGATGTGGTGCGTGACGAGGATTATGGCTGGCGCGGAGCGTTTTGCCGCCAGATGCCGAAGATCCTGCAAAAAGCGCTCCCGCGCCACAGGGTCGAGGCCGGAGCAGGGTTCGTCGAGAATGAGGAGCGGCGGGGCGGAGATCAGCGCCCGGGCGATGAGCACCTTCTGGCGCTCTCCCTGGGAAAGGACCTCCCACCTGCGATTGGCCAGATAGCGGGCACGCACCAGGCCGAGGGAGGTGAGCGCCTTCTTTTCATCTCCTGCCCGGAGCTGACCCCAAAGGCCGATCATGGCCTGCAGTCCGCCTGCGACGATTTCCAGCGCGGGGTCTTCGTCGTGGCAGAGATGGGAAATACTGGCGCTGACCACGCCGATGCGTTTGCGGAGTTCCCTCCAGTCGCTCGAGCCAAAGGTTTCGCCGAGCACCGCGATGTCGCCATCGGTCGGCGGCATGTATCCCGCAATGGCCTTGAGAAGGGAGGTTTTGCCTGATCCGTTGGCACCGAGGATCACCCAATGCTCACCCTTTCGGACGTTCCAGTTGACTTTTGAGAGAACATAGGAGGACTCTCGGCGAATGGTGAGTTCGCTTACGTCGAGAAGCGGGAGAGTTACTGCGGGAGATGCCATATTGCTTTGTTAAGAAATCCGGTAGCGGTGGTATTATCGCCGGAGAATGTTATCACGACCGCGCCGGTTTCGTCTTGCCGGATCAGCGTGATGCCTCGCGTGGCAAGCTGTGCCTCCCACGCTTCGGGAATCCGCTCGGTCTCGGGAAAATCGGCGGCGGTGGCGATGAGGATTTTGGGATTTGCCGCTTCCAGGAAATCCTCTGGCGTGGTTCGTCCAGCCTTGGAGACTCCCTGGACGAGAATGTCGCATGGCAATTTTTCACGGGCGTTTTCGAGCAGCCATGTTTCCGCGAGCATTCCGGCATCCGAGGTGAAAAGGATACGGCGCTCTTCCATTGTGAGCAGGGCGACGATGGCGAGATTGTCAGCCACGGCTTTGGGCGGGTTTACCGGCGGGTAAAGGATTTCCAGGGATGCGGTCGGGGAGATGTTTTTCTCCCATCCACTGCGAACCAGTGTTGGAACCATGCCTTGCGCTGAGATCCACGACAGGAGTTTTTTGCGGGTGGGGGACTGCTGGGATGTTCCCGAGTCGAGGACGGACGCGGGCCGGGTGGCGAGGATCAGATTCTCAGCGCCCCCCATGTGATTTGCGTCTCCATGGGTGATGATAAGCCCGTCGAGATGCCGGATGCCTTGCGAACGGAGATAGGGAACGATGACGGAGTCGGTGAAATACTGCGGGCCGCAGTCGATGAGCCATGTCTTCCCACCGGCCTGAATGCAGGCGGCACCCCCCGCGCCTGCATCGAAGACGACGACGCGCTCAGGTTGGTGCCAGGGCGGGAGATAGACATGCGAACCCGGGATGTTTGCAAATGTCTGGACGCTGAATAGCAGCAGCTTGGTCAGGACCAGGTTCGTCTGGTTGAAGACTCCGGCCAGCCACGGCGAAACCAGAAACGCACAAATCGAAAGCGTCGTGACAAACATGATGGCGAAAGACAGCGGAACGGCGACCAGGTTGGCCGGCAGGGCCGAGAGCGACACCATGTGAAAGTATCCGGCTGTGAGCGGAAACGAACCCAGCCACGCAGCGAGCGAAACGGCGGAAAGACTCGCAAAGACCTGCGTCGTTCGAAGCGTGAACCTGCGTGCAGGCGACAGCAGTTTGCGCGGAATGAAGGGATCGGGCGAGAATGGCTCCTCAATCTTCCGCTCAAAGATAGTGCTCAGGAGGAGAATCGAGGCGACGACGCCAAACGACAGTTGGAACCCGGCGTTGAAAAGCTGGTTGGTATCAGTCAATAGAATGAGGAAGGCCGCCGCGCAAAGGTTGTTGAACAGTACGGGACGTCTCTCGGCCATGAGGCCGATCAGGATGATCGATCCCATCATGGCGGCCCGGATGCTGGCCGCCTTCAGGCCGGTCATCAGGACATAGAAGAAGAGGATGGGAATGATCAGCGCGGCAGTGAGTTTGCGCGGCAACCGCAGGGTCTTGAAGACATACCAGAGAATGATTGCCAGGATGCCAACATGGAGGCCGCTGACGGAAAAGAGGTGATAGGTTCCGGTGGCGCGAAAGGCTTCCTGGATGTTCTGGGAAAGATCGCTCGTGTCGCCGAGCACCATCCCGGCCAGCAATCGCGACACGTCGGGGTCATCGATGGAGTGGGTGATTGCGGAAATCATCCAGCCTCGAATTGAGATGGAAAACCGCACGAGCGGGTTTCCCTGGTGGGGGGCGAGGGTTTCAGCGACCCCAGGCTGAATGATCTCGATGACCTGATGAATGTCTTTTCGCTGCGACCACGTCGCGGCATCGAACTGGCCGGGATTCCGCGGAGGCGGGATGTTCGACAACAGGCCGGATAGTCGCAGCCGGTCTCCGTACTGCGGGGCGGCACCTCGCCAGCGGATCTGGATCGTGATGGGCGCGGAGATTTTGCTGCCGCCCGCCGAAAGCGAATCGATGCGGAAATCAAACCGGGCGGAGCGCGCAGAAAAGACCGATGGCTCGGTAATGACCACTCCCTCGGCGACGACGGGCAGCGCACGGGAGTCCAGCCAGCGAGCGAGCATGGATGATGGGCTTTGCGTGGTTTGCAGGAGATGGACCAGAGCCACCGTGGCGGCGAGGAACAGATGGAACCAGACGTCGCGGGTGGAGGCGGTCGGCCTGGCGCAGGCGATGGCAAACAGGATCGCCGAGACCGCAGCGATGATGGCGACGAAGAGGAGCGCGGGATGGAAAAGTTGCGCAAAGAGGATGCCCCCCGCCACCGGAACCAGCAACGACGCAAAGGGAAGGCGCTGGCGGAGCAGGGAGACGGTCTTCACGGCTGCCCGTCAAATTTGAGCAACATCAGCAGCGTCGAGTGATCGTCGCGGAAATAGAACTGCATGGCCCCGTCCCTGCCTCGCAAGTCGATCGGCACGGCTCGGCTGGCCCTGCGGCTGTGGATCTGGTGAATCCCGATGCGCGGTCGCTCATACGGTGTACCCCACACCTCCAGCATGGAGGCCCGGTAACAGGCCCGCTTGAGCAGGCTTTCCACCTGCACCCGGGTCATGGGTTCGAAAATGACGCTCTCGATGTCCGGAATCTCCTCGTAATCAAAGCCCCGGTAGGGCTGCACGATGCGGGGAGGGAGTTCCGCCCAGGTTCTTCGCAGGGTTCCGACGCGTACTCGCCGGTCGAAGCCAGCCAGGAGACTGTTACGCGAGTCGGTATTGACTGATATCTGGATGCGCCCGAAGTCCTCGGTGTCTATGGATATCCAGACATGATCGATGCGCTCGGGATCGGGATGATCCTCGACACGCACCTCGATGTCGCCGCCTGCTGCGTAGATAAACGGCGCGGCAAACGGCGATTCCTCCACGATCTACTTCTTGAGGCCGACCGACGAAGCGCGCTTCGCCAGTCTGCGGGCGGGCTGCTTCTTCTTTTTTTCGAGATTGGTCCGATGCTCGATCTTTTCCACGGAGCCTCTCTTGAAGTACTCGGAGCGAATCAGCTCCAGGGTCTCATCTCGGCGATCATAGAGGCGCTTGGGCTTGCGCTTGGGGGCGCGGCTGAGAGCGTAGGCCGTGATGAGCGGCAGGGTGATGGTGGAATCGGCGTAGCAGACCACGCAATCCGGCAGGCTGTCGGGATCGACCTTGCCCCAGGAAACGGCTTCCGCCGGTGTCGCGCCGCTCAGGCCGCCGGTATCGGGGCGGGCATCGGTGCACTGGAGGAAGTAATCATGCCCGCGTTCCTCAATGCCCATGACCTCCTGGATCTGAGGTTCCGTCTGGAGCATGAAGTTCTTCGGCGATCCGCCGCCCAGGATGAAGACGCTGGAGGTTTGGCCCGAGCGCTTCGCGTTGTACACGATGGACGCGGTCTGGTTGACGTCGCGGTTGACGTCGAAGGCGAGCAGCGAGTCGCGCAGGGACATCGCGGCGACGTTCATGCCGATCGAGCTGTCGCCGGGCGAACTTGTGAAGATCGGCACGCCGAGGCGGTAGGCGGCGCTCAGGAGGCTGTGGCCCTTGATGCCGAGCTTTTGCTCGCGGGCGTAGACGTACTTGCCGAGCAGGTAATGGAACTCATCGGTCCCCATCGTCTTCTGAAACTCCGGACCCTGGATGACCTGCCGCACGAAGGCGTCGGTATCGAGCAGCACGTCGTAATCGAAGAGCACGTCGTAGATGCGGATCACGCCCTTGTGGCGGAGATCGACGTCATTGAGGAAGGGCGACCCCGCAAAGAGATCCATGCCGAGACCAAAATGAAGGTCGTGATACAGGTTTGCGCCAGTCGAGATGATCCAGTCGACGAAGCCTGCCTCGAGCAGCGGAATGAGGCAGGATTTGCCCAGTCCCGCCGGGGTGAGGGCACCCGTAAGGGAAAGGCCCACGGTGCCCTCGTTCGCGATCATGCGCGAGGTGAAGAGGCGGCAGGCTTCGGCGAGACGACCGCCGTTGTAGGCCTTGAATGCCGTGTCGATGAGGTCGGCTGCGCCGATGCCCTTGCGGACCGCGTCCGGAAGCAGGCGCGGGAATTTGCCTTCGAGCTGTTTGGCCATGATGGAAAGTCAGCTAAAACCTAGTTGAACGAGAACGGGCTGTAGAGTGACTCTTCGTAGCCGGAGTCATACCAGTCGTCGATGATTGGCGCGTTGTAGGCGAACGGCTGCTCGTCCTGGTAGTACGGAGTCCGGTAGTAGCGGTCGGCCTGTTCGTTCTTGGTACGCGCCACCTGGGCCGGGGTCGTCTTGCCGTAGAAGCCCTGGCTTTCCGAGAGGAAGTTCAGCACCTGCGGCGATGCGCCCGCGCTCTTGAGTCCCTGAAGCTGGGCGGTGTTGAAATCATAAACCTTCCGGGTGCTGGCGAGATAGCCGACGATAATGTTCGGCGGCACGTCTTTCTGCACGAGATTGAGGATGTCGTCGTAGTCGAGGACCTGACCATGGCTCATCTTCACATAAGTGCCGGAGTTTACCCCATGGGATGAGACAGCGGACGTGATGGCTGGGTTGACCGACGGGCCGGAGGATGCGCATGCGCCGAGCATGATGCTTGCCGCTGCGAAGAGGGAAAGGTGCAGGAGACGCCTGGACATGCCCCAGCACTACCCAAGGCCGTCGGGACTGGCAACTCTTTCTGAAACTCCTTGCCCGCATCGTATCTCGTCTTACTCTGCCCTCATGAACTACGCCTTCCTTGGGGCCGGAAAGATGGCCTTGGCCCTCATCCATGGAATGCTCCGGGCGAATCTCTGCACGCCGGGACAGATCACTGTTTCCAGCCGCTCCCAGGCATCCCTTGAAAATGTGGCCGCTGCGACTTCCGTCAATGTCGTGCGCACCAATGCCGACGCCGTCCGCGCTGCCGACGTCGTCATCCTCTGTGTAAAACCCATCGATGCGCTCGATGCGATCGGCCAGGCGAAAGAGGACTTTGCGGGGAAATTTCTCATTTCCGTTGTCACCGGGTTGACCATCTCGGCCATGGAGGCCGCCGCTCCCGGCGCCCGCGTCATGCGGGCCATGCCCAATACGGCAGCGATGATCGGCAAGAGCGCCACGGCCCTCGCGCCGAGTCCCTCGCTCTCGCATCAGGATATCAATCTCGCTTCGGAGATTTTCGAGGCCGTGGGCGAGGTGTTTCCAGCCAATGAAAAGCAGCTTGATGCCATTACCGGCCTCAGCGGCAGCGGTCCGGCTTTCATTTACCTGATCATTGAAGCCCTTTCCGATGGAGGCGTGGCTGCCGGCCTGCCGCGCAAGATGGCGCTTGAGCTCGCGATTGAAACTGTCGCTGGAGCGGCGGAGATGGCGGCCTCGACCAAGGAGCATCCCGCGATCCTGCGCGAGATGGTCACCAGCCCGGGCGGCACCACTATCGCCGGTCTCACCGCCCTGGAAAAGGGCGGCGTACGTGCGGCCTTTATCTCGGCTGTGCTGGCGGCAGCGGCTCGTTCCCAGGAGCTTTCCTCGCGCTAATGCGCCTCCGCATTCTCGCGTTTGCGTGTCTGTGCGGGTCGGCTTTGGCCCAGTCCAAAGCTCCGACTGCCGCCGCTACTCCGAGTCCCACGGCCACACCAGAGGCTGTGCCATCGCCCACACCCGACGCGACGGGACCGGATGCCACCTACGTCCCGGAGCTTGCCCGGGAAACGGCTGCCGAGGGGCGCGCAGCCTTCGTGCGGGGAGACTATACCCGCGCTCGCAAGGCCTACCTGAAGGTCCTCGATCTCGCGCCGGACAACCTGCTCGCTTTGGTCAACATCGGGGTCGTTGAGTTTACTGCAGGGAATCATGCAGAGGCGGAGAAATATCTCAAGCGGGCTGTGCAGATCCGCTTGGATAATCCGCCTGCCTGGCTCACGCTGGGTATCATCGCACTCGACGGAAACCGTCTCGACGAGGCGATGGCCGCGCTCGCCCAAGCGGCACTCTATGATCCGAAGAGTGCAAGGGCCCACGCCTTTCTGGGAGTCGTCGTGGGGAGGAAGGGATGGATTGACGGCGCTCAGGCCGAACTCAGAAAAGCCATCGAACTCGACCCGAACAACGCCGACGCAAACTTCAACCTTGCTGCCTTTTACCTCGAGAGCAAACCCCCGGCCATCGAACTGGCCCGAAGGCATTACTACCGGGCGCTCGAGCTGGGCGCCGACCCGGATCCGGATATCGAGAAGACGCTGAAAGAGAACAAGCCGAAGGATTAAGAAATGCCGGCTGCGGAATGCTCCGCCAGCCGGCATGGAAAGATGCGCGAGGCGAGTTAGCTCTTCGGCGCGGCTCCCGCGACGGCAAGAGACAGATCGATGGTCTCGGAGACCTTGTCCTGATACTGGCCGGGCTGGATGTTGTAGTCGCTGCGGTTGATCTGGAACGACGTGCGCACCACCAGCAGATCTCCCTGCACTTTGCCGTTCGTGCGGTCACCCAGCTTGCCCGGGAGATACGCGATCTTGGCCGGGACGGTGATGTCCTTCGACACGCCATTGAGTGTGAAGGTGCCGGTCACATCGGCGGTGCCGGAACCGTTCGCGGCTTTCACATTCTTCACTTCCTTGATCTCAAAAGTGATGGCCGGGTTCTTGGCCGCGTTGAGCCAGTTCTCTCCGAGAAGGTGTTCCTTCATCATCGGATTGGGAACAGTGAGGCTCGATGTCTCGACCGTGATTTTTCCTTTCGCCGTGGAGAGATCAGCGGGATCGACCGAGACCGTGCCGGAGACGCCGGTGGCGGTGCCGTTGATGGACTCCAGGGGGGCGTCGAGCTTGAAGACGACGTTGTTCACGCCCTTGGGATCTTTGAAGTCAAAGCTCGTGGAGGCCGCCCAGATGGACGACGTAGCCAGGACCGCTGTTGCTATGAGGACTGCTTTTTTCATGGTTTTTTTGTGGATTGAATCTTCGAAATCGCGAGGGCAATCACCCCGAGGCCGATAGCGCCTCCGAGACCGACGGCCAGGAAGTCGATACCGGGCACGAAACGGCTTTCGTATTCTGTAAAGGCGATCTCCGTTACCGGATCGATTTTTTGGATTCCCACAGAGGTCTTCGTCCATCCGCGGTTTGCGCCGAGTGCAGCCCATGCGCCGATCACCGCCACTGCGGTGACCGCAGCGAGGATCGTCAGGATTTTTGCCATGGGCGGAAGATACGCCACGTCATGCAAAGGGCTAATGCCTTCTTCGCAATTCGGCCATACCTCCTGATTATGGCTGCTAAAGCGGGGGAGAGGGGGTCAGCCCTCGATCGTATTGATCTCGACCGGCTCGACCTTCACTCCCTGCTCCTCCAGCCAGTTGATCGCCTTCTTGATTTCCTCGCGATCCCCATCGAGTTCGAGAGAAACAATGCCGATTTCCTCGGTGACGCTGGCCTGACGGATGTTTGTCACCACCGCAAACTCCTTTGCGATTTCATAGACGATGGGACGGGTGATGAGCCGTGCGGGATACATAAGCCAAAGGCGCGTCACTTGCTGGGACATGGAGAGACTATAGCAGACGATCCGCCTGGGGTGGGAGGAAATTTGCTCGTTATTCCGAATCCTGCGAGATCATGCGCACCCGGATGGCGTCGGGAGTGTGCAGCCGCAGATCCTGGTTGGGCGCGGAAATCTGGATATTCTGCTCCTGGCAAAGCTGGGCGATGCGCGTACGGATATTGCTCCCCACGACACGGTTGTCCGTGCCGCGCAGATCGACCCAATAGGCCATGCGAAAGATCAGCGCCTGGCTGCCGAACTCCTCGAAAAAAACCACCGGGGCCGGTGTCTTCAGGACCTTGGGTTCGTCCTCGACGGCCTGCCGGAGCAGGGCGACGGCCTTCGTGATGTCGGTGCCGTAAGACAGTCCCACGGCGAAGTCAAAGGAGTGGCGATAGTGCGTCAGCGTCCAGTTGACCACGTTCTTTTCCAGGAGATAGCTGTTCGGCACGAGGACCTCCGCGCCATTGCCCTTGAGGATGCGGGAGCAGCGGGTGCCGAGATTCAGCACGCTGCCGGTGTGGCCGTCCACCTCGATGGTATCCCCGACCTTGATGCGTCGCTCGGCCAGCAAAATGAGGCCGCTGATAAAGTTGTTCACCAGCGTCTGTGCGCCGAAGCCGATGCCGATGGCCAGCGCGCCGCCCATGAAGGCAAAGGCCGTCAGCGGGATGTTCAGCCAGTTGAGGATAGTCAATATGGCTATCGCGAGGATGGCGGTGAACAGGGCCTTTTCGAGAGCAGAGACGCGGACAGGGTCGAGCGAGAAGCGGGTCTGGATGCGATTGCACACCGTCCGCGAGACGACCTTGGAAAGGGCGAAGGCCAGGATGAGCCAGACGAGAGCGGAAAGGAGCTTCCCGAGGGAAACCGCATGCTGTCGCGTGGTGACGTTACCCGAGCTGTCGGTGATTTTGTCCGTGGTGACGAAGAGCTCCTTGTTCCAGGCATCCTTGATGAGATTGCCGAGATTTTCGGCCGAGAGCGCCGCCTTTTCCGCGATGCTCTGGCTGGCCAGCCGCTCGCGGCTCTCGGAGATCATTTGCTGCTGCAGCGCGATCACGCTGTCCACCGTGGGCACGAGCTCGCTGAGCTGGGTGACTCGCTTGCGCAGGGCATCCAGACGGGCCTCCTGATGTTTGCGCAATTCCGCGTCGCGGGCCGGGGCCTCGGCCTGGGCTTCCTCCAGCCGCCGCTGGGTGTCCTGAAGGCTGCGGCGAAGCTGTTCGCGCCAGGGCTCGATGTCGGAGAGGGCTTGGGCAGACTGCGTCTTGATGGACTCGTAGGAGGCGGACTCGGGCTTCTCGATCGCGGCCAGTGTCAGTTTCCAGATGGCCTGGATGTTCGTCCATTCCGTGAGGATTCCCTCCTCGGTCTGGATGATCTTGTTGGCCACGCTGGCGGCATCCGTCACGACGGCCTGCCTTGCGGCCAGCATCAGCGCTTCTTTTTCGCGTCCGGCTTTTTTTGCCTCATCGACCTGTTTGCTCAGCGACGCGATGGTGTCATTCAATCCGGCGGCAATCTTGCGCGTCGCCTCGATGCGGTCGCGGGTGGCGTTCTGAGTTTGATCGATCCGGGCAAGAGCTGATTCCGCGCGCTGGCGGTTGAAGACGGTGTCCTGCCCGGCTGCGGCGAGGGCTTTCTCCGTGCGGGCGAGGTTGAGGGAGACGATGGATCGGTCGATCTGGTCGAGTGTCACCCGCCAGTCGGCGAGGAAGGCCGCGGAAGCAGCGGCCTCGCGGCGGAGCTGGGCAAGCTGCACCTGGAGAGCAGACCGCTGCTTTTGCGCCGGATCGGTGACGGCATCGGCCTCCTGTTGAATCCGCCGGAGATCCTGCTCCGCCGAGTCGAGTCGGGTCTGGCTGCGGGCCAGTACGGACTGATCCAACTGCACCTGCGTGTCCTCGGTCTGGATCTGTTGGCGCAGGGTGTTGATCTTCTCCCGCATGGCATCCGACTCCTGGTCGTTCGTCGGAGCTTTCGGCGGGGGTTCGGTCTGCAAGGCCTGGAACGCACGCTCGTTGTTCTGGATTGAGGTCAATGTGTCGGAGGCGGTCTGGTAGTTGCGCACCGCCTCGTTGGCGGCTGCCAGGAAATCTGCCGCCTGATCTGCCGGAAGGCCGTTTTTTTGCAGCGCCTCACTGAGGGTCTTTTCGTCGAGCGCCGATTCCCGCTGCCGGGCGGATTCCAACTGGTCTGCCAGCCAGTCCTTTTTCTCCGCTGCTGACGGAGTGGGGGATGGCTCAGCGGGAACCGGCTGGGCGATGGCCAGGATCGCGCCGCAAAACAGGGAGCAAACGAGGAGAAGGGATCGTTTCATCGCAAGGGAATCGTGCCGAGTTCCTCCAGGATCGCCTGGCTCAGCTTGATGCCATTGTAGAAGTTTTCGATCGGGAAGTTCTCGTTCGGCGAGTGTGCCTGGCAATCCGGCGAGGCGAGTCCCGGCAGGAGCGCCGCCGGGCCGAGAATGTTGCGGAAGGCGACGACGATGGGAATCGAGCCGCCCTCGCGCATGAGGGCAGGTTTGTGGCCAAAGACACGCTCCAGCGCGCGCTGAACGGCCAATCCATCGGGCGAGGTGGGGTCGGCAAAATACGGTTCGCCCGAGTGGCCCTTGGTGATCTCCAGCTTGATGCCGGGCGGGCAATGGCTGACGAGGTGAGCCTCGGCGAGGCGCAGGATCTCTTCCGGCTGCTGGTTTGGCACGAGGCGGAATGTCAGCTTCGCGAAGGCTTCCCGGGGCAGTACCGTCTTGGTGCCTTCGCCCTGGTAGCCGCCGCCGATGCCATTTACCTCGGCCGTGGGCCGGCCCCCGATGCGCTCGATGGAGTTGTATCCCTTTTCGCCAAAGAGTTCGCTCACCCCGGTCAGTTCCCGGATGCTCTCGTCCCCGATCGGCAGAGCTGCCGCCGCGTCGCGTTCCCAGGGGAGCAGGTCGGCCACCGCATCATAGAATCCCGGAATCGCCACCCGGCCATCCTCATCGTGCAGCGACGCGATCAGCCGAGCCACGGCGGTCGCCGGATTCATGACCGCGCCGCCGAAAACCCCCGAGTGCAGATCGAGGGCGGGGCCGGAGGCCTTGAACTCCAGGGCGCTGATGCCGCGCAGCGCATAAGTCAGAGTTGGATACCCATGGGCGGCCATTCCGGTATCGGAAATGACGATGACGTCGCATGCGAGGTCCTCCTTGTAACGCTCCAGGAAGGGAGCGAGATGGTCGCTGCCGATCTCCTCCTCGCCTTCGATGAGGAAGATCACATTGACCGGCAACGGCTTGCCGCTGGCGATGGCTTCTCCGACGCCGAGGATGTGGGCCAGGATCTGGCCTTTGTTGTCAGTGGACCCTCGCGCGTAAATGCGTTCATTGCGGATCGAGGGCTCAAAAGGCGGAGTTTCCCAGAGTTCCAGTGGTTCCGGAGGCTGGACGTCGTAATGTCCGTAGATCAGGAGAGTGCGTTTTGCCGGATCGTGCGGCGTGCGACCGACCACTGCTGGATGCCCTCCGGTTTCCCGCACTTCGGCGGTCATTCCCAGGCTCTCGATCTTTTGCCTTAGCCACTCCGCGCAGTTCCGGAGGTCGATGGCGTGTTCGGACTGGGTCGAGATGCTCGGAAAACGCAGAAAATCAAGAAGATCGTTGAGACGGGAATCGGACATAAAACTCAATAGGTAGCGCGAGCCTCAAAAGGAGACCACAATATATAGTGTTTTTACTTGCCAAGGTTTTTGCCCGCTCCTATTGGTGGGCAGACCTAACCCTAGAGGAGGTCTCATGTATCTTCAATCCCTCGAAATGCTCGGCTTTAAGTCGTTCGCGCCGCGAACGATTTTGAATTTCCATCGCGGCGTGACCGCCGTCGTGGGACCCAACGGCTGTGGCAAATCGAACGTCCTCGATGCTATGCGCTGGGTGCTGGGTGAGCAATCTGCAAAAGCGCTCCGGGGCGGGGAAATGTCGGATGTCATTTTCAGCGGTACGGACAGCCGGCAGGCGCTCGGCATGGCCGAGGTTTCGCTGACCTTTGCCGAGTGCGAAAAGGAGCTCGGCGTGGACTGGAACGAAGTCTGCATCACCCGGCGCGTTTACCGTGACGGCAAGAGCGAGTACTTTCTCAACAAGACCCCCTGTCGCCTCAAGGACATTCACCAGCTCTTCATGGATACGGGTGTGGGCCGCAGCGCCTACTCCATCATGGAGCAGGGAAAGATCGACCTCATCCTGAGCAGCCGCCCGGAGGATCGCCGCGCCATCTTTGAAGAGGCGGCTGGTATTACCAAATATAAGGCGCAAAAAAAAGAGGCCCTGCGCAAACTGGAGTACACCGAGGCCAACCTCCTCCGCGTCCAGGACATCATCAAGGAAGTGCGCCGCCAGATCGGCTCTCTTCAGCGTCAGGCTTCCAAGGCCCGCCGGTATCAGGCCTTCATGCAGGACCTCCGGATTTTCGACGTCCACCTTTCGCATAAGAACTACCGGCAGCTCTCTGAGGAACTCACCACCATCCGCCAGCAGCTCGACCAGGGGGAGTCGAACCGCGGGGTCCATGAAACCGAGATCGCCCAGCAGGAAGCGGAACTCTCTGGCTACCGCGCTCGTATTGACGAACTCGACGGCCAGATGGGGGAGCTGCGCGAGAGCATCCAGAATCTCCGCAACCGGGTTTTCTCCGCCGAGAACCGCATTTCAACCAATGCCGAGCGTTGCGAAGAGGCGTCGACCCTGATCGATCGCCACCGTCTCGACATCGCGGCCGCCGAAGAAAAAATCCGCGCCCAGCAGGAGCAGATCGAGCAGACCGACATCCTGCTGGAGCAGATGATCACCACGCTCCGGGATCATGAAAGCACGCTGAACGAGCATACGGATCGCGTACGGATGGCTCGCGAGGAGCGCATGATAGCCGAGCGCCAGATCCAGGAGATCAACTCCGAGATCTCCCGGCACGAGGGGCGTCTTGGTTCGCTCCGTAATGACATTTCCGCTGCGGCGGGACGGCGTGAAGCTGGCGAAACCCGTCTCCGCCTGTTGCAGGGCGAGGCAGAGGCCGCTGCCCAGGCGGTCGGCGAACTCCAGGCCCGCCTGGAGGAGATCCGCCATCGCGAGGAGGCCTCGGTTCACGCCGTTGAGTTTTCCCAGATCGAGCAGTCGGAGGCCCAGTCGGCCTACGAAGCCGCCCAACTCGCACGTCAAAACGCCGAGAATGCGATGAACGCCGTTTCCCGCGAGGCCACGGGCATCGAGTCCCGCCTCGAGGTGCTGCGCCAGCTCCAGGAGCAGGGCGAGGGGTACGACGAGGGCACGCAGACCGTCCTTCGAGGGCTGGACGACCCGAATTTTTACCGCCCAGCCATCCAAGGGGCGCTGGCAGACAATATTCAGGTCGAGCAGCGCTTCATTCCTGCCATCGAGGCCGCTCTGGGTTCTTCGCTGCAGGCGATTATATTCAAGGATTCCATGGTCGCCGAGGCGGCCATCGCAACACTCGCGGGCAAAAAGCTCGGCAAGGCGGCGCTCATCCCTAGCGAGTGGATTCGCCCGAGCGAGCAAAAGGGCGACCTGCTCCCGGAGGGTGCGATTGCCTGGGCTTCCTCCTGCGTCAATGCGGAGGGCGATGCCCGTGCTTTTGCCGTGGCTTTGCTCGCCGATATCGCCGTGGTCGAGAGTTTGGAGGCTGCGTTCCGGATCAAGGCGCAGCATCCGTATCTCGGCGTGGTGACGCTGGCGGGCGAATTGATCACCCGCGAAGGCATCGTTCGCGGCGGAGCCTCGGGAGAGAACTCTGGCCAGTCAACGCTGGTTCGCAAGGCGCAGATTGCCGAACTCGATGAAGCCCTTACGCAGGTCATCCAAAAGCTGGAGGTGCATGCCGGCACACGGGCCGATGCCATGCAGGCGCTCGACGACGCGCAGGATCGCCTGCTCGCCTCCCGCGATGCCTTGCAGCATGCGCAGGTGGAAAGCGCGGCCATCCAGAACGAAAAGAAGCTGGCCGAACGTCAATACAGCGACCTTGAGACGCGCCGCGAGTCCTTTGCCCGCGAGACCGTGCAGTTGAGCGAATCGCTCCGCGCCAGCCTCGCCCACGTGCAGAACCTCGAGATGAACATCGCCGAGGCCGCCTCCACCATCGAGCAGGCCCGGGTGCGCCGCTCCGATGCCGAGAATCACGTCCTTGTTGCGCGCGAGCGCGAAAATGTCGCCGTCGAGCAGTTGAACGAGGTGCGCGTACGCGTGGCCACCGAGCGCCAGCAGCAGGAAAATCTCAGCCGCCAGCGCGGCCCGATGTCGGCCCGGCTGGCGGAACTCGCCGAGCTTCTCGATGCCCGCCGCCAAGATATTTCCAACTACGAGGCTCGTATTGACGCTCTCCAGGCGGAAAGCGCCACGTTGCAATCCTCGATCGGGGAATGGCAGGAGGAGGTCATGTCGCTGGAAACCCAGGGGGCGGCGCTCGTCGCGGCTCGCTCGGAGGTTTACGGCGAAGCCGAGGCGATCGAAATCGCCCTCCGCGCCGCTCGCCAGAATCTCGTGCAGTTGCAGGAGCAGCGCGGCCGCCTGGAGGTACGCATCGCCCAGGTGGAAATGCGCATGGAGAATCTGCGCAATCATGTCTCTCAGCGCTACCAGACCGATCTGGAGGCTTTCGAACCCGACGCCTACGGCCTGGTGTGCGCCTACCGCGAGCGCATCAAAAAGCGCAATTCCGGCGGCGATGCCGCCGCAGTCGACGGCGGCGAAGCTGCTCCGGAACCACCGGCTGCGGCTCAACCGGAGGAGTCTCCCGAGCTGCCGACCGAACCGCAGGAGCCGCTGAACTGGGATCACATCGAGGAACTTGTCGCCGAGCTGACCGAGCGCATTGACTCGATGGGGCCGGTGAACCTGGAAGCCATCCAGGAGTACGAGGAACTCGAGCAGCGCCAGAATTTCCTGGAGAAGCAGAACGAGGATCTGGTGAACTCCAAGACCGAGTTGCTTGAGGTCATTTCCAAGATCAACCGCACCACGAAGGAACTCTTCGCCGAGACGTTCGTGAAGATCCGCGAGAACTTCCAGTTCATGTTTAACGAACTGTTTGGCGGTGGGCGTGCCAACCTGATGCTCATGGATGACAGCGATCCCCTCGAGTGCGGTATCGAGATCATCGCCAAGCCTCCCGGTAAGCAACTCCAGAGCATTTCGCTGCTTTCCGGCGGCGAACGCACCATGACGGCCGTCGCCCTTCTTTTCGCCATCTACATGGTGAAGCCCAGCCCGTTCTGCGTGCTGGACGAGATGGACGCGCCGCTGGATGAGTCCAACATCAGCCGATTCGTCAAGATCCTCGACCGCTTCGTGGGCCAGAGCCAGTTCGTGGTCATTACGCACAACAAGCGCACGATCAGCCGCGCCGACATGCTGTATGGCGTGACGATGGAGGAGCACGGCGTGAGCAAACTCGTGAGCGTCAAGTTTACCACCAAGGAGGAAAGCGCGGCGAAGGGCACCGAACAGCCCAAGAGCGTGGCCGAGGTTTTCGGAAAACACGGCGACCTCCAGAGCGAGCGCGAACGGGCTGAGTTTGGTGCGGCACCGGAAGAAAAGGCAGAGGATCAAGAGGCATCCGTGCCAGGTAATGTCCTCGTTGCCGAACAGGAGCCGGAAGAAGCCGTGCTGGTCGATTTCTCTGCCGCTTCAGCGAACGAAGAACTATCGGAAGGCGAGACGGTTCTCGTTGATCTCTCTGCCGACCCGGTTTCTGATGAGCAATCGACTGAAGACACCGTATTGGTGGACTTTTCCGACGTGCCGGTCGGCGAGGAGTCTCCGGAAACGGTCTTGGTCGACCTATCCGCTGAGCCTGCCTCCACCGACCCGGAGATCGAAGAGACCGTGCTTGTGGATCTGTCCATCGAGCCTGTTGCAGAAAATCCGGAGCCGGAGAATCCGGATGACAAATCAGGAACGATTTCCTAGGAAATCGCTACCATGTTCATCCGCCTCGCTCTTCTCTGTTCCACCTTGGCCCTGGCCGCTTGAAGCGGGCCGGGAGGTCCGGCGCAACGTGCTGGACGCACTGTCGACAACGCCGTTTACGATGTCGGGTCCGGTATTGAGAGTGTCGGCCAGAAAATCGAGCGAGCCGCACAGTAGACGGCTCGCTCCAGAGCCTGTTCAGGCATTGGTCAATGAAGGAGCGGAGTTCTTGCGAAACCACTCCTCGTAGGCGATCGGGGAGATCTCGGAGGGTTTGATCTCACTGCGTCCTCCCCAGAAGACGTTGGTATAGGTGACGGGAACGCCTGCCTCCTCGAGGTGGCGGTCGATCGCCGCCTTGTGCTCCAGTACACGCTCGCGGTCCGTGCCATGGGCCACGGCCATGATGTTGACGTTGTTGAACTCCGGCCCGCCGTCGCGCCAGTAGCAATGCGTCAGGACCTCGTGGCGGCCGACTTCACTGCCGGCCTCGATCTCACGACCGGGAGGGACGGCCCAATGGAAAAGGGCGTTGAAACGGGTGACACGTGCGCCGCTCTGGTTCGGCTTGACGTGCTCAAGGAAGGTGGAAAAGCGGCCGACCAGCTTGCGGGCGGCGAGGGATTCCGCCACGGCAAAGAATTCCTCGAGGCTCACACCCGCCTCCGCGGCTCGCGTGGTCCAGGCGGGTTCGCGAATCTCGTCCGGGGCAAACTCCCGCTTGAGCGCCGTGAGGATGCGCCATTCGTGATCCGTCAGTTTGATCGTTTCGACCTTGTGCATCTTGGCTGGCCCTTCACAGCGATCGCCGGGCTGGATCTTGGAGCGGCGGACGTGACCAACACCGAGGGCAAAAATGCCCTTGGCCGGCATCAGCCGATACGCATCCGCGCCCGTGCGGCGCATGAGGATTTCACAATGGGCGTCGAGGGAATAGCCGGCCGGCACCTTGAGCGTGGTCCAGAGTTTGAACGCCTTTCCCGGGATGTTTGCCTCGGTGGAACGGACGACGACATGCCCGGTGTAGGGGTCGTTTTGGAACATGTCCTCAAATGCGCTGTCGAGTTTGTTTTCCGGCACGCGCCACGCCACCAGAGCGCCCTCGGCGAGATTGGTGGCGAGGAGGGTCTGCCGGACGCGGCGGATGGTCCCGGCAGCCAGCATGGTGCGGATGCGCTCCAGCACAGTTTCAAGCGGGAGATCGCAACGGCTGGCGATTTCCTGAAAGGGTTCCCGGACGAATCCCGTGATTTTATCCTCGGAGACGGAGAGAATCTTCGTATTGACGGGATCGGTATGCTCGATGGGAATCATAATATTTTCTAATAATGCGCGCAAGGTGGCCAGAGTGCAAGGTCTTTGACCTGCCTGCATGGTGGGCTAATGTGCCTGGGCAATGGTAGAAAAAATTGAGACGCTGCTGCTCCTTCTCGGCCTGGTCGGGGTGCTCTCTGTGGTCGCCGAGCGGTTACGTTTCCCGTTTCCCATCCTGCTTGTCATCGCCGGGCTGGGGATCGCTTTCCTGCCCAATCTCCCGGTGGTGAAGCTCGACCCGGAGCTGGTGCTCATCATTTTTCTGCCGCCGCTCATTTTCTCGGCGGCATGGAACTTCCCGTGGGAGGATTTCCGGGCCAATCTCATTCCTATCTTCGCTCTGGCGGTCGGGCTCGTTCTGGCCACGATGGTCGGGGTGGGGTATGCCGCGCATTGGATCATTCCGGGCATGACGCTGGCGACAGGGTTCGTGCTGGGGGCCATCGTATCGCCACCGGATGCTGTCGCGGCAAACTCCGTGCTGAAAAATCTCCGGGTGCCCAGGCGCTTGTCCACGATCCTGGAAGGCGAGAGCCTGATCAATGACTCCAGCGGTCTGGTCGCCTATCAGTTCGCCGTCGCGGCCGTGGTGACGGGATCGTTTTCCCTGTCCCAGGCGGGCGGGGATTTTGTCTGGGAATCCCTGGGAGGCGTGGCGTTTGGCTGGGCTGTGGGCTGGGTTGTCGCTTATGTCCATCGGGAGCTTTCGGATTCGGCTGTTCAGGTCACCTTGACCATTTTGACTCCCTACATCGCCTATCTGCCGTGCGAGCATTTTGGCTGTTCCGGCGTGCTTGCGGTCGTGACGGCCGGGCTGCATCTGGGGCATCACGCCTGGGAGACCCTTTCACCGGAGAACCGGCTCCAGCGGGAAACGATCTGGAGGTTCATTGATTATCTGCTCAATGGCGTGGTCTTCATTCTCATCGGCCTCCAGTTTCCTGCGATCTGGGCGGGCCTCGCGGGAGATTGGAATCCCGCGGTCCTGATCCTGTTGGGCATCGGAGTTTCTCTTGTCGTGGTCGCGATTCGCTTCGCGTGGATCTTTCCCCTCGCGCTTCTTCAACGGATTCTTGTTGCCGAGGTGCGCCGGCAGGAGCGTCTGCCGTGGCGGGAGTTGGTCGCGGCCTCCTGGGCTGGCATGCGGGGTGTGGTGTCCCTGGCTGCCGCGATGGCTCTGCCTGAGACAACTGCGACAGGAGAGCCCTTTCCTTTCCGGCATCTCATCCTGTTCCTGACCTTTTCCGTCATCTTTGTGACCCTGGTCTTCCAAGGTCTCTCCCTGCCGTGGCTGATGCGCAAGCTGAAGGTCGAGGAGGAGGACGAGACCTACCTTGGCGAGGCTCGCGCCCGGCTTGCCCTCATGCAGGGCTTGGTGGACGAAATAGAGGAAATCATCGCAACCAAGTCCGATGAGGCGGAAAAGGCCTCGTTGCGGCTGTGGCGCGACAACTATGCTCAGCGGGCGCATCATTTGCAGATCCGCATCGAGTCACCGCAGCTTCAGACCGAGAGCATATTCGATTGCGACATGACGGTTTTCCCGGCGTTGTTTCAGAATATCCGCCTCCGCCTCGCCGAGATGCGTTCTCGCGGAGAGATCTCCGAGGAGATGCGCAAAAGGATCGAGTATGACTTTGACCTCGAGGACCGCCGGCTCCACCGCCTCATCGGACGCTATGCCAGATCGTCAGCCGCGAAGAGTCGTTCGCGTTGAGACCGGACGTTGATGCGTCCGTCGGGAGGTAAATGTCAATACAAGCACCCAGAAGGTCTGGATGAGCGCCGCCACGGGGATCTGGAGGTCGGACGGGACGAAGTAAATGAGGCTCACCCCGGGTATCCAGATCATCCAGCCTGCGACCTGGGATGGGATGCCCCGGTCGGTGACGAAGGCAAGGCTGCAAATCTCCCGCGCTGCGGGAGCGATGCGGAACCCTGCGTCGCGCCAGACGAAATACGCCAGAGTGAGCGGCAGGCAGAGAAACGGGCTGAAGAGAAATTGATCCACCAGCATCTTGGTGAGGACGGTCGCGGCATTATTGCCTGCTCCGAACCATGATATTTGCAGGCGATAGAAGAGATCGATCAGCATGCCGATGCAGCCCCAGAAGGGAGCAGCGGTGAGAAAGTTCCAGATATTTGTCCTGGTAATGCGGCCTTCCTGGAAGAAGGCCACGCGAAGCATTTCTGGAAGGAACGCCGCCGCAATCATGTAGGAAAAGAAGGCGAAGCTGTAGCCCGCCTCGCGCTTGAGGTCGGCGATATTGGCCAGGAAATGCCGGGTCCCCTCGTGACTGATGTAGAGGCAGAAAAAGACGAGCATCAACGCCTGCAGCAAGAGGCCTGGCAGCAGGTTGGCCTTTGCGCCCGCGATGGCTTTGTCAAATGCGTGGCGGATATTCACTGGGGACTTTCGAGGAAGATGTGTTTGGTTCTGCGGCGGGCGTGCCAGTTGCCGGGAAGGTTCACCTTGGCCGGGCCTTCGAGGTCGAGGAGGCCGAGGACGCGCTCGATCTCGGCGAAACCAGGCTCCGGGACATTCTGTTCGCGCAGCCAGCGGAGAATCATGCGCCTGCGAAGCGCCAGCGGCATTGCCCGCAGTTCCTCGCAAGCCAGCGTCTCGGAGGGAGCGGGGACGAGCGATTGCATCCAGGCTTCCTCATCCCGGAGAATGATCGCAGTCCGCAGGATCGCCTCGTCGATGTTTTCGCTGAAGAGCTTGCGCAAATGAGGCAGGGCATCCTGCCGGATGCGATTGCGCGTATGCCGGGTATCCTGATTGCTGGCATCCTCACGAAATGGGACGCGACTCGACGAGGTGTAGTCGGCGATCGATTCGCGACGGATTCCGAGCATGGGTCTGTGAAGGATAAACTCGACCTTGCCGACTCTCAACGGGGATTGTGAGCGCATCCCTCCCAGGCCGGCCGACCCGGTGCCACGCAGGAGATTCAAGACGACCGTCTCGATCTGGTCGTCCGCATGATGGGCGAGAAAGACGTCATGGCATTGCTCGGCCCGGGTGCAGCGGGCGAGAAACTCGTGGCGCAGCCGGCGGGCCGCGGCCTCAAGTGACAAGCCGCGTTTTTTTGCTTCGAGATCTGCGCGGCAGGATTCGACAAGAAAGCGATAGCCGAGTTTGCGAGCCGTCTTTTCCACCAGCCGGGCATCTGCCCGGGATGACGGGCCGCGGAGGCCATGGTCGAGATGACAAACGACAAGATGGCGAAATCCCAGCGCCCGGAGCCCATGGAGCAGCGCCATGGAATCCCGGCCTCCGGAAACTCCGATCAGGTACTTGCGGCGGAGGGAATAAGCAGCCACTGCCACCGCGAGATCGTGAAGGAAATCAGGAGATGCGTTGTCCGCCGAAGTAGTCATGCAGAGGCTCGGGCAGGAGCACGGAGCCGTCGGGTTGGAGACCGTTTTCCAGCAGCGCCACGTAGAGGCGGGCGAGGGCCGTGCCTGAGCCGTTGAGCGTATGGCAGAAGCGGTTCTTTCCATCCTCGCCCTTGAAGCGCAGGTTCATGCGGCGTGCTTGAAAATCCTCAAAATTCGAGCAACTGGAGACTTCCAGATAGGTGTTTTGACCGGGCGACCAGACCTCGATGTCGTAGGTCTTGGCTGCGCCAAAGCCGATGTCTCCCGTGCAAAGCTCGATCACTCGATAGTGCAGCCCGAGGATCTGGAGCACTCGCTCGGCGTCTGCGGTCAGGAGTTCCAGCTCTTCGCGCGATTTCTCGGGCGCGCAGATTTTGACCAGCTCGACCTTGTCAAACTGGTGCATACGGATCAGCCCGCGGGTTCCGAGACCGGCTGATCCCGCTTCACGCCGGAAACACGGGGTGTAGGCGGTGTATTTGATCGGAAGCGATGCCAGTTGCAGCGTCTCCTCGCGGTGCAGATTGGTCACAGGCACCTCGGCCGTCGGGGCCAGATAAAGATCGTCCCGGTCGATGCGGTAGAGCTGCTCCTCGAACTTCGGCAACTGCGAGGTTCCGACGAGGGCCTCGGGTTTCACAACATACGGAGTGCTGATCTCCGTATACCCGTGGTCGCGGGTGTGCAGATCGAGCAGGAAGTTCAGCAGGGCGCGCTCCAGTCGCGCTCCGACTCCGGTGTAGCAGACAAACGCGCTGCCGCTGATCTTGGTGGCGCGTTCCTGATCGATCAGCTTCAGCCGCTCGGCGATGGCCACGTGATCCTGCGGATTGGCAATGGCGGGCTTTTCCCCCCAGAGACGCAGGACAGGGTTCTGCTCGGCGGTGTCGCCGACGGGAACCTCCGGCTGCGGGAGATTGGGTAATACGAGCAGGAGATCGCGCTGGCGGCTGTCGAGTTCCGTCGAGAGCTGGGCGAGCGTCTGCATCTCGGCGGCATGCGCCTTGACCTGAGCCTCGATGGCCGAGCTGTCCTGTCCCTGGCTGCGGAGTTTGCCGATTTCCTTGCTCAGGCGGTTGCGGTCGGCCTGAAGGTTCTGGAGCCGGGTTTCGGCCGACCGGCGTTCGGTGTCGATGGCGAGCAGCTTGTCGATGTGCTCGGATAAACACGTCCCCCGGGTGGCGAGACGGTCTTTGACGGCTTGGGGCTGTTCGCGGAGCAGGCGGAGATCGAGCATGAAGAAATTGGCTTGGAGAGCATTTGACTGTGGTGCTTCTTCGGTTTCGTGTAAATCTCCTTCAGAAGTATGCCGGTTCAATTTCGCGACTACTACCAGACATTGGGGGTCACCAAGACCTCCACGCAGGACGAGATCAAGAGTGCTTTCCGCAAGCTTGCTCGCAAGTTTCACCCCGATACCGCCGAGGACAAGAAGACGGCGGAAGAGAAGTTTAAGGAGATCAACGAAGCCTACGAGGTGCTTGGAGACCCGGAGAAGCGGGCGAAATACGATGAGCTCGGGGCCAACTGGCAGCAGGGCGGCTATGCCCCTCCTCCGCAGGGCCAGACCTGGCAGCAGGCCTACGGACGCGGCGGCGATGCCGGAGGCGCGGAGTTTCATTTTGGCGGCACGGGATTCAGCGACTTCTTCGAGCAGATGTTTGGCGGTCGGCGCGGAGGATTTTCGCGCGGTTTCTCTGGAGGCTACGACTTTGACGATGGTCCCTCGCGCGGCCAGGACGTCGAGGCCGATCTTTTGGTCTCCCTTGAGGAGGCCTTCCATGGTTCAACCCGTCAAATCTCGTTCCGTCGCGGCGACACGGGCAAAATCCAGACCTATACGGTGAAGATCCCCCGTGGAGTTCGTGAGGGGCAGCGCATCCGGCTGGCTGGGCAGGGCTCCGAGGGACAGGGAGGGGGAGAGGCTGGCGATCTCTATCTGCGCATCAAATTTCAGAAGCACCCGGACTATGAGGTGCAGGGCGAGGATCTGGTCTACGAACTCGAAATCCCTGCTTACGACGCTGTACTCGGAGCCGATGTCGAACTTCCCACCCTGGAGGGGCGGGCTCGCTTGCATGTTCCTCCGGGGACCCAAAGCGGCCAGAGGTTCCGGCTTTCCGGCAAGGGATTGCCGGGAAAAGGTGGGGCACGTGGGAACTTTTATGCGGTCGCCTCGATCACTGTACCGAAGAACCCCTCCGAAGCCGAAAAAGTCATCTGGAAACAGCTAGCGGATCTTTCGCGATAATCCGCCGCAGGCACAAAAAAGCGCCCTCAAAAGAGGGCGCTTTTCAAAAGAGAACTGTCTGAAAACGCAGGACTAGGAACCAGCGGAGGAGGGCGCAGGCTGATTGCCCGTGGCTCCCGGATTGGAACCGCTCCCACCACCGGAGGAATTCGGAAGAGGCGCAGCGCCGATACCCGAATCAGTGCCTTGATCGCCGCTGACGAAACTCTCAGCCACTTGATCGCTGAGGGAGTAACGCTGATTGCCATCGGTGTCGCTGTTCTCGTCGATCGTGAGATTATTGTCCTTGGCTACCTGGTCGAGGGTGGCGACGAGAGAAGGAGTCGTCCCCACCGCTTCCTTGGCTCCGTTGAGAACGGCTGCCTTGGTTGCCGGTGTGCTGACGGAAGCGATCGCTTTATCGACCATGGCGGGTACGACCACATTCTTCAGGGTGGCAGGCACAGCCTTAACTGCCGAATTCACGATCGGCTGGGCAGCGGCCGGGTAAGTCGAAACCACTGCCGCAACCACGGCGGAAACAACATTGGCGGCAGTGGTGGGATTGCTCGCGAGAGCCGGATTTGCCGTGACAACCTTGATCGCCTCACCTGTGAAAAGCGGAGCGAGCGAAGGGTACTGGGAAATGACCCCGAGGACGGCCTTGGTCACCGCTTCCGAGTTGGTCACATCGACTCCTCGCAGAGCCATGGCGAGCTCGGCGCGCTGCTTGTTCGTCAGCGTAGTCTGGGCCGGAGCCTGGGTTTGCTGCTGTTGCTGACCTTGCTGCTGGGCAGAAAGGGGCGACACGGCGACGACTGTCACCAGTGCGGTGGAGAAAAGGACGGTGAGACGTTTCATGAAAAATTGTCCGCGTTTTTCAGAATCTTCCAGATCAGCACCAGCAAAGCAAGCTCAATCCCTAGCCAAGAACGACTGTATCAGGCGAGATTGGACCATGTGGCTTCGTTGAAACCGACGAGGTATCCGGCATCGAGCACGACGAAGGGACGCTTCACCAGATTGCCATTCCCGGCAAGGAGCGCGATAGCCTCGTCCTCGGTCAAGGAAGGGAGCTTTTTGGAAAGCTCCATTTCCTTGTAATCCCGGCCGGAGGTATTGAAGAGACGGCGGATTTCGCCATTCACAGACTTGAGCGCGCCTTTGAGTTCCGTCGTCGTCGGCGGATGCTCCCGGATGGCCACTTCTTCAAAAGCAACGCCCCGATCTCTGAGGAAACGGACAGCCTTCTTGCAGGTTCCGCAACCCGAGTAGGTGTAGGCTCTCAGCACGTTCCCTAGATGGCGCGGAGGAACTCGAAGGCTCGGTCGCCGAATCCGGGCAGCCCCTCGTGGCCATAGTCGGGATAGACGACGGACTGCTTGTTTGCCGAGATGTTGTTATATGCGGCAAACTGGGTCGAGGGCGGACAGATGTTGTCCATGAGGGTGATCGCCATGAGCACGTCCGCCTTGATGCGCGGCGTGAGGTTCTTGATGTCGATGTACCCGAGCTTGTTGAAAATCTCGTCCTCGCGCTCATGGAGCGGGTCGAAATGACGGAAGAACGTGCGGAGCTCCGCGTAGGCGTCCTTGAACAGGTCCATCTCCCAGATGCGGCGGTAATCCGACAGGAAGGGGAAGACGGAGACGCACTTCTTGATGCGGGGTTCCAACGCTGCACAGACGAGCGACAATGCACCACCCTGGGAGCCGCCGAAGGTGGCCACCCGCGAGGCGTCCACTTCCTCGAAGCTCATGACGACGCGGGCGAGTTGCGCGGTATCGAGAAAGATGCTGCGGAAAAGAAGCTTCTCCGGGGCGTCGTCGAGGCCGCGAATGATATGGCCGTGATGAGTGTTTCCCTTCACAACGCCGGAATCCTCACTTTTTCCTCCCTGTCCGCGACAGTCGAGCGCGGCTGCCACAAATCCCTCTCCGACATAGTTCAGCTTGTCGGCCCATTCTCCGCTATTCCCGGTGTACCCGTGGAAATGCAGGACGGCAGGCAGCTTGCCTTCGCGAGTTTTAGGGCGGAGATACTTCGCGTAAATCCGTGCGCCGCCGACGCCGGTGAACCAGAGATCGAATGCCTCGGCATTGCGGGGGTTGATCTCGGTCGAGCGTTCCAGCTTCGGAGCGGGATCGGTCGCGTCCAACTCCGCCAGGGCGGCGTCCCAGTATTCAGTGAAATCATTGGGACGCGGCGAGATGCCGTAGTATTCCTTGAGATCGGCGAGAGGTTTGTCGACGAGAGGCATGGCCGGAGAGGGCGATGATTGGATTGGTTAGCGAACCTTCAGCAACTCGACTTCAAAGATCAGCGTCTCGTTGGGGCCGATATCCGGGCCGGCTCCGAAGGGGCCGTAGGCGAGCTGCGACGGAATGAAAAACTTGTACTTGGCACCTTCCTTCATGAGCTGAACGCCTTCGGTCCAGCCGGGAATCACGCGATTGAGCGGAAACTCGATCGGCTCATTGCGGCTGTAGGAGCTGTCAAACTCCTTGCCGTTCAACAGCGTGCCACGGTAGTGGACGAGCACCGTGTCGGTCGCCTTGGGCTTCTTGCCCGTGCCTTCCTTGATCACGGTATATTGGAGACCGCTGGGCGTGGTGACCACGCCTTCCTTCTTTGCGTTTTCGGCGAGGAATTTCTTGCCTTCTTCGAGTGCGTTTTGAGCCATGGTAGGGATGATGGAGAGTGCTAGTGCCAGAGCGATGGCGAGTGGGGTGAAGCGCATGGGAGGCAGCTTTATGGCAAATGCCTCCGTGGCGCGCAATACGGTTCGTTGATGATTTCTCGATGAGCGATATCACCTCGCTCAGTAGGCGCAGCGAATGAAGGGCTCGACCTCGGTCTTGTAGTATCGGGCGAGACGTTCGTGCAGCGACTCCGGCAGCTCTGGCAATCGGGAGACGGAGGCGTTTTCACGCGCCTGGGCGGGAGTGCGGGCGCCGGGGATCACGACAGTGACCTCTTCGTGATCGAGGATCCAGCGTTGCGCCATCTGCACCATCGTGAGGCTTTCCGGCACGAAGAGCTTCATTTCATCGGCGAGTTCCACTCCTTTGTCGAAGGGGATGCCCGCAAAGGTCTCGCCCACATTGAAGGCCTGGCCGTCGCGGTTGAAGTTCCTGTGATCGTTTTCCGCAAAAAGGGTGTCCTTGGTGAATTTGCCGGAGAGCAATCCGCTGGCAAGCGGCAGGCGCACGATGATGGCGACGCCTTTCTCTTTCGCCGCCGGGAGGATCGTTGTCTCGGGAGTCTGCCGGAAGATGTTGAAAATGATCTGGAGGCTGGCGAGTCCGGGCTGGGCCAGGCATAAGGCGGCTTGCACGGTATCTTCCACGCTCGCGCCGTAGTGCCGGATCTTTCCTTCCTTCTGCAAGGTGCGCAGCCATTCGAAGATCTCCCCCTGTCTCAGGATTTCCTCTGGCACGCAATGGAGCTGCACGAGCGAAACGGTCTCGACCCCGAGACGGCGAAGGGAGGCCTCGAGCGCCTCGCGTACGCCCGCTTCGGTGTACTTGTCCGGATAGAGATCCGATGTCCGGCCCAGTTTGGTCGCGATGAAGAAATCGGAGGCAGGGCGGGATTTGAGAAACTTGCCGATGAGCTCTTCGCTGCGTCCCGTGCCGTAAACGTCGGCCGTATCGAGAAAATTCACCCCGGCGTCTGCTGCTGCGGCGAGGATTTCCAGCGCTTTTGCTTCGTCGAGATCGCCCCATGCATTGCCGCTGAGCTGCCAGCAGCCGAGGCCGATCTCCGATACCTTTTCGCCGTCTTTGCCGAAGGTGCGAAATTTCATGGGAGCGGTAAGGGGGAGGATTTCTTCACGATCGAGTCTGAACATGGGTAATACTATTTGAGTGCGGCCTCCATGGCGGAGATGACGGCTTGGTCGTCGGGTTTCGTCTTGGGTTCAAAGCGGGCGATGACCTCGCCATTGCGGCCAATGAGGAATTTTCCGAAGTTCCAGGCGATATCTCCGGGGAATCTGGCGTCCGGTCCGGTCAGCGCCGCAAAGAGCGGGGCTTTTTCTGCCCCGAGGACATGGACCTTGGCCAGGATGGGGAAGGTGACGTTGTACCGCGTCGAGCAGAAGGAAACGATCTCCTCATTGGTCCCAGGCTCCTGGCCGGCAAAGTCATTGCAGGGGAACCCCAGGACGGTGAAACCCAGCGCCCCGTATTTTTGCTGAAGGGCCTCGAGGGCGGCGTACTGCGGAGTCAGGCCGCACTTGGAGGCGACGTTGACCACGAGCACGACTTTCCCGGAGTAATCGCCGAGCGTTGACGTTTTCCCGTCCATCGTTTCAAAGGGGATTTCCTGGAGTGCGGAGGCCGGGAGCATGGACAAGGAAAAAAGGAATATCGAAGCTGCGGCGAGGATTTTTCTCATGCGTGAGCCTCGATCATGGGGGAGCTGTCAAGAAGCCTCCGCTGGCTTGCCTGGAATGCCGGAGTCGGGATTTATCAGTCAGAGACGCTGCCCGTAATCCGTTTTTTGCTGATTCAGTTGGTACGGTCGTCGTCGCGCCAACCTTTCAACCTGCTCAACTGGCTGGAATAACTTCCACCCGGCCATTCCATTCCCGGTCGAGAGCGACGCAGAGACACCCGCCGAGGATGATGACGATCCCGGAGATGTAGACCCAGAAAAGCAGCAGCATGAGACCGCCGACCGCGCCGTAGATGCCGTAGTTCAGGAGGTGGGGGAGATAGTTGACGAAGGCAATCTGGCACGCCTGCAGGGCCAGCGTCACGATGATTGCGGCCAGCCAGACCTGGCGGAAGTACACCCTCCGGCGCGGTGCCAGCATATAGAGGAGGCTGAAGCAGTAAAAGAGCACCAGCCCTCCCAGAATGTACCGCGACATATCCAGAGCCATGGAGGCCAGACCGAGATTAAACTGGGGATAATAGTGGAGCACCCACTGTTCGGCGCTGATCAGGATGTTTCTGACGGCCTGGAGGACGGCCGGGATCAGCAGGCCGACGAAGAGGGCGCTGCCGATGATGAGCACCATCAGGAGGTTTTTCAGAGGCACCTGCCACCAGGGGATTTCCACCGTATGCCAGGCCCGGTTGACGCCCCGTACCAGGGCCTGAAAGAAGCGCAACGAACTCCATAACAGGATAGCCAGCGAGATGGCGCTGACTCCGCCGCGGGCCTGCTCCAGCCGATGGACGTTTTCCCAGATGAACTTCTGCTCCTGTGCGCTGATGGGAAGGAATCCCTTGATCGTCTCCACCACATCAGCCGTGCCGAATAAAGCCGAGCCAGTCGTGAGGATCAGCGCGCAGAGCGGGAAGATGGAAAACAGGACGTAATAGGCAAAGGATGCGGCGCGTTGCTCACCATCGATCTCACTATAGAGGTGAATGGTATTCAGCCCAGTCCGTCCTCCAAACCGCAGGCCATCGCCGATTCGTTTTCCCAAAAAACGATCGATTGAGCGGTTCAGGCGTTGCGACAGCGATTCCATGGATTTGGCATGAGAGCTTGGGGGATGAGTAATCTTTATCGCGATGTGGGAAAACGAAAATCAGGCCGCTGGAACAAGTTGTTTGCTGGAGCAGGCTCGGTATGATGCTGGCATGTTGTCAGCACGGTTTCTGTCGGAAGGCGATGGTGGAAAACGCACTCCCCTGCGTTCGGAGGTTAAAGTCGAGGATACATGGGATCTCAACCCGCTCTATACGAGTGACGAGGAATGGGAGAAGGATTTTGCCGTATTGCAGGCTGAGTTCCCGAAAGCCGCGGATTTTCGCGGAAAGCTCGCCGAAGGGGCGGCGAAGCTCCGCGAGGCGCTTGAGTTTGAAAAGACGGTCGATCTCCGCGTCGAGCGGCTCAACCAGTATGCTGCGCTCAAAGTCACCGAGGACAGCTCCCATGCCGAGGCGCTTTCCCGTGAGGCCCGCCTCGATGGCCTGCTCGTGCGGGTGGGGGAGGCGTTTTCCTTCTTCCAGCCGGAACTTCAGGCGCTCTCCGATGAGGCATACGCCGCGTATCTCGCTGATCCGGTGCTGGCCGAGTGGACGATTCCTTTGCGCAAGCTCCGTCGGCTGAAGGCCCATACACTCTCTGCCGCCGAGGAGCGCCTGCTCGCGCTCGGTTCCGCTGCCACGCGCGGACATCGCGACACGTTCTCGCAGTTGACCAACGTCGACATGAAGTTTGGTTCGCTCCGCGACAGCCGGGGACAGGAGCGCGAGCTCACGCAAAGCTCGTTTTCCTCGTTCCTCCAGGATCGGGATCCGGCGGTGCGCAAGGAGGCGTTTCACAAGTTCTACGCCGAGTTTCGCGACCACCAGTATACGGTGGCATCCTCGCTGGCGAATTCCGTGCGGGCGGATGTCTTTTACGCCCGGGCACGCAACTACCCATCGGCGCTCGAAAGCGCGCTCTTCTATGACGATGTGCCGGTGAGCGTGTACGACAATCTCATCGGCTCGGTGCGCAATCACCTTCAGCCGCTCTATCGGTACTTTGCTTTGCGCAAGCGTGTGCTGGGGCTCGACGAAATTCATCACTATGACACCTACGTGCCGATGGTCGGCGACGTGCATACCGAGGTGCCGTGGGACGGTGCGGTGGAAAAGGTGCTCAGCGCCCTCGTGCCGCTCGGCGACGAATATCGCGAGGTGCTGGGCCACGGTCTACGCGATGGCCGCTGGTGCGACCGTTACGAGAACAAGGGAAAGCGCAGCGGAGCCTTCAGCTATGGCACCTACACCAGCCCGCCGTACATCATGATGAACTACAAGGCCGACGTGTTCTCCGATGTCTACACGCTCGCCCACGAGGCTGGCCACTCGATGCACACCTGGTACTCCCAGCGTGCGCAGAGCTATCAGAATTACCACTACCCGATCTTCCTCGCGGAGGTGGCGTCGACCTTCAACGAAATCCTCCTCACCGAGCATCTCCTGAAGACCACGGACGACCCGCGCATGCGCGCCTACATCATCAACCGCCAGATCGACGACCTTCGTGGTACGCTCTACCGGCAGACGATGTTTGCGGAATTTGAGAAAGCGATTCACGAAACCGAGGAACGCGGCGACGCGCTGACTCTCGACACCTTCCAGAAAATCTATCGCGGATTGCTGGAGGCGTATTTCGGTCCCGATTTTACGCTCGACGAGGAGTTGAACCTGGAAGGTCTGCGCATCCCGCACTTCTATGGTGCCTTCTACGTGTACAAATATGCCACCGGCATCTCGGCGGCGGCGGCGCTGGCCGAGCAGGTCCTCGCGACGGGCGACGCCTCGAAGTATCTGAACTTCCTCAGGAGCGGCGGCAGCCGGTTCCCGATCGAGACCCTCGCTGAGGCTGGGGTCGACATGGCCTCGCCTGCGCCGGTCGACGCCGCCCTGGCTCTCTTCGAACGCCGCGTCAACGAACTCGAAACCCTTCTCAACGCATGAACGAACCGGTAGTCTGGACAAATCGATCCCCGGGAGACCTGACCGTCTCCCTGCCCGAGGCGCATGCTGGCAACGTGGAGGCATCCGTCTCCCGTTCCGTTAAAGCCTTCCCGGAATGGATGCGCGCAAGTCTGGACGACCGGATCACGGCACTCAAGGGAGCGCAGGAGGCGGTGAAGGCGCGGCAGGAGGAGCTTGCCGTGCTGATCGCGACGGAGATGGGCAAGCCGCTGCGGGAAGCCCGGCTGGAGCTGGGAGCAGTCATTGCCAAGTTTGACCTCACCTTTGAGGACGCCCGCCGATACATTGGGGAAGAGGCGGTGGAAAAGGGCCCTCACCCGGCGGCCGTACGGCACCGCGCTCGCGGCCCGGCGGCTGTGATTTCGCCGTTTAACTTTCCCATCCATCTCGGCCACGGTGCCGCGATGGCGTATCTGGTGGCAGGGAATACAGTGCTCTTCAAACCCTCTCCGCTGGTCGCGACGACCGTGGCGGCCTACGCCGAGGCGATGCAAAGCGCATTGCCGCCCGGTGTTTTTGAACTGGTGCAGGGCTGGGGCGCTATCGGGCAGGCGGTATGTCTGCATCCGGCGGTGCGCTCGGTTTGCTTCACCGGCTCCGTGCCTGTCGGAAAGGCCCTCGCGCGGGATCTGGCCGAGGATTATTCCAAGTCTGTCGCATTGGAACTTGGGGGTAAGAACGCCGTGATCATCCTGCCCGATGCCGACCTATCTCTCGCCGCTGAATGCACTGCCGATGCGATGTGCCTGACCACCGGGCAGCGGTGCAACGCGACCAGCCGCGTGCTGGTGGCTCGTGAGGTGGAGAAGGAATTTTGCGAGCTTTTGAAAACATCGCTTCAGCGATACCAGCCCGGCAACCCGCTGGATGAGACCACCATGCTCGGGCCGTTGGCGACCGAGCGCTCCGCGCAGCGGTACGCCGGGCTCCTGGCGGAGCCTGCCGAGTGGATCGTGCCGGGAGAGGTCTTGCCTCAGGTTGACGACCGCACGGGCTACTACGTCCGCCCCGCTGTCGCGAAATTTGCCTCCGGGGTTTCGGATCAGGAAATGTTTTGCCCCATTGTGTCGCTTCAAGCTTTTGGCAGTGACGAGGAGGTGGTAGCACTCCATGACAGCGTGCCTTTCGGCCTCACTGCCTCGATCTTTACCGCCGACGGAGAGAGCTTCCGCGCGATCGGCGACCGGCTGGAGGTGGGGAATCTGTATTGGAACCTGCCCACGACCTTTTCGCCATCAACTCTTCCTTTCGGCGGCTTCGGTGCCTCTGGCAATGGAAAGCCGGGTGGCAGGGGCTTCGTGCGCTTTGCCGTCGACGAGCAGGCGGTGCAGTGGAGGGCGGCGAAATGAAGCGCGGCTTCCTGGAGAAACTCATCGAGCGCATCCGCCTTGTCCAGCCGGGCGATGTCCAGAACTACCTCGTCGAAATCGCGCGCGAGAAGGGGTTTCTTGAGACGATCTTCAATGCCATCCTGGAGGGCGTGATCGTGACCGATCCCTCGGGACGCATCATTTACCTTAATCGTGCGGCGGCGGGTTTCTTCGGCATCAGCGTCGAAGCCAGTCTCGGCGAACTGCTGGGGCACGCTGTGCGAGGGCTCGACTTCGAGCAGCTTTCTGCCGGCGGAGGCGTCATCAGCCGCGATCTGGAGGTCTTTTATCCCGAGAACCGGCATCTCAATTTTTACACCGTCCCGCTCATGAGCGAGGATAATCACGATGAGGTGGTCGGGCACGCGATCATCTTGCGTGACATTACGCAGTATCGGCGCGAGACGCAGGAAACCATCGAGAGCGAGCGTTTCTCAGCGCTGACGCTGCTCGCGGCTGGAGTGGCCCACGAAATCGGCAATCCGCTGAACTCCCTCGACATCCATCTGCAACTCATGGAGCGGCGCGTGCGCAAGCTGCCGTCACGGTCTCGCGGTGAGTTTGAGGAATCGATCAACGTCACCCGCCAGGAGGTGAAGCGCCTCGATCACATTATCACGCAGTTCCTCCGCGCCATCCGTCCGCAGCCGCTTACATTGAGACCCGAGAGTCTCAACGCAATCGTCGAGGAGTCCGTCTCCTTTTTGCAGGCGGAGATTCGGGATCGGGATATTTTGGTGGAGGTGGACCTCGACCGCTCGCTGCCGACGCTCGGCGTGGATCGCGACCAGATCAAGCAGGCGTTTTACAACATCATCCGCAACGCTTTTCAGGCGATGAAGACGGGCGGCATCCTGCGCATCCGCTCCGGGGCGGATGAGACGCACCAGTTTATTTCCTTCGCCGACAGCGGTGGAGGGATTGCCCCGGAGAATATCACCCGCGTCTTTGAGCCCTACTTCACGACGAAGCAAAGCGGGTCCGGCCTCGGCTTGCTGATCGTGCGCCGGATCGTCCGTGCCCACGGCGGCGAGGTGATCATCGAAAGCGCGCCGGGGCAGGGACTCACCGTGACGATCCGCCTGCCGAGCGGCGACCGCAGGGTGCGGTTTTTGGAGCAGGGGAGCGATTCCGAACCCAAGTAAGAGCTTGGCGAGACTTCCCGGGCGGTTTATTCGCAGGGTGTGATCCTGGATCAACTCAAAAGCGCGGTCGAGTTTGCCAACAATCTTCCGCGGTATCGCGAGATTATCGGCATCCTCTGGAAATACGGATTTGCTGATGTGCTCAAGCTGGTCGCTCTCCAGCGCTTCCTGGGTATCGAGGATGCAACCATCACCCTTCGCGAGGATGGCGTGCTCTCCAAGCCGCTCCCGGTGCGGATGCGCATGGCTCTCGAGGAGCTGGGGCCGACGTTCATCAAGTTTGGCCAGATCATCAGCTCACGGCGCGACCTGGTCGACGATGAGTATTTTGTCGAGCTGACCAAGCTCCAGTCACAGGTCCCGCCCTTTGCCTCGTCCACCGCGCGAGCCATCATCGAGTCGGAGCTCAGTATCTCCATCGATGATGTCTTTTCCGCCTTTGAGGACAAGCCTGTCGGCAGCGCTTCCATCGCCCAGGTTCACGCCGGAACCTTGAAGGAAAATGGCGCGAAGGTGGCGATCAAGGTCCAGCGTCCCGATATTCAGAAGGTCGTGGAGCTGGACCTGTCCATCCTGCATGACATCGCGCGGTTTGTGGAAAAGCACGTGCCTGAGATTGCCGGGCTGAATCCGGTGGGTGTGGTGGCGGAGTTTGCCTCGACCTTGGTGAAGGAACTGGATTTCTCCCACGAGGCGTCAAACGCGGAGCGCTTCGCCAAGCAGTTTGCGGATGACCCGACCATCCATGTCCCGAAGATTTACCGCGACCTGACGAGCACCAAGGTCCTCACCATGGACTTTCTGGCGGGAGTGAACGTGTATGACTCGAAAGGGTTGCAGAAGAACGGTGTCGATCCCGCGCAACTCGCGCACAATATCACGGAGCTGATCTACAAGCAGATCTTCGAATTTGGCTTCTTTCACGGGGACCCGCATCCCGGAAACATGCTGGTGATGAAGGATGGAGCGGTTGGCCTGCTCGACTACGGTATGATGGGATCGTTTACCCCGGCGTTCCGGACGAGCATTGCCCAGTTGATCGCGGGTCTGGCGGAGAAAAATCACCAGCAGGTCATGCGATCCATCGTCGACATGAGCGAGGAAGGCTTTGCTTCCAATACCGGCAAGATGCTGAACGACGTGGAGGAGTTCAGCGGGACGCATCTCAATCGTCCCCTACGCGAGATCCGCCTGGAGGTTGTCCTGAACAAGCTCCTGGAGATGCTGCGCAATAATCATCTCCGGATGAAGGGCAGCTTTTATCTGGGTATCAAGGCGCTCACGCAGGTCGAGGCCGTGGGGCGCACGCTGGATCCCGAGCTCAACTTCATCAAGCAGGGGGAACCCTATGCGATCAAGCTCATGCAGGGGAAGTACCACCCGCACAGGCTGATCATATTATTGCAACGGTGGGCCAGCGAAGGGCTTGATTTCCTGGACGTCTTTCCCAGCGATTTTCGCAACCTGTACCAGCAGATCAAACACGGGAAAATCAACATCCCGCTTCAGCACAAGATCGATCCAGAGGGGTTCGAACCGCTGCGCAAGACGCTGGACTCCATTGCCAACCGGCTGACCAATGCCATCCTGGCGGCTTCCGTCCTGATCTGCTCCAGCATTCTCATTCACTCCGGCATCCCCCCAAAAATCGCAGATGTGCCCGTGATCGGTATCGTCGGGCTGCTCTGGGGATTCTTCATGTGCCTGCGCATGGTGCTTTCGATCTGGAAGCACGGCGGGCTTTAGCCGAGGGCAAAAAAAAGCGCCGGTGAAAACCACCGGCGCCTGAGAGATTGAAGAGTGTGGGTTAGATCTTGCCGATGACCTTGTGCAGGGCGTCGGAGCCGCCTTCCAGGATGCTGCTCAGCGAGGAGGTCGCCTTGTTCAGCAGGCCGTGGGCGCGCTTTTTGGCGGCGAGGCGGTTCTTTTCCGACACGTCGGCCGTGGTGGTGATGCCCTTGCGAAGAAGGGCGGCCGCCTCGTCAACGAGCTTCAATGCGCTGGAGGCGAGCTTCTGCTCACGAGCGCCGAGCGGGCGGGTGGAGGACTTCGTAGCGGCGGGCTTGGTGGTTTTCTTTGCCGTCTTGGTCTTCGGGGCAGCTTTGGCGGCTGCGGGTTTCTTGGGGGACTTGGAGGCGGCTTTTTTCGTGGGTTTCTTAGCCATGGTGACAGCGTAACCTCTTGTCGTGCGCTTGCCAAGCAGCGTTAGGGGCGTAATGATGCCTCCTTTCCATGCAAGCATTGATCGATATCCTGCAAAAGAACGCCCTCACTCCACGTGAGGACATCGCCCGTATGCTCGACCTCTCCGTCGAACAAGTGCAGGCCGAGATCGCCCGCTTGGAAAAGGACGGCATCATCCTTGGTTACCAGGCCATCGTGAACCACAACAAGTGGGACACGGATTCGGTCACGGCGGTCATTGAGGTCAAGATCACTCCTGAGCGGGACGGCGGCTTTGACCGTATCGCAGCCCGCATCGCCAAGTTTGAGGAGGTGCAGACCTGCTATCTCATGAGCGGCGGTTACGACCTGCTCATCGTCCTGGAGGCCCGCAACCTGCGCGCCGTCGCCGCCTTTGTGGCCGAGAAGCTCAGCACGGTCGAGGCCGTGCAGTCGACCGCCACCCATTTCCGCCTCAAGACCTACAAGGAAAACGGAGCCTTCCATCAGGTCGAGCTCACACCGGAACGCCTCGCGGTCACGCCATGAGCATTCGCATCGCTGACACTGTGCGCGAGATCCCGCGTTCCGGGATTCGCGATTTCTTTGAGGTCGTCCAGACGATGGGCGACGTGATTTCGCTCGGCATCGGCGAGCCGGATTTTGCCACGCCCTGGCACATCCGTGAGGCTGCCATCTACTCTTTGGAGAAGGGCCGCACCGGCTACACGTCCAACCTGGGCCTGCCGCGCCTGCGCCGCACCATCTCGGACTACGTGTATAACCACTTCCACGTCCGGTATGAGCCGTTGAGCGAGGTGCTGGTCTCGATCGGCGTCTCCGAGGCGATCGATATTGCCCTGCGCGCCATGCTCAATCCCGGCGACGAGGTGCTTTATCACGAGCCGTGTTACGTTTCCTACGCGCCGAGCATCACGCTGGCCGGAGGCGTGGCCCGGGCCATCCCGACGTATGCCGAGGACAATTTCGTCCTCAAGGCCGAGGCGATCGAGAAAGCGATCACGCCGAAGACGCGCGTGCTCATGCTGAACTTCCCCACGAATCCCACCGGGGCAGCCATGCCGCCCGAGGAGCTCGAGGAGATCGCCGCCGTCTGCATCAAGCACGACATCGTCGTATTGACTGATGAAATCTACAGCGAGCTGACCTACGACGGGAAACAACACTTCTCCATCGCGGCGGTGCCGGGAATGAAGGAGCGCACCGTTCTCCTGCATGGCGTCTCGAAAGCGTATGCCATGACCGGCTGGCGCATCGGTTTTGTCTGCGCCCCGGTCGAGTTGATCGAGGCGATGATGAAGATTCACCAATACTCCATCCTCTGCGCGTCCATCATGGGGCAGGAGGCTGCGGTCGAGGCCTTGGAGCGCGGCGAGCAGAGCATGGTATCCATGCGCCGCGAGTACGAACTGCGCCGCAACTACATCGTGCGCGGGTTCAACGATCTCGGGCTGGAGTGCTTCCGGCCGCGCGGGGCCTTCTATGTCTTCCCAAAGATTTCCACGATGGGACTCTCCAGCCGGGAGTTCTCACTGCGGTTGCTGCGGGAGAAGAAAGTCGCCGTCGTACCCGGCAGCGCCTTTGGACCGAGCGGCGAGGGGCATGTGCGATGCAGCTACGCCACGGCCCTCGATCAGATCAAGATCGCCATCGAGCGTATCGGCGAGTTCTGCGAGGAGCTTCGCGTGAGCGAAGCCGCCGCCTGATTCCTCAGGTCCGGCTGAGTACACCATCCGCCAGTTGGAATATGGCACCGTTCATTTCCGAACGGTGCCAGTCCAGCGTGGTCGAGGTAATGATTTTCTGCGCCTCGGGAGGCAGGGCGGCCATCAGGTTATTGCGCCGGGCGGGATCGAGTTCTCCGAAGACATCGTCGATCAGGTAAAGCGGAGGCGTCTGGGTCGCAGCCGCCAGTGCCGCTGCCTGGCCAAGCTTCAATGTCAGTGCCACGGAGCGCTGCTGGCCCTCCGAGGCATAGATCGCAGCGGGCTTTTCTCCGAGCATTATGCGGACATCGTCGCGATGCGGACCGGTGACGGTGCTGCGCAGCCGGGATTCCTCCTCCAGGCTGGCGGGGAGCGCAGATTGCATGTCGCCGTTTGAGCCGGGGACATATTCGATCTGGATCGTTTCCGTACCGCCGGAAATCTGGGTATAGGCTGATGCGATCAGAGGCTCCAGGATGGCGCAAAACTCCCGCCGCCAGTCCAGCAGCGCCTGTCCGTAGTCGATGAGCGGTTGGTCGAAGGCCGCGATTTCGCGGCGCGGGCGGTTGTCTTTCAACAAGGCATTGCGGGAGCGTAGCGCCCGCTCGTAGGCGCGGAGGGTCTTTAGGTAACCCTCTGCAATCTGTGCTCCCAGAAAATCGAGATAACGGCGGCGATGGGTGCCGGAACCGCGAACAAGCTGCAAATCGTCATTGCCGATCCACGCTACGCGAGCCACTGAGAGGTAGTCTCCGGAACGCGACTGGTTCTTGGAGTCCAAGGCGAAGGATTTCAGGGCATTCTCGTATTTGAGATGGAGATGCCTGGTTTCCCAGTGCCCATCGAGACCAAAGGCCTGCCTGCCAAATCGCACCGTCTCGCCGAGAGAACCCGCCTTCGGCGATTGGAGACGCAAAAGGACGCAGGCCGCCTCGAGGATGGAGGTCTTTCCCTGGGCGTTGGCACCGATGATGAAATTCAGCCCCGGCTCGGGCGTGAGGTGCAGGGATTCAAAACAGCGAAAATCTCGCAGCCGGAGGTCTCGGAGCATCGGAAATATCTAGAAGGTTGCCGCGGGGGCGGCAAGTGGACTGATGGGTTTCGGTTTTGCGGATTGTTACGGAAGCGTAACTCACCGCGATTTGACCGACGTGGGGAATTTCCCGGAGACTGGCGGGAAGGTGGGATATGTCCGAGACAACCAACGAGCCGCAACGTCCGGAACGTCGCTTTGAACGAAGCGACCGATCCGGGCGTTCTACTCTATTTCGTCCCCGGGCACTCGCCTCGCACGAGGCCCTAAAGCGTTCTTTTGCCGAGGCAAAAGAGGCGATTGCCGGAAGCATTTCCGAGGAGGCAAAGACTGGGATGGCCGAGGCCGCGACGGGTGAGCGGATCGAGCCTCGTCCGGGCTGGGTGGTGATCGGCATCGGCGTGGCGGTGATGATCCTTGTTGCTCTAGCCGTCGGTGCTGGCGCATACGCTTATGGCCAGGCCAAGGGCCGGGCGATCGAGCGCGCCGCCCACGAGCGCGTACCACAGAAATACTCTGCTGAGCAGATGGCGGTGCTGAACGCCGCTCTGGAGAAATTACGCGAGGGAAGCTCCACCGCTGCGGTGACGATGCTTTCGGACCTCAAGGGGCAAAGCGGAGCGATCCCCTCCATTTCCTATCTGCTGGCGCTTGCCGCCTTGCAGGACGGGAATACCTCCCTGGCCTCGACCGAGGCGGAGAAATCGATTTCGTTGAAGGAGAGAGTTTCCGACTCGCTGGCGTTGCTGGCCGTGCTGGAAACGCAAAAGGCGAGTGACCGGACGCAAATGGCGATGGTCGATCCTCGCAGACGCGCAGAGGCTCTTCTTCGCGAGGCCATGGCCGTTGATCCGGCAAATCCGTACCCGCATTTCGAATTGGCTACGCTGTTGCGCTACCAAGGGAATCGGCAGGAGGCGCTCAAGGAGATCGAGGCAGCCAAGGCCCGCCTGAATCCCATGGACAGCCACCTCGTGATGGACATCACCTCGCGGCTGCTGCGGCTCGAAAGTCTCGCAGCGGTCGACCTCCCGCCGCAAAAACCGCCGACAAATGATCCTCGCGAGCTTTTGCCTGCTGCGTACGCAGCGATGAAACGCGGAGACTTTGAACAGGCGGCAGATCTGCTCCGCAAGACACAGTCCGTCATGGATCGGGAGCTATTCATCTATCTGATCAATGATCCGGCGATGCGCCGTTATGCCCGGGAGCCGAAACTGTCGGAATTTTACCCGGAGAAATGAGAAAAATTCTTGCGGTTTTACAATTAGCGACTAAATAAGTCGCTATTCTATTTGTCCGAGCAAAGGCAGGGAGCCACGGTCAGGGAAAAGCTCGACTAGGAGGAACCGGATAAATGCCGGAGGGAAAAGTGTGGCAGGCGCAACGGATGAGGGCGCGCCTGCCACGCATTTTTTTGATTGGAAAGGGCGCTTTTTCCTTGGGACGAAGCCCGGCGGAAAGCTGCGGAATCACCCCTGAGTCTGGAAGCGCGCAGAGATCGCCTCATCCGTCGCCCGACGGGCAAGATCCGCGACGTGAACTCCTTCTTCAGCCGTGGTAAGCTGGTCGGATCGTCCGGAGGTCAGCGCTGCGGCCCATTCCCGATAGAGGCCGACGAAGTCTTTCTCCGGCGCGAAGGGAAACTCCTGGCGACCGGATGAATTTTCCAGATAGAAGCTCTCCGCCTCGCGGTCGTAGCGGATGATGCCATCGGTGCCGATGAGTTCGTAAATGAACTCGGAGCGGCGATTCTGCGCCGTGTGCGTGTAGGCGTAGCTGATTTCCACCACGGTATGTGCACCGTTGGCGTGGTCGAGATGGAGCCACATATGGTCGGGAGCCTGATACTCGTCCACCCAGGCTCCGTGGCTGGCAAATCGGGTCACGGGTGAGTCGAGCCAGAAATGAGCGAGATCGATCTGATGCGTACCGCAATCCACCATGGGACCGCCTTCTTCCATACGGGCCTCCCGCCGCTTTTGGAGGGTTTTCACTCCGCCGCCAGAGGTCTCGTATTTTCCGTGCAGATGCCAGTTATAGATGAGCCGGAGGGAGCGTACTCGCCCGATGGCGTCGCTCCGGACGAGCTCACGGATCTTGAGGGCAGCGGGGCTGAAGCGGTAGCAAAATCCGGCATAGAACGATTGGCCTGCATTTCGCATGGCAGCGACCATCTCGTCACCCTCCTCCTTGTTGACTGCCAGCGGCTTTTCGCAGAGCACGGGGAGTCGGTGCCTCGCGCAAGCCAGGACGTTTTCCCGGTGGCATGGGGCAGGAGAGGTAATCGTAACCGCCTCGATGCCTGAGGCGAAAAAATCCTCCGCTCGGGCAAGGGCCAACGGAATCCCAAAGCGGTGCTGGATGTCCCTTGCCCGATTCGGGTCTGGCTCGAATACGGCGACGAGGTCGAGGTCCGGCGTCGCGAGGATCGCTGGAATATGCCCATACGCCGCTACCTGGCCGCATCCCATCAGTCCGACACGTTTGCTCATCGTCCAGAAAGAATATCTGACGACTTGGCGAAAACAAAGCGCGCCGGAGCCGTTGTCGCAACAACTCGATGAAGAAATCCCGATCAGTGAGAGGATGGTCGGCCTCATCGGGCGACCATTCTCACCGGGGAAGGAACAGCCTAAAGCCGGCCTTCGTTCCGGGCCTGCCGGACGGCGTGGGCCAGACTCAGGATGAGGCCGAGGCCTTCCTGGGCTTGATCGTAAGGATCGCGTGCGCCGGGCAGGCCGATGATGATCTCGGCAGGCTGCCGCTCTGCGTTGGGAATCGGTGTGAAGCTGCGCGGATAGACCGGGCGGACGGGGTTGGGCTTCCAGTTGAAGGAATGTCCCACCGACGCGAGGTTGTCGAGGGCGCTGGAGAGGACGGATTTTTGCTCGTCTTCCACCAGCCAGGCTTCGACCTGGGCTTCGTGAGCACGAAGATTCTCGCGGAGAACGATCACGAGGTCGAAATCGTAGCGCTTCAACTCATTCTCCAGCACTTTGATGTGGTTGAGCGTGGAGTCTTCCCAGCACTTGGCGCTGTCGTTCTGCTGGTCGCGGGTGACGTATTCGCCTGCGCGATGGGCGTCCAGGTTGGCGACAGGATAGGCCGTGATCTCGATCCCGGCGACGAGGCGGAGCTTGGACTCCAGCGCGGCCACGACGCGGGCTGCTACATAAGGAGTCACGGATTCCGTGCCAGCCCATCCTCCAATGAGAAGGACGCGGACAGGGGCCTGCTCGGTGTAGGAGCCGCAGACATGAAAATACGGGATCATCTGCTCCCGGGAGGCGCTCTGGCCGAGGCCGTAGCCGACGACGAGCGATGACGACTCCTCGCAGAGCTCAATGAGCGGGGCTATCAGACTTTCCAGGTCCTGTTTTCCAGACTCGTAGTGATGCGAGATTTTGCGGTCGGTCAGTGTTTCCATGGTAGTGCCTCCAAGGTTAGGGTTGGGGTAGATACGTTCCAGACGGACCCAACGCAAGGGCGCATCCGCAACGTGGCGAGTTTGTTACAATACTGTATACGGCTCCGGGCGCAAATACGCGTTGCCGTTTTTTTCCCCGCCGGCCGGCGGGCAGGGAGTGTATCAGGCCGGGATGTACAGCATGCGACCACACTGCGGGCAGTGGATCACCTCGGTCTGGGCCTTTACCTGCACGACGGTCTGGGTGGTCACCTTCATATGGCAACCCATGCAGACTTCATGTTCCAAAGCCACGACGGCAGAGCCGTTTTTGGTTTTGAAGAGACGCTGGTAGCGGTCGAGGACGTCCTCGTCGATGCCGGCGGTCGCGGCTTCGCGCTCCTTTTTGACATCGCCGATGCGGGTCTCGAGATTGCCCTTCTTTTCATCGAGGCTCTTGAGAAGGATCTCGATTTTGTTTTTTTCATCGGCGTGGGTCTTTTCGGCCACGGCGATTTCGGGCTTAAGGCGCTCGGCTTCATCCATGAGCTCGAGTTCGCGATCCTCGATGGAGGAGATGATCTTCTCCGCCGCCTCGATTTCGTGGGCTAGGGCGGAGTATTCTTCGTTCTTGCGGGTCTGAAGCTGCTGCTGGCGGTAGCGGGTGATTGAGTCGCGCTTGGCCTGCGCTTCGGTTTCCAAGGTGCGTTTTTCGACCTCGATTTCCTTGGCGCGGGTTTTGGCCTTCTCAAGGCGGGCGGCGGAATCGGCAATGAGCTTTTCCTTGGCGGCGCGTTCCTGGGGAAGGTTCGCAAGTTCGGTCTGGAGGGCACGCAGGCGCTGGTCGCGATCCTGCAGGGTCAGCAGTTTTTCAATCAGATCGAGCATCTGGCCGAGCATGATGCCTGCTGCTGCTGCAATAATCCAGCGTCTTGATATGCCGCGGGTGAAATGAGCGTCAGGCCTCCGGGGTCTCGCGCCAGCGGCAGGCATTGGGCGCATCGATGCCGATCTGGTCGAGGATGCGCCAGACCACGGTGTCGGCGAGTTCGTCGAAGGACTTGGGAAGGCTGTAAAACGATGGTGAGGCGGGCAGGAGAACGGCTCCCGCCTCGACTACCGCGACGGCGTTGCGGGCATGGATGAGATTCCACGGCGTTTCGCGCGGCACGAGGATGAGCTTGCGGCGTTCCTTGAGGAAGACATCGGCGGCGCGAAGGATGAGGGATTCGCTGGTGCCGTGGGCGATGCGCGCCATGGTTCCCATTGAGCAGGGCACGACGATCATGGCGTCGAATTTCGCGCTGCCGCTGGCAAAGGGGGCATTCATGCTTTTGTCCGAGTGCTCGATGGTTCCCTCGGGGAGGGCCAGCTTTCCGAGCTCCTCGTGAATGACCTGCCGGGCGTAGGGGCTGGCAATGAAATGGATTTCGTGTCCTTCGTCTCCCAGGTAGTGGAGGAGGCGTTGGAGATAAATGGAGCCGCTGGCTCCGGTGGCGGCAACGACGAGTCTCATCAGGCTTTTAGCGCGGCATTCCTGTCAGATACGAACGTCAGGAGCGGCTTGAATCCGGAAATATCAAAAACCTCGAGGAGCTGCGGGCTGGCACCCGCGATGATCAGCCTGCCGTCTGCGCCCTCCAGGCGCTTCATGGCCTGAAGGAAGGAGCGAAGCCCCGCGCTGCTCAGGTAGGTGACCTTGGAACAATCCCAGATGAAATCCCGGGAGCCTTCATCGTAGCAGGAAAAGAACTCCCGATCGAGCGTGACGGCGTTGGCGGCGTCGAGGCGGCCATCGATTTCAAAGATGACGCGGGATTCGTGGGAGAGTCGGGTAACTGTCATGGAAAAAACAGAGGCGAGGACGGCTGCCTCGTCAAAGAGAAAACGTGTCGCGGCAGGCGATGGCCGTATTCACATGAACCTGCACGACCTGGCTGACATCCTGAGTGTAGCCGCCAGCCAGAACCCAGGCGACGGGAAGCCCATGTTCGCGGGCAAACTCGAACACCCGACGGTCGCGGGCGGCGAGGTCGTCGTGGCTGAGATCGAGAGGGGAATACGGGTCGTATTTCAACGGATCGGCCCCGGCCTGATAAAGCAGAATGTCGGGTTTCCCTTCGGCGACCAGCCAGCCGATCTCGCGATCCAGCAGGGCGAGCATGTTTTCGCCATCCGGTCCGCCGGTGGGTATGATTGCGGCTGAGCGGTGATTGGGGCCGTCGTCGTGATGGCGCTCGGTCACATCGCGGTAGGGGATGTTGTCCCAGTAGTCATTGCCGTACAGAGAAAGCGCCCTGATCCAGGGACGTGTGGCGGCGAGCAGAGCCGTGCCGTTGCCGTAATGCAGATCCATGTCGAGGATGGCGGCGGTGCGGATGAAACCATGGGCTTTCAGCCACTCCAGGGCGACGATGAGGCCGTTGAAGGTGCAGAAACCCTCCCCGTGATCGGGGCACGAATGGTGAAACCCGCTGGCCAGCGCTCCGGCGGCTCCGGCTTGCAAGGCATGGCGCGCGGCGTCGCGCACGGCGCCATTGGTCAGGCAGACGCTCGGGAAAAGCTGGGGCGACCAGGGGAACTTCTGCGACTCGGCCAGGTCGCGCGGTTCCCCCGTCTTTACCGCCTCGATGTAGGCTGGTGCATGGACACGCTGCAAATCCTCCTCGGTGACGGGCGTGACGTTCGTGAGATCCATGCCGGGAAGAGCAGCGGCCTGGTCGGCCACCAGGCCAAACTTGCGGATCGGCATGATATGGTCGCCGATCGGGGCGGCAAAACCGGGATCATAGAAAAGCTGCAGACTCATGAAATTCCCCGGGTCGGCGAGACCAAGTCGATTATTTCGTCATCTCCGGGATAGCTGTCGAGGGTCTTCCAGACCTCGGCCATGTCGCGGGCGCGGAAGGTGCCTTCGTACATCTTGTAGAGGGCTGTGACGATGGACTTCACCTCGCGGCCCGTGATTTGACGTTCCGATTCCCGACCGACCCGCCGAACCATGAGGGTGAGGGGAAGCGGCCTGGGGCCGCCGGCAAAATCGATTTGGTCCGGCGAGCCAAAATCCGGCTGAAGGTAGGAAATGCGGTCCGGATCGACCTTGAGATAACCGGCTTTTTCATACGCGCCGAGCCGGATCGCCGTGGCCTCGACTGTCGGATCGGGATATTCCATCTCGGCAATCAGTGTGATCGGGGACGACTCGGGCTTGTTGAGCGCGGCGAGACCATGGCGGGCGGTCTGGACGGGCAGGGCGCGGAGCCACCCGGCAATCCCGGTCCTGCGCCACTCCGGCGAGACGAGATTGTGGGAAAGATGGACGTACGCGGCGTCTTCGTCCTTCGGCACGATGGCGGTGTGGTCGCGGACGGCGACAAACTTTCCGCCGGAGGTGACGAGCATCAGGCGATAGCGAAGTCCGTACCCATTCTCCTGCAACTGGCCGTGCCAGCGGAGGCGCCGGGAAAGAACCGCCGCCTGCTCGATCTCCCCCTTGGCCCCGAACTCCGCCCAGAGCGCCCCAAAGGCGATATCAAAGCCGGGGTCATCCGCGCTTTCGACGCGGGAGAGCTCAACGTCCGACCAATCTCGTTCCAGGCATTTGCGGTCGCCCGGGGCGAGATCACCGGGTATCATCCAGGGTTTTAACATCCGTTCCGGAAAAACGATACACCGCATTCCCTGCTCTGGCGAGGGCGGAAATGTTACTTCTGCCCGGCGGCGATTTCCTCCAACTCGGCCCAGCGTTGATAAAGTTCGGCGACTCGCGCCTTGGCGGCCTCGAGTTCCTGCACCTTGACCGGAGCCTCCTGGGCGCGGGTGACGAAGAACTGCGGGTCGTTCAGGAGGTTATCGAGTTCGTCGACGAGGGACTCCGCTTCCAGAATGGTGGCCTCCATGGTTTCGTACTCGCGCTGTTCCTTGAAGGAGAGCTTCCGTTGGCGCGTGGTGCGCTGGGTCTTGGCTTCCGCCGGGACGTCCCACTGGGCGGGGCGCTCCAGATCCTTGCGTTTCTCCAGATAGTACGAGTAATTGCCCGGCTGGACGTGAACCCGTCCATCGTCTTCAAAGGCGACAATCTGGTCGCAAACCCGGTCGAGGAAATAGCGGTCGTGGCTGACCACCACGGCGCTGCCGTCAAAATGCACCAGCGCCTCTTCCAGGATGCGCAGGCTTTGCAGATCGAGGTCGTTCGTCGGTTCGTCCAGGACGATGAGATTGCCGCCGCGCTTGAGCGTTTTCGCCAGGAGGAGGCGGGCGCGTTCGCCGCCGGAAAGCCGGTCGATGCGCTCGCGGACTCGGTCGTCGGTGAAGAGGAACCGGCGAAGATAAGCACGCACGCTGATCTTGGTTTCGCCAAATGTGACCGTCTCGCCGCCGAGATCGGCGACTTCGTCGATGACGGATTTGGTTCCGTCGAGCTGGAGACGGCCCTGGTCGATGTAGTTGAAAACGACGCGCTTCCCGATGGTGACATCGCCCTCGGCGGGAGCGGATTCCCCGAGGCAAATCCTGAGCAGCGAGGTCTTGCCGACGCCGTTGCGCCCGACGATGCCGGTGCACTCGCCGGGTTTGATGCTGAGATTCAGCCCCCGGAAGAGCCAGCGTCCATCACCTCCGGCCCGCGCCCCCACATTGGAAAGCTCGATGGCGGTGTTGCCGAGTTCCGGCGCAGGCGGAAGGATAAGGTCCATCTCGCGCTCCTCCGGCGGAGCTTCCAGACCGGCTATCTCGTAAAAGGTGTCGAGGCGATGGCGGCTCTTTGACCGCTGGGCGCGCACCCCCGCGCGGACATACTCCAACTCGGCGCGGATAAACCGCTGCCTGCGCCGCTCGGTCTGCTCGGCGATCTGCTGGCGCAGGGCCTTGGCCTCCAGATAGGCGGTGTAATTGCCCGGATGCGAGAACGCCCTTCCATCGGCCACCTCGATGATGCGGGTGGCGATGACATCGAGGAAATACCGGTCGTGCGTCACGAAGATGACCGCGCCTTTGAAAGAGGCGAGAAAGCTTTCCAGCCAGCGGATGGATTCCGCGTCGAGATGGTTGGTCGGTTCGTCGAGAAGCAGCAGGTCGGGCTGGGCGACGAGAGCGCGGCAGAGGGCGACGCGGCGCTTTTCTCCGCCGGAGAGCGGGCCGACGGGCAGATCGAGGTCGGGAACCCGGAGGGCGGTGGCGTCGGCGCGGATGCGGGTGTCGAGATTCCAGCCATCCGCTGCCTCGATGAGCTTGAGGTCATCGGCGAGCTGGGCTTCTGTTCCAGCTCCGCTGCCGTAGCGTTGCAGGGCCGCGACGAGGTCCGCCGCGCCGGACTCGATGTTTTCGCGCACCGTGCGCGAGTCATCGAGTTCGAATTCCTGCGGCAGGTAGCCCACGCGCAACCCCCGGCGGCTGGAAACCTCCCCGGAGTCCGGGGCCTGGTCGCCCGCGAGGATCTTGAGCAGGCTGGTTTTTCCGCACCCATTGCGTCCCACCAGGCCGACCTTCTCGGCTGCCGCCACGGCGATGGTGACGGACTCCAGCAGGTGCTGGGAACCGTAGGAAAGCGACAGGTCAGTGGCGGAGAGCAGCGGGATACTCATGGAACGAATCGACGACCATGCCCCAGAGCGGCCCGTAAATGCGACAGAAAAGCGGCGGACGACTTGCGCGCGCGAAATGAAGCAGGAATGATGCTCCGCTCCCATGCTTCCGATCACGAACATCGCCGCCTACAAGTTTGCCCGGCTGGAAAACCTCAAGCCCCTCCGCCAGCGGCTCCTGGATTTCTGCAAAGCCCGCAAGCTGCGCGGCACGATCCTGATCAGCGCCGAGGGGATCAATTTGTTCGTCGCGGGCGGACGTGAGGCAATCGAGGAATTGCTCGCGGAACTCCGCTCCCTTCCCGGCCTGGAGGAGCTGAAGGCCAAGTACAGCGAGAGCGACGCCCAGCCGTTCAACCGCATGCTGGTGCGGATCAAGAAGGAGATCATCGCCTTTGGCGTGGAGGGCATCGACCCGGCGACACGCACCTCGGAAAAGCTGCCGCCTCACACGCTCAAGCAATGGCTCGATGAGGGGCGCCCCGTGACCCTGCTGGATACGCGCAACGACTACGAGGTGAAGCTCGGGACCTTCCACGGGGCGAAGACATTCGACCTCGACCATTTTCGCAACTTCCCGGCGGCGGTCGACACGCTCCCCGAGGAGATGAAAGACGAGCCGATCGTGATGTTTTGCACCGGAGGGATTCGATGCGAGAAGGCGGGGCTGTACATGGAGAGCCGGGGCTTTCGGAAAATCTTCCAGCTTGAGGGCGGCATCCTGAAGTATTTCGAGGATTGCGGCTCGGCGCATTATGATGGCGAGTGTTTCGTCTTTGACCAGCGGGTGGGGGTGGACCCGGCGCTGCATGAGACGGGTACGGCCCAGTGCTTTGCCTGTCAGGCTCCGCTGACCGACGACGAGCAGAGCGACCCGCGCTATGTGCCGGGAAAATCCTGCCCGCATTGCTATCGCGCCCCGGAGGAATTGATGCGGGAGGCGGCGCAGGCCGGCACGCTTCGATTGCAGCAGGCGGCGACGCCATTGCCGGGGAGCACGCCCTACGAAAATCGCCGTCCCTTCATTGTTCCGCAGGAGCATGATGGCGGGAGGCTGCTTGGTGTATTGACTGCGCTGTTCGCCCATGAATCCGTTGAACACTGGCAGACGATTTGCGCCGCAGGGCGGATGGAGGATGCCAACGGAGTTGCGCTGACCGCGGAAACGCCGGTCTTTGCCGGGCAGCGCATTTATCACCGTCTCCCGATGGCGGCGGAGCCGGATGTCGCGTCGGATGTGGTCGTGCTGCACGAGGACGAGGCGATCGTCATCCTGGACAAACCCGCGCCGCTGCCCATGCACCCGTGCGGGAGGTTTAATCGCAACACGCTCCAGTATTTCCTCGACCGTACCTACGATCCCCAAAAGATCCGCCCGGCGCATCGGCTCGATGCCAATACGACCGGGGTGCTGGTTTGTGCGCGGACCCGGCATTTTGCGCGTTTGCTTCAGCCGCAGTTTGAGCGGGGCGAGGTGGGAAAGGTTTATCTGGCGCGCATCCAGGGCACGCCAGCGGAGGAGCGCTTTGTCTGCACTGCGCCCATCAGCGCGGAGCCGGGGGAACTCGGTTCCCGCGTGGTGGATGAGGGCGGTCTTTCGGCCCGCACGGAGTTTGCCGTCAAAGCCCGTTTTCCCGATGGAACGTCGCTGGTCGAGGCTCGCCCGCTTACCGGGCGGACCAACCAGATTCGCGTCCATCTCTGGAGCCTCGGATGGCCGGTCGTGGGCGATCCGGCGTATCTGCCTGACGGCAGGCTGGGGGACGCGATGACGCTGGCGGTCGGGGATGTTCCGCTCTGTCTCCACGCATGGCGCATGGAGTTCACGCATCCGGTCAGCCGCAAGCGCGTGACCTTTGAGGCCCCCGCGCCGGACTGGGCGACTTAACCGTTGAACGGAGTCTCGGCCAGGCCGCGAACGCCGGGTTCGCAGCGGAAGATGCTTCCGGCCAGCGGCTGCGCGGCAATCTGCATCTCATCGAGGCATTCGCGCGCGGTGGTGATGTAGAGATGCTCGTAGTTCGGCCCGCCGAAGGTGCAGCACGTGCCGCGGGTGGCCGGGAAATCCACGATGCGCTCCAGGTTTCCCGACGGGTCGAGACGCAGCATGCAGCCGTAGTTCACCAGCGCGCTCCAGACATGGCCCTCCGCATCGACGGTCAGGCCATCGGGCAGGCCCTCACTGGCGGGCTCGATCTCCAGGAACGGGCGGCGGTTGGAAATCGCGCCGGTTTCCGTGTCGAAATCGTAGGCAAACACCGTGTGCCGGAGCGTGTCCGTGTAGTACATGATACGACCATCCGGGCTCCATCCCGTGCCGTTGGAAATCGTGACCTCGGGAACCATCTTTTGCAGACGGCCCGGCCCCTCAAAGCGGTACAGCCCCGCGTCGGGTCTGCCGACATGCACTTCGTTCATCGTACCGGCCCAGTAGCGCCCCTGGCGGTCGACCTTGCCATCGTTGAAGCGGTTCTCCGGTTGATCGCCCTCGACCACGTCGAGTTCCTCCAGCTTGCCGGAGGCTGGATCGAAGAAACCAAAGTTTTTCTTCAAGGTCACGGCGAGGCCGCCCGACGCACGCCGCACGATGGAGCTGACCTTGGTGGGCAGGGTGTGCGTCGTATTCGTGCGCTTTGCGGGATCAAAGCGATGAATCTGCCCGCGGTCGATGTCGACCCAATAAAGAACCTGCTCGCGTTCTTCCCAGAGCGGCGATTCGCCGAGGATCGAGTCATGCTGATGCACCAGATCGGCGCGCAGGGTGGAGACGGAGGGGAGCGAACGGGGGTCGAGTTTCATGAGGTCTTGGGTTTGCCGAAAAGATGCCAGTGGCCGCTGCCCATCGCGTGGCCCCGGCCCTCCGGGTGTCCGGCGCGGATGCTGAGAATGCCGCCCGCGCAGATAAGGAGCGTGCCGAGGAGCGAGATGAAATCCGGGACATTGCCGAAGAAAATCCAGCCGAGGATGCCGGAGAAAATTACGACCGTGTAGTTGAAGGGCGAAATCTGCGCCGCGCTGGCGTGGCGATAGGCGAGGATGATCAGGTACTGGGTGAGGGCATACGAGAGGCCCACCGCGACGAGCAGCATCCACTCATGAGCCGTTGGCGGCTTCCAGGCAAAGGCGCAGACCGGGGCGAGAAGCACGGTGGAGATGCCAAAGTTATAGAACAGGATGCGCGTTGGCGGCTCGGTTTCCGAGAGCTTGTTCGTCGCGACGAGCGCGATGGCCGAGAAGACGGCGGCGGCCAGCGCGATGAGGGAGGCTGGATTGCGAAACATCTCCGGGCCCGGCTTGATGATGAGGCAGATGCCGATGAGGCCGATGAACAGGCTGAGCCACACGAGCGGCTGCACGGTTTTGCGGAACCAGATCAGGACGACCAGCGGGATGAAGAGCGGAGCGGCATTGGAGAGCAGCACGGCGTCGAGGAGCGAGATCGACTTCACCGCGATGAAAAAGAGGAGCTGGCAGATCGAGCCCGCAATGCTGCGAAAGGCGTGCAGCCCGAGGTGCGACGTCTTCAGCAGCCCCGGCCCCTGCTTGAGGACGGGAGGCACGAAGACGAGAAAGCTGATGCCATATTGCAGAAAGAGGAGGAGCAGGGGAGACACGCCGGTGGCCTCCTTGCTGAAGGCGCTCATGACCGACGCGCAGAAGAATGCCGCCGTAATCAGCGCGATGCCGGATTCCAAGTCTCCCTGTGACTTCTGGCGGTCAGTTCCCATCGCCGGTGATACATGGGGTGCCGCGCCGGGAATGGCAAGCGGTAAGATTCACTTTCAGCCAGCCCTTGCCACGGACCGCTTTCCGCCGCATATAAGGCCATGGACCAGTTCATCGAATCCCTGAGCACCCGTCTCAACGTGGCTCCCGAAGCGGCGCGCGAAGCCGTCAAGATTCTCCTTCAATTTGCCCAGAAATACGCAGCCGGAACGGACTTCGAGAAACTGATCGCCCAGATTCCCGGCGCCCCCGAGCTTCTCAGCGAACCCGTCAAATCCGAGGGTTCAAATCCCCTGGGCGGACTTCTCGGTGGTTTCCTCGGCGGCCAGACTGCCGATGCCGCGAAAGCCTTTGCCAATCTCCAGGCGGCAGGCCTTTCCACTCCGCAGATCACGGCGTTCGTCCAGTCGTTTGTGGAAAAATCACGCGAAGTGGCGGGTCCGGAAGTGATCGATGGCGTCATCGCAAAGATACCCGCCCTGCAGGCGTTTCTCAAGTCGGCCTGAGCCATGAGGATCTTTGGCATTATCATGGTCGTGGTCGGCGTGCTGGCTTTCGTCACTCCGGTCGTCCTTTCCGTCGCGAATCACGACAAACAGCGCCGGCTTGATCCCCTCGAGATCCGTGCGGAAAACGGGGAGAGCATGTCGCTCTTTCCCCTGCTCGGTGTCGTAGCCATCGCCGCCGGGGGGGCGATGATCTTTGCCCAGTTCATCACGAAGAAGCGCTAGCTGGAGCTTGTTTTCGCGAAAAAACCTGTCATTACCTGCGACCAGTCACCCGTCGGGCGACGTAGTATCCTCAACGAAGAGTGTTTTTGCGTGCAGCATGAAGGGTGATTTTTTCTCGATGCGTGGGTTGGCGGGTTTGCTCGGAGCACTGATGCTTTGCTCCTGTGCATCCGACGAGGTGGCATACACCCCCGGTGTCTATGCTCAGCCCTCGCAGGCCGATCTGTTTGACTGGCAGGGGTATGGACTCACGGGGCCGGTCAAGATCGTGATCAACCTTACGACGCAGCGCGCCGATATTTACATTGGCGGCCAATACGCCGGATGGACCGCAGTCGCGACGGGCAAGGCGGGATTTGGCACCCCGGCGGGCGATTATACCATCGTGGAGAAGGTGGCTGACAAGCACTCCACGATCTATGGCAAGATCGTCGATGCCTACGGCAACACCGTGAATCCCGACGCCGATGTCCGACGGGATCGTCCGCCGCCGGGCGGGCAGTTTGTCTTTGCCCCGATGCCAAACTGGATGCGGCTGACGTGGACGGGCATCGGCATGCATGCGGGGCCGATTCCCCAGCCGGGCACGCCTGCCTCGCATGGCTGCATCCGCCTGCCGGATGAAATGGCGGAGGCGCTTTTTGACCGGGTTCAAATCGGTACTCCGGTCGAGATTGTTCGCTGAACAGTCTGTGATCCCGCGCGAAGCCCGAGACATTTTCTTGGTCGGGCGGGGAAAATCTGCCATTTCGATGCATGGCTAAAATCTCCGGTTTCCATCACGCAGCGATCCCGTCCCTCGATTTCGAAGCGAGCGTCAAGTTTTACATTGAGGTGCTGGGGATGACGCAAAAGATCACGTGGGGCGAGAAACCTTCGCGGGCGATCATGATCGATGCGGGCGATGGAAATTACGTCGAGATCTTTGAGCGGGCCGAGGCTTCGCGCGAGGAGGGCGCGATTCTGCACTTTGCACTGCGAACGGATGACTGTGCTGACATCCTGGAAAAGGTCCGCTCCGCAGGCATGGAAGTGACGATGGAGACGAAGGATCTCGATATCCCGTCGAGCATCGGTCCGGTGCCGGTACGCATTGCCTTCTTCAAGGGGCCGAGCGGCGAGATTGTCGAGCTGTTCCAAAACGAAGTGCTTTAGGCACCTCGCTCGCCGAGGTGTAAGCTTCAGGAATTTCTGCGGCGGCGAATGCCCAGCCAGCGAGCGGAACCTCCCAATGCCGGCGACATTACCGTCCCGTCGAGGACTCCGGCCATGCGGTGATCAGTGAGCGAGGGAGTTCGCGTTGCCAAGTCTGCGATACCCGGATAGGCTAAAGGGAGTTCATGGGGCTTTTTGAAAACGGGATACTGACGATTGCTGATTACGCAGGCGTGGCGGTTTTTGCCGCCACCGGAGTCTTGGCCTCGTCGCGGAGGCAGATGGACTGGGTGGGTGCCATCGTGCTCGCCATAGTGACCTCCATCGGTGGAGGCACGCTGCGCGATTTGCTCACGGGGCAGTTGCCGGTATTTTGGATTCGCCAGCCGCTTTATCTCTGGGTGGCCGTGGGTACGGCGCTGGTGATGCTTCCGATCCTGAATCGTATCCGGTTTCCGGAAAGGGTGCTGGTTTTTCCCGACGCTGTGGGACTGGCGCTCTTTACCTGGCTGGGATGCGAAAAGGTGGCCCTGCTGGGTTTTTCTGGGATCATCGTGGCGTTGTTCGGAGTCGTTACAGGCACGGCGGGTGGTTTGATTCGCGATGTGCTGAGTGCACAGATTCCGAACATCATGCGCAAAGGCGAACTCTATGCCGCGGCCAGTATCCCGGGAGCCGTTCTGTACGTGGTGCTGCACGCATTCAAGGTTCAGCCTCCGTGGGTCATTCCTGCGGTCTGCATGGCCACGGTGTTACTCCTGCGTCTGGCCGCGATCCGCTGGAGATGGATGGTTCCCGTGATGGTGCAGGACTCGGCAGACGGAGGAAATAATCACTAAGTCACGTGATCCGCGTGCGCGTATGTATAATGTATCGGAATGAACAGATGGGGAGTCTGCTCTGAGGATGTAATGCCGGTTATTGAATGGTATCCGGCACAGAAGATGTGGCACACGAGCCGGGCGGCCTGAAGGAAGACATCCGCGCTATCTGGCGTGGAAGATCGCAAGAAGACAGCCCCCGGCTAAAAGAAGGAAGCTTGCCGGAGCGAGCGTGAGGCTGGGAATCGTCCACAACTGAGATTTCCTCTCTTTTGCACCAGGCTGATAACGAACAGTCACCTTGCGACCGACGCACCCGTCATGGGGTGTGCTTGATCCGATTCCGTCAATAAATGTGACTGATGCCCCGGCTTCATCGGTATACGCGATCAAGGGATAATAGTAGGTCTTGCGGAGACCTGGCCTTGCTTCGATGGCGATGATCCGGCCGGTCGTTTTCACGCTGTTGAGGTAAAACTTAATCCGGTTATAAGCAAAGATGATCGCTGAGACCAGAAGCACTCCGGCCACCGCCGATAGATAGAGTTTTCCAAAGAGAGCCATGCTGAAGTTCTGAAGGAATTTCCCGCGCCGCTATGTTCGAGTGCCAGAGGGGAACGGCGCTATGCATTAAGGATTGTGCAACCTTACATGGCAATCTATAAGGCCCGTGACATGGTGCGGAGACAGATTTCCCCACAGAGAAAGGTGGTGTTTTACGTCGGTATGGCGATGCTTGTTGTCGGGGTGTTGCTCTTTTTGTCGACATTTCTTTCGGCGGCCTTGCATTTTGGAGATTTTTCAAACTTCACCGATCGTTCCCGGTCGATGGTCTTGAGAACGGTCATTGGGGCAGTGCTGGCGGTTGCTGGAGTCGTTCTTCAGTCCATCGGTCGAGCCGGGCTGGCTGGTTCCGGATTAAAGCTGGATCCCGAAGAGGCCCGGCGCGATGTCGAACCTTGGGCGCGTATGGGAGGCGGCGTGGTGAAGGATGCTCTGGACGAGGCTGGTATCTCCCTCGGCGGCAAAACGGAAGGGGAAGACCTGGCTTTTGATGAAAAGCTGCGCCGTCTGCAAAAGCTGCGCGACGACGGGCTGATCAGCGAAGAGGACTTTGAAAGTACGAAAAAACGGATTCTCTCGGGCGTTTAGCTGAGCTGGCTGTCCACCCAGGCGGAGATCGTCTGCATATCCTCGGAGGTCGGCGTGCGGTGGCTGCCTGCTCGACCGACAACGAAATCCTGAGCAAGGATACGGCCATCTTTCCAGATGTGAGCTGCCGGATTGTACGGACCGACGAGGCCCGGGTCGCTCCACGTGTGGATCGAAAGCAAACGGTCGGTCAATGCGGCGGCAATGTGCATGGGACCGCTATCGACGCTTACGACGAAATCCGCACGTCGGGTCAGCCAGATCAACTCGTCCAGACTCGTGCGATTCAGGAGGGAGATGGCGTTGGAGGGCAGGGGATCAGGCGATATCCCGCCTCCGACGATGATAATTTTGCGGTGAGGGAGGGCGTGACAAAACTCGGTGACCTGAACTGGCGTTAACGATTTGCCTGCTCCGCGGGAATACGGATGCAGGAGTACGAATCCCTGCTGGGGGGCACCCTCGGGTTCGATTCCAGAGGGAAGGGGGAATTCCGTTTTCTCCGGAATCGGGACTCCCAGAGTTGGAAGCGAGCGAAGATAGCGAGTGACAGCGTGGCACGGCTCTCCCACCGGAGCGATCTCGTGGTAGAAGCCGGTGGCTCCCTCCCGGGCATCCGAGAGACCAACGATTCGCCTTCCGCCGCTGAATCTCGCCATGAGCGCACTGCGGAGCAAACCTTGCAGGTCCAGCACCAGATCGGGCGACAGGCGGCTCAGACTGGCGATCCAAGGGAGGGATTTTAGGATACCGAAAACTCCCCGGAATTTCCGGCGGGGAAACACGACCTCGGCGTCGAGCGAGGAAAACCCGCCGAGCAGCGGCTGCCAGCGATCGTCGATGAGCCATGTCAGCCTGGCCTCTGGCCAGTGATTCTTGATGGCGACGGCGCAGGGCAGGGCATGGATTACGTCGCCCATGGAGCCGGGCTTGATAAAGAGGATGTCCTGCGGTGCCTGGCCCTTGGAAGTCATGGGCCGATCCTACCGCCCGACGGCGAGACGCTCCGCGAGCCGCCGGGGCAGCCCGGCATCGAGGATGGCACGCTGGGCTCCCTCGATATCGTACTCGAGGCGGCGCAGGTGAATCTCGTTGGTATTCGTGTCGTAGATGCAGTAGGCGGAGCGCCAGTCTCCATCGCGCGGCTGGCCGACGCTTCCCACATTCACGAGGTATTTTTTTCCCTGCTGGATGGCGAGCACGTCCAGCGGGGTGGTGCGCACACTGCCATCGCGTATGTAGGCCTTGGGCGTATGGGTGTGGCCGATGAAGCACACGGTGGTATGCTGGTAGCTGAAGCTGGCTGCGGCGTCGAGCTGGTTGAAAACATATCCCCACTTGTGCGGGGTATCGAGCGTGGCATGGACGATGGTGAAATCGCGCACCTGACGCTGGAGGCGCAGGGAACGCAGCCAGTCCTTGTCCTCGCGGCTGAGCTGCTCCCGGGTCCAGTGCATGGCCTCCTCCGCGAGGGGATTGAAACCCTCTTGTTCACCGATCATTGAGGCTTGCTCGTCATGGTTGCCCTTGACGGACGGACACTCAAGGTTGCGGACAATGTCGAGGCACTGCTTGGGAAAGGCATTGTACCCGACGATATCCCCCATGCAGACATAGTGGGTGCAGGCTTGGGCTTTGGCATCGGCCAAAACGGTCTCGAGGGCATGGAGATTGGCGTGAATATCGCCGAAAATCGCAAATCGCATGGAAGGAGAGAGGACAGCTAAAACTAAGGGTTCCTACGGTATCCTTTCCGCCGGGGGGACATCCAGTTTCTTTTCGAGATCCTTGATGTTGGAGATGAGGCTGGGCTTCCTCTCATCCTCTCCCTTGTCGTACAAATGCTTCAGCAATTCGTACGCCTGTTTCTCCTTTCCCGGGCATTTTGCCATGGAATATCCGGCCGCCCGTGCGTAAAACGGCGGAGCTCCCGGCAGCTCGGACGCCTTGAGAAAAGCGTTCGCCGCAGCGCAGTCGTCGCTCAGCTTGTCCCGCAGAATGATCCCGAGCTGGTTCTGGAGATAGGCATTGTCCGGGTTGTTGCGGATGCCACGCTCGAGGATCTCCTTGCCGAGCTGGATGTATTGACGCTCAGCACGCTGGCGGAGGATCTCGCTGGGCTGCTTGGGGTCTTCGCGCGCGGCGACCGAGGCATTGTAGGCCATGTGCCACGATGCCATGTCCCAGTAGAGGGGGGAGCGTGGCTGGAGCGTGGTGACTGTATCGAACAAACCGGCCATGCGGCCCCATTCGGTACGCTCCCAGGCATTGTGCGCCTCGATCCACAGGATGGCCGCCAGGGGGGAGCGAAAGCCGCTCAGGGCGGCGAGAAATCCCATCTGGCCGATGCGCTCGCGCAACTCCAGGTTCAGCGTCGGCTTGCGGAGATGGACGGCCCGCTGGTCGGCGTCGATTCGGCGCTCGACCGGCATGAGCAGCGCTCCGATCGCCAGCAGGATCAAAATCGCAACGCCTTTGCGAATCATAGCTCGCGTCCGGAGAAAATGAAGGCCGACACAGCGTAGTAGAGCGTGACGTAAAACACGCCGAGGCCGAAGGTCTGGAGAAAAATGCCGAGCGGGATGGCGGCTCCGGCGATGACGTCGTCGGTCAGGTTGAAGGCCTGGAGATCAGGGAAAAGCAGGGCGACGATCGCCACGAGGATTTTGCTCCACCACTGGCTGGTCACATCTCCGACCCAGGCTTCCCGGGCGGTTGCCTGGAGATGGCCGATGAAGTAGACCGCGGCTGCCGCCATCACGGTAAAGAGCTGGGAGGTGGCAAAGGTGGAAATGAGCAACGTCATCGAGGCGAGCAGGGCGGCTTTGATGAAGATGATTGCGATGCCGGGCAGCAGGTTGATGTTGAAGGTGGCGTCGGTGATCTGCTTGAGGGCGGCCTTGATCTCCTCGGCCGACATCCCGGCGGTGGCATTGCGGGTCTCGGCCAGGACCGTCTGCTCTCGTGTCCAGAGAACCACGCAGAATACGGCGCTCATCAGCACGGTGAAAACGAAGAGGAGCGAGATGATGCCGAGCAGTTTGCCCATGAGGTAGGCGTACCGGGGCACGGGCTTGGAGAGGAGCGTGTAGATGGTTCGGTCCTCCAGGTCTTTCGGCAAAAAACCCGCCGTCGCGAGGATGGCCAGGAGCGACGTGAAGATCGACATCGCGCCGAGGCACACATCCTTGAGCATTTGAAACTCCTCCTGGAAGGTCAGCTTCGCCATGAAAATCGAACTGCCGATGGCGCAAAGTGCGAAGACGAGGAGAATGTTGAAGACTTTCTGCCGGATCAGATCCGTCAGGGTATTCTTCGCGATGGGGAGGACGGAGTTCAGCATGTGGGTGATTTAGGATGCCTTGCGGGGTGCCCGGGGGACCGGGAACCGGGTGCCAACATCGCCGAAAACTGCGGCTTCGGCAATCTGTCCGCGTTTCTTTCCGTCGATGATGCTGACGGGGATGTTGCCGGAGAGGGCAAGCTGGACGGCTTCGAGTTTTGTCTTCATGCCGCCGACGGAAAGCTCGCCTTTCTCGGGGCGGACATGGCGCAGCGCGTCCTCCATCTTGCGGATGATCGGGAGACGGTGGCCGGAGTTGTCGGTCAGGCCGTTGGAACTGGTGAGAATGATCAGGCGTTTGGCGCGCACGAGGAGGGCGACCTCGGCGGAAAGGCGGTCGTTGTCGCCGAAACGCAGCTCCTCCACCGCCACGGAGTCGTTTTCGTTCACGATGGGGATGATTTCATGGCTGCTCAGCAGGCGCTCGATGGTGTTGCGGGCGTTTTTGCGACGCATGCGGCTGTCGACGTCCTCGTGGGTGAGGAGCATCTGGGCGACGTTCAGGCCATGGCGGCGAAAAGCCGTCGACCACATGCGCATGAGTTCGGGTTGACCGGCCGCAGCGCAGGCCTGCTTGCCGGGCAGGTCGTCCGGGCGCTTGGAAAGCCCGAGGACCGGGATGCCTGCCGCGATGGCGGCGCTGCTGACGATGACGATGGATTTGCCGGATTTCACCAGGACGGAGACCTCGTCGGCGATACGGCGAAACTGGGCCGCGTCGAGAGCGCGGCCATCGAGACGGGAAAGCACACCAGTGCCAAACTTCAAGACGATACGGGACATAGAGAGACTCACTTGATCATTATCATTTCCAGGAAGCTTCCTTCCAGCGAAAGCGCTTCCTGCACCCCGAGGGCGAGGCGGCGGCGGAGCGTTTCCATGGCGTCCAGCCGCTTCAGAATGTTGGTGGGGGAAAATTTCTCAGCCAATTTCTGGATGACCGGATGCGACGCTGGAGCTCCATGCTGAGCACGCAGGGCCTGTCCCAGCACATCGACGACGATTTGCAGGATGCGGTCGCGTTCCCGGACGGACCCTGCCTCGGTCATGGCCTTGACCTGCTCGGCCCGTTCCTGGAGCCAGCCGGAACCTTCCGAGGCCTGCTTGTACTTTGAGGTTTCCTGTTTGAGCAGGGAGTCGTTTTCGTCGGATATGCGCTCCTTGGCCGAGACGATGAGCGCCTGGATGACGCGGGTGAAGCGGAAGGCATCTCCTGCCGTGGGCGGGTGGGGTTGCAGCAATGCCTGCTCCAGGGCGGAGATGACAGGCGCGTGCTCGGGAGCGGCCACCATGGCCGTGGTCGGCCGGAGGGAGGTTTCCACGCAACGGGAGAGGACCGTTTCCAGGATGGCCTCGGGCAGGGCGCTCAGCAGCAGGATGAGTGAGCCCGGGGGCGGCTCCTCCAGGGTTTTCAGAAACGCGTTGGCTGCCTGGGGCTGCATGCGCTCGGCATCGGAGATAATGACGGCCTTATTATTTGAGATGAGCGGCTTCCTCTGTATGGCCTGCTCCAGCTCGCGGATCTGGTCGATGACGATGCGGCGGGATTTGGACTCCGGCTGGACAAAATGGGCATCCGGATGGTGCGGCACCTCGTCTGGACGGCAGCCAAGGATCATGCCTGCCAGCGCGATGGCCAGCTCGCGTTTCCCAGATCCGATAGGGCCTGTGATCAGGTACGCATGGGCCAGCCGACCGTTGGCGTGGGCGGCCTGGAGGCGTTCAAATGCCGTTTGATGCGAAAAGGCCATGACAGCGTTGCAGCAGTTCCTGACGGATGGAGGTTGAGACGGCGGATGGGTCCTGGCTCGCATCGATCACGCAGATGCGGCCGGGCTGGCGCTCGGCGAGGGCGAGATAGCCGTGGCGCACGGCATGGAAGAAATCGAGCGGCTCCTGCTCCATGCGATCGATGGTTTCATTGCGGCTACGGGCTCGCGCCATGGCGGCGACCGGGTCCATATCGAGGAGGAAGGTGACGTCGGGAAGGCGGTCGCCCGCGGCAAAGTGATTGATGAGGTCGACGGTTTCCGCAGGAATCCTGCGGGCGACCCCCTGATAGACCGTGGTGGAATCCAGAAAGCGGTCCGAGATCACGATGCGGCCAGCGGCGAGGGCGGGCTGAATGATCTCCCGGGCGAGCTGGGCCCGGCTGGCGGCAAACAACAGGAGTTCGGCCTCGGGGGTCATGTTCTGCCCCTCCGGCGCATGCTTGAGAAGGTGGCGGATCTGCTCGCCGAGCGGAGTGCCGCCCGGTTCACGTACCAGGAGGATATCGCGTCCCTCGTTGCGCAAAGTATTCACCAGCAGGGCGATCTGTGTGCTTTTGCCGCACCCTTCCGAACCTTCAAAGCTGATGAAAAAACCGTTTGGACTCTCCGACGACATGCTGGAAACGGGGAATTTTCGACGACTCGCCCCGCTGTGCAAAGCAGGAAATCGGATTTTGCTGAAGTTCTTGCGATTTCCCGATAGGAAAGAGGGGATATTCATGAACTATTGGCTCGTTAAGCAGGAACCCTCCGCGTACTCGTGGGACGACTTTGTCCGCGATGGCAAGACGCTCTGGACGGGCGTGCGCAACTTCCAGGCTCGCAATCATCTGCGAGCGATGAAGGTGAAAGACCGCGTCCTTTTCTACCATAGCGTCACCGGGAAGTGCGTGGTCGGGGAGGCCGAGGTGGTCCGGGCTGCCTTGCCAGACCCCACGGCGACAGAAGGCGATTGGTCCTGTGTCGAACTGAAGCCGCGCAAGCCCTTCCTGCGCCCGGTCTCGCTCGATGAAATCAAGGCGGAGCCGAAGCTCAAGGAGATCGGCCTGCTCCGGCAGTCCCGGCTCAGCGTGATGCCGCTTCAGCCTGCGGAATACGAACTCATCACCTCGATGGGACAGGGCTAGAATTTCTTTCTGGCGCTCTTTCTCGTCTCAAACGAAGTTCCCTGCCGTGAAAAGATACGGTCGCATTGCTGTTGCTTCGGCATTTACGCCGACCTATGCCGCCCTCCTGGAGGAGGCAAAGCGAGTGGCAGCGCGGTGCTCGGCCAAACTCGATGTGATCCATGCCTCGGCTTTCGATGCCGGGAAGGAAATGAGTTTTCGTGAGATCGTGGGTCCCGACGTGCCGATACGCTGGTCCGTGGCCGATACCCCGGCCGAGGCGATTGCGCGGGTGGTGGAGGAGTTTGGCTACGATCTGCTCATTGCCGGAGCCTTGCACCGGGAGGATAGTGATAAACCGTTCACGAGCGGCGTGGCCCGCGACCTGATGAAGCGGGTATCGTCCGATCTGCTGCTCATCCCCGGGGCCTCGATGGAGGGGCGCTCCATCGAGCATGCGATCTTTGCCTTTGAACCCGGCGAGGATTGCGCAAATTTCCTGGCCGATGCGGTAGGCGCTCTCCGGCCCAAAAAGGTGACCATCGTGGCGGCAGAGACGCCGTTTGCCGCGGCTCTGGCCGCATCGCGGGGGGAAACCGCGCCCGATCCTCGGACATGGAGCGAGGAAGTCGCCGAGGGCTTGCGGACACGCTGCAATATTGAGGTGGACACCTGGATCGTCGCATCCAACACGGGATACGCCGTGCTCGACGCCGTCCAGGGGATCGGGGCCGATCTTTTCGTGGTCCGGGGAGGCTCGGCGGGAAATCCTCTGCCGATGCACCTCGACTGGCTCTACAGCGTGATCCCGACGAGATTGCTCGTCACCAAGGAAAACCGATTCGCTTCTTGAGCAAAATCGCGAGCTTTTCCATCTTGGAAAGCCGGTAGCGGGTTTCCAGCACGCGGAAGCCGTCGCTTTCCATGCGGTCGAGCAGTCGGGAGTAGATTTCGCGCATGGTTTCGGCGGGCAGCAGAGCCCGGGCGTCCTGGGAGGTGATGGATTGGCGGGCCCCGGCAAAATATTCCCGGGCGCGGGCGGCTTCAAACTCGAGGAGTTCCCGGAAGCGTCCGGTCGCGACTCCATGGCGGAGCTGGGTTCGATCAACGCCGAAGCGCTCGGTATCCTCGATGGGAAGATAAATCCTGCCCAGGGCGGCATCCTCGCCGACATCGCGGATGATGTTGGTGATTTGCAGGGCGTAGCCAAGGTCCTCCGCGTAGCGGGAGCTCTTGGCATCGGTGCAGCCGAAGAGCTTGATGCTGGCCAGGCCCACGGCGCTGGCGACATGCCAGCAGTAGGTGCGCAGGTGGGTGAAGGTCTCGAAGTCGCCCGGCTCAATATCCATCTCGACCCCTTCGACGATTTGCACAAGCAGTTCCGGATCGAGGCGGTGGCGGGTGATGATGTCCTGCAGACTGTCGGGTATTGGCTGCTTCCCGCGCAAGCCGTCCTTCCAGGCATTGAGAAGCCGGTGTCTTTCCTCTGCCGTCCTGCCCGCCTCGTCGGCAATGTCGTCGATCTCCCGGCAGAATGCGTAGAAAACCATGGCGTCCCGCCGCCGCGGGGCCGGGAGGCTGCCGAGGGCAAAGGCGAGGTTGGAGTTTTTTGCGCCGCTGTCGGAGGCCAGGGTGAGGGTGGGTGAGTTCACTGGCGGTAGTCGCTGAGGATTCTGCCGCGATCCATCTGGATGAGGCGATGGGCGTGGTGTTGCAACTGCTCCTCTCCTCCCGCCCAGATCACGCAGCGGTTGAGCTCCACCGCGGCGCGGCGAGCCAGATGGAGGAGGTCTTCGGACGCGGAGGGAGAGAGGATCAGGAGGATATCCGGGTCATGCGCCAGCGCTCGCGCCAGCGCAACCGTGCGGCGCTGGGAAAAGTCCAGACGGCCGGCCAGATCGCCCTCCAGATGAGCGATGCCGCAAAACTCGAGCACCTCCAGCGTACGGGCGCGCACGCCCTTCGCATCCCCTCCGCAGATGCGGAAAAGCGGCATGGCGACATTTTCCGCGACGGAGAAGGATGGGAGCAGGCAGGGGTGATTGAAGAGAAACCCGAAGGCCTCATTGCGCAACTGGCGCATTTCCTCAAGCGCGAGAGCGGAGGCATCGTACTCCCCTACGGCGACAGCCCCGCAGTCGGGCTGCTCCATGAGGCCGAGGACATTCATGAGGAGGCCCTTGCCGCTTCCATCGGGGCCGGTGATGGCGCAAAACTCGCCGAAGGCGAAGGACGCGGTCACGTCATGAACCGAGGCCGGTCCGGCTTCATTCCAGGCCGGGCGATGACACGTGATCTGCTGACAGGCGAGGGCGAGCGGTTTCAATACGCGATTTCCTTTCCGCCGTTGGAACGTTGCTTGAAGAAACAAACCCACGATGCGAGCAGCCAGCCGCCGATGCCCGCAGCCAGCGTCTGGGCGAGGATGGCCCACGCGACACCCGCGAGAGAGCCGCCGAAAATCTCCAGGCCGAATGTCGGTACGACCTGCGCGATGAGGAGAAATCCAAATGCGGTGAGAAGGAAGCCCAGGTAGTGCAGGCCGCTGGTTCGCAGGAAGCGGAAGTTGGCGATGACGGCACCCTTGAGCGTCGTGTTGTGAAAGGCGAGGTGGATCTGCACGGTTCCGAAAAGCAACGTGGCGACGGAAAGAAACGGGCGCGCCCAAAGCTCGGGATTCCATGTCATGCTGCCCGAGTGCAGCGAATCCCAGAGGAAGGGCAGGTGAAAGATGAGAAGTGTGGCGGCGACGATCACAAGCGACCACTTCAATACGTAGCCCAAACGGCGCACAGCGAAAGGCAAAAGCCTCTCATCATTGAGGCTCAGGCCGCGCACCCAGCCATAGGCGGTGAAGAGCAGGCAGAGCTGGATCGTCGTCCCGAGCAGGAACTCGAAGATGAAGGAAAGAAGATTGATCGTCGCACCCAGACCGAGAATGGAGGGCGTGTCCAGCACCCTGGAAACAAAGGGGAGAGCGAGGAACGAAACCGGTTTTATCAGCGCCGACAAGGTACATATCAGGGCGATGGGCAGGATGATCCAGACGCCCCGTCCATAGCGCGCCCGCGCCATCCTGAATATTTCCCGAGCCAGCCCGCGATAGTTCACCAGCAGGAGCAGGGCGGCGATGCAGGAAAGAGGGAATACCGAGACAAGACAGGTCAGGGTGGCGGCCAGTTGCTCTGCGGCCGGAACGAGGCCCGCGCCAATCAGCGGCGAAAGGTCGGGCGGAGCTGTATTGAAGTGAAACACAGGGCGCAAGTCGCGGCCGGCCAGGTTCAGCAGCCACATTTCCAGTGCGCCAGCGAACACCCCGTAGGCGAGGGCAAATCCGGCGGGGACCTTCCAGAGCGCCCCGTGGCGCAGTACACACCGCCATCCATCCAGATAGGCGCGTCGCAACGAAGGTACTCCGGAAGCCAGCACCAACAGCACGACAGGGATGCCGATCAACCAAACGCGCGAATCCATCCGCAGAGTGAGGCATAAATTTGCGCTGGGAACGAGAGGAACTGATGATGAAAATGAAGATCATGACACTCGCAAACCACATCACCGTGGTGCGGATCCTCCTCATCCCGGTTTTTGTCCTGTTTGCCGTTTACTACGGGCGGAGCATTGCGGACGGCAGGCCAGAGGAGTGGCTGCGCATCGCCTCCATCATTGTCTTCATCACCGCGTCGGTCACCGACATGCTCGATGGCTGGGTGGCTCGCAAGTTTGGGCAGATGAGCCGGGTGGGGGCGGTGCTTGATCCCATCGCCGACAAGGGGCTCCTCCTCACTGCGCTCATTACGCTGACATTCAGCAAGTGGACCTATGCGTTCCCCCTGTGGTTTCTCGTCCTGGTGATCGCACGGGATATCGTCATCATGACAGGCTGTCTCGTGGTCAAGCATCTCAACGGGAAGCTCGAAGTACGCCCGAGCCTGATCGGCAAAACCGCCACCGCCACCCAGATGGTGGCACTGGCCTGGGTGATGCTCCAATTACCCGGTCATTTGTACCCGATTTACGCCGCCGGAGCGTTTACCCTTCTCAGCGGACTCGGTTATGTGCTTGATGGAGTGAGCCAGCTCAGGCATCACGACACGCCCCATGCATAGCGTTGCCATCGTAGGACGACCGAACGTAGGAAAATCAGCACTCTTTAACCGTCTCGCAGGACGGAGGATTTCTATTGTCCACGATCAGCCAGGAGTCACCCGGGACCGAATCACAGCCAAGTGCAGGCTCGGCCGACAGCCTTTTGAAATCGTGGACACCGGAGGCATCGGTGCCGATCCGGACCCGGATTTTGCGGAGCCGACGCAGGAAGCGGCGGAAATCGCCATTGCGGGTGCCAATGTCCTCCTTTTCGTGGTCGATGGACAAAATGGCGTGACCCCTCTCGACCAGACGCTGGCCGCCAAGATTCGCAGCTCCGGTCGCCCGGTCATTCTGGTCGTCAACAAGGTCGATACCGATGCTCACGAGGATTTTGTCCTCGATTTTGCCTCCCTTGGCTTTGCGGAGGTGCGGGATGTCAGTGCGGCTCATGGCCGTGGGATTGATGAATTGATCGAGGCCGTGGATCGCCTGCTGCCGCCTCCGCAGGAAGGCGAGGAAGATTTTGCCCGGCTTCCGAAGCTGGCCCTGGTGGGACGGCCCAATGTCGGCAAGTCCTCGCTGATCAACGCCATTCTGGACGACAAGCGAGCCATCGTGAGCGACATCCCAGGCACGACGCGCGATGCGGTCGACATCCTGTGCGAGCGCGAAGGGCGCAAATACGTGCTCTGCGACACGGCGGGCATCCGTCATCGCTCCAAGCACAACACGTCCGTCGAGGTCTTCAGCGTGATGCGGTCCGAGGAGACGATTCGCCGTGCGGATCTCTGTGTGCTGGTGATCGACGTGACCTCTGGGGTTACCGCCCAGGACAAGAAGATCGCGGGCTTGATTCAGAAATCCTACAAGGCGGCGATCATCGTGCTGAACAAGTGGGATCTGATTTCCGATCCCGACATGACGGAAGCCGAGTCGCTGAAGGAACACATTGCGCGGGTGCGGGATGAATTGTTTTTCCTTCCTTATGCTCCGGTCGTCGTTTTGTCCGCCAAGACTGGCGAGAACGTGCGCCGTCTGTTCACCATGATCGAAAAGGTGCGCCAGCATGCGTCCCGCCGCGCCGGCACGGGTGAACTGAACCGGCTCCTGCGCATGGTCATGGAAAAGCAGCAGCCGCCGATGCGCGGCACCCGGCGCTTCAAGCTCCTCTACGCCACCCAGGTGGCGGCAGAGAGACCATCCGCTTTTGAGCCGCCGCAGATCGTGCTTTTCGGCAATGATACCCGCCTGCTCACGGACAACTATCTGACCTATCTCAGCGCACGCCTGCGTGAGAAATGGGAGTTTCCCGGGCTGCCGCTGATCATACGGCAGCGCGGGAGAGAGAAGAAGACGGAGGAGAAGGCCTAGTACGTCGGACTCTGCGGTGCGGCGTAGTTCAGGACGCCGAAGGCGATCTGGAGGATCCAGACGACAACGCCCAGCACCAGGCCGACATAGCCCAGAATCAAACCGACCTTGGCCAGCTTCTGACCTTCCAGGGAAGGATCTTTGGCCAGTTGGTTGAAGGCGAGGTGGCCGAAGACGATTGCGCCGATGTTGACCAGAAACATCGAGCAGCAGATCAGGCCGAGGATGCCGAGGACCAGCGAGGTGATGGCAAATCCGCTGGTCTTTCCCTTGGCTGCCGGGATCGCGGCGGCGGGAGCGGATTCCGCGACGGGAATCGCCGGGGCGGGCACTGCGGCCGGTACTGGTTCGCTGGCGGCCGCGCGGGCGGCGGACAGTTTGACCCAGTTCGTGGTGCCTTGTTGCCAGATGAGCGAGTCATCGTTCAACTGACCTTCGCTGTACAGACGCTCGATTTCCGTGAAAGCCACGGGGCCGACTTGTTGGCCGTCCTTGGAGTAGAACCAGTTCATGGTCCGAGCGTGTAGCGTTTTTACGATCTCTTCGTCGAGCGCAAATCAAGGATTCTGATTGCCTGCATGACGCTGGAGGAAGGCGGCAATGGGATTTCTGGAGTCCAGCAGTTCGGCCTTCGAACCCCTGAGCGCACCTATGATCTGGGGAATCCACCAGATTATGAGGACGAGAAGGAGCCAGGGAAGAAACCTTCCGTAGCGTTGAACGAGGGCTTGCCAGGGGTGCAGCGGTCTGCCGCGGAGTCCCTCGATGATCATGATCGCTGCCACCGTCGCTATGGCGATCACGGCGGGGATGGCCAGGGCGTTGAGGCGGATGGCGTCGGGAAGATCTCCTTGAAGGAAGGCTTTGGCCGCACGAGTGCCGCCGCAAAGCGGGCAGGGGAGTCCGGTAAGCGTATAAAAGGTGCAGGACGTCGGAGACCATCCGCCGCCGAGCGGCAGGAGGGGCAGGAGCGCAAGAAAGGCAAGAAGGGCGACGCCGACCAGGATTCTTACCGAGCGTCCGCCCGGAAGGAACGGAGGCTCGGCGCTCATTTGGTCGAGATCAGCAGTGTGATTTCGCCTTTTGGAGGGTGAGCGTCGTAGTGAGCTGCGAGATCGGCAGGCTTCCCTCGCCGGTATTCCTCAAATTTCTTGCTGAGTTCACGTGCGACGCACACTGATGCGTCGGGAGCCACCTCGGCCAGGACGCCGAGGCTTTTGGCCAGCCGATAGGGAGACTCGAAGTAGATACTCGTCTCTTCGCGGGTGGTGGCGGCCTCCAGTTCATTGCGGCGCTGGCCGCTTTTGACGGGCAGGAATCCTCCGAAATAAAACGAGTCGCTGGGCAGGCCCGAGCCGGCCAGGGCGGTGACCACGGCGCTGGGGCCAGGCAATACGGTGACAGGGAGGTCGCGCTCACGGCAGGCGCGGACGAGGCGGAACCCCGGATCGGAGATTCCCGGCATGCCCGCGTCGGTGATAAGCGCGACTTTGCGGCCCTGGGCGATCTCCTCCACCAGGGAGGCGGTCTTCCCCGTTTCGTTGTGCTCGTGGAAGCTGATCATCGGTTTGCTGATGCCGTGATGGTGGAGCAGGATGCCGGAGTGCCGGGTATCCTCGGCGGCGATCACGTCGGCAGCGCGCAACGCTTCGAGAGCGCGCAGGGTGATATCCTGCAGGTTCCCAATCGGAGTCGGGATGACGGTCAGCAAAGCGTCTTACCAGCCTTCGCTGAGAGCGGCGGACAGGTCGACTGCCAGCCGTTGAGCGGCGAGCGGAATGGCCTGGCGTTCGGTGGTTTGGAGGTCGTTTGACGAGAAGAAGGAGGTTTCACCCTGGACGACGCTCTTCATCAGTATCGCACCGGTGACGCGGTCGACCACCTGGTAGCTGACGGTGACCGTGAGGCCGAATTCACTCGTCGCGAGCACGTTGTTCTGCACGGAGCGGAGCGAGCGGCGTTCGATCTTGGTGACCGTGCCATACAGGATGGCGTCAGCCGTATCATCGGAGACGATCGTGTAGGTGCCGTCCTGCTGGAACTGCTTGATGACCGTGTCGGCCATGAGCACCTCGATGCGCGGCTCGTAGGTGTTGTTCTTAAACGTGGGAATGGCGAGCGTCCTTACGGAGCGCATCGGGGTGGGGCGAATCTCTCCCAGCTTGTATCCGCAACCGCTGAGAAGGATGGCGACAAGAAGAAGGCTGACAGTTCTCATTGATTGGGCAGGGCGGGTTCGACGGCGGGAAGCGGCTGGACGTCGCGGACGTTGGTCCGGAGCTTCGGAGCGCGTGAGATCGGGAGCTCATCCGGGACGATGTCCCGCTTGGAGGGGCCGGAGTAGTCGGCGAGAGCGGAGGTTTCCACCTGGGCCTGCAAGCGACGGCGGAGGGCTTGCTGCTCGCCGGACTCGGCGCGTTCGGAGCCGACACGGAGGGCGTCTTCACCGACCGAGTTGCGGAGCTCGTTCAGGCGAGTCTTTGCGTACTCTGCATCGGGAGTCTTGGGCTGCTTGCGGATTACGTCGTTGTAGTAGATGACGGCGGCTTTGTAGTTGCGGGCCCAGTCATAGTACTTCGCGATGGTCATCAGGTCGCCGGCTTCGGATTGACCGAGGGTAATGAGATTGTCGCGAGCCTGGGCGGCCTTCTCGCTCTTGGGAAACTGGAGCAGGAAATCTTCGAAGGTCTCGCGAGCCTGCACGATGGCCGAAAGGTCGCGGGTATCGCCGGTCGTTCCAGCCTGCATGTAGATGTAGCCGATCTGGTAGAGCGCGTCGTCGGCTACGTCGCTGTTCGGATACTTGTCGAGTACGGTCTGGTAGGCGTCGCGGGCATCGACGAGCATCTTCTGGCGCTCATAGGTGAGGCCGAGGTTGAATTGAGCGACTGGAGCATGCTTGCTGTAAGGCGCGTTGTTCAGGATCGAGCGATACATCTGCTGGGCGCGTTCGGTGCCGGGAATGACTGGCAAACCAAGGAAGACGACTCGTTTACCCTGGAGGTACTGGTTGGCGATGATGACCTGCTGAGCGACCGCCTGCTCAAACTCCGGTGTGTCCGGGTATCGGCTCACGAGAGTCTGGTAGGCATCGAATGCCTTGCTGGCATTGCCCTGCTCCTCGAGGATCTGGGCGATTCGGAACTGCGCCTTGGAAGCCTGGGGGGCAGCCGGGAAGTTTTTTAGCAGATTCCGGTAGGAGGCGAGGGCGTTTTCGTATTGCCCGGCTTCGTCGTATTGCTTGGCTGAGGCAAGGGCCGCCGCGGCATCGCTCGGCGTAGATGCTTGCGTCTCACGCCTTTCCTGCGCCGCGACGGGGCGCGCGATGAGCAGTGCCACGATCAAAATGGGCGCGAAGATTTTGGATAACATGCAGGCGGCGCAACGTAGGAAACATCCCGGCTGGCGTCAACTGCAATAGTCCCCGGGAGTTCCGGGGAAATTCTGATTCCTGCTGGCATCCGTCCGGTTGGCGGCTAACCTGAGGCGATGCGTCTGCTTTTGATCGACGGTCACTACTACCTCTACAGGTCCTTTTTTGCCATCCGGGGCCTCTCGAACTCCAAGGGAGAACCGACCAATGCGATTTACGGCTTTTCCAAGGCCATTCGACGCATGATCGCGGATACGAAGCCGGACCGGGCGGCGGTGATCTGGGATTGCGGATTGCCTGCGCGGCGTACGGAACTCCAGCCCGAGTACAAGCAGAATCGGACGGAAATGCCGGACGACCTTCGTCCCCAGGAAGGCTGGCTGCAGAGGAATGTCCCGCTCTTTGGCCTCGCCAGCCTGAAAACTCCGAACACCGAGGCCGATGACCTCATCGCCTCATATGCCAAGGCGGCCATTGCGGAAGGGGCGGATGTTGTGATCGCCACCAACGACAAGGACATCATGCAAATGGTCTGCGGGCAGGTCTCGATCTACACCACGATCAAGGAGGCGTTTGCCCTCCTCGGGAGTGAGGACGTCGAAAAGAAATGGGGCGTGCCTCCTGCGTTCATTGCCGACGTCCTCGCTCTCACTGGAGACTCCTCCGACAATATCCCCGGCGTGCCGGGAATCGGGGAAAAAACCGCGGCGCAGCTCGTGCAGGCTCATGGCACGACCGAGCAGATGCTGGCCAATATCGCGGCGATCACGCCTGCACGTCTCCAGGAAAAAATCGCCACACATCGCGATCAAATTGTCAGTAATCGACAGATGGTGGCCCTCGACCTGGACCTTCCGATGCCAGTCCGGTGGCAGGATCTGGAGATCCGCCCCCGCTATCCGGAACTGATCGCCGCTCTGCGGGAATGCGAGTTCAAGGGCTTGCTCAAAGAGGTGGAGGACGAGGCGGCCAGGGCCATGCCCGCTCAGGCGGATCTCTTTTCCTAGCGTTCTTCTGGGTGAGAAATTGTGTGTTTTTTGAGAAAATGCGCTGGGGCCTAAATAATTGGCGCGAAAATTGCTTGCTCCAGCAAGTCGAGTGCCTGATTTTGGATGCCGATGATCGGCATGGAACAGGTTCAAGGGTTGGCGCTTCAGCAAACCCTGTCGCCGCAGATGCAGCAGAGTCTGCATATCCTGCAGGCACCCCTGATGGAGTTGCGCCAGTTGGTGGCGTCGGAGCTTCAGGCGAATCCGGTGCTGGAGGAAGAGAACCGCACTACGTCGCCTTCGCTGGACGAAGCATCTCACCAGCAGCCGTCAACGCTGGAAGACGAGTGGAGGGAGGTTTACAGCCAGAGAGGGTCCACGGAGCAATGGACGGCGGAGGCCCTGGAGCGGCGTCAGCATTTTTTTGATTCGCATACCCGCCCGCAAACCTTGCAGCAGCATCTGCTGGAGCAGCTTGGCGCGACCGGGTTGTCGGCGAACCGCAAGGGGATCGCCATGGTCGTGGTGGGGAACATCGACGATCGGGGGTATCTGCGGTCGGAGGCGGCGGAGATCGCGGCGCAGGCGGGGTGTACCGAGGGGGAAGCAGAAGAGGTGATCGGGATCATTCAGGAGCTCGATCCTCCCGGCGTGGGTGCCCGCTCGCTCTCCGAGTGTTTGTTTCTCCAACTGAAGAGGCAGGGACAGCAGTACGGCATCGCCAGCCGTATTGCGCAGCACTACCTGGAGGAGCTGGGCCGCAGAAAGCTGGGGGATATCGCCCGCCAGCTCCGGGTGCCTCTGGCGGAGGTCCAGCGTGCCGCAGAGGAGATATCTCATCTGGAGCCTCGCCCCGGGCGTCCCTTTTCCGCCGAGGAAGAACAGACGGTCATCGCCGATATCATCATGGAGCGGGATGGCGACGAATATACCCTGTCGCTCAATAACTCCGAGATTCCCTCGCTGCGCATCGGCAATGACTACAAGGACATGCTGTCGCAACCGGGGGCGAACCGTGAGGTGAAGGAATACCTGCGTGAAAAAATCCGGGGAGGGCGTTTCTTCATCAAGTGCATCGAGCAGCGCCAGCACACTCTGCTCAATATCGCCCGCGAGATCGTGAACCGGCAGCGGGAATTTTTTGACCTCGGGCCGTCCCACCTTCATCCCATGACGATGAGTCAGGTCGCGCAGGCTGTCGGCGTGCACGAGACGACGGTGAGCCGTGCCGTGTCGGGCAAGTACATGTCCACGCCGCGGGGGCTCTTCGAACTGAAGTACTTTTTCACCTCCGGGTACACGACCTCCGAGGGCGAGGCGGTCAGCAACGAGAGCGTGCGGCAGTCAATCGCAGAGATCATTAAAAATGAAGATCCGCGCAAGCCGCCCAGCGATCAGGATATCGTGAAGCTGCTCAGCGAGCGCGGCGTGCCCATCGCACGGCGCACGGTGGCAAAATACCGCGAGCAGCTCGGCATCCTGCCCAGCCACTTGCGGAAGTCATTTTAGTGACCGGGCCGGGCGGGGATGGTCGACCCCGCCAAGCCTCCCCGGGAATCGCATGATGAGGGAAATCACCACGGGCCGGGCCTTCGGCGGTAATCATCGCTTGAGTACGGGTTTGGCAGCGCCCGGGGAAACTGAAATAGAGGGACGAGTCGAATCTCCTTCAGTTGACCCTTGGTAGGGCGGGCCGCGGTATGCATAATGCCCCTTCTATGTCTTCCATCGATGTCACGGCGTTGCGTGAAGCGCTGCAAACCGTCAAGTACCCGGGATTTTCGCGGGATATCGTCTCATTTGGTCTGGTAAAAGATATCCAGGCCGACGGGCAGGATGTGCAGGTGCAGATGACGCTCACCACGGCTGACCCCAAAGTTGCACGGATGATCCATGATGAAGCCGAGGCGGCGCTGAAGCGCCTCCCAGGGGTGCGCGCCGTCGAGGTGAAGATTGATGTCCAGGCCCCTGCACAGGCTGCCGGCGTACCGGGACCGGCTCACATCCCGGGTGTGAAGCACGTGATCGCCGTGGCGAGCGGCAAGGGCGGGGTGGGGAAATCCACTGTGGCGGCCAATCTGGCGCTGGCTCTCTCGTCGACAGGAGCGAAAGTCGGTCTGCTCGACTGTGATTTTTACGGCCCGAGCATCGCGATGATGTTTGGCAGCAACGAACGACCGACGGCAGATGATGACAATAATATCATTCCGGTCGAGCGAGAGGGGTTGAAGCTCATGTCGATGGGCTTCCTGCTGGAGGATGATTCCCCGGCGGTGCTGCGCGGGCCAATCGTTACGCGCTACACCCAGCAGTTTCTCCGGCAGGTGAACTGGGCACCGCTCGATTACCTGGTCCTCGACCTGCCTCCCGGGACTGGAGACATCCAGCTTACGATCGTGCAGACCATCGCCCTGAGCGGTGCTGTGATCGTAACCACGCCGCAGGAGGTGGCATTGATCGATGCCCGCAAGGCAGTCGGGATGTTTGAGCGCACGAATGTGCCCGTCCTCGGCATCGTGGAAAACATGAGCTACTTCCTCTGCCCGAGTGACGGGGTGCGGTACAACATCTTCGGTGAAGGCGGTGGCCAGCGTGAGGCGGCGAGACTGAAGGTGCCGCTCCTCGGAGAGATCCCGATCGAAATCGCCGTGCGGGAATCGGGCGACATTGGCAGGCCAATCGTCACCGCGGAGCCAAATGGCGTTGTCGCCCAGGAATTTATCAAGATTGCGTCGCAAGTTCGCCAGAAGGCCGAAAGTGCTTTAGGACGTTAGGAAGTTCTGCCTTTTTTGTAAGATGCTTGTTCTGAGTGAAATATGTTTCGGGACTGACGGTAAAAACGTAATTTCCGTTTGACAGCAAGCCGATGATGGCCCCTTATCTTAACCGCGCATGAATCCCCAGAAGACCGAAGGTACCGACCTGGTAAAGAATTCGATCTTGTACAAGGAATTCCTGGCCGAGCGTGAAGAGATCCTGCGACACAAGTGGATCGAGAGCGAAAAAGCCGGCAAGGATATTGGATTTGAAAGAGCTTTGCTGGATTGGATTGTGAAGTATCGCTCCGGTTGGCGGAACGAACGGACAAAAACTCAACCCCCGAGGATGCCGGCTAATTAACAGTCGGCGTCGCGATCCTTTAAGGCGGTCCGGAGAGTCCGCCAAGGAGACTTAATGAGCCAAGAACAACTTGAAACCTTGCTCGTGATGGATGCGGATGCGATCCGCAAGGCCATCCGGCGGATCGCTCACGAGATCGTCGAGCGAAACACAGACCTTTCCCGGCTGGTTATTGCCGGAATTCCCACCCGCGGGGTGGAGGTCGCCAAGCGAATCCTCGATCACATCGAGCAGATCGAGGGTGTGCGACCCGAGTTTGGCGTGGTCGACGTGGCGATGCATCGCGACGACCTGCGTCGCCGGGGGCGGCTGACTGCGGTGGTGCCCACCGAGCTGCCAGTCGATCTCGATGACCGGGTGATCGTGCTGGTCGACGATGTGCTTTTTACCGGCCGGAGCTGCCGGGCCGCGCTCGATGCGATTTCTTCCTTTGGCCGGCCCGCACGTGTGCAGTATGCGGTGCTGGTGGACCGGGGGCATCGAGAACTCCCGATCCGCGCCGATTATGTTGGCAAGAATGTTCCCACGGCCCTGGAGGAGAAAATCCGGGTTCGTTTTGAAAACCTCGATTCCGTACCGGACAGCGTACGGGTTGTTCGTGCGGTAAAATCATGAGCGGCTGGACTCGCAAGGATCTCCTCGGTCTGGATGAACTCAGCGCGGATGAACTCCGCATCATCCTGGATACGGCCAAGGCATTTAAAGGCGTCGGCGAGCGCAGCCTGAAAAAGGTGCCCGCCCTGCGCGGCCACACGATGGTCAATTTCTTCGTCGAGCCGAGCACGCGCACGCGGACATCGTTTGAGCTGGCCGCCATGCGCTTGAGCGCCGACGTGGTGAATATTTCCGCCACTGCCTCCAGCCTCCAGAAGGGCGAATCTCTCAAGGATACGGCACTGAATCTCGAGGCCTTGCGCGCCGACATCATCGTGCTGCGCCACAGTTCCGCTGGTGCGTCGAGGTTCCTGGCCGAGCGACTGAAAGCCAGCATCATCAACGCAGGAGACGGTGCGCATGAGCACCCCACCCAGGGGCTCCTCGATATTTTCACGATGATCGAGAAGCGAGGCAGCCTGGAAGGGGCCGAGGTTGCTATCATTGGCGACATCCTGTTCAGCCGCGTCGCCCGCTCCAATATTTACGCCCTCAACAAGCTCGGCGCGAAGGTGACGCTCGTCGGGCCGTCGACGCTGGTGCCGAAGGCTTTCGAGAAGCTCGGCGTCAAGGTGGCTCATCGTATTGACGACATCCTGGAGACCGCCGACGTGGTGAACCTGCTGCGCATTCAGCACGAGCGGCAGCGCAAGGAGTATTTCCCCGGCATCGGCGAGTACATCAAGCTCTTTGGCCTGACGAAGGCCCGGGCGGAACGCCTCAAGCCCGGCTGCCTCATCATGCACCCCGGCCCGATCAATCGCGGCGTCGAGATCGACAGCGACGTGGCTGATGGCGACCAGAGCGTCATCCTCGAGCAGGTGACAAATGGACTGGCCGTGCGCATGGCCGTGCTTTACCTCTGCGCGGGAGGAGTGGGATTACCTTCATGAGTACCTTGAGAATTTTCAACGGCCGCATCATCGATCCGGCCAATGGCAGGGATGAAAAGGCGGATCTATGGATTCGCGACGGCATCATCATTGAGACCCCGGCAGACGGCTCGAAAGCCGACTCGGAGATCGATGCAAAGGGCAGGATCGTAGCTCCGGGTCTCATTGACATTCATGTGCATTTCCGCGAACCCGGGCAGTCTCACAAGGAGACCATCGGTACAGGTTCCCAGGCGGCGGCGGCGGGTGGATTCACCAGCGTCGTCTGCATGCCAAATACATCTCCGGCGGCGGACAACGCGGGAACGATCACTCTCATTCGCGAAAAGGCGGCGGCAAGCTCGTGCGTCAATATCTTCACCACCGGAGCCATTACCAAGGGACTCGCCGGGGAGGAACTCGCTCCGTATAACGCGATGGTCGGAGCCGGAATCGTGGCGATCACGGACGATGGCCATTGCGTGCAGAATCACGAGGTGATGCGCCGTGCGGTCGAGTACGCCCGCATGTTTGGCCTCGTCGTGCTGGATCACTGCCAGGACTATTCGCTGGTCGGCGGAGGCGTGATGAATGAAGGCGAGTGGAGCCTGCGCCTGGGATTGCCGGGCTGGCCGCGCATCGGTGAGGAGATCATCGTGATGCGCAACATCCTGCTGGCCGACCTGTGCGATTCGCCCATTCACTGCCAGCACATCAGCTCCGGCGGCAGCGTGAGGCTGATCCGCGAGGCGCGTGCGCGGGGCGTGAAAATTTCCGGCGAGGTTTGCCCGCATCACATCGCGCTGACGGATGACCGGCTGCAGACCTTTGACAGCAACTACAAGATGAATCCGCCCCTGCGCACCGAGCGCGACATCGAGGCGATCATCGGCGGGATTGCGGATGGTACGCTGGACATCCTTTGCAGCGACCATGCGCCGCATGCGAAGTACGAGAAGGAGGTCGAGCTCGACCAGGCTCCCTTCGGTATTCTCGGCCTGGAGACCGAGTTTGGTCTCTTCAGCGACATCCTTGTCCACAAGAAGAAGGCCATCGACATGGCCCGCCTCATCGAACTCTACACCGCAAAGCCCGCGAAGCTTCTCAGCCTCGACCGTGGCACGCTCAGCGTGGGCGCACCGGGAGATGTGACGTTGATCGATCCCGACCTCGAGTGGGTGTACGACAAGGAGCAGTCTCCTTCGCTTTCCCGCAATACGCCATTTCATGGCACCGAGATGAAAGGCCGGGCGGTGCAGACCATCGTCGCAGGCAAAACGGTCTGGTCCCTTTGAGCAGCAACTACGACCTCATCGCCTCCGATCCGTCGAGCAAGGCGAGGGCGGGCGTGCTGCACACGCGGCGCGGACCCATTGAGACTCCGGTCTTCATGCCGGTGGGCACGCAGGGAACAGTCAAGGCGGTCTCGCCTCGGGAGCTTCATGAGCTTGGTGCGCAGATCATCCTCGGCAATACGTATCATCTGCATGTGCGGCCCGGTGAGAAGCTCATCTCGCGACTGGGCGGTCTGCATCGATTCAACGGATGGGATCGGCCAATACTAACGGATAGCGGAGGTTTTCAGGTTTTCTCACTGGCGCGCCTGCGCAAGATCACAGAGGACGGGGTTCATTTTCAAAACCATCTCGACGGCACGCCGACTTTCATCGGCCCGGAGCAGTCGATGGAGATCCAGCGCGACCTGGGCTCGGATATCGTGATGACGTTCGACGAATGTCCGCCGTATCCCTGCGAGGAGGCGGTGGCTTCAACGAGCCTCGACCTGACCTTGCGCTGGGCGGTTCGCTGCAAGGAATGGTGGGCGGCCCAGCCGGACGAATCGAAGCCGCTGCTTTTCGGCATCGTGCAGGGTTCCTCGTATCCCGAGCTTCGCGCGAGAAGCGCGCAGGAGCTCGTGAAGATCGGCTTCGACGGCTATGCCGTGGGCGGTGTAAGCGTTGGCGAGCCGGAGCCGGAAATGATGGCGGCGATTGAAAATGCCGAGCCGCATCTGCCGCAGGATCGCGCCCGCTACGCCATGGGGCTGGGAACGCCTCCGCAAATGGTCGAGATGGTGGCGCGCGGCATCGATATGTTCGATTGCGTGCTGCCGACCCGGCTGGCGCGCAACGGCACGGCCTTTACCGCCACAGGCACGATGGCGCTTAAGAATGCCGGATATGCCGAAGACCCCGGCCCGATCGAGGAGGGCTGTACCTGCTACGCCTGTGCCAACTTTACCCGCGCCTACATCCGCCACCTGATCAAGGCGGAGGAGATTCTCGGCCTGAGGCTGGTGTCTTTGCACAACCTGCATTTTTACCTGAACCTGATGCGGACGGCTCGCCGGGCGATCATCGAGGGAAACTTTGCAGAGTTCCGCCGACAGTTCGTTGCCGGGTACAAGAAAAACGAATCCAACGCCTGAATTGGTCCAGGATAGCCTGGCGCAGTGTCCCGGCGGGATGGCGGAGTTTTGTCCTTGTCAGCCGTTAGGAATCTGGCATTAGCCTTTTCTTGTGCGCACCTCCACAGCATTTCTGGCGCTCGCGGTATTGGGTTTCCCCGGGCTTCTTAAAGCACAAACGGTGATTCCGCTGATTAATGAAACCGCCAGCGGACAACTTGGGATCAATCTCAAGCTGGGCGAAAATTCCCGGTATTTCACCTACATCCTGGATACGGGATCGGCGGGGTTCTTTACTGCGAAAGGAACGACCTCGGCGTGGGACGACACGATCACCTCGGAGACGTCGACGACCTTTTCCGTAAGCTATGGCACGGGGTCTCTTGTCTATAGCGGCGTGGTGGCCAGTACCAAGATCACCTTTACCGACGTGAATGGGACCGATCATTCCGTGAACGACGTCAAGATGGGTGTCATAACTAATGAGCCATACACGGGCTGGAATGCCGACATCAATCACATGACCGGCGGTGTGGCGGACCCCATCGCTCCAGAAAGCCCGACGACGCATCTTTTTTACGGTACGCTGGGGGCCGGGCTTTACCAGACCAAGCCGGAAGCGGGTTCGCTGGTCAGCGTGCTTGCCCAGATGCCGATCGATGCGGGATTGACCAAGGGATTCCTGATTCATACCGGGGGAGCGGCCTCCTCCTCGGCGACTTTGACGGTCGGGCTGAGTCAGACGGAGATGGACTTGTTCCCGATCAAGATTCGGATGAATGCGTCCACTGGGACGGTGACCAATGACAATGGGACGACGGCCAATCTTTATCCGGAGTCGCAGACGACCGCGAATTACACCATAATCAAAGGGGCGGAAACCTATACGGCGGTGGCCAATCTCCTGCTCGATACTGGCGGCCTCGGAACTCATATCACGACGGGGACGGATATCGACCCGACGAGTTCCCTGGTAAGTGACGGGCGGATCGTCGATGGCGCGAGTTTCGAAACGTATGTCGGCGGGATCACGCTGTCCCAGGCTCTCGACTGGCTGATCAGTCCCACAGGCGATACGGAATTTGTCGACAAGGTGGGCGTTGTCTCCGGCAGTGGGGACGGAAGCCTCAACTCAGGCATCGCGCTGTTCTATAACTACGACGTCTATTTCGACACGGAGAATGGGATCATCGGACTGCGAGCGGTTCCGGAGCCGGGTGTGAGCTGGCTGTTGGGATTGGGAGTTTTTGTACTGGCCTTGCTCCGCCGTCCAGTGCGGTCGCGCTAGACGAGAGCCGGCAGGTCGCGCAAGAAGATCCGCGAAAGGATCTCTCCGACCTCTCGCACGGAGAGCGAGCGCCCAGACTCCTTTTCCATGCAGGTCATCCGTACGCCGGCGATGCCGCAGGGAGTGATGTGATCGAAGGCGGCGAGAGATTCCATCGTCACATTGAGGGCGAGACCGTGCATCGAGACCCATTTGCGAACGCCCACGCCGAGCGAGGCGATTTTGCGGTCTGCGACCCACACTCCGGTGAGGCCCTCGCGACGGCTCGCGGAGAAGCCGCACTCCGCGCAGGTCTGGATAATAACCTCCTCCAGAAATCGCAGGTACCGGTGCAGGTCGCGTCCGCGGTCCGCGAGCCGCAGGATGGGATAGCCGACGAGCTGCCCGGGGCCATGCCAGGTCGCCTGACCGCCGCGATTGATCTCAAAAACCGGGTGGGGGAGTGAATCCGGCTGCCTGAGGCTGGATTGATCCCGGGTACGGCCGATGGTGTAGACGGGCTCGTGCTCGAGGAGCAGGAGTTTTTCCGGGCCGCCGTCTTGGCAGCGGTCGACGATCTGGTTTTGCAGATCGAGCGCGGCAGCGTACTCGATACGGTCGAGCCATTCGACCCCGGGTGTGGACAAGGAAATATTCATCAGATGGTCTCCAAGGGGACTTTTTTCAACCTGGCGGCATCGACCGCGTGGAAGTGGGCGAGACCGATGGCGATGGCATCGGCGGCGTCGGCCTGGGGAGTCTCGGTGAGACCCAGGAGGACGCGCACCATGAAGGCGACCTGCTGCTTGTCCGCGCCGCCGCGTCCCACCACCGCCTGCTTCACCCGCCGGGGAGCGTATTCGTGAATGCTCAGTCCCATCTCGGCGGCGGCCAGCACCGCCGCGCCGCGAGCGGCTCCGAGAGTGATGGCTGTCTGGTAACTCTGGACAAAAATGATGCCCTCCACCGCCATCGCCTCGACCGAGTGTTTCCGGATCAGGTCGGATACGGACTGGCGGATGGCGAGTAGGCAGCCCGATTGGCTCACCCGGGGTTTGTTGAGGATCACGCCATGCTCGGGGCAGGAGACCTTCTTTCCATCGCGAATCAGGATGGCAAATCCGGTGGACCGGAGCGCGGGGTCAATGGCGACAATTCTCTCAACGGACATCTTGCAGGATTTCGTCCACCCTACGACGAACTGTCGCAACGTCCAGTGCCGAAAGATCGCCGCCCGGGGCGCGCAGAACCGTGACGTGTTCGTTGGCGGGTGCCCAGATCTGCGGGTCGGTCGGCCCAAACATCAGGAGGCACTGTGCTCCAGCGGCAGCGGCGAGGTGGGAGATGCCGGAGTCGTGCCCGACAAAGAGGGAAGTGCGACCGAGAACGGCTCCGAGAGCGGGAAGAGGAATCCTTTCGAGAAAAGTGATGCCATCGGAGGGTAGTGTGCCCCTCAGCGTTTCCAGGCGGGGGATGTCGGCTTCTCCTCCAACCACAAAAATGCGTTCCCAGCGTGCGGAACGTTGCTCGGCGAAAAGAAACTCGCGCCAGGCGGAGAGAGGCCAGTTCTTTCGTTCTCCGCCGCTGCCGGGATGCACGGCGAGGACGCGGGAGCCGGGCCGGGGGGAGAGAAATTGACTGGCTTGGTCGAGATCCTCCGCGGCCGGAAAGAACTCGGCGGCCGGGTCCTCAAGCCAGAGGGCCATTTGCTGCAAGGGCAGCGCGAGCTGCCGGGCGGCATGATCCGAGTCGTCGAGCTTGGGAGAGATTGCGATCAGGTTTTTCACGCCCGCCTTGCGCAGGCTGGACTCGAAGAGCTTGTCTGGGTCGTAAATGTAGCTGATGACCTGATGGAATCCGGAAAAATACTCGGAGAGATCGCGGTCGAGATCGGACTTGGGATTGAAGAATCCGGCCAGTGGCCCGTACTCGATGGAACGGGAGGCGTTGGCGTAGTACCGCCGCTCCGCCAGAGAGGTGATGTGCCGGTAGCCGAGGATCTCGACGTGGGCTTCAGGGAAGCTTTCCCTGAGAAGACCGATCGCGGGGAGAGTGAGAATAAAATCCCCGATCGCTCCTCCGCGAATGACCAGGATGCGGCCCGCCATGAGGCCGGAGAGCTAGTGGTTGAACTGCTGCATCTGAGAGCCGAGGGCACCACCGCCTTCCCAGCTCTGGGGCTTGTTCCAAGGAACCGTTCCGCCAGCTTCCTGGGCGGTGCGATCCTCGTCGCTCATCGGAGCGCAACCTGAGATGGCCGCCGCGATGGCGACGGCACTGAGGAAGGCGAAAATACGATGCAGCATGAGCGCTCGAGAGGAGTCCTTATTCGGCGGACTGGTAGATCACGCGGTCGCCGGGGTTGATGACAACTCCCTGGGGAACGCTGTTCGAAACGATGTCGGCGATGGAGGTCGAGGGTTCGACGGAGGTCACACGAACCTTGCCGATGAGCTGACGACCGCGCTTGATGAGCAGTTCTGCGTTGTTTACCACGCCATTCTTGTCACCGAGGCTGAGAACCACGAAGTTCCAGGCGGGATTGACGGCGAGGATTTTGCCCTCGGTGCCGGGACGCATGAGGCCCTGCTTGCGATCATCATCAGCCTGACGGTACTTGCTCAGTTCAGCCGTCTGGTTGTCGACCTTCTGCTGGAGCTGGGCGATAAGTGTTTCCTGCTCCTTCTGGATGGCGAGCTGCTCCTGCGAGGGACCCTGGGCGGCCGGGGTCTGCTGGGCATTGCGAAGGGTCTCGAGTTCCTGCTGCTTGGACTGAACGTCCGCTTGAAGCTGGGCGACCTGGCTTTCGGCAGCGGTCTTCTGGGTGGTCAGCGAGGCGACCTCGGCCTTGGCCTTTTCCACGTCGCTCTGGAGCGAGGTGGCCTGGCTGGTGGCCTGATCGCGTTCGGCCTTGACCGTGGCGAGGCTCGTATTGGCATCGTTCAGATCTTTTTTGGCAGCAGCGATGGCCTGTTGGGCTTGAGTGGATTTTGACTCAACCGAGGCGAGCGATTCTCGAGCGGCGTCGAGTTTGGTTTTGTTCAGGAATCCGAGGACTCCGGAAGCGACGACGAACACGAAGGAGGCGAACAGCAGGATTTTTCCCATAGTTAACTGGAGGCGATTTTGGCAGCAGGGTTCTTGCTAGCAGGGGTTAGCCCAATGAGCAAGAGGCAATTACTTTGGCAAATCTTTGGGTTTGCGTCCAGTTCTTTAATCGGTACGTTCTTCATCGCCAGAGACTATGGACTGCGGACGGAAGAACCCCGCCAGGGCAGGAATGCAGCAACGGTATTTTGCTCCTCTTTGCCGTAGTTCTCTGGCACTTTTCTTTTCCGGGCCAGTCTGCTCCTCGGCGGTGGCTTGACCTGCCGCCGACAGATAATTACTCTGAATTTCAATGGATTGTGAAACTCTAGAACGCGTGCGTGGCAGCCTGATGGATTTTTTGGGCACCCGGGGATTGCGTCGCACGATCCAGCGGGAGGCCATTATTTCCGCTGCTTTTTCCACGAAGGATCATTTTTCCGCGGAGGAGCTGTTGGAAAAAGCGCGCCAGATTGAGAAATCCGTTTCCCGTGCGACAGTTTACCGGACATTGCCGCTGCTGGTGGAGAGCGGATTCCTTCGCGAGCTCGATCTCGGCGGGGAGGTCACGGTGTACGATCCGAATTTCGTCGAGCATCCGACCCACAACCACCTGATCTGCGTGGACTGCAATAAAATCATCGAGTTTGAGGACACCAACATGGAGTTGCTGGAAAATTGCATCACGCGCCGGCTCGGGTTTTCGCCCGCGTCGAAGGCAGTGAAGATCGAGGGGCATTGCGACGAACTCAAGATTCACGGCTCTTGTCGTCATCAGAAGGACAAAGCCTCCTAAATTCATTTCAGCCATGTGGAAAGGCCGCTTCAAGCAGGCTCAGTCGAGTCTGCTCAAATCCTACGGGGAATCTGTATCGTTCGACGCTCGGTTATATCGCCATGATATCCGCGGGAGTATTGCCCACGCCCGTGCATTGACTGCTGCGGGCATCCTGACGCCCGGTGAGTTTGGGCAGATCGAGGCTGGCCTGCGCCAGATCGAGAAGGAAATCTCCGAGGGAGAGTTTGTCTTCGATATCGACCTCGAGGACGTGCACATGAACATCGAGGCCGAGCTGACGAAGCGCATCGGCGCGGCGGGGGCCAAGCTCCATACGGCGCGCAGCCGCAACGACCAGGTGGCGCTCGACCTTCGCCTCTATCTCCGTGACGAGATCGAGGGAATCCGCGGGCTGGTGCGTGGTTTCCAGCGGTCGCTCGTCGGGCTTGCCGCCCGTCACGAGGATGCGGTGATGCCGGGCTATACCCACCTTCAGCGCGCCCAGCCGGTGCTCGTCGGCCATCATCTGCTGGCCTATGTCGAGATGGCGGAGCGCGATCATGGAAGGCTGGGGGATGTATTGACTCGTCTCGACCAGATGCCGCTTGGGTCTGGCGCGATCGCCGGATCGACGATCATTCTCGACCGCGAGGCCGTGGCCAGGGAACTGGGCTTTTCCGGGGTGACGCAGAATAGCATGGATGCGGTTTCCGATCGCGACTACGCGCTAGAGCTGCTTTCCGCCCTGGCGATCCTCGGTATGCATCTGTCGCGTCTCAGTGAGGACGTGATTCTCTGGGCCTCGGCGGAGTTTGGATTTATCGAGCTGAGCGACCGTCACACGACGGGCTCGAGCCTGATGCCGCAGAAAAAGAATCCCGATATCGCGGAGTTGACCCGTGGCAAGACGGGACGCCTGTACGGCAATCTCATTTCGCTCCTCACCACGATGAAGGGGCTGCCGCTTACGTACAATCGCGACATGCAGGAGGACAAGGAGGCGATTTTTGATTCTGTTGATACCGCCAAGGCCGCCCTCGCGATCTTTGCCGAGATGATGGAAGCGGCGAGCTTCCGCGTCGCCGTGACGGCAGAGGCGACGAAAGACCCGAACCTCCTGGCGACCGATCTGGCTGACCGCCTCGTGCTGGGCGGGGTGCCTTTCCGCCAGGCGCACGAGATCGTGGGCAAGCTGGTGGCATTGGCTGCCGAGCGGGGAGTCGGGTTGCACAAGCTGCCCGAGGAGGATTACTTTGCCGCCAGCGAGGTGCTGACCGCGCAGGTGGTGGCTGAAACTTTCAGCGTGCAAACCGGCCTCGCAGCTCGCAAGGCAACCGGTGCTCCGTCCCCGGAGAATCTTTCCCGCCGCCTGGCTCACTGGGCCGCCGTGCTGGCCTAGAAGCGATGGCGGACTCCGGCTGGAAGACACTGAAGCGGGAGCGCATCTGCCCGTCTCCCTACGTGCCAGTCTGGCAGGAGATCGTTGCCACGCCGACCCGGCCCGACGGGATCGAGTGGACCGTCGCACGCCGCCCGACTGCTGCCGTGGTCGCTCCGCGTACACCCGAAGGGCGCTATATTCTGATCCGTCAGGAGCGGATTCCCATTCAGCGCGCCATGTGGGAGTTTCCCGCCGGGCAGGTGGAGGGGGAGATTACCGAGGAGTCGATCCGCGCCACGGCTTTTCGCGAGCTGATCGAGGAGACCGGCCTGCACTGTACCGGCGAGTTGATCCCTCTGGACTTTTTTTATTCCTCCGCGGGATTCACCGATGAACGCGCTTTTCTCTTTCTGGCCACGGATGTGGTGCCGCATGAAAAGGGCGCATCGCCGGACGAACTCGAAGCGATCCTTGAAGTTCGCGCCTTTTCGGCGGATGAGTTGAGGCAGATGGTGGCGACTGGAGAGATTTTTGACGCGAACACCCTGTCTGTCTTCGCCCGGCTGACGGCTCGTGGCCTGCTGGTATGAACTGGCGCAAGTTTTTCGACTTTCGCGAGATCAACGACGAGCCGAAGCCGTTTCTCGAGCACCTCGAGGATCTGCGCCGGATGCTGATCAAGATGATCGTCGTCCTGGTCCTGATGATGGGCGGGTCGTTTGTTTTTCAGGAGCAGTTGATCTCGGTCATCATGCACCCGCTCCTTTCCGTGGATGCGACGCGGTCGCTCGTGAATCTCGGCGTCAGCGATCCGCTTTCCATCGCGATCGAACTTTCCTTTTACGCGGGTCTCATCCTGTCCTTTCCGTTTCTCGTGCTTTTCCTGGCCGAGTTCATCGTTCCGGCGCTGACGGCGACGGAGCGGCGCATGCTCTATCCCGCCGCAGGGGCGGCCCTGGGGCTCTTTCTCCTCGGGGTGGCGTTTGCCTACTGGGCGGTATTGCCTCCGACCCTGAATTACTTCTTCAACTACTCCAAGGACCTGCACTGGCAACCGCAATGGAGCGTGCGGGAGTATTTTTCCTTCGTGTCGCAGTTTGTGATTTCCTTCGGCCTCGCCTTCGAACTGCCGCTGGCCGTGTTGCTGCTGGTGAAGCTTGGCATCCTTGATTACCGCGTTCTGAACCGCACCCGTGCCTTTGCCGTCATCGTCATTTTCTTTTTCGCGGCGGTCATCACGCCGACGTCGGATGTGTTTACCCTCCTCCTGATGGGCGGGCCGATGTATCTGCTCTACGAGGGCTGCATCTGGATCGCCTGGTATCTCGATCGCCGCGAGCGGATCAGGTATGAGAAGGAGCGGGTGAAGCGCATGAGCCTGGAAGGCGAATAGCGTTCGCGAAGGATCTGCGATTTACTTCAGGATCAGCCGGACGGCTCCGGCGAGGGAAAAGAGAATCATCAGCCACTCAAAGACCTGTTGATTCACCCTTCTGATCATCCAGCGCCCGGCAAAGACACCGCCGATGACGAGCGGGGCGAGGATCAGGTTGAGAGTGAGGCTGCTTCCATTGATGAGTCCCAGCGAGGTGCTGAAGGGAACCTTCACGAGATTGACCGTGAGGAAAAACCATGCGGCGGTGCCGACGAATTCCATCTTGGGCAGCTTGCAGGCGAGCAGGTAGATCGTCATCACAGGGCCGGCGGCGTTGGCCAGCATCGTAGTGACCCCCGCCAGCCAGCCAAAGGGCCAGGCAAAGCCCGGGTGCTCGGCGGCGAATTTCAGCATGTTGCCGCCGTACTTTTGGAGCAATACCAGGATGATGAGGCCGAGCGTGAGCCAGCCGATGACGCGGCCAAAGACGTGCGCCGGGATGAGCGGCATGAGGAGCCATCCGCAGACGATACCCGCCAGCGCAGGCCAGAGGAGACGCAAGACCAACCGCCGGTCGGCGTGCTGGTGGTAGGCTTTTACGGCAAAAATGTCTGCCGTGATGAGCATCGGCAGAATCGCGCCGGTGGATTCCCGTGCGGGCAATACCTGGGCCATGAGCAGAACGGCAATCATGCCGAGGCCGCCAAATCCACCCTTGGCCAGACCGATGCAGAGCGCCGCGATCAGCGCGAGGGTCCAGGCTTCAGCCCCGATATTTGGAAAAGACATCAGTGGAGGCCGAAAACAGGCCTGATGCCGTCGATGATGAGCTGCACGCCGATGCAGAGCAGGAGGAAGGCCATGATCTTGGTCAGAGCATTTGCGCCGTTGACGCCCAGGACGGACAGGACCTTGTCGGCCTCGCGGAGGACAATCCAGCACGTCAGGCTGAGCAGGAGGATGCCGGTCAGCGCGGCCAGCGTCGCCATGGACAGGAGGTGAGGGTTTTCCGTGCTGCGGGTCATGACCACGGCGATGGCACCAGGCCCAGCGATGAGCGGGAGGGCGAGGGGGGTGAATGAAATGTCGGGTTTGTCCTCCGCCTCGCTCTTTTCATCCGGCTGCTGGGTCTGGTGATGCGCCGAGCGCAGGAGATTCATGCCGACCGTGGCCACGACGAATCCGCCAGCGATGCGCACACCGGGAAGCGAGATCCCGAAAAAGCTCAGGATGAACGTGCCGGCGATCAAGAAACCGGCCAGGATGAGGAACACGTAAAGCGATCCCTTCAGCGCCTGGGCGGCGCGGGTGGCGCGTTTTTCACCATCCGTGATCGAGAGAAAAATCGGGGCGTTGCCCAGCGGATTGCAGATCGGAAACAGCGCCGCGTAGGTGGTGATCACGATTTGGATGAAGTCGGCCATGCCCGTGATCATGGGGAAAAATGCGCGAGGGACAATAGAGAATCGCCTGAGGTTTCGTAACGTCGGGCTGGATTGTCACCGGGGCGATGTTGTATCACCACGACCACATGAAAATCGTTGTCGCGTATTCCGGCGGTCTCGACACCTCGGTAATTTTGAACTGGCTCAAGGACACCTACTCGGCAGAAGTCGTTGCGTTCTGCGCCGATGTCGGTCAGGAGGAGGAACTCGACGGCCTCGAGGAAAAGGCCCTCAACACGGGTGCCAGCCGCTGCTACGTCGACAATCTCCAGGAGGAATACGCCCGCGATTTCATCTTTCCGATGATCCAGGCCGGAGCGCTTTACGAGGGACAATACTTCCTCGGCACCAGCATTGCCCGTCCCCTCATTGCCAAGCGCATGGTGGAAATCGCCCTCGCCGAAGAGGCCGATGCCATCGCCCACGGCGCGACGGGCAAGGGCAACGACCAGATTCGCTTTGAACTCACTGCCGCCGCCCTGGCTCCGCGCCTCCAGGTTATCGCCCCATGGCGTGACGAGCGCTTTCGTTCCGAATTCCCAGGCCGTGCCGAGATGATTGCGTACTGCGCGGATCGCGGCATCAACGTCGAGGCCTCGGCCAAGAAACCGTACTCGATGGATCGCAACCTCCTGCACATCAGCTACGAGAGCGGCATCCTGGAAGACCCGTGGTTCGACGCCAGCGCGCCGGAGCACAAGGGCATGTACAAGCTCAGCGTATCGCCCGAGGACGCGCCGGATGCTCCGGAGTACCTGGAGCTGGTTTTTGACCATGGCATCTGTACCGGACTCGCCCATCCGCGCCTGTGGGAAATCCTCGCCGAGCTGAATTATAACGGTGAGCAGGATGCCAGCCTGACTCCGCTCTGGATCATGCGCGTCCTCAACAAGCTCGGCGGTCAGCACGGTGTCGGTCGGGTCGACATGGTGGAAAACCGCTTCGTCGGCATGAAGAGCCGCGGCGTCTATGAGACCCCGGGCGGAGCGATCCTGCACTTTGCCCATCGCCAGATGGAGTCCCTCACGATGGACCGCGAGGTGATGCACCTGCGCGATTCGCTCATCCCGAAATACAGCACGCTGGTTTACAACGGCTTCTGGTTCGCTCCCGAGCGCGAGGCCCTGCAGGCCCTCGTCACCGAGTCGCAGAAGAACGTCACCGGCACGGTGCGCCTGAAGCTCTACAAGGGCAACATCATCGCCGCCGGGCGCAAGAGCCCGGTCAGCCTCTACAATCCGCACATCGCGACGATGGAAGCCGACCCGACCCAGGCCTACAACCAGGACGACGCCACCGGCTTCATCCACCTCAACGCCCTCCGGCTCAAAGTGGCCGCCGAGGTGCACGGGGCGTAAGGGTTACCGCAGTTAAAATATCGAAGGCGCTGGCCAGTTTGGTCAGCGCCTTTTTGCTTTTCGGATCAGGCGATATCTTTGAGCAACTTCGGCCCGGTGGGGCAGAGGTCGTAGATTTCGCAGTTGGCGCAGTCGGGTTTGCGGGCGACGCAGCGGCGGCGGCCATGCCAGATGAGCCAGTGGCTCAGCACGGTCCAGACCGTACGCGGGAAGAGCTTCATCAGGTCCTGCTCGATCTTCACGGCGTCGGTGTGACGGGTGAGGCCGAGGCGGTTGGAAAGGCGGGTCACGTGGGTGTCGACGACCACTCCCTCGTCGATGCCGAAGGCGTTCCCGAGTACGACATTCGCCGTTTTGCGGCCTACGCCGGGGAGGGCGGCGAGTTCTTCCAGGGTACGGGGAACTTCTCCATCGTACTTCTCCACGAGCACGGCGGCCATGGCGCGGATGTTCTTTGCCTTATTGCGATAGAATCCGGTCGAGCGGACGATGGCCTCAAGATCCTCCTGCGAAATTTCAGCGAAATCCTTCGCGGTCTCACAACGGGCGAACAGGTCTTTCGTGACGATGTTCACCCGTTTGTCCGTGCATTGGGCGGAGAGGATGGTGGCTACGAGCAGTTCCAGCGGAGTGCGGTAGTCCAGCTCGCAGTGGGCGTCCGGATAAATATCCGGAAGCCGCTGCGTGAGGTGTTGAGCGCGGGCAGCCGCGCGGGTCATTGCTTCGGACCGAGAGCGGTGAGACGCTCCTGAGCCTTGGGCGCGTACTGGCTGTTTGGGTAATCTTTGACCAACTGCTCGTACGTGCTGCGGGCGCGGTTGAACTGCTGGTTCTGCAGGGACTTCTGCTTCGGGTCGGTGATGCCTGCAGCCTGCTGCTCAAGCAACTGGCCAGCCATCCAGAGACCCTCGGCCGCGGCAACGGGGACGCCTTCGAAGTAGTCACCGATCTTGGAGAAGGTGTCGATGGCGGAGCCCAGCAAGTCGCTTTTCTTCTTGGGATCGGTCTCGGCCTTGGCGCGCTCGACGAGGATGTAACCGGTGAGCAGCGTGGCATTGGCGCGGAGCTCGGCGGTGGCCTGTTGACCGGCGATGACGCCGCGGAGGAGGTTCTGGGCCTCATCCAGCTTGCCCTGGTCCTTGAAGGCGACGGCGATGCCGTAGTTGGCCTCGAGCACCTTGGGCGACCAGCCATAGAGTAACTTGAGCTGCTCGAAGAACTGGCCAGCCTTGGCTGCGTCGCCTCCTGCCTGGGCGACGCGACCGAGGCCGAAGAGCGAGATGGCCTGGGCCTCCTGGATCTGCGGGAGTGCAGCCTGCGGCTGAGTGCCCGCGGGTGTCGGGTAATCCTTGGCGATTTTCTGGAAGACCGCGGTGGCCTGGTCGAGCTTTTTGGCGTCGATCAGCGCGAGGCCGTAGACGTCGAGATCCTGCGGGGCGTACACGACATCGGGATTGTACGCGGCATTCATGATCTCAAGCGCCTTGGCCTTGTCGCTCTCGGAGACGTAGTTCGCGAGGGCAAACTGGATTTTGCTCTTGGCGTTGGCGTTTGGGGCGTTTTCCGCCAGAGCCTCGAAGTACTGCTCAACCTCGGGAGCCTTTTTCAGCTCGGCGGTCAGCATCGTGCGCTGGATGCGGAGGAGGTTTTGCAGCGTTTCAGGAACTGCCGGGCTGTCCGGGTATTTTTTGATCAGTTCCTCGGAGGCGGCAATACTGCCGTCGATGTAAATCTTCCAGAGGGCGCGCTCCTGCTCGTTCAATGCGCCATAGCGACCGAGGCCCTCGGCCTTCATGCGCTGCATGGTGGCGACTTTTACGAGGGCGAGTGCGGCCTGCGGGTTATCCGGGTACTTGGCAACGTACTCGCGGTAGGTGGCGAGGGCGTCATCCGTCTGGCCCGCGTTGGTCTGGATCTGGGCGATGGTCTCGTAGGCATTATAGACCTTGTCGTCCTTGGGATACTTCTCGATGAAGGCTTTCATCAGAGCGACGACCTCGTCGTTCTTGGCTTCCTGGGCGCGAAGCTGGGCGCGGATGAAGTAGCTGAATGGCGCGGGCTGGCTGTCCGGGTAGTCCGCCGCCACCTGGGCCATCGTCGCGATGCCCTCTTCCTTCTGGCCGACGGCGAGCTGAGCGGCGGCCTTGGTGTAGAGGGCGAGGGGAGCGAAGACGGTCTTGGGGTGCGCCTTGACGTATTCGTCGAGGAGCGGGATGGCCCCGGCATTGTCGCCCTTTTGCTGGGTGCCGATGGCGATCCAGTAGGAGGCTTCGTCAGCCTGAGGAGTGTTGGGGTACTTGCTGCGCACCTCCTGGTAGCTCTTGATGGCGTCGTCCCACTTCTGGGTGTCCTTGTAGACGCCGGCGAGGCCGCTGAGGGCGATGACGCCGACTTCTGGCGGAGGATTCTTCGAGAGGTAGTCCTTGAAGGTCGCCTCCGCCTCGGCGTACTTGCCGGTGCGGGCCTCGGCGGCGGCCTTGCTGACCACGCTGATGCCGACGAAGCGGCCCTTGGGGTAGAGGGTGAGGGATTCGTTGAAGTACTTGATCGCCTCGGGCAGGTTGTTCTGGGCGAGGTACATGTTGCCGATGGTGACGGGCAGGTTGTCGGCGACGGGGTCGGCCTTGTACTTGCTCTGGAACTCATTGTACCCGGCCACGGCCTTGTCCGTCACGCCCTGCAGGGCGTAGGTCATGGTGGTGAAGTAGAGGGCGCGCATCTTGTCGTCATCCGTGGTGAGGAACGGATCGACGTGCTGGAACACCACGCGGGCGGCGTTGAGCTGCTGCTGGCCGAAGAAAATCTCGCCCATCTTGGCGAGGGCGGAGGCCACCTGGTCGGGTTTGCCCTGGAGCTCGGCGAGCTTTTTGAGCTCACGCTCGTTTTCCTTTTCGAGCAGCTTCAGCTTTGCCTGGTCGCGGGCCTTGATCGCCTCGAGGCGGCGGGAAGGGAAGTCTTTGATCTTGGCCTGCTGGAGCGCGACGATCGCGTCCTTGGGGGCCACGGCGCGATAGGCGTCGAGAGCCTGCTGGTAGAGGGCGGCCCGGTCTGCCTCGGGGCTGAAGGCGGCCTGGTTGAAGAGGATCTCGCCGAGCTGGAAGTTGGCCTCGTTGATGAGGGCGACGTCCTTCTTGTTGTCGATGATGCTGCGGAGGAGGGTGATGGCTTTCTGGTAGAGGCCGAAAGCCTTGGCGCGGTCGCCGCTGGGATTGTTGAGTTCGATGCTGCCCTGGGTGGCGTAGGCGATGGCGAGCAGGTTCTTGCTGGTCGGGATCGTGCTGCTGTTGGGGAACTTCTGGATATTGAGCTCCAGGTCCTTCACCACGTCGTCGTATTTCTGGATCTGGTACTCGGCGATGGCGCGACCGTAGATTGCGGATTCGAGATCGGGTGCCTGCGGGTAGGCGTTGATGAAGTCGGTGAACTTCTTGATGGCGTCGTTGAAGGTCGTGACGCGCTTGGGATCATTCATCGGCATCGCGGCGGCCTTGGCCGAGAGGATCTGCGGGATGAAGCTGTCGACGACCTGCTTGAGTTCGGCCGGGAGCGGCGGACCCTTTACGGCCTTGTCGAGAATGGCGAGGGCGTCGTCGAAACGGGCGAGGAAGTAGTAGGTAAAGGCGAGTTGGATCTGGGCCGTCGGGATGACGAGATCCGTCGGGTAGTCCTTGATCAGTTTTTCATACGCGGCGGAGGCAGCCTTGTAGTCGCCGGTCGAGTAGATGTCGTACGCAGCAGAGTTGGCCTGAGCCGCGCCGGGGGATTGAGCTTGGAGAGGAGCGGCGACGCCGAAAAACAGAACGGCCGCGGTCAGCAGAATGGGAAGGACTCGGATCATTGGGGCGAATGCGAGACAATAACTCGGATCGGGGCATTTTTGCCACTGCAAAAACAACGGGATGCCCAAAGGACGGCAGATGACGGCGCTGACAGACAATCCGTGACTCCATGAGCGTTAAGTGCTTGAACGTACGCCGAATGATCCCCGACATCGCCACCTGCCACCATGGAGAGTTTGCCGACCTCGGGGAACTCGTGCGCCTCAAGCGCTCCCAGGGGCTGACAGTTTCCCTCTGCGTGCCGGTACTCAATGAGGAGGACACGATCGGCGAGGTGGTCCGCTGCCTGAAATCCGCGTTGCATGATGACGTGCCTCTGCTCGACGAGGTGGCGGTGGTGGATTCCGGCTCCAGCGACCGGACTCGCGAGGTTGCAGCCGCAGCCGGGGCGGAGGTTCATCTCGCGAGCGAAATCCTGCCGGAATGCGGGCTGGGCCGGGGGAAGGGCGAGAATATCTGGAAGGCGACAGCCCGGCTCAAGGGAGACATCATCTGCTTCGTCGATGGCGATGTGCGCAACATGCACCCGCGGTTTGTGTACGGGCCGCTCGGCATCCTTTTGACGAGGTCGGGAGTGGCTTATGCGAAGGGCTTCTATGACCGCCCGCATGCGGCGGTGGAGCTAGGCGTGCGCCCGGCGGGAGGGGGGCGCGTGACCGAGGCGCTGGTACGTCCGCTGTTTTCCCTGTTCTATCCGGCCCTGGCGGGCTTTGTGCAGCCGCTGGCCGGGGAATATGCCGCGCGGCGTGCCATCCTGGAGCGCATTCCAATGCCGACCGGGTACGGGATCGAGACGGCGCTGCTGCTGGATATCTATCGCCTGCATGGAGCGGAGGGGCTGGCTCAGTGCGATCTCGATGAACGCATTCACCGCCACCAGGACACGGCATCCCTCGGGCGGATGAGTTTCTCCATCCTCCAGGCGTTCCTGCGCCGGGCGCAGGCGGATGGTGTATTAACTGCTCCTGAGGTGCTGCCGGAGATCTACCGTTCGTTTGTCCGCGAGGATGGGGTGATGCGGTTGAGCGAGGCGCGGCTGGAGGACTTTGAAAGGCCGCCGCTGCGGGAGGTGCCGGGGTATTTGCGGTGATGGCGGCATGAGAATCGCGATCCTGCACTTTCATCTCCGCCCGGGCGGCGTGACCCGGGTGATCGAAATGGCCCACGACGCGCTGGTGGCGGCGGGGCACGAGGTGCTCATCGTCAGCGGGGAACCGCAGCCGGAGGCTGGTCGCCTGCCCCTGGATCGGGTCGCGGTGGCTCCGGCCTTGCGCTACGGGGTGACGTCTTCCCGGTGGAAGGAGCTGAAGGCGGAGGTCGAGGCCTGCGTGCAGGCGAGATGGACAGATGGAGCGGACGTGCTGCATCTCCACAATCATGCCCTGGGGAAGAACTTCGCCCTGCCTCTGGCGGTGGCGGCGTGGGCGAGGGAGGGAGGGCGACTCTTGCTCCAGATTCATGACTTTGCCGAGAATGGCAGGCCGGAGAACTACCGCCAGTTGCTCGATCAACTGGGCGGCGAGGAGGGGCTGCGCGGCGTGCTTTATCCCGTTTCCTCACAGGTCGCCTATGGCCTGTTGAACACACAGGATCTGAACCGTATGCAGGCGGCGGGAAACTGCCATTGGCTGCCAAACCCGGTGATCCTGCCGGACTCAAAGCGTCCGGTGGCGGCCAGCGAGCTCCAGGCTGAGCGGCTGATCGTTTATCCGTGCCGGGGCATCCGGCGCAAGAATATCGGCGAGGCCCTGCTCCTGGCTTCCGCACTGGAACCGGGAGAGAAGCTTATCCTGACTGCGCCGCCCCTGACCTCCTCGGATCAGGCGCTCTACGCCCGCTGGAGGGTGCAGGCGGAGCGGCTGAAGCTGCCGGTTGTCTTTGAAGGCCAGACCCTGCTCGGGCGGACGACGGTGGATTTTTTGCTCGGTGCCTCCCTCTGCCTGACGACGAGCATGACGGAGGGTTTCGGCATGGCCTTTCTGGAGCCCTGGCTTGCGGGAGTGTCGCTGGCCGGGCGTGATCTGCCCCAGGTCACAGGGGATTTCCGCGGTTCCGGCGTGGAGTTTTCCCGCCTTTATGCGCGGTGCGATGTGCCGGTGTCGGATGCGCGGCGGCAGGCTGTGGAGCAGGCAATTCACGCGGCGGTGCGGCATAGCTGCGAGAGTTATCATGTGCCATTGCGCCCTGAGATGGCGGCGCAGGCCTGTGCGGCGGTTTTTCAGGGAGAAGTCGCGGATTTCGGGCGGCTGCCCGAGGCGGCGCAGGAGCGCATCCTGGAGGAGGGGACTCGACCGGGAATCGCCCTATCCCAGGAAAAGCCGGAGATCATCGAAAAAAATCGCGCCACGATTGCCTCCCAATATTCCCCTGCGGCCTATGCGGCAAAGCTTGAGGCGGCATATCGCAGCCTGCTCTTGCAGCCGACCTCGGGCGTCGAGTTTCTCGATACCCGCGCCCTGTTGCTAGGAATGCTGGATTTTGGAAATTTCTCCTCCCTCCGGCATGGGGCGCTAGGATAGAAAGCTGCCCAGCCGGGCGGTGAGGGCGAGGAGGGTCACCTTGGGGCGGTCGACGAGGAAGCACTTCATGCCGACGGATTCCGCCCCCTGTTTGTCCCGCACGGGATCGTCGCCGACGTGCAGGCAATCCGGCGGGGTCAGGCCGAGAGAGGATGCGGCTGCCTCAAAGATCGCGGCATCCGGTTTGTCCGCTCCGCAGACGCTGGAGATCGTGACGGATCGAAAATACGGCGCGATTCCGAGTCCGGAAAGTATCGTCTCCAGGCGGCGGTCAAAGTTGGAAATCACGCCCAGGGGAAACGTCGAAGACAGCGCCTCCAGGCACCCGTGCGCCTCGGGAAAAAGCTCCCAGCTTGCCGACTCTGCGTAGCGCCGATAGACGGCGTCGAACCAGCCGTCCTCGTCGAAAGTCCGGGGAAGGGAGCCGCAGGCGCGCCGCAATGTCGCCAGAGCCAGCGCCCGCCACCATGGGCGGTCATCCTCCTTGCGCGGCCCTGCAATCGTTGCGCGGGGCGGTTGCTCTTTCCATGCCTGACGGAAGGCGGCATCCATCCTTGCGGGTTCGGCCTTTGCTCCGAACTCCTGGGCGATTTCTGCGTAAGTGCTTCCAACAGGGGCAGTGAGCCGGATCAGGGTTCCGGCAGCGTCAAAAAAAATGGCTCGGGGTTGACCCTTGACCTTCGGCAGGCGGGCGCTCATATTCCTCTATTCCCAACGATGCGGCAAGCGGGGCACAGTCCCGCTTTTTTCATCTCGGGGTCCTGACATATGAATTCCGAACTCATTGCCATGCTTGATTACCTCGAGCGGGAACGTAGCATCAAACGCGAAGTTCTCGTCGAGGCGATTTCCAGCGCCCTTCTCGCGGCGTCAAAGAAGAGCTTCACCTCGGGAACCCGGGAACTGCGTATCGACATCGATCCGAAGAATGGGGAGATCCGTGCGCTGGCCAAGCTGATTGCCGTCGAAAAGGTGGCCAACCCGCACGACGAGATTTTGCACTCCAAGGCGAAGGCGCTCAAGGCCGACATCCAGCTCGGCGAGGAGATCGAGGTCGAGGTCACGCCACGCGACTTTGGCCGTATCGCCGCCCAGGCTGCGCGCCAGGCGATCAATCAGCGCATCCGCCAGATCGAGAAGGACATGATCTATGAGGAGTTCAAGGATCGTGCCGGTGAGATCGTGAGCGGCACCGTCCGCCGTTTCGAGAAGTCGAACGTCATCGTCGACCTTGGCAAATTTGAAGGCACCATGCCGTCCTCCGAGCGTGTCGTGACGGAAGAGTACAGCATCGGCGACCGCGTGCGTGCTTACGTCGTCGAGGTGCAGAATGGCGTCCGCGGCCCGGAGATCATCCTCTCCCGCAGCCATCCGAATTTCGTTCGCCGCCTCTTTGAGATCGAGGTCAGCGAAATCGCCGACCGCACGGTCGAGCTCAAGGTCATCGCCCGCGAGGCGGGTTACCGCACGAAGGTGGCGGTGCACAGCGCCGACGCGAAGGTCGATCCCGTGGGAGCCTGCGTCGGAATGCGCGGTGCCCGCGTAAAGAACATCGTGCGCGAGCTGAACAATGAGAAAGTGGACATCATCCGCTGGGACCCGGACCCGCTCAAGTTTGCCGCCGCTGCGTTGAAGCCGGCCAACATCCGCAACATTTCGCTCGATGAGAATACGCACACCATCCGCGTGCTTGTCGGACGCGAAGACCTTTCGCTCGCCATCGGCAAGCGCGGACAGAACGCCCGCCTGACCTCCAAGCTCACGGGCTGGAATGTCGACATCGAGGAAGACAAGACGGCTGAGCAAGTGCTCGCCAGCCAGAAGGCCCAGGCCGCGCATTCCGTGGCCGAGGCTTTGGGAATCAGCGAGGAAGAAGCTGGTATCCTGGCCGAAAATGGAATGAACTCCATCGAAGCTATCTTGACGGGCGATGCCTCGGACATCGCAGAGCTCCTCGGCTGCGACGCAGAGCGGGGACAGAAGATTTACGAGGCGGCAAAAGCGGCCGCCGAGCACGCACCGGCCGCTTCCTAGGCCATGAAAACGATAATTTCTCCCTTTAATGGCCACACCAAAATTGACCGCCAAGAAACCCGAAGACAAAGCCGGAAAGACCACTAAGCGCCCCGGAGGCGCTGGCGCGCCCGCATCCAATCCACCCGCCGCCGAGGCTCCCAAGGAGCCGGTGGTGAAGCAGGAGGCTGTGGACCTCCTGGAACCGAAGAAGAAGGTCAAGAAGCGCGATGATTCCGTCGGAATCCGCCGCATCCTTCCTCCCATTTCCAAGATCCAGGCCCGCCAGGAGCCTGCACCCGCTCCGGCTCCCGTCGAGCCCGAGCCAGAACCCGCGGTCGAGGAAGCTCCCGCAGCCGTGGCCGAGGAGACTCCAGTGGTCGAGGAAGCCGTCGAGGAGACGCCGATCAACGTGATCCATCTCAAGGCATCCATCGCCGTGAAGGATCTGGCTCCGCTGATCAACATCAAGCCCTTCCAGGTCATCAAGGACCTGATGGAGCTGCAGATTTTTGCCAACATCAACCAGACTCTCGAGCTGGATACGGTGGCCAAGCTGTGCGAGAAGCATGGCTTCATCCTCGAGCGCGAGAAGAAGGACACCTCCAAGGGCCATCACAAGGTCGAGGTGAAGGTCGAGGCTCCCAAGGAGCCGGAGAAGCCGAAGGAAGAGGCGCTCAAGCCGCGCGCCCCGATCGTGACCTTCATGGGCCACGTCGACCACGGCAAGACCTCGCTTTTGGATGCCATTCGCAAAGCCCGCGTTGCCGCGGGAGAGGCGGGCGGCATCACCCAGCATATCGGCGCGTACAGCGTTGAGCGCAACGGGCAGGAGATTACCTTCCTCGACACCCCGGGCCACGCGGCCTTTACCGCGATGCGCGCTCGTGGTGCGAATGTGACCGATATCGTCGTCATCGTGGTGGCGGCGGATGACGGCCTCATGCCGCAGACGATCGAGGCGATCAGCCATGCCAAGGCGGCCAAGGTGCAGATCATGGTGGCCATCAACAAGATGGACCTTGCAGCAGCCAACCCCGACCGCGTGAAGACCCAGCTCCAGGAGAAGGGGCTCACGCCGGAAGACTGGGGCGGCGATATCATCTGCGTACCGGTCAGCGCGATCAAGGGCACGGGCATCGACGAGTTGCTGGAGATGATCAACCTCCAGGCGGAAGTGCTGGAGCTCAAGGCCGATCCGAAGGCTCTCGCCCGATGCAACGTCATCGAGGCGCAGCTCGAGCAGGGCCGCGGCCCGACGGCCACGGTCATCGTCCGCATGGGTACGCTCCACGTGGGCGACACCTTTATCTGCGGCAACTACTGGGGCAAGATCAAGCAGCTCATCAACGACCTCGGCAAGCCCATCAAGTCGGCCGGTCCGGCCATGCCGGTCAAGGTGCTCGGCCTGAGCGGCCTGCCCAATGCCGGAGACGAACTCGTGGTCATGGACGACGAGCGCGCCGCTCGCGCCCTGAGCGAAGAGCGTCTGCTCGGCATCCGCCAGAACAAGCTCGCCGCGCCCCAGCGGACAACGCTGGAGAACCTTTTCGCCAACATCGCCGAGGGCCACAAGCCCACGCTCCGCATCGTCCTCAAGGGCGACGTGCAGGGTTCGCTGGAGGCTCTTGTCGGAGCGCTCAAGGACATCCCGCAGGCAAAGATCACCCTCGACATCATTCACTCGGCGGTCGGCCCGGTCACGGAGTCCGACGTGCTCCTGGCCAGCGCCTCGGATGCCGTCATCATCGGCTTTAGCGTGAAGGTGGAGAACAACGCCTCCACGGTGTCGAAGCGCGAAGGCGTCCAGATCAAGCTCTACAGTATCATCTACGAGCTGATCGACCAGGTGAAGGAAGCCATGGCGGGCCTGCTGGCCCCGGAGCTCCGCGAGACCGTGATCGGTCACGCCGAAGTGCGCCAGGTGTTCGACCTTACCAAGGGCAAGGTCGCCGGTTGCTACGTCACGGACGGACGCATCGCCCGTACGGCTCGCGCCCGCGTGCTGCGCAAGCGCCAGCCGATCTACGATGGCGGCATGGCGACGCTGCGACGCTTTCAGGACGAGGTCAAGGAAGTGCGCGCGGGTCTCGAGTGCGGCATCCGCCTCGGCGACTTCACCGAGTACCTGGCCGAGGACATCATCGAGTGCTACACCCTTGAGAAAGTCGCTCAGCAGCTCTGATCGGCGCTCCAATGTGCTGAGTCTTGCGGCGGTCGTTTTTACGGCCGCCGTTTTGGCATCATCGTCGATCGCCCAGGAGGTGGCGGCCCCGGTCATTGACAACACCGGGTCGGTCGAGAATCCCAAGCCGACCTGGGAAACCCAGAGGCAGGCGCGCACGTTTGTGCTCGGTATTCCCGCACCCCGCGGGCAGATCGTGGATCGCAACGGAAGGCCGCTCGCTCAGACGCGGCTGAGCTACAACCTCGCCGTCAGCTTTCCCGCTCCGCTCGACTGGACGGACAACCGCATCCTCGCCTTTGCCCGCCAGCAGATCACGCTGGCCAGGGGGCTGCTCGGGCGCGACATCCAGGTGTCGGATGAGGCCATACTGAATCACTACAAGAACCGCGGCGTGCTCCCGATGGACATCGTCGAGGATCTCTCGCCGCAGGAGCTGGGAGTGGTCCAGCGCGGACTCACGCCGAACCTGATTCTCCGCCAGACGTACGTACGTATCTACCCGCAGGGATCGCTCGCGGGGCACATCATCGGCTACACGGGGCGGGAGGCGCCTCTTTCGGTCCGGCCGATCGAGAACGGCGACCTGATTTTCTCCGACAGCGAGGGGCGCGAAGGCCTGGAGCAGATGTTTGACAACGAACTGCGCGGGCAGGTCGGCCAGCTTTACGTGACCTACGATACGAACGGGAACAAGACCTCGGAGCGCATCGCGAAGCCGCCCGTGCCCGGCTACAATGTCGTCACGACGCTCGACATCGACCTCCAGCGCATTTGCGAGGAAACGCTCGCAGCCAACTGCAAGCGGGGCGCGATGGTGATCATCGACCCCAACACCGGCGAGATCCTCGCCATGGCCTCGCAGCCGGGTTTCAACCCCAATGAATTCGTGCCGATCGTGCGCCGCGATGTCTTCGACCGTTACAATAACGACGAGGCCAATCCGCTCATACCGCGCGCGTACCGGGCGGCGTATCCTCCGGGGTCGACGTTCAAGACCTTCGTCGGCTTCGCGGCGCTGGAGACGAACACGATCACGCCGAAGAGCCAGTTTGACTGCCCGACCGCGTTCACGGTGGGCGACCATACCTTCAAGAACTGGAAGAAGACGGGCTCGGGCAACCTGAACTTTGTCGAAGCCCTCACGCAGTCCTGCAACACGTGGTTTTACCAGGTCGGAATCAAGCTCGGAGCGCCCTCGCTCATCGACTACGCGCACAAGCTCGGGCTGGGTCGCCGCACGGGCATCCCGCTGCGCGCCGAGCAGGAGGGCAACATCCCGACGGATGACTACATGCTCCGCGTCCATCGGCGGGAAATCAAGAAGGGCGACCTCGCCAACATGGCCATCGGCCAGGGCGACATCCTGATCTCGCCGGTGCAGATGGCGCAGGCCATGGGGGTGCTGGCAGCGGGAGGACATTTTCACCTGACGCGCCTCGTTTCGCAGATTCAAAGCATCGATAACAAGGTGGTAGCCGCGTATCCTGATCGCATCCGTGAGAACATCCCGGTGACTCCGCTGGTTGACAAGACGCTGCGGACGGCGCTCAAGGACGTGGTCTACGACGGGCAGGGCACGGCGCATTCCGCCCAGGTCAAGGGGACGACCGTGGCGGGCAAGACCGGCACGGCGCAATGGGGACCGACCAACAAACAGCGCACGGCGGCGTGGTTCACGGGCTTTCTGCCGGTGGAAAATCCGCAGTACGCCTTTGCGGCGGTCTACGAGGGTGAACCCAACGACAACACCGTGCACGGCGGTTCCCACGCCGCTCCGATGGTCGGCAAGGCGTTTCGCCGCATCCTCAAGCTCAAGACCGAGGGCAAGGAAGCCGAGCAGGCGGAGGCGCAGAAGGAAAAATCGGGGGCCAGCGAGGAACCGGCAACCCCGACCGTCGACGAGTCGAACTAGGCGCGATTACTCGAAATAAGTGTCCTCGTGGGAATACGGCGGAGCGCAACAGCACAAAAACCGCAGCGACGTGGTCGCGCGGATGTCGTGGAATTGACCGGGCGGGATGAGGATCGCGTCGCCCGGGCCGACCAGCCGGGTTTCCTCGCCGAGGCCCATTTCACCTTCACCCTCGAGGATAAAGTAGAACTCCTCGCTCAGCTTGTGGTAATGCCTTTGCGTCACGCAACCTGCTGGTACGGAGGCTTCTGCGAGGCTTTGGTTGGCGACAGGGGCGTTGGTGCGGTCGAGAATGCTGCGAATCTGCGAACCGTCCTTGGTCGTAAAAGGTTTTTGGCTGGATAGGTTTTGGACAATCATCGAAGGTGGAAAGGATTATGAAGTTTTACGAGGGCTGTACCGCACTGATTACCGGAGCATCGTCCGGGTTGGGAGCCGAATTTGCCCGGCAGCTTGCGCCGGTGGCCAGGGGACTCGTGCTGGTGGCACGGCGGGAGGATCGCCTGGAGGCCCTGCGGGAGGAACTCCTCGAGATTCAGCCCTCACTCCAAGTGGAGATTTATGGCGCGGATCTTGCGGTCGAGGAACAGCGCACCCGTCTGGCCGGATGGCTGGGGGAGCGCGCCATCGGCATCGATTTTCTGATCAACAATGCGGGATTGGGAGACCACGGACATTTTGATTCCTCCGACTGGGGGAGGGTGCGGGCGATGATCGATGTGAACATCAGCGCTCTCACGCACCTCACGCATCTCCTCCTGCCTTCGATGCTGCGCTCGGGCCGGGCGGCGATTCTCAACGTCAGCTCCGTGGCGAGCTTCTTCCCGCTGCCCAACATGGCGGTCTACTCGGCCACGAAGGCCTATGTGACCAGCCTCACCGAGGCGCTCGCGATCGAGCTGCGCCCGAAGGGCATCACCGTGACCGCGCTGTGCCCGGGTCCGGTGCCCACCGAATTCTTTGACGTCGCACGCCGGGGCGAGGATGCCACGGCTCACTACGAAACCATGGGTCCCGTGGTCGTGACTCCCGCCGTAGCCGTCCGCACCGGACTGGAAGCGGTGGCGAAGGATCGCGCCCGCGTGGTGCCGGGTCTGCTGCTGGCCGTCTCGGTCGGCGTGGCCCTGGTGGTTCCGTTCTTCGTCACACGTGAAATTCTTCGTCTCTTTTCCAAAAAGCTGTGAAACCAACCGATAAGGATACCTCCGTCGACCAGTCGCCATCCTCGTTCGTCCATGAGGTAGCCAAGGCTGTTCCCGGGCTCGCGCGTTTTGCCGACGCGCTGGAGCTGATCAATCCGCATCTGATCTCGGTCGAGGAACGAATCCGCGCCCAGGCGCTGGAGTTTGACCCGGCCATCGAAGGTTATGTCTCCTATGTGAGCAACAAGGGCGGCAAGCGCCTGCGCCCCGTGCTCGCGCTGCTGGCGGGGGGAGCCTCGGGCGAAGTCACCTCCGGGCACGTTGATCTCGCGGTGGTGGTGGAGTTGATCCACGTCGCCACGCTCGTGCACGACGACATCATGGACGGCGCGGATATCCGCCGTGACCAGCCGACGGCCAATGCAAAGTGGGGCAACTCGCTCAGCGTGCTGCTCGGCGACTGTCTCTTTGCCCATGCGCTCCGGCTGGCTGCCGCATACGGCGACCCGACCATCTGCCTGCGCATCGCCGATGCCTCCGCCGAGGTCTGCTCGGGCGAGATCATCCAGACCCAACGCCGTTACGACCTGAATCTCACGACGGCGGAATACTACCGCGTGATCGAGATGAAGACAGCCGCGCTCTTTGCCGTGGCCTGCGAACTCGGGGCCTACATCAGCAAGGCCGACCAGAATGTCATCGACGCGCTCAAGGCGTTTGGTTCCAAGATCGGCGTCGCTTATCAAATCTACGACGACTGCCTCGACCTCGCGGGCACCGAGGAGGAATTTGGCAAGACGCTCGGCACCGACATTCGCAAGGGCAAGTTCACCCTGCCGATCCTGCTCATGCTGCAGGGGCCTGAGGGTGCCGAACTCGAACGCCTCCGCGCCCTGCTCGTCAGCGGTGAAGAGGGCGGCGAGGCGGAACTTCGCGAGATGATTCGCAAGAGCGGTTCCGTCACGGCCGCCGCACAGGTGGCTGAGAAGCTGATCGCCGAGGCCTCCCAGGAGCTCGCGTCGATTCCGTCGAACCGGTACGTCGAAGGGTTGCAGGCCATCGCCAACCACGTCGGGGTGTTGATCAAGGCCCTCCTCGCCTGACAGAAATGCGCATCCGGGAGATCCCGAAATCCGACCGCCCGCGTGAAAAGCTCACCGAGCGCGGTGCGGGTTCTCTCACCGATGCCGAACTGCTCGCGATCTTTCTACGCACGGGCATTCGCGGCAAGAGTGCCATCAGTGTCGCCTCCGACCTGCTCCAGCAAAAGGGCGGGCTGATCGGGCTTTCCCGCTCAACCGCATCGGAACTCTCGCGCGGCACGTCCGGAGTCGGCCCGGCCAAGGCTGCGGAACTCGCCGCCGCCTTTGAACTCGGCAAGCGCCTGGCGCGTGGTGGCATCGAGCGCCCGGTGCTCGACAGCGCGGAGGCCATCTTTTCCTATATCGGGGCCGATCTCCAGGCCATGAACCGCGAGACGGTAAAGGTGATCCTGCTCGATACAAAGCTGCGCCTCATCCGCGTGGAGGACATCTCGCTCGGGTCCATCAATGAAAGCGTGGCGCATCCGCGCGAGATCCTGCGCCCCGCTCTGCTGCACTCGGCCTACGCGGTCGTGCTGGTGCACAATCATCCCTCGGGCGATCCGTCGCCCAGCCAGGCCGACCGCCGCCTTACCGTCCAGCTTGCCGAGGCCGCGCGGATCATGCAGATCACGCTCCTCGATCACGTCATCTGCGGCACGTCCGATGGCGGCCGCTCACCCTATTTCAGTTTTCGCGATTCCGGTCTCCTATGAAGATTCATCCCACTGCCATTGTCTCTCCCAAAGCTGTCCTCGCCGATGATGTGGAAATCGGCCCCGGTGTGATCATCGGCGACGAAGTCACCCTCGGCGCAGGCTGCGTCGTGCAGGCTCATGCCATCATCGAGGGCAAGACTACGTTAGGCACGGGCAACCTCGTCGGCTACGGCTCCATCATCGGCACCGAGCCTCAGGATTTTGCCTTCAAGAAGGAAACCGTCAGCGAAGTGCGCATCGGAAATGGCAATACGCTACGCGAGTACGTGACGATTCATCGCGGCACGAAGGAAGGCTCGGCCACCGAAGTGGGCGACGGGTGTTATCTCATGGTCGGCTCGCATCTGGGTCACAATGTGCGCATCGCCAACCGCGTCATCATCGCCAATGCCTGCCATCTCGCGGGCTACGTCGAGGTGCAGGAGGGCGCGGTGCTCGGCGGCGGCACGGTGTTTCACCAGTTCATGCGCGTCGGCCGCCAGGCCATGGTGCGCGGAGGCACACGCTTCGGAAAGGACATCGTTCCCTATGCGATGGCCGATGCGGATAATTTTCTCTCCGGCATCAACGTAATCGGCCTGCGCCGGTCGGGAATGAAGGCGGAGACGCGGCAGGAAATCCGCCGCGCCTTCAAGCTCCTCTTCCGCTCCGGGCTGAACGTCTCTCAGGCGGTCGAGCAGGCGGCGACGATGGAGTGGGGACCCGAGGCCACGGCGTTCTTCGACTTTGTGCGTGAATCCAAGCGCGGCATCTGCCCGGCCAACCAGCGCAAGGGCGATCGCGACGAGGGCGGCGAGAGTATTGACTAAGGCCCCTGCGGGGCATTCTGTTAGCTTCCCGCCGAGGGTAGGGGAACGCTACCGATCCAGGCGGCGAGATGGACGTCGCGCACGCTGACTCCGGCGCGCTGGGCGACCTCGCGGCAGGATTCGTATTCCGGCGCGGCCTGGACGATCTCGTCGCCGAGGAAGCCGACCTTGATGCGCACGGTGCCATAGGGCGTCTCCACGTCGCGGAATTCCCGGCGCAGCTTCATGCGCTGCATGCGGTCGAGGCGGATGCCAAAGGCGCTGGTTTCGCGCAGGATGATCGTCGCGATCTCGTCGACCTTCTCCGGCTGCACCAGCACGGTCAGGAGAAAACCGGGCCGGTTCTTCTTCATCTGCGCGGCGGTGTAAAAGACATCGAGCGCCCCGGCGGCGAAGAGGCGTTCCATTGTGGCTCCGGCCAGTTCGGGCGTGAGGTCGTCGATGTTGGTCTCGATCTTCACGATCTCGTCGGTTTCCGCGCTGGAGTTGCTGGTGGTTTCGCCCAGCGTGGCGCGAAGGACATTCGGGCGCGGGTAGGTGTCGCGCGTGCCGAGGCCGTAGCCGACCTTCTCGATGCGCATCTCGGGCATCGGGCCGTAGGAGGAGCAATACTCGGCGAGCAGCGCCGCGCCGGTAGGCGTGATGTACTCGGTGGATTCGTCGACCTGCTTCAGCGGGATGCCCGCGAGGATCTCCAGTGTGGCGGGCGCGGGAAGGGGAAAACGACCGTGGGCGCAGGTGATCCATCCGGAACCCTCGACCAGCCGCGAGGCCAGGACACACTCGATGCCGAGGGCGTCAATACCGGCGCAGGCGGCCACGATGTCGGCAATGGAATCAATCGCGCCCACCTCGTGAAAGGTAATCTCCTCGGGGTCGATGCCGTGAATCTTCCCTTCCGCGATGGCGATGCGGTGAAAGACGGCGAGGGCACGGGACTTTGGCGTCTCGGCGAGCGTGCTGGTCTCGAGCAGGGCGCGGATTTCGCGGTAGCTGCGGCCGTGGGCGTGGTCGCCATGGTGATGCTCTTGGCCATGCTCATGCGAGTGCTCCCCATGCTCATGCGGATGCGAGTGGGTGTGCCCGCCGTGCTCGTGGCTGTGGGAGTGTTCGTGCGAATGCCCATGCTCGTGATGGTGCTCCCCGCCATGCTCATGGGAATGCGAGTGCTCGTGCGCCTCGTGGGAATGCCCGTGGGCGGCGTGAACGTCGAATTTCCACCCGGCGATGTTCTGCTTGTGGCCGCGCTGGAAGTGGATGTGAAATTCATCGGCCAGCCCGAGCGAGGCGATGGCCTGCTGAAAGACCTCCTCCGGCACGCCGAGGTCGCGCAAGGCGCCGACCGTCATGTCGCCGCTGATGCCGGAAAAACAATCGAGATAGAGGGTGCGCATGGCGGGAGATTGGCGGAGAGGGGTTGAGCGGGCCTTAGTTCGATGGCTTGATGACGCCGGTGGCGAGGGGGAGCACGGTATTGGCTCCGCCCGTGACGACAGTTGTGGGAGCGACGCCGTTCCATTTGTCGACGGCGCGGAGTTCGAGGATCTTCGGATTTTGCGAAAGGGCGTCGGCGATGACCTTGATCGACTTGGCCTCGCCCTCGGCCTTGATGATGGCGGTCTCGGCCTCGATGCGGGTCTGGTCCTGGGTGAAACGCGCCTGGGCGGCCTTTTGCTCGCTGACCATCTTTTGCTCGATGGCCTTTTCGAGTTCCGACGAAAGCGCGATGTCCTCCAACACGAGGTCGTCGATGGTGACGATGTCGCCGATCTTCTGGCGGAGGAGGTCGAGGGTGGCGCGCTTTACCTGCTCGCGCTCCTTCACGATCTTCTCGGCGGTGCGCTGGGCGGTGACCTCTTTAATGGCCTCCTGGGTGCGCGGCTTGAGGATGGAGTTTTCCACGTTGCCGCCGTAGTCCACATAGAGCTTCACGACCTGGTTGAGCGGGAACTGGTAATTCACCGTGATCGTGGCGGTGACGGTCTGGAGGTCGGAGCTGAAGCACTGGGTGGGAAACTTCAGCGTCTGCACCTTCACGGGCATGTCGACGATGCGGGTGACAAAGGGCGTGCGCAGCCCGGTGCCGCTCGGGAGCGGGTCGGGATCGACCTTGCCCATGGTGATCTTCACCCCGGCGAGACCGGGATTGACCACGTAAAAGGAGTTCATCAGCAGGATGGCGGCGATGATGAGGACGATGATGACGAGGGTACCGGCGGCTTTCATGAAAGTGGTGTGGACACGGAGAGAGGCTCCCGTGCGTCCCGGAAGCTTAGAGAGCGGGGCGGGGGAGGCAAGAAAACGATGCTCCCCGCCCTTCGCCGGTCAGGCGGGGAAGCCGGAAATTCGCTCGCCATTGCGCAGGCGGGCGCGGAGGTCGGCCAGCCGGGCGTCAATCTCCACGAGCCGGGCGATCATGGCCTGTTCGTCCGGCCCGGGAGTGATGACATCCTGCACCGCGCCATGGCGGATGACGAGGCGGCGGGAACCCGAGAGCGCGAGCAGCGGGTCGTGGGTGGAGAGGAGGACGATCTTGCCCTTGCGCACAAAGAGATCGAGCGCAGCGCGGCGGTCGACCCCGGCATTCTCGATCTCGTCGATGAGGACGACGGGCTTTGGGCTGAGAAAGGCCGCGTCGGCGATCATGAGGGCGCGGGACTGGCCACCGCTGAGCTGCGTCACCTGGGTGTCGGCGTCGAAGGGTTCGCCCGCCATGGCCACGGCGGCGTGGAGGACCTGATCGACGACCGGCGCGGGATCGGTCAATGCCCGGCTCTCGGCGTGCATATGGAGGAATTCGCCGACGGGCAGGTCGATGACGAAGTTCATATTCTGCGAAATCTGCGCGACCAGCCCGCTTTCCCCCGAGAAGCGCTCGGAGTCGCCGGGCGGCTCGCCATTGATGAGCACCTGGCGGCCTGTCGGGGTGTCGCGCTGGGCGAGGCACTCGATGTCGGCCAGCAGGCGGCTCTTCCCGGCTCCGGTCGGGCCGACGAGGCAGACGACATCGCCGGGGGCGAAGCGCAGGTCGTACCGCTCCGGGTTGCCGCTCTTGTCCCGCCCGCGCAGCACGTCGAGCGAATGCAGCGCCATTTCCGCGCCGGGCTGGCGGTCGAGGGTGAGAAACTCTGCATACCGCGCGGCCAGCGTCTCCGGGTCGAGTCCGGTATCCTCGCGCTGCTCCCAGGTGAGCGCGGCCCAGTAAGCGTCGGGCGAATTCGCCTCCATGCAGGCGGGGAGATGGTGCAGGCGCAGGAAGTCGGCGAATCTCGCCGCGTCAAAGGGAGCGGGCGAAAGGGCGGTGCTCATGACGGGATGGGGATTTTGCGCACAGTGCCGTGCTGGTGGTCGGAGCCGATGCGCGTTTCGCCGAGGCAGTACGAGCAAACGGCGGTGGGCACGGAAAAGCGCAGCCGCCCGCCCTGCAGTACGCCATCCTCGGGGGCGCTTCGCCAGATGCGGGCGGCCTCCCATGCGCCCTGGCCGGTGATGCCATTGACAAAGAGGATGCGGGCGCGGGGATTCACCTGACGCACGCGGAAGGCGAAGACCTCGCGCTCGGCCTGGCTCACGATGTCGCCCTTCGTGATGACGACGAGGTCGGCGGTCTTCAGCATCGGGCCGACCTTGCGCGGGGTATTGACTCCCGACAGCGCATCGAGCACGCAGACGGCGAGGAAGCCCCGGATGTGCGGCGCGCAGCGGTTGCACAGGCCCGCGCTCTCGGTCACGAGCAGGTCGAGGCCCAGCCGCTCGCCCCAGGCGGCGCAGTCCTCGATATTGGAGATGAAGTAGTGGTCGGGGCAGAAGCCCGAGGAAATGCCGACCAGCGCCGGGATGTCGTGCCGGTCGAAGACGGCGGCATCCTGCGTGCTCAGGCAGTCAAACTTCACCACCCCCACGCGCAGCCCGTCGTCGCGCAGGGCGAGGAGCGTGCGCACGATGAGGCTGGTCTTGCCGCTGGAGGGCGGCCCGGCGACGGTGACGAGGCGCATGGCGTGTCAGCGGGCGGCGTTGAAGACCGCGAGCAGTTCGTCCCGCAGCGCGTCGAGATCGTGCGAGCGGATGAAATCCCATCCCATCCACGAGAGCCTGCCCGGGAGCGGTTGCTGGCCGGGTTGCCGGTAGGCAAAGGGAATACCGACGGACTCGATGTAGGCCGCCCACTCGGGGCCGAGCAGGTAGCGTAGGGCGAGGTCGCTGGCGGGGCGGCGGCTGCGTTTGGCGAGGAGCATGAGCGGGTTGAACCACGCGCCTTCCTCCGGCCAGATCACCTCAGCGGCGGGGCCGCGCACGGCCTTGGCAAAGAATCCATTGAGCACGAAGACCGCCGTGCCCTGCGGGCTGCCCAGCCCGGCGATCTTTGCCATGCGGGCCGGGGGCGCGAACTCCGCCACATTGCGGGCCAGCGCTTTCACGCCCTCGTCGCCGTGGTTTTTCCAATAGTTGAAAAGCAGGACGTCGGGGGCGCGGCCATGGTGGCCCGCGATGGTGACGTCGCCTTGGTAGATGGGATCGAGGATGTCCTGCCACGAGCGCGGGGCGGGGCGGCCCTGGAGCTTGTCGTGATCTACGAGGAGGACCGAGGGAAACGCGCCGTAGATCGTGATGCCGCCGCACGGGTCGACGATTCCGGCTTCCGCCAGCTCGGGGCGGACCTCCAGAGCGTCGGTCGCGATGGGCGAGAGGATGCCGCTTTCGATCCAGCGGCGATGGGCCTCGGGTTTGAAGAAATCGCTATTCCCGCCGTCGCTGATCAGGCCGGGCAGAGACTCCTCTGTGCCGTCCTGCCAGACGAGGTCGTAGGGATCGTCGCCGCCGCAGCCATTGGGCGAGAACCATTCCACGGGGCCAAACTCCGCCTCGTGGCGGCGGAAGTGCTGGTGGAGCTGGCGCTGCATCTCCTGCCGGATCGGGCAGGGGGCGTAGCCGAGATAGTCGAGGGCGCGCGGCTTCGCGCCATAGGTTTCGGGAAAGGAGGGAATCTCCTCCTGCGGGTCGATGTCGGCGATGGGCGTGGGCATGGCGGTAGTGTGGTTCACTTACCCACCAAGGCAGGGCCGCTACCCTTCGCATCGAAGGATGCCCCTGCACCCAAGGCAGCTTGAGTTCACGTGCAGGATACCGCCGGGCGCGGTGCGCGTCAATTCCGCGTGATGCCGCGCCCGTTACACGATCTCGCAGCGCGGCCCGGCTTCCTTGATGGCGCGGATGGCGGAGGCGGGCAGGGCGCGGTCGGAGATGACGTGGTGGACCTTGCCGAGCGGGGCGACCTTGATGAAACCGGCCTTTTCCCACTTGCTGGCATCCGCCAGGAGAAAGACCTCGCGCGAGGCCTCGATCATGGCGCGCTTCATCTGGGCGATTTCCGTCGTGGTGTCAGTGAGGCCGCTGGCGGCATCAAAGGCCTGGGTGCCGAGGAAAAGGCGCGAGATGTTAAACTCCGACAGGGCGAGCAGAGCCTGCGGGCCGAGCGTGCTCGACGAGGTGCGGCTGTAGGTTCCGCCGAGAAGGATAAGGCGGCAGCGCAGGTGCGCGCCCACGGCGGCGGCGACGTTGAGGGCGTTTGTGACGATCGTGATGTCCTCGACCTCGGAAAGAAAGGGGACCATCTCAACGGCGGTGGTTCCCGCGTCGATGAGGATGATGTCGCGGGGGCGGACGTGACGGGCGGCGGCGGCGGCAATGGCGCGCTTTTGCGGTGAGTTCAGCCCGGCTCGCTCCTCCATGCCGGAGAGCGAGGTCAGCAGGCTGCGACCGGGCAGGGTGCGCACGGCTCCGCCATGTTCGCGGCGGAGCAAGCCCTCCTCCTCCATCGCGGCGAGGTCGGCCCGCACGGTGACGGTCGAGACGGCAAAGTGCTTTGCCAGATCGCGCACCCGCACCACGCCCTGCCGCTGGAGTTGCTCCAGGATCGCGTCGCGGCGCTGGGTGGTCGAGAGGTCTTGGGGGAGAGGGGTAGGCATGCTCAAACGAAAGATAGAGAAATCAAAAACGAGGGAAATGATAAAAAGTTCCGCGCAAAATTTTATTTCGCTTGCGTAAAACGAAAGCAAATGAAAGTATGCGCCCAAGTTCCCCCGCAGTACCCGTTTCCATCTCCCCCATGAAACATCTCGTCGCAGTCGTATCTTCCCAGGCCGCCCCGGCTCACTCCCAACTCGCCTCCGAGGCGCTCCGCTCGGTCGGCGCTGCGATGGGGTATGAGGTCGCGGTGGAGATTCCCACGCAAACCTCGCCGCTCTCCGCCAGCCAGATCGCTGCCGCCGAGGCCGTGATCCTCGCCTCGGACACGAAGGTCGATACGGCGCGGTTCGCGGGCAAGCCGGTTTATGGCACGCGGGTGAGCGAGGCGATTCGCGATACGCGAGCCATTCTCGACGCCGCGCTCCAGCTTGCCACGATTCCGGCAGGCGCTCCGGTTTCCGCTCCCGCCGCACCGGCTCCGGCTGCTCCGCAGGCGGTGAAGAAACTCGTCGCCATCACCTCCTGTCCCACGGGAATCGCCCATACCTTCATGGCGGCGGAAGCCCTGCAGAAGGCGGCCAAGGCGCTCGGCTACCAGATCAAGGTCGAGACGCAGGGTTCCGTCGGGGCCAAGAACACGCTCACCGCCGAGGATGTCGCCGCCGCCGATGCGGTGGTGATCGCGGCGGAAACGAAGGTCGACCTCTCGCGCTTCGCCGGGAAGCCCATCTACTCGACCGGGACGAAGGAAGCCATCCACGCCGGGCAGAAAGTCCTCCAGACCGCGCTGGAGCAGCCGAAGAGCGAATCCCTCGCCAGCTCCGTGGAAAAGCTGAAAGCCGAGCGGTCGCGGTCCCGCACCGGCCCGTACAAGCACCTCATGACGGGCGTTTCCTACATGCTGCCCTTGGTCATCGCGGGAGGCCTGTCCATCGCGCTGGCCTTCGCGTTTGGCGGCATCTATGCGGGGAAACAGGAGGGGACTCTCGCGGCGGCGCTCACCCTCATCGGCGGCGACGTGGCGTTTCATCTCTTCGTCGCGGTCTTTGCGGGATTTATTGCCTTTTCCATCGCCGACCGGCCCGGCATCACGCCCGGCCTCATCGGTGGCATGCTGGCGCAAAATCTCGGCGCGGGCTTCCTCGGCGGCATCGCGGCGGGTTTCCTCGCGGGTTACCTGACGAAGTTCCTCGCGGAAAAAATCAAGCTCCCCGCCACGCTGGAGGGGCTGAAGCCCGTGCTCATCCTGCCCTTTCTCAGCTCCATCATCGTCGGCCTCGCCATGATCTATGTCATCGCGCCGCCCGTCCAGGTGGTGCTCTCCGCCCTGACGACCTGGCTCCAGGGCATGCAGGGGGCGAATGCCATCCTGCTCGGCGTGATCCTCGGCGGCATGATGGCTTTTGACATGGGCGGGCCAGTCAATAAGGCCGCCTACACCTTTGCCGTGGGCCTGCTCGCCAGCAAGGTCTATGCGCCGATGGGCGCGGTGATCGTGGCGGGCATGACCCCGGCGCTCGGCGTCGCGGTGGCGGCGTGGCTATTCCGCAATCGCTTCGATCTCGAGGAGCGCGAGGCGGCGGGACCGGCCTTCGTGCTCGGGCTGTCGTTCATCACGGAAGGGGCGATTCCCTTTGCCGCCAAAGACCCGGTGCGCGTGATCCCGGCGCTGATCGCGGGTTCCGCCGTGGGCGGTGCGCTGGCGATGTGGAGCGGCGTGCTTTTCCTCGTGCCGCATGGCGGGATCTTTGCCGCCGTCATTCCTGGTGCCGTGCAGCACCTCGGGGCCTTCTTCATCGCCCTGGTCGCCGGCACACTAGTGACCGTGGCCGCGCTCTTCCTCGTCAAGAAACCCATCGCCGCCCAGGCCTGAGGACCATCCCATGATCGAGCTGACGCCCAAGAACATCCAGCTCCACGCGCGAGCCGGGAACAAGGAAGAGGCCATCCGCGAGGCAGGCCGCCTGCTCGTCGAGCTGGGGTGCATCGACCCCGGCTACATCGAGAGCATGCTGGCCCGCGAGCAGCAGGCGAATACCTTTCTCGGCAATGGCATCGCCATTCCGCACGGGCTGCAAAAGGACCGCGAGCTGATCCATCGCACGGGCGTGGCCGTGGTGCAGGTGCCGCTCGGCGTCGAGTGGAATCCCGGCCAGATCGTGCGCGTCATCATCGGCATCGCGGCGAAATCCGACGAGCACATCGAGGTGCTCGCGGCGCTGACCGACGTGCTCGACAACGACTCCATGGCCGCCCAGCTCGCGCAGACCAGCAGCGCGGCGGACATCATTCTCGGCCTCACGGCCCGCCAGCAGGCGGCGGCGGTGGTCGAGGAACTCCCGGGCGCGGATTTCGTCGATGTTTTCGTCGCGGGCAAGGCGGGGCTGCACGCACGGCCCGCCACGCATTTCGCGGAATTAGCCAATACCTTTGCCAGCACGATCCAGGTGCGCTTCAAGGACAAGGCGGCCAATGGCAAGTCGATGGCCTCGCTGCTGAAGCTCGGCGTGCATGGCGGAGCGACGATTCGCCTGCTCGCCAGCGGGCCGGATTCCCAGGAGGCCCTGCGCGCCCTCGCGGCGGCGGTGGCCGATGGACTGGGCGAGAATGAAGAAACCGAGGCGGCGATCATTCCGGCGGCGCATTGGGAGCCGGGTGGCAAGGGAGCCTCGCTGGAAGGCGTCTCCGGCGCGCCGGGCGTCGGCATCGGCCCGGTCTTTCATTACGGCGTCGAGCGCATCGAGGTTCCGGAAACCTCGCGCGGCGCGGATGTGGAGTCTGCGGCGTTTCGCAACGCGCTCGTCGATGCGGCGGCGGAGTTGCAAGCGATCCAGGCGGACGTTGAGCAGCGCAGCGGGAAAGGACAGGCGGCCATCTTTCGCGCTCACCTCGCGCTACTCAACGACGCCGAACTCCTCGACGAGGTGTACCTGCAAATCGACAGCGGCAAATCCGCCGCCTGGGCGTGGCAGCAGGCCATCGAGCGCCGCGTGGCGGAGTTTCGCCAGATCGAAAACGAACGCCTGGCCGAGCGCGCCGCCGACTGGAACGACGTGGGCCGCCGGGTGCTCCGCCTCCTCGCCGGGGTGAAAAACGAAGGGCCGGTATTGCCTGCCACGCCGGGCATTCTGGTGGCCGAAGATCTCGCGCCCTCCGACACCGCGCGGCTCGATCCTGCGCTCATCCTCGCCATCTGCACGGCGGGTGGGGGACCGACCGCGCACACGGCGATCATTGCCCGTTCGCTCGACATTCCCGCCATCGTCGGCCTCGGCGCGGCGGTGCATGACATCCCGGCGGGTACGGTCTGCATCGCGGATGGCGCTGCGGGGCGGCTCTATACGGCACCGACGGCGGATGACATCGAATCGGCACGGAAATTCCAGCAAACCCTGGCCGCGCGCAATGACGAGGCGAATGCCAGCCGCTTCGCTCCCGCCCTCATGCTCGACGGTCATCGGGTCGAGGTGGTGGCCAATATCGGCAAGCTCGCCGAGGCTGCCGCCGCCGTGGAGGCTGGTGCGGAGGGCGTCGGGCTGATGCGTACGGAATTCCTCTTCCTCGACCGCGACGCGCCCGCCTCGGAGGACGAGCAGACGGAGATTTACACCGGGATGATCCAGGCGCTCAACGGTCTGCCGCTCATCCTGCGCACCCTCGATATCGGCGGCGACAAGCTCGCCTCCTACATCTCGCTGCCGAAGGAGGAAAACCCCTTCCTCGGCGTGCGCGGCATCCGGCTCTGCCTCCAGCAGCCCGACCTCTTCATCCCGCAGCTCCGCGCCATCTACCGCGCGGCATTGACTGGCCCCGTGCGCATCATGTTTCCCATGATCTCGACGCTGGAGGATCTGCGCGCCGCCAAGGAACTGGCCGAAACCGTGCGCGCCCAGATCGGAGCGCCGCCGGTCGAGATCGGCATCATGATCGAGGTGCCCTCCAGCGTCATCATGGCCCCGGAGCTGGCCCGCGAGGCGGACTTCTTTTCCATCGGCACGAACGACCTCACGCAGTACGCCCTCGCCATGGATCGCCTGCACCCGACCCTGGGCAGGAACGTCGACGGCCTGCACCCCGCCGTGCTGCGCCTCATCGACATGACCGTGCGGGCCGCGAAGGCCGCGGGCAAATGGGTGGGAGTCTGTGGAGGCATTGCCGGGGAGCCTCTCGGCGCGGCCCTGCTCACGGGCCTGGGCGTCGAGGAACTCAGCATGAGCCTGCCCAGCGTGCCTGCGGTGAAGGCCCACCTGCGCAAGCTGCGCTTTAACGAAACCACGGAACTCGCCCGCCGCGCGCTGGCCTGCACGACCGCCGCCGAGGTGCGCAACCTGGGGAAATAGTCTCATGAACCAGGCCGCCTTTGACTGTCTCTGCGTCGCCCTCAACCCGGCGATCGACCACTCGCTTTCCATCCCGCACTTCGCAGCGGGCAAAGTCAATCGCGTCGCCGCCGAGGAGAGCCGCCCGGCGGGGAAGGGCGTGAATGTCGGCGTGGCCGTGGCTCGCGCCGGATTCCGCGTGGCCGTCTCCGGGTTCCTCGGCGAGGACAATGCGGGTTCCTTCGAGAGTCTCTTCCGCAAATACGCCGTGGTCGACGAATGCGTGCGCATCGCGGGGGCCACCCGCACGGGCATCAAGATCACCGATCCCGCGAACCAGACCACGACGGACATCAACTTTCCCGGCGCGGAGCCGACCGCCGATGACGTGGCCGGGCTGCGGGAAAGAATCGCAAACCTTGACGCCCGCTGGGCGGTGCTGGCCGGCAGCCTGCCGCCGGGCGTGCCGGTCTCCATCTACGCGGAACTCACCGCCGATCTCATGCGGCGGGGCACACGGGTGGCAGTCGATACCAGTGACCGCCCGCTGCAGTTTGCCATCGCGGCAAAGCCGAGCGTGATCAAGCCCAACATCCACGAGCTGGAGGCCATCACGGGCCGCTCGCTGAAGACCCGGGCCGACGTGCTGAAGACCGCGCGGGAGCTGGTGCAGGGCGGCATCGAGTGCGTCATCGTCTCCATGGGCGCGGAGGGCGCGCTCTTTGTCACCGCTGCCGAGGCCTTGCTGGCCGTGCCGCCGCAGCTCCTCATCCGCACCACCGTGGGCGCGGGCGATGCCATGGTCGCCGGGTGGATCGCCGCCAGCCTGCGCGGCCTCCCGCTGGAAAAAGCCGCCCGCCTCGCCACCGCCTTTTCCCTCGCGGCCATCGACGTCAGCCCGAGGGACGAACCCCGGAGCTATTTCCCCTGCATCCAGATCACCCAACCCTAACACCCAAACACACCCCCTATGTTCCCTCGCACCTCTGCCGTATACGCGGCTTTGTTCTCGGCGGTATTACCTATAACCGCATTCACCCAGTCCACCAACAACTCCCGCGCCCTCCCGGCGGAGGACCGCGACTTCCCCCGCGCCACGCCGGAACCCGCCTCCGTCTCCTGGTGGCAGGGTGATTACGCCACGGGCGACTGGTTCGGCCTGCGGCCTAAACTTAGCGATTACGGCTTCGACTTCTTTGCCTATTACAATGCCATCGTGGCAGGGAATCCCGTCGGCGGGCGGAACCAGTCGGCCTCCTATGCCGATGACTTTTACTTCGGCCTGAAGACCGACCTGGAGAAACTCGTCGGCTGGCAGGGCGCGACCTTCACCATCACGGGGGTGAACCGCGACGGCAACAGCATCCAGGGCGCGCTGGGCAGCCAGTACGACCCGATGCAGCTCGTCGGCGGGCAGGCGATCTTCCTGTATGGGCTGTTCCTCGAGCAAAAGCTCCTCGATGACAAGCTCTCGATCAAGCTGGGCCGCCTCGGCGCGAGCGACGACTTTGCCACCTCGCCACTGTATGGGTACTACCTGAACAACGGCATCGACGGAAACATTCGCGCGGTGCTCTTCAATACGCGCTTCTCGGCCTATCCCTTTGCCTCGTGGGGCGCGCGGCTGCGCATCGATCCCACGCCGGAGTTCAACGCCATGGTCGGCATTTACCAGGTCTCCAGCCGCATGTTTGACCGCGCCTATCACGGCGTGGACATGAGCATCCAGAGCGGCGACGGGTTCATGCTCATCGGGCAGGTCGGATGGACGCCGGAGTTCTTCAAGCGCGAGGCTCCCGCGCCGGTTTCCGATGGCAAGGCGGTGGCGGATAAAAAGGCCGTCGCCCCTGCGATCAGCCCGACCGCGAAGGGCCTGCCGGGTCACTATTTCTTCGGCGGCTACTGGTCGTCGTGGGATTACCCGCAGTTTGGCCAGACCTCGACCACGCCCGCCAGCTATGGCTTTTACCTGCACGGCGACCAGATGGTGTATCGCGAGAATCTCGACAGCGACCAGGGGCTGACCCTCTTCACCACCTTCACGCTCTCGCCGCAGCAGAATGTCGCCATCGTGCCCTTCCAGGTGAATGGAGGCGCGATTTACCAGGGCCTCATCCCGGGCCGGGACAACGACCGCACCATCCTCGGCGTGATCTACGGGCAATTCAGTAATGACTACGCCAACAGCGTCTCCGCGCAGGGCGGCGGCTCGCCGGATTACGAACTCGTCTTTGAGGCGGGCTACCGTGTGCAGCTCAACAAGTGGGCCTACATCCAGCCCGACGTGCAGTGGGTCATCCAGCCCGGCGGCACCGGCGACATCCCCAACGGCCTCGTCCTCGGCGCGCAATTCGGCGTGAAGTTCTAAAAGAATTCCCCCCCGCCAGTCAGGAACCCGGGCTTTCCCACGCGGAGACGCCCGGGTTCTTGCATTTCCGGGGCGGCTCGCGCTCGCTAACGACTCCCGCCAGCCGCCCTGCGCCGCCAGCGCCAGAGCAGGCATCCGGCCAGCCCGGCGAGAACGAGCCAAGGATCTCGCCCGCGAGCGCGGCGTACGAGCAGTTGTCCTCCACGACGGCGACGGCGTGACGGAAGAAATCGCGGTGGAAGCCTGAGTCTGCCTCCCTGACCGGGAGTCCGGCCCGCGACCGCCGCTTTGCGAAGCCGGAGTGCCTATCTGGATTCAGCAGCCGCGGGTGACGCGACGACGGAGAAGCGGTGTCGCTCCCAGCGCCCCGATGAGCAAGGCCCAGGTGGCGGACTCCGGGACGGCGACGACGTTGGTGAAGGTGGCGTTCACCGTTCCGCCACCTTCCCAGGCGAGTTGGAAACCGGCAACGGCATTCAACCTTCCAGAGCCGATCGAGACCAAGGTCATGGGAACCACTGTCGGCGTGGAGCCCACGCCATTTGTCGAGAGGCTGTAGATATTGATGACCGCGTAGTCAGTGTCGTAGAAATATACTGAAATCGGGAGGTTAGGGTTTGTTCCAGAAACGCTAAACTCCAAGCCGAAGGTGATGTAAGACGACCAGTCATAGGTCGTATTCAAAGCTCCCACCACGGCGTCTCCGAGCGCGAGGGAGGAATTGAATTTCAGGGTTGTCGTCGTTTGAGAGTAAGGCGCTGATGAGACTCCATCCACGGTAAATCCATTGGAGCCAAGGGTGACCAGAACTTGGGCGAAGCTCGCAGAGGCAAAACCGAGGAGTAAAGCAGCGATGATCGAAACGGATTTCATATTGAGCAGTTCGGAGTCGTGTACCAGCTATTGGAGCGTGTAAGGGAGGTTTTGGCTTAACATCGAAGAGCCCGGCACCGTGCCTTTTTTAACGAGGGACAGTGTCGAACCGACTGGGATCAACGCGGTGTCGCTTATCGGGCTGCCGAAGGCCAGCTTGCGCCAGTTTGTTCCGTCAAACCAGAACGTGGACGTCACTCCATTAGACGTGATGATCACCGTATCAGCTGTATTCGGAGAAGGTCCGGAGAACCATCCCGGGAGAGAAGAAATCGCGGTGGATCCCAACGTGGAGTCGACAGGCCAGAACTGTGCCAGGAATGTGGTGCCAGAATTCTTAACAAACGCCTTCCTTGGATTTGAAGGGATATCTCCCCGGACTGTCAACCCGATGGAGGTGCTGCCTAACCGACCATATTGGATTCCATAATAGGGCGGGACGGGGGTGTTGGATGCATCGGGATTTCCCCAGGCCAACTTCGTCCAGCGATTGGGAGTCACATCGGTTTTGTAATAGTAGGTGCTCGTGATGCCATTGACGACAAGGATGATGCTGTCGGCCGTGGTCGGGGATGTCCCGCCCAAGACTCCGGATGTTTCCGGAGTTCCAAAAAGTGAGGCGAGGGTGTCGCAGTTTAGAATCCGGTAAGTATCGCCACTTTCTCCCGTGCGAATCCCCAGCGATGTGAGATCTGCAACCACGGAATCATCGGCGGAGATCGTGGCGGAGGTTGCGGTGTTCTGACTAGTTGCTGCGGTGGAGATCAAAAATATATACCCTTCCGCTGCGCCGCTGGTGATCAAAAGGAGCTTGGGTTCCGCGACATTGGAGAGTTCGCCCGGCGTCCAGTCGGCCGAGGTGTCAGAAAAGGTCGTGGAGGTGACGCCCGTAAATCTCCCGACGGACTTTCCATCCAGCGCGGCCGTCTCAAGCAACGGCAGTGAAATGAGCGAGGTCTTTTTGACCGCGCCCGTCCCGGCGGGGATCGAAATACTGACCATGCCCGAGGGAATGGTGGCCGCCTCCTGGGCGGGCAAAGCGCGGAGCGGAAGGGCGAGGGCGAATCCGATCGCGGCACAAAGCGGGAGGTTCTTCATGTGGGGATCAAACATGTGATATAAGGAATCAAGGGGGGTGCTCAAGTCAAATCTTGAGCCTCAACTTCTTTTCGTGCCGAAACGCGGACTGTGGCTCATGGGGTGGTCACGCGGAGGCGCAGGAAGCGCTTGGTCGCGGCCTGGATCGGCTGGGTGTCATTCACGGTCACCGTGCCCGGGGCCGAGCCGCTGTGTGAGTAGATGGTGGTCCACGGTTCGCCGAGACCGTTTGTCGCCTCGACGATATAGGTCACGTCGGCAGCGGTGCCGGTGAAGGTGTAGGTGAGGTAATCCTGGTCGGAGACGTTCGTCTGGCCGAGGTTGAGACCGGCCTCGGCGGGGGAGTAGGCCTGGTTGGGATCGAGGTCGAGGGCGTATTTCAGGAGGTTCGGCAGGCCGTCGCTGGCGGGGTTCGCCGTTGGTGCGCGGGAGCCGGTGGCATCGGTGGTGCCAAAGTGCTGCTGCAACCACGAGGACATGCCGGGGGCTGGGGTGATGGAGGCGCTGGTCTCGGCCCAGGTCGAGATGCTTCCATCGTCGGCGGTCAGCCGCACGGTGTAGGTCCCGGGCTGGTTGAAGCTCACTGTCGTCGAGGCCGCTGCCGGATCGGCGAAGGCGGCGGCTGCGGAGGCCTGGGGGGCGCTCCATTGCAGAGTGACCGGACCTGCGGTGCTGCTGGCCGTGCCGGTGACAGGCAGGGAGCTTCCCGTCGTGCCGGAGATCGGGCCGCTTACGCTGACGGCGGGTCCGATGCGGGCCGGGACGGCCTGGGCCAGATCGCGGATTTCATCGCCCGAGAGCGCCCGGTTATAGACGCGCACCTCGTCGATGATGCCATTGAAGGTTTTGGTGTCTGTGGTGCCGAAGGCTCCGATAAAGAAGTTGCGAGTGGTCTTCCGGTCCAGTTGGGTGGCTCCGGAGACGGTGACAAATTTGTCCGGGTTGCCGTTCAGGTAGTACCGGACGTTGTTCGATGACTGGGTGCCGTCAAAGACAAGGACGAGGTGGTTCCATTTGTTGGCTTCGATCTGGGTTGCCCCGGTGAAGCTGGTCTTGAGCATGTCCACATAGAGCGTGTTTTTTCCACCCGTGCCGCCGCGGAGCCTGAGGACGTAACTGCCGTCGTATTGGTTGGCACTCTTGGCGATGATGGCGCGGTTGATGCTGCTGTCGGTCTCGGAAACCTTTTGGTTGATCCAGACGGACAGTGTCATCTGCGACAGGCCGTCCAGCGGTTTGTTCACAGAGTCGGGAATGACGGCGTATTGCCCGGTCCCACCGAGAGCCGCCGCGTTGCCGATGCGACCGGAGCTGGCCCACAGGGCTCCTCCGGTGAGGGTGGCCTGGCGGCCGGGAGTCATGATGTCCGAGGCGGTCGTGCCGGTTCCCTCGTCAAAGGGCAGGTACAAAAGCAGGCTGCTGTCCGCAGGCCCGGCGACGGGCCGGTCGATCACGCGGACCGGGATGTCGCGGAAGCTCTGCGCCACCCCATCGGTGGCGGTGAGGCGGATGACATACTCGCCGGGCCCGGCGAAGGAAGCGGCGGTCGAGGCCTCGCCCGGGCGGCTGAAGGTGACGGCGTTTGGTCCCGAGAGTTTCGTCCAGAGAAGCGAAAGCGATGCGCTCCGCTCCGGCAGCGTTTTCACCGTCGTGTCCAGGAGCAGACCGGTGCCGGTGGAAATGTAGGCCGGGTTGTCGGTGGGCCGGTTGACTGTGATATCCGGGCCGTTGGTGGTTTCAAAGACGATGTATGGCCGGGAGGCCCCGAAGGACTTCGATGAGCTGATGGCGACGGTTTGCGGCGTGCCGGTGAAGAAGCGCAGGCCGAGTTTCTTCAGCGGATCGCCGGCCAGCGTCTCGCGGACGAACGGGGTCACGTCGAACTGCAACAGGGTGCCCGGCGTGTTCACCCCGGAACCGCTGATGGTGGGCGCGGTGGTGCTGTAGGTGGTGGGCCGGGTATTGTACGTCATGCTCGTCGTCGAGACAAAGGCGAGGGCGGGATCGTACTGCCACGTCCCGAAGGGGACCGTGAGAAGGTCGAAGCGGTCGGCATCCACCACGGTGATCGTGTAGGGACCCGAGGAAGGCGCGCCGGAGCCGGTGAGTCCGGCGAGGGATACCTGGATGCCGTTGGTGAATTCATGGCCGGGGCAGGTAATACGTGTCTTGCCGGAGCCATTGTTGGCTGCGCCGGTGAAGGGCCGCGCGATCCCGCGCTCGATCCATCCATCCTGCGCGTCGGCGATGAGACTGGCCTGGACGTTGGCAATGGTGCCGGCGGCCGTGCCGCTGGTGACGTAAAGGTAGAGGGTGGCGCGCACGAAGCTGTTGTTCACCGTGAGGCCCGAGAGATCGTAGCGCTGGAAGGTCTCGTACTGGTTGGCAGCGATGCCGGAGATGTAATTTGCCTCATCGGCGCCGAAGGACACGGTAGGCCGGGCCTTGTCGGTGTAGGTCGTGGCCTCGGGATAGAGGACGGTGGCGCTGTTCGACGTGACTGTCACGGTATAGGAGCGGGTGGCGGTCTGGTTGATCTGGTCGGTCACACGGACGGCAAACGCGTAGGTGCCCGGGTTGATCGGAGTTCCGGAGATCACTCCTTCAGACGAAAGCGAGAGGCCGTTGGGGAGGGTGCCGGACTCGAGCGCCCAGCCGTATTGCGGTACGCCGCCGCTCGCTGCGAGAGTGATGGAGGCGGGGCTGTTCCAACTGAGTGGGGCGATGGTGGTAGTGGTGATGCCGACTGCGGACGGAGCGCTGTCGAGACTGACGGACTGTGTGATGCCGAGGCTGGCATTGTAAAAGGTGCCGCCGCCGGTGGTCTCGAGCCGGACGGCCCGCACCATGTACACCGGGTTGCCGCTGGTGACCGACGAATCGCTGTAGGTCGTGGCGTTGACCGGAGTGGTGGTGAGCCGGGCAAAGGGAGCGGAGGGATACGGCGCGCGGTAGATGTGATACCCGATCACGCCCGGGTCCGGTGAGGCCGTCCAGGTGAGGACAGGAGAGCTGCCCGACTTGACCACGCTGAGGGCCGAGGGCGGTTCAAACATGAACAGGCGCAGTGCAGGGTCGCCCATGTGCGCCATGAAGAGGGAGGTGTGGTAGTCGCCGTTGTTCTGGGCGTTGAACTTGTAGGTGTACGGACCCCCGTCGACGTCCGTGGTCCATCCGCGGTTGTTGAGGCTCTGCCGCATCATGTCGCCCGCGTCGAGGCCCATGCCCATGCGGTGGTAAATGTAGCGCACACCCCAGATGTTCCAGGTATAGCTGAGGGTGAAATTGTCCTCGGCGAGCGCCTTCTGCATGGAGTTGGGTCCATTGGTCGGGAGGTTGGACTCGTACCAGTAGCCCCAGTGGCTTTGCATGCCGGTCCAGAAGACGGCGCGCCCGCCGACGCCCTGCATCGGCCCGCTGTTTCCCTTGAAGTAGAAAAGATAGGGGCCGTTTTGCGCGGAGTAGAGCGCATCGGCATCCTGGCCGGTTATCACCCGCGGCAGTTGTGCATTGGTGATAAACTCGACGTTGCTCATGCCGACGGTGCCGGGCATGGACTGCAGTTGAGTCTCGCGTTCGTTGGCGTACGTCCAGCGGTCCAGCACGCGGCGGCCTGGGCGGAAATCCGCCGCGGCCGTCTTGTAGCGGTGGAGTTTCCAGAAGTAGGTCCGCATGGCCTCGGTCTCGGTCTGGATGAAGAGGGACAGGTCGATGCGGCCAAAGCCGAGTTCCACGCGGCCGCCGTTGCCCACCTCCTCCATTGCCTGTTGATCGAACTGGCCGTCGCCGGGAGTGTTGAAAATGAGGGAGTCGGCGGTGTTTGCCATATTGTCCGTCCAATCCACGCCCACGACGCCATCCATGTCGGCAAAAAAGGCGTCGTTGCCGTAGGGGGCCCTGTTGCCGTGGCCGTCGGGGCCGCCGCTGCGTCCGCTGCGGCAGACCGGCACCTTGCCGATGACGGCGAGATTTTTCAGTTCGCCGGGATAGGCGGTGTTCAAGGCTTGAACGGCCTCGCGGATGAGCAGGTGATAATCCCTCAGCGTAGAGTCTGCGCTGGCCGTGGCCCCGGTGCCGCCGGAGGCCGGAGTGATGGTGAGCGTTTCGCCTGCCGCGAAGGTCGCTGGCAGGACGGCGGAAATGCCGGTGATCGTGCCGCTGGGTGCGATGATGGAGCCGGTGACACTGCCTCCAGCTCCGCTGATGGTCACCGGGTCATTGTCCCGGTAGCCGGAGCCCCCGGCGGTGACGTTCACTTTTCGCCCCACGTTGGAATTGTCCACTGCGGTGACGGTGGCGGTCGCGCCTCCGCCGATACTTTGCAGGCCGATGGGGAAAAGTGCATCGCCGTCGACGTACCCGGCACCGGGGGAGTTGAGCGTCACCGAGGTGACGGCACCGTTGGTCACGTTCAGGACGCCCTCGGCGAGCGTGGTGGAGCCGCTTAAACTCGAGAAGGTCACGACGTTTCCGTTGACATAGTTGGTGCCGCCAGCCCGGACCTCGACCGATACCATCGGCCCCCCGATTTCCGCGGTAAACGGCCCGATGCCGGAGCCTGCGGTATTTCCCGAGATGGTGAGGGACTCCCCGTTGATGAAGCCGATCTGGCTGGAGACGATCTCCAGGGAATAGATCACGCCTGCGGGCGAGGCATGCAGGAGAGCCTGGGCGGTCTTGCCGCTGGTGACGCCGGTGATGGTCACCTGATCGCCCTCGACATAGCCCGAGCCCGCCGAGTAGGTCCCCGCGGCGGTGAGCATGCCCAAGCCGTTGATGCCGGCGGCGAGGATGTTGCCTACGCCGGTGCCCGTCTTGTTTCCCGACATGATCAGGGACTCTTCCAGGATAAATCCGGTCTGGCTCGAGTTGATATAGAGCCAGAAGATCGCGTTCGAAGCGCCGGAGACAAGGATGGTGGCTTGAGCGGTCTTGCCGCTTACAGCGCCAGTGAGTGTGACGACCTCGCCATTCGTATAGCCGGAGCCGCCGTCCACCGAGGTGGCGGATTTGAGCGTCATCTCGGCCGTATTCACATGACCGATGAAGGAGGCACCCGATCCGGTGGTGGTGCCGCCGGAGACGGTGAGCGCGTCGTTCACGGCGAACCCCCGGCCTCCGCCGTTGACGGGAATGCTGATGGCGGTGACTGCTCCGCTGGCGGCGGTGACTTTGCCGCGCGCGACTTTTCCGGCCGGGCCGTCCAACCGCACGTAGTCGCCGGTCGCGTAGCCGGTGCCGCCGCTGTTTACCTTGACGGTCTGGATCGTGCCGTTGCCCAGGCCCGCATAGTTCGCGGCGCGCGGTACGGAAACCTCATGGATCGTCCAGCCGTCGGCTACCAGATCGGCTTTGTATTGAGCAAACTCGGGGGCCAGCGTGGTTGGAACGTCGGAGGCGACCAGCACCGCCATGCGGCCCCGGGACGCCGTGTTGTCCACCTTGATGCCGCACAGGATGTAGCCGGAGGGAAAGATGCCATTGGTCGGGGAGCCGGCGCTATTGACGAAGCGATATTCGTAGAGCGTGCCGACCGTGACGGAGCTATCCGTCCAGACTCCCTCCTGCGTGAGCGAGACCCCGCTGGCCAGCGGCGTGCCCCAGTCCTGGTCCGACGGCGACTTGCGATAAATGGTGAAGGTGCCCGGCGCGTAGGTCTTGATCCGGATCTGCGCCGGACTCTCCTGCACCGTGGCCTCCAGCGGGATGGTCTCGATCGTGCCATCCTGCGCCGTCTGCAGGTTCCCCAACGTGTACGACCAGAGGCGACCGGATGTGGAAACGAGGACCATGACAATGGCCCAGAGAAAAATACGGGGAGTCTTCATAGGGGGCATGGCCGGGGCTGAGGCCCGGAACAGAAATACACCTGCCAGCAGAAATATCTCATGTCAATCGTTTGATTAAAAGGAGTGTCGACCTTCTGCACAGGAATCGGGCGGGATCGCCGGGGCTGGGGCGAGGCGAGCCTAGATCGTGCTGCGCCGGGCTTCCAGTTCCCGGCGAATCTCATCCATGCGGGCGTGGCTCAGGGTGTACTTTGAGAGAAAATAGAGGGCCGCAGCCGAGCTGATCGCCGGGATGACGGCGAAGAGAATCCGCATCCAAAGGAGGGTTTCCGGAGCCTGATTGCCCTTGAGCTCAACCCGGAAGCCGGTGGCCTCCAGGATGACGCCGGAAATCAGGAAGGTCACGGACAGCGCGGTCTTGCCGATCCATCCTCCGACCGCGCCAAACATTCCCTCCCGGCGCGTCCCGTTGCGCAGCTCATCATCGTCGCAGATGTCCGCCTTCATCGAAGTCGTCAGCGTCCAGAAGCCCGCGGCGGCTGGTGCCTGCAGAAGATAATAGACGAGAACCAGGTACGGATGGGTCCGCGAGAAAAGGACAAACGAGAGCAGCGAGCCGATCAACCCGAGCCAGACGAGGAGCTTCAGCATGGCCACCTTGCCCGTCTTCCTCGACCACGCGGTGAGGAGGGGAGTGCAGATGATGGCGGCGATGGAAAAGAGGTTCGACCCGATGGCTGCCAGCTCCGCCCCGGCCTTGGTGTCGCCGCCATACATTTCGTAATAGATGATATAGGGCCCGAGCGCACCGACCATGCTGGGGCCGAGGCTGCTGGTGAGAATGACCGCCGTCAGGATGAGGAACGACGTGTTTTGCAGGGTCAGACGCGCGCTTTTCCAGAAGGGAACCTTCTCCTGGTCCTTCGCCAGCCGGTAATAGGGCTCCCTGACAAAGAGCGCGGGCAGGATGCCGCCGACGATGATCACCCCGGCCATGATGAAACTGAGAAAGCGCATCCCCGCCATCGTATTGCCGGAAAACGCATCGGCCTGGGCAAAGCGAAACACCCAGGGAAGCAGGAGGGAGAAGGTGAAGCTGAACACCATCTTGTACCCCGAGATCACCGTGCGCTCGTGGTAATCCGCCGTCATCTCCAGCCCGAGCGTATGATAAGGCACCACCTGGATCGTCGCGCAGAAGTAAAAGACCAGCATCGAGACCAGGTAGTAGAGAAACAGCTTTTGCGTCTGGCCCGCCCAACTCTCCGGCACCATCCAGATCAACACGAAGGCACCCGCCGTGAGGAACGACCCGACGAAAATAAACGGACGGCGACGCCCCCAGCGCGTCCGCGCATTGTCCGACCAGCGCCCGATCAGCGGGTCCGTGAAGGCGTCGAAAATGCGCGCAATCATCAACACCAGCCCCACCAGCGACGGGCTCAGCCCGAGCGTGATGTTATAGATCGGGTTGGCCAGGCCCTTCACCCCTTCGCCCGAGAGCTGGTAGCTGCCGGAACCCGCGCCGTAAAAGATCTTTTGCCAGACGGGCACCTTATCGGTCTGGCGCGAAGCGGGGGAGGGAGATTTCAGGGACACGTCGGGAGAGTCGGGGATTCAGACCGATCTACTGTGCCGCGTCCCGGGAGGAATGCAAGGGGAAATCACAGGTGTGATGACGCCTCCGAGGCTCCGCGTCGTGGAGCAGTCGAGGAATTTGGCAACAAAGCGCGTCCAGTGCCCCATGCCAGCAGCCTTTGCCGCCATCGAGGATCTGGTTCTTCGGCGGAGGATGCCCATCGCAGGCTGCCGTGCGGGGCGCATGGCCTATGGTCCGGGGCACCATTCCGCATCCGCCGGGCCTGGGGCGCACGATACCCCGCCATGGACCACACGACGGACAAGATTCACGTGATGCCCGACGAAGGGCAGTGGGACGTGGAGGACCAGGACGGCGCTCTGCTCACCCACGACTCCGACAAGGACGCCGCCATCGCCCGCGCCAGAGACCTCGCCCGCGAGCGAGGTCTGCGCACCGTCGTCCTCCACGACGGCGACGGCGTGACCGAGGAGATCGCGGTGGAGACTTAGGTGCCCTCCTCGCTGCGGTCCGGGCGGGTGTTATTATCGTTAGGAGGTTCTCAGGTAAACCCTGCCAGCCTCGTCGATGAGAAAGTCCGAGTATTCCGGCGTATTGCCCAGGCGCGAGATGATGGCGGCGTCCTGCCCGCCGTAGCGAAGGTCGGAAACGCAGCAGATATGAATCGCCGCGCAGGCCTGCTCGATCTCCTCCGCCGTCTCCGGCTGGCGCACGAAGAACGTGTCGTAGTCATTCGTCGCCAGTTCGCTGACCAAACACGGCGCAAGCTCCTGCGGTGCCGCGCAGGCGAGACACAGGCCGCGAGTGTAAAACGCCCCCGCCACTCCGCGCGGGTCGCGCTCCGGGTGGTGGTAATACTCTGGCGTGCTCATGAGGGATGGGCGGTTGGCTTGGCTAAAACAGCTCCCCCTGCGGCTTCGGTTTCGGCGGCGGGGCGGGGAGCGGGGGGATGATGTCGATCTCGCCCGAGGGCGTGAGGCGGCCCAGCAGCGGGAAGCGGTCGCGGCGGAAATACGCGGCCTGGTCCGGCGTGGCGGCTGTCGTGATGAGCTTCGCGAGGCGGTAGGTCTTGCCCGGCGGCGGGGCGGCGATGACAAAGAGCAGCCGGGCTCCCGCCGGGGCCGCGCACCACTGGAGTTCGCCGTCATCCTCCGCAGTCTCGGAGACCTCTGTCACGTCCTCGCGCGTCTGGGCGAGCTCGCTGCCGGGTTCGCGCAGCCAATACCGCTTCAGCTTCTCGACCGTCGCGCTGCCCGCCCACTTGGGCCGGTAGAAATCCCCGCCGACGACCTCGAGCTCCAGCTCCTGCCCGGCCCGCCACTCGGCGCTGACGGTGCGATAGCGATTGCACATGCGCGCACTATAGCAGATGCCGCCGCCCCCGGCCACTGCGGCGTTCCGCAGGCGTTCCTCGGCATCGAAGGGAGGAAAAATCGTCTTGCCCCGACTGCCGCCGCTCCCTTGTTTCGCCATAAGCGCCCCCGGCGGCGTTTTCTGAACGCTTAGGAAACTTGCGGGTGTTGCATCCCTAGCATGGTTATTAGTGGATTTTCCCTTCGCTTAGGAAATGCGCGTCGCAAATGACCTGCGTTTCTGCTTATGTATCACCCCATGGCATATAAGCTGAAATGCGGTAATTGCGGGCGGTGTCCGCGAGCGAGGGAGGCGGGTCGTGCGGTCTTGGCGACGGTGTACCAGGAGGTGCTTTTTCAACCCGGGCGGAGCGATCCGTGGCAGCGCGAGGCCGCGCGGCTGGCGGCGCAGTACCTCGCCACCGGGCGCGAGGCGCACCGGCTGGCCTTTGCCCGGCACGTGGGCGGCATGCTGGAGGTGGGGCGCGAATGACGGGCGAGCAGCTTCCGCGCTTCGTGCGCGACCTCCTCGCCGCTCCGCCCCGCGCGGGGCAGGGGGTGAATCTCTACCTCTTCCGCCTCGCCCGCGTGCTCCACGCCTACCGCACGGAGCATGAGATCGTCGAGCTGTTGCGCGCCGCCGTGGCCGGATGCGGGCGCGTGGTGACGGAGCAGGAGATACGCCGTGCGGTGGAAAACTCGCGCAAGGTGGCGTGGCAGCCCGGCCTCGAGGGCGGAGCCTCCGCCGTGCGCCCCGCCGCCTCGCTGTGGCCCGAGGTGAATGCCGCCCTCCGCTCGACCGTGCTGGCGGAGAATGCCGGGTATACCCTCGCGGACCTGTGGGAAACCTCGCCCATACGCCTGCCCGAGGGCGAGTCGCAGGCCGAGACCGTCGTCGACACGCTCTTTCCCGGCGATCCGCTCCTGTGCTGCGGGCGCAGCAGCTCCGTCTTTGCCACGCGGCCCCGCTCCGACTGGCGCGGGCGGCTGGCCGGGCTGGCGCTCATGGTGCCCTCGGCCATGACGAGCCGCACGGGACTCACCCAGGATGGCCGCGAGAGCGAGCACACGCTGGCCAATACCGGGCCGCGCCAGCACCTCATCATCGAGCAGGATGGCGGCGCGCCCGACGAGCAGGCCGCCATCCTCGCGCACCTCGCCCTTTTCTCCCCGCTCGTCCTCGTCGTGCACAGCGGCCGCAGGTCGCTCCACGGGTGGTATCTCTGCGCCGGGCGGCCCGAGGCCGACATGCATGCCTTCATGCGCTACGCCGTGAGCCTCGGCGCGGATCGCGCCACCTGGACGCGCTCGCAGTTTGTCCGCATCCCCGGCGGCCTCCGCGACAGCGGGAACCGTCAATACGTCTATTACTTCAACCCGGCCCCCCGGCCTCAAGTCTGAAAACTGAACCACTGAAAACTCACCATCTCGTCCACCTATGAACTTCGCCAACAACTGGAACATCTTCACCGACTTCATGAAATCCCAGCAAGCCGACACCGCCCGCGCCGCCGGGGACGCGCCCGCCGCGCCGGACCCTGCTCGCGACCTCCCCGCCGACCGTGAGGCCGCCCGCGAGACCGCGCTCAGCGAGGCCATCACCGTGGGCATGCGCGATTCCACCGACCACCGGGCGCACGAAATCCCGTCCCGCCAGCCCGTGCTCGGCGATTGGTTCATGGAGGGTGACCTCGGGTTCATCTACGCCCCGCGCGGATTAGGCAAGACGTGGTTCGCCCTCGGGCTGGCGACCGCCGTGGCGAATGGCCGCGCCTTTGGCCCCTGGACGGCGACGGCCCCGCGCCGCGTGCTCTACGTGGATGGCGAGATGCCCTGCGAGGCGCTCGACGCGCGCATCGGCGGCATGGGCGAGAGCAGGGAGCTTATCGTGCTCAACCACGAGGAGCTCTTTCACTTCACCGGCGAAGTGCTCAACCTCGCCACCCCCGCCGCGCAGCGCGCCCTCACCGGCCGCCTCCTCGCCCAGGGCATCGGCATCGTCTTCCTCGACAACCTCTCGTGCCTCTTCTCCGGCATGAAGGAAAACGACGCCGACGATTGGGAATCCGTCCTCGGCTGGCTCCTCACCCTGCGCCGCCACCGCATCGCCGTGGTCGTCGTCCACCACTCGGGCCGCAACAAGGAAACCATGCGAGGCACCTCCCGCCGCGAAGACGCCGCCTTCTGGGTCATCCGGCTGGACGCCGTGAACGACGAACAGCGCGACGGAGCAGCCTTCCGCTCCGAGTTCACGAAAGACCGCAACAGCCGCCGCGAGCAAAGCCCGTACGAATGGACTTTCCAGACGCTGGAATCCGGCGTCGTCGAGGTGAAAGCCATAGCCTCCTCGGGTCTGGAGACGTTACGCGAATGGATCGCCTGCGGCCTCACCAGCGCCGAGGACATCGCCCGCGAGATGGGCGTGTCCAAAGGAACCATCTCCAAGATGGCCCAGCGCGCCATCGCCGACGGATGGCTCGGCAAACGCGGTCGCGAATACTTCCTCCGCTAGTCGGAAATCTCGTTTCCCTCGTTTCCACCTATAGGGAGGAAACGAGGAAACGAAATCGTACCGGGGCCAGGGCGAGGGGATACTCCCTCGCTCTCCCTCACTGAATAAAAGAAATACCAAAGTTTACACCCTCCCCGGGTCGGAGCACATCACCACGGCAAAGCATGGTTTACCCTCTAGCAACTGGCCCGAAAGCCAGAGAATCCAACCGCGCCCTCTGGCCGCAGAAGCTCTCCCGCCATGGTCAAAGTTTCGTTTCCTCGTTTCCCTCCCTAGGGTGGAAACGAAGGAAACGAAATCTTACCGGGGCCAGGGCGAGGGGATACACCCTCGCTCGTCCTCTCTGAATAAAAGAAATACCAAAGTTTACACTCTCCCCCCATGGTCAAAGCTTCGTTTCCTCGTTTCCTTCCCTAGGGTGGAAACGAGGGAAACGAAATCACAGGGGTGGTGTGGAGGGGCCTTTTTGTAAAAACAAAAAATCCTGAGAGCCTAGCGGGTGCTGGCAGGAGAAAACGGATTCGCGCCGAGCGCCAAGCCCCGCATTGACCACGCGCCTGGCTTAGCTTATCCCGGGGGCCATGCGTTCCGCGATCCTTGGTCTTCTTTGTGTTTCTTTGCTTTCCGGCTGCTATGTCTCGCAGCGCGAACTCGCCGTCCAGATTCCCGCCACGGTGCCCGCCGGGACGCAGATCGCGGTGCTGAAGCCCGCCGACGCCACGTTTGAATCCGACAACTTCCCCGGCTCCGGCGGCGTGGTAGCGGGCAAGCTCACGGCGGCGCTCATTCCATACTACCCCGGCTCCTCCGTCGTCACCACGGCGGCCCCCGGCGGCTATGTCGTCAAACCCCAGCTCCTGCATTGGGAAGACCGCGCCACGGAATGGTCGGGCAAGGCGGATCGCGTGAAAGTCTCGCTCCCGCTCTACCGCGACGGCAAGCTCGTCGGCTCCGCCCTCGTCACGGCGAACAGCAGTTGGTGGACCCTCGGCGGCGACCAGCCGGAAGACCTCATCGACCAGCCCTTCGCCGTCTACGCCGCCAAACTCGCAGGCCGCCCCATCAAGGACTCCCTCGTGAAGGTGAAGGAGTAAGGCCCGGCTGAGGGCAGGGGAGCGCCGGGGGGCTCGTCTTTCGTCTAGGAAGAATGTTGAAGAATTACCCCAAGGTGGCGGCAGCGTCGGCAACCTTGCTGGTAATGTCCTCTGCCTTGTCTGCTGCAAGCAGCTTTGCATCAGCGTAAACGATGTGGCTGTTTGTATGTTTGGAAAAGTATCCTTTGACAGAAGCGTGGGGGACTTTGACCGCCATATCCACATTGAAATCGGCGTCAAAAACGACTGCGACGAGGTAGTCGAAATGAGCGCTCTCGAGATTGCGAATCGCGCTTAACTGGCGGGAGGTGTTGCTGCTGGAGAGCCAACGGCACTTGATCTCGTATTTCTCGCCCGTTTTTTCGTCGATTGCATCGTAACCTCTCATCGACCTAGTTGCGGGTTCCAGGTTCAAAGCTTTTGAGATCAGGTGCTCCGCATAATCGCTCACAGGATTATTGGATGACCGACTTATTTTTCTGTCACTCAATACGGCGTTGATGCGTCGTCCGAGCAAAAGTAGCTCGCGGGCGCTTAAATTCTCCAGATGGGGGATGATCTCGTCAAACTTCATGGCAGGCTCAGCTTAGAGGATCAGTGCTTGTCCTTGAATGACATTCTTCGAGGGCTGCGCTGAGGTTCTTCGAAATCGGCTTGGCATAGGGCGCGGAAAGTTGAGGCTTAGGGCGTGGATAAGTCGTTGATTCCAGCCCTGGTGTTTCTCGCATACTTTTTCATCCCTTTTGGGGTGGCGATTTTGCTGCTGCGGCTGCAAATGAAACGAGGAGGAGAGCGGCCTCCGGTGGATTTTGCCTTGCTGCGCGGGCCGGGGGAGTCGCTGCGGCGCAAGATCGTGGACGGGGACGAGTCTCTTTTTCAAAGAGCCCTGCTGCTTTTTGTCGCGCCGTGGGTGGTCGGCTGCGTTGCTCTGGGGGTGGGGCTGAAGCTCGGGAAAGACTACGTCCTCTTTGCCCTGGTGGCGGGTGCCGTCGCGCTCGTGGTCGGGCTGATATTGAACTGCTGGTGGGTCTATCGCCACTTTCAGCAACGGCGCAATTACCTCCTCGGCTACCTCGGCGAGCGGGCGGTGGGGGAATGGCTCGCCACGCTGCCGCGCGAATACCGGGTCTTTCACGACGTGCCGGTGGATGAGGGCAAGGGGGCGTTCAACCTCGATCATGTCGTGGTCGGGCCGACGGGGCTCTTTGCCATCGAGACGAAGACGCGGCGCAAGGGGCGCGCGCGGGAGGGCTTCGCGGATCACAAGGTCTTCTACGACGGACGGCAACTCATCTGGCCCTGGGCGGAGGATACCTACGGCCTCCAGCAGGCCACGAACGAGGCGGAATGGCTGACAAAGTGGCTGCGGCAAATGACCGGCCTCGACCTCGCCGCCCGCCCCGTGCTCGCGCTCCCCGGCTGGTGGGTGGAAACCCGCACCCCCGGCCCCGTCGCCGTCCAGAACCCCAAAAACCTCCCCGCCCACATCCTCGGCAAAGGCCTCCGCGTCCTCGACCCCCAACAAGTCGACCTCATCGCCCGCCAGCTAGACTCCCGCTGCCGCGACGTGAAGGATTGAGGCCCATCTAAGGGCAAAGGCGCGCCTGGGGGATTGCCTCGCGGCGGGGAAAGCGCTAAGCACGTCCATGCGGTTTTGGTGGGTCAACCATAAGAAGACGTTTCGCCACGAGGTGGACAACGGCTACATCTGGTGCCCCAAACGCAAGCGCAATGGTGCGCTGAATCACTTCTATGAAACCCTGCGCGATGTCCAGCAGGGCGACCTCATCTTTTCCTTTGCTTCCACGAAGGTGCAGGCGGTCGGCGTGGCCCGGCAGCCGTGCTATTCCTGCCCAAAGCCCGACGAGTTTGGCAAAGTGGGGGACCTGTGGAATGCCCTCGGCTGGCGCGTGGATGTGGATTTCATGCGATTCCCGAGGCCGCTGCGCGTCAAAGACGTCATCGGCGAGATCCGCCCGCTTTTGACCGAGCGATATTCGCCGCTGAAGCCCACGGGCGACGGGAACCAGAATGCGTATCTGGCGGAGATTCCGCGCGGGCTGGCGGCCAAGGTGCTAAGCCTCGCCGACCCGCTCCTGCTCGGCCTCATGCAGAGCGCGCCCGTGCTGCGGGAGGATGCGCCCCAGGTGCCGACCTTCGAGCCGCCCGTGCTCGTCGAGTGGGAGGAGCAGATCGAGCGCAAGATCGAGGCGACGATCAGCCTGCCCGAGACGACCCGCCGGGCGCTCATCGACGCGCGCCGGGGCCAGGGGCGCTTTAAGGAGGCGGTTCACCGCTACGAGTGGCCTGATCCCGTAAGCGGGACGATTCAAAACTGAAGCTCTGCGGTTTTGTTATGGTTGGTTTTTGGGTTAAGAGCAACTCTCTGCGGAAGGAGCCCGGAGGGCGCCTGGAGCAGAGGGTTGCTGCGGCGAGCGAACTCGCCTGGAGTTTGATAGCCAAGAGCGCTGTGCGGCCTTCTCTCGTTGTATTCCACTCGCCATGCCTCCAGGATGATCCTCGCCTCGGCCAGTGAGCCAAAGAGCTCCCGGTTGAGGCATTCGTCTCGCAGCTTGTCGTGGTAGCTTTCGATGTGTCCGTTTTCCCACGGACTGCCCGGGCGGATGTACAAGGTCTTGATTTTCGCCTCTGCCAGCCAGTCCTGGATCGCGTAGGCGATAAACTCCGGGCCATTGTCGCTGCGCAGGTGTTCCGGCGCTCCATGACGGGCGATGGCCACTTCCAGCACCCCAATAACGTCAAGGGCCCGGATCGACCATGCCGCATGGACGGCCAGGCTTTGCCGGGTGTACTCGTCGATCAACGTCAGGATGCGGAACCGGCTCCCGTTTTCGGTCTGATCCTCCACGAAGTCCCAACTCCACACCTGCCGCGCGCGCCCGGCTCGCTGCCGCTCCGCCGTCGAGAGGCCCAGTCTTCTCATGCGTCGCTGCCGCTTGTTCACCTTCAGTCCTTCCTCCCGGCGGATTCGTGCCACCCGCTTCCCGTTGACCTCAAACCCGTCCCGCCTCAGCAGCGCCGTGATCCGCCGGTATCCGTACCTCGGATGCTTCTCGCTCAACTCGATCACTTCCTTGCGCACCCGCCGACTTTCCACGCTCTGACGGCTCGTCCGATAATAACTCGACCGCGCCAGACCCAACGCCCGGCACGCTGCCATCGCTGATCCCAAGCCCTCTTCCACGCTGATCTTTACCGCCCGCCTCTTGGTCGACGGGCTCACCATTTTTTTGCGTTCACTTCCTTCAGGATCTGGTTCTGCACCGACAGGTCCGCCACCAGCCGCTTCAGCCTCGCATTTTCCTCCTCCAGCGCCCTCAGCCGTTTGGCCTCGCTCTCGTCCATCCCCCCGTACTTGCGCTTCCACGCGTAATACGTCGCCTCGCTGATGTTGTGCTTGGCGCTCACCGCCTTCACCGAACTCCCGCTCTCGCCCTCCCTCAGGATCCCGATGATTTCCTCTTCGCTGAATCGACTCTTCTTCATCTCGTTCTGCCTCTCCTTTTTCTCTCTGGCAGAACTTCATTTTTCAACCGTCTACTTTCAGGGTTTCAGGCCACGAGCACGAATGCCGCATCACCCGCGTGGGCAATCCCATGCACCTCATCGCCAGCCACATCAAACCGTGGCGCGAATCCTCCGACGAGGAACGCCTCGCCGCCGGGAACGGCCTGCTCCTCACGCCCTCGATCGACCACCTCTTCGACCGGGGCCTCATTACCTTTGCCGACGACGGCGAGGTGCACGTCTCCCCCGTAGCCGCCGCAGACGACTCCCTCAGCAAAATGGGCGTCAACCCGCCCATCTTCTCCGGCAAGTTCAACTCCGACCAAAAACACTTCCTCGACTACCACCGCAGCCAGATTTTTCTGAAGTCGGCGGCGTAAAGTGACCACTAGACTAGTTAGTCTTTCGACAACATGCGTCTCTAAACTTTTCTCCGTACAGGGTGTATCGGTAGAATCCTCGCTTCCAAAAAACCCCGTCTTTTACAGGGCGGAACGGCTCCAGTCTGTTGAATTGATATGAAAACGCATATCCATCACAGGAATTTTTGTTAATCAGATTTTGGTAGATTTCTTCAGAGCCCTGGTAAAATAAATCGTATTTGCATTCAAAAATACCGACCCGAACCAGATTTTCTAGATATAATGGTATGGATGCTGGGAGCGAAAGCTCGGCCTTTTCGTCTATATACGTTAAAGGCTCACTAAATGGAATAAACTCGTCGCCCATAAAGCGAACAAAGGGAAGGAAGCTGTTGGCTTCAAGCGTCTTTACTATAAGCGCTTCGTCGGGGACAAGCTCTCTCAATGAGCTTATAAATGCGCGATGAATCTTGTGTTCAGGGGAAATGTCAGAGGCTTTTGCAAGCAGTTCAATGAACATTTCCGTAAGTAGCTCATCATCAACTTTTAGCAACTCATCTAGTGAAGGTGATGCGATCTCAGTGGGCGGGGGGATTCTTTTTGGTTCTGGAATTTCTTTGTACCGCTCCTCGAGCTTGATCATTGCTCGGTCAAATCTTAATCGCGCTGCTCTGTTTGTCAGTTGAAGAAGAAAAAGCGGAGTGCAAATGAATTCGGATAGTGTTGTTAGGGCGGTTCCGCAATTTTTGGAAAGCCCTTGGAGAAGATCTTGATATATCTTCTCTTGAACGGATTTGCTCAAGAACGAGAGATCTATATTCAAGGTATACCGTTTGATTTTGATGGATTAAGGCTGGAGCCAATCACGTTCGGGTTTGCAGATTTGGCGAGCGTTATTGTATGCCATATCGAGGGTTAGGCATGTGCTGCCTCGGTAGAATTGGGCGTGACGCTCAACGACGAGAGCTAGATCTGCTTTCCCAGGGGATGATAAACAAAGAGGCAAAAGCAGTTGCACATGCCCGTTGTAATATTGAGGAATCGCGGCCTTGTATGAGCGCATGACGCGTTGTTGAGCGTTATCGATTGCGCCCTTTAGGAAGGTCTGTAGCGCATAGTTGTCCATTGTCTTGTATGGATCAGGGAATCTCTCTTTATTGTCTTCGATAATGTGCTCGACGTTGGGACGAAGCGGCTTTCTGAGATCCAGCACGAGGCATGTAGGGTCGTCGAAATAATGTGCCATTTCTGGAAGTAGATTGAATTTATTTAGTTCCCATCTGCCCTTGCGAAACCATCCCTTAAAGTACCAAGGTTGACGCTCCGCCTGCCTATTCACCTCAAATGAGGCGAAAATGCTTTCTTGGTTTTCAGTAACTAGCCCCGTATTGAAGCAGGCATATTGCCCATCGTCTGAAAGAGAAATTTTCCCCTCTTGAGCAACTTTTTTGTATGTATAGCGAACATAATTATGCAGAACGGGGTGAGGGTGAATGGATGGAGTGTGGTGGTAATCCCAATCTTCCGGCTCTGCCAACTCTGCAAGTGCGGTGAGCTGTTGATTTATTTCAGGGATGTAAGCGAATTCAAAAAAGTCCTCTGGCCAGGTATTCATTTGATCTGTTTTGTATTTTGACGGTCCTCAAGAAGGGTTCCTTTTTGGAAGAGCAGTTCGGGGAGGGAAAACTGTGATTAGAACATAGTTTTCTTCAATTGTCGGTCGAGAATATTTATGCCCTGCGGTTTTTTAAAGAGGTAAGGCAAGACGATGGCACGTGTTTAGCTGGCGAATTGCGGAAGATATTACGTAACGCTCCTAGTTCCCAGCCTTCCCATCCCTCTCCTCCACAATCCTCAAAAACTCCCCCGCTGCGCGGGTTGGCGGGCGGTTTTTGGTCCAGAGGGCGGAGATGGTGCGTTGGGGGCGGGGGTGGTTCAGGGAACGGTAGACGGGGGCGGCGGGGTGGTCGGGGCGGGCGGCCATGGCGGGGATGAGCGAGAGGCCGATGCCGGCGTGGACGAGGGATTGGATGGTCTCCAACTGCGCGCCCCGGAAGGCGATTCGCGGGGCGGTGTCGCCGCGCTGGCAGAAGCCGAGGACTTGCTCGCCCAGGCAGTGGCCGGGCTTCATGACGATGAGTTGTTCCTCGCGGAGGTCGTCGAGCGTGATGGGCTGGCGGCGGCGGGCGAGGCGGTGGCCGGGGGGCAGGGCGAGCTTTAGCTCCTCGGTGAAGAGGTCGCGGATGGTGAGCGTGGCGTCGTCGAGCGGACGGCTGGCGAGGGCGAGGTCGATCTCGCAGGAGTGGAGCTGGCGCAGGAGGGCGGCGGTGGTGTCCTCGTGAATGACGACCTGCACGTCGGGGTAGCTGGCGGCGAAGCGCACGAGGACGTCGCGCAGCAGGTAGGGGGCGATGGTGGGGAGCACGCCGAGGGAGAGGGTGCCGCGCAGGAGGGCATTGGCCTCGCGGGCTTCGTGCCGGGCGGCCTCGACCTCCTCGAGGATGCGGACGGCGCGGGGGAGGAAAGCCTCGCCGTGGGCGGTGAGTTTCGCGCCCCGGCGCAGGCGATCAAAGAGGCGTTCGCCGAGCTCGTCCTCGAGCTTCTGGATCTGCTGGCTGAGGGAGGGTTGCGCGACGCGGCACTCCTCGGCGGCGCGGGAGAAGGTCCCCGTGCGCGCCACGGCGACGACGTAGCGGAGCTGGTGCATTTCCATAGGTGCCGCCTATCATTGACCAAGGAACAAAGTATTTCAACAATACCTCGCGGGCTGGTTTACTCCCGGCACGCATGGATGACGCAGGCGGTTACGTAACAAACTCGCGGTACGGCCTGGCCGGGACTGGCGAAGCCGGAATGAGCGGGGCCGAATTGGTCGGCTGGTTCCGGGGCGAGCCGGGCGCGGCGATTGGCGGTGCGGAGCCGTGCGGGAACGAGCCGGGAGACGCTCGGCGATCGGGCGGAAAGCCGGGTGCGGAGGCCGTGGCGACTGCCGGGCTGCGGCGAGCCGGGAGCGAGGGCCGTGACGAGAGCGAATGTCGGAAGCCGGATGGCGAGCGATGCGCCCAGCGTGGCGTAGCAAAAGGCGGCGCGGGACGTGGCGCTGCGAGCGGCGCGAATCGGGGCGAGGGCAGCGAGGGAGCGCGGGCGGGCCTCGCCATGAGCCGGGCGCGGCGATTTCCCCGGCGGCGCGAGGCGCGAAGGCTGGCGATGTTTCGCCCTGTGTTTCCAAGTGCGAACGAGCCGGGAATTCCCCCGGCGTTTGGCGGCGATCCGGGTGCGGATGCCGGGACGGTCGGCGCGAATGCGGCCCTGCCGTGCGAGGCCGGGCGTGGCTGCGGGATTGCGGCGCGTGATTTTCTGGAGAGACTCTTTTTTTAACCCCTAACCCTGAGAAAACCTATGTCGAGCGAAAGCAAATGCCCCTTCCACCACACGACCCCGGCGAGCGGAACCACGAATACGGATTGGTGGCCGAATCGCCTGAAGGTCGAACTCCTCAGCCAGCACTCGGCGAAGTCGAACCCGATGGAGCCGGAGTTTGATTATGCGAAGGAATTCCAGTCGCTCGACCTCGCGGCGGTGAAGCGCGATCTGGCGGCGCTGATGACGGATTCGCAGGACTGGTGGCCGGCGGACTTTGGCCACTACGGGCCGCTCTTCATTCGCATGGCGTGGCATAGCGCGGGCACGTACCGCACGGGCGACGGTCGCGGCGGCGGCGGGCGCGGGCAGCAGCGGTTTGCCCCGCTCAATAGCTGGCCCGACAACGTGAGCCTCGACAAGGCGCGCCGCCTGCTCTGGCCGATCAAGCAAAAGTACGGGCGCAAGATTTCCTGGGCCGACCTGCTCATCCTGACGGGCAACGTGGCGCTGGAGACGATGGGGTTCAAAACCTTCGGCTACGCGGGCGGTCGCGTGGATACGTGGGAGCCGGATCAGGATGTGTATTGGGGCCGCGAGACGACGTGGCTGGGCGGCGATCTGCGCTATGCCCACGGGTCCGAGGGCGTCGATAAGGACGGCGGCGTGCTGGTTTCGGAAGACAATGCCGACGGCCAGATGCACGGGCGCAATCTGGAGAATCCGCTCGCGGCGGTGCAGATGGGGCTCATTTACGTGAACCCCGAGGGGCCGGATGGCAATCCCGACCCGATCGCGGCGGCGAAGGACATTCGCGACACCTTTGGCCGCATGGCGATGAATGACGAGGAAACCGTCGCGCTCATCGCGGGCGGCCACACCTTTGGCAAGACCCACGGCGCAGGCCCGGCCTCGAATGTCGGCCCGGAACCGGAGGCGGCTGGCCTCGAGCAGCAGGGCCTCGGCTGGGCGAGCACCTACGGCTCGGGCAAGGGCGCGGATACGATCACGAGCGGCCTGGAGGTGACATGGACGACGACGCCGACGCAGTGGAGCAACGGGTTTTTCCAGAACCTCTTCGGCTACGAGTGGGAGCTGACGAAGAGCCCCGCCGGGGCGCACCAGTGGAAGCCCAAGGGCGACGCGGGTGCTGGCACCGTGCCGCATGCCGCCGACCCGACGAAGCGCATCGCGCCCTCCATGCTCACGACGGATCTGGCGCTGCGCTACGACCCGGCGTATGAGAAAATCTCGCGCCGCTACATGGAGAACCCGGCGGAGTTTGCCGAGGCGTTTGCCCGCGCGTGGTTCAAGCTCACGCACCGCGACATGGGGCCGCGTTCCCGCTATCTCGGGCCGGAGGTGCCCGCCGAGGAGCTGATCTGGCAGGACCCGATTCCCGCCGTGAATCACGCGCTCATCGACGAGGCCGACGTGGTCGCGCTGAAGGAGAAGATTCTCGCCACGGGGCTCTCTGTCGCGGAACTCGTCTCGACAGCATGGGCGTCCGCGTCGACCTTCCGAGGCTCCGACATGCGCGGCGGGGCGAATGGCGCACGCATCCGGCTCGCGCCGCAGAAATTCTGGGCGGTCAACGAACTGACGAAGCTCGCGAAGGTGCTCGACGCGCTGGAGACGGTGCAGGGGGATTTCAACGCCGCGCAGACGGGCGGCAAGCGCGTGTCGCTGGCCGATCTCATCGTGCTCGGCGGCAGCGCTGGGATCGAGCAGGCCGCGCGGGCGGCGGGGCATGAATTGACCGTTCCTTTCACGGCGGGCCGCATGGATGCCGCGCAGGAGCAGACGGATGTCGAGTCCTTCTCCGTGCTGGAGCCGGTGGCCGATGGATTCCGCAATTACTCGAAGGGGCGCTTCGCCGTGTCCCCCGAGGCGCTGCTCATCGACAAGGCGCAACTCCTCACGCTGAGCGCGCCGGAGATGACGGCGCTCATCGGCGGCCTGCGCGTGCTGGGGGCGAACTTCGGCGGCGCGACGCACGGGGTCTTCACCGACCGCCCCGGCGCACTGACGAATGACTTCTTTGTCAACCTCCTCGACATGGGCACCGCCTGGACCGCGACCTCGCCGGAACTCTACGAGGGCCGCGACCGCAAGACGGGCGCACCGCGTTGGACCGGCACGCGGGTCGACCTCGTCTTTGGCTCCAATTCCATCCTGCGCGCCCTGGCCGAGGTCTACGCCTGCGCGGACGGCGAGCAGAAGTTCCTCGAGGACTTCGTCGCCGCCTGGGTGAAGGTGATGAACCTCGACCGCTTCGACCTGAAAGCGTAAGGCGTCTCAGGCTATCAGGCGCAAGTATTAGCTAAGGTAATTCTCCCAAAGACCCCAATGTCGGTCGACCTTCAGAAAATGGAGGTCGGCCGATGGTGTTTGGCGGGGGGTAACAATATACTTATGCTATAGCGGCCTTCTGGAGGACTTACCCATTCTCATGTGAGTGGTTGCTTTAAAGTGGGTTGGAATATCCGCTTGGAGCGGATCGCGTAATGAGATAGGTGTCTTAGGGCATCGCGTATGGCTATAAAAGAAACCACCATTAAAAGGCTTTTTGCCAAGTGCAAAAATCAGTGCGCTATTCCAGAATGCCATGCGACTCTGGTTGTTGGCGAGATGATCATTGCGGAGATTTGTCATATTCGAGCAAGGCGAAAGGGCGGGCCGCGATATGATCCTGCACTGACTGCCGAGCAAAGAGATCAGTCTGCAAATCTCATTCTTTTATGCCCCACGTGTCATAAACTGGTGGACAAAGACAAGACCGGAGCTTTTTCAGTTGAATATTTACTGCAAACCAAGGCAGATCATGAGAAAGGAGGAGCGTTTGAATTGTCCCCCTTGGAGGAGCGTCAAGCACTAGCTATCTTGTCGGATTACCGAGCCAAAAGGAAGAAGGTAGTCACCAGTTCCATTGATTCAGGAATTTCGAGCGCCTCGGCTGGACGCAACGGCATCGCCATTTCGTTCGTTGGGAACAATGTGGGAGGCATCAAAATACATGCTCCTCGATCGAGTAAATCGACCGGCTTGGGATATCCTTCGAACAGTATCGGTGCTGACGCCAATTTCAGCGGGTATACAGACTACCTTTGTGACCTATATGTCCAGTACATGCTGCTTACGGGTGAGGATGAGCAGAAGTTACGTGCAAAAATAGGTACTTCCATAAAACGCGAATTTCGGCTCAGTAAGAGAACGCGTTATCATATTCCTGCGGAGAAGTTCCCCTCTCTGGTTGCATTTCTTCATCGAAAACTTAGCGGCACGCCAGTTGGAAGAAAGCATGTTCGCAAGGGAACAAAACTCTGCAGTTCGTTTGAGGAGTGGAGAACAACGAAGCGAGGCGAGAAAAGATGATCTTACCGCGTTTCTCTGACTTGGTGAGCAAATGGATTGAAGTATTTTAAAAATCAATGGCGTTGAAAATTCTCAGCCCGGCGGAGATGCGGCAGGCGCGGCTCAATCAACCGCGCATGAAACGCGCAGAGGTGGCCCGGCAGATTAGGGCCACCATGAATGTCGACGCGAATAGCGAACTCATTTTCACTGGGAGGGAAAAGCGCGTTTCAGGTGATCGGACCTCCCCGGAAAGCCCCTAAGCCGGAATCACTCTTCCGCTTCGTAGTCGAGCGGGATCGAAAAGGAAAAGGTCGCGCCGTCGGTGCGGTCGGTCTCGACCCAGATGCGGCCGCCGTGGACTTCGACGAGTTCCTTGCAAACGGCGAGGCCGAGGCCGGAGGAGTATTTGCCGCCCTTGGCGATGCTGACGCCCTCGCCGAAGATCTTTGTGATGTCCTCGGGCGAAACGCCGGGGCCATGGTCGCTGACGGAAAAGACGACGCAGGGATGGCCGTCGTTCAGGCGCATCACGGCCTGGATGATGATCTCGCCGCCATCGGCGCTGAAGCGGATGGCGTTGGACAGGAGATTCACCAGGACGCGGGTGATGCGGGTGGGGTCGGCCAGGATGGGCTGGGAAAAGGTTTCGCCGATCGTGATGGTCTGGCGTTTTTGCTCCGACTGCGGGGCGATTTGATCCATGGCCGAGGCGATCAGGTCCGCCGGGCGGCATTCGGCGAGGGACAACTGGCCGCGTCCGTCGGTGGAGGTATCGAGCAGGGCCTCGACGATCGAGGCGAGGGCGGCGGTATTCCGCTCGGCGACGTCCAGGGCGCGCTGCAATGCGGCGGGGTCGCCCGATAACGACCTGGCGTTCTTCAGGCTGAACATTAGCGCGCTCAGGGGAGTGCGCATATCATGCGCGATCATTCGGACGTCCACCGGGGTCAACGATACAGCGGCAAGCCCGCCCCGCAATGGAATGTTGATGAGAGTTATGAAAATTGCGGCATATCCCGGGTTGAGACCGGGCCGAAGGGACTCCGCTATGCGTTTGGATGCGTAGGGGGCGAGTCCCCGCGCAGGCGTGTATTAGAAACGGCAGGCGAATGATGCTCCGTGTCTTGGTCCTGAGAGGCCAGGCAGGAACCAAAGGATGGGCTGCCGAAAAAGATCCTCCGAAACAACCGATCGCGAATGGAGTCGGGAAGGGCTTTCGCGGCGAGTTTCAACAGTAGGTGATCTTTGCCCACGAGCTTCCTGGCGGGAGGAACCTCGCTCCGCAGGACATCAAGTACGGCGCGGGCCACAAGAGAGGGAGGACTCCCTTTGGTCTCGGACTCCATGGTAACCTTCATGAATCGCCTGAGCATATCGGCGTAGCGCCGTTGTCCCTCTGGGGATAGAGCAGCGATAGTCTGTTCATTTTTAGCGGCGAGCTTCTCGGCGGAGCCTGAGTTGATGGAGGCCGGCTGCAGGCATGTCACATGAATGCCAGCGGGATAAAGCTCCAGCCGCATGCAATCACTGATGGCCTCGACGGCGTGCTTCGAAGCACAGAGCGTGGCACCGAAGGGTATCGTGATTAATCCTCCGATGGATCCGATGTTGACGATCCGGCCTTGAGTCCGATGGAGAAGAGGCAGGAAGGCCTGCGTGACAGCCACCAGGCCGAAGACATTGACCTCAAAAACTTCGCGGAAATTTCTTACAGGATGGAATTCAATGGGAGCGACGTCCGCGATACCTGCGTTGTTAATGAGCCCGGCAAGACCGGATCCTTTAAGTTCGTGCTCCATCTTCTGCACGGCGGCACGAATGGAGGACTCATCACTGACGTCGAGCTCGATCTCGCTCAGGTTTTCCTGAATGGATCGATCGGAAAGTGTGCGAACTCCCGCAAAAACACGGTACCCCGATTTGCTCAGCAACTGGGCAGTGGCCAAGCCGATCCCTGAAGAAGCTCCTGTGACGAGAATCGCGGGTAGCGCTGCCATCGCGGGATTGTAGGCGGATGATCCGGGATCTGAAAAGCCGGAATTCGACCAGCCTCCCATGCTTTGATCACTCCGTGCTGAGGCTCATCCGAGTCTTTTCTGCCGAGGTCAATACATCGTCCGCCGCGCCAGCCCGGCCGCCGGGACCATCAATCGACGAAGCGCCAGCGGCCCGTGCCGATCTTGCGCACCTCGGCGCATTTCTTTCCGGTGCTGCTGAACCAGGACTGGACGCGCGATTTTAACACGCCCAGCTCCCTGGCGATCTCTGTGGTTGTGTTGCCTGCTCCTCCCGCCTCCCGCAGACATGCGAGGATGGATTCTTTCATTCTCCGGTGCTTCGCCCCGCCGCGCGGGCTCAGGGAGGTATCAGCCGCCGGGACGGGGTTCGCCGGGGAGATTTTCGAGCTTCCGCCCTTGCGCTGTTTCGTTCTCTGCGCCACGGGAGGGAATCGTCTTCGCGTACCGGCGCGGACGTCGGCGGAGCGCGAATTGACGCCCGCACGGAGCGCGCCTTTGCGGAAAACCGAGTCCCGACCCTGAGCAAATCCTAGGGCCACGCCCGGGGGTGGGGCGGGGGGCGATTCCCCGGTGTCAATCAAACCCCTATGAAACTCCCTGCCGTACTCTGTCTCGCAGCGTTTACCGCTGTGTCGGCCGCCTGGGCGCAGGCTCCGGATAATACCGGGACCAACGCCCGCGACCAGCACAGCGACAACCCCACCTCGGATCAGCAATCCAACGCCCCGGCGGACGTGAAAATGACCGCCGAGATCCGCAAGATGGTCATCGCCGACGAGGCCCTCTCCGCTTTGGCGAAGAATGCGAAGATCATCACCATCGACCAGGTCGTGACATTGCGCGGCCCGGTCGAGACGGAAAAAGAAATCGCCCTCCTGGAAACGCACGCCAAGCACGCGGGCGCAACCAAGGTCGTCAACCTCCTGGAAGTCAAACAACCCTAACTCTCTCCCTTATTATGTCCAAAGCCATCGTAGGTATTGCCAAGTCCGCCCCTCAGGTGGAACGAACCCTCATTGATCTCCAGAATACCGCCGCCATCCCCGCCGCGAACATCTCCGTGCTCATGCCCGATGCGGGCAGCACGCCCGAGCTGGGTGCCGTGAAGGCGTCGAAGGCCCCGGAAGGCGCGACGACCGGCGCAGTAGCAGGCGGCGCGATCGGCGGCACGCTGGGCCTGCTCGCAGGCATCGGCACGCTGGCCATTCCCGGCCTGGGCGCGCTCATTGCGGCGGGTCCGATCATGGCCGCGCTGAGCGGCGTGGCGGCTGGTGCGACCGCTGGAGGCGTGGTCGGCGCGCTCGTCGGCCTCGGGATTCCCGAGTACGAGGCGAAGACGTACGAGACGCACATCAAGAATGGCGGCTACCTCATCGCCGTCCACACGCCCTCGCGGGAATACGAGACCGCCGTGCGCGACATCTTCAAGGCCAACCGGCTCGAGGACGTCTCCGCCGTTTCCGAGCAGAAGTAACCCACCCGCCCGGCGTTTCGCGCGTCGGGCGTCCTGTTGCTTCCCGGCGATCAGCCTGGGGAAATCATTGGTCGGGAGCGGCGGAGCCGGCGGTTTTTCCGCGACTGCGCCGCTCATGGCTAATCAGCGAGCTAATGTTAGCAAGCGGAGGGCAGGGAACCCATTAGCGCTCCGAGCAGGCGAGGGCTTCCGCCGCGGCTCCCCACGCACCCGCCCAGCCGCCAAGCTCGGCGGGAATGATCGGGACGCCTGAGCCGACGGGCCGCCATTCCACTTGCGCGAGCACGCGCTTGAGCGGTTCCCACAGCACGGGTCCGGCCTCGGCCACGCCGCCTCCCACCACGACCACCTCGGGGTCGAAGGCATTGATGAACGAGCCGATGGCGCACCCGAGCGCCCAGACGGAACGCTCCCACACGGCTGCTGCGGCCTCGTCCCCCTGGGTCACCGCCTCGACGAGGGCACGGGAATCGGGGAACCGACCGCCCGAGCGGAGCGGGACATTGTAGTTGCCGATGGCGGTTTCGAGCGCTCCGGGCATGCCGAAAATACTCACCTCCGGCGAGGAACAGTCGACGCTGACATGGCCGAGGTGACCGGCCCGCCCGAGATGGCCGCGCAGGATGTGGCCGTCCACCATCGCCGCGCCTCCCACGCCCGTGCCCAGCGTGAGCATGACCACGTGACGACGCCCCCGGGCCGCGCCCTGCCAGGCCTCGCCGCCGAGTGCGGAATGCGCGTCATTCAGCACCGGCACGCGACAGCCAAGCCATTCGCTCCAGTCAAAGCCCTCGATGCCGTGGAGCCGGTTGGGGAGCGAGACGATGCAGCGCTGGTCCGGCGAGGCGAGGCCGGGCGAGGAAAGCCCGACATGGAGCGGCGGACGCCGAAACTCCGCCTCCAGCTCGCGGATGAGCTCGCGCACACGCCAGGCCCACGCATGGTCGCCGCCGATCTTTTCCCCGTCGCCGGTCGGCCCCGTGCGCCATGCCAGCTTTTGCCCGTCGGGAGAAAATGCCGCCGCCTTGATCGCCGTCCCGCCCATGTCGATGCCGACGACATAGTCGCCCCGGTGGGTGGGCGAATCTTCCACGGGACGGAGATCAGAGGGGGAGATGGTCATGTGTCTAGGTGGATAAGCCACATGGGTCACCGAGCGCAATCTCTCTCTGTGTTTCGCCGGGAAAAAAATGATATTTTAAGATGGAGTAAGGCGTTTTCCCCGGGGAATGGAAAATTTCCTGCTTGCAGGTGGCTAGGCCACGTGGCAAAGAGAGCGCATGGCAGGCGACACCCGGACAGTGCATGAACAACTCATCCGCTCATGCCAGGAGGATCTGGCGGCGGGACGCTGGCAACCCGGCGAGCAGTTTCCCTCCGAGCGCGACCTCGCGGCGAGGCACGGGATCAGCCGGGCCACGGCCAACAAGGTGCTGGCCAAGCTCGCGAGCGAGGGCTGGCTGGAGATGCGCAAGGGTATTGGCTGCTTCGTGGCCGAGCGCCCGACGCTCTTCACCTCGCTGCGACGCATCGAGAGCTTTACCGTGTTTGCCTCCGAGCAGGGATATCGTCCCTCGACCCGTCTGCTGGAGTTTCAATCCCGGCATGACGCTCCGCCCGCCGTGCGCGCAGCGCTGCAGGTGCAACATTCCGCGCGTGTGAGCTACATGAGGCGCCTGCGCCTGATCGACGACGACCCGGTGATCCTGGAGGAGCGCTGGCTCCCGGCTGCGCTCTACCCGCAGTTGAACACCCGCGCGCTGGAGGGCTCTTTTTATCAACTTTGCCGGGAACGCTATGGCCTCGTCGTGCAGCGCGAGGAGGCCGAGATCCAGGCTGTCATCGCGCCCGCGTGGCCGGGAGTGCGCTGGCCCGGCCCGGCCTTGCGACTGGAGGGCATCGGCTGCGACTCCTCCGGTCAGCCGCTCTGGTATCAGTCGCTCCATTACCGGGGTGACCGCTTCACCTTGAGCAATATCGTGGACAGCGCTGCCGGCGTGCCCCGCCTCGCCCTCAACTTTGCCACGCAATCCTAAACCCCAGCCATCCCTCAAACTTATGAATCAACCTACTGTCAACGAACTCGCCAAGATGATCGACCACTCCCTGCTCCACCCGACGATGTCGGATGCCGAGGTGCAGACCGGGTGCGAAATCTCCCGCGACTACGGCGTCGCCACCGCCTGCGTGAAACCCTACAGCATCCGCCAGGCGCTGGAGGTCTTTGCAGGCACCGACGTCCTCGCCTGCGCCGTCATCGGCTTCCCCCATGGCAACAGCACCACTGGCATCAAGGTCGTCGAGGCGGAATCCGCCGCGCTCGCCGGGGCGAAGGAAATCGACATGGTCGTGAACAACGGCAAGGTGAAGAGCGGCGAGTGGGCCTATGTGAAGCGCGAGATCGCCCTCATCAACGAAGCCGTCCTCGCCTCCGATGCGATCCTCAAGGTCATCTTTGAAAACGACTACCTCACCGACGACGAGATCATCCGGCTCTGCGAGATCTGCTCCGAGGTCGACGTGGCCTTTGTGAAGACCTCGACGGGCTACGGCTTCGTCAAGCAGCCCGACGGCCAGTACAACTACAAGGGCGCGACCTTTGAGCACCTCAAGCTCATGCGCAAGCACACCGCCCCGCACATCCAGATCAAGGCCGCCGGCGGCGTGCGCACGCTCGACGACCTGCTGAAGGTCCGCGAACTCGGCGTCACCCGCATCGGCGCGACCGCGACCAAGGTGATCCTCAACGAGGCCATCCGCCGCGGCTTCTCCGGCAGCCTGCCGAACCCCCACCTCGGCGACGCCACACCGGCCGTGGCCGCTGGGTACTAGGCAATACCCATCTATGCACACCTCTCCCCCGCGCTCCCTCCACGCCTCGCTCGTCGGCAGCTATCGGTTTTGCCCGCTCTGCGGCTCTCCCGCGCTGTCGCGAGAGCGCGGCTTCCTCGAGTGCGGGGCCTGCGGCCATCGGGACTTTAACAACCCGGTGACCGCCGTGGCCGTCTTCATCACCGATGAATCCGATCGCGTGCTGCTCATTCGCCGCGCCCGCGAGCCCGGGCTGGGGAAGTGGGCTCCGCCCGGCGGCTTCGTCGATGCCGGGGAGACCCTCGAGCACGCCGCGATCCGCGAGGTGATCGAGGAAACCAGCGTTGTTCCCGGCGAACTGCATTATCTGGGCTCGTTCCCCAATGAATACGTGTACCAGGGATTCAGCCGCCCGGTTTGCGATGTCTTCTTCCGCGGGCGCGTGCCGTCGCAGCAGGTGCGGCTCGCGCCGGGCGAGGCCTCCGATGCCCGCTGGCTCCCGGCCACCGGGGTAGACCCCGGCTCGCTCGCCTTTGATTCCATGCGCCGGGCGTATGAGCTGTTCCTTTGCGCCACCCTTTCCGCTTAGCCATCCCCGCGGTCCCGGCATCGGATGGTTTACCCGGCGGCTCCGGAACCGTCGGATGCTGATTTCCAAAGGGCGCGTGAGGCTCTTGAAATGGCGGGCCTCCGCCGCCGCCGGAAGAAATCGAGGCTGAGCCAGATGAATGGGGGTGCCCCCGGCTTCGACTGGTGAGAGCGCGGTCCGGATCACCCCGGAGGACGAAGACAGCCCTGCCGAGCATCTGGTCCAGGAGGGGCTGGAAGAAGCCGACCATGACCAGCGCGTCTCTGCCGCCCGGGAGCACGTCGACGAGGAATAGATCGCACCTGGCCGATCCGGCGAACCCGTGCTGTTCTACGGTTGGCGATCTTTCCAGGCGTCCGGCGCTTGAGGTGAGGCGGCGACAGCGCCGTAAAAGACGATGCCGCCCTTCGCGAAGGGGCCGGGCTGCTCGATGGTATTGCCTTCCAACCGGATGTCGGTGCTGCGGGCGAGGACGATGGCGTAGGCGGGATTGAGCAACTGCATGCGCCCGCCGAGGCCGCCGGTCATCCTGTCCGGCGTGCCATCGAGGAATCCGCGAATGGTGTTGCCCGTGATCGCCCCGCCGGAAACATTGGTCATGAGGATGCCGATGGTGGCGGTGTTTTCGATGACATTGTCGCGGATGGTGATGTTGGAGAGTGTCGGCGTGGGAGGCAGGCCCCTGGTTTGCTCGTTGGTCACGGAGATGGCTCCGATGTGGTAGTTCCAATCCGTGCGGCTCACGAGGTCGTTGTACCCATTGCGGGTGATGTGGTTGCCCGAGATGACGATGTCGGAGGGCAGCGGAGCCTCCATGAAATGCGCATCGAGGGCGACGCCGATGGAGGCGATGCCGATGTTGTCAAAGCGGTTGTTTTCGATGCGGCCGTCGCGGGATTTGAGGAGGACGCCGCGCGTGTAGCAGTCGTGAAAGAAGCAGTCGCGGATGACGGTGCCGCGGGCGATGCGGTCGTCGGCGCTGGCGTAATCCGATGGGGCCACCTCGACCGGGCGATCGAGGGTCACGCGCACGACGCGGGCGGGTTTGAGAAAGGCGATTTTTTTCGCTGCGATTAAAGCGTCGGCGGCCTGGACGCGCTCGGGGAGGGTGATGGACTCGGCGCTGAGGACCCTGGCCACTCCCTTGAGGGCAAAGGAATCCTGCGCATAAAACCGGACCTCCGCCCCCGCCGCGATGGTGGGAACGATCTGGGTGACGAGGTCGATCTGGTCGGGCTGGCGCTGCTCCTGGACGAACGACAACAGGCCGTGAATATTGACAAGGTCGTCGGCGGCAAAGGAAAGCTCGCAATTCTCGATCATTGGTCCCCTGGCAACGCCGATCGAGTGAAAGACATCGGCATTGCACGCGAGCAGGCGGCGGGTATCCGGGCGGCGGATGACGCGGCAGTGTTGATAGACATGCCCGCCCGCTCCCATGTGCTCGGTAAGCGCCATGTGCGGAGCGGCGTAGATGGTGACATCCTGGATGCGGCAGGCTTCGCTGTTTGCGACATTGACCGCCATGCGCATGGTGCGATCGGCGAGGGCAATACGGGTGCCGGGTTTGATCCCGGTCTCATACTTCCACGCCCAGCCGCCGCGCGGATAGATGAGGTATTGACCGTCCTCGGCGGCTTTCACCTCCTTTGCCCAGTCGAGGCGGGAGGGGAGAAGATCGCCCTCCGGGGTGAAGTGGACGATCTTGGCGTTGGCGGATTTGCTCGGCGTGTCGAGCGGCGAGGAAAAGCCCGGCTCGACCCGCATGGCGATATAGCCTTCCGCGCCGTTGATTTCCGTGACGACACCCTGGGAATACGGCGTCGGGGAGTAGTCCACGGTTACACCCTTGAGGGTGACGTTGCGGCAGTTGTCGATGAGGATGCCGTCCTTGCGCTGGAAGGGGTAGAGCCAGAAGGTCGAGCCCGTGGCGTCGATCTCAAAGTCCTTTGCCCCCCGGATCGCCAGGCTCTCCGCGCCGCCGGGCCCGAAGCGGTATTGCCCCGGCGGAACGACGAAGCGCTTCTCTCCCGCCGCTGCGGCCCTGGTGATGTCGGCGGCCAGCTTCACGGCGGCGTCGCGTTGCGCCTGTATGACCTTGTCCGACCATCCGGCGATCTCCGCGGGGTAGGCCTGGTTGGTGTTGGCGGCGGGACGAGAGCACGCGCCGACCAGGAGCGGGGCGGCGAGGGCTGTCATCCACAGGGGAGACAGACGGATTTGCATTTAGGGAGTGGTGGTCGCCCGCCAGGAGTTGTTGGGCGGAGTGAAGACGACGGCGGGAGGCATGGCCTCCACATGGCCGTCGGCGAAGAGGTAGTTGAACGCGCTGCCGTGATAGTAGCGTCCATTGGCGAGGCGCGGCAGACTGGCGGTGGACTGGTAACCGGCGGAGTAGCCGTAGGCCTGCATGAACTGCTCGTTGCCGATCGGCTTTCCTGTGGCGTCGGTGAAGTATTCAAAGATCACGATCGTCGAGCCCGGGCGGGGGATGGCGGAAAGCCGTCGCGACGTAAAATTCACATCATCGCCAAAGACACCCTGCGTCGGGTCGGCGGGCTTGATCTGGCTGGAGGTGTAGGAGCGAGGGTATTTTTCCGAGGCGAGCGGGCCGGTGCGCTTGTCCATCGGGCAGGTGAGGACGGCGGTATGGGCTCCCTTCACGTTCCAGTCGGCAATGCCGAAGTAGGGGGAAATCTCGCGGTCCCAAGTGCGACCGGGTGGCAGTGCTCCGTTGTTTTCCCCGGCGTATTGCAGAAGGGCGGAGCCGATCTGGCGGAGATTCGAGGCGCATCGGGCCTGCTGGGCGCGGTTTCGCATCGAGTCGAGCGAGGGAACAAGGAGGACGGCCAGCGTGGCGATGATGCCGATGACGATGAGCACCTCCACCAGCGAAAATGCCGCGCTGCTCTTGGGGGGATGGCAGGTCATAGGAAGAAGTCTAGTTTTCGGTGGCCACCACGATGTCGTCGAAGAACGCTCCCTTGTTTCCCTTGAGCACCACGGTGGAAAGTGCCTGGATCGGTGAGCCGTCGCGGCCCTCCGCCTTGTCCTGTCCGTCGATCGCAAGGCGGAATTCCCCCGTCTTTTGATCGAGGAAAAAGTCGAAGGCTGCGAGCGGGAGGTTCTGCGAGTCGTGCGTCATGCTGCCCGCGCGCACCACGGCGATCTCGGTGCCACGATCGGACCACGGGATCGGGTTGCTCCCCTCAAAGCGCAGGACCTTCACCACTCCGGTGGTCGGCGCATCCCCGGCGGTCCACCAGATCGCGTACCCGGCGGTGCGGGCGGCGTTGAAGAGCCCGACGTATTGACCCGCTCCGCCTTCATTATGCAGCATGCGAAAGGTCAGCCGGACCTTGGACTGCGACACGGCCGGGAAGGATTTCCAGAGGAAGCCATTGCGGATCTGGCCGGATGGCGTCGCGGAAAGCTGGATGCATTGACTATCCTTCGTCACCAGGACGGGAGCGATGCAGCCGCCATCGCTCTGGTCGCTCACCCACTTGCCATGCTCGCTGGCCACGATTTCCTCTTCGTTGCCATAGTTCTCAAAGCGTTCTTCGAGCAGCGTCTCAGCCAGGGCGGCCTGTGCGGTGAGGGTGGCGGCGAGGAGCAGGGGAGCGATTTTCATGAGGCGTGGCTTATTTCTTGGGAGACTTCCGGGCGGCGCGCTGCTCCGTCCGGCGAACGACCGGGCCGGTGGATTCGCCGAAGTAAATCTCGGCGTTCTGCGGCTGGAACCGGATCGACGATCCGGCGAAGGGTGCGGGCTCCATGATGTATTTCACGGCGCGGTCGGCGAAGATCTCGAGATTCGGCGTGACGAGGCAGGTGAGCGACGGCGTGAGATAGCGGCAGTTGTCGTACGTGCCCATCGTGCAGATGGAGATGCGGGAGCCGACGGTGTGATTCAGGTCATAGCAGGCGCGGCTCAGCCCCATGGCCACGCGGGTCGAGGTGCAAAAGACCGCCGAGGAAAACCCCGGGCCATTGCGCAGGCGCTGCATGGCGGCGTCATAAGCGACGACCAGGGCGTCGACACCGGGAGTGGCGGGATGGTCGATGAGGTTGCCGGTGAGGCCATGCGAGACCAGCGCCTCCTGCCAGTACTGGACGCGGCGGAGTTCGCCATTCGAGTGAGGCTCGGAGTTGAAGCAGTCAATATGCGCATGCCCGAGCTCCTCGAGGTGTTGGACGAGAAGGTCCACGCCATTGGGCGGCATGAGGTCGAGCATGGCGATGCCGAGATCCGTGTGATCCTCGCCGATGATCACGACCTGCCCGCGGCGCTTTTCCATCAGGCGCAGGATGGCTTCCGGGACGTCGGGATACAGGTAGATGAAGATCCCGTCGGCAGGCTCCTGGAAGATGTTGTAGATGACGGGATCGGTCCAGTTGTCATAGACGATGAACCGCGACGTGCCGCCGACCCGTGCCGCCGCCTTTTCGATGGCGGGATACCACAGCCAGTAGGCCGGGTTGTTCCAGTTGGGCACGACGAAGAGGAATTCCCGGCGGGCGGAGCGCTGCCTGGCGGGATTGGGAATGGTGGAGCGGCCCTCGCGCACGAGTAGGCCATCCTCGAGCAGCCGCAGCACGGCATTGCGGGCGGTCATGTAGCTGACGGAAAACTCCTTGGCCAGGGCGCGCTCGCTGGGGAATACGCGGCGGTCATAATATCCCACGGTCAGCCGTTCACGCAGGGTGTCGACGACGTTGTCTTGGCGAGGTTTCATGGAGTGGGAGGGTCGCACGGTTGCTATACTCGATGTCAAAGGATTTTGGGGTGACGCGAGCTGCTGGAGGTAAAATTACGGAGGATTCGATTTGACGCAATAAAAATTTATAGCGTAAATGCTATTTACTATCATGTTTCACCCAAATCCTGATCAAAAGTACCTCCTGAATCCGGTGGTGGATTTTCATTCCGTCCTCTGGCCGCCGAGCGAGGGCTACCCGGACGCGCGGTATTTTCCCATGCGATGGACGCGCGAGGCGATGGTGCGCATGGTCGCCCCCGGTCGGCTCGTCGCCGCCTGGACGATGGGCGGATTTTGCGAGCCCAGCTCGGGCAATATCACGCGGCTGGCCTGGAGCGGAGACGGCGGGCGCACGTGGGAGGACGCCGGGCGCTTTGAGCATCCGCATCGCGGGCTATTCACCACGGAGCTTTTCGTGGCGGGGCCGGATGAGGTGCACGCCTTCCTCCAGGTCTATGATTCCTGGCGCTGGATGTCGCACAATCAGATGTTTCGCAGCATCTCGCGCGACGGGGGCCTGACCTGGAGCATCCCGGAGACGGTTCCGGGCGGAGTGCCCCCGGGCTGGATGAATGTCGGCATCACGCACTCCTCGGGCCGCTGGGTGCTGCCCTTGACGTGGCCGGAGTTCATCGGCGAGGAGTGGGGGGAGCCCAGCTCCGGCCGCGCCAGCGGTATTGCCTGCGCCGGATGGCGCGAGGTGCCGACGCACGAGATGCCCCGCGACATGGAAAGCTGGGCGCGCTACGGCGAGGCCAATGACTGGTGCCACCGCAATCACCGCTACGCCGCCGGGGTCGTGCTTTCCGACGACGGGGGAAAGACCTTTCGCCTGCGCGGCTACCTCACCGGAGGGGCCTCCGGCCACCTCATGGAGCCGCAGGTGGTGGAGCTTTCCGATGGCAGCATCGTGATGCTCCTGCGCTCGCGTGGCGAGGGTGTGCTCCTGCGCTCGGTCTCCCGCGATGGCGGCGAGACGTGGAGCGCGCTGGAGCGCACGTCCATCCCGAATCCCTCAAGCAAGGCGAACATCCTGCGCCACTCCGATGGCCGCATCTTCCTGCTCAACAATCCCTCGTCCGATCGCTCCAACCTGATGAGCGCGAGGACGCCGCTTTCCCTCTGGGTGAGCGAGGACGACATGGCGACGTGGAGCCGACAGATCGACCTGGTGACGAAACAGGACGGCTGCCCGCACGGGCTGAACTACCCGAGCGCCTACCTCGACGAGGAGGCCAATGCGATCCGCTTCCTCTGGGAGGACTCGCACACCGTTTTCTTCATGGGTATTGACCTCGCCCGCCTCGATGAACCCGGGAGCGAGGCGTTTGCCCCGCTCGAGACCGTGCCGTTTTCCTTTGGTCAGGACAGCCGCAAGGCGGAGCTGGTCACGGTGTAAGCCCGGCGAGCTGGTTCGCGGATGCCTGGAGCTGCCAGGCGTCCTCGACCCGCTGGAGGTTATCCCTCAGGGAATCCTTCTCACTCCGACCGGGAAAGGGCTGGAGCTCGATGACGAGGTCGCCCTTGGTTGAGGGATTCAGGTAGCCGATGTCGGCGAGGGCGCGCAGGGCGAGGGCGATCTGCGGAGTGTCGATCTCGCCGTTGACGTACCCGATTGGCGGATGATTATCGCCGTAAAAGGGATCGCTGACCGGCCGCATGCAGCAGTTCCCGAGATGAACCCGCTGGATCCAGCGGCGGGCGCGATGGATGGAGGAGACGATGTCCTCGCCCATGAGCGGGAGGTGGGCGATATCCAGCTCCATCCCGATATTCTCATGCTCTGCGCCGATCTCCTCCAACAGGGTGATGCACTCGTCGAGCGGGCCGTAGAGGAACTTTTTGTCCACGGTGAAGTCAAACGGCTCCAGCAGCGCCGTGATGCCGTGCGGGGCCAGGCTCCGGCAGAGCCATCGGCAGAAGTCCCGAAAGGCCCGGTGATGTTCCGGCGTTCCGTCCACCCACGACGGACCTCCGGAGAAGAAGATGAAATAGCGCGCGCCGATGGCGGCCGCCTGGTCGATGAAATACCTCGCCAGCACGCGGCATTGCTCCTGCTCGGCGTAGTCGGGGGAGGAGAAGGATAGCTTGCGGCCGGGAAAAAGGTGGGGCGCGAAGGTGATATGGACTTTCCCACAGGCGCGAATGGCGCGGGCGAGTTCCTGCTGGCGCGCCTCGCCAAAGGGCAGGCAGCAGTCGAAAGTATCCAGCTCGGGCCAGGTGATGAGCCGATGCAGGGTCTCGGTGTGAAAGTCGGGGTCCCGCGTGCAGCGGCCAAAGAGCATGTGATGAACGGTGCCGAGGCGGGCGACCTCGCGGAGAGAAGGGATATTCATAAAATTCGGCGGCTGGCCTCGAGCTTGTGCTGCCAGTATTGGCTCCACACATCGGTGGCGGTTCGGCCATGCAGCACGACCCGCTCGCTGTCGACGAAGGCCGCGGGAATCACGCTGCGGAGAGCGTCGGTGTATTTGCCGGGCCAGAGACGGCATTCCAGGGCGACCGGCTCGGAGATGCGAAGCGGCTCGGTCGTCGGCCCGTCCTGGGCGAGGCGTTCGGCGGAGGCGCGGATTTCCTCCAGCACATCGGGCAGGGGACGGCACTCCGCGCCATCGGGTGATTGGGACATCTTGGTCGCGACCGTGACGACACCGGGCCGCAGCGCGCGCGCCTCGTCGGCTCCCGCGGAGTCTGCCACCACCATGGCGAGCGGGACTCCCCAGTCCCCTGCGATGGCTGTTTCCATGCCGATCTCTCCGACCAGCAGGCCATTGAGATGAAGCTCGCGGATATCCCATTCGTACGTGTGCGCGAGCAGCTCCCCGCTGCCCGCCATGGAGTGAAGTCCATGCAGGATCATGCCCGAGAAGCTGGCATCGAGCCCTCCAGCCCATTCGGGGCGGTAGGGAGGCTTGCCGCAAAACACGGCCACCCCGCGCGGGATGCGGGCGATGTCGACGTTGCGGCCAGACCAATGCTCATCGTAGATGCTGATGCGATCGGCCCCACCGGAGCGCAGCCCCTCCACCAGGGCCAGCAGCTCCGCCATGAACCACTCACGCGTCTCTGCATAGGTCGGCGATCCGGGTGTTACCTGCTCCATGCTGACGACCCCGGAGACGCCCTCCATGTCGCAGCGGATGTGATAGCTCGATCTTTGGCTCATGATGTTCGCTCGGGGATCAGGCGCGTTGACGACGGCGCAGGAGCAGCGTGAAACCAAGCCCTGCGATGACCAGCGCGGTCGTACCGGGTTCCGGCACGACGCTGAGGACGCCGGTCGTCTGTTCAAAGGTCCAGTCCTGTCCGCCGACATTGCCCGTCCAGGTGTCGCCGATACGGCTGAGCGATCCGGCGTAGCTCCCAGCCAGCGTGACGGTGTCGAAGTTGCCCGACTTGGCGCTGAAGTCGAGGACGTCCCAGTTTGCCGTCGTGTATGTGCCGGTGAGCGTGAGGGTCAGGTCGCCGTTCAGCGAGAGGGTCGACACTCCCGCGATCCGGTCAAACGCGCCTGCCGACGTGCCCGCGATTTCCATCTGGATCTTGGTGTCAGCCCCGGAAAGCGTGAGGTTTTTATTGTTGAGCGAGAGCGTGCCCGTCGCGCCGCTGGCTGCGCCCGGCGAGAGAATGCCGGAGTTGGCCACCGTGACCGCGCCGCCAATGGTCCCGTCGCCGCCGAGTGTGGCCGAGGCCGCCACCGACACAGCGCCAGTGGATGCGGCCTGATTGCCATTGATGAGCAGCGTCCCGGCATTCACTCCCGTGGTGCCGGTGTAGGTGTTGTTGCCACTGAGTATCCACGTACTCCCGGCATCTCCCTTAAGGATATTGCCTGCTCCCGAGATCACGCCGCTGGCGGTGGAGGTGGCCGATCCCGCGCTGCCGCGCAAGGTGAGCTGGCTGGAGCCGAGTGCGATGTTGCCGCCCAGGGTCGTTGCCACGTTGGCGTCGATCGCGAATGCGCCATTGAGCGTGATGGCGTTCGAGTACGATTGCGCCGTCGTATTGATGATCCACTTGCCATTGCCGCCGAGCGTGATCGCGCCGCTGCCCAGAGCCCCGGCGGCGCTGGTCTTCAAGCCTCCCGTCACCGACGTGCCGCCGGAATAGCTGTTGGTGTTGGCGAGGATGACGAAGTAGTTGCCGCCTCCGGTCGAGATCGAGAGTTTGCCCGCTCCGCTCACCGCGCCCGTGATGGTCAGCCAGTCAAAACTGCTCGATCCGGTCGCCGTGATGCTGAGGTCATTCGTCAGCACGACATTGGCGGAAATCGTCGTCGCCTCGGTCCCCGTCGTGGTGTGGGTGATCGTGGGCGTCGTGGCCCCGGAGGAAATGAAATTCAGGCTGGAGCCAGCGATGGTCACGCGACCCGCCGTGTTCGTGAGGCTCAGGCTGTTCAGTTGGAAGTCGGAGCTGATGTTATTCGTCGCCGTGTAGCTCGCGGCCCCGCCAAAGGTCAGCGCGTTCCCGGCATTGGAGACTGGCGCGCCCGTCGGTGACCAGTTGGTGCCGACACTCCAGTTGCCCGTGGTCGTGTTCCAGGTGGAGGTCGATTGCGCCCGTCCGATCAGCGGCATGATCGCAAGTGTCACGAACAGGGTTGCGGATTTCTTGAGGTGTAGATGTTGCATGGGGTGGAGGCGTTAGGGTTTCAAAACATAGCAAAAATGCTACAACATGGATTACTGTGTCAATTGGGAAATCCGTCGGGACCAGGTTTCGAGGGGATCGCGAAACGTTGCCTGTGGCAAAGAAACTGAAAACGCTATAAAAAAGACGAATCCATTCTCGCTCCGAATCATCAGAAAGGCGTCCCGACCCTTGGGGCCCTGCTCGAAAAGCCGCTCACGGCAAAGCGGGTTCCGATCCGCGAAAGGAAGTAATGGAGGCCGCAGGCTCCAACGTGAAGCCGGCTTCAGAAACTACCGCTTGCGCCTCATCGCCCAATGCGGTGAACCCCAAACATCAACAAATGACCTCATCCCCATTTTTTGGCGGAGAGCTTTGTTTATCGGCCTCTCAGAGCTTTCTGAGAGGGAAAAAGAAACTGCACCGGGCGGGGGTCGAACCCACAACCTTCGGCTCCGGAGGCCGACGCTCTATCCGATTGAGCTACCGGTGCGAGGGTGCGAAGCATCCTGCATTTCGGGCGGGGAATCAAGCGTGAGAGCTTGATTTTGTACGATTTCGGGATTGGACTATGCATTATGCCCCTGTTGCTCGTGCTCCTCCTGGCCTTGAGTTCATCTGTTTTTGCCCAATCGAGTGGGGAAAATCGCTCGGCGTTCACCTCGGAGCCGGGCGTACAGGGCGAGGTGAATGCCATCGCCATCCAGCCCGATGGCAAGGTCATCATCGGTGGTCTCTTTAACTCCGTGAACGGCCAGCCCCGGGGCAGTTTCGCACGCCTGAACCCCGATGGCACCCTCGATACGACATTTGCCAATACCTACGAGGCAGGAGTGAACGGCCAGATTTTCGCCCTCGCTCTCCAGGCGGATGGCAGCGTGATCGTCGGCGGCACCTTTACTCAGGCAAACTCTTTCGGAACCTACAACATCGCCCGCTACAAGCCCGATGGCACGGTGGATCAGACCTTTGGGACGACCAACGGCACTTCCAGCCAGGGGACGGATGGCCCGGTCTTTGCGCTGTCTGTCCAACCTGATGGCAAGATCGTCCTCGGCGGGAGCTTCAGCCTCGTGCTGGGCCAGCCGCGCCGCAGCGTGGCCCGGCTCAATGCCGATGGCTCGCTCGACGCGCCCGTCATCTCCAACCCCCAGGCGGTTTCCGGCACGGTCAAATCGGTCGTTCTCGATTCCCGCAATGCGCTTGTCGCGGGAGGGCGTTTCTCTGTCCAAAAGCAAACAGCACAGAATCTCCTCAAAGTCTCTCCCTCGGGAAACTAGATATCCTGTTCCTCCCGAAATGGGGGATACCTGTAAAAAAGTTATGCAATCGGTTGCAATGCGCAGCCGATGTGTTTAGGATTTTGGCGAAATCGGCTGAAAACCATGGGGGATCACACTCTGACATTCGCAAATAACCTTGTCGTAGGTGGCGTTTTTCGTGAAGCTGCAAGGCTTACCTTTTTAAAGCCATCGGGAGGCTCGTATCCAATTTACCATGCCCGCTAGCGCCCAAATCATTCGCCGGATCATCGTCAGCGCAACCTGCAAGGGAGGCGTGGGACGTACTTTCTTCCTTGTGAATCTCGCAGACTGGTATGCGGAGATCGAGCAGGACTGCGCGTTTTTTGATTCGGATCTCTATAATGGCACGCTGACCCGCTTCCTGCCGGACTCGCGATTTTTGCCCCTCGATAACCCGGATGAGGCGGTGCGCGAGCTGAGCGAGGTGCTCGATGACAGCGAGGTGCTGGGATGGGATGCCCTGGGAGCCTTGAAGGGGTATTACCCGGATTTCCTCGACGAGACCTTTGTCCAGAACAAGGACCGCTTTGCCGAGCATCGCGTCACGATGATCCTCATGATCGAGGAGGACAAGGACACGGTCTTCCAGGCCGGGGAGCTGGCGAAGCGTCTCGGCGACCAGGTGGACTGGCTCGTGGTGAAAAATCACAAGACCTGCTCGACCTCGGAGATTTACGACAACAGCAAGGCGCGCCAGGAGCTCCTGCGCCTCGGCGCGATGGAGATCACGATGGAGCGCGTGCCCTGGAGCTTGCTGGCCACGATCCAAAAGACCAGCCGGGGACTTTCCTCCCTCGTGCTGGATGAGTCGCTGCCCTTCCTCGAGAGGCAGCGGTTGCGGACATTTCAAAAGAGATTCTTCGAGCAGTTGGAGTCTGCCCGGGCTCTCCTGGTGCCTACCCGGCTGGCCATGACTGCGCCTGTCCACAAGGCGGGCAAGCCGGCAACGTCTGCGCGCCCCCGCGTGGCCCCTGAGGAAGTTTGATGAGCGGTTCCCGGACGCTATCCAGGATTCCCACGCGCAACCATACCAAACGCTTGGTAATGGTCGCCATTGACAAGGGCGGGGTGGGCAAATCCTTCTTCTGCGTACGTCTCGTCGAGTGGCTCGCCCTGCATGGGGTGAACTTCTCCGCGTTCGACCCCGACTACAGCAACAGTACGCTGACTCGTTTCTACCCGAGCGCAAAGTTCCTCGACATCCGCCATAGCGAGAATCTCGACCAGATCGTCGAATCCTTCGACAGCAGCGACCTCATCATCGTCGATGGCGTCGGCGCGCACCAGAGCATCTTTCTCGACTGGATGGAGGAGACCGACCTGCTCAATGTGAAGCAGCAACTCGGCCTGTCCGTCACCCTCGTGCTCATCATTGAGTCCGACAAGGATACCGTGCATCAGGCGGGTGAGGCGGCAAAACGCGCCGGCAACCTTGTGGATTGGCTGGTCGTCAAGAACCAGAAGATGTCGAACACCATGCGCATCTACGACAACAGCCAGGCCCGCCAGACCCTGCTCGCCAATGGAGCCATCGAGGTCGAGATGCCCAAGCTCCAGCCGCACCTTGCCGAGATCCTCCAGGGCCGCTCGATGACCATCGACAAGGCGATGGAAAGCCCGGAGGTGAACCTCCTGGACCGGCAGCGGCTTATTGACTTTTCCCGAAACTGGTTCGAGCAGCTCGACAACGCCAAGAAAATCCTTTTGCCATGATAGAAAACCCGGAAATCCGCGCCAAAATCCTCGACTGGCAGAAACGCTACAACATCCAGGATGGTGATCCCGCGATCGCCCTGTTGGAGCTCATTGAATTCATCGGCCCCATGAGAGGTTCAGCTCCCGCTGAACCCGGCGAGCACCGCGCCCCGGCGTCGGCAGCTCCCGTCTCCGCCCATGTGGACGTCTCCAGCGAAGCGCTGGCCGAGGCGATGAAGACCGCGCTGCTACCCGTGATCGAGCGCATGTCCTATCAGGCCCAGGAGATGCAGCAGAAGCTTGAGCTCATCGACTTCGACAAGTTCGTCAAGCAGATCGAGGCTTACCACGAGGGCATCGACTACTGCACCAAGAAGCTCGACGTGGTGAAGAAGGAGACCGACGCGCTCGTCATCCGCGTGGACAAGGTCGGCTCGCAGATCAAGCCCATTACCCGCGGGGCGGTGATCACCCTGTGCATTTTCTTTGCCGTGTTCGGCGCGATCGCGTCACGGCTGCTCGGCTGGTAGTCAGGCAAGGACAGTCGATACGAGCGGATGGCGAAAAAGAAATCCCAACAGAGCGGCCCGGAGGATCTCGGACAGAAGATCCTCGCCCGCATCGAAAAGAGCCCGGTCACCCAGCTCGTGCTGGCGGCTCTCTTCGTCGCCGGGATCATCGCCTGTGCAGCGAGCATCACGACGAAGACCCAGATCGCGGTGGCCGTGTCGGCCATCGTCGTCTTCCTCGCCCTCAAGCGCTTCAACAACATCGAGACGATCCGCGTCCTCTACCTCATCCTCGCGGCATTTCTCTCGGTCGACTACTTCTATTGGCGTACGTTTACCACGCTGGGCTTCAACGATCTGCTCAGCTTCTCCTGCGCTATCATCCTGTATCTCGCCGAGCTCTACGGATTCGTCGTCTATATCCTGAGTATCTTCGTCAATATCGACCCGCTGGACCGCAGGCCGATCCCGCTGTCCAAGGAGACCGAGACAAGCCTCCCAAGCGTCGACGTGATGATCCCGTCGTACAACGAGGACTCGGAACTGCTCGAGGTGACGCTGCTTTCCGCGCTCCAGATGGATTACCCCAAGGATCGCTTCCAGGTCTTCCTGCTGGACGATGGCGGCACCGATCAGCGCTGCAACTCGCCCGATCCCGTCCTGTCGGAAAAGGCGAAGAAGCGCCGCGTCGAGCTGCAGGCCCTCTGCGCCAAGGTGGGTGCCAGGTATCTCACCCGTGAGAAGAACGTCCACGCCAAGGCGGGCAACATCAACAGCGCCCTCCAGCAGACCGACGGAGACCTCATCATGATCCTCGATGCGGATCATGCACCGACGGCGGACTTTCTGCAAAACACGGTCGGGTGGTTCATCAAGGACCCGAAGATGTTTCTCGTCCAGACGCCGCACTTCTTCATCAACCCCGACCCGATCGAGAAGAATCTCCAGACCTTCACCCAGATGCCGAGTGAGAACGAGATGTTTTACCGCGTCATCCAGCGGGGGCTGGATTACTGGAATGCCGCCTTCTTCTGCGGTTCCGCCGCCGTCCTGCGCCGCAAGTACATCATGGAGATCGGCGGCATCAGCGGTGACACCATCACCGAGGACGCCGAGACCGCGCTCACCATGCACGCCCGCGGGTACAACAGCGCCTACATCGCCAAGCCCATGATCTCGGGCCTCCAGCCCGAGACACTCGGCGGCTTCATCGGCCAGCGCGTCCGCTGGGCGCAGGGCATGCTCCAGATCTTCCTCCTGAAGAATCCGCTCATCATGCCGGGACTCACGCTCCCTCAGCGCCTGTGCTATTTCAGCAGCGGCTTCTTCTGGTTCTTCGCCTACGCACGGCTCGTCTTCCTGCTCGCGCCGATGTGCTTCCTTTTCTTCGGCCTGAAGATTTACAACGCAAACTTCGTCGACTTCGCCGCATACTGTCTACCGCATCTGTTTGCCGTGTTCATGGTCTCCGACTTCCTCTTCGGCCATGTGCGATGGTCGTTCGTCTCCGAGCTCTACGAGCTCATGCAGTCGGTCTACACCTTCCCGGCCATGCTCAAGGTGCTGATGAATCCAAAAGCGCCGACCTTCAACGTGACAGCCAAGGGCGAGACGCTCACTCAGGATTTCATCAGTCCGCTGGCCAGGCCGTTTTACCTCTTCCTTCTCCTCAACCTCGTCGCCATCGGCTTCGGTGCCGGGCGCCTGGTGTGGGGCAATGTCGGCGACCGATTCCCGACGACCATCACGATGTGCTGGGCGGCATTCAACGTCTTCATCCTGCTCGCCGCCATGGGCGCGCTGCTCGAGCGAAGGCAGCGCCGCGCCTCGCCCCGCATGCCTGCCAACATTCCCGCCCGGGTGCGGGTGGGGGACAAGTCGTACGTCGCAACCATCACCGATCTCTCGATCAGCGGTGCCAGCATCCAGATCGACGCGGCCTACGAAACCATCTTCCGCACGGATACCAAGGCCGACTTCGTCGTCCAGGGCAACAATGCCCTCTCCGGCGAGCCGTTCCATTTCGTCGTGCGCAACGCCCGCAGCGAGGGTTCGCTGACCAATCTCGGCGTCCAGTTTCAGCACAAGGACCTGGAGGAGCTTAAGCGCAAGGTCCTCCTCGTCAATGGCAGCAGCGACCGCTGGATCAGCTTCCAGAGCAATCGCGAGAAGCGGCTCGGCGTCACGCGCAGCGCCTTCTTCCTCATGAGCTGCGGCATCCGTTTCTCGATCGAGCACTTCGCTCACCTCATGATTGAATCCAATGTCCGCCAACCCGCGCCCGCTTATCACGTGGGAGGCCGATCTTCGAACTAGCTGCCCTATGAAAGATATGATGCGCCACCTCCACCTGCCGCAGAGCCTGCTCCTCGCCCTGGCCATTCTGGCCAGCTCGATCGCGCCGATATCCGCTCAGCAGCAAGCCGTCGCCGCCCCCTCGGTGGCTCCGGCCGCGCTGGCCCTGCCGACGCCGGGAGCGTCGGTTTTTCAGCGCACAGCCCCGGCGGGAGCAGCCAGGCTCCCTCTGCCCGAGCGCACGACGCCCCGCGAAGAAACGATGCGCCTGCCCATTCGCAAGCTCATCGCTCTCGATTCCCCCCTGATGCTTCGCAACGCCTCGAGCATCTACACCATATTCGTCCCGGTCAGCGCCCGCATGAAGTTCAAGTCCTGCTCGCTGAACCTCGATTTCACCAACTCCATCGCTCTGCTCACCGAGCGTTCCGTCCTCCGCGTCGTGGTCAATGACGTCATCGTCGCCCAGTACCGCCTCGACCGCAACCGGCCCTTCAATTCCGTCGAGATGGGCATCCCTCTGGAACTCCTCAAGACCGGATTCAACCGCCTCCAGTTCATCGTCGCCCAGCACTACACGAACCAGTGCGAAGACCCCGGCGCGCCCGAGCTTTTCACCGAGATCAATCCCGACACCTCGTACCTCTCCGCCGTGGCCGAGTGGCGCGATGTCCCGCAGCGGCTTTCCTACCTCCGCTGGTGGGTGGATGAGAAGCTCTGGAACCCGTATCAGTTCAACGTCTGCTTCCCCGGCTCCAGCCAGATGACCGACCTCCAGCTCGCCTGGGGCGGCATCGTGACCCAGGGCGTCGCGCTCGCGCTGAACTACCAGCCCTTCCGCGTCATGACGGCCAACGCCCTGCGGGCCGGCATGGACAATATCGTGATCGGCACGATGACGGAGCTTTCCGGCTATCTCACCGCGACCGAGATCGGATCAGTCAATGGCAGCTTCCTCGCGATCAAGGCCCTGCCGGGCGATCCCGCGCACTGCATGATCATCATCAGCGGCCGCGACGAGCGTGAGGTCAGCCAGACGGCGCTGGCCTTTGGCCTCGTGAACTACCCGCTGCCCGACTCCCAGTACGCCATCGTCGATCAGCTCACCCTGCCGCAGGAGCCTGCCTACATCCGCAATGCTCCTTTGCAGATGCCCGGCATCTACAGCTTCCGTCAACTCGGCTACAAGCAGCAGACGATTCGCGGCTGGAATGCCGGAGGATATTCCGTCCCGATCTACATGCCCGGCGACATCTCCAAGGATGACGGTGCCAACGCCGAACTCCGTCTGCATTTCACCTATGGCGCCGCTTTTCGGGACGACTCGGTGTTCAATGTCTTCGTCAACGGCCAGTTCCAGAAGGCCATACGTCTACGTGATCTGAACGGCTCGATGCACTCCGACCATCGACTGTACCTCCCGATGATCTCGTTCCAGCCGGGGCGCAACGTCGTGGACCTCACTCCCGTGATGGTGCCGCTCGTGACGGGCAAGTGCCAGATGATCCAGGAAGAGAATCTCGTGTTCACCCTCTACGACGATTCCGTCTTTGTCTTTCCGCGCGCCCTGCGCAAGTGCCGCCTGCCGAGTCTGGGGCTTTTCTCCCAGACGGCCTTCCCATACTCCGGTTCGCCAGATGGCGCGGAGACGGCGCTATTCGTCGCCGGTCGCGACATGGAAACCGTCACCGCCGCCTGGACGCTGCTCGGCAAGATGTCCCAGATCTCCGGCGCTCTCCTGCACCGCCTCGAGGTCGGCTTCAAGCCCCCGGGCCGCAACATCCGCAAAAACCTCCTCGTCGTCGGTGCCCGCGACCAGATCCCCGAGGATATCGTGGCGCGAGCCCCCGTCTCGCCGTTGCAGGTGGGCAAGATGCGCTACCTCGTCAGCGTCAGCCCCAAGCCGGAGCGCCTCGCCACCTCCCCGATCGAGGAGTTCATGGAAAAGATCCGTGGCACGCCCTCGGAGAAAGCGGAACCGGAACCCCCAAAGACCGCCGAGATGACCATGGCGGCGGACATGATCGACGACACGGTCGCCGTACAGTTTGAGTCGCCCACCGCCGTCGGCTACCCGGTCACCATCGTGACCGCAGGCAGTGCCGCCAACCTGCTTTCCGGCATGAATGCCCTGCAGGATCGCAGCGTTTGGGACAATCTCGCGGGCGACCTCGCGGTCTGGAACTCCCGCCCGGATTCACTCGCCGTGGCCAAGGTGGGACCCGACTTCATCTACAAGTCGACCTCTGTGGTCACCCGCGTCGGCACCAACATGCAGCAGAGTCCGTGGCTCTTTGCTCCGATCCTCATCATCCTCATCCTCTTGATCGCCCTGGGCGTGCGCACCGTGCTGCGCCGCCGCGGTGAGAAGCTCGGTGCGGAAGAAAATGAGTCCGATGCCTGATGAAAGCAAAATGGGCGGTCATTCTCAGCTTTGGTGCGATTTTCGCGCTCGTGCTCGGCTTTAAGCTGACCGCCTTCGTGCTCGATTTTCTCAATCCCTACGGCTTGCGCAAAGCCGACTGGGAGATCTACCAGCGCAACTTCATCAGCACCGGCGGGCGCGTCATCGACACCGGCAATGAGAATGTCAGCCACAGCGAAGGGCAGGGGTATGGACTCGTCATTGCCGTGGCCTACGAGGATCGCGCAGCCTTCGACCGCATCTGGAACTGGACGCAACAGAATCTCCAGGTCCGTCCCGCAGACAAGCTCCTGGCCTGGCAGTGGAAGCCCGGGGCCAGCCCGATCGAGGATGAAAATGGCACTCCGCTGCCTGGCACTGACCACAGCGGCGCTGTCACGGATACCAACAACGCCAGCGACGGTGACATCCTCGTGGCCTGGGCGCTCATCCGCGCCTCCAAGGTCTGGAATGACTACAAATACCAGCAAGCCGCCGCCCAGATCCTCGTCGATCTCGCCCGCCTCGATCTCAAGGAATACGACGGCAAAACCATCCTGCTGCCCGGCACCGACGGCTTCTGGACCGAGGACGGCGCGACGCTGAATCCTTCATACTACATCTTTCCCGCGCTGGATGAGATCGCCGCCGCACTCCCCGGCACGCCCTGGGGCAAGGTCTCCGCCGACGGTCGGTCGCTCATCGAGAAGGGTGCCTTCGGAAAGTGGAAGCTGACTCCAGACTGGCTCTTTGCCACAGGGAGCGAACTCCAGATCTCACCCAAGTTCCCGCCGGATTTTGGATACAATGCCGTCCGCGTCCCCCTCCACATCGCCTGGGCGCAAAAAGACTCTCCGCTTCTTGCGCCATTTGCCGATTTCTGGAAGCCTCTGCTCCCGGAGCACATGCCCGCCACAGTCAATCTGAAGGACGATTCTTTTGGACCTTATCCCGCCCTGCCAGGGATGAAGGCAATAGCCGCCTACACCATCGCCTGCGCGTCCAAAGCGAGCTTGACAGTTCGTGCGCTTCCTGCGGTAACCAAGGACGAGCCGTACTTCTCTGCCAGCCTTTCCATCCTGACCAAGATCGCAGTCCGTGAGTCCTTTGCGACCAAATAGATATAACACCGGAGTCATTGCCTCAGGCGCCATGCGCCTGGTTGCATTGGGCCTTTCCGTTCTCGCATTCGAGAAGACGGACGCACAACCGTTTTTTGGTGAGCAACCGCCGCCGGATCTCAGTGCTCCGGCTCCGACGAGCACTCCGTCCCTTTTCGTTCCCGTGAGGCCGGGAGCGCCCACTCCGACGCCGGCTCCGACCCCCGCCGCGGCGGCGACACCGACGATGTTTATTCCCAGCGACCTGCCGGCACCAGCCGTGCAGGCGACAGGCGAGACGGTGGACATCATCCCCCAGGCCATCCCGGTGGCGAAACCGGTGACCAAGGCCCAGCCGACTCCGACCCCGGTGAGGCGTTCCTCACCGATGCCGCAGACGCTGTCCACGGCGCAGCTCAGCCAGCTCGCCAACCAGGCGAGTACCACCAGGAGTTCCGCCACGGCGACGCAACTCGGCTGGGCGTACTTCAATCGCAACGAGTATTCGTCCGCCGGCATGTGGTTCAACCAGGCTCTGGAGTGGAACTCCAACTCCGGCGAGGCGGCCTACGGCCTGGCCCTCTCCAAGTTCCGGGAAGGGGACCTTTCCTCGGCGGAAGCCATCGCCAATTTCCGCGTCAACAGCTACCCAAAGATGAAGACGCTGCTGGGCGACATCTACTCCCGGCGAGGCACTGAGGCCTACGAAAACAAGCAGTACGACGACAGCCTCCAGTATTTCAACAAAGCCGGTGCCATGCGCCCACTGAGCCGCAACGAGCAGATCATCGTCGCGTGGGATCTCTACTACACCAAGCAATACGAGCAGTCGGCTGAGCTCTTCCAGAAGCTCTACCGCAACTCGCCCGATCGTGTCGCTGCTCAGGGAGCCTACGCCGCGTATTCCAAGACCAAAGCCTACGACAAGCTCGACTCGCTCTCCGGCTCGGGCGGTCCCCTTCGCGACATGTACTACACGTATGACGCGAAGAGCTACATGTCGGCCAACCTCTTCCGCGCCGCTGCCGACTCCGGCGGAGCCAAGGTCTATCCCGTCCTCCAAAACCTGAACAAGCCCAGCGTCGCCGCAGGCTTCGGGTATCGCACGAAGTCGGGTTCCGCGGGCGAGGGCCAGTTGCAGGTCATCACCTTCCCGGTCATTCAGGCGCAGGTTTTCCCGGCCAACAAGTTCATGCTCAGCGCCGCGTTGACCCACCTGAGTCTCGACAGCGGCGATCTGCCCAATGGCGCCCAGGTCGGCACCCCGCCTGCGGTGTACACTCCTTACAACTACCAGCCCACCACGAGCGAGGACGACTTGTGGGAGTTCAACGTGCGCCTAGAGTATCAGGATTGGATTAGCTGGTACATCCAACTCGGCACCACGCCGATCAACGGCCCCCTCCAGAGCCGTCCGACCGGCAGCGCCGGCCTCATCTGGCGCAGCAACAGCGGCTACGTGCAGGGCGAGATTTACTCCAAATCCATCAAGGAAAGCATGCTCTCCTGGGTCGGTATCGTCGATCCCTACACCGGCAACCAATGGGGCCGGGTGCAGGAGACAGGCGGCAACCTCCAGTTCTTCCACTCCGTCGGCGAAGACAATACGATCTACCTCAAGGGCGGTTACGGCACGATCGATGGCACCAACGTCGAGGACAATACCCACCTGTACGGTACGGCAGCCTTTGCCCACCTGCTCGACATGCCGGGCTACGAGTACTTCACCATCGGCTTCGCCCTGTCGTACGAGCAGTTCGACAATAACCAGAATCACTTTACCTACGGGAACGGCGGCTACTTCAGCCCGCAGTATCTCCTGCAGGGCATCATCCAGGCCCAGTTCCTCACGGAAGAAGGACGGCGCTGGCTCGCCGCTGGCAGCGTCGGCGCGGGCGTGCAGAACAACACGCAGGACGCCTCGCCCTATTTTCCGCTGGACGACGACGGCCAGGAGTTTGACTCGCAAGAGTCGACCACCGGCATCGGCCTCATCCAGCTCCAGGGCGGCTATCTCATCGACCCCAACTGGATGATCGGCGGCAGCCTGAACTACAATATCACGGCGGATTACAACGAAGGCGGCATTTACATCTGGGGCCGCTACTTCTTCGACCGCCGCAAGGGGCTACTCCGCACCGACCTCATCGGGTTTGACCTCTTCCAGTAGCCCTGTCGCTGCCGCCCGGTCTCAGCGACAACGACGGATTGCCGAAACCGTGCTCGCTAGTGAGGAGCGAGCTTCAGGCCGATCACCCCGAGTAGGATCAGGGAGATACAGGCGAGCTTGAGCGGAGACAGGGTGTCACCGAGCAGCAGCGATCCGCAAAGGAACGTCCCGGCCGCGCCGAGTCCCGTCCAGATCGCATAGGCCGTCCCGATGGGCAGCGAGCGCGCCGCCACGCCCAGAAGCGTGATGCTCAGCAGGAGGCAGAGGAGCGTGACGGTCGAGGCCAGCGGACGCCGGAATCCGTCGCTATATTTCAGGCCGACGGCCCAGCCAATTTCAAAAAATGCCGCGAGTGCAAGGTATACCCAGTTCATAACATGATGATCCGGGCCGTCCCGAGTGCGGTTCAGGAGAGGTCGTCCTCTCGAGGGCGGAAGGTAGCTTTTCTTCGCCCGTGGGTCAAATCGATTCCCGGCGGCGCTGCTCAGCGCTTCTGTGCGGGCAGCAGGAGAGTCGCCGCCTTGTCGAGCGTTTCCTGCCACTCGGCCTCGGGCTCGGAATCCGCCACGATCCCGGCACCGGAGTGAAAGCTGCCGCGTCCGTTTTCAAAGACCGCCGTGCGGATGGCGATGGAGAATTGACTCTCTCCATTGTATCCGAAGTAGCCGATCGCGCCGGTATAGATGCCGCGCGGGTGCGGCTCGAGTTCCGCGATGATCTCCAGGGCGCGTTTCTTGGGCGCGCCTGAAATCGAGCCTCCGGGGAAGCACGCCCGCAGGGCGGCGGGCTGGCTCACGTCCTCGCGCAGGATGCCCTGCACGGTGGAGACGAGGTGATGCACGTGCTGAAAGCTCTCAAGCTTGAGCAGCTCCGGCACGCACACGCTGCCGTAGTCGCACACCCGGCCGAGGTCGTTGCGCTCGAGATCCGTGATCATGACAAGCTCTGCGATTTCCTTGGGCGAGGTGAGCAGGTCGTAGGCATTGCGCTGGTCGAGCTGCTGATCCATGCGGCGGGGACGGGTGCCCTTGATCGGACGGGTGATGATGCGCCGCCCGTTCATGCGCAGGAAGCACTCGGGCGAGGCGGAGACGACCTGGCATCCGCCCAGATCGAGAAAGGCAGAGTAGGGGGCGGGGGAGTGGTGGCGCAGGGACTCATAGTATCCCCACGGGTCCCCGGCGAACTCGCACTCGAAGGCCTGCGCCAGGCAGACCTGATAGATATCCCCCGCCGCGATGTATTCCTTGGCTCGCGTCACCATCGAGACGAAATGCTCGCGGCTGATCCGAGGCCGCCACTCGGGACGCGAAAATCCCGGCTCGGCGGGGCCATCCATCGTCGGCGGATTGGTCAGCCAGATGCCGCGTCCATGATGGTGGATCGCCAGATCTTCGTAAAATCCAAAGCGGAAGCTGCCATCGAAGCCGACCCAGCCGATCGCCGCCCCGGTCGGCACGCCGAGATCGGCCGAGGGCGCGGAGCGGCGGGCGAGTTCCGCCTCAAAGTCGGCCCAGTTTGACAGATCTCCAGACATCACCAGATCGGGGTCCGCCGCCAGGAGGGAAAACGATTCAGGACCGGGCAGGCCATCCTCGAGGCACACAAAACCGCTTCTCGAGCGCAGCGTGCGTGCCGCCTCGATCAGGTCCGGGGTCTCGATTTTTGGGTTTTCGACAGCCACGGCAAGAAAATCTCCCAAAGAGAGGGCTGCGTCCATGTTCTTCTTCTTGAGTATCGGCTTGTACGCAGATTAAGCTCCGGGTTTTCCCGATGTCGTCCATGCTCCGCATCCTTTTCGTGCTGCTGCTTTCCTGTGCTGCAGCGATCTGCCAGGAAGCCGCCACCACCCCGGCGGCTCCCGAGCCGACCGCAACCCCGGCGGAGCAGGCGGCATCCACGCCCGCTCCCGAGTCCACGCCCGCCGCCATGGCAGAGGCGACTCCTGCCGCCTCTCCGGAGTCCGCGCCCGCGGCGAGTCCTGAGGCTACCCCGGCTTCATCGCCCGAGTCTGCGCCCGCCGCTACTCCGGAACCTTCTCCGACCGCCTCGGCTGAGGCATCTCCCGCTCCTGAGGCTTCGCCGGTAGCGGAAGCTTCGCCGTCCCCGACGGCCGCGACCGACACCATCCCGCTCGAGGGACAGGCTGCCGCACCTGCGGGGGGCGCGCCTCTCGATACCCAGGATCTCGCTCCGGCGCTCCCGACGGCACCGATGCCGGATGCGGCCTTTACCGATCCCAACGCCATCATCCCGGACTCCGGCCCCGTGCCCCCGAGCATGCCCAAAGTGGCGGAGAACCCCCAGTCCAAGACCCGCGAGCTGATCGTCCGCTACCGCGAGGTGCGCGTGCAAGCCGACAAGGACCCGCAGGTGCTCGCCATGTACAAGAAGTCAGTCGCCGCCACGACCGATGAGGACAAGCGCGCCGCCCTTCGAGAGTATTACCGTCTCCTGTTCAAGAAGATGATCGAGATTGACAGCTCCCTGACCGTTCGCTGCCAGGGAATGGAGGCCGCCTATCTCCGCCGGCTCGCCCAGGAACGGCTTGAGCCAACCATACCGCTCAACCCTCCGCCGACTCCAGAGCCGCTCACCCGCTAAAGGAAAATCAGGCCGTGTTCTCCGAATTTATGCTAGATCGCACACCCGAGATGAAAATCTTCACTGGCACGGCCCATCCCCGCCTTGCCCAGGATATCTGCAACTACCTCGGGGTGCCGCTTTGCGACGCGACCGTCAGCACCTTTCCGGATGGAGAGACCTTCGTAAAGATCAACGAGAACATCCGCGGGCGCGACGTCTTCATCGTCCAGCCGACCTGTCCGCCGACGAACCAGAACCTGATGGAACTCCTCATCATGGTCGATGCCGCCCGGCGCGCCAGCGCCGCCCGCATCACGGTGGTCATCCCGTTCTTCGGCTACGCCCGGCAGGATCGCAAGGACCAGCCCCGCGTCCCCATCACGGCCAAGCTCGTCGCCAACCTCATCGCCGCCGCCGGCGTGCATCGCGTCCTGACCATGGACCTGCATGCCCAGCAGCTTCAGGGTTTCTTCGATATCCCGGTGGATCACCTCTACGCTTTGCCGGTGATGATGAACTACTTGCAAGAACTCGGCCTCACCGATCTGGTCGTTGTTTCGCCCGACGTAGGGGGGGTGAAGATGGCCTCGGCCTACGCCCAGACCCTCGGCGCCGGTCTCGCCATCGTCGTCAAGCGCCGTAAGAGCGCCTCGGAGACCGAAGCCATCACCGTCATCGGTGAGGTGGAGGGTAAAAACGTCATGATCGTCGACGATCTCACCGAAACGGCGGGAACTTTGATCGGCGCAGCAAAAATCCTGCAGAGTTACGGTGCACGTAATATTTATGCTGGTGTTTCTCACGCAGTCTTGACAGATTTGGCGGTTGAGCGATTGAAGAGCTCAGAAATCAAGGAGTTGATCACCACCGACAGCGTGCCTGTGCGAGCGGATTCAGACGCCCGCGTCAAGGTCCTGTCGGTAGCTGCGTTGCTCGGTGAGGGCATTCGACGCATTCACGATGATGAATCGGTGAGCTCGCTCTTTGAGATTAAACACCCGAAGAACCCTTAGTAAACATGGCCAAACAAGTAAAACTCTCCGCCCGTCCGCGCGTCGAAGCCGGTCGCAATGCGGTCAAACAGGTCCGCGCGCGCGGCGCCGTGCCTGCCGTCATCTATGGCGCGAAGGACGAACCAGCGAACCTCGAGGTTTCGCTGAAAGAGATCAAGCAGCTCCTCGCCCATGCGGTCGGTGAGAACATCCTGGTCGATCTCCAGATCGAGGAAAACGGCAAGACGACCAATCGTCTCTCGCTCATCCAGGAAATCCAGCATCACCCGGTGAAGGGTGAAGTCATCCACGTTGATTTCCACGCTGTCTCGGCGACGGAAGAGATCGAGGCGGAAGTCGTCCTCGAGCCGGTCGGCGAATCGATCGGCGTCAAGACCTACGGCGGCCTGCTCCAGCAGAACCTCCGTGCGCTCGCCATCTCCTGCCTCCCGCAGAATCTCCCTGAGATCATCTCCGTCGACGTGTCGAACCTCAATGTCGGCGAGTCTCTCCATATCCGTGACATCAAGCTCCCGGCTGGTGTGACCGCGACTGGCGACGCCGAACTGACCGTCTTCCTCGTTTCCGAACCGACCGTTGCGGATGAATCCGCGTCTTCTGCGGACGCTCCGACGGCTCCCGAGGTCATCAAGGAGAAGAAGGCTGACGCTGCCGAGGGCGGCGACAAGAAATAACCTGCCTGTCTCCGCGTGGAGCATGCTGCTGTATTCCGCCTCATCGCCGGTCTGGGTAATCCCGGCCGGCAGTATGCGGGGACACGGCACAACGCGGGGTTTGCAGTCGTCGACGAGCTCGCCCGTCGCTGCGCCGCTGAGTTTCGCTTCGAACCGAAGTGGGATGCAGAGACCGCAACCTGTGGCGGCCGCATTTTCATGAAACCTCAAACCTTCATGAACCTGAGCGGTGAAGCTGTCGGCAACTACGCCCGGTACTATCGTCTCGCGCCTGAGGAGGTGCTCGTCGTCATCGATGATGTTGCACTTCCCTTCGGCGATCTGAGATTGAGAAAATCGGGCAGCCCCGGCGGACACAATGGTCTGGAGTCGGTGCTCATGCACCTCGGCACCGAAGCTGTTCCCCGCCTGCGGGTGGGAATCGGCTCGGCTTCCGGCGCTCTCCACTCCCACGTGCTCGGCCAGTTCACTCCCGAGGAGAAGACCCGGCTCGAAGATCTTTACAGCAGAGCAGCAGATGCCGTCGAATATGCCAATGCCCATGGCGTCGAGGCGGCAATGAACATTTACAACAAGAAAACCACCGTATGAACAAACGCTATGAAGCTCTCCTCGCGCTGAAGACGCAGGAGGAATCCGCCAAAGACATCGTCGATCGCATCGAGAAACTCTTCAAGAGCGAGGGCGCTGAAATTGAACAGGTCCAGCGCCTCGAGCGCCGCGAGCTCTCCTACGAGCACGACCACCAGAAGAGCGCCTACTTCGTCAACATCATCTTCTCGGCCGAGCCTGCCCTCATCGACAAGCTCCGCTCCAAGTTGAAGCTCGACGACGACGTCGCTTTCCAGAACTATCTCGTTCTGTCCAAGAAGGCCGCTGCTCCAGCAGCCTAACTCCAAAATCCTATGGCCAGTCTCAACAAAGTCATGCTGATCGGGAATGTCACTCGTGATCCCGAGATCAAGTACACCCCGAAAGGCAGCGCCGTCGCCGACTTGGGTCTGGCCATCAATCGCTCCTACACCAACCAGGGCGGAGAAAAGGTGGAGGAGACGACCTTTGTCGATGTGGAGCTTTGGGGACGCCTGGCGGAAATCGCCGGAGAATACGCCAAGAAGGGACGGCCCATCTTTATCGAGGGCCGTCTGCGCATCGACTCCTGGGAGGATAAGCAATCCGGCCAGAAGCGCAGCCGTCTAAAGGTGGTCGGCGAAGGATTGCAACTGCTCGGTACGCGCCAGGGTGGCCAGGGCGGTGGAGGCGGGGAGTACGATATGGACTCTCCCCCGGCGTCGCCGACGCCGCAGCGCCGCCCGGCGGCACCACCGCAGCGCCAGGGTCCGCCCAAGCCCGCTCCGCTCGACGCCGAGGACGACGATATCCCGTTCTAGACGAATCGCGCTCCGAAGCGTTTCCATCCACCAAGTTTCGCGTAAGGCATCCTCATGCTTCTTACCTGGCTGTCCCAGTATCGTGATATCGGCCTGCTGTTCATGCGCGTCGGCATCGGTGCGATCATGGTCATGCACGGCTGGCCCAAACTCGCCGGCGGCTTGCCTGCCTGGCAAAAGCTCGGGCATGCGATGGGCTATCTCGGGGTGAATTTCTTTCCCGGTTTCTGGGGATTTTCCTCCGCCATTGTGGAAACACTGGGCGGAGTTTTGCTGATCCTGGGCTTTCTCTTTCGGCCCACGACGATCCTGCTGACGTTTAACTTCATCGTCGCCACCGTGTTGCTTTACAAGACGAACGGTGGACGTTTCGACGACTGGGCTCACCCGGCCACGTTTCTCGTGCTGTTTTTCAGCCTGATTTTCGTGGGTGCCGGAAAGTACAGCGTGGATCGCAGTTAAGCGACCCACGCGCACTTCTCAAGTTTCATTAAGGACGCGGTACGATCACGTACCCGCCGGGCGCGGAACGGTAATACACATTGTTATAAGTGTAATACGTCGTGCCTCGCACCACCGTGGTGGTATACCCGCTGGGCAGTACCGTGACCGTGCGTGTTGTCGTGGTCGCGGGGACATCTTCCACGACTACCGTGCGCGTGCCGGTGGACTTGTAGGAAAAGCATCCGCTGCAAAGTGACAGCAGGACGCCGCTAATGAGGGAAACCGTTAGGAGTTTCATGGCGATATCAGGGTTACAACCTGATATCGCACCTCAGGGAAACGCTGCGCGTATCAGCGCAGGCTAGTATTTGCCGTTGATGGTCGCGCCGGTGAAGTCATCCGTCCGGAACGGCGAGGCGGGCAGACCCTCTTTGTTATAGAGGTTGCAGGTCGGGTTATTGGCCCAGCCATAGCGTACTGCGACGGGGTTGGGCACCTTGTCGGACCAGACGACGACTTCGTTGCCGTCGATCTTGGCGTCGGCCCAGACCCATTTCTTATCCTCGCCGCAGATGGCGAAGCCTTCCAGCTCGCTCGACGGGCTGTTGCGCACGAGCGGGGCAGTTTCATTGGTCAACGACTTCTTGACGTAGGTCGCCGGAACCGCGTTGGCGACAAGGCCGCCTCCGACATGGTCAAAGCTCAGCCGCACCTTGGAGCCATCGACCTTCATCGACTTATAGGTTGGTCCCGAGTAAACGAGATCCTTCTTGCCATAGTCCCGGGCGAGCGCGATACGGGCCAGCCGTTCACCGACCACCAGCTTGTTGCGCGGATGGATGTCGTCGGACTCACCGACGTCGATGATCACCGCCTGCCCCGTATTGGGCAGATTGAGCGTCATGCTCTGGGCTTCGCGAAGCTCGGCCCAGCCGGATTCCACCGGGGCATTGTCCTTGGCCATGAAGTTGGCCAGTTGCACGAAGTAGAACGGGAAATCTCCCTGTCCCCACTGCTTGCGCCAGTCGGTGATCATGAGAGGGAACGCCATGCGATACTGATAGGAGCGCCCGGCATTGCTCTCACCCTGATACCAGATCGCGCCGGAGATGGCGTACGACAGGATCGGGTTGATCATTCCGTTGTACAGGTAGGTCGCTGTATTCTGGGGCGACATTGCCGGGGTAGGGATCTTGGGAGCCGCCTTGTCTGCGGCAGGCGCTGCCATGGAGTATTCCACCTTCGATACGGTCGGCCCGGCAGGCTTGGCTCCGTTGATCGCAAATTCGCGCTGCACCATGGGTTGAAAGGACGGAGAATAGATGCGCATCGCCATGACGTTGCGGCCTTCCTTTACCTCGTTTGCCGGAATGCTGTAGGTGCGACGACCGCTCAGCGCGTTCTCATAGGAGTTTTCCTTGATCAGCTTGCCGTTCCAGTAAAGGGCTTCAAACCCGTCGACATTGCCGACGTCGATCCAGAGCGACTTGTCCGTCTTGGGCATGTCAAACTCCCTGCGCAGCCAGATGGCTCCATGGAAGGGCTTCCCCTCGGCGTCGGTGAGCTTCGCCGGGAAAGTGACCGGAGCCCATCCGTCGGCAGCGACCTTTTCTCCCGCGAACGCGGCGACATCGGGGGTCGGCTTGTCGGCGCGATCGTTGTCGGCCAGCCATTTCTTGAAATCCTCGATGAACCGGGCCTTCAGTCCGACGAATTCCTTGGCGTAAGCCTGGTGCTTCTCGAGCGATTTCTGCAGCTCAGGCACTGAGGCGATGGCCTCGGGGCTGGTCCAGGCTTCGCTCGGCGTACCACCCCAGTTGGTGTAGATGATGCCGACGGGCTGCTTGATTTCGTTCTGGAGGGTTTTCCCGAAGTAATACCCGACCGCGGAGAATTTTCCCGCCGTTTCCGGAGAAGCGACGGTCCATGCTCCGGCGAATTCACTGGTAGGCTTCTCCTGAGCGTTCTTGTTCAGGCGAAACTGGCGCAGCATCGGATTGGCCGAGCTGGCGATCTCCTTCTGGGCGTCGATCGTGTTATCCAGGACCCACTCCATGTTGGATTGTCCCGATGCAACCCATACCTCGCCGATGACGACATCGGGGATGGAGATCTCGTTGTTGCCCTTTACCGTGGCGACAAACGGACCCGGTCCGGACTTGGACAGATCAAGAGCCACTTTCCATGCGCCGTCTTCTCCGGCTTTGGTCGTGGCGGTTTGATCTCCGACTTTGACGGTGACTTCCTCGCCGGGTGATGCCTTGCCCCAGATCGGGACCTTGGCGGCTTTCTCAAGCACCATGTGCTCGGAGAAGATGGCGGGGAGGGTGACATCTGCCCTGGCGAGGGCCGGGGCAAACAGACATGCAGCTACTAGGGGAAGTAGGGGATATTTCATCTGGGATTTACTCAGCCTGCAGCTCGCGAATCCATTTCGCGAAACTCGACTTCGCGTTGATGGTACGGACTACGCCTTTCTTGTCCAGAATCCAAACCGACGGCAGGGCATTAATCCCGAGCGAACGCGGCAGGGCTCCGAGCCAGCCATTCGCATCGTAAGAGTCGATCCATTCAGGCGGAAAGCTCTTTGCGCGGTTTTCATAGGACTGGCGGGAGCGGTCAAGACCGACCGTTACGACCTTGAGGTTATTTTTTGCCAGGGACTCGTAAGCGATGCGAAAATCCCGCAGCCAGAGCAGGGAGTGGGGGGATTCCGTGGACCAGAAAATGAGCACCACCACGTTGCCGCGCAATGCCGCAAGGTCGAACTCTCCGCCCTTCAGGAGGGGCACCTTGATGGCGGGACTCTTGCCGAGAAGGTCGAGGCGATGCAGGTCGTCGGCGATCCGCTGCTTTAGTGATGCCTCCCTGGTTTCCCGTGCCGCCTGATCGAGCAGTTCGCGCTTGCGGGAGGGGACGTCGTCGCACTGAGTCGCCGCCTCGACCAGCAATCGCGGGCCGCGGCGATCTCCCGGATGGCGGTTGTTGAAGTTCTGCGCGGCTGCGATGATGGCGTCCCGGCGTTCCGCATCGGTTCCCCCGGCATCCTGCATCTGAAGCGACACCTTGAGAAACCCGGCATTGGCCGCCTGTTCCGGGCTGGCTTTGGGGGAATTTTCCAGGGAGGCAAGGGACTTGATCGCGGTCTCGACGAGGCTGTGGTTCTCATCGAGTTTACCCAAAGCTGCCTGGACTGCGGCGAGCTTCATCTGGGCCTCAAAGGCATTCGGATCATTCGGATATCTGGCGATGAAGGTCTCAAGAGTCTTCTGCTGAAGCACGAGGTGGTTGCGAGCTTCCTGACGCACATCGGTGATGGAGCTGAGCTTCTTTTGCGGACCTTCGTCGAGTTTGAGGATCTGCGCCCAATCGCTGGCGGAGTCGGCGATGGCAGCCAGGGGAAGAAAGAGGGCGACGAGGGGCAGGAGGGGGCGGATCATTTGTTTTCGGGCGAGAGGACGGCGTAAATGGCGCGGTGGTCGCTGGCCTGGGACCAGTAGTACGCATCGACGATCCCGCATTTCCGCCAGAGTATCTCCGGCGAGAGTCCGGGACTGGTCAACAGATAGTCGATTCGCGAGTAGACGTCAGCGACTTTCCAATAATGGGTCCAGGTTTCCCCGCGCGAATCCTTCACCCAGATGTCGCGGAGTACTCCCGGCTCCCGGGGCGTCCCGATGATCTCCCGGATGGCGGGTTCATTCTTCGTATCATTGAGGTCTCCCGCGACGAGGAGGTTGGTGTCGGGTGCCGAGCGAAGGATCTTTTCGACATAGCTGCGAAAAACCCGGGCTTCCGCCAGCCGAAACGCGGCCTGATCGTAGGCGCTTTCCTCACGCCGGGACTTGAAATGCGCACCGAGGACGCGGAGCTGATACCGGGGGTTCAGCTCGATGGTGACATCGAGGATGCCGCGATGCATGCCGTGTCTCACTCCATCCAGGGTGAAATAAAGCGCATCCTGCGAATTGCGCTCGACGATCGGGTAGCGGCTGAGCAGGGCGAGATGGCGGGCCTGATCCAGCCCGGCGACCCACTCCGAGGCAGGGAACTCCCATCCAGCGGCTTTCAGGCGCTCCCGCAGATCGGCGAGGGTTGTGCGGTCGCCGATCTCCGCCACGGCGAGGATGTCGGGGCGCAGCTCCGTAACGGTCTTCACCACCGCATCGATGCGGGCGGGGGATTTCGCGATCTGGCCGGAGCCATCGTCGCGCTCGATGTAGTTCTCAAGATTGAACCACGCAACCTTGACCTCTGCGGCGGACAACGCTCCCGCCGCGAGAAAGAGGATTACGAGGGTGCGGCAGCAGCAGGTCAGGAACCGGCCCACGACTGGTCAGGAAACGATCAAGACTTTTGCTGCGGCTCGGTGCCTTCGGCGGGCTTGGCTTCCACTTTGGCCGGAGCAGAGGTCACCGAGTTGGCGGAGCTATGCAGTTCCTTATCAAACTCCTCCTTCGCCTTGCGGAATTCACCGAGGCTCTGGCCCAGACCGCGAGCGAGTTCCGGAAGTTTCTTGGCCCCGAAGAAAAGCAGCACCAGGGCTATAAGAAAAAACCATTCCGGGCCGCCCGGCAAGCCGAAGGCAAGAGGAACGAGTGGTTGCATAAGGTCAGGCTACACCCCGGGCTGGGCCGATGCAACCGAAAGTCACAGGTCGATCGTCTGCCCGATCTCGGGGAGATGAAGGGTCGCTCCATGGCTCGCAACCGTGGCTTTTGCCTTCTCGTGATCGATTTTGATGGGCGGAAAGGTGTCGTAATGCACGCCGACCACCGTCTTGCACCCGAGGAGCTTCGAGGCACGGCCTGCGTCGTTGGCTCCCATGGTGAAGTTGTCCCCGATGGGCAGGACGGCGAATGACAGATCAAACTCCTCCGCAATCAACTGCATGTCGAGGGTCAGCGCCGTGTCTCCTGCGTAGTAAAATACACCCTCTGGGCTCTCGATCACGTACCCGCCAGGATTGCCCCCGTATGTGCCATCGGGCAGCACGCTGGAGTGGATGGCGTTGACAAACTTCACCCGGCCAAAGGGAAAGAGGAAGCTTCCCCCATGGTTCATCGGATGCGTCTTCTCGATGCCCTGCTGGCCGAGCCAGGTATAGATCTCGAAGTTCGAGATCACCGTCGCCCCGGTCTGTTTGGCCAGTTCCACTGCATCGGCCACATGATCGAAATGCCCGTGCGAAAGGAGAATGTAGTCCGCCGTGATGCTCGAAACGTCCACCGACGCGGCCAGGCCATTGGGTCGGATAAAGGGATCGAAGAGGAGTTTCGTGCCGCTCGTTTCCACCGCAAAACAGGAATGTCCGTAGTAGGAGAGTTTCATGGGAAAGCTCTTTGCGCTCTTTTTGCTAAAAGACGCAAGACTTCTTTGCCACAGGGCGAGTGGTCGCTATATAGTGCGCCCCTTCGTATCCTGAATGAAAATTCATCTGGTCTTTGGTCTGATCACGGTCCTGCTCCTTGTGATCGTCATCAGTTCCCGGCAAAGGGAAACTGTCGGGTTTGACCAGGTCGCCGCGGCTGCCCTCAAGATGGCCCAGGAGGACTACCTCACGGCATCGCCTGCCTTGCCGCGCAGCCTGCGCGAGTTGACCGCAGACCAGTACAAGCTGATCCGCTGGAATGATGAAAAGACCCTCTGGCGCAAGGAGGGCTTGCCGTTTCAAGTCCGCTTCTTTCACCCCGGCCATGTCTACGACCGCCAGATCGACATCTACGAGGTCAACAAGCAGGGAACGCAGAAGAAGACCTACTCGCGGCAATCCTTCGAGTTTGACCCGCGGCTGGAGGGGTTGAAGTTCTTCAACGTCATCGGATACGCGGGCTTCCGCCTGATGTACCCGATCAATCGCCCCGAGCAGCTTGACGAGGTGCTGCGTTTCCTGGGCGGTTCGGATTTTCAGGCGGTGGCAAAGGGTCTCGTGCTCGGAGCAAAATCCCGTGCCTTGGTGATCGACCCCGATCACAAGGATCAGCCCGCCGAAGAGCCGGTCTTTACCAGCTTCTGGCTGCGGCGCCCGGATACGTTCTCCTCCCAGTTCACCCTGCTCGCCCTGCTGGAGAGCCGCAGCGTGACGGGCGCGTACAGCTTTGAAGTTGAACCTGGCGCGGAAACCAGGGTTCGCGTGCGCGCCCGGCTGTACTTCCGCCGCAAGGTGGACAAGGTCGGCTATGCCCCGCTGATCAGCATGTTCTGGTTCGGCGAAAACACGAGCAACACCTTCGGCGATTTCCGCCCCGAGGTGCACAAGTCGGATGGGCTGCTTTTCCAGACCGACAGTGGCGAGTGGGTCTGGCGTCCGCTTTCGTGGATCGAGTCTCCCCAGGTCAATATCTTCGCCAATGCCGGCCCCAAGGGCTACGGTCTCATGCAGCGCGACCGCGATTTCAGCCACTACCAGGACCTGAACTCCCTCTTTCACCAGATGCCCAGCGTCTGGGTCCAGCCCGTCAAGGGCTTCAATCAGGGGGCTGTTTCCCTGCTCCAGCAGCCGACGCAGAACGACCAGGCCGACAATGTGATGGCGTACTGGTCGCCCTCGGTCTCACCCCGTCCGCTGGAACCTGTCGAGATTGAGTATGTCCTCCGCTGGATGACCTACAACCCGGAACTGCCGCCCGTGGGACGCTGCGTTTCCACCCGCGTAGACTTGCAGGACGAGGCAAACCGCCGCGAGATCTTCCTCGATTTTGCCGGTGGGCCGCTCGACAAGGTCAAGCAAGGCGAGATGCCGGTGCCCGAGGTTCTCTCGCCCAATGGGGCTGCCGCCATCTCCAACGTGAAGATCGAACGAAACGAATTTGGAAAATCTTGGCGCGTCAGCTTCCTGGCCGAGCGCACCGGAGACAAGAAACCGATCGAACTCCGCTGCCGCGTGCTGGTCAATGGCAACCCGGCGAGCGAAACCTGGACCTACACGTGGAATCCGTAAAATCAGCCGCCGAATGGGACGAGGCGCTGTCGAGGCTCCTCTCCTTTCTCGCCGCCCTGCATATCGGCGGCGTGGAGCATCGTGTTCGCATCGCGATCGCGATCATGGACGAGGCGCGTCACAAATATGCGGAGAATCCGACGATGGCTCCCGTCGAACATACGATGAACATCGCGCTCGACCGCCTGGATGAGTGGTTTGGCCGGGCTTTTTCCAATATCGATGTCCCTGTCGGCAAGCGGGTCGCCACGGGCGTGGTGGGTCTCCGAGTGACGGATGCCGTGAGCCGCTGGCCCACCGCTGTGCTCGATGACGCCCCGGTGCCGGATGAACTCAAGGCCACCTTGGCGAGGGTCTCCTTCCGCACCGGTCCCGACCTTGCCGTGTCGAGCATGACGCCGCGCCCGATGGACTTTGGTGCGATGGAAACCATCGCCCAGGAGACCTGGCACCGGTTTGCCTGGGCTCCGCTGTTGCGCGCCGCCGTGCTCTGGACGGCCATCTTCTTTGCCGCGCTTTACGCCTACGACCAATTTTTCGCCTCGTGAGCAAGACGTTCCAACCTGAGAAAATCACTGCGGACTTTGTCGCCTTCCGCCGCGCCTCGTTTTTCGGCGCGATCATTGCCACGACCGGCCTGGGCGTCTGGCTGCTCTGGAAGACCTTCCTGCCGGAAGGCATCAGCGCACTGGAGTGGGTGCAGCTCGTTTTGTTCCTGCTGCTCTTTCAACAGATCGCCACGGGTTTCTGGCTGGCGGTCTTTGGTTTCATCACCGCCATCGCAGGCGGAGACCGGGCCCAGATCGCGCGCACCATCGACGAGGCAGACTTGAGCGCTCCGACGCCGCCGACCGCCGTGGTCATCCCGATCTACAACGAAGATGTCGTGCGTGTCTTCGGCGGCATCGAGGCCATGTGGCAGGGACTCAAGGATGCAGGCGGCAATGAGGGCTTTGACTTCTTCATTCTCAGCGACTCGAACAAGCCGGAAAACTGGCTGCACGAGGAAATGGCGTGGCTCGATCTGTGCAAACGCCTCAACGCCTTTGGCCGCATCTTCTACCGCAAGCGCCGCACTCCGCGGAATGCCAAGAGCGGCAACGTGGCCGACTTCTGTCGCCGCTGGGGCGCACGCTACCGCTACATGATCGTGCTCGACGCCGACAGCGTCATGACCGGTTCGATCCTCAAGCGCCTCACGGCGATGATGGAAAAGCACCCGCGTGTCGGGTTGATCCAGACCACACCGCAGCTCGCGCTCGGCCGCACGCCGTTCCGCCGCATGTACCAGTTCGCTGCGAAGCTCTACGCGCCGCTGTTCTGCGCCGGGTCGAACTACTGGCATCTCTTCGGCGGCAATTACTGGGGCCACAACGCCATCATTCGCGTGCGCCCCTTCATCGAGCATTGTGATCTGCCGGACCTGCCGGAAAAGGACGCCAAGCGCCGCCACATCTTCAGCCACGACACCGTCGAGGCCGCGCTCATGCGTCGCGCCGGATACGACGTCTGGTTTGCCTATGCCGAACCCGGCAGCTACGAGGAAGGTCCGCCGAATCTCTCCGACAGCCTCGGTCGTGACCGACGCTGGTGCATGGGCAATCTCCAGCATTTCTGGTTTCTCTTCGCGCCCGGCGTCGACTTTGCCAATCGCTTCCACATCTGGATGGGTGTGATGGGTTACATGGGCTCGCTGCTCTGGCTCATCTTTCTGATCGTCGGGGCGTTTGACCTCGCGGTGAAGCACCGCTTCTCCGTCCTCTCCGCGTTGCCGGGGGATCCGGTCGTGCAATCGGGTGGGGCGGTGATGATCCTGCTGGCATCGACGTTCGTCCTCCTTTTCCTGCCGAAAATCCTCTCGTACCTCGTGGCGCTGCCCAAGGCGCGGAAGTTCGGCGGCTACCTCCGGCTGACCCTCGGCGTGATCCTGGAGACGATCATCTCCACCCTCATGGCTCCGGTATTGATGATCTACTACAGCCAGTTCGTCGTTTCGCTCCTCGCCGGGCTCCAGGCCAAGTGGGGTTCGCAAAACCGCACCGATGACAAGGGCATGACCATACTCGAGAGCTGCCGCATCTTCTGGCTGCCTCCCGTCCTCGGAGCGATTTCCTTGGCGGTGCTCATTGTCTACGCCCCGCACGAGATTCTCCTGCTCAGCCCGATCCTGGGCGGTTGGCTGCTCGCGCCGTTCCTGGCCTGGGCGACGAGCCAGCCTGCTCTGGGCGATTTCCTCATCTGGAGCAAGATCTTCTTTGTCTCCGAGGAGGATCCCAAGGAATGCCCCCGCGAGCTCGAGAAAGTCCGCCAGATCGCTCAGGAGGCGGAGGACAACTGGAACTTCCCGTACTCCGGCGTGGCCCGTGCCGTAACCGACCCGCTGGCCAATGCCGTGCACATCGCCCTCCTGCGCCAGCGCCGCAGGGTGGTGGAGGAAACCGAGGAATACCTCGAGGAACTCCGCGAGAAGCTGCTCGAGAACGGCCCGTCCGCCCTGGACATCCGCCAGCAGTTTGCCCTCCTGTGGGACGCGGATTCGCTGCGCTGGCTGCACCGGGAATTCTGGACCCGCCCGGCGGATCGCCTGCACCCCTGGTGGCGCGAGCGTCTGCGCGATGCCACGGCCAGGGTGGGAAATGCCGCCGCAGGATAATTTACACTCCCTGCTTTTCTCCGGGCGGAGCATCTGATTGCCTGTCCCGATGCTCAAAGCTGGTATCGTCGGACTGCCCAACGTGGGCAAGTCCACTCTGTTCAATGCCGTGACCCGCACCCGCAAGGCGCAGGCGGCCAATTTCCCATTTTGTACCATCGAGCCGAATGTCGGCATCGTAAACGTCCCGGATGAACGGCTCGACCGTCTCACGGCCCTGACCGGTTCGGAAAAGACCATCTATGCCGCCATCGAGTTCGTCGACATCGCCGGTCTCGTCAAAGGCGCAAGCGAGGGCGAGGGGCTGGGCAACCAATTCCTCAGCCACATTCGCGAGGTGGACGCCATCGTGCAGGTCGTGCGCTGCTTCGAGAGCGAAGACATTCACCACGTCGCGGGTTCGGTCGATCCCGTGCGCGACATCGAGGTGATCTCGACCGAGTTGATCCTGGCCGACATCTCGGGTGTGAAAAAGCGCGCCGAGCGTCTCCAGAAGGGTGCCCGCTCCGGCGACAAGACCGCCAAGGCGGAACTCGCCCTCTGCGAAAAACTCATCCCGCACCTCGACGCAGGCAAGCCAGCCCTCACCGCCGATCTCAACGACGAGGAGCGCGCGCTGCTCAAGACGTTCTTCCTCCTCAGCTCCAAGCCCACCATCTTTGCCTGCAACGTCGGCGAGAACGAACTGGCCGACGCCGACAATCCCTTTATTCGCGCCGTTCGCGAGTACGCCGCCGCCCACATGGGTAGCGAGGCCGTCGTCATCAGCGCCCAGATTGAAAGCGAACTCGCCGAGTTGCCGCCCGAGGAAGCCAAGGAATTCCTCGCCGGTCTCGGTGTCACCGACAGCGGCATGAGCCTGCTCATTCGCGCAGTCTACCATCTGCTCGGCCTCCGCACGTATTTCACGACGGGACCGAAGGAAACTCGCGCCTGGACGATTCATGAAGGTGACAAGGCCCCGGCGGCCGCTGGCGTCATTCACAGTGACTTCGAGCGCGGCTTCATCGCGGCGCAGACGATCGCCTTTCAGGATCTCATCACTCTTGGCTCGGAAGCCAAGGCTCGCGAGGCGGGCAAGCTCCGTATCGAGGGCAAGGAATACGTCGTCCAGGATGCCGACGTCATGGAGTTCCGCTTCAACGTCTAGTTCCGGCTTCGCCGTAGCTTCATGAAGTATCTCGCTGACCTGCTGGCGTCTTTTATCGTCCGCAGGCAGGGAGTTTTGCTGGCCTTGGGAATCGCGCTCGCCTTGCTGGCGGGCGTCGTGCTCGGACTGCGGCAAAACTTCGATACCGACATCCTGAACCTCCTCCCGGCCTCAAGCCCTGCCGTGCAGGGGCTGAAGGTCTACAACTCCGACTTCACCCAGGCCCGAGAACTCGCCTTCCTCCTGACCTGGAAACAGCCGCCGGATGACGCGCACCGGTATCGCGAGGAGTTTGCCGCACTGCTGAAAAAACAGCCCTGGGTGGTGCGGGTCCTCGATACGCCGCCGCTCGCGGGTGCGTCGGGACAAGTCAATGAAATCCTCGCACCGCTCCTGCTGAACCTGCCTCCGCAGGACTTTCGCGCCGCGCTCGATCGGCTGACTGAAGGTGCGTTGGAGGAAAGGTTTTCGCGTCTGGCGGATCAGGTGGCCTCGGGCTCACCGAAGGCGCGTTTTGAGTGGGAGAACGACCCTCTCGGCCTCGCGACCGCCGCCGCAAAACCCGTGTGGGAAAGCGTGTCGCTCTCGGATGCCTTTGACCTCGTGTCGAGTGATGAAACGGCGGCGATCGTTCCCGCCATCACCAACCAGCCCGATCTTTCCGCCGCCTCCTGTCAGGCCGTCATGGCGAAGGTGCATCAGTTCATCGGCGAGGCTAGCAAGACCATGGGCCCTGGTGGTCCGGAGATCGGGGTGACCGGACGCTCGGCCTATGTGGTGGAAATCGCCGACAGCATGCAGCGCGACATCATGCTCACCTCGGCCGTGTCGATGATCACGGTCATCGGACTGTTCTGGATCGGCTTTCGCCGGATTCTTCCGCTGATTGGCATCGCCCTGATTCTCGGCTTTACCGCGCTCATCTCGATGGTGTGCGGGATCGGTGTCTTCGGTCAGCTCAACATCATCGCGATCAGCTTTTGCTCGATCCTGTTTGGGCTGGGGGACGACTTCAGCCTGCTGCTCTGCCAGCACTTTTACCAAGCCCGCTCGGATGGCCTGCCTCGTCAGGCGGCCATTGCGAGTTCGATCCGCCATTGTCTGCCAGGCATGCTCTGGGTGGCGCTCACGACGGGCGTCGGCTTCCTTGCGCTCAGCTTCAGCGGGTCGGCGGGCTTTGCCCAGCTCGGGTTTCTCGTTGCGGCGGGCGTGTTTTTATGCGCCATTTTCATGACGCTTTTCCTGTTCCCGTTCGTCCGGGATTCGGTGCAGGACACAGCAGGCCTCGGTCCGGCAAAGTGGTTCGCCGACCTCTGCCGGAATCGCTCCCGCAGACTCGTAGTTGCGAGCGTTGGCGGTGCGCTGATCGCGTTGGCGGTGATCTTTCTCCCGTGGGGCGCGCTTCGCTTTGACATCACTCCGGCGTCTCTGGAGCCGCGCAACACCCCGGCAGCGCGCACGCTGGCCGACATGATGCGACGCTTTCCCGCCACGTTTGAGCCGCTGATGGTGGTATTGCCAGGTCCCGGCGCGGAGAAACTTCATGCGCTCGACAGGGAGCTGAAGCGCTTGCAAAGCGAAGGAAAGATCCTCTCGTGGTCCTCTCCGTCAGGTCTCTATCTCGATCCATCGCGACTTGAGGAAAATCGCCGCTCGCTCGCCGCCTGGAATGCGGAATCCGCCCGGGCTGCCATCCAGCAGGCTGCGGCGCGCACGGGATTGGTCGCATCGCCCTCGCTGCTGGAGCCAGTCGATGATTTGTCTCAGTCGCTCAACATCTCGTCCGCAAACTGGCGGGATTACCTGGGGCCGGAATCACGCTGGTGGTTTCTGCTCGATCGCATGGTGTCCTCGACATCTCCAGCCGTCATTGCTTATGCGAAGGTCGCGCCGGGACTCACCCCCGAGGATCGTCTTCAGATCGCCAGGGAGATCGACGATCATGTCGATGGCGCGTTGGTCTCCGGCTGGAGCCAGACCCTTGCGAGCCTCGTACCATGGGCCCAGCGGGAGTTGCTCGTCTTTGGCGGAGCCGTCGCCGTGCTGGTGGCGTTCATCCTCGCGTTAGTCTATCGCAACGCCTCACTGTGGCTGCTGCACATGGTCTCGATCATTGCCGCCCTGCTGGCTACGGCGGCCACGCTGAAGCTCTTCAATGTTCCCATCAACCTGCTCAACGTGCTCGCTTTTCCGCTCATGCTGGGAGTGGGGGTCGATTACGGGACGCATCTGATCCTCGCGGCGCGGGCAGGGGATGGAAACTTCGCGGGAACGATCAAGGCGGTCGGCTTGAGCGGACTGACCACCTCCACCGGCTTCGGCGCGCTGGTGCTGGCCCAAAATCCCGCCCTTTCCGGCCTCGGCATCATCTGCGGGGTGGGAGTGCTGTGGTGTCTGCTCTTCTCCCTGCTCCTCGTCGCACCCGGTGCCATGCGGCACGAGTGCCGTCTTGCCCGCCGGGCGGAACACGCCTAGATTCGCCGTACGGATATGAAAGCCTTTCTCCGCGTTCTTTGCTGTCTGGTCCTCGTGGCAGGTGCCGCCAGGGCCGATCAGGTGGTGGCCGATGTTCAAAAGAAGTTGTTGAAAATGGGCTATTACAATGGCGTGGTCGACGGTCAGATGGGCAGTCAGACCTCGGCCGCCATCCGGCGTTACCAGCTCGCGGAAAACCTCCGCGTCACCGGCAACCTCACTCCCCAAACCCTCGATCGGCTGCACGTCCAGGTGCCTTCCCCCGTTGCCCAGGCTACACCGCCGCCGAAAAAACCAGCCTACAGTCAACCCAAACCGGCGACCGTCCAGGCTGTGCCAGAATACGTGGCCATCGCGGATATCTTCAAGGGTGGCCCCTACATCATGGCCGGCCCCGAGGTGCAGATCGCGACAATCCGGCAGGCCCAGAAGACGCTCCGCCTGCTGGGGTACTACAACGGCCCGGTGAACGGTTCGCCCAGTCCAGCCCTGGTCAGCGCGTTGAAAGCCTGGCAGGCGAGTGCGCGATTCCGCCAGACCGGGCGCTTTGACGAGAATACGTTGAAGGGGCTGAACATCATGCCCAACTGATTTTCGCGATTGCAGAGAAAGGCGGTCGCCGCTAATCCTTTTGCCCGATGCTTATCGATTTTCTTCCGATCCTCCTCCACGTGGTGGTTGCCGTTGGCTTTGCCACGGTTGTCCTCGTGTTGAACATTGCTCTGGGACGGGCCGGGAAGCGCACAAAGATCAAGGACACCGCCTACGAGTGCGGCGTCATTCCAGAACCCGGCCCGCAGCCGCGTTTCAGTGTGAAGTTCTACCTCGTGGCCATGCTTTTCATCCTTTTCGATATCGAGGTGGTCTTCATGTACCCCTGGGCCGTGGTCTATCGCGACTACATCGCCCAGCACGGCATGCTCATTTTCTGGAGCATGCTCAGCTTCGTCATCATCCTTCTCTTCGGTTACGCCTACGCGGTCAAGAAGGGTGCTCTCGAGTGGGGGCGCTAGGCCGTCCGGCTTGGCCATCGTCGTTTTCCTCGTATGATCCATCATCTGGTCCTTTTTCAGGTTAAGCCCGAAGTCGACGAGGAGAAGATCGAGTGGATGATGCGCGAGACTCGCATCCAGCTCCTCAAGATTCCCGAGGTGCTCAATCTCCGCTGCGGCAAGCGGGTGGACGAGTCGATGGAGTGGCCGTTCTTCCTTTCGGTCGAGGTCGAGTCCCTCGACAAACTGGCCATCTACATGAACGATCCGATCCACGTGAAATTCGTGGAGCAGGTCATCAAGCCCCACATCGTCCAGCGCCTCGCGCTTGACTACGAGATGGAGCCGGGCAAGGACATCAGGTACTCCTGAAGCTTCTGCTTCAGATAACCGATTTCGTCTTCCGATACGACGAAGGGCGGAGAAAACGACAGGACGTTCCCCGCCGGGCCGCCGCCGAGCAGGATAAGGCCATCCTTCAGGCCTCGGTACATGATCGCAACCGAGAGTTGCGGAAAAGGTGCGCCATCCTCTCGGATCAGCTCGACGCCGAGCATTGAACCCGCACCTCGCACCTGCCCAATGTGAGGAGAGGAAAGCGATTCCAAAGCGAGTCTCAACGTCCGCCCAGTCCGCCGGGCCAGCGCCGCCGTCGAGTCCTTTTCATGCTCGCGGATCGAGGCCAGCGCCATCGCGCAGCCAACCGGATTTCCCAGCATCGTGCTCGTGTGCAATGCCTCACCCGTGGAGGCGGGCCATGCGTCCATGATGTCCGCACGTCCCACACACGCGGCGAGCGGGAATCCTCCCGTCAGCGCCTTGCCGAGGCAGATGATGTCGGGAAATACCCCGAAATGCTCGCAGGCGAAGAACTTCCCCGTGCGGTGAAAGCCGGTGTAGATCTCGTCGAGGATCAGGAGGATTTTATACTCATCGCAAATCTCCCGCAGCATGCGCAGGAAGTCGCGAGGCGGCGTGATTTCTCCTCCGCGTCCCTGGATCGGCTCCACCAGGATGCAACCGATCTCCCGCTGCTCGATGGTGTCCACGATCTGGCTGCGGAGATCCTCCAGGCACGGGGTCGAGCAGTTTGGGAACGGGTTCCCCTCCAGCCGGAATCCATCCCGGCAATCGAACGGGCACCGATAGCAATGCGGATAGGGAAGCTGCACGCCAAAGCGGGCGGATTGCGCGCGAAACGGCGTGCGGAAATAGTCAATGCCGGCGGCTTCCAGCGCCCCGTAGCCCAGGCCGTGATATCCCCCGGTGAAGCTGATGACTCCGGGCTTGCCGCTGTGCAGCAGCGCCGTCTTGAGCGCCGCCTCGATGGCTTCCGATCCGGAGTTGGCCAGGAAGGTTTTGCCTGCTCCCAGCCCCCAGCGTTCAAAGGTGATCCGGCTCAGCGCCTCGCAGAGTTCCGCCTTCAGCGAGGCCGGATGCACATCGCCCATGGCATGCAGCATGATCCCCGCCTGGGCAATCGCCGCATCGCGCACCGCCGGAGCGGTGTGGCCGAGGTTCGCCACGGCAAAGGCTCCGGTGAAATCCAGGTAGCGGTTTCCGTCGGCATCCCAGACATTCGCTCCCTCGGCGCGCTCCCAAAAGATGGGAAATTCCGGATCGATCAAGGTCACGCCGCGCGCCTCGTAGGCCCGCAGCTTGGCCGCGAGTGCGACTGAGCGCGGCCCTGGCGGCGGGACGACGATTTCCGGCAGCATCGCGTCAGGCGGCGCGACCGATGTACGACGGATAGACCAGCCGCTCGTACAGGTTCACATGAGCGGCGGCGATCGTGGCGGCGGAGAAATCCGTGCCGAGATTGCGGTTGAGCAATGTCTCCGCCTGGGCGGGATCGTCCAGTGTGCGCAGGGCTCGGCGGCAGATGTCGACCATGCCATCGCTGGACTCGCGGGTGAAGACAAAGCCATTGCCGGTATTGCCGCCCGGCTCCCAGTCGCGGACATACTGGAATAATCCGCCGCACTGCACGGCGACCGGCACCGCGCCGTACAGGATCGCGCGCTTGAGCCATGTCGCCTCGGGTTCCACTGCGGCGGGAACCAGAAACAGGTCGGCCGCCGCCAGCGCCTTGCGGGCGAGCGGCTCGTCGAATTCCCCGAAGTGAACAAACTTGCCCGCGTGCTTCCGGCGCGCCACCTCCAGCGGAATCGTCAGCTCTGCAGGGACGGCACCCAGCACGGCGACGCGCACATCATCCACCAGCAAGCGGTCGAGCGAGGCCAGCAGATTGCCGATGCCCGCCTGCTTCGTGGCATCCGTGAAGGTCACGATCATGCGGGCCGAGGCTCCGGGTGCGAGTCCGGCCGTCTGGAGAAAAGCCTCCTTGTTCCTGCCGCGCGCAGCAGGCTTGGTCCTGGAATAGGCCGCGGCCAGGGCCGTATCGGCATCCGGTTTCCAGTCGAGCACGTCGTCGGATGAGGGAATACCGACCAGCTTGTGACGCTGTTCGCGGAGGACGGGATCGAGGCCGCATCCGTAGTCGGTTGTCTGTGCTGCATCGACAAAGCGCTCGCCGGGCAGCACCACAGCATCGGCATAGATGATGCCGCCCTTCAGGCAGTTCATGCTGCCAAAGTATTCCAGCCCCTGGGCGGAAAAGTAATCTCCCGGCAGATTGGTCAGGCCAAAGTCAAAGCTCCAGAAGTTGCCCTGATACTCCAGGCCGTGAGGGCTGAGCACCGTACGGAAGGGCAGCCGCTGATCGCGTACCAGAGCCGGGGCGAGAGCGGTCTCCCAGCTATGGAGATGCAGCACCTGCGGAGCGGGATCGGCCCGGCGGGCCAGCTCCAGCACGCACTTGGTGAAGAAAATGAAACGGGCGGCATTGTCCTGATAGTCCCGGTCGTCGGTGCCGTAAACGCCGGAGCGGTCGAAATACTCGTCGCGAGCCACGAGAAAGACCTGGACTCCGGCGGGCGTCTTGGTTTCGAAAACCTCGCAGGGATACCGGCCGCTGCCGACCGGGACGGAGAATTTTACGCCGGTCTTGCGCGTCTTGATGGATTTGTTCTCCCGGATGGCGCGGTAGTAGGGCAGTACGACGCTGACCTCATGCCCAAGGGTGCGCAGTTCGCTGGTCAGGCTGGCCAGGGTGTCGGCCAGGCTGCCGGAACGGATGAGTGGCGATAACTCACTCGACGCCATGAGAATGTTCATATCTGTCTGCTAGCACGTTGCGGGGGCGGTGTCATCACTGTACGATGAGTCCATGCCAGACTCTCCGATTGCGGTTGTCACCTGCGGCCCGGCCTATGAGCCAATCGACGCTGTCCGCCGCATCACCAACCACTCGACCGGGGAGATCGGGGTCTATTTGAGTGATGCCTTGGCGGCGAGGGGATTTCAGGTCGTTTGCTTCCGGGGCGAAATGGCGACGCATCCAGCCCCGGCCTCGGCGCGGGTTTATCCCTTTACCACCAATGACTCACTGGAGGTGTTGTTCGACGCCCTGCCCAACGCTCCGGCAGCCATCTTTCACGCCGCCGCACTGGGCGATTATCGCGTTGCCTCCGTGGAGGGAGGCAAGGTCACAAACAAAATCCGAAGCGACCTCAAGGAACTCGTCATTCGCCTCACTCCTGCCGCCAAACTCCTGCCGCTCCTGCCCGAGAAATTTCCCCGCGCTCTGATCGTCGGCTGGAAGTATGAACTCGACGGCAGCCGCGAGGATGCACTGGAGCGGGGACGGCGGCAGATCGCCACGGTCTGCACCGCAGCCAGTGTCGTCAATGGCCGGGCTTATGGAGAAGGTTTCGGATTGCTGGAGAGAGGAGGCGAGACGCACTTTGCCGACAAGCAGTCCCTCAGCGCTCATCTCGCGGAGTGGAGCTGGCGCAAAATTGTTCTCCAGACGTGATCTTTTGTTCCCTCCGGGCTTGTGGGATGGGAGAGCCGTGGCGTATTCTCCCGAACTTGCCTTAATCACCCTTGAAGCAAGCATCTCACATGAAGATTTTTTTGGACGGCCAGTTCCTTGACAAGCAAGACGCAAAGATTTCCGTGTTCGATCACGGTCTTCTTTATGGTGATGGCGTCTTCGAGGGCATTCGCTTCTATAACGGCCGCGTTTTCCGCCTGGAGGAGCACATCGACCGCCTCTATGATTCCGCCAAAGCCATCTGTCTGACGATTGCGATGACCCCGGCTGAGATGACCGAGGCTCTTCTTGAGACCATCCGTATTAATGAACTCAAGGACGGCTACGTGCGCCTCGTGGTCACCCGCGGTGTGGGCGACCTCGGCCTGAACCCGCTTCTTTGCCCCAAGGCCAGCGTCTTTATCATCGCCGCCAGGATCACCCTGTATCCTGAGGAGATGTACCAGAACGGCCTCACCGTGGTGACCTGCGCGACTCGCCGCATCCCGCATGGCGCACTCAGCCCGATGGTGAAGTCGCTCAACTACCTCAACAACGTGCTCGCCAAGATCGAAGCCCAGCAGGCTGGCGCAGGTGAGGGACTCATGTTGAATGAGCAGGGCTACGTGGCCGAATGTACCGGCGACAACATCTTCACCATCAAGAACGGCCAGGTCTTCACGCCTCCGATCTCGGCCGGCGCTCTGGCGGGAGTCACACGTGAAGCGATGTTCCATATCGCCGCCCAGCTCGGCGTGACGATCAGCGAACCCAACATGACCCGCTACGACATCTACACGGCGGACGAGTGTTTCCTCACCGGCACCGCGGCTGAAGTCATTCCCGTGACGAAGCTCGATACCCGCGTCATCGGCAACGGAAAACCCGGTCCGCTGACCCTCCAGTTTATTGAGAAGTTCCATGAGTTGACAGCCAACTCCGGTACGGCGATTTATTAAGCATGCAGTGCGACGTTTGCCAGCAGAAGGAAGCCACCGTTTTCCTCACCCAGATCGTGGGCGGGAAGATGCAGAAGGTGAACCTTTGCGAGGCATGCTCAAAGGACAAGGGAGTCAATGACCCCACGGGATTCGCCTTGGCGGATCTCCTCTCGGGCATGGGCGCCGCCCAGGAAATCGAGAAAAACCCAGCCTCCCAGCGCTGCCCCGTCTGCGGCTTTACGCAGGCCGATTTCAAGAAGACCGGCCGGCTCGGGTGCAGCACGTGCTATGAAGTTTTTGCCGAGGGTCTCGAGGGCATGATTCGCAACATGCACAAGGGCCCCGAACATGTCGGGAAAGCTCCGGTGGCTTATCTGCGGTCGCGGCAAATCGACCAGAAGATCAAGACCTTGCAATCTAGCCTCCAGGAAGCCGTTGCGGCCGAGCAGTATGAAAAAGCGGCAGACCTTCGCGATCAGATCCGTCGCATCGAGGCAGGATTGGAAGCATGAAGCTTACTGAAATCATCGAAAACTCCGGGGAGTGGCTGAAGGGCGACGGTCCGCACCGCAACATCGTCGTCAGCAGCCGCGTCCGTCTCGCTCGCAACCTCCGCAGCAAGCCGTTTCCCGGCTGGGCGAAAAAGGCCGAGCGCATCGAGGTGCTCAAGATCGTCAAGAGCGCGGTTGAGCAGCTTCCCGAGATGGAGGACGCCTACACCGAGAATCTCGAGGCCCTTTCTCCCTTGGAGAAGCAGGTGCTGGTCGAACGCCATCTCATCAGCCGCGAGCATGCCGCCAAGGGCGTGGGCAGCGGTGTGGTGATGAATGTCAACCAGTCCCTCAGCTTCATGATCAATGAAGAGGATCACCTGCGCATGCAGGCGATCTGCTGCGGCCTGCAACTCGACAAGGTCTTCTCCATGATCAACCAGGCGGATAGCGAGCTGGAGCCGATGCTCGACTTTGCCTTCCATCCGCAGCTCGGTTACCTCACCGCCTGCCCGTCGAATGTCGGCACCGGCATGCGTGCGTCCGCCATGCTGCACCTGCCCGGTCTGGTCATGAGCGATCAGATGAACAAGATCATCAATTCCGTAAACAAGATCGGCCTCGCGGTACGCGGTCTGCACGGCGAGGGGACCGAGGCCATGGGCAACCTGTTCCAGGTTTCCAACCAGACGACCTTGGGCGAGGCGGAGGAGGAAATCATCTCCCGGCTCAATGACGTGATCGAAAAGATCATCGAGCACGAATGCAACGCCCGCCAGTTGCTCCTGCAAAAGAAGCCCGTCACGCTGCTCGACCAGATCGGCCGCGCCTACGGCGTTTTGTCCTACGCGCACTCCATCAGCTCAAAGGAGGCGCTTAACCTGCTTTCCGTGATCAAGTTGGGAACAGATTTGAATCTATTTCCCGACGAAAATCGAATCCTCGTGGATGAGCTCTTCATTGAGACGCAACCTGCTCATCTTCAAAAAGGAGCGCATGTGCAAAAAATGTCCGCAGATGAAAGGGACACCTTGCGCGCTTCACTGATTCGAGCCAAACTATTAGTCGTACCCAAGCCGGATGTCGCGAAAATCGCAACCCAACCCTTGGGGACGACCGAAAATGATGAATAACTTCACTCCTCGTGCGCAACAGGTATTAGCGCTCGCCCGCAAGGAAGCCGATCGGTTCAACCACAACTATGTGGGTACTGAGCATCTGCTGCTCGGACTGATCAAGCTCGGCCAGGGAGTGGCGGTCAATGTCCTCCAGAAGATGGGCCTCGATCTCGAGACCGTCCGCATGGAGGTTGAGAAGCAGGTGGGGTCCGGTCCCGAGACCAAGATGGTCGGGAATATCCCATACACCCCGCGCGTCAAAAAGGTGCTTGCCCTCGCTGGCAAGGAGGCCAAGGCGCTCCAGCACTCGTACGTTGGCACCGAGCACATCCTGCTCGGCCTGCTCCGCGAGGGGGAGGGCGTGGCCGCCCGCGTGCTCAAAAGCCTCGAGGTCGACATCGAACGCACCCGCAACGAGATCCTCAAGGAACTCGACCCCAATTTTGCTCCGCAGGAAGAAGACGGCGGAGTACCGCAGGAAGCCGGTGCCAAAAAGGACGGCAAGACCCCGGCCCTTCGCGCCTTTGGCCGCGACCTGACCGAACTCGCCAAGAAAGGCGAACTCGATCCGGTCATTGGCCGCGCCGACGAGATCGAGCGCGTCATCCAGATCCTCTGCCGCCGCACCAAGAACAACCCCGTACTCATCGGTGAGGCGGGCGTTGGCAAGACGGCTATCGCCGAGGGCCTCGCGGAAGAAATCATCAATGGCAACGTGCCGGAGATCCTGCGCGAAAAGAAAGTCATCACCCTCGATCTCGCCCTCATGGTGGCTGGTACCAAGTACCGCGGTCAGTTTGAGGAGCGCATCAAGGCGGTGATGGACGAGATTCGCCGCACCAAGAACGTCATCCTCTTCATCGACGAATTGCACACCATTGTAGGTGCAGGCTCGGCCGAGGGAGCGATGGATGCTTCCAATATCATCAAGCCTGCGCTTTCCCGCGGTGAGCTTCAGTGCATCGGTGCCACCACGCTGAACGAGTATCGCAAGTACATCGAAAAGGACGCCGCCTTGGAGCGCCGCTTCCAGACCGTGAAGGTCGAGGCCCCGTCGGTCGATGAAACCATCCTCATCCTCAAGGGCATCCGTCCGAAGTACGAGGCGCACCACAAGGCGAAGATTTCCGATGAGGCTCTTGAGCTTGCGGCAAAGCTCTCCGATCGCTACCTGACCGGACGTTTCCTGCCGGACAAGGCCATCGACGTGATGGACGAGGCTGGCGCTCGCGCCCGCATCTCGGCCATGACCCGTCCGCCGAACGTCAAGGATATCGAGGCTGAGATCGAGTCCATCCGCGTTGAGAAGGAAGCCGCCATCAAGGCCCAGGATTTCGAAAAAGCCGCCTCGCTTCGCGACACCGAGAAGCAGGCCAAGGATCGCCTCGACGGCATCCTGGCCGAATGGCGGGCGAACAAGGAGGAGAAGGAAGTCCACGTCACCGAGGACGACATCATGCATGTCTTGTCGAAGTGGACGGGCGTTCCGCTGTCCCGCATGGAGCAGCAGGAGACCCAGAAGCTCCTCACCATGGAGAATGATCTCAAGGGCAAGGTGATCGGCCAGGACGAGGCCGTCGTGGCGATCAGCAAGGCCCTGCGCCGTTCGCGTGCCGACCTGAAGGACCCGCGCCGCCCGATCGGTTCGTTCATCTTCCTCGGTCCCACGGGTGTCGGTAAGACCTTCCTCGCTCGTACGCTCGCCGAGTTCATGTTTGGCGATGCAGACGCGCTGATCCAGATCGACATGTCCGAGTACATGGAGAAGTTCACCGCCTCCCGCCTCATCGGCTCGCCTCCGGGCTATGTCGGTTACGAAGAGGGCGGCCAGCTCTCCGAGGCGGTTCGCCGCCGCCCGTACTCCGTGGTGCTTTTCGACGAGATCGAGAAGGCTCACCCCGACGTGATGCATCTCCTGCTCCAGATCCTGGAGGAGGGCAAGATCACGGATTCGCTGGGCCGCAAGATCGACTTCCGCAACACGATCATCATCATGACGTCGAATGTCGGCGCTGAGTTGATCAAGAAGCAGACGTCGCTGGGCTTTGGCGCTCCCAAGCTGGACGACAACTACGACACCATGCAGGGCAAGATCCTCGAGGAAACGAAGCGCGTCTTCAAACCCGAGTTTCTCAACCGCCTGGATGACATCATTGTCTTCCACACGCTGAGCAAGGCCGATCTCATTACGATCGTGAATCTTGAGGTCAGCAAAGTGGTCGCCCGCATCAAGTCCAAGGACATCCATCTCGAACTCGAGGAATCCGCCAAGGATCTCCTCATCGAGAAGGGCTACGATCCGATGTACGGCGCGCGCCCGATGCGTCGCGCGGTCGAGCGTTATCTTGAAGACCCGATGGCCGAGGAACTCCTGCGCGGCAACGTGAAGCCCGGCGAGACGCTGAATGTGCGTCGTGAAGGCGAGAAGCTCGTCTTCACCCCGAAGTCCGGCACGCTTCCCGAGCCCAGCTCGGCCACGGCCAGCTAAGGACCCGCGAACAATCAAAGAAGAAGCCCGTCATTACTGACGGGCTTTTTCTTTTCCCGGATCAGACGCTTGCTGGGGAAGCGGTCGATTGGATCAGGAACGGCACAAGCCCTGGGAACCGCTGATCCAGTTCCTCCCGGCGAAGCGACGTCATGCATTTGGTGCCGTCCACACGGGTACGAATGATTCCCGCTCCTCGGAGGATTTGAAAATGATGCGAGCGGGTGGCCTTGGCCCCTTCGATGGGGAACTCGTTGCAGGCAAACTCCTGCTCAGGGCTTTCCAGCAAATGACGCACGATCTGGAGACGGCAGGGATCAGCCAGGGCCTGCAGGACCTCGGCGATCTGCACGCTGCTCAGTTCCGGATGTTGGTATTGCTTCATGGGCTGTTCTGATCTTAATGGCATAACGTCCCATGCTCAATGGCTGGATTGTCATTTGACTTTCGGGTGAAGCCGAAAGAGAGTTCGACCGTTATCGAACAATATATGAGCACAGCAGCGAACCTTCGCCTCCTAGAACCCGTCCGGATCGGTGATTTTCAACTCCGCAATCGTATCGTCATGGCTCCCTTGACCCGATGCCGGGCGAGTGAAGGGCGCATCCCCAACACCATGATGGCCGAGTATTATCGGCAGCGTGCGACGGCAGGTTTGATCCTGACTGAGGCCACCTCCGTGACCCCAAAAGGGGTGGGGTATCCCGATACGCCCGGCATCTGGTCGGATGAACAGGTCGAGGGCTGGAAGCTCATTACCAAGGCTGTGCACGAGGAGGGCGGTATCATTCTCAGCCAGTTGTGGCACGTGGGACGTATCTCCGATCCGCGCTACCTCGATGGCGATCTGCCGGTGGCTCCCAGTGCGATCGCGGCAGAAGGTCATGTAAACCTGGTCCGTCCACTCACCCCGTTTGTCACGCCGCGCGCTCTGGAGCTCGACGAAATCCCGGGCATCGTCGAGGCCTACCGCAAGGGAGCGGAGAATGCCCAGCGAGCCGGATTTGATGGCGTCGAGATCCATGGAGCCAATGGTTATCTGCTGGATCAGTTTCTTCAGGATAGCACCAACATCCGCACCGACGAATACGGCGGCTCCATCGAGAATCGCGCCCGGCTGATGCTGGAAGTTGTCGATGCGGCTGTCAGCGTCTGGGGACCGGGCAGGGTGGGGCTCCATCTCGCGCCGCGTGGAGATGCTCACGGCATCAGTGACTCGAACCCCCGGGAGACCTTCGGCTATGTCGCCCGGGAGACCGGCCGCCGCAAGATCGCTTTTCTCTGCGCTCGCGAGTCTCTCGGTGAAAATCGCATTGGACCCGAGCTGAAACAGGAATTTGGCGGCTCGTATATCGCCAATGAAAAGTTCAACCTCGAGACAGCGGAACAGGTGCTGGCTGCCGGAGAGGCCGACGCTGTCGCCTTCGGCAAGGATTTCATCTCCAATCCCGACCTTGTGCGGCGATTTGCAGAGGGTGCCGCCCTGAATCCCTTTAATACGGGAACCTTCTACGGCGGAGGCCGGGAGGGATATATCGATTACCCGACCCTCGATTGACGATGATCTAGAAGGTGCTGAACGACATCCGACCGGCGGCTGGCGCATAGTCGCCGGTTTCGGATTTGATCAAAAAAGCCGGGCATTTATCCTTTTCCGCCAGGACAGGAACCTGCCCCGGCCCGACCCAGCCCTTGGGATGATCGGTCACGATGTAGGAGATGTTGACGATGTCGTTGGGCTTGAGGCCCGTCGCCGTGCGAGTCACCTCGTTAACCATGGCAACGACGAGCACCTTTTGCGTGTTTTCCGCTTCACCCGGTTCCACATCCACGCGAAGCACCTCGATCTGGATCAATTCGGGAGCCTTTGCCTGCATCGACTCATAGGCGGAGGGCGGGAGTTCCGCCCGAAGGAGGAAAAGGGGCAGCAGGAGGAAAAGCAATGTCAGGGATTTTTTCATACGTAGAAAACCAGCTTTAGGTGGTGAAAGGAAAATCAAGGGTTCGGCTTTCGGGCTTCGTCGATGAACTCTTTCACCGCAGCCTCAATCTGCGAAGCGACGTTGACCTTGGGCTTTACGAATTTTGGAGTAAACCACGGGAACATGCCAAGCAGATCGTAAGTGACGAGGATCTGCCCATCGCAACCTTCGCCGCTGCCGATTCCAATGGTCGGCACCGGAATCGCCCTGGAGAGCATCTCGGCCACGGGAGGCGTGACCAGCTCAAGAACAATTCCAAATACACCAGCCAAGGCCAGGACCTCGGCATCCTTCAGGAGTTGGCTGGCCTGGTCTTCCGTCTTCCCTTTGATCCGATACCCTCCCTCTTCCTTGACGCGCTGGGGGAGCATGCCGAGGTGACCCAGCACCGGGATTTTCTCATCCAGAATGGCGCGAATGACGGGTAGCATCTCGATGCCGCCCTCGACCTTCACCGCCTTCGCTCCAGCTTCGACCAGACGCTTCGCGTTGGCGACGGCGGTATTTGCGTCGGGAGCGGCGTCTGCACTCAGATCGGCTACGAGCAGGGTCTTTTCCACGCCTCGCCCAACCGCGGCGGTATGGTGCACCATTTGGTCGATGGTCACACCTGTCGTATCCGGCTGTCCCAACACGACCATGCCGAGAGAGTCTCCGACCAGAATCAGGTCGAGTCCCATGCCATCAAGGAGACGGCCCATCGGGTAGTCATAGGCGGTGAGGGCGGCCAATTTATGATTGGCTGCCTTCTTTTCGGTAAAACTCTGTCTTAAGGTATTTATGTAAAAATGGCCGTTAAGCCCCTCCTAATAAATTGATTCAGAATAAACTTCGCACCCGCTTCCATCGACGACGGAAAGTAACTGGACGATGGAGCTATCATGACCGGGTAAAATCATCCGAGGACGGATATCTGCCAGCGGCAAAAGCACGAACGCACGCTCTGCGATCCGGGGATGGGGCAAAACGAGCTCGGTATTCTGCATCGTCAGACCGTCACAATACAGGAGATCCAGATCGATGGTCCGCGGGCTGTTGCGAGAATGGTGATTGGGACGGCCCAGAACGGCTTCGATCTCAAGGAGGTGCCGCAGGAGTTCATCCGGAGGGAGATGGGTCGAAATCTCGATTACGGCATTGAGAAATGGTTCCGTGTCACCAGCGCAGTCGACAGGAGCTGTTTCAAAGACCCTCGATCCGAAGACAGGCTGGGATCCCTCATGCAGGTTGAGCAATTCCCGGCGGGCGGCCTGGAGGTAAAGCAGGCGCGGCTCGATGTTGGACCCGAGGGCGATGCCTGCTCTCATAAGGCGGTTAGTCGGTGAGACCGAGCACGTCCTGCATGTCGTAAAGGCCGGGTTCTCGGCCATGGGCCCACTTGGCGGCACGCAATGCGCCCTTGGCAAAGGTATCGCGACTGGAAGCCTTGTGGGTGAGTTCCACGCGTTCGCCGACATTGGCGTAAATAACCGTGTGATCGCCGACAACATCGCCGCCTCGCACGGCATGGAGGCCGATTTCCTTCGACGTACGCTCGCCGACCATGCCTTCACGGCCATGGCGGACGTCGCTGTCGTAGCTCAGCCCCCGCGCTTCAGCGAGGATTTCCACCAACCGGCGGGCGGTGCCGCTCGGCGAATCTTTCTTCAGGCGATGGTGCATCTCGACGACCTCAAGGTCGAAGTCGGGTCCGAGGATTTCCGCCGCCTTGCGGGTGAGCCAGAAAAGCGTATTCACGCCCACGCTGAAGTTCGGAGCGAAAACGATCGGGATGAGCTTCGAGAGTTCCGTGATACGAGCACGAACTGCATCGGAATGCCCCGTGGTGCCGATGACGAGCGCCTTGCCCGCCTTGGCGCAGGCTTCCGCCACGCCGAGGGTTACATCGGCATGGGTAAAGTCGATGAGCGCGTCGCAATCGGCCAAAGCTCCGACAAAATCGTCGCCGTGATCCAGCGCTGCGGAGACGGCGAGTTCAGGGTCGGCTTCGGCGCAATGGATCAAAGCCTGTCCCATGCGGCCCTTGGCACCGTTGATAATCAGCTTGAGCGCGCTCATGCTAAAGAATGCCGACGGCGGCAAGGGTTGCCTTGACCTTGGCCTTGTTGGCGTCGGTCATTTCGCACAATGGGAGGCGCACTTCGGGCATCATCTGACCGAGTTCCGCCAGGGCGTACTTCGTCGGCACAGGATTTGGCTCGATGAAGAGATCTTTGAAAATGGGGTAGTACTTGCGGTGGACTGCCGCTGCCTCGCCGGAACGTCCCGCCAGCCAATGGCGCACGAGGTCGCCGACCTGCTGTGGGATGATGTTCGAAGCCACGCTGATGACGCCCACCGCACCCGCCGAGAGAAAGGGCAGGGTGAGGGAATCGTCCCCGGAAAGAATCTCAAAGGAATCCGGCAGGGCCTGACGAAGCTGGTTCACGCGCTCAACGGAACCTCCCGCCTCCTTGATAGCGACGATGTTGGGGAAATCCTTGGCGAGACGCACCACGGTGTCGACCGCGATCTCGATGCCGCAACGGCCCGGGATGCTGTAGAGCACGAGCGGGATCTTCACCGCCTCGGCGATCGCCTTGTAGTGCAGATAAAGGCCCTGCTGGGAGGGCTTGTTGTAGTAGGGCGCGACCAGGAGAGCCGCGTCCGCGCCGAGGCGCTCGGCCTCGACGGTCAGCTCGATGGCTTCCTTGGTGCTGTTCGATCCCGTGCCGGCGATCACCTTGCAGCGGCCCTTGGCGATCTCGATGGCGGCTTTGATGACGGCATTATGCTCGTCATGATCGAGAGTGGGCGACTCGCCCGTGGTGCCCACGGGAACGATGCCCTCCACGCCACCGCGGATCTGGCCTTCGATCAAAGCCGCAAATGCGGCCTGGTCAAAAGCTCCGTCGCGAAACGGCGTCACCAACGCTGTATATGTGCCTGCAAACGACATGAGAAAAGGGAAGCTTAGAGAGTAATTGTCCCGGCGAAAACAAAATCCGCAGGCCCGGTAAGGGTCACCTTGCGGAAGTTGCCCGCGATCTTTTCAAAACCGACCTGGAGGGTGTCGCCTCCGCGTACCTTGACCGAGATCGGACTCGGGGTCTGGGACTTGAGATGATAGAGCAGCGCGGCCGCGCAGACGCCGGTCCCGCAGGCGAGAGTCTCGTCCTCCACGCCGCGCTCGTAGGTGCGGATCGCGAGGAGCCCGGGTTCGATGGTCTGGACGAAATTCGCATTCGTTCCCTTCGGCGCGAATGCCTGATGATAGCGGAGTGCGGCACCCGCCTTGCGCACGTCTACCGCCTCAAGGTCTGCCACGAAGGCCACGGCATGCGGTACACCGGTATTGAGGAAATGGACTTCCATCTCCTCGCCGGCGACGTCGAGGGTTTCCGGCGGGCGATGGGAATGCGGGTCGCTCATCGCGATGGTCACGAGACCATCCGTGATCTGGGCGCGGATCAGTCCAGCCTGTGTTTCAAAGGAAACCTCATCCGCAGGCTTGGCCTGCAGGCTGGTGGCAAACCGGGCGAAACACCGTGCGCCATTGCCGCACATCTCGGCCTCGCCGCCATCGGCATTGTAATACCGCATCAGGAAATCGGCCCCATGGAGGGAGGGTTCGACCATGAGCACGCCGTCAGCCCCGATACCACGGTGCCGGTCGCAAAGCTGGGCGATGCGGGACGGATCGAGGCTCAGGGAGCGATCACGGTTGTCGAGCATGACGAAATCATTGCCCGCTCCGTTCATCTTGGTGAATTTCAACTGCATATCTGTCGCGGAGAAGCTAGCGGGTGTGTGCGGCCTGCACAAGGGGGCTGACGAATTCCTTGATGCGGGCGGCCAGCCCCTCCTCGCCGCCGTGCTCGGCGATGCGGCGGACGATGGCGCTGCCCACCACGACAGCATCGGACTGACGTGCCACGGCAGCAGCCTGCTCGGGTGAGGAAATGCCAAATCCTACGGCAATGGGCAGCGTCGTATGGCGGCGTATTTCCGCAACCTGCTCGCCGATCGTATCCGAGATATCCTTTTGCTCCCCGGTTACGCCTTCGCGGGAGACGTAGTAAATGAATCCTCCACCGCCAGAGACGATCTTGGCCATGCGGGCGGGCGGGGTGGTTGGCGCGATGAGCCGGATGGGCTGGAGGCCGCTGGCGACGACAAACTCAGCATTCTGAGCAGCCTCCTCGGGCGGGAGGTCGAGGATCAGCAGGCCATCCGCTCCAGCTTCCACGGCGTCGCGCAGGAAGTTTTCAAACCCGTAAACATAAACCGGGTTGAGATAGGTGAAGAGCACGACCGGCATCTGCGATGTTTTGCGCAGCTCGCGCACCACATCCAGCACCTTGGCGACCGTCGCTCCATTGGCCAGCGCCCGGGTCGATGCGGCCTGAATGGTCGGGCCGTCGGCCACCGGATCAGAGAAAGGGATGCCCAGTTCCAGGATATCCACCCCCGCTTCATCCAGGGCGCGAGCTACAGCCAGGGTCGCGGCCAGCGAGGGATCACCTGCGGTGATGTAGGCGACGAATCCAGACTGCCCGGCCTCGGCCAGAGCACGAAAACGTTCGGAAATACGATTGGGCGTTGTCACAGAACCCGAGAGAATCGGCTGGTGAGGGGAATCGTGGCAAGCAAATCACGATTTCCCTCGCAACGATGAGATTTGGCCGATGCGCTACGGCTGGTTCGACGGCGTCGCGGGAGTGCCGTTCTTTCCGCCGTCCGAGAGACGGAAGACACCGTTCTTGTCGCGATAGAACCCTCCGAAAAGTACACGCCCCTCTTCGAGCACCTTGCGGGCGCGGGGGGAGTTCCGGATATCAGCGGCCTCCCATTCCATCACCTTGACGCGGCCCCTGTGATCGAGCACGTCATCGACCGGGAGGGTGAGTTTTGCATACTCGGCATCGCTGAGACGGATCTCGTCCAGCTTCTTCACGTTGTAGAAAGAGAGCCACCATGCTCCGTACGAGTCTGGAGAGTTGGGCTGCGAGACTTCCATGGTCAGGTCGCCCACTTTCTGGGCATTGTCCTTCTTGAGATCGAGGGCATAGAGCGCCTTGATCTCCGGCACGCTGGAGAGATAGCTGCCAAGAAACTGGCGGATGACTTTGCGCAGCTTCGCGTTGGAGCGATTGATTCCGTAGATCCCGAGTTCCACGCCGGCCGGGTTATCCGGATCGCCGTAGATATTCAGTTCCAACTGTCCATTGGCTCGAAACGAGCTGTAAGGCACATTCTTGAAAGGCCCCCCGTCGACTGCGGTGGCGGGGATCTCCTGGAAGCTCTTGATCTCGTCCTGATTGCGCAGGTCGTTGGCGATGACCCTCCAGGGAGGCAGGGTCCCCGGTGTGAGCACGCGGATAAACCACATCTCATCATCGTCGACATTGCGAATACGCACGATGTCTTCATTCTTGATCGTGTCCTCGCCGTAGGGCATCTGGATCGTCACGTCACGGCTCGTCTGTTTGACGATGAGGCCGCGCAAGGTCTTGCCCGAGGTCAGCTCGATGCTGTCCGGATAAAGGGCGGCGCTGGCAGTGGTCAATCCGGCGAAAAGGAGGAGAGCAACAGCCCCGGCGAGCGAATTTCGCAATGACAGGCGGATATGAACTTGCATACCATACCGCAGTTATCACAAGAGAGGTCTCTCTTCCAGCATCTTGCTCATGAAAAACCATTTCCTCACCGCGGCCTCCCTCATTGGTGCGCTCGCCCTGACCGGCTGCGTCACGCCGCCGTCGAAGTTCAAACCCGCCCCGGATCAGGAGGCGCGCAACAAGGCGCTTAATACCGGCAAATTCTGGTGGGGCACCTCCACGAGCAGCTTCCAGAACGAAGACCGCGGGGTGAAGGAGGGTGATCCAAACTACTTCCGCACCGATTGGGATGTCTTCGGCGACGAGGGCAAAGCCGCCGTGAAGGGCGATGCAGGCACCTTCTCATGGACAAACTTCGACAAGGATGTGGCCGCCCTCAAGAAGATCGGCGTCTCGCATTTCCGCTTCAGCATTGAGTGGGCTCGCGTCGAGCCGAAGAAAGGCCAGTTCAACGAAGCCGCCATCCGCCAATACGCCGAGATGGCTCGCAAACTGAAGGCGGCAGGTATCGAGCCGATCGTCACCCTCTGGCACTTCACCTTCCCCGACTGGCTTTACAACCGCTACGACAAAAGGGAGGTCAACTTCCTCCATCCCGACGTGCAGAAGGAATGGGACGTTTACGTGACCAAGATGGTCGCCGCGCTCAAACCCTACGTCCGCTACTGGGTGCCGCAGAATGAACCCAACGGCGCACTCCAACTCGGGTGGATCGCCGGACACTGGCCCCCGGGCATTCTCCTGAGTCCTTTCAAATACAAGCGCGCCATGCGCATCTGCGCCGACATGTTCATCGACGCCGCCCACATCATCAAGAAGGAGCGTCCCGACGCCGTCATCATGAGCGTGCATTCCCTGCCCAACTGGCGGCCCAACCGCTGGCAGGACCCGACACTCTGCACGTACAACACGATGCGCCGTCAGAACTTTGACAATCTCGACATGATCCAGTCGGTCGTCGACATCATCGGCATCAACTACTACTACACGCAGGACGCCAGCATCCGCAGCTTCCTCAACCACGGTCAGGGCGAGAAGTCGTCGAACTACACCCAGATGGGCTGGGAGATCGAGCCCGAGGGCATCTACCAGGTGATCAAACAGATTGGCGACCGCTACCACAAGCCGATGTTCATCTCGGAGAACGGCATCGGTACGAAGAATGAGCAGAAGAAGATCAAGTACCTGCGCGACCACATCAATCAGGTCCGCCGCGCCGATGCGGAAGGCTATGATATGCGCGGCTACTTTGCCTGGACGCTCGTGGACAACTTCGAGTGGACCGAGGGTTATGTGCCGAACTTCGGCCTCACCGTGATGGACCCGAAGACGAAGGATCGGATGTTTGAACCCTCCGCGGCGTTTTTCCAGAACGTGATCCGCGCTGGGCAGCTCACGCCCTCGACCAGAAACTGATCGCCGATCAACTCCCGGCGGGCCAGACCCGGCCCGCCCGGGGAGTGTCGATGTGGTAGTCGGAGAATTTCCGGCCCAGGATTTCCCGCCCTAGCGCCTCCGCCTCGGCGAGGGGCTTGCAGGGATCGGATGTCACCTCTCCGCGGCTGTTGCCTATGCCGCGCACGACGCCGACGAAGTCGGAGTTGGTATACCGGGAATATTCCTGAATCTGGTGAATGATCCCCAGACTGGCACCGGGATAAGTTTCCTCGGAAGAAAGGACCAGCCCGATGCGCTTTCCCTGCATCCGGGCCACGACTTCCCCGGACTGCGGATACGAGGCGGCGTAGTAACAGAAGGTGCGATCAAAGAACGCCTTCGTCTGAGCGCTGACTCCATACCAGTAGATCGGCGTACAGAAGACCACTGCCTCAGCCGGAAGAAAGGCTTCAAAGAACAACTCGCGAAATCGATCCTCGATGGAGCATTCTCCATCGGCTTTCCGGCATTTTCGGCAATCTCGAAGGAATGACGAGATGTAGTCATCAATGAACGCGATGCGCGGCGACTGCCCCGCTGCACGCGCCCCTTGGGCAACCGCCTCGGCAAGCGTTGCCGAGTTACCATTCCGCCTCGGACTTCCCACCAGAATCAGCATGCTCTGCTTAAGCGGCAGCTCGGAGGTTTTGTCAACTCCTGGTGAACTCTCCGGCGGAAAGCAAACCGGCATTCCGCAGATACCGCTCGAATTTCTCAACCGGCAGATCATAGAGCGACGCCAGGGTGGAGGCGGTCAGTACCTCCTCCGGCGAGCCGCGTTGCAGGATGCGGCCCTCCTTGAGCAGGATGATGTCATCGGCCGACGCCAGAGCATGCTCCGGGGCATGCGTCGTTTGCAGGATGGCTTTTTTGAGGGAGCGAGCCAGGTCCGCGATCATTTCGAGCATCCGGATCTGGTTTCCGTAATCGAGGCCCGTTGCCGGTTCGTCGAGGATCAGGATGGGCGTCTCCTGAGCCAGGGCACGGGCCAGCAAAACCAACTGGCGCTCTCCGCCGCTCAGGAGAGAAAAGGTGCGGTCGGCGAGTCCTGCGGCTCCCAGTTGGTCGAGCGCGGCCATGGCAATCTGGCGATCCCGTGCGCTGCCTTGCGCCAGGAACGGGCGGCGGGATTCCCAAGACATGAGCACCATTTCCAGGGCGGTATAGGCAAAGGCGGAGGCTGTCTGCTGCGGGACAAAGGCAATACGGCAGGCCACATCCGCCCGGCGCATTTCCCGGATGTTCTCCCCGGACAGACGGACTTCGCCCGCGGCGGGCTCCAGCAGTCCGAGGAGGATGCGCAGCAGCGTGCTTTTTCCGCTGCCATTGGGACCGAGCAAGGCGGTGACCCGGCCGGGCCGGAGTTCGAGCGAGATGCCTCGCAAAAGGACGCGCCCGGGAAAATCAAACCGGAGATGCCGGGCAGCGAGAGGCGCAGTCATTACGCCCATCCTTTCCGGACCCGGCCCAGCACCGCGACGAAGGTCACGACACCGAGGAGCGCCGTGATGATACCGACGGGAATCTCGGAGAGAAACAACGTCCGGGCCGTCGTGTCAACGCCGACAAGGAATGCAGCACCGAGCAGCGCGCTGGCCGGCAACAGGAGACGATTGTCAGGCCCGCTCAGCATACGGGCAGCATGCGGAATGATGAGGCCGATCCAGCCGATCTCTCCACCGATGACCACCGTGAGCGAGCTGAGCACGGTGGCCATGAGGATCGCGACCAGCCGTAGACGTCCGGCGGAAAGCCCGAGGGCGCGTGCAGGTTCATCGCCGAGGCTCAGGACATTGAGACGTCCCGCCATGGCCATGAGGATGCCCAGAGCCACGATCATCGGCAGGGCGGTGCGGGCCAGCAGCGACCATTCGCTCAAGGCGAAGGACCCCATCAGCCAATACACGATGGACGGCAGCTTGTCGTAGGGGTCTGCGAGATATTTGACGATGGCCAGCAGGGCGGAAAACAAAGCCGAGGCGACGATGCCGCCCAGCACGAGGATCAGCATGGGGTCCGAGGACCGGCGAAAGAGGGCGGCGATTCCGAGAGCGACGCCGACCGCCGCCAGGCCAAAAACGAAGGTGGTGAGCTGAACGACGACCCAACTGTTGCTGATCACCATCCCGAGGGCTGCTCCGAAGGAAGATCCGGCCAGCACGCCACAGAGGTTGGGGGAGACGAGCGGGTTGGCAAACATGGCCTGATAAGACGCTCCCGCGACGGCAAGGGAAGAACCGACCACCGCAGCCGCGAGGATGCGGGGAAGACGAAGCTGGAAGAAGATATTGCCCCACCTCGACGCGTCTGCTTCGCCTGCATGGCCGCTGATGAGCTGGGCCAGCTCCACCCAGCCAATGCCGAAGCGGCCTGCTCCCAGGGCAATGATCACCATGAGAACCAGCAGTGCGGCAACCCCCGGCAACACCCATGCCGCCCGCGCTTTCATCTCCCGAGGAGGGTCTTCGCCTCCGGGGCGGTAATGGTGACGTGCAGGTAGTCGCGATAGAACGATATCGTTTCCTCGATGATGTCTCCATCTCCTCCGGGATACAGGACATCGGCCAGCCACTGAACGCCGAGTATCCTCATAAAACTCGGTGGACGGTCGATGAAGTTCAGCGGATCACGCGGCACAAGATATACCCGCTTGTCACGGACCGCCTGTACGTCCGCCCATCGGGAATCTTTCCCAACCGCAGCAAAGAACTCCGCATCCGGAGTAATGATCACCTCCGGGTTGCGCGCCAGGATTTCCTCCAGCGAAACCCGCTCGAGGCCGCCCATCGTCTTCTGGTTTCCCGGGAAGACGGACTTCCCCCCGGCTACGAGGATGGGGTCGTAATGAAACGAATCGGCAAATTGCGTCATGAGTCCATCGGGGCCTACCGCGTAATATACCGTCGACCGCTTGTTCTCCGGAATCCGTGCGATTTTCTCGCGCACTTGACTGATCCGCCGCTCGGCATCGTCCGCCAGCGCATTGCCACGTGCTTCTCTATCAAGCGCTTTGCCAACGAGCCGGATCGCATCGGGAATGTCCGCGACCCGATCCTCCTCAACGAAGATGACCGGGACATGGGCCTTCTCAAATGCTCGCAGGACCGGCTCCATGACGAAGGAATTTCGCCATGCGATGACCACTTGGGGATCAAGCGCCAGCAGAGACTCCATATTCGCTCCACGCGCCGCACCGTGCCAGCCTCCCACGGCGGGGAGCTTCTTGAACTCGGGGAGGAGAAACTTCGTTCCCGAAGCAAAAAACGAAGATTCCACGGGCGTGTCGACCGAAGCCAGGAGCTCGGGCGCGACGATGTACACCAGCAGGGTGGGCGGGGGAGCCGTGCCAGCCACGCGCTCGAGATGGGCGGGCAGATCGACCTGCCTCCCGGCCGCGTCCACCACGGACCGGGAGGAGGCAATTCCCCCCAGGGGAAGGAAAAGCGAAATCAGGGCGGCTAAGTATAGACGGATCACTGGGCTTGCTTGTGTTTTGAGCAGTTGGCGCAGTGATCGGCGGCCGGGGCGGCGTTCGTTGTGGCATTGTCAGCCACCTTCGCGTCCACTGCCGGTCGGGCGGATTTCATTTTCATGCTGCAATGCTCCATGATGATTGCGGAGTCCGCCTCAAGCGCCTGCGAGGCCTTGTGATCCCGCTCGGATGCGAGGAGGACCATGCGGCTGGAGAAGAAGGCGACAAGGATCACGAGACAGACGGCGGCGCCGATGATGCGGATGGTTTTGCTTTTCATAAGAATGGCTAGACTCCTCCCGTGCCGCCGCATCCGCAGGGGCATCCTTCGCCGTTGGGATTTGCCCAAAGGTTGAGCCTGCCCCGGCCCGGCGGAGGTTTCGGCCCTCCAGGCTCTGCCTGGTAGTCATCCTCGGCGGTGTAGGTGTCTTCAAGGGCGAGCGTCTCGACGTGACCGTCGACAAAGAGATAGTTGAACTTTCCGCCAGGATTCAGGTCCGGCTTGCCTGCGGTGAGGGAGATCTGCAGCCCGGGAGTAACGCCCGCATACGATGACCGCCCGATGCGCGCGGAGGTGTAGGGGAACTCCGTGAGCAGGATGCGCTGGCTCAGGGTTTGCAGGTAGGAGGTACGCATCCACCTCATCGGGTTGCCCTGGATCAGTTGCACGATCGGCGCGTTATAGACATTTGAGGCATAGGTGCGGCGCGATCCGGTCTTGGTGCTTGTGTTCTTGTCGGCACCATGGAGGAAGAGCTTTTCCACAGCGGGACCTTTCGGCGTATTGCTCTCGGTCAGGTTTCCGATTCCGGCTCCGATCTCGTATCCGAGATAGGGGAGCAGCCAATAGTCCCAGGACTTTCCATAAGCCGTGGTTCCAAAGTCGGAGGGGTCCTTGAGAGTACAGGCCGTCGGCGGGATCTTGCCGTCGTTATCCGACGCAAACCTGGCGTAAGCCAGGCCGAACTGGCGGAGATTGCTCACCGATTGCAGCGACGCCACCCTTTGCAGCATAGGACCGCTGGCCCCCAGTACGAGCGAGGTCAGGACTACGACCACGCCAATCGAGATCAGCACTTCGATCATGGTAAACCCCTGGGTGGACCGCGACGGTCTCGGGGTGGCACAGAGTCGCCCGGCGTCTTTCTTTGGCTTCTTCCAAAGCCGCACGACAATCAGCACCGCCCCCAGCCCGAGCAGGGCAGCCACTCCGGGTTCCGGCACGACATAGGTCGAGGTAACGATCGTGTATCCGCCCAGGCTCGTGTAAAGCCCTCCTGTCGAGCTTCCGCTGTCCTCGCCCTCCTCGACATAGGTGATGGTAAAGTCGGCGGCGGTCGCTGTGATCCAGTTTCCCTCCTCGGTAAAGATCGAGAATTTTTCTTCGCTGATCAGGGAATAAAGATAGGAATCGCCAAGACTCAGATCCCCATAGAGCGCGAGAAATCCCCCGTTGATCTGCACCGAACTACCCTGCGCGATATTGAGAATGGCAGATTCGCTGACCACGGAGCCAACCATGACGAGACTCTGGTCCAACACGCTCAAGGTCCCGGTCGAATACGCTGCCGTCACAGACTCCGTGCCGGTACCGAGCAGGAGGCTGCCGACATTCACGTCTCCCTGGTTTTCTAGGACCGAGTTCGCCCCGGCAACCGTCACGGAATTGTTTTGCGTCGTGATAACGGTTGTTCCATTGGATAGCGACCCGTTGCCGCTGATATGCATGTTGTTGGGATTGAAGACCGTGCCGCCGTTCAATATCTGCAATTTATTGCCTGATCCTGCCTTGCCCACGAAGAAGTCTCCAGCCGACACCTCGCCGGTCTCCGTGTTGTAATAATTGGTGATCTCCCAGATCGAGCCGGCCCCAGTGATCGTTGCCGTATTGTTCCCGCCGTTCTGCACTCCATCGTTAACCCCGCCGCCGGTGCCGATATAGGCCCCCACACTGCTAACCTTGCCGCCTAGTTCAACCCGCAGTGCGTTGTTATCTCCGGCGTTGCCGACCGATACGAATCCGTTCGCTCCGTACGCGCTTAGGAGAGAACCGGCTCCGGAAACCAGGGCCGAGTTGCTCCCCCCGGTTCCCGCGCTGTTGGGATCATTGGCAGATCCACGAAAGCCGATGTAGACGCGGTTTCCTCCGAGGAACTGCCCGCCATCCGTTACCTCAAGGCGGGCACCGCTTCCATAATATCCCAGCAGCGTCGGCGATGTCGTTTGAATGGTGGAGCGAACGATCTTCTCCGGATCAGTCTCGGAAACCACTGCGCCTGAGACCCGGACGATGTTGTTGGTCGATCCCGCGAAATAGGAGGCAGCGATGCGCCCCATGCTCGCAATAGCTCCATCCGTAACGGCAAAAAGGTTATTGGAGCCATATCCACCGACCGAGAGCATGGTGATATTCGTCGCGGTGAGCACGGTCGACTGGCCCGATACAAGCAGCTTGTTGCCATCGCTCGAGGCCGCACTGCCGATATACATGCGCTTCCATCCGGAGCTTCCTCCGAGGCCATCGCCCGAGTTGGTAAGGAACCCCAGGGTTATCTTGGAACCATCAGTGATGCTGAGCGTCACTGCGCCGTTGGTTTTCCGATGACAGGATCTCCCTGCAGCGTCGGATCCGGATTATAGTTTGCACCGGTGCCGGTATTGTCTCCTCCGAACATTGCGACGTATCCATCGTTGAAAACATACGTCTGACCGGTAGTGTCCATGGTTAAGGGGACATCGGAGTTGATGATATCCGCCGCGTGGAGAGTCGGGAAAGCCATGGCTGCTATCAGCGCACAGCACAGTAGTGTCGATGGTCGGGCCTTGATCATGGGTCATCAGTTTGGTTGTGCAGCACCGAGCGTCCTGTATGGACGCCCCATGCGGCTCTGAGCCAAGACAGGGCCGCTACCTTCCCGAAGAGGAAGATGCCCCTGCACCCAAGGCGATGTTCCGGTTAATTGGAACGCCTAAATGACAAGCACGATATGTGCCAAAAGTAAAATAAAAATGACAATGTCACCGAAACTTGACGCCAAGGCATGCAGAGCTTCCTGAGCTTGTCTGGTTACTGCCTCTCCTGTGTGGGCAATTAGTATCCAGCGGTGTTGTATTTTAAACAGCCGCCAGTGCTTTCCGGCCGATCCGTCATGGAAGCGGCAGCCCAAGCAGTTCGCTCGCCTTCGCCAGCCCCTCCGAGGCTCCGGCTTTGATCACCTCAAACTTCGGAACGACCGGCGGATTCGGATCGATCAGGATGTGGCGCGCGGTCTTGGGCGCGCACCAGGCCAGACCGGCCGCAGGATAAACCTGGAGCGACGTACCGACGACAACGATGGCATCGGCGACCGAGGCAACTTGCTCGGCGGCAGGAATGGCATCCACCATTTCGCCAAACCAGACGATGTGCGGGCGAAGCTGGGAGCCTTTTTCACAAACATCACCCTCTTTGATCTCCCAGCCATCGATCTCATACACGAGAGTGGGATCGATGGTGGACCGAGCCTTGGTCAGTTCGCCATGGAGGTGGAGGACAGTGGAGGAACCTGCCGCCTCATGCAGGTTGTCCACGTTTTGCGTGATGATCGAGACTCTGGCGGCACGTTCCCATCCGGCGATAATGCGGTGGCCTTCATTGGGCTTTGCATCCATCAGCGCCTTGCGCCGCTCATTGTAGAAGCGAAGAACCAGCGCCCGGTCTCGCAGCCAGGCCTCGGGGGTGGCGACATCCTCGACCCGGTAGTCCTCCCAGAGTCCGTCATTGTCCCGAAACGTCCGCAAACCGCTTTCCGCGCTCATTCCCGCACCGCTGATGACGACCACATGCATAACGCAGGGAATGTTGGACCGTCAGGCGGCGCTGGCGAATCAAAATCGATGCCGCCCGTCTACTTGCAGTCCGCTCAAGCCCTGCTGGCTTCGGGCGGTACGTATGTGCCGGAGTTTCCGCCGAGAACCTTCCACTCCCGGTAAAGCAATCCGTAGAACACGGCGGAGGATATCAGCCAGGTGAGATTCCAGACAGGGACAAACCGGTAGCACTGGTCCGGCGTCGCGCCGAAAATTTTGACCGCATCGAGAAACATGCCGCAGGCCAGTCCTCCCACCATCAGGCCGAGAGACCGGATCAAAGCATTGGCGGAGCAAAACTGCCCATACCGCTCCCGGGGGAGGAGTTTCATGAACATCGGCAGCTCCGAGGCGGAGTGCAGGGTGACGATGGGCAGGCTGATCGCACTCAGGCCGATGTAGATTCCGAGCACCATGGAGTCCGGAATCATCCCTCGCGTAAAGAGAAAGGTGATCGAGAGAGGGGCGACACACATCTGCAAAACCGTGGAAATCAGCAGCACCCGCAAGGGATGGAATCTGTCGGCAATGGCTCCGGCGGGATAAAGCAAAACCAGGCTCACAATGCCGCACGCACCCGCCACTTGTCCAAAGGTCTCCAGGCTGATCTTGATGATGTTCGTCGCTGTCAGGACGGCGTAGGTGCCGCTCACCCAGGTCATGGCAAACGACATGTTGGCCAGGAAGAAGTACCAGTAAAATCTGTGCGAGAAGCACTCGACCGCATACGTGCGGAGATTCGCCTTGAAGCCACTCTGTTTATCTCCCTGTAACGGGGGCGGGGGAGGATACTCCCCCTCCTTGACCCGCCAGCACATGACGCTGAAGGCCACGAGATAGAGGATGCCGGAGATGAGAAAGATCTGCCCGGTGTGTGACTCGGCGTAGCGAAATACGAAGGCATTGAAAAGCGCTCCCGCCGCCGTGCCGACCATCCGGAACAAGGCCATGAAACGAGCCAGAAAGGCCTCCGGCACGACGTCGTTGAAGAGGTAATAGTAGACCGATGTGACGAAGAGATTGAAGAACTGGAAACAGACCATGAACGCGCCGATCACGAAGAGCGTTACGGTGAGCTGCGAACCCTGGCTCCCCAGCAGCGAAGCGTAGATCCACCTGGCGATTTGCTCCGAGTAGCCGAGCAGAGTGAGGAAGACCACGAGGAAGGGTGTTGCCCCCATGAGGAAGGGAATACGCCGTCCCCAGCGGCTCCGCAGGCGGTCGCTGCGGAAGCTGATGAACGGGTTGATCACCGTGTTCATCAGGTTGGGGATGGTGGTGAGCACGAGGCCCAGCACCCAGTTCGGCGCGCCGATCGCGTGAAACTTGAGCGGCATGATGCTCGGCACCACCGTCTCCATGAGCGTGAAGCAAAAGTCGCCCCACAGCAGATAGACAAAGAGGGTGATCAGGCCCGCCCGGGTATAGCTCAAGGTTCCCACGCGCATGCGTGAGGCACTCTCCGCAGCGACCGGAGCCGCCGCGGGAATGGTCGATCCGCTCATTGTGAGCTGAAAACCTTAACCGTCGAAGCCTTCGATCGTATTGATGGTCACGGCTCCGTCGGCAGACGGCGCATTGACAAACACCTTGATCTTGGTCACAGCCGCCGGATCGAGAGCGAACCCGGGGTTGCCAAAGGATTCTCCGAATTTCACAGTCACTCTGCCGGTTGCACCCGGTGCCAGCCACGTTACGTTGGAATTCCAGGGCGATTGTTTCCAATCTCCGGCATTCTCCACCCGGAGCGAGACGCCGATTTTTGCAGAACTGGTATTGGTGACTTCGGCGGTGACTCCTGAGGAGCTGCTGAGGTTCCATTCCCCATTCGGCGCGGCAATTTCAAAACCTGGGTAGCTCTTGCTGGCAGGAAATGCGAGCTGGATCACCTTTGAGCCATTCATGTCCTCGAGGGTGGCAGTGGCGCCATTTTCCACCTTGAGAGCAGAGGCCTCCAGTGAGGCGAAGTCGATGAATTTTGACTCGGCCGAGGCGAGGGGAGCGGCAGCGAAAAGGCAGAGAACGGATGCGGAAGCGAGAAAGGAGCGTATCATAGGAGGGATGGGTGTTGATCACGATATCCTATCTCCCTAGGATAGATAGGGCTGCTTCTGACAATTTTCTTGTCATTATCCGACATATGGCCGAGGATTTCTCTCAGATAGAGACCTCGACTTGAGTCGATGACGTCGAAAATCGTCTTTCCCCTGACTATATGATTTTCCCGGAACACTTCGTATGGGGTGCCTCGACCTCGGCCTACCAAGTGGAAGGTGCATGGGATCGTGATGGCAAGGGGCTTTCCGTCTGGGATATGTTTACCCGTAGCGGCGATCATATCCGAGAGCGGCAGTCAGGCCGCGAAGCCTGCGACCATTTCCATCGCAGCGAGGAGGACATTTCCCTGTTTTCCCAGATCGGACTCAAGGCATACCGCCTGTCTATTTCATGGCCGCGAGTGATGCCGTCAGGCACCGGCTCAGTGAACAAGAAGGGGCTGGATTTTTACGATCGTCTGATCGACCGGCTGCTGGAGGCAAATATCGACCCATGGGTGACTCTTTTTCACTGGGACTACCCTTATGAACTCTTCCTTCGCGGTGGATGGCTCAACTCCGAGAGCCCTCGGTGGTTTGAGGACTATGTGCAGGTCGTGGTTCAACGCCTCTCCGATCGCGTGCGCCACTGGGTGACGCTCTCCGATCCCCAGTGTTTTGTCGGTCTCGGTTACGCCACCGGGGAGCACGCCCCCGGCCTGCGTCTCGAACTTCCAGAGGTCCTGCTCGCCATGCATCATGCCTTGCTCGCTCACGGGCTCGGGGTACAGGCGATCCGATCTGCAGCCAGGCAACCGCCCAAGGTGGGCTGGTCGCCCTCCGTTACCGTCTTTTATCCCTTCACGGATTCCTCTGCCGATGCCGAGGCCGCCCGGCAGGCTACGTTCTCCGTGTTCCCGGCAAATATCTGGAACAACACCTGGCTGAGCGACCCGGTGATCTTTGGGCGCTATCCTGAGGACGGATTGCAGATTTACGGCAGCGCCGCGCCGAAAGTCGGCAGCAGGGATATGGAGATCATCAAGCAGCCGATTGATTTCTATGGCTGCAATATCTTCCAGGGAACCCCCGTCAAAGCCGGACCGGATGGGGTGCCTGTGGCCGTGGCATTCCCCCCAGGCCACGCCGAAACCTCCAGCGGCTGGAAGCAGACGCCCGAGGCCTTGTACTGGGGACTCCGCTTCATCAATCGCCATTACCGCCTGCCGGTCGTCGTGACAGAGAATGGCATGGCCAATTCGGATTCCCCCGGCCTCGATGGCAAGGTGCACGACCAGGCACGCATCGACTTTCTCAACTCGCACCTCCTGCAGGTGCGCCGGGCCCTTCAGGATGGCACCGACGTGAGGGGGTATTTTTACTGGTCGGCGATGGACAATTTTGAGTGGCAGCATGGCTACGCCTACCGCTTCGGGTTGATTCACGTGGACTACGAAACCCAGCGCCGCAGCCTCAAGGAATCCGCCATCATGTACCGTGGCGTCATCGCGTCCAATGGCGCGGATCTCGACGCCTTTATCCCGGGCGGCACCGAGGAGACGCCTTTCCTCGTCAAGGAAAGCATCCGCTATATCCATGCGCACCTCGACGCTCCATTCAATATTCAGGAACTTGCCGAGAGCCTGCGCTGCCATCCGGATTATCTCGGCAGAAAATTCAAGCAGCACACCGGCGTGGAGCTCGGTCTCTATATTCGACGAGTCCGGGTCGATCACGCCCGAGAGCTGCTAAAGAATCCCAACAAAACCATCGACGACGTGGCCGAGGCCTGCGGATTTTCCGACCGCATCCACTTTGCCAAGGTCTTCAAACGCCTGACCGGGGAGACTCCTGGTCGCTACCGGAAGCTTTTTGTTTCGTCTGCGACGGACATCGAGGCCCGACCGATGTTGCGTGCGATCAACCCGCGCTCGTCCAGAAGCTGGAAACCGTAGCTCGGGCAGGGGAGGCTGGGCTGAGCGGCCTGCTTCAGATCGGATATGGTAATTCCGCCGACAGGGTGTGTGTTGTTTCCTGCTGCAGTACCTTCAGGGCTGTAGAGGAAGGATGGACGCCGAGATATCCGCCGGTTTGCCGAAGTAGACCGCCGAAGTCGCCAGCACATCCACGCCTGTAGCTGCTAACTCGGCCGCGTTATGTTCCGTCACGCCACCGGCGGCTATGAGCAGGATGCCTGGCCGCAATACCCGCAATCGTTGCACATTGCGAGCCAACTCGTCAGCCGACAGCTTATCAAACTGGATGCCATCGACTCCGGCGGCAGCAAGCGCCTCGGCCTGGTCGAGGGACGCCGCCTCGACGATGAACTTTCGCTCGCAAGCTCGACTTTTCCAATCGGGAACCCTCAGGAGCAGATCTTCGAACGAAGGGAAGAAAGCCGTGTGGTGGTCGAAAACCAGGATTGTCTCCGAAAGGCCGAGACGGTGCAACATGCCTCCGCTGGACCATACCGCCTTGGCGCTCAACTCGCGAGTACCCGGAACTGTCTTGCAGGTCGCCGCGATGCGAACCCTGGCAGATCCACGGTGTGCGGTCGCGATCAAGCGCCGGGTACGGGTTGCAATCCCAGAGCCGTATTCCAGAATGTTGATGGAGACCTTCCAGGCGATATGCAGCGCACCGACCGGACCTTCCGCCGTTACCAGAATGTCTTCGGGTTGGGCCAGTTGTCCGGACGTCAGGTGAATCCGTGCCTTCGCTCCGCATTTCTCAAAGACTCTCGCGACTTCCTCCGAACCGCATAGCACGGTCTCCTCACGGGCCGTAAAGGTTGCCACTCCAGGTTGCTGATCGAGTCCGAGCGTCCGGCAGGTCAGGTCGCCGCCCGGCACAGTCTCCCGAATCCAACGGTCCAAAGTATCATCAAGAATCACATGCATGCCGGAACCCAGAGGCTAGAGGGAATCGGCGACCCGGGAAAGCGGACAAGTTCGAAAGGCAATCTCCTCGACCAGGTTCTTATTCTCAACTATATATGACATATACCTTACAAGAGCTTTTTTTGCTTTTTTTTCGAGGCGAAGCAATAACTGAATAAGTTCACGGTTTCCTTGGTTGCCCTCGACGGAATCTTTCTTTAGAAATGAGCGCAACATTGCATGAGGAAAATTCCCTTTCTTTTATCAATAGTCGCTTCGATTTCCCTTTGCTCTCAGGCTGTCGCCCGAATTGGAGAAAATGAAGGCGAATGCACCGCCAGATATGGAACGCCGCAAACAGGATCTTGGGAAAGGAACGAGAACAAAAAGACCCCCTTACTTCCCACAGGTTACACCAAAACGTATTTTTACGATGACTGGAAGATACGGGTACACTTCCTTGAATTCAATGGACCAGCGGTGAAGCTGACCTTCGCAAAACGCAAAGGGTCAGTAATCATGAAAGAGGAAGAGGTTGCGGCAATCCTGAAAGCGAATACGCAACCGGGATGCACCTGGGCGGCGCTACCTTACGAGAATCCGAAATCTCCAAATACAGGATTAGCAAAAGCCGCGGAGGAGTTCATGGCAGGAGCCATGCATGCAAAAAGGCTAAAATGCTCGAACGGGAATACTGCGGAAATCGCGCTGCAGAGAACGATGCTGACCATCGAAACACCGGAAGCACAAGCAATAGAACCTAAACCGACACCAAAACCTGTACCGCAATTTTAAGATTCCGGTAAAACGCCTAGAAAGTCAGCCTGCTTCAATCGGCGATCACGATCAGCAAAGACCTCTGGAGAGAATTTTTCTGCGGCGTCCCAGAGGTACTTTTTCACTCGCCCCTTGCGGCTCATCCCGTCGCAACCAAGGCGCTCGAAAATTGTCTCTGCATTCATCTCGACTCGTGCGACCTCCTCAACTTTGACGTCGCCAACGTAGCCCCAAAATTTACCCACATTCAGATAGCCCTCTGGCACTTTCTTCTGATGAGGCTTTGATGCATGACAGGCAGCGTAGCGCAATGCGCCCTCGCTTTCCTCGATCACTTCCCAAGCAACACCAGCTCGAAGATGCTTGATATCTCCAGAATTGACTATTTCGTACCAACGTTGGGCAACCTCACGTTCAAGTAGATCGACAGTCCGATAAATCTTGCTCCACTTTTCACCGCCTTTCTGCCGCGTACGCCTGCGCTCAAGAATCGGATAAGCCGACAGATCAAACGACAACAGAACGTGAAAATGAGGTGCACCACGCTTTTGAAATTCAAGGAACCAACAACCGCGAATACCAGGGAAACGACGCGTAAGCCATTGGCTAAAAACTCGCCAATGCTTGCGCTTCACAGTCTGCCCATCGCTAGGGAAATCCGCCGGATAGGTGAGTGTCAGCATGCTCTTGAAATCAACGTCACAGTTTTTGACCACATGTAAAAAGCGATATCGAGCCTTTGCCGAAAAACCCGGAATGACACCACGGCGACCGCCCGTGCCAAATTTCCCAACAATAATGCCGGGCTGCATTCGCTTCGCTACTTTGCAGTCCCGGCGGAAAACGGACAACCCGCAAACGGGCATGTCCTGTGACAATATGGAATGATTGACAAGCCCACGCACCACAGCGGCCGCGGCTTCGCCGCTGTCCGCTATGGTTGCGTGAGCGTGCGCCATGAGACTAGCCCTTCATCGGACCCGGCCCCGCCTTGAGCGGCTCGAACTTCATCACGCCGTCGATGCCGACGACATTGCCGCGAAACTCGAGCCCTCGCCAGTCGGATTCTTCGATACGCTTGATTGCCACCCTGACGACGGCCCCCGCGAGGTTCTTCCTCTCGTTGGTCTCCTCCGGGATGGAGAGCTGGAACATGGATTCCAAACGGCCCTCGATATCGTCGTCTTGATCGACAAGGGTTAACCGTCGGTAGAGCTTCGAAGGGTCCTTCTTGCCGGGGGTGGTCTGGTCTCCGACCACAAGTGCTTTGATCTTCATTTTTTTGACTTCTCCTGTTTTTGGTTTTTCGGCCCTTTGTTTGCGGGTTTCTTTCCCGATCCCGCCGGGGCAACGGCGGAAAGTGTTGACGTGTCAGCAACGGGCAACCGACGCGGGTTAACGACGCGGGCAGGTTCCGCCCTATCAGGGACTTCCCCGGGGCGTGAAATCTCCGCAGCCAACATGACAAAAAGCTCGCTTTCCTCTTCACTGGAGGACTGACGACCGAAGACCATTCCGAGAATGGGAATTCTCCGAAGATACGGGGTCCCTCTGTTTCCGTCCTTGGCCGTGCGAATCTTGATTCCACCGACAAAGGCGACCTGTCTTTTCCCCAGGGTAATTACCGTCTGGAGCTTCTGAGTTGATAACGTCGGGATGTTATTTCCCTCGATACGGACCTCAGAGAGCACGTCGGAGTTTTCCTGCTCAACAGCGCACCGAACAGAGCCGGAAGCGTCGATAGTGGGCGTAACCTTCAAGGAGAACTCGGCCCGCTTGAATGAAACGCTCGTCTGACTTGTGCCGAGGTTGACGGTTGTTTCAGGGACGGGAATTTCCCGACCGGAGGAAAAAACCGCTGTCTGCCCGGCCAGAGTGGTCAGGGTAGGCGAGGAAAGAACGTCAAACCGGGAATCGGAAGAGACGAACTGCGAAAAGGCAGAAAGGGCTTCACGCGCTGTCCAAGTCCCGCCCACAGTCGCCAGCCCGGTCTGCAAATCGAAGGCGAGGGAGGAAAGAAGATCACCAACACGCGAAGAATCGGCCTGAGCGATGCTTTCAAGCCACGTGAACAATCCGACATCGTTTGCCGATGCCTTGACCCGGCGGCCTACCACACAATGAATCGTGACGACGGCGCACCGCAAATCCAGTTGCCGTAGAACCTCGGCGACGGACAGAACTCTCTGGAGATCTGTACCGCTGATAACCAGCGCGGAGCCGTCCGGGCTGGGGGAAATCGTTCCCTGCGGAAGGAGGCTGTTGCGATCCGGGCCGAGTTTCTCAAGAACAGCCGAGGCAGGAGAAAAACGGAGTGGGACACCAACGACGTGAACAGGCAACGCGAGATCAGGAGTAGACAAAGGAGCGCCGGCGTTAATCTCCGCGTTCTTGCTGGCATTACCGACCCTGCCGGCATCGCCAGAAACGAGCTTGTCCCGAAGCTCTTGCTTCCTCTGATCCTTCTCCCGAATGGGTTTGGTAAAATGCTCAACGGCAAGTTTCGGACCAAGCCAAAGAGCAAGCGAAATGAGAACAACCAGGACAGCAATGCCAGCGAAAACCCACTTGATGGAAAGGCCTCGTTGCACCTCGCCAGTATCAGCAGCCAATTTCTGCTTTGAGGTGTAGTAGCAAGCGCCTATATCCGGCTCCATCTGGTACTTTTCAGATTCCTGCGGATCGGGCTTGTTCGGTCCAGCTCCTACGGGCTCGAGGTAGGTTGTCGCGGTGAAATACTTTCCTTTCGTAAAGCCTCGAAACTTCTCTTTGGCGTAGTTTCGGCAGTAGGTGTAATCCTGAGTAACGGAACGGAATTGACTATCGACGTTTTTGATAGATTGCGTGATCCAGTAGACGTCATCGCCAAGGTGCCGATGCTTCGAAATGTAGTAGAGAACTGCGTTACCTGTAGTCTGCCAGTTCCGCGAATTCAGGAAATCATGGCATTCGTCGATAAAATACGTAACCCCGCCGGGCTGAACGGAATCGAAATCAGGCCTGACACCTCGCTTGTAGTCGTCATTTGTGACCCTCGGCAGAGGCTCAACACCGTTACCGCGATACCTCCAGAACTCCGGAACTTGATCGTCAGTAAGAAGCTGAACGCGATCAAAAACAGCAACGTCCATGCCTCGCTTGAGGAAATAGTTGACGATATTTTCGAGACGTAACGGCAGGTTGGTAACAACAGGGCCGTCAGTCCGTTCAAGAGCACGTAAAACAAGCTTAACCGCGTAATAAGATTTGCCGCCTCCCGGCCTGCCACTAATCGCTTTTGATGACATATCAACTATTCCTCACCAAGCGCGCCCCGCCCAAGGAGTCCCTTGCGAAACAACCAAAGCGCCAGGACGAACGCGAAAACGGAACTGCTCAAAGTCAGCCCATCGTTAAAAGCCATGCTCTCAGCTCGATCAGCCTCGATAAAATGGAGGCCGGAGACATCCGCCGAAACGATGGACGCACTATCTGTAGAAATGACAGCGGAGGAGCCAACGAGGCCAACGTCACTATGTGCGGGAAGTGTGAACACTGCACCCGGAGGAACCCGAAGAAGAGACGCAGAACCGCCGTTGACAGAGATCGCGATTTCAACAGGGGAATCGCTGGAATTGATGAATTGAGCTCTCATATTTTCGACCTCCACCACAACCAAGCAGACGCCACAAAGAACACCCCCGCGACCTCGCTAATAAGGAAAACGAATAAACACGAAAGGACGTGATCCACAGGAATAAACTGATTGAGCAGGAAAACAGATGTATGAAGCTCGGGACTATTGGGAACGATCACCTGAGCAAGATTCGCAACAAAACCCTGCCCCCCGATTAACCAGCCAACGAGAGGCGTTGAGCCAAGAGCGGCAGGCGCAAAATGCAGGACAATAAACCCGGTGAAAAGAACAATGGCGGCAATAATTGGACCATTGCCAATAAAGAAAACAATGACCTGCAGGAAGGGACCCGCACCCGGAATCTTCGCAGCCAACGTAGCCAGAATACTCGTGTTATTGCGAACGAACCGAGTAATGTCTGCGCCAAGTGCCGCCTGAACAAATTCGTCAATCAACTCGCGGACCTTTAAATAAATGTGGCGAATCGTAACGATAGTGAGAATCCACCATATAATTTGCCTGATCCAGTAGGCCAACGGAGCGAACCAACTTTGGTTCATTGGATTTAAATCAACAAGCTGATTGCTGCCGGGCATCCGAACAGTCCATTGCACTTGATTGCTGAGGCTAGCGATATTTCCGGGGCCATCGCCAACGGAGAAAGCCGAAGTGTCAAACTCCTCAATCTCTTGTTCTACGCTGCTAGGCTCTGGAGTCGGAGTAGGTGACGGGCTAGAGCCAGGATCTGGAGTCGGGGAGGGACTAGGCGAAGAAATAGCACCTGCCAGAGCCTCTAGGCCCTCGGATGTGCTTTGCGTGTTCGCGTTTATGGCATCAACAAGAGCCTGATCACCCTGCGAAGCTGTAGCGGTATTCTCCTTGACGGCTTGCGTTATAGCCTCTTGTCCCGCCATATTTTGAACGGACGCAGCACGAAGCTCGTAAACAGTGACACTTTCCGAGCCGGTTCCCTGATACGCAACAGTCGTCGTGTTGCCCCCGACCGTATAAGTGTAGGTCGTCTCGATATCACCCGGTTTCCACTCTATTTGGGAAACTGAGACATTGCTTTTTGTAACATTACCAGTGGAATCAATAGAAGACACAGGAAGCGGATTAGATTTCTGAGCATCAACCGCCACGTCATCGTATGTATCGCCAGCTTCAATAATGCCCTCCGCAATGGTCTTATTGGTTACGGAATTCTCCTCGCCGTAACCTATGGTTTTCAAATTAAGAAGGTACTTTTTCCCCTGAAATTCAGCCGAGTGAGGAATGTCGATAGTCGTACTTCCCGACGAAACCTCTTGTTCTTTGTACAACTGACCATCAATATACAGCTGATAGACGGCTTTAGTTGCGGTTCCGTTAAGATCAAGAGTTAAGGGGGCTGGAGTCGGGGAAGGCGTGGGCGTTGGTGTCGGTGCCGTGGTGTCAAACGAAATCGAGGCAGGACCAGTGATATTGAGAGCAGGAACACCCCCAGAACCAACGATAGTAAACACATCACCGCCGACCTCGAAGAACTGCGTTTGCAGAAGCTCGCCAGAAGAAGAATAAAGCTTCAACGTTTGCCGCCAAACCGCAATCGTGATTTCACCAGATGTCTTTTCGCCACCTCCCGCGCTGACAGCCCCCGCGCTCCAGCTCGTTGTGAAACTATAAGTATAATTACCCCCCGCAGGAACAGTAAAAGAGCCTCCCGTGCCAGTCCTAAAACTAGTGCCATTGTTGAACGTCTGGCTAACCGTTGTTGACCCCGATTGAACAAGCGTTGACTCATAGACAACGTAATAAGACCCCGGAGTAGCCGTAACCGAAACGTTTATAGTCACTGTCCCAGAAGAGAATGAGACGCCATTAGGCAACCAGCCCGCCTTGCCGTTTACCGTCGTTCCATTCGTCCAGGTGTACGTCGGCCCTGAGGCGTTCACCTTTAAAGCTAGGCACAGCATCACCAAGAAAAAGAAAAAAGTCTTCATAGGATTAATTGCGAACAACCCAGTAAAGGAGAAAGAGCGGCAAGAGCATTCCGGCCACGAAATAATGAACAAAATCCATAGATAGGAAAAATTGCAGCGGTTTTTAGTAGGGAACCGCTGTTAAACCCTGTCGCTCTTACAGCTTGGCGAAGAGCTTGCGACCGGCCACGAAACCGATCACCACGACGGCCAGAACCGAAATCGCGGTCCAGAGCGTTGTCGCATCGGTGAGCAAATCAGTGATTGCGTCCATTAGTATTCACCTCCTTTCTTCTTTGTTTTTTACGCGTAAATGTGTTGCCTGATCCGTCAAAATAAATGAGCGGAAACGAGGGGCGCTATTTGCGGGGGTATCCGGCGCCGAAATTACGCCCGCCACTTTTCTTGTATTGCTGGCGGGAAAAACTCTTGTGAATCGGTCCCCATTCGCGCTCCGAAGCCTGGACACGATCCCATGCCGAAGCGGGACCGGTAGACTCTCCAAGGCCTGCCTTTCGCAGCAACTTCCTGCCGCAAAGGAAACCCAAGATCACAGCGGCAAGTACCATGACGCCTTGAAACAGCGTCATAGCCAGTTCAATGATTGGTGCTAGTTCATTCATGTTTTTGTTTTTTGGTGAAATTCTCGACACCGGGCCGGGAACCCGATGCCGTCCGAACGGAGTGCACGCCGTTGGAAACTGGTAAAAATTGAGAGCGAGTAACCGAACATGCCCCGCGTCCGCCCCTGCAAGGTTTCGGGGCCGCTACCGGAGACGCGATATCATGAACCCCTGCTTGATCGTTGCCCGATCGCGAGCCAGCAAACGACGCGCCAGAAGCCCTTTCGCCCTCTTCTGTCACGCCGCTTGCTCGGCAAATCACGCGACCGTTGCTTGCGGAGCGGCGGGCGCTACCCTCGCGCCCGCTGATTACGCGCTCCGCGCAGGTCGCCACCCCCTCTGTAAGTGAGGGGTGGGCGACAAAAATGCCGTCAAAGGTCGATTGGTAACGAAAAACCGTTGGATCTACAGAACGCTGATAGGCGACAGCCTCCAAAGCGCATTCCCGCATTTCAGCTCGAAGCCCCCGCCCACGGAAAACAAGAGCCGCACGAAAAAGACCAACGGCAAAGGAATGCCACAACCGGACGACGCGAGAATTCACCAACGCACCTCCAGCCCAAAGGCGTCAACGTTATCGATGAAAACGCGCTCGGCGTCCGAAGCTAACGCAAAAGACATCCCACGCTTGCGAACTGCAAATCCACGGAAGGAAACCCGGAACCGATTGAAGGAACCCCTTGGCTCGTCCTCGTTCATGACAACCTCGATTGTCACGCGGTGACCCTGAACAACCCCGGAGGCTAGATGAAGCAGACGGGTCTGGCTCATGCCACTACCTCCGCCATTGACAGGTCAACAGTTACCGAAACGGCCGGAGAGGGGACCGATACCGGGCGCAGCTTTTGCCCCCGAGGATTCCCGGCACTGGCAATGAACATCGCACCGCGAACCATGCACCGTTGCGCAAAATCGGATAGGGGGCCATTCTGACGATCACGGGCGGCGAAATAGACCGCTGCCTGTTCAGCGGAAAGTTTGACCGTCAAAACAACCGCGCCAGACCGCTTTTCCTTGGCACGCTGGCGCGCCTTGGCTTCGCGGAGATATTCGCGACGAATCATGCCACAACCGCCAGACGGACGGTCTCCGGTTGGGAGTGGCTACGGAAAGAGCGATAGCAGGAATCTGCATAACAGAACCGGAGATCAGATTGTTCCAGACCTGCGCACTGCCACGATGCAATGTTGCAAACATGTTGCCCGCCTTCCTCGACATTGATAGTAAACGCCGTGAGCTTGGCGCTCGGAAGATAAGAGAGATAACCCATCAACTGACGCGTAGGCGTCAGCTGCTCTATGACCCTTCTATGAAAAGTGCCTCTGGCGCATACGCCAGCCCATGCACTCCAACCCGGTAGATGTATATTCCGGGCTAGGTTGTCGCGAACTCCGATTGCACATTGCGGGACTTCGCGAACGTAGCTTTAGCTCCGGCCCGTGGCCGGTTTAAGACGCTGACTGAGAAAGTGTTGCTTTTTTGCTATGCGGCAGCGGACGCTAGCGAAGAACGCTCCGGTGTCTCCTTTTGATCACTCAAAACAGGCAGACGCTGGATGCGAGATTCCGGCGGAATTTCTTCCGATCGGCGATCGTTGGAATGAAAAATGGTTTCGGCGGTGGCCTTCTTTCTCGTCGGAGCTGGAGCCACGGGTACCGCTGGCGCGGATGGGGGAAGGGCAGGGAGCACATCGGAAACTGCCGATTCAATATCAGCCAGAGAGATCTGCGAGCGCCCTGCATCCTGGCTGTAAACCTCCGCCAGTTTGGCGACGCTCCGGACATAGGAATAAATGCTCCCCTTAACAGCCTGGGCATGGCGGGCAACGAAGTCGTGATAATCCGCGCTCAGCGTCGGCATATGGATGGCCGCGACGGCGACGACCTCTTCATGAGAAATCTCCTCGGGGAGGTTAATCGGGTTTTGGGAAAGGAGCCGCCCATCGAGTTGCTCGAATGTGAAAGAGGTCGCCTTCTCAAATTTCCGCCGTGCCTGCCCGTAGCTCTGGGGTGTCGATACGAAACAAACGGGATAGCCCTTGTCGATGATAAGGCGACGTACCATATCTAGGCGCTTTGGCCGGATGTTCCCGCCGGAGGTTGAACCAAATATGAAATGCGCCTCGTCAAAAAGGAGCATGATCCCGGAAAACTCCAGGACATCTTCGATGTTGATGCGCAATTCCTGCTCGGTCTGGTTTGCGCAATCGATTCCCAACGCCTTTGCAATAGCCCTGCACAAGCTCAGCACGGAACTATCGTCGGGTGTATCTACGAGGCGGAACGCTCCAGGTCGGGCTTTAGAAATCGATTTGAGCGTCTCTGTTTTTCCAAATCGAGAGGATCCGTTGAGCCAAACGGGCAACCGGGTTTCGCGGGACAAACGAACCCACTTCCGGACATCTTCAGAAACCCGAGTTTTGGCAATTTCGGAGGAAATCAATTCTGCACGGCGGTCCATCCAGCTAATCAAATCATTCCAGATATTGGGCCAGTACCACGGGATGAACCCTCCGAGCGGCCTTTCTGACGATCCAAAAGCCTCCTCATCGTAGAACCTTTGGATGTTGAGCGGAGAGCACGGAAAAAACTCCACTCCCGGTTGATGACATGCTCGGCGCAGATAGGCGGAAAGCACCTCCTTTGCATCATCAACAAGATCCTTGTGCAGTTCACCTGGCGTAGGCACCTCCGCAAAAGCAAGGTCGCTAAGAAACTTCCAACGGCACCGATATTTAATCCAGCTATTTGGGACTACCTCCTTGAGCCGCTCCTCGAGGATGGCGTCGATTCCGCCAGCCGCGAGGCATTCGCGCAATGCCGGCGGACCGAGCCGCTCTTGATTCTGCTCGATGAATTCCGCGGCGAAACGATCAAGACCTCCCGGGAAATTCTTCGGCTCACTGAACCACTGCAAAGCCCAGATCATTTCAGGAATCCCGGGCTGAGCTTCGATTCCGTTCATGGCAATCTTATCCTCAAAATTCCGAACAAGATTCAGCCTGTAAGCGATGTTCAGCGGATTGATGGGGGCGTTACTTTCGTTCATTCGTCGGCTCCGGTTTGGGTTTCCTCTTGGGCAAGGATTTTGCGTCTGAGCTCGTCGATCGGGCCGAGCACGCTGATTACGCGCTCCGGGTCTTGGCCCGTGGTATCCAGGCCACGACGGCGGCCCAGCTCTGCCGCCTTGGGCGATAGCTCCCGACGCTTGCTCTCTTTCTTCTGAAACTCTCGCTCGGCGGCGGAGATCGCTTCGCCCTCCGCCCGCAGGGATTCCGTGCCGAGGTCTGCCCTCTGTACGGTGATATTGTTCGACGGGGCGATGAGCCGATAAAGAGCGCGTTGCTGCGAGATAAAGAGGTTTTCCTCAGCCCGGGCTTGTTTGAACTGCTCCCGAGTCGCTGACATCGCGGGAATGCGCTGGCGGAGCGGCACGGTGAAGGGAGCCAGCCCCTTGGGATCTTCGACCGGATCGCGAACGATGATATGATCGGGCACCCGTCCTGCATAGCGCACCGAGACCTTGCGCCCGACGAGAAGGCCGAGCCGCTCGCTTGCGCAATACTGATACCTCTCCCGGCCTATGGTGAGGAGGATGCCATCGGTCGACACCTTGACCTCGGTTTCCTTGGTCGCGAGGAGATACTCCAGGCTGGCCGGGAGGACTTGACGCGGGCGCACGGTCGCCTGAGACAATGACTCGTCCCACATCTCCTCAGGGCTTCGCCCGCGATGGCGAGAGCCGTTGATTGGCTCTTTCGAGAGATCCCGCATGATTTCCTGGAGACGCGAGGTGAATTCCTCCAGGCTCAAAAGCATCTCGCGAGGATCAACGTTCTCCTTGCGTGGCTGCCCGGCCTTGCGGAGAGACTGGAGAAAACGATCGACGCGCTCATATCGGCCATCGCCCTTGCCGCGTCCGATGTATCCGGGAAGAACAGACGTGCGGTCCTGTTCGACGCCGAAGATCCGCTCGATCGTTTTTGCCCTGGGCGTCGTGGCGTTATGCAGGCGCATCGAAATCCCCTGGCGAGCAAAGGAGGCGTCGATCTTGGCCCAGTTGACCAGGGATTGCACCTGTTGAGCCTCCCATGTGCCACGCTCAAAAAGGCATCCTCGAAACGGCATGCCCACGCGAGGATCAAGCCATGTGGGAACCACGAGGCTACGGATTGTCTCGGCGCTATAGCCCGCCGTGGGCGAGACGATGAGCGCCAGCGGCATTTCTGAGGCCACGTCGTACAGGGGAAGAATCTGCGGGCGCAGGACGTTGAAGCGAAATTCCTCGCACTCGTAGGCCCCGGCCGGATCGACGACAAACACGAAGGAATTCGCGGTTTCGTCGTCGGAGGTGTGCCAGTCGTTGGGCTGCACGTCGGACCAATCCCGGCGGCGGCTCGGTGCTGCGAGCTTCGCGGCCCGGGGACCGTAGATCAGCGGGCGGATGGATTGCACGGGCCCTGCAACGGCCATGCGCATGAAATCCGGCACCTTCGATTTATCCACCCGAGGGTTAAAAGAAATGTAGTCCAGGTAATCCGAACTGAACTTGAAAAACTCGCCGGTATTCGGATGAGTCCAGCCCTTTCGAAGTAGCCGATTTGCAAGACTAATATTTCCTTCATGGAAGGTGGCCACCTTGGCCAAGAGAAGCTTGTCCTGGGCGAAGTCTGGGCGGCGATAGTTGCCCGAGGCCTCGGCACGATGGTCTCGCAGTTCCTCGATGCCCTTCTCCCTCGCGATCTTGATCTTTCGTTCCAGGTTGCGAAGGATCGCCGAGGCCGATCGCCCGATCCATGGCGCGTGAACCCGCAAGAAATCGGCTAGCTGCTTCTTGAGCTTTGACTCATCCTCTACGGTTTCCGACTGGAGGAGGTAGGCATCTACTGCGGCTTTCCAGATAAAGGCGATCTCCTCGGGAGCCGGTGACTCATTCTCGATCGAGGAGAGGGCGATCTCCAGAGCCTCAAACCGCACGGGAAACTCGATGACTTTCGATTGGGCCGGTGCGGCTTTGTAGATCCTCGGCAGATAAATCTCCAGGCGGTCCCACTCCTCCAGGCCCCGGTCGCGTTCGTTGACCAGCTCTACGAGCTGGAGCAGTCGCCTTTCCTTGATGTCGTATCCGAAGGCCCGGGCATATCCCCGGAGCGTGAGGGCCTTGAGTTCGGGAAGATCGACGTCGAGATCCGAGCAGGCCCGGAGATAAGGGCGCAGGCATTCGCGCAGCTTCTCGGCAGCTTGAATATCCGCCGGTGCGATGTCCTGGGTTTTGATCTCAGGCATCCAGCGCGGTGTCGGCTCGTCCAGGAGCGCATGCACCGAGCGGTATCCCTTCTTTCGGGCGACCGTTTCGAGAGATTGGCGGATGCTCGCGGGGAGAGACTCAACCGTCCATCCCTTGGCGATATTCCCAGCCTCCGGTACTGCTGTCGATGGAACCAGCGCGAGAGAGGCGAGGATATGCCGCTTGCTCCGCTGGGCCGCCCGGGCGATCTGTGCCGCCGTGTAAAGCGGCCTCTCCGCATCATCGACATGGAAACTCGGAACTACCGGGGGCATAGCGAGGAGACGAGTTCCAGGAGATTTACCTCGGCTTTGGCCAGCTTGCGCGATGCCGCGCTCATCCGGCTTAGCAGGGAGACCGCTTCACATGCCGCAGGGAGGCGACGGTACACCGAACGCGACGAGGGACCGGACTTCCGATCCTTGGCCGCTGCGTAAATCGTGATCCGCTGGGCCAAGGCCGCAGAGATGACAGCCCAGTACTCGGCGTCCCTGTAGAGCTTGAACCGAGTTCCAGGCTTGTATTCCCTGACAAGTGCCGCCGGGCTTTTCTCTACGATCCACCGGGAGTAGTGGCGGTATACTCTGGCCTTTCCGAGTTTGATCTTCTTGCGCCGGAGGGCGGAGGAGATACGGGGATAAACCGCGTTGAGTGAGATTTCCTCAATGGCGTCTGCATACCGGCTGAAAACCTCATGCAGGCACTCTGCACGGTGGAGTTCTCGGGCTTTCCAGTTATTGCAGTGTTTCTTCATCTTGGCTCGTGAGTCTCTGTCTCTTCTCTGCACCCGGGCTCTACCCGGATGCAGCGCAAGAAACCGAAGCTGTTTACTTGACCCGATAGCGGCGGATTCCCGGTTCGTTGGTGATCTGGATGTCCATCGCCCAATCCATTGTTACCAGCCAGCCGCGACCGCTTTTGAGGGGTACGACGTTGGCGGGATTCAAGACCTTGGGATCAAGTGAAAAACTCTTCAAGGCCGAGGCATCGCGGCGGGTAGCACGCTCGCTGCTCGCAAGGATCAAGACATCATCCTGCGGGAACATGAAATCGATGTCCTCCAGGCCAGCCGGAGCCGTGTCATGGATCGAGTACGCGGTGTCAAACCTCGCCCCGGTATGAAACAGGTTGGGGCAAGTCGAGTAGCTCAGCGCGGCGGCTCCCCTGGCTTTCACATCAGGACTCGCCTTGAACTTCTCCCAGGCGAGAATGCCAAAGACGACTGCGATCTCCGTCGACTTGGCGATCGGGATCAATTCCCGAATCGCACGATCAATCACCGCCACCGGATCGGCATCGATCCAGTCCATATCGACGGGAGCGCCAGCAGCCGCCAGCGCCTTGTCGATAGCCTCCTTTTCAGTGATCTGCTCGGTGACTTCACCAAAGTAGTCCAGAGCGTCGCGAAGCAACCATGCGGCATCGGTATCCTCTGCCGCATCGACCGGGAGGGTAAGGGCATGCGGTTGGCAACTGTACTTCCCGCCAAAAAGGTCAAACTCAAGAGTTACACCCTGTGTGCTCAGTGCTCGGCGAGAATCCGGGATTTTGAGCGTAGCCTGCACTCCGGATTTCACGTATTGCCCGGTTAGGTGAGGCACCGTAACAGTCGGCGCGATAAGGCCACGCACCTTCTTCACCCGTGTATTTGCTCCGGCTCCGTAGTCCAGGAGGACTCTGTTAATCATCTCCGGCGTGAGCTTGGAAGTTGCGCCGGAAACAGAATCGGCGCTCTGAGTGGACTTGCCGATATTCACAATAGTTACCCCTTCGGTGCTGCTTTCAGCCAAACGGCGGATGTTCAAAATTCGATTCATGGTCGTGGTTACTAAATCGGTTGAGCGATGTCGTGGATCACGGTCCTGGCTTGGAAGACGGGATCGGAGGTGCCGAGGGACATGAGGGCTCTACGCCTGCGAATGAGTGTGCAGACCACCGGCAACTTCTCGGCAAATTCCTTTGCCTCGCCCTCGGTCGTGCAGAAGGTCGCGATGAGCTTGGATGCCTTGCTCACGAGCTGGCTCGTAGCTTTTTCGATTTCCTCGATACGACGCTTCATCGAGGCTCCCGCCCACTTGGAAACCTGATTCAGGAGGTCCTGACGGCGACTATACGCCGCCTCATAGACCTTGTTCAGCTCGCTCCGCTCCTCGATCAGTTCATTGATCCTGTCGTCGGGGAATTTAACCTTCTTGCGGTAAAGCGAGATGTAATCGTCGATGTCTCCGTTGCGGGCTCCTATTCCCGTTTGGGCGAGGCGCACCGTGAGTTTATCCTCCACCGTTCGGAGGGTTTTGGCTGTCTCCTCGATTTTCGCATGCAGGGAGCCAATCTCCTGAATGCTGTCTTGTATCTCTTTAACGTTCATAGTGTGCACTCAGGGCTGGCTGAGGCCTGCCGGAGAAAAAGCGAGAGCGGCGCGGCACGTGTCTGAAGGCGTGCTTGTGCGCCGCTCTGTTCCCGATCGCGGCACCACAGCCGCCGCCGAAGCACTTGTACCCTTGTACGACATGAAGCGAGCCGCCAAGGGCGACGGGTAGGCGGCTGGAAGCCCCGGGATTGGGAAAAGTGAGAAAATCGTCCTGTACGGCCTTGGGATGCCTCGGCAGGGTCAGGACAGCGGATCCACCAACAAAACCATTTTGCAGTGCCGTGCATTGAGTTTGCAGAGGCATCCTGAAACGGATCGTGAGCAGAAACGCACTCCCCACCGGTTTCCCGATGGAGAGTGCGCCTTGCAGCCCGGCGACCGGGGTCCTCTTCCGGTTCGCCGTTTTGTTGCTCAAAGCGTGATTCGGCGAAAAAAGGACCGACTTGCTGGGTTGCTTGTTTTGACGCTGGCAGTTGTGGCTGTCGTTGTCTCCCAGCAAGCCGGGGAAAATGAAATTGCGCGCCGTGCCGTTCATCCTAGTGAAAAAGGGGTGGAGGCTGCCCAGGCGACGAGGCCGGAAGCGGCGCTTCTCCCGGCAGGTAATCTTTTTGGGCAGCCCCCAAATCGGAGGGAATTTCGGACCTGGAAAACGTGGCGCTTGCTTCCGCATGGTGTTCGTCAGCGGTGACTCCCTCCCGGTTGGAATGGGAAACGAGTCGATCCAGGAGCGCCCTGTCATTGATGGCGATCGCGCTCTGCATCCCGGAAATGGAAAAGTTCCCGTCTGGGTTGATCTCCCGGAGTGTGGCGAGGCGAGATTCCAAAAGGACAGCCTCCACTGCCGAAACGATCATCTGGAGCCCGCTGGGACCAACGGTCACAGGAACCTTGGCCTCCGGGGCTGTCCAGAGTGGGAGACCGATCACTTTCTCGATCTTGGCAATCAGCTTCGGACTCTGTTTTTGACCGCTCACCACGTTGTAAATGTGCGAGCAACTACGCCCACATGGGTTCGCTAGGTCCGAAATCCGCATTCCCCGCGAGGCGAGTAGGATTTTCAGGAGAGCCAGAGGAACCAGATTAGGCGTTTTCAAAATGGAAATAATTTACTCCAAAAAGGTGTTTATTACACATTTCTGTGTATGTCAATGATCTTCCATTTATGCGGCGCATTCCTCTAGAATTCAGGGGTGAGACGTTCAGCCACAAGCAAGGGTAGCGTTACCTCATCCCAGCTATCACAGCGGCAGCGTGATATTTGCGATCGGGTACGCTCAATTCGGCTAGATACCGGAATGACCCAAAAGCCTTTTGCAAAAATGCTTTCCATCTCGCTGGACCAACTCAAGAGCATCGAACATGCGCGGACTGCGTTACGCGCGGATATTGGCAGCACGATATGCGAACGTTTTTCGATCAATCAGCGATGGTTGGCAACTGGACAACTTCCGCAGAAACCCTTCATTTCGGCCTTCGCGGGATATTTTACATCAGTTCCTCACGGCACAACATATGCCTTCGCGTACGATGATCTTCTAGAAACAGCCATGGACGCCTACTTTGCGGCACTAAAAGCGCTGCAAGACGGATCAGGCTCAGTTAAAGATCTTGGTAAGGTACTCTCCTCAACCGTCAGACAAGAGAGCAAATTTGCTTCCTTGGAGGCATTCAGGGATTTTGTTTTCGAAAATCACCTTGTGCGCCTTCTTTCAGTGTCCGCGGGACGGCTTCCAGCGAAATTGTTTCCTCTATTGTATGAGGAACTCGACACGTTTCTAGAGGCATTTGAGGAAAAGCATCGTCTTGAGATAAGGCAGCATGAACTCGAAAGCGCGAAGGTCCCTACGAGAGTTCTCATAGAGTTCCGGACTGTTAAGTAGGGATCATTTCCAATAGTTGACACTATCCGTGAGTTACGTATAGTTGGGATCGAAAAGTGCCGGACCGATGCGCGAACACCGGTCCGGCGATCACAAGCATCAACCTTCAAGTATCATGCTCATGACGACTCAACGTATATCGAGAAAATCACCCTCATGCCATCCACAATCGCGGATCGGATCAAAGAAGCCCGGCGGAAACTCAAGCTATCCCAAAGCCAAGCGGCGAAGGAATGGCAGATCAGCACCCGCACCTTGCAAGAATGGGAGCAAGGAAGGCACGAGCCCCAAGGCCTTGCCCTTGCCGCCCTCGAATCGATCCTTTCCAAGGCCTTGCAGTCCGGTTCCCGGAGCGCCCACGATGGACGATCTTCGCGCTCAAGGGTGGAAGGAAATCACTAAACTCCAGCTCCCTGGTATCGGGGCGCTCTTCCTGATGCGGGACCTCAAGGGCTGCTGGCTGACGGTCTCCGAGCACACCGAGTATCTCGACAATGGCGAGTGGAAGTCCCTCGCTCATTACGACTACGCAACTCTCGACCTCTGGCGCGAGGCCTTGACGCGGGGCAGAAACAAGAAGTGGCGCAACTACGTGCTCGCCCGGGAGCTGACGGAGGCCGAGGCGCTCCGGCTGTATTGCCGCAGCGAGATACCCGCAGAGTTCCAGCAGTCGCTCGGCCTGGACAAGCCCGCCGCCCAGGAGCTTCTGGAGTCGGTCGACGAGACGGTCGCCGCCCTCCGGCTGCTCAGCGACAAGCTCGGCGAAATGGTCAAGCTCGCCGGGTGGGACCTCCCGCCGTCGCTGGCCCTCCCGAGCGGCCTCGGGCAACTGGCGCAAAGGATCTCCCAGCGCCTCCTCTCGGCGGCAGAGGCGGCGGTCGATGAAATCGGCCACGGCGAAACCTCCCGCAATCCCGAGCCAGTGTCACCGGTGACACTACCCACTGAATAAAAAGAATTTATTCCGGCTTGCCATCCGGCGGTCGGGTAACCCGGGGGTTACTCCCCTTCAATAAAAGGCGCTTCTTGCCTCAGAAAGAGCCGTGTGTACGTACACACGGCTCTTTTCTTTGAGCCAGTCCGAGCCATGTATACGTATACGCGGCTCTTTTTCTTTGGGGCGACCCGAGTAGTAACAGCGTCGTTACACCTTGGAGAGGCCGACTAGAAGCACCCCGGCCAGTCGGTATAGGGATCGCCTCCTGTCCCATGGCGCGGGCATCTTGGTTCCTCAGGCGGCGGGGCCTGCGGGCATTCCTTTTCCGGTTGCTCGGGATCGGGCAGGGGACCATTGGGGGCGCTGCACGGCGAGTCGTCAGTGTTTTTGTTCATGCCCGTGTGCGCGATGTCAAATGACACGGCGGCGGGCTTCTTCTGTTCGTGATGTGATGTGCACTTCATCACCGCGTGCGCGGTGTCAACGGATTCACGAAATCGAGGGATTTCCAGGGTAGCGGGCGACGGTTTCACGATGGGCAAAAGCATTGCCGATCCCCCGAGGGCCGCGCTACGGGGTCGATGTGCAGTAGGTACCTACTCGCACTTTTGGTATTTCATTGCCTCTGGCCCGATTCCGAGCTAAAGAGTAGATGCTTGTTTTGACGCTGGCGCTCTCTATCGCCAGCCATGAGTTCCAAAAAGCCAGATTTCGCCTCTCTTCGCAGAGAGATAGAGGACGCCTCGGTGACAGCCGAAATGATGACGCATCATATCGATGCGATGAAAGAGTCCTTCTCGAAGTTTTGCGATCTACTGAGGGAAGCTCCCTACGAAAACAGGCCGAGTTTCCTTACGCCCGAGGCTCTGGATTCCCTGGAAAAGGGACTGCATGAGGGCGTGGAGAAAATCAGCGTCCGATCCAAGGAACTCGCCGCCTCGATTGAATCGTCGATGCTCCCGGTAATCGCAGCGTTCGAGGACCTCTACGAGATGGTAGAGCGCCTGGAGCGAAAGCAGGGAGAGGGCGACGAATGGAAAGATACCGATGCTCCCGAGGAGGACTTTTAGGTCATGGGATTCCTGATCAAGATTGGGTCATCCGCAGATACCTCCGGTATCGACAAGGCATCATCCGGGCTGAAGGGTGTCGCGAAGGAAGCAGACAAGGCCGGGGAGGCCCTTGGAAGCACCGGCGGCAGGTTAGGGCAGGCGTTTTCCGCTCTTCGCGAGGGTATGCGCGAGATCCCGGTGCTCGGCACCGTTGTTGACAAGTTGGGGACGGGTCTTGCGGGTCTGGTCGGAATCGTCATCGGGCTTACGGGCGCGGTCGTCGCGGGGTTCGCCAAGATGATCAGCAGCGGAGTTGAGTTCAACTCCACTTTGGAAAACTCGCAGCTCGGTATCGCTGCTGTCCTCAAACAGTTCGATCAGACTGGACGCTTCGCCGATTTTGACGCCGCCATGGAAGCCAGCGCGGCAGCTATTGAGCTGCTCAAGCAAAAGGCCATGGAGAGTCCTGCCTCGTTCGACGAGTTGGTGCAGGCTTACCAGGGTGCAGCCGGTGCCATGGCCGCCAGCGGCATGACGATCGAGCAGCAAATCGACACCATCGTGACCATGAGCCAGACCCTGGCGGGTCTTGGCATTCAGTCATCGCAGATCCTACAGGAGACCCGGGCCATTCTCACCGGGAATATTACCGAGGACGCGGCAGCGGCGCGGATTCTCGGAATCACTAAAGAGATGATCGAGACCGCCAAGGAGCAGGGAAACCTCTATGAGTTTCTGCAAATGCGCACGGCGGCTTTTGCCGAGGCGGGGGTGCGGAGTGCGAATACGCTCACGACGAAGATGTCGAATCTGAAAGACGCTTTTCAGCAGTTGTCTGCGGAACTTTCGAAACCAGCCTTTGAAGGATTTAAGCAGGGTCTCGATGACATCTCAAAGGGACTCACTCAGGTGAAACGTCTCCTCGACTATCTCGCGCCGCCAAAGGATGCAGTGGCCGATGGCTTGTCCGAAGTCGCAAAAGCCGCCCAGAAAGCCGAGCAGGGCGTCAGAGAGTTGAACCAGTCTAGGCTGGAGTCTCTCAAAAAAGAGGCTGCCGATGCGGCAAAATCTTTCGCGACTTTGGCCGATTCGATTCGTACTGCGGCCCAGCGCATGGACGAGCTGGACGAAGCCTCGACCAAAAAGCAAATAGCTGAGCTGGACGTCCAGATGCAGGACGCGCTGGCCAAAGCTGGAAACGACCAGGACGCCAGAGCTCGCATTCAGGCGGATTTCAACGCCCAGCGTCGAGCTGTCCAAAGTGGCTATGAGGATCGCCGTCTCACCCGCAGCACGGAAAGCGAAAAGCAGGTCGTTTCGACCATCGAGGGGAAGCTCGCGGAAAAGGTGGGGGAGGCAACCAAGATTTTTGATGAAGAGATCCGTGCCAGACAAAACACCCAGACCGCATACCAAAAGGTAAAAGACACGGGAGTCAGCGAAGAGCTTGGTTTGGCAAAGGGCGCAGAAGCTGCCTTCGTCAAATACCTGACGGAGAGTCTTGAGGCTGCACAAAAGAACGTCCAGACCACCGAGGCGAAATGGTTCGGAGAAACGGGCCGCATGAACCCGGAACAGGCAAAGCAGGAGACGGATTCGGCGAGATCTCAAGCAGAGACGATCGCCAGTCAGCTCAACGCCGTGAAAGGGTATCTTGAAGCCGTCAACTATCAGACGACGGCAGAAGAAAAAGGGAAGACTGCGCAGGAATCCTTGGATAAATATCGGGCTGAGGCTGAGCCGCAAATCGATAAGGCTCGCCAGAATATCTCTCTGGCTCAGATCCAGGCCGAAACACAGGCCCTCCAGGAACAGGCAGCTCTCCGGAAAGAAGCTGCTGAAACTCAAGAGCGCGAGGATAAACGCCGGATCGACTCGCTGAGTGATCAACTGGCACTCCTCCGGGAACAGAATGCGTCTGCCATCGCCGATCTTCGCGCCCGAGGCGAGACGGAGGCAACAATCCTCGAAAGGACAGCCCAGGGGAAAGAGCAAGAGCGCGATCTGGAACTTGAGATCGCAAAGATCCGAGGGGAGTCAGACCAGCGGGCGGCACTTGCGGCCGAGGAGCGCCTGCAGGATACGTTGGCGGTGCGGAACGCCGAGCGACAGGCCCAGGAGAAAGCCGATGCCGAATCAGCCAGAGAAAACGAGCGCAAGACTCGCAAAGCTCAGGGAGCTAGCGGAGGAGGTTCCGATCGCGAGAACTATATCAGTGGGCGTATAGATGCCCGGGCAAAGCTAGTCCGAGGAGCGATAACCTCGGACGCGATGGACAAGCCGATCGAGGTCGGCGGAAACCGGATCGATGAATCGAGGAACCAGCAACCAGGGATGCCGGGTTACAGGAAGGTTGGTGCTTCAAGTGTCCCGAGTCCTCTCGACGCTTACAAGGCCGATCAACCGGGAATGCCCGGGTATACGCCTATTGTTCCTTCGGCTTCCGGGTCGCCAGTCCAACCTCCGGGCGCTGCCGGACCTCAGACGCCAGCCCAAGCTAGCCAGCCTCCAGGTGGAGGAGCCTCACAGGGGAACGCGGGAGGCGGAACGGACGTAAAAGGGGGATTTGATGGTGTGAAAGGCAAAATCGAGGAGATTTCAAAGCAGACCGTCGAAGGCCTCAAGGGTGTTGAGCAGGCTCTCGACCAGTACGGCTCGAAAAACGCCTCGGAGCTCTCAAATCTCAAATCCCGCGTTCAGGCGCTGGAGCAAGGCCGATGATGACACCCTGGCAACTGGAAGAGCTGGCAAGCGGGATTTCTCGCCTGAACGGGATCTCGCTCGACGAAGCTTTAGTATATGCCGCCCAGGTCGGGGACTGTCCTCAACTTGCGGAGGACGGGAAGGTCGAGGTGACCAGCAAGGCAGGGGACCTAATTCGCATCCATATCTCGATCGAGGAAGAATGAGCCCCGTTGAACATCAGCCCGACTCGGAAACGATCCTTCGGGAAATCTCCTGCGCAACGTTGTTTCCAAAAAGATCGTTGCTCACGATCAATGAGGTTGCGGAAGCCTGGAAGGTTGACCCGCAACACGTCACCAACATGATCGATTGCGGCGATCTTCGAGCCATCGACCTCCGAACCCAAAAACCACCGACTGGACGGAAAAAGCACAAATCTTTCCGGCGGGTGATACGAATTCCGGTTGGTGAGTTCGACCGGGTAACCAAGGAACGCTTCATATGATGGGTGTTGAAGTTTATACAGTTTCGGGCGTGTCCCGTTTTGCTCATCAGAAAGGGCAGCTCGGTTTCAGGGTGTCTGCAAAGAACGTGCAGCGTGCCTGCATTTGCCGTTTGGGACTTCACACCTCACACCCTAAAACGTTCCTCGCTAACTTATCGCAGAGCGATTGCGTGATGATGTTACGCAACTGATAATCAGCATCTTACAACGATTTTCAGAGTTTGCGACAAGTGATCAGGGAAGGTATCTTCCGCGACAACTCATGCCGGAAATGCCGCGATGCGCGAGACTCGTAACACGTTGGTTATCAACGTAATTACTGCTAGTTCCTGTTATTTCCGGTTTTCAGCGATCTGCGACAAGTGATCGCGGAAGACTCAGTAGAAGCGTGATATTTTGCACGCCCCTAGGTCTACTATATATGACATATATTATATGATGTTTTAAATATCATGGTGCAAATGAGCGAGTTAGTTGGTTGTGGATAACTTGGGAAATAACTCAGAGCGCCCCGTACGGAAGCTACGCAGGAGCGAGTTATTAACAGCGCCGCGGAGATAGTTAGGCGGCTAACTGATGAAAAAAGATCCGGGAAATCAGTTCCGGAGCAGCGTCGAGACGACCTGATCGAGGCCCCGGGCCAGCGTCGACTGAGCCGTCTTGGCGTTACGCAGAAGTGCGTTAAACGCCGGGACGCATAACGGCTTGCTGACAAGATGGCGGAACAAAGCCAGCGGTTCGGGGCGTCCTGTCAGCGGATTCATCAAGACATCAGCCGGCACCGGCATATCGTCACCGGCGGCATCACTGATGCACCGGATGCTGACGAGCGGAATTCCGCGCCGCTGGCATACCTCGGCCAGATGGGCCGTCTCAAGATCTGCCACCACGGCACCCGTTGAAGCCCCAAGTCGAAGCTTCTCCGTAGAGACCTCGACGATGGCATCGGCAGTATACAGGTCCCCTAGCCGCCACCCCGGCAATCCGGAAAGTTTCTCCAAAAGCCCGGGATCGGTGAAGTTCTGGCCAATGACCAGATCGCCAACCTGAGTCTCAGGAGTCAGGCCGCCGGCAAAGCCCGCAGAAATGACAATGTCTGGAGAAACGCGGGAAAGCTTTGCCTCAAACGGCGGAATGCACCGCACGCCCATCGCTCCGAGCACCCAGGAGTCGACGAGTAACTGGGGCTTCGAGCGAGCCCGGTAGACTGCGCTTTCATATTCCAGGGCGAAAACGACGGCGATCATGGCATGGGAGGAACACTGACAATATGGACCTCAATAAGCACGGTGTCACCTCCGGTCGTCGATTTACTCATCGGCTCCACGTTTTCGCCTTTTAACGACCTGGCAAAAGCATCGCTATGATCGGCTGATATCTGCACCAGCACCTTGTCCGGGTCCGCCTTGGGCAGGACCAATCCACCGAAATTGGATGCCGCGCGCTGGATCAATGCCATGCCTGCCTCCGTGCTGCTGGCGGGAACCTCCAGTATTAACGTCCCGGTATTCAACTGCGGCGGCTGGGCCAATTTTTTCGTCGCCACGTCTTCCAGAGCCTTCTGCAACGGTGCGAGAGCCTCGGGCGGCAGATCGCCGCGCTTGGGTGTCGAGTAGGCTTTGTAGGCCAGAACGACGCAAACCATGGGGATCGCCAGGGCCATTCCGACCATCGCGAGGACGAACATCAACTGCGGCGTGAACTGAAATTGTGTGGATTGCTCTTTTTGCACTGTTGACCCGAGGGATTCCGTCTAGGATATTCGCCACCCTTTCCTGATGTCCATCGAACGCACGCGCAATTTTTGCATCATCGCGCATATTGACCATGGCAAGACGACGTTGTCCGATCGTCTGCTTGAGAGTACGGGCACCATTGCCGAACGTGAGAAGCAGGACCAGCTCCTGGATTCCATGGATCTGGAACGGGAGCGCGGTATTACGATCAAGGCCCATCCGGTCGCCATGCGCTACCGGGCCAAGGACGGTAACGACTACCGCCTGAACCTCCTCGACACCCCCGGTCACGTGGACTTCGCCTACGAGGTTTCCCGCAGCCTCGCCGCTTGCGAAGGCGCATTGCTTATCGTGGATGCCGCCCAGGGCGTAGAGGCCCAAACCGTGGCCAACGTCCATCTGGCGCTCAAGCAGGGCCTGACGATCATCCCGGTCATCAACAAGATCGATCTTCCGAACGCCGATCTCCCGACGGTCAAGAAGCAGCTCGAGGACATCCTGGCCATTCCCGCCGATGAGGCCATTGCGGCCAGCGCCAAGGCAGGCATCGGCATTCAGGACATCCTGGAGGCCGTCGTCGCTCGCATTCCGGCTCCGAAGGCCCAGGATGATACCCTTCGCGGCCTGGTTTTTGACTCGGTCTTCGACGGTTATCGTGGCGTCGTCAGCTACATCCGCGTGATGTCCGGCTCCGTGATCCCCGGCACAGCCGTGAAGCTGATGTCGACAAACAAGAGCTACGAGATCAAGGAAGTCGGCGTTTTCACACCGAAGATGTTTCAGCAGAAGCAGCTCAACGCGGGCGATGTCGGATACTTCATCGCCAACATCAAGAGCACGGCGGAGATCAAGATCGGCGACACGCTCACCGATGCCCGCCGCCCGGCCTCGGAACCCCTGCCCGGATTCCAGGAGGTCAACCCCATGGTTTACAGCGGCATCTATCCGATTAATACGGCGGATTTTGAACATCTCAAGATGGCCATGGGCAAGTTGCAGCTCAACGACGCCGCCTTTGTCTTCCAGCCGGAAAGTTCGGTTGCCCTCGGTTTCGGTTTCCGTTGCGGATTCCTCGGCCTGCTCCACATGGAGATCATTCAGGAACGTCTCCGTCGCGAGTACAACATGGATATCATCGCGACGTATCCGAGCGTGATCTATGAGGTCATCCGGACCAATGGCGAGCGGCTGGAGGTCGACAACCCGGCCAATCTGCCCGACATGAGCGTGATCGAGGAAATCCGCGAGCCGGTTGTGAAGTGCTTTGTCATGATCCCGAATGAAAACATCGGCGACATGATGCAGCTCATGCTCGACAAGCGAGGCACGGTGGAGCACACCGAGTCCCTCGATTCCCGCCGCGTCATGATCACGGCCACCCTGCCGCTCAACGAAATCCTCGTCGATTTCCACGACAAGATCAAAACCCTCACGCGCGGCTACGGCTCCATGGACTATGAGCCCTCCGGGTATCGTGCCTCCGACCTCGTGAAGCTCGAGATGCTCGTCAATGGCGAGCCGGTCGACGCGTTTTCCTCCATCGTTCACCGGGAAAAGGCCGAAGCCCGAGGCCGTGCCCTCGCCGCGAAGCTCAAGGAGGTCATTCCGACCCAGCTCTATCAGGTCTCCATCCAGGCAGCCATCGGCGGCAAGATTGTCGCCCGTGAAAACGTGAGCGCCATGCGCAAGAACGTGACGGCCAAGTGCTACGGCGGCGACATCACCCGTAAGCGCAAGCTGCTGGAGAAGCAGAAGGAAGGCAAGAAGCGCATGAAGGCCATCGGCACGGTGAATATCCCGCAGGAAGCCTTTATCCAGGTCCTCCGGACCAGCTAGTTTTTATGTTCTTCACACCGCGGCACATCAAGGAAGGCAAACACTACCGCCACGCGGTCAGGCGTCTCATCCATTACAAGGAGGACATCCTTGCCCCCGCCGACCTCGATACGCTGCGCGAGCTTGAGGCGGCGATGACGGCAGCCTTGAAGACGCGCAAACGCGAGGAAATCGGCAAGGTCATCGAGCGCATCGACAAGCAGGTCGGCAGGATCGTCCCTCCGATGAAAGACGCCGGCTGGCGTGAGAACGTCGAGGTGTTTGTCGTTGCGATCGTCATCGCGGCAGGTGTACGCGCGTATTTTCTCCAGCCGTTCAAGATCCCGACTGGCTCCATGCAGCCGACCCTTTACGGCATCGTGGCCGCTCCGCAAAAAGATCCCCCGCCGAATATCCTGCAGCGGGCGTTTGAATTCGTCTGGCTTGGCCGCTCGTATTTCAACGAGGTGGCCAAGAGTGATGACATCATCCTGGCGATCAGGGAGAAGACTTACCTGAACTTCTTCACCTTCACCGACATCATCGGCGAAAACAGCCGCTATACAGTATTTGCACCCGAGGTGACGCTGCGGAGCTCTTTTGGCATCTCGGAGCAAAAGCTGCTCCGCAAAGGCGAGCCGATCGTGCGAGGGTATGTCGATACCGGCGATCAGGTCTTTGTGGACAAGATGTCGTACAACTTCCTCCCGCCGCAGCGGGGCAATGTCTTCGTCTTCAAGACCAAGGGGATAACCGGTATCCGGATGCCTGCTGGAATTGACTCTCAGCATTACATCAAGCGTCTCGCAGGCATGCCGGGAGACACTCTGCGCATCGCTGCGCCGCAGCTTTTCATCAATGGAGCGCTGCCTAGTGAGTGGGTGTTCCAACGCGTGATCGCCGCAAAGGACGGGTATCAGGGATATTCTAACTTTGCCCAAGCCGACTATCTGACCACAGCCGACAGCACGTTTCGCGTCCCTGCGAAGTCCTATTTCGCCCTTGGCGATAACAGCTACCACAGCAGTGACAGCCGCTTCTGGGGGCCGGTACCCGAGCAGAATATTGCGGGGCGCGGACTCTTTGTTTACTGGCCGTTCAGCAAGCGCTGGGGCCTGATTCGTTAGCGGAATTCCGTTGCTTTAGGGGCGATAAACACCCATATTGTCCCGCTCCTTACCCGGTGGTGTAACGGTAACACAGAGGCCTTTGGAGCCTTTATTCATGGTTCGAATCCATGCCGGGTAGCCAATCTTTAGCCTGTCAGGTGGATGCCTATGGCTGGCTGGTTGCGGCAGATGGAGGAGTCTCCGGATCGGGCATCACCTTGAAGCGATCGGAATCATCATCTCCCACGACGACCTTTGCTTCCCGCGCACGTACCTTGGGATGCACCGTCACGACACTCGCGCCAGGCGTGGCCGAGGGGATGGGAGCGGGCGACACGGAACTCGGAGCCGGGACAGCGCTGATGGCCGAGGGAACAGAAACATCTCTTGTCTCCTGCGGTGTTAATGCAGCAGAATCAACCGGAGGCGGGCTGACCGGAGACAGGGCGAGCGGCTTGTCCAGGGACTCTTCTGGCTTCGGAAAGAACACCGGCGGCTGGACGATCAACCAAACGAGAGCGCCAGTGAGAAGAAGGAGGACAGGCAGATTGCGGCTGCGCGGAGTTTCGAGGGGTTCCGCATCATGGTCTTCCAGCGCTTCCGGGAGTCTCGGAACGATCTCCCAGTTATCGAATCTCCTCGCTTTCCGACGGGGTCCGAGCCGGATTCGATCCAGGACCCTGGCCAAAGCTCGTGTCCATTTATCGGCTCGCATCTCGGGAGATTCTAGTCATCCGGCTTCCCTCTAGAAGCGATTTTTTCGTCCAGGACTCGGGCGTCTCCTACGCGCCCAGGCTCTCCCAGGAGGCAGCCGGGTCGATTTGCCTCGCTGCCCGGATACCGCTGATGATGGCACCCTCCGTCCAGCCACGCTTGCAGGTGGTCCAGTCGCCTGCAAAATGGATGCACCCCTCAGGTTTGGCCCATTCCTGGTACATCCACCCTTGCCGGACTCCCGGCCCACCAAGCGACGCACGAATCCAGGGTTCATCCCCCCAATAAAAGCTTTCGGAGGCGAGCACCTCGTCAAACAGGTCCGGATTATCCGTCTGAAAGGCCTCGATAACAGCGGTGGCGCGCCGGGACTTAGGCAGAGCGACAAACGATTCCTCCGCGCCTCCCTCGAGGCTAAAGAAAACAGTCCCGAGACCTCCGGCAGCCTGATTGTCTGAAACGTCGAAAGCCCGCTGCCACGATCGGTCGCTTCCCACCATGGGCCATCCATAGACCTGCCGCTTCATCCATGACGGAGTGCGAGTCTGCACAAAAACCTTGAGCGTCTTTGCCCAGATCATCTGGCTGATCGACTTCAACTTGGCCTCGGAAAGTGCCGGTTGAAAGTCGACTTCATTCAGGACAGTCGGCGGTATCGTGCAGACAACGCGGTCCGCGCGGAACGTCTTTCCGTCAGCCGTGGAAACCTCCGTCTTTCCTCCGCGCTGAGCCACCCGCCTCACCACTGCCTCCAGGATGATCCTATCCCCGAGCAAGGCCGCGAGCGCGGCCGGGAGTTTTTGGTTTCCGTCCGCGATGCGATAGCTGTTTTCGTTGCTGAGATGGAAGGCGAGATTGGGCAGTCCAGACAAGGCCCCGATATTCACCCCGCCCTCGCCGATATGGGCCTGGAAAATCTGGATAAACGCGTCGGATGCCCCAGCCGTTTTGAGGAGCTCACCGATGGTTATCCCGTCCAGTCGCCGGAATATCTCCTCGCTGGGCCAGGAATCCGCTAACACGGAGTGCATATTGAAGCCATGCGCAAGAAAATATCGAATGACCGCCGTTGGCACGCCGACTCTCCGCTCGATGGCATTGAGGTCCCAGGGCCAGGAGAAAAGGGAGGCCGAGTCGGCCGTCTTTCCGTCTACCTGATAGCGGGTAAGCGGTGCGTTCAGGCTCACCAGCGGAAGCTTATGCCGGGAGATCAGATCAAAAACATGAGGCATGTTGGACTTGAAATGCCCGGCACCATGTTCTGCGATCAGCCCGTTCCTCATGGTCTGTGACCAGATGCGGCCCCCCACCCGGTTTTGATATTCCAGGATCGTGACATCATGCCCGGCTCGATGGAGCAAAAGTCCGGCGACCAGACCGGACATGCCTGCACCGAGAACAATAACAGACTGCCGCTCGGCAGGCTGGACATCGCTCGCCTTCGCTCTCGCCCCGGCAGCCATCTCGCCCGCCGCCAGCAATGCCCCGAAACCCGCTGCCGACTTCAAGATACTTCGGCGAGAAACTCCCTGGGTACTCGGTTCGATTTTCTCACCCATTCTTTCTCGATAGCCGGAATCTCAGTTCCGGGCCAGCATGGATATGAAGCCCTGCGCCATTCTAGCGATGTTGTTGCTTGTTTCGCGAAAGCGGCGATAATAAGGCTTTCGCCGCCCATCCGGGAGAGCTGTGTCATTCCCGCGAGCCGCCAACAACCCATTTTTTAATTCCCGTGAAACCTGCTCGCCGAGGCGACCCATTCCATCTCCAGGCCATCGAAGACGTCCGCAAGGTCTATGCCGATCTGGCGGCTCGACCAATCGAGCGAAACTGCACGCTGCAGACCGAGTGCTGCCAGTTCAAGCTGACCGGCATCGTCCCTTTCCTGACCAAAGGTGAAGCCCTGGTGGCGGCCAAGGCCCTGCGCGCAGCCGGGCGAACGAAGCTGCCGGAACGCGAGGATGGAGCCTGCCCCATGCTTCATCCCCAGACCGGGCGCTGCATCATCTACAAGGATCGCCCCTTCGCCTGCCGCACACACTTTTGCTCCGGCGCAGGGGGGCCATACGCCCGAGCCGAGGTGATCGACCTTATTCGCCGTCTTGAGAAAATCGACGCCGAACTCGGCGGCTGGGGAGTCTCCGGTTTGCCTGCCGCCGTGCGCGAAGGCCTGCGCGAGATCAATTAGCGCCTCCCCCCTAGCGGACGAGGACGACAAGGATCTGGCGGCGGCCGTCCTCCTCAGGTCCGGCCAGGATCAGCGGTACGCGCTTGGCCGCCTCGACTTTCGTCGTGAGCAGGAAGCCTTGGGGATCGGACAACGCCACGGAAAACACGTACCGGCTGGCATCCATCGATTCGCAGCCAACTCGCAGCGTGTATCCGTTCTCAAACTGGAAGGTATTCTCCCCTCCCACTGAGATGTTCCATTTCTTCTCCTTCTCGAGCTTAAGGGACTTCCATCCCAAATCCTTTTCCACCGCCGGGAGCACCTCCTGCAGAGAAGAGGCCGTCCTGCCCTCCTTTTCCGCCCGAGCCGACGCCACCCAGAGAATATCTCCATCGGCGTACAAGCTGCCGAGTGACAGCAACAGACAAACCGCGAGGAGCTTCCTCATTTCGAGACTCCCCATTCCACAATCACGGCATCTGGAGAATCATCCGTCCTGACCTTGACGGTGACTCCGTCCCTGCCCGACGCTGAGGAAAGCACCTTGGTGCGAAAAGACGATGCGGGAAGCGTGGAAAACTCCCGAGGAAGGAATACCGCCATGAAAAAGGCCGCAGCGAGGAGACACGCCACACCGGCGACCACGAGGGTACGGATCGACACAGCGGACTAGGATGCGCCGTAGCGCTTGCGCCATTCCGCCCGATACTCGCTCATCAGGTCAACGATGCGATCCCGGACGCGGAATAAAAGACGATTCACGGACGTGCGCTGGCGCGGCGTCATTTTGCCGAGGTCGACGAGTTTGGCGGCAGCGTCGAGAGCGTCGTTGGCGGCCTTGAGCCCCCGCTTCAGATAGGCGATGGTCATGCCGATCTCCGTGTACTCATCACCGCAGAGTGCCGCAGCGAGCTTCGCACCACAGACCGCGGAGCGGGTGGCCAGGCGGATGGCTTCGGCGTCATCCTTGAGACTACCGTCGCGATCCATCCAACTGTTGATCCACGTGTGGAGCTTCAACGTGTCCTGATAGATCGGCGACTTGGAGAATTCGTCAAAATCCTCATCAGAGGCTTCGGACTGCTCGCCGTCCTGTTCATCACAGAACTCCTCGGAGACTTCCTCCCAGCATACCTCGTCGTCCTCGTCATGGGACTCCCATCCCATCTCACGGGCGATGATATTGTCGCGCTCGGGATGATCGATATACTTTTCGAGCAGGCCGAAATATTTTTCGGTGTTTCTATCCTGCTGCTGGAGAAAGCGCTCCCACTGGTACTCATCCCAGACCTCAGGCGTTTCGTCGAAATCGTCGTCAGCCATTGGATTTTCCTTACTCCACGCTTCCCTCGGGTGCAAAGGATTTCTTGCGCTCCGCCTGCAGCCGCAACTGGCCGCAGGCTGCGGCGATATCGTGTCCCTTCTCCCGACGCAGGGTGGCAGATGCTCCTCTATCGTGAAGTATCCCGAGAAATCGCTCCTGGGTCGGCACATCCGGACGCTCCCATTCCAGCCCCTCGACGGAATTGTACGGGATGAGGTTGATCTTGGCCTGAAACCGGCGGGCATGCCGGGCCAGCTCATAGGCCTGCTCGGGCATGTCGTTCACCCCTTGGATCAGGATATACTCAAAGGTGATGTGCTGCTTTTTGCGGGCGGAAAAGTACTCGCAGGCCTCCATGAGCTCGGCCACGGGATATTTACGGTTGACCGGCATGATCCGGCTCCGCACTTCGTCGGTCGCGCCGTGCAGGGAAATGGCCAGGCGGATCTGGAGCGGCTGGTCGGCGAAGTCCCTGATGCGAGGCACCAGTCCGCTGGTCGAGACCGTGATATGACGGGCACCCAGGCCGAGGCCCCAGGGAGCGTTGATGATCTGAATGGCTTGCAGCAGGTTATCGTAATTGGCAAATGGCTCGCCCATCCCCATGAAGACGATGTTGTTAATCTTCTCCCCGCTGATTTCCTCGACCGCAAGAAACTGAGCCACGATCTCCCCGGCGGTGAGGTTGCGTTTCCAGCCGTCAAGGCCGCTGGCGCAGAATCGGCAGCCATAGGCGCATCCCACCTGGCTGGAGATGCAGATGGTTCGTCGATCCGCTCGTTCTCCATACAGCGCCGGAGAGGCCGGGATGAGCACCGTTTCGATCAGTTGCTGGTCCTCAAGCTGAAAGAGGAACTTCCGGGTGGTATCCTTCGATCCCGTTTCGCGGACCTTCATCAGGGGGCGTAGGGAAAACCGGGAGGAAAACTTTTCCCGCAATGCCGCTGGAAGATTGGTCATCCCGGCAAACTCCCCCACCCGGCGGCCATAGACCCACGAGCAGAGCTGCCCGCTGCGATAGCGCGGTTCGCCGAGCTTTTCGAGTTCGGCTCCGAGTTCGTCCTGAGTGAGTGAGAGAAAGTCCACGAATAAAATTTTTTGCAACTTTGCCCAGACGGGATGGTTCAACCGTTGTCGTCTGCCATGAAGCTGCCTTCCTTCATATCCATCACGTTACTCGGGATCAAGTGCCAGCCAAGGGCCATTCTTTCGCTTGGCTTCATCGGCATCGCATTGCTTGCCTCGCTGAGTTCAGCGTCAGCCGTATTGGTTGACAACACAACCTACCAGACAACAGAACCGACCAGTTCCACCGTGTCGAACTGGGACACCGGATGGGGAGAAAGCGGGATCACGGGCTGGGACTATGTCGGCTCGGTGGGAGGTGCTTCAGGAGTCTATCTCGGCAACGGATGGGTCATTACCGCAGCGCATGTCGATCTCTCCAGCGGAACCTACACGTTGAATGGTGTGACCTACTCCATCGTGGCGGGGTCCGCCGTCTCCTCGGGTTCCGCAGACATCACGATGTTTCAGATTTCTTCCGAGCCCGATCTGCCGACTCTTTCCATCAGCAGTTCCACGCCAATCAGCTTCAGCACCGAGGTGGTTATGGTGGGATACGGAGGGGGCGCAAAAAGCTGGGGACTCAACACCGTCACGTCCACCAGCGTGCAGGTGGCCGTGTCGACCTATACGACCACGGACTTTGCCACCACCTATGGAACGGTTTCCTCGCAGGGCCGCAATCGTACCACGGTGACAAACACCGCCGAGGCTGTAACCGGCGACTCGGGCGGGGCCGCCTTCGCCTATAACTCATCGACCGGCACGTGGTCGCTCGTTGGTCTCATGGAAGCCGTAAACTCCAATGGCGACACCTATTTTATCCAGTTAAGCTCGTACTATAGCTTCATCTCGAGCACGCTCGCTACCGTCCCGGAACCATCCAGCCTGACTCTCTTGAGTCTCGCCGGAGCGATTTCCGCCGGAATGGCGGGTCGCCGGATTCGGAGGACCCGCTAGTTTCCCCTTTGGGTCGGCTGCCCGGCTTCCTCCCAGCCGGAGATACCCGGAGCGAAGTGTTTCACGTTGGTATATCCGAGTTTTTCCGCCGCATCGACCGCCAGCTTGTAAGCCGGGCATTGAGGGCTGTAGCAGTAGGCCACGACAAGGGCGTTTTTGTCCGCCGGGAGCTTGCCTGCGAGGTCTTTCTGATAGGCGAAAAAGTCAATGGCACCGGGGATGTGGCCCGAGTTGTAGCTCTCGGTTCCGTTCACGTCGATGAGGGTGACGCTCTTGGAATCGATCGCTTTCTTGAGATCTGGCAGGCTGATGTCGGAGGCCAGGACCGAACCAGCAAGGAGAGCCAGGACAGACAAAATAACGGCGAGATATTTCATGCGCCGCACTATATCGGCGGGCGAAACATCTGCAACTCCAGGGAAACCTTGAGTTTGGCAATGTCCTGGCGTATGACTGCGAGCACAATGGCAGACGATCAGCACTTGGCCGAGCGGGCCGAACGCGCAAAGAAGATCATCGAAAACGCTGCAAATTTCAAAATTTGCGAGGGTTGCGACTCCATCGTGACGATGCGGGTCTCCTCCTGCCCGAACTGCCACGGATATCGCTTCAACGAAGATACCGAGGAAGTCATCGCTCACGCCAGGGAGCTCGGCTCCCGGGCACAGACGACCGTCACCTCGCAGGATCTGGAGTAAAGGAGCCTAGTCGCTCTTGCTCAGTCGCTCCACGGGTTTGTCCCACAGGAGCTCGTGCGCCTCGGCAAGCACGCCCGGGATGCGTTCGGCAAACGGGCTGCCTTTGACCGCGCGGGAAATGGCCGCCACGTCGAGGTTGGCCGCATTGCGCCCGGGAAACCAGTGGTCGCCGTTGCCCAGAAGGTTGTAGCGCATCTTGCCAAACTCGATCATGTCGAGAGCCTTGGCATAATTCCACAGGCGAAGAATCTCCCAGACATTGACTTCTCCCGGCACGTCTTCCCAGGCCGGAAGTCCCTCCTGCCAGCGGGCGATCCAATCGAAGCCAAGAGAGCCCCGGAGTTCCTCTTCCAAACGTCCTCCGACCTCCGCCACGATCTTCTCCGCGTCGTGCCAAAGCTCGAGAGCCTTGAGATGCTCGTCAAAGTCCTCAGGCTTTGCAACGCCCAGACTGAGCGTGTGCACCTGCGGACGGAGCAGGCAAAAGAGATCATTGAAGATCATCGGCGAGTAGGGTTCGCAGAGCTTGCGCAGCTTTTCCGAGGGTTCGTAAAGCTTCCCGCCCTTGTCATTGGGGCTGATGATGAATACGCCCATGTCGTGCCGCGTCGCCGCCTCGATGGCGGGCCAGTTCACCTGGTTGATCCAGTACCAGTGCAGGTTGACGTAATCGAACTCCCCGGTCTCCACCGCTTCGGTGATGACATCGCACGCCCCATGCGTGGAGAAGCCCAGGAAGCGCACACGACCCTCCTTTTGCAGCCGGCGACCGACCTCGAGCGCTCCGCCTTTGCGCAAGGTCAGGTCGAGTAGTGCACGATTATTGATCCCATGAAACGACAGCAGGTCGACGTGTTCCAGCTTCAGCCGGTCCATGCTGGTCTCGAAGGTCTTGAGAAAATCAGCCTCCTCCGCCGGGGCCACCTTGGTCTGAACGATGAGCTTGTCGCGGTCAAATTGTGGCAGGATCTGCCCGAGCTGAACCTCGGAGCTTCCATATCCCCTCGCCGTTTCGATGTGGTTGATGCCCACGGCGAGCGAACGCTCGATACAACTGACCAGCCGTTTCTGATTTTCCGGCAGGATGTTGGAAAAGTCCGTATCCTTCCAGTCCTGTTGATACCTCATCCCCCCGCAGGAAAATACCGGCATCTGGAGTTCCGTACGGCCAAAGCGACGATAGTGCATCATAGACGATGGAGGAGAGCGACGACCTCGATCTCGGCGGTTTGCGGGAACATGTCAACCGGCCTCGCCTCCTGGAAGGAATACTTCGATGAGAGCATCTTAATATCCCGGGCCAGTGTGGCGGGATTGCAGGAAACGTAGATGATACGCCCCGGTTCCCGGGAGAGCAGGTGCCCGATCACATCACGATCGACGCCCTCAGCCGGAGGATCGAACAAGACGGTGGTTTTCTCCGCCGGACCGGATTCCAGCGCTGCCGCGAGGTGCTGAGCGACGTCGCCCAGCAGGTAAATTTCATTGCCTCCGCGACGATCTCGGGCTGCTCTCACGGCATCCTCACTCCATTCGATGCCGACGACCTGGGCGTATTGTTCGCGCAGGTGATGGGCGAAGAATCCCGCTCCGCAATATGCGTCGACCAGGAGATCTCCACCCGGCGAGGAAAACGCGCTCACGGCCTCTCGCAAAAGCTCGCCTGCAGCAGAGTTCACCTGGCGAAATCCACGGTAATCGCTCGGCTCGCGCAATGAATACTCTCCGTCTCTGGGCTGGGATTCCCGCAGGGCCTTGAGTTCCTCATTCACCAGTTCCGAGGCAATGGAGCACTCCGCCACATCAACGACCCGGTGGCTCTTTGCGCCGAAGAAACCGACTCTTCCGGCCCGCACATGCACGCTGATGCGGTTGCGATATCCGTATTGCTGCGGGGAAGGGATGGCGGGATGGACAACCGGCGCAGGAATGCCCCCCAGCCGCCGGAGAGCATCCTCGACCTGCTGAGTCTTAATCGCGAGCTGGCGCTCATAGCCGATATGTTGGTACGAACAGCCCCCGCAGGTTCCATAAACGGGGCATTTCGGACGCACCCGGTCCATCGACGCCTCCAGTACGCGCACCAGTTCGGCTTCGGCATGCTTCGACTTCTCCCGGGTAATGCGGCACTCGATGCGCTCGCCTGGAATGACGCGCGGAACAAAACATACCTTTCCGTTCGGCAGGCGGCCCAGGCCTTTTCCGCCAAATGTAACCTGCTCGATAACCAGCGACGTGTCCAAGCCGCGACTATGAGACACCTTTGCCAGCGCCTCAACGGAAATCTGCCAAGGCCGGAAAAGGCAAAGGGCGCGGACTCATCGCCCGCGCCCTCGACTGGCTCGTTACTCAACTCTCCGTCAAGCGACGGTGATCTTGCGAGGCTTCACCGCCTCGGACTTTTGCAGTCGCACGGTGAGCAATCCCTGGTTCATCGATGCCGTGATCTTGTCGGTGTCGATGCTGGGATCGAGATCGAACACCCTGCGGTATTCGTTCTGCGACCGCTCACGGTAAACCGGGCGACCGAAGGATTGCTCCTCGGCCCGGCGGCCCGTCAGGGTCAGCTTGCCGTCTTCCACGGTGATTTCCACGCCGTCCTTGGCTACGCCGGGCATCTCCAGCTCCAGCGTGTACCCTTCACCGTCGTGGTGCAGGTTGGCGCGGGGCGTGATGTACTCGATGCGGCGGCTTTGCGTCGATGACGTGGGGCTGCATGTGGTCAATGTGCTCATTTTTCAAACTCCTCCTTGGGTTGATTGGTGGCGCCCGACCGAAGTCGGGCACCGGAATTGATTATTCCAGATTGACTTGGATTTTCCTCGGTTTGGCTTCCTCGGCCTTGGGCAGCGTGACCGTCAGGACTCCGTCCTGATAAGTCGCCGTGACAGCGTCGGCTTTCACCGGAGACGGGAGCGTGACACTGCGGGTGAAGGACCCGAAATACCGCTCGCTGCGGAAGCTTTCGCTGCCGCGCTGCTCCGTTTCCGCCTTGCGTTCGCCTGAGATGGTCAGCACGTCATCCTGCAGGGAAATGTCGAAGTCTTCCTTCTTCACTCCGGCCAGTTCGACGCGGACGGTGACCTTCTCTTCGTCCTCAAAAACGTCCAACGCTGGAGTCCAGCTCTCGGGATTTCCCGGAGCATTGCTCGCCAGTTGAAACGCGGAATCCAGGAGATCCCGCAGGGACGAGAGACGGTCATACGGTGACCATGTAACCAAGTCGGGGTTGCGATATCGAATGATGCTCATTTGGTGATTTCCTCCTAACGACTTCCAATGAGCCTAAACCATGCCGCTTGATTTCTAGATCAGAATGGAGTCCGTAAACAGCTTATCATCAGACAGAAAGGCAATAAATGCCTCTCAAGAGCGCCTCTTAAACTGAGTCATTATGGCCCATAAAAAGGAAAATTCTGTCACTCTGGAACGAGTCAAGTTGTCTCAATTTCCTAAAACATTGCCAAACGAACTGCCGAGTTCGCTTGCCATATGGATGATCAGCCAGCCTACGAAAACCACGACAAAGGCGTAAAAGACTCGAGGGGTCCACGCGGAAATGAGGTTCAACTGGTCGAGCGCCGCCCTTTGAAAGCGGGACGAGACGCGGGAGAGTTCCTGATCGAGTTTGCCAGCCGCCTCCCCGGTCTCGACCGCCCGCACGAGTTCCTCCGGCAGGCCGGGTTCTGTGCGAAAGGCTTCTCCCAAATCGGCGGCACCGGAGGCAACCCGATGGACAACATTCTGAGAGGCCGCCGCCATGACGGCATTTCCACATGCCTGGCCGGCGGATGAGAACGCCTCGAGAAATCCGCCGCCCGCTCGTATGGAAATCGCGGCGACTGAGGCATAGCTCCAGGAGGACCAGGTGGCGAAAGCCTGTCCAAGAAACGGCACGCGTTGAAATGCCTTCGCCAGATGAATGTCGGCCGCCAGCTTTTTGCGAAGCCACCTCCATAGCACCCACAGACCACCAAGGATCAGATAAAACACCCCGAGTGTCGGGACGACTACTCCGAGGTAATGCATCCAGCCTCCCGAGACAATGGCGAGCGGGATCGAAAGCAGAATGACACCCGCATGAAAAACCACCACCGGATACGCCGAGCGCATCACGAGCATTTTTCTGGCGGCGTCGAGTTCCGCATAATGCACGCTCAGTTCACGAAAAACTTCCTCGAGCCGTCCTGACTTCTCCCCCACCTCGACGATCACCGCATCGCGGGCGGGAAAGCCGGAAGCAACGAGTGCATCGCTGACGGAGGAACGCCAGTTGGAATGAATCAACCGGGCGGCTGCGCTCAGGCGGCTGGCGGGATTGCGTCCCATGACCTCCAGAGCGCCGAGAAAGGAAAAACCGCTCTGCGCCAACTGGGCGAGTTCGTGAAAAAGCTGCTCCTTAAGCCGAAAGCTGAGTTGCATGGAGGGGAAGTTTCTTCAAATCTGACTCAATGCCATCGCAAAAGCGAGACCTAGATGACCGCAAGTTCATGCGCGCTGCCCTTGCGGAAGCTCGCAAGGGAGTCGGGCGGACACACCCAAATCCCGCGGTGGGGGCTGTCATCGTCTCGGGCGGTCGCATTATCGCTGCCGGGTGGCACAAGGGTGCAGGCCTGCCCCATGCGGAAATCGAGGCCTTGCGAGCGCTGAATCGCTCGGCACGGGGGGCAACCATCTACGTGACCCTGGAGCCATGCTCCACTCATGGCCGCACCCCTCCATGCTGCGATGCGATTGCTCATGCGGGCTTCAGTCGCGTGGTCTACGGAGCGACAGACCCCAACCCAAAACATGCCGGGCGGGCCGACAAGCTGCTGGCCGGTCACGGCATCAAGGTCACATCCGGCGTGCTCGGGGAAGAGTGCGCGGAGCTCAACCGGCATTGGAATAAATGGATCGCGACCGGCCTTCCGTATGTCGTGGCGAAAGCCGCCATGACGCTGGATGGCAGGATCGCATCCCATCCCGAGAGCCGCTGGCTGAGCAACGAGCGATCCCGCCGTGAAGTCATGAAGCTTCGCTCGCGCATGGGTGCGATCATGGTGGGAGGCGAAACGGTCCGCATCGATGATCCGCAACTGACTGTCCGCGGCATGCCGGTCGCAAAACAGCCGCTTCGCGCCGTATGGACTCGTACCGGCAATCTCCCGGCTTCCGCACGAGTCCTGCAATCGCCGGATCCCGCCACCGTATTTCAGAACGTTCCGCTGGCCAGGGCGCTACGGCAGCTCGGCGAGCGGGGCGTCCCGAGCGTCCTGCTGGAGGGAGGTGGCCGTCTGCTTGGAGAGGCCTTCGATCGCAAGCTGGTCGACGAGGTCTGCCTGTACCTTGCTCCCATGATTGCGGGAGGCCCCACCCCGACAGTTGCCGGCCGCGGGGTTGGAGCCAGCGTGGAAGGTTTTGCGCTCGAGAGCGTCAGCTATCAGCGCATCGGGGACGACGTGTGCCTGACGGGCAGAGTCGCTAGAAATTAATCGGCTCCGGGGTCGGGGCGGAAATCGCGGGCGCATCGAAATGCGTATCGAGCGGTTTCACTGCCTCGGCTCGCCGCACCTCCGGTTCAGGACCGACCGGGGTCGGCTGCGCATCACTCACTGTCTCCGCCACGGGAGCAGATGGTGCCGCCCCCTCCTGGGGAGCCTGTGCCGGAGCCTCGCCCCTGTCCTCGCGAGTCACCGGGATGGCCTTGGCCACCGGGATGTTTTCGTCGAAACGCTGGGCGTCCGGCCGCACGGAGTTGTAGACATCGCTCAAGCCGAGAAGCGTAGGCTCCGCCATGGCGATCGGGCGGATCGTGGCGAGGTCCACCGCGAGCGTCGCACGCGGCCACTCCTCCTGATTGTACGCCTTGGCATAGTTGCGCAGTCCGCCGCCATGAATATCGCACGCCACTGTCGGCAACTGGGCTGAGGTGGCCCACTCGGTGTAGGTATACGCCATCTTGTTGCTGGCACCAGCGGAGGTATTGCGCAGGTTTTGCTGGCACTGAGGAGTGGCGAGCAGACCCGAGACACTGCAAATCTCGACCGCCTTGAGAGTGTCGGGACGTTTGAAATCCGTCGCAGGCAGTTCCTCCGCCGCGGCATTCATCACCTTGCTCCAGATGGGAAGGGCCAGGTCGCGGCCAAAAGCTCCGCGAAAGATCTTCGTAGGCCGATCAAACCCGACCCACACGCCGCAGGTCACCGAGCTATCGTAGCCGAAGAAATAGGTGTCGGTGAAATTATACGCTGTGCCGGTCTTGCCCGCTGCCGGGAAACGGCCGAGTCCATACTCATTGTAGGCGATGGACCCGGTCCCCTTCTGGAGGGCGTCCACGAGTCCAGCATGGGTCTGATAAGCCGCTTCCGGGCTGAGCGCCTTGACCTTTTGCTTCTCGGAAGAGAATGCGATGCGCCCTTCGGCATCCGTGATGCGCTGGATGATGAAGGGCTCCTTCGGCCGCCAGCCGCCATTGGGGAACACCGTGTAGCCAAGAGTCACCTCCTGCAGCGTGGCTTCGCTGCTGCCGAGGAAAGAGTTTGCATAGTTGCGCAGCGGCGACGTGATACCGGAGGCCTCCGAGACCTTCTTGACCTGATCGAGTCCAGCCATGAAGCCGAGACGCACGGTTGCCGCATTCTTGCCCCTGGCCAGAGCTTCGCGGGTGGTCATCGGCCCGTCATATTCGTTATTAGCCGTCTCGACGCCCCATTCTCCCAGGATGCCGGTGTCACCGCCGACCATGACGTAGCGATTATCGATGCAGGAATCCTCCACGATCTGCCCAGGGAAGATCCCCTTCTCATATGCCGCCGCATAGACGAACGGAACGAATGCCGTGCCGATCGGGCGTCGCGCCATGGTTGCGCGGTTGTATTCGCTGTGCTTGAAATCCCTGCCGCCGACCATCGTGAGGATGCCGCCAGTCGAGTTATCCAGAGCCATGACTGCGCACTGGAGATATTTCGGCTCCGGCATCTTGACCGACATGTTGCCCTTGTTGATCTGGTCCTCGATCTGCTTGGAGGCAGCCCGGTAGGACTCAAAAGTCGGATGAGAATAGCCGGGCAGGCGCTCCACCTTGGCCAGCACATCGCGCATCGACTGCTCCGCCGCCTTTTGCATTTTCAGGTCGAGAGTGGTGTCGATGCGGAACCCGCCATTCATGGCCCGCTCGTAGCCCAAAGCAGCCACCGCCTGCTGGCGGATATAATCCACCGCATATGAGACCTTGAAGGGATTCGTGCGCTTCAGCACATAAAGAGGGGTGCTGATCTGCTCGTCCAACTGCTTGCCGGTGAGGAATCCCTGCTCCTTCATGCGGCGCAGGACGAAATTGCGGTTCTGGGTTGCCCCCTCCTTGTTATTCCACGGCGAGAGCGCCTGAGGGCTTTTCAAAAGGCCAGCCAATACCGCCGCCTGGCCGGGGTCGAGGTTCAGAGCGCTTTTGCCGAAGTATCCCTTCGCCGCCGCCTCCACTCCGTAGAAGCCGCTGCCGAAATAAACCCGGTTCAGATACATCTCCATGATCTGATCCTTGTCGAAGTTTTCCTCGATACGCTGGGCGAGAAACATTTCCACAAACTTGCGCTTGTACGTGCGCTCCCGCAGTTCGAAGGAATTGCGCGCCAACTGCTGGGTCACCGTGCTGGCACCCTGCGAGATCTTGCCGCGGCGATAGTTGGCCAGGGCGGCACGAAGGACACCCATATAGTCCACGCCGCCATGCTCGTAGAACTTGTTATCCTCCGCAGCGATGACCGCTTTTACCATCCATGGCGATATTTTGCTGAGAGGCACGGGATGGCGGTTCTGGATGAAGATCTTGCCGATCTCTACTCCGTCCCGGTCGAAAATAACCGAAGCCGCTTCCATCTTATCCATCTGCGACAAATCAAACTGCGCCGCAGACTGGCGAAACTGCGCAGAAAAGATGAGCCATGCCACCCACGCACCAAACGCCCCGATGGCGATAAGCGCGAAGGGCGCGTAAAACCACCATCGAGTGAGGAGGGGCTTTTTCTTGCGTCGAGAACGGGAGGGCTTCTCCCAGTTGTAAAGTCCGTTACTGATCCCGCCTATTTCCCATGATCAGGGGGTCTTCGCAAATGCGAAAATTTCAAAATTCGTATCTCGCTATGCTTCCCTTTTGATACTGCATATTAATTGCACTTGACCAAGAGGGTGCGCTTTGGAGAATCGGCGTCCTCTCTATCAACCATGCTGAAACGCACATTAGCACCGCTCTTGCTCTCGGCCGCCTCACTGATGGCCGGAGTAACTACAAATTCGGAACAAATCAGTGACCCCGCCAAGCCTTGGTGGGAATGGGACAATGCCACCGGAGACTGGTTCGGAGCCCGGACCACCCTGCAGGACCATGGTGTCGATCTTTTCGGCAGCTACTCTGCGGAAGTCTGGGGCAACACCACTGGCGGCCTTAAGCAGGGCACGGTCTATACCGGCCTGATGACCTTCGGCACCGAGGTGGACCTCGAGAAGCTCGTCGGCTGGAAAGGCGCGACGGTCAGCACGACCTGGCTTTGGCTCAGCGGTCGTGATGCCTCCGAGGATCTCGCGGGCAACTTTCTGACGGTTTCCAACATCGCGGGCTTCAACACCCTGCGCATGCTTGAGATGTGGTTCCAGCAGAACCTCTTTGATGACAAGCTCTCCATCCGCGTGGGACAGATCACCGCGGACAGCGAGTTTCTCACCTCGACCTACAGTTCGCTCTTTCTGAACGGCACGTTTGGCTGGGCACCGTCGATGTACACCAACCTGCCGGAAGGCGGCCCCGGGTACCCGATGGGAACTCTCGGCGTGCGCGTGGCGGTCAATCCCTTTGACTGGCTGACGCTCCAAAGTGCGGTGTTCCAGGGCAACGTCTTTGCCCAGAATGTGAACCGCCACGGCTTCCGCTGGGATCTCGATGCCAACAACGGCTACTTCTGGATGAATGAAATCCAGGGCCGCTGGAATCAGGGCGAGGAAACCTTTGCCCTCCCGGGCGAAGCAAAGTTCGGCGTGTGGTTCCACACCGGCAGCTTTGCCGATCCGTACTACGACGAGGATGGCATCCCCCTCGCCGATTCCGCTTCCTCGGGGATTGCAGAAGATCATGACTGGAACTACGGCTTCTACTGGGTCCTCGACCAGATGCTGTTCCGTGAAGCTCCTTCCGTGGTCACCACTGAGGGCCTGAGCAAGGACGGCAAGGGAGTCGCGAGCAAGAATCCTCAGACGGTTGAGAAACCCTCCCAGCAGGGTCTCGGTTTCTTCGGCCGGATCGCCTTCCAGCCGCAGGATCGCAACTTCCTCGGTTTCTACTTCGACACCGGCCTCGTTTACACCGGTCTCATCCCGACCCGCGATGAGGATCGCCTCGGCGTGGGCTTTGCCTACGCCCAGCTCTCCAATGGTGCCCAGGATAACCTCGAACTCGAGGGATCGACCGGAGTCGGCGCGGAAATGGCGGTCGAGTTCAGCTACGAAGCAGTCATTACACCATGGCTCTCCATCCAGCCGGATGCGCAGTTGATCATCAATCCGGGTGGAACCCAGGATCTGAACAACGCCTTCCTCCTCGGAGGACGCCTGACGGTGACATTCTAGTCGCTCAGGAGTACTTCCTATCCAATCCAAGGGGTGGGCCCGGCAACGGGTTCACCCCTTTTGCTTTGGATGGATGGCGGTCTATTTTGCTTCGGCTTTCGCCTTCTTCTGGGCGCGTTCTTCGCGAAAACTGGCGATTACGAACAACCCTGCGGCGACACAGATGCAAGAGTCGGCGACGTTAAAGGTCGGCCAATGCCCATACCACGGCAGGATGACGTCGAGGAAATCCACGACGAACCCATGCCGCAAACGGTCAATGAGGTTTCCGGCGATACCGGCCACGAGCAGTGCGCCAGCCCACTTGGTCGTCAGATAGGCAAACTTTCCCTTCCAGAAGAGAAAGACCAGCACGAGCAATGCCGTGGAGGCCAGCCCGACGAAAAAGTAGTTATTATCCCGGAACATGCTGAAAGCCGCTCCGGTATTGTGCGCCTGAATGATGTTGAAAAATCCCGGAATGACCGGAATCGTCACATCCAGCGGCACATACCGTAGCACCAGCTCCTTCGTGATCTGATCGATCACGAAGAAGGGCAGGGAAACGGCCAGCAGCCACTTCATTTGATGGCAGCAAAAAGGTCGACCGCCTCGGCGCAACGTCCGCAAAGCTCCGGATGAGCGGAGATGGAACCCACCTCGGGGCGGAAACGCCAGCAGCGCTCGCATTTGCGATTGGCGGTCTTGGCGACATCGACGGCGATCTCCGCCCCCTCGCGAATATGGAGATCGCTGAGGATGAAGATTTCGTCGAGTTCGGCCTTCACTGCATGAGCTGCATCATCCGCCGGTACGGCGAGATCGACACGGGCTTCCAGCGTTCCGCTGATCACGCCGCCCTTCTGGGCCGACTCGAGAGCTTGTGTGATATTCCCGCGCAGCGCGAGCAGATGGTCGAAGGTGGCGATGATCTCGTCATTCTTCCACTTCGGATCGACCGCTGGGAAGAGTTGCAGATGAATGGAGTCGCGCCCATCGAAGTAGCCCCAGGCCTCCTCCGTGGTGAACGAAAGGATCGGCGCAAGCAGGCGGGTCAGGGTGTCAAAGACCTGGCGCATGGCGAACTGCGTTGCGCGGCGGCGGGCCGACGAGGCGGCGTCGCAGTACAGGCGGTCCTTCGTGATGTCGACATAGAGACTGCTTAGGTCGACGGCGCAGAACTGGTTCACCGAGTGATAGACGCGGTGGAACTCCAGCTTGTCGTAGGCGTCGCGGCAGGTGGCCACGAGGTTCTGCAAACGGGCGAGGATCCATCGGTCGACCAGCGTGAGGCTTTCCTCCGGCACGGACGCCGAGGCGTCGTAGTCGTGCAAGTTAGCGAGCAGAATGCGCAGGGTGTTGCGGATGCGGCGGTAGGCGTCGGTGAGGCGGGTGAAGATCTCCTCCGAGAACGGGACGTCGTCGGTGAAGTTGATGCTGCTCACCCACAGGCGCAGCAGGTCGGCACCGTACTTGTTGACGTAATGTTCGGCCTCGGTCGGCTTCTGGTAGCCGCCCTGGGCGGATTTGGAGATTTTCTTTTTTGTGTCGACATCGACGACGAAGCCATGCGTGAGCACGGCCTTGTACGGAGCCACGCCATTGAGCGCGATCGAGGTCATGAGCGAACTCTGGAACCAGCCGCGATGCTGGTCTGTCGCCTCAATGTAGAGGTCGGCCGGAAATTGCAGGTCGGGATGCGTACGCAGCACGGCCTGATGGCTCACGCCAGAGTCGATCCACACGTCGAGCGTATCATTGCGGCGTGAGATGGTGGTGGGAAGGCCCACGAGGGCGGCCCACTCGGCATCATTCAGCTCAAACCACGCATTGGTCCCCTTCTCCGCAATCACGTCAGCCACCTTGCGGATGACATCGGGATCGAGGATCGGAGAGCCGGAGGCGTCGTAGAAAACGGGCAGCGGCACACCCCAGGTACGCTGGCGCGAGATGCACCAATCGGGGCGGGATTCCACCGTGCCGCGAATGCGGTTGCGGCCCCAATGCGGCAGCCACGTCGTGCTGTCGACGGCTTCCAGCGCCTTCTCGCGCAGGTCATCGATGCGGATGAAGAACTGCTCGATGGCTCGGAAGATCACGGGCGTCTTGGAGCGCCAGCAATGCGGATAGCTGTGCTGGTAATCCTCACGCGCGACGAGAGCCCCGCGCTCGGCGAGGATTTCGATCACGCGCTCGTTGGCCTTGAAGACATACTTGCCGACGAGTTCCGGCACGCCGACGTCCTCGGTGAAGCAGCCATTGTCGTCGACCGGGGAAAGAAGTGTCAGGCCCTTCTGGCGGCCCAGCATGTAGTCATCCTCGCCATGGCCCGGCGCGATGTGAACCGCGCCCGTGCCGGTGTCGAGGGTGACGAAATCAGCGGTGTACACCGTGGCCTCGCGGTCGAGAAAGGGATGCTTCGCCTTGGTGCCTTCGAGATCGGCTCCGGCAAAGGCCTCGTGAACCTGCGATGACGATGCTCCGGCGACCTTGACGAAGTTATCCAAGAGAGCCTGGGCGACGATCACGTCCCCCTGCCCTTCCACCGTGGCCCGTACGTAGTTGTGCTCGGGATGCACGGCGATGGCGAGGTTGGCCGGAAGCGTCCACGGAGTGGTCGTCCAGATGACAATGCTGGCCTTGCCCGCGTAGGGACCGCTGGTGACGGCAAATTTGACGAAGATGGCCGGTGAGGTCTTGTCCTGATACTCCACCTCGGCCTCAGCCAGCGCGGTCTGCGCGCCCGTGCTCCAGAGAACAGGCTTCTTGCTCTGATAAACGAGGCCGTTCTCCACGAATTTCGCAAAGGAGCGGACAATCTCCGCCTCATAACCCGGAGCGAGCGTCAGGTAGGGATGCTCCCAAGTGCCGAGCACGCCGAGGCGGCGGAACTGGCGGCGCTGGATGTCGATGAACTTCCGGGCGTATTCCTCGGAGCGCTTGCGGATCTCGACAGGGGAAAGGCCCTTGGATTCCTTCACGACCTTGAACTCGATCGGCAGGCCGTGGCAGTCCCAGCCTGGGACATACGGAGCACGGAACCCACTCATGGAGCGGGACTTGACCACAAAATCCTTGAGCACCTTGTTGAGCGCCGTGCCCATGTGGACATCGCCGTTGGCAAAGGGCGGCCCGTCGTGCAGGACGTAGACAGGCGCGTCCTTGCGAGCCTCCTGAATGCGCTCGTACAGCCCACTCTCCTCCCACTTCTTGAGAATCTCCGGTTCGCGGGTGGTGAGCCCGGCTTTCATCGGGAAATCCGTCTTGGGAAGATTCAGCGTGTCCTTGTAACTGCTCATGAGAAACGGACACCATTACCAGCGCAGCCCCTCAGGGTCAAACGCGCGCTGCCAAGATCGACGGCCGATCAGCGAAACCCGGCGGGAGGCTTGGCGATGAGGCTAGTTCCTACTGCCGATGGAAGTGGAACGTAATCGTAAGGAGGGACTCGCATCATCATCAGGCGTCCTGTTGGAGATACGACTACGAAATAGTTCGTTGGGATACTCGGAAGTTTGATGATGATGTCCGTATGAGCGTACGGAAGCGGCTTTAGCGGGATGGATGGCTCCGCTTGAGCAGGCGGAAGAAATGCTGCGTGGTTTACATCCAAAGACAGGGAAACGGGCTCTTCTGCGCAAACCAGTGAACCCATCATCAGCAAGGCGATCAAAACCCGTGCCATGAGCCTTGGCATAACACAGGCCTCTCCCCCGGAAAACCAAAAACCCGCGGAACAGGACGAGCCCATTCCGCGGGTTTAAGAATGCTGGGGCCGTTTAGGCCTCGAGCGTGTCGTCGAGGGCGGCGAGGAGTTCGCCGATGGTTTCCTCGGTTTCGTCACCCATGTTGGAAATGCGGAAGGTCTTACCCTTCAGCTTTCCGTAGCCGCCATCGATGACGAACTGGTGCTTCTCACGCAGGCGCTTGATCCATGCGGCGACATCCACGTCGCGGTTGTTGGCCACGCAGGTGAGCGAAAGCGAGCGATAGCCCTCGGGTGCGAAGAACTCGAAGCCCTTGGACTTCACCCACTCGTGCACGATGCTGTTGAGCTTCTTGTGGCGGGCGTAACGGTTTTCCAAGCCCTCGCTGAAGATGTCTTCCAGCTTCGAACGCAGGGCGTAGATGAGCGGAATCACCGGGGTGCTGGGCGTCATGTCCTGTTCCTGGTTCTTGGCGAACTCCACGAAGTCAAAGTAGTAGCCGCGTCCCTCGATGGTCTTGGCCCGCTCCATGGCGCGCTCGGAGACCGAGAAGAGCGCGAGACCCGGAGGCAGCGCGAGCGCCTTCTGGCTGCCGGTGAGCAGCACGTCGATGCCGAGTTCGTCCATCGGGATCGACTCGGTCGAGAACGACGAAACGGAGTCGACGATGAGCATCACGTCGGGGAATTTCTTCATCACCTCGGCGATCTCCGGCAGCGGACTGCGGACACCGGTGGAGGTTTCGTTGTGAATGAGAGTCACGGCGTCAAAACCGCCCTCGGAAAGCTTTGCCTCGATCTGCTCCGGGAGAACCGGCTTCCCCCACTCCACCTGGAGAGTGTCGGCGGCCTTGCCCACGCGCTTGCTGACGTCGAACCACTTGTCCGAAAACGCGCCGCACATGCAGTTGAGCACTTTTTTACCAACGAGGTTGCGGATCGATCCCTCCATCACGCCCCAGGCCGAGGAGGTGGAAAGGAACACCGGGCGCTTGGTGCCGAAAAGCTCCTGGAGCTTCGGCTGGATACCGCCGTAGAGGGCTTTGAAGTCGCCGCTGCGGTGACCGATCATCGGCTCGGTCATGGCACGATAGGTTTTCTCCGAAACCTCGATGGGTCCGGGAATGAACAGTTTGACGTGTGATCTAGGCATATAAAGAGGTCAGTTTTCCCAAAGGAAATTTTCAAGTCGGAGCTTGTTTACCCTGTTGCGAGCCTCTTCAGCCCGCGGCCCTTCAAGCGCGGCGATCTTTTCATAGACTGCGATCGCCTCTTTCCAAAGCTTTTGTGATTCCAAAAGACGTCCGGCGTCAAATCCCGCCTTGTAGTACCAGAAGTATTCCGGCTCTCCCTTCTGGTCCTGCGAGAAGACACGGTAGTAGCAATTCAGCGCCCCCTGGGCGTCTCCGAGCTTCTCGTAGGCAGCGCCCATCTTGGCCAGAGCCTGGTTGGACCACTGGCGGGGAGCGGACGGATCTGCCGCCACTTGATCCCACGAGGCAATCGCCTGCTTGTATTGATCAGGCGCACTGGCTCCCTGGGCAAACTGAATATCACCTTTTTCCACCAGGACACGACTCCGTAGATCCGTCGACGGCTTTGAGGCGAGGATTTTATCGAGAATGCCCAGGGCTTCCTTGGGCCGGTGGAGCGAGTCGTAAAGGACGGCCTGGGCCAGTCGAGCCCTGAGGGCCAGCGCGCCGCTGCCCGAGGCAACCTTTTCGTAGGTATCGATGGCCTCCTCCATCAGGCGAGGGTCCATGGAGCGCGCCATGGCTTGAGCCTTGAGGAAAACCGCCTTGTCTGCCAATGGCGAGGCGGGAAACTCCTCGGCCACGGTATCAAACTGGGCAATGGCTCCGAGGTAATCACCTCGGCGGAAATACAATTCGCCGATCTTCATCCTCACGTCGGGTTCGTACTGGGACGACGGGTAGGCTTTCAGGAAGGCCTCGGCCTGGCGCAAAGACTCCTGCTCGGAGGAAGCGTCACCGGTATCCTCAAGGAAGATCGCCAGATACTCGGACTGCTCGCGTTCCGGGGAGTTGCTCACCACCAGCAGCGGCTTGAGCGTCTCCCTCGCCTGCTTGATGTTGAGCTGGGCGTACTGCCACTCCGCGAGAGCGAGCCGGGCGCGTTGAGCTTCCGCCGAATCTCCCGCCGCCAAACGCTCAAGAAGGGGACCTGCCTCGGGGCGCTTCTGAGCCGCCAGCAGCAAGCCCTCATTGAGTTCCACCTGACGAAGGATCGTCTGGGCATCAGGCAGCGAAGCCAGCTCCTGCCAGGCTTTGTTCTCCGAACGGGGGATGCCAGCAAGAGTCGCGGAAATGCAGGCATTGACCAAAGCAGACTGTTTTAGCGACGGGTCGCCGGACGCCTGTTGAAAGCAGATTGAGGCATTACGAAAGTCGCCGTCAGCAGCAAGGATTACGCCGCGCATGAATCCTGTACGCCCGGATTCCGGAGTCCCCTGCAGCGCCGCCATGGCCTGCGGATAAAGCCCCTCCGCCTGGTAGGATTGGGCGAGCGCGATGCTGGCTTCGTTCGCCAGTTGCGACCCGGGCGGCGAGGATTGCAGAAACTGGCTGAAAAGTTCCCGGCTGCGCTGGATCTTGCTGTTTCGCGCTTCACTCTTTGCGAGAAAAAAGAGAGCTAGCTGAGCACGTCCTGGTGCGTCGGCATCGGCCGCCCAGCGCTTGAGTTCGGCTCCGGAAGCGGCTCCTTGGGCCGCATAAACTCGATCGAGCAAAAGAAACGGCCCGTCGAGAGCCGCAGAGTTGGGACTTTTCTCGATGAAATCCTCCAGGACCCGCTCGGCCTCACTATAGTCCTTCTGCTGTACCAAGGCATTCCCTCGCAGAGTAACCACGTCGGCGGCGATTTGCGACGAGGGAGACTTGATGGAGGAAAGGAGTTTTTCAGCCTGCCCGGTATTGCCTTGAGCCAGGTTGACCTTGGCCAGGAGGTATTGCTGGGCAGCAAGCTGGTCGCCGTTAAGCCCGTTGATCCCGTTTAGCAGATCCAGCGCAGCCGCCGGGTTTCCATCTCCCAGCCGAATCTCCGCCAGCTTCAGGGCCAACTCCGGAGCCAGCGGACCATTCTTTGCGAGGTCGTCAAGCAACTGGGTCGCCCTGGCCGGTTTGTTCAGCTTCTCGAGAATCGCCGCCTGCGAGAGGTAGGCTTCCGTGGCGTACTGAGGATCAGCCGCCAGCTTTTGATAAAGAGCGAGAGCCTCGTCGAGTCGCCCTGTCTTGCCTTGGGCGCGAGCGAGGACAAGCACGGCCTCGTCGGTGAGATTCTGCCCGGCCTGGAGCGTTTGTACCGCTTCGTCATATCGGCCGAGGGCATTCAACGCCCGGGCTTTCAGCAAAAGCGCATCCGGACCGGAAGCAGCGTCACCGAGAAGTCCGATTCGATAGAGGGCAACATCCGGGAGGCCGTCGGCGAGAGCCTTGCGGACATCTGAGAGCTGATCAGCGGCCGATAGGCTGCCCAGGATGGCAAAAGACGCGAGAGCAAGTAACCGGCAGGCTTTCATCATTTGAGCATGCGAGCCAGATAGGCTGCGGTGTGGCTGTGGGGATTTGCCGCGACTTCTTCCGGGGTTCCCTCACAGACGAGGGTGCCGCCTCCGGCTCCACCCTCGGGGCCGAGGTCGATGATCCAGTCCGCGCATTTGATCACCTCGAGGTTATGTTCGATCACGATCAGGGTGTTATGGGCGTCGCGGAGCTTCATCAGCACTTCCAGGAGCTTGTGGATATCTGCAAAATGGAGCCCGGTGGTCGGTTCGTCTAGCAGGTAAATCGTGCGTCCGGTGGCACGTCGGGCCAGCTCCGCGGCCAGCTTCATGCGTTGCGCCTCGCCGCCAGAGAGAGTGGTGGCGGATTGGCCAAGGCGAAGATAGCCGAGACCGACATCTTGCAAGGTCTCCAGCTTGGATGACAGCGCCGGGATATTGCGGAAGAAACGGGACGCCTCATCCACTGTCATGGCCAGCACATCGGCGATATTCTTTCCCTTGTACGTGATCTCGAGGGTTTCGCGATTGTACCGCCTGCCATGGCAGACCTCGCACTCCACGTAGACGTCGGCGAGGAAGTGCATCTCGATTTTGATGAAGCCGTCACCCTGGCAGTGCTCGCAACGGCCTCCCTTGGCATTGAAGGAGAACCGGCTGGCATCGTAGCCGCGGATTCGCGCCGCAGGCAGTTCGCTGAAGAGATCGCGGATCGGCCCGAGGGCACCCGAGTAGGTGGCGGGATTCGAGCGCGGCGTACGTCCCACCGGCGTCTGGTCGATCACCACGACCTTGTCAAACTGCTCGGTGCCTACGATTCGCTTGAAGGCTCCCGGTCGCTCCTTGGCACCGTTGAGATCACGTGCCAGCACGGCACGCAGAATGTCGTTTACCAGCGTCGACTTTCCGCTGCCGGAGACACCCGTCACGCAGGTCAGACAACCCACCGGGAAGGCTGCGGTGACGTTCTTGAGGTTATTCTCGGTGGCCCCAAAGACCGTGAGCCAGCCGTCTCCGATCTCGCCCGCGAGTTTGCGCAGTTTGCGGGGAGGCACGCGGTACTTGGGCACGGAAATCTTGAGCCCTTTGTTGAGATACTGGGCCGTGAGAGAGTCCTCGCATTTCAGGATCTCGTCGAGCGAACCCTGGGCGACGATCTTTCCACCGCGCGGACCCGCTCCCGGGCCGATGTCGAGAATGTGGTCGGCCGCACGGATCGTGTCCTCGTCATGCTCGACGACGATCACGCTGTTGCCGAGTTCCCGCAAGGTCCGCAGGGTTCCGATCAGCCGGTCGTTATCACGCTGGTGCAGGCCGATGCTCGGCTCATCCAGCACGTACAACACGCCAGCCAGCCCGGAGCCGATCTGGGTCGCGAGCCGAATGCGCTGCGCCTCGCCGCCGCTGAGCGTGCCGCTTTCCCGGCTGAGCTGCAGATACCCCAGCCCGACCTCATTCAGAAAACCCAGCCGCTGACGAATCTCGCGCAGGACATCATGAACGATCTCCTCCTCGGTGGCGCTCAATACGATCCCGGAGGCAATATCATAAGCCTCGGCAATCGGGAGGTCGCAAAACTGATCAATATTGATTTCCCTGCCGTCCGAAATCGGAATCGTTACCGCCAGGATCTCAGGCCGCAGTCTGGCACCCTGGCAGATCCGGCACACGCGGCGGCTTTGGAATGCCCGGAGACGCTTGCGCGTGAACTCGCTTTCACTCGTCTCGAAGAGCCGCTCCATCTGGGCGACCAACCCTTCAAAAGGCTTGGTCACCTTGCGCTCGGCAGACGTCTGAACCGTTACTCCCCGTTCACCGCTGCCCTCAAAGAGCAGGCTCTTGAATTTTTGCGGCAAATCCCGGAATGGAACATCCTCCGGCACCGGGGTATCCGTGCGCAACGCCTCCAGGATGGCTCCGTAATACAGGCGCATCCTCTTGTTTCCCACCCGCCAGGGCTTGATTGCACCCTGAGCAAGCGTTTTGGCCGGATCGACCATCAGATCATGATCGAAAAACAACTCCGTGCCAATTCCATGGCACGCCGGGCAGGCACCATGGTGGCTGTTGAAAGAGAAGTGCTTGGGCGTGAGCTTCGGCATGGTGAAGCCCGTCGCGGGATTGCTGAAGTCCGTCGAAAACTTACGCTCCTCCCATTCTGCCTCTGGGGCAACCAATCGGCTGATCGTGATTTTTCCAGACCCCCACCGCAGAGCGCTCTCGATGGAATCCGCCAGCCTTTGCCGGATGCCGTCCTTGACCACCAGTCGATCCACTACCGCCTCGATGGTGTGCGCCACGGTCTTGGCGAGCTTGGGTAGCGTCGGGGTGCCGAGCTCCACCGTCTGCCCATCGATTCTCAGGCGGACGAAACCCTCGCGACGCGCCTTTTCGATAACGTCACGAAACTCCCCGGCCTCATGATTTACCAACGGGGCAAGCAGGATGATCTTCGTGCCTTCAGGCCAGGAAAGGATCTCGTCGGTGATCTGCTGGGGAGTCTGGCGGACGACAGCCTCTCCCGTGGCCGGATCATGCGGTTTGCCGATCGCGGCAAAAAGGAGCCTCAGGTAATCGTAAATCTCCGTCGTGGTCGCGATGGTCGACCTCGGGTTGGCGGCGGAATTTCGCTGCTCGATCGCAATCGCCGGAGAAAGCCCCTCGATATAATCGACATCCGGCTTCTGCATCTGGTCCAGAAACTGCCGAGCATAGGCGGAAAGACTCTCGACGTACTTGCGCTGTCCCTCGGCGTAAAGCGTATCGAAAGCCAGAGAAGACTTGCCTGAGCCGCTTAATCCCGTCAGGACGACCAGCTTGTTCCGCGGAATCTCGACGTCGATATTCTGCAGGTTGTGCTGTCTCGCCCCCTTGATGCGAATAACCGAGTGATTGACGACCGGCATGACCAGAATCCGCTATTATGGGGAAATCCTGCCGGGCTCAAAGCATAATCGAAAATGACAATTTCGATAAAACAAGCGTGTCTTCCTCAACCGTTTGAGGGCGCACGGTACAACTTCGCTGCGATGCCGCTCCCAGGCAGCCGAGGTTTGCTTTCTTTCTTAAGAGGCCGAAGCGAAAAATCTACCTTCTGCTTGAACCGATCAGATCATTCAAAGAACGAACCGAACCGTCCGGCAAGCAGATCAAAGCGCCATGTCCATGCATGTCTCCGATCTCAATGAACCACGGCTGACCGGGCCACTTGAATGGTGTCTGCCGGTTTTCATCAAACATCGTCGGCGTATAATGAATGACCGGCCGCTTCTGATCGGACATCTCGCGCGTCGCCCGCGTTACGGCAGGGCATTTCCAGGCGTTCGTGTCGTCCAGGTACGGCTTGAGTTCGTTGATCCACCACTCTCCGTAGTCCCGGGGCGGCTTGTTCCAAAGTTCCTCAGGCTCCTGCGGCCAGTGGTTGTTGGCATCAATATAAGCCGAGAATGCGACATGCAATTGTCGCATGTTATTGGCGCAGCGAGCGGCCTCAAACCGATCCCGAATCTTTGGAGAAAGAGTGATCAGGAGGGCGGCGAGAATGGCCAGAATAGCGATAGAGGCTAGTACCTCCAAGAAGGTAAAAGCCTCTTTGCCAGATTCCCAATATCGCGTCAGAAGTCTAGTCCGTGGCGGGAATGTAAGCACGAACTCCTTGGAATTTGAAATTATAACTTCCGGCAAAAGTCGGACCGCCACTGGAGGAATCCGCGCTTTGGCTAGTGGTTTCGGTCACGGTCGATCCATCGCTGCTCGTGTAAGTATGAGTGGTAGTAGTGGAGTAACTGGAATCGGCGCTATCATTTCCGTCAACCAAGGTAAATTTTCCATCTCCATCGAATGCTGCAGTCGATGAGTTTTTGTCGATCGAACCATTAAAATATCCGCTGCCAGTAACAAGAGGTGAATTGGCGGAAAAACCGGTATCAAGAACGCCTGAAATGGAATCGGTCGAGAGACTGGCCTGGACAGATCCTTCATACACCTGACCGTTAACAAAAACGTAATAGTTGTTGGAGGAACTCGATGAGACGGCTCCCGAAGAGTAGGTAAACGTAAAAATACCGCTAAGGTTTTTCCCTCGCATTGAGGCCTGATAAACGCCGTCGTCTCCGGTGGGGAGCGGCGAGCCGTTCGTAAATGGCGGAGGTCCGCCAAATGAACCTGCATGGGCGGTCGCAGCAGCAAAAAGGACGAAGAGGGAAGCGGCAGCTTTTATCATATGAAGCGTTGAAAAACTATTCTTCTCACATTCGGGTCAATCACGATGTAACTAGACAGAAATATCCCCAAACAGCAATCGAGGCTACTTACCTCAAGGAAGGTAAATACCTCTTTGCTAAATTGCGAATGCCGCGTCAGAAATCTAGTCCGTGGCGGGAATGTAAGCACGAACCCCTTGGAATTTGAAGTTGTAGCTTCCGGCAAAAGTCGGACCGCCAGTGGAGGAATCCGTGCTTTGGCTAGAGGTTTCGGTCACGGTCGATCCATCACTGCTCGTGTAAGTGTGAGTGGTAGTAGTGGAGTAACTGGAATCGGCGCTGTCATTTCCGTCAACCAAGGTAAACTTTCCATCCCCATCGAATGCTGCCGTTGATGAGTTTTTGTCGATCGAACCATTAAAATAGCCGCTCCCGGTGACACCGCTGGCGCTACTGGATGTATCGAGCACACCCGAGATGGAGCTGGTCGAAATGCTGGCCTGCACAGATCCCGAATACACCTGACCGTTAACAAAAACGTAATAGTTGTTGGAGGAACTGGATGAGACGGCTCCTGAAGAGTAGGTGAACGTGAAAATACCGCTTAGGTTCTTTCCTCGCATCGAGGCCTGATAAACACCGTCGTCCCCGGTGGGGAGCGGCGAGCCGTTCGTGAACGGCGGAGGGCCGCCGAATGAACCTGCCTGGGCGGTCGCAGCAGCAAATAGTACGAGGAGGGAAGCGGCAGCTTTTATCATAAGGAAATCGCGTGGAGGTTAGATTGCGCCCGTCACGAAAGGCAAGAAAATTCGGTTCCTTCAGTCGACTTAAGTCGTTGGGAACCGGAAACCAGATCGACCGCCAGGGTGATCGCCTGGATCGTGCTATCCGGTCGGGCAATCCCCTTGCCCGCAATCTCATATGCGGTTCCGTGGTCCGGACTCGTACGGACAAACGGCAATCCGAGCGTGACATTCACTCCTTGATCGAAGGCGTGCAGCTTGAGGGGAATCAATCCCTGGTCGTGATACATGCAGAGCACGCCATCAAATTCACCCTCAACGCTACGGCAGAAGACCGTATCGGGCGAATGCGGTCCCGAAAACTCCCCGAGAGCGCCAAAGCGGTTCTTGAGAACCTCAATGGCTGGCGCGATGATTTCGATCTCCTCCCGCCCGAGGTCGCCTCCTTCACCTGCGTGGGGATTGTACCCGGCGACGGCGATGCGGGGGCATTTCATTCCCCGAAGTCTTTGGAAATTCGTCAAAAGCACGCCCACCCGGACGATTTCTTCCTCGGTGAGCAGGGACCGCACTTCACGGAGCGGAACGTGGGCGGTGACGAGCGCCACCGTGATCTTTCCTCCCGTGAGACACATTGCGTAGTTCTCCACCCCAGCCCAGGAGGCGAAGAATTCCGTCTGCCCCGGAAAGTCGAAGCCGATCTCGTGCATGGCCTTCTTCGAGATCGGGCCTGTAACAACACCGTCCAGATCGCCCGAACGGCACAGTTCGGCTGCCTGCTCCAGTGCGGCCAAGGCGTGCAGGGCGGAATCCCGATTGGGTTTTCCGGGCAAGAAACTCTCTGCGCCATCGGCACCGATGACGGTATACTCCACCTCCTGCGGAATGAGGGAAGAGCGCAGGGCGGAGGTTATCACCTCCGGTCCAATCCCAGCCGGATCGCCAAAGGTGAGGCCGATACGAGGCTTCACGCCTAGGAGAGGATTTTGATGTAAGCCTTCTGGCGGAGTGTATCGATCCAGCGTTCCTGGGCTTTCATGCGCTCCTGCTGGATGAGATTGCGTTCAATCTCATCGCGGACATCGGAAATCGGCTTCACGGCGGCGTTCTTCTTGGCCTCGATCATGAGGATGTAGTAGGTGCCGCTGATCTGTACGACGGGGCTTACCTCGCCCGGGCGCAGGGAAAATGCCACGCTAGTGAGCTGATCATTGAGCGTGCCGCGCTCGATCCATCCCCAGTCTCCCCCCACCTCCTGAGTATTCGGGTCTTCGGAGTACATCTGGGCCATGCGGTCGAACTCCGCGCCGCCAGCGATCTTTTCCCGGATCTCCTTGGCGATACCCTGCTTGTCGGTCGAGGCCACATCCGAGGAATTCTCTTCGCGGATGACGATCATCCGGAGTTTGACCTGCTCCGGGGTCGCGTAAGACATCTTGTTCTTGTTGTAGTAGGCTTGGATCTGCGTCGGAGAGATGACGAAGTCGTTGTTTACCTTTGACTGGCGCATGGCCTGAACGATGATCTTTTCGCGCTCGATCTCCTTGAAGCGCGTCAATGTGTATCCCTGAGCCTGAAGGGTGCGAATGAACGCAGAGCGATCACCGCCGAACTCTTCGCGGATGATGGTCTGCACGCGATCGTCGATCACATAGTCGGGGATGCTCGCACCCTTTTCCTGAAGCTTCTTGAACTCCTGCAGGATGAGCTGGCGATCGATGAGATCCTTGATCGCAGCCAGGCGCACCTCCTCGAGCTTCGCCCGCAACTCGTTGCCGCTGTAGAGCTGACGCAGCGACCGCTCGCGAGCGCCGACAAGCTCTCGCACCTGCGAGATGGTGACCACGTCATTGTTGACGAGAGCGGCGATGCCATCGATGACTTCTGCTTTCTGCGCGAGCGCAATACCGGCAATCAAAAGCGCCACGGAGAAAACGACAAAATGCTTCATGTACAGGGAATGGATTCCAAAAAAGACAATATCTCTCGCAACCTAGAATCCGGGTCGGAGGCCGTCAAGCGGGGAAACCGGCCATCCTTTTGCAGCAACTCCCGACGTTGCGTGAGCATGAGTTTTCCGTCCCGGGATTCCACCATCGTGATGCGCTTGCGAGCTGCCTCGATGCGGATGCGGGCACAGAGCAGTGCATTCTCCGCCGGAAGCGGCAGCGGACCAAAACGGTCGCGCCATTCGGTCTCCAACTGGTTGACGCCGTCGATTTCCGAAACCTCCGCCAGCTTGCGGTAGCAGACGATCCTGGTCCGCGAGTCGGCCACATAGGAGGCGGGCAGGAAACTGCCTGCCATCTCGACTCCCGGGGAAATCCATTGCGCCTCGTCGGTCGTGACGAAATCGAGCCGCAATCCGGATGGCGGGCGTTTTCCCCGGCGATTGCCCTTGAGCGTATCCACTGCCTGCTTCAGGAGCTTGCAGTACAAATCAAAGCCGACGGTGATAATGTGGCCGCTCTGCGCCGTTCCCAGCAGATTCCCTGCTCCGCGGATCTCAAGATCGCGCATGGCGATTTTGAAGCCGGAGCCCAGCTCGCTGTATTGCTTGATCGCGGAAACCCGCTTGCGAGCTGCGCCCATCAAGTCCCGGGGCAGCATCAGGTAGGCGTAGGCCTTGCTTTGAGAACGCCCGACACGGCCTCTCAGTTGGTACAGGTCGGCCAGGCCAAACAAGTCAGCACGATCGATGATGATCGTATTCGCATTCGGGATATCGATCCCGCTTTCGATGATCGTGGTTGAGACGAGTACATCAGCCTTGCCTCCCACGAAGGTCCTCATGACATCCTCCAATGCGCCCTCGGGCATCTGCCCGTGACCGACGATCACCTTGGCCTTCGGGCAGAGTTCCTTGATGCGTGCGGCGACCTTTTCGATGGAGCCGACGCGATTGTGAAGGAAATACACCTGCCCGCCGCGATTCAGTTCCCGGTTGATGGCATCTCGAAAGACTCTCTCATCGTAGGCGCAAACCACGGTTTCCACCGACTGGCGATTGGCCGGCGGGGTCTCGATGACAGACATGTCGCGTGCGCCCATGAGCGCGAGATAGAGCGTGCGGGGAATCGGCGTGGCAGAAAGCGTCAGGACATCGACTTGCCGAAACCGCTCCTTGAGCCGGTCCTTGTGCTTTACCCCGAAGCGCTGCTCCTCGTCGACAACCACGAGGCCGATGTCCTTGAACTGGACGTCGGCTGAAACCAGCCGATGCGTGCCAACCACGATATCCACCCCGCCCTCGGCCAGTCCGCGCAGCACCTTTTTTTGCTCCGCAGGCGTGCGATACCGGCTGAGCAGCTCCACATTGACGGGGTAATCACTCATCCGCTCGCGGAAATTTTGATAATGTTGCTGGGCCAGCACCGTGGTGGGTGCGAGCACGGCGACCTGCTTGCCGCTCATCACCGCCTTGAAAACGGCGCGGATCGCCACCTCGGTCTTTCCGAATCCCACATCTCCGCAAACCAGCCGATCCATGGGCATATCGGACTCCATGTCATGCTTGGCCTCCGCGATCGCCCTCTCCTGGTCGACTGTTTCCTTGTACGGGAACGAATCTTCAAACTCCTCCTGCCAGTGAGAGTCCGGCGGATGGGCAAAGCCCGGAGCAATCTCCCGCTCTGCCTGGATGCGCAGCATGCTGGCCGCATAGTCAAAAATCGATTTCTGGGCCTTCTGCTTGGCCCGCTCCCATCTGGCATCGCCCAACTCCGAAAGCTCGGGATTCTTTTTTCCCAGGCCGACATAGCGCGAGACCTGCCAGGCTTGATCGAGCGGCACATAGAGCTTGGCCGAGTTTGCATATTCCAGCACCAGCATCTCCCCCTCACCCGTTCCCGGGCGCTCCTGCAAACCCTCGAATCGACCAATGCCATGATCCAGATGGACAACATGATCGCCCGGGGCAAACTCGCTGAAGTCGGTGGCGGCCCGGCTCGCCACCGCGCGTTCGCGGCGCAGGGCCAGCCGCTGCAATCGCAAGGCGGCTCCGCGACCGAAAAGCTCGGCGTCGGAAAGCACCGCCAGCCTGGCGGCGGGACAGATGAACCCTCGGGAAAGCGGCAGCTTGAGAAAGACCAGATCCCCCACGTCATGGCGGTGTTCACGAGCCAGCTCCTGAAAGCGCTCTATCTCACCATCGCTATTTGCCAGCAAGGCAACCAGCCAGCCGGCGCGCCGCCATTCCTCAAGCTGTCGAAAGAACTGTCCGCGTCGTGCGGCGTCGAGCACGAGGTCCCCTGCGTGGAACTCCGAGAACGGTTGTGGAAAAAAGGCTGCAGGATCATTCTCTCCACCCGCATCAAGGACGATCTCGCCACGCCCGACCGGGCCGGAGGAAATGATCAGGTCTCCTTTCCCGACGTAGTTCTCCAGCAGACACAACCGGCGGTCGAGGCTTCCTGCCAGGATCTCGCATCGTTCCAGCGCGGAGATGGAGATCTGGGTATCGGGGTGAAACTCGCGGATGGAGTCGATACGGTCATCATCGAGCTCCACGCGGAACGGCAGCGGCGCCTGCCACGAGTAAACGTCAAAAATACCGCCTCGCACCGCGTATTGCCCCCGAGTTCCCACCTGGGCGGTGCGCTCGTAGCCGGCGGCGGACAGCTTCTCCGTAGCCTCCGCCAGGGAGATCGTCTGGTCCTTTTCAAGGTGCAGCACCGCTCCGGCGATCGATTGCGAGGTGGGGACATGATGCGCCCACTGTTCCGTATGGATGACAACCGGTCCGCGATAGTCCCTGCCGCCGAGCATCTGCAGCAGCTCCAGGCGTTCCGCCGCCGTTTCAGGATCAGACAATACGGCATTATTTTCCTCTGCGGGCGCCTCGAGGTCGGGAAAAATGCGCGTCGCGGAATTCCACACGGCCAGCTCTGCGGCAAACGCCTCCTGCGCCTTCAAGGTCGGACACTCGACCCAGACTCGCCGCCTGGCCTGGGCCCGGATCACCAGGCTGGCGACAAAGGGCTGAGCCGACTCGCAGACCTCTGAAAATGCGCCCGGCCGGCTCAATCGTTCCTTCAGGACCGGCTCAACGCACTGAATGATGCGATCAAGCGCCGAGGATGTTTTCACGGTAGGTATCGTAAAGAAAACGTCCGGTGGACTGCGAGGGCAGTTCCCGTCCCTCGATGGAGCGCGCAGGCTGGATTCCTATGCGGCTGTTGGTAAGAAAACACTCGGTCGCCCGGGAGAGATCATCGAGCGTGATCACCTCTTCGCGGGCGGAAGAGTTTTGCAGCACCCAGGCCCGCAGCACGCCGTCGCGAGCACCGAAAACAAGAGGAGGCGTGAGCAACGCCCCATCGATGAGGGCAAAGAGATTCGCCATCGAGGCTGAAACCACGCTCCCGGCGAGATCGAGTACGACGCTTTCATCGCATCCGCTTTGTCGAGCCTCCGCCAACGCCTGGATGTGCGGCCAGTAATTGCCGGTTTTCCATCCCCCCAGCACTGCCGTGGCTGGCACCCGGCAAACATGAAGATTCCACCCGCTCTCCCGCTCGGTGACAGATGGCGGCAAAGCCTCCTCGCCAAAGACGAAGACGCGCGATTCCCGGGTTGCCGCCAAGGGAGCGCCATCTCCGGCGGTAACATAAATCCGCATCATGCCGGAAATGGACTCGTCCAATCCCCCCATGCGGTGATCAAGCGCCTGCCTCAGCCCCGCCGGCAACCCAAACCCGGCGGCGGCTGCAGCTTTTTGCAGGCGCTCGAGGTGTTCCGCCTCCAAGACGGTCCGACCTCGATGGATCAGGACCGTTTCAAAAACGCTCATGCCATATCGAAACCCCCGGTCCCAAATCGGAACCGCTGGGGCATCGATTAGTTCGTCCTCCTGAAACTGCCAGGAGAAGAGCGGTTTCACTCTTCGTCGACTCCGCCCAGCGAACCGTTTCGTTCCAGACGCTTGCGGAGCGTGGCGCGGGTAATACCGAGAAGGCGAGCGGCCCGTACCTGATTATTTCCGGTCTTCTGCATGGCTCGCAGGGTAAATTCCCTTTCCAGCCATGGCAGCAACGGAAGGTTGCCGTTGGCCGCCGCTCCGAACAAAGCCTCGACAGCGGATTCCATAGTGTCGGCCCCGGCCGCAGGCATCGGAGCCGTCTCAACATTCAGAGAGCTCTGGCCGAGCGGGATGTCCTTTGGCAGCAGTACGTCGGCGGTGGCGAGCACGGTGGCTCGCTGCATCGTGTTCTCCAGCTCGCGGACATTGCCGGGCCAGGGGTATCCCTCGAGGACACGTGCGGCCTCCTCGGAAAGCTTCAGGAGCGGGCGGTGCTTTTGATGCGCGATTTTTTGAAGGAAATATTCCGCGAGCAGCCGGATATCCTCGGCGCGCGACCGCAATGGCGGAAGATGAATGCGCACGACATTCAATCGGTAGAAGAGATCTTCACGGAAAGCCTTCTTGGCGACCTCCTCTTCGAGGATCTTGTTCGTCGCGCACACGATGCGGACATTGGTCCGGATCGTTTGATTACCGCCCACGCGGGAGAACTCGCCTTCCTGCAAAACGCGAAGAATCTTGCTCTGGATCTGAAGCGGCATCTCGCCGATCTCGTCGAGAAAAAGCGTTCCGTTGTCGGACTGCTCGAAACGCCCGATTCGCTGACTGTGCGCGCCGGTAAATGAGCCTTTCTCGTGGCCGAAAAGCTCGCTCTCGAGGAGGTTCTCAGGGATCGCTGCGCAGTTGATGGCCAGGAAACTCTTATTGCTGCGGCTGCTGTAATTATGGATGGCTCGGGCGACCAGCTCCTTGCCGGAGCCGCTCTCTCCCGTAACCATGACAGGAGCATCGCTCGCCGCCACACGTCCGATCATCTTAAAGACCTGCTGCATGGCGTCGGACTTGCCAACGATTTCATCCTGATACTGCTCGACGGTGAGCACAGGTTTGAAGGTATTGGCTGCCTTGAGCTCGGCTGCCGCCTTGAGCGCGGCATCTGCCACAATCTTGAGGTTGAAGGGCAACTGCTCCTTGCGCACGAAATCGAAGGCGCCCATCTTCATCGCCTCGATCACGTTTTGGTTCGTGCCGAAGGCGCTGATGATGATCACCATCGTGTTTTGCGACTGCTTGCGCACCTTGGCCAAAAGGTCGAGACCCGAGAACGGATGGAGATTCATCTCCGCCATCACGACGTCGGGATTCTCCATGCAAAATGTCTTGTAGGCCGCGTCTGCGGAGTCCTCGGTCAGGACTCTGGCCCCAGCACCTTCCAACTGGTGCTTGGCCCATTCAAGAAAGTCAGGTTCACGATCAACAACGAGGATGGACTGCTTGGGCATCGAAAAAAAGTGGCAAGAACTCTACACGCAGGTTTGCACGGATACGAGTCAGGTCTCCTTAATTAGCCGAGACGTGGCTAAAACGCAACGCAAACGGCGCAGCGTGCGCAAAAAAAACCAATTTCAGAGGTTAGTTTGCCGAACTTGAAGGCTCGTAAACAACCCGACCTTCTTCCACACGAAGGATGCCAGCTAGTTCCGTACGGTCCTCTGAGTTCAATGGGACACGAAACTCGAGGGTTTCCTCTCCGACCTTAACAGGGATGCCATTGACGATATCCTCCAAGGCACCCTCGACGGTTGTCCACTGGTTGGTCGCTCCAGCCGCGCGCGCGGAAGCCGCGACCATGGCGACGTTCTGCGCGTTACGCTCTTTTTTCGCGTAATAGGCATGCGAAGTGATCGAGCCGATGTTGGGAACAGCGATCGCGGCCATCACTCCAATCACGGCAATAACAATCAGGAGTTCAGCCAAACTGAACCCGGCCTGACTTAATCTGGAGGACCTTTGCGACACCGTATCAAATTTGACAACTGGTTGTAATAATTTGTCAAGCACTTTGAAAGAAAACGCTTGCCATTTCTATACTCCCCCGTATCGGCGGGAACGCGAGGAAAATTCCTTCAAAGCGGCGTGAAAATCGGCTTTGCCGAAATCGGGCCAGTACTTGGGAGTGACATGGATCTCGGTGTAGCTGAGCTGCCAGAGCAGAAAATTGGACAGCCTCATCTCCCCCGACGTGCGAATGAGGAGATCCGGATCAGGAAGCCCCGCCGTGTAGAGATGCCGGGCGAACAAATCAGCATCAACCTGATCCGCAGAGATGGTTCCCGCCTGCACCTCCTTGAGGATCGACTGGACGGCATCGACTATTTCCAGGCGGCCGCTGTAGCTCAAAGCAAGGATCACGGTGAGGCGCGTATTTCCCGCCGTACGGGTCATTGCCTGCTGGAGCTTGCGCTGACAGGCGGCGGGCAGTTGCGAGATGCGGCCTATCGCGAGGAGGCGCACGCCTTCCTTTTGCATTTCCGCCAGCTTTTCGTCGAGGAACCGCTCAAGAAGCAACATGAGTCCGCTCACTTCGGCGGCTGGCCGCTTCCAGTTCTCCGCCGAGAAGGCATAAAGGGTCAGGATCTCCACCCCGGCCTCGATGGCTGCCTCGACGCAGGAGCGAATGGATTTTGAGCCTTGTTCATGTCCTGCAAGCCGGGGCAGCCCCCGCTCCTGAGCCCAGCGTCCATTTCCATCCATGATGATGGCGACATGTCGCGGCGTGGTAGATTTCATTTTCGCGCGCATTCTTCCCGGCAAATCGGTGAGGCTCAAGAATTCTGTCACTTCCGATGAGAACTCCTGCGGACCAACCGGACGTTCTTGCGCGAATCCTGACGGGATGCCATAACGCCGCGCTTCATGCGTTTGATCATTTTACTCCTGATGACGTGTCTTTCCCTGGCTGGAACGCGAGCCGAGGAAATCGATGATCTAGGGCGGCCCGTCGATCCGGCTTTGATCTCCGGCCAGCAGGTACGCATGAAGGTCGACCTGTCTGGTGCCAAGGATAATGTGAAGATCGTCCGCCTGAACGACGGATCGATCGCCTACGTCATCAAACGGATCGGCAGCGGCTCAGACCGACTTGTGACCCCCGAGGAGTTTGCCCGGCTCTACTACGAACAGCAGACCGAGGAACTCGGATGGTTTGGCAACATCCTGCACTTTATCTTTAACACCACGAGTCCGATCGGAATCGCCTGGGTGAGTCTGGGCCTCGCCGGGCAGGCCATTTTCATGGGGCGCATGCTCGTGCAATGGTTCGTCAGCGAGAAGAGCAAGAGATCGGTTATCCCCGTGTCGTTCTGGTGGATGAGCCTGGTCGGCTCAACGATGCTGCTCGTTTACTTCATCTGGCGCCGGGACATTGTCGGCATCCTCGGCAATCTCACAGGCTGGATCGTTTATGTGCGCAACCTCGTATTGATCCACCGCTCGCGCAGCTAGGCGCCGCCGAGTGAGAGCTCGCAGCTATGCGCAGCGAATCCCGCACCGAAGGACGTGAGCCATAAGCGGCAATCATCCGGATTCGCCTGTTTCAACCGATCCTCCAGGGCCAGCAGCACCGACGGACTGCTGAGATTGCCATAGTCCCGAAGCGCCCGTCGGGTTTCGTCCAGCTTGTAGTCAGGAAGCGAGGCCTCAAGAGCATCGATCACGTCTTTGCCGCCGGTGTGGGCGATGATCTGGTCGGGATCGACGCTTCGGCGGGCGAAGAGCTGCTCGACGGCTTGAGCCGCCACCTGAGGCACCTCGCGGGCGAGCTGATTACGGAGTTTGCCCCCGGCGTTAACGAAACGGATTTTCTCCCTCTCGGTCGGGATGTGAAGAGAGCGGAAATTCCTGGCATGCCATTGATTCCCTTCCGGCGTCTGCCTCCAGAGGGATGCACTCGCTCCGTCTCCAAAGAGACAGGCGCTCACCAGCACCCCGGCATCATCATCGAGATAGAATGCGGCGGAGCATACCTCCACCGCGACGACGGCCACCAGGGCGTCGGGATTGGCCGTGAGGAAACACTGCGCCGCATGCAGCGTCGGCAAAGCGGCTCCGCAGCCCAGACCGGTGACATCATTGAGATAGGCATCGGAGCGGATGCCGAAACGCTCGGCGACATAACTGGACACGCCCGGGCAGAGATAGCCCGAGCAGGTGCAGACAAACAGGGCGTCGAGATCCTGCGGCGGGACGTCTACGGCACGACAGGCTTTCTCCAGAGCGGCTGTTGCCAGCGGAGGAGCCTCGCGTTCAAAGGCGTGGTTCAGGCCCTCGGCATCCAACCGGAACAGCTCGCGCGGAGGGATGGCAAAATGGCGCGTATCGACGCCGGAATCGCCTTTGAGCACCGTCTCCATGATCTTCCGCCCCCGGCGGGAGAGATGGTTCATGGCATTTTCCGCCACCAGGGACTCCCAGCTTTCCAACTGGGTGAATCGTGCTTCCGGAAATGCGCTGGCTAGGGATTGGAGATACATCGGAGTTAGCGGAGAAGATGGAAGATAGCTCCGTACGGCAGGAGCCTCGAAGCGGTGGAGAAGAACGCCCGGCCTGGCGCGGAGGTCAAGAAGGGATGCAGCATGCGGGCGAAAATCATGCGGGAGGAAAATCTCGATCTCATCGCTTGCGATGCCTGGGAGACGGCATGCTCCCAGCTCAAGTCGCCTTTTGCATAGGCCGCAAGGATCGGAGCCGTGATGGCGGCGGATTCCAGAGCCATCGACATCCCGTTACCGGAGAAAGGCGGAATCATGGCTCTCGCGTCTCCCAGGGAAAACCTGTCGAGCCGTCCGGTCTGCCAGCCCAGGCGAAAGCCCGCCACCGCCGACCGGGTGTCATCCCGGCAGTTGGCCTGGCGCATGCGGTCCGCCAGATGCCCGAGTCCGCCGAGTTCGGCGTAACGCTCAAGGATATCCGGACCGGAGATTTCCCGGGACAACCGGAAGAGTCCGCAGATGTTCACCACCTTCCTGTCGATGCGGGCCAGACCGACATAGCCATTGGACGCTAGGTACATCTCCAGATCGCTTTCCATTGGGAGATCCGAGAAATGGCCCTTCAACCCGATCCAGTCGCCCGGCTGCGGTACCCGCCCGGAGCACCACACCCGGCCCTCTCCCTCCTCTCTGGTCACACGTGATCGCGTAAAGACTCGTCCTCCGGAATCCGTCAACAGCCGCTGCAACCGGTCATCGAGACGGTATCGGGAAATTCCCCGGGCCGGTGTCGGCAGCCTTCCCTTGTGAAGGCAGGCGTCGCCTCGATACCACGCATGCGTCTCAAGTCTCTCCGCATCCTCCAGAGTGTCGGCTATCCCGAGTTCCATCAGGGTTTCGTTCGAAACCCCACTGATGAACTCCCCGCAAACCCGATGGCGAGGATAGTCCCCGGCCTCGTGCAAGTCGACCGGCACGCCCCGCCTGCAAAGTGCAATACCGAGGGAAAGTCCGGCCAGACCTCCGCCGACGATGGTCACGGTCTTCATCGTCGCACGGCGGCCAGCCGGATGGAACCCCGCCAGTCGACCGTTTCGCGAAGCTCCCACGACGGTCCTAGCTGGAGAAGCCGGGGCAACTCCCCGCGCCGGAACCCGGCCCGGATACTTGCCGGCATGTCATGCCGGGTCACCCGGCCAACCAGCGGCCACATGAGAGAGGCCAGCATCATCGAAAACCAGGAGCGATACGGCTCGCAGACGAAGATCGCGCGGAAGCTTCCCAGATGAGAACCGAGCATGGAGAGTTGGTCGTCGGTGAAGTGGTGAATGATCATGCCCCCCAGTAGGACATCCGCTGAAATACGCGGCAGCAGGTCAAAGAGGTTGCCTTGAATCCATGAAAAATCCTCGCTCAAGCCTTTTGGCCTCGGCTGCAAATCGAGCGCCGTCACCGGCATTGAGGGATAACGGCGGTGTAGGGCTGCGGAGAGCGCGCCATCCCCCGCGCCGATCTCAACCACCCCGCCAGAGAACGGTTCCGGAAATTTTCGGAACCGACGGAAAAACCATATCCGATTCCCCATCAACGCATTAATCATCCGCAGATCTCTGCGGCTGCGGATCGCATCCGGATCTCGCGCATCGAGGGTGTCCAGAAGCTCGGATTCCACGACTCTGATGATTGCCATTAGCCACTCTCCTGCATATCGTGCCACACTTGCAAAAATGAATTCGTCGTCTCAACCCATCATCTACCTCGATAACAACGCCACCACGCAAGTGGATCCCGCTGTGTTCGACGCGATGATGCCGTGGCTGCGGGACGAGTACGGAAATCCATCCAGTGTGTACGGATTAGGCCGCCGGGCTGCGTCTGCCCTCGATACCGCCCGCGAGCAGGTTTCTTCGCTGATCGGGTCCACGCCGGAGGAGGTCCTGTTCACGAGCTGCGGGTCGGAATCCATCAACTCGGCCATTCTTTCCGCCGCGTCGATCGACCCGGACAAGACGCACATTATCACGACTGCGGTCGAGCACAGCGCCACGATCAAGCTCTGCGAGCATCTCGCCCGCCGCGGCTACGAGATCACGTGGCTGCCGGTGAATTCCGCCGGTCATCTCGACCTGGACAAGCTCGCCAAGGCGATCCGCCCGGATACCGCGCTGGTCACCCTCCTTTGGGCAAACAACGAAACCGGCGTGCTTTTCCCGGTTCACGAGATTGCCAGGATCACCAACGAAAAGAAGGTGCCTCTGCACATCGACGCCGTGCAGGCTGTGGGCAAGCTGCCCATCGGGGCCAGCGACCTTGGCGTGCAGTTCCTTTCGCTCTCCGGCCACAAGCTGCATTGCCCGAAGGGCGTGGGTGCGCTTTACGTAAATCGCCGGATGCGCTTCACCCCGTGGTTGCGCGGCAGTCAGGAGAACGCCCGTCGTGGCGGCACGCAAAACGTCGCCTCCATCGTCGGTCTCGGTAAAGCTGCCGAGCTCGCCGCCACTCATCAGGAAGAAGAACGTACGCGGGTGCGCGAATTTCGCGACCGCTTTGAAAATGCCATGCTCGCTCAAGTCGCGGGTACCGAGGTGAATGGCGATCGGGAAAACCGCCTGCCCAACACCTCAAGCCTTTCCTTTGAAGGCGTCGAGAGCGAGGGTGCACTGATGCTCCTCGATGACCAGGGTATTTGCTGCTCCGCGGGATCTGCCTGCACCAGTGGGTCAGTGCATCCGTCGCACGTGCTCAAGGCGATGGGCTTCTCCAATGACCGCGCCCGCGGCAGCCTGCGATTCTCTTTTGGTCGGTTCAATACCGACGCAGAAATCGACAAAGCTATCGAAGCCGTTCCAGCCGTGATCGAGAAGCTCCGGAAGCTCAGCCCTGCGGGAGGCCCGGTTCTCGCGGCCCAGAGCTAAGCCCTGGGCCTCCTCTTTTCCCGAGCCGCGTCAGGCAGCCTGGCGCGGTTGATGCATCTCGGCGCTCGGCACCCAAACGTAGTCCATCCCGGCGGCCTTGGCCGCAGCGATACCTGTTGGGCTGTCTTCAAACACGACGCAGCCAGGGGGTTCGATCTTGATCCGGCGAGCCGCCTCGAGAAACGGATCAGGGAACGGCTTGCCGCGCTGGTAATCCTCCGAACAGACGATGGCATCGAACATCTCAAGGATGCCAAGGGCGTTCAGTGTGGCCTCGACCAGCAGGCGGTGCCCGCCGGAGGCGATGGCCATGGGCTTCATCCCATGCAGAGATTTCGCAATATCCAGCACCGGCTGGATCGGTTGAACCGCTGCGATCTGCTCCAGATAGTAGCTTTCCTTCCGATGAACTGTCTCGGCGACATCCATGGTGTAACCGAATTTTTCATTCAGATTTTCAACGATCACCGCGGTCGGCTTGCCCCCCCACTGGTAAAACAGATCCTCGGGGATCTCGCCGCCCATTTCCTTCACCGCCTTGGTCCAGGCGATGAAGTGGATCGGCATGGAATCGGCAATCGTGCCGTCGCAGTCAAAAATATAGCCGTCGAACGTGCGTGCGGGAATCTCAAGAACCATGACGGGTTCCATGAGTACCCGGAGGACAGGGCCGCGTCACGGGAATTTGGCAGACCGGAATTGCGTTTCCTCTCCGTCAGCCGTATAGGACAGCAAATATGAGTCTCAAGTCCCTGGGACGATTTCTGCGCGAAAATCCGTTCGTCGTTCTACTCGTCGCCCTCCTGATCATGATGCTCGGTGCACCTTTCGCCCCGCATATCGGCCGCATCTTCCCCAAGGATTCCAAGGACGCCTCTCTCGCTCCGTTTATCCTGATCCTCACGGTAGGTGCAGCCTGGGCAATCTGGCCGAAAGCTAAGAACCGCGCCCTGACCATCGTGCTGGGCGGCATGATGCTGGCATTGCTGTACCTGAGCACCGTCTTTGTCCAACAACAGTCCTTCGTTGCGATCCATCTGGTGGGTCAGTCCCTTTTCCTCAGCTACGTCATCGCCGTGGTGACACGCGACGTATTCGAGGCTCCCATCGTGGATGGCAACATCCTCTGCGGAGCCGCCTGTCTTTATCTGCTCGTCGGGGTACTGATGGGCTTTATCTACTGTCTGGTCGAGATGTTCCTGCCAGGCGCATTTACGGTGACCAATCTCGACGGTCGTCCGACGCAAACCAATCTCGTGGTGAATCCTGGGTGGCTGGTTTATTTCAGCTTCACCACTCTCACTTCGGTCGGCTTCGGAGACATCCTCCCGACCAGCGAAATCTCGCGCAGTCTTTCCGCCTTTGAGGCGGTAGTCGGGCAGATCATGGTGGTCGTGATGATGGCTAGGCTCGTGGGGCTGCATGTCGCCCAGATCAGCTCCGGCACGAAGAAGAAGATCATCCTCGAGACAGACGATAAAAACTGAAGCTGCGGCACCCTGAGGTACCGCCGCTGGAAAGAGTTTTGCCCTGCTCGTGCCGTTCTGACGCATATCCCGTTCCCCTATGATTAGGGTGGATGACCGCCAGACAGCGCTCTGACTTCCAGTGAAGGCATGTCATCACGCCACCCAGCCAAGCCTCCGGGACGATTGTATTTATCGGATCGGGAGTTTGCGTCGTGTAATCGCGAACACAGCAGGGCAAATTCGCACCCGCCTTTCAGCGGGCAAAATCTGTTAAATTGTCGGAAGAACTATTCGCGAAACTCCGCTCCGAGATCGGCCTTGAGCTTGTCCCTCAAGCGGCTGACCGAAGCAGTAACTTCGTCGCTGTTGAGCGTCCGCTCGGGAGCGCGGAATGTCAAGGAGATCGCGACAGATTTCCGGTCTGCGGCGAGCTTCGCCCCAGTCGCATCGCTGAAGACATCGAAGGGCTCGATGTCCACCAGCAGAGGCTCGCGGACAGCCAGCAAGGTCTTCTCGATCTCGCCGTAGGGCAAGGTGGCGGGAACAACGATGGCGATATCGCGCGTGGTTGCCGGATACTTCGGAATCTCGCGGTAAACCGGAGAGGCAGGAATTGACTGCAACGCCGAAAGATCGATCTCGGCGACGAGCACCGACTCACGCGCATCGAGTTTGCGGGCGGCTGCCGGAGAAAGCTGGCCGATCAGGCCGAGGGTCTTCCCATTGGCGGAAACAGTCGATACAAGCGCAAGGTCACCCTGGGCATCGGCTTTTTTCCACTCCAGCTCGACCGGAATCAGCGCGGCAATGATGCCCTTGAGATTCCACCAGTCGAAAGGCTTGGCCGCTCCGTCCCGCCAGGAACTTGCGCGGCTCTGGCCGGTCAGCGCGATGGCGAGAGTGGGACTTTCCTCCCGCCCCCTGGCATGGAAGGTGCGCCCAATTTCAAACAAGGCCACCGAGGCGGCGCCGTAACGGAGATTGCGCTCCACCGCCGCGAGGAGGCCCGGGATGAGGCTGCTGCGGAGAAAGGACTGATCCTCCCCCAGCGGATTCTTGAGCTTGATCGCTTCGGCTTCGCTCCAGACGGAGGCCGGGGACACCAGCGTGCTCGTGCGGGCTTCGCTCAGGCCCAGCCCGGCGAGGCGACCGCGCACGCGGATTTGGAAATCATAGGAGGCATCCGCCTTGGTCGGCTCTGCGGGATTCGCTGACACCTTGGACGGGATACGGTCAATACCGACGACACGAGCCACTTCTTCCACGAGATCAACCTCGCGGGTCAGGTCGAGCCGATGGCTCGGGATGCCCCAGGTCGTCGCAATTTCGGATACTTCCTTCGCAGTCAGGCCAAGCCCGGACAAGGCCGAGGCGATTTCTTCTGCCGTCAGCTCCAGGCCGAGCACTGCATTGACTTTGCCCTGACGCAGAGCCACCGGAGATGGAGCCTGGGGCTCGGTTCCGGAAACCTCCGCGGAGCCTGCGACCGTGCCCCCAGCCAGTTCCAGAATGAGCTGCGTGGCGCGAGCCGATGCAGCCAATACGCCGGCCGGATCGATGCCGCGCTCGAAGCGATAACTCGAGTCGCTGTGCAGATCGAGGCGGCGACCGGTGCGGCGGACACCGCTGGTTTGGAAAATCGCGCTTTCCAGGAGAATTTCCGTCGTCGTCTCGGTGACGCCGGATTCCTCGCCACCCATCACGCCAGCGAGAGCCAGTGAACGAGCGGAGTCTGCAATCACGAGGTCGTCGGCGCTCAGGGTGTACTCGCGTCCATCGAGGGCGAGGAACTTCTCCCCTTCCCCGGCGAGGCGCACCTGGACATCGCCATTTACCTTGGCTGCGTCGAAGGCGTGAAGCGGCTGGCCGATCTCCAGCATGACGAAATTCGTCACGTCGACGACGTTGTTGATGGAACGAAGCCCCACGGATTCCAGGCGCTGCCGCAGCCAGTCCGGGCTCGGACCTACCTTGACGCCCGTGATGCGCTGAAGCGTGTAGAAAGGGCAACGCTCCAGATTGCCGATGCGACCCGCGTATTCCGTCGTCTGCGGCGCTGCCGGGCGGGTCCACTTGAGCGGCTGATTCGTGAAAGCCGCCACCTCGCGTGCGATGCCGACATGGCTGAGCCAGTCGGGGCGATTGGGCGTGATCTCGATCTCGAAGGCCGTTTCGGGCGGGAAAAGCGTGGCAATGGGCTGACCGACCGGAGCATCGGCAGGCAGGATGAGCAGACCATCCGCATCGGCGGCGAGAGAGAGTTCCTTGGCGCTGCACAGCATGCCTTCGCTCTCCACTCCGCGGAGCTTGCCGACCTTGATCTTGAAATCGCCGGGCAGAACGGCACCCGGAAGCGCGAGCGGCACCTTGTCGCCCACCTTGAAGTTCTTCGCCCCGCAGACGATCTGGCGCGGATGGCCGGACCCATCATCGACGCGGCAGACGCTCAGGCGGTCGGCATTCGGGTGCTGGGTTGCTTCGAGGATCTGAGCGATGACGACCTTGGGGAAATCCGCCCCACGCGTCGCGATGTTGCCGACTTCCAGGCCCGTACGGGTCAGGAGCGTGGCGAGTTCCTCGGGCGTGCCCGTCCAGTCGACGAATTCACGCAGCCAATTCAGAGAAATATTCATAGAGCAGAGAACTGCTTGAGAAAGCGAAGGTCGTTTTCCACGAGCATGCGAATGTCCGGCACCTGCGCCAGGTTCATCGCCAGGCGGTCGAGGCCGAACCCGAAGGCAAAGCCGCTGACCACATCGGGATCGAAGGCGCGGTCACCGCGCTTCTGGCAGATCGCCTCGAAGACAGCAGGATCAACCATGCCGCAACCGGCGAGTTCCATCCACTTGCCGCCAAGGGACTTGGCGCGGATGTCGATCTCATAGCTTGGCTCGGTAAAGGGGAAGAAATGCGGACGGAACCGCACCTCGGTCTCGGAACCAAAGAGTTGGCGGAAGAAATACTCCGTCGTGCCCTTGAGATCGGCCACCGAGACGTTGCGATCCACGTAGAGGCCCTCCATCTGGGTAAACTGGGCCAGATGGGTGGCATCCACCTCGTCGCGGCGATAGGCCGCGCCCGGGGCGACGATGCGCACCGGCGGGGCCTGGTTTTCCATGACGCGAATCTGTACGGTCGAGGTGTGCGTACGCAGCAACCGGCCATCCGGGAGATAAAAGGTATCCTGCTCGTTGCGAGCGGGGTGATCCGGCGGGGTATTGAGGGCATCGAAGCAATGCCACTCGTCCTCGATATCCGGGCCTTCCGCGACGGCAAAGCCGAGACGGCGGAAGATACGCACGGCGCGGTCGAGCAAATGAGTCAGCGGGTGCAAAGCACCCTGCTCGGCCGGAATGCCGGGGAGAGAAATGTCGACGCGGGAAAGAGCTTCCGCATCAGCCTGGGATGCCAGGGCCTGCTCGCGCTCCTCCACCCGGGAGGTTACGCTCTGGCGCAGTTCATTGAGCGCCTTGCCAAAGCGAGGACGGTCCTCCTTGGCGACGTGGCGCATGCCCTCGCTGAGTTTGGTGATTTCCCCCTGCTTGCCAAGGTACTTGACCTTGAAAGCGTCGAGGGAACTGCGGTCGCCTACCGTTTCGATCTCGGCCAGCGCCGCAGCCTGTAACGAAGCAATTTCCGCTTCCATCTGCGTATGATCAGGACGCGCAAAAACCCAGACAGGCTCGTGGCTCGTCTGGGTTTTGCACGAAAACCTGAATACTAGGCGGCGGCCGGAGCCTTGGCGTCGTAAGCAGCCTTCGCCTGGGCGACGATCTGCTTGAAGGTTGCCTCGTCCGTCACGGCGAGATCAGCGAGGACCTTGCGGTCGAGCGTGATGCCGGCGGCCTTGAGGCCTTCGATGAAGCGGCTGTAGGTGATGCCCTCTGCACGCACGGCGGCGTTGAGACGGGTGATCCACAGGGCGCGGATATTCCGCTTCCGGGTCTTGCGGTCACGATAGGCCCAGTATTTGGCCTTCATGCGCGCATCCTTGGCGTAGCGGAAGAGCTTGGAACGACGACCGCGGTAACCCTTGGCGTCCTTAATGACCCGCTTGCGGCGTGCGCGGCTGGCGGGCGAGTTTGTTGCACGTGGCATTTTATCTTCCCGAGGCTGTGAGACCTCGAGCTCCTTGGAACTAGCTGTTTTATTTTGCGATCCGGGGACTCACCAGTTCCGTTATCCCCACCCGGAGGCAGGGAAGTCCATCGGATCGATGCTACTTACGCAAACGGCAGATTTGCCTTGATGCGGGCCACATCGGTGTCGTGCACCAGTGCGGCTTTAGACAGCTTGCGTTTCCGCTTCGCTGACTTGCACTCAAGCAAATGCCGACGGCTGCTGCGCGTACGGATCACCTTTCCTTTGGCGGTGACCTTGAAGCGCTTGGCAACCGATTTGCGCGTCTTGCTGCGTGCGATTGGCTTTGGCATGGGAAGGTGTGGAAACTAGCTGTTCTGCACCGAGTAGCAAACAAAATTTCTTCATTTTCCTGACGCACAGGAGACCTGCCCGGCTTTGCAGCGAGAATAGATCATCGGCTGCCCTTCCCGGCCTTCGATCAGGGCCTCCTGCCTTGACGGACAAAGTCAGGCGGATACTGGCACCCTGATATGGACGCCGCCCCTGACATACGGCAGTTATTGCGAGGGATTTAAGCAACCAGTTGCATCGTCTTGCCTGACGCATTGAAACCCACCCGCTGTAACCCCGCTCTTTGCCCAGGGGCCTGAGCCGGGACTTCCTGGCCCAGTCCTCGAAAGGTGTAAACTGCTCCCATTGCTGGCGACCTCTTAAGTCGCCCAAGCAAAGTTCGGCTCACTTCACCGTGTCAAACTGCGGAAATCGCTGCGATTCCATTCGGAAAACAAAGCACAGCACCAGTCAGCGCCTGGAGAGCAAGAGTTCCAACCCCTTAGGGTCGCCACCCTTGCACAGGCAATCAATTCCTTATATTTGCAAAGGTTCATCTTGCAAAGTCTCTAAGCAAAGCCTATCTTATGAGAATAAGGCTGTGCCAAGACGCCCCCCCCAGGCTCTCTACCACCCTCGTCATCGCCGCGGCATTGATCGCTCTAGGCTTTCTTTGGTCACATGCGCTGAACCAGAATCGCCGCCCCATCCTGCTCTGGGAAAACACTTCAGCCGATCCTCCCAAGCCACTCGACTTATCTCAGAAAAAAGTCATCCGGATTTTATCAATCAATGGCGGAGGCGCCCGCGGAATCATCCCTCTGATGGCGCTTGCAGATCTCGAAAGCCGGACGGGAAAGCCAGCGCTGGAGCTCTTCGATCTTTTCACTGGCATTTCCATCGGCGGCGTGGTTGCCGTCGGCGTACTGCTGCAATCACCTTGCGGCGATCCGCTGTATTCTGCTGAGGAACTTTTACAAAGGTTCACCGAGGAGGCTCCCTCCATTTTCAATCCGCCAACAGAAAATGTCCTAATCACCCTCGACGGCCTGCTGGGACCAAAATATAGCAGCAAGCATAAGAACGCTCTCTTAATGAAGCTTTTCGGACCCACCGCGTTTGGCCAGCTTCAAAAACCCTGCATGCTTTTGGGTTTCAATCTGGCGACCTGTCAGCCGGAGACCATGGAGAATTGGAGGGCTCCATGGCACGCGTTTCCCGCCATTGACATTCTTAATGTGAGCACAAATTTCCCAGGGATTTCCTCCCCGGTTTTTCTGAAATCCCAGAACCAGAATCTCCCCATGATAGCGGATATGGGACTTGTGGAGATGGATCCCTCCCTGCTGGCCCTTCAAAGGGTTCGCAAGATTGCCCCGGACGCGCAGATCATTCTGATCAACCTTGGCACGGGGGGATACGCTCTCGATGAGAACTCGGCTTCAATCAGTCGTTGGGATGAGATGCGCTGGATCAGCACATTGTTCCCCACCATCGCCAGCGGGAGTATAGCAGTCACCCAACGCAATATGCGGGCGGAGCAGGCCACCCTGGGTCCTGAAAGGCTAAAATACTACGTAGTGGACGTTCCGATGCCACCCGGACTCTTCTGCAATGGCTTTGATGCTTCCCCACAAAATCTCGCCGATATACAGGCAATGGGCAATGCCTGCCTAAAACAAAACGCGGCGACGCTCAACGAAATCGCAGCGCTCCTCGTCCAAGCCGACGACTAGACCTAAAGCGCAGGCGGCGCGATCGCAGCCGGAACCAGAATGGCATCGGTCATGCCGTGGATGAGTTTTTTGTCATCCGGCACGATGGTAACCAGGGCTCCCCCGCACGTCGTTTCCGTATCCCCGGCAAAGTAGTACGGGCAGAGGCGCACGCGGCCTCGCATCCGGCGCAGTTCCCCGGAGTTTTCGTCGAGGTAATCGTGATTCACGAGCCGTCCCGCATGGAATTGCTGGATGATATGCGGGTGAGTTTCGTAATCCGCGAGGGCGGCGTGTAATTCCTGCTGCCACTGCGCCTGCGGCAGATCCTGCGCCACCACGACTCCGCGCGACCCCCAGGCGGTTTCCGAGAATCCGCTGATCTTTAGGATGAGCGAGCGCTGCTTCTGGCTGAATTTGCCGACGTCCTCCCAGGAGTGTACATCGAGGCGAGGCAGTACGGCATGGAACGGCAAAGGTTCGGGATTCGCCAGCCATGTGTAGGGAATGACCTTGCGCAGGGCCAGGAGGTTCCTCTCGCCCAGCTCACGCAGCCAGAACTGCTCCAGCGGCTTCAGCCAGAACAAGGCAAACCAGAGCTTCTCCTCCAGGTAGGTCTTGAACGGCGGAGTGATGTGAATCTCACCCGCGAGGGCTTTTTCGCGGAGTTGGGCCGATGAGCGGACATTGGCGAGATCGAACAGCTCAAAGAACCGATAGACATTCTTTTGCCAGTCATCCCGAGGTGCATCCTCGACTACCCGCCAGGTGCCGATCTGGCTCCGCGTGCTGTTGAGCCGGGCCGAAAGCCACTCCATCTCCGGGCGGTAGGTCGAAGCCTCCTCGGAGACCACGATATCGCCGCCCGGCAGGATCGAGGCAAATCCATCGAGCATTCCTTCCGGACCGCCAAGAATTGTTTCCCCCTGCCCCGCGTAGACGCCCGACAGCCATGCCGTGAGGCCGATGCCACCCGGGACATTGTCGAGTTCCGCGATGATAAACCCATCGTCCGTCAGGATGATGTCGGGACGAATGACCCGCGGAGTATCCATCGCAAAGCTCCTCTCGCGCTGAATCTCCACCAGGTCGGCTGGTTTGCCTCGCTCGAGGAGGTCGGCAATCCAGGACGGCTGCTTTCCCGCGATGCTGAAGCGATAGAGCTGATTGCAGGCGCGAACAAACTTGGTGAGGCGATATCCCAGCTTGGTCAGCTCCTCGACAAAGGTCTCATCCAGAGGAAACGCGGAAGGCGAAACCCTCCACGATTTCTCATGAAAAAGCCCGCCCTGCGGCAGGGCATCCCGAATGCTCCGGGCCGTGGCGAGCGTACTCATATGAGATAACGAAGAGCCTGCCGGATGAGTTCCTCAGCCTCGCCGGATGCGCCCGGCGTCTTGTCGAGCACCTGTTTAACGGCCTTGTGGGCATCCACTTGCTTGTAGCCGAGCGAAATGAGCGCCAAAACGGCATCGTGGATGGCGTGATCTCGCGGGCCGGGAGCATTGGCTGCACTCGCCGCCTCCCATTCCGCTGCCACGCCCACCTTGTCCTTTAGCTCCAGAACGATGCGCTCGGCAGTCTTCTTCCCTACCCCGCTGATGCGGGAAATGGCGACGATGTCGCCCGCTACCACGGCGGCCTTGAACGACTCCACGCTCATGCCGCTGAGGACGGCCAGTCCCATCTTGGGTCCGACTCCGGTAACGTGATTCACGAGCAAGCGGAAAAGATCTCTCTCCCCTGGGGTGAAGAACCCATACAGCACATGCGCGTCCTCCCTTACGACAAGATGAGTGAGGATGCGGGTCCTGGCTCCCACCTGGGGAAGCTTCTCAAAACTTGATAGAGGAATCATGACGTGATAGCCGACTCCATGAACATTGATAACGAGGTGCGTAGGCAGGGCCTCGGCGAGTTCGCCTTCCAGAAATGCGATCATGATCAAATCTCCCTGTAGCAGACCTCTCCAAAAACTCAAATCCACTATCGCAATACTCGTCATTACCGTGATGAGTGCGCAGGCGGATGAACCCTGGCGGCTCCTCGTGGAACCTGGCTACGAGCCTCACGATGCCGAGTGGCCGATTCCCGGGGCAGAACGTACGGTGCTGGTTCCGGCCCGGATGGTCAATGGAGAGCTCAAGCCGCTGAAGCGCAACGAGATCAAGGAACTCGGCGTGACGCGAAAAGAGATCATGGCCCAGGCCATACCTGCCGCCTCCGCCGTACTCAAGGATCTGAAACCCAGTTACATCCGCGATGCGAATGGGGTCATTGCCTATGCGATGATTCAGTCGGAAAGCCCCCTCACCGCTTCCGCAGTGCTGGCTCCAGAGTTTTCCACGATGTTCGACAAGAAACTCGGACCTGACGTCCTGGTCGCGATTCCGTCCCGGCATGTGATCTACATATTTCCGAAGCTTTCCCAAGTTTCCCGAGATATGGCCGAGGAGATCATCCTGGAATATGAAGCCTCTCCCTACCCTGTTTCTCGCGAACTGTTTTCCTTCGTCAATGGCAGGTTCGTTGCCGTCGGTCGCTACCGCTAATCATGATCAAAGACATCTCGGAAATCCTTTTTGACGAAGCAACGATCCTGGGCCGTCTCGACGTCCTGGCACGCAAAATCACGGCCGAATACGAGGGAAAAGACCTGACCATCGTGGCGCTGCTGAACGGCAGCGTGATATTCATGGCGGACCTGCTGCGTCGCATCCCGCTCCCCCTCCAGGTCGACTGTCTCGCCGTATCGAGCTATCACGGCACTCAGAGCAAGGGAACTGTAACCTTTCGGCAAACCCCGGTGGCCGATCTTTCCGGCCGCCATGTCCTCGTGCTCGATGACATCCTAGATACCGGCACGACCCTGCGAACGGTGCTCGATCACTTTGCCCAGGATAAAACGATCCTGAGCCTCAAATCCTGCGTCCTCCTGCGCAAGCTGATCGAGCAGCCGAGAAAGGCGGAGGCGGATTTTGTCGCATTCGACATACCGGATGCTTTCGTCGTCGGCTATGGACTCGACTACAACGAACGCTACCGCAATCTCCCGCTGGTAGGCGTGCTCGGACCAGACGCCATCGTCCGCTACGCGAACCGGTAAGTCCGGCTCGCTCCCCTACCTCCTAGATGGCCGGGGCCAGCGCGAAGGTGCAGTAGGCGGCAAAACCAGCTCCGACGAAGGCCAATGCGGCGAGAGCGTAGAGAGCAATGCCCACGACATCCTTCTTTTCGACATGGCGGGGAATCGGAGAGGTGCTGATAAAATTTGCCGGGCGAGCGCTCTGCTGGGCGACCTCGGCCACCTTGCTGGAGGTGCTGGAAGGCAACGGCTGGGATGCGCCGCTTTCCTCCTCGCCTTGATAAACCGCCGGGATGCGGCCAAAGCGGATCTCGTCCCCATGCTTCAAGATGGCATCGGTCACCTGCTCTTCGTTGACGAAGGTGCCATTGGTCGAGCCAAGGTCATGGAGATGATATTCGCCATTTTCAAACAGGAGCTCCGCATGATGACTGGAAACGGAGCCATCATCGATCTGAAGCGAATTATCAGCCAATCGACCTACCGTTATCTTGTCTTCGGAAAGATCGTGGGAAATCTTGTTCTCGTCCGAGAGAAAGACCTGAATCTGGGGCATGGTGTACTACTAGGCGGAATTCTTGGACCGGGCAACCTCTTTGGCGAACTCGGAAAAGAAATACGAGGCGTCGTGCGGCCCAGGTGAAGCCTCCGGGTGATATTGAACGCTGAAAGCCGGCTGTTCCTTGTGACGCAAGCCCGCCACAGTCCCGTCGTTGAGGTTCACATGTGTCACCTCGACGTCACTGGGCAGAGAATCGGGGTCGACGGCGTAGCCGTGATTTTGCGAGGTGATCGCGACTTTGCCGGAGCGCAGATCCTGCACGGGCTGGTTTGCGCCGCGATGTCCAAACTTGAGCTTGAAAGTCTTTCCCCCCAAGGCCAGCGCCAGAATCTGATGACCGAGACAGATGCCAAAAATCGGCTTCTTGCCGACGATTTCCCGCACGGTGGCGTGCGCATACTCGAGCGCCGCCGGGTCTCCCGGACCATTCGAAAGGAAAACGCCATCAGGGTTCAGAGCCAATACCTCGGAAGCCGGAGTGGAGGCCGGCACGACCGTCACGTCAAAACCATGCCGCCGCAGCGAGCGGAGGATGTTCTTTTTCATGCCAAAATCGTAGGCGACGACCTTGTGCTCCGCCGGGGGCAGTTCCTCAAAAATGTTACCCCGCCCGTCGACGACGACTTTCTGGGCATATTCGGCCTTGGCGCAAATCCATTTGCCGCTCTCAAGAGCGCTGGGGTCCCACTGGTACTGGGAAGACGGTGTCACCTCCTGAACGAAATCGATGCCGTCGTAGGAGGCCTCCCGGGCCATGCGCACGGCGTCCTCGTCGGAAACCTCACCCACGACGATCGCCGCCCGGAGCGCGCCGCCCGTGCGAAGCTTCCGGGTCAAAGCGCGCGTGTCGATGCCCTGAATGCCCGGGATGCCGTATTTCTCCAAATATGCCGGAAGCGTGCTTTGAGCGCGCCAGTTGCTGGGAATGGCGCTGAGCTCCTCGATGACAAAGCCGCGCACGTGAGGCACCTCGCTCTCCACGTCGGTGAAGTTGATGCCGTAGTTGCCGATGAGCGGGTACGTCATGGCAACGATCTGGCCGCGATACGACGGATCGGTCAGGATCTCCTGATATCCGGTCATGGAGGTATTGAAACAGATTTCCCCCGATTGATTTACCTTTGCGCCAAATGATTCGCCCCGAAAAATCGTCCCGTCTTCCAAGGCCAAAACCGCTTTCGTCATAAAGGAACATGAAAGCGGCAATCCGGCGTGACGAAAAGGGGATTTTTGCACCTGATTTCAGGTTCCGGGAGAATCCCCGCCCCCCCTGTCGCCGGGAGAGTTCGTCGTTGTCAGAGGGCTGGATCGGGTTTAATGTGTGGCAATCGAATTCCGCCATGAGGAATCGTGAGTCCAATCATCATCGAGCGCAGGCGACCACTACGGGTGCAGCGCCCGATTATATCAGCAACCTGAGACATCCAACGTCATGAGCAATCCCATACCTGAAGAAATCGGCACGACTTCCACTGAATTTGATGAGACTCCGCCTCCGGCCTGCAAATGCGTCGAAGGAGCCAAGAGCGCCTACGCGGCGAGCCGCAAGTATGTGAAGGAAAACCCCATTCCGGTCATCGCCGGTGCCTTCGCCCTGGGCCTCGGGTTCGGCTATCTCCTGAGCCAGCGAGAGGAGAAGGAAAAGGACACCGCCCAGGCAGCCCGGGAGTTGCTCGATACGGCGTACTCCGAGTTGCGGGACAAGATTCCCCAACTGAAACAGCGCTACGCCGAGACCCAGTCCAACATTGTCGAGCAGGCCCAGGCCCTCGGCAGCAAACTGAAATGGTGGTAAATCATGAGCGCATCCATCGATGACACTTTAGGTAAGGGCGTACAAGACGCCTGCAAGGCGCTCGACGCCACCTGCAAGGACTGTGAAGATCAGATTCGCAGCGCTCCGCTTGCTTCTGTCCTGGTCGCAGCCCTCATCGGGTATGTCCTGCACTTCCTGCCCATCGGATTGATCGTCCGGCTCAAGATCCGCATCTTCCTGGCTTTGCTCAAACCCGCTTTGCTCCTTTTTGGCGCTTACAAGCTCTATGAGTTCATCGCCGCCCAGGTGCAGGCCAATTCCCGTCCTCTTGTTGAAGGCGCGAATGAGCCGGTAATCGATTCGCCGACAGGGCCGGCAGCCTGACCACTGCCAGCTCCACCCGGTATTCCAAACCACGTACGAGAGGCGGCTCAGGCCGCCTTTCGTTTTTTAGGTTTCGAGGGCTTCCCGGCCTCGAGTGCCTTTAGCGACTTCAGAGAAACGATCCCGACGATCCGCAGATCACGATCCACCACCGACATGTGAGCGAGGCCATGATCCATCATGATCTTTTTTGCTTCATCGGGGGATTGATCCTCGTAGCAGTAAATCGCCTCGCTCAATCCCGTCTCACCTATCGTCGTGGAGTCCGGATCGTGTCCGAATCGTGCCGCCGATCGATCAGGGTTGGGGTCATTTGTTCGCCCCACGAGCTTGTTGTCCTTGGCGACGGGAAACTTCTCTGTCTTGAGTCTTCTCAGCTTTTCCCCGGCTGCTTTCGCCGAGGAAGCCACGTCGATGGCAGACGGGTGCGCCGAGGCCAGATCCCTGACCCGCCCTTCTTTCCTGGATTCCTTTTCCTTCATACCAATAAGAAACGCAGTCGCACCGTCAACTGGCCCTCACGTTTTTTCCCGAAGTCGGGATTTCCCCCCGAGACGGAAACCTCTCCCTCACAAAGAGGCATCCGGTCCTCAAGGAGGTTCGATTCCCCGTCATGGAAACAACGACATTTCTGCCGCGTATTGCCTTGTTCATGCGTGATGGAGAGATTCTTGGCCAGATCGAGAAAATCCTCCGGGACCATTATTCCAGCCTGCTGGTCATCACCGAACGGGAAAAGCTCCATGAGATTGATTCCCCGATCATCGTGATCACGGACTCCATTCAGGAAGTCGCGCTGATCAGGGATATCCCGCCCGTCGATGGTACGGATATCCTGGTGGTGGCACGGGACGACGACACCGAAACCCTCTCGGCGGCCTTTGACAGCGGTGCGACCGATTACCTCGCCTACCCGTTTGCGCCTGCGGAGGTCATTGTGAAAACCGAGAAGTACCTCATGCCCTTCCGGGACGAATAGCCGCCGCGTTCGTATTTCCCACCTGATCCGATCTTTGCGTTGGCAGCATCCCGATTCCGGTCGTAGTATCCCGCGAGAGCCATGGAAGATCGAGGCCGTGCATTGTCCATTTTTATCGTCGAGAACCACGAGGATACGCTCCAGTATCTCGGCCATTATCTTGCCATGGTCGGCCATTCTGTGCGCAGCGCGCGCGACATGACCTCCGCTCTTGAGGATCTGAAGTCCGTCCCGGTCGATGTCCTGATCTCCGACATCGGCCTGCCCGATGGCGATGGCTGGGAGCTCATGCGTCGTGTCAAGGAGACCGGCCCCCTTCCGTTTGGCATCGCCATGAGCGGATACGGTATGCGCTCGGACAAGGAAAAGAGCCTCTCCGCAGGCTATCGCCATCATCTGGTAAAGCCCTTCGGTCCAGACGAGCTCGATACCGTCCTCAAGGAAGCTGCGGCGGAGATCTCCTCGCGATAGCACCCCATTTCACTCAGGGCGGAACCTGAGCGCACCATCAGTATCCTGGAGATGGCGACCAGCGACACACGCGGCCCGACGCCTCCAGACGATGCCATTCAAAACGAAAGGAAAACTATGCTTAGTTGGGCACTCACATTCTTGGTCGTGGCACTGATAGCGGCAGCACTCGGATTCAGCGGTATAGCGGGTTCGGCTGCCTGGATCGCCCAGGTGCTGTTTGGCCTCTTCCTGATTCTCTTCATCATTTCGCTCATCTTCCGGGGAAGGCCTCCGCTCGCCTGATGAACGAAGCGGGAATCGCCCTCCCCTTGCCGGGTGGTCAAGCTTGTCATCCCTCCCGGGACGTGTTGCTCTTGTAGCGATGGCCACGGAAGAGGATGCCTTGAGAAATCCGGATGGTGACTGCGGGCAAGAGTTCGAGCCTTTGCTCGATGCCCTGCCCATCGGTCGCCTGAGTGTAGACCGGGAGAATACCATTCGGCAGTGGAGCAAGGGCGCTGCCGCGATTTTCGGCTGGGATGCGCATGAGGTCATGGGAAAACCACTCCGAAATTTTGTGGACTGGGATCGCGCGCGAGACGCCGCCGCCGATCCCGCTCGGGAACAGGAGGTGGAAACGACTCGCAAATCCGGGGAACCCGTGGAGCTCAAGCTCATGCATCTCGCCGATGCCAGCGACGAAACGCTCATCCTGGCGGCAGATATCACGGAGCAAAAATTCCTCGAACGCGCCCTTCTGGAAGCGACAGAAAGGGAGCAGAGGCGAATCGGCCAGGAGCTTCACGATCATCTCTGCCAGCATTTGCTCGGTGCGGCGTTTGCGGCGAAGGCGCTCGCCGGCGCTCTGGATCGCGATGGATCGCCCCACGCATCGGCGCTGCACGACCTGGCCAGGCTCATCAATGATTCCGTCACCCAGGCGCGGGATATCTCCCGGGGCCTCCATCCTGTGGAGCTTGATTCCGCCGGACTCATGTCTGCCTTGCAGGAGCTTGCGGTCCGAGCCGGTCATTCCGTTCGGTGTGACTTTCACTGCAAAAAAAACATCCTTGTGCGAAACTCCATTGCCGCACGCAATGCGTACCGCATCGCACAGGAGGCGGTTACCACGGCGATTCAGCAAGCCGGGGCCTCACATCTCACCATCACTCTCTCGGAGAAAAACGATTCGATTTGCCTCGAAATTCTCGATGATGGAAAATCCGAGGGCGAGTTGACCAGAGAACCCTATGGCACTGCGGTGCGCACTCTGCGCTACAGGGCGCAGGCCATGCGCGGCGAGGTCGATTTTCATTTTAAACCCGGCAGCGGGACCCGGGTGATCTGTACATTTCCCAATCCTCATGAGTGAATCGAAAACAGACAAGACCACGGAAACCAAGCGGCGGGTGTTGATCGTGGACGATCATCCGGTATTCCGGCATGGCATCACAGCGCTGATCAATGCGGAGCAGGACTTGGAGGTCTGCGGCGAGGCCTCCTCCTCGCCTTCCGCCCTGGAGGCGATGCGCACCCTCAAGCCGGACGTCGCCCTCCTCGATATTTCCCTGCCCGGAACGAATGGCATCGAGTTGATCAAGCTTATGAAGTCGGAGCAGCCCAAGCTCCCTCTCCTCATGCTCTCCATGCATGATGAGTCGCTCTACGCGCTGCGTGCGCTCAAGGCGGGGGCGTTGGGCTATGTCATGAAAGCCGAGGCCCTCACGCATGTCCTCGATGCCCTGCGCAAGGTCCTCAAGGGAGATATCTACGTCAGCCCGCGTCTTAGCGAGCGCCTGATTTTCCAGGCAATCCAGACTGCGGAAGGCGGCAGCGGATCACCGGTCGACCGGCTTTCCGATCGCGAACTCGAGGTGCTGGAGCTGCTCGGCCGGGGCTACGGCACCAAGGAGATCGCCGGGGAACTGCACCTGAGCGTGAAAACAATCGAGACGCATCGCGCCCACATCAAGGAAAAGCTCGGTTTCCGCGATGCGGGTGAAATGGTTCGATTTGCGATCGACTGGGTCGCGCAGGAAAAGGCGTAAGCGCGTTACTCTTCCGCCGGTTTCCAAAGCACGGCGATCGGCGCGTCGGCAAAGGCGGTGGACGCGTCGAGAGTGCCGTCCAGCGTGATGGCCTGATTGGTAAGGACGTTGCGCCATTCGCCGGGGGTTGCTCCGTGGATGTGGGTTTCGCTCCATGCGGCACCCCAGGGCGTTTCCCCGAGTGCGGCGAAAAAACGCGGCACGCAAATGACGAGGGTTCCTGAGGAATGCGAGCGTTGATACGCGATGATTCTTTGATTCAGACGCCCGGTGACCGTCAGCGGCTCATAGGCTGCATCGGCGAAGAACCGGGCATGATCGCGGCGGAACTGCAAAAGCCGTTGAATAACGAAGAGTTTCAAACCGCCATCCTCGATCCTCGGAAGAAGATCGGCGCAAGACTGCTCCGCCACCCGTCTTAACATCTCCCGCCTCCGTTCGTAGTCGACCGGTCGGCGATTGTCCGGATCGACCAGGCTGAGGTCTATCAATTCTGTTCCCTGATAAAAATCCGGCACGCCGGGCACGGTGCATTTCAGGACAACCTGGACTACTGAATTATAGGCTCCGAGCCGGGCAAGACGTGCAGCGAATCCCGAGAAGCTGCTCAGGAATTCCGCGCTAAGCTGGGGATCGAGTATCGCGAAGATGAATTGCTCTACCGCCTCTTCCCAAGCGGAGTTCGGCTCGGTCCAACTGCTGTTGACCTTGGCCTCTTTAAGAGCCTTGGTCATGTACTGCTTAATGCGCGATACCAGCTCCTCGCGATTTTCGTCATCGCATCCCCCGACCGGCCAGACGCCAGCCAGAGCCTGATAGAGCAGATATTCCTCGTTCGGTGAGGGAGCGCTCCGCTCATCGATCTTTGTGTGATGCTTGCGATTCATGCGCGACCAGGCACGGATCGCAGCATTCCAATCCTCCGGGATCTCCGAGAGCGCCACGAGCCGCATTCTTGCGTCCTCGCTGCGCTTGGTATCATGCGTCGATGTCGCGAGCAGACAATGAGGCCACTTCTCAGCCCGGTCCCGATTCACGCGGTGAAACTCCTCGACGGAAAGGCCAAACATGCCGGGATTGCCGCCCACCTCATTGAGGGCGACCAGTCGGTTGTAAATATAGAACGCCGTGTCCTCCACCCCCTTGGCCATGACGGGACCGCTGCACTGCTGAAAGTGCATGACAAACTCGATATGCGCCCGGCGCTGTTCCTCGGTCAAGCGATCGGGAAGCTTGAGGAGGAGCACGCCCCGCAGGAAATCCAAAACCGCCTTCTCGAGCGAAGGATTCCGCCGCCGCGCCGCAACGATGGCTCGCAGGATAACCTTTTCATCTTGGGACGAAACAACTCCATCCTCAGAGATGTATGTCCTGTAGACCGGAAAACAGGCGATGACCTCGGAAACCGCATGGGTCAGCGTATCCAGGGTCAGGTCGCGGAAGTCCCGGTGCAGCTCCGACAGGTCATTCAACCTCCGCCCCAGCGAAGTGACCTCACTCCGCAGGAGGATCTCCATAGCCAGCTTCTTCTTGGCATAAACCAGATCGGGGTAGCTCAAATCCTCGCCAAGGAAGCGTGAATAGAGCCGGCTGAAAGCCTTCTCATTCCTCGCGTCGGTGAGCACCTGCACCGCCAGATTGGCAAACTCATATCCCGTGGTGCCATGCACCGGCCATCCTTCCGGCAGTTCCTCGCGGGCGACCTCCAGTATCTTTTCCACCACGAGATAAAGAGGCTGGAGTTCCTCGGTCTTCGTCAGATCACGAACCCGATCCTGCAGCCTTTGGACATACTCCCGGGGATTCCAGAGACCGTCGATATGATCGATTCTCAACCCCGTCACCGCCCCCTTGCAGATCAAATCAAACACAAGCTGATGCGCCGCCTCAAATACCTCCGGTATCTCAATCCGTATCGCCGCCAGGGTATTGATATCAAAGAAGCGACGATAATTGATCTCCTCCGCGGCAACCCGCCAGTAGCTCAGCCTATAGTATTGTCCCTCCAGCACTTCATGTAGTGCGTCGTAGGAGGAAGGATCGCCCTTGATGCCCTCGAAGGACTTCAGCGCGTAATTGATAGCTTGTGCGATCGGCTCCCTTGCCGCTATTTCCGCCAGGCGTTGCTTCGCCGCTTTTTTTGCCTCTGGTTCAGTATCGCCCCGACCGAGCGCGCCGAACATGGCAATCACGTCGCGCAGGGCCTCCAGATCCTCGCCCTCAAGCCGACCGAGTGCAGCCCGCAGGATCAGCGGATAAGTGCGGGTATTGATCGGCAGGCGGGTTTCGTAATAGTGCAGGACGAACGCGCCATCCTCAAAGGTGAGTTTAAACTCATCATTCTCCAGCACCTTCCCATATCGGTCGCCCAGGATCGGCAGGAGGACACGGTCTGCGAGGGCCTCGCGGCCCGACTGCCAGTCGATGTCGAAATATCGTGCGTAAGGAGAGGCAATACCATCCTCCAAGGTCTCCAGCCACCAGGTATTCAGCGACTCACCGATACCCATGTGATTTGGCACAAAATCCAGGACCTGGCCCATCGAACGCGCTTTAAGCCCTTCGCTGAAGGCATGGAAGTCCGAAGCACTTCCTACCGCCGGGTTCAGGCGGTTGTGGTCGGCCACGTCGTAGCCATGGGTGCTGTCAGGAGAAGCCTGGAAATACGGTGAGCAATAGACATCGCTGATCCCCAGATCCTTCAGGTAATCAAGGATCTCCAGGGCATCACGAAATGTAAACCCTGCGTGAAACTGAAGCCGGTACGTCGCCGACGGAATGCGGAGGCGTTGCGAGTCGCTCATGGTATCTGACGGGCTGCCTTTTCGCGGGTAAGTCCATGCTTTAGGACAACGACGGAGCGGGCTCCGACAGAAACCGAGGCATGAGCACCGTGACGAGTCTTGGTGGACAGAAATCCCTCCTGGAGGTTCGTATCCAGGATCATCTCCCAGCCCGCCCGGCTGTTCTTGAGTCGCGGCAGTTTGAAATCGAGCGGCTCGTGATGGGCGTTGAACAGGACGACAAAGGTGTCGTCCGCTATTGGCTCACCCTTGAAATCACGCACGTCGAGGCCGAGGCCGCTTAACAAGACCCCCATTGAGCGCGCGTATCCCACCGACCATTCCTCATCAGACATCTCGTGTCCGTCGGGATTGAACCACATGATGTCCTTGATCCCAAGTCCGCGGATCGCCCTCCCCTGGAAGAACTTTGGCCGTCGAAAAACCGGGTGCGTCTTCCGAAACCGAATCAGCCTGGCCACAAACTCCGTCAGGCGATTCTGTTCATCCGACCTCTCCCAGGAGAACCAGGAGAGTTCGTTATCCTGGCAGTACACATTGTTATTGCCGTCCTGGGTGCGGGCAAACTCGTCGCCTCCCGAGATCATGGGCACTCCCTGGGAGAGCAGGAGTGTGGAAAAGAAATTGCGCAACTGGCGATGGCGCAGTTCAACGACGCCTGGGTCATCGCTTGCTCCCTCGGCTCCGCAATTCCAGCTATTATTATTACTATCGCCGTCAGAGCCGCCCTCCTGGTTCGCCTCATTATGCTTATCATTATAGCTTACGAGATCGTTCATCGTGAATCCGTCGTGGGCGGTGATGAAGTTAATGCTCGCGTATGGCCTCTTGCCATCGCTCTGGTACAGATCGGAACTGCCAGTGAGGCGGGAGGCAAATTCTCCGATATTGCCCTCATCGCCCTTCCAATACTTGCGAATGCAGTCCCGGTACTTTCCGTTCCACTCCGCCCAGAGAACCGGAAAGTTCCCGACCTGGTATCCGCCTTCGCCGACGTCCCATGGTTCCGCGATCAGCTTTACCCGCGAGATTACCGGGTCCTGATGGATGATATCGAAGAATGCCGACAAACGGTCCACCTCGTGAAGTTCCCGGGCAAGGGTCGAGGCGAGATCGAAACGAAACCCGTCGATGTGCATTTCCTGCACCCAGTAGCGCAGGCTGTCCATGATGAGCTGGAGCACGCGAGGATGCATCATGTTGAGCGAATTTCCGCAGCCTGTATAGTCCATGTAGTAGCGTCGGTCGTCGCTTACCAGACGGTAGTACGAGGCATTGTCCACTCCGCGAAAACACAGGGTGGGCCCCATGTGATTTCCCTCCCCGGTGTGATTGTACACGACATCGAGGATGACCTCGATCCCCGCGGCGTGAAGACGTTTCACCATCTCCTTGAACTCCCGTACCTGGTCGCCGAGGCAACCGGAACCCGAATAAGCCCAATGAGGTGCGAAGTACCCGATGGAGTTATATCCCCAGTAATTTGCCAGTCCCTTTTTCTCCAGATAGTCGTCATTCACGAAATGGTGGACGGGCAACAATTCGATGGCAGTGACGCCAAGCCTGGTGAAGTAATCGATCGCAAAGTCGCTGCCGAGTGCAGCATAGGTTCCCCGGATGTTTTCGGGAATCTCGGGGCAAAGCTTTGAAAATCCCTTCACGTGCACTTCATAGATCACGGACTCGGCGAGCGGCGTGTCGAGTTTCCGGTCGCCATTCCAGTCGAAGCCATTGGCAACCACGACGGACTTGGGCGCTCCCGCCGAATTGTCGCGGGTATCGGGATTCAGATCAGCGTCGTCTCCGCCAAACTGATAGGCAAACATCTCATCGCACCATTTGATGGGACCAGCGATTGCCTTGGCGTACGGATCGAGGAGGAGCTTTGCGTCATTGAAGCGATGTCCGGCGGCAGGATCATACGGGCCTGCAACCCTGTAGGCATAGAGCTGGCCGTGGCCCACTCCCGGCAGGAAGCAGTGCCAGACATCATCGGTACGCTCCGTGATCGCTATTCTCGCCGAAGGTTCCGTGTCGTCCTTTTCCTTAAAAAGGCAGAGCTCCACTCCGGTTGCGTTCTGGGAAAAGATCGCAAAGTTTGTTCCCTCCGGAGTCACCGTAGCCCCGAGAGGATACGAGCGCCCCATCCATACAGTCGGTTTTGCATCATCTGCCATAAAAGCTTAGTCCTTGGATTCCCTGCCGGCCAGGAGTCTCTCCGCCGCGCCCATCGGCACAGAGAGAAAGTCCGGCCGGTAGTTCAGTTCATACCCGATTTCGTAGACCGATTTGTCCAAAAGAAAGAGCAGCAGCAGGAACTGAAAATCCTCGCCGGATGCTGGAAGAAACGCAGCTTCCCCAGCCTCACATCGATAGCCGTCAAGGAACGCGGAGCTCACGACCTCGAGCCATTTCCCAGCCCACGGCTTCAGGCGCGGGCGGTCCTCGGGCTTTTGCCGATTCAACGAGACCTGTACCGCATAATCAAAGGATCTGAGCATTCCCGCGACATCGACGAGAGAACACTTCTTCAGCCGCCGCTCCCCGAGGCTGCGCCGCGGCTCGCCCTCAAAATCCAGGATCACGAAATCATTTCCGGTATTAAGCACCTGGCCGAGATGGTAGTCTCCATGGACCCGGATCTTGTTGAGATGCACCCGGCGGCGAAGGAGTTGCTGATAGGCGTCGAGAATCTGCGGAGTCGTGGCCAGCCACGAGACAGCGACCTCGCGGACGTCGTGCGCCAGCATGGGAAGCTTTCGCGTCACCATGACCTCGGTACGGCGCAACTGGCTCCGCATCGTTTGGTAAAGAGACCTTTGATAAAGGCCTGTAACAGCCTCGGGGGCAAACTCCGGCAGCTCGGTGACGGATGCCAGACACGCGTGCAAAGCCGCAGTTCTCTGCCCGAGTTGCCGGGCGCGCTGAGGAATGACCTGCTCGATGATCTCGTCAAACTGGCCCGTGGCCTCCTCCTGCACCTCGACAGAGACAACCTGCTCAAAAAACCTCCCGACCGCATCGAGCATGTAGCTCCATCCATCGCCCTGGTTCTTCACAAACGAAGTCAGGAGGCCAGCCGCTCCCTCCTCATCATTCAACCGGCAGCGGATCTCGCCGCCGAAGCGCGGCGAATACGGGAAGCCTCGCTCGGACAAGATCCGGAGGATTTCGGCATCCGGATGTGGCCCGTCGGTGAATATCCTGAAGAATTTAAACATCCATTCATCACCATAGGCGAGACCGGTATTGGACTGCTCCCCGCCCAACACCCTGGAGGCAGGCGCACTTCCCGAGATGCCGTCCCCCTTGATGCCACGCAGATGATGCCTGGAATCTCCCCACCGGAGCTCGCCTGCCAGCATATCCCAAATCCTGCCCCTGCCCTCCGGCATATAGAGCAGATCCCAAAGCACCCGGCCATCGGCGAACCGGGCAACCATCGCGGGGCTGGTGGAGACATCACCGGCATCCTCTGTGCCGATCGTCAGCGCCAGGATCTGCGTCATCGGATCGCCATCCGTAAAGGTCAGCTCCAAAAGGATGATGCGGCTTTCTCCCGATGGATCGGCAAAACTTTCCCGCACCTTCGCCAGTCGGAGCACACGGTCCTTTTGCCCATACCACCGGCAGGACGGCAGGTAGCCGGGAAGGATGGCGGTCTCGAGATGATCGACCAGTCCATCCGACCATTCGCTTGCCAGAGAGATTTCAGGGACGATTGCGGCCTCGGCGCCCGGCTTGGAGGTCATGGAAGACCTGAGGAGCAGCCAATAAAACCCATGAGGGCCGATGGTGAAGGTGACCGGTGCGTCCTTGATCTCAAAGAAGACGCCTCCGCCGAACATTTCTTCGGCCCGGGAGCCCTTGAACTCCGAGAGATCCAGCTCCAGGCACTGGGAAAACCGCGACAGATTCGCCACGACAAGGATCGTCTCATCCGCATCCCGCCTCAGGAAGGTCAGCACTTTGGCGTTGTCCGGTCGGAGAAACTCCAGGGTGCCCTGGGAGAAGGCGGGATGACGCTTGCGGGCATCGACGACCCGCCTCATCCACCAGAAGAGGGATGACAGGTTCTTCATGTGTACATCGACGTTCACCGCCTCGTAGTGAAACTCCGGATCGATGATGACCGGCAGAAAGAGCTGCTGTGGATTGGCGCGCGAAAAACCGGCGTTCCGATCTGCGCTCCATTGCATCGGGGTGCGCACGCCATTGCGATCTCCCAGATAAAAATTATCCCCCATCCCGATCTCGTCGCCGTAATAGATGATCGGGGTGCCGGGAAGCGAAAGGAGAAGGGAATTCACCAGCTCGATTTTCCGGCGGTTGTTATCGAGTAGCGGAGCGAGGCGGCGGCGGATGCCGAGATTGATCCTCGCCCTGGGATCTTCCGCATAGAGGCGGTACATGTAGTCGCGCTCCTCATCGGTCACCATTTCCAGAGTGAGCTCATCGTGATTGCGGAGAAAAATCGCCCACTGGCACTCCGTCGGAATCTCCGGGGTCTGCTCCAGGATGTCGATGATCGGGAAGCGATCCTCCATCTGTACGCTCATGAAGATCCGTGGCATGAGCGGGAAGTGAAAGGACATCTGACACTCGTCGCCCTGGCCAAAGTAGGCCACGGCGTCCTCCGGCCATTGGTTGGCCTCCGCCAGGAGCATGCGGCCCGCATAGTTCTCATCCACATGCTTCCTGAGCTGTCTCAGGTAGGCATGCGTCTCCGGCAGATTTTCGCAGGAAGTGCCCTCCCTTTCAAAAAGGTACGGAATCGCATCCAGCCGCAGCCCGTCCACTCCCATCTTCAACCAGAAATCCAGGACTTCAAAGACCGCCTGTTGCACCAGGGGATTATCAAAGTTCAGATCGGGCTGATGGGAGTAAAAGCGATGCCAGTAGTAGGCCTTGGCGATCGGGTCCCAAGCCCAGTTGGAAGATTCAAAGTCCTTGAAGATGATGCGGGCCTCTTCGAACTTCCGCGGGTTCTCACTCCAGACGTAAAAGTCTCGCTCCGGTGAGCCGGCTGGCGCGCGCCTCGCTCGTTGGAACCAGGCATGCTGATCCGAGGTGTGGTTGATGACCAGTTCGGTAATCACTTTCAGGTTACGCTTGTGCGCCTCGGCCAGAAGCTCCTGAAAATCCTCCAGCGTGCCGTAGGAGGGATTTACCGCCATGTAATCGGCAATGTCGTATCCATCGTCACGCAACGGCGATGGATAGAAAGGAAGCAGCCAGAGCGCGGTGACACCGAGTTCCTCAAAATATCCCAGCCGCTCCGTCAGCCCGCGGAAATCTCCGATTCCATCGCCTGAGCTGTCAGCAAAGGATCTCACATGCAGTTCATAGATGACTGCGTCTTTGTACCACTGGGCGGATGACTCGTTCTGCATCGGCAAGTTCCAAGGTAATCGCGGCTCCCAGCCCATCCGCGTGTCTCGATCCGTCCCGAGAGCAAATTTTATGCAGGAATCCGACGGATTCCCAGAGAGTTTCTCGCGAGGCGGCTGCGTCCTTTTCCCTTGGCCTTTGCGGAGGGGAGCAAGTCGCAACCGCCTTCCCTGGACGTCAACGCCGGGCCAGGCTGGCGACCACGGTCACCAGCTCGGCGGGTTCCACCGGTTTGGCGAGATGCATGTGAAATCCGGCGCTGATGGCCCGGCGGCGATCATCCGACCGGGCAAAGGCGGTAAGCGCCAGAGCAGGGACGTGCCCACCCTTCTCCCTCGGCCTCATCCGCACCTCACGGATCAGACCATACCCATCCTGACCCGGCATGCCGATGTCGCTGACCAGGACATCCGGCACGCGGGAGTCCATCTGGCTCAAGGCCTCGGAGGCGGAACCCGCCGTGCGGACACTCGCGCCGCACTGAGCTAGGATCGAACGGAGGAGTTCCCTCGCATCACCGTCATCATCGACCACGAGCACCCGGGTCCCCAGCAAGGTCGGCACACCTTCGCTGGCGGCAGGAGGCTCAACCGGCACGGCAACCTCCTTTTCCCTCACTTCCTTGTATGCGGCGGCCATCGGCAGGGAGACGACAAACGTGGCACCCAGCCCCTGACCAGGACTGGTCGCACGCACCGAGCCGCCATGCAACTCCACGAGCTGCTTGACGATGGACAGCCCCAATCCAAGCCCCTGGTGCTTGCGCATGGTGGAGGAATCCTGCTGGCGGAAGCGATCAAAGACGTGAGGAAGAAACTCGGGAAGGATACCCTCGCCGGAATCGCTCACGGAGATTTCCAGGTGGGAGTTGATCCGTTCGAGCGTGGTGGTGATTTTTCCGTTGGTCGGAGTGAACTTCACCGCGTTGCTCAGGAGATTCCAGACAATCTGCTGCAGCCGCATCGGGTCGCCTGTGACCGGTCCGGCCAACGGATCAAGCACACGCACCATGCGGATCTTCTTGGCGGCAGCACCGGGCTCCGCCGCATCAAGAGCCGCCTCCACCACCTCCACGATATTAACCGTCTGGACATCCAGACGCAGCCTCCCGGAAAGAATGCGGCTCATGTCGAGCAGGTCATCGATCAGCTTGGCCTGGGCCCGGGCGTTGCGCTCGATGGTCTCCAGGGCCTGCGGCACGGTCTCCGCCGGCAGACTGCCGCTTCGCAAGAGTTGCACCCAGCCCAGCATGGCTGTAAGGGGCGTGCGCATTTCGTGGCTGACCGTGGCCAGAAACTCGTCCTTCAACAAAGCCGTGCGCTCGGCCTGCACCCGGGCAGCCTGCTCCATTTTCAGCAGTGCGTCGCCCTGTTCCTCCGCCTCCTTGCGTTCGTTGATGTCGATGCAACTGCCCATGTACCCAAGAAAGATCCCCTCGTGGCTGAAAATCGGAATCCCGCGATCCATCACCCAGCGATAGACGCCATCGTTTCGACGCAGGCGGTAGTCCATCTCAAAAGACCGGCGCGCCTCGAAATTCGCCGAGTAAGTTTCCACACAATACGCGTAATCATCAGGATGCACGCACTCCGCCCAGCCGTTCCCGATCTCCTGCTCCAGCGAACGTCCTGTAAACTCCAGCCAGGGTTTGTTAAACCAAGTCGTCGCCTTGGATGCGTCGCTCATCCAGATCAAGACTGGTGCCTGATCGGCCAGCCGCCGAAACCGCTCTTCGCTGGCACGCAAGGATTCGTTCAGATTATGAGAATCCTCTATATCCGTAGCGCTGCCGAACCAACCGACCAAGGCTCCTGAGGAATCGCGGGACGGCTGCACCCGCACCTCGTGCCAGCGATACACCCCGTTGCCCAGCTTGATCCGGAAAACCATGTGAAACTCACGTTCCGCGGCACGTGCCTCTTCCCAGCCTTGCCGGACCAAGTCGGCCTCCTCCGGATGAATTACCTTCGTCCATCCGTAGTTTCTCGTCTCTTCCAACGGCAAGTTCAGCGACTCAATCCAGCGGCGATTGATATAGGAAATCTCCCCCTCCGCAGAAGACTTCCAGATCAGATGCGGAATGGCATCGAGGATCTCCCGCTGTCTCGCCTCCGCCGCCTCGATCCGAGCCTGTCCATCGGCGATCTCCGTCTTCGCCTGCTCCGCCCGCCTCCGGCTGCGATGGAGAGACTCGCAGACGAGGGAAACCAGGAGCCCGATGATGACAAAAAAAACGGTGATCACCATCGTCGCCAGATCCCCGGATCGTGCATCGGAAGAAAGGAAGGCCCACCCGCAAATAAGGGACAACCCCATGGCAAGCAAACCTGGATACAGCCCTCCGAGCCATGCGGAGATGATCACGGCGCAGAGAAACACCGCATAGGGCGAGCGATCTCCCAGCATGGGCAGGATAAGCGCCCATCTGATCAATGCCGCCAATGCTACCGATAGCACGGCGATACCGAACGCAAAGAATCGGTTGGTAAGTCCCATCGGATAATAGCTCATACTAAACGCCTTGCTCATGATTGCAGCAAGAGCGAAGGCCATCAGGGGACGACCTGAGCAAAGGCTCGGCAACACGCTCAGGCATCCCTGGCTCGCGTCAGGCGACAGGCTCCTTCTCCGGCGCGATCACGCGGAGGGCATCCGGCACCGCCTCCAGCCGTATGGGTGCGTTTCCATAAGGCATCCCATCCAGATGCACCGGCAGCTTGCGAAATGCGGATATCTTCACCCGGCGCGCGGAAAAGAGTTCCAGCTTCGGGCAGAAATGCCTGCGCCCCTGGCTGATGGAGATGAAGTGTCGTATCAGTTCGTATTTGGAGAATCGGCGAAATACGGCCACGGTGAGCTTGCCGTCGTTGAGCCGGGCCCCGGGGGCGACGGCAAAGCCGCTGCCGTAATAGGGGCCATTGGCGACAGCGACGAGCAAAGCGCGCATCACCAGCGAATTTCCAGACAGGCGGGAGGAGGAGAACTTGCGCCGTCTTTCCCTGGGAAGCGCCGCTGCCACTGATGAATCAAACTCCAGCCTCATGCGCTGGACGCTGTAGTTCATGGTCAGCCGGGCAAATTGCAAGATCCGGCCCCACCGCCCGGTCTTGATTTCCTCTCCCAGGGGAAACAGCGCGGCATCGAGTCCCGCCCCGGCGGCCTCGAAGAAGTACCGATCATCATTAGCAATCCCGACATCGACGGGGCGCTCTTTTCCTTCGCAGATGATGCGGCAGGCTGCTTCTATGTCCGGCGGGATGTTCAGCGACCTGGCGATATTGTTATAGGTGCCGAGCGGAATGATTCCCAAGGTGACGGGACGGCGCACTATGGTCCGTGCCACCACACTCACCGTGCCGTCGCCTCCCCCGACAAGCAGATGCGAGACCCCGCGCTCCATCGCCTCCGCGGCGATCTGATCGGCCGGCAAATCCGGAGTAATCACCCGGACATCGATACCGGGAAAACGGGGAGCGAGGCGCGCTTTAAGTTCGTCCAGACGATCTCCACCGTCCTGTTTTCCTGCCGCTTCGTTCACAATGAGCACTGCCGTGGAGTTGCTCCCCTTTGCCTTGCCCGCACTCGATAAAACCCTGCTCATCGTGGGATACTTCGCGCGCGCTCAAGAGGCTGGCCCCATAGACCCGCGCAGATCTTTGATGTTTTTCGATTCCTTTTCATGATCACGCATACCGAATACCCCATTTTGGTCGGCATTGGCGATATCAGGGAAAAAGATCCATTCGCCCTCACAGAGCATATTCGTTATCTCGCCAAGCATCATCACGATTTCGAGGCATATCGCGATAAGCTTGAGGCTTTGGTAGAAACCCACCGCGGGGAGACAGGCACTGTCTGGCGGATTTATGAAGATTTTCTGACGCTTCTTGATCTCTATGAGGAGACGCTGGAGACAGGTTCCTTCGACGTGGAAACCGTTCGCCAGAGGGTTGAGGCATTCGACCTTCACCTGAACGGCGAGGAGCCAAGCCCCACCCTCCCCGAGAAGCTCGGGTAAACGGCGGCGGAGAAATCCTTGCCACATTACCCGCAAACTGTCAGTTGAGAATCCCCGGTCGCAAGAAAGCACTCAACTCTCATACGATGATGGCACAGTTTCCCAAGGAACAGTCAACAGACGGCGAGTTTCAGAGACAAGCCGATGCATTTCGCGAAGTCGTCGCTCCGGGAAAGGAGTACGAGCCGGAAAGCGGGCGCTACCACCTCTACGTGTCCCTCGCCTGTCCGTGGGCGCACCGCACTCTCATCGTCCGGAAGCTGCTGGGTCTTGAGGCGGCGATCTCCTGCAGCATCGTCGATCCCATCCGTGATGAGCGGGGATGGGCGTTTCGCCCGCCCGGAGAAGCCGACCCGGTCAATGGCTTCTCCTTCCTTGCCGAGGCCTACCATGCCAGTGATGCCTCCTTTGATGGGAGAGTGACAGTTCCTGTCCTCTGGGATCGGAAGACATCGCGCATCGTCAATAACTCGGAGGATGATATTTGCCGAATGTTTGCCGAGGCGTTCCGTCCCTTTCACACCCGGGATGTCGATCTCTTTCCGTCCGCTCACTCCGGGCGTCAGGAAGCTCTGAGCAGCTCGATTTACGAGAAGGTGAACAACGGCGTCTACCTCGCAGGATTTGCGACCTCTCAAAGGGCGTATGAACGCGCCGCCAACCGGCTCTTTGAGATGCTCGACGAACTCGATGCCATCTTGTCGGCGCGTCGCTTCCTCATCACGAACCATCCGGTCGAGAGCGACTGGCGAGCATTCTGCACGCTCATCCGGTTCGATCCGGTGTACCATGGGCATTTCAAGTGCAACCTTCGCCGGATCGTGGATTACCCGAATCTCTCCGGCTATCTGCGTGACCTTTACCAATGGCCCGGCATCGCGGAAACGGTGAACCTCGATCACATCAAGCGTCACTATTACGTGACGCATGATGACATCAACCCCACCCGCATCGTTCCGATCGGGCCGGAGACGTCGTATCTCCATGGCCCGAGCGGTCGGGATCGGCTGCCCTAGCGGCCAGCGCTGAAGAACTCGTAGCTGTCCACGAGAGCCTCCCAACTGGCCTGGATGATATTGTCGGACACGCCGACCGTACCCCAGTTGGTATTCCCGTCCGTGGATTCAATGAGCACGCGGGTGCGAGCGGCCGTACCGCGAGCGCCATCGACGATGCGCACCTTGTAATCGGTCAGGCGCAGCGTATCGATCCATGGATAGAACGGGCGCAGCGCCTTGCGCAACGCCGCATCGAGAGCGTTCACCGGACCATCGCCCTCCGCCACGGTATACTCCGGCACACCGCCGACGATCAGCTTGACCGTGGCCTCGCAAAGATCGGTGCCATTCGCGCCAAGGTTGCGATAATTGCAGTGGTACTCCTTGAGGTCGAAGAGCGGGCGGTACAGACCGAGCGCCTTGCGGATCAGGAGATTGAACGAGCCTTCGGCGGCTTCAAATTCGTACCCTTCGTTCTCCGCCGCCTTGATCTTGGTGAGGATTTCCGAAACCTGGGCGGAGCCTTTCTCAAGTTCGAAGCCGAGCGCCTTGGCTCTCATGAGCACGTTGGTCTGTCCCGACATGTCGGAGACCACGATGGTCTGACGGTTGCCGACCAGGCTGGGATCGATGTGCTCGTAGGTGCGTGCCAGCTTCTGCACGGCGTGCACGTGCAGACCGCCCTTGTGGGTGAATGCCGCCGAACCGACATAGGGCGCACGGATATCGTGCGGGACATTGGCGAGTTCATCGACAAAGACCGACACATCCCGCATTTGGGAGAGGTCGGGCACCACCGGGAGGTTGTACTTGAGCTGCAGGGTCGGGATGACGGTGACGAGGTTGCAGTTCCCCACGCGCTCGCCGTAGCCGTTGACCGTTCCCTGCACCTGGGAAGCACCTGCCTCGACTGCCGCGAGGGCGTTGGCCACTCCGAGTCCGCTGTCGTTGTGAGTATGGATGCCCACGGAGGTTCCGAGATGCGCGATCGCAGTGCGGGTGACCTCGCCGACGAACCCCGGCAACGAACCGCCATTCGTATCACAAAGGATCACGAGATCCGCTCCGGCATCCTTCGCCGCCTTGATCGTGGCGAGGGAGTAGGCTGGGTCTTCGCGGTAGCTGTCGAAAAAGTGCTCGGCGTCGTAAAAGACCTCCCGGCCATGGGCCTTGAGGAACTTCACGGTATCCGCGATCATGGCGAGATTCTCCTCGAGACAAACCCCAAAAACCTCGGTGACGTGCAAGGGCCACGTCTTGCCGACGATGGTGACGACGGGCGTCTCGGCGGCCAGGAGCATACGCACCTGGGAGTCCTCCTCCACGCTGATGCGGCCGCGCCGCGTCATGCCGAAAGCTGCGATCCTGGCGTGCTTCCAGGTATGCTTCGCAGCCTCCTCAAAAAAAGCCGCGTCGCGGGGATTGGAACCCGGCCAGCCTCCCTCAATGTAATCAATACCAAAGGCGTCGAGTCGCTCGGCAACCCGAATCTTGTCCAGCACCGAGAAGGAGATTCCGGTGCCCTGCGTGCCATCACGCAGCGTGGTATCGTAGATCGAGACGGTTTTCTGGCTCATTGGAAAAGACGACCAGTATATGATACCGATCGGCTGGACGCAATGCCCGGCCTCAATCAAGAAGGTCGGGACGGCGCTCGCGGGTCAGGTCCAACGCACGCTGCCGCCGCCATCTTTCGATAGCCGCGTGATTTCCCGACATGAGCACATCCGGCACACTCCATCCATTAAATACCTCAGGCCGAGTATAATGCGGATGATCCAGCACTCCCGTGGAAAAGGAATCCTGCACCGCGCTATCGGCATCTCCGAGCACGCCCGGGATGAGGCGGACGATGGCATCGGTGACCACCAGAGCCGCCAGTGCGCCATTGGTCAGAACATAGTCGCCGATGGAGATTTCATCATCGACCAGATGATCGGCCACCCGCTGGTCGACCCCTTCGTAATGACCGCAGATCATGATGATATGCGAAACCTCGCGGTACTCCTCCGCGATACGCTGCTGAAAAGGACGCCCCTGCGGGGTCATGAGCACGACCTTGGTCTCTGGAGTACGAAGCTCTTCCAGCGCCCGGTAGATTGGCTCGACCTTCATCACCATGCCCGGTCCGCCGCCGTAGGGCGTGTCGTCCGTGGTGCGATGCTTGTCGATCGCCCACTGGCGCAAGTCGATCGCCTCAAGCTCGGCAAGGCCCTTGTCCTGGGCACGCTTGAGGATGCTTCCCTCAAGGAGACCGCGGCACATGGCAGGAAAAATCGTAAGTATTTGGATTTTCAAGGCAGAAGGGCATGATTCCTCTTATAATCCCGAGCGTCCTGCAAGCCCGTGTCGAAATCCCGTCGTCCATCCAAGAAAACTCCCCCGAAGAAAAAGAAGGGCTGTCTGGGCGGATTATTCTGGCTGGGAGTCAAGTCCGGCGTGCTTTTGCTGCTCCTCGCCGCCGTGGTTTTGCTGGGGTATTACGCATGGGCGCTGACCTTCGACCTCCGCACGATCAGCGATATGCGGCAACGTTCGGCTGTATACGACAGGGACGGCAAGTTTTACAGCCGTCTGGCGGGAGAGAATCGCATCGTCGTGCCGTTCGACAAGATATCGAATGATTTCGTCAATGCGCTCCTGGCGCGGGAAGACACGCGTTTCTATTATCATCATGGCATCGACCCGCTGGGAATCGCCCGGGCTGTGGTGCGAAACTTCCTCGGCGGCTTCCGGCTGAAGGAAGGGGCCAGCACCCTGACCCAGCAGCTCGCACGCAATAGCTTTCCCCTGGGGGGAAAAAACTTCCATCGCAAGATGATCGAGGCGGCGCTTTCCTACCGCATCGAGACCGAATTGACGAAAGAACAGATCCTCGAGGCTTATATGAACCGGATCTATTTCGGCAGCGGGTATTACGGAGTCGAGACCGCAAGCCAGGCCTATTTCGGCAAGCCCGCCTCCCGCATGACGGTCGCAGAGGCTGCGCTTTTGGCGGGGCTGATCCGCAGCCCCAATCGATTCTCTCCTTTCAACGACCCGGAGCGGGCCACACGTGAGCGCAATACGGTACTGGGCCGCATGCTGAAGCTCGGGTACATCGACCAGGCGCAGTATCAGACGGCCCTCGCCACCAAGGTCGTTGCCGGTCCCCGGCCCCGCTCCACCCCGCAGGAAAACTGGGCAATGGACGCCATCGTAAGAGACCTGCAGCTTGTCATCGATCAGGACCAACTCGACGAGGGCGGTCTCAAGATTTACACCACGATCGACAGCGACCTGCAAAAGGCCGCGGAGAGAGCGGTCAAGCAACGGCTTGGCGAAATCGAGAAGGATTCCGCATTCAAACATAAGGCGTTTCGCGCTCTGACAAACGAAGAAATCGCCAGCCTCGCCGCCTCGCCTTTTCTCCAGGCGGCAGCCCTAGCCGTGGACAATCGCAGCGGCGGCATACGGGCCATCGTCGGCGGCAGGGACTACGAGTACAGCAAATTCAACCGAGCCATCCTCGGCCAGCGCCAGGTCGGCTCGTCGATCAAGCCCTTCGTCTACGCGAAGGCGTTCGAGGCGGGACTCCACCCCGGCGACCCGATCAATGACAACCGGCTCGGGCCGGGAGATTTGCCTGCCGCATTTCGTAAATACAATCCCTCAAACTCCGACAACACCTACCGCGGATTGCTTCCGGCAGCCGATGGACTGGTACTTTCCCGCAACACCATGTCGGTACGGATCGGCAAAATCGCCGGGTTCGACAACATCGCAAACTGCATCATCCGCGCCGGTATAGCCGCCAACCCGCCACGCTACCCTTCGATCTGCCTCGGTTCCTTTGAGGCCACACTCAAGGATATGACCGCAGCCTATACTGTCTTTGCCACCGGCGGGACCAAGCTTCAGCCATATCTCATCGATAAAATCGTCGATGCCGACAACACCGTGATCTACCGGGCGACCAAGGCAAGCGTACCCGTGCTGTCGGAGTCTTCTGCACGCATGACCTCGGCCATCATGGAGGATGTCCTCATCCGAGGGACGGCAGCTCGCTCGCGAGCCTTGGGGCTGAGACATCGGGCCGCCGGGAAAACCGGAACGACCAATGATTACCAGGACGCCTGGTTCCTCGGCTTTGACGACCAGATGACCTGCGGCGTGTGGGTGGGATTTGACGCCCCGGAGAAAATCATGCCGGGCGGAACGGGCGCGGAACTCGCCCTCCCCATCTGGGTCGATATCATCGAGGCGGGCCGATAGGGCGGATTGAGATATAGCCGCCGAGCAATGGCTGCAGGTGGAATCTGATCCATCCTAAGGAAGCGCTGTCTAAATCAGCGCTTCCCTAAAGGATATCAACGGCGCATGGACTGCTGCACGTCGTAGGAATTGCGAACGATATCGAAAATCCGCTGGGCAGGTACGACACGGTTGCCCGAATAGTCGAGATTACCATCCCGGCCGATCACGGCTACCGTGATCTTGGGTCCCGCCTGGAAATCATACCCCGCACGCGGTCCATCCGAGGCCACGGCGAAGGGGATATTGGACCGGATGAGCCCAGGCTCCTGGGTGAAAGCGGCCACGCAGATGATCTTCTCGGCGGCAAAGCGCTGGTACATCTTTTGCAACTGTCCCACCTGGGCGCGGAAAGCCCAGCTCCTCGGCGATGGCGCAATGACGATCACGATGGGCTGCCCCTTGAAGGACGCCGTGCTCTGGGCCTTCCCGGTGGAGTCAATCCATTGGATCAAAGGCGCAGGACGCACGACTTCGGCAGAGACCGGAGCAGCCAGCGCCACCAATGCGGCAAGAGCGAGGAGTACGCGCTTCATCAGATCTTCATCAACTCGGCTTCCTTCGTCTCGACATGCTTGTCGACGGAAGCCACGTATTTATCGGTCATCTTCTGGATGTCTGCCTCGGCGACGCGGAGATCGTCTTCCGTCAGCTTGCCATCCTTCTGCAGCTTCTTGGCCGCTTCCATTGCCTCGCGGCGACAGGCGCGGACACGGACGCGGGCATCCTCGGCCAGCGACTTGACTGTCTTGGCCAGGTCGCGGCGGCGCTCCTCGGAAAGCTCCGGGATCGGGATGCGAATCAGCTTCCCGTCAACCGCCGGGGTGATGCCGATCTTGGATTCATTGATGGCGCGCTCGATGTCGCGGACCGTCGATGCGTCAAATGGCTGGATGACGAGCAAACGCGGCTCCGGCGCAGAGATGAGAGCGAGCTGCTTCAGCTTCATCTGGCTGCCGTAGGCATCAACATCGAGATTTTCGACCAAGGCGGGAGATGCCTTGCCGGTGCGGATGGCTGCGAACTCGTGGAGCATGAACTCCACGGCTTTGTCCATGCCGGTTTCTGATTCAAAAATGGCTTCTTCGAGACTCATACTTGTTTATCGGAGACTAGGGTGCCGACGTTCACGCCGAGGACGGCCTGGCGGATATTGTCGGGCTTGTTCATGTCCAATACGATGATGGGCATCCGATTGTCCATGCAAAGGCTAAAAGCGGTGGAATCCATCACCTGAAGGCGGCGGGACAGAGCCTCTCCGTAGGTGATGTGGTCGAAGCGCACGGCATCCTTGTGCAACATGGGATCGCGGTCGTAGATGCCGTCGACCTTGGTGGCCTTGAGGATGACCTCTGCGCCGATCTCGTTCGCACGCAGCGCCGCCGTCGTGTCGGTGGAGAAAAACGGGTTGCCGGTGCCTGCGACGAAAATCACGATGTGTCCCAGCTCGAGGTGGCGGGTGGCCCGGCGAAGGATGAATGGCTCGGCCACGTTGTTCATCTCGATGGCTGTCTGCACTCGCACCGTGACCCCCAGATCCTCCAGGGCGCTCATGAGAGCGAGACCATTGATGACCGTGGCGAGCATGCCCATGTAGTCGGCGGTGGCGCGGTTCATCCCGCGATGGCTGGCTGCGAGGCCGCGCCAGATATTCCCCCCTCCGATGACGATGGCGAGTTCGACGCCAAGTTCTTTAACCTCGCGAATTTGCGAGGCGATCGACTGGACGATCTGAGGTGAGATGTTGTCGCGGCTTCCGGGCTCCCGGAGTGCCTCGCCGCTGACTTTTAAAACAACACGCTTGTAGCGAGGATTGGTGGACATGGACTGCGCGGATAAAAACGCATCCGAGGCGGCAAGGGAAGGCAAATGTATGTACGCCCGTGCGGATTACGCCTTAGCCGAGGCGGCTCCCGACCGGCAACGGGTGGCCCAGCAAATATTGGTGAGCCGCAAGCCGCTTCCCTCCCGGTGCCTGGACCTGGAGAAGCAGTATCCCGCCCTCGCCCGCCGCCACCAGGATCCCTCTCCGGTCCGCTTTGAGGACCGTACCCGGTTCGCCCCGGAGTTTTCTGGCCAAAGCGGAACGGTGAATTTTTAACACCACGGGTTGCCCGCCTTGGTCGATGGCCGTAAACGCTCCCGGCCAGGGGGTGAAGGCCCGGATCTGCCGGTCGATCTCCACGGCGCTTAGCGTCCAGTCGATGCGGCCATTTTCCCGGGAGAGCTTCGGCGCATAGGTGGAAAGCGCGGAATCCTGCGGGGTCGGCTGGAGGGTTCCCGCCTGAAACTCCGCCACTGCCCGCATGAGCAAGCCCGGGGCCTGTTCGCCGAGCCGGTCATGCAACGAGCCACCCGTTTCGTGGCGATGCAGATCAAATGCCTCCTGTATGAGGATCGGCCCGGTATCCAGCCCCTCATCCATCTGCATGATCGTCACCCCGCTTTGCGCATCTCCGGCTAAAATTACCGCCTGAATAGGTGCCGCTCCCCGATGTCTCGGGAGCAGAGATGCGTGAATGTTCCAGCAGCCATGCCTTGGGGTTTCCAGCACAGACTTGGGAAGGATCTGGCCGTAAGCGACGACGATCGCAAGATCGGGCTGAAACGCCTTCAACTGCTCCACCTCTGCCGCGTGACGAATCCTTTCCGGCTGAAGAACCGGCAGCCCAAGCTGCTGCGCGGCAAGTTTGACCGGGGAAGGCCTCAGCTTCATGTCCCGACCGGCGGGCCGGTCCGGCTGGGTATAGACCGCCACCACCTCATGCCCTGCGGCGACCAGCGCACGAAGCGAGGGCACGCCGATCTCGCCGGTGCCCATGAAGACAATTCTCAACTGCGACATTGCTGTGTGAATGCCGCTTTGGGAGCGCCCAAACAAGCGTTTATCTTGCTCTCTTCCGAGGTTCGTTCAGTTTCCCCGCTCGGTGAACTCGGCCGGGCTATGCCGGCTGGATACGATCTCGGAGAGGATCTTGTTCAACACAATGATCGGAGGCTCCATCGCGTCGATATTCACGATGAGATCCGATCCGTAGTGATCGAGCACCGGCTTGGACTCCTCCTCGTAGGTCTTGAGACGCCGCCGGATGACCTCTTCATTGGCATCGTCGAGACGGTTGTCCTTGATGGCGCGTTTCTTCAAGCGGGCGACCAGTTTGTCGCGATCGGGGCAGCTCAAATGAAAAATCGTCCGCACGTCGAGGAAAGGCTCGAGCAGCTCTGCCTGGCGAACATTGCGGGGAATGCCGTCGAGTACGAGGAAGTCAATGTCGGGCTTGAACTCATGAGCATCGACGCACTGCTCGATGCGTACGCGCCAGAGCTGGACGGTGATCTCGTCCGGCACCAGTTCACCACGACTGGAGTATTCTATGAAGGCCTTGCCGAGCGGCGTGCGGGTATCGATCGAGCGAAAAACATCGCCACAGGCGCAATGAAAAAAACGTGGGATCGAGCCAAGCGTGCGGCCTTGAGTGCCTTTGCCACTGCCGGGAGCGCCAAAGATCAGGTAGGTTCTGTATTTGAGGGACACCCGCACGATCCTACCAACAACAAGAAAGAGGCGCAATCCTGCAAAAGTTCATTGACCCTGCAAGCCATCGCGGTGATTTTGGACCTTTGCCCCTAACCTCCTCTGACACCCTCCCACACCGTGGCCCATAACGAAGATTACATCGTTGAGATTCTCCAGGATGTCGGCCTGATCACCGGCAGTCAGCTCGAGGACGCCCGCGCCAATGCGAACGACGGAAACGTGCTCAAAGCTCTCGTCGAAGCCGGAGTCCTCACCCAGGAAGACATCACCCGGACTCTGGCCGCCCAGAACGGGATGGAATTTGTCGACCTGTCTGCCGTCGCTCCGCCTCCGGACGTCCTTGAAATCGTGAAAGTCGACGATGCCCGCCGCTATCGCGCAGTGCCTATCGCATTGCATGAGGATACGCTCGTGGTCGCCGTCAGCGATCCGCTGGACATGCAGACGATGGATGATCTGTCTTTCGTCCTCAACCGCGATGTCGAGTACGTCTGCGCCACGCCCGATGCGATTTCCAAGGCGATCCAGGATTTCTACGGGACCGGCGATGAGAATGCGGGCCAGGAAGACACGATGTTCCTGGGAGACTCGGGAGATATCGAGACGACGGAGGGCGACGCACCGATCATCAAGATGGTGTCGATGCTGCTCCTCGAGGCCTACAACAACCGGGCCTCCGATATTCATCTCGAGCCGCTGGAGACGAAGTTCCGGGTGCGCTTCCGCATCGACGGCGTGCTCCAGGAGATGCAGAGTCCGCCAAAGAAGCTTCACTCCGCCATCATCAGCCGTCTCAAGATCATGTCCGGCTCGATGAGTATCGCGGAAAAGCGCATCCCGCAGGACGGTCGCATCCAGGTGAAGCTCGGCCAGAAGGCGCTCGACCTGCGCGTATCCAGCATTCCGACAGTCCATGGCGAAAGCATCGTCATGCGTATCCTGGACAAGACCTCGCTCATGCTGGGTCTGCCCGACCTCGGCTTCCTCTCCGACGATCAGCTCAAGTTTGAACGGCTGATCAACCTGCCCGACGGCATCCTGCTCGTCACCGGCCCGACCGGATCTGGCAAGACAACGACGCTCTATGCGTCGCTGCACTACATGAACAAGCCGGACCGCAAGATCATCACGGTCGAGGATCCGGTCGAGTACCAGCTCAGCGGCATCAACCAGGTACCGGTGAATGCCGAAATCGGCATGACCTTCCCGGCTGCTCTGCGCTCCATCCTGCGTCAGGCACCAAACATCATCATGATCGGTGAGATCCGTGACATGGAGACGGCGAGCATCGCCATCAACGCCAGTCTCACGGGCCACCTCGTGCTCTCTACGCTCCACACAAACGACGCTCCGGGCGCCATTGCCCGTCTCGTCGACATCGGCATCAAGCCGTTCCTCGTCTCCAGCTCCGTGCGTGCAGCTCTCGCCCAGCGGCTCGTCCGCCGCCTGTGCCCGAACTGCAAGCAGCCGACCGAATTGACCGAGTACGAAGCCCGCACTCTCCGCATCGATTCCGGCCAGCTCACCGGCTCCTCCGTCATGAAACCGCACGGTTGCGAGTCCTGCCGCGGCAAGGGCTACAAGGGGCGGCGCGGCATCTTTGAGCTCTTCCAGATCGATGACGAAGTCCGGCACATGATCATCAACAACGCGACGACGGTCCAGCTCCGCGCCCGTGCCCGCGAACTCGGGATGCGCACTCTCCGCGAGGACGGTATTCGCAAGGTCCTCTCCGGCATGACCACCGCCGAGGAGGTCATCACCACCACCATGACAGATTCCGACTAACATGGACGCCAAACAAGTCACAGACATCTTCGTCGAGGCCGGCTACCTGAGTCCGGAAACAGGCCACTCCTTTGTGCAGGAAGTCGCCACCACGGATCGCCCGATCGAAACGGTGATGATCGAGAGCGGCCTGCTCAATGAAGCCCAGTTTTACCAGGTGATCGCCGATTCGCTCGGTACAGAAGTCGCCGATCTGGCCCACTTCGACGGGGCCTCGGAGATCCTGCACCTCATTCCCGGCGGCCTGGCCCGTCTGCACGGCGCGATGCCCATCGGAGCATCGCAAAACACGATCTACATCGTGCTCGTCGATCCGATGAATGCCCAGGCGGTCGAGGACCTGCGCTTTGCCCTCGGTCGGGAGATTCATCTCATGGTCGCTCCGCCGTCCAAGGTACGGGCGATGATCGACGAGTATTATGGCTCCGAGGCGACCAGCCTCGACGACGTCCTCTCGCAGCTCGGAGACTCGGCAGAGCTTACGCTTCGCGAAGGCAATGAAGAGGAGTTCAATGCCCAGGCAGCCGCCCAGGAGGCCAATGCCGCGCCGATCATCCGCTTCGTCGACCTGATCCTCGACAAGGCCATCGCAGCCCGCGCGAGTGACATTCACTTCGAGCCCTTCGAGGCGGAGTTCAAAATCCGCTACCGCGTGGACGGCGCGCTTTACGAGATGGATCCGCCGCCGCGCCACCTGGCCCTGCCCGTCATCTCACGCGTCAAGGTCATGGCCAATCTGAACATCGCCGAGCGCCGCCTCCCTCAGGACGGCCGCATCCAGCGTGTGGTGAACGGCAAGCAGATCGACCTTCGTGTATCGACTCTGCCCACAGCCTTTGGCGAAAGCGTGGTGCTCCGCGTGCTCGATCGTTCCAGCGTGAACCTCGATCTCGAGAGCCTCGGCATGCCCGAGTACATCTACAACTACATCCTCGAGGTCATCGAAAAGCCGAACGGCATCTTCATCGTCACGGGCCCGACCGGCTCCGGCAAGACGACGACGCTCTACTCCTGCCTGCGCAAGATCAACACGATCGACACCAAGCTCCTCACCGCAGAGGACCCGGTGGAGTATGAAATCGACGGCATCATCCAGGTTCCGATCAATGAAGCCATCGGCATGACCTTTGGCCGCATCCTGCGCGCCTTCCTTCGTCAGGACCCGGACCGCATCCTCGTGGGAGAGACTCGAGATACCGAGACGGCCCAGATCGCCATCCAGGCCTCGCTCACAGGTCACCTCGTCTTTACGACGCTCCATACGAATGACTCGACTGGTGCTGTGACCCGTCTCATGGACATGGGCGTCGAGCCGTTCCTCATCTCGGCCTCGCTCGAGTGCGTGCTCGCCCAGCGACTCATTCGCCGCATCTGCACCACGTGCCGTACGCCGTATGAACCGACCGAGCAAGTGCTTCAGTCGCTCGGCTTGTCGGTACACGACATCGGCGACAAGAACTTCTACTTCGGTAAAGGCTGCGACGTTTGCAACAACACCGGTTACAAGGGCCGTAAAGGCATCTACGAGCTGCTGAAAATCAGCGACCCGCTCCGTGAGATGATCAACGACCGCGCCCCCGGCGTCGTGATGCGGCAAAAGGCCATCGAACTCGGCATGACCACCCTCCGCGAGGACGGTCTGCGCTCGATCTACGACGGCCTCACCACCATCGAGGAAGTCGTCAAGTACACCTAGGCCCGGGCGAGCTTCTCCGCGACCTCGCGGGCAAAGTACGTCAGGATCAGATCGGCACCCGCGCGCTTGATCGCGAGCAGCGACTCGTCGCGGGTGCGTTCATAGTCGAGCCAGCCGAGTTTCGCCCCGGCATGGATCTGGGAATATTCTCCGCTCACCTGATAGGCGGCGAGAGGCAGATCGGTCACGTCGCGGACGGCACGAATGATATCGAGGTAGGCACCAGCCGGTTTCACCATGACCATGTCGGCTCCCTCGGCTTCATCCAGAGCGATCTCGCGTATGGCCTCCATCACGTTGGCCGGGTCCATCTGATAGGTGGCCTTGCTGATGGCGTCTTTCCCGATCTTGCTCCCCACGGCATCGCGAAATGGACCGTAGTAGGCGGAGGCGTACTTCGCGGCGTAGGAAAGAATGATGGTCCTCTCAAATCCCGCCGCGTCGAGAGCGGCACGGATCGCCCCCACCCGGCCATCCATCATGTCGGATGGAGCCACGATATCCGCCCCCGCCTCGGCTTCCTTGACAGCGAGCTGGCACAAAACCTCTACGGTCTCGTCATTGACCACCTCCTTTTCATCGGAGCTCAGTACGCCATCATGACCATGGCTCGTATAGGGATCGAGCGCCACGTCGGTAACGATGGTCAGCTCGGGAAGGGCCTTTTTCACCTGCCTGACGGCCTCAAAAAGCACATTGCCTGCATCGAGTCCATGCGTCCCCCAGGCATCTTTCAAATCCGGCGCGATGGCCGGAAATATCGCCACCGCGGGAATACCCACAGCCCAGGCGGCCTCGCACTCTTTCACCAGGCCCGCCACCGAAAGGCGCCGGACTCCCGGCATCGACGCGATCTCCACCGCCTCTGCTCCGGCGTGAACGAACAACGGGTAGATGAACGAGTCCGGGGTGAGCACGGTTTCGCGAACCATGCGACGGATGGAAGCGGTGCGACGAAGTCGGCGGGGACGGATGGGTAGATTCATTCTAGCTGCCAGGATGGTCGAAAGAGCGAGTATCGCCCCCTCTCCCACCCTACGCCAATTCTTTTCCCGACAACCTCGGAGGCTGAAGGGAGCGGCAGACAAAAATGATGCCCGCGGCAAGGACCATGGCCGCGATGGTGACGGATTGGCCCAGTTCCGGACTGCCAGTCTTCTGCGAGATGAACCCGATAAGCGTCGGGCTGAAAAAACCGCCCAGATTGCCAAAGGAGTTGATCAAAGCGACTCCCGCTGCCGCCGCTGTGGCATTGAGAGCCGCCGCAGGCATCGCCCACTGCACCGCGTCGATCGCCATCACACCCGCAGCAGCGATCGATATGCCCGCCATATCCAGGAAGGGATTACGAGTAAGCAGACAGATCGAGAACCCGGCCGCAGCGACGAGGGAGGAGATAATCGCATGCCAGCGCCTCTCCCCAGTGCGATCGGAATTTGCCCCGACCATAAGCATCACCACCGCCGCAACCGCCCACGGGATCATTGAGTACAAGCCGATCTCGAGAGGAGTCTTCACTCCAAACTCACGGATGATCTGCGGCATCCAGAACGACAATCCATAAAGCCCCATCGCCGAACAAAAATACGTCGCACAGAGCTTCCAGACAATCGGCCGCCGAAACGCACCCCACATCGTATCAGGAGCACCCAGCCGTTGCTTCGACTCTTCCTCGAACGAAATAACACTCTCGACGAGCATTTTCTCCGACGCCGTGAGCCAGCGAGCATCCCGGGGACGATCAGGAAGACTCCGCCAGACCCAAACCGTCAAGAAAAGGCAGGGAGCACTCTCAAGGAGAAACAGCCACTGCCATCCCCTCAAGCCGCCAAACTCGGCGAACCTCTCGAGTATCCAACCCGAAACCGGCCCTCCTAGGATTCCGGCCACCGGCACAGCCAGTAGAAATAATCCGACAATCCTTGCCCTCAGTTCCGCCGGAAACCACCACGTGATGTACAACATGACCCCCGGGAAAAATCCCGCCTCCGCCACCCCGAGCAGGAACCGGACAAGATAGAAATGCCAGGGGTCTCGCACCAGGGCCGTCGCGGCAGACACCGCGCCCCAGCTCAACACGATGCGCGCAAACCATACGCGAGGCCCCACCTTGTAGAGGGCAAGGTTGCTCGGCACCTCAAAAAGAAAATACCCAAGGAAAAAAATCCCGGCCCCAAACCCATAGGCGGCATCGCTCAACCCAAGATCCGCAGACATGGTGAGCGCAGCAAAACTTACGTTGATCCGATCGAGGTAATTGACGAGAAAGCACCCCACAAGAATCGGCAGCAGGCGCCAGCAGATCTTCCAGTAAACGGGATGCATTTCGGCGCATCATGCACGCCACCAACCTCCTGTCACGCCCGGTCTCCACAGGAAGGACGGAAGAAGTTTTCGATGATTCCCGAATAAAAATTCCTTGCCTCCAGAACGATTCTCCCCCATTTTCACCCGTCCTGCACGACCCTATCGTCCAGTGGCCTAGGACACCGCCCTTTCACGGCGGTAACACGGGTTCGAATCCCGTTAGGGTCGCCACTCATTTCTGAGTGGCGACCAGCCCACGAGGCTCTCCGCCAAAAAATGGGGATGAGGTCATTTGTTGATGTTTGGGGTTCACCGCATTGGGCGATGAGGCGCAAGCGGTAGTTGTGGAAGTTTTTGAAGCCGTAGGCTCGTCTTTGGATGAGTTTCATCTTGCGGTGGAACCCTTCGGTGATGCCGTTGTTTCTGGTAAATCGCCACATGGTGACGAGGGCCTCCCTCCAGTGGTGGAAGGTCTTGGCCAGGCACACGAGAGGTTCGAAAGTGCTTTGCCGCAGCAGGTGCCTTGAATCTGATCCGCGATGGGCTGGAATCGCTCTCCGACAAAGCCTCCATGTATTTCACCTGGTCGGTTTCGCCCATGGGGCTCTGACGAAATAAATCAGGGGGCGAACTGCTTGCTGCTCAGCACCCGCCAGCGATAGAAGGTGTCGAGCGTGGGTCTGTTTGCGGTGCTGGTGGCAAAGTCGGTTTGCAGCAGCGTGGTGTTATTCAGGTCGATGAAGCGCTGGATGGTGGCGGAGCCGCGGTATTCGCCGCTTACGGTTCCGGTCGCGTCGCTCCAGGTGCCGCCCGCGGCGCTGCGTGGCTGGCGCAGGCTTTGGACGCGATAGTATACGGTAAAGGTATTCGACTTGGTCGTGAGGCGCGGGATGATCGTTGTGTAGGGACGTTCGCGCATGTTGTCGCCCGTAAGGTTGCGACTTTTCCAGAAGGTTTCCATCGTGCCAAGCGACTGGCCTTGCGGCACCAGCCAGAGGTCGCACAGTTCGCTCGGGGAAAGAAAAAGCCTCCCACTGGTCGCGGCAAAGCGCGTGTCAAACTGGCTCAGTGTGGTGGGGACATCCAGGTCCAGACGATAGGACGCGCTGGCAGGCGGCGGGGACGATGTGCCCTTGAACATAAGCGCCTTGTAATTCGTATAGTTCGTATCGGTATTCTCGACAGCCGGGATTTTTTCCGCCTTCAGGACGGCGTAAAGACCAGTAGCCCGCTTGATATAGGTGAAGGGCTGAATCTGGTAGTTCATATTGACCTTTCCATCCGAGGTAAACGGTTCGCTGATGGCGTAAGGCTCGACCGTCGGCATCCAGAAGAGATCCATGAGCAGATGGTCGGGAGCCGAGGTGGGGATGCCGTTGGAGTCCACGGTGACGGCGTTGGGGTGCGATGGCTGCTTGCGAAAGAGCAGGGTACGCCAGGCGTATTTCTCGGGGTTGGCCGCGTCGGCCTGATAACGCCGGAGATGGGTCGGCAGGGAGCCAAACATGCCCGGCCCGGGCATGATGCGATTCGGGCTGAAGAAGCCCACGGAATTCAACTTTTCGTACTCGGAGCTATCAAAGTACGGCCGCGAACCGCCAGAGGAATAGATGTTGCCCTCATCCGGCTTGTTAATGAAAGCCCCATCGGGCCAGAAGGCCAGGCCATTGTCAAAATCGCCGGAGGTATTGACGGCATTGAGAATGGCCGTGGAGGCATCGCTGCGAAAATCGGGAGCGAACTGACCGCCTGCTCCCACGGATTCGTCGAGAGCGGGACTCGTCGTGACAAAATGACGCCGGAATTGACTCCCTCCGGGGACGTACATGGCCTTGGGCAAACCGGCCGACAGTGTGTGCATCAGTGCATCGGCGGGAGCAGTCGAGGACCAGTTTCCCAAGGGGGAGAATGCCTCGGAGGGGACGTTGCGCAATCCCGCCACCAGGCGCGCATCGCCATGGACGAGGCCCATCTCGCGGACGACATCGGTATAGTAGACGCTATCCTCCGCCTCGCGAAACACAGTGCCGGACACGGCGCTATCCGTATAGGATACAACCGGCACGCCTCCCGAGATTTTGTAGTACCCGGGATTGCCGATCAGGTTGGCGAGGCGGCCGCTCGTTCCTCCCGTCCAAGGGCTGGTATAGCTAAAGGCCCACCACGTTTGCGCGGGCGTGGCGGCGGTGGCTCCTGTGCCGCTGCCGCTGGCTCCGGTCCCGACCCGCACGAGATTGGGAATGGGAATGCTCGATGACGCCGGAGGAGTGATGGTGATCACCTGCGAGGTGGTCCAGTTCGTTCCGTCGGTGGAGGTTTGGAGGGTCACGGTGAGCGGCCCTGTGCCAAAGGTCATCGCGCCCGGGCTGGCGGTGCCGGGATTGGGAACCGGCACGGTGACAAACTTGCTGATCCAGGGATAGGCAAAGAGAGGATAGTTCGGGGTGTCGAGAATGCCGGGATCGGACTGGGTGTAGCCGGTCGATCCCCCGAAAACGGCGCGGTAGTCGAAGGTGCCGCCGAGCGAACGGCGGTGCCAGCCGGAGTTAAACCTCATCTCCGTGGTAGTCGACGAGGCCGAGGAGGCCGAGAACAGGGGGGTGCCTGCCAGAGTCAGGTTGTTCAGCCCGGCGATCGTTACGCGGACATTCTTGGGAGACATCCAGACATTACCCATCGATGGAGAGAAAAACTGCGGGAGGATCATCATCTGCACGCGGCGCTGGGTGCTCGTCAACGCCGTGTTCCCAAGCGTCTTGTTCTTTGTCGGATCGTTGCTGTGCAGCATGCCATCGGCATAGGGATGGTCCTGACCCGACTGGGTGTCGACCGGGTCGGCAGTGCAGATGAAGACAAAGGCGAGTTTTGTCAGCGTGAGGCTGCGGCCAAACCCGCGATTGGGGTCCGAGGCATTACCGGTCTCCAGCGGCACGACGTAGCCATAGCCATTGCCCTGCGCGCCCGGCTCGGCGGTGAACTGCTTCCCGACAGCCAGCCGGGTGTCGTAGAGATTCGTACTCCGGATGTAGTCCCATACCTCGGTCAGGATCTGGTCGTTATCGGCTCCGAACTTGTCGGCCAGCTTCACTCCGAAGCCGGGGATCTTTTGGCTCGTCAGGTACTGGAGATAACCGAAGAGATCCTTGTTTCGCTGGATGGAGGAGTAGTCCTCCGTGGGGCTCAGGGCGTTTGCTCGCTGAAAGTAGTAGGGATATGATCCGATGCTGGCGGCCAGCGCGATGACCTGGTCAAAGGCCGTCCGCTTGTCTGAAGCCGTAGCGACAGGCCAACAGGAAACGCGGGGCAGGTTGAAGAGATTGACCTCCGGCGAATGGCTGTCGGTGGTCAGGAAGAAACGCGTTCTTTCGATCACCGACCGGGAGAACAGGCTGTTCAGCGAGCGATCGGTGTAGCTGGACTTGAAGGCGATCTCATCCGTGTCGGTGTAGAGCGGAGCGCTCGCCAGTACCCCGCCATTCAACGCGTCGGTCTTGTCATACGTATTGACGGCCCCCTGCTGCGAGCCGCCCCACTGGTACCGGGGAGTGATTGAGGAGAGGATCTGCTGGTCGGTGAGATCGGGAAAGACCGCGCTCAGGCTGGTCATCGCCGGGTGGCCGGGATAACGCTGAAACTCTCCATTGAGCGGCTGGCTGTTCGCAAAGTTCACCTCCTCGGTGGAGTAAAATCGCGGGGTATCCCAGAGGCTGCCCGCGCCGGCGGTGTTGAGGTTGACCTTGCAGCTTTCATCGTCGGTCCAGAATGCGATCCGCCCCACGACGGGGTTCTGCGCGGTGGCTCCGGCGACCGTAACGCTATTGCCTGATCCTATGGGTGCCACGATCTGGCCATCCTCCAGGATGTAAAGCCACTTTACCGGCATGGGCGCGCGCTGGCTGCTGGTCGATCCCGGCGCGCTGGTGATGGAAAACCCGAGCGGGACGGAGTTGGTGGGCAGGTCGAGGATGCCGGGGTCCACGATCGGATAGACACTCCTGCCACCGACGACCACGGGCGCGTTGATATCTGTCCACAGAGCTGGAGACGAGGCCCAGTCTCCCGGCGGCAGATCATTGACCAGCGAGGCCGGGTTGGTCTCTGTGAGGGATGTTGCCGAGTAGAGTTTGTACGCTTTGTCGAGATTTCCGCTGGTCGTGTAGGTCCGCACCATGCCGGGCTGGGAGGCCCAGGCGACGGTCGCGCCCTGGGTGGTGGCGTGATTGATCTGGGCCTGGACGATGCCCACAGCCGTGTCACCGAGCTGCCGGGTCTTGGAGTTGGCGAGGAAGGTCGCGGCCGACTGGCGCTGCGTGACGGCGAGATTGAGCAGGGCCACGGAAAAGCCTGCCACGAGCACGAGGATGGCCAGGACGATGACGAGAGCGGCACCTCCATTTGCCATCCGCAGAGAGCGGGCACGGGACATCGTATTCATCAGGGCTGAAAGGTACTGACCTCTCCGGTCACGGGATTGATGTTGACGGTGAAAAAATTCGCCGGTCTCGCGGAGGCGCTTTTGGCGGAGTCGTTTTCGTGCACCAGTGTCAGGAAGGAATTCGTCGAGGTGACATTCTCTAGTCCGCCATTAGCCAGGACGGTAAAAGAGACATAATCGCGCGTCTTGCCCGAGACCGGCATCGTGCCATTGGTGGACGGGGGAGATTGCAGGATCGGCGACAAGCTCGGCTCGGCTGTGATTACGATGCCGGAGGAAAAGGAAATCACCCTCGACAGTGGCGCCAGAGTCCCGGCGTCGTCCTTGACGATCCAGGGCTGAACCCCGCGATAAGCAACATTTCCCGCCTCATCCGGCAGCTTGATCAATCGCACGCTGGCGCGGCGATTCAGCGTCGCGGCCTGCTGCTGGGCGAGGACGATGGCATCGGCCAGACTCTGGCCGGATCGCGATAACGACATGCTGCGCGAAACGTTGGTCAGCGAGGGAACAGTCAGTACGAGCAGTATGCCAATGATCGCAACGACAAGCAGCAGCTCGACCAGGCTGAATGCTCTGAATGAGGCAGACCGGTTCATCTGCTCCACCTCGATTCCTTGAGCTGCACTGTAGTGCGAAATATGCGGCAGGAGAGATTTTTGTCGTTGAGGCTCTTCTCCAGTTTGGCGAGATCCGCGGAGAAATTCGTCGCGTTCGCCTGGGAAAAAAGCCCGGAAAGCGCGGTGGTCACCTCGGAGGGCGGCGTGGCGGAGTCGGGCAGACGACCGGCGACGGTCTTGTCGATCGCGACGAGAGCCACCTCGACCAGGGGAGGCTGTTGATTGGCGGTGATGGGCTGGGGAGAAGCGCTGGCGCCATCTCGCGAGTCGTACCGATAGGCGTTGTTGGCGACGGCGGTCAGGGTGTCCCCCTCGGGGTCCTCCTCGCTGGAGAGGCGGGGCCAGAAGATGATGCAGACCACGTTGTCTGCGATCACGGTCGAGTTCGAGAGCTGCTTCTGATACCAATCCCCGGAAGCTGGAGCGGTCAATATTGCCTTCATCTCTTCCGCGGGCGTGAGCAGTTGCATGAGGCGAAAGCGATTCCGGTCAAAGCTCTGGAGGAAAGGCGGGAGATTGGGATTCTTTCCGTAGGTGACATAGTAGCCGACCGTGTTGAGCAACCCGGGCAGGCCTCCCAGATTGGCCGAGTCCAGCGTACGATTTACCGGGGCCTGGAAGAAGACGGCGTTGCCTTGTCCGAAGTCCGTCCCGGGCGGGGCGGTGATGACGAAGTTCAGGTCCGACTTGCGCCGGTAGGAGGTCGGCTTGGAAGGGTTGTCGTAGTCGGTGTAAACATTCATCCGTGCCTGGCTCAGCGTGCGCGAGATGAGATTGAAGGCGAAGCGGGCGGACTGATAGGCGTCGGCGTCGCTGCGGGTGCGCTGCCAAGCGGAGCCCGCCTGACCGATCACCGAGAAGAGGATGCCCAGCAGGAGGAGAAACACCGTCACGGCCACCAGGATCTCGATGAGCGTGAAGGCAGCAGCTCTCCTTGCACGGATGAGGCCCTCCCCCGCCGCCGGATCTCGATCGACGCGCGCACACATGACAGAGATCAGGATTTGGGAACCAAAAGGGAAAACCGGGAGGACGAAATGGCGTTGGTGGTTCCCGGGCGGAGGCTGGAAACCGTGATGCGCCACTTGCTGGCGGAGGTCGTCAGGACGTCGCTCGGCGCACCGGGATAGGCTGTGCTGACCGACTCCACCTTCGCGCTGAAAGCGGCCGTCTGGACGCTGTCGATCTGCCTGCCGCTATCGTCGAAGAAGTACGGCCCGTTGGTCGCAAACGCAGCGAGATTGGTAAATGGCGTCTGGGACATCCCGGAGCCGATCTGGGAGGCGATCTGGGCGCTGGTGGTCTCCTTCTTGGCATCACGCACGGTGCTCAGGCCCACCGACATCGTGCCGAGGACCGACAGAATGGCAAAGGACACGATCCCGATGGCCATGGTGACCTCGACCAGGCTGAAGGCGGCTCGATGATGCAAAGTGTGGAGAACTTTCATGGTGATCGATGCGGGTTGGATGGCTAGAAGGCGACGACTTTCAGCGGAGAGCCAGTCTCCGCGATGACTTGAAAACGGCGGCCATCCTTGAGACGAATCTCAAACGGGGCAGTCTCTGAAATACGTTCTACCGGGTTTTCCGCGCCGGGCTTGATGGGCAGGAGCAGAGTGAGGAACTCCTGGCGTCCCGTGGCCTGGCGGGTCTGCAGGATTGTGGTGGCGGAAATGCGGGCGGGCGTCTGATCCTTGCGCACATCCCAGCCGAGGATTTCCGGCTCCTCCTGGGCGGAGGCGGTCCGGACCTCCAGGCCATTGCGCAGCAGCGGGATGACGGCGAGATTTGCCTTCCCCGGGTCCTGCGTGACAACCGCGCCGGTGGCCGCGTCAAAGGCGGTCTTGACGCTGGCGAGATGCCACCGAGCCTGGGCGGTGTGAGGCTGGTCGTCATTCGGCACTGCGGTGTCGCGGATGACATAGATGTCGGGCTTCAGGAAGAAAACCTCGCGGATCTGCGTGGCGATCTTACCCTTGCTCTTCCTGGGGTAAAAGAAGATGGCGTTTTTATCCGGCGGATCGGTGAACTCCCCGTCGTAAGTCCCCTTGGCGTAGTCGTACTCCGGCGTGCTGATCCAGCCCGCGTCGATGGGCTGCTGGGAAACATAGCGAGCGTCTTTCGAATGGCCGCCCGGTTTCCACTCTTCCGCGATGTTCTGCGACAGGCCATCGATCAACACGCAATTCTGCGCCGCCGTGGAGATCGACCAGGCGCGCCACTTGCTCTTTTCGTAGCTCCCCCCGCCCACGTCCATGAGCAAGCGGCGGCCCCAGGCCCACAGCACGACGCCGAGTTTATCCTGATGGATATGCCCATGGCCGGCCGGGCCTATGTCGAAGACGAGATAGTTAGCATTCCGCTCCCAGCCGGAACGCATGATGGCGTAGCCGGTCCAGTCGAGGAACTTTGAGGTGAAGGCCGGCGGTGCGCCCTGGTCGCCATTGGTCAAAGCCCACTGGAAGTCTTTCCGATCCGGAAAGAGAGCCGATGCACGGGAATAAATGTATCCGGCGCTAAGCGGCCACGAGTCGTTGAAGCACGGGAGGAGGCGATCCGGAGTCATCAGCGCCAGATTGTAATCATAGGCCTTTTCGGCCATCGCCCAGTAGACTGGCGGGATATCATCAGCCCGTCCGGTCATCTTCGCCACCTCGGCGATCTTAAGAAAATTATCCAGCGCGACATTATGATAGCCCGGCGTGAGCTCAAACTGCCCGCCATCGGGCAGGAACTGGACGGCGGCATCCCTCGCCAGGGTGTCGACGGCAAACTTGCGCCAGTCTGCAGACTCCTTGAACTCGGGGAAAAACGCCCCTGCCGAATACAGGCCGGACATTCCCATGGTGAGGTGGTTGCCATCCTCCTTGGCCGCAAACTTCCGCAGGTAGCGACCGTGATCGAGCACCGAGTGGGCATACGTCACCAGATCGGCATCGGTCACGGAGGGAGACTGAAGGAAGCGCTGATAGGCCGCAGGCCAGGCATTAGCCATGCGCAGCCCCGCCTCGATGGGCCGCCAGGCGGACCCGGCCTGTACCTGGATCACATCCGGCACCGGGCATTGCGCGGTCCACGAGCGCAAATGATCAGCAAAAGTGCGGGCGTATTTCTCATCCTTGGTCACGGCGTACGCGTCACCCAACGCGTCCCAGAACATCATGCGGTTCAACTGCCATTGCCACTCGTTATTCTTGGGATTCTCCGGCGAAGTGCCCGTGGGATCGCAGAACCAGTCGACCTTGCCATCCGGAAAGGTGTGAGAGAGCTGGACATTACCTCCCTGGAGCGTTCCAGCAACGGCATCGTTCGCGACCTTCAAGTCGGGCCTGGTCTTTGCCGCCGGTTTCACCGTCCACGTAACATTCGTTCGCTGACGCAAATAGCCGGCAAATGCCTTCGTGGCGCTGTCATAGTCTCCCCGTCCCACAGCATCCCGCACCGGAGCCAGGCTGGGAGTGGTCAGGTCCAGGGCGGAAAACAGGTCTTTTTCCAACGGCGATGGCTCGCGAAAGCTCACGGCGGCAGGACTCGGAGAAGCCGCTAAGGCATCCGCATTTTTCTCCGGGGAGACCACATTGGAATGACTGTCGCAGCCCGGAAGGCAAAGCTGGAGGAGGACGGCTCCGCCCAAGGCAAGGACGGCGCGGCTGCTCAATAGGATGCCAGAACAAGAATCGCGCATGGATGGGAACCCGATAGGAAATGTCTGTTGGGAAGGGTCAGCTATGTGTGTTGCTTAGGGTTTGCCCGCGATCACGAGATCATCAAACCAGGCTTTCAACTGCGGGGTGTCTCCCGATCCCCAGCCGGTCGCGAGGTAAAAGCGATTGAACTTCCAGTCGACCCGGTCGTCCTTCTCGATTGCGAGCACGACCTTGCCGTTGACGGAAAGGGAGAATGTCTTCGTCTTGTCGTCGAAGCGGCAGGAAATGACGTTCCACTCCGTCGGATTATAGCCGATCTCGGAATCAGAAATTCCCTTGATGAAATCCTCCGGCGTGGCGTGCCCCATGTTTTTCTCGGTTCGGACGATGAGTCCGCTCTCATTCCATTCCGGATTCCAGCCATGAGCGACCATGAAAGTGATGGCTTCATCGTTACGGAAATCCATGCGCCAGGCGGTATCTGGCGCCACTAGCTTGACCGCCACGGAGACCTCCGCATTGGTGATCATCTCGGACATGTTTCTCCCCACGAAGGGAACCCCGGTGCTGGTCCGGTCCTCCATCATCAGGCTCTGCGCCCCCTCATGCGCCTCCTCGTCCGTGATCTTCACGATGCAGGAACCACCGTCGCCGCTGCCGTACCAGCGATCGAAGAACCGCTCATCCTTGAGTTGATCCTTGGGCGTGTAATCCGGCCGCTCGAATCCCGTGGAATAAATGACATTCAGATCGTCCGCCGCGAGGCCGGGAAAGCTGGCAGCCAGGAGACCCGAAACGAGAATCGTCGTTTGAAACAAGAGTTTGGGTGAACTTTTCATGAGGAGAAATGAGGTGGAGGGACCATGGCGACTATGCATCGCGATTTCACCTAACCATCACGAAGAAGGGTTCTCAATCAGTGAACCTGCTTTCTCAGTTAAGCCTGGTCGATTTTGGGGATCGAGGCGGTTTTTTCCCCGGGCTGGGCTTCCGCTCTGGCTGCTGCCTGACGGTCGTGCCCTCGAACCATTCGCCCTCGACATATATATGCATTGGCACCTTGGGCACGCCCAACTCGCCATGAATCATCAGGCCATTGAGTTGATCGACCGCCATGGCACCGACCATGAAGGAATTCTGCCGCATTCCACTGACTTTGGCCTCATTCGCGTTCAGAGCGAGATCGACGTAGCCGATATCCTCGGGAATCCGCACGCCGAGCTCCATCAAGACCATCAGGAGCCAGAAGCCATGGCTGATCACGCAGTCCACCTTGCACCGGTCCAGCCACCGCCGGACCTCAGACCGGTCCCCCATCTGCATTTGGCGGTATGGAGGGATCCACCTTTCCTTTGGGATCTTGTGGAGTGACGCGTTAAAGCCCCCCATGAAGTTCCCCCCCGTGCGGATATTCAGATCCTCACTAATGAACATCCCTATCCGCTGGTACCCTAACTCCAGGAGATGCTCGACGGCCAGGGATGCGGTACGAAACTGCGCATTGGAGACGGTGTGAAGGACCGGGGATTTGAAACTGTAGCCAAACCGCACCGCGGAGAAGCTCGACAAGTCGAGATCCAGCTCGGCATCAGGAGCCTCCGCCGGAGCGAGCAGGATTCCCTTGATACCCCGGTTGCGCAATACGCGGCGAACGCGGGCGGCGTTATGATCAAAATCGGCCATGCGAATCTCCTCAAGAACGTATCCCAGCTCAATGCATCTTTGCCGGGCCCCGGCAAAGTATTCGCAAAAATCCCCGATATAGAGTTCCTTGGGATTGGCATAGGTGTTCAGCCAGGCGAGATTGCTATGATAGGCTGCCGGCCTGTTAGCCTTCCGGTAGGCGGAAAGGCTAAAGAGGAGAGGGTCCGGACTATAGCCGATCCTCTGCGCGATTTCCCTCACCCGATCCTTGGTTTCCTTGGAGATCGAGTGGTGATCACGCAGGGCCAGGGAGACAGCCACATGGGAAATACCAGCTTCACGCGCGATATCGCGCTGGGTCACACGGGGAGGCATTAACTGAGAAAGTAAAGAACCCGCTCCCTCCCTGCAAGAGCGGACTGCGCGCGGATCGCAAGGCTCCGACCAATAGCTAAATCAACTGATTATCCCCAAATCAGTTACCCCGCCATCCGTGATGTCGAAATATGCGATGACATCGTCCTGATAGACAACGATCAGTCCCATGTCGCAGTCCATGGTAAAGCGCTGCTAAGTTTCGTACTTGCCGGATTTTGCAGGAAAGATGACGACTGTGATCCCCGGATGTGAAAATGGGCGTTCGCCGTGACGCAACAGGCTCGACAGGGGCTTACGGCTTGCCGGCAGTTAAGGAGGCGGTTTGCGCTGGCGGGTGGCGGCCTTCGGGCGGTCCATCGCGATCAACTCGGAAACCGTGACGAATGGGAACCCTTTAGCCCCCAGCCCGTCGATGGTATTAGCCACCGAATTGACCGTGGTCACGCGGACATCGTGAGGAAGCACGATTGCCCCATCCCTCACGGGAAAGCTATCTCGGGATCGCGAGGACGGTGGATTGCGCGGGCGAGAGAGTCAGGAGACCCATGCGGGTTTCCCCGGAGATCATGTCGCTGGCAGTCACCCCGCCGAGGTCGACGACCTGCGGATGGGGAGTGAAGTTCTCCAGGAAGACAAACCGCTGCGTGTCGTCGATGCGCTGCTGCACGGCCACGCCGACGGGAATCTCAGCCGGGAAGGGCTTCGTCAGTTCCAGCCGTCGCGTGAAATCACGGGCCAGGACCCGGAGGGACTCCAGGTCGAGCCGGGAGCCGACATAGCACGCCTCGCCGCGACCGTGACGCTTCACCGTGATGGCCGGAGCGCCCTGGAACCGGCCATCGACATAGCGCGCGACGACTTCGGCCCCATTAGCATGCAGGCTGGCGCACACTTCCTTACCGGCAAGCATTGCGGCCTGTTTCGCCAGCGGATGGCCAGCCTCGACCGCGAGCGGGACGGGGCGTTTATCCGGGAGCGTATCGTATTCTTCATTCCAGATCCCAAAGAGATCCATCAGGCCGTCGCCGGGCCAGCCGCCGGGGAAGCAGAGATTACTTTCATTGCAGATGCCCAGGTAGCCGGTAGATACCAATACGCCACCGCCCTCGACAAAGGCCCGGAGGCGAGTTGCCACCCCGGGTTTCAACATCCAGAGCTGCGGGAGGATGAGCAGCTTGTACGGCGAAAACTCCGCCTCGCTCGCAAAGATGTCGACCGCGACACCCTGCTCCCAGAAGGGGCGGTAGTTCGCATAGGCGACGGATTCGTAATCCCAGTTCCTCCCTGCCGCGCCCTCGGAGTTTTCCAGCCCCCAGCGAGCCTCCCAGTCGTAAACCAGCCCGACCTCGGCCGTGATGGTCGATCCCAGGATCGGCGTGAGCTTTTCGTATTTCTCAGCGAGCGAGACGACGCTGCGAAAGACGCGGCTGTCTTCCCGCCCGGAATGATCCACGACCGCTCCGTGGAGTTTTTCGCGGCTGCCGAGGCCCTTGCGCCATTGGAAATAGCAGGTGCCCTCGGCCCCGTGCCCGAGCGCCTGAAGCATCTCAAGCTGGTGCACCTCGGCGGGCTTGGGCCGCATGATCGGCTTCCACTGCGGGGCGTCCGGGCAGCTCTCCATCAGCATCCACGGGCGATCCGGTTTGAAGCACCGGTACACGTCGTCCTTGAAGCTGATCTTCACGGCCGAATCCACCATCTCCGGATCGTCGAGGTCGTAGGCCGGGTACTGGTCATCAGCGATGACATCGACACTGCGCGCGAGTTCCGCGTAGTTGATGTACGGCAGGAGGCCCATGAAATTCGTGGTGATCGGGATGGCGGGCGTGATAGGCCGCAGCGTTGCGGCTTCGAATTCATACCAATCCTTGATCTGCCAGTTGCGAAACCGCATCCAGTCCACCGAGAGCCCGTCCATGCTCCAGTCGCGAGGGTCGATCTCGTCCCAGGCGGTGAACTCATGACTCCAGAAGCTGGCCCACCACGCGCGGTTGAGATTTTCCAGCGAACCGTAGCGGCGCTCCAGCCAGCGCTGCCACTCCGCGAGGCAGAGCGGGCAATAACACTGGCCGAAGAGATCGTCATTGCCGAGCTCATTGGAGACATGCCACATGGCCAGCGCGGGGTGGCTCGCATAGCGCTCGGCCAGCCTGGTGTTGATAATCGCGACCTTTTCCCGATAGACGCGCGACGCCCAGCAGTGATTCTGGCGATGCCACTGCGGCTCGCGCACGCCGGAGGCATTCACACGACGAATCTCGGGATACTTCTTTGCCATCCAGGCCGGCTTGGCCCCGCTGGGAGTAGCCAATACCACACGATTGCCCGCTTTGGCCATGCGGTCCATGATGTCGTCCAGCCAGTCGAAGGTGAAGACACCCTCCTGCCGTTCGTAGCTGGTCCAACTGAAGATTCCGACCGAGAAGGTATTGCACCCCGCCAGCGGCATGAGGCGAAAGTCTTCGTCGATGACCTCCGGCGCATGGAGCCACTGGTCGGGATTGTAGTCTCCCCCGTGCAGGATTTTCGCGAAATGAGGGAAGAGAAGAGAGCGGGCGCTCATAAAGATCGGAAAGCCGTACCGCGGTTAAACGTGGCTGGCGAATGAGGAACCGGTGACGAGTCCTTGCAGCGGATCGCCATTGAGATACCGCTCGTACTCGTCCACGGCCATCGCGCCGAGCCGTCGGCACTCCGCGCCCAGCGCACCCGCGATATGGGGCGTGAGAAAGACATTGGGCAATTCGTACAATGCGGAGGACTGCGCGGGAGGCTCGCTCTCCGTCACATCCAGTACGGCGCAGAGGTCGTTCCGCACGCGCAGCGCGGCGATCATTCCCGCCTCGTCGACGATCGCGCCGCGCGCCGTATTGATGAAGGTGGCGCCATGCTTCATCAGCTCGAAGTGGTGCTCCTTGATCATGCCGATCGTCTCCGGCAGGAGCGGCGTGTGCAGCGAGACCACATCGGAAACCTGGAAAAGCTCGTCCAGCGAGACCTTTTCGACGCCGAGCCGGTGAGCCTCCTCGTGGGAAACAAACGGATCGTAGGCGACGACATTGAAGCAAAAGCTGCCGAGGAGCTTCAGGAGATGCCGGGCGATCGTGCCCAGCGAGATCAGGCCGATCGTGCTGAAGTAATTTCCCGGGCCGATCCGGCGGCGGCAGATGCGGCTTTCGCGCGCCTCGCGCATGAGCTGCCACGTCCGTTTCTGGCTGAGCAGGATCTGGGCGAGGACAAACTCGGCCACCGTGATCGCCAGGGCGGGATTTGCCGTGCTCACGATGATCTCGCGTTCCCATAGCGCCTCGGTCGCAAATGGGTTCGTGCTGCCCGCTGCGTAAAAGATCGCCTTGAGATTCGGGGCGGCGTCCAGAAACTCCCGGTCGCAAACAGGCATGCCCCATCCGGAAAAAATGATGTCGGCGTCGAACAGGGCGTCCCCGGCCTGGCGGATGGATTCCCGCGTGAAGAACCGCAGGGGCTGATGCAGCAGGCTCGACAGGCGTGATCGTTCCTCCGGCCCGTAGACGGTGTGCCAGTTCTCCTCATCGAGAAGGAAGATCGCGGATGGTTTCATAGAGAGTGATGCCGGGCCAGAGACTCGGGAGCGATGTTGTCCCGCATGCCCAGGCGCTTCCACTCGCGGTAGACCAGGAGGAGAAACACTGCGATGCCCGCCTGAAAGACAAAGGTCCAGACCGGAAGGAACCGGAAGGCATACTCCGGAACGGGATGGAATTTTTTGGCAAAATCCAGAAACGCGCCGCAGGTTACTCCGCCCACGATGAGACCGAGCGACCGAATGAGAGCATTGGCTGATCCAAACTGCGCGTAGCGATCCAGAGGAAACAGCCGCATGAAGGCGGGCAGTTCGGCGGCTCCGTACAGCGCCGTCACCGGCAGCCAGAGCACCGTCATGATGAGAAAGATCGTCGTCACCGTCTCGATCGACATCAGCGGACGGGTCATCGCATAGGCGATGCTCAGAGTGCCGATACCCGTCTGGAGGATGGCGGCGAGCAGCAGCACGCGGAGCGGATGGATGCGATCCGCCAGGCTCGCCGCTGGATAGAGCAGGAGGATTCCCAGGATGCCGCTCGCCGCGCTGACCTTGCCGACAAAGCCGATGTCGACCCCGAGGTACTTCGTCTGATAGAGCAGCGAGTAGGTTCCCGTGACCCAGGTCATCGCGACGCAGGCACTGCTGAGAAAGAGAAACCAGTAAAAGCGATGCGTGAAGCACTCGCGCAGGTACGTGCGGATGGACGAAAGCGCGCCGGTCTGGTGGTCGACATTGGGCGGTGGCGGCGGATAGCTGCCCTCGCGAACCTTCCAGCACACGACGGCAAACGTGATCAGGTAAAGCAGCCCCGAACCGACAAAGATCTCGCGCATGTGGGAGTTGGCATACTGGAGGAGGAAGAAATTGTACGCCGCATTCGCGCCCAGCCCAACCATGCGGAAAAGCGACATGAAGCGCGTCAGGTAAGCCCGCGGCACCACGTCATTGAAGAGGCAGTAATAGGACGTGGAGACGAAGATGTTGAAGAACGAGAAGCTGATCATGAAAAACGTCATGAGCAGCATGAGCACGGTCGTCTCGGAGACCACGCCTCCCGCAACCTTCGCCGACACCCACCGGCCCAGGGGTTCCACGAAGCCCAGCAAGATCAGCGAAAACACGAGCAGCGGCGTGGCCCCCGCGAGAAAGGGAATGCGCCGCCCCCACTTGCTCCGGAAGCGGTCGCTCTTAAAGCTGAACCACGGGTTGATCGCCATGCTCAGAGCATTGGGGATCGTCACCACCGCCAGGCCCACCGCCCAGTTCGGCGCGCCGATGCTATTGAACTTCAGCGGCAGGATGCTCGGCACCACGGTCTCCATGAGCGTGAAGCAAAAGTCGCCCCACAAAAGATACAGGAACAACACGAGCAGCCCCGCCTTGGTGTAACGCAGCGTCCCGATCGTAAGGCGCCCATCCTCCTCCGAGGCGACCGACGATGCTTTCGCATCCTCCCTGGCTGCCTCGGTCATTTTACAGCGATGGACAACCGGCTTCGGCTGCCGGGAGGGTTGATGGCAATTCCGGGACTCATGGGAAACTCCCGGAAAGTTTGCTGAAATCTCCTCCACTCTCAATGAATCGATTGGCTTTCTCAGTTAAGCCTTAATTAGCGGGCCGCCCGGGCGCTCATCCCGCGATTGCTTAAGTGAGAAAGTGGGGTCGGGATTAGACGCGCGCAGCGCAATCCCCGAGGGTGACGAGGCATTCACGATTCATTCCCCAAATGCCTCACCCATCTTCCCTGGCTTCTGTAGAAATCGGTTCCCTTCACCTGCGTCTCGAAGGAGAGCAAAGCACTCCCGCCGTGTCGCTGACCGCTGAGGAGATTTCGCCCGGTCTCTCGCTCGTCCACTTGGAAATCTTCGCCGATGCCAACTGGTCGCCCACGCCACTGAAGCTCTCCTGGCGGCGCCCGATCGTCGACACCATCGGTGTATGGTGTTCCGCCTCCGACATGAAGCGCGGCCTCACGCTGCCGTGGGAGATCACGGTGAAATCCAAGGCCACCTCCCATGCTCCCGTCATCTGCCTCTACGGCGCCGATGGCGGAAACCGGATGACCTTTGCCTGCTCGGAAGTGCTGGAGCATATCGAGTCCACCGCATCCGTTCATGAGGCAACCGGCACCTTCGCGTGTCATGTGCTTTTCTTCTCCCAGCCGACTGCGCCGCTGCGGCATTACCGAGCGACGATCCGCATCGATCTGCGGCCCGCGCCGTTTCATCAGAGCCTCCGCGAGGTGCAGGAGTGGTGGGCCGGCATGCCGGGCATCGCCCCCTCGCCCGTCCCCGATGCCGCCCGCTGGCCGATGTATTCCACCTGGTACAGCTTTCACCAGGAGATGACGGATGCCGCGGTGGAGGAGCAGTGCCGCCTTTCCCGGGAACTCGGCTGCGACGCCGTGATCATCGACGATGGCTGGCAGACGGCGGACAACGCTGGCGGCTACGCCTACTGCGGAGAGTGGGAGGTTTACTGCGGGAAGTTCCCCGACATGGCGGCGCATGTGGCGCGCATCCACGCGCTCGGAATGAAGTGCCTGCTCTGGTACTCCGTGCCATTCATCGGCTTCAAAAGCCCGGCCTATCAGCGCTTTCGGGGGAAGTTCCTCGTCGAGCAGGATTACTTCCAGGCGGCTGTGCTGGACCCGAGGTTTCCCGAAGTCAGGGAATTCCTCATCGGCCTTTATGAAAATGCCATCCGCGAGTGGGATCTCGATGGCTTGAAGCTGGACTTTGTCGATAGCTTCGCCCCCTCGGCCACCAGCTACACAGACGGCGTGGAGGGGCGCGATATCGTCTCCGTGCCCGACGCGGTGGACCGCCTCATGCGGGACGTGAACATCCGGCTGCGCCGCATCAAGCCCGACATCCTGATCGAGTTTCGGCAGAGCTATGTCGGCCCGCTCATGCGCAACTACGGCAACATGTTCCGCGCGCATGACTGCCCGAATGACGCCCTGACCAACCGCGTGCGCATCGTCGACGTCCGCCTGCTCGCGGGCAACACCGCCGTCCACTCCGACATGCTCATGTGGTCCAATCACGAGCCCGTCGCCTCGGCGGCTCTACAACTGCTGAACATCCTCTTTTCGGTCCCCCAGGTCTCCGTGCGCATCGACGAGATCCCGGAGGACCATCGGCAGATGCTCGCCTTCTGGCTCGGCTTCTGGCGAGAACATCGCGAGGTGCTGCTGGATGGCGATTTCCAGCCCTTCCACCCGGAGCAGTTCTATCCCTTCGTCCTTGCGCGCGGCGCATCGAGCTGGATCGGAGCCATCTACGCAAATATCGCCGCACCATTAGGCAACCGTCTCCCGGGAGAACTCTGGCTGGTCAACGCCACGCCCTGGAGCCGCGTGCTGGTGGAACTCGACACCGACTCGGGAAGCTATGACGTCGAGGAATACGATGTCCTCGGCCGCCCTGTGGTGTCCAGCCAGGTCGCGCTCACCCCGGGCCTTCACGCGCTCAAGGTCGGCCCTTCCGGCCTCCTGCGTCTCCGTCGTTCCTAACTCAGCCATCACACCACCCAAACGCTACTTAACTGAGAAACTCTGCTTCGGATTTGAACTCCGCAGTTACGCCCCTAGAAATCCTATTCAAGATGAATCCGTCACTCCTCCCACTGAAGAAAATGGCCGCGGCTGCATGCGTGGCTATGCTCGCCACCTCTGCGTCGAATGCAGCGACCTACACCTGGAATCTCGGCGATACCGGTGGCAACTGGTCCACCGCCGCGGATTGGAATCCCGCCACGGCTCCAGTATCCGGCGACACAGCAGTGCTGAACGACGTCACCACGGGAACGCGAACGATCGTCTATGACGCAGGCGCAACCGGAGCATTGGGAACACTGAACGTCAATCAGGCGACCGCAGGAGCGATCAACGTCCTCGAGATCCAGCGCTCTCTCAATGTCACCAATAACATCTCGCTCGGAGCGAGCGCCGGTACGGAGCGCATCTATCTCAACCCGACCGCGGGAGCCTTTACGCTGACCAACTCCAACATCACGCTAAACAGCGGAGGCCAGTTGTACTCGGCGGCATATCGTGTTTCCAGCTCCAGCACCGTCTACAGCCCGACGCTGTCGGGGACGCTGACGATCGCCGGAGGCAATCTGACGATCCTGCCGACCATGAATAACAGCGGTGGAAACACTTCCAATGTCGCAAACGGTCTGGTGATCCAGAACGGACTCACGATGACCTCGGGGTCGATCTATATCGACAACTCCTCCGGGATCACCTGGGGAAGCCGCATCGACATCTCCAACAACGTCAATATCTCAGGAGGCACGATTTCCGCTGCTCAGATCGGAGCTCAGTTGAACCTCTGGGGGGCCACCATCGTGCTAAATGCCACGTCATTTGATTCCGGAAAGATTATCCTTCAACTCGGCAATGGAGGGCTTTCTGGCTCCACCCTCACCACCTCAAACACCCTTGGCTCCGTCTTGATTCGCGGCAACGGTGCCCAGGCTTACGGGGTCAAACAGATCACCAGCACAGCCGCAGGCAACGGAATCGGAGCGATCACCTTGATCGACGAGGAGTCCGCTACTACAGACAGTGCCAGCACGTTAAAGCTGGGATCGAACCTGACGGTGACGAGCGGTGCGGTTGCCCCGGCAGCAGCGGGTTACTCGGACAAACACCAGTCGGGCCAGGTAAACTACGCCATCGACCTGAATGGCTATACCTTTGACGCCTCCGCAGCATCAAACTTCGGCAAGTGGACTCCCAACGCAAGCGCAACCTCGGGTGTGACCAACACGGTCTGGGAAGTCAAAGGCACCACGGGCAGCACGTTCAAGGCAGGCTCCTTTAACTTCAATACCAGCGGCGTAACCACCAACATCCGCTCCGGCGTCGTCCTCACGGCCACGGGTGCAAACTCGAGCGCCAACGATCTCGGCGGCACGGGCACGATCGAGGCGGGCTCGACCTTCCGCTACTCCGGCACGGCCACGTCCGCCAACCCGGCGACCCTCACCTCCAACCGCGCCATCGGCAAGCTGGAGGTCACGAGCGGCGTACTGCGACTGACCAGCGCCAACGCGATCCAGGGTGCCACCACGATCAGCGGCGGCACGCTCATCCTCGGAGCGTCGGCCTCGCTCGGCGGAACCCCGAGCGTCACGCTCGGCAGCGCCGGCGTGCTCAATACAGCCGCCCAGTCGAGCTTTGCGATGCTGTCCGCCCAGCCGTTCACCTTCACCCTCGACGCCGCGGGTGCCGGAGCCGCAGGCAAGATCGTCGCCGCTGGCCTGGACATCACGAACGCCGCAGTGAACTTCACCGCAGTCGGCACGCTCGACGACGGAGCCTACATCATCGCCAGCTACACCTCGCTCATCGGCACGACCTTTGCCAGCGTAACCGGACTGCAGGCTGGATACTCGATCGACTACAACTACCAAGGCCTCAACCAGATCGCCGTGATTCCCGAACCCTCCGTCTGGGCGCTCGCCTTGGGCGGCATCCTCGTTACGACGATCTTCCGCCGCAGAAAGCAGGCGGCGTAAGGTCCGGGATCGGATTCATCTGACTCACAAAGGCAGCAGTGCGCAGAACCCTAACTGCGACACTGCTGCCCTTTTGCGTCGGAGTACCTTCTTCGAAAAAAAAGAAAAGACGTGAGATCCTCTTATCGGGTCCACCCACCGCCTAGATGTACAGTCCCAGAGAGAGGTGGAGGGAAATTAGGTTAAAGAGGTCTGGTTGTTTTTAGAAGCAGGAAGAGATGAACCGATCAGCAGTCTTCTCTCGGCCTTGGTAAAGGTCGGAGTGTCCCGTGCGGAAGCACCAATGGTTTTCAAATAACGCTCCTGCGCGACCCTCGCCTTGGCTTTGTCTCCCCGCGTACATTCTCTCCAACTCCTGCAGGTGACTGAGCATGGAAGGACGAGGGTTGAGTGCGAGAGCGTCGTCCATGGTTTGGCCCCTTTCGCGCGTTGCCGCCGAAAGTTTGGAAAAGGTGAACCATCTCATGTTTTCATAGAGTTTTCCAGCCGTGAAGACACCTGCTCCCCGGAAGGTCTCTTGAATCCCGGAGCGCATCCGCCTATAAGGTTGTCGACAGCACTTGTGGGAATCGCACGAAACAAATCCAGCCATGCCGAAATGAAGTCGATCTGGCGCGCCGCGCCCTCCAGAGCTTCCCGCCACGCATGCGCTGAAAAGTTGATACCATGATGAAACCCCGATTCCTTTCCGCCCTGCTGACCGCGTTCATCTTTGCTGGCTGCTCCACGTCTCTTTACTATGGCCCGAAGACAGGTGCCGGGGGCTGGTCGGTGGATCGCCTGGCGGCGGATTCGTTCCGCGTGAACTTTCAGGCGAACAGTTACGCAACCGACAAGATCGTCGATGACTATGCGTTGTTGAAAGCCGCCGAGACGGCGCAGGAGTATGGGTTCCGATATTTCACGGTCTTGAGCAAACAGGACATCAGCCGCACGGCGGAGGTCGACCAGTGGGCCAACTCCTACGCCACGGGAACCTACGGGCCGACCGGCGGAATGACCTCAAGCACCCAGTCCTACAACCAGGCCGCCTCGGTTTACCGACCGGGATCTGCGCTAAAGATCGTCTGCTTCAAGACTCCTCCCGCCTCCAATCTCGCCGGCACGGTCTATGATGCGAACGAGGTGTCCGCGAGTTTGCGAGCCAAATACAAGATCGCCGGATAACCGCGCACGCCGCCGCCACGGGTCGCGGAATTGCTTCCAGCCGTGGCCAGATTGCCTGGGATTTCACTCGCTCCTTCTATCCCTGCGGGGCATTACGCTCCTTTGCGCGAAAGTCGTCCGTAAGCATGCCCGCAAATCCCCAGTTTTCCTCGAGGATTTCCTCGATGACGATGTGGATGTGCTCGGGCTTTTTGCCCAGGGTATTCACCAGGCTCGCCGTGAAATCCGCCACGAGTCGCTGCTTTTGCTCCCGGGTCGCCCCTTTGGTGATCTGAAGGTTGACGTATGGCATATCGCCACCAGCAATACATCATCCTCTCGCCGAAAGCCAGGGAGAGCCGGGACGAACCGGCGTATTTCCTTCACACCCCCTCGACCCGTAAAGCCAGGCCGTTGACCAGAGCCTCCGCGACTTTCTTTCTAGCCCGATTGACAATGCGGTCAAAGGTCTGTCGCGACACTCCCATTCTCTCGGCGGCTGCGACATTATACAAACCCTCGTAATCAGCCAGCCGCATGGCCTCGAGTTCATCCGCCGCCAGTCGAATCTCCCGGATCTCACGCAGGGGAATGCCTGCCGGTTTGAAGTATGTGGCAGGAGGCGCATGGGCGATATTTCGCGGACACGGAGGGCGAGGCATAAGAGTCATGCTGGGCATAAGCTCTATTAGCCCCCATGTCAATCTGCCCGGCGATGCATTTCCTATCACTCGCCAGACCCTTTCGCCTCCCGGAAAAGCACGCGCGATTGACCAGCCTCGTTTTGCGCATATGCTTATTACCATCATGGAAGACCAACTTCCCATCCTCCGCTCCTCAGCAGCAGGCCTTCCACAACATCCCATCAGCAGCCACCGACAGTGCTTCGCCTGCGGGACGGACAATCCCACTGGTCTCAACCTCCGTTTTGAGATCAATCCGGAAGGTATCGCGGTCGGCGTATGGCAGCCTGCGCTGGCATTTCGCAGTTATCCAGATCGCATACATGGCGGAATCCTTGCCACGTTGATGGACAGCGCGATCGTCCATGCATTGTTCGCACGGGGAATCGCCGGAGTGACCGCCGAACTAACGATCCGCTATCTCCATAGTATCAGGGTCGATACCGGCATAACGGTGCGCGGCTGGATTGAAAACACCCGCCACCGGGTCTATCAATGCCGGGCTGAAGTCGTTCAGACCGGCAAGCTTGCCGCCCGGGCTTCCGCCAAGTTCATGGAGATGCCCGGAACGCCGAATCAAGGCGATTGACTCGCCCAGGCTGATCGGCCATGACGCCCGCCACCGGCCGCATCATCCGTACGTGCGGATACAGGCAGAAAGGTCAGCCAGAGAAGGAGCATAACCCCCGCACCCACTCCCGCGCCGACCAGCAAGAACCGGCGTTGGCTCGCCACCTTCCATATCCATCGCCAGTGCATCACCAGATGAAGCAGGAGCAAAGCCAGGAAGGCATAGCTGCTCCAGGTGTGCAGATCGCCCCAGCCATGCCGTCCCAGCCCGAGAGCCTGCAGCCCGGCCCCTCCCCGGGAACCCGGAGGTAATCGAAAGGCTAGCAGGAAGCCCGTGCCCGCAAGGAAGCACAGTGTCAACCAGAGCAGAAGATTAAGGATGCGGGTGATGTAGGTTCTCATAAGTTTTCGCGACGCCGGCAGGATGGGGCGGGCGCTGCCAGTTTCGGCTTCTGGTGGCGACCAGGCTCCCGACAGGCTGCCCGAAACGGTCGGCGATGATCTCGCATTTGACGGTAAACAGGAAAACTATCGGTGCGCGGACATCGGCTAATGTTTCATAATTCCCCTGCCCTTTTGCGATAATAAGGTCGGCCATCGCAAAGAGGAGGCGAAATTCCTCGGAGCAATCTTCCAGAATGGTTCCCGGCGCATCCGAGCCATTCGACACCACTCTGGCGATCGTTGAGACGCCCGCCATGGCGGCGTCTTCCATCAGCGCATCATTAAGGACTGGCCCACCCCTCACAGCCAGGGTGACTTTCTCCGTGGGCAGGGTTTCTATCAGCAAGCGATCAAAGACAATCTCTCCTGCGTTGTCCGCCAGATAGAGTATTCGCGAGGCCCGGTCCGCAAGCCGGAAGAGATCGAGCGGATCGCCCACCAACGGACGCGTCCATAACGAGGCCAGACGGGGAATATCCTCCGGCTGGATATTGGTCTTCGCCGCGGAATCGAGCAGATTGCCTGCCGCAGCCAGTCGGACTACTGCCTCCCGGGCATTTCCCGATTTGGCTATCAGTTCCCGCCAGACCGGCATGCCATCGAGAGCAGCTCGATTCATCCGGTCCTTAATGGACTGATAGGGATCGCGGTTGCCGGTCTCCTCCCGAATAATACGATGAATCATTTGCGCCATGGCGGGTGAAGACTGCTCCCAGTCGGTATCCGCCATGGCGCGCAGGATGCGTTTCAATATCCCGGGTCGCCGCTTGACCCGCCTTTCGCTCAAGGCCACAGCTTCCGCCGCCTGGCGAATCAGGCACGGAAGACACTCCAGCGCCGGTTGCATCGCTAGATCATCGCTCCAGTCTCTTCCATCACGCAGGCCACCATGGCCGAGCGAATTTTCTCCCGGTCGAGATTACGTCCGATAAAGACAGCCTGGGTCGAGCGGGCATCATCCTGCCATGGCTTGCCCAATGCCATCTGAAACATCCCGTGCACTCCCTGAAAAAGCACGCGCTCCGGCATCCCCTGAATCGCCACGACACCCTTGCTTCTAAAAAGATCGGCGGAGTGCGACGTGACAAATCCTTCCAGCCAGCGCTGAAAGCGATCCACCTCCATCACTCCGGGCAGCTCTATGGTGACCGTCCCGATCTCGTGACGATGTGCAGATTCTCCATGCGTCCCATGTCCTCCCGCCTTCGCACATCCTCCCACGCCATTCTCGATGCGCTTGAGATCAAATCCCCCGATGTCCAGCACCCTGGCAGGATCTTCCACGGCAGCTTCGGCGAGCAAATGGCGGGCTTTTCCATTTATGCCTGTTACAGCATCCAGCACACGCCTCAGATCTGTCTCCGAAACCAGATCCACCTTGTTAATGATCAGCAGGTCGGCATAGGCGATTTGCTCGCTGGCATGTCCTTCTCCGCCGAGGTGCTCATGGATGTGCCTTGCATCGACCATGGTCACCACGCCGTCCAGCCGCAGATGCTCCTTGAGCAGCGGATCTCCCCATATGGCATGGGCGATCATCCCGGGATGCGCCACACCGGTGGTCTCCACCAGCAGCCTGTCATAGCGGGACCGATGCTTTGCGACGAGATGCAGCAACCGGACAAACTCCTCACGCGCGGAGCAGCACGTCCGTCCCTGGATATCCTGCAGACTGCCGACATCCGTGTGGAGGACCAGATGATGGTCGATGGAAATCTCTCCGAGCTCATTCTCGATGACTGCCACCCGCGGTCGATCGAGGCTTTCCAAGAGATGGTTCAGCAGGGTCGTTTTTCCGGACCCCAAAAAGCCCGAGATTACCGTAATGGGAAGTCGATCATCCGTTGGTTTCATACGAAATTTACCCGCCAACTTAATGAGCATATGCCCACTTTTGGCGAGTAAATTTCGTTTTCCCGAGGGGGCAGCGAAAGGAAGTGAGAAAAATCGCTTTCGGCTACCTAACCTGAGCGACCTGTATCTCCCGGACGATGGGTTCAAGAGCCGTGAGTTCGATCGGCTTGACCAGATGATGATCGAAACCCGCCTCCCGGGAGCGCTCGATATCGTCGGTCTGCCCCCAGCCTGTGAGTGCAATGACGACAACTCCCCTGCCCCAGGCTTGCTCGCGGATCACCTTGCAGACGTCGTAGCCGTTGAGCTTGGGCATCGCAATATCGAGAAAGATGGCGTCTGGACGATAAGCGGCGGCAGTGCGCAACGCCTCAACTCCATCCGCCGCCGTCTCAGTGTCGAATCCCATGATGCCGAGCATCATGGCCAGGCTCGACGCGCAATCGCGATTGTCATCGACCACCAGGACACGTCGCTTCTCTGAGAACCCCGGAGACTCCAGGCCAGAAAGTGCCGATGGCAGGCGCACGATGAACCTGCTCCCCGATCCCGGCCCTCCGCTTTGAGCCTCGACAGTCCCTCCGTGAAGCTCGACCAGACCACGAACTATCGACAACCCCAATCCCAGGCCATCCTGACCTCGCTCCAGCGAGTGGTCCGCTTTTGAGAACAGTTCAAAGATCTCGTCGAGCTTTTCCTGCGGAATGCCGATGCCGTCATCGGTCACGGAAATCTCGACCCCTCCCGGCTCCGCATGAGTCTCGATCTGGATGCAGCCGTCCCGTCCGGTATACTTAACGGCGTTTTCGATCAGGCTGGCCATGATCTGCCTGATGCGCTTGGGATCACCTTGCACCAGGAGCGGCTCCGTCGGCGGATGGAAGACCACCTTCGGCCCGCTCTCCTCCAGCCGTGTGCCAAATGATCTTGCCGACTCCTCGATCACTTTCCCCAAGTCCAGCGCCTCCACCTTCAGCTCGATAAGGCCCTGGCGAAGGTTGCTGGCCTCAACCAGCCCATCGATCAAACCCGATAGCTGCTGCAGTTGCCGATCCATGACTTCAATCGCCTCGTGCACGATCTGCGGGTCGGACTGGGAGCGGCGGATGATCTCCAATCCATTGCGCAAAGGAGCCAGCGGGTTTCTCAACTCGTGCGCCAAGACTCCCAGAAATTCATCGCGGTACTTCTGATCCTGCGGGGTGGAAGTGGGTGAAATGGAGGATTTCATGAGGTTCTTCGCCACCTTCGGAAAGGTGGCTCCAAAATCGGTCGCCATGGGCATGCCCTTCTTTACGTAAACCGAACGCCCGCCGGGCGTGTGGTGCAAACGATTTGACGAGGTCCGCATCCACCCCGAGAGCCAAATCAGGGTGCGCCCCTAGCCTTCTTCGCGGTCAGCGAAAGGAGACCTCAGCGCAAGCCTGCATCACTGGCGGGATTTCTCGACGGCCACAGAGATCGTCTGGCCGATGCGCAATGGCACCGGCGTTTTTCCCTGTACATCAATGCGCACCGGAAACCGATTGGGCAGGCGCACCCAGTCGATCGTCTGGCTCACCTGCGGCAGCAGGTCAACGGTTGCGCCGTCGGACATATAGATGCCCCAGGCCAGACTATTGACCACTCCTTGAAATGGCTGCGCCTCGTGCCCCATCATGGTCAGCCGTACATGGGCGCCTTCAACGATATGTTTGAGCTGCGTTTCCTTGAAGTAGGCGGCGATCCAGAAGGAACTTCCATCGACCAGGGCCAGCAGTTGCTCGCCGGCGTTCACGTAGGTGCCGACGCTGGTGTTCACGTTCGTAAGGTATCCATCGACCGGAGCAACAACCTTTGTATAGCTCAGGTTGAGCCGGGCCGTTTCCAGATTTGCCTCAGCCGCGACGACATCGGCGTCGGCCGCCATTGTATCGTCCTGCGTATTCTGAAACGTCTGGATGTCGATCACCTTGGTCTCGTAAAGTTCGGTCTGGCGCTGGAGAATCTGGTGGGCCTTGATCTGCGAGGCCTGAGCCTGCTGGAGCTGCGCCGCAGCATTGTTGACAGCAGCCTGAAATGTCGCGGGATCGATCTCGAACAAGAGATCCCCCTTCTTCACGGTCTGGTTATCCTTGATCGGGATCTGAATGATCGGACCCGAAACGCGAGGCGCTATGCCGACGACATTGGCCCGCACCTGGGCGTCGCGGGTCCAGGGTTTGTTCACGTAGCGAACATAGAGCAGGATACTGGCGAGAATCGCCAGCACGATGACAGCCGTGGTGATGAGGTAGTTTCGAACAGCGCTATTCATTTACGGGGCAAAAATCAAACCGAGCAGACATCCGAAAAGCACCGAGAGAGCCACGAAAAACAATGGCAGGTGCCAAATGCCCCGGGTCAGCCCGAGGCGCTCGAGCAGTTGCACCACAAAGAACGCCAGCAAAAACCCCAGCGCGGAAATGATCATTCCCCAAGGAAACAAAAAATCACCGATCGCGATCTCAGCGTTGTGGAGGCTCGGGAGCACCCCGTCTTTCTTTCACGCCTCCCGTTCTCTGGCAAGTGCGAGATGGCGTCAGCGCGACATTGACAGGACGGCTTCAGCGAGGCTGTAGTCTCCCCCGGATGGCCAATCAAGCAACTCCCCTCCCCGCCTCGCCCCCAGCAGCCCCGGGTGAGCCTTGGTGGAGCTGGGAGGCCTGCAAGTACGGGATCAAGTTTGGCCTCGCCGGCACGCTGGCGTTCTTCATCGCCCTTTACATCCGTCTGGATAATCCGACCTGGGCGGTCATCACCACTTTCGTGCTAATGGTGGCTCAATATGTCGGAGCCGTGGCGGAGAAGGCGCTGTTTCGCTTCATCGGGACCGTCGTAGGAGGCGTCCTTGGTTATGTTCTGACCGGAAGCCTCGAACAAAATCCCGTCCTCTATCTCCTGCTCCTCGGCCTGATCGTCGGCACTTGCACAGCCATGGTCGGGCAAAGCCGTTATCCCTATGCCTTCATGCTGGCAGGCCTCACCACCACCGTGGTCGCGGGGAATGGATTCGGCAACCCCGACGCCTCATGGCAATATATGCTTTATCGCACGGAGGAGGTCTTTCTGGGCATCGCGGTGACAGTCGTGATCCAGAGTACGCTCTGGCCGCGATTTGCCCGGATGGAGTTCATCTCCAATGTCCAGAAAGTCTTCCGCGACCTGCATGAGTGCTTCTGCAACAGCTCTCGCATCCTGCTGGAAAAGCCCAATCCCTCGGCCATGGCGCGCATTCGGGTTTTTCCCGAGCGAATCACCGGGCTTAGGACTTTGCTGGACTTTGGCGCTAAGGAAAGCTCCTCATTCCGCAGCCGCCTACCGATTTATTTCGACGTCACCACCGGCCTGAGCCGGATCGGCAATGCGATAGCGACTCTCACACACACTCTCCCGGCTAAGTCGGGATACCGTCCCTTTCTCACCGAGCCGCTGGAAGAGATTCACCGGGCCATCGGTGCAGCGCTGGAGGATCTCGGGCATCCCACGACGACTCCGGAAAGCCGGCGAAAAGCCCGCGAGGCGATTCACACCGCGCTCGACCATTTTGAGGCCGCCGTCTCGGCTCTCCGCAAGGATGTCGCCTTGAAAGACATCAGCGTGGATGAGGCCATGGAGGTCGGCTTGCACGGGCTGGCGATGGACTCGGTCCGCAGCCAGATCGAGCACATCCATGATCTGGTCGACAGTCTGCCGGAGGCACCCGGTTACTCGCACAAGGAAATCCAGGCCCTGCTGCCCCCTCTCCCTCCGCCGTTTTGGATCAAGGCGGGGGCCAAGTCCGCCATCGCAACCATCCTGGCGATGGCCATCGCGAATTGGCTGAATCCTCCGGGGCAGTCAATGTTCATCCTGGGTGCATGGGTCTTTACCGCCATGAACGCCGCGAGCCCCGGCGGACAGGGCGACATGCGCGCGTTTCATTACGTGATTTACACCACGCTCATAATGGGTGGACTCAGCATCCTGCTGCTCTTCGGCACGCCGATGATGGCCAGCTACGCCGTGACAAACGTGCTGCTCTTCACGTCCATGTTCCTCTGGGGATACCTGAGCTACAAGACCCGGGGCATGACGATTCCCATGCAAATGAGCCTTCTCATTATCGTGGGCGTGCTGGGCTTGAACGCGCAGAAGCCCGTCCAGTTTCAGGCCATTGCCGACCTTTTCTTCGGAATCGTGCTGGCGATGCTCCTCTCCGCGGTGATCCAGCGATTGCTCTGGCCCTCTCTGCCGCAATTTGAAATTCGCAACCGGGTCCTGGAGTTTATCAAGCTCTGCCAGAAGATCCTCGCCGATGGCTCGTCGTCCTTTGCTCTCTGGGAACGCTCCCGCATGACACTCATTCCTTCCGAGATCGCCCAGCGCTGGCCCAACCTCTCGCCGAACACCTTCCCTCCGGGCGAGAAGGAGCGCCTCTCCTCCTATGTGGCAACGCTGCAATTCTGCGGAAGCCACATCCTCTCAGTGTCCGGCAACCTGATCAAATTGCTCCCTGCGCAGTTTACCGAGGAGGCAGCTCGCCAGACCTCGCACATCGAGGATTTGTGGAAGATCCACCTCGACGCCCACGCCCAATCCTTCCGCTCCGCCAGTCCCTCTCCGGTCGATCACAAGCCCCTGGAGGACGCCATGACGGAGTGGGATCAGTGGGTTGCCAGATATCGTCTTTGGATGCTCGATAATGATTATCCTATCATCGACGCATTTCGCATCCTTGGTTATTGCGCTCTCTACATCGAGACGACTCGGGAGATCTTCAACGCCGACGGGCAGCTCAAGGAGCTGCAACTGAAACTCTACATGGGCGACTATACGCTCTGAGCCGGAGTCAACGCTTCGCCGTTGACCATGCTCCAGAGGACCCGGGACTCGTTGGCCGCGATCGAGTCAAAAACCGCCGCCGGATCTCCGGCAAACGGGAGCGCAATCATATCGGCAAAAGCTCCCTCCCGGAGCTCGCCCAACTGGCCGGGCAATCCGATGGCGGCGGCAGGATTGATCGTCACCATCGCCAGAGCTTCCGCTGGCCGTACGGATGGGTGGCTGTCCATCATCGTGCGCATCTCTTCAAAAAGATTGAGCGCGCGGTTACTGGCGAGGCTGTCCGTGCCGAGGCAGAGATTCATCCCGATCTCGCGAAATCTCTCCAAGGGAAATGGACCGCGCCCAAAGTATTCGTGACACATCGGGCAGTGAACCACGGAGAAATCCGAGCGGCGCTCCGCCAGCAACTGCCAGTCCGCCTCGGAGACAAAGTTCATATGCGTAAGGATCGCTCCCCGGGGCAATACGCCAGACTCGACGAGATGCCTTATCGGCGTCGTTCCCCCGGTATCCGACATGTCGCGTCCAAGGGGCTGGAGAAAATCGTAAAGCACACCGCTGGCCGTTGAGAACATTTCGTACTCCTCGGAGGTTTCCGCCAGATGGGTCATGAGCGGCATGGCATACTCCTCACAGCACACGCGGGAGAGTTCATACAGACTTAGCGAAGTGGTATACGGCGCATGCGGAGACAATCCGAAGCCTCCCAGCCAAAGCGGGCGGCTTTCAAAGAACGCGAGAGCCCCGGCGACGACATCATCCGTGTGTACGCGGGAGCGGATGTCGATCAGCTCGTAAAACCACCATGTCCGCAAAGGAGGTGCAGGCATGCGCACCATGAGCTCGGGAAAAGACTCGATGTTGTAGACCGACGTGGTTCCCCATTTCTGAAGCTCGGAAAATCCGAATGCTATCGCCTTGAGGTACTCGTCGTCGGTCACGATCCGCTTGAGTTCGTTTAGCCGCCGCACCCATTGGGAAAAGCTGCTGGGCTGAAGGATCGCATTGCGCATGCCCGAGTAGTCGAGATGACAGTGGGCATTGATCAGACCAGGCAGGAGCACCTGCTCGCCGAGATCCTCCGCGTCGTCGCATCTCAAATCCTTCCACTCTCCCACGGCCACGATACGCCCTTGATGAATCTGCACCGCACCGTCTTCGATCGGCGGCTGCGAAATGGGCAAAACGAATCTGGCACGGAGAGTCCTCACTCGCAAAAACAAAGCAGGAATTCCCCGCATGCAAAGCCAGAAGGTGGCTCATTGACTTCCGCTCCCCTCCGGTCTAGCCTGTCGGCATGAAATCATCAGAATCCGCCAACGCTTTCGCCGTTCGTGGTTCGATGAAATCCGCGCGGTCGTTTGCCGCAAAGTAACCGGATTTCTGCCCATCTCGCAGAAAACCACTCTTTTTTCGTCTCCTCGCGATGTCTCTCCTTACCCGATCCCTGCAAGAAAACCGCCGCACCCTGGCGCTGGCCTTCCCGATTGCCGCGGGCAATGCGGGCCAGATGCTCATGGGCGTCGCTGATACGGTCATGGTGGGCCAGGTCGGAGTGATCCCCCTCGCCGCCTGCGCCTTCGCCAACACCGTCCTCGCCGTACCGCTTGTCTTTGGCTTTGGGTTTCTCTCTGGCGTGAGCGTCCGCACCTCCCACGCCTTTGGAGCTGACAAACCGGCCTCGGCCGGAGATGCCCTCAAATGGGGGGCCGTGCTGGCTCTCGTCACAGGCATTTTTGTTGCCTTGCTCATCCAGTTCGGCGTCCCGCTGCTGCCTCTGCTCGGCCAGAGCCCCGAGGTAAACCGCGCCAGTGTGACATTCCTGCTTCTTTGCGCGTGGTCGGTCATTCCGGTCTATCTCACCAGCGCAGCCAAGAGCTACGCGGAGGCGTTGGGGCATCCCTGGGAACCTTTCTGGATCATGATGGGCGGCGTGCTGCTCAATATCTTCCTCAACTGGGTCTTCATCTACGGCAATCTCGGCGCGCCCGCGCTCGGACTCGAGGGAGCCGGCGTGGCGACTCTCACTTCCCGCATCATGACGATGCTCGGCGTCGTGACGTTTATCTTGTGCTCGCGAGAGTTTGCCCGCTATCGCCCCCGCTACCCCTTCGACTTTCGGGACCGCACAGAGATACGCTCTCTCATCAAGATCGGCCTGCCCGCCGGCACCATGCACCTGGCGGAAGTCGGCGGCTTTTCCTTCGGCTCCATCATGATGGGCTGGGCGGGAGTCATTCCCCTCGCCGCTCATCAAATCGCCATCACCTGTGCAGCCACGGTATTCATGATTCCTCTGGGCGTCTCACAGGCGGTCGCCGTGCGTATCGGCCAGGCTCGCGGGGCAAGAACCCCGGAGCGTTTCCTCCCGGTCGCCGTCGGCGCCCAGTCGGTCGTGATCTCTCTCATGTTCCTGTCGACGCTCGTTTTCGTGCTGGGAGGTCTTTCGATCGCCCGTGCGTTTGTCAGCGACCCCCAGGTCGTTGCACTGACCACCAAGCTTCTCCTGCTGGCCGGCATCTTCCAGATCGTCGATGGCATTCAGATCGTCTGCTCGGGAGCGTTGCGCGGATTTGAAGATACGCGGGTGCCGATGCTCATAGGCATTTTCTCCTATTGGGCGGTGGCGCTGCCCATCTCCTACTTCCTCGCTTTTCACACGCCGATCGGCCCCGCCGGAGTCTGGATCGGATTTGTGGTCGGCCTCTGGGTTGCCGCGGTTTCTCTGGTCTGGAGGCTTTGGCTGCGCATAGCGGCTGCCTCAAGAACTCCCAAATAAAGTTTTGCCACCCGTACGTAGCACGAGCTACGTACCGTCTGGAAAACCATGTCGTCGTCTGTCTCCATCCCCGTCTCCATCGCCAGCGCGGGATGTGTCAGCCCCCTCGGCCTGGGGATGGAGGAAACCAGTTCCTCGCTGCACGCTGGCACTTCTGGCATCGGCCCCGTCCGCCTGTTTCCCGTCGACGGCTGCCAGTGCAGCACCGCAGGACAGATCGATGGGCGCCTCGGGGAGGCCGCGGTATCGATCACTTCCCGTTCCCGTCGATGGACCCGGGCTGCACAGATGGTGCTCGTCGCGATGGAGGAAGCTTTGCGGGGCTGCCCGGGCTTCCGGCCCGATGTCGTCGTGATCGGGACGACGAGTGGCGGCATGTCTCTGGGGGAAGAGTTTTTCCGTGCGCTGTCCTCCGGCCAGCGCAGCGATCACGCCGCGCGGCGAGTGCGCAATTACGTTCCCCATCAACCCGTCATCCAGGCGCTCGAGACGTTCGGATGCGATGCGCCGGTACGCATCATCTCCAATGCCTGCGCCTCCGGCTCCAATGCCCTTGGAATTGGCCGCCAGCTAATCCGCGATGGTATGGCAACGCACGTGCTGGCCGGAGGCTACGATGCGATTGCCGAACTGGTTTTTGCCGGCTTTGACTGCCTGAAAGCATCCACTCCCGAGCTTTGCCGTCCCTTCGATGCTCAACGCTCGGGACTCGCTCTCGGCGAGGGCGCCGCCATGTTTTGCCTGCAACCCGGTCCCTCGGAATTGCAGATCACCGGCTACGGCAGCGCGATCGACACCCATCACCTCACCCAGCCGCACCCCTCGGGACGCGGCCCGGAGCAGGCCATGGTCGCGGCCCTGCGGGACGCTCAACTCTCCTCCGACAGTATTGACTACGTGAACGCGCACGGCACAGGCACCCCGCTCAATGACTCAAGTGAAGGCCGGGCCATCCTGAACGTCTGTCCGTCCGCCCCGACCAGCAGCACCAAGGGCATGACCGGCCACGCCCTGGGAGCCGCAGGCGCGATCGAGGCAGCCTTCTCCGTGGCTGCCTTAAAGTCTCAATTTCTTCCGCCAAACATCAATTTCCGGCAGGGCGATCCCGATCTCCCTCTCAACATTGTCGCCAACACATCGCGGTCGGCGAGACTCCGCCATGTGCTCTCCAATTCCTTCGGGTTTGGCGGGTCCAATGCCTCGATCATCCTGAGTTTGACATGAGCCTGCGTATTATTGGGACGGGATGGATCACCCCTGTTGGCCGCACCCCGGCCGAGGCTATTTCCCGGGTAAAAGACCATCTCCCGGCCACTCCGGACCAGCCGGAAGGCTATGAAACGCCGGTCCTTCCGATCGACCCGGCATTCATACAAGACGTCTCAGGCATCCCACGCCTCCGCCGATCCAGCGTGATTTCCCATTTCGCCGTGGCGGCCGCGCGGGATGCGATGGCGGGGATTTCCCTCTCGGAGGATGAACTCGCGAACCTGCCCCTTTTGTTCCTGGCCGGGGATGGCAGCGTAGTCTACACGCGACGATTTTATCAGGATATCGTCACCCGTGGCGCGGGCTCGGGAAGCCCGCTCCTGTTCCCCGAGACGGTGTACAATGCTCCGGCCAGTCATGTAGCCGCCTCCCTGGGATTGAGAGATGAGGCGCTCACCTTCGTCGGTGATGGCGCCGCCGCCCTGGCCGCCCTCGACTCGGCCCGCGCGCTTCTGCTCGCCCGAAAGGAAAAACGCTGCCTCATGGTGGCGGCGCAGGAACTCGACCGCATCAACGCGAGCGCCTATCTCCGCTGGGGTCTCACCCGCGGCCTCCTTCCCGCGGAGGGAGCAGGCGCATTGTTGCTGGAAAGTTCCTCGACAGAAAAGGGTATCGTCTTCACCCACGGCGGCTATTCCTTCGGCTCAAACAGCGATGCGGCATCCAAACTCGTTCGGATATTACAGAGCATTCCTTCGGAATACGCCCCGGATGCCTGCATTTCCTCCATGGCAACCAGCAATGTGGCCTTGATGGAGCGAAAGGCCATCCGGGAGGTTTTCCCAAAAATCACCTTCCTCTCCTCGGGACCATTTTTCGGCGAATCTCTCGCCGCCAGCGCCATGCAACAGGTAATTCTCGCTCATCATCTGGTTGCATCCGGAGACTACAGGCGGGTGCTGGTAGCCAGTGCCGGTTATCATGGTCAGGTCTGCGCCACGGTTTTGGCGTAACTTTCTGACCAGCCGCGTATTTTGCCGCAGGGAGTTGCGCGGATGAGCTTGAATTTTGCGACGAATCCCGATATGCCGAAACCATCGTTCTGACGCTCGTCCGCCCTGCCGAAACCCTCTAACCGCAAAGCCATTGTCTTACCGCTTGTGCTCGCTTTTCCATGAATATCGAAACCATCTCTTTTAATAAGTGGAAAAACTCCCTGCGGCTGGCGAATGAGGACATCGAACTCGTAGTCACCACCGATGTCGGGCCGCGCGTCATCCTTTTCAAGAGCCACCAGCACGACAACGTCTTCAAGGTCTATGAGGAACAACTCGGCGGACAAAATGAGACGGAGTGGATGATCCGGGGCGGGCATCGCCTCTGGCTCGCTCCCGAAGACCCCAACGGCGATTACCACATCGACAACGAACCCGTGCTCTCCCGGCAGGATCTCGCCACCGGCGAAGTCCTCATCGAATGCGTGCAGCAGACGCCTCAGCGGGTCAAAAAAACCCTCGGCCTGCTCGTGCATGACGATGCTCCGCGTGCCACGATCCGGCACATCATCACCAACGAGGATCGCGAACCCGTGTTTGCCGCTCCCTGGGCCTTGAGCGTAATGCAGCCCGGCGGCCTGCAGATCATCCCGCAACCGCCCCTCGGCTCGCACCCGAAAGATCTCCTCCCCAATCGCGGCATGGTCCTGTGGCCGTACACTGATCTTTCCGATGCCCGGCTGACCTTTGGCCAAAAGTTCTGGCTTCTCCGCCAGGCTGAGGACTACCCCCCGACGAAACTCGGCCTCGCTCACCGGGAACACTGGATCGCCTATGTGCTTCCGGACTCCATTTTTATCAAAACCTTCGCATACGAGACCGGCGCCCAGTATCCCGACGGAGGCTGTAATTTCGAAACCTTCACAAACTCCGAAATGATGGAGATCGAGTCTCTCGGCGCGCTAAAGACCCTGGCTCAGGGAGAATCCGTCGTCCACGTCGAGGATTGGTATGTATTTCCTCTTACCCAGGAAATGCGTATCGAGTCGGAGGATTCGCTGGCGGAGTGGATGGAAGGTTTCCTCAAGCAGACCCATCTCCGATGATTCGCATCCTTCTCCTTGCGCTCACCGCGGCAGTGGTTTTCACCGGCTGCGAAACCGTAGACCCCGATGCCAGCGCACGCGCTGCGGCCAATGCGGCCATCCTGCAAGAGGCTCCCGGCAACTACTTCGTCGGTCGCCGCATGTACAAAAAGGACTACAAGGTATGGGGCTGGGTGCGTGAACCCGGCAAGCCCTGGAAATCCGCGAAACTCGTCATGATCAATGAGCAGCGCAAGCTGGCCCCGGATCGTGAACGCAACGAGATCGGCTCGGATAATAACTACGAGTACAAGCTGACCGGGTACTTCTCCGGTGAGACGGTCTACGAGCCGGCCAGCGATGGATTTTACCCCGAGTTTGTCCTGCTGGGATACGAGGTCAGGAATGTTGGCCCCGCCAACATCTACTCGACCAAACGGCAGAACGACCCGACGGTGCGAATCCTTGCCCCGCCGCTTTAAGCTCGCGTGACAGTACAGCGGGATGTCGTCGTTCTCGGCGGAGGCGCGGCCGGACTCATGTGCGCCTTGGTCGCCGGTCAGCGTGGCCGCTCTGTCGCGCTCCTCGAACACAATGACCGGGTCGGCCGGAAAATCGCCATTTCCGGAGGAGGGCGATGCAACTTTACCAATCTCGGCGCAGGCCCGGGGAATTATCTCTCCGGGAATCCCGACTTTTGCCGATCGGCACTCGCCCGGTTCACTCCCTGGGATTTCCTTGCTCTCGTGGAGAAACACGGCATCCGCTATCACGAGAAAAAGCTCGGGCAACAGTTTTGCGACACAAGCTCGCGCGAAATCATCGAGCTCCTCCTCGCGGAATGCGCCAATGGCGGAGTGGAGATCGTCACCAATGCCAGAGTGCATTCCATCCAGCGTCTGGAGCAGTTCGCTATTAAAACGAGTGAGGCGGACTATGCCTGCGACTCTCTCGTCGTAGCGACAGGCGGACTTTCTTTTCCGAAACTCGGAGCCACAAGCTTCGGGCATGATCTCGCCCGGCAGTTTGGGATTGATGTCATCGCGCCCCGCCCCGGTCTCGTTCCCCTCACCTGGACGCCGTCCGAACTCGCCCGCTGGAAATCTCTGGCCGGACTCTCCCTTCCTGTCGTGGCAAAGACCGGCCCGGCCAGCTTTCACGAGTCGCTGCTTTTTACCCACCGCGGACTCAGCGGCCCGGCCATCCTGCAGATTTCCTCCTTCTGGAAGCCCGGCCAGCCGATCTCTTTTGACCTGCTGCCGGATCACCCCGGCGAGAGCTGGCTTGGCGCGTCGCGCCAGTCCGGCGAGACAATCCGCCAGGTGCTCTCCCGTCTCTGGCCCCAGCGGTTTGCCGAGGAGTGGACCCGACACCACGCGGTGGAGAAACCGCTGGGCCATTGCCGCAATCCGGAAATCGCCGCCGTCACGCAATGTCTCCATGCCTGGAGTCCCGACCTGCAGGGGACCGAGGGATACCCGAAGGCCGAGGTCACCCTGGGCGGAGTAAACACCAGCGAGCTGTCCTCCAAGACGATGGAGAGCCGCAAGGTCTCCGGCCTGTATTTCATCGGCGAGGTCGTCGATGTCACCGGCTGGCTCGGCGGGTATAACTTTCAGTGGGCGTGGGCCAGCGGGCATGCCGCAGGCCAGGTCGTCTAGCGGAACGATTTTTCTTGGTCTATCCGGGTTCTTTCCCGAATGCATAGCAGGCAATGAGCGAAAAACGGAAGCGCTACACGGTGCATCAGATCTACTTAATCGGCCTGCTTCTCGCCGCCGGGCTTTTCGCCATGCACACGTGGATCATGTTTGAGATGGGCTGGGGCCTTGTCCACCATGCGGGAAAGATCACCCGCGGCCCAGAGGCGCATATCGCCGGACCGCTGATTATTCTGACGGCTTTCTTTGTCCTCTTCATCACCCATCTCGCCGAGGCCGGAGCGTGGGCGCTGCTCTTTTGGCGCATGAAGGAATTCCCCACCTTCAGCGAAAGCCTTTACTTCACCGGCACCTCGATCACCGCACTGGGCTATGGAGATCTCGTGCTTCGCCCGCCATGGCGGGTATTGGGTCCGATCATGGCCATCAATGGCCTCCTGATGTTCGGGTGCTCGACTGCTTTTCTCTTCCTGATCATCCAGAAAATCTGGATGACACTGTAGACTTCAGGCCATGATCGACCTGGCGATTTCGTCGGCTTTTTCCTGACCGCAGAGCTCTCGGACGAGCGCCAACCCAAAGTCCAGAGCCGTCCCCGCTCCGCGTGACGTGATCACGCCGCCATCCATCACCACCCGGTCTTCCCGGGTGCCTCCCAGCTCTTCGCGAACCGAGAAGTGTGCCGTAAAGGCCTTTCCGGCCAGCACCCCGGCATCATGCAAGATCGCAGGCGCCGCACAGATCGCGGTCACGGTCTTCCCCGCAGAGGCAAATGCCTGGGCAAGAGCCGCTGGCCGGCCATCCTCCCTCATTCCCTTGACCCCGGGTCCGCCAGGAAGGAACAAAAGATCGTAATCTCCTCCATCCACCTGGGACAACAAGACATCAGCCTGCATGGTGAGGCCGCTCCGCCCCGTCACGGACAGGCTTTCCCCGAGAGCAGCTACCGTGACATCCACGGCTGCACGCCGCAGCAGATCGATCGGCGTCACGGTCTCGATCTCCTCAAACCCAGCGGCCAGCAGGCAAAGAACTCGCTTGTTCATGGCCGGGATCAGGCGTCGATAGCGTGCTGCGAGAGTTCCTCTCGGGAGACGAATTCCAGAGCCGAGGTATGGGTCGACTCCAGCACCACCGGGGGAGCCATCCCCGCATCGTAGGCTTCTTTCCAGCGCTCCACACAAAGACACCACCGATCTCCGGGTTGCAGTCCTGGGAAAGCCATATCGAGCCGGGGGGTGCTCAGGTCATTGCCCATCGCCTTGCTGAACTTGAGAAACTCCTCGGTCATCACGGCGCACACGGTGTGCAATCCGTAGTCTCCCGGACCCGTGCGGCAATACCCGTCGCGATAAAATCCAGTCATAGGTGAAGTGCAGCAGCATTGCAGATCGCTACCTAGAACGTTCGTCGGCATGGCGACACCATAGCCAAACTCACCGCACGCGCAGTTGAAAAAGCAGCTCCGGGCTGATTTCTTTGGGGTCATGATCACCAAGCCCCTCGGCAATTCGGATCTCTCCATCACCCGGTTCGGACTCGGAGCCTGGGCCATCGGCGGGGATTGGAAGTTTGGCTGGAGCACACAGGACGACTCCGCCTCCATCTCCGCCATCCACAAGGCGCTGGAACTCGGCGTCAACTGGATCGACACCGCCGCCGTCTACGGTCTCGGACATTCCGAGGAGATCGTCGCCTCCGCCCTCGCCACGTGGAACGGCGCACGTCCCTATGTCTTCACCAAATGCGGGATGGTTTGGAACGAAAACCGCGATGTCGATTACTCGACCCGTCGGGAGTCCATTCGCCAGGAGTGCGAAGCCAGCCTCCGGCGGCTGAGGGTGGAGGTCATCGATCTCTATCAAATCCACTGGCCTGCGGACGATCTGGAGGAGACGCTGGAGGGCTGGGCGGCGCTGAATGAGTTGAAACAAGAAGGCAAAATCCGCTGGGCGGGAGTGTCCAACTTCAGCCGGGATGAACTCGCCTCCGCCTCGGAGATCGCACGCATTACCTCGCTCCAGCCTCCGTATTCGCTGGTGAAGCGAGCCGTGGAAGGACAAGAGCTGCCCTTTTGCCACCAACATCAGATCGGAGTCATCGTCTACTCGCCCATGGGTTCCGGCTTGCTCACCGGAGCCATGATCCGTGATCGAGCCTCAACGCTGCCGGAAAATGACTGGCGACGAAAGAACCCGGAGTTTCAGGAACCCAAACTCTCAAGCAATCTCGCGCTCGCCGACCGGGTCAAGAAGGTGGCGGCAGATCGCAACGTACCCGCTGGCGCGGTGGCGGCAGCCTGGACACTCCACAATCCAGCGGTCACCGGGGCGATCATTGGGGTTCGCAGCGGTGAGCAGGCCGCAGAACTCTTTCCCCACGCTGATCTCATCCTGACCGCCGAAGAAGCTGCCTTTCTCGCCGCATGAGGCGTCTGCGGGTTCTCTTTACGCCGTTCGGCAGCGAGGGGGACGTCAATCCCCTGATCTGGATCGCCGAGGGAATGGCTGCCCGGGGGCACGACATTGTCTTTATCATCACCCCCCACTACCAGCGACTCATCGATAAAAAGGGCTTCACCGCCGTGCCCATCGGTACGGAAGAGCAGTTTCTTGCCTTCGCTCGCAATCCAAAAGCTTGGGATACCCGCCACGGGCCGCGTACCGTCATCAAGGGAATGGTCGACACGATCCCCGAGGCCGTCGCCGCCTTTGAACGGGCTGGCGAGGGATTTGACCTCGCCATCCTCTCCACTCTGGGAGTCGCGATCGGTTCGCTCGCCGAAGCCAAGGGTATCCCCCGCATCATGGTTCACATGCAACCAGTCTGCGTGCGCAGCATCCATGACTTTCCCCTCTTCATGACGAGCATGGGACTCCTCCAGCGCACGCCGCTTTGGTTCAAGCGAGCTTTCTTCTGGCTGGTGGATCGACTGATCTGGATCGTGGCGGAACGCCCCCTCAACCGTCTCCGCCTTCATCTCGGTCTTCCGCCATGGCGAAGCTTCTATGACGAAGGGCTTCATGGGGGTATCGGCGGCATCGCCATGTTTCCCGATTGGTTTGCCAGCCCGCAGCCAGACTGGCCCGCCGGAGTCCGAACGTCTAGTTTCCCGGTAACGCTCGACCCACAGCCTTTGCCTCCCGACTTGGACAGCTTTCTGTCCAGCGGAGAGCCTCCAATCATCTGGACTCATGGCTCGGCAAATTTTGACATCGAGCACTTTCAATCTTGCGCTATTCGAGCCACCCGGGAGGTCGGCCGACGCTGCCTTTTGGTCAGCCTGGACCGTCCCAAGATCGTCCTGCCTCCCGGCACATTTCATTATCCTCATGTTCGCTTCGAGGACATCTTCCCGAGATGTCTCGCTGTCGTGCATCACGGAGGTATCGGCACGACTTCCAAGGCGATTGCCGCGGGAATTCCCCAACTCATCATTCCGAAGTCCCATGACCAGCCCGACAACGCGCAGCGCATCACGCGATTGGGGTTGGGCAAGATGCTGACCTACAGGCACCTCGATACACCCCACCTCGCCAGGACGCTTCGCGAGTTGATCGATTCCGACACTATTCGCACCGCCTGCCAGTCCTATAGCGGACGTGTCGGAGGAGAGACCGCAAAAAGCGAGCTAATCGACTGGATCGAGCGGCAAGTCGAGAGATTTTATACGCCTTGATCGCGGGACCGCGAACAAGCAAACGGTCAAATTCTCCGATATTTCTTGTACGCTAAAGCGCGAACGTGCATTTTTCGCGCATGAGTACACGCACCCTGGGCGACAAGCTCAAAGAACTTCGTCAGGCCCGAAAACTCTCCATGCGCGCTCTCGCCGAGCGAACCGGCCTGAAGTCTCCGGCCTTCATTGCCGATGTCGAACGCGGATTCCGCCAGCCCTCATCCGAAGCTCTGGCCACATGGGCCACGGCGCTCGAGGTTCCCCTCGATGAACTTCTCGCCTTTGACCGACGTCCGCCTGTGCGCGAACTAAAGAACCTGATCGCCAAAAACTCCTCTTGGGCATCCGCCTTGCGTCGCCTGACTGCGGACGGTTTATCGGGGAAAGTCACTCCTGCCACCCTCCTCCAGTTCCTCAATCAAGAACCCCAAAAACCCGGTCTCCAGAAGGCATTTGATCTCGGAATTTAATATACGTTTTAATAGTATATATATAACTTTATATACTCTTTATTAGATTGTTACAGGATTCGCTCATATTTGTATTCTTTCCGATAACCTCAGTGTGACGGAAAAGTTCTATGTCGAGATCCTGGGCATGCGGAGGAAGTTCGATTTTCTGCGTAGCGGTCGCAGGATCGGCTTCTATCTGGAAGTTGGACCCGGCCAGTTTATTGAGGTTTTCCAGAAGTCAGATCGCGATGTCTCATATTCCAGCGCTCTTACGCATTTCTGCTTACAGGTGAACGACATTCAGGCCACCAGTCACCACCTGCGCAAGCATCATATCGACCATCAGCCACCCAAGCTTGGCACCGACCAAAGCTGGCAGATCTGGTGCAGCGATCCGGACGGCATCGCCATCGAGTTCCACCAGTACACCTCCAACAGCTCGCAGGTCACCGGCAAAGATTGCCAGGTGAACTGGTAGCCCCGCCCCCAATCTACAGCCCCCGTTCCGCCGCAGGGGCCAAGGGTTTATTCGCGTTTAGGCGTTCGCAGCGAGCCACTCCCTGGCTTTGAGGTAGCTTTGCCTTTCCAGAAAGTGCCTCAAGCGGGGATCGGCGTCGGACGGAAGCTGTTTTGTCAATTCGTCCAACCGGGCACTCGCCGCCTTGAGTTTTTCCAGATGGGCGCGAGGATCTGCATCACGCAGGGTGTGATCCGCCACGACGGCGAGCCGTTCCTCCAAAGCATCACGAAGAGCCGTATACATTTCGAAATGATGTCATACTCCCGGACCGCGACAAGGAGAACCCTTCCCTGGAAATCCGATCCGCGCCATCGCCGCCTGCCCCCTATTTGAGGCACTCGTTGAGACAGGAAACTTGCCTGACTTGTACCGGATATTGTCCAGAACCAATCAAATTCCCGATCTCTGAATAACTTGCGAAAACCGAAGGCGTATCAGGGAATCACAACCGGTACAGAACCGATACCCCTGTCGCAGCCCTCTCGTCAGTCGCCCAGTTCGACATTCCAGTAGGCCAGATCAAGGAAGTGCTTCCAGCTATCATGAGGGTGATTGCTGATGGAAATATTGACGAACGGTCTCCACTTGGGCCGCTTCGGCTTGCGAACAAGAAGCATTCCCGCTTCATGAGGCAGACGATTCCCCTTCTTCGTGTTACATGGAATGCACGAACAAACGATATTCTCCCAGGTCGTCTGCCCTCCCCGGTCACGAGGAAGAACATGGTCGAGGTTAAGATCCACTCGATCAAAGGCTTTGCCACAATACTGGCAGGTGTTCTTGTCCCGCTCAAAAACGTTATGGCGGGTGAACTTGACCTCCTTCTTCGGCAGGCGCTCAAAGATGAGCAGCACGATCACACGAGGAATCCGGATGCTGAATGAGATCGTTCGCACCATTTCCTTTTCCGGGTGGGACTGGGAAATATCCCACCAGCTTCGGTAATCATGGGTTGCGAAGTTCTTTCCATCCTCGGCGGAGACGACCTGGGCCTGCCCCTGATACAACAAGGTGAAAGCCCGTCGGACAGAACAGGTATTAACCGCTTGCCACAAGCGGTTGAGCACAAGCACGGGTTGTTCGAGAACTGACTCCATATATTGCGGTCAACTCGCGGAACAGCACGGGGAAGTCCCGCGGAATCTGCGGAACCTACCATCCCTCTATTTGCCGTGTCAATGGCGGTGAATAGATTGTGAATAACTTGTAACAGACCTGATAAACCGCCTGTCCTGCGCTCTTTTTTAGCGGAGTCCCTTTTCCATTGACGAAACCTACAGGCTTGCTATTCGTAAACGTTCCGCTCGACTTGTCGACCGGGTTCATTACCTATGAACAGCATTTTCATCGAAGAAGCCTCTAAAGTGACTCCCGATTCCCAAGTATTGATCAACATGGTCTCAAAGCGCGTGCGCCAGCTTAGCGCCGGGAGCCGTCCGATGGTTCCGGTGGAAGGCCGCATGGGCCTGGCAGATATCGCGCTCGCCGAGATCGCCCAGGGGCGCTTGGTGTTTGTGGCAAAGCCAGAAAACAGCGAGGAGCCGCAGGAATAATTTCGATTCCTGCGCGGGCTGATCATGTCCGCTGAAATTGTCGTCAATCGCAAGGCCTTCCGGGATTATCATATCCTGGAAAAGCTAGAGGCTGGCATCGAACTGAAGGGCACCGAGGTCAAATCCATTCGCCTCGGCCATGTCAACCTGCAGGGCGCTTTCGCGCGCCTAGATGGCGGGGAGGTCTTCCTCTACGACAGCGACATCCAGCCTTATCTGCGCGCCAGTCACGAACAGCACGAGCCCAAGCGCCGCCGCCGTCTCCTCCTCCATCGGCTGGAGATCGACAAGGTGGCTGGAGCCATCGAGCAGGCCGGGCGTACTCTTGTCGCCCTCCGCATGTACTGGAAGAAAGGCCGCGTGAAAGTCGAGCTCGGCCTCGGCAAGGGCAAGCAGGACGTCGACAAGCGAGCCGACCTGAAAAAGCGCGTACAGGAACGCGAGATCGACCGGGTGCTGGCAGGTATTCAGCGGAAGCGCTGATTTTCCATTGCGCACGGCCTCGGGCACGGGCAGTCTTTTTCATCATGGCAACGGCATTGATCCTCCTCCTCATAATCGTCGGCGGCGCTGTCCTGATCGGCTTGTTTGCGATCGGCATCTACAATTCCCTGGTCGCTCTCCGCAATCGCTATAAGAACGCCTTTGCCCAGATCGACGTGCAACTGAAGCGCCGCTATGACCTGATCCCGAATCTGGTCGAAACGGCCAAGGGCTACCTCAAGCACGAGCGCGAAACACTCGAGGCCGTCATCGCCGCCCGCAACTCCGCCACCACCGCCGGATCAAAAGCCGCCGCCAATCCCGGCGATCCGCAGTCCATGAAGGAACTCGCCGGAGCCGAGAGCGGTCTCACCGGCGCGCTCGGCCGTCTCTTTGCCGTGGCCGAGGCTTATCCCGACCTGAAGGCGAACCAGAACATGATGCAGCTCACCGAGGAGCTGACCTCGACCGAGAACAAGATCTCCTTCGCCCGTCAGGCGTACAACGATTCCGTCATGGCCTATAATACCAAGCGGGAGGTTTTCCCCTCCAGCATCGTAGCCGGTATGTTCAACTTTGCGCCGGCCGAGTTGTTCCAGATCGAGAATCCGGCGGAGAAAGAAGCTCCGAAGGTATCCTTTTCATGATTCCCGTTAGCCCGTCCCGCTCTGTTTTCACGGAGCAGGCGGCCTCGGCCAACGTCGTACCAGTTTGGACGGAGATCGTTGCCGATGGCGACACGCCTGTATCCGCCTTTGCCAAGATCGGCAAGGATGCCCCCTCGTTTCTGCTCGAATCCGCCGAGCAGAATGACCAGGTGGGCCGCTATTCCTTTCTTGGTTCCGGCGCGCGCCTGACCATCTCCGCCCGCGACAAAGTCGTGACGGTAGTGGAAAACGGCGAGTCCCGCACGTACACCTCCGAGCGCGATCCCCTCGCCGACCTCGAGGAGATCATGGGCCGCTATCGCACCGTGCCCGGCGTGAACATCCCGGGGTTCTACGGCGGTGCGGTGGGATATCTCGGGTACGACTGCGTCCGCTGGTTTGAACCCACCATCCCGGCCCCGCCGAAGGATGAACTGGGCATCCCGGACATGTTTTTCATGCTCCCGGAGAGCATCCTGATTTTCCATCATCGCCAGCGCCGCCTGCGCATCGTGGCCAATGCCTTCATCGGCGAGGCCGGAGCGGATGCCGCCTATGATGCTGCAGTGAAGCAGATCGAGGGAATCATCGCGCGCCTGCAGGAGAGCGTTTCCTTCGACCCCATCTACACCGCGGACGAGCCTCCCAAGGGCGAAGCCAGCAGCAACACCACTCGCGAGCAGTATTATGAGATGGTCGACCGGGCCGAGGAGTACATCCGCGCCGGGGACATCTTCCAAATGGTGCCCGCGCAGAGGTTTGAGACCGAGTTCACTGGCGACGCGCTGGATCTCTATCGCACCCTGCGCTTCGTCAACCCCTCGCCCTACATGTTCTGCCTGCGCTTCCCGGAGGGCTACGCCCTCGTCGGCAGTTCGCCGGAGGTGCATGTGCGCCTCACCGACGATCTCGTCGAGATCCGCCCGATCGCCGGCACGCGCCGCCGCGGCCAGACCGAGCAGGAAGACCTCGCGAATGCGGAAGACCTGCTGGCCGATCCCAAGGAACGCGCCGAGCACCTCATGTTGGTCGATCTGGCCCGCAACGACGTCGGCCGCATCGCGGAGTATGGCTCTGTGCGCGTGACGGACTTCATGACGATCGAGCGATACAGCCACGTCATGCACATCGTTTCCCATGTCTCGGGTACGCTCGCCGGAGGCCGCACCGCCTACGACGTGATGCGCGCCACCTTCCCGGCGGGAACCGTCTCGGGTTCGCCCAAGGTTCGCGCCATGCAGGTGATCAACGAACTGGAGCAAAGCAAGCGCTGCACGTACGCCGGAGCCGTCGGGTACTTCACCTACGGCGGCAACCTCGACTCCTGCATCGCCCTGCGCACCGTCCTCCTGAAGGACGGCAAAGCCTACGTGCAGGCAGGCGGCGGAGTCGTCGCCGACTCGACCCCCGAGGGCGAGTACCAGGAAAGCGTGAACAAGGCCATGGCCGCCATGCGCGCCATCGACCGCGCCCGCAGTTTGATCCAAAAGGATTGATCGACTAGATTTCTCACCATGCTCCTCGTTATCGATAACTACGATTCCTTCACCTACAACCTCGTGCAGTATTTCGGGGAGCTGGGAGAAGACCCCGTGGTGCGCCGCAACGACGAAATCACTCTGGAGGAAATCGCCGCGCTGAACCCCGATCGCATCGTGGTTTCGCCCGGTCCCTGCACTCCTACGGAAGCTGGCATCAGTTGCGCAGTCATCGAAGAGTTTGGTCCGAAGAAGCCCATCCTCGGCGTCTGTCTCGGGCACCAGAGCATCGGGCAGGTCTATGGCGGCGATGTCGTCCGCGCCGGGCGGCTCATGCACGGCAAAACCTCGCCCATCCTTCATCACGGAGAAAACGTCTTTGCCGGTCTGCCCTCACCCTTTGAGGCGACCCGCTATCACTCGCTCCTGGTGAAGCGCGAGACTCTGCCGGATTGCCTCAGGATCACGGCGGAAACCGCCGAGGGAGAAATCATGGGCCTCGCGCACAAGGAGTATCCGGTCTACGGCGTCCAGTTTCACCCCGAGAGCATCCTGACCTCGGAAGGCAAGCGGCTGCTAGGCAACTTCCTTACCCTTTAGGGTTATTCCTCGGCCTGCATGCCGACGACCTTGCTCGCGTAGCCGGTCATCTCCAGGTATCCCCTGCCCGAGATCGGCTTCCCGTCGCGCTGTCCGGACACGCGAATCGCCCCTTCCCAATAGCGAACAGGATCAAGGTTAAGCTCCTGGTTCTCGGTCGCCGCGCGCACGGTGGCGACAAAGTTCCGGGCTGGTATCTCCAATTTCCACTCCACGGGATAGCGTGCTTCGCTATTCGGGGCCTGCCACCAGCGCACGGGGGTGAGGCTGAAATCGGCATTCGATATTGACTCTCCCCTCCCATCAGCGGCAATCCATGTCCCTCCGGAATACGGATCACGCCCGCCTTTTTTTAGGCGCAGTTGGAAGAGCATGAGCTCCGTATCGTCGTCAAACTGCACGCTGAACCAGTCCCATCCCTCCTGATCCGCCCCGAGCTGATTGGTGGCCCATTCGTGGTCAAACCATGAAAGTCCGGCCACCGGGTATGTTTTCCCCCCGGATGTGATCTGCCCGGCCGTTTTAAGACGGGTGAATGAATAATAGTGCGAAGCCCTGCCCGCTCCCTCCGCCTTCTGGCTCACGCCATCTTTGCCATGAATGACGGGCGGCTTCAGCGGCTGCAAGGTTAAGTCAATACTCACATCGTCCCTTGCCGCATGGATACGAAACCCGTCCCCGGATCGTTCGCAGCTCCAGCCGTCGATCCATGCCACGATGTCGCCTTTATCAAATCCCGCCTCCCCATAAGCACCCCGGGCAAGCTTTTGCGAAAAGCTGAAAAGCGGCACCTTCAGATCGCTTAGTGCAAAGTGAGCCAGCTTGAGATCGCGGATAACGAAGCGTGAATCGGTCTTGCTCTCCTCCGAGCTCACCCCCTGGCGGAAAAAGGTGAGCTGATACCCAAACTCGCGTCCGTCGGCGGCTGAGACGTTCCCCGTGAAGTACCACCACTCGGTTTTGAACCCGGGATGATTCCCATGGTCGCGGGGAAATTGATACTCCCACCCCGGCAGCGCCAGCTTCCATTCGCCGCAGGCCACGGTGAGGGAGGCAAGCAGGAGGAGGAGGATGCGTGTCATCTAGTGGGATACGACTCCCGAGACTCCTTTGGTGTTATTTTGGAGCGCCTTGATGTTCCAGAAGATCACACCGCCGCCATTGCGCGGGCCTGTGGCTTTCTCGATCTGCAACTGGCGGGAGATCTCTGCAGATGGCCAGCCATGGGAGGTCAGGCGATCCACCGCGATGCCGGGATAGATCGGCACTCCGGCGGGGTTCACCTGGGGACTCCGCCACCAGCGCAGCAGCGTGGAAAAGCTCTGGGGTCCCCCATCCTTCCAATAAAGCTGCGGCGCGAGATAATCGATCCAGCCCGAGCGCATCCACTTCAGCGGATCGCCGTAAAGCTGGTTGAACTGATCCACTCCGGCAACGATACCCGCAGGCACGCCGGGCTGGAAAATGCCGAACGGACTCACGCCAAACTTCACACCGCTCCGCGTGGCATGCACCGTCTCGCCGACCCGACGGATGAGTGTATTGACATTTTCCCGACGCCATTCGGATTTCGACAACGAACCGCCCCGGGCGCGGTAGGCGGCATACGTCGCGTCGTCCGGGAAGGGATAAACCGCGCCGCTGTCCGTCGGGTACGGGTAGAAGTAATCGTCAAAATGAATGCCATCGATGTCATAGCGTGATACGAGATCCTTCACCACGGCGACGATCTGGTCCTGCACCGCCGGAGCGCCCGGGTCCATCCAGAGAACGTTGCCCACGCGATATGTGTATTGCGGAAACCGCTTCGTGATGGAATTGGCCGCACGAGGCTGCGAGGCATTGGCTGCTCCGCGATAGGGGTTGAGCCAGGCATGAACCTGTATGCCGCGCTTCTTCGCCTCGGAAATCATAAACGCCAGCGGATCATAGCCCGGCGATGCGCCCTGGGTTCCGGTGAGATACCGGCTCCACGGCTCGATTTTCGAGGCATACAGTGCATCGCTTTCCGGGCGTACCTGGAAGAGCACGGCATTCACCCGATTGCGCTTGGCGGCATCGAGCAGGCGGATGATCTGCGCCTTTTGTGTTTCCGGCGACAGCCCCGGCTCGGAAGGAAAATTGATGTTATGCACCGTGGCAATCCACGCGCCACGAAACTCGGCAAACGCGATAGCTGGCAACAGCAGCAGGAGGGCTAGGAGACGTTTCATGAAAATCTTAGTAAATCATCGCTTCTTCTGGAGGATCACAGGATTTGACGGACTTGGCGACCACCAGGGGAATGATTCGTCCGCCCTCGACCGGGAAAGTCGCTGTCCCGACGACCTTCACCCAGCTCATCTCTTCCATCTTGACCGCGGGGTCCATCTGGATGGTCACGGCTGTGGGCCGTGCATCAGCAGCGCAACACACCATGTACATGCGCACGAGGGAAAAGCGGTCGCCCTTGGCGTTATTGGACTTGGCCGGCATGAACTGCCCGATCATCTCGACCTCTTTGTTCTCAAAGTCGGCCCGCAGGGATTTTTCCTCCGCCGCATAGATGAGGTCGATGGTCTCGGCGCGAATCTGTCCGTCGGCATTGCGCGGCATGTACGGATCGGCGGCGGTATCCTGCCCAGGCACCCCATCCTGGGTCGGCAAGGCTGGCTCCACCGGCGGCTTGTAGCCTGGCAGAGAATTCGCATCGCTGACCAAGCCCCGGTTCAGCACGGTCGATGCGCTGAATTGACTGGGCGAAACGATCACGGCCAGCACGAGCGATATCGTCAGCACGGCACCGCTGAAAATCGTGCCTCCGAGGCCCTTCGCCAGAGACGGAGCGTCGCCGCTGGTAATCGTCGACGGCGAAAACCAGACCACCAGCGCCAGGATCAACAACACCAGACCGGCGGCCAGCGTCCAGGGCTGGAAGGTCGGGCTGAGGTAGGCTGTAACCCGGCCTGAAGCGTAAAAATAGGAGAGCAGTATTCCCCAGACAATGAGGATGCCCGAAGTAATGCCACGCTGAATCAACGCCGTCATAAGTGAACCACAGTTAACCTCACGCAGATGAGCCCCACCAAAACGAAAAGCCCCACCGCGAGGCCGAGGACAAAGCGTTTCTTGAAGACCGCACTGTAGATGAAGAGCAGCTTGAGATCGACCATCGGGCCAAACACGAGAAACGCAAGTTTGGCCACCATGGGAAAGGTGGTGAACGTCGCCGCGATGAAAGCGTCGGACGTGCTGCACAGCGAGAGAATCACCGCGAGGCCCATGAGCGAGAAGGTCGCGAGCCAGTCATTTAGCGCCAGCGGCAGGATGTACTCCTGGTTCACCCCCGTGCTGAAGCAGGCCGAAATCGCCACGCCAAAGACGAAATATACCATGACATCCAGAAAATCCGAGACACTGACCCTCACCGCACGAGCCATGCGAACCAGGATCGGCCCGCTGCGGTCTCCCTCCAAAGCAGGCTGGAGCACCTTGGCCGCCACATCGTCTCTCAATACCATTTTGATCGACATCTGATGCACCGCGCCAGCAGCGATGACAGCCACCAGATATCCGACACCCAACCGCAGGCCGGTCATTTCCACCGCAGACTGCCCGCTAAACGCTGCCAGAGTGCTCAGGATGACCACCGGATTCACGATCGGTGAAGCCAGCATGTACGCGATCGCATTCGAAAGAGGCAACCCCTTGGAGAGTAGCCGCCGGATGACCGGCACCACGCCACACTCGCACATTGGAAAGAGGAGTCCCAGTCCCGCACTCGTCGCAATACCCAGGAAGGTGTTTCTCGGCAGAAACCGGAGCATGGTCCTCGCCGGAAGAAACTCCTCGATCACCCCGGAGAGCAGCGCTCCCAAAAGAAGAAACGGCACGCCCTCCAGCAGGATGCTCAGGAACGCAAAGGCAAAATCCGGAAGGCTGAACCTGAAGAAACTCATCACAGATAAGACTAGAGGATAGAAGCCGGGTTCGAGGATTTTTCCAGTTGTTTCGACATTTTTCCCTTATTTCCTCACCTCCTCGGGCCGGGGCGGCTCCAATCAATTCTCGCCTTCATCGTTATCTTGCATAAGATGCTCGGTCTGATGCAGGTGGTCTCGCGCCGCAAGTTCGTAGGGCAGCTTTTGGGGGTGACCGCAATGACTGCCTTTGCAGGGTATCCCGTTTGGGAAACCCGCCACCTTGTCGTGAATCGGCTGAAGGTGGCTCTGCCTCGCCTTCCTGAGTCCCTTTCCGGGCTGAAAATCGCCTTTCTGGCCGATATCCACGTCGGCCCCTTCCTCTCCGCCCATTATCTCCGCAAGGTGGTAAACCGGATTAACTCCCTCGGAGCAGATCTGATCGCGCTCGGCGGAGACTACGTGCATCGAGAGGGCAAGTATATCGCTTCGACCGTCACCGAACTCGCTCGCTTGTCCGCCCCGCTCGGCGTCTTTTCCGTTCTCGGTAATCACGACTACTACGCAGGTAGCGACCTGACTCTCTCCGAACTGGCCAGAAATGGCCTGCCGTGCCTCGTAAACCGCGGGCAGAGAATCACCCGGGGAGCGGACAGTTTCTGGCTTGGCGGAGTCGATGATCTTTGCCGGGGGACTCCAGCCCCGGAGATGGCATTAAAGGGAGTGCGGCCAGACGAGGCCGTCGTCCTCCTGTCTCACTGCCCGGATGTCGCGGAGACGCTGGAGGATGAACGAGTCGGCCTGATGCTCTGCGGCCACACGCATGGCGGACAGATCCGGCTTCCCTTTATCGGCAGCCCGATCATTCCCTCCCGCTATGGGCAAAAATACGCCAGCGGCCTGGTGCAGGCACCGAAGACTCAATGCTTTGTCACCCGGGGTGTCGGAACGATATTCCCTCCGATTCGCCTGAATTGTCCCCCGGAGATTGCCCTCCTGACCCTGACCGCCTAGGAATCCTTCCCTAGATCGACTCGCCCAGGAAGGTGTGGATGCCGCATTCGGTCTTGTCGAATCCGGTCCAGCGGCCTGCACGTTCATTCTGTCCCTCCGAGATCGGCCGGGTACAGGGCACGCAGCCGATCGAGCGATATCCTCTCGCAGTCAGAGCATTGGTGGGAATTTCATGCTCTCGCAAGTAGGCCTGGACAGCTTCACGGCTCCAGTTTGCCATCGGGTTCAGCTTGACGATGTGCCGGTCGCGAAGGACGTCAAAATTGTAAACCTCGATGATCTGGGTCTTTTGACGGACGTCCGACTGCTGACGCCGCAAACCGGTGATCCACACGTCCAAAGTGGAAAGCTTTGCCTGCAAAGGGACGACCTTGCGGAGCGTGCAGCACAGGTCGGGCTTGCTCGTCCAGAGTTCCGGCCCGAGTTCCGCCGCCTGCTGCTCCAGAGTCTGCTCAGGGAGGAGAGGTTCGATGGTGATCCCCAGCCGGGACTCGATCTTCGCCTTGAGTTCCAGCGTTTCCGGAAAAAGCAGTCCCGTATCGATGGTGAAAACCGGGAACCGATAGCCATGAGAATAGGCCACATCCATCGCCACCAAGCCTGCTCCCTGAAAACTCGTTCCGATCGCCGCCTTCTCGCCAAAGCGCTCCCAGCACCAGCCGAGAATCTCGGGCAAAGTGGCATTCTCGAACTCCGCAGATTGCCTGCGGAGTTCTTCCAGATCGAAACTGTCTACGGACATATCGCCACTAATATCGACCAAACTAGTCGATTAGCAACTCAGAACCCTATTTAGAGCGACTTGGCTGCCTCGACGACCTTCGCCGCCGTCATGCCGAGCAACTCCATGACCGTTGCGCCCGGAGCGCTCAGGCCGAACCGATCGATGGCGACAGTCTTGCCGTCCAGGCCGACGTACTTGAACCAAGGCTGGGAAATACCAGCCTCGATCGAGACGCGCTTGCGCACGGCCTTCGGGAGCACGCTCTCCTTGTATTCGTCGCTCTGCGCATCGAAGCGGGAGAACGACGGGAGAGACACCACGCGCGTGCCGGCGCCGAGTTCGTCGGCCGCCTTGAGGGCGTGCTGAAGTTCGCTGCCCGAGGAAAGAAGGATGTACTCGAGTTCAGCCGTCTCCTTGCGGGCGATGTATCCGCCCTTAAGCACGCCTTCCCGGCGGGTTTTCACCGGGATCTCATTGAGCGTCGGCAGGTTCTGGCGCGAGAGGATCAGCATGGTCGGGCCATGGAGGTTCTCAAACGCCGCGGCAAAGGCCCCGGCAGTCTCCTCCGGATCAGCCGGGCGGATGACGTCGAGGCCCGGAATGGCGCGCAGGGCGGCCACCGTTTCCACCGGCTCGTGAGTCGGCCCGTCCTCACCCACACCCACGGAGTCATGCGTGAAGATGTAGACAACCGGGAGCTTCGAAAGAGCAGCAACACGGATCGACGGACGACCATAGTCGCTGAAAACGAGGAACGTCGCACCGCTCGGGCGGAAGATGCCATCGTAGGCGATACCATTGAGCAACCCACACATGGCGTGCTCGCGGATGCCGAAATGCAGATTACGACCTTCGCGATTCTGGCGGCTGAAGTCGCCGCCGTCCTTGATGTAGTTCAAGGTCGAGCCATGAAGGTCGGCGCTGCCGGAAATGACGAGCGGCATGGCCTGGGCGATCGGCTGGAGCACGTCGCTGCCCGCCTTCCGCGTGGCGATGCTGGAGGCCGGATCGAACTCGGGAATGACCGAGAGGAGGTCGGGCGTCTTGCCTTCCAGCGCGGCGTCGAGCTGCGCGGCGAGATCCTTGTTGCCTTCGCGCCAGGCTTCGTAGGTCTTCACCCACTCGTTGTAGGCCGCCTTGCGAGCTTCCTTGAGCTGCGCGAAATAGGCGCGGGTCTCCTCGGCGACGAAGAAGCTGCCTTCCGGCAAACCGAGGCCCTTGCGAGCTTCGGCAATGAACTTCACACCAGCCTCGCCGTGCGCCTTGTTCGTTCCGGAAACCTCAGGGATGCCCTTGCCGATGAGCGTCTTGGCGACGATGAACTGCGGCTTGCCGCTGGTGGCAGCCTTGGCCTTCTCGAAGGTCTCGAGGATCTCCTGGAGATTATGCCCGTCGATTTCGTAAACATCCCAGCCGTAGGCGCGATATTTCGCGGCGACATCCTCGCTCTGCGACACCGGAGCGAGAGCGTCCAGCGTCACATTGTTGGAATCATAGAAAAGGATCAGGTTATCCAGGCCGAGGTGGGCGGCGAGGGCCGAAGCCTCCTGGGCAACACCTTCCTGCAAGCATCCGTCACCCGCGAGAACGACGACATGGTGATCGAAAATCTTGTGCGCACCGGTATTGAAATGCGCCTCGCACATCTTGGCCGAGATGGCATAGCCGAGGCCGTTCGATACTCCCTGCCCGAGCGGTCCCGTGGTCGACTCGACACCGGGGGTCTCGTGAAACTCAGGATGGCCGGGCGTGATGCTGTGCAGCTTGCGGAAGCTCTTCACATCCTCGAGCGACACGCCGAATCCGGCGAGGTGCAGCCAGGAATAAAGGAACATGCTGCCGTGGCCCGCGGAGAGAATAAAGCGGTCGCGATTGAGCCAGCGCGGCTCATCAGGATTGATGCTCAGGGCGTGGCCATAGAGAACGGCACCGATTTCAGCAGCCCCGAGAGGAAGGCCGAGGTGACCGGATTTACAGGCCGCCACGGCATCCATGGCAAGACCTCTGGCGTCACGTGCGGCGATTTCAAGGGCGGGGATATTCAAACTCATAAAGGAAAACCGAGAAAAACCTCTGGCTGGTGGGTTGGCAAGGACTATCCGCTCAGGAATTGGGCGTCAAAGCGCGGGCAAATTTCACAAATCCCTCCGCCTGGGCGCGCAGACGGCCCAGCAGTTCCTCATTGCCCAGACGACCTTCCGGCGTCACATGAGAGCCGATCGACGGCATAAAAACCCGCTCCGGGTAAAGGTACGCATTGCGGTAGCCAAAGATCGCCTGCAGTTGCTCCACGGGACGAAGCGCTCCCCACATGCCTGCGGCGATGCCGGTGAAGCATACGGGGCGTTTTTCGAAACTTTCCGGAAAAGGCAGCATGTCGATGAAGTATTTCAACACCCCTGGGAAGCCGCCGTTGTATTCCGGCGTGACGATGTGAACGCCGGAGCTGGAAAGAATCGCCTCGCTGAACGGCGTGAACCCGGACGGTTTATTCGCATAGCTCGCCGGAAGAAACACTTCAGGAGGCAGCGCCGCCAGATCCACGATCACTGTCGGCTCGCCCAAGCTGCGATAAATCGCGTCGAGGTGAGTGACGATCTTGAAGGTATTGCTGCCCGGTCGATTCGTGCCTGAGATGATCGCGATTTTGGACATGGCCGAAACCATGCACCAAATCCGCCGAGGATCAACTCAGGACGTATACTGTCTCCAGGGCGGGACTGGAGCCTGACTGCTCGCGAGTGACAGACAGGCGGAGAACCTTCTGAAACATGTCCTTCTCCATCGCCGCGATCTCGGGATACGTATCGAGGACTCCCTGCATGGGATGATGTCTTTCCACGATGCGAAGCGGCTCCTCAAACACGTTGGCGATATAGCCCTCCTTATCCCTGATCCGGGCAAACTTCTGCGCCCGCTCGGTCCGATCACCGACCTCTCCCAGCTTTGAAAGATAGCCCTCGGTGAGCTTTTGGTAGTACAGGAAGAGGAGCTTCTCCGGAGCACCCGCGCCGAAGAGCTTGCGCGCCTGATCCAGCAGGGAAAGCACGACGGTATTGTCCGCCTGGGGAAAGAGGGCCTGCGCTTTTTCCGTGAGGCTGTACAGGATTTCCGGCCGTCCCACCCCATGGTTACGGCGAAATGTCTGAAGGAAACCGTCCTTTTCCAGATCCAGGCAGATCTGCTTGGCGCCCATATAGCTCATCCCCAGTTCCCCCGAGAGCTCCCGGACGGTCAACCCCGCACTCCGTTTCAACACATTGATCGCGTTGAGACGTTGCGTCCGACCAATCTGGGCTAACAGGCGTTGCATGATACAGGAATGAAACTGAAGGGCGACATCAGGGTTTCAGAATTACGAATGTTTGTTGATTGCGGCGTTCCACCATCATCATGACTCCGCGAGACATGTCGGACTGGCCCAGGATGGAGGAAAGTTCCCCAGCGCTATGCACCGGTTTACCCGCCGCTTCTGTAATAATATCGCCCGGCAGGAGCCCGGCGGTTGCAGCAGAACTTTCTTCCACCACATCTTTTACCAAGGCTCCGCCGGAACGTCCCAGTCTCCCCCCCGTATCGGAGAGCACCATGCCGTGCAGATTTTCCGGCTGCGGCTTGATCTCCTTTTTCCTCGGTGCTGGCGTCTGCTCGCCGGGTTGCGGGGCAAGAACGCCCGGCGGGATGCCAGGAAGCGCGGGGTCCGGCAACACGGTAATCTGGGGCGAAACCCTGTTTGAGGCCTGGATCATCCGGGACGGCTGCTCCCCGGTTTTCACCGCAACGACCATTTCCTGTCCGCCTCGGACCAGATCGAGCTTCACCTCCTGGCCCACTTTCTTGTTCAAAATCTCACGCCTCAATTCCCGGGCTTTCGTCACGGGTACGCCGTCGACTTTGGTAATGACATCCCCCGCCCGCAGATCGCTGCCATAGGCTGGCGTATTCGGCCCGATTTCATCGACCAATACCCCGCTCAGATTCGGAAAATACGCCTTCGCACGATCATCCTCGTCCACTCCGGTAATCACGATCCCCAGCCAGGACCGAGCCACTCTTCCCGTTGTGATCAACTGCGTGGCGACGTCTTTGGCCGTGTTGATCGGCAGGGCAAAGCCAAGACCGCGATTCATGCCCGCGATCATGGTGTTGATACCGATCACCTTTCCATCGATATCACAGAGCGGTCCGCCGCTGTTCCCAGGATTTATCGAGGCATCCGTCTGGATGTACTCGGCGACACTCCCGCTACCCGCCTCCAGGTCCCCCCGCCCCTTGGCGCTGACGATGCCCACGGTAAATGTGTAAGGCAGATCAAACGGTGCGCCGAGGGCAAAGGCAAACTGGCCCACTTTCACTGTATCGCTGTCGCCCAGGTCCGCCGCTGGCAGATCCTGCCCTTCAATCTTGAGCACAGCCAGATCCGTACTTGGATCGATCCCGACAATCTCGGCATCCAGCTTTCGCCCATCCTTCAGGCTTACCTTGATCTGGCCTGCAACCGCTTCATCGACCACATGAAAGTTCGTCAAGACATGGCCCTGCGAACTGATGATAATCCCTGATCCCTGCTCGGACTCGAGACTCTTCGGAGCAGGCCCCTGCCAGAAAAATTGCAGCCCCTCCGGCAGTCCGCTTAGCTGCCTGCCGGGAGCTTTGCCCACCTCGATAATGACGACCGAGGGAGCGACTTTCTCATAAACGCTGGAAAAAGCACCGTTCAGAGACTTTGCCAGCGAATCGGATACCGCCGAAGTCTGGGCCGGCAGCGTATTCATTGCCAAAACCAGAAATGCCAGAGTCAAACATCTCATGTCGTGAGATTACGACAGGACGGTCGATTTTCAAGGGGTGCGCGTTTATTGTTGCCACGCCCTGCCAAGCTGTGTTTCAACTGGCCTCCGGAGAACGCCTTAACCGCCTATGAGCAAGAATGAAAATGGTGGGGCTGACGAGGTGAAAGGGTTTCAGTTGCGCGAAACTCCGATCATCGAGAGTCCCGTAGGATCATCCCCGGTGCCTCAACCTATGGCGGAGCGCGAAACCGATACCCTCGATCAACTCGGGGATCTGCCTCACTCGTATGGTTCCGACACGATCTTTCTGGTCGCCCAGGAACCCAAATGGCTTTTTACCTATTGGGACATTGATATCTCAAGGCACCCCGGAGGACAGGCCCAGCTCCGTGTCTATCGTGGGGAATCGGAACTCGAATCCGAGATCGACGTCCCTTTTGAAACCCGCAACTGGTATATTCCCGTCAAGGAAGCTGGAGCGAGCTATACGGTCGAGATCGGGTACTATCGGGGCCAAACCTGGCACACGATTTCCCGTTCCGTCACAGTACAGACGCCTTCGGACAAGGTTTCGGAGTCGGAGACTTTCGATTACGCCAGCATTCCGCTTCACCTGAGTTTCCAAAAATTGACGGATAGCATCGAAACCGCAATTCGCTCCGGCGAATCGCTTATCGAAGCAATTTCCCGTCTCCAGCGCGAAGGCCACCTCGCATCGCATGTCACGCCGTCAAGCTTTGCCGAGCTCGTCAGCGTCCAGCGTGCCTTGCTCGAGTCGCTCATCGGAGCTCCCCTGCTGGAGGAACTGACCAGCGGAGGCCTTTCATCCGCCGAGATCGACGCCCGTATTCGCACGTATCTTGAGGAGCGTCTTAGCAGCGCTGGAGCCAGCGAATGGTTTAGCAGCGAACTTTTGCATTCCGCTGGACTGAGCGGCCTCGGGCTGTCCAGCGCACTCTCCTCTGGGGAGGTCGGATCGAGTTGGAATATCGGAGCCCTCTCCAGTTGGGCCTCCGGAGCATTGACCAGTTGGATCTCCGCTGCCGGAGCGGGCGCGAGCTGGACATCACAATCCAGTTGGAATCTCGTTGCCACCACCAGTTGGGCGGTGGAATCGCTCGGCAGTTGGTCCCAGGCGGCAGTTTCGAGCTGGGGTGCAGCCGCCGTAACGAGCTGGCTGCACGCCTTGCAATCCAGTTGGTTTCAGGCTGCCCAAACGAGCTGGCTGCAGGCTGGCCAGACGAGTTGGTCCCAGGCAGCACAGTCCAGTTGGCTGCAGGCCGCCCAGGCCAGTTGGTCGCACGCCGCGCAATCGAGCTGGGCCGCCGGGGCGTTGTCCAGTTGGAATCAGGCTGCTTTGTCGAGTTGGACCGCGGCCGCGACGTCGAGTTGGGGCGGAGCCTCGGAGACACTGAGTTCGCCCGGGTTCGGCAATCGCCAGTTTTTCATGCACGTGAATGCGGAGGTGATCTTCTACGGGGGTACCGATCCCCGCGCCACGGTGACGATTGACGGAAAGCGCATCTCGCTAAATCCCGACGGCACCTTCCGCTATCACTTCATCTTCCCCGATGGCGCATACGAGATCCCGATCATCGCGACATCGCCTGATGGCGTGGAAACCCGCTCGGCGATCCTGCGCTTCGAACGGGACACCAAGAAATACGGCGAGGTCACAGACACGGCTCAGCCTCCTCTCCCCTCGCCAATCGGCCCTGTATCCTGAGGAAAACGGAAAAAGCCCCTGCTCGCCGCAAGATCGCTGCCGATCCCTTGGCCGAGCAGTTTTTCAAGTATCTGGAGGCGGAAAGGAATGCGTCTCCTCATACCCTGACCGCATATCGTCAGGCGATGCAGGGCTTTCAAAAGTTTCGCCCCAACCTCTCTTGGAAGGCCGCCAGGGCGCAGGATTTCCGCGAGTACATGCTCTTCCTGATGAAAGCTGGCAAAGCCCGGGCCTCCGTGCGCGCTCAATTCTCCGCCCTGCGCAGCCTATACCAATTCCTGCGCCTTCGCAGCCTGGTCACCACTGATCCGCTCAGCGAGATCAGCCTGCCCAAGATCGAGAAGAGCCTCCCGCAGTTTTTCACCAGTTCCCAGGTCGAATCCCTTCTGCAAAAACCGGCCGAGGAGGAAAAAACCAAGCAGGCCCCCGCATGGATGCTCGCCCGGGACAAGGCGATCTTCGAGCTCTTCTACTCCACCGGCATCCGCCTTTCCGAACTCGTCTCCCTCGACGTCCGCGATCTGGACCCGTACTCCGAGACCATCCGCGTCATCGGCAAAGGCTCCAAGGAACGCATCTGCCCGGTCGGTTCCTTCGCCCTGGAGGCCATCTCTCATTATCGCAGCCAGGCCAATGTCCACGCCGGCCCGCTCTTCATCAACAAATCCCGGGGCAGACTCACGGGCCGCTCGGTATGGCTGGCGATGAAAAAACATCTGCGAGCTGCCGGACTGCCCGAGACCATGAGCCCGCACAAACTGCGGCACACTTTTGCCACCCATATGCTGGACAATGGGGCAGACCTCCGCAGCGTTCAGTCCTTGCTCGGTCACGCCAGCCTTTCCACGACCCAGATTTACACCCATGTGACGGCTGACCGCCTGAAACGCGCCTACGAAAACGCTCATCCGCGGGCGTAAAAAAAGCGGCGACCCGAAGATCGCCGCTCTTTAAAGATTTTTTGCTCCGGCTGGCTTGGCTCTTTGGAGAACCCCACCAGTCTGACTTGCGTCTGGAAGGTGAGCTTACTTGACCGCGCCCGCCTTGCGGAGCGTCTTGTAAGCGCCGTTCTTCGAGATCGTCTTGTGGGCGCGAGCCGTGGCCTTGACGGTCACGAACTTCTTGAGTTCCGGAACCCAGACGCGCTTGGTTTTGAGGTTGGGCAGATGCCAGCGAGGCACCACCTTGGTCACGTGCATGCCAATGCCGCCTTTTTTCTTGGCGAGGCCTCGGCGGTGGATCTTGCCACCGCGTTTCGGGCTGGCTCCTGTAATTTCACACTTTCTAGCCATGATTTTTGGAAAAGGGGGTGATATTCGTTTCGATTTGTTTGTTGGTCAAGCCCGTTTTTTCAAGAGTTCGAGGTCGGCGTCGACCATGATTTTCACGAGTTCGGCGAACTTTACCTTCGGCTCCCAGCCGAGCTGACGCTTGGCCTTGGCCGGATCGCCCACCAGGAGGTCCACCTCCGCCGGGCGCTCGTAGCGTTCGTCGTGTTTCACAAACTCCTTCCAGTCGAGATCGACATGGCTGAAGGCGTGCTCAAGAAACTCGCGGACGGTGTGCGTCTCGCCGGTCGCCACGACGTAATCGTCGGGCTGATCCTGCTGAAGCATGAGCCACATGGCCTCGACGTACTCGGGCGCAAAGCCCCAGTCGCGCTTGGCATCGATGTTGCCGAGAAACAGCTCCTTCTGAAGCCCCAGTTTGATGGCGGCAACCGCACGCGAAATCTTGCGGGTCACGAAGGTCTCGCCGCGCCGCGGACTCTCGTGGTTGAACAGGATGCCGTTCGTCGCAAACATATTGTAGCTCTCGCGGTAGTTCACCGTCGCCCAGTAGGCGAAGACCTTGGCCACGCCGTACGGACTGCGAGGCCAGAACGGAGTCGTCTCCGTCTGAGGCACCGCCTGCACCTTGCCATACATCTCGCTGCTGGATGCTTGATAAAAGCGGGAATTCACCCCGGCTTCACGCATGGCCTCAAGGATACGGATCGAGGCGACACCAGTCACATCGGCCGTGTACTCCGGGATGTCAAAGCTCACGCGCACATGGCTCTGGGCGCCGAGGTGATAAATCTCATCCGGCTTCAGGTTGTAAATCAGCTTTACGAGCTGAACCGAGTCCGCCAGGTCACCGTAGTGCAGAAAGAGCTTCACGCCATTGACGTGCGGGTCCTGATACAGGTGGTCGATGCGGGACGTATTGAACGTGCTCGCGCGGCGGATGATGCCGTGAACCTCGTAGCCCTTGGAAATGAGCAGATCGGCCAGATAGGAGCCGTCCTGCCCGGTGATGCCGGTGATGAGCGCTTTTTTCATGCGGAGAGTAACTGATTTTGGATGGAGAGGAGGGATTGGATGCCTTGGCGTCCGAGGTCAAGCATGGCGGCAAGCTCGGCGTCGGTAAAGACCGCTTCCTCGCCCGAACCCTGCACCTCGACATACTCGGATTTGTCCGTCATGACCAGATTCATATCGACCGAGGCGTCCTTGTCTTCGAGATAATCCAGATCCAGACGCGGTTCGCCATCGACGATTCCCACACTGACTGCTGCCACGCGCCGCTTCATCGGCAGCCGGGGCAGCTTTCCTTGCCTGACCAGAGCCCGCAGAGCGAGTTCCACCGCGACACAGGCTCCGGTGATGGAGGCGGTACGAGTGCCTCCGTCGGCCTGCAGCACATCGCAATCGATCCAAACCGTACGGGAGCCAATGGCGCTCAGATCAACCGCAGCACGCAGAGAGCGCCCGATCAAACGCTGGATTTCCGTGGATCGGCCATCGACCTTGCCGCGCGTGGCATCACGTGTCTTGCGAGAAAGTGTCGAGTACGGCAGCATGGAGTACTCGGCCGTCAGCCAGCCACCCTGCACCCCCTGCTCCTTCATCCAACGGGGCACGGTATCCTCGATCGAGACAGCGCAAATCACCCGGGTATTGCCAAAACTGCACAGTACACTGCCCTGCGCATTGGGAGCGATGCCCGGCTCCAGGGCAATCTTCCGCAACTCAGAGGGTAATCTATCTTCTCGGGACGGCATGAGCCGGACAAGATGCTCAGTTTGCTTCCCTGGAGACAAGCCAGATTTGGAAACCCACAAAGATTCCGCCCCTCCACCCCAAGCGGTTAGGGAATCTTGAACATCACCTCTTTGAGCCTCGATACCTTAAGGCGAAGGATACATCGATCCGTCCCGCAAAAGATGAAAGAGAACGGTCCTCCTTGTATCCGGAGTCTCTCTTCTTCAGATCTCGGTGCCAGGACAAAGACACACTGGCACGTCCCCCACTCCGGCCCGCCTTCACCAGGGGTCACCGCCCCGAAGCTGCCCCAGACAAACGTCCACTCCTTTCCCTGCCATGTCCCGGAACGAACCCGCAGTGCGATAAAGTCATACCGCTTCGATTCCCGGCTCAGGCGCTCAAACACCTCGGAAATGGCTTCGAGTGCATGCTGGTCGCACGAATGAAGGGGAAAGTACCGTTCGCGTAATCTTTCCGTGCAGCCCGCCAGCCACATCACCAGCACCGCAAAGCCCAATACAATCACAATCAGGACAGCCACCAGAAGCGCCAGTTCCAGGAGAAACTCGCCTGCGGCAACCATTTTTTCGAGCCAGACGGGTACTTCAGCCAGTTGAATTACTTCCCGGGAACCTTGCATGGTCTTTTGGCACTCTCACGAATTTCAATTTTATCTGCTTGCCCAGCAAGAACCTTCCAAGTAATTTACGCGACTCGACGATTTCCGTTGAGGTGATCAACCGATCACACCTGTCGGGCCGTGGCTCAGCTTGGTAGAGCGCCTCGTTCGGGACGAGGAGGCCGCGAGTTCGAATCTCGCCGGCCCGACCAGTTTCCCCTGTATTCATCAGGGTTCCCGTATTGTCGGGCGGATTCAGGAACGCGTTTTCTTGCCTGTTTGATCTTGGCCGATACCCCTTATCCATTTTTCCCAATGTTTCACGAGGTTCGCATGGGCATTTTCAGATGCTGCTCAGAGTGAGCTCCATTCCAAGAAAGCGTGGCCATCCGGGGAGACAGTCGCCACCCAAAGGCTTGCAATGTCTGTCACCCCTGCCCGCGTCGGGATGACGTTCGCCCCGCTAAAGGCTCTTCTTTTCCCTCGTTCGCTCCTCGGTTCTGGGAACTCATTCATCGACTGCTGAGGGCCAGGCTTTGGGTCGGAATATCGATCCATTTTCCGGGAACGAGGATTTCGGTGGGATGTTCCGGAAATCCAACATTGTTACGCATGAGCTGGTTGATGACGATCTCGCTGGCCTTGCGTCCCAATGCCTCATGGCATTCGTCGATTCCGGGGAACAAGGAATCCCGGGACCGGTTCAGACAGGAGATCTGCACTCCTCTGCCATCCTGTCGATGGCACGGGATTCCCATCGCGGCCAGGCGGGGAGCCTCATCTCCGATTGCGGTGATCAACGCGTCCGGCTTCCACCGCTTGAACCACCGTCGAAATTCCTCCTCGGAAGTGTCATGCACAGTGCCGACAAAAGGTTCCAGTTTTGGCAAATCCGAAAACTCCCATTGCGACATCAGATATCCCGCCATCCATAGTGAGGGAATCTCTTGAACATGCGAAAGTGTCGGCTGACAGAATCCGATGCGCCGGCATCCGCGCGCCAGCATGGCGTGATAGCACATGACCATACTCTGGGTGTGATAGGTGGAAACCCTGTTCACCGCCGGTTGCCTCCAAGTTTGACTCACCGCGACAGCGGCATAATTTTCCCACCGGAAATTCAACTCGGGCCACCTGTGGGAAAGGCGTGGAGCCGCCAGGATGAGGCCTTGAATCCCCCTGGCCCGCAAACGCCTGTCGACCGACTCCGGCGAGGAATTCGGAGCTCGCAGGCAAAAGCATTCCACATGATATCCATGCTGATTTGCCTCCTTGCGATACCCCTCGTAGTTGGCCGAATAGGTTTCCCGGTGCCAGTCCAGCCAGGCCTGCTCGGAAACCTCATCAACCAAAACGGCGATGCAGCCGAAGTCTTGCGGACTGCGCCCTTCCCGGATGGTGGTCATTAGGGAAGTCACATAAGGGTTGGGCCGATAACCCAGCTCACGGGCCATTTTTTGGACCCTTTCTCGCATTTCCAAGGAAACGCGTGGGTGGTTTCTGAGCGCCATCGACACCGTGGCCTGGGTAACACCCAATTGTCTGGCGATAGTGAGCTGATTTGCCATCTGCTTATTGATATAAACATCAGACGATTTGCAAGCTCAGATCGCCTGTAGTTCATTCGATCAGCGTCCAGGAATCACCTTCCCAATGAGATCCGCCCGGACGCATCCAACATCCAACCCCAGACCCACGAGAAGACCATGAAATCACGTTATCCCGCCCTTCGGGCACTTCCCCTGCTTGCCTTGATGCTCGTCCTTGCCGGGCACCCCCTTCAATCAGCTCTCGTTTACTATATCCCCTTTGATGATGGGACGAATGCCAGCCTGGCTAATTATGGCAACCTGGGAGGGACAGCAACCATCAGTGGGACTCCGGCACCCACGGCCAGTTCAACCTCGGTAGCTCCCAATATCGGCAGCAAGTATTCCGAAGATTGGCAGACGCCTACCAGTACGGCAACCGGATCTGTAGTGTTGCCTAATAGCACGACCCAGTTTCGCATGAACACCACAGGCAGTAAGATGTCGATCAGCACCTGGATCCTTTGGGATGGATCATACAACGGATCGGCGCTGTCTGGGATAGTCAATGCCATGAACGCTTCCAATAACGTCGGCTGGTCACTTTCCGTGACAAGCAACGGAACCCTCCGATTTTTCTACAATACATCATCCAGCTCGTATCTCAGTCTTTCCAGTTCGGCCGGGGCTGTCACTACCGGGACGTGGCTCAACGTGGCAATCACGCTCGATCTCTCCACCACCAGCCCAGTGAGCATGTATGTCAATGGAAGCTCCGTGTACTCCGGCACTCTTGGAAATGTCACCCTCAACACGACCACGCAGGCCATATCGCTAGGGTCCGTGGACGGGGGACGCTCCCTGAACGGAAACATGGACGATTTTGCCATGTGGGATACCGCGCTCACGACCGCCAAGGTCAAAGCGATCAACACTGCCCCCAGTCTCCTGAATGGGTATAATGCCGGGGTGATGAACAGCCTTTTCACCGCTTTCGATACGACGGGGTCCCAAACGGTAGGGAGTTTGACCTGGGATTACTCGACAAATTTCGACGTCACCGGCCATTCGCTCGGGGATACCTGGCAGGCATCCAACGGTGAGTATTACATGTGGCTGGCCGGAACGTCCTCCAGCGCCCTGGGGCTGCAAGCAGTCCCGGAACCGGCTTCCATCTGGCTGATCGTCGGCGGCAGCTTTTTTCTTATTAGCATACTTCGTCGCAAGCGCCGCTAAATACCCCCCCAGTTCTTATGCATCACACCAAAATTGCCGTTCTTTGCTTCCTGGCAGCCGCCATCGTTCCCACGATGGCCGATGAATCCGTACCGCTCTATCGGTTCGACTTCACCGACGGATCGTTTGCCAATACGGGATCGGTCGGAGGAGAGGCAAAGCAAAATCCTGCCTACAAGGGACCGACGACGGTCCAGATCGAACCGGATGAAAAGAACATCTGGTCGGCAAAATTCGACCCGTATCCCAATGGTTCCAGGGGGCCTTCACTGGAGCTCCCGGACAGCTCCGGACAGCTCCGGCTCGGCGGAACAGACGATACACTAACGGTAGCGGCGTGGGTGAAATGGCATGGCCCCGATCAGCATCCCGACGACAAACAGCCGATCGTGTGGAAGGCCATTGATGACACGTATGCGAGCTGGATCTTTTCATTAAATACGGCGGGCAGCCTCCGGTTTGACTGGAAAAAGGCCGGGGGCGGGGGCAGCCAGCGAATCACCGAAGAAACAATCCCCACCGGGGAATGGCATCATGTCGCCATGGTCTGGAAAAACGCCGATACGGGCGGACTCGTTTTTTACATCGATGGCAGCCCGGTAAAAGCAACTGTCCCCTATACCGGCGGCGGCCCCCTGGAAAGCGGGGAAAGACCCATCATCGTCGGAGCCAATCCTAATGGTCATATGCCTCTCAATGGCTCTCTCCGCGGGCTTCAGCTCTTCAACAGGGCGCTCGAACCCGATGAGATCGCTGAACTGGCAAAACCCTGACGCATCCCGATGTTCCCGCCTCTCCCCCCTCAAAAACAATCCGGCTTCACCTTGGTTGAACTCCTGATCAGCGTAAGCATCGCTGGCACCCTGGCAGCGTTGCTTTTCGCGACTCTGCCGCGCATCCAGCAGCGTGCGGCGGAGGCCAAATGCATTGGCAACCTCCACACGATTGCCAATGCCAGCGCGATCTATGTGGGTGAATATGGTTTCTGGCCGTCCTTTAACCGTGAGGATGTCAACAATCCCTCGGCCTATGGCGCGCACCCTTGGTTCTATTCTTTGCTAACTCAAAAGTACCTTCCTTATCGCACGATGGATCGGGACGGCTATCCCTGCATGGTCGCCGATGCGCTGATCTGCCCGGCTAACAAGACTAACCCGGGCTCCAGGTATCAATGGACCTCCGCCCCTTACCCCTGGCGCTCCAACTACACCACCACCACCTACTGGGGCAATACCGGCGGCAAGCCGGATGTCATTCCCGGAGCTGGTGATCGCATCCGCCCAAGTGTGATCAGTAACTCGAGTGCGATCTACCTGATCGACTCTACCACCTCGACGCAGGCGGGCTACCCGAACCAGGCAGCGGCATGGAACTCCAAGAACAGCTTTATCGCCAAGGTCCACAATGGCGGAGCGAATGCCCTCCTGGCCAACGGGGCCGTGGTACGCATCACCCCGGCCTCGCATCCCGACATTGCCTCCCCCAAGTACTGGGATCCCCGTTACTCGCAATAACCTCTCCGCGCCACCACATCATGGCTGAAATCGCATCCCATCCCGACTTGTCCCTGGAAACCTCCGGCCATTTCCGGTTTACCACGCCGACCGGAGCTGTCTGGGCGACGAATGGTCCTCTCCTCATTCTCCACTACTATGATCGCCAGCATCCGCGAGCCCAGTTGGTGGCAGCGCCATCCGGTGATGGTCAGGCATTCGGAACAGCGGGAACGCCGTCTCTCTCGGCCCAAGGGTTTCTTAGGAATGTCTCGGCGAGCACCGACGTCATTCGAGCGAGGGCAGACTTCCCCAATATCCAGATCGCCATCGACTTCGAAATCCGGCGTAACAAATCGGGGTTTATCTTCCGCATCGCGGACGATGGTGTGGTAGAGAATCAGCCTGGCCTTTACCGGATCCTCCGCGTTGAAGTCTTGCCGGAATTCGGTGCCGCCGTCACCGGAGAAAAAGGCTACCTCACGCTGCCAAACTGGTCGGGCTGCCAGACGTTTTATGACAAATCCTATCCCCGTGAGGTGCGACAGACGATCTACAGCAGCAACGACCAGTGGGAATATAACTGCAATATGGGGCTCTTCGGGATCACCCGGGCCCAGGGCACCCTTTGCGGAATCGTGGCTGCCGGTGACTACGACGCCGAGCTGATTTGCCGCGTTCATTGGGAACAAGCCCGGACTAACAGCATTCATCCATGCTTTGTGTACCGCTGGCAGCAGGAAGACGACCGAATTCCCGGGCCGCGCGAGATCCGCTACTCTATCACGCCCTCGGACTCGGCGGAGGGAGAAGGATACGTCTTTTGCGGAATGTCCTACCGCGAATTTTTGCGACAGGAGCGCGGACTGCTTTCCTGGAAGGAGAAAGCAGAGACGCGCCCAGTCGTCCTCGACTATCGGGACAGGTTTTTCCTGAAGATCTTCATGGCTTACAAGGAGCCGCAAGCCGACGGCCGAGGCCGCTATCACGCCACCTGCACCTTTGCCGAGGCACGCATGATCCTGGAAGATTGCGTGCGCCGTGGCATGCGACATCTCGCAGTGATGCTCGTCGGCTGGGGCATCGACGGACACGATGGCATGCCGCCGACCCGCTTCCCGGTGGACGAACGTCTCGGCGGCGAAGCTGCTTTTCGCAAGCTAATCGCCTGGTGCGCAGAGAACGACATCCTCCTGGGTGTGCATGATTCCTATGGCGAAAGCTATGAGTGCTCGCCGGATTTTGATCCAGCCGACGTGATCCGAAATCGGACCGGCGAGCTCTGGCAGGGTGTGATCTGGAGCGGCGGACAGGTTCACAAAACCTGCCCATCAGTCTTCGTCGAGAAACACACCAAACGCGATGTCCCCCGCCTGAGACATCTGGGCATCTACGGTCATCATCACATCGACGCCATCGGCAGCTTCATGACCTGCTACTCGGAGGATCACCCTCTGCCGCATCGAGCGGACTTTGCCGGAGAGGTGCGCCGGATGTTTCATTTCATTCAATCAGAGATGGGCAGTGTCTCCACCGAGATGCCTTTCGGCCCTTATTTTGAGGCGGTGGACGGGTATTTTCACAGCTACTCGCACCCGGGGCCGTGGCATCGCGCCTCCGTTGTCGGGCAGTACTTCCTGGACCGTACCATCCCACTATTAAGCATCGTTCTGCACGGAAGCATCAACTGCGGGGAGGGCGCTGGTTCGCTTAAAACCGATCCCCTTTTCTGGCTCGACTGGGGGATGGTTCCCACCTGGGAGGTCTGCATGACTCCCTCGGAGTCTTTCGGTATTCCTTCCTATCAATCGGTGGCGGCGGATCTTTCCGCCATCTATGCGCAGTATTTCGGTCGGGACAACCTCGCCGCCCTCCTTGGTCCGCTCACCATCGAAGGCCGCTGGGAACTAAGCGAAGGCGTCTCGTGCACCCGCTATTCCGACGGAACAGAGGTGCTCGTCAATCGCTCAGACTTTGCGTGGCAAGACCTCCCCCCACAAAGCTACCGGGTCAATAGTCTTGCAACTGCGCGCCGGGAATCCTCCGAGCCGGCGTTCGCCTGACAAATTTCCCGTCCTTCCTCATGAAGCTCTTCCTGTTGATATCTCGTCTTTTTCCAGCCTTTTTCGCCTGCGCCCTTTCGGCAACATCGCCATCTTCCGTGCACGCAGAAGACGCCCCCAGGACCATCTTCGCCCACTACATGGGCTGCTATCCCGCCGGATACGGGCCGACCGAGACTCACTGGCAGAGTCAGGCGACGGAGATGAAACATGACAGCAAGAACTATCTCGCTGCCAATGGAGGCCGTATCGTGAACTGGCCCCTGGTTCCGCAGAATCGCAGGCTAACCCCAGCCCAGGACGCGGAGTTGGAAATTCGCCGAGCGATTCGCGGGGGTATTGACGGGTTTGCCGTTGATGCGTGGGCTGGCCGGGAACAGGCCAAGGCCGTGCTGGATGAACTCTTCGCCGCAGCCGAGCGAATTGGGCAACCCTTTGCTCTCACCGTCTGCCTCGATCCGGCATGCCACGAAAAGCGCGGGACCGGCAATCACATCGACACCTACACCGACTCGATCCGGTGGCTGCTCGAAAGGCACGGCCGCAGCCCCTATCTCGCCCGACGCGACGGCAAGCCGCTGATTTTCGGCTATGGTTCCAACGGTATTATCTTTGATCCTGCTTTCCGTGCTTTGCCGGAGACCCCGGAAAAATGGGCGCAGGTGGCGAATGCTTACAAGCAAGTGGAGAAAAACGTCGGCCAACCGCTGTTCTTTCATTTCTGCTTCGATAATCTTGGCTCAAAGTCCCCGGAGATCCGCCAGCAAGCCGCAGCATGGGCAGGCAAGGAATTTGGGGCAGTCGGCGGGTTCCTCGGCAACGGCTGGGATGATGATGAAGCCACCATCGCCGCAATCAAGGCCGGAGGGGCCGAGTGGAGTCAGCCGCTCTTCTTCCAGTATAATAACAAGGCAGGGAGCCTGCTGGTAGAACCCGGCACCGACAAGTTGCGCAAGTCGTGGAAAAAAGCGCGCGAGACCGATGCCACGCTCCTGCAATTCGTCACCTGGAACGACTACGGCGAAGACACCGTGCTGGCACCCGGTTACAGCACAAACTACACGATCCTCAGCCTCAATCGCTATCTCTCGGACTGGTGGAAACAGGGACGCGAACCCCAGGTGGATAAAGATCAACTGCACCTGATCTTCCGGCGGTCAATCAATGGAGCCGAAGCCTTTCCCTTCCACACCCGCCGAAGGGTGGATGGTGTGCTGGAGATCGCGAGCATCCTGACGAGCCCCGGTCGTATCACCGTCCCAGGCTACAATCTGAGCTATGAAGCTCCGGCCGGACTTTCCGTGCGGCAGGTACCACTTCAGACAGGCGAAGTTTCCGCCACGCTTTCCCGCGATGGTCAGGATGTGCTTTCCGTGACAGCCCCTGAAAAGGTCACCGACCATCCGTTCCGCGAAGACAATGCGATGGTCTGCTTTTCCAGCAACTTCCTGGATGAGTGGCGCACGGATTTTGGCGATACGCCTCCCCTGCTCTACAGCGAATACGGAGACATCGATAGAGATGGGCTGCCCAACTGGTTTGAGATGTATTATTTCGGAAAATTCCCCGACCTCTCCACCGCCACAGCGGCCCAGCCCGGCGACGATCCCGACGGCGATGGACGAACGAACCTTGAGGAATGGCGGGACCGGACAAATCCCCTCACCCCAGAACGGCCCTACGAGCCCGGCTATGTCTGGGAAATGTCGTCCATCACAGAACAGGGCATCAGCTTCAACCCGGACCGCGACTCTCACGAGCGTGACGTATGGTTCTATTTCTACAAACACGGCGACGCGGGAAAGATCGCCCATGACGGTCGATACACGCGTATGCCATCGAGCTGGCAGGATGTCCCCTACGCTGGGAAAATGGCTCACCTTTCTCCTCCGCAGGACCCCGACGGAATACCCTACAAATATCTTCATGGCTGGATTGCCCACAAGAAAACCTCCGAGGGCCGTTGGCAAATGATCATGCGTCCCCGAGCCAACGCAGCCGTGATTGTCGGCTGGAAAAGCCCGGTCGATGGAAAAGTCAGCGTTTCGCTGGACGTCGCGGAGGTTAACGGGGCAGATCCTCTCACTCTGGAATTGAGCCGCAACGAGGAATCCACCCCGCTGCACACGGAATCTATTCCCGCTGGCAGCACCGCGCAGATCGCATCCGGAACCATCGAGGTCAAAAAAGGCGACTTCCTTTATCTTGTCGCTGACGCAAAACCCCGCTCGGACAGCCCGTTTGCAATGGTAGAAAACCTACGAGTAAAACTGGAAACACTCAATGACTAAGACTCTCGCCGCAGCAGCGTTTTACCTAGGGGTCACACTGCCTCTCGTCGCCGGAGAAGCACCCCGCGTCTTTGCCCACTACATGACGTGTTTCTCCGCCACGCCGGAGTTCTATCACCGCGAAATCCAACTAGCCCGCCGCTACGGTATCGACGGCTTCGCGCTCAACTGCGGCGAATGGAAGAAACCTCTTCCCGATGGCTCCGTCCAAGACAGCATCTATGTGCGCAATGCGGATTCCATTTATCAGGCGGCCAAGGAAACCAGCGCGGATTTCAAACTCTTCTTCTCTCCGGATTTCGCAGGCAAAGCGATTAGCGACCATACCGACCTGAATCTCAGCGATATGGTCAATCGCTACGCCGACCATCCCAACCAGTTTTACCATGGCGGAAAGCAATTCCTCTCCGGTTACTCCGGACGGCTCGATCAATATGCTGGGGTCAAAGAAAAGCTCAGCGCCTCGGGCCGCGACATCGTTCTCGTCCCTGCCGCTTCCCTTGGTGTTCCCTATCCGGTGACTTGGAGCTACGAAAGCGCGCTCAAGCTCCTCCCGGAAAGCGGACCGCTGGACGGACTCTTTCGCTTCACCTGCGACGGCTCGGTATCCGACCTCGTCGAGGTCAACTCGCTCGGTCGCCGGGTCACGCTCTATCGCGACAAGCTTTATATGGCAGGAGCCTGCCCCGCCTACAACAGCCCCAACCTGCGCGACTTCGCTGGTATGAAGGGCTATATCGCCATGTGGGAAGGCCTGATACGCGATGCCGCGGATTACGTCGAGATCGTCACATGGAACGATTACAACGAGGACTCCATTCTCACACCTTACAGATGGCGTCCCGGAGGGAAGAAACAGCCGACCGACAAACGCTACTTTAATCGCGACGAAAGCTTCCTGGATGTAACCGCTTACTACGCCGAATGGTTTAAGAAGGGTGTGCGTCCTGCGATCACCCAGGATAAAATCTACTTCGCCTATCGAAACCGCAGCCGCGAATTTACGAAGATCTGGGACGAGAAAGAACAAAAGTGGGACGACGTCCGTTTCACCCGCTACCCCTACGATCAGATCCACGACGATGTCCGTGACATGGTCTACGTCACCGTGTTCCTGACCGCGCCCGCGACACTTGAGATTGCACAGGGCGATCGGGTGGACCGCTTTCCGCTTGCCGCCGGTGTGGTCCATGCGGAGGCACCGCTGCGCCCCGGCTTTACGCCGCAATTCCGCCTGCTGCGAAACAAAGACACGCTGATCGACGTCTCGGGACGCAAGGAGCTCGTCTCCGAGGCCACTGCCACCCAGCAAAACAGCGTGCAGGCCTATCACCTCGCCAACCGCACGTGGATGAGCGGAGCCGTCGCCGGGAAGCCGATACATTCCTTTGCCCTCGACGACAAGACGCTGAAACCCGGCAGCGAGCCTCTCGTGCTTGCGACAAAGTCTCTCGGCGATGCGCCGTATAACTTTCGCCTCACCTATCGGAACTCTGGCACGACCGAAGCCCGTCTGACTCTCTATGCCGATGGCGCTCCGGGTGCGCAGGGAGAGTTCCCGCAATATTTTCCGCTCACTCTGCCGCCCACCGGAGGGGAATACCGGACCGTCTCGTTCTTCTGGTCGACCTGGGATGCTAATACTCGCTTCACCATCAGCAGCGATCATTCCGATGATACGAAGCTCGCCGACGCTGACTTTAACGATTTCGGTGAAGCGACGCTGCGCAGTCTCGACCTCATCCCGATCGAGATAGCGAAATCCTCACCTGCGCCCGAGGCCAGGCATCCCGAGCTGGTCGCCATCCCGGGTGGTGAGTTCATGATGGGCGGCCCCGGCGGCTCCTCAGACGAATCTCCCGCTCGCCGCGTAACGGTCTCTCCCTTTGCACTCGGCAAATATGAAGTCACCAACGCGGAATTCGAGCGTTTCCTGCCCGGCCATCACAGCCTCCGCGATGGCTTCTCATGGCGCGACCGCGAACCCGTCATTTACGTCTCATGGACGCAAGCAGCCGGTTACTGCAACTTCCTTTCGCGTGAGAACGGCCTTGTCCCATTCTATGACGAAAAGACCTGGCAACCTGTGCCGGGTGCCAATGGTTTCCGCCTGCCCACGGAAGCCGAGTGGGAATACGCCGCCAGCGGTCGCGGTGAGAATCGCACGTATCCATGGGGCAACACCCCCCCAACGCACGACCTCGGCAATTTCCAGCTCGACGCGAGCCTGAGCATGTCTCCCAAGCGCACGGCATCAGTCGGCGGAGGCGTCGAGGTTGTCGGAGATTTCCCTGCTGGAGCCTCACGCGATGGGGTGATGGATCTCGCTGGCAACGTCTCCGAGTGGTGCAACGACACATTCCGCGATTACGCGCCCGGAGATGCCACCGATCCGCTCAGTACGCAAACCTCGCCATATCGCGCGATCCGCGGCGGCTCGTGGGGGTACTACAACCACTCGCAGCGAGTTCGGGACAGGGAATACAACAGCCCCGGCTTCGGCGGCTACATTTACATCGGCTTCCGTGTCGCCATTAATGCCGATGGCCTGGCCCGGCTCTCCAAGTAAACCATGGCAGCATCGACGGAAGATCTTTCGCTCACTCCAGCCGATATCCTCCTCGGACATCCACCCGCTGGTTTCGCCGAGCGCAGTTTTCAAGGGATTCCCGGCATAGAATGCACCCGCGACGGCTCCCTTTGGGCCTGTTGGTATGGCGGTGGCCAAGGCGAGGGACTGGAAAACTTTGTGATGCTGGCGAGTAAGTCAACCAACCGTTGGAGCGAACCATGGTTGTTTGTGGTACCCGCGCATTCGCGACTCCGGGTGTTTGATCCCGTGCTTTGGGTAGATCCTCGAGGCAGACTCTGGCTCTTCTGGACACAGACCCAAATCAAGGCAGAAAACGATTCTCCCACCGTTTTCGACGGGCTGCGTCCCGGCATGCCCGACACGCGTTTCACCTGGGATGGCCGCGGCGGAGTCTGGGGGATTTGCTGTGAGCAACCTGAGGCAATCCCCCGCATCTGGAGCCAACCACAACGCTTCTGCGACGGCGTGATGATGAACAAGCCTTCCGCTGATAGGTCCGGGCACTGGCTGATGCCCACGACGATCTGGGATCTTAAACCGTATGCTGAAGGAATAGCGAAGGCGCAACGCGGCCCAGGCGTAGCCATATACTCCGATGGCGACCCGCATGCATCGCTGACAGCCACAGCCGACATCCCCGACCCTGTTTTCGACGAACACGTGATGCTGCCGCTCCGCGACGGCCGTTGGGCACTTTGGGCTCGCAACGCCAGCGTTATCCGCCGGGCGGTGGTCAGCTATTCGAATGACCGGGGGCACATGTGGACACGCGGCACCTACACCGATATCCCATGCCCCAACAGCCGCTTCTCCATAGGACGCCTGCGCTCGGGGACTCTCCTGCTGGCCTCACACCGCATCACACAGGAAATGATCGACTCGCAATCGTTGTGGCCAGTGCGTTCGCATCTCGCCGTATGGCTGTCCGATGACGAGGGGCAGACCTGGCATGGCAACCTTCTCATTGACGAACGCGAACACGTCTCCTACCCGGATTTCACCCAGGCCGCCGACGGCACAATCCACTTGATCTACGACCACGCACGGAACGTCTCGGGCGATATTCTCCATGTGGAGCTGACCGAGCATCAAATCCGCGAGGGACTTCCCGTGCTCCAGCGCGACGTCATCAACAGCTTCCGACAAGCCTAACGCCCGGCTGGCCAACTTCGATCCACCCATACCCATGTCTCCTGAAATCCTCGCGCTGGCCGACCTGGCTCTGATTCCCCCGGTTCTCAATCTCGCTCCGCTTCCCCGCTACAGTTATGACCAGCTCGATTACGGCATGACCGTCGGAGTGGAACGCACGCATGGAGGTCGGCTTTGGGCCTCATGGATCGGCGGCGGCGACAACGAGAGGGCCTTTCTGGTAGTCGCCACCAGCGACGACGACGGGATCTGCTGGTCTGAACCTCGCCTGGTGATCGACGCTCACGATGAAAGCCTTCCGATGGCCCGTTCGGTAATCAGCGGCGTGCCTTGGCTCGACCCTCAGGGGCGACTCTGGCTCTTTTTCTCACAATCCATGGGCTACTACGATGGCCGCATGGGTATTTGGGCGGCACGCTGCGACGACCCCGATGCCGACTCACCGCAATGGACGCAACCCGAGCGACTCTGGCACGGCTTCGCCCTCAACAAGCCTACCGTGCTCTCGACGGGTGAGTGGATGCTGCCGGCCGCACTCTGGCCTCGCGAGCTGATGAACTGTTCCATGGTGGAAAGCACCTCGGACGCATCCAGCCCGTTTCTGAACAGTTTTCACGAACTCGATCCCTACCGTCTGGGCAACGTTCTCGTCTCGAGCGATGAAGGCCTCACCTGGCAGCGACGCGGTGGAGCCACCTTTCCCTGTGCAGTGGATTTCCTGGAACAGATGATCGTGGAGCGGCGCGATGGCTCGCTATGGATGATCGTGCGCACGCTGAAGGATGGCATGTGGCAAAGCGTGTCTCTCGACGGCGGCGCGAGCTGGAGCACAGGCGCGCCTTGGCTGCCACACGTCAATTCCCGGCACTTCATTCGCCGTCTTCCCTCGGGCCGTCTCCTGCTCGTAAAGCACGGCGTGCCCGTGGACACACGTCCCCGGAGCCGGTCTCATCTCACTGCGTACTTATCCAACGATGATGGCGTCACCTGGCAGGGCGGGCTCGTTCTCGACGAGCGTGAAGGTGTCAGTTACCCGGACGGAGCCACCGCGCCCGACGGCACGATTTACGTCACCTATGATCGCAACCGCGACACCGACGGCGAAGTCCTGCTGGCTCGATTCACCGAGCAGGATGTTCTCGCCAAATGTCCTGTCTCTGCCGGCGCAATGCTGCACCAGTTCGTCAGCCGCCCCAATCCCCAAGCCGTGGCTGCCCGCCACGCAGAGCGCAAATCTCTGCTGCTCCGCCGACTGATTGGCGATAGCGATATTTCTTTTGTTTCCATCCCAAGCTGGCTGGCATGGAACGACGTCGGTTCGATCGAAATGGAAAAGCTCAACATGAACAACGGCGGCGCTCTCCCAGCTCTTGACCGTCCGCTTCCTCCCGAAATCGAACACAACCGCGATTATCAATGGACGGAACTCTTTCCAGCGGAATTCCGAAACGGAGTCAGCTCAACTCAAACCGGACAGAAGGTCGAAGGTTTCGTTTCCTTTGAGAGCATTTCCCCGGCGCTCGAAGGAAAGGTCGGCTACGCCCGGGCGTTCGTGCATAGTCCGACCGAGCGCTCGGCCATTTTTCTGCTCGGCTGCGACTATTGGATGCAATTTCGTGTCAATGGCGAGTCCTTCATCGACCACAGCCGGGAGATTCGCCCCTCGTGGACGCCTGAACCCCACGAGTTCCGCTGCGACGTACCGCTCCGCGCAGGCTGGAATCTGCTCGAAGTCAAAGTTGCTTCAGGGCAGCAGGGGTTTGCCTTCACCTGCCAAGTCGACGACTCCGGCGATCTGAAATTTTCCAGCAACTCCCCGCAAACGATCTCTGACTCCGATCGAAGTTGATTCCGGAAACGACCATCCCTTCGCGAAACAGTCTGAGCGGGGACAGCATCTGGATAAACATGAGCAAACTCCGAGGCTATCGAATTGACCTACTCCGCCTCTCTCATTCGCGATCACAATATACCGTACCAATACGATATCCTTCCAAACGAATATCTCTGCAGCGAGGTTTCATTGTCGCCGAGATTCGCACAGACGGCTATTCCCTAGGCTCCAAGGGCTTTCTCCAGAATACCGCGTGCCATCGGCAAGATTCAGGGGATTATCGCTTGGTTTATAGCGGCGTTTTCCGTAGATACCGCCCTCGTGACTTCCCTCAAAAGCGTCGGCGCCTCCGTGGCGTGGATCAGCTTGGTTTGCGTCGCTCTCCTCCCGGCTCCATCCATCGCTGCATCGCGCGCCCTGGTGGTTTCCGGATTGCCTGGTTCGTCGGCCAATTCCGAGGAGTTCGCCCGGCTTTCGGGGGAAACCAAACGCCTCCTGGTGGAGCGGGGTATCCCATTGGAGAATATCACACTGCTCGGCGACAAGGTCGGTCGTGACGATATCCTCAAGGCGCTGGCAGACGCCAAGGCCGCTGACGATGAGTTCTGGCTGGTTCTCTATGGCCATTCCGCAAGGTCGCAGGGCGGCGTGCCCGCCTTTCAGGTCAGCGGCCCTCGGCTGACGGCGAACGATCTCAAGTCGTCGCTGGACGCCATTCCCGCACGGCAGTTCATCCTGATCGGAACGAACGACAGCGGGAGCTTTTTGCCCATCCTGCAAAGCTCCCGTAGATCGGTGGTCTCTGCCACCAAGATGGAGGCCGAGTCTGACCAGCCGCGCTTTCCTGCGGCATGGATCGCAGCTTTTGCAGAAAACCCCAAAGCTGCCTTCCCGTGGATCGCCGCCCGGGCATCGCAACTCGTATCGGACGGATACAAAAACGCCAGCCTTGCGCAGATCGAGCACGCCCGTCTGGCCGATCCGGTGACCGGCACCATCCTCGAGCCTCCTTTCGGCGTGAATCTTGAGGCAAAGCCCGAAGTCGCAGCGTCATCCGGCAACTCTGCTCCGACGCCGGTCGACATCGCCGATATCGAGGTCAAAATCACCGATCCCAATGCCTTGTGGGAGGATCAGCCAGCCACGGAGGAAACCAAAAAACTTATCGCCGAGGCGAAGGCCATTCCCAATCCGGACCAGCACTCAGCCATCATGATGGAACAGCGGGTGGGCTTGACCGTGGAGGAGGATCGCACAACGGATCGCAGATTGTTCCAGCGGGTCTATCTTGCGCGTGAGGACGCCGTCGCGGAGTGGGCCAATGCATTTCTCCCGCAGTCGCCGCCGATCGTCACGACCAGGCTCGAGGTGGCGAGGGTCATCCAGCCCGATGGCTCGGCAACTGTATTCAACCCAGCCAAACTGCCCGCGGCAACAGACTGCACCTCGGGAGTGTGCGGAGCCATGGCCATGGTGTACCTGCCCAAGGCAGGGCCTGGCTGCATCGTCGAGATCGGCTACCGCGTCCGGCAGATGCTGAACGCCGCGCTGCCGGAAGTCACGGAGACCCTGTCGGTTCAGCAAAAAATCCCCGCCCTCGCCACCCAGATCGAGATCAAGGTTCCCGAGAAGAAGATCTACCATGTGGCTCTCAAAAACTCCGAGGCAAGTCCCGTGGTATCCGTGGATCACGGACGCAAGATTTACCGGTGGACGCTCGGCCCGCAAAAGGCGGCTGAGTCCCTGCCGGGCGACCCTCCTTCCAGCGAGTGGGTAAGCTGGTTGGGCGTGAGTTCGCTTCCCTCCTGGGATGACTTTGCCGTGTGGTATCGGCGTATTGCCGCCGGGTCCGATGCCATCGACGACACCGTCCGCGAGACAGCCAGGAACCTCACGGCAACAGCCAAGACCCGGGAGGAAAAGATCCAGAGGTTGTTTGAGTTTGTCTCCGCTCTGCGATATGTCGCAGTTGAACTCGGCATCCAGGGCTTTCGTCCCCGCACTCCGGCGCAGGTGCTGAACAATCGCTTCGGCGATTGCAAGGACAAGGCAAACCTCCTCATCGCCCTCCTCAAGGCCTCGGGCATCGAGGCAGACTTCGTCCTGCTCAATCGCGGAAGCGCCACGGATGTGAGCCTGCCGAGCTGGCAATTCAACCACGCCATCTGCCATGTTCCCGCGGAAGGAAAAAACCCCGAGCTTTGGCTGGATGCAACCGACAGCGTCACGCCCTATGGCTATGTCCCGCCCGGTGATGCAGGTCGCCAGGGATTCGTCATCGGTGAGGGCAAGGCGGAGTTCAAGGTCGTAGGCGGCACACCGGAAACCAGTGTCCTTGCAGACACCTGGGTGCTCAAGCAGAACGCCGAGGGCGGCTGGAGCGGCACCTTTCAACGCACCGGCAAGGGGCTTGCAGAATACACTCTCCGCGAGACATTCCACGGACTCACGCCCGCCCAGAGACGCCATGTCATCAGCGCCTCGATCTCGGCTCTATGGCCAGACAGTGATGCGAGCGGAGCCAGGGTTTCCGATGTCAGTTCGCTGGGTGAAACAGTGAAAGTCGAGGCCCAGGTGGCGTCCAGCGACTCCCGGCTTCCGCTGCCGGACTTTTCCTTGCTTCGGGGGTTCAGCGCTCCCGAGCGAGACCGCCCTCTCCAGATCAATGACGGCCAGCCCTTCACGACCCGGCAAACCGTGAGGTTGACCTACATCGAGGCCGCTCCGCAACCCCTGCCCTCCCCTCTTGCTCTCTCTGTCGGCGGTCAAAACCTGACCGTAACGTGGAAGCAAATTGACGCTCATACCATCGAACGCACTGCGATGGTCGAAATCAAAAAGCCGGTCATTTCTCCGGCTGAGTATACAGAGGTGCGCAAAGCTCTCCATACATGGAATACCTCCATCGCTGCCCGCTAAGCTTCCTTTAACATGACAACTTCCGTTCCCACTCCGTCCCAGTCCGCCTCGGACAACGATGTGGACATCCTCCGCTCCGTCCCAAGCCGTTACGCCCGTCTCGCCGAGGAACTCGGCAAGCGGATCATCGGGCAGGAGGAAACGATCCGCGACCTCTTCGTGGCCCTCGCCGTGCAAGGCCATGTCCTGATGATCGGCGTGCCGGGGTTGGCAAAAACGCTGCTCGTTCGCAGCCTCGCCGAGATCCTCGATCTCCCGTTTCAGCGCATCCAGTTCACCCCGGATCTCATGCCGAGCGATATTACCGGCACGGAGATCATTGACGAGACCGAGCCGGGCAAGCGCGCGTTCCGCTTCGTCCCCGGCCCCGTCTTTGCCAGTCTGCTTCTCGCGGATGAAATCAACCGTACGCCGCCAAAGACGCAGGCCGCATTATTGGAAGCCATGCAGGAACGCCACGTCACCGTCGCCGGCCAGACGTATGCGCTGCCATCGCCCTTTTTTGTCCTCGCCACCCAAAACCCGATCGAGCAGGAAGGCACGTACCCCCTCCCCGAGGCCCAGCTCGACCGCTTCATGTTCAATCTCCGTATCGACTATCCCTCGCGGGCCGACGAGGTGCGCATCCTGCTGGAGACCACCAGCACCAACGACACCACCCTTCAGACGGTATGGACAGGCCATGAAATGGTCGCTCTCCAGCGTGCGGTGCGCCGCATCCCGGTCGTGCAGTCGGTGGCGGAGTACGCGGTATCGCTCGTCCAGGCCACGCGCCCGTCCGACAGTTCCGCACCGGACTTCGTGAAGCGCTATCTCCAGTGGGGCGCCGGACCCCGCGCCTCCCAGTACCTCGCGCTCGCAGGAAAGGCGTTTGCAGCACTGGAAGGACGATTCAATGTGGCCAGGGAGGACATCCGCCGCAGCGCCAAGCTCGTTCTGCGTCACCGTCTCATCACAAACTATCGCGCCGAAGCCGACAACGAGACGGCAGAAACGATCATCGACCGTTTGCTGCAAACCATCAAATAGCCGCCGATGAGCGCCGCCATAAAGGGACGTCCCTGGCCTGTGGATGCCGGTCCGCCGCCCGCTCTCCCGCTACTGGACATGCAGTTGCTCGCCGATCTGCCGAGTCTGGAGCTACGCGCCCGCTACATGGTCGAGGGATTCCTGAGCGGCCAGCACCGCAGCCCGCAAAAAGGCTCGTCCGTGGAATTCGCGGAATACCGCAACTACCAGCTCGGAGACGACCTGCGCCGGGCCGACTGGCGTCTCTATGGCCGGACCGATCGCCTGCATATCAAGCAATACGAGGAGGAGACACAGTTGAGGGTCTTTGTTGTCCTCGATGCCAGCGCATCCATGGATTTTCGCTCGCCCACGGCCACGATGACCAAGGTGGAATACGCCCGGCTCGTCCTCGCCGGACTCGGCCTGATCGCCCAGCGCCAGCGGGACGCCTTTGGCCTGGCCGTGGCCGGAAAGGAGCTCATCGACTACCTGCCGGCCCGGTCATCGACCGCGCACTGGCGACGATTTATCGGCAAGCTCACCGTGGTCAATCCCCGCGAGGGAACCGACCTCGGTACGACGCTGGAAAGCCTGGCCGAACTGATCCCGCCGCGCTCGCTCGTCGTCATCGCGAGCGATTTCTACGAGGACCTTCCGCGCCTGGAGTCTGCCCTCCGCCGGCTCGCCTACGATCATCACGAGGTCATCGGCCTCCATGTTCTCGACCCCCAGGAAATCGACTTCGACATCGAAGATGGCGGGACATTCATCGATGCGGAATCCGGTGCCCGGCTGAAACTCGATCCCGCTGCTGTACGCGAGAATTACCTGCGCCGCTTCAACACATTCTGCTCGGAGCTGGATCAGCAATTTCGCTCCGTGGGCGGCGACCTTTCGCGCCTCCGCACGGACAAGCCGCCAACGGGTACGCTCGCCCGGTATCTGGCGCAAAGGGACAACCGCTTATGAACTGGCTGGTGCCTGGGTTCCTGGCGGGAAGCCTGCTCGTCGGCCTGCCGATCGCTCTGCATTTTTTACGGAGCAAGCCCAAAACCGAGGTCCGATTTCCCTCGCTTCGCTTCCTCGGAGAATCCGCCCTCCGAGACACCCGCAAGCATCGCCTGCGGCGCTGGCTCACGCTCGCTCTTCGCACACTCGTGATCCTGCTGCTTGCAGGCGCATTTGCCCGTCCCTTTTGGAAAAACAAGCAGGCAGAGCACCAGACTGCGCTGCTTGTCGCCATCGACAACTCCATGAGCATGCAAACCGGCCAGCGCTGGGAAAAGCTCCGCCAGCAGGCTCTCGCCTCGCTTGCTCAGCTCGCCCCCGGTGACCAGGCCGGACTGCTCATGATCAATCCGGCACCACGCTGGTTGATTCCCATGACTGCCGACCTGGCGGCTGTCCGCACGGCATTGCAGGAGATGAAGCCCGGGTTTGAAACGACCCGGTACCCGGCTGCCATGCGACTCGCAGGGGAAGCTCTCGCCGCTCAACCCGCACGCAAAAAGATCCTCGTCTGGATGGCAGACGAGCAGCGTCTCGGCTGGGTCGGCACTCCTTTTGACCAATCGCTACCCGCTGGCATCGATATTCAATTCGGCGCGACGGAACCCGCTCCAGAGCGGCAGGCCGCCATCACCTCAACGCGGTGGACTCCCGAGGCCAAAGGCGGTGTGATTGAACTCTCGATCCGGCTCTACAGCCCGTCCTCTGACGAGAGGTTAATCGAGATCCGATCACGGGATACCGTACTGACGAGCCAGAAGGTGAAACTCGCGCAGAACACGGAAAACAAAGTCCGGCTCCAGGTGCCCATCCCGGCAGGTCAGACCCTTGACGGCTTGAAAGTCACGATGACGCCGGACGCTCTGCCTGCGGATGACATTGCCTGGATCGCGGTGACGCCTCCCACCGCATCAAAGGTGCTGAATGAACCTCCTATGTCCGGGACCGACTTCCTCGCGCATGCCTTGGGATCAACCCGCAAGCTCAATGACAACCCTCTGGAGTCCGTCACCTTGCCGGAGACGGAATGGCCGCTGGCCTCGGTGGTCATAGCCCAGGGCGGGACTGCATTCTCTGATCATTATCGTACAAATCTCGATCGCTTCGCCAAGGGGGGCGGGGCTCTCTGGATCTTTATCGACGGATCGCCGGAACAAAAAAGCTGGCTCGCCCAGAGAGGCTTCCACATCGCGGAACGCGCTCCGGAGAGCGAACCCTGGACGTTGCGGGATTGGGACGCCGAAAGTCCGCTGCTCTCCGCCTTTGGCAGTGATGGACTCTTCTCCCTCATGGATGTGGAGTTCTATCGCGGTTACGATCTCACAGGAGATGGCATCACTCCGGTGGCAAACTGGCCGGATGGCTCAGCCGCCATCGCCTCCGTAAGTTCCGGCGGTCAAAAATTCCTCATCTGTGGCTTCCCTCCCGACCGGGAGGCGACGGACTGGATGGTCCATCCCTCCTTTGTCCCCTTCGTACATCAGGCCGTCCGCTGGCTTGCCTCGCTCAACTCCACGGCGCGAGACTGGCGCGTCGGGGACACCATCCCCCTGCCCTCGGAGAAAGGAACCTGGGCGACTATTGACTCCTCCCGACCGGAACCATCCCGAGAGGTCTCTGGAGGCGTCCAGCCGCCGGCTCCGGGATTGTACGAGTATTCCGACGGCAAGAGCCGCGCCTTGTATGCCGTAAATACCCCGATCATGGAATCCGATCTCACCCCGTGGCCCGATGCCGGCCTGCTTGCCCGGCTCCAATCTCAACAACCCGGAGCCACCGCGCAGAAGCGCTCCCTGGCCGGACCTGTGGTGAGCGACGAGGTTGCGGAATCCCAGCAGCGGATCTGGTGGTGGCTGCTCGCTGCTTGCGCGCTCGGTCTGCTCGCGGAAGTCGCCCTCGCAAATCGCACCTCGGCCTGATCCCATGACCACTCCCGACAGCTCCTCATCGCCATCCGCTCCGGAAGGAACGACAGGCAAGCTCTTGCGCCAGCAATATCGCTGGATGCGCTCTGGCTGGCCGCTGGTCATCGCGGTTGCCGGGTTGTTCGTCCTGCTCGTCATTCTCTGGATCTCCCATCCCTCTTTCTCCCGGATCGAAAAATGGGGAAATGTGCCTTTCTACTGGGGTGCGGCTCTCGCTGGTCTTTTCATCGTCTGTATCGCCCTTTGGCTTTTCCGTCGTCGATCGCTTTTAAAGACCGCCCGGCAGCTCGACGACACGCTTTCGGCAAAAAACCGCCTTGAGACCGTGACCGCCTTGCGCGGCGTGGACGATCCGATCGCCAGAGCGCAACGTGAGGAAACTGCGGTTTTCCTGAAGCACGTCCCGCGACGTTCACCGCGACGTGCGCTGGCTGCTCTGGCTACCCTCGTCGCAGGCCTGATCATCGCGCATTTCGTTACGCTGATCATCTGGGCTCAGCCATGGACCATCCCCGTGCCGCCCAAGACCGCTGCCGCGACACCCACTCCCGCACCCGCCGCACCCAAAGCCTCGATCACCTGGAAATCGCCCAAATCGGAAACCAAGGCCACGCCGATTGAGGAAGTGCCGCTCGAGGCCACGGCGGATTCCACCAGCGGACTGAAGGACCTATCTCTCGAGATTTCCGTCAATGGCGAGTCCCGTCTCAGCGTACCCGTACCAGTCGAGGCACTGGAAAAGCCGGGCCGCACGAAGCTGCTCACGTCCCTCTTCCTGGATCAGATCGTGGTGGAGCCTTTCGACATGGTATCGTATTACCTCAAGGCGCAACGGATCGCTCCCATGCCTCTCCCGGCGACGGTTTCCCCCGTGCAGTTCGTTCAGGTGAAACCATTCCGGGATGACGTCAAGGAGCTGCCGGGTGGCACGGGTGAGTCAATATTCCCTCTCATCAGGGCGATCAAGGTCGCCCAGCTCAGGCTGCTCAAGGAAAACTTCTTCCTCGCCAATGCGGAGCTCGCCCGGACCAATCCTGTCTGGACCAAGGAAAACCAGCGCGTCTCCGGCGAGCAGGCCCAGCTAGCCGGCAAGGTCGGCGAAGTCATCAAGAAGTTCATCGTGGAGGGCAAAGCCGCTAAAATCGTTGATCTCTTGAACCAGACCCAGCCGCTCATGCAGCAGGCCTCCTCGAAGATCGGCGAGACGCAGAACGAACCGGCGTCAAAACTCCAGGGAAAGGCGCTCAGTCATATCACCGAGATCGAGAAATTTGCGATCAAGACCATCGCCCGCGATGGCAAGACCTTTGGCAAGGACAAGAACGTCAATGATCCCTTCCAAAAACAGCAGGAGGTCGAGCTCAAGCAACGCTATGAAACCCAGGCGGGCGAGCTGGAGCTTCTCGCCAAGGAGCAGCAGCGGCTGTCCTCCGATCTCGATCAAACAAAGGACGCCGCCTCCGATCCTGGCCGCAACTCCCCGGCTCCGACTCCGATGCCTGATGGCAAGCCAGCCAACCCAAATCGCTTCGATGGATCGTTCGTCGAACGCCAAGCCCAGGTCAGCCAGCACATCGCAGCGTTATTAAACCAGACTCTCGCTCCGTTTGAACCTGAGATCATGGAGCGCCTCGCCAAAGCTCATGAGGAAACGAAGTCCTCCCTAAGACAACTCGATGCCGAGGATGTCCCCATGGCCCGAGGCCCTGCGGCGAATGCCGCGCATGAATTGCGGCTTGCCGTCGAAGCAATGTTCCGAGCCGGAGAGAAGGCCGAGAAAGACGCCATGGCCAGCACCCTGAAGGCGCTGAACCAGGCAAGCAACGATGCCAAAAACGCACCTCAGGCAAGCTCCGATGATGCCGCCCGGGATGCGGCAAAGAAGGCCGCCGAGCAGGTTGAGCAGTCGCGCCAGAAACTCGCTGAAGAAGCGCAAAAGCAACAGGACTCCGGATCTTCCGAAGCTGCGAAGCGCCTTGCTGCAGCGGCGGCCGCGCTCAACGACGGAAAGCTCCGCGAGGAAATGAAGAAGCTGTACGACCAGCCTCGGGATCAAGCTCAAGCCAGCAAAGTAAGTGAGCAACTGGCCAACGTCGCCAATCGTCTATCCAACGCTCCCGGAACACCGCGCCCTTCGTCCGAGGACATCGCAAAGCTCATCGAGCGCATTGAGCGAAGTGCAGCCAACATGCGTCGCCTCGCCTCTTCGCAACGCGCCAACGACACCGCATCGGGACGCGAAGGCCGGTGCCTCGAAGGCTCCAAGGTCGGAAACGCTGAACAAGGTCAGGGTGACAAGCAGGGCCAGGGTGACAAGCAGGGCCAGGGCGACAAGCAGGGCCAGGGCGACAAGCAAGGTCAGGGCGACAAGCAAGGTCAGGGCGACAAGCAAGGTCAGGGCGACAAGCAAGGCCAGGGCGACAAGCAAGGCCAGGGTGACAAGCAAGGCCAGGGTGACAAGCAAGGCCAGGGTGACAAGCAAGGCCAGGGCGACAAGCAAGGCCAGGGTGACAAGCAAGGCCAGGGCGACAAGCAAGGTCAGGGTGACAAGCAAGGCCAGGGTGACAAGCAAGGCCAGGGTGACAAGCAAGGCCAGGGTGACAAGCAAGGCCAGGGTTCGTCTGCCGAAATGATGGCCACCAGTAATCAACAAGCAGCCACCTCGGAAACAAGCTCGTCGACAACGGGAAATAGCAATGGTTCCCCGACAGCGTCAGCTTCAGGCAGTAGCTCCGGTGGCGGCCATGGGCTGAGCCTTTCCAGCCATGGAGGGGCGGCGACCCAGAATCAGGATCGCCTTGCGAAGGAGGTCCTCGAAGACCTCCGAGAGGAAATGATCGAAGCCGAACTGATCCTGCCGCTCGATCCCACTGTAAAGGAAGTCCATAAGCTCTTCTGGGAAGACCCGCACACCTATGCCGGGCCGTTCGCCCAGGTGGTAGCAGCGTTCGACAAAATCGAAGGTTCGCTGGATGAGATTATCACCCTGCTGCGGACCCAACTCCAGCAGGCTCAGCGCCAGCATAAGCTCGAATCCCAAGACCCCGCCAAGGCTCCCGAGGCTTATCGCGATGCCGTAGCCGATTACTTTGAACGCCTGTCCCGAGATTACCTGAACGCTCCGCAGCCCGAGCCATCCAAGGAGTCCGCTCAGTGAAATCCGGGATGGAATGGCACTTTGGAGGATGGCTTCACGGCCTGCACCCGGCACTTGCATGGGGATTGCTCGGCCTGGTCGCCGCGGTTGGTCTCGGGCTGATTGCACTTTCCTACCAGCGCACCCTGCGCAAACTCCCGACCCGCGCCCGCTGGGGCCTGACCATGCTCCGCACCGCATTGCTGGCCGGCGTGCTGCTTTGCCTTGCGAATCCGGTGCGGGTCGAGGAGTCGGACAGGGAAAAGAAATCCAGCCGTAAACTCGCCGTGCTGGTCGACCGTTCCGCCAGCATGGACGCAATCGACAACCGCCAGGAAACCCGGCTCGGAAATGCCCTCCGCACGTGGCGACAACACATCCCGGAGGCGAAGGAGAAATTCGATCAGATCGAGTATATCCGATTCAGCAAAAAGACGGAATCACTCCCGACCCTTGAGGAAGCTGCCGCCTCAAACCAACCGGGCGACGCGACCCATCTCCTCGACGCCCTTGAGCAAACGCTCTCAGGCGCTCCGGCGGCCATCGTCTGCCTGACCGATGGTCTCGATACCACGCAGAAAAACCCTTCGGAAGTCACCGCGCTTGCTCAACGCTGCGGGATACCGCTGTATTTCGTTGCCGCCAACAATCGAGTCCGGCCGGGCGAGTTTCTCAATATCAAGGAAATCAAGTCTCCCTCCCAGGTATTGCGGCAAACCCGGTTTCCCGCCGGAGTCATCATTGAGGCCGTTGCCGCCAGGGATGGAGAGATCCCGGTGGAACTTTGGAGCGGAGACCAGAAGCTCTCCGAATCAAAGCTCAAGGTCCGAACTGGTTGGAACTCGATCCCATGGACCGTGGAGGTCTCCGCGGAAGAAACCGGCCCCATGCCTTTAGAGTTTCGAGCGGGAAGCTCCGATCGGCAGGAGTTCTCAGCCAGCACGACGCGGGTCATCGACAAGACGACCGTCGACATACTGTACTATCAGGGCGCGCTTCAGTGGGGGTATCGCTTCCTGCTGGCGGCCCTCCAGAGCGATCCGAGCTTCAAGATGGCCAGCATTCTCAATCCCGCGCTGGGTATGAAGATGACTGCTCCCGCCCAGGGTCACGCCGTCCTCAACGACCTTCCGGAAAACGCCGACGACCTCAAATCCTATCAGATCGTCGTCCTTGCCCACGCCTTTGCCGATCAGCTTTCCGCCAAGCAGCAACTAACCTTGGTCGAGTATGTGCGGGCTGGCGGCGGCGTCCTTTTCATCACGCCAGATAGCGACGCATCACAGGATTTTGCCGGCACTGAGCTTGAGGAAATGCTGCCCGTGGTCTTCGAGCGTCGCTCTCGCGTCTCCCAGGAGGACGCCGCCGCCAGGGCGTTTCAAACTCATATGCAGGCGATCGGCGGAGCGCGATCATCGGATGAAACCGCGTTCGCACAAGGAGCCATGAGTCGGCAGGAGATGGAGCCGCTCACTCCGTTTGCCGCATTGCGTTCCTCCTCTCGGGCCAGGCTCTTTGCGCCCGGACCCGGTGCCCCGCAGTTTAGCGAATACGCCAAGGTGCTCTGTGCCAAGCCTGGTGCCGAGATCATCGCAGTGCACCCGCGCGACCGCTCCCCCAACGGTTCACCGCGCGTCCTCATCGCCCGGCAGCAATTTGGCCGGGGATTTGCCGCCGTGATGACCACCGACCTGCTGTGGCGATGGAAGCTCTCGCTGCCGAGTTCAGCCCGCAACGCGGAAACCTTCTGGCAGCAGTTCATGCTGTCTCTCGCCTCCACGCCTCCGGGGCAGGGATTGCGAATCGTCCGACTCGGAGAAAGCCCCATGTTATCCCGCCCGGTCACCGTGCGCGTCGAAGGGGCTGCCAATGAGGAATCTCCAAAAATCTCCGCCACCACCCCCCGCGGAATTGCGCTCCCGCTCATCCCGCGCGGAACCAACACGAAGGGCGCATGGGACGTCAGCTTCACCCCGGATCAGGAAGGCCGTTGGGAGATCACTGCGGAAAACGGCTCCGGCGACATGGCCCGCATTTCGCTGCCTGTTTCCCAGCACAGCAGGACGGTGGAAACCGTGAACACCCCGGCCGACCTCGAAGGCATGCGCCGACTCGCCGAGGCAACCGGCGGAGCCTTGATCGACAAGGAATCCACGGCATTCCCCGCGCCTCCCGAGACTCGCTCTTCCGAAAGAAGGAAGACCCGTCCCCTCTGGGATGAATCCTCGCTGCTCCTTTTGCTTCTCGGTTTCTACGCTACGGAACTGGTCACCCGGCGTTGGTATCGCCTGTTATAATGAGCCGGTTCCTGACGACCCTGTGTCTTCCGCTGGTCATTCTCGCCACCGCGTCGTCCGCCGATCTCTCCGAAATGAGAGCGGACCGCGTCGGATGGGCTCGCCTCCAGACAGCCAGCCCGCACTGGAAACGACACTCCGGCAGCGACCCGGTGCTCGCGCAGTTCATCCGGGAGAATACCAGCCTCAACATCGACCCGACCTGGTATGCCGCAGACGTGGAAAATTTGCAGGAGCTTTGCAAATACCCCATGCTGTTTTCCCAAGGCATCGGCACCGTCAGCAGCAGCACGGCTCGATCCCATCTGGCCGAGTATATCCGCAGGGGCGGCTTTCTTACGATAGATGCCTGCATCAATCACAACGTGACACCAGATCCCGACGCCTTCCTGGCCGACCAGATCCGTGTATTGACGACCATCCTGCCCGAGTGCCAGGTCGTTCCGATCAAAGCCGATCACGACGTCTTTCACTGTTATTTCCAGATCCCAGGCGGCACGCCGCCGCACATGTATTACAACAATATCTACGATGCGCAATGGGCCAGGCACGGCCTGTACGCCATCATGCTCGGTTCCCGGATGGCTGGCGTGATAAGCCTCAGCGGCCTGCAATGCGGCTGGGATCGCATGATCTCTCCCCCGGGCCTGCCGGAGGCCTGCATGCGCATGCTGGTGAACATCTATACTTATGCGATGCTCCAGGGAGGCTAAGCATAACGGGCTAAGCTTCCCCTCACATCCACCTTGTTTTCGACAAAATCCGAGCTACTTTTCCAACCATGAGCGAAGAAATCAGCCGTCAGCAATTTCTGAAGCTTCTCTCCGCTGGTGGAGCTTCGCTCTTCGGTCTGTCCGCCGGGCTTTTTGGCCAGGAGAACCGAGGCCCGATCTCCCCGTGGGCCCGGCTGAAGTATCCCGGTCGCAACGGGGACAACGATGACTGGAACGTGCATCCCAATGGCGACCTGAATCTCATCGACGCCATGCAGGACCAGACGACCTTGAACTTTGACAAGCGCTGGAACGTGGCGGAGGTGGACAAGCTGACAACGCTCACACCCTTCCCGTTTCTCTTCATGCATGGGGATGTCGCTCCGGAGCTCGACGATACAGAGCGGGCCAACCTGCGCGAGTACCTTCTCCGCGGCGGTTTTCTTTTTGCGGAGGATTGCGTGAACGGCAAGCGCCACCATGGCAGCTTGAACGACGAGTTTTTCAAACAGATGGCGGAGGTCGAGATCCCGAAGATTTTCCCGGATGCCAAATTCGAACGGCTGCCGTACGACCATCCGGTCTTTCACTGCTTTTATCACTTTTACTCGGGGCAGCCCCATATGCAGGGACAGCAGCACGGCCTCCATGGCGTCACCGTCAACGGGCGGCTCGTCATGCTGCTCTCTCCTTCGGATACACATTGCGGCTGGACGAATGGCGACCGCTGGTTCGGCACCGGAAAGCAGATGGAAGCCTTCAAGATGGGCTGCAACATCTACCTGTACGCCATGACGCAACAGGGCAGCATCATCTCCGACGTCCGAAAAGCCGGGTAGAGGTGAGAAGCTCGCGGATCGTTGCCTCGTGACAGCTTGAGCACTGTCGGGATTCTGTCTAGCCTTGTCGCGTCATCGAGTTCGTCCCGGCATTTCGTACCAGCCGGCATCACGGACCCGGCAAGCAACCGTCAGATAGAAAAATCAAAGATCATGAAACTCAGTGCCCGCAACGTTCTGCCCGGCAAAGTCATCAGCATCAAGGAAGGCCCTGCCACCACTCTCGTAAAAATCGAAGTGGCTCCCGGCCTGATCATCTCCTCGAGCATCACGACCGAAGGCGCAGAAGAACTCAACCTCAAGGAAGGCTCGACCGCCTACGCTGTAATCAAGGCCTCGAGCGTTTTGCTCGCCGTCGAGTAATCCCTTCCCAAACACGACTCCGGGCCGTTCATCCCGGAGGTTTTCTCCCATTTTCCACCATCAGCCATGCTGCCTCCCGGCAGCATGGCTGTGCGGAAAACACTTACTTCCTCTCCTCCATCGGAGTGTAGGAGCGAATCGTCGGGCCGACATAGACCTGACGCGGCCGGTAGATGCGGCTCCCCTGCTCCTCGCGGATCTCCTTGAAGTTCGCGATCCATCCCGGCATGCGGCCGATGGCGAACATCACGGTAAACATCTCGGTCGGGATGCCCAGGGCGCGCAGGATGATGCCACTGTAAAAGTCGACATTGGGATACAGTTTGCGCTCCACGAAGTAGCTGTCGCCCAGGGCCGCCTCCTCAAGCTTCTTCGCAATGTCGAGGAGCGGATCCTTGATATGCAGCGTCTCCAGCAGGATGTCGCACTGCCGCTTGATGATCTTGGCGCGAGGGTCGTGATTTTTGTAAACGCGATGGCCGAAACCCATCAGGCGTTTGCCACTATTCTTGTCCTTGGCGGCCTCAACGAACTTCGACCCGTCATCTCCGCTCTGGTGAATCTCCTGCAGCATTTCCAGCACCGCCTGGTTGGCACCGCCATGGAGCGGACCCCAAAGCGCACACACACCCGCCGCCGCAGAGGCAAAAAGGTTGGCCCGGCTTGATGCGACCATACGCACGGTCGAGGTCGAGCAGTTTTGCTCATGGTCGGCGTGCAGGAGGAAAATCAGGTCCAGTGCGCGAACTACCTCCACCTTCAACTCATAGTCCTCGTAGGGGTCCGAGAACATCATGTGGAGAAAGTTGGCCGAGTACTTGTAGGCCTTCTTCGGATAAATGATCGGAAGCCCCTTGGACTTGCGATAGGAGAAGGCAGCGATCGTGCGAACCTGGGAAATCAGCTGCGCGACCTGCAGATCGAACTGCGACACCTCTTCGTCGGAGAAGAGGCTCGGATTGAAGCATCCACAGGCGTTGATCATTGACGACAGGATGCCCATCGGATGCGCATGCGGAGGGAACCCCTCGAAGTGGAACTTCATGTCCTCGTGCAGCATCTGGTTCAGGGTCAGCAAGTCGGAGAACTTGCGGAGCTGGTCATGACTCGGCAACTCGCCGTAAATGATCAGGTAGGCCGTCTCGACAAAATTCGAGCGTTCCGCCAGTTGCTCGATGGGAATCCCCCGGTACCTGAGGATGCCGCGATCTCCATCGATAAAGGTGATGGCACTTTTGCAGGAACCCGTATTTCCATATCCATCATCCAGCGTGATGTACCCGGTCTGGTCACGGAGCTTGGAAATATCTACGGCGTGTTCCCCCTCGGTTCCGACAAGAACAGGGAGGTTCACCACTCTATCGTCAAGTTTCAGTTCTGCGGTCGGAGTCATGGCGGTCTCAGTCATACCGGAAAAAATGCGTTCGGCCACCGCAATTTCCACCAAATCCCCGGCACTTATTTTTTCGTAAAAAATGGCAGTCGATCAATTTCACTGGACGCACCACGCAACCAGACGCATAAGTGGCCACTTACACCGTATTTTCGTGCTGCCATCACGTTTCCAGTTCCATTTTATATTTGCAGGATTCTGCGGCCTCCTCGCATCGCTCGCACCTGTTTCTGCGCAAACCACGGTGGACTGGAAGAACAACACGGAGGGCAGTTGGTTTGACCCGGCCAACTGGTGGAACAACTACATCCCCCAGTCTTATTACAACGCCTCGATCGATAACAACGGAGACGCCTCGGTACCATACAACACCGGCGTCGCGGGCAATGCCTCCACGTTGAATGTCGGGGTGAGCGGCATCGGCACGCTTCGCATCGTTTCCGGAGGGGGCATCGTTGCAACGGTCGCATACCTCGGTAATACAGCGACCGGAAACGGAACCCTCATTGTCAACGGCGGCGGCTCATACCTCACCCTTTCCAACAATATCTCTGTCGGCGAACGCGGCACCGCTCTCCTGAATATCAATGCCGGGGGTGTCGTTTCCAATGCCTATGGCAAGGTCGGCGTCTACGCAGGCAGCAACGGCACCGTCTCCGTCGCCGGGGCGACATCCGCCTGGAACAACTCCGGCGACATCATCATCGGTGAATCCGGAACAGGAAGCCTCAATGTTTCCAGCGCAGCCACGGCCACGAGCACGCAGGGATTCATCGGCTACAACGGTTCGGGCCGTGGCACGGTCTCTGTCGATGGAGTCGGGTCGATCTGGAAACTCCGCAGCTATCTCTTTGTCGGCTATTTTGGCACAGGGCGGCTCGACATCACGGCAGGAGGCAAGGTTGCCACCGATGAAACATCCACCTCGGGATCGACCGCCTCCATCGGGCACATGAGCGGCTCAACCGGCAATGTCTACGTCAGCGGCGTCGGCTCGACCTTGGCGATCAAGGACGACCTCAGTGTCGGCGAACAGGGCTCCGGCACACTTTCGATCGCAAACAATGGGAAGGTATCCAACTCCTACGGCACCATCGGCAACTACGCCTCAGGTTCCGGGTCCGTAACCGTCAACGGTGTAGGCTCCAAATGGACGAACCGCAACGATCTTTTCGTCGGCAAGTCCGGGACCGGCTACCTCACGGTGATCGAAGGCGCGGTCGTGGAATCGGACTCCGGCTATGTCGGATACGGTGCCACCAATACCAGCGCCGCGACCATCAACGGCGATGGGTCTCGTTGGGACAACGCAGCCAGCCTCCATGTGGGATATCAAGGCGCAGGCACGCTCAACATTCAATCCGGAGCGGTCGTCACGAGCACGGATGGCTTCATCGGCGAAGACAACGGGATCTTGAAAGGTTTTGTGGATATCTCCGGCATCGGGTCCGCCTGGAGTGCATCCGGGGATCTCTCCATCGGAGGAGCTGGCACGGGGACCCTCAAATTGCGCGAAGGTGGAGCGGCGGACAGCGAGAACGCCTCGCTCGGCGTTTCCTCCGCAGGGATCGGAGAGACGAACCTTTCCGGAGCGGACACGCTCTGGACCATTCGCTCATCGCTCTACGTCGGGCGCTACGGGTCGGGCAAAGTCAATGTCGGCACCGGAGCCACAGCCACGGCGGGATCTGCCACGATCGGCGAGGAGTCGACCGGCAAAGGCGAGGTCAATATCTCCGGCGACGATTCCCTGTGGCAGGTCAGCACGTCCGTGCTGGTCGGAGACGCCGGCCGAGGACAGCTCAACATCACCAGCGGAGGCGGAGCTTCCTCAGCCTCTGCCGTGCTCGGCAATGCGGCAGCGTCGGACGGGGCAGTCAATATCAACAACACCGGTTCCTCGTGGCAGGTCTCGGGCGCTCTCACCATCGGCAATCTCGGCAAGGGTACGCTGGGCATGCTTGGAGGAGAGGTTTCCAGCGGCTCTGCCATCCTCGGCAATCAGGCCAGCTCCATGGGCAGCGCCACTGTCTTTAGCGGCTCATGGACCAATACCGGCTCCCTCGTCGTGGGCAAATCCGGCCAGGGAACACTGAACCTCACAGGTGACGGGCTTTTGAAGGTCGGGGCAACCGGGAACGGTTCAGTCATTCTGGCCGAGTTTTCCGGCTCGGTCGGCACTCTCGTGATCGGAGAAGGAACCACGGCCGGCACGCTGCAAGCCGGATCGGTCACAGGAGGCCTCGGCACAGCCAGCGTGAGATTCAATCACTCGACGACCGTGAATTTCACCCCCACCCTCTCCGGCAGTCTCTCCGTGACCAAGTCCGGCAGCGGACGCCTTGTCTTCGACTATGAAAATACCTACACCGGCACCACCACCATCGCCGACGGGACCCTCAAGGTTGGCAATACCAGTGGCAGCGCCACGGGCTCCGGCAAGGTGGTCGTAGATCGGCTCGGCTCGCTCATCGGCTCCGGCACGGTGAGCGGTGAAGTCGAGATCAGCGGACTCATCTCTCCTGGTGACAGCAGCGTGGCCACGCTCTCTACCGGTTCGCAGACCTGGAAAAACGAGGGCGTCTACGCTTGGGAAATCCAAAGTCTCACCGGCCCGGCCGGGGCCACGTGGGATCTCCTGGAGATCACCGGCAACCTGACCATCGAGAGCACGCTGGAGAATCCGTTTACCATCGCCCTATCCACCCTCACACTTGAGGGCCAGGCCGGGCTGCTCCAGGGATTCTCCGACACGCAAAACTACTCCTGGACGATTCTCTCCGTCACCGGAAGCATCGGCGCATGGAGCATGAGCCAGATCGTGCTCGACGTCAGCGGATTTGCCAACGACTACGTCGGCTCCTTTTCCCTCGCTCAGGACGACCAACACCTGAACCTTGTCTACACCGTCCCCGAGCCGTCCGCCTGGAACCTGCTCCTCGCAGGTTCGATTGGCTTGATCGTCTGGATTCGCCACGCTCGCAAGCAGGCAAATGTCGCCTGACTTTTCATCGGAACAGCCCTAGAAATCTAAGCACTTGAGGAGGGACCCAGATCCCGCCCAATCCCTAAGCTTAGTGTCCTTGCTTACGCAGTCCTCGCCGAGGGATCTCCGGCGATCCCCCTGCCAGTTGCGACCCCATCTCATTTCCGTTACTTCATGACGTTAAGTAATTTCCAAAAAATGCCGCAAACCGCTCTCCTTTGTCAAAATCTCGGGGGAAATACCGTAAAAACAGCAATTTCTACCGACTCATGCACAAATAGGATTGTTCATTTCACCAATACTTAGGTAGAAGGCGTATATCGTCCCTCTCTCCAGAGTACCGGCGATACCAACAAACCAAAACATGAAGAAAATCCTCTCCACCCTCGCTCTCGCGATTCTCACGGCCTCCGCCGCCTTCGCTGGAACGGAAAGCAAAAAAGCAGTAATCCCACCCGTGCAGGAAGATCTCTTCCGTGCTGGTGAATTCCAGATCGACGCCAGCTTCGCAGCAATGCTCGGCCGCTACAACGGTCACAATGCCAACGGAATCGGCGGCAATCTCGGATTGAACTACTTCTTCACCCGCTACATCGGCATCGGCGTCGACAACACCGTCGGCGGTGGAGTCGGATCCGGCAACCATGGTGCCTTCGACAGCCTCCAGGGCAGCCTGATCCTCCGCTACCCGATCGACAGCCTCCGCCTCGCTCCTTACGCCCTCGTCGGCGGCGGCGCGACCTGGGGCAAGCATTTCGGTCAGGGCAACGGCAGCGTCGGTGGCGGCATCGAGTATCGCTTTACTCGCAACATCGGCACCTTCGTTGACTCGCGTTACCTCTACGGCAACAACAGCCTCAACTCCAGCCTGACCCGCATCGGTCTGCGCTTCTCGTTCTAAAGAACGCTTTATTGATAGTTCTCCTAGCTAGTTTGGGGAGAGACCTTCGGGTCTCTCCTCTTTTTTTTGCCCGGAACTCCTTGTTTCTCAGAACCAAGGCGCTTCACCTGAAAAACAACGGCATCATCACCGAAGGGTTCCACCGCAAAATGAAACTCATCCAAAGACGAGCCTACGGCTTCAAAAACTTCACAACTACCGCTTGCGCGTCATCGCCCAATGCGGATAACACAACATCAACAATTGACCTCGTCCCCATTTTTTGGCGGAGAACCCGGAGAACCCACTATTCCAAACCAGGAAAGTGGAGCCGACGACGAGATTCGAACTCGTGACCTATCGATTACGAATCGATTGCACTACCACTGTGCTACGTCGGCGGGAGAGCCGATAAAAGAACAATAAATCCGGAAAGATCGCAATCAGATTCTGCCCTTTTCCCGGCAAAAAAAGAGCCGTGGCTCGGAGAACCACGGCTCGTGAATTTTGGTAAACCTCGCGGATTAACGCTTGGAGAACTGGAAGCGCTTGCGGGCACCGGGCTGACCGGACTTTTTGCGCTCCTTCATGCGAGGATCGCGGGTCAGCATGCCCTCTTCGCGAAGCGGGCCGCGGAGGTTCTCGTCGGTCTGGAGCAGCGCGCGGCTGATGGCGAGGCGCAGAGCGCCAGCCTGGCCCACGATGCCGCCGCCCGAGGTCTTGGCCTCAAGATCATAGCCGTGAACGGCGTTGGCGATCTCCAGAGGACGCAGAATGATATTCTGCATCGAAAGGCTCGGGAAGTAGTCGGTGAAATCCTTTCCGTTGACCTTGAAGGCGCCCGTGCCTTGACGAATGCGAAGCTGGGCGATGGAGGTTTTGCGGCGGCCGGTTGCGGTAATTTCGGACATGATCAGGCGGTTTTCGGATTCTGGGCGGCGTGAGGATGCTCGGAGCCGCTGTAAACTTTCAGCTTACGGTAGACGCTGCTGCCGAGGCGGTTATGAGGGATCATACCGCGGACAGCGCGTTCGACGAGAAGCTCGGGATGGCGCTCGCGGCGGGCGGCGAAAGTCTCGGACTTGTGACCACCGACGTAGCCGGAGAAGCTCATGTAGGTCTTCTGCACGTCTTTTTTGCCGCCGATGCGAACCTTTTCAGCGTTGATGACGACGACGAAATCACCCGTATCAACGTGCGGGGTGAAAATAGCTTTGCCCTTGCCGCGCAAAAGGTTGGCGGCCTTCACGGCCACATGGCCGAGATGCTGGTCAGCAGCGTCGATGATCCACCAATCGCGCTGGACCTCGCTCGCTTTTGCAGAAAATGTCTTCATTTGGTACTTAAGAGAATCGGGGAGCATGCCCAAGGTTGCCTCTTCTGTCAAATGCAAAGAATCTTCATATTTCCTTGACCGGAAATTCCGTAAGGCCAAGCCTTCACCGCCGTGCAAAGTGTTGGTGCAAAGAATCCTTTCACGCATTGGCACGAGATCCAGGGAGACTCGGGGCAACTGCGTGAGGTGTATCGTCCTCTCTTTCAAAAGATGGATGAGCACACTCGCGGCGAGATCCGGGTGCTCGACGAACGCCTGGAGGCGACCATGCGCGAGATGGGCGCGACCTTTGACATTTCCCGCGAGCGCCCGTGGGGACGCCGCCCGTGGTTTTGCGACCTCCTGCCCCAGATTTTCCGCCCCGAGGAATGGGTGCCGCTGGAGGAGGGTTTTCGCCAGCGGCTGAAGGCTTTTGAGCTGTTTCTTCAGGATATTTACGGGAAAAAGGAAATCCTTCGCGGCGGACTGCTTCCTGTCCAGCCTGTGCTGGGGAGTATTTTCTACCAGCGTGCGGCCTGCGGGTTAAAACCGCCGGGCGATGCCTACCTGCATATCTCGGGCGCGGCCGTCTGCCGCCTGCCGAATGGGGAGTTTGGCATCAAGCACCACTATTTCAGCAACGCCTCCGGCATCTCGTACATGATCCAGAACAGGCGTGCCCTCGCCCGAGTGATCCCGCAGACGTTCCAGGATTTCAACGTGCGCCCGATCGCGGATTCCCCGGTCGACATGCTGGAGATGCTACGCTCGTTTTCCGCCGATCCGGAGCCGACGGTCGTCCTGCTCTCCTCCGGCCCCGGCAGCGCGGTGTACTCTGAGCACTGCTTCCTTGCCCGGCGCATGGGCATTCCGGTCGTGCAAGGCAGCGATCTGCTCGTCCTCGACGACGCCGTGTATATCAAGACGGTCTCGGGCCTGGAAAAGGTCGAGGTCATCTACAGCCGCATCTCGGACCAGTGGCTCGATCCCATGGCGTTCCGGCGCGATTCGCTCCTCGGCGTACCGGGACTCGTGCAGTGTATCCGCCAGGGCAGCGTCGCGGTAGTCAATGGCATTGGTTCCCAACTGGCCGACGATCGCGCCCTGCTCCCCCTCGCCCCGGCGATCATCCGCTACTATCTCAACGAAAACCCCATCCTGCGCGGGCTCTCGACCTTCTGGATGGGTGATATCGACCAGAGGGAGCACGTCCTTTCCGAGATTGAGGACTATACCATTCGCGGCCTGAGCGGTGAAAAGATCTACTACGGCGGCAATGGGCTCGCGCCCTCCCGAGCGGACACCGAGGCGATCCGCAAGGCCATCCTGCAAAATCCCGGCGCCTACGTCGCTCAGCCGCAGGATTGCGACGCTCTCACGGTGACCTACCACGACGGCCGCAAGGTGGATCGCCGCCAGGACCACATCCTCTTTGCCCTGCGCAAGCCGGATGGCGGGTACGACGTCTTCCCCGGCGCGCTCACCCGCGTGAGCACGGAGGATACGCCCTACACCGCCAACGAGCTCGGCGGCGGCAGCAAGGACACCTGGGTGCTTTCCCACCCCGATTTCATCGAGCCTCCAGAAAATCGCGCACCGATCCGCGAGACGACCATGCCGCCGCAAAGCGTCACCAGCCGCGTGGCGGAGTCGTTTTACTGGGTGGGCCGCTACCTGGAGCGCGCCAACAGCCTCGCCGTCATGATCGGCGTGATCGAGTCGCTGGAGCTGGAGGAACTCAACTCCACCGAACGCACCCTTTACCGCCCGGTCTGGAACCGCCTCCTGCCGCCCCTGGAAAACCCGGGAACCGTCTCCCGGCGCAACATCTCCAGCCCGGCGGGACGGTATCGACTCACCCTCGACCTCGACGAGCCGGATTCCGTCGTCCGCGCCGTCCTCCGCGCCGTCAGCAATGCGGAGTCGGTCCTCGAGTGCGTCAGCATTGAGGCCTGGGGCGTGATCAGCGCCCTGCGCACCCGTTTTCAACGCATCCGCTACCGGCCCCGGCAGACTGACGAGGATCTGGCGACGAGCACCCGCAAGTGCTGCGAACTCGTCACCCGCTCTACGCCGGAGTTTTTCGGCACCGCCCAGGCCACCATGCTGGCGGACGGCGGCTGGGCCTTCTGCGAGATCGGCCAATACCTGGAGCGCGCCATCATCACCGGCAACGCCATTCGCTCAATCTTGCGCCCGATCGTCCGGCGCAGCACGAAGGCGGCCGCCGACCATGAGACGGAGATCCGTCTTTCCGCCTTTCTCCGCCTCCTGAACAGCCGCGATATTTACCGACGCGTCTTTCAGATGCGCATCGAGGCCGCCCCCGTGCTGGAGCTGCTCTGGAACAACCCTGTCGCGCCGCGGTCGGTGACCCGATGCCTGGAGGCGTGCGTGGCCCGCCTGCGTGATGAGGTCTCCCCGGCGACGAATCGCACCATCATCGCGATGGAGCAGCTCATACAGCACATCCGGCAGACAGACTGGGAGGCGCTGGCCCGCGAGGCGGAAAACGACCTCAGCGCCAAAAACGTCCTCCTCGACAAGCAGGCGGAGTTTCTGGACAAGACGCTCGACCTTCACCAGTTGATCTCGGACGGCTTTCTCAATCATCAGATCCAGATGAACCCCGCGTCGCAGCCCACCCTTTTTGGCCATGCTGTTTGAGATCATCCATCGCACGGACTATCGCTATGGTCGCACCGCGAGCGAGGCGTATATCGAAGCCCGGCTGACCCCGCCCTCCCTGCCCGGGCAGGAGGTCGTCGATCATTCCATCCAGTTCCTTCCGGACGCGAAGGTCTCGGGTTACGTCGACTATTTCGGGAATCATGTGACGTTTTACTCGATGACACTTCGTCACGAGCGTCTGTCGATCGTTCATCGCTCCACCATCCGCACCTCAGAGGTGGCGCATTCGGAGGCGGCTCTCGGCGTGAGCGTGGCGGAAGCCCGCCAGATCTTCACCTCCAAGCTCACCGACCTTTTTGACTACCTCCAGCCAACCGCAGCGGTGCCGACGGGCGGCCCCGCGATGGAATGGGCCACGAGGTTCTTTCCCGCCGACCTGCCCCTTGGCGATGGCCTGGAGGACCTGAACAAGGCCATCTACGAGAAGTTCGACTACCGCTCCGGCAGCACGGACAACTCGACCCCGCTCCATACGGTCTGGAAGCAAAAAGCCGGTGTCTGTCAGGACTTTTCCCACATCATGCTTAGCGTGCTGCGCACCGCCGGCATACCCGCCCGGTATGTCTGCGGCTATATTGAGTCCGATCCGCCGAAGAACGGCGACGGATCGACTGCGCTGGTTGGCTCCGTCGCCACCCACGCATGGGTGGAAGCGATGACGCCCGGCATGAAGTGGATCGCGCTCGATCCCACCAACAACCAATGGTGCGGAGTTCGCCATGTCACGATGGCGTATGGAAGAGATTTTGAGGACGCCGCCCCGGTGCGGGGCACCTTCAAGGCGTCAGGGTCACAACAAATGAAGGTAAAAGTCACCATGAGGAGGCTCAGTGAAAAATGATCGAGATCGAGATACGCTATGAGGCGACGTATCAGTATGAAGACACGGCCAGTTTCTCTCCTCACCTGGTCAGGCTGCTGCCGAGGAATGGCTTTGCGGTAAGGACGGACCGCTCAAAGATCACGACCAACGAGGGAACCGATGTCCAGTATCGGCAGGACATTTTTGACAACCTCGTCGCCTACTGTTTTTACCCGAAGGAACTGGATCATCTGACCTACAAGCTGGAACTCGACCTCCGGCTGGAGGAAAAGAACCCCTTCCACTTCCTGCTCGCTTCCCACGCGCTCAACGTTCCCTTTACCTACTCGCCCGAGGAGGCATCCGTTCTTTCCGCCTACATTACGCCCCGCCAGCCGCTCGGCCCCATCCCGGCGGCTTTGGATCGCCCACCGAAGGAAATCCCTACCGTGGACTGGCTCGTCGGCCTGAACTCCTGGCTGCACGAAAATATCGAGTACGAGCGCCGCGATGAAGGCGAGGCCTACCCGCCGGAGCAGACCCTCGCCCTGATGAAAGGCTCCTGCCGCGACTACGCCGTGCTCGCCGTCGAGGTGCTGCGCCACCATGGTCTCGCGGCGAGGCTCGTCAGCGGCTTCAGTTGGGAGGAGGAACTCCCCGAGGAAGACCGCCGCGCCGAAAACGCCCTCCACGCCTGGGTGGAAACCTACCTGCCGGGCGCGGGATGGGTCGGCATCGACCCGACGAACGGAATTTTTTGCGGCCACCACTTCATCGCCACCGCGGTTGGCCTCACTCCTGCTCATATCGCCCCCGTACACGGCCATTATTACGGCAAGAAGACCATCAATAGCACTTTGACCACCAACCTCAGCATCCGCCGCAAATGATCTCCCCCTGGATGAACGAAGCTGCGGCCCGCGCCGAAAAGACGCTGGCCGATCATGGAATCCGATTCACCATTGGCGGTGAGCCGACTTTCATTCCCAACGACCCGCAGGGCCCCGAGTGGAGCTACTCCGCCGTAGGCCCCACGAAGCTCAGCTATGCGAAGCGATTCGCCGACGAGCTGATGAAGGAGCGGTGCGCCGGAGCCGCGAGGTTCTACTGCCCCGGCAAACTGTATCCCGGTGAGACCAACCCGCGCTGGGTCGTGCGGCTCATCTCCAATCGCGATGGCTCTCCCGTCTTTACCCTGCCCAAACGCGGCAAGGCCCTCACGCCGTCCAGCCTCCAGGATTTCGCCGACACCCTGGCCAGGGAACTCGGCGTGCCCTCGCATTGGATCGGATTCACCGACCCGAATGGCAGCGGGATCGAGGTGCTCGTCATGCCGCTCGATCACGACGGCTCCATCTGGCGCTCCGCCCGCTGGCCTCTGCCCAAGGGCGACCGCAAGCTCTCCACCGCCGAAGGTCCAGCCGGACTGCGTCTCCCGCTGCACCTCATGCCGGAAGGCCTCCCTCGCCGTGTCCTGTGCATCGACCGCCAGGGCGGCACGATCACGATCTTCGTTCCGCCGCTCCTGCAAAACGCCTTTTTGCATTTGCTCGGTGCCACCGAGCGCGCGGCAAAATCGCGCGGTGTCGCCAATCTGGAATTCCACGGCTACACGCCGCAGGACGAAGAGGGCAAGTGGTCCGTCCTCGGCCTCGCCGCCGACCCCGGCGTGCTGGAGATCAATCTGCCGCCCTGCGAATCCTGGCAGGCCTATGCCGAGTGGATGGAGGAACTCTTTGCCTCCGGACATCGGGCCGGCATGCGGACGTGGAAGGAAAGCCCCTGGGAGCATCCGCAGGGGAGCGGCGGCGGCAATCACCTCCTCTGGGGCGGCCCGAGCCTGGACGAGCATCCGTTTTTCACCAGGCCCCTCTGGCTCGCGAACGTGCTCCGCTACTGGCAGCACCATCCCTCGCTCGCGTACCTTTTCACCGGCTGCTACGTCGGCGCATCATCCCAGGCCCCGCGCCCCGATGAATCCGCCCGCGACCTCTACGACATCGACATGGCGTACACCTTCATCGAGTCGCTGTCGGAGGGAGATCACCGCAGCCTCATCAATGAAACGCTGCGCCACATCCAGATCGACGTGACCGGCAACTCGCACCGCAGCGAGATCAGCCTGGACAAGTTCTGGAACACAGCCTTCCCCTCCGGCATGCTCGGCCTCATCGAGTTCCGCGCCATCGAGGCCCTGCCAAAGTCGGAATGGTCCTCCGCGGTCGCCCTGCTCTGGTCCTGCCTCGCCTCCCACCTGCTGGAGAATCCGCCGAAGCGCTCACTCAAGCGATTCAGCACCAAGCTCCACGACGAGTATTTCCTGCCCCGCCGCCTCTGGGACGACCTGGAGGAGATCTTCGCCGATTTGGAAAAGACCGGGTACAAACTTGATCGCGAAACTTATCGGGCCATCTGGGACTGGAGATTTCCCGTCCTGCTCGAATGGAAATCCGGGCGCGCCAGCCTCACCGTGCGCAAGGCGCTGGAAAGCTGGCCGCTCCTGAGCGAAACCCCGGTGGAGGGCGGCAGCACAAGCCGCTTCGTCGATACCTCGATGCAGCGGCTGGAATTCCTCACCTCGCCCGGCTTTAGCAGTCAATACGACATTTACGTCGCTGGCCGTCCGCTGCCGCTCGCCGCCCAGCCTAACGAAACCTCGCTGGCCGGGCTGCGCTATCGGCGCACAAACCTCTACCCCTCGCTCCACCCCGGCATCCCCACCCAGCTCCCGCTGGCGGTCACCATCGTGAACCGCAAAAACGGTCGCGCCGTGGCGGAGTTTGTCATGGGCGTGGACGAGATTGATTTCACACCTCTCGACAAGCCGGGCCTCACCGCTCTGGGCGGCAAGCCCTGCCGGGGCGGCCGCAGGGGCGATCTCACCTGCGACCTTCGTCTGGCCTAAAAGGAATCGGGCGGGACAGGTTTAGTACCTGTCCCGGCGGTTCTTGTCTTTCTTGACGAACTTTTTGTCGGGACGCTTTTCGAAACTTTTCCCACCGCGTTTTTCGAAGGGCTTGTCGAAGCGCTTCGGAGCTCGCTTTTCCTCGGTTTTGCCGTGGCCGCCGGAGTGCCAGGCGAACATGTCGACGGTGCGATCCTGCCACACGGCTTCCTCGCCGGAGCGAGCGCGCTGGAGGACGCCTTCCGGCACCTGGGCAAAGGACTGCTCCTCGCCGAGCTGAATGAGGCCGATCTGCCGCGGCGGCAGGCCGGTCTTTTGCACGATCAGGTTGATGACATCGCGCACCTCGGCATCGCTGCCGCGTCCGACGCTGAGGCAGAGCCACTCCATGCCCGGAGCGGGATGGCGCAACCGGGGCACCTCGCCTTTTGGAATGGCGAGCGGATTTTCCCGGCGTTCGCTGCGCTCTCCACGATCGCCGCGGTCTCCGCGTTCAGCACGCTCGGCGCGATCCGGGCGTTCGCGACGCTTGGGTTCCTCGATGGGAGCCTCCATCCGAGCCGGGGGATTTCCCGCATCGGTCAGCAGGTAAAACAGGGCGGCGGCGAGATCCGTAGAGCTGATCCCCTGCTCAAGCAAGCGGTCAACGAGGAAGGCGTGATCCCGGAACTCTCCCGCATCGACGACCTCGCGCACCTTTTCCAGCAAGCCTTCCGTACGGCGCTCCTCAACCTCGTCAGCCGTCGGCACCTGGCCGCGGCGGATCTTGGACTTGGTGTACTTCTCGATGAACTGCAGTTTGTAGATGTCGCGTCCGGAGACGAACGTCACCGCCATGCCGCGCTTGCCTGCGCGACCGGTACGGCCGATGCGGTGGACGTAGTCCTCGGCGTCGTAGGGTAGGTCGTAGTTGACCACGAGTTCCAGATCATCAACGTCGATGCCACGAGCTGCGACGTCGGTGGCGACGAGAAACTCAAACTCCGACTTCTTGAACTTGTTCATCACCCGCGTGCGCTGGGCCTGGGCGATACCGCCATGCAGACGGTCGGCGGAGAAGCCCTGCGCCGCCAGCGCGTCGGCGAGTTCGTCGACCATGCGCTGGGTGTTGCAGAAAATGATGCCGAGCTTGAAGCCATGGTAGTCGATGAGACGGATGAGCGTCTGCATCTTCACGCGGGACGGAGCCTCGTAGTACCACTGCTCGATGGCCGGGGCGCTGACCTCTTTTTGCTCGATCTGGACGAACTCGGGAGACTTCGAATATTTATCAATGAGTTCGCGAATCGGCTTCGACAGCGTCGCCGAGAAGAACACGGTCTGGCGCTCTTTCGGCACCGCGTCGAGGATCGTGCGCAGGTCGTCGCGGAAGCCCATGTCGAGCATACGGTCGGCCTCGTCGAGGATGACCATCTTGGTCTGCGACAAATCGAGCGTACCGCGGTCGATGTGATCGATGAGACGGCCCGGCGTGCCGATCACGATCTGGACGCCCTTCTTGAGTTCAAAGAACTGGCGCTCGTAGGAAGCGCCGCCGTAGATCGGCACGGCGTGGATTCCCTTCTTGAAAGCGGCGAGCTTGTGCACCTCCTCAGCGACCTGAGTGGCGAGTTCGCGAGTGGGGCACATCACGAGAACCTGAACCGAGCGGTCCGTCGCGTCGGCCATCTCGATCGCAGGGATGGCGAATGCCGCGGTCTTTCCCGAACCGGTCTGTGATTGGCCGACCACATCACGTCCGGTGAGGAGCACGGGGATGGCAGCAGCTTGAATCGGCGAGGCCTGTTCGAAGCCGAGCTCTCCCACTGCTTTGAGAATCTCGGGGGAAATTCCTAGCGACGAAAAGTCTGTCTTATCCATGTAATCCTCCAGCGGTACACGGAGAAGAGCCCCTCGTCACGGAATGTTTACCTCTTATCCCAGACGCTCGGAAAAGAAGCGGAGCAGCAAATCCATCGAAATCCGGGCCAGCGAGGGGTTGTAGCGGGGGCCTTCGTCCCGGAGAAAGGCATGGGCGCCGTTGAACTCGTGCCATTCGAAATCGACCTGCGCCTCGTTCAGACGGTCGGCGATTTTCTTGCGTCCTTCCAAAGGCACATGGGGGTCCTGGCGTCCCCAGACAAAGAAGAACGCCGCCTTGGTCTCGCTGAAGCGCGCCAGCGTATCGTCGCTCTTGCCCGAGCCGAGGGAGCCGGTATGCACGTCCGTGGCGTAGAATGCCGCCACCGCGTCGACATGGGGCTGAAATCCGGCCCGGATGGCGAGATGGCCGCCGAGGCATACGCCATAGCTGCCAACTCTGCCGGTGGATTGCGGGTGATTCTTGAGATATTCCGCAGTCACTCGGGCGTCTTCGTCATAGGAGGCGAGTTCCTTGGCGTACTTCAGCTCATTGCCTCGGTCGGACCCGGCCTGATCGTAAGCCAGCACGGTCCCGGCGGGTTCAAACTCGTGATAAACCTCGGGGACGGCCACCAGATAACCATTCCCACTCAAGGCCGCCGCAATGCGGCGGATCGGCCCGGTCACCTGGAAAATCTCTGAATAAAAGATGACCGCCGGGTATTTCTTATCCCCCGTGGGTGCAAAGAGATGCACCCGCATGTGGCCGCGAGTGGTCGTCAGCTCAACAAAGGACTCGGTGATCGTCATGGAGCGCAGAGTGCCTCACCGCGCCCCACCCGTAAAGGCCTCAGGCCGTAAACTGCGCGACATCGAGAAACTCCTCGACGAATGTGTTCGCGGGATTGGAACGAACCTCAGAAGGCGTGCCGATCTGCTGAATCAGTCCCTCGCTGATGATCACCACACGGTCCGCCACCTCAAAGGCCTCCTCCTGGTCATGCGTGACGAAGAGACTGGTCAGGTGAACCGTATTGTGGAATTCGCGCAGCCACGTGCGAAGTTCGCGACGCACCTTGGCATCCAACGCGCCAAAAGGCTCATCAAGGAGCAGCACCTCAGGCTCGATCGCCAGCGCTCGAGCGAAAGCCACACGCTGCCGCTGGCCGCCGGAAAGCTGCGACGGAAGGCGCTTGGCGTAGTCCGCGAGCTGAACCGTCTCCAGCAGGCTCTCCACCCGGGCGCGAATATCGGATTCCTTCGGGCGTGACCGTGCCGACCGGACGCGAAGCCCGAAGGCGACATTCTCAAACACGTTCATATGCTGAAACAGGGCGTAGTGCTGAAAGACAAAACCCGCCTTTCGCTGGTAGGCGCTGTGGTCGGTCACATCCCGCCCGCTGAAAAAAACCTGCCCCTCCTCCGCGAACTCCAGCCCCGCGATGATGCGCAGGAGCGTGGTCTTTCCCGATCCGCTGGGGCCGAGCAATGCCACGAGTTCACCGGTGCGCACTTCGCAATTCACGCCCTTGAGCGCGGCGAATTTGCCGAAGTTTTTCGAGATGTCTTTGATGGTTATGCTCATGGATTTGGTCCCTCGGATGTCTGCATCGCTTCCATCAACTGCCGCTCTGCCCTCCACTCAGCATAAGCCTTCACCACGAGGGTGACAAGGGCGAGCACCGAGAGGACGGAGGCGACGGCGAAAGCCGCTGCGATTTGATATTCGTTATAAAGGATTTCGATGTGGAGGGGCATCGTGTTCGTCTTATTGCGAATGTGGCCGGAAACCACGGACACCGCGCCAAATTCCCCCATGGCCCGGGCATTGCACAGAATGACGCCGTAAAGCAGGCCCCACTTGATCTTGGGCAGCGTCACGCGCCAGAAAATCTGCCAGCCGCTGGCTCCCAGCGTCATGGCGGCCTCCTCTTCCTTGTGGCCCTGCGCCTGCATGAGTGGGATAAGCCCGCGTGCGACGAAGGGGAACGTGACAAAGATCGTCGCGATCACCAGACCCGGCAGGGCAAAGATGATCTGGATGTCATTGGCGCGCAGCCACGGCCCGAACCAGCCGCCCGCGCCGAAAACGAGAACGTAGATCAGACCGCCGATGACGGGAGAGACCCAGAGCGGAAGGTCGATCAGCGAGGTGAGCAGGGCGCGGCCGCGGAATTGAAACCGCGTCATGGCCCACGCTGCGGCGAGGCCAAAGATCGTATTCAGCGGCACGGAAATAGCAGCCACGATAAGGGTCAGCTTCACCGCGTGCGCAGTGGCCCGATCCTCGAACGTCTTCAGGAACGTCTCCACGCCTTTGCTAAACGCCTCCTGGAAAACCACGAAGAGCGGCAGCACGAGGAAGAGGGCAAAGAAGACCACCAGCGTGGTGATGAGCACCACCTTGACGACCGGCGACTCCGCCGTCGCGCGGCGCGGAGTCCTGACCCGCGTGGGAAATGTCGATACTGCACCAGCCATGGCCTAGACTCCCCTCCTTTTCTGATCCCAGGCCTGCAGCCCATTGCTCACCAAGAGAATGATGAAAGACACCACGAGCATCACAAACCCGAGGGCCGCCGCTCCGGCGTAGTCGTACTGCTCCAGCTTGGTGATGATGAGCAGCGGCGTGATTTCCGTCTTGAACGGCAGGTTGCCCGAGATGAAAACCACCGATCCGAACTCACCGACCGCGCGACCGTAGGCCAGCGCGATGCCCGTAAGAATCGAAGGCAGCAGCGCCGGAAAGATCACCCGCCAGAATGTCTGCCAGCGCGTGGCGCCGAGCGTGGCGGCGGCTTCCTCGACATCGGCGGACAAATCCTGAATGACCGGCTGCACGGTTCTTACCACGAAAGGCAGTCCGATGAAGGTCAGCGCGATGAAGACACCGAGTTGGGTAAATGCGACCTTGATGCCGTAAGGCTCCAACACATGACCGATCATGCCATTACGGGCGTAGATCGTCGTGAGCGCGATGCCCGCCACGGCGGTCGGCAGGGCAAAGGGCAGGTCGACGATGGCATCGAGAAGCTTGCGACCCGGAAACCGGTAGCGCGCCAGCACCCAGGCGGCGATGACGCCAAAGAAGCCATTGACCAGCGCAGCCAGAAAGGAAAGCCCGAAGCTCACCCAGTACGAAGCCACCACACGCGGCTCGGTGATGGTCTTCCAGACATGCTCCCACCCGTCCGAGAAGGACTTGAGAAACAGGGCGCTGAGAGGGATCAAAACGATGATGCTCAGGTACACGAGCGTGTAGCCAAGCGTCAGCCCAAAGCCGGGCAAAACATGTCTGCGTGCTGCCATTAGATATTCTGTCCTTCGGAAATCAAAACCTTGAACCGCTCAAGGATCACGGCAATCGCCGCGAGATGCGCCTGCACCTGCCGTTCCGCATCCGCCAGGTGGGGAGTCTCAAAGACAATCTCAAACGGCCGGAATTTCTGCGTCGGCGGCGCGGTAAGAATGCCCTCGTATCCTTGGGTGATGATGCCGTTATTGGCCTCAAAATTGTCGATGCTCTTGTCGAAGTTCCTCGGCAGAAACATGCCCGCCGCCTCCAGGGCCGGTTCCAGCACGTAACGAGTCAATTCATGGCCCTTCACAAAGCCGTAGAGTCCCTCGCTCGTATCGTCGCTGTGCAGGGCCACGATGCCGTCAAAGCGATTTGCCTCCAGCTCCTGCTCCAGCACGCGGACCTCGGGCTCCTCCGAGCCTTTCCAGAACTCACGATTCAAGTCCAGCCCGCCCTCCGACCAGCGGCTGTTCGCCAGATACCCGTGCCGGTTGCAAACCGGATAAAGGAAGAGTTCATACCCTCGCGCAATCTCTGGCTGCCGGCCGAGGAGCTCGACCAGGCGGCCAATGGCTTCGACTCCGCTATCCTCGTCGCCATGTATTCCGGCAAATATGCCGACTTTCAAATGACTGCGCCGGTCGCCCGGACCGGAAAAGACATATTTCGGCAGGCTTGCCAGCGCTCCGTGTTTGCTCAGATAGGAAACATGCTCGCTGCTCAGGTGTTCATTGCTTTCGGCCAGAGCATCGAGTGGCGCGGTCCATTTCTCCAAATCACGAGTAAACGAGACGGGATTCGTCACAGCACCAAGCAAATCGAGTGTAGACGGCGGTTTCAATGCTACAGTATCGCTTTCCGTTAGCGCCCTGGCTGGTAAATCTGATCGAACACCCCGCCATCGGCAAAGAAGGTGCTTTGCGCCTTCTTCCATCCGCCAAAATCCTTGTCGATTGTTGCCAGTTCGATCTTCGGAAACCTGTCGCTGTATTTGGCAAGGATGGCTTCACTCGATGGCCGATAGTAGTGCTGCGCAACGATCTCCTGCCCTTCATCAGAATAGAGGTACTTCAGGTACTCCGTGGCGAGTTCGAGGGTGCCGCGCTTTTTCGCCACCATCTCGATCACAGCGACCGGAGGCTCGGCGAGAATGCTGATCGATGGGTTGATGATTTCAAACTGTCCGGGCTTTTTTTTGAGCGTCAGATGCGCCTCGTCCTCCCATGCCAGCAGCACATCGCCCAGGCCGCGTTCCGCGAAGGAAATCGTCGCGCCGCGGGCTCCGGTATCGAGCACGGGAACGTTTTTGAAAAGCTGGGCCAAAAACTCACGAGCCTTTGCCTCGTCCCTGTTGTTTTGCTTGAGCGCATAGGCCCAGGCCGCAAGGAAATTCCAGCGAGCGCCGCCGGATGTCTTGGGATTGGGAGTAATAACCTCCACGCCGCTGCGAGTCAGATCGTTCCAATCCCTGATCCCCTTCGGATTCCCCTTGCGCACGAGAAATACGATGGTCGACGTGTAGGGGGAGCTATTGTGCGGGAGCTTTTGCTGCCAGTCCAAAGGAAGTAAACGACCCTTCTCCGCCAGGATGTCGATATCGGCCGCAAGGGCCAGTGTCGCGACATCGGCATTGAGCCCGTCCATGATCGCTCGCGCCTGCTTGCCCGATCCGCCATGGGACTGGTCCACGCGAACCGTATCCCCGGTCTTCCCCTGCCAATACTTGGAAAAAGCCGCGTTGAGGTCCGAATAAAGCTCCCGCGTCGGATCATACGACGCATTCAACAGTGTCACCTCCCTGGCCGACGCAGCGGCCATGGCGAGCACTGTAGAGAGCAGAACCAATACTTTCATCTCCTTCGATTTACCCCGTTTTATTCACGGGTCAAGAAAGCAATTACGACTTTATCTGTCGTTATATCCCTTCGCCATCGATTCCTTGAACGGAACTGACCTCGCGATTGGTAACGGGAGCTCCAAGCATGACATCCGCAAGGGTCGAAGTATCCATCAGCTTGGCAACCATGTTTCTGGCTTGAAGCATTACGCGCCGAAACCGGCAAACGGATTCCTGAGAGCAGCACTTGTAATCCGTGACCGAAACGCAAGCAATGGGAGCCAGATAACCGTCGAAATGCCGGACAACCTCCCCCATCGTGATCGAAGCGGGATCTTTGGCGAGGCGATATCCGCCCCGCTTGCCAGCCACACTGTCGACCCACCCTCGCTCCTTGAGATCGAGCATGATGTGCTCCAAAAAACGCTTGGGTATGTCGTTTTTTCGAGCAAGCTCAATGATCGGAATGGGGGTATCGCCATGATGGGCCACCAAGGTGAAAAGAGCCCTCAGGGCGTAATCCGTGCGCATCGACAACTGCATAAAGACGAAAAATTAGCAGGAAATGTCGTTCCCGTCAAAGGACGACCTAATCAGTAACAATAACCTGCGTGCCGATAACCACCTTCGAATAGAACAGCTTGGCGATCTCGTCCGGCATGCGGATACAACCATGCGAGGCCGGGTAGCCGGGCAATATCCCGGTGTGCATCCCGACTCCATCGTTGGTGAGACGCATGAACCAGCGCATGGGAGCTCCTCGATAGATCGTGCCGCTCGGTGCCGAGTCGATCTTCGTGCTCACACCGGCCCGGACCACCTTTCCCGTACGCTGGCTGACAAAATCCCCGTATACGCTGGAACGATGATCGGCGTCCTTTTCGGAAATCTTGTACGTACCTTTCGGGGTCATCCCGGCCCGCTTCCCTGACGATATGGGAGAATCAATCGCTGTCTCACCGTTAACGAGGAAGTAGGCGCGCTGCTTGCCGAGGGAAATCACGATGGAGGAATTCTCCGGAGTCGACTCCTTCAGCACCCGCTCAAAAATCCGCGGAGGTTCCTGCTTGTAAATGAGTTCCGAAGCTTTTTTTTGTTTCGGGCGGGGAGTCGGAGCGGCAGCGCCCCCCTGTTGTGCCGCGGCCTGCGAAACCACGAGAGCCACTGCTGCGAGTACTATTGCGGCAGTTTCCTTTACGCGGATGTGAGGCAAGGCTACGGTCATTCGCTTTTCCAAGTGACATCCGCTTAAACTCTGGAAGGATTTTTCGCAACGACATTCCAATGATGTTCCGGCCTTGGCTGCCCGCAGTGGCGATTTTGTTTCTCACGGCGACCATGTGTTTTGCCGCAAAGAAGGACAAGGAGACGATGCCTCCTCCTCCGCCGATGCCGCAGGCACAGACAGTCGCGATGTATCGCGGTCGCAGCGTTGAGATTCCGCTCCGCGCCATCGGTCGCAGCCCCGGGCAACTCCGCTTTCTCATCCGGACCCAGCCAAAGCACGGCAAACTCGGCCCCGTACAGATCCTTGATCGCAAAAATGCCGTAGTCACCTACATCCACGACGAAAAATCCTCGGTGACCAGCGATTCGTTCACTTTTGCCGTGCAGGGGCCGGACAGCCCGGTATCCGCTCCGGGAGTCATCTCGCTCACGATTTCCGAGGAACCGCCCGCCTTCAGCGTGGTGCGCGAAGTCGAGTTTGGCACGGTCATCCTCGGCAACACCCGGTCCGAGGAGGTCGTGCTGCAAAATGTCGGAGGCGGAGTGCTGACTGGGCGCATCACCGTGCCGCCGCCCTGGCGCATTGCCGGGACCGACATGTATCGCCTCGGCCGCAAGGAGGAACAAAAAGTCCGCGTAGTTTTTGCCCCGGTGGACGATGAAGAGTTTACCGGCCAGTTGCGTTTCTCCCACGATATCAAGACCTACGTCACGCTTACCGGCACCGGTTTTTCCCCGCTCGCCTTTGACCCCGCCAAGGAGCTGGTCTTCACCGGCAGTTCCGATGCCAGCCGCCGCACCGCCACCGTCACCCTGCTGAATCGGACCGATGCCGTCCGCTCGGTGGATTTGGAATATCCGGACCGCATAAGCGGCCCCGAGCAACTCCTCATCAAACCGCGCGAAGACGCAACCCTCACCCTTCAGATTGCGCCGACATTCCTGGGTGCCATCGACTCCGCCATCATATTCGAGAGCGAGGGCTATCGCGTCTCGCTCCCCGCCAAGGCAAGCGCAGTCAAGCCGATCCTCTCCGCGACCCCGGCAGCCGCCTTGTCGTTCGGCGACGTGGCATCGGGCGATCACAAGGAACTGGACTTGGAGCTGACTAACTCCGGGGGGTCCCCTGCCAGGCTCCGCGTCACGCCGCCTCGCGAACTGGTCATCTCCCCCGACCCGGCGACTGCCGTGATACCGGCAGGTGAATCCCGGAAATTCACCGCCGCGCTGGAGCTGTCCAAGCCGGGAGTGTTTGAGGATGCCCTTACCATCGACTACGGCGGAGCGACTCCATTGACTCTCCCGGTCACAGCGGAAGCAAGAGCCAATACTCAGACGCCCCAGCCCGGAGTCATCGCCATCCCTGAAGGAACCTCCCCGCCGAAACAGGAAACGCCGGTTGCCGCCCTTTCTTTTGACCCGCCCGAACCGGCCGGCAACAAAATCCCCCCTATTACGCAGCTCACCCACCTTCGTGCCGATACGCATGAGATTGAGGTCGGCTGGAAAATCCCGGCAAAGAATGCGATTTCGTACGTAATCGAGTGGCGCCAGATCGGAATCCCGCCCCGAGACGGCCCGCCAACTATCAAGTGGAACGAGTGGCGCGGCGTACAAACCCGCGAGGAAAATGGCTCGATTATTGCCCGGTTCCCCAATCTCAAGGACGGTCAGGTCTGGTACATCCGCATCCGCACGGTGGATGAACTCGGCAAAAAGTCGGCATCGTCGCCGACTTTCGTCATCTCAACCAAAGTCGACAAGTCCATGGGACTTTTCGGCTGGCTGGCCATCCTGGCAGGAATCGGCGGAGCCATCGCGGCGGTCGTCTTCTGGCGGAAACACCGGCTGGCCGAGGACGAAGCGGAGTCCTCACGCCTCGCGGCCCTGGAAAACAAATAGAAAAGTTTCGCAATTCTTGTTGCCCGCAACATGCTCGCAGGCACAAGCTAACGGCTCACCTCCTCAAAAACACATGCAACTCGGAATGATCGGCCTCGGCAGGATGGGAGCGAACATGGTTCGCCGCCTTCTCAAGAACGGACACGAATGCGTCGTTTACGACACAAACCCCGACTCGGTCGCCGCGTTGGTCGCTGAAGGAGCGATCGGCACGACCTCTATTGAGGAGTTTGCACGCAAGCTGAAAGCGCCCCGCAACGCCTGGATCATGGTGCCCGCAGGCATCACGGACAAGGTCGTCGGCGAACTCGCCTCTCACATGCAGTCGGATGACACCATCATCGACGGCGGCAACTCGTATTTCCGCGACGACCGCCGCCGCAGCGAGCGCCTGCGCCATGACGGCATCCACTATCTCGACGTCGGCACCAGCGGCGGCGTATGGGGACTGGAGCGCGGCTATTGTATGATGATCGGCGGTGACAAGGTCGCCGTGGATCGTCTCGATCCCATCTTCAAATCTCTCGCCCCTGGAATGGGCGACGTGGATCGCACTCCAGGCCGGGAAAAGCTCGGCGGGACGTCGGAGTACGGCTACCTGCATTGCGGTCCCTCGGGAGCCGGCCACTTCGTCAAGATGATCCACAACGGCATCGAGTACGGCATCATGGCCGCCTTTGGTGAAGGCTTTGACATTCTTGCCAATGCCAACGCCAGCCTGAAGAAGGGTGCCGCCGATGCGGAGACCGCTCCGGTTGGCGACGATTACGTCTATGACATCAACCTCGCGGACGTATCCGAGGTCTGGCGTCGCGGCAGCGTGATCAGCTCCTGGCTGCTCGACCTCGCCGCCGCCGCCTTTGCGGAAAACCCGACCCTGGAGAACTTCTCCGGCCGCGTGTCCGACTCCGGCGAAGGCCGCTGGACCATCATGGCCGCCATCGAGGAAGCCGTGGATTGCGACGTGCTCAGCGCCGCGCTCTTTGCCCGCTTCCGCTCCCGCAAGGAACACACGATGGCCGAGAAGGTTTGCTCCGCCATGCGCTACCAGTTCGGCGGCCACCTCGAGAGGCCCATTACATAAGGCTTTTCCTGCAAGTCGATGCGCTACGATGTCGCCATCATCGGTGGAGGGCCTGCCGGCAGCACGGCAGCCGCGCTGCTCGCCAAAGCGGGCCGGAGCGTCGTGGTCATCGAACGGGAGAAGTTCCCCCGATTTCACATCGGCGAGTCGCTGCTTCCGTTCAGCATGGACGCCTTTGAACGTCTCGGCATCCTGGAGAAAATCCAGGATGCCGGTTTCGTTATCAAACACGGTGCCGAGATCTGCTCGGGCTGCGGCGAGAGCGAAACCCGATTTTACTTCAAGGACGGTTTCCGCTCGCGTCGCGCCACGGCGTTTCAGGTGACCCGCTCGGAGTTTGACAAGATCCTGCTCGACCACGCCCGTGAGTGTGGCGCTCTCGTCCGCGAGGAAACGACAGTCACCTCCATCGCGCTCTCCGCGGAATCGACCTCCCTCTCAATTTCTTCAGCCGATGGGTCTTCGGAAACCATTACAGCCGAATATGTGCTGGATTGCAGCGGCCGCAACTCGGTGATCGGCACGCATCTCGGACTCAAAGAGTCCTATCCTTCCCTGCATAAGTTCGCAGTTTACGCGCACTTCGAGGATGCGCAGATTCCCGAAGGCATCGATGGAACGCTCACGCGCATGGTGCGCGGAAACGACCACTGGTTTTGGATCATTCCTCTTTCCGCCACCAAGCTCAGCATCGGCGTCGTGATGGACACCGAAAAGTACAAGAGCCTGCGGTCGACTCCCGAGCAAGTGCTGGAACGCTTCATTCAGGAGCAGCCGCTCATGCAGACCCGGCTATCAGGTTCCCGGCGCGTCACGAAAGTTTACGCCAGCGGAGACTATTCCTATCGGCATCGCACGCTTCATGGAGACCGCTGGCTCCTTGCAGGCGATGCGGCGGGATTCATCGACCCTGTCTTTAGCAGCGGCGTCTTCCTGGCCATCCTCGGCGGCGAAAAAGCCGCGGATGCCATCGACTCGGCGCTCCGCAATCCCAGAGATGCGAAGCGTCTCTTTGCTCGTTACGATCGCCATCTGGTCAAGGTGATGGGACTCTACCTTAAGTTTGTTCTCGCGTGGTACCGCAAGGAATTCGTCGAAACCGTCCTGGCTCCACGCGAGTTCTTCGAGGTGGTTCCCGCCGTGAATGCAGTTCTGGCTGGCAACATGGGCAAGTCCTTCAGCCTGCGCTGGCGGCTGTGGTTGTTTCAACTCATCGTGCGCTTGCAGCGCATCGTGCCGATCTGCCCGCGCCTGACGCTCACCCCGCGCTTATGATTTCCCGTGTGCTCTTCGCGATTGCGGCTGTCTGGCTGACAGGTTGCGCCTCCACCAGGCCGGAGCGCCCTTTTCGCGCAGAAGTTTCTCAAAATGCCACCATCCGCTGGCAGCGTGCCGACACGACATTACATTGCGAGGCCGTCTTTGCCCGCGCCGTGGATGGACGGGTGCAGGTGCATCTGTTCAAAGGCACGCCCAAGCCGATCCTCTCCCTGGATCTCGCTCCGTATGGCCACCTGACTGCCAGCGGCAAACTCGCGAGGTTTGGCTGGAGCGGGCCGTTCACCTCCGCCCCGATGCCTCTCGTCGGCTGGGCGCATCTTTTGCGAGCCTACCAAGCCTGCGCCACCTGGCCCGATGGGCAAAGCGAACTCCATGCGCCTAATGTCCGCACCGCCATTACAATCGTAGACGGCAAACCCGAGGTCATCAGCGTGGCCAGCGAGCTGGCCCGCGAGACGATCACGGCGGTCTTTACGCCGTAGCACCCGCCTTGAAGAACGCCCGGCGATGGCATAAGATCCGGCATGACTTGCCGACGGGTCGTTCCCTGGGTCCTTTCCCTCATCGCCCTGTACTCCACGGCAGCCCGCGCCGATACGAGTGACGCGATCTTTGCCCAACGCTCCGGCCAGCCTTTGCGGGTCGACATTTACCGCCCAGCCACTCCGCCGCCAGCAGCGGGCTATCCGGCCATCCTGTGCATTCACGGCGGCGGATGGAGCCAGGGGTCGCGTCGCTTCACCTGGCTGGCACCGGATTTGGTGAAGGCGGGATTCCTCGTGGTGAGCCCGGATTACCGGCTCACGAATATCGCCACGTTCCCCGCGCAGATCGACGATGTCCGGGATGCCGCAGCCTGGATGATCACCCATGCCAGGGAACTTCAGATCAACCCTCAGCGCATCGGACTGGCAGGAGGCTCTGCGGGAGGACACCTTGCGCTCCTGCTGGGACTGGCACCATCACAAGCTTATCCGGGAGGTGAATCCACTGCCTTGCCAAAAAACACCTTCAAAGCCATCTGCGCGCTCTATCCGCCGACGGATCTCACCACTATCGTCCCCTTCCCCCTGCGTTCCCGGCCCGACAACCTGGTCGCCAAACTCCTGGGTGGTTCCGTCAACGAAAAGGCCGACCTGGCACGTGCGGCAAGCCCGATCGAGTATGTGAACTCCGACAGCCCGCCCATTCTCCTGATCCATGGAGAAAAAGACCGGCTGGTGCCCGTCTGGCAAAGCACAGTGCTGAACACCGCTTACCAAAAAGCAGGAGCGAAGTCGGAAATGATCCTCCTCCCCGACGCGGGGCACGGATTCCCTCCCGATCAAAAAACAGAAACCCAGATAGCAGACTTTTTCGCCCGCTATCTGGGTAAAAGTTAAGCTGGCTGCTAAAGCCGCCTAGGCCGGGACTCCGGCCTTCACGATCTCGGCAAAGCCACGGGCTTCCAGGCTCGCACCGCCGACGAGAGCGCCGTCGATGTCGGGCTGGCTGAGAAGCTCCAGGGCGTTGGCGGGCTTTACGCTGCCGCCGTACTGGATGCGCACCTTGTCCGCCGTGGCGGCATCGGTAAGCTCGGCCAGCACCGCACGCACGTGGGCGTGGGCGTCCTGGGCCTGGGCGGAGGTGGCCGTCTTGCCCGTGCCGATGGCCCATACAGGCTCATAGGCGATCACGGTCTCAACGAGTTGCTCGGCGGAAACTCCCGCGAGGCCGCCGCGAAGCTGGGTCTCGAGGACCTGCTTCTCCTTGCCGGCTTCGCGCTCCTCCAGCGTCTCACCGACGCAGAGGATGGGCTTCAGCTCGGAAGCGTGGGCGGCGAGCACCTTCTTATTGATGAAGGAATCGGTCTCGCCAAAGATCTGGCGACGCTCGCTGTGGCCGATGATGACGTAGCGAACGAAGAGGTCGCGCAGCATGGCCGCGCTGATCTCGCCCGTGTAGGCACCGCTTTTCTCGAAATAGAAGTTCTGGGCTCCGAGGCGCACTTTCTGCGATCCACCGAGAAGCTCGGAGAGCTTCGGCAGAGCGGTGAAGGGAGGCGCGATGACGATCTCCACTCCGGTGACTTCCTCGATCTCAAGACGAAAGTCCTTCAGGAAGCTCTCGGCTTCTCCGATGGTCATGTTCATCTTCCAGTTGGCTGCGATGATTTTCTTGCGCATGCGTAGGGCGTTTCCTCACCGGCACTCCGCATAAGGAATGCCGGATCGAGAAACTTTCAGGGAATTATTTGTCGTTGAGGTTGGCAACGCCCGGAAGGACCTTGCCCTCGAGGAGTTCGAGCGAAGCGCCGCCGCCGGTCGAGGCGTGGCTGACTTTGTCGACGACCTTGAATTTCTTGGCGGCCGTGGCTGTGTCGCCACCGCCCACCACCGAGATGGCTCCGGCTTCCGTGGCCTTGGCAATGGCTGCGGCCATGGCCTTGGTGCCTTCGGCAAAGCGGTCGAACTCGAACACGCCCGCCGGGCCGTTCCACACGATCGTCTTCGCGCCGAGGATGACCTCGGTGAAGAGTTCGTTGCTCTTCGGACCCACGTCGAGACCCATCCAGCCTTCCGGGATTCCCTCGGCCTCGGTCACGACCTTGGACTCGGCCTCGGGGTCAAACTTTGAGGCAGCGATGAAATCGACCGGCAGGTGAATCTTCACGCCCTTTTCCTTGGCCTTCTCCACGAGTTCGGCAACGATCTTCGCGCCCTCGGCGTCGAAGAGGCTGTTCGCGATCTCCATGTTGTTGAGCACCTTCTTGAAGGTGTAAGCCATGCCGCCGCCAATGATGATCTCGTCGGCGATGTCGAGGAGGTTGCGGATGAGCGGGATCTTGTCGGCCACTTTGGCTCCGCCGAGGATGGCGAGGAGCGGACGCTTCGGGTTGTCGAGGACGGCGGCAAAGGCGTCGAGTTCCTTCTGCATGAGGAAACCGGCCACCTTGTCGGGCAGGTTCACACCGACCACGGAGGAGTGGGCGCGGTGCGCGGTGCCGAAGGCATCATTGGCGTAAACGTCGCCGAGCTTGGTCAGCGAGGCGCGGAATTCCGCGACCTTGGCCGGATCGGCCTTCGTCGAGGTGCCGTCTTCGTTCTTGGCCTTGCCCTCTTCCTCAATGTGGAAGCGGAGGTTTTCCAGGAGAGCGACTTCGCCGGGCTGGAGTTCGGACACAGCCTTTTCCACCTCGGGTCCGACGCAGTCGGAGAGGAACTTGACCGGCTTGCCGAGGAGCTCGGAGAGCTTCTCCGCCACGGGCTTGAGAGTGTATTTCTCGACCTTCTTGCCATCGGGGCGTCCGAGATGGCTCATGAGGACGACGGAGCCGCCCTGGTCGAGGATGTAGTTGATGGTCGGCAGGGCCGCGGTGATGCGGGCCGGATTCGTAATCGCGCCGGTCGCCTTGTCCTGCGGGACATTGAAGTCCACACGCATGACCACGCGACGGCCTTTGAGGGAGACGTCAGTAATCGATTTTTTTGCCATAAAAGAAAAGGGGCGGCTCAAGGCCGCCCCAAATCATTGTAGAATTTAGCCGGCGATCTGCTTGAGCAGGTCGACGCAGCGGTTGCTGTAACCCCATTCGTTGTCGTACCAGCTCACGAGCTTGAAGAAGTTGCTGTTCAGCTCGATGCCGCTGCCAGCATCAAAGATGCTCGAGCGGGTGTCGTGGATGAAGTCGCTGGAGACGACCTCGTCCGTGGTGTAGCCGAGGATGCCCTTGAGGTAGGTCTCGCTGGCCTTCTTCATGGCCTCGCAGATTTCCTTGTAGCTGGTCTGCTTCGTGGTCTTGACGGTGAGGTCGACGACGGAAACGGTCGGCGTAGGAACGCGGAAGGACATGCCGGTGAGCTTGCCCTTGACCTCCGGGCAGACGAGGGCGACAGCCTTGGCGGCGCCGGTCGTGCTCGGGATGATGTTGATCGCAGCGCTGCGGCCACCCTTCCAATCCTTGCGGGACGGGCCGTCCACCGTCTTCTGGGTGGCGGTGTAGCTGTGCACGGTGGTCATGAGGCCTTCCTCGATGCCAAAGCCTTCCTTGAGGAGGACGTGGACGACCGGGGCGAGACAGTTCGTCGTGCAGCTCGCGTTCGAGATGATGTTGTGCTGGGTCGCGTCGTACTTCTCGTTGTTCACGCCGACGACGATGGTGATGTCCTCACCCTTGGCCGGAGCCGAGATGATGACCTTCTTGGCACCTGCGTCGAGGTGACCCTTCGACTTCGCCGCGTCGGTGAAGAGACCGGTCGACTCGATCACGATGTCGACGCCGAGCTCCTTCCACGGGAGAGCGGCCGGGCCTTCCTTGACGGCGAGGCACTTGATCTTGTGGCCATTGACCACAAGCGTGTCGTCCTCGGCGACGGAATCGCTGGACTTTTCGCTGTAAACTTCGCCCTTGAACCCGCCCTGGATGGAGTCGTACTTGACCAGGTAAGCGAGGTTGTCAGCCGGCACGAGGTCGTTGACGGCTACGACTTTGAAGCCCTTCTCAAGAAGGCCCTGTTCCACGATTGCCCGAAAGACGAGACGTCCGATGCGTCCGAATCCATTAATGCCGATTGTTGCCATGTGTGTTTTTGTATGATGTTTGGGTGCGTAAAATAAGTACCTTTAATAGACACGTTAGAGCCGAGCAGCGTCAACATTCAAAACGTCGACCCTCTCGCAATGCCCCATCCAAGAGGCTCTGAGCGGCTTCATCGTGCGAAAGTTTGGTGGAATCCACCCGAAAATCGGCCACTTCCTGGTAAACGGAAAGGCGTTGATCGAGCAGACTAAAAAAGGTTTCCCGGGGATTGTCGGTCTGGAGCAACGGGCGCTTCCCCGTCCGGGTTGCTCTTTCAAACAGCGCTTCACGATCCGCATCCAGCCATGCCACAACCCCGAGGCGGCGCAGGATCTCGCGATTTTCCGGGCGTAAAACGAGCCCTCCCCCCGTAGACAAAACGACGCCGCAGATGCCGACCTGCTCGGAAAGCACCCGGTGCTCCACGTCTCGAAAATATGTTTCTCCCTCAGCGGCAAAGATTTCCGGTATTGATCGACCTTCAGCCTGCGCGATCAAGTCGTCGGTATCGAGGAAGCGATGTCCGGTCAGCCCGGCGAGACGCCGGCCGACCGAGGACTTTCCGCAGCCCATGTAACCGATCAAGACAATGTTGGGTAGCACCCGCCTAGACTCTCACAACGTTCTTGGCGCGTGAACCTTTTTGATCTTCGTAAAGTTCGTATTCGACTTCCTCCCCTTCCTTGAGTGTGCGGAATCCCTTTGTCTGAATCACCGAGAAGTGCACGAAGATATCCCCATTGACGGCGGGGTCCACGATGAACCCGAAGCCCTTCTTCTCGTTAAACCACTTTACTGTTCCTCTGGCCATATACGTCTGCTAATTACGAGCCAATCCGGGTGAAGTCCCTGCTCCGTGGCGCATAATGGCCCGGCATCAGGGTGCGTCAAACGGCACTTGGCAACAATTTCGTCAAAATATGCAGCAATCTTTGGGCCAAAGAGCGCCACTAATTGGAGTTGTGATGGGAAGTACGTCCGATTGGGCGACTCTGAAGGAAGCTTCGCTGATTCTGGAGAGCTTCGGAGTGCCGCACGAATCGCGCGTGGTCTCAGCCCACCGCACCCCGGATTTGCTCGTAGAGTACGCCAAGACCGCCAAGGAGCGCGGCCTCCGCGCCATCATCGCCGGAGCAGGCGGAGCGGCTCATTTGCCCGGCATGCTCGCGGCACACACCATCATTCCCGTGCTCGGCGTCCCGGTTCAAAGCAAAGCCCTGAGCGGCATGGATTCCCTGCTTTCCATCGTCCAGATGCCGGCGGGAATTCCCGTCGCGACCTTCGCCATCGGCGTGGCCGGGGCGAAAAATGCAGCACTCTTTGCGATGGCACAGCTGGCTCGCGAATTTTCCGAATTGGACGCCAAGCTGGAAAAATTTCGCCAGGATCAAACCGACGCCGTTCTCGGAAGCACGCTCGAGCCTTGATCATCACACGCATCCACAGTGGTCCCACGGCTGTCGCCGAGGCTGTGGACCTACTCAATCGAGGCGAACTCGTCGCCCTGCCCACGGAGACCGTTTACGGGCTGGGCTGCGATGCGCTCGCTCCCCTCGCCTGCGCGAAGGTCTTCCAGGCCAAAGACCGCCCGCTTTACGACCCGCTGATCGTTCATCTGCCAGATCGGGCGTGGGCGGATCGCATCGCCGTTCTTTCTCCCGCAGCCCGCGCCTTGGCGGAAGCGTTCTGGCCGGGGCCTCTCACTCTTGTATTACCTCGCAAGTCCATTGTCCCCGACCTCGTAACGGCGGGACAGGACACGGTGGCGATTCGATGGAGCGCACACCCGGTCTTTCAAGAGGTGGCCGGGGAATTTGGCCGTCCCATCGCCGCGCCGAGCGCCAATCGGTTTGGCCGCATCAGCCCGACAGCCCCCGAGCATGTGCTCTCCGAGTTAAATGGACGCATCCGGCTCATCGTTGATGGCGGCCCGTGCAATCACGGCGTGGAATCCACCATCGTGCTCGTGCAGAACGACGGGCTGCGCATTTTGCGCCACGGCCCGATCACAGATCAACAGTTGAAAGCCTTTGGCCCGCTCGTCACAGGCAATACCGATGTCAGCGCTCCGGGCAACTTGAAAAGCCACTACGCGCCTAGCACTCCGCTGGTCTTCGGACCAGCCGCTCCCGGCTACCGCCATGGCCTGCTCGCATGGGATTCCTCTGGCGAAGGATATGCGCAAGTTGAGCGCCTGAGCAAATCCGCCAGCCTCGAGGAGGCGGCGACCAATCTTTATGCTGCAATGCGTCGGCTTGATGAAGCCGGTCTCGATCTGATCGTCGCGGATTCCGTTCCCGAGGAGGGTTTGGGCGTTGCGATCATGGAGCGTTTGCGCAAGGCTGCCGCGCGTGAGTAACAAGCTCAATACGAAGGCCAGCGGCGTGGTCGCCGTCGCCGTGATGTGCTCGCGGGTGCTCGGGCTGATCCGCGAAATGCTCTTTGCCTCGCTCTTTGGGGCGGGGCTGATGGGTATCTTCAACATCGCTTTCCGCGCTCCCAATCTCCTGCGCGATCTCTTCGCAGAGGGCGCGCTTTCCACCGCCTTCATCACCGTTTTCTCCAAGAAGATCGAACGCGAGGGTGACAAGTCGGCCTGGGAACTGGCGGGCAAGATGATGACGCTCGCCGTGATCTTCATGAGCATCGTCAGCATCCTCGGCATTATCTTTGCCGACCAGTTGATCTCGGTGCTCGCCCCCGGATTCGCCCCGGATGACAAGCACATGACCGTTCTGCTCACGCAGATCATGTACCCCTTCATCCTGATGGTCTCCATCGCCGCCCTGGTAATGGGCATGCTGAACGCCAAGAATGTCTTTGGCGTTCCGGCCATGGCTTCGAGTTTCTTCAACATCGGCTCGATCGTCGGCGGCGCCTTGATCGGCTGGTGGCTCGACCCAAAGTTTGGTGAGACCGCCCTGATCGGCCTCGCCATTGGCACGCTCATCGGCGGCTTCCTGCAACTCGTCATCCAGCTTCCCAGCCTCAAGGCGGCTGGGTTTCGGTTCAAACCGGACTTCCGCTGGCGCGATCCCGGCATCCGCACCATCCTCGTCCTCATGGTTCCTTCGGTAATCGCCGCGAGCGCCGTGCAGATCAACGTCATGGTAAATAGCAGCTTTGCCTCCATGGTGGGCAAGGAGGCCGTCGCCTGGCTCTACTTTGCCTTCCGCCTCATGCAGCTCCCCATCGGCGTCTTCGGCGTGGCGGTGGCCACCATCACCCTGCCCGTCATTTCCCGCATCGCCGCCCATGAGGACCGCTCGGAGTTTGGCCCGACCCTTGGCAAAGCCATGCGGCTGGCGATTTTCCTGACGCTGCCCTCCGCCGTCGGACTCTACTTCCTCGCCGAACCGATCATTGGCCTCATCTACGAGCGGGGCCAGTTTCACCATCAGGATACGCTGCAAACCGCCATCGCGCTCCAGTTCTACGCCATGGGCCTGGTAGCGTACTCCTGCATCAAGGTGCTTTCGCCCGCCTTTTATGCCATCGACCGGAAGTGGACGCCCATGCTCGTGAGCTTTGGGTCCATCGCGGTTAATTTCATTCTCAACTACGTCCTTATCATCCACCTCGGTATCGGTCACAAAGGGCTCGCTCTCTCCACCACCATCGCGGCCACGCTGAACTTCGGCATCCTTTATCTCCTGATGCACAAGGAGGCGGGAACGCTGCACACCACCCGCATGATCTCGACTCTCGTCCGGTGCAGTGTCGCCTCTGTCGCGCTCGGGGCGCTGGCGTGGGCGGGGCTGCATTATGGGCAGCAGTGGATTTACTCGCCGCATCTCCTGATCAAAATCGCATCCCTCTTGTCCCTGATCGCGCTGGCCGCCGCAGGCTACGTCCTGGTTTGCCTGATTTTCCGCGTCGAGGAGGTATCTTCCGCCTGGAATGCCATCGGGAGCAAAGTCATGCGGCGTCTCCGGCGTTGACCCGGCACGGATTTTTTCCAAAAAGGCATTAAGAAAAATCCGGCCTGTGCGTTGACCGGATAGAAACCCATGTCTCCGGAAGAAATCATCGACCACGCTCTGGAGCGCTACGAACGCCCCCTCATCAGCTATGCCAAGGGCATAACGGGTGATCTGGAATCCGCCCGCGATGCGGTGCAGGAGACCCTTCTGCGCTTGAGCAGACAGGACGTGCGAGCGCTGGAAAAACGCCTCGCCCCCTGGCTGTTCTTCGTCTGCCGCAACTGCGCGCTCGACCACCAGCGAAAGGTGCTGCGCTTCCCCGATGGCGCGCTCAGCGAGGAGCAACCTTCCGACTCGCCCTCTCCCGCCGCCGAGGTTTCGGCCAATGAGGATGGCGTGCTCCTCAAGAAACTCGTCTCCCAACTCCCTCCCCAGCAACGCGAGCTGATCCAACTGAAATTCGACGCCGGACTCAGCTACAAGGAAATGAGCGAGGCCACCCGCATGAGCATCTCCAACGTGGGCGTCCAGCTCCACACCGCGATCCAAACCCTCCGCAAACTCTGGAACCGCGAAAACACGGAAGCCGTATCATGAAGACTGAAGATTTCCGCATCACCCAATACGCCCTCGGCGAACTCCACGGCAAAGACCGCGAGGAGTTCGAGCGCGAACTCGCCGCCAGCGAGGAACTCCAGCAGGAGCTGGAGCAGACCATCGCCCTGTGCGACCGGCTGAACAGTCTTCCCAAGCCACAAGATACCCTAACCTCCAGCCAACGTTCCGCGATCTTCGACGAATACGCCTCCAGTCGGAAATCTCGCTTTTGGTGGGCCCTCGCCAGCCGAGTTGTGATTTACGGCGGCACTGCACTTGTACTCATTTCGTTAAGTCTTCCAGCTATTACGAGTTCTCTGAGCAAGGCGAGCCCGGAAACGCTGGCTCGCCTCAAGGCTCTGCGTGAATTTCAGCAACGGGATGAGAAAATCGCATCCGCAGCTTTTGCGTCTTCTGCACCGGCCAAAAACACCGAAGAGATACAATCTCCTATTCAAAATCCCGCAACTCCCATCGGAGATATCGCCGCTGCCGCAACCCAATCATCCCTTCCCATGGAAGCCCCTGCCATGGTTGCCGCAACCACTTTGTCCGCTGCGGCCGGGGTTCCTGACAGATTGGAGAAAGCCAAGGACATAAGATCACAAGAGGTCGCGGTGTCTGGGCGATACTTACATGTCACAGACTCGGACAGGAGTTTCACGATCTATCGTGTCGTCGGGGACTCAGTGATTTTTCAAGACGGTCGAACCATGTCTCGAGAGGAGCTGACAGCCAGAAGTCGCTCGACAGCTCAAACCAACCACAACACAGAAGCCTACGACGCCATCGAGGACAATCCGTTCCGCGAAACGAAGGGCAACGAGCTGTCGACCTTCTCGATCGATGTGGACACGGCGAGCTACGCCAATGTCCGCAGGTTCCTCCAGAGCGAGCAACTGCCGCCCGCTGGAGCCGTGCGTATCGAGGAGCTGGTGAATTACTTCGGCTACGATTACCCGCAGCCGACCAACGGCCAGCCGTTCTCGGTCAACGTGGAGGTGAGCAAGGCTCCGTGGGCTCCGCAGCACGAACTCGTCCGCATCGCCTTGAAAGGGCTGGAAATCCCCAAGGGCGACCGCGGTCCGGCCAACCTTGTCTTTCTCATCGACGTGTCGGGTTCCATGCAGCCGGAAAACAAGCTGCCGCTCCTCAAGCGCAGCCTGAAGGCCCTGGTCGAGAACCTCGCCCCGGATGACCGCGTGGCCATCGTGGTCTACGCCGGATCAAGCGGACTTGTATTGCCTTCCACCTCCGGCAAGAACAAGACCCGCATCCTGGAAGCGCTCGACAACCTGGAAGCAGGCGGCTCGACCAACGGCGCGCAGGGAATCACCCTCGCCTACCAAACGGCCCGCGAGAATCTCCTCAAGGGAGGCAACAACCGCGTCATCCTCTGCACGGACGGCGACTTCAATGTCGGCGTGACCAACCAGAGCGACCTGACCGACCTCATCGAACGCGAGCGCGCCTCGGGCGTCTTTCTCTCCGTCCTCGGTTTCGGCGAGGGCAACCTGAAGGACTCCACCATGGAGAAGCTCGCGGACAAGGGGAATGGCAACTACGCCTACATCGATTCCTTCACCGAAGGCCGCAAGGTGCTCGTCGAGCAGATGAACTCCACCCTCTTCACCATCGCCAAGGACGTGAAGGTGCAGGTCGAGTTCAATCCCGCCCGCGTCGCCGGATACCGGCTCATCGGGTACGAGAACCGCATCCTCGCAAAGGAGGACTTCAACGATGACCGCAAGGATGCAGGCGAGATCGGAGCAGGTCATACCGTCACGGCCTTGTATGAAGTGGTTCCCACAGGCCAGCCCCTGCCCAACCGCCCGAGCGTTGATCCTCTAAAATATTCCGAGCCGTCACCGACTGCGAATATCGACCGGAAAGCCTCCGGCGATCTCCTGACGGTCAAGCTCCGCTACAAGGCCCCGGATGGCGATACGAGCAAGCTCATCGAGGTTCCCGTGAAAAACACACCTATGGCTTTCGACGAAGCCAGCCCGGATTTCCAGTTCGCCGCCGCCGTGGCCGCCTTCGGCATGAAGCTGCGGAATTCGCCCTACGCAGGCGACCTCTCCTGGAGCGAAATCCAGAAGATCGCCCGCCGCAATCTCGGCGAAGACCCGGGCAGCTATCGTGCCGAGTTCCTGACCCTGATCGAAAAGGCCGCCCGGTTGCAGCCGGAAAAATAAACGCCTTGGCGCTTGGGATTCCCGTAGGGCCGGCATCTTGCCGGCCTGCGAGAACCGCGTGCGAAAACTCCAGCAGTTACCTCTTCGCTTGCTACTCGCCCTGCGAGCAGGCCCGCAGGATGCCGGCCCTACGTTTAGTTGAGTTTCGCCACCTGTTTGTAGCGCGGGCAGGTGACGAAATGGTCATTCACCATGCCGACCGCCTGCATGAAGGCGTAGCAGATCGTGCTGCCGACGAACTTGAAGCCCCGCTTCTTCAGATCCTTGCTCATCGCGTCGGACTCCGGCGTGCTCGCCTGGGCGTCGCGCATGCTCTCCAGCTTGTTCTGGATCGGCTTGTTGCCGACGAAGCTCCAGAGGTGCGCGCCGAAGGGAATACCCTGCTTCTGCATTTCCAAATAGAGCCGAGCGTTCTCGATCACGGCGTGGATTTTCAGCCGATTACGTACGATCCCGGGATCGGCCATGAGCCGGGCCACGTCCTGGTCGGTATATTTCACGATGCGCTTCGGGTCGAAATTGTGAAACGCCTTGCGGTATGTCTCGCGCTTCTTCAGCACGGTGATCCAGCTAAGCCCGGCCTGGGCACCCTCGAGATTAAGCATTTCGAAAAGGACGCGGTCGTCCCGCACCGGCACGCCCCATTCCTCGTCATGATAGGCTTCGTAAATCTCGGAACCCAGACACCAGGGGCAGCGCTTCTCAGACATGCTCCGAGTTTGCCCCGAACGTTACTTCGCAGACCAGAGGATTTCGTCCGTGCCGGAGACTTTGTTTTCGTACCGTGCAAGGGTGAAGAGCAGATCCGAGAGGCGGTTGATCAGATGCAGCAGCACCGGGGCCACATCGTGATCGAGGGTGAGTTGGGTCAGCCGCCGCTCCGCACGGCGACACACCGTCCGGCTGAAATGCAACTGCGCGGCTGCGGCGCTGCCGCCGGGCAGGACAAAGTTTCGCAACTCAGGCAGCTCGGCGGTGAGACAATCCATCTCGCCCTCCATCCAGGCGACGCTTTCCTCGCCGATGGTCATCCCGCAGACGCCCTTGGGATCGGCCAGCATGGCGGCCACCTGAAAGAGGAGGTCCTGCAGGCGGGGCAGCAGTGTTCGCGCGGTATCCGAGAGGACCGAGGTGCGGGCGAGGCCGAGCGCGGCATTGAGTTCATCCACCTCGCCGATCACCTCGATGAGGAGGTCGGCCTTGGAGAGGCGCGCGCCGCCGATGATGCCCGTCGTCCCATCGTCTCCTGTGCGGGTGTAGATCTTCATGCCAGACAAAGATGCCGGGGCGAGCGGCGAGAGCGAGCCTGAATTCCGCGGCTCCGCCCAGTCCCTGATGATTGTCTCAGCAAAACTCGACCGCAAATCTCCTTGTTTCCCGCAGGGATTCCCCGCAACGTCCCCTCGTTGTGAGATTCCTTTTCGCCCTGGGGGCAGTTGCCGCCCTTGCCGCCTCCACCGCACACGCCCAAACCAACACCTTTGAGGAGATCGAGAAACAGGCTCAAGCCCTGAGCATGCGTCCCTTTCAGCCGCTCGACCGCCAGATCCCCGACGCTGCGGCGAAGCTGAGCTATAGCGAGTATCGCGCCATCGCCTTTGACCGGGACAAGGCGATCTGGAACAACACGAACCTCAAGTTTCGCATCGAGGCCTTCTTCCGGGGCTTCCTCTATCCCGAAAAGATCCAGATCAATCTCGTCAGCCGCAACGGAACCATCCAGCCGCTGGCGTACTCGTCGCAGTTCTTCAAGGTCACCGAAGGCAGCGGCAAGGTGCCCAAGGTCTCGTCCGACTATGGATTCGCCGGGATGCGTCTTCTTTACGACTTCCCCTACCCGCGCAGTTGGGAGGAGCTCGTTGTGTTTCAAGGAGCCAGTTATTTTCGCTTCCCGTCTCCTGGGCAGGTCTTCGGGTTGTCCGCCCGTGGCATCGCGATCAATACCGCCGATCCGAAGGCCCCGGAGGAATTTCCCGCTTTTAGCGAGCTTTGGGTGGTCGAGCCGGAGGAAGGCGCAAAGGAAATCACGGTTTACGCCCTGCTCGACGGCCCCACGGTTACCGGGGCATATCAATTCATCATCAAGCCTCTCGCCCGGACAACGGAGGCCGAGGTCAAGGCGACGCTCTTCTTCCGCCAGCAGGCCGGGCGGGTCGGCTACGCGCCGATCACCAGCATGTTCTGGTATGGTGAAAACAACTACCGCAAATTCCCCGACTATCGCCCTGAAGTGCACGACTCGGACGGCCTCCTGATTCTCGACTCCTATGGCACCCGCATCTGGCGGCCGCTCCAGACGGTAACCAAGGACCTCGTCGATGTCTTTGCCCTGCCGAAATCCCCGCAGGGCTTCGGCCTGCTCCAGCGGGATCGCGAGTACTCCAGCTCCGTCGACATCCGGGCGATATACCACCGTCGGCCCTCGCTCTGGGTGGAACCCATCGGGGATTGGAATGATGGCTCGATCGTGCTCTGGCAGATCCCGACGGCCGATGAATACCATGACAACATCGTGGCGTACTGGATGCCCAAGACCACGCCAAAGGCCGGAGAAAAACACACCATCCGCTACCGCCTGACCTCGACCGCGCAGGACCCTCCGGGCGTGTCCACGGAGGGACAAGTCAAGGCCACCTACATTATGTCCTCCTACGGGCGCAAGGATGAGTACATCGTCATGGTGGACTTCGCCTGGAATGGCGACACGCCTGCGCCTTTTGCCGAGGGCGAGGTGCCTGGCGTGGACATCACCGTCGACAATGCCAAAGTCCTGAGCCACAGCGTCGACCGAAACCCGGACGGCAAGTCATGGCGGCTGTATACAGACGTAAAGTTCCCCTCGGAGAACATGAATGCCGTCCTGAGGTATCGCCTAAAGGGTCCAAAGGGTTGGAACAGCGAGGAATGGACCTACACATTTGTGCCGCAGGAATAGCCGTTCCGGCCTTGTGCGCGGCCCGGAATCTGTCTTAATCAGGCCTGCCATGTCTCAGCAACCTCTCACTGGACACGAACGTCCCGGCGACGCCTGTACCATCGTCATCTTCGGCGCCTCCGGCGATCTCACCAAGCGCAAGCTCCTCCCCGCCCTCTACAATCTCAAGGCGCTCAAGCTTCTCCCTGATAACTTTGCGGTCATCGGTGTGGCTGTGACAGATGGCAACGACGAGCTTTATCGCCAGAAGATCACGGCGGACATCAAGGAGTTTGCCACTCGTCCGGTGGAAGACGGCTGCTGGAACGACTTCGCCGCCCGCTCCTACTACGTGCAGGGAGATTTCAATTCGCAGGGAACCTTTGAGCACCTTGCCGCCAAGATCTCGGACGCTCAGAAAACCTGGAACCTGCCAGGAAACGTCCTGTTTTACCTCGCGGTCTCCCCGACTTTCTTTGGCAAGGTCGTCGAGCAGCTCCACAGCGTCGGCCTAACGACGGAGGCTCCGAATGCCTGGCGTCGCGTCATCATCGAGAAGCCCTTCGGCCACGATCTCGCCAGCGCCCGCGCGTTGAATGAGGATCTCTCCAAGCACATCAACGAGAGCCAGATTTACCGCATCGACCATTATCTCGGCAAAGAGACGGTGCAAAACATCATGGTGTTCCGTTTCGGCAACTCGGTCTTCGAGCCGATCTGGAACCGACGCTACATCGAGTATGTCCAGATCACCGTGGCCGAGCAGCTCGGCGTCGAGCTTCGCGGAGGGTACTACGATCACTCCGGCGTGGTACGCGACATGGTGCAGAATCACATCCTTTCCGTCCTCTCGCTTATCGCGATGGAGCCGCCGAGTTCCATCTCCGGCGACAGCGTGCGCAACGAAAAGGTGAAAGTCCTGGAGGCCATCCGCCCGATGGAACCCGAGGAGGTTCTCGCCAACACCGTGCGCGGCCAGTACGGCGCAGGCATCATCGACGGCAAAAATGTCCCGGCCTACCGCACCGAGCCCGACGTGGACCCGAACTCCAACACCGAGACCTTTGTCGCCATGAAGCTCGAGGTCGACAACTGGCGCTGGGCCGAGGTTCCCTTCTACATCCGCTCGGGCAAGCGCCTCGCCGCCCATACGACACAGATCGTCATCGGCTTCCGTCGTGCCCCGCTCATGCTTTTCGGCCAGGAGGTGCAAAATAACATCACCCCAAACCGCCTGGTCATCCACGTGCAGCCCGACGAAGGCATCACGCTCGACATTCACGCCAAGCGCCCGGGGCCGAATATCAACATCACCAACGTGCCGCTGGACTTCACCTACGCGGACTTTGGCGAACACACCGCCGCCACCGGTTACGAAACCCTGCTCTATGATTGCATGGTCGGCGACCCGACGCTCTTCCACCGCTACGACAGCGTGGATGCTTCGTGGCGCATCGTGAACCCGATCCTCGACGTGTGGCATGCCCTGCCCGCTCGCGATTTCCCGAACTACGAAGCAGGCTCATGGGGACCGGAAGCAGCCGACCATCTGATCCAGAAAACGGGTCATGCTTGGCACCACTACCAGATTCAGCATAAGCTGTAGGTCTGTCTTTCAGCCTCCCGTCTCTCCATGCCCGATCGTAATTATGTCATCCTCGCCGGCGATGTCGGCGGAACGAAATCCAATCTCGCCATCTTCAAGACCATCGGCGGTTCGCTCAGCTTGGAGCGGAACGAGCGCTTTCCCAGCGCCTCCTACCCGGGTCTGAATGCGATCATCCGCGAGTTTCTCGCCAAGGAGAAACGCCCGGTGCTTGCCGCCTGCTTCGGCGTTCCCGGTCCGGTGAAGCATGGCCGGGCCAAGCCCACGAACCTCTCGTGGGGCGTCGACGCGGCGGATATCTCGAAGGAATTCGAAATTCCCTACGTGAGCATCCTCAACGATCTCGCCGCCAACGCCTATGGCATCTCGGAGCTGAATCCTGATGATTTCGCCGTCATCCAGGAAGGCGCTCCCGACGCCGAGGGCAACCGCTGCATCGTCTCGCCCGGCACCGGCCTCGGCGAGGCGGGTTTATATTGGGATGGGAAGCGCTACGGCGTATGGGCCTGCGAAGGCGGTCACACGGATTTCGGCCCGCGCAACGATCTGGAAGTCGCCCTGCTGGAGCATCTCATCAAGCAATACGGCCATGTCAGCTATGAACGCATTGCCTCGGGCATGGGCATCGAGAATATCTACAAGTTCCTTCGCGACACGGGCCGCGGCAAGGAACTCCCGGCCGCCGTTCACGAGATGAAGACCAAGGACCCCAACATGGTCATCTCGAAGTATGCCGACTCCGGTGAATGCTCGATGTGCGTGCAGACCATCGAGATTTTCCTCGGCTGTCTCGGGGCAGAGGCAGGCAACATGGCCCTGAAAGCCATGGCTACGGGCGGTGTCTATCTCGGTGGCGGCATCCCGGCCAAGATGCTCTCGCATATCAAGAGCGTGGCCTTCACCCATGCCTTCAATGACAAAGGACGCCTCTCCGGCTTGATGCAGAGCATGCCGATCAAAGTCATCCTGAATGACAGCGCAGCCCTCATGGGTGCAGCCCGCTACGCCCTCGACGGAGCCAAGGCCGCTAGCGCTTAAGCGCCTGCCTTAGCACCTTCGCCAGATCTTCGCTCTTCACCGGCTTGCTCAGGTATGCCTGCATGCCGGCCTTGAAGCTGCGCTCGCGATACTCGGGCATGGCATGAGCCGTCAGCGCCACGATATACGGCCCCTCGGCTCCATAAATCTGCCGGATTTGCTGGGCGGCTTCATAGCCGTCCATACCCGGCATCTCCAGATCCATGAGGATCACATCGTAGTGAACTCTGCTCGCCATGCTCACCCCGACGAAGCCGTTCTCCGCCTCGTCCGCATCGTATCCCAGTTTCTTCAGGAACAGCCGGACGAGTCTGCGATTGGTTGAGTTGTCCTCAACAATAAGGATGCGCCGCAGGAGTCCGGAGAGATTCATGCTCATCCGCTTGCGTTCTTCCTCGGTCAATGGCTCCTCCTGATCAGGAATACGGAGCGGAAGGGTAATGAGAAATGTCGTTCCCCGTCCAACCTCGCTCTGAACCTCGATATCTCCATCGAGGAGATTGATCAGTCGGCGGACGATGGCCAGGCCGAGACCGGTGCCTCCGCGCCGGCGACGGGTGCTGCTGTCTGCCTGATAGAAAGGATCAAACAATCCCTTGTGTTGCTCGAGGTCGATGCCGATGCCCGTATCCCTCACCTGCAGCAGAACCGGCACCACCCCGTTGACCAGCAGGCCAGCCACGGAGAGATCGACCATGATCTCTCCCATCTCCGTAAACTTCACCGCATTGCTCAGGAGATTATGCACGATCTGGCTGAGCCGCACGGCGTCCGAGAGGACCAACTGCGGGATGTAGGGAGAGAAATTCGCGTGAATCTTGAGGCCTTTGGCCGCCGCCTGCGCCCGGAAAATGTCGATTGATGATCGAATGACTTTCGTGATGTCGATCGGCATGATCTGGAGATCCAGTTTGCCGGATTCGATCTTTGAGTAGTCCAGGACATCGTTCAGCACGACCAGCAACGCACTGCTGCTATCCTGGATGGTCTGCAAATAGTCGCTTTGCTCAGGGTTCAGCGGAGTAGCTGCCAGCAGATCGGAAAATCCCAGCACCGCGTTGAGCGGCGTACGAATCTCGTGGCTCATCATGGCCAGGAAGTCGCCCTTGGCCTGGCTGGCGCGCTCGGCAGATTCCTTGGCTTCGATCAACTGCCGCTCCATGCGCTTCTGCTCGGAGGACTCGACGATCGCGCCGACTTCACGCGCGACCCTGCCATCCGCAGCCCATATCGGCTTGCCGCTCAGTCGCACCCAGGAAAACTGACCGTCGCCACGCAAATGCCGAAACTCGATCTGCCCTCGGAACTCCCCTCCCCGTATCCGCGCAAACCACAGAGACACATTTTCGACATCCTCCGGGTGAACGCAGCGAATCAGCATATCGAGTCCGAAGCTCTCCGTCGTCGGCTCAAATCCGAACAAGGAGTTCCACTCGGGACTCAAGTACAGCTCACCGGAGGCGAGATCGTATTCCCAGACGCAGGCTTGGATCGCATCCAGAGCATTACGCAAACGCTCTTTTCCCCGCTCAAGAGCCTCGTGGATTCGCTTTTGCTCGGTGATATCCGTGAGAAATCCGTGCCAGATGGTCGACCCGTCTTCCTGAGCGGTCGGGGAGCTCTTGGAGGAGACCCACCTCAAATCTCCGGAAGTTGTGATGATTCGATACTCCTGCCGACAGGTCGATAGCTGTTCCTGACTGATTTCCACCGCCTGCAAAAACGAGGATACGTCCTCGGGAACGATGCGATCGAACAAACTCGCCGCTCCACTCAGCACATCGACCGAGGAGTCTCCCGTGATCGCCTGTATCCCCGTGCTGATGTAGGGAAACGAGGGATGCCCGTTGCGATCGACGCGGAACTGAAAGACCGCCCCCGGGAGCTCGCTGTTTACGTTTTCCAGGAATTCGACTGCGCCGCGCAACTCCGCCTCGCTCTGCTCCCGCTCGGTGATATCCTCGGAGACGGCGAGCAGCGCGACCGACACACCTTCCTCGTCATAGATGGGTGTCTTCGTCGTTCTCAGAAGCCGAACCCCTTTTGTCCGGCTGTGGATCACCTCGGCAGGAATCACCAGGGAGACTCCATTGGCGGCGACTTCACGGTCTTTCTGCCGAAAAGCCTCAGCCTGCTCCGACGGAAAAAAATCCTCGTCGGTTCGGCCAATTGCCTCCTCGGCGGAGATGCCCAGCAGCACCTCTGTCATTTTGTTCCAGATCAAAAACTCGCCAAAATTCTCCGGGCGCAGGCTCTTGACCACGATCTGAACCGGGATCGCGTCAAAAATGTCATTGAGAACAGGCTGCGAATTAAGAAAGCGTTCAACGCTCGCAGGCAAAGACTTGAGCAGTTTTTCGCTAATCATCAGGGTAGAACCTCCTGAGGCTACCACACATGCATCATCTGGCAATGACCGGATGAATACGGAAAAACTTACTGAATCAAGCGCTCGAGAGAGGAATCGGGAGGAGCGCCGAGGGAGGTGGCCTTGTTATAATGCATCTTGGCCAGATCCAGCGAGGGCGGCTGAAGCGTGGCGTAAAGCACTGCCAGATTGAAATGAGCGTCGGGATACTCCGGCTTGAGCTCGATCGCACGGCGCAACTCTTTCTCGGCTTCGGCAGGATTGTCCTTCTGCCCGAGGCAGACGCCGATGTAATTATGCGCCACGGCATCCGAGTCGTTAATGCTTAGCGCCTTTTTCAAATTGGCGATGGCGTCATCAAACTTGCCCTGGCGGCTGTAAGCGATGCCGAGATTGGTATAAGCAAAAGCGTCACCCGGATTGATCTCGATGGCTTTTTTCAGCGCCACCTCGGCGGCGGAAAGCTTGCCGGCCTCGATCTGCACCGCGCCCAGGTTGGAAAGGGCAAAATAGTTATCCGGCGTTTCGTCGACAATCTGCTGGTAGACCTTTTCGGCTTCGAGGTAGTTCTTCGCATCGAAGAACTGCTTGGCCGTCTTCACGAGTTCGCGGGCCGTATCCGGCAGAGATTCCGGACCCTGGGACGTGACCGCCACATTGCGATTGTCATCCTTTGAAATTGCGAGAGTCACATCCAGGGCCTGTGCGCCCGGTTCGGAAAGGAGTGCCACTGGCTCCTTGAAGACCGATTTCTCTTCGGGAGAAAGCTGCAGGATCGGCGCACCCAGGACGCTTAGTTGTTCCGTGATGGTGCCGGACTGGAGCTGCAAAGTGGCGATTTCCTGCTCGAGCTTCTTCTTGGCTTCATCGCGAGCCGTCTGCTCCTTGATCTGACGAAGGATGATCCCGCGCAGGATGTCATTCTCTGCCAGGAGCGTCTGCTGCTCCCGGCCCGGCGAGCCATTGATGCGCAGCTTGGCCAGGTCGCCGGATGTCTCATCGAGCTGCTTCTGAAGGTCGGCAACCTGATCCTGATTCTTGGTCAACTGGGTCTGGGCCTCAAGCAGCTTGTCGTTGACGCTGTTGAGTTCGCTCTGCAGGGCCAGCACCGTCTTGTCGCGCTCCGCTCCCGCTCCCGAGAGTTCCTGAAGTTTTTTTTCGGACTCCGCCAGCTTCGTTTCGAGTTCGGCCTTTTCGACCTTGATCTTTTCCAGCGCTTTTTTGCCTGCGGCCCCGCCATCAAGCTCGGCGATTCGAGCCTTCAGCGCCTTGTTTTCGCTGGCGACCTTGTCGAGTTCGGCTGCGTTGTCTTTGATCTTTTTGAGCTTTGCCTGCGCTGTATCACGGGCATCGGCCAGGGTGACACGTTCCTTCAGGAGTCCCTCCCGGATCGTATCGCTCGTGATAATGTACTTCGAGGCAAGGTCGAGCTTCCCGAGCAGGCGGCTGTTTTCCTCGGCAAGCACTTCGTTATCAGCCTGCAGTTCGCTCAGCTTCTGGGCGTATTGGGCGATGCGAGCTTCGTAGTTTTTCTTGGCGGCACCATCGGAGGACTGGTCGCGCGTGGCGTCCTCCAGTGCACCGGTGGCCTGGGCAAGCTGCGACTTCAGATCGACGACAGTCACCTTGATCCGGTCGATCTCGACCATCGCGCTCTGGAGTTCCGCTCCTTTCTTCTGAAGACGCTCCGTGAGGGTGTCTTTTTCCTCCTGCACCTGCGCCAACTGGCGGCGAAGTTTGCGCAATTCGGCCATCACGGAATTGCCGGAGCCGCTGTTGTCGTACTGGCTTGAATCCGAGTTCCTCACCGTAGACTGCTGCCGGGGAGCCGGGCTGACCGGAGGCGTGACAACCGTGAGCGGCTGGGTGGAAATTTCCGGCAGGGAGCGATCAGCGGATGGCAAAGGGCCCTCTATGCCGTCGGTAGTCAAGGGTGCCGAGCCTACCTGAGTCTCCAGGCGGCTGATGCTCTCTCGGGTTTTCTTGAGGCGGTACTCGATAACGATCGGCTGCCAGTCCGGAGAGTCGTTGACGATTTTTTCGAAAAGTTTCGCCGCGGTGCGATACCTCTCCAGCGCCTCGGCCGGTTTGTCCTCACTCTCCAGCCTGTTGGCGACCGTGACCTCCTGGTATCCACGCAAAAAGAGATCCGACGCGTCTTGGGCAAGCGCGGATGCGAGCATCGCGAACGATGCAGTAACAATGAGGGCAAATTGTCCTGCGCGGAGCATAGGCAGCTGGGGAGGTCAAGTATATCCGGTTATTCACAGGGTGCAAGGAGGAAGGTTCCCTTCCTTCCCCCTACCACCGGCGATTGAGGGCCGGAATATTGCAGAGCCACGTCACCGCCATCGCAATAATGGCCGAGGCGAGCAGGTACTCAGGTCCCTGCTGGCTGGGTGGTTGTCCGAAAGAAAACGACAGGTAAGCCAGCCCGCCGCAAACCAGCGCCCCGATGGCGGCAAGGCCAAACACCGCCTGCCCGGCCCGGGATCGATTCGTGAAGATGTAGGCCAGGGGAAACGCCGCCGAGGTCAAGGCCGAGCCAATGATCAGGGGATTCAGAAATCCGCCGATGGAACCGATAAAAAACAAGGGAGCACCGATCACCACCGCTCCTCCGGCCAGACAGGCCTCCCAGCGCTCGCCGCGGCTCAGGGCATGACGGGCAAACCGGTCGAGCATGAGTTGCAGGTTTCCCACAGGCCGGGCCACATGGACCCAGAGCACCAGCAGGAAATACAAACCGATGACAAATGTCGCAATCGCCAGAGGCAGGTAGGCTCGCGCCAGTCTCACGCCAACCAGCAGCCCGATGATGATCAGCCATTGGTTCGCGGTGGTGAGCCTCTGCATGAAGAAGCAGTACTGCAGGTACCCCCGGTAAATAATGGATCGGGACTTGAATGCTTCCTTCAACCCGTCCTTGGCCTGGTCGTTGCCCGGCTCCAGACGCAGCGCCTCCAGGAAATGCTCCTCCGCCTTCTTGACCTTGCCTTGATGCAGGGCCGTCCAGCCCGCGGAAACGTGGTTATCGGGATTCTCCGGGTCCTGCTGGAGCGAATACGCGACGCGGTCGGCGCTTTCTTCAAGGCGGTTCTGCATGCGCAGAGCCGTCGTGAGGATATTGGATGCGTTGGAGTTCTCGGGATTGAGATCTAGGGCTTTGCGTGCCGCCGTTTCCGCCTCGAACCACCGCTTTTTCGCAAGATGAATCGAGGCCATGGCAACAAAGGCAAAGTCGGAGTCCGGCCCGAGGCGCACTGCTTCATTCGCCGATGCCATCGCCTCATCAAGCTTGCCCATCTGCAGGAGGCACAAAGCCCGCAAGGCGTGGAATCCATCCACCTCCGGCCCCATGGCCAGAGCTCGTTCAATCGTCTCCCGAGCCTCTCCCGGCCTGCCTTGATTCAGCTCGCACAGAGCGAGGTAATACAATGTCGCCGGGTTGTTCGGATCGGAGGACAATGCCTCGCGCAGATACTTCTCGGCATCGCGATAGCGGCCCTGCTGGATGAAAATCAAACCGCGTTGGGCGGCGGAGGAGTCGGGCGTCATTTCTTGATCCCCAGAAAGGCTAGCACGTCGTTGTAAAAGCCGCCTTGATTTGAGTAGAGCGCGTAGTTCTTTGCACTCTCAAACCACGCCTGAGTGGAGGGCCTGATGGATTTTGCGACCTCTATGAGATCGCGCTGCGTGATCGGCACCACCTGCCCCTGCTTCATCGCCTGGGCGAGGCTGCGCTCGACCGCCGTGTCAAAAATCGCCTTCAGGTCTGCGCCGGAGAAATCCCTGGTCTTTTGCGCGAGGGCACGTGCGTCGAGCTGCGAAACGGGCTTCCCCTTGGCGAGGATCGAAATGATCGCCTCCCGCGCACCCTCATCCGGCGGCGGCACAAAGAGAATGCGATCAAAGCGCCCCGGCCGCCGAAATGCCGGGTCGATATGCCACGGAGCATTCGTGGCACCGAGGATGAGCAGGCCATCATTGGAGGCGACATTGCCATCCATCTCAGCGAGGAACTGATTGATCAATGTCCGTCCCGCGCTTTTGCGCAGGTCGCGGCGATCCGCAGCCAGAGCGTCCACCTCGTCAAAAAAGAGGATGGCGGGCGCATTATCCCGCGCCAACTCGAAGAGCTTATGCAGGTTTTTCTCACTTTCCCCGATGTAGAGTTCGAGGATCTGGTGGATGCCGATGGAGAGAAAATTCGCCTCGATTTCGCCCGCCGTGGCCCGGCTGATGAGCGTCTTGCCGCAACCAGGAGGCCCGTAGAGCAGCACACCGCCTCCCGCCTTTTTGCCGTAGGCGCGAAACAGGTCGGGATTCTTCAACGGATAAATGATCTTCATCCGGATCTCTTCCTTGACCGGCTCCATGCCGCCGATGTCTTCAAAGCTCAGGTCGGGTTGTTCGACGGCATCAAAACCATCGCCAGGCGAACCGCTTGGAAATCCGGAATCACCGGAATCAACCGGCGTCTCCCACCCTTCGCTGGTGACACGGCCCAGTCGACTGCTGTCAGCGGACGGCTTTTCCGCCCCTCCCCGGAGATAAAGCTCCTGCTCGAGCGCAGCATCCGGCAAGCCTCCAGGCAGGACGAGACTCTTCTCATAGCACGTCCTCGCCTGGTCTCTCAGGCCTTCCGCCATGAGGAACCGGCTCAGGTGCAACCATGCTGCCGACAACTCCGGACGCTCGGCCACGAGGGCCTCCAGTCTCACGACTGCTTCGGAAGTCCTGCCCGTGTGATGCAAGGCCCGGGCAAGTCCGATGCGCGCCTCGGGATGGGAGGGATTCAGACGGAGAACATGCTGGAATGCTCCCAGGGCTTCGTCGGCGGCGAACTCGTTAAGACAAGCCTCTCCAAACAGCATCTGCAAAGGGATGTTGTCGGGCGACACGCGGGCCGCTTCTCGGAGGGATTCCAGTTGGGACATGGGCGTAACGTACGAAAGCCCCTTCCTGAGTAAATCGAAATCCGGCTATCCTTCGGCTAGCAGCTTCCTGCGCAGGTCGGCACGGCTGATCTTGCCTCGGGAGTTAATCGGCATTTCCTCCAGCCGCAGCCAATGCCGAGGCACCTGCCAGGAAGGCAGGATGCGGGCGCACCCCTTGCGCAGGGCGTCAATTTCCGCCCGGCCTACGTAACACACCCCGATCTCCTCCCCCCGGGAGCCAGCCGGCAGCCCGACCACCACGACGGTCTCCACCTCCGGCAAGGCCCCGAGCACCTGCTCGATTTCAACAGGATTCACCTTGCGCCCGGCCACGTTGATGAAATCCGATACGCGTCCGCAGATCCGATACCCTCCAGCGCCTCTTTCCAACAAATCCCCGGGAACGTATTGCCCGCCGAAGTCCTCGCCGGGTCGGGCGGGATGATACCCCTTTCCCACCGCCTTGCTGATCACTGTGGCGCGGGAGGGTTCTCCGTCTTCCATCAGTTCCAAGGTGACGCCGCGCATCGCATCGCCGACAAATCCCGCTTCGATACCGGAATCTCCCGACGCATCGTAGCATATCCCCCCGCATTCCGAGGCTCCATAAAAGGTGTGTATCCTGGTCTGCCATGTCTCCGCAAATCTGGCTGCGATTTCCGGTGTGAGCGGTGCCCCGGCGGAGATGCAGAGACGCGGCTTCGCGCTTCCCGGCCCCACCGCACTCAGCGCCCGGAACAGCGCAGGCACACCGGGAAATACCGTCGAGCCAGAGGCAGCCAGCCCATCTCGCAGGGCATGTGGCATCATGTCGCGAGCGACGACCACGGGCACCCCGCAGCACAGCAAGGGAGTCACCAGATTACTAAAGCCATAGGAGTGCGAAAACGCTATGGCACCGTAATTCACGTCCCCCTCGCCGATTCCCATCGTCTCGCAGATATTGTCGCAATCGGCCAGCAACTGGGCGCAGGAAAAGCGGATCGCCTTCGGCTCCCCGGCACTGCCCGATGTCACCTTAAGCATGTCGGCCGCCATCAGCGAGGTGGCGGAATTATTGACCGGGACGAGGCGCTGGCCGGATTTGGCATTCTCCATCCGCATCGTGACGCCACAGACTTTTTCCAGCTTGTCCCGACGGTCTCTAGCAAGTTCCAGGTCAAAGGGCAGGAAACAGTAGTCCGCCCGCCAGCAGGCGAGCAGGAAGGAAAAGAACTCCGGAGCATTCCCAATCTGGCAGGAAACCACGGATCTCGGGGGGAGAAAGCCCAGTCGGCCGCCCCAGAATCGAGCCTCCTTTTCCACCTCGTCAAAAGTCCGCAAGACCTTGCCATCCGGAGAAAAAATGGCCGGTTTCGGCCCCATCCGCCTCACGATTTCCGACCACCTCGCGAGAATTGGGTTTTTTTCGAGATTGCGTCCGGAGGGATTTTGACTAAATTGGCTCGTTTCCACTGAAATGAAGGCAGATATCCATCCCAACTACGTCGAGACCGTTATCACTTGCGCTTGCGGTGCGGCGTATCGCACGCGTTCTACGCGCGACAACATCAAAATCGGTATTTGCGCGGCTTGCCATCCCTTTTTCACCGGCGAACAGAAATTCGTCGACACGGCTGGACGCGTTGACAAATTCAAGCGCCGCTACGGCACGGTGCGCGCTGCACGCGCTCTCAAGCCGGGCAAGAAAGCCTAGATTTCCCCTCCCGCAAGAAACGGTGATAGCGCCCAAAGCGCCATCACCGTTTCGCGTTTTTACATCCCAATCGTACTGCTGTGGACTTCTCCGGATTGATCGAAAAAAAGCGCGCCCGCTTCGAGGAACTTGAAAGCGCGGTGACGAGTGGGTCGTTGTATGACGATCCCGCGAAAGCCCGGGAAATCCTCCGCGAACACGCACGGCTCAAGGAACTCCTCAGCATCGCGGACGAATGCCGTCGCATCGAGCAGCAGATCGCGGAGAATCGCGAACTCGCATCCGACAATGACGTCGAGATCGCCGAGATGGCGCAGGCCGAGTTGCCCGAGCTGGAGCAGAAGCTTCCCGAGTTGGAAAAGCGTCTCCAGATCGCTCTCCTCCCGCCTGAGCCGGATGAAGATCGCGACGCCATCGTGGAAATCCGCGCCGGCACAGGCGGAACGGAGGCAGCGCTCTTTGCCGCCGACCTCTATCGCATGTACGTGCGCTTTGCCGAAGCGAACAACCTCAAAATCGAGGTGATGGATACCAGCGAAGCCGACCTGGGCGGTTTGAAGGAAATCACCTTCCGCCTCTCCGGCGAAGGCGTGTTTCGCAAGATGCGCTATGAGTCTGGCGTGCATCGCGTCCAGCGTGTGCCCGCCACCGAGGCGCAGGGGCGCATCCATACTTCCACCGCCACCGTCGCCGTGCTCCCCGAGGCCGAAGAGGTTGACGTGGAATTGAAGATGGAAGACCTCCGCATCGAGGTTTGCCGTGCAGGCGGTCCCGGCGGCCAGGGAGTCAATACGACAGACTCCGCCGTCCAGATCCTGCACATTCCCACGGGCCGCATCGTGCGATGCCAGGATGGACGCAGCCAGCAGCAGAACAAGGAGCGCGCGCTGCAAATCATGCGCTCCCGCCTCCTCGAAGACAAACGACGCGTGGAGGAGGAAAAATACTCCGCCCATCGCAAAGAACTCATCGGCGGCGGCGGGCGCGAGGAGAAAATCCGCACCTACAATTTCCCGCAAAATCGCGTGACCGATCATCGCATCGATATGACCTTGAAGAGTCTCGATCGCTTCATCGAAGGCGACATCAAGGAAATGATCGAGTCCCTGCTCGCCAGTGACATGGAGCAGCGCCTGAAGGACGCCCAGAACGAGGCGTGATGACCGTCCTGGAAACTCTCACGGCCGCCGCGGATTACCTCGGCAAGCATTCCGTTGAGAGCCCGCGTCTCAATGCCGAGCATCTGCTCGCCCACACGCTCGGCAAGAAACGCCTCGACCTTTACCTCGAGTTTGACCGTCCCCTGAGCGATGCGGATCGCGCCCCGCTGCGCGAGCTGGTCCGCCAGCGCGTCCAGGGCAAGCCGTTGCAACATCTGCTCGGGACGGCGGAGTTTTTTGGCCATACCTTCATTTGCGATGGCCGTGCGCTGATTCCCCGCCCCGAGACCGAGCAGCTCATCGAGTTTGCCATGCAATATCCCAAGCCCGCCCGCGTCCTCGATATCGGCACGGGCAGCGGCGTGATCGCCGTCACCTTCGCGCTGGAGTTTCCCGATGCGGAGGTCTTTGCCATCGATCTCCATTCGGAAGCCTTGAGCCTCGCCCGCGAAAATGCGGAGAAGCTGGGAGCCAAAGTGCATTTTTCTCAGGCCGACGTGCTTCCTTCGGAGGGAGTACCTTTTGATCTGATCCTGGCCAACCTGCCGTACATTCCGGCGGGCGAAATCCCTGGCCTGCAACGCGAGGTGCAGTTTGATCCTGTTTCCGCGCTGGACGGCGGCCCGGACGGCCTCGACATCATCCGGCGGCTCATCGTCGCCGCGCCTGCTCATCTCAACACCGGAGGACGCATCGGCCTGGAAATCGGACACGGCCAGGCAGCCCTCGTATGCGAGTTGTTCTCCGGGAACAATTATCGGGACATCACCGTACGTCCCGACTATCAAGGTATAGAACGTTTCGTCTTCGCGAGTTATGGATAAAATCATCGTTCACGGAGGAGCCGCGCTGAATGGCTCCGTGCGCATCAGCGGATCAAAGAACTCCGCCCTGCCCATCCTGGCCGCGACTCTGCTGACCAAGGAGCCATGCGTGATTTCCCGCGTGCCCGACCTGAGCGACATCCACTACATGCTCACCATCCTGAGTGAACTCGGGTGTGAGGTGGAGCGGGCCAGCGGCATCGTGACGGTGAAGGCTGAGAAAGTTCTCACCGAGGCGCCCTACGACATCGTGCGCAAGATGCGCGCCTCCGTCTGTATCCTCGGCCCCCTGCTCGGCCGCGAAAAGGAGGCCACGGTTTCCCTGCCCGGCGGATGCGTCATTGGCGACCGCCCGATCGATTTGCACCTGCGTGGATTTGAAGCCCTAGGGGCCGCCGTTCGCGTGCAGGGCGGCAATGTCAAGGTGCTCGCTCCCGAGTTGACGGGAGCCACGATCAACCTGCGCGGCAAGTTTGGCTCGACCGTGCTCGGCACGGATAACGTGATGATGGCCGCCGTCCTTGCCGAAGGCACCACCGTCATCGACGGAGCTGCCGAGGAGCCGGAGGTCGAGGATCTCGCGAATTTCCTGATCAAGATGGGTGCACGTATCGAAGGCGCAGGCACCCGCCGTATCATCATCGAGGGCGTGAAGGAACTCCATGGTGCTGAGCACGAGGTCATCCCCGACCGCATCGAGGCGGGAACCTTTCTCGTCGCCGCTGCGATCGCGGGCAAAGAGGTCACGCTCAAGCGTGTCGACCCCGCCCATTTGCAAGCCGTGATCGAGCCGCTCGCCTCCGCCGGGTACGAGATCGCGAGCGGCAAGGACTACGTCACGCTCAAGACCAACGGCAACCATAAGTCGCTCACGCTGGAAACCCTGCCCTACCCGGGTTTCCCGACCGACATGCAGGCGCAAATGTGCGCCCTGCTTGCCATGACCGATGGCGTCAGCGCGATCACCGAGAATGTCTTCCCGCAGCGTTTCATGCACGTCGCCGAGCTCAAGCGCATGGGTGCCAATATCGAACTCCAGGGGGCCACTGCCGTCATCACCGGCGTCGACCGCCTGAGCGGCGCTCCCGTGATGGCCAGCGATCTCCGCGCATCCGCCGCCCTCGTCCTCGCCGGACTCAAAGCCGACGGCATGACGGAGATCAACCGCGTCTACCACATCGACCGCGGCTACGAGAGCATCGACGACAAGCTCAACGGCCTCGGCGCACAGATCGAGCGGGTCAAAATCTAGAATTCTCCTTCCGTGCGCGGCTATACCGAGTTCGGAGACGAAGCTCGAGCGGCTTGGGAGGAACGAGAGTACCGCACTCGCCGTCTTTACTCAGTGCCATTTGCGCCCTGGACAAGCCTCGATGGCGCACAGCCTGGGCGCTCACCGATGTGATCTGCCACAAGCTGCTGCCGGAGCGAATCGGCGGATTTCATACCAGATTCCACTCGCAGAACTGGCTGCACAATGCCTTCTCCGCCACAGCGATTCATTTCATCGGACTTGCCGTGGTAGGAATGCTCCTTGCGGCCTTGATTCCCATCTTTCCAACCAAGGGTTGGAACATTCGCGAAAACCGTGTCGGGTTGGTCAGCGAATCAGACTATCGCACCACCTTGCGGTGAATCCAGATGCTCTGGAGGAGTCCCATGCTGAAAAGAGTGATCAGGAGGAATGATCCGCCATAGCTCACAAAAGGCAGGGGCAAACCGGTGATCGGCGTCACGGAAATGGTCATGCCGATGTTCATGAAAGTGTGCGTAAACAGCAGCAGCAATATGCCGATCGACAATAATCGCCCGAGATCATCACTCGCCTCCATGCCGATGTGCAGGATGCCCACGAAAAGCAGAGCAAGGACACCGATGAGGATCACGCCGCCGATGAACCCATGCTGCTCTCCCATGACGGAGAAGATGAAGTCATTATGGACGATGGTGACGGGAAGAAAACCCAGCTCATTCTGGGTATTGGGAGCTTTGAAGCCCTTGCCATAAAAGCCGCCGGAGCCGATGGCGATGAGAGATTGGTTGATATTCCAGCCATCGCCCTGAGGGTCGAGGTCGGGATTCAGGAAAGTGGTGATACGCGCGTACTGGTACGGCTTGAGTCCAAAGTGGACCACGAGCGGAACCAGCGCCACGCCGACGATGAGCATGGCGGCGAGCCAGCGCTTCGGGATGCCGCCGATGAACATCATACCCAGGAGCACCGGCACCCAGACGATGCAGGAACCCAGATCCGGCTGGATGAGAATCATCAGCCAGGGAGCGCCGACGATGGCTCCACAGGCCAGGATGCGCAGGATGGGCATGGTGCGGCGCGACGCCTCCAGATACACCGCCAGGGTCATGATGCCCGCCACGATCGCAAGCTGGGAGGGTTGAAAGCTCATGACCTTCAGATCGAGCCAGCTTTTCGCTCCATAGCGCTCCTCACCGATCACCATCGTCGCCACCAGCCCGAGGATACCCAGCACGTAGATGGGCACAGCGCCGAAGCGAATCCATCGGTAGTCGATCAGCGCGGTAACGAAGAAAACTGGCAGACAGATGCCGATCCAGATGAGTTGAGACGACCAGTAGGCCTCGTTACGCATCCAGGTGGCACTGTAGATCGAGTAGACGCCGTAGGCCATCAAGGCCGTCATGAGCAACATGACGAACCAGTTCATGCCCAGAATCTTTCGGAGAAGAGGATGCATCGAAGCGGAAAATCTTTACGCAAGCTGCGGCACGGCGGCCAGCAGGGTTTTCGTGTATTCGTGCTGGGGGCGTGAATAGATCTCGTCGGAGGAGGCGGACTCCACGATACGGCCATGGTGCATGACCAGCACGTGGTCGCTGATATGCTGAACCACCGCGAGATCGTGGGCGATGAACAGGTAGGCGATGCCGAGTTTTTCCTGCAAATCCATGAGCAGATTGACGATCTGCGCCTGCACACTCACGTCGAGCGCGCTCACAGCTTCATCGCAGACGATGAACTTGGGTTCCACGGCCAGGGCGCGGGCGATCCCGATGCGCTGCCGCTGGCCGCCGCTGAACTCGTGCGGATACCGTGACGCCATCTCGGGCTTCAACCCCACCTGAGTCAGCAGGTCGGAGACACGGGCGCGCCGCTGGGCAGCCGTCATGTCTTTGAAGTGCGTCGTCAGTGCCTCGCCGATGATCGCGCCGCAGGTGAGGCGCGGATTGAGCGAACCAAAAGGATCCTGAAAGATCATCTGCATCTGGCGGCGTAGCGGTCGAAACTCCCGCTCACTGAGGGGCAGGATGTTTCTCCCCTCGAAAAAGACCTCGCCAGAGGTGGCCGGGCCGAGTTTCAAGAGAGCACGGCCGACCGTCGTCTTTCCGCTGCCGCTTTCGCCCACGAGACCGACCGTCTGGCCGGGTTCGATGGTAAAGGAAACTCCGTCCACCGCCTTGATGTCACCCACCTTGCGCCGAAGCACTCCTCCGTGAACCGGAAACCAAACGCGTAAATCTTTGACCTCAAGCAAAGGCATTGGCGGATAAGCAAAGGCGTGTGGGAGCAAGTGTCAAGGCAGCCTTCACAATTTGACCTCGGCCGCCCCAAGCAAATGGATAAAATCCTCGGGAGTCTTCGCGGCCAAAAGGCGATCAAACTGATGATGATCGCGGCAGATGCGGGCAATGACGCCCACGATACGAAGGTACTCGGAGTCGAAGGCGCTCGGGATTCCTGCCACGAAGACGAGCCGCACCGGCTCCTTGACATCGCGGCAGTTGAAACCCGGCGTAACCCGGCCCGCCGCCATGACGAGTTCGCTGACGCTGTCCGTCCGGCCGTGGGCGAGGCAGATCCCCCACCCGTTTTCTGAAATGGCAGGAGCATTGCGGGCTTTGACCGCCTCCTCCAACTGCGCAAAATTCGTCACCCTCGGATCGCCATTCAGCTTGGATAGCACGGCCTCCACCGCTTCCTTCCGCGACTTGGCGGAAAGCGCGAGATTCACATGATCTGGCTGCAGGACATCGGAAATGGGGGTCATACGTTGCTTCCGCTCCACTTGAGTTTCTGGCGGAGCACCTCCGGGAAGAGTTTCTCGGGGAGCATGACGAGGGGGAGAGTCCGGTCGCTCTGGGAAATCCGCAGGGTATCGCCAAGATGCATGGCGTGATTACCCTGTCCATCGACCGTCACAAAGACCGAGTGCTCGGCCACGATGAGTTCGCTGGTGATGACCGATCGATCACTCACGACGGTGGAGCGATTGGTCAACACATGAGGGCAGATCGGAGTAATGACAAATCCGCCCGACTCCGGCATGAGGATCGGCCCGCCGGCGGAGAGCGAATAGGCCGTGGACCCGGTCGGGGTCGCGATGATCAGGCCGTCGGCATTGTAATCCGTCAGCTCGGCTCCATCGATCTTGACGCGCAGTTTCACCAACTGGGATCGCTCGCCACGGCTGATGACGACGTCATTTAATCCAAACATCCTGCGGATTTTTCCGCCGGAAGAGATCAGTTCCGTCAAAAGAAGGCTTCGCTGGCTCAGGATGTAGTCCTGGCGCGTAATGCTCTCAACGGCCCGCGGGATCTCGGTGGCGGCGGCACAGGTGAGGAAACCCAGGGAGCCGATATTGATGCCAAAGATGGGCTTGATGTCCTCGCCGATCTTGTGGACGACGCGCAGGATGGTGCCATCGCCGCCCATCACGACCAGCAGGTCGCACTGACGAGCGAGAGCCCGCTCATCCAGGTCGGAAAGCGCTCCGACGAGCTCGGCGGTGGATTTTTCGAGAAGGAAGCGGACGTTTTTTTCCTCCAGGGCGCTGATCATGGCGCGCACCTGCTCGGCTGCTTCCGTTTTTTCGGTATGGGCGATGAGTCCGATCACAAAGATAAATGAGCGAGGAACTCGACATTCCCCTCGCGGCCCTTGATAGGCGAAGTCGTGACGCCATGCCAGCATTTGCCGTGCTCGGCCACGAAGTCACGGATGCGAGCCACCGCCTCGTCATGATATTGCGACTCCCGCACGACTCCGCCCCGGCCAACCTTGGCGGCCGAAAGCTCGAATTGCGGTTTGATAAGGACGATCATGTCTCCAGGAGGGGCGAGCAGGGCAAAGAGAGCCGGGAGGATCAGCGTCAAGGAGATGAAACTCACATCCGCCACCGCGAGATCGACCAGCTCGCCAAGATCCTCCGCCTTGAGATTGCGGGCGTTGAAACCCTCATAGACCTTGACCCGGGGATCATTGCGTAGCGACCAGTCAAGCTGACCATGGCCCACGTCGAGCGCGTGCACCCTCAAGGCGCCCCTTTGCAGGAGGCAATCCGTGAATCCCCCGGTGGAAGCCCCGACATCGACCGCCACCCGACCGGTGGGATCGACCCGGAAAAAATCCAGGGCACCTTCCAGCTTCAGGCCTCCCCGGCCCACGTACTTCTCGCCGCCCCGCACCTCGATCTCGGCATCCTGGGGCACCTGCTGTCCGGCCTTGGCGGCTTTTTGACCAGCTACATAGACCAACCCGGCCATAATGGATCGCTGGGCTTTTTCGCGGGATGGAAAAAATTGCCTCGCCACCAGGAGGTTATCGAGGCGTATTTTTGACGACATACCCCGGTATAAAAAATCCTGTTCAACTTGGAAACCCCGATTCGTACGTTGCCATGCCTGATTCCGACCTGACCTCCCGCATCAAGAAAATGCTCGTGGAAAGCCTGATGTTGAAGGTTTCGCCCGACGAGATCGGCGACGACACCCCGCTCTTCAGCCCGGAGGGTCTCGCCCTCGACTCCATCGACGCCCTGGAACTGGCCGTAAGCCTGGAGAAAAACTTCGGCGTGGCAACCCCAAGTTCGGAAGTGGCCAGGGAGGCCTTCGTCAGCGTGAATACGATCGCTTCGTACGTGGCCGGGAAGCAACAGGGCTGACCGTCTCTCCTCGGCGAATTTGTGTAACAAGTTCGCCGTAATCGAATTTGGCGCGAATTTTGCTCTTTCCCTGCCTTCCCATTCATACGAAACGAGATAAAGCATGAGCCAGTTCCAATCCGCTCTCGATACTTCCATTCCCGGCCTGAAACGCCTGATTCAGACTCACCTCAAGTTCAGCTTGGCTCGTGACGCCTCGACTGCGACCAAGCGCGACTGGTGGCTGGCGACCTGCAAGGCCGCACAAAGCGTGGTGGTGGAACGAATGATCGCCACTCAGGCGGTTCACCACAACAGCAACGCCAAGCGGGTCTACTATTTGTCCCTCGAGTTCCTGATGGGACGCCTGTTTTCCAACACGATCTACAGCGCCGGCATCATGGAAAACATGGTGCACGCCCTCGAAGAGCTGGGGCTGGATTTTGAAGAGCTTCGCAGCGAGGAATACGACATGGGCCTCGGTAATGGCGGTCTCGGCCGCCTCGCCGCCTGCTTCCTCGATTCCCTCGCCACGCTCGACCTGCCAGCCATCGGATACGGCATTCACTACCAGTACGGCCTCTTCAAGCAGGAGTTCCGCAACGGCTATCAGGTGGAACTGCCCGATGCCTGGATGCGCGACGGCACGCCATGGGAAATCGTTCGCCCGGAGCACGCCACCGAGATCAAGGTCTACGGCTACGTCGAGAATGTCTTCGACGACCGCGGCAACTACGTCTCCCGCTGGAACGGCTGGAAGAAGCTGCTCGGCATCCCCTACGACATTCCGATCCCCGGCTACGGAACGAACACTGTCAACTACCTGCGCCTGTGGGAATCCCGCGCGGCGGAGGATTTTGATTTCGAGGCCTTCAATCGTGGTGGCTACGACGAGGCCGTGCGCGAAAAAAACCACAGTGAGACGATTTCCAAGGTTCTTTATCCCAACGACAAGACGGAGAGCGGCAAGGAGCTGCGCCTGCTCCAGCAGTATTTCTTCGTGGCGTGTTCGCTAAAGGACATCATCCGCCGCTTCCGCAAGACCAATGAGGATTGGAGCGAATTCCCCGATAAGGTCGCCATCCAGCTCAACGACACGCACCCTGCAGTAGCGATCGTCGAGATGATGCGACTGCTCCTCGATGAGTACAGCATGCCGTGGGAGTCCGCCTGGGGCCTTGTGACCAAGACCTTCGCTTACACAAATCACACCCTTCTCCCGGAGGCCCTGGAGAAGTGGAGCGTCGGCTTGTTTCAGAAGGTGCTGCCGCGGCACCTGCAGATCATCTTCGAGATCAACAAGCTCTTCCTGGAAGAAGTCGAGGCCAGGTGGCCCGGCGACACGGACAAGAAGCAAATCCTTTCGCTCATTGAGGAAGGTCCGACCCAGATGGTCCGCATGGCCCATCTCTCCGTCGTGGGCAGCCACTCCGTCAACGGCGTCGCCGCGCTACACACGGAGCTTTTGAAAAAGGATCTGTTCCCGGAATTTGACGCACTTTATCCCGGCAAGTTTAACAACAAGACGAACGGCATCACTCCCCGTCGCTGGCTGCTCGCCTGCAATCCGCGCCTGAGCGATCTCATCACCTCCAAAATCGGCACCGGCTGGGAGCGCAATCTCGACAAGCTGCGCGAACTGGAGGCTTACGCCGACAATGAGGAATTCAAGTCGGCCTTCATGCATGTGAAGCATGCCAACAAGGTCGATCTCGCCCGTATCATCAAGGAATCGTGCGATGTCTCAGTCGATCCGTCAGCGCTCTTCGATGTCCAGATCAAGCGCCTCCACGAGTACAAGCGCCAGCACCTGAACCTGCTGCACATCCTCGCTCTCTATCGCAGGCTGCTGCAAGACCCGTCGCTGGACATCACCCCGCGCGTGTTTGTCTTCGCGGCCAAGGCGGCTCCGGGTTACGACCTGGCGAAGTGCATCATCAAGGCGATCAACTCGGTCGGCAAGGTGATCAACAACGACAAGCGCATCAACGACCGCCTCAAGGTCGTCTTCCTGCCCAACTACCGCGTCTCGCTCGCGCAGCGCATCGTCCCGGCAGCCGACCTCTCCGAGCAAATCTCGACCGCAGGCAAGGAGGCCTCGGGAACAGGCAATATGAAGCTCGCCCTCAACGGTGCGCTGACGATCGGCACCCTCGATGGTGCCAATGTGGAAATCCGCGAGGAGGTCGGCGACGACAATATCTTCATCTTCGGCATGACGGTGGAGGAGGTCAACGCGCTCTGGGCTCGCGGGTACAATCCGCAGGATTACTACAACGCCGACGAGGAACTGCGTGCGGTGGTCGACTGGGTGGGGTCCAACTACTTCACCCCCGACGAACCACACGGCGTCCTCAGCATGCTCCGGGACAATCTCTACTACAGCGATCCGTTCCTGTGCCTGCCGGACTTCCGCTCCTACAGCGACGCCCAGAAACGGGTCGACGCCACCTTCCGCGACAAGGACAAGTGGGCCAAAATGGCCATCCTCAACACTGCTCGAGTCGGCAAATTCTCCAGTGATCGCACGATCATGGAGTATGCCAAGGATATCTGGCACCTGGAGCAGAAGCCCTTCTAGGCGTCCAGCCAGCTTTTGACCATCTGCCCGGCTCCGGCCGCGGCAGATGGAAAGGGCTTGTTCCGCGCCCCTTCCTGATGCGGTCCTATTCCTTGACCGGACGGCCCACAGGGATGTCGAGCACCTCACCCGGCTTCTGCAGCGCATCGAGAAGATCCTCGGGCCGGTCGTAGATTTTCCCCGGCTTCATTCCCGCCAGAGAGCGGCGGCTGTTATACCCCCAGCTCACGGCTGCCATGGGAATGCCGGCCTTGTGCGCGGCCTCAATGTCACGCGTCTCGTCTCCAACGAAAAGCATGTCGCCCGGAGCGAAGTGGAAATCCTTCATCACCTGTTTGATCTCACGCGCCTTTCCCAGCAGCTTGGAGGAGCTGCGGACGAACTGAAAGAGATCCAAGTCGTGGTTCCGCAGGAATGTGCGCACGTTATCCTCGCTGTTGGAGGTAATGATCCCCAGGGCGAACTGGCGCCGGTGCAGTTCCCTCACCAAGGCGGGGATGCCGGGAAGAGGAACGACGCTATCGATCTGGGCGCGCAGCGCCGCCGTGCCGCGCGACCCGATCCGGCTCAGCTTGGTCGGAGACACGCCGAGAAATTTCATCAGCTCCCGCGTGCGCATGTCGCGCGCATGCTCCAGTTCCTCGCGGCTCAGCTTTCGAAAGCCAAACTCGTCCGCGAGCTTGTTGAGAATATCAAACGCGATCTCAAACGTGTCGGCCAGCGTCCCGTCGAAATCGAAAACGATGACCTTGGGAGCGACAACGACAGGTGCCTTCGGTTTGCGACGCCCAAAGACCCGATGTGCCCACTGCTTCACGCGGTGGCTTCCACGGGAAGCTCCATCGTCCCTTTGTAGCGCCCCTCCTCGGGTTCCAGGCCGAAATTCCCCCTCACCAGCTCCTCCACGCGGTCGAGTTCATCCTGCGAGAGTGGCGACACGTCGGAGGCGGCGGCAAACTCACGGAGTTGCTCGGCATTGTAAATATTCGGAAGCACGGAGGCCACCAGATCATCCGCGAGCAGCCACTGGATGGCAGCCTGCCCGAGGGTACGCTCGCCACCGCGTTCGAGGAAGCGGAGTTGCTCGACCTTCTTCACGCCATTCGTAAGCCAGGACTTCGGACGGTGGCTGCGGTGATCATTCGGTGCAAACACGGTCTCGGCAGTGTATTTGCCCTCCAGCATGCCGGAGGAGTGAGGAACGCGGATGAGGAACATGGTGTCTGCCTGTGCATCGCGCGCCGCAGCCTGGATGGTCTTGCCGGGGTGCTGTTCCAGGAGGTTGTAAATGTGCTGGAGCACGCCGGGGTTGCGGCGGCGGATGGTGAGCACGCCCTCTGCGAGCCAGCCGATGGCCGGCCCGAGCGCTACCCCGTAGTGCTTCACCTTGCCGGCGGCGCGCAGATCCTCCAGGGTCGCCCAGAGTGCATCGTCCTCCACCTGCTCAAAGCGGATGTTGTGCAGTTGGAGGAGGTCGATGGTATCCGTCTTGAGACGCTTCAGGGCCGCCTCGGTGGCGCGCCGGATATTCTCCGGGCTGAAATCCTGAGGGATCTCGCGCTGGCCGCGCCGTTCCTCGCCGTGATTCACAAAATCGTAGCCCACCTTGGTGGCGATGACGATGTCGTCACGACGGTCCGCGAAAGCCTTGCCGATGAGTTCCTCGCTGCGGCCGTTTCCGTAGGTATCCGCCGCATCAAAGAGGGTGATCCCGAGATCCAGGGCCTCCTTCATCAAAGCCACCGCCTCGTCATCCGTGTAGTTGCCCCACCACCCGGTGGAGACTGTCCAGAGCCCAAATCCAACCTCGCTCACACGTATGTCCGTGCCTCGGAATGTGCGGTACTTCATATTGGCAGGGAACATGCCATTGCCCGAAGCGATTTGCCAAGTTACTATCGCTTTTACTTTTGAACTGTGCCGCTTTTTGAGCCATGGGCGCTGGTTTTCCTTGCTGCCGTACGCGGAAAAGCTCTAGCTGCGAGAATGGCATCCCGGCACCTCCAGGAAAGAACCCCGTGGTCGTAGTCATAGGAGCAGGATTGGCAGGGCTGGCATGCGCGCGCAGTTTGCAGCATGCCGGCAAAGACGTGATTGTCCTCGAGGCCAACCCGGAGGTCGGCGGGCGGGTCCGACACGAGCGGGTCGGCGGATTTACCTGCGACCTGGGGTTTCAGGTCATCATGGATTCCTATACCAGCCTGCGAGCGCATGTTGACCTCTCCGCCCTGCGACCGAGGTATTTCGACTCGGGGGCCATCATGTGGGACGCCAGGAAGTTTTATCAGGTTCACAACCCCTTGAAGCACCCCGCATCGGCCGGGGCGGCTTTTGCGAGTTCCGCCCTCACGTGGCTGGACAAGGCCCGGATCACCAAGATGGTGGCTGACCTCCTGTTGTCTGTGGATACGGATCTCGAGAATCTGGAAGACCCCGAGGAAACCACCCTGCAACTCCTGAGGAAAAGGGGCATCAGCGATCAGGCATTGCGTCGATTTTTCCGGCCGTTCTTCGGAGGTGTGTTCCTGGATGACACGCTCAGCGCTCCGGCGTCGCTTTTCCGCTTTTACTTGAAGAAGTTCACATCGGGGCGTGTGTTTGTTCCTGCTGACGGCATGGGAGCGCTTCCCGTACAGATGGCCTCCCGGCTCCTCCCCGGCTCGCTGCGGCTGGATAGCCCGGTGCAAAAAATCGAGGTCATCGGGGGAAAAAGCGCGAGCATTTTTCTCACCGGCGACCGCATCGTCCATGCCACTCAAGTCGTGATCGCCACGGCGGAACCAACGACCCGGAGATTGATCCAGGACACGACACCCTGCCGCGAACACACCTCCACCCGGGTCGTTTATTTCTCCTCCCGGAAAAGTCTCTACCCCGACCGGATGCTCGTCCTCCCCTCTGGAGAGGATCGCCTCGTCCGGCATTTTGTCCAGATCACCAACATAGCGCCCGAGTATGCTCCCGATGGTGCTCACCTGATCAGCGCCACGATCTTGAGAGACCAGGGGCGGAGTCCGGAAGACATCGTCACTCGCGCCCAGGCGGAGATCTCGGAGATTTTCCCCCATGCGGCGGAATCCCTCAAATTCCTCCACCAGCGTCACATCCCCTACGCGACCGTAAAGGCCGGCGCTCCTCCCACATCACCCTGGCCAAACGTCCATCTTGCAGGTGATCAGGTCTCCAGCAGCAGTATTGATGCCGCGATCCGATCCGGTGAGAATGCGGCGCTGATCGTTCTGGAATCGCACTGATACATGCTCTCCTTCTCGACAGCCTGGAACTCAAACCGGCATCGCAGCGGCGAAGGCATCGTCCGCGAAATCCTGGAGATGGGATTCGATGCCATCGAGCTGGGTCATGGGTTGAAGGCTCATACCGTGCACGAGATCCTTTCTTTTCAGGAGAAGGAGGGATTCCAGGTTTCCAGCCTGCACAACTTTTGCCCCCTCCCCCCGGAGGTGATGGTCGACAATCCAGACTGCTACGAATTTACCTCGCACCGGATCACCGACCGGAAGCGCGCCGTCCGCCTGACCTTGCAAACGATCGACATGGCCGAGCGCTTCGGAGCGAAGGTCGTCGTCCTGCACACGGGCCGCATCAAGACGCTCCATCTCACCCGATCTCTCCGGGAGGTCGTGGAGAATGAAGGCAACTTTACTCACGGGTACGCCAGGCAAAAGGTGCGAGCGGTGCTCAAGCGGGAAAAGGTCGGCGAGGTCTATGTCCAGCGAGCTTTGGACTGCCTCATGGAGATTACCGACTATGCCTCGCAAAAGGGCATCCGCCTCGGGATCGAGAACCGCGAGCATTACGAGGCCATGCCCTCGGAGCATGAGTTTGTGAATTTCCTCCAGCGACTCGACGCGCCCAACGCCCGGTACTGGCATGACTTTGGCCACGCCCAGATCAAGCACAACCTCGGCCTGCTGGATCACACCGACTGGCTGCAAAAGATGGGGCCGCGCACGATGGGCTGCCACGTGCATGATGTCGGCTGGCCGTTCCAGGACCATCGCGCGCCCTTCACTGGGGAGATCCCTTTTGACAAATTGGTGCAATTTCTTCCGGCAGACTGCCTTTTCGTCTTTGAACTTCATCCAAGAACGTCCAAAGAAGACATCCTCTCCGCCGCCGCCAGGTGGCGCACTCTCCGATGAAGCGCACTCTCCTGACCATCCTCCAAATCGTCGTCACCGTCCTGCTCCTGTGCTGGATCTTCCGCGATCCCGCCAAGCGCGAGCAGATGGCGACCGCCCTCCACACAGCCAACTTTCTCTGGCTCATCCCCGGGGCGCTGGCCGTGGGCCTCGCCTTTTCCCTCCAGACCCAGCGCTGGCGCATCCTGCTGGCCGCGCAGGGCATTCAGATGGGGTGGTGGCGGGCGATGCGCATCTTTCTCATCGGCGCGTTTTTCAATCTCTTCCTGCCCGGCGGCACGGGCGGCGATGTCGTGAAGATCTTTTACGCGATGAAAGAGACGAAGGATCGTAAAAGCGCGGCCTTCCTCAGTGTGCTCGTCGACCGCATGATGGGCCTGCTCGGTCTCGTCGCCGTTGCCGCTACGCTCTGCACGCTGGAGTTCAACCTGCTCTTTTCCAAACCGATCACCCAGGCGCTCATGGGGTCGCTGGGTATCATCCTCGGCGGTTCCCTCACTTTCATCGTTGCAGGTTTCCTCGTCGATTACTTCCGCCTCGCCCACAAGCTTCCCACCTGGCTGCCGCTCCACGCGAAGATCCTGGAGTTTGCCACGGCTTTCTCCACCTATGCCCGCAGTCCCAAGACGCTGCTGGCGACCTTTGGCATCTCTATTCCCTCACATCTCCTGATGTTCCTGGCCTTTTACTTTGCCGCGCGGGCGTTCGGCCTTTTCGGCGGGTTTGATGGGCTGATCGATGTCTTCGCTGTCCTCCCCGCGATCATGACGATCGCCTCGCTGCCCGTGAGCCTTTCCGGTCTGGGCGTGCGTGAAGGTCTCTTTCAGCAGGTCTTCTCCGAGTTGTTCAACACCCCGATCGGAACCGCCGCGATGATCTCCATGACGGGCTTTCTGATGATCGTCTTCTGGGGACTCGTCGGAGGAGTCATCTACATGCTCTTCCGTCCCGTAGGCGGCATCCACATCCGTGACGTGGAGCAGGAAGTTGAAAAGGTCGAAAAGACCATCGAAGACGCTGCGTGAAAGCAGCGCGGCCCAAGGTCTCTGTGAACTTCGCCATCACCGCCGATGGCAAGGTCTCCACGCGGAAAAAGACGCCCTCGGGCTTCACCTCGGGGAACGACAAGCGCCGCTTCCGCGAAATCCGTGCCGAGGCCGATGCCGTACTGGTCGGCGCGGGCACGCTCAAGGCAGACAACATGTCCATGGGCGTGAGCGAGCCCACCCTGCAACGCGCCCGCAAAAAGCGCGGCCAATCCGCACAGCCCCTTCGCGTCATCGTCAGCGCCTCCGGTCGACTTGACCCAAAAGCAAAGGTCTTCGTCTCGCCCGGCGCTCCGATCGTGATTTTCTCCACCCAGGCCATGCCGGAGCGCGTCCGGTCGTGGCTGGCCGCAAAGGCCGACGTGTGGCTCTTTGAAAAGACGGTCGACCTCGCGGAGATGATGCGCATCCTGCGGGTGGATTACCGGATCCGCTCGGTGATCTGCGAGGGCGGGCCGACCTTGTTCCGATCCCTGCTGGAAGCGGATCTGGTCGATACCCTGCACCTCACCTGGGCCCCCGTCATTTTTGGAGGCCGGGAGGCAGCCACTCTCACCGGGCTCCCCGGCGAGTTCCTCCCGCATCTGGTGCGCTTCAAGCTGGCGAATCAGGAAGTCCTCGGCAGCGAGTGCTTCCTGACCTACAGAATCAAACGGCGGGCGACGAAGCCAGTTCCTCGAGAAGCTTCCGCAACTCGTCGATCCCCTCGCCCTCCTGGGCGCTCATCGGGATAATCTTCACCTTGCGAACCTTGGCCTTGAGGCGCTTCAGGTTTTCCTTCGCCTCGGGCAGATCGACCTTGTTGGCGATGACCGCCCAAGGCTTGGCTGCGAGATTGGGATCGTAAAGCTTCAGCTCCTGCCGAAGCGTCTGAAAATCCTCCACCGGATCGCGGCCCTCGCTGCCTGCGGTATCCAGGACAAAAAGGAGCAACTGGCAGCGCACGATGTGACGCAGGAACTCGTGGCCGAGGCCCTTGTTCTCATGCGCGCCCTCGATTAATCCCGGAATGTCCGCCACGGTGAGACGCTGGTAGCCGTTCAGGTCGACCACGCCGACCACGGGGTTCAGTGTCGTAAAGGGATATGGAGCCACACGCGGGTGGGCGGCGGAAATTTTGCCCAGCAGAGTGCTCTTGCCCGCGTTGGGATAGCCCACAAGGCCGACATCGGCGATGGTGCGCAGCTCTAGGGCGAACCACCCCTCCTCGCCGGGCCAGCCATCCGTCGTGCGGCGCGGGGCGCGGTTCGTTGAGGTCTTGAAATGCGAGTTTCCTTTGCCGCCGTCTCCTCCGGCACAGAGGACGAACCGCTGGCCGGGTTCTGAAAGATCCGCCACCGGCTCCATCGTGCGCAGGTCGAGATGGGTTTTCTTTACCGGCTCCTCCGAGGCCTCCAGGTCTTCATAGAACGGGATATCCGCGGGAGCGGGCACCTGATCTGGAAGGCGGTAGATGATCGTACCCACGGGCACGCGCACGATATGATCCTCTGCGCTCCGGCCATGCTTGTCCTTGCCCTGGCCGTGCGCTCCGCGTTTGGCGCGGATGTTCGGCTCATAGTAAAGGGAGACGAGATTGTCGGTGTGGACATCGGCCTCCAGGATGATGCTGCCTCCCTTTCCTCCGTCGCCTCCATCCGGACCGCCCCGGGGCACGAACTTCTCGCGGCGAAAGCTGCAACACCCGTTGCCGCCATCGCCAGCCTTGGCATGGATACGAACTTGATCGACGAATTTCACCCGATTTTTACTTTGTGACGAGAGTCTCGTACAGGTCGGCGGTCTGTCGCGCAATGGCAGACCATCCAAATTTTTCCTCAACCCGTCGGCGTCCGGCGGCTCCGAAGGCCTTGCGCTTGCCCGGATCACTCATCAATTCATTTACGCGGGCCGCAAGATCACGCGAGAAGCGATCCGGGTTCGTCGCTTCAAACGGGCTCTCCGTCATCTGGTCGAGCGAAACGAGGAAGCCGGTCTCGCCGTGTATTACCACCTCCTTGATGCCGCCGACATTGCTGGCGACCACGGGGGTGCCGCAGGCCATGGCCTCCAGGTTGATGATGCCGAAGGGCTCGTAGATCGAGGGGCAGACAAAGGCGGCGGCGTTGCTGTAAAGCTCCACCTTGCTCTTGGTATCGACCATTTCCTCGATCCAGATCACGCCGGGGCGCGACCGCTGCGCCGCGCTGACCGCATTCTTCATCTCGGTGGCAATCTCCGCCGTGTCGGGAGCCCCGGCGCAGAGCACGACCTGAAAGCCCGGGTTCATGTGACGGATGGCGTTGACCAGATGAATGATGCCCTTCTGCCGCGTGATGCGACCGACAAAAAGAATGTACGGCTCGACGGGGTTGATCCCGAAACGCTTGAGCGCGTTCTTGCTCGTGACCGGGCGATACTCATCGAGGTCGATGCCGTTGTAAATGACATGCATCTTCTCCGGGGCGATGTGGAAGAGCTTGTTCACGTCGCGTTTGGTCTCCTCGGAGACCGCGATCACCGCGTCGGCCATCTCCAGCGTGGTGCGCTCCAGCCAGCAGGTAAAGTCATAGCCGCCGCCGAGCTGCTCGCGCTTCCAGGGGCGGAGGGGTTCGAGAGAATGCACGGTGACGACGAGCGGGATGCCGTAGTTGAGCTTCGCTAGGATGCCCCCGAAATGGGAGTACCACGTGTGACAGTGCACTACATCGGCGTCGATGTTGGTTGTGTTGAAATCAATGCACCGCTGCAAAGCGCCAAAGACCGACTTCAATGGCTTCGGGCAGGTGTAGGCATCGGAAACGAGCCCGTATCCGAGCGCCGACAGATTGCCCGAGACCTGGTTCTGGTCGCCGAAACATCTCACGTCGACAGGCATCAGCTTGGCCAGTTCGCGGCTGAGATACTGCACATGGACACCCGCTCCACCGTAGATGTGGGGAGGATACTCGTTTGTCAGGAAGAGTGCCTTCACAACACGAGTCTAGCAAAGGGGTTGCATCCGGCAAGAGTGCTGCGGGTACCCTGACATGTCGTCAAAAAGCGATCTCTTGACCTCAACTGTATTATTTGCATTAATACACTTATGTCGCTTCGGTTTGACATCACCCCCGGCTCGCCCCAGCCGATCTACGAGCAGATCGAGGGACAAATCCGGCGGTGGATCGCGACGGGAACCCTCAAGGAAGGCGATCAGCTCCCGTCCGTGCGAGCACTGGCCGAGCAGCTCACCGTCAATCCCAACACCGTCGCCCGGGCCTACTCCGAACTCACAGCCGAGGGATTGGTGGCGTCGCATGCAGGGCGCGGCGTCTTTATCGCCGCCCGTCGGCAGATTTACTCAGAAGAGGAACGTCTTCGTCGGCTGTCCTGCGCGATGAAGCGGTTTTTCGATGAAACGGCATTTCTCGACATCCCTCTCGCCGAAATCCTCCGTCGTCTGGAGGCAGCCGGAACCGACTACTTCACCCATTCCCCGAAACCATGAGCGAATACGTGATCGAAACCCAGGGACTCACGAAATACTTCGGCAAGACCTGCGTGGTCTCCGAACTCAATCTCAAGGTGCCGAAAGGCAGCATCTTCGGCTTCCTCGGGCGCAATGGCGCCGGGAAAAGCACGACGATCCGCATGCTTCTCGGTCTGGTCGAACCTTCGCGCGGGTCCGCCCAGGTGCTTGGGAAAGACTGCTGGAACCTATCACCTGATGATCGCGCCAGTATTGGCTATCTCCCGGAGGGGCACCACGTCTACGGCTGGATGACCATCGAGGAGTGCGGAAAGTTTCAAGCCGCGTTTTATAAACACTGGAACTCAAGCATCTTTGACGCCGTCCTATCGCACTTCCGTCTCGACCGCAAAAACAGGGCGGGCAATCTTTCGCGCGGTCAGCGCGCGGGACTCTGCCTGGCGCTCGTGCTCGCGCCGGAGCCGGAACTCCTCATCCTCGACGATCCTGCGCTTGGCCTTGATCCCGTGGCCCGCCGCAGCCTCATCCAGTCGATGCTCTACGTCACGCGAACGACCGACCGCACCATCCTCTTTTCCTCGCATCTTCTCTCCGACGTCGAGCGCGTGGCGGACGAAATCGCGGTGCTCGATCGCGGAACGCTGCGAGCATCCTGCAAGCTGGAGACCTTTCGCCAGCATGTCCGCCAGTTTGTCATCCGGCATGACGGCAACGAACCTCCCCTGCCCGACTTGCCCGGCCTTCTGCAAACCTTCCGCACAGATACGGAAACGAGTCTGACCTTTGCCAATATCGGCCCTGCCGAGATCCAGCGCATTCAGGTGCTGACGGGAAACCGTATCGAGGAGGTTCCGCTCAGCCTGGAGGACGCTTTCGTGACCTATGTCGGCGAACGCGGCGCGAAGAGCTTTTTCACCAAAGATCTGGAGGACGTGAAATGAAGGCATTGTTTTGGAAAGAGTGGAGGGAGAATCTGAAATGGGGCCTGCTGGCGATGGCGGCCATCGCTGTCGCGATGGTCTACGCCCTGAGACAAGGTGGAGACTCGGTTGATAGCTCATGGGCAGGGCTTCAAAACGAGCAGTTCCTCACCATCACAGCGTTCGGATTTCCCATCATCGCCCTGGCCCTGGGGTTTCTCCAAATCCTGACCGAGCTTCGCCGGGATCAATGGGCTTTTCTCCTGCACCGTCCCGTCACCCGTCTCCAGGTCTTCTGGGGCAAGGCCCTGCCGGGAACCGCTCTGTATCTCCTGGCGGGCGGGCTGCCCCTGGCTGCATCGGCTTACTGGCTTTCCCTCCCCGGCAGCATCGCAGCGCCGTTTGACATCCGGCAGATCCTTCCGGGATCAGTCAATCTCCTCACCGGACTCGCGTATTATTATGCCGCTTTGCTTATCAGCATCCTCCCCGGGCGATGGTATGGGCGGAAGGTTTTACCTCTTGCGGCAGCGCTGCTGGGATCGACGTTTTCCAATACAATCATTCTCTCGCTCGCCGTGACAGGCCCCGTCATCGTCCTGACGAGTCTGCTCATCGCTGCGGCAAGCGCTCATGCCGCGAGTGGCTTGTTTCGTCGAATGTCCATTGTTGGAAAGTGCGGAATACTTTCCGTCTACCTTCTCGGACTGCTCGTTGTGTTGAATATCCTGTCGTCGGCATGGACTATGATATTCCCGTTCTCCCCAGCAACCGAGCAGCAATACAGAGTCGGAAAAAATGGCGACGTCCTCCGAGTTACCACGCGGGCAAACTGGTACGAAAAAGTCGAAACACTCGACGGGCAGCAAATCAAACCCGAAAAACGAGCATTCGAGTGGGCTGACTTCCTTTCGCCGTCCAGCCTCAACTATAGCGGCAATAGCTTCATGCGCGATTTTCGCAGCCCGCGTCTTTATTTTGCAAAAGAATCAAGCAACAAGTCCGCTCCGCTTGCCTGGTATTACATTAACGACCTGGGTGTCTTCAGACTCTATTCCACAGAAACGAAAATGCCATTGGGCGTCCTCGGCCCAAACGGCTATGCTTCGATCGAAAACCCCGCCATGGCCGGGCGTTTTCATCTCGCATCTGATGCCTATGCCCACGCATGGTTCATCGTCGCAAAAGACGGAATGTTTATTCCGTTCCTCGATGGCCGATCCATCGAAAAGATCTACTCCACGCCCCCCGACGAGAAAATAATCACTGGAGCTCCCCTCGGGGAATTGCGAAAAAACGACAAGACTCCGGCCACCTATGCCATCGGACTGGAGAAGTCCATACAGATCGTCTCCATGTCCGGCCTGGGCCCACGTATTACCCCACCCTTCGCTCTGGACGAATTCAAAGATATTGATGTCTACCGGCCCCAGAACGGGGGTTATCTTCTGTTATTCAACAGAAGTTTCTCGCAAAGCTCCGAACTTATTGTCGCTTCGCCGGAAGGAAAAATCATCCGTCAGCAGACACTCCCCTCGCTGTATCATTACACACCTCAATCACTTTCAACGTGGCTGGGCGAAGCCATTGCGCCCGTGGGAGCGAGACTTCTGGGGCATGGGATTATTAAGTTCCTGCAATTTTTCGAGAACGAGTCCTACTTCGCTGTGACCGCATATAGCGAAGCGCAGAAAAGAGAGGAAATGCTCAACTGGCTGGCCGCTGCCGGGGTCGGTCTCCTCTGCGCCGCGTTTATTCAGCTCCCGCTGAAGCGCGATCAGTTCGCCGGGCAGCGCCTCGCGTGGACCGTGTTTGCCTTCTTTTTCGGAGTCTTCGGGCTGCTCGCCTTCTGGATCGCCAACGACTGGCCGCGACGCATCGCCTGTCCGGCGTGCAGCCGGAAGCGCTCGGTGGAGCGTGAGACCTGCGAGCATTGCGGCGCGGGGTGGCCCGCGCCGAAGCAGGATGGCACCGAGATCTGGGAGGGGCTGGCCGAGGAGGCTACGCCCCCAGCAGCCAGGTGAGCTTGCCGTCGGTCGGATTCACCGCGGCGCTCGGATAGTGCGATGTGCCGCTGAAGACCTCGTCGAGCACGGCGTCCTTGCCCTTGCTGTTCACGAGGAAGCAGACGTGGCGCGACGCATCGAGCAGCGGATAGGTGAAGGTGATGCGATGCGTGTCGAACTTCGGCACGAAATTCGCAACCACCCAGCGATCCGTGACCTTGAGCGCCTCGGTGCCCGGGAACAGCGAGGCAGTGTGCCCATCGTCGCCCATGCCGAGCAGGAGCAGATCGTGGCGATAGTAGTCCTCCCCTGCGGCATGCTGGCGGAGCGTCGCCTCGTATTCCGCAGCGGCGACATCCGGCTCGGCCTCGGCGCGGATGCGCAGGATGTTCTCTGCCGGGATCGCGATGTGGTCAAACAGCGCCAGCCGGGCCATGCGGTAGTTGCTCTGTTCGTCGGTCGGCGGGACGCAGCGTTCGTCGCCGAAGGTGAAGACCCATTTCGACCAGTCGGTCTGTTCCTTCACGAGCGCCTCGTAAACCGGGCGCGGGGTGTTGCCGCCGCTCAGGGCGATGCGGAAAACGCCGCGAGCGGCGATGGCGGCGGCGGCCTCCGCGCGGATCAGGTTGACGGCGTCTGCGACGAAGTTGGTGGAGTGGATGATCTCGGGTTTCATGGGGAAAGGGTTACATCAGGCGGGCGGGAACGAGGAACTGGAGCTGGGCCTTGCCGGGCTCGATCTCGCCGAGTTGGATGGCGGTCAGCGTGGTCTTGCGGATTTTCAAGGCGTCGGGATCGGGCAGCCCGAGCAGATAGGCGATGGTTTCGCTGAAGTCCGGCTCGTGGCCCACGACCATCACGGACTCGTTTTTGGAATACTCCTGAATCTCACGCAGGTAGGTCTCGGGAGCCATTCCCGCGGCCAGCCACGGAACTTCCGTCGCCTCCATATCCCCGAGGCGGTCGGCCACGATCTTCGCCGTCTGGCGGGCGCGGACGAGAGGGCTGGTCAGGATCACATCGGGTACGATACCGAGGCGGAGGAGGAATTTGCCCGCTTTTTCTGCCTGGTCGACACCCTTGGAGGTCAGCTTGCGGGCAAAATCCGTCTCTGCGTCTCGTTCGGCTTCTGCGTGGCGAAGAAAAAATAAAACCATGCGGTGAAGGGACGTTTTGCCCGCTTGCGTATCGCCCGTCAATCACGGGAATATCCGCCGGTTGGCATGTCGTTTGCTGGCATGGGTTTCCTCCGCCGTCCATTTGCCTGCATAAATTGCTGGCGCGACGCTTTATTTTATCTTCTATAACCACCAAACTATGATCTCAGACACGCAGCGTACATTCGACGCAGGCAACGGAAAAACCGGACTCCTCTACTCGCTCCCCGCCCTCGAAGAGCAGGGCATCGGCAAAATCTCCCGACTGCCGGTCAGCATCCGCATCGTGCTCGAATCCGTACTGCGCAATTGCGACGGCAAGAAAGTGACCGACAAGGACGTGGTCACCCTGGCCAACTGGAACGCCAAGGCCCCGGCCCCGGAGGAAATCCCCTTTGTCGTCGCCCGTATCGTCCTGCAGGACTTCACCGGAGTACCGCTCCTCGTCGACCTCGCCGCCATGCGCAGCGCCGTCTCCCTCAAGGGCGGCAATCCAAAGATCATCGAGCCCCTCGTGCCCGTCGACCTCGTGGTCGACCACTCCGTGCAGGTGGATTTCTTCGGCTCCGCCCAGGCGCTCCAGATGAACCTCGCGCTGGAGTTTCAGCGCAATCGCGAGCGTTATGAATTTCTCAAGTGGGGCCAGCAGGCCTTTGAGACCTTCGGCGTCGTGCCTCCGGGCATCGGCATCGTTCACCAGGTCAACCTCGAGTACCTCGCCAAGGGCGTCCTGAGCGCGAAGAGCGACAAGGGCACCGTCTACTACCCCGACACGCTCGTGGGCACCGACTCGCACACCACCATGATCAACGGCCTCGGCGTCGTCGGCTGGGGCGTGGGCGGCATCGAGGCCGAGGCGGGCATGCTTGGCCAGCCCGTTTACTTCCTCACCCCGGAAGTCGTCGGCGTGAACCTCACCGGCACGCTCAAGGAAGGCGTCACCGCCACCGACCTCGTGCTCCGCGTCACGGAGATGCTCCGCAAGCAGAAGGTCGTCGGCAAGTTCGTCGAGTTCTTCGGCGAGGGCGCAGCCGCGCTCAGCGTGACCGACCGCGCCACCATCGCCAACATGGCCCCGGAATACGGAGCCACGATGGGCTTCTTCGGCGTCGACGAGGAGACGCTCGCCTACCTGCGCGGCACCGGCCGCTCGGAGGAGAATTGCGCTGCGTTCGAGAACTACTACAAGGCCCAGGGCCTCTGGGGCATCCCGCGCAAGGGCGAAGTCGACTACACTGTCGAGCTCGATCTCGACCTCGGCACCATCGTTCCCGGCGTGGCCGGCCCGAAGCGCCCACAGGATCGCATCAACCTCAGCGAACTCGGCAGCACCTTCGAGAACCTCTTCACCAAGCCCCTCACCGAAGGCGGCTACGGCAAGTCCGCCGAGGATCTCAAGCTCGAGGTGCCCGTGCACATCAACGGTCACGGCAACAACGACTCCGATGACCTTCCCTCGACCGACTCCACGACCAACCACCTCCAGGAAGGCGAAGCCCGCAACAAGGAGGAGATGGTCGAGAATCGCCCGACCGGCGACGACATCTCGAAATTCCCGTCGCCCTACAAGACGGCCGATACCGCCATCGGCAACGGCAGCGTGCTCATCGCCGCCATCACGAGCTGCACAAACACCAGCAACCCGAGCGTGATGCTCGGTGCGGGCCTGCTCGCCAAGAAGGCCGTCGAAAAGGGCCTCAAGGTGAACCCCGCCGTGAAGACCTCACTCGGGCCAGGGTCCCGCGTGGTGACCGATTACCTCGAGAAGACCGGCCTCCAGCCGTACTTTGACAAGCTCGGCTTCCAGACCGTCGGCTACGGCTGCACGACCTGTATCGGCAACTCCGGCCCGCTCCATCCGGCGCTGGAAGACGCCATCACGAAGAACGACCTCGTCGCCGCCAGCGTGCTCTCGGGCAATCGCAACTTCGAAGCCCGCGTACACCAGAACATCCGCGCGAACTTCCTCATGTCCCCGCCGCTCGTCGTGGCCTTCGCTCTTGCAGGCACGGTCGACATCGACCTGAGCCAGGACGCCATCGGCAAGGGCACGGACGGACAGGACGTCTTCCTCAAGGACATCTGGCCGACCCAGGAGGAGATTCGCTCCGCCATGGCCGCCGCGCTCAAGCCCGAGGTGTACCGCAAGCTTTACACCGACTTTGCCGAGCAGAACCCGAAGTGGAACGAGGTCCCCTCCTCCACCGGCGACGTGTACCAGTGGAACCGCTCCAGCACGTACATCCAGGAGCCGCCGTTCTTCGCCGACTTCTCGATGGAGGCCGGAACGATCTCGGGCATCTCCGGAGCGCGCCCGCTGGGCATCTTCGGCGACAGCGTGACGACCGACCACATCTCGCCTGCCGGCGCGATCAAGAAGACCAGCCCCGCTGGCAAGTTCCTGCTGGAAAACGGCGTGGCCGTCGAGGACTTCAACAGCTACGGCTCCCGCCGAGGCAATGACCTCGTGATGACGCGCGGCACCTTTGCCAACGTGCGCATCAAGAACCTCATGCTCCCGGGCGTGGAGGGCGGCTACACGGTTTACTTTGGTCAGGGCGACGTCCCGGCTCCGGACAAGGAGATGACCACCGACAAGGGCGGCAAGCCGACCTTCATCTACGACGCCTGCATGGCGTACAAGAAGGAAGGCACCCCGCTCATCATCATCGCCGGTCAGGAATACGGCACGGGCTCCAGCCGCGACTGGGCCGCGAAGGGCACGAACCTCCTCGGCGTCAAGGTCGTGGTGGCTCAGAGCTTTGAGCGAATCCACCGCAGCAACCTCTGCGGCATGGGCGTGCTCCCGCTCCAGTTCCCGGAGGGCGTGAACGCCCAGACGCTCGGCCTCGACGGCACGGAGTCCTACGACGTTCTCGGCCTGTCGGATGAGATCCAGCCGCGCCAGGACGTGACGCTCCGCATCACCCGCAAGGATGGCTCGGTCGTCGACCAGGTGGTCAAGCTGCGTATCGACACTCCTATCGAGGTCGACTACTATCGCCATGGCGGCATCCTGCCGTTCGTCCTGCGTCAGTTGTTAAGTTAAAAATCATGAATACGCTTCGAGTAGGGTTCGTTGGGGCAGGCGGTATCGTTCTCCAACGACACCTGCCGGGGCTGAAAAACATTCCGGGTGTCGAGTTCGCGGCAGTAGCGAACTCGACGCTGGAGAGTTCAGAACGTTTTTGCCAGGAACACGCGCCCGGAGCGAAGCCTCTCGTGAGCTGGCAGGAGGTGGTCGCCCACCCCGATGTCGACATCGTCTGGATCGGCGCGACGCCCTACCTGCACGAACCCGCCACCATCGCAGCCCTGCACCACGGCAAGCACGTGTTTTGCCAGGCGCGCATGGCCCGGGATCTGGCCGAGGCCGAGCGCATGCACGCGGCTGCGTCCGAGCGACCGGATCGCGTCACCATGCTCTGCCCGCCACCGCATGGGCTGACAGGTGACCGGTTCATCCGGGAGCTGCTCGGGGAAAAGGTCATCGGCGCTATCCGCAATATCCACCTGCTGAGCCTGAACGGGGCCTTCTCAGACCGCGAGAAACCCGCCCACTGGCGCCAGCGCCGCGAGATCAGCGGGCTGAACATCCTCACCCTCGGCATTCACACCGAAGTGATCCAGCGCTGGCTGGGAGATTTCACGCCGCTCCGCGCCGTCGGCCGCTTCGACGTGCGTGAACGCCACGGCTACCGCATCTCGATTCCGGATGCGCTCCGCGTCAAAATCGAAGGCGCGGCGGGTTTCACCGGCACGCTGGAATTCAGCGGCGTCTACACGCAGGAGCCGGTTGAGCGCCTGGAGATCGCAGGCACGACGGGCACTCTTTTCTACGATTACCTCGCGGACCGCATCTCGCTCCAGCGGCCCGGCAAGGAGCCCGAGGTATTGCCGATTCCCCAGGAACAGCTTGGAGGCTGGACCGTCGAGGCGGATTTCATCGGCGCGGTGCGCGACCCCTCCGGGCCGCGCCCGCATCCGGATTTCACCGATGGCGTTCGCTACATGCGCGTTGTGCAGCGTGTGGCCGACATCCTCGAGGAAACCGTCAACGACGAGATCGGCGAGAGCTGATTGATCGTAGGGGTGGCGTCCCGCCGCCCCAAAAAATGACGAGCGATAATCGAGTCGTTCCCGCTGCACCTTAAGTTTGCCCTGCGAGTGGGGCGGCGAGACGCCACCCCTACGGCTTTCTCGCAAGCAGCCCAAGGCGCGGCCACCACCAGACGATATTGCCATTCTCCACGGCGAGTCGGAAGGCACGGCGGGCGGATTCCGGCGCGGACTCGACCAAATCCAACACCTTGGCGCGATTTTCGTCCGAGGTTGCGGCGGTCTGGAAGTACCACTCCAGGTCGGGCTGCTTGAAAGGCGTCGTGGCGCACTCCAGTACCTCGAGTCCGCTTTCCCGCACCCATTGCGCCCACACCGCCGGAGCGATGAATCGCCCGTGGCTCGGATCGCGCAGCTTTTCCACCTGATGCAGCCACTCCTCGGCCTCGGGTTCGCCATCCGGCACGCTGCCGTCGATCACCATGAGGTAACCGCCCGGTTTGAGCACCCGCACGGCCTCGATGACAAAGCGGCGGGGATCGCTGAAATGATGCGCCGCCACGCGACACGTCACCACGTCAAAAGCGGCATCCTGATAGGGAAAACTCTCCGCCTCGTGCAGCACCGTCTCGATGGAAAATCCACGCTCCGCCGCGAGCTTCGCCGTATTTTCCAGCATGGCAGGTGTAATGTCGCTAGCGGTCACGACGAGACCGCGCCCGGCCAGATACAGCGCAGTATGCCCCCCACCCGTCGCGACATCCAGGGCACACGCCCCCGGAGGAAAGCTCACCCCATCGAGCAGCGCCGCGACATCCTCGACATTGGCCAGGATATGGGATTTCCCGTACCGGGCGCTCTGCTTCTGAAACTGGTCCCGGGAGGCTTTTTGCGCGTCGTTGAGGGCGGCCATGGGGAAAATTTGCGCCAAAACCGTCCCTTCGGAAACACGGATTATTGCCAATTTGCCTCTGACAGGTGATTCTTTCCGGCCCGTCATGCATATCGAGGACACCCTGCGCGAATCCGAGACCACGTTCTCCTTTGAGTTTTTCCCTCCGAAAACTCCCGAGGCCTCGGAGAATCTATACCAAACCATTCGCGAACTCGAGGCGTACCGCCCGGACTTCGTCAGCGTCACCTACGGCGCAGGCGGCTCAACCCGCGACCTCACGCATGACCTTGTGCTGCGGATCAAGCGCACCACCTCGCTCAACCCCGTGCCGCACCTCACCTGCGTGTGCCACACGGAGGCCGAGGTCGAGAGCATCCTCACCCGCTATGCCGAGGAAGGCGTCGGCAACATCCTCGCCCTCGGCGGAGATCCCCCGGTGCGCGAAGGCTACGACCGCTCCAAGGACGCCTTTCAGCATGCCGCCGATCTGGTCAGCTTCATCTCGCGCTTCAATGCCAGCGGCAAGCACGCCGACCCACGCGGCTTCGGCATTGGCGTCGCCGGATTTCCGGAAGGACATCCCGCCACGCCCAACCGTCTGCTGGAGATGGATTACCTGAAGGCCAAGGTCGATGCCGGGGCGAACTACATCGTCACCCAGCTTTTCTTCGACAATCGCGACTTCCTCGATTTCCGCGACCGCTGCTCGCTGGCCGGGATCAACATCCCCATCATCGCGGGCATCATGCCGATCACGTCGCTGGGCGGCATGCGCCGCATGGCGGAACTCGCCGCCGGAGCGCGCTTCCCCGCCAAGCTCCTCCGCGCCCTCCAGCGCGGCCAGAATGATCCCGCTGCGGTCGAACGCATCGGCGTCCACTACGCCACCGAGCAATGCGCCGACCTGCTGGAAAACAACGTGCGCGGCATCCACTTCTACACGCTCAACCGCTCCGACGCGACCCGCCGCATCTTCGATAATCTCGGCCTGCGCTCGGTAAAGGCTTAGGCGTTTCGCTGAGCGATTTCCCCTCTCCGCGCTGCCGCACCCAGCCGGGTTTCGCGATTGAAGCGCCTTGCGCAAAAGAATGCTTTTGAAGACAGAGAACATCTCCGATGCCTTCGAATGAATATCGCTTAGTTACAGAGTATGGGCTGGTTGATTACCCGATGCTCAGGATCACCATGATCGCGTAGCCGGGTTTTGCGTACCCTTCCCGCTTGCGGTCGCCACCACGGAGCTCCAGCCCGCCGGAAGCGCATCCGGTCAATCGCGGAACAAAAAGAGTGACGCCGTCAAAAGCCCGCCGATGAGGAAAATGAGCCCGCTGCTCGCAACAAAATACGGGTATGCCATCAGCGCGATGCCGATGATCACCGGTTTCACCGAACCCGACTTTTTGCCGTAAACGAACGCTCCCATTCCGATTCCTCCGAAAAGGATCATTCCGAAAAGCGCCGCGGGCGTTGGCATCCCGGAAAAGTAGAAGCGGATTGCCCGCAATGCAACCCGACAGCAGTTCCTCTATGGTAGGGATGAAAGACCGCTCTTCCGCGCCTGCCGGGTCTATGGCCGATACAGGCTTTTGCTCCCGAAGAGAATCTCCTCCACGCGGCCCGTCTTCACGATCCGCTCCTGCGCGGTCGCGAGGAGGGTTTTCATTTTCGGGCCCAACTGGCTTCCAAAATACTGCACGACATGGACCGCGATTTCCCTCGTCTCGGGCTGATACGATACCAGGACGTGCGCGGCGGTGTGCCTGTCCCCCTCTGCAATATCCGCGATGTAGGTTGCCGCCCCGACAGCGTCCTCCGATGATCTTCGGAAGCCCGCATCCAGCAATACGTCGCCCAGTACGCGGAGCACGATCTCCCCGGAGCCTTTCTCCGGTTTCAAACGGATGCAGATGCTTTTGGAGGCGCAAGGATCACACCCGGCCAGCACGACCGACAACAGCACAAAACAGGCGAGAAGTTTCCCGGCATTTCGCGGCGCCCGAGGGTAGTCGCCCATGATTGCGATAGAGCCCTAGCGATAAGAACGCACCGCCAGCGCGGCGGAGGGCGAAGCAGGCGCGTGGGGCCGGGCGGACACGGAGGTCATGGCGTTCAGCCAGAGAGCCTGCAGGGCAAAGGCAATCCCGCCGCCGATCTTCATCTTGCGACGATGGCGGAAGAAGAGCGGCGAGTTATCGCCGTTCGATTCCTCGCGTGGGTCGTACTCGTCGGGGCTCACTTAGCATTCAACTAAACATAATTTCCCCGCACTGGGCAGAAAAAAAACACCAGGCCTGCGGCGGAGCGGCGGTTGAGATTCCAGTCTATGCGCCAGCTCTCAACGATCTCGCTGGCTTGTGTTTTCCCTAATCCTGAGGCTCGAAGACGAGCTCGGTGACTTTCCACTTGGTCGGGGAGGAGTACATACGGCTGGTGGTGCGGATGTAGAGGCGGTCGCCGTCCTTGGTGGGGACGAGACGCCAGATGAGGTCCTTGCCGGCGGTGGGGAAGGAGTACGGGTCGCCGTATTTCTTGAGGTCCTTGGGGAGGTAGGTGACGAGGAGTCCCCTGCCCTTGTCGCCAGCGGGCAGCGGGGTCCATTGGCCGGTGAAGCGGTATTTGGTGCGGTTCACGCCGTATTCGCTGCGCTCGAGGACGCCGCGGACCTCGCCTTTTTTCTCCTCAAAGGAGACGTGGTAGAGAAACTTCAGCGTGGAGGCTTCAAACCGTTGGGGTGCCGCCACCGTCGTACCGAGTGCCAATACAAAGAGAGCGAGAAAAGCACGTAGGGCCATCTGGATTAGGTAGCCCGAAAACGGGGTCGCCTCAAGATTTTCCGGCCTGGTGAAAATTCCGCTTGCGGATGGATAAGCCGTCCTTATACTAGGCGGCAGTGAAGCATCTCGTTTCCATCATGATTTCCGTCGTCTCCAAGGCCGTCGTCGGCCGGGGAGCCGTGGCATCGTGGTGAATTGAGAACTCACTGAAACGACAAACCCACGGCCCTCTGAAGGCTGTGGGATTTTTTATTTCACGGCTGAATAGAAGGACAGTGGGTTGGTCCACCAAAAACCAACTCCAATGAATCCAACTCGCCAAAAGTACACGCCGGGACACACGGCCACCGCGACTGCTTTCCAAGCAGCGCGCGACCTGGACACGCACGGCTTTTTCCTGACACCTCTGCTGCAACCGGGCTTTGACGTGCTCGACGCCGGATGCGGCCCAGGCACGATCACGACCGGGATCGCGCAGAGCGTTTTCCCCGGCCATGTGACGGCCTTTGATCTTTCGCAGAAGCAGCTCGACCAAGCCCGGCGCAATGCGCAGGGGCGCGAGATCGTGAATGTGGATTTCGTGGCTGGCAACGTGGACCAGCTCCCCTTTGCCGATGAGGCGTTTCATGTGGTGTTTGCTCATGCGTTGCTCGAGCACCTGCGCGACCCGATGCCCGCGCTGAATGAGTTTCATCGCGTGACGAAGCCCGGCGGATTCATCGGCGTGTGCAGCCCGGATTGGGATGCCATCGACCTGACCGCGCACCCGGTGCGCGTGGATCGAGCCATCCAGGCCTATCGCACGCTGCAGGATTGCAACGGCGGCAACACCCGCGCGGGGAAGCACCTGGCCGACTGGCTGGACAAGGCAGGCTTTACCCCGCTGATGCACGACCTCTGGTACGAGGAGTACGAGGACCCGGCCACGCTGGCGGAGTACCTGGCCGTGCCGCTGGATCTCGCGGGGCAGTTTCACCACGCGACGGCCCTGCGCAACTGGGCGGCGAGCCCGGAGGCGGGCATCCGCCTCTGCTGGCGCTACGCCACCGGCATCCGCGCCGATGGCAATACGCGCCGCAATCTGGTGCTGGAGTAGCGGGATCGCCCGGCCTCAGGCCGCCGCCATGGCGGTCGGGGCCAGGATATCGCCGTGTACGACCTGGTGGACGTAACGCAGCTTTTCAACCACGGGCGGGGATATGACGAAGGGATATCCATCGCTCAGTCCCAGCCCGCGGTTGAGGTTGTTCAGGATGTGAGTGAGCGGGAACCAGCTCTTGATCATGTGGTCAAAGGACTGCTTCGTCCCGCTCTGGAGGGGCCAGAGCTCCGGCTCGTTCTCCCTCGGCGGAAATAACGCCAGCCCGCACGTGGCCGCTGTCTCCAGCGTGTCGCTCATGTGCAGATAGTGGGCCCAGGTTTCGGCCCAGTCCTCCCACGGATGCGCCGTGGCATAGGAGGAAATGAAGCTCTCGCGCCAGTCGGCCGGAGCGCCCTGCGCGTAGTGCGCCTTGAGCGCCTCGCCGTAGTCGCGCGATTCATCGCCGAAGATTTCCCGGAAGGAATCGATCAATCCTCCGTCGCGGATGAGGCGATCCCAATAGTAATGCCCGACCTCGTGGCGGAAGTGGCCGAGCAGGGTGCGGTAGGGTTCGCCGAGCTGCATGCGGCGCTTTTCGCGCTCGGCGTCGTCGGCCTCGGCGATGTTCAGCGTGATGAGGCCGTTGTCGTGGCCGGTGAGCACGGGGCCGTCTGCGGGATCATCGGCGAGGAATTCAAAGCTGAGTCCGGTCTCGGGTTCCTCCTGCTTGGAGATGACGGGCAGCCCGAGGTTGAGCAGGCTGTAGACGAGGCGGTGTTTCGCCCGCTCGATCCTGCCCCAGGCCTCCTTGTTGCCCGGCACGTTGAGGTCGGGAATCCTGGTGGTCAGCCGACAGGAGGCGCAGTATGGGATGTTGTCCTCCACATTGACGGCCCAGTTGCAGACCTGCTCATTCACGTAATTCGTGCAAAGCAGGTAGGAATCGGGTTCCTTGCCGGGCACCTTCCACGCGCCGTCGGTCCCTATATCCAGAGAGCACAGATCCTGCTGATCCGGCAGAAAGGCCAGCACGCTGCCGCAGTTCAGGCACTTGGAGTTTTCGAAATAAACGAGCTGGTCGCAGTTATCGCAGTGGAAGATCTTCATGGGGAAATACTTGGGTAGGTTATCGGGTTCGCGGAGCGATCTCCACCGCTAAAAAAAGCCCGATGGTCTATCGTCGAAACGTCTTTTCGTCTGCCGGGGGGAAGCTGCGCGTGTCTATTTTTGCGGAGCCGCCGGGGGGCGATCCTTGCGAAACATACTCTTGATCGGGTGCTCGTCCAGGACGTTGGGCTCGATGCCGCCGATCTTGCTGGTGTCGTAAAACTGGATGCCGACGTAGTAATACAGCGGGCAGATGGGCATGGCGCGGGTGACGAGCATGGCCTCGGCCTGCTGAAGGATGGCGGCGCGCTTTGCGGGTTCGCCCTCGCTCGCGGCCTCGGCGATGAGCTTGTCGTAGGCGGGATCGCTCCAGCCGGTGCGGTTGTTGCCGTTGCCGGTGACGAACATATCGAGGAAGGTATTCGGGTCGGCGTAGTCGCCGAGCCAACTGGAGCGGGCGATGTTGTACTCCAGCGAGTTGAGCGAGTTCAGATAGACCTTCCACTCCTGCCGGGCCAGCTCGACGCGGACGCCGAGTTCGCGCGACCACATGTTTTGCAGTTCGTCGGCGATGAAACCATTCACCTCGCCCTCGCTGTAGAGATACGTCACGAGCGGGAACCCCTTGCCTCCCGGGTAGCCCGCCTCGCCGAGCAACTGGCGCGCGCGTGCGGGATCAAAACCCGGGCCGGTCGGCGACGTGTACCCCTCGATGCCGGGTGGAACGAAGCTCGTGGCGGGCAACTCCCCTGCCCGCGTAATTTTCCCGGTGATGACGCGCTTGTCGATGGCGAGGGAAAACGCCTCGCGCACGCGCACGTCGTCGAAGGGCGGCTTCGTGCAGTTGAAGCGCAGGAAATACACGCCGAGGAAGGGCGCGGAGTGAAAGTACGGCTGCTTGCGCAGGTCGTCGAGCAACGCCGGGGGCGCGAGCCCCTTGTCGAGCAGCACGTCGGCGACGCCACTGGAGAAGAAGTTGAAGGCGACATTGGCCTTGCTCACCGGGAGAATATCGACGGTCTCCAGCGCGACATTGGCGGCATTCCAGTAGTAGGGATTTTTCTCCAGGCGGATGCGGTCATTGATCCGCCATTCCTTCAGGGTGTACGCGCCATTGCTCACGATGTGCTGCGGCTTGATCCACTCGTCGCCGTATTTCTCGATCGTACGCACGGGGGCCGGAAAGAGCGGCGGCGTGGCGCAGAGCTCCAGGAAGAAATGCGTCGGGTTCTCCAGCGTGACCTGGAGCGTGTGCGGGTCGAGCGCCTTCACGCCGACCTGGGAGAAATCCGTGAGCTTGCCCTCGGCGAATGGCTGGGCGTTCTTCACGTAAAAGAGCTGGTAGTTGTACGATGACGCGGTCTCCGGGGTGAGCGTGCGTTTCCAGGACTCCACGAAATCCTGCGCGGTGATCGGCGTGCCGTCGCTCCACTTCGCATCGTCCCGGATGCGAAAGGTGTAGACGCGCTTGTCGTCGGAGATGGTCCACGACTCGGCCATGCCGGGCTGGGCGTGGCCCTTGGCGTCAAAGGTGGTCAACCCCTCAAAGAGCGCCTGCACGACGCGCCCCTCGGGCTGGCCGACGAGCAGGGCGGGATCGAGCGTTTCCGGCTCCGCGCCATTGAGGAACACGAGGTCGGCGCGTTTCGTCAGGCGATCACAGCCCGCCATCGCAAGCATCCCAGCCAGCATCCAGATACGTATCCTCATGGAAGCACCCAATGAAAACGAAGCTGACCCTCCCTGCAATGCTGCTCCTCGGCCTTTTCCTGCCCGGCTGCGCGTCGCCGACGCTCAAGACGGTTCCCTCCGTCGACCTGCAACGCTACTCTGGCAAATGGTATGAAATCGCGCGCTACCCGAACTGGTTTCAGCGCAAATGCGCCTGCCAGAGCACGGCGGAGTACGCACCCCAGCCGAATGATTCCATCAAGGTCACAAACACCTGCCTCGATAAAAACGGCAAGACGATCCAGGCCATCGGCAGGGCCTGGGTGGTGCCGGATAGCGGCAACGCCAAGCTGAAGGTGAGCTTTTTCGGCCCCTTCACCGGCGACTACTGGGTCATCGCGCTCGATCCGAAGTACCAGTGGGCCGTGGTGGGACACCCATCCCGCAAATACCTCTGGGTGCTCTCACGGGAGCCGCGTCTGCCCGAGAAAACCTACCAGCACATCCTGGAGGAAATCAGCCGGGCAGGCTACGACACCTCCCGGCTGATCAAAGTCTCCAAGTAAGGGCGGTCTAGGAGCCGTAGCTCTTCGAGAAGCGCTTCTTGCTCTCCTCGTCGCCTGCATCGGGGGCGATCACCTCTGGTGCGGGTTCGGCGCTGGCCGTCTCGGGAGCGGGTGCTCCGCCTGCGGCGGCCTCGTTGGTCGCCTGCACAAAGGCGAGCTGAAGGTCGGAAAGGACGTTCTTCAGGATCTCGACTTCCTCGGGGCTGAGATTGCCGCGGGTTTTCTCCCGGATCATCTCAAGCTGGTCGATGAAGAGGCGAGCGGCCTCGAGGTGCACCTCGGTCTTGCCGGTCTGCGGGTGCGGGAAGCGCCCGAGAAAAAGGGACGCCTGCTGCGCCTGCATGACGACGAACTCGATGAATCGCTGGGTCAAGGCCCCGGCCTGGGTGGATGTCTGAACTTCTGCCATATCGGTGCTGCTACGGTTGAGGGTTGTTCGCGGCGGCTTGCGCCGGAGGTTGAACGATTACTTCAACCCGCCCCGGTACGCCAAGATACTTCGCCGCGATGCGCTTCGTGTCGTCGAGAGTCACGCTCTCGATCTGGTCCTTGCGCTTCAAATAATTGTCATACCCGAGGCCGACGAGTTCGTCGATGGCCACGGCGGCGGCGAAAGCGGAGTTGCTCTGGTTGCGGATCGCCTCGGAGCCGAGGAGCTTTTTCTTCGCGCGGGCGAGTTCCTCTTCCGTGAGGCCATCCTTGGCCAGCTTCCCGATCTCGTCCTGAAACTCCACCGTCACGCGATCGACCTTCTTCGGATCGGTGCCGAGGTAGAACAGAAAGCACCCCGGAGCGAGGCCCATGAAGTTGCCCGCACCCACGTAGTACGCGAGGCCCATCTGCTCGCGGATGCGGTTGAAGAACCGCGACCCGAGATCATTCGAGGCTTCGTTGATCAGCTCCAGGGCCGAGCGGTCATCGCTGAGAATGTCCGTGCCCGGGAAGCCGAACATCAGCACGGCCTGCTGCTTCGGGCGATTCTCCTGAGTGTCTATTGCCTTGTCCGGGAAGACCGGCTGAGGCGGATTCGTCAATGCCAGATTGCCCGCGGACAGCGAGCCAAAGTCCTTCTCGACCAGCTTGAGCACGTCCTCGGCCTTCACGTCGCCAAAGACGGCGATCACGCCATTCGACGCGACGGCGTATTCATCGTGGAAGGCCTGGAGCTGCTCGGGAGTAAGACTGGCCACGCTCTCGGCAGAGCCGTTGGCGCGCAGCGCATACGGGTGCGTGCCAAAGAGGCTACGGCGCATGGCATTGCGGGCCACGGCGGTCGGCTGCTCGTCTTCCGCCTTGATGGCGGCAAGGAGGCCGCGCTTCTCGAGGTCCACCTCGCCCGCCGGGAAGGTCGGGTTTTTGATGACGTCGGCGAGGATGTCCAGGCCGAGCGCGAGGTCGGGTTTCATTACATCGGCGGAGATGCTGAAGCTGTTGTTGCCCGCATCAGCAGCGATGCTGCCGCCCACGTCCTCGATCTGCCCGGCGATCTGCGCCGCCGTGCGGGTCTTGGTGCCCTTGAGCATGGCGCGGGCCATGAGCTTGGTCACGCCATTGTCCTTGGGCGTCTCGGCCAGCAGACCGCCGCGGAAGGTCGAGTAGATCGACACCAGCGGCAAGCGCGAGTCCTCGCGAACGAGCAGGCGCAGGCCGTTGGGCAGGACGAATTTCTTCACCTCCGAGTTGGCGGCGTTCTTGTCCTTGTCGGACTTCAGGCTGAGCGAGCCGATCGGGTTGAGCGACGTGACGTTGACGCGATCCTCTCGGAGGTACTGGCGGGCCACGCGCTGAATGTCCGCAGGCGTCACCCTGGCGATGGCGTTAAGGTAGTCCTTGCTGAAGTTGAGGTTCTTCGTCAGTTGCCAGTTCGAGCCGAGATCGGAGGCCTTGCCATTGGAGGTGTCGAGATTCGACAACTGGCTGGAGAGGAGCGAGCGGCGGGCTTTTTCGAGTTCCGCCTGGGTCACGCCGTCCTTCTTGACGCGGTCGAGGATGGCCAGGGCGGCCTTCTCCGCCTGCTCGCGCTTGTCGGGATCGCACAGCGCCTGGATGGCAAAGATGCCGTCCGTCTGCGGCGCGTAAATGCCCGCGCTCACGGAGTGGACGATCTGCTGCTTCTCACGGAGATCCTGATTGAGCAGCGAACTGCGCCCTGTGCCCAGGATGTCGCCGAGGAGATCGAGAGCCGGTGTGTCGGCATGGGTCAGGCCAGGAGTCCTCCAGGCCAGATTCAGACGCGTCAGCTCGGTGGGAAACTCCTCATGGACATCGCGGCGGCCCACCTGCTCGGGTTCGCTGGCCACGAAGACAGGTTCGAGCGCCTGTCGGGGTTCATCCTTGAAGAGATTCTCCACCTGCTCGCGCACCTTCTGCGCGTCGACATCGCCGACCACGACAAAGGTGAGGTTGTTCGGGACGTAGCGCTTTTTGTAATAGGCGAAGACATCCTCGCGCTTCAGTTGGTTGTAGACATCGAGGTAGCCGATGACCGGATGGCGCACCGGGCTCTCGGTGAAAACCGTGCGAAACATGAGCAGCGTGCTCTGGCGGCCGGGGTCGTCAAAGCCCATGGCGAATTCGCGACGGATGACCTCCTGCTCCTTCACGTATTCATCTTCGGGCAGGGTCGAGTGCAGCATTGCGTCGGCGAGGATGTCGACGGCCTGCTCCACGCCGGTGGCGGGAATGTCGATCCAGTACACCGTGCGGTCATAGCTGGTGTAGGCATTGATATAGCCGCCCTGGTCCTGGATCTGCCGGGCGATATCGCCCGCCTTGCGCTTTTCCGTGCCCTTGAAAAGCATGTGCTCGAGGATGTGCGAGAGGCCCGCGCCCATCCATTTGCCCTCGTCAATGCTGCCCGTGCCGCACCAGGCCTGCACGCTGGCGACCGGAGCACTGTGGTCCTCCTCGACGATGAGGGTGAGGCCGTTGGGGAGAGTGAAGGACTGGGCCTTGTTATCGGGCAACACCGGGGAGGTTTCCTTGATGACACGGGGCTCCTTGGCGGGCGCTAGGGCAATGGACATAGAGAGAAGGGCACAGGGGATCAACGACTTCATTGTTTCTTTCCGACAACGCCGGAGGCTCCGGCGCTCAAATTTGTTGGCTCGGGGAGGAAAGGAATCACGAAGGCCTCCCGGAAATCATATCCCTGCCGGAAGCTCTCGATCGTGTCCTCGTCCGTTTTGCCAAAGGCTCCGGCATTCACGAGATTGAACACCATGTTGCCGACATCCTCACAGGAGCGCACGCCCCAGTAATCCAGCACCGTGACGGCCATCGGGCCGCACTCCTGCAAGGCATGGATACGGAAGCCATCGAGCAGTTCGGCAGCGTTCACATGCGAGGGCGGAGCGTCCTTGCGGGCTTTCTTGCGGCGCTTCAACGTACCCTCCAAGGCATCGCGCAGGAAGGCGTAGGCCTCGGCGTGGTAGCGGGTGTCGGAGGCCAGGATCTGCTCCAGGGCTTCTTGAAATCCAATCGACTGCATAAAATCAATGAGTGGAGACCGTCGCGGGAGGCAGGCTACGCAGCGAGGCCGAATCTCGCCACCACTTCACGACCATACCGACCGCAAAGGCGGCAACGATGGAAGCTACGAGTATCTGTTCGCGTCGGGTCAACAAATCTCCGCAAAAATAGCCTGCTCCCCTCGCCCTGCAAGCGCCAACACACGCTACCAGCCCTGAGCCTCCAGATCGTCGAGCCGACGGCTGATCGCATCGGAACGCCGTGTTTTCTGGAAGGTCGGCTCATCGGTGACGTTGTTAAAATGACCGCTCGGCGTCTCGAGCTTTGCCGCCTCGTACCAGTTGAGATAATCCTCCACCTCGTTGGCTCGTTGTGAAACGGCATCGAGCAGTTCCTGATTTTTCTCCAGCCGATCCCGTACGTTGCGCTTCGGCTTGGCCACGAGTTGCGTCGCGATCAGCCGATATTCTGCAACCATGGGACGCAGGAGCGGATGCGACCGGACTTCCAGCCTCAGAAGGTCATCCTTTTTTTGATCGATTACGTAGCGTCCCTCAGGCGTCCGTGCGATTTCCGGAAACGCCATGGGGCCACGCACAGGCTTTTCGTCGGGCTTCTTCGGATTTGGCGGAGCGCTCAGATCCAGGATGAGAGCGAGTTGTTTGCGCGTCTCGTCGATGGTCATCGGATCCAGCCGGTTTGCGGCCGAGACGTCGGCGATGCTGAGCACCCAGGCCTTGGCCAGGAGAGACGGGTCTTGCTCGATAGCGGGGAACGATTTGATGAGCTCCTTCGCGTCCGCCGCATTTTTCTCCGGCAGTTTCGACAGGTAATCGCAGAGACTGGCCTGGGCTCCCTGGAACGCCATGATCGCACGTAGAAGTCCGACCGCCTGGGCACGGTAAATCGCTCGCGAGGTGCCGTCGTACATTGTCGGCTTCTCTTTGAGGAAGGCTTCAAGCTTCGGCGAGTTGCCTCGCTGGAGGAGCATCTCGTAGAGGCCTGCGGCCGGCCCCTCCTCCTTGGAGCGGCTCTCCTCATAAAGCGCCTCGATCAGCCAGGCGGGAGGCTGGCTGATCTGCTTGCCAGCCTTGAGCACATAGTTGCGATATTGATACTCCAGACAAAGCGCCCGATAAATCTCGATGTCGAAGTCTGCCGTTCCGATCACCGCGGGTTCGAAGACATCGATCTGCAGCTTGAGCTGGTCGCCATCGCTCTCAAAAGCATTGGTGATGATCTTCGGCTGATTGGACGAGCGCAGCGTCAGCACCCGGATGATGATGGGCGACTTCCATTCATCGGAAAGCCCCAGACGGCGAAGGAAACTCGCCTTGATGTCCTCGACCTGCCGCGCCAGCCGTGCGCGCAGGATCTTGTCGTTATTGTAAATGATGAACTGCTGGGAACTGCTGAAGGAACGCTGCAAAGGCAACACCTTCGGAGCAGGCGCCGGTGATTGCGCCAGCCCGAGAGTCATCCCGGCAAAGAGGACGACCATCCATGCCCAATGTCTCAAAGGCCTAATGAGGTTTCTGGGATGCTCCGATGAAACCCACGGTGATCTGCTCCGGAGTCACGGAAATCGACGTCGCCTTGGCAATATCCGGGACTGCCTCGAGGGCCGATGCGGCGACCGGATTCACGAGCCGCTGCACGACAGGCAACAGCGACGGATGTATGGGCAAACGCCCGATCCACCCGCCGACGTCCGTCTTGGAGAGTCCGCCCGGAGAGGCTGCCGGCACCTGGGCAAGGCAAAGGAAAACCGGCCAGCCCAACACGGTCTCCTCGACATAGAACCGATACTCGCCGTTTCCGAGCCGCACAAAGGCCCGGATGAACCGGGGCTGATAAACCGGCTGGGTGCCGTCATTCACCGCCTGGATCTTGGCCGCGAGAAAGTTATTGATCTGCGCCTGATTGAAAACCAGACCCGAACCCGTCCTGGCGGTCGTTTCCACTGCAGACAGCACACCGTCCGCCACGGCCGTATTGACGATCTGCGCCGGAGGAAGACCATCCGGAGTCCTCGCCATTTGAATCATCGCTGCCAGCACGGCGGCAAATATCACCGTGGCGAAAATCGCCCGGACAAACTTCCCCAGAGCGCTTCCCGCCGAAGCCGACCCGGGCGGAGGCGACGACGACCCCGCCACGCGATTTGCCCCCCTGGCTGGAGGGATCTGCAAACGACCCGGCACTGAGGCTCCCGCGGCAGGAGCGGGAGCTTCACTGGCAGCCACCTCCGTGGGAGGCGAGGTCAGTCTCGCGCCGCAGTTGTGGCAAAAAACCCTGGTCAGGTCGTTGTGAAACCCACACTGATTACAAACCAGCGCAGCACTCATTCCTTGGAGGGTTTCTTGGGCTTCGAGGTACTCGAAGAGGAACTCGTCGAGCTGGCGCTGCTCGAGTCCTTCTTCGCTGCCTGCTTATAACCCTCGCTCCGGTAGTCGGTTATATAAAATCCGCTCCCCTTGAAAATCAGTCCCGCTCCAGTGCCGATCAGGCGTTTCACCTTGCCCTTGCACTTTTTGTCGGGACAAACAGTCAGGGGTTCGTCCTTCATCGACTGGAAGACATCAAATGTCTTTCCGCATTTCTTGCATTCGTATTCGTACGTTGGCATGGCAAAGGCCTGAGAACTTAGCAAGAGATGCTCAGGGACGCAACCGAAGCGTCGCGGAACTATGGCGTGCTTGACGTTTTCCATGGGCGTGCTCTTGTAGGCCCTCGCACATACATGAATATCCGTGCCGTCCTCGCACTCACCGCCGCCGCAACTCTGCTGATCGGCGGCTGCGCCAACTACGATACCCGTCTCACGAACTCGTCCGTCAAGTACCTCGGCGTCGGCGAAACCGTGGTCAGCCCAGAGGCCAAGGAGGATCTGGCCATGCGGAAATCTTACTGGGATGGCGAAGGCATCGACGGCGCTCCGTCCGTCGTCATCGACCTGACCAAGCAAACCGCCTCCTTCTACAAGGGCGACAAGCTGGTGGGCGTGTCCGCCATCTCCAGCGGCCGCGAGGGCTACGATACGCCTACGGGGAAATACAAAATCCTCCAGAAAAACCAGAATCACGTCTCGAATCTCTACGGCGACTTCGTCGATGCCTCGGGCAACGTCGTACAAAAGAACGTGAGTTCCAAGGACCCATGCCCTCCGGGAGCCAAGTTCCAGGGGTCTCCGATGCCGTACTTCATGCGCGTTTCGAATGCCGGCGTCGGCATGCACCAGGGCTTCCTTCCCGGCGTGCCCGACAGCCATGGCTGCATCCGCATGCCGGAGAAAATGGTGAAGATCTTCTGGGACAATGCCCCGATGGGCACCCCGGTGACGATCATCAAGTGATCCCATGAGCACCAAGGAACAACTGAATCTCCTCGCGATCTTCCATTACGTCGTGGGTGGGCTTCATGCGTTGTTTGGCTCCTTTGGGCTGATTCACCTTACCATGGGCTTATGCATGCTCTTTGGCGGATTCGGGAGCATGGTTCAAACAAGTCCGGCCAATGAACCGCCGGCATTCATAGGCCTCTTCTTTGCGATTTTCGGCGCAGTATTTGTCCTGTTCGGTTGGTCGCTGGGGCTTCTCACGATCATCTCTGGTCGGAAAATCGCCCAGCGCAAGGCGCGCAAGTTCAGCATCGTCATGGGCGCGATCAACTGCGCCATGTTTCCGTTTGGGACGACCCTCGGAGTATTTACCTTGATCCTGCTCTCCAGCGCCAAAGGCGTTCAGGAATATAGCGAAGCCCTAATCACCGCCTAAAACGGGGCGTCTTCCTCGGAGATTTTTTCCGGCTGGCGGCTGGAGGAGACCTCCCAGCCCTCCACAAGAGCCTCAGGGATTTCGGTCAGAAACCGTGATGGCCTTTGCAAGGCCTCTCCGTAGCCAGCATTGAGCCGCAGGTCGGGATAAGTCAGATAGAGTTCGTCGCAGCAGCGCGTGACGCCGACGTAGAAAAGCCGCCGCTCCTCCTCGATGCCCTCGTCGGTCTCGGCGCTTCGGGCGCTGGGGAACATGCCCTCGGTAAGCCAGATGAGAAAGACCACCTTCCACTCCAGCCCCTTGGCCTGGTGAATGGTGGAAAGCGTCACCTTCTCGCTCTCACTCTCGACCGCAAGAGCGTCCGTGGTCTCGACTGCTCCGAGCAGGGCGAGTTGGGAAAGAAACTCCTCGGTGCTCTCAAACTGCCGGGCAAACCCGGCCAGCGTATTGAGATCCTCACGCCGCGCCTCGTAGTTGGCGAATTTGCTCTTCATGTAGTCGTCGTAGACGGCGAAGAGCACGCTATCGATCATCGTCGAGGGTGAAAGAATGCTGCCATCCGGAGAAAGCTCCGCCAGCGTGTGGACGAGCTGATCCCAGCTTTTCAGCGATTTGGAGGGCACCTTGAGCCCGTGCAGGCGGCCAAACTCCGTACCGCCATCGAGAACATCCGAGGTCTGGCTCCAGATGGATTCCGCCGACTTGGCCCCTACCCCAGGCAGGAGCTTCACCATGCGCTTGAAGGCCACTTCGTCGCGCGGATTGGTGGCAAACTTCAGGAAGGCCGACACGTCCTTCACATGCGCCTGCTCGAAGAACCGCAGCCCGCTGGTGATGGAAAAGGGAATACCCCGGCGTGTGAACTCAAGCTGCACCTCCATCGAGTGATAGTGCGCCCGGTACAGTACCGCGATCTCGTTAAGGCGCACGCCTTCTTCGTGAAGCTCCAGGATGCGCTGGGCGAGGAAGGCGGCCTGCTGGTTGTTCGTCGACAAGGGAACAAGCGCCGGGCGCATCGGGTAGGACGTGCGGACGGGAGCGAGATTCTTGGGAAACTGGCGTTCGTTACCGAGGATCGAGGCATTCGCGACCTTGAGCACCTCGGGCACGCTGCGGTAGTTCGTCTCGATCTTGAAGACCTGGGCTGTCGGGTAGCGCTTGGGAAAGTCGAGGATGTTGGCAAAGTTTGCCCCGCGCCAGGAGTAGATGCTCTGCGCGTCGTCGCCCACGACCATGATGTTGCCATGCTTGCGCCCGAGCCAGTCAACGAGTTCCGCCTGGATGCGGTTGGTATCCTGGTACTCGTCGACGAGGATGTGCTGAAACTGCTGCTGATATTGCGCCGCGACATCCTCGCACATCTGGAGAAGCTCCAGCGTCTTGGAGAGCAGGTCGTCGAAATCGAGGGAATTAGCCTCGCGCTTGCGGCCTTCATAGGCCACCTGCACACGCTCGATCTGCGCGACGAGAGGCATAAAGTACCGATACTTGGTGGCGACGACCTGCGAGATGGGAGCGCCGGTATTGATCGAATAGCTAAAGATGTCGGCCAGCACCTCGCCTTTCGGAAAACGGCGATCGTTTGTCCTCAGCCCCTCGCGAGCCACGATGCTCTCGATCATCTCCTCCTGGTCCTCGCGATCCATGATCGTGAAGCCCTGCCGGAAGCCGATACGCTCCGCGTGGCGCCGAAGGATGCGGTTGCCGATGGAGTGAAACGTCCCGCCCCAGATGCCCTCTGCCGCGCCCTGCGAAAGAGCGCCAACGCGCTCGAGCATTTCGCGAGCGGCCTTGTTGGTAAAGGTGAGCAGGAGGATGTTTCGCGGAGCGACTCCCTGCTCCAGCAGCCAGGCCACCCGATAGGTCAGAGTCCGGGTCTTTCCGCTGCCTGCCCCGGCAATCACCAGAGCAGGGCCGGGAGCGGCGGTGACAGCGGCGAGTTGCTGCTCGTTGAGCTCGGCGGCAAAGTCCGTGGCCGACCCGGTCGAGGCGGGATCGAGTTGATAATGTCGGGCCACGGTCAGTCCTCGTCGTCCTGCACCTTGGTTTCGTCGACTCGCAAAGCAGCCATCTGGCCCTGGCTGAGTCCCAGCCCATAGGCCAGCAGTTGGGCGCTTTCATCCCAGACCCTGGCCTTGTTGCTTCCGAGCACCACGGCGATCATATCCCTGCCGTTGTAACTGCCGCTGGAGATGAGGCAATGACCGGCTGCGTCCGTATACCCTGTCTTCATGCCATTGCAAAAGGAGTAGGTCCGCAACACCCGGTTGGTATTCCGAAGAGAGCTGACTCTCCCGCTGGAGAAACAAAATGGGAAATGCCGCTGTTTCATGATCTCACGGAGCACAGGGTTGTAATACGCGGCCCGGGCCACGCAAGCCATGTCCCGCGCAGTGGAGTACTGCCCCTCGGCAGGCAGGCCATTCGGATTGATGAAATGCGAGGATTTTCCGCCCAGGCGCTCCATGCGTTCGTTCATCTTGCGGGCAAATTGTTCGACGGACCCGGCATTGTCCCGCGCCAGGATGCGGGCGACGTCATTGGCGCTCTTCACCAGGAGCGCCGTGAGGAGCTGGCTGCGGGGGTAAACCTCGCCGGGCTTGAGATAAAGCTTCGTCGGATCGGCAAAGGTATCCGACCGCGTAACCGTCACGAGATCCGACAGGTTGCCGCTCTCGGCGACGATGAGCGCCGTGAGCAGCTTCTGCGTACTGGCGACCGCCCGGTGGTCTGTCTCGTTTTTTTTGTACAGCACCTCCCCGGTCTGGGCGTTGAAAAGGATGGCTGCCGCCGCCCGGACAGCCGGGAGTCCAGCCGGACCGGAGGACGGAGCGTGTTGGGCTAGGGCAACAGCGCCAGTCACCACCAGCAGCCAGGCGCAAAGCAGCGTTCTCATTACGTAATGAGCTCCAGGCACCGGCTGCGGGCTAAGCGGTTCTCTTGCGCAGTCGCAGCGTGATGCGTTTGACCTTCGCATCATCCGGCGGACTCCAGGTCGCAACCTCCGGATCATCCTTGAAGACATTGTGCACCACGTAGCGGTCGTAGGAATTCAGCGGCTCGGTCTGGATCGGGCGGCCGGTGGTTTTCACCGCCTCGGCGAGGTGCTTCATCTTCTCGACCAGAGCGTCATCCCGCATGGCGCGGTGATGCTCCACATCCACGATCACTCGACGAGCCTGAGGATCAGCCGTTTGCAGCATCCGGTTGAGGAGATACTGCAGGTCGTCCATCACCTGGTCGCGCTTGCCGATCAGCCGGTCGGCCTCGTGGGTATAGATCTGAAGCACCAGATGCCCGTCCCGCTCCTGTTCCTCGATTTCGAAGACGAAACCGAGGTAACCCAGCATGGTGTCGAGGAGGTCTCGTGCATTCAGGGTGGTACTCATTGGCCGGGGCGTTTCTTTTTCTTCTTGCCCGTTGCCGCCGCCTCGCGTTTCGCGATGACGCTTTTCTTTTCCAGCGTCGGAAGCGGCTTGTTGCGGGTCAGGTAAAGCTGAACGATAGAGAAAATGTTCTGAGTTGTCCAATAGAGCGCAAGGCCGCTCGCATAATTATAGCAGAACACCAGGAAGATGATCGGCATGAAGTAGAAGATGCGCTGCTGCATGGCATCTCCCGTCTTCGGCGTGATGGCCATCTGCCAGACCATCGTGCCAGCCATGATGATGGGCAGGACGTTGATCGGGAACCCGAGGACGTGGAAGACCGTGTCGGGCTGGGAAAGGTCATGCACCCAGAGGAAGGAGCTGTTGCGCAGCTCGATCGCGCTGCCCAGCATCGCGTAGAAGCCGAAGAAGATCGGAATCTGGATGAGCATCGGGAAGCAGCCGCTGAAGGGATTCACCCCATACTCGCGGTAGAGCTTCATGACCTCTTCGTTCATCTTCTGCGGGTCATCCGGGTACTTCGCCTTCAGCTCGTTCATCTTCGGCGCGAGCAGCGACATTTTGCGCATCTCGTTGGTCGCCTTGTTCTGGATCGGCCAGAGGAGCGATTTGATGATGAGCGTCAACACGATGATTGCCGCCGCGAAGCTGTTGAAAAGGACGCCATGCAGCCAGTTCATCGCTGCAAGGAGGATCTCGCTGATAAAGCCGAACCACCCGAAATTCAGCACCGCATCCTGCTTCTCACCCAGCTTTTTCAGGCGGGAAAGTTCCTTGGGACCGGCGTAAATGGTGAAGGTCTTGGTGACTTTTTGTCCTGGCTGGAGGTTGATGCCAGGCATCCCCAGCGCACCCTCGATACCAAAGACGGGCGTGTGGTTTGCCTTCTGCGTCGAATACCGGAGGGCGCCCACGGAAACGGCCTCAAAGTCCGGCACGGATACGATGGTGCAGAAGTACTGGCTGGCCACCGCGGCCCACTGGACCTTGTTGCGGCTTTCCAGATAGACATCGCGGGCGGCGTGAGTCTGGATGCCGATCAAAGGGATCGATCCGGCATTGAACCAGTTCACGTCGATGCCGCCGAATTTCCAGTCGTGCATCCAATCGAAGCGGGTATAGGTCGGCAGATCTGTCGAGTGAATCGGAGCGGCTCCGCCCGTGCTCACGAAATAAGGCGGACGATAAGCCTGGCTGGTTCCGGTGTTGCTAAACTCGACCTCGAGCCGCACGACGTAGAGGTTCGTCTTCTTCCCCTCATCGGCCGGCAGGTAAAAACGCTTGGTGATCTGAACGTCGCCATCCTTGCGGGTGAAGGTCGCCACGCCATTCGCCTGATCCAGGGTCATGTCAAACCCGCCCCAAGCTTTCCCAGGGGCGTCCCCGATGGCTCCGATCGGCAGAGCCGAGTCGCCATTGAGAGCGATAGGCTGGTCGTTTTCGCCAAGATGAAGATTCAGGATCGCATGCCGTATGCCTCCGATATCATTGGTGAAGACATAGGAGGAATCCAGAGAGGAGAGCGACTCCGTCCTGGCAACGATGACCGGAGCCGACGTGGCCTCGGCCGCAGCAGGGGTCGCTGTGGGTGCCGGTGTCGCGGAACCGGGCGACGCCGTAGGGGAAGCCTCGGCAACCGGCGGGTTGACTGGAGGCTTGGGAGGATTGAGAATCCCGAAGTAGTAATACCAGCCAACCAGGCCGAGGACGGAAATTGTAACAGCGATCCAGGCTTTGCGATCCATTTAGCAGTGCGGTTTGAACATTTTGGGGACGGGATCATACCCGGCACCACCCCATGGGTGGCATCGTGCCAGACGTTTCAGGGCCAGCCAGGAGCCTTTCCAGGCACCATGCTCGCGCACGGCGTCGAGGGCATACTGGGAGCAGGTCGGCTCGTACCGGCAGCCGCAACCGGGTCCGCAAATCACATGCAGAGCCGGCTTGAGTGTCCAGCGATAGGTATAGATCAGGAAGATGACGACCGCCTTCATCCGGTTAATACGGAGTGGCCGAGAACCACCGGGTTTCGGTCTGCCGTTTAGTTGGATTCTGCCTTGCGATCATCGGAGCGGGGCACGATAGAGAGACGCCGTGCCAGTTGCAACCATTCCTCGCGCAACTCGGAAAACGAAGCACTGGCAGCGGGGGACTTTGCGACGATCACAACCAGCCATCCGGCAAGGACTTCCGGACGCGACAAACGGCACAACTCCCGCAGCCTCCGCCGCGTGCGATTGCGATCGACCGCCCCGCCGACTTTGCGGGACGTAATAATGCCGAACCGCGTAGGCTGAGTGTCATCCTCCATGCGCACCACGCTGATGCGGAGGAGACGGCCTTGGGCGGTTCGGCCCTGTTTGCGGACTAGCGCAAAATCCCGACTGGCTCTCAGCCGGGCCGCTCGAGGAAACCGAAGCCTTTTAGGCTTCGGTGTGGCGGGCGTAATGGACTTCAACACCCTTCGGCAGCAGGCGCTTGCGTCCACGCTGACGACGACGGCTCAGGATTGCGCGGCCGCTTTTGGTCTTCATCCGCGCGCGGAAGCCGAACTGGCGCTTGCGCGTACGTTTGCTGGGTTGATAGGTGCGCTTCATATCTTAAAAAATTCAAAAAGTGGAATCGGGGAGCTTGGCAGCATCTCTTCAATTGTCAAGCGGCTTAATGATTTACCTCCGCCAAACCACTATCCATGGGGCCGGAATACTCCCAGATATGGATATACAGGCACAGGTGAAAGCATCGCGCATTTTCAGAATCAAAATGCAGGGAGCCAACCAAGCCTCGAGATTTGCAAAGGAATCCCCCTGCCGGCGGAGGGGATCGAACCCACACTCCCGAAGGAACGCGATTTTGAGTCGCGCGCGTCTGCCAGTTCCGCCACGCCGGCTTGGGTGGACTGAGGAATGTAGCCAACTGCGGAAAAACGGGAAGCGCTATTTTCGATGGCGATGGAGACACATCATCCAGCAAGACCTCGGAGCTCTCAGATTTCCTCCGAAACTCTCGCAAAAATCCACACAAGCAACTGAATAGAAGCAACTAACAAATCACACCCAAACATTTCGTACCTTGAGTATTACATTGCCTTCGAGGAGGGTTTGCCTTAACATCCGGGCACTGTCCTCCGCTCGTTCCCCATGAAGCCCTATGGGATCAAAAGAAAGGTGATCTATGGATTCGGTTGCATCATTGCAATCGTCTCGATCCAAGGGGTAATCGAGTTGGATCACCTGAGAAGAATCCAGGGGATTCTCGCAGAGTCATATACGGCCTCCCGATCAGAGGCCATGGCTGCCCAGGCAATGATGCAAAGCGCCATCGACCTCAGAGTGGCGATCAGGAAGTCCGACCAGACTGAGGTCGAGAAGGGATTCGCCAAGATCAAGAATGCTCTTGGGATATGCTACGAAGCCACCTTGACAGCACGAAACGTCGCTCAGACGAAGGGAACACCTGCGGAGACAAAGGTCGAAGAGAGCGAGCTTTCCGATCTGCAGAAGATGCACGCAGGTGTCGGTGTCATCGAGCAGTCCTGGATGGCACACCTTGCCAATCCCGGATCTCCAAATCTAATCGAAGAGATCAAGAACACTCTCGATCAAGTCATCATCCCGGACATTACGAGATATAATACCCAATCCGTGAGCGAAATGGAACATTTCGCCGCACAAGCCCAGGAGCTTCTCAAAACCTCCAACCTTTATCTGGCCCTCACCACCGTCGGAGCGGTCCTCGTAGCGGCATTCACAGGGTTCCTGCTGTACCGGACGATCCTTCACCCTCTGAGGACGCTAACAGAGGCCGCGCGCGAAGTAACCAGGGGAAACCTGGGCATCCGGGTCGGGATGGAACGAAGCGATGAATTTGGCCTGCTCGCCCGGACATTCGATTCCATGCTCGATTCCCTCCGGGAGAACATGGTCACCCGAGATCAACTCGAGGGTATTATCAGTCAGCGCACCCGCGAGCTTGATCAGTTTTTTGAACTCTCTGCCGACCTGCTGTGCATAGCAGATTTCTCAGGGAAGTTTCGGCGGGTGAATCAAGCGTTTACCAAAGTTCTGGGCTTTCCTGAGAAAGAGTTTCTTGACCGTCCGTTCTTTGACTTGATCCATCCAGATGATCTGGAGAAGACCCGGAAAGTCATGGCGGACTCCCAGACCTCAGGCACTCCGATCATGCTCTTTGAAAATCGCTACCGTCACATGGACGGCAGTTGGCGAACGCTTTCCTGGCAGGCGGTCCCGATCCTGGAGTCCGGCTGTATTTATGCCGCCGCCCGGGATGTTACGGATATCCAGCTCGCGCAGCAACTTCTCCGGGAAAGTGAGGAGTACAGTCGCACCATTGTCGAAGGCGTGGACGACTGCCTGAAGGTGCTCACTCTGGACGGCCGCGTCTCCTCGATCAGCAGGAATGGCCTCAAACTGCTCGAAGCCGACGATGACGAGCCGTTCCTCGACACCGATTGGCTCGCGTACTGGAATGGAACCGACCACGAAAGCGCCTCGCGAGCGGTCGAGCAGGCGCGTTCCGGGCAGAGCGGGCGCTTCCAAGGCTACTGCCCCACCCGGAGAGGAACCCCAAAGTGGTGGGACGTCATCGTGTCTCCGATCCGGGGAGCATCCGGCGAACCGGTCCGCCTGCTCGCGGTATCCCGGGATATCTCGAAGCAGAAGGAGATCGAAGACGAACTCCGCAACCTGAACTCCACCTTGCAGGATCGGGTGGAGGATCGTACGCAAGAGCTTTTGGCCAATGAAAGGCGATTCCGGCTCATGGTCGATTCGATCAGGGACTATGCCATCTTCATGCTGGGTCCGGACGGGACCGTCTCGACCTGGAACAGCGGTGCCGAACGCATCAAGGGCTACACCAGCGACGAGATCATCGGGCGGCACTTCTCCTGTTTCTACACTCTGGAGGATATTTCCGCCAGTCTCCCCCAACACCTCCTGCGCAAAGCCGCGACCGAAGGCACCTCGTACCATGAGGGATGGCGGGTGCGCAAGGATGGCAGCCTCTTCTGGGCCGGAGCCGACCTCACCGCCATACGCGACAAGTCCGGCGACCTGATGGGCTTTGCCAAGGTCACCCGCGACCTGACAGAACGCCGCAATGCAGAGTCCGCGCTGCGGGATGCTCTCGCCCTGCAGACGGAGCTCACCGTCAAAGCGCAGGCAGGGGAAACGGCCAAGACCGAGTTTCTCCAGATGATGAGCCACGAGCTGCGCACCCCGATGCACGGCATCCTCGGCTACTCCGACCTGCTGGTCAGTTCCCACGATCTTACCGGGGACAATCGAGCCTACGCGGAAACTCTCAATCATTGCAGCCGTTCGCTATTGAGAATCCTCGACGACATCCTGGACTTCATCAGCGCGCAAAACGGGATTCTGCAAATCGACAAGTGCTCGTTCTCTCCCCGCTCTCTTTTCCAGGACATTGAGACCCTTCTCACGCCTGCGGCCAGCGAGAAAGGGCTCACCTTTGCCACCATCATATCCCCCCGCCTGCCGGACCCCTTGGTCGCCGATCCGGGCCGGCTCCGGCAGATCCTGCTCAACCTGGTCGGCAATGCCGTGAAGTTCAGCCCCTCAGGCACCATCACCATCGAAGCCAGACGAGGCGATGACTCCTTGAAGAGCATCTGGGAAATCATCGTTCGCGATACGGGACAGGGAATACCAGAGGAATTGCGCGACAAAATCTTCGAGCCCTTCCAGCAAATCGACCGGGGCTTGTCCCGCAAGTTTGGCGGCACGGGCCTGGGACTCTCCATCGCGCGAAAAATGGCGGAAATGCAGGGCGGCACCCTCACTGTCCGGGCAGGACAAACAGGTGGAGCAGAGTTTGTCCTGACGCTGCCCCTGGAAATCGCGCCCAGGGCAGCCCTCCCGGAAAACTCCGATGGCCGTGCCATGCCGACAGAGCTCGCCGAGCGATGCCCTCTCCGCATTCTCGTGGTCGACGACGACCGGGTTAACCTCAAGTTGATGCTCACCATTCTTCGCAAACTCGGCTACAACGCCACCGCCTCGTCCGATGGCATCGAGGCCGTGGAAGCCTATCGCAAGTTTGCTCCCGACTGCGTGCTCATGGACCTCCAGATGCCCGGAATGGATGGCATCGAGGCGACCCATGAAATTCGGAAAATCGAAATCGCCGAGCACATCCCCCCTGCATTCATTTCCGCCCTTACGGCTAATATCACCACGGAAATCCGCCACATCTGCCTCGACGCCGGGATGTCGAGCTACCTCAACAAGCCGATACAGATCGAACGCCTGGCTCAGATGCTCGAGCAAGCCTACCGGACGCTTCACGCCACAAATGGCGCCACCGCCAAGGCATCGACCTAGACTCCCGTCTTTCCGGGAAGGTTGATAAAGGCGGGCTTCAGATAAAGCGGTTCCGGCACTCCCGGCGCAGGGTCGGCCATGGCTCCGCGCCGCGCGAGAATCGCGGCGGAGGCCGCCTGTACGGTTCCGTCCACGCCTTCGATCGGGGATGGCAGGAAGATCGGCAATCGGGCTGCTTCCGCGACTTTGCGTTCAAAGTCGGCCTTCTCAAAAATGGCCGGTTCCTCAATGAACAGCCCATTCTCCACCCGCGCCCAGTAATATTGCCCCCGGCGGGCGTCTCCGGCGGCGGCATATCGCTCCTCGGAGAAACCGAGAAGCGAGGAAAGACCGATGAGCGGGATATCCCGGGCGGCGGCAATTCCCCACCCCAGCGCAAGCGCTCCGCGAATGCCATTATAGCTGCCCGGCCCGATCCCGACGACCACACGCTCAAGTCCCGGAGCCATCGCCAGTAATTCGGAGACCAGCCCGACCAGAGCTGTGCCTCGACCGCGTGGTGCGTCGACCAATCGCTCCGCAATAACAGCGTCACCCTCCACGAGAGCCGCCCCGCCGACCGGACCCGAGCTTTCGATGGCCAGGATCATGACACCAGCCTCACGACACGGGTGGACGGATCGACGACCTCAAAAACAAAACGAAGTGCAGACACAGGGAGCACCTCGGGGAACTTATTCCCCCACTCTACGATCGTCACGCCTTCCGCGACATTATCGTCATAGCCGGTCGTGAGGAGTTCGTCGGCAGACTCCAGCCGGTAAAAGTCAAAGTGCGCCACTGGCACCCTCCCCCCATCGTATTCATGCACGAGGGCAAAGGTCGGGCTCGACACCTCGGCCTTGCTTTCCAACCCAGCCGCGAGGCCCTTGGAAAACTGCGTTTTTCCCGCTCCGAGGGGGCCTTCCAGGCTCACGACATCGCCGAGGCCCAGCAAACGGCCGACCTCCTCGCCGAGTGAAATCATTTCCGCCTCGGTGCGACAGATCGCGCCTTCCGCTGAGAGAAGACGGGTTGGTAACAGTTTTCGGTTTGCCATGCCGCGGCGAATCTAGTTCGCTCCGACCCATGAGCTCAATCTCCCTTTGGAATCGGTTTCAGTCTCATTTCCTCCGTTACGACGACCTCGGCGTGTCGCTCGACATCAGCCGGATGGATTTCGCGGATGATTTCCTCAGCAGCAAGGCCGAGGCGGCTAAGAACGCTGTAGCCCAGATGCTCGCCCTGGAAAAGGGAGCCATCGCCAACCCGGACGAACACCGCATGGTGGGCCACTACTGGCTCCGCGACTCCAGCCTCGCCCCGACGAAGGAGCTGGCCGATGAGATTGAGAACACCAAGGCCGCCATCCTCGGCTTCGCCGCCGACGTTCACTCCGGCAAGATCCTTTCCTCGACGGGCAAGAAGTTCACCGACCTCCTCCTCGTCGGCATCGGCGGTTCCGCCCTCGGCCCGCAACTCGTCGCCGACAGCCTCTGGTCGTCCAAGGACCCGATCGCGGTCCATTTCTTTGACAACACCGACCCCGACGGCATGGAAAAGGTCGTCGAGCAGCTCGGCAAAAAGCTCGAGACCACCCTCGTCGCCGTCGTCTCCAAGAGCGGCGGCACCAAGGAATCCCGCAACGGCATGCTCGTAGCGCAGGACGCCATCAAAAAGGCAGGACTCGATTTCCCGAAGCACTTCGTCGCCGTCACCGGTGAAGGCAGCGAACTCGACAAGGTCGCCACAGCGGAAGGCTGGCTGAAGCGCTTCCCGATGTGGGACTGGGTCGGCGGACGCACCTCCGTCATGAGCGCGGTCGGTCTGCTCCCGATGGCCCTCCAGGGTCTCGATGTCGAGGCCTTCCTCGCCGGAGCCAAGGCGATCGACGCCAAGACCCGCACGGATGATCTTTCCAAAAACGCCTCGCTCCTGCTCGCCCTCATGTGGTGGCACGCGGGCGGCGGACGCGGCGCGAAGGACATGGTCGTCCTCCCGTACAAGGATCGCCTCCTCCTCTTCAGCCGCTACCTCCAGCAGCTCGTCATGGAGTCGCTCGGCAAGGAGCTCGACCTGAATGGCAACGTGGTCAATCAGGGCATCGCCGTCTACGGCAACAAGGGCTCGACCGACCAGCACGCCTACGTCCAGCAGCTCCGCGACGGCGTGAACAATTTTTTCATCACCTTTGTCGAGGTGCGCAAGGCCTCGCCCGTCGCCCAGCTTGAGGTGGAACCCGGCGTCGAGAGCGGCGACTACCTGCAGGGCTTCCTGCGCGGCACCCGCACGGCCCTCCATGAAAAGGGCCGCGAGTCCATCACCGTCAGCATCCCGGAGTTCAACGCCTTTTACCTCGGCGTCCTCATCGGCCTGTACGAGCGAGCTGTGGGCTTCTACGGCACGCTGGTGAATATCAACGCCTACCATCAGCCCGGCGTGGAGGCTGGCAAGAAAGCCGCCGCCCGCGTGCTGGAACTCCAGGCCAAGACCCTCGCCTACCTCGCCGACAACAAGGGCAAGGCCTTCACCGCCGACCAGATCGCCGGAGCGATCGGAGCCGATGCGGAGGACGTCTTCCACGTCGCCCGCCACATCGCGGCGAACAAGCCCGGTGTCGTTTACACGACCGAAGCCAACCCGGCAGCCGACACCGTTTCTCTCGCCTGATGAAACGCGCGCTCCTCGCTCTCACCTGCGCCCTCGTTCTGGCCGGATGCGATTCCGCCCAGAGCACGGCGGACAAGCTGCGCGTGGAAATCGCGGAGTTCAAAAACACGCCGGATGACAAGAAGCAGGCGTTGATCGAAGAGCACTTTGCAAAATTGGAAACCCAGCTCGCCGCGCTCCAGAAGCGCGGCGACGCCAAGGCGGACGCCATCTCAGATCAGCTCACTTCGCTGAAGGAGCAGTATCAGACCGCCAAGCTGGCCAAGGCGCTCAACGACGCCAAGAACGCCATCCAGGGCTTTGGCCAAGCCGTCAAGGACACCGCCAAGGACATCCAGCAGACGTTCCAGGGGAACCAGACGAACAAGTAGTCCCGGTTCCCCTGCGCGGGTTAAGCGAGGAATAATTTTCTCAGTTCGTCCACGGTCACCCCGGCAAGATTCGGCGCGACGAGATCGGCGTGGGACAGAAGTTCCGGCGGATTCGTCGTCGCGATGCCCACGACTTTCATGCCCGCGCGCTGCGCCGCCTCGATGCCGAAAAGCGCGTCTTCAAAGACGACGCATTTCGCAGGATCGGCGTGCAGGAACTCGGCTCCTTTCAGGAACACATCGGGCGCGGGTTTGCCATGGACCACATCATCGCCGCAAACCACGGCATCGAAATACTGATTCAGCCCCGTCGAGGCAAAGATGGCATCGAGGTTGCCACGCGGCGTCGATGATCCGATAGCGCGAGGAATCCCGGCAGCCTTGAGCGACTGAAACATCTCCACCGCACCCGGCAGGATCTCCACGCCCTCATCGCGAACGATCTCTCGATAAAGCTCCTCCTTGCGATCACCGAGCGCGATGATCTCCGCCTCGTCGTGGCTCCAGTCCAGGATCGTCGGGATGATGATCTGGTTCTTTTTGCCAAAGCCTCGCTTGAAGTGATCCGGAGGCAGCGGCTTTTTGATTTCCGCCGCCAGCATTTCCCACGAACGCTCGTGGGCGCTGGACGAGTCAATAACAACGCCGTCCCAGTCAAAGATCGCGTAAAAGTCACTCATGATTCGAAAAGGCTGAGAATCTTCCTATCGTCCGGCGAAGGTCCGATCACCGCAATCGTCGCCCGGCTCGTATCGAGGAAATCCCGGGCAGCGGCCATCACGTCTTCCGCCGTCACCGCGCGCAGCTTGGCATGCACGTCCTCGGGATCAGTGATTTTTCCATAGACCAGCACGGAGCCGCCAATACGCATGTTCTGGTTCGACGTGCGCTCCAGCGACATGCGGCTGGTGCCGACGGCGTACTCCTTGGCGCGTCGCAGTTCCGCCGCGCCCACCGGCTTGCTCTTGATCGTGTCAAAAGCCGCGAGGATGAGGCGGAGCGATTTCTCGACGTTCTTTTGCTCCAGACCGAGTGAGACATTGAGCATGCCCGTGTCGTGAAAGGCCGAGGGATGCGTGCTCACCGAGTAACACAGCCCGCGCTTTTCGCGCACCTCCTGAAACAGCCGCGAGCTGCCATTACCGCCCAGAATCACATGCAGGATCTGCACCGCGTAACGGCGGGGATCGAAGTGGCTCGGCCCCGGCAACCCGATGGCGATCTGGGTCTGCTGCGTGTCGCGTTTTTCGGAAATGATGCGCGTCGTCGCCTTCGGCTCGGGCGCTTTGGAGAAGCGCGTGGCGCGTTTTTTGGGAATGGACTCGAAGAGCTTCGCGATCCGGTCCACGACCTCCTCGTGCTTCAGCTTGCCTGCGGCGGAAACCACCGTGCTGCCCGCGTGATAATGCGAGGTGCGATAGTCGAGGAAGTCGTCGCGCTTGAAGGTCGCGATGGTTTCCAGCGTGCCGGTGAGCGGACGGCCCAGCGGGTGATTCGGCCAGTAGTGCTCATTGAGCATCTCCTGCACGCAGGAGGCGGGTTCATCCCGGTACATGAGGATTTCCTCCCCGATGACTCCCCTCTCCCGCTCGATGTCCGTGAGCGAGAACTTTGCATCCAGATACAGGTCGCTGAGCACGTCGCAAAGGCGCGGGAAGAACTCCGCCGCCGCTGCGGCGTAATAGCAGGTGCGCTCCTCGGCGGTGTAGGCATTCAGGTCGCCGCCTACGCCCTCCACCTCTTCCATGATGCGACGGGCCGAGCGGCGTTTGGTGCCCTTGAAGAGCATGTGCTCGATGAAATGCGAAATGCCGTTCAGCTTCGCGGGCTCGTGGCGTCCGCCGACGTCGGCCCAGATGCCCAGGGAGGCGGTTTCCGCGTGCGGAATCTCACAGGTCGCCACTCTCAGGCCGGAGGGCAGTGTGGTCAGCTCGGTTTTCATGCGTTGCGTTTCGATAAAATCAATTCGGCGAGCTCCAGGTCTCGCGGGTAGGTCACTTTGAAATTCCAGTCGGGATTTTCGACGATACGGGCGGAACCGCCGGAGCGGATGAGGAGCGAGATTTCATCCGTAATCGCTCCGCCAAGGGAGATGGATTCCTTTAAAAGGCGCTCCAGGAAATCCGTCCGCATCACCTGCGGGGTCTGCATCCGCCAGAGGTTATCCCGGGAAACAGTTTCGCGGGCAAAACGCCCGGCATCCGTGCGATGGAGCGTATCCGTCACCGGCTCCGCGCTCACGGAGGCACCATGCTCGACCGCCTCGCGGAAGCACTGGCTGATCGCCTCGGGCGTGATGAGCGGACGAGCGCCATCATGGACCGCGACAAACTCCGGGCAATCCTCCACCAGCGCCCGGACGCCCTCCAGCACACTATGAGCACGCTCGACACCTCCCGCCACGATGCGGGAGACCCTGGGCAAACCGGCGGCGATTTCGGAAAACTCACCGATTCGCTCCGCCGAGCATACGAGCACGACGCGGGAAACCTCAGCCGTCCGGCAAAACGCCTCCAGGCTATGTCGGACCAGCGGCTTGCCGCCGAGCGGAGCCGTGAGCTTGTCAAAGCCCATCCTGCGGCTCGATCCCGCGGCGACGACGATGGCGGCGAGCGTCGGCACGCTCACGAAAGCTGCTTCTGGACCTCCGAGCTGAGGGCTTTGCCATCCGCTCGGCCCGCGGCCTTGGCGGAGGCGATCTTCATCACCGCGCCCATCTGCTGGCGGGTGGTAGCTCCGGCCTCGGCGATGGCATCACGCACGATGACGGCGAGTTCCTCGGCGGAAAGCGCCTTCGGCAGGTACGCGCTCAGGATCTCGATCTCAGCCTTTTCGTTGGCCGCGAGTTCCGGGCGACCGCCCTTTTCGAATCCCTCGATGGAATCCTGGCGCTGCTTCACCTGCTTGCGAATGACCGCAGAGGCCTCCACGTCGTCGAGCACGGCATCCGCCCCGCCCTTTTCGATGGCGGTGTTTTTGAGGGCGGCTTTGAGGAGACGCAGGGTGTTCAGGCGCGGCATGTCCTTGGCGCGCATTGCGTCCTTGATGTCGTTGTCGACTTTGGCTTGGAGACTCATCCCCGCATCATGAAGCGGGCGAAAATCGGTGCCTAGGAAAATCCACGCCGCTCGCTCGCCGACATTCCCCCGCGATGGAGACTTTCCTTTCCAGGCAAACCCTGCGCATTCTGATCGGCTACATTTCCCGCTCTCATGTCTGTTCGCACCCGTTTTGCTCCCTCGCCCACCGGCTACCTCCACGTCGGAGGCGCCCGCACGGCCCTTTTTAACTGGCTCTACGCCCGTCGCTTCGGCGGCACTCTCGTCCTCCGCGTGGAGGATACCGACGACAAGCGCAACACCGCCGAGGCCGTCCAAGCCATCTATGACGGCATGACCTGGCTCGGGCTCGATTGGGATGAAGGTCCGGACAAGGGCGGCAACTACGGCCCGTACCGCCAGAGCGAGCGCAACGCCATTTACGAGAAGTACCTCGCCATCCTCGAGCAGGGCGGCCATCTCTACGAGGACGAGGGCGCGATCCGCTTCCGCTCGCCCCGCAAGAGCGTGCTCGTCGAGGACCTCGTCTGCGGCCGCATCGAGTTTGACATGTCCAATCCGGCGACCCACCCCGACATGACGATCCGCCGCCCGGATGGCTCGTGGATTTTCCACTTCGTCAACGTGGTCGACGACATCGAGATGAAAATCTCCCACGTCATTCGCGGTGAGGACCACCTTTCGAACACCCCGAAGCACGTTGAGCTGTACAAGGCCCTCGGATTCGAGCCGCCGAAGTTTGCCCACATCCCGCTCATCCTCAATCACGAGGGCAAAAAGCTGAGCAAGCGCGATGGCGGTTCCAGCGTGCAGTATTTCATCGAGAACGGCTACGCTCCCGAAGCCGTCATCAACTATCTCTGCCTCCTCGGCTGGTCGCCCAAGGACAACCGCGAAGTGATCTCCATCGAGGAAGTCAGCCAGATTTTCGAACTGGAGAACATCAACCGCCGCAATGCGATCTTCGACCTCGACAAGTGCTTCTGGCTCAACGGCCAGTACATCCAGAACATGCCGATCGAGCGTTTCGCCGAGCTTTCCCTGCCCTTCATCGACAAGGCTGGCGTGAACTACGGCACGAATGAAGCCCTCCTGCCCGCCCTCGCCATCGTAAAGCCCAAGGTCAAGCACCTCAGCGACGTGCCGGATTGGATCGGATTCCTCTTCACCGAGGACTTTGCCTTTGATCCCGCGTCCGTGGAAAAGAGCCTGCGCAAGGAAGGCGCGCTTGAGCGTCTCAAGCAGCTCGGCGAGGCCTTCTCGACCGTGACCGAGTGGACCCATCCCAACATCGAAGCCAAACTCAAAGAACTGGCCGCCTCGCTCGGCGTGAAGGTCGGCGAACTCGTCCACCCAGCCCGCGTGGCTGTGAGCGGACGCTCCGTCGGCCCCGGCCTGTACGAAATGATGGAAGTTCTCGGCAAAGACCGCGTGCTCGCCCGTTTCGCCCGCGCCGCGACGATCTAGGTTCGTTTCACCTCCTGGCGACCGACCACGCCACCGCCAGGAGCGAGGTGATCGGGAAGAGGACAACCCACTTCCCGATGCCGAAAAAGATCGCGCTGCCCGCGATCGCACCCAGCGCGTAGGACGTCCAGACCAGCGCGGCACGCCGGGCCATGAGGGCATTCTCAGCACGCTCCTCTGCCTTTCCGGCAATGGCTTTCGCAAAAGTCCGGCCCACCGTGTCGAGCACCCCGGTCACGTAGGTGGAGGGAAAGGCCGAGAGTTTCAACCCCCGCAAGGTCGCGTTCTGGATGCCCATGGCGATCAACGGGGGAACCGCCGTGAGAAACGTCCAGGGATTCTCCACCCGGTAGTCCGCCCCCAGCAGGAGCAGGATGAAAAAGAGGAATAGCAGCCCGGCCTCCAGCACCAGAACCCCGGCGCACTGCCGAGGGGTCGGCGCCCGCTCCATCAGGAGATAGCCGAGGAAGAGCCCGAGCAGGAAAATCGGTACGGCCACGAGATGCGGCCACGCCAGCCACCACTGCCCCTGCCCGAAAAAGACACCCTGCGCGGCGGTATTTCCGCTCATGTGGGAAACGAACAACCCGCCCAGAGTGATGACGCCGATCGCGTCGACCGAACCGCCCACGGAGGCAAGCAGGCACGTCTCGGAAAACCCGGCGCGCGGCTGCGGGGCGGCGGTGCTCATGGCGTCTACCGGTCGGGATTTCCCCTCGAGGTGTCCTTGTACCAGAGGATGCCGCGCTTGCGCATGCTCTCGACCAGGATGCGGAGATTCTCGGCAGTCTGCTTGTCGCTGAGGAGAACACCGAGCGCGCCGTTGCCAGCCTTCACCTGCTGCACAATGCCTCGCACGTCGGTGATGGTTTTCTTGAGTTCATCAGCCGCGCCCTTGGCGGACAGCAATGCGTCCTCGCCCGTGCCGATGGTCTTCTCGGCCTTGTCCATGATGGAGTCGAGGCGCTTCGAGGCATCGGCAAAGGACTGGGTGGTCGTCTTGAGGTTCGCCATGGAGGCATTGAGGTCCTTCAACATCGTCTCGGTCAGCACCTGCTCGTTCAGCTTCTTCGAGATGTTCTTGATATTCGTGATCGCTTCCCTCGCCTCGCCCACGACCGGGCCGACCTGATCGAAGATCTCCGACATTCCTGTCTCGTTCTTGCCCTGGATCACCGCGCCCGGCTGGATCGGCTCGGACTGGCTCGCTCCCGGCTGGAGATTGATCTGGATGAAACGGTCGCCCAGCAGGCCAGAGCTGCCAATGGTGAACTCGGATTTGCTCGGGATCTTCACCTCTTCGTAAATCTTCAGCATCACGTAGACGCCATTCATGTCCGGCAGGATCACCGGCGGAGTCGCCACCACGCCGACCTTCGCTCCCGCGAGCAGGACACCCGCCCCCTGCATGATGCCGCTGGCATTCGGGTACTCGACCCGGATTTGGTAGTAACCGCGCACACTGTCTCCGAAACGGCCAAAATAAACGACCATGGCCGCGATGGCGGCCAGTCCGATGGCCATGAAAATGCCTACCTTCAGCTGGGATCCACGTTCTGTCATAGTGCTGACCTTATAATCTTCAGTTGTCTTCGTTCGGCGAGTCAAGCGGAGCCAGGTCGTCGTCATCCGTCGACTTCCCGTCCACAAAGTTGCGAATCACCGGGTCCTGGGTGGCATGCAATTCCTGCAGCGTCCCGTGAAAGTACCGCTTACCTTCGTTAAGTAAAGCCACCCGGTCCGCGATATGATCGCAACTGATCATGTCGTGGGTGACGACGATCGAGGTAACCGCGAGCTGCTTCTGGAGGCGGCGGATGAGTCGGTTGATGCTATCCGAGACGATGGGATCGAGACCCGCCGTTGGCTCGTCGTACAGAATGACATGCGGCGGCGAAATGATCGCCCGGGCCAAAGCCACGCGCTTGCGCATGCCGCCGCTCAGGTTCACCGGCATCTTTTGGTCGTGGCCGTGGAGGTTCACCATCCCGAGGGCGTCGTGCACCTTGTCGCGGATGACCTTCTCGTTGCGCTCGCCACGCTCCCGGAGCGGGAAGGCGACGTTTTCGTAAACCGTCATCGAGTCAAACAACGCGCCATCCTGAAAAAGCATCCCGATCTTGCGGCGGACGGGCTCAAGTTCGCGCTCGTTATACTTGGTAATGTCGTCACCCTCAAAGATGATCTGGCCCGAGATGGGCTTCATCAGCCCGATCAGGTGACGCAGGAAGACGCTCTTGCCACCACCGCTCTTGCCGAGCAGGACGAGCGTTTCCCCCTTGAAGATATCGAGGGAAAATCCGCGCAGGATCTCCTGGCGGCCGATCTTTTGGTGAAGATCACGAACGGAAATGAGCGGTTCGGAATTCATCAGCGCTGGCCTGCCGGGAAGATGATGTTGAGGAACATCGTCATGAAGAAATTCACGATGAGAACCGCGAGGGAGCACGTCACCACGGTTTCCGTGGTGGCCCGGCCCACGCCCACCGCACCATCCTTGGCCCGCAGTCCTTCGCGACAACTGATGAAGACGATGATCACGCCAAAGACCGCGCCCTTGATCAGGGACATCGCAATGTCGCTGGAATCGGTGAACTTCTTGAGGTTGTTGACAAAATAAACCGCCTCGACGTTGAGGACCTTTACCGCGACCCAATAGGCCGCCAGCACACCGCAGCCGACGCATTCCACCACCAGGAGGGGCATGGAGATGAACATCGCCAGCGCACGGGGAACGACGAGGTAATCGACCGGATGGACCGCCAGTGCACGGAGGGCGTCGATTTGCTGAGTCACCTTCATCGTGCCGATCTCGGCGCTCATCGCCGCACCGACACGACCTGCCACCATCAGGCCGGTCAGCACCGGACCCAATTCGCGAAACATGGCCAGCGTCACCACCGGACCGACGGCGGTCTGCATGTTCAGGCTGGCGAACTGAAAGTAGGCCTGCGCCGTAAAGACCGCCCCTGTAAATGCCCCTGTGACGATAACCACCAACTGGGAGCGATACCCAACCTCGGCGATTTGCTGGAGGAGCAGCTTTCCGCGAATGCGACCCCGGAAAATTGACCCAAAGGTCTCAAAGGCCAGTTGTGCAACATCCCCAAGAGCGAGGAAGAAGGACAAAATCAGGCGGGAAAAGAAAACCGGAATGAACTTCATGAAGCCGATACGAGGTCGAGAATCGCGCGCTTGTTACGCCTCAAGGACGTCCAGGCGCTGCGTTTTCTTTTTCGTACTGACTTCCGAGGGCATCTGGCCGACGAACTTGGCGTCGAGCTCGATCTTACGAAAGATGGACTGGAGGCTGGAGACTGTTGGCGCGTCCCCGCTAAACTCCATATAAACAATATCGTGGTTGGTATCGACTTTATAACGAAGACCTGGAACGACATCGAGCTCCAGGGCCAAAGCCAACATCTTGTCCGGGTTCCGCACTCCGGCGGCATAAACCTCAAGATCAACCATGCCCCCATGGTCTGTCGTCTCGGACGAAAATCAAGACGATTCGCATCGTTTGCCTTTGCGATGATGTCAGATATCCGGTAAACCAGCGCCGCTCTCCATGCCCAAAGATACTTCGATCAAAAAAATCCTGCTCATCGGCTCCGGCCCCATCGTCATCGGCCAGGGTTGTGAATTCGACTACTCTGGTGTCCAGGCCTGCAAGGCCCTGGCCGAGGAAGGGTACTCTGTCGTCCTCGTAAATTCCAACCCCGCCACCATCATGACGGACCCGGAATTTGCCCAGCGCACCTACATCGAACCCATTACGCCCGAGGCGATTGAGAAAATCCTCGAGCGGGAGAAGCCGGACGCCGTCCTTCCGACCCTCGGCGGCCAGACTGCCCTCAATGCCGCCATGGCTCTCGTGGAGAATGGCGCCCTGGAGCGCCACGGTGCCCGCCTCATTGGCGCAAATGCCGAGGCCATCCGCCGCGGCGAAGATCGCCAGATCTTCAAGGACATCATGCTCGAGATCGGCCTCGATGTGGCCGCCTCCGGCGTGGCGCATACGCTCGATGAGGCCCGCGAGATCGCAGGTCGCATCGGCTCTTATCCGCTGATCATCCGCCCCGCCTTCACCCTCGGCGGAGCAGGCGGCGGCATTGCCTACAACCGCGACGAACTCGAGGAGATCGTCCGCCGCGGCCTCGATTTGTCCCCGGTTTCCGAAGTTCTCGTCGAAGAATCCCTCCTGGGCTGGAAGGAGTACGAGATGGAGGTGGTGCGTGACCGCGCCGACAACTGCGTGGTCATCTGCTCGATCGAAAACCTCGATCCCATGGGCGTGCATACCGGCGACTCGATCACCGTCGCCCCGGTCCAGACCCTCTCCGACAAGGAATACCAGGTCATGCGCGACGCGAGCTTTGCCGTCATTCGCGCCATTGGCGTGGAAACCGGCGGATCAAACATCCAGTTCGCCGTCAATCCGCAGAACGGCCGCATGATCGTTATCGAGATGAACCCGCGCGTCTCGCGCAGTTCCGCCCTCGCCTCAAAGGCCACCGGCTTCCCGATCGCGAAAATCGCCGCCAAGCTCGCCGTGGGTTACACCCTCGACGAACTGCGCAACGACATCACCCGCGAGACGACCGCCTGCTTCGAGCCGTCGATCGACTACTGCGTGGTGAAGATCCCGCGCTTCACCTTTGAGAAATTCCCGCAGGCCGACCCGACCCTGACCACGCAGATGAAGAGCGTGGGCGAGGCCATGGCCATTGGCCGGACGTTCAAGGAAGCCCTGCAAAAGGCCCTTCGCTCGCTGGAAATCGGCCGCTTCGGCCTCGGCGCGGACGGCAAGGACGCCCTGCCTACCCTCCCCGACGGCAAGCCCGATATCGCCGCCATCGAGCAGAAGATACGCATCCCGAATCACGAGCGCATTTTCTTCCTGCGGTACGCCCTGCAGGTCGGCATCACGCCGGAGCGCATTCACGAGATTTCCGCCATCGACCCGTGGTTCCTTGAGAACATCCGCCAGATCGTGGAGGAGGAGGAGCGCATCCGCACCAAGGGCATCGCCGAGGTGGGATTCCGCAAGGCCAAGAAGCTCGGCTTCTCCGACCGCCAGCTTGCCATCCTGACCAAGGCCACCGAGCCGGAAATCCGCGACGCCCGCAAGGCCGCCGGAGTCGTGCCGACCTACCGCCTCGTCGATACCTGCGCGGCGGAGTTTGAAGCCTACACGCCGTACTTCTACTCGACCTATGGCGACGAGGACGAGACCCGCGCCAGCGACAAGAAGAAAGTCATGATCCTCGGCGGCGGACCGAACCGCATCGGCCAGGGCATCGAGTTTGACTACTGCTGCGTCCATGCCGCCTTCGCGCTGAAGGAACTCGGCTGGGAGACAATCATGGTCAACTCCAACCCGGAGACCGTCTCGACCGATTACGATACCAGCGACAAGCTCTACTTTGAACCCCTCACCCTCGAGGACGTGCTCAACATCTACGAGCGCGAGCGCGCCGACGCGATCATCGTGCAGTTCGGCGGTCAGACGCCACTGAACCTCGCCGCTGGCCTCGCCGCCAATGGTTGCAAGATCATCGGCACGCAGCCGAGCAGCATCGAGATGGCGGAGGATCGCAAGCACTTCGCCGCGATGCTCAGCAAGCTCGGCCTCAAGCAGACCGAGGGTGCCACGGCCACCAATGAACAGGAGGCCGTTTCCGTCGCCTCCGGGATCGGATACCCGGTGCTCGTGCGTCCGTCCTTCGTTCTCGGCGGCCGCGCCATGCAGATCGTTCATAACGAAGAGGAACTGCGCCACTACATCCGCACGGCCGTCGCCGCCAGCCCGGAACGTCCGGTACTCGTGGACCGCTTCCTTGAGGACGCCACCGAGGTCGACGTGGATTGCATCGCCGACGGGGAAACCTGCGTGATCGGCGGCGTGATGGAGCACATCGAGCAGGCTGGCATTCACTCCGGCGACAGTGCCTGCGTGATCCCGAGCTTTTCGCTCTCCGCGACCGTACTTGAGACGATCAAGAGCGCCACGAAGGCCATGGCCCGCGAACTTCAGGTCCGCGGCCTCATGAACGTGCAGTTCGCCGTCAAGGACGAGCAGGTCTATGTGCTGGAGGTCAACCCGCGCGCGTCGCGCACGGTTCCCTTTGTCAGCAAGGCCATCGGCAAGCCGCTCGCCAAGCTCGCCGCCAAGATCATGGCGGGCCAGACGCTGCGCGAACTCGGCTTCACGGAGGAGATCATCCCGACCCATTTCTCGGTCAAGGAAGCCGTCTTCCCGTTCATCAAGTTCCCGGGCGTCGACATCATCCTCGGCCCCGAGATGCGCTCGACCGGCGAGGTCATGGGCATCGACGCCGATCTCGGCATTGCCTACGCCAAGAGCCAGATGTCGGCCCAACCGCCGCTCCCAACCAAGGGTAATGTCTTCATCAGCGTGAAGGATGCCGACAAGGATGCGGTAATACCAATCGCAAGGGAGTTTTCCGAACTCGGCTTTGTCATTCACGCCACAAGCGGAACGGCAAAAGTGCTGACCCAGGCCGGAGTGCCGGTGAAAAATCTCCTTAAGCTCCAGGAAGGCCGTCCCAACGTGCTCGACCTGATCAAGAACGGAGATATCCAGTTCATCATCAACACCCCGAGCGGCCAGCAGCCTCGCCGCGACGAGGTGGTGATCCGCAGCGCGGCCGTCGCCGGTCGCGTCGCCACGATGACGACTCTCCGCGGCGCCCGCGCCAGCGCCGCCGCCATTCGCGCCCTGCAACAGGCCGGCTATGCCGTCAAGAGCATCCAGGAATACCACGCGTAAGGACTAACCCCGAAAGCCGTCGATTTTTTCGACGGCTTTCTTGCCAACTGGAATACAACCTGCTTCCCCTATCCCGCTATGCCAAGCGGGAAGGGAGAAGGGGCCGCCGACGTCATCCTCGTCGGGGCGGGTATCATGAGCAGCACGCTGGGGGTCATCCTCAATGCGCTGGAACCAGATTGGAAAATTTTGATCCTGGAGTCGCTCGACGACGTTTCCCAGGAGAGCAGCCTCGCGTGGAATAACGCGGGAACAGGGCATGCCGCCCTCTGCGAGTTGAACTACACGCCCGAGCGGGCCGACGGATCAGTCGATGTCTCCAAGGCCTTGAAAATCAACGAGGCCTTCGAAATCTCGAAGCAGTGCTGGTCCACCCTCGCTCAGCGGGGAGTTATTGCCTCGCCCGAGAAATTCATCCACCGGGTGCCACATCACAGCTTCGTCCGGGGAGAAGCCAATACCTCTTTTCTGCGCAGGCGCTTTGAAGCTTTGAAAGGCCACCATGCCTTTGACGGCATGCAGTTTGCCAATACCGCGGAGGAAATTGCCGAGTGGCTCCCGCTCATGATGGATGGGCGGGAAAAGACAGGGAAGATCGCCGCGACGCGCATGGCCATCGGCTCGGATGTGAATTTCGGCGAGCTTTGCCGCCAGTTCATCGACTATCTGCGCAAGCAGGGAGCCGAGGTTCTGCTCCGTCACAAAGTCACCGGCGTCGCCCGCGAGGCCTCCGGCTGGCGCATCACGGCAAAGAATCTCGCGGGCGGCGGCAAACGCGAATTCCGCGCCCCCTTCGTTTTCCTCGGAGCAGGCGGCGGCGCCCTGCCCCTTCTGCAAAAATCCGGCATCCCGGAGGGCAAGGGCTATGGCGGATTCCCCGTCGGCGGCCAATGGCTCCGCTGCGACGACCCGGCCCTGGCGGAGCGTCATTACGCCAAGGTGTACGGCAAGGCCGAGGTCGGCACCCCGCCCATGTCGGTCCCCCACCTCGATACCCGCGTGATCGATGGCAAACGCGGCCTGCTTTTCGGCCCTTATGCCACGTTCTCCACAAAATATCTCCGCCACGGTTCGATCCTGGACATGCCGCTCTCGTTCCGCCCGGACAACGTGATTCCGATGCTGGCCGCCGGGGCGCAGAACATTCCCCTCACCCAGTACCTAATCGGCCAGGTGCTCCAGTCGCCCGAGAAGCGTTTCCAAGCCCTCCAGGCCTTCATTCCCATGGCGAAGCCTGAGGACTGGAGGCTCGTCGATGCCGGCCAGCGCGTTCAGGTGATCAAAAAACACCCGAAGCTCGGCGGCGTGCTGGAGTTTGGCACCGAGGTGGTCGCCTCCGGGGATGGCTCGCTGGCCGCCCTGCTGGGAGCGTCTCCTGGGGCCTCGACCTCCATCTCGATCATGCTCGAATTGCTGGCCAAGTGCTTTCCGCAACAGATCTCCAGTGAGAAATGGATCACCAGCCTTCAGGCGCTCATTCCCTCCTACGGCGAGCACCTGCTGGAGAATCGCGCCCTCTTTGACCGAGTGCGAAGCTGGACATCGGAAATCCTCGGTCTGCGGGCTCCGCTGCCCGAAATCCGGATCCCGGTCGGCACGGATGCCCCCGCCTCCCCGACCAGTTGATTTAGATTGCCATTCCCTAAGGGGGGAGTATTCTTCACGACCCGCTTCTACCGGATGAGGAATCCGGAAGTCATTGGGCCTCAGCCCACCACGAGCGGCATAACATCAACAAACTCAACAGTATGGCCATAATGGCAGAACTCCAGCAACTCATCGCTAACTCCGTAAAGAATTACCGCGAGGGTAGCATTGTAAAAGGACACATTCTTGAAGTCCGTCCCCGGGAATTTCTCGTAGACATCGGATACAAGAGCGAGGGCGTAATCCCCGCCAGCGAATTTGACGACCCGTCGGAGGTCGAGGTAGGCGACGAAATCGAGGTTCTTCTCGAACGCCTCGAAAACGATGAGGGCATGGTTGTTCTCTCCAAGGAAAAGGCCGCCGCGCGCCAGAACTGGGAGAAAATCGTCTCCGTGTTCAAGGGCGAAGGCCTCATCAAGGGCAAGGTCAAGGCCGTGGTCAAGGGCGGTCTCACCGTCAATGTCGGCGTCGAGGCTTTCCTCCCCGCTTCCCAGATCGACATCATCCCGCCGAAGGATCTCCAGCAGTTCGTCGCCAACACCTACGACTTCAAGATCGTCAAGATCAACGAAGACCGTAAGAACGTCGTTCTCAGCCGCCGCGAGATCATCGAGCAGGAACGCTCCGAGAAACGCCAGCGCTTCCTCGGCAGCGTAAACGTCGGCGATCGCGTCCAGGGCGTCGTCAAGAACATCACCGACTTCGGTGCGTTCATCGACCTCGACGGCATCGACGGCCTCCTCCACGTCACCGACATGTCCTGGGCCCGCCTCACCCACCCCGGCGAGCTCCTCAAGGTCGGCCAGCAGGTCGACGTGCAGATCCTCGACATCAACAAGGACAAGGAGCGCGTTTCGCTCGGCATCAAGCAGATGCAGTCCAATCCCTGGGATCGCATCGAAGAGCGCTTCCCGGTCGGCCAGAAGATCAAGGGCAAGGTCACGAGCCTCATGCCTTACGGTGCTTTCGTCCAGATCGAGGAAGGCGTCGAAGGTCTCATCCACGTTTCCGAACTCTCGTGGACCAAGCGCATTGCCCGTCCTTCCGACGTGCTCACGCTCGGCCAGGAGATCGAGGCTCTCGTCCTCGGCGTTAACAAGGAAGAGCAGAAGATCTCGCTCGGCGTTCGCCAGCTCGAGCCGAATCCTTGGGACGAAATCGAAGTCCGCTACATGATCGGCAAGCAGGTCAAGGGCAAGGTCCGCAACATGACCGCCTACGGCGCATTCGTCGAACTCGAGGAAGGCATCGACGGCATGATCCACGTCTCCGACCTCTCCTGGACCCGCAAGATCAACCACCCGAGCGAAGTCCTCAAGAAGGGCGACGAACTCGAGGCGGTGGTCATCGACATCGACAAGGTCAACCAGCGCATCAGCCTCGGCATCAAGCAGCTCGAGAACGATCCCTGGAAGGAAATCGACGGCAAGTTCAAGATCGGCGACCTCGTCAAGGGGACCGTCACCAAGATCACGAACTTCGGCGCTTTCGTTCAGCTCCAGGACGACATCGACGGCCTCGTGCACATCTCGCAGATCAGCGAGGACCGTGTCGACAAGGTCAAGGACGCCCTCAAGATCGGCCAGGAAGTCGAAGCCCGCGTCATCAAGGTCGACAAGGCCGAGCGTCGCATCGGTCTTTCCATCAAGGCCGCCAACTACGACCAGGATGCCCTCCGCCGCGAAGCCGAGACTCTCGACACGCTGCGTCCGGGCGAGGACATGGTCGGCCTGGCTCAGGCCTTCGAGTTCGCCGAGGAAGAATATCGTCCCGGCGAAAGCAAGAAGAAGAAATAACCCTTGCCTGGTCCAAAACCTGCGTAGCTTAAAGCCATGGAAAAACCCGTCATCACAGCTTACCTCAAGACCTTCTGCGGATGGAGCAACGGCGTTCGCGCCGTTCTCTCGAAGTATGACCTCCCCTACACGGAGAAGGACATCATCAAGAATCCGGAGTTGCGCTTCGAGATGGAGCAACTGAGCGGGCAGCCGCTGTCGCCCTGCGTCGTCGTGAATGACACGATGCTTGCAGACATCAGCGGCGAGGAGCTTGAGCAATACCTGCTCGAGAAAGGCCTCGTCGGGACGTCGGATAAAACCACCGACGTTCCGCTAAATGCTGCTTGCACAGACGAGCAGCATGAGGCTATGGTGAAACTCAAGTTTTAAGTACGCGAGGATTTCCCTCCCGCTAAGAGCCCCGGTGCCGCAAGGCCCGGGGCTTTTTCGTTTTCCAACCTGTTGCGATTAAATTTCTCCCTCGAAAGATTGGCGCGGGTTTTGACCTTTTTCCTACCGGGAGTAAGCTCCCCGTTTCTGCCCATGCCCAGCCTCGAAGATACGCTCCATCGCACGTTCGGCTACTCCACCTTCCGACCGTTGCAGCGTGAGATCATGGAGGCCTCGCTGGCTGGAAGAGATGTCTTTGCCCTGCTCCCGACGGGCGGCGGCAAATCGCTCTGTTTTCAGCTTCCCGCCCTCATTCGACCGGGCCTGACGGTCGTGGTGTCGCCGCTCATCGCGCTGATGAAGGATCAGGTCGACCAGCTCCAGGCGGCGGGCGTGTCAGCAACCTTTCTGAACTCCACCCTCGGTGCCGCCGAGTCCAAGAACCGCCTGCGCGGCCTGCACAATGGCGAGTATCGCCTGCTCTATGTCGCCCCCGAGCGCCTGATGCTCGATAACTGGAGGGACAACCTTCTTTCCTGGAATGTCTCCGCCCTAGCGATCGACGAGGCGCATTGCATCTCGGAATGGGGTCACGACTTCCGCCCCGAGTATCGCCAGATCTCCAAGCTCCGCGAGCTCCTGCCTGATATCCCGGTCACCGCCCTCACCGCCACGGCGACGGAGCGTGTGCGCGATGACATCATCAAGCATCTGAAACTCCGCGACCCCGATGTCTTCGTCGCCAGCTTCAACCGGCCCAACCTGCTCTACCGCGTCATCGCCAAGGACCAGCCAGCGAAGCAGATCGCGGACTTCGTCTCCAGCCGCCGGGAGGAAAGCGGCATCGTCTACTGCGCCACCCGCGCCACGACCGAGCGCGTCGCGGAGGCTCTCTCCAACCGAGGCCTGACCGCCCGCCCGTATCACGCCGGTCTCTCCGCCGAGGAGCGCGCCCTCAACCAGGAGCTCTTCCTCCGCGACGAAGTGCGCATCATCTGCGCCACCATCGCATTCGGCATGGGCATCAACAAACCCAACGTGCGCTGGGTCCTGCACTACGACCTGCCCAAGAACGTCGAGGGCTACTACCAGGAAACCGGCCGCGCCGGACGCGACAGCCTGCCCTCGGATTGCCTGCTTCTCTTCAGCCCCGGAGATGTCGCCAAGCAGATGCATTTCATCGATGAAATGACGAATCCCAAGGAGAAGCAGATCGCCCGGGATCAGCTTCGCCAGATGCTTGAGTACGCCGAGACCTCGAATTGCCGCCGCCGCTCCCTGCTGCGGTACTTCGGCGAGGAAGTCGAGGAGACAAACTGCGAGGGATGCGACAACTGCCTGGAACCCCGCGAGACCTACGACGGCACGATCCCGGCTCAAAAATTCCTTTCCTGTATCCTCCGCATCCGCAAAGCCACGCCCTTCGGCGTCGGAATGAATCACATCATCGAAGTCCTCACCGGGGCGGAAACCGAGAAAATCCGCCGATGGGGTCACAATACCCTCAGCACGTACGGCATCGGCAAGGACCTGCCCAGGGCCGAGTGGGCCGCCATCGGTCGTGAATTGTTGCGCCTCGGTCTTGTCCAGCAAACCCCGGGGGAGTATCCCCAGTGGGAAATCACCGAACTCGGCTTGGATGCGCTGAAATCCCGGCGCATCATCTCGCTAACCAAGCCGCTCACCTCTCCGAAAAAACGCGCCCGCAGCCGCTCCGGCGAGATTTCCTGCGACGAACTCCTCTTTTCCCGCCTGCGCTCCGTGCGCAAGAAACTCGCCGATGAGCATCAGGTGCCCGCCTACATCATCTTTGGCGATGCCACCCTGCGGGAAATGGCCCGAAAATACCCGACCACTGAGCGCGAAATGGCGCTCATCCCCGGCGTGGGAGAGAAAAAACTGGGGGAGTATGGCGAGATTTTCTGCGACGCCATCTCCGAACACCTCTCGGTTTACCCAAAACTTGCGCAACCCGCGTAAGAGACTTGGCGAAAATCGTTAACCTCGCTAGGTTTCCCGGATGTCCCGACCTGCAGTGAAGATCGGTCGCCAGTCTATTGGCGGCAAATCGCTCCTTTTCATTCTGGGCCCGTGCGTGATTGAGACGCCGGCATTCACCCGCCGCATGGCCCGCAAGCTGCATGCCATCTGTCAGGCCGAGGGGGTTCAGTTCATTTTCAAGGCCTCTTACGACAAAGCCAACCGCACCTCGATCAGTTCCTTCCGGGGCACCACCGTCAAGGATGGCTGCGCGCTGCTGGCCGAGATCGGCGCCGATCTCGGAGTACCTGTAACCACGGATGTGCACTCCCCCGAGGACATCGAGATCGCCGCCCAGTACATCGATATCCTGCAAATCCCCGCCTTCCTGTGTCGCCAGACAGACCTGATCGTGGCTGCGGCTCAATCCGGACGCATCGTAAATGTCAAAAAAGGTCAGTTTCTTGCCCCATGGGATGTAAAAAACATCGGGGAAAAATTGAAAAACGCGAAATCTGCGGGATTTTTCTTCACGGAACGCGGAGCCACTTTCGGGTACAACAACCTGGTGGCGGACATGCGCTCGATTTACTGGATGCAACAGCTCAACTACCAGGTGGTCTTCGACGCCACACACTCCGTCCAGCGTCCCGGCGGTGCCGGTGACCGTACAGGCGGGGACGGAGAGCTTGCCCCGGTCCTCGCTCGTGCGGCTGTCGCCGCAGGGTGCGATGGCATCTTTATTGAGACCCACGAAAATCCCGCCAAGGCGCTCTCCGATGGCCCCAACCAAATCCCGCTCCGCCAGCTTCCCAAGCTGATCCGGCAACTCAAAGGCATTCGCAATGAGATTCTTCGCTAGCCTCCTCCTCGCCTCGTCTGTCGCGCTTTCGCCGCTCGCAGCGCAGGAGCAGAAACCCCAGCCCTCCCCTCAACCCGAGGCCAGGAAGGAGGAAAAATCCAAGAAAAAAGGTGGCGACGACAGCGGAGCCGCCAAGGACTTTGATATTCCGATGCCGGTAAATGTCCCGGTAAAGGGCATCCAGATTCCTCATTACGGCGAGAATGGCCAACTGATCATGCTCATGAACGCCGATGTGGCCCGGAAGACCGACGACACCCACATCGAAATGGAAAATCTCAAAATCGACGCCTATTCCGACGATGGAAAGAAGTTCTATATCGAGCTGCCCAAGTCGGTTTTTAATCTCGAAAACCGAGTGCTGACCGGTAATGATCGCGTGCTCATTCGGCGTGAAGATTTCGAAATTCGAGGCGATCAGGGGGAATTCGAAACCAAAACCCGTTTTGCCAAGGTGATCGGCAACGTTCAGATGATCATCTACAGCGCCGACAATTTTCAATAATTCATGATAATCAAGCATTTCCTCTGTTCTCTCTGCGTCGTTCTCCTGTCTGCCCCAGCCTGGGCGCAGACCAACTCCGGAGCCTCGATGGACCCCGATGCCGCGAAGAGTGACAAAAAAGATCCCTTCGGCATGAGCCCGCTCATGAAGGATCGCCCCAAGAACGCGAAGACCGAGATCACCGCGAAGAAGCAGGCCACATTCGATAACAACGCCAACACGGCGGAGTTTGAGGGCAATGTGGTCGTCCAGGACCCCCAATTCACCCTTTTCTGCGATAAGCTCCGGGTTACACTCAGCAGTGACCGCAAGGGCCTGCAACTCGCCGAGGCGATGGGCAACGTCATCATCGTCCAGAACAACACCGACCAAAACGGCAAAACCTCCAAGGCTACCGGCCGTGCCGGCAAGGCTGTCTACGAGCCGAAATCCGGCGACGTGACCCTTTCCATCTGGCCATCCATCCAACACGACGTCAACATGCAGAAGGCTACCGAAGAGGGTGCGATCATGATCCTCAACCGATCGGGCACCTCCAAGACCATCGGAGGCAGCACCACCGTCATCGTCGAAACCTCAGAGCAGAAGTACTGATGAGCGCAGCCGCCAGCTCTCCCGAGCCCAAGACAGCTCCGGTCGGAAACACCTCCAAGCCGCTGCTGCAAACCGACAAACTGGTAAAAATCTACAACGGTCGATCCGTCGTCAACGGGGTGGACATCAATGTTCGCCGGGGCGAGATCGTCGGTCTCCTCGGCCCCAATGGCGCGGGCAAGACGACGACTTTCTACATGATCGTCGGCCTCGTGCGACCCAATGGCGGGCGGGTCTTGTTTGAGGACAAGGATGTCACGAGCATGGCGATGTTTCGCCGCGCACGCCAGGGCATGGGTTATCTGCCGCAGGAGGAATCCATTTTCCGCAAGCTCACGGTCGAGGAAAACATCATGGCCATCCTCGAGACCACCAAGTCCACCCGCAAGGAGCGCAAGGAACGCTGCGAGGAACTGCTCACCAAGTTTGGCATCGAGCACCTGGCCAAGAACGTGGCCCTCACCCTCTCCGGCGGTGAAAAGCGCCGCCTTACCATCGCCCGCTCGCTGGTGACCAATCCTTCGCTGCTAATGCTCGACGAACCTTTCAGCGGCGTCGATCCGATCGCTGTGTATGACGTGCAGCAGATCATCCAGGATCTCCGCACACAGGGTCTGGCCATTCTCATCACCGACCACAATGTCCGCGAAACGCTGAACATCGTGGATCGCGCCTATCTCATCTTTGAAGGCCGCGTCGAGAGCCAGGGCACGAAGGACTTCCTCCTCAACGACCCGATCAGCCGCAAGCTGTACCTCGGCGAAAACTTTACCATGTAATTCCCCCAAATGCCGCGCAAATCGGTCGCCTCCACCTCCCATCAGGTTCCGCACATCACGGTCGGTCATTTCTACGCCAACCACGCGGAGACTCTTGGTCTGCGACTGGAGGGCGCGTCGCGCGGCTTGAACCGGAAGATCCGCGAGCCCACCATCAACCGGCCCGGGCTGGCCATCAGCGGCTTCTACAACTATTTCGCGGGCAAACGCATCCAGGTTCTCGGCGCAGCCGAGCTCAGCTACCTGCGCAGCTTGAACTCGACGACCATGCAGGATCGTCTCAAGCAGCTCTTTTCCCGCAATATCCCCTGCCTGGTCATTGCGCGAAACGCTCCGATCCCCAACGCCCTGCTCGACACGGCAGCCGAGTTTGAGACCCCGGTGTTTCGGACGCACATGATCACCATGAAGTTCATCAATGCCGCCACGATCGCGCTGGAGTTTGACTTCGCGCCCTCGGCCAGTGAGTACGGCAGCATGGTGGACATCCAGGGCATCGGCACTTTGATCCGCGGCGACAGCGGCATTGGCAAAAGCGAATGCGTACTGTCCCTGATCGAGCGCGGCTACAGCCTCGTGAGCGACGACATCACCAAGGTGCGCTCCGTGGAGGGCCGCGAGCTCATCGGCATGGCGGCGGATCTTACCCGCTTCCACATGGAGGTTCGAGGCATCGGGGTGATCAACCTCAGCTCGATCTTCGGTGTCGGAAGCGTCCGGAGTGAAAAGCGACTGGATTTCGTAGTCACACTGAAAGAATGGGCGGAACTGGAAAATGTTGATCGCATCGGTCTTGATCGTGAGTATTATGAAATCCTTGGCATCAAGATCCCGCACGTTATCATCCCGGTCCGCACCGGGCGCGACGTCGGAAGGCTGGTTGAGGTTGCCGCGCTTGATCAGAAACTAAAAAGCATGGGTCAAAACAGTGCAGTTGAATTTAACCAGCGACTACTGCAAATGATGAGCGAAAGACGTATCAGATAATGGGCCTACTTTCTCGCAAGAAATCAAACGACGACGTTCTCCGCTGCACCAAGGAGATCGTGATCCAAAATCGGAACGGCTTGCACGCCCGGCCGGCGGCCATGTTCGTGAAGATATCCAGTCGTTATCGAGCGGAAGTCTGGGTCGAAAAGGATGGCGAGCGAGTCAACGGCAAGAGCATCATGGGACTCATGATGCTGGCAGCCGGCAAGGGATCGAAGCTCCACATCGTTGCCGAGGGAGCCGACGCCGACAAGGTCGTCGCCGAACTCGACAACCTGGTTCAGACCCGTTTCGGAGAGGAATAACCTGCTCCCGGACGGGCGGGGTTTTCCCGCGCATCCGGAGTATCTTCTCCCAAGCGACACTGCGACCAGCGGAGTTCTTCCTCCGCTCCCATCCACGACCACAGTCTTTGCAGCGCCTTCCGATCCACCGGGAGGCGGGAGATACGTATTTGCCTGATTTCCCGAAAAAAACTCATCTCGGGCCATCGGAGCTGACGGCTGTCGCCCGACCTGAAATCACCTCGGAAAGCCTCAAGAAACGTTCTTCGTCAATCAGGGAACGGCAAATCTTCAAACACCGATGGTTGAAGACGTTTTGACGTGAAAGCCGTTTGCTGCTACCGCTGATTGAGTGAGCGAAACAGCGACCACTCCAAAGCCAGAGCAGCGCTTTCAAGGAGTGGGAGTAGCCCCGGGCATCGCCCATGCGCAGGCCGTAATTCACTGGGTCGATGAAGAGGAGATTCCTCTCCGTAAAATCACGAACGACGAATTGCCCGAGGAGATAGCGCGCTTTGAAGCCGCCCTCATCGCGACGCGTGCCGAGCTCCTGGAGATCCAGCAGCGCATCGCCGACGCCATCGGAGCCAAGGATGCCAGCATCTTCGACGCCCACCTGCTCGTGGTCGAGGATCGCACCTTGATCGACGAGGTGCTGCGCAATCTCGAGAAGCAGCGCAACAACATCGAGTACGTCTTTCATCAGGTCTCGGAGAAATACTGCCAGACGCTCAGCCAGATCGACGATCCCTACCTGCGCGAGCGAGTCGTGGATATCGAGGACGTGGCCCGGCGCGTCATCCGTCACCTGCTGGGCAAAGGCCCTCAGGGGTATACGTCCAACGACAAGCCCCACATCATTGTCTCGCACAATCTGACGCCATCCGACACAGCGTCGCTCAATCGCTCGCTGGTCCTGGGCTTTGCCACCGAGGTGGGGAGCAAGACTTCGCACACGGCCATCATGGCCCGCTCGCTGGATATCCCGGCCATTGTCGGGCTGCACGGTGTCTGCTCCAGGCTCTCCACCGGCGACGATATCCTCATCGACGGCTACACCGGCCTGCTGATCATCAACCCGACAGCGGATACGCTGCAGGAATACGGCAAGATCGAAAGCCGGAAGGAAGAGGTCGAGGAACGCCTCGAACTCATCCGCGACACGGTTTCTGCGACCCAGGAAGGCCGCCATATCATCCTTTCCGCCAATATCGAGCTTCCCGAGGAGGTCGACGATGTCATCTCGAGCGGAGCGGAAGGCGTGGGACTTTATCGCACCGAGTTCCTCTACTTAAACCGTGAGGAGCCGCCAGACGAAGAGGAGCAGTTTGAGAACTACCGCCTCGTCGCCGAGCGGGCAAAACCTCACTCGGTCATTATCCGCACCCTGGATATCGGCGGCGATAAACTCTCCGAGAGTCTGGAGCTGGAGGAGGAGGAAAATCCCTTCCTCGGGTGCCGAGCCATCCGGTTCTGCCTACAGAATCCAGACATTTTCAAAACCCAGCTCCGCGCCATCCTGCGCGCCGCAGCCCTGGGCAATGTCCGCATCATGTACCCGATGATATCGGGCGTGAACGAACTCCGTCAGGCCAATGCCCTCCTGGAGGAATGCAAAGCCGAGTTGCGTGAGCGAGGTGTGGAGTTCAATCCCGACATCGAAGTCGGCATCATGATCGAAGTGCCCAGTGCGGCCCTGTGCGCCGACCTTCTCGCCCGCGAGGCAAAGTTCTTCAGCATCGGCACAAACGACCTCATCCAGTATTCCATCGCCGTCGATCGAGGAAACGACAAGATCGCTCACCTCTACGAACCCGCCCACCCTGCCGTTCTCCGCCTGATCAAATCCGTGATCGATGCCGCACACCGGAATACCATCTGGGTGGGCGTCTGCGGCGAGATGGCCGGCGACATCCAGTACACCCCTCTTTTGATCGGCTTGGGAGTGGATGAATTGAGCGCCAGCTCCTCTGTGGTGCCGAGGGTGAAAAAGGCGGTGCAGTCCCTTTCCCTTGCCACATGCCAGGCGCTCGCCAATGAAGTCTTCGAGGCCGATACGGCCGACGTCATTCTGAAAAAGTGCCTCGATATCGCTCGCGCTCATTACGGCGAGCTGCTCGACTAGGGAGTTTCCTCAAACCGAGAGGGAGCACCACGCGGCGGGAATGGCAACAACGCTTCCCGGCCTGCATTGCGTAGTCGGCCCTAAAGCTTCTCGTCCAGGGCAGAACCCTCGCTGTCTCCTCCCGGCCATTTCCTGCGATTGGTCGACATTCCTTTCGCTCCCGGCATCCCGTGGTCGCCCCTGACATAAAAGAAACCGCCGCCGGGAGGAGAGACCCGGCGGCGGTTCACACTAGCTACCTAGAGAGTGATTAGAAGGTCAGACCGTAGGTGAAGCCTAGGACGGTCGCATTTTGGACAGCGCCGGTACCATTCGGCTGGATGATGTACTGAGCCATCGGCTGGAAGTACGCCCACTTGTTGATCTGGATGCGGTAATCCCACTCCAGAACGATCGAGTAGTTCGGCTGATTCACAACACCGCGATCCTGAAGGGCCTGAATGTTGTTGAAGCTGTACGAACCGTAGCCAATCGCGAAGGCGAGCTGATCCTCGTCGCGGGACGGGATGAGACCGGTGTAAACAGCACCCGACTGGAAGTAGAAGGGATAAAGGTTGTTGTACTTCGGAGCGAAGCTGATGAGATTGAAAAGCGAGAGACCCTGCTTGGAGAGCTCAGGCTTGGCTGCCACCGGAGCCTTGAAGCTCTTGGCGTCCTTGCCATCAACGACCGACTTGCCATCGGACGGTCCTTTGCCCATAGGAGCCGGAGCCTCGGCCGAAGGTTCGCGATAAACCATCTGGTCGGCCTGGAAGTAGAAGCCATAGCGACCGTTGTAGTTCTGGCCGTAGTAAGAGTTGTTTTCCTGCTCGTAGTAGTAGCCGCCGAAAGCGTATTTGCCCGGTAGCTTGGACGAACCGATTTTCGGCGTGAAGCCGGTCTCACCCATGAAGAAGAGACCGTTCAGGCTTTGATCAGGAGCATAACCCTGGAAAGCGAGACCATGGTTGCCGCTCGATGTGGCCTGCGGGTAGGACATGAACAAACCAGCCTTGGCATAGTGCCACTCCACCGGCTTGATCTTCAAAGTACCGCCCCAAGTCGAGAAGCTGGAAGAGAACGGGATGTTGCCACCCACACCCTTGGCGCTGTTGATCGCGTTGTTCGAAAAGAGCTTGGAGAGCGGCTGATCGATGAACTCACGGTTCGGCTGGAGCCAGCCGCCGCGCAGTACGATCATGTCCTTGACCGGCAGGAGGTTGGCCGTGCCGAGTTCCATGCCGAAGGACATCATGCGCCACTGGGTTCCGGACTGCCAGTTCGACGGGTTGAACATGCTGGAGGCGTCGACGAACTGATTCGGGTTCGAGGCCTGACGAGGATCGCGCCAGCGCACCACACCGAAGGCTTTGACGCCCTCAAGAGCTTCCGTCTTGAGGAGCTTGCCGAAATTGAGGTCACCCGTGAAGGTCAGTTGCTGGTCGTAGAAACCGCGGGCCCCCCCCGCGCTATCGACCACGCCAAAGTAGGCTCCTTCATATTTTCCGCCGAGGGTGAGGCCATTTTCTTCGAGGGTGTCGCGCAGACCGAACCAGTTGCCAGTCATGTATTTGCCATCCCACCAAGTCTTGAGCAACGAGTCGGAGGAGGAAGATTCCTCGGCGACTGTCGTCGTGGGCGTCCCAGCGTGAGCGGCGGTTGCGATAAGGGTTGAACAGACTGCGGCGCTGAAAAATGAGCGCCACGGCAGGCTTGTCGGTAATTTCATAGGAGAGATTTAAGGCGGTGCCGAGCCTGCAAGTCGTGGGGCCTTGGGCAAAGGCGTCTAATGTTACAATTCCGTAACAATAGGATCCGCGTATCAACGAAAAAAGCCCGACCTCTGTCAAGGTCGGGCTTTTTCGGTTATTGATAGTGAACGACTTAGGCGGGCTGACCAGCAGCTTCGTCGCGATCTTTCATTGCCGCCTTGCGGCTGAGCTTTACGCGACCCTTGTCGTCGACGCCGATGCACTTGACCCAGACGGAATCACCCACCTGGACCACGTCCTGCACCTTGTTGACGCGGAAGTCCGCCAGCTCGGAGATATGCACGAGGCCGTCCTTGCCCGGGAGCACTTCCACGAAGGCACCGAACTCCTTGATGGAGACGACCGTGCCCTGGTAGAGCTCGCCGATGGAGATTTCCTTGGTCATGCCATTGATGATCTCCTTGGCACGCTTCAGGCTCTCGCCGTTATTCGAGTAGATGTGTACCGAGCCGTCGTCCTCGATGTTAATCTCGGCGCCGGTTTCAGCCACGATACCCTTGATGGTCTTGCCGCCAGGGCCGATGAGGAGACCGATCTTGTCGGGGCTGATGCGGATGGTCTCGATGCGCGGAGCATAGGCGCTGAGTTCTGTGCGCGGAGCGGAGAGCGCAGCATTCATCACCTCGAGCACGCGATAGCGCGCGTCGCGGGTGCGATAGATGGCCTCTTCCATGAGCTGGAGGCTGATGCCCGGGAGCTTCAGGTCGAGCTGGAAGCCCGTCACACCGCTGTCGGTGCCGCAAAGCTTGAAGTCCATGTCGCCGAAGTGATCCTCGCTGCCGATGATGTCGGTGAGCATGGTGTAGCGGCTGAGCTGGCTGCCATTGTACTCGGTGACGAGACCGCAGGAGATGCCAGCCACCGGCTTCTTGATCGGCACGCCCGCATCCATGAGGGAGAGCACACCGGCGCACACGCTGGCCATCGAGGTGGAGCCATTGGACTCCATGATCTCGCTGCTCACGCGGATGGCGTACGGGAAGTCGCTCACGTCCGGGATGACCGGGGCGATGCTGCGCTCGGCGAGAGCGCCGTGGCCGATTTCGCGGCGGCCCGGGCTGCCGGTGCGGCCGGTCTCGCCCACGCTGAACGGCGGGAAGTTGTAGTGCAGGATGAAACGCTTGGTCGTCTCACCGCCGGTGTAACCGTCGAGCTCCTGGGCTTCGTCCGCCGGGGCGAGCGTCGCCAGACAGACGGCCTGGGTCTCACCACGCTGGAAGAGCGCGCTGCCGTGGCTGCGCGGGAGGAGGCCCGTCTCAGCGGCGAGCGGACGGATCTGGTCGTAACCGCGACCGTCGCAACGCACCTGCTTGTCGAGGATGCTGATGCGGAAGGCCTTCTTCTGGAGATAGTCGAACGCCTGGCTGATCTCGAACTTCGAGGCTTCCGGGAACTTGGCCACAATGGCGGCGGCCACTTCGTCGCGAAGAGCGCCGACAGCCTTGCCACGAGCGACCTTGCTCGGGGTGTAAAGCGCGGCCTCGATGCGATCACCGGCGACCTGGTAGGCGATCTCGAGGAGTTCCTCGGGAACAACGAAGAGAGGAGCAACACGCTTCTCCTTGCCGGCAGCGGCGGCGAGTTCCTTCTGGGCCTGGATGATCGGGGCGGCCGACTCGTGGGCGAACTTGAGGGCGGCGACGAACTCGACTTCGGGAAGCTCATTGGCCTCACCTTCGATCATGATCACGTCGTGCTCGGTGCCGACGTAGACGAGATCGAGATCGCTATCCGCACGCTGGGCGTGGGTCGGGTTGGCGACGAACTGGCCATTGATGCGACCGACGCGGACGGCGGCCACGGGACCGGCGAACGGGATGTCGGAAACGCAAAGAGCGGCGCTGGCGCCGTTGATGAAGAGAATGTCGGGATCGATCTCGCCGTCAGCGCTCATCAACACACCGATGATCTGGGTGTCGTAGAGGTAGCCCTTCGGGAAGAGCGGACGGAGCGGACGGTCCGTCATGCGGGCGGTGAGGATTTCCTTCTCGGAAGGGCGGCCTTCACGCTTGAAGTATCCACCGGGGAATTTGCCCACGGCAGCCGCCTTTTCGCGGTAGTCGACGGTGAGCGGGAAGAAGTCCTGTCCTTCCTTGACAGTGGTGGCGGAGACAGCGGTCACGAGGACAATCGTGTCGCCGGAGCGAACCGTCACTGCACCGTCAGCCAGACGGGCGAGTTTACCGGTTTCGATCAGGAGGGGGGAGTGGCCAACGTTGGCCGTTACGGAATGAGGCATATTATATACGTACGTGTAGGGATGAGGCGCCGAACCCCCTGTGGGCCGACGCCGGGATTACGCAAAAAACCCCGCCAAATGACGGGGCTTTGCGGTCTTTGACTTGCTATTTACGCAAGCCGAGCTTCTCGACGACCGAGCTATAGCGGTCAGAAGCTGTATTCTTGAGGTAGTCGAGGAGGCTGCGACGCTGGGCAACCAGCTTGAGCAGTCCACGACGGGAGGCGTGATCCTTGGAGTGCCCCTTGAGGTGCTCCGTGAGATCGTTGATTCGCTTGGTCAACAGGGCGATTTGCACATCCGCACTGCCGGTATCTTTTTCGTGAAGTCGCAGCGTTCCAACTTCAATTGCTTCTGCTTTTGCCATTTCTTCGTTAATTCGAATCGGCGATATTGCCACGCAATCAGGGCCTTGGCAACCGTAAAAAGCAGGATTTGCGCTCAGGCCGAGTTGAGGTCATGTTGGTCGGCTATGGCTTTTGAGCTGGCGTCGAACTACGAACCCCGCGGAGATCAGGGACAGGCGATCGACAAATTGCTTCGCTCGCTCCAGGCGGGAAACCGCCACCAGACGCTGCTCGGCGTGACCGGCTCAGGGAAAACCTTTACCGCCGCCAATGTGATCAAGGAGCTGGACCGCCCCACCCTCGTCATGTCGCACAACAAGACGCTGGCGGCGCAGCTTTACAGCGAGTTCAAGCAATTCTTCCCCCGCAATGCGGTGGAGTATTTCGTCAGTTATTTCGATTACTACCAGCCCGAAGCGTACATCCCGCGCACGGATACCTACATCGAGAAGGACAGCTCGATCAACGAGGAGATCGAGCGTCTGCGTTTGTCGACGGTGAGTTCACTGCTCTCGCGCCGCGACACGATCGTGGTGGCGAGCGTATCCTGCATTTACGGCCTGGCCTCGCCGGAGGACTTTCTCCAGATGCTCGTCACGATCAAGACGGGACAGACCATGACCCGAGAGGCCTTCCTGGCCAAGCTGGTCGACATGCTCTACGAGCGCAACGACATCGCCTTTGGCCGTGGCAAGTTCCGCGTGCGCGGCGACGTGGTCGAGGTGCATCAGGCCCAGGTGGATGACGAGGCGATCCGTGTGGAGTTCTTCGGCGACGAGATCGACCGGATTTCGCAGTTCGACCCCCTCACCGGCAATGTCACAGCCACGCTGACGACGCTGACGATTTACCCGGCCAAGCAGTTCGTCACTCCCTACGACAAGCTCCAGCGCGCCGCCCGAGCCATTCGCGAGGAACTCGACCAGCGGGTGATGGAGTTCGAGCGGGACAACAAGCTCATCGAGGCCCAGCGCATCAAACAGCGAACGGAGTTTGACCTGGAGATGATGCAGGAGATGGGATTCTGCAACGGCATCGAGAACTACTCGCGCCATCTTACTGGACGCCCGCCGGGATCGCGTCCCTACACGCTGATGGATTTCATGCCCGAGGACTTCCTCCTCGTCATCGACGAGTCGCACGCCACCGTGCCGCAAATCGGCGGGATGTTTGCGGGAGATCGCTCGCGCAAGTCGGTGCTCGTAAACTACGGATTCCGCCTCCCGAGCGCGCTCGACAACCGGCCGCTGAATTTCCCCGAGTTCATGGACATGACCAATCAGGTCATCTACGTGAGCGCGACACCGGGGGAATTTGAAATGCGCAACAGCATCGTCGGCAATACGAGCTATCTGGCCAATGCCGAGGGGTTCAAGGAGCAGAAATCCGCGGCCCGTCTGAGCGGCAAAAAATCCCGCAACGGCAAGGCCGGGGAAGAGACGTTCGACCCGATCACGCCGGGTTCCCCGCTCATCGTGGAGCAGATCATTCGCCCGACCGGCCTCATCGATCCGAAAATCACGATCAAGCCGCTCAAGGGCCAGATCGACGCGACGATTGAGCTTTGCCGCCAGCGCATCGACATCGGCGAGCGTGTTCTCGTCACCACCCTGACCAAGCGCACCGCCGAGGATCTCGCGGACTACCTCCGCGACATCGGCCTGAAAGTTCGCTACCTCCACAGCGACATCGACACCATCGAGCGGGTGGAGATCCTGCGCGGCCTCCGGGCCGGGGAATGCGACATCCTGGTGGGCATCAACCTCCTGCGCGAAGGCCTCGACCTTCCCGAGGTGAGCCTCGTCTGCATTCTCGACGCCGACAAGGAGGGCTACCTGCGCAGCCAGACGAGCCTCATCCAGACCGCAGGTCGCGCCGCGCGTCACGTCAACGGCGAGGTCGTCCTCTTCGCCGATCAGGTCACGGGCAGCATGCAGGCCCTCATCGACGTGACGGAATACCGCCGCGCCCGGCAGATCGCGTACAATGAAGAGCACGGCATTACGCCCACGAGCGTGAAACGCGCCGTGCAGGAAAGCCTCCACGTCATCCTGAAAGGCCGCGAGCTGGAACAGGGCATCGTGAAGGAAACCCCGGCAGACTTTGACCTCCACGAGGTCATTCGCGAACTGGAACAGGAAATGGCCTCCGCTGCTGCCTCGCTGGAGTACGAAAAGGCCGCCTTGTTACGAGATCAAATTCTGGAGTTGAAAAATGGTTCCGGGGTTTCAAAGATTGAGCCTCGCCAGCGCCCGTCGAAATACCCGGCAAAGCGCGGCGGACGAAAAAAAGCCGGCTCGTTTTAAATGCCCTCCAAGGCCTCACCCATCCATTTTATTACCGGCTCCGACGAGTCGGGTGTCAAGAAGGCCGCCTCGGCGCTGGTCCAGAAGCTCGCGCCCGGAGCCGACGCCTTCGGCCTGGAGACGATCGACGGCGCGGTCGATACCGTCGACGCCGCGGCCACGGCCATTCAAAGCACCATGCAGGCGCTGCTGACCATGCCTTTTCTGGCGGGGTCCAAGCTCGTCTGGCTGAAAAGCGCCACCTTCCTCTCCGACAGCGTGATGGGCCGATCGGAAACTGTTGCCGACAACCTGGAGAGCCTTTCCAAGCTGCTCACCGAGGGACTGCCCGATGGCATCACCTTTGTCCTCAGCGCCCCCCAGCCCGACAAACGCCGGGGCATCTACAAGACTCTCACCAAGCTCGCCCAGACCACGGTGCATGACCTGCCCGACCTCGGGTTCAATGCTGGCGAGGAGGAGATGATCGAGTGGACGACGTCGCGAGTGCACGCCCGCGATCTCCAGATGAGCCCGGCAGCCATCGAGGCCCTCACCGCTCGTGTTGGCCTGGACACCCGCCAGCTCGACACGGAGCTGGAGAAGCTGGAGACCGCCTTCGGCAAGAGCCGGGCCATCGAGGCCGAGGACATCCGCGATCTGGTGCCGCAAACCCGCGAGGGCGGCATCTTCGACCTGAGCGAGGCGGTTTCCCGCCGCGACCTGCCGCTGGCGCTCGACACCCTCGCCCAGCTATTCCGACAGGGAGAAAAAGGCGTCGGCATCCTGCTCGCGTCCGTTGTTCCCACCGTAAGGAACCTCCTGCTGGCCAAGGATCTCATCATCCGCCACAAGGTTCCCCCGCCATCGCAGCCGCACTTCTTCGCCTCCTCGCTCAAACGCCTGCCGGAAAGCGCTCTCTCGCATCTGCCGAAGAAAAAGGACGGCACACTCAACGCCTATCCGCTCGGGATTGCAGCGATGAATGCCTCGCACTACACGCTGCCCGAGCTGGAGACAGGCTTCGCCGCCTGCGCCGAGGCGAACCAGCGACTCCTGAGCGGCAGCCTGAATGACGAGACCATCATCACCCGGCTATTGATCGGGCTGATGGCCCGCAAGCCCCACTAGCGTTCTCATCGCAGCGGGATATCCTCCTGCGAACCCGAGGCCAGCTTGAGCAGCGGCATGATGAGCGCGGTCCAACCCGTCTGGTGCATCGCTCCCAGCCCGCGCCCCGTGTCTCCGTGAAAGTACTCGGGGTAGAGCAGATAATCGCGAAAGTGCGGGTCGCGCTGCAGCAGATCGTCATCGGCAAAGATGGGACGGCACCCCGCCTCGTTGCGCTCGAAGAGATAGACCAGCCGGCTCGCCAGCTCTACCGCCCAATCGCGCAAACTGGCGTTTCCACCCGCGCAGGGACACTCCACCGTGATGGAGTCGCCGTAGTATTGATGAAACTGCAACAGAGCCTCCACGAGCAGGTAATTCACGGGCATCCAGATCGGACCGCGCCAGTTCGAGTTTCCTCCAAAGGCGCCGATTTTTGATTCCCCCGGATCATATCCGACAGTGAGATTGCGCCCATCATAAGGCAATACATACGGATGCTCCAGATGGTAACGGGACAGTGCCCGGATGCCATAGGGGGACAGAAACTCCTCGGGGTCAAACATGCGGTGCAGCAGGCTTTTCATCCGATGCACGCGGAGCAGGGAAAACAACCTGCGCTCCTTCCGTCCCGTCCTCTGCCAGCGCGAGACGAGCGAGGCCAGGCCCGGCTCGTGTTTGAGGATGAAATCGAGTCGTTGGGCAAATCTCGGCAGACGCTCGATATGCTCGGCCTCCAGGGTCTCCACGGCCAGCAAGGGAAGCAACCCCGCGATGGAGCGCACCTTGAGGGGAAACGGCTGCCCGTCCTCCTTTGTCACGACATCGTAGAAGAACTGATCCTCCTCATCCCATAGCCCCAACCCCTGCCCGCTTACGTCGTTCATCGCCGAGGCAATGCGCAGGAAGTGATCGAGGAACTTGGCGGCGATGTCCTCGTAGGCGGGATTCGTCAGCGCGAGCTCGGCGGCGATGCGCATGAGGTTGAGCGAGCACATCGCCATCCAGGCCGTGGCGTCACACTGGTGAAGCTTCAAGCCCGGAGGAAGCGGCTGGCTGCGGTCAAAGACTCCGAGGTTGTCCATGCCGAGGAAGCCGCCTTCGAAGATATTCTGCCCGTCGGCGTCCTTGCGGTTGATCCACCAGCCGAAGTTCAGGATGAGCTTGTGGAAAACGCGCTCGAGGAACTCGATGTCGCCGCGATCCCCCCGCCGCTCGCGATCGATGAGAAACACCCGCCAGGCCGCCCAGCCATGGACCGGAGGATTGGCATCATCAAAGGCCCATTCGTACGCTGGCAACTGCCCGTTCGGGTGCAGATACCACTCGTTGGTGATGTGTAAAAGCTGCTCCTTGGCAAAGGCCGGATCGATGGGCGCATAGGCCACGGCATGAAAAGCGAGATCCCACGCGGCAAACCACGGATACTCCCACGTATCCGGCATGAGGATGATCTCGCCCGCATTTACATGCTGCCAGCGCGAGTTGCGCCCCGCGGCGCGTGAGGCGGGCGGCTTCGGCCCCGTGGGGTCGCCGTCGATCCAACGGCGAACGTTGAAGCGGTAAAACTGTTTGCTCCACGTCAGCCCGGCGGCCGCCTGCCGATAGATCTCGGCGCGTTCCTCCGAGAGGTCGTCCGTCCTCTGGCGGAAGAACTCACCGGCCTCCGCCTGTCGCTTGGTCACCACGTCGGCAACATCCGGAGCAGCTTCATCGATGGGACGGAGCGCAGCGTGAAATACTTTCGTTTCACCCGGCCCGAGCGTGCAACGCCAAATCGCAGCGGCCTTGGTGCCTTCCCTGTCCGGGTTTACACCATCCGCATTTCCCTGGATGACATAGTCGTGAAACGCATCCTTGGGCCAGGTGCATTCGCCTGCCCGAAAGAGGCGGGTGAAGTTCGTCTCGTTGTCGGTGAAGAGCCATTCCTGCGCGCCTTCCGCCTCGAATCGATAAGCGCCGATCTCGGGATTCGATGCACGTATTCCCCCATCCGCAAAACGCAGCGCTGGCTTGCGCTCGGGTTCGCCCCACGACCAGACGTTGCGGCACCACAGTTGCGCGAGCAAAGTCAGCGGAGCCGACTCCGGGCCGCGATTGGTCACCGTGATCCGCTGGCAGGTCGTGCGCAGATCGGCCTTGGCATACTCGATGAAGACATCGAAATAGCGGTGCTCGCGAAAGATGCCGGACTGCGTGAGGTCAAACTCCTCCTCCAGACGGGAGCGACTTTGATTTGCCCGGATGAGTTCCTCGTACGGAAAGGCCCGCTGCGGATACTTGTAGAGCATCCGCTGGTAGGAATGTGTCGGCGTGCCATCGAGAAAGAAATAGGATTCCTTGACGTCCTCGCCATGGTTGCCCTGGGCATTGGTCACACCAAAGAGACGCTCCTTGAGAATCGCATCCTGTCCATTCCACAAGGCGATACCGAGGCAGAGCCGCTGCCGGTCATCAGACCAGCCGCCCAGGCCATCCTCGCCCCAGCGATACGCCCTGCTGCGGGCCTGCTCATGGGGAAAGTCATTCCAGGCATCTCCGCTCGCACTGTAATCCTCCCGCACGGTACCCCACTGGCGTTCGCTCAGATAGGGCCCCCACAAGAGCCAGTTTACCGATCCGGAGGAGTGCTCGGACAGCCGCTGATTTTCAACACCTGCCATTACGCCCCGGCTTTTAGCATATTGCCCGGCAGGCGTCTCCTTCTCTCGAAGAAAAAACTCTCCGGCAAAACCGCAGAATCCGGCCTAGCGCGAAAGGAGATTCTCCGGCCGCTTGTCCTCTGGAGTGGGCGCTGACTGCGGAGTGGGCAGCGGCACGGGCCGGTCGCCCAGCTTGGGAAGCTGCTTCTCAGGCGGGGTCGCCCGGGGATCGTACTCCATGCCTCCGCTCACAGACACCACTCCTTGCGAACGCACCAGGATCGGGCGCTGTGATCCGGCCTGATAGCCCTGCTGGTTGACCAGCTTGCCATTGATGTCGAACTGCGAATAGAGGAAGGCCTTGGGAGCGGTATTCTGGAGGATGTGAATATTGTTTGAGCCATCCATCTCGATATCCGAGTTATTGAAGGCGATGAAGCGACCCAGTTGCGTCGTGCAATAGATGACGCCTGCATCGGCATCTTCCACCCGCAGGTACAGCATGCTCGTACTGGGCAGGCGATGGGCCAGGACGGAGATGCGCCGGGTCTTGCCGGCTCCCGCGCCCTCGGGTACTCCGACCGTATCCTGCCAGAGGAGGCGGCCTTCCGTAATCTCAATATTGAGGATGGGAGAGGAAAAATACTGCTTCAACTCCTCCGAGTAGACCGCTCCCCTCACCCGATAAGTGCCAAACTCCCCGAGGGGAAAGAGCGGGGTGAGATTGACGGCGCGCACGACCTTCTCACCCGCAGGCAGGACGAGCGGCTGATTCTCGTAATTCGGATCGATCGGCGGTATCGGCCGACCCTTGCCCGTCTCAATCTGAAAGCTGAACCACTGGTTCCTCGGAGTATCCGCCAGAGTGAGCGTGCGCCCGCTCTGGTTCGTGATCGTAACGGTGCAGATGATCGGCTCGTAGACGACGTAGAGGTTGCGCTTGAACTTGATGTCGACCAGGACCTGGGCCGACAGCGGACTAAGCGCGGCCCAGAGGGCAATCGCAATGAGCCAATACCGGGATTTCGTCATTTAGCGGGAGGTGTATCCGATACCGTACGGAATCCCAGCGCCTCGTCATTCTGAATCTCGCTCAATTTGAGGACGCGACGGGTCAGCTTGTAATCCGGAGTGCGCCAGTTGCCGCCACGGATCACAGGGACCTTCTGGCTCGGCAACATGGGATCGGCGTCGAGCGTCGCCGTCCACTCCGAGACGTTTCCGCCCATGCCGTAGACATTGAACGGGCTTTTATCGGTCTTGATTGCGTCCACGGGGTTCCATCCGTCCCAGCCATCCACCTCGCCGCCCTTGGAGGGATCGCGGTTGGTGTCGATACCACTGTTGACCTTTTTGTTGTCGGGTTCGCCGCCCCATGGGTAGAGAAAGCCCTGCGTGCCGCGAGCCGCCTTTTCCCATTCTTTCTCCGTTGGCAGGCGATGGCCCTTCCACTTGGCGTAGGCATAGGCGTCGTACCAATCCACGCCAAAGACCGGGCTGTTTACGTCGAGCTTGGCGTCGTGATATTTGCCCCAGCGTTTGGAGCGGGTGTAGTAGCCGGGCATCCAGCCAGTGGGCAGATCCTCATCGGCCCATTTTTCCGGGACGTGCGATTTACCCTTGGGCTGATCGGGATGGTCAAACTTCGTGGTCTCGTCGGGGTGTGCCTTCAGGTACTCGAGGAACCTCGCATACTGGCCGATCGTGACCTCGTACTCGTCGATGTAGAAGGTCGGAAGGGTTTCTTTCAGTCCATCCTGGTAGACGAACTCCCCAGCGGGGATCTCGATCATCTTGTCGAAGTCCGTCCCCTTGGTATTCGAACGCGAGATGAAGAAATAGACCACCCCGAGGGCGACGGCCAGCAGGGTCAGCGAGACGGCGGTGCTGATATACATGCCGCGCTTCTGGCGCTTCTTGGCCTCCTCGACCATGCGAATGGCTGCACGCTCCTGGGCGTCCAGCTTGTAGGCATCCTGTGGAGCGACCTTGGGTTCCAGTGCCGTCACCGCGTCGATAAGCGCCTGCCAGGTCGGAAACTCTCGCGAGCCATCGGCCAGGCCGGCGGCCAGTGCGCGGATGCCCAGCGCCTGCGAATGCTCGGGAAGAGCGGCGGCAAAAACACGCCCGATTTCCACCATCTCGCGCTTCATGTCGAAGGCTGCATCGGGGTGATACGTGGCGATGTTGGCGATGCGGGCCTTGTTCTTTTCCCCGATCAACACCGTGTTTTCCCCGATGAGGTTGTGCGAAATCTTCTCCTTCTCGAAGTAAGCCAGCACCTCGGCGGCGACCTTCATGGCCTGCACGGCGGTTGCTTCGTCCAGAAACTGCCCGGCCTGGATGATCTGTTTCAGGGAGCGGCAGGGAACGTATTCGCAAGAGTAGAAGTAGGAGCCATTCGACTGTCCAGCCTCGTACACCGCAAAGATGTAGGGATGGGACACATTGGCCTTCACGCTTGCATCGGAGATAAAGCTCTTCACCTCCTCCTGGTCGTGGGAACGCTCCGGATCGAGGATGTAAAGACGCACCGGGCGCCCGATGTTTGTCTGCTGCGCACGATAGATCCCGCTGCGAGACCCCTGGCCGATCTTGGCTTCGACCTGATAGTTGCCTATGGCCGTGCCGACATATTGATCGGGGGGGAGTTCCACCTCGGAATTATCCGCCGGTTGAGCGATCGGGGCGGCGGGGGCTGCCGGGCGGGGGCCAGCCACGGCGGGAGCGACAGCCGGACGAGGAGCTCCGGCTTTGGCTGCGACCGCGGCAGGCTTGGCCTGCGGGGCGGCAGCGACTTTGGGAGCGGCGGAAAGTTTGGCAACGACCGGCTGTCCGGCAGCAGGCGCGACTGCCTGCGGAGATGCGGCGGCGACAGCCTTTGGCGCTGCTGCCACGGGTGTCGCCACAGCGGCAACGGGTTTGGGCGTCGCAACCGGCGTGGGCGTGGCCGTCGGGGTTGCGGCCTTGACCGCGACAGCGGCCACCTTGGCTCCAACAGGGGCACCAGCCGTGCCGACAGCGCCAACCGGCGCGGCGGCGGGAGCCGCCTGGGCGACGACGGGCGTCGGTTGTGCAGAGACCGGAGCGGGTTGAGCGACAGCGGGAGCCGCCGTCGGTGGCTCGGCCACGGGTTGAGCAACAACAGGCGCTGGCTGTTCAAAAAGCGCACGGATCGCCCCGTCGATGTCGTAACCGGAAACAGGCTTGGGCAGAAAACGCGCACCTTCCATGCGCGAGCCGTAATCGCTCAGGTCATAGCCGGAGATGAAGACCACCTTGAGCTTCGGGAACCGCGCTTGCAGGGTTTCCCGCAGAGTGAACCCATCCGTCGGCTGCATCACCACATCGGTCACCAGAACGTCCAGACGGCCTTGTTGATCCACCCAGGCTGTGGCTTCGTCGGCATTGGTCGCCACTCCGGCCTGCGGCCAGCCATTCTCTGTCAACCAACCAGCCAGCCCGGAAGCCAATCCGGGTTCATCGTCTACGATCAAAATTTTCATTCGTTGCCTTGCTTAAGATAGAGGGGAAGGGGGAAGTCTTTCGCGAGCTTGCCTGGGTCGGCGCGGAAATCCTGCAGTTCGTTGTTATAGTAAATGCCGACGACGTAGCCGAAGTACTTGCGCCCCGAGGCGTCCCCGCTGGCGTCGGGCGTCGTGTATTGAAGCTCGAGCAACTCAAAATCATTGCCAGCCCAGTCGATCGGGGGGCTGAGCCATTGAGGCACGACCTTGGATTCCGTGAGCTGGACCTCGCCGTCCTCCGTCTGCTCGTAGAAGAAAGCGAGGAGCTTGACGTCCTTGACATTGATGGTGGAGCCCGGACGAGCCTTTACGGCGACCTTGAGTCCCTTGATACCGGGCTTCACGTCCCGGAGGCGGATGTCGACGATTCCCAGCGAGGAACCCGGCTGGAGGCCGTTTTCCCGCAATTCCTGCTCACCACCGGACTCGAGGGCGGAAGGCTGAGCCGTGCGCTTACGCGCACCCGGAACGGCATCGACCAACTGGGAAAGCCGATTCATGTCCTTCTGGATATTGGCTCGCACTTGAGGAGGCAGGTCGGGATACCTCGAAGCCGCCTCCAGGGCAGCCAAGGCCTCGCCAGGCTGGTCGGAACCCTCAAATGCCTTGGCCTTGAGCCAGAGAACCGCAGGATCGCCCGGCACAATCGCCTCGGCCTCATCCAGGATTTTCAACGCCGCGTCGTACTCACCCACCCGCAGTTTGCTCGCAGCCTCATCATTAAGGTCTTTCAACTGCTGGCGATCCGAGATGGAAACCGCCGGGGCCTGCGCTGGCTGGGAGGGAGGAAAGTCTGCCTGCGAGGGGGTGGGAACGGCAGCGGCCGCCCGGGGTTCACTCTGCCTTGAGGCAGCGAGCGCCGTATCGCTGATCTGCTGCCCGACCATCGGGCCAAAATGAAAGATCACCGCGAGCAACTGGACTATGGCAAGAAGCCCCAAAAGAGAAATCGCGACGGTAAACGTCTTCCCCAAAGGCTGCTTGGGTAAGGGAGGATGAGGGGTGGCAGTCGACACAGCAGGCTAGAATAACATTTTTGTGGCTTTTGCAAAGCCTTGCTCTCACGTGAAGTCTGAACGGTCAGCTCCCGGGCTCTGGAGCGATGGTGACTTTGAGCGGGATGATCCGCCCGTCACGCCGTACTTTGATCTCCACCGCGTCGCCGATTGGGGTGTCCACCACGCGGCTCCGGAGGTCGGCTGCGTCACGCACCGGTTTGCCGCCGTACTCCACAATGACGTCGCCGGGTTCGAGTCCCGCCTTCTCCGCCGGGGAGTCCGCCTGGGTGACCTGGACAAGCGCCCCGGTGATGTCGTCGGGCAGGTTGAGCTGGCGCACGATCATGGGCGAAAGCGGGAGGGTTGAGACGCCGAACCACGGGCGGATGAAGCGCCCATGATCGCGGATGCTCTCAAAAACCCGCCGCACGGTATTTGCCGGGATGGAAAATGCGATGCCCTGCGTCTGTGTCTGGGCGGCGACCATGTTATTGATGCCGATCAGCTCGCCGCGCAGGCTGACCAGCGGCCCGCCGGAGTTGCCCCGGTTGATCGCTGCGTCGGTCTGGAAAAACTCATTGGCCGCCTCACTGGCCGCCCGGCGACCGCGGGCGCTGATGATTCCCTGGGTGACGGTTTCCTGGAGACCAAGCGGATTCCCCACCGCAAAGACCATCTGGCCCACTTTCACATCATCGGAGTTTCCCCACGCGATCGGAGAGATGTTCTCCGGAGAAATCTGAAGGATGGCGATGTCGGATGGGATATCCGCGCCAAGGAATTTCGCCGGAAGCACGCGCCCGTCATTGAGAGTGACCTCGGCGGAGCCAGCACCCTGGATCACGTGAAAATTGGTCACGATATGCCCCTCGGGAGAGACGATCACGCCGGAGCCGAGTTGAGGAGGCGTAGCCCCTGGTTGAAACCCGAAGAGACGCCGCAGATACTGGATGCGGGGGTTGGTCGTATCGGACGGGATGGCGGTGATGCTGACCACGGAAGGAAGCACATGGGAGACCAGGTCGGTAAACTCGCGATCAACCGCCTCCAGAGCGGCGTAGCGGGTCGTCACGACCGGCGCTGAGGGAGATCCGGAAGTCGCCGGCTTCGTACGAGTGACGTACAGCAGCAGCACCGCTCCGAAGAGAATAACGGCAAATATGAGAAATCGCAGGACGCTCTTCATGGGGCGAGCCGTACTAAAGCGAGGAAAGTCCAGACGCGGCAAGTGAAATGGACGGGCAGCCGCCGCCGTTCTCCCCTCGCCGCTATAGCCGGAACATTCCTCCAAGTTTTTTCCCGAGGAGAAGATTGGCCGCAAACACGGTGGCTGCGAGGAACAGCATCGCCCAGACACCGAGGGCGCAGGCCAGATACGGGCCTTCCCCGAGGAGTTGATAAAGTTCAAAAATGGCCTTGGTGATCGGGTAATCCTTCATCCTTTGGGCGAGGATGAGCGAATCGCTCACCTCGAGCATCGCAAAGGAAAACGCGAGCAGTCCTCCGGCGAGGATGTTGGCGAGGATGAGCGGCAGGGTTACGCGCCGCAAGGCGCGAAGCGGCGAGGCACCGAGATTCTGCGCCGCCTCCTCCAGAGTCACGCTGGTTTGCTGCAATCCCGCCGCCACGGAGCGCACCACGTAAGGCAACCGCCGGACGGCATAGGCGATGACGATGATGGCCAGCGGATCGACGACGGGATTGAGAAACTCGAAGGTCTTTCCCGGCTGGGTCATCGCGAGGTATCCAAACGCCAGCACCAGCCCCGGGACTGCGAGGGGAAGCATCGCCATCGCATCGAGAAAACCGCGACCCGGCAGCGTGGTCCGCGTCACGACATAGGCGATGCCGATCCCGAGCACGACGTCGAGAATGGTAGCCAGCGAGGCGTATTTCAGGCTGTTCTGGATCGAAAGAAGCGTAAGGCTGTGCCCCAGGGCACCCTCGAAGTGCTCCAGCGTCCAGCTTGAGGGCAGAATGGTGCCGTACCAGTTGGACGAGAAGGCCGCGAGGATCACGCCGAGATGCGGCAGCAGGGCGAGAGCGGTGACGCCGCCAAAGAATGCAGTGCAGCCCCATGCTGCCAGCGTCCCCAGCGGTCGCGGGCCGCCCTGGCTCGTAGCCTTGGGCATCATCCCGTGGGCGCTGTTGCCGAGGACGTAACGGCTCGCGGCATACAACAGGACAGTGGAGACGAGCATCACGACCACGAGGGCGTAGGGAAAGGGATTCCCCGAAATATCGCGGATGCCATAAAAGATCTGCACCGGCGTCACCCGCGTATATTCAAACATCAGGGGTACGCCGAGCTCGGTAAACGCCCAGATGAAAACGATGGCCCCGCCGGCAAAGACGCCCGGCATGATGAGCGGGAGCGTGATCCGCCGAAACTTCCTCAAGCCTGTGCAGCCGAGATTCTCCGCCGCCTCCTCCATGGCTGGGTCGACATTGGAAAGAGACGCCGTGATGTTGAGAAACAGCACCGGGTAAAGATGCAGGGCGTTCATGATGACCACGCCCCAGAACCTCCCCTGCCCCAGCCAGTCGATCGGCGCAGCCACATCCACCAGGCCGAGGGCTTCCAGCAAGGCATTCAACGCTCCCTGCTGGCCGAGGATCTGCCGCACACCGATGGCACCCACAAAGGGAGGCAGAATCATCGGCACGAGCACCAGCGCCGAGAGCAGGGTCCTGCCGGGAAAACGGGAGCGGTCCGAGATCAGGGCCAGCGGCAGAGCGATCAGCAACGTCAGCGCCGTGCTCACAATCGCCAGGATCAGCGCATTGACCAATCCCTCAACGTACACCGGATTGCGAAAGACCTCGAAGATGTAGGCGAGAGTGAATCCCTGCCCGGGCGTGGCAAACGCCCCGCGAACCGTCTCCCCAATGGGCCAGAGGAAAAAGAAGAAGAAAAACAGGGCACTGAATCCGAAGACAGCTATGGCGGTGGCCCGGCTCATTTTCCCTCCCTCGCCAGTTGCGCCGCCTCACGGTATTGACGCCGGAAGGCTTCGGTCAGTTCGCGGGTCAGGGCGACCTCGGCGATGCGATCCGGCGACGACAGGACGGGCCGCAGCTTTTCCTTGGCCGCGGCGTAGCTCACCGAGCTGACATCGTGGAACTTTCTGGTGGCCTCGGGCGGGAATCCGGCGGCGATAAGCGCCTCCCACGCAGCGGCGAGTTCATCATGACTGTCCTGGGTCATCACTCGAACGATCAAACCGATCACGCGAAAGAGCGGAGCCGTCCAGGCGGCGTGATAAGTGAAGAGGCGGGCGTCCTCATAAGGGAACACCGTGGGATCGGAACGGAAGGCGGTGTATTCCTCCGAGTAGAGTTCCTTGCGGACCGGCAGGCGGCGCAGAGCATACTTCACCGGGCCGCCCGGCGTGCCGACCCGGAAATTCCAGAGCTTCTGCCCTTCGATCGACAGGACAAACTCAACGAAACGCTCCGCAATGGCGCGATTCGGGGCGCCTCGTAAAATCGCGATGGGGTCGACTCCGACCGAAGACCCGCCCGAGGGAGTGACATAGACCAGCCGGGAGACCCCGCCAGGCGCGGCGATATACTCGCTCTGAAAGCGGCCATAAAAGTCAATACACATCCCGATGGCGGCATCGCCCGCCGCCACATCCATGGGCACCCGGCCCGCCGCATCGGTGAAATATCGCGCATTGGCTGCGGCGGCCTGGATGAGATTGAGTCCGGCGGCCCAGCCCTCGCCGAGCCGATCCTCCCCAGCCTGCTGCATCTTTTGCTGGAGGATCATCTCAAAGGCCTTGGCGGCGGACCCGCTCTTGGAAGGATCGGTCAATGCCACTTCGTTCCAATACACCGGATCGGCCAGATCGTCCCAGCCGGACGGGACCCTGGTCACACCGAGGCGGTGCAGAGAGTCCGTATTGTAGCAAATGCCGAACGACGAGAGGGCCGCACCGATCCAGCGGCCCTTGGGATCGTAAAACACCTCGCCCGAGACGGATTGCGGGATCGAGTTTTCCGAGAACCAGTCCGGATGGCGTCGCATGAGATCGCCTGCGACCAGGCGACCGGCATCCGCCTGCTGGATGAAATCATACGAGCCGCCGCCAAACATCACGTCAATACCGATGCCCACGCTGGAGTCCAGAAAGCTTCGCCGGGCTGCCTGCGCCGGAGAGTCTTCAGCCGGACTGGCCGACGGAGTCACCCTGGGATTGTCAAAAGCCCCGATGACGTCAGGAGTCCACGCCCGGCCAAGGGAACGCCAGTAGTTCTCAAAGGAGTTGTAGAACTCGCTCTTGATGTAGCGTGCGATCTCGCTTCCGCCTCCCGGGGTTCTCCAGTCGAGCCGTACGGTGCGTCCCGTGTCGCGATGATACTTCTCGGAGAATGCCCGGGTAAACTCGTAGCGAATCGCCTCGTTATGAGGGCTGATCAGGACCAGCGTATCATCCGCCTCCGCCAGCAGGTTCTGCTTGGGGCGCAGGACGAAAGGCAGCGCCAGGACGACGACGACCACACCGATGGCAAGGAGGTTCCTCATGGCGTGTCGTTGAGGATCACGGCATCAAGCGGCTCGAGATAATACTGGCGTCCGATCACACGGTGCGCCAGATGGGGATTGAGTTCCAGAACCTTGAGCATTTCTCCACCGGCAGCGAACTCATGTTGGGCGAACTCCCCGAGATACACTGTGGATCGCAGAGTGGCGGGAACCGTGCGCTCTGTGTTGGCATCGGAAATCCTCCACCCCTCCGGGCGGATGGAAACCAGGACATTCACCCCAGGCGACGCCGCCAGAGCGCCCGCCGCCAGAGCAGAAAATCGTCCCGCCCGGGTGGCGACCAGAATTTCATCCCCCACCCGCGACACCACCTCGCCGCGCAGGATGTTGGTTTCTCCGATGAACTCAGCCACGAGCCGGGAGTGCGGACGCCGGTAAACCTCCTCCGGTCGACCGATCTGCGCGATGCGCCCCTCGGCCATCACCGCCAGGCGGTCTGCCACGGAAAGGGCTTCCTTCTGATCGTGAGTCACGTAAACGGCGGTAAGGCCAAACTCCTTGCAAACCCGGCGAATCTCCGAGCGCATTTCCAGGCGGAGCTTGGCGTCGAGGTTGGAAAGCGGCTCATCGAGCAGCAAGGCGCGCGGACGCACCACCAACGCACGTGCGAGGGCCACACGCTGCTGCTGCCCTCCGGAAAGCTGGCCGATCCTTCGCTCGGCATAGGTCTCCATCCGCACAGAGGCGAGCGCTTCCCGGACACGCCTTTCGCGTTCTGGCGCAGGCACGCCCTGCTCTTCCAAGCCAAAAGCCACATTGCGCGCCACCGAGAGATGCGGCCAGAGCGCGTAGCTCTGGAACATCATGCCGGTGCGGCGCTTGTGCGGCGGCAGGTTTGTGACGTCCTCGCGATCAAAAAGCACCCTGCCGGTATCAGGCGCGACAAATCCTGCGATGGCACGCAGCAGCGTGGTCTTCCCACACCCGCTCGGCCCCAAGAGAAAGAAGAGCTCCCCGGGTTCGATCCGCAGCGAAATATCATCAAGCGCCGCCTGGCTGCCGAACCGCTTGGTCAGGGCTTCAATCGAGATCGCGATCATTCCATCCGGTGACCTAGTCGATTCCGCCGCGACTTTGAAGAGGGAACTAACATGAAACGTTGCATGTTTACGTTGGAAATTGCCTGAGGTGTGCCTATTCTCCGCGAGTGGGTTCGTCGTCAGACCACACCAAAGAACACCTGTTTCCCCGGATACCCATCCCTGTCCGGGACGGAATTCTGGCGGGACTCGCTGTATTTGTCATCGCGCTGTCGAGCCTGCTCCTGATGGATATTGAGGCGCTGCGCCAGCAGCGCATCACGATCAAGGACAGCCTGGAGCGAACCGCCCGGACGGCGGCAGGTCTGGTCGATGGAGATGCTCATCAGGAGATGGTACGGAGTGGGAAGGTCGAGCCGGCGACCTATGAAAGGCTGATCGCGCCGCTCGTGAAGTTCCATCATCGTGCGCCGGAAATCGCCTATCTTTATACGCTCATCGAAAAAGACGGGCAGCTTTACTTCGTTCTCGATACGGCTACCTCCGCAAAGAGCCTGGAGTTCTCCCGTCCCATGAAGCCATCCGGTTTCCTGGAACCCTACAGCAGCTTCTCACCGAATGAGGATGCCGCCGAGGTCCAGGCCGTCAGAGAAGGGCTGAACTTTGTGAGCCGTAAGCCGTTCACCGACGAGTATGGCTCCTTTCTCTCCGCGCTCGCCCCCATCCGGGACTCCCAGGGAAAAGTTGTCGCCTCGCTCGGGATCGACATGAGCGTCGCCGATTATGAGAGCAGGCTCTCGGACCTCAAGAAAACCGGCTTCCTCTCCGCGGTGATTTCCGCCTTTACCGGCATGCTGCTGGGGGTGCTTGTCTGGTGGCATGCCCGGCAGGCCCTGCGGCATGAGCAGGGGAAATGGCAGGCCACCAAGGAAAAGGCCGATCTGGAGGCGCGCGACCGGCGGGTCATCCAATCCCTGGGGCAGATCGTCTACCGGCATAACTTTGCCATGCCCCAAGGAGGGGACGAGATCATCTGGGAGGGCGAGACCGAAGCCCTCCTCGGTTATAAATCCAGCGAGATGCCGCGGAAAACGGAGGATTGGTTCAGCTTCCTCCATCCCGACGACCGGGCGCGCGAGACGACGGCCTTCCTGGCGGCGATCAAAGGCAGGGCAACATCCTATGAAGGGGAGTACCGCTTCCGACATGCCGACGGGCGCTACATCTGGCTGCTTGATCGCTGCCTGATCCTGCGAGACGCCTCCGGCTCGCCGCTGCTCGTCGACGGCACCCTGCTCAATGTCACGGAGCGCAAGGTAAGCGACGAGCGTTTCCGGACGGTCTTTGAAGCGTCCACCGATCCCCACATGCTGGTCGCACGCAACCGGGTCATCGATTGCAATCAGGCAACCATCGAGATGCTCGGCCTGGAAACCAAAGCCGACGTCCTCCGTCAACCTCTGGCCATCCACTGGCCGGACCTCGATGAGACCTCCTCCTGGGACACCACGGTATTCCGCGGATTGCATCGATTTGAAAGCTACAAAAAGCACATTTCCGGCGAGCTGATCCCGGTCGACGTGACCAATACTCACCTCACGATCTCGGGAGAGGAGATCATGCTCGTCGTCTGGCATGACCTGCGGAAAATCAAGCACGCGCAGAGAGAACTGGCTTTCAGCGAAAAGAAATACCGCGAGCTCGTCGAAGGACTCGATCAGATCGTCTTCCAGACCAACCAGAACGGGCATTGGATGTTCCTGAATCCCGCCTGGGAGGAGACCACTGGCTACCGCATCACCAACTGCCTCGGACGACCGATCGATCCCTTTATCTGGCCGGATGACCGGGAGCGTGTCTTGAGAGCATGGAATGGCGGGAAGCCTGACAGCGCCCCCTTCCGCATCGTCGGCTCCACGGGCATTGAGATATGGGTGGAGGCCGAGTGGCGGCCGCGTTACGACTCATCCGGACGCCAGGTGGGCATCAGCGGAACCTTGACCAACATCACTGCGCGGAGGAAGACCGAGCAGGAGATCATCGCGGCCAAGGAGGCGGCGGAGGCGGCGGATCGCGCAAAGAGCGAGTTCCTTGCAGTCATGAGCCACGAAATCCGCACGCCGATGAATGGCGTCATCGGGTTTGCCCAACTACTCGGAGAAACCGGCTTGACCGAGCAGCAGCGGGAATATGTGGAAACGGTCAAAGGCTGCGGGGACACCCTGCTGCGGCTCCTGAATGACATCCTCGATTTTTCCAAAATGGAAAGCAGCCGGGTGGAGCTGGAGCAGCGGCCGTTCTCAATCCGTCAATGCGCCGCGGAGGTTATCAGCCTGAACCTGCCGACTGCTACCGCCAAAGAGATCGCGCTCTCGGCCCAGATCGACCCGAAAGTGCCTGATCAAGTCCTGGGCGACAGCACGCGATTCCGCCAGGTGCTGCTAAATCTGGTCGGGAATGCGGTCAAATTCACCGAACGCGGCTGGGTGGAACTCCGCGTAACGCTGGCTCCCGCCGCTCCCCCCTCGGAGCAGCCCGATCACATCAAGGTCGAGATCCTCGACTCGGGCATCGGTATTGACAAGGACGCCCAGTCGCGCCTGTTCAAGCCATTCAGTCAGGCGGATTCGTCGACCACCCGACGCTACGGCGGTACGGGACTTGGCCTGGCCATATCCGCACGTGTCGTCGAGCTCATGGGAGGAAAACTTACCGTAATGAGCGAACCCGGACATGGGTCCTGTTTCTCCTTCACCCTGCCGTTCCGGCAATCAGCCGCCCCGGATAGCGAATCGTCCTTACCACCCGCCACCCAGGAATCCAAGGTGGAGCTCGCGGCGCATCCTTCCTTGAAGATCCTCGTGGCGGAAGACAACGCCATCAATCGCAAGGTGATTTCCCGGATGCTGCTCTCCCTGGGATACTCGGCCACCCTCGTCGGAGATGGATTCGAGTGTCTCGAGGCCTGTGAACGCGAGGAGTATGACCTCATCTTCATGGACGTGCAGATGCCCGGTCTGGACGGATTCGAAACGACGGCACGATTGCGGGCTGCGGGAAAAAAGACGTGGATATCCGCCCTGACAGCCGCCGCCATGCCTGACGACCGGCTCAAATGCCAGATCGCGGGAATGAACGACTATCTGACGAAACCCTACCGCAAGGCCGATCTCGAAGCGAGCATCGCCCGGTACATCGTGGCGCGTCGCACCAAGGCCAACGCCTGATCGGATTACGTAGAATCCCCAACCATCGGGAATTTCCCCAGCTTTCAGTCATCCCGGGTCGCAGCAACGAGGCAGGCGGCAATCTGAAATGCCTCCATAATCCCCAGAATACCAAGCCGATACGTTTTGGCACAGTCTCCGCCAGCATCTTCCCGAAAGCGAATCATCGCCGCGGCTTGACTCGGCAACCTTCCCAAGTCTATACGCCCCAACGTGGCAATTTCACGTCGGCTCACCGGCGCACTCATTCTGGCAGCTCTGATTCTGGGACATGCAAACATCCTTGCGGATGAGGTGGTATTCCAAGATGGAACGAAAATGCACGACGTGCGCACCGTCCTGACGGAGACCCATGTCATCATCCACATGCCAAAGGGCGTTGCGGAGTTCCCCCGGCAGGCGATCAAGTCGATCAATGGCAAGGCTCCCGGGCCGGCAAAAACCATCCCCGGGTCCGCTCCCTTGCCGACCGGCACGTCGGCGACTCCCGCCCAGACTCCTAAAGCAACGCCAACCGCCACACCGGATGAAGTCGTTCCCGGCATGGTGCCCGAGGTGCAGCAGATCCAGGACCGTCTGCGAGTCGTCCCGACTCCGCCTCCCGCAGCACCTCAGCCGACTCTGGCGGCGGGGAACGCCCCAGCTCATCCTCAGTGGAAAGCCGATATCGCAATCGCGGCCCTGTTTCTGCTTACGGCTGTCTGGATTTACAGCCTCCAGTGGGTCAGGCGCTCGCTCGTTCACCGGAGAGTCGATCCTGGAATGTGGACCAATATTGCAATCGTGCTGCCGATCCTTGGGTCGATACTTTACGGATTATACATTGCCGTACAGCCCTTCCTGCCAAAGCAAGGCTCCCCATGGTCCCCCTGGTCGACGCTGGGCGCAAAGCTACGGCCACGGACAAAACCTGCCGACAATGCGCCGAAACGCCGGGGGGCGCGGAACATCGAGTTCCTCGATGAGGACCAGCGTGCGCTCAAGCTCAAAAAGAAAAACGACCTTTCCACCGGCCTCGATCTGGCAGGCGACATCCTCGAAACCGCTCTCGATCAAAGGGCGAGCGACATCCATATCGAGCCGGGCAGCGAGGAATACCGGGTGCGTTTCCGTCTCGACGGCATCATGCACGAGAGATTCGCCTTCGCAACCGACGATGGACGGCGCATTGTCACAGCGATCAAGTCTCTGGCTCAGATCGACATCTCGGAGAAGCGCAAGGCGCAGGACGGGCGATTTCGCGCGCGGCTCGGTGGAGCCGGCGTGGATTTCCGCGTGGCCACGGCCAACTCCATCCACGGGGAAAAGCTCGTCATCCGCGTGCTCGACCACAGCCGGGGGATTTTTGACCTGACGGCGCTGGGGATGTCGCCTGAGATGCTTGAGACCTTCCAGCAGGTGATTCATTCGCGCAACGGGATGATCCTTGCCACGGGACCGACTGGATCTGGCAAGACATCGACTCTTTATGCCGCCCTGCGCCAGCTCGACGCCTCCCGTATCAACATCATGACGATCGAAGACCCCGCCGAGTACGAACTCGCGGGAGCCACGCAGATCGCGGTGAATGTCAAAGCCGGGGTGACGTATGAAAGCGGGTTGCGCTCGATCCTTCGACAGGACCCCGATGTCATCCTGGTCGGGGAAATGCGCGATGCGGAAGCCGCACAGGTCGCGGTGAGCGCGGCCCTGACGGGTCACCTCGTCCTCAGCACCCTGCATACGAAGGATGCGCCGGGCACGCTGGCGCGATTGAAGGACATGGGGCTGGAGCGTTACAAGCTCGGCACGGCGCTCCTCATGATCGTCGGGCAGCGCCTGGTGCGAGTCCTCTGCCCGGCATGCCGCGAGGAAGTCGCCTGCGAGGGGGAGGAGCTTGCATCCATCGGGTTCAGCTTTGATCCAGGGACGCCGATTTATCGATCACGAGGCTGCCCGGACTGCGACGGTACGGGGTTCAAAGGGCGTACCGGCCTTTTCGAACTCCTCGTGCTCGACGACGACTTGCGCAAAGCCGTCGGAGATGACGCCGATGAGTCGACGTTCCTTGCCATGGCCGAGGAAAGAGGGTTCCGGAGCTACCGCCAGGATGGCGCGCTCAAAGTCCTCATGGGCATCACCACCGTCGAGGAAGTGCTACAGGCTGTTTAAAACATCATGGCTACCGAATTCATCATTTTCCTCGCCAGTCTGCTCCCGATCCTGCTCGGTGCCTACCTGGGCTGGCGCCATGGCGCCTTTGTGGTGCTCCAATACGTGGTTGGCATCGCCCTCGCCACGATCTTCGCCGAGCGTCTCTGGTCGGAGGTGGCCACGCGCCTGATCCCGATCATTCCCGCATCGCCCGGGGTGGTGTCATCCGCCGTCTTTCTCATCCTGTTCGCAATCGGCGCTCTCCTGGCGTGCCTCGCGGTCAATATCCGCAAACGTCATCAAAAAGACACCGAGACCAATATCTTCGACAGCATTCTTGGACTCGTCCTCGGTCTGGGCGGAGGAGTCCTCGTCGCCGGGATCGCCCTTACTCTGGTCGGCCTGCTGTGGACGACGCTCGCCAACCGTCCGTACGAGGCAAATCGCCTGCCGTTGAGAATCGACCGGGCGCCTGCTGCGCTGCTGCACGCGGTGCAAAAACCCTTCGGGGTCCGCACTCCGGTTGCGGAATGGGACCCCCAGGTCGGTACGGTAAGCTGGAAGTGATCAGTTCTTGATCGCGCGGATCCAGGCGGAGGAGATCAGGCCATGGCCTGCCAGGCTGGGATGCACGCCATCCGGCAGCCAGTAATCGGCGGGAGCCATGGTGGCGGCGGTGGCAAAGATGCCGTCGAGCGCCACATAGGGCACCTTGTACTTCCAGGCGAGTTCGCGGACTGCGGTGATGCGGGGATCGAGATCCTCGCGCCACTTTTTGCGATCCTCCGGCACGGGCAGAAGGAACGGCTCCAGCAGGATGACTCGCGAGGTGAGTTCGGCAGTGATCCGGGTGAGGATGCGGTCGTAGGAGGCTTGAAACTCATCGATCTGGGAGATCACATTGCTGTCGTAGCGCCGCCAGGTGTCATTGATCCCGATAAGGATGGAAACGACGTCGGGCTTGAGAGCGAGCACGTCCTTTTCCAGACGTTCCTCGAGATCAAAGACACGGTTGCCGCCGATGCCCTTGTTGGTGAACTTGAGGTTCCAACCCGGGTAGGCCGACTGAAGTCGACCGGCGATGAGATAGGCGTAGCCGCCGCCAAGGGAGTTGATGTCGTCCCGATTGCGGCCACAATCGGTGATGCTGTCTCCATAGAACAGCACATGAGAATTCTTCGAGAGAATCATGGCAGCTCCAGTACGAGCACAGCGCCCGACGGAGTGCAAGACTATGGAGCGGAGGGATGCACCCAGGCTCGAGGATCGTATGTCGCCGGGGCAGTCTCCGAGAGCCTTCGCGGGGCGACGGCATATTCGTAGGGGACCGCCCCTTGCTGGTAGAGAAACTCGGAAATTGCCGCCGTGACCTCGCGGGCGGTGCGCTGGGCATCGAAGGTCAGGCCCGAGCGGGGGAAGCCCAGCAAGAGGGGCACGGCATTCGAGCCTCCAGAGGTGCGAATGACGAGGAACGGGCGGGGGGTCGGACCTGACATGTCCGACACCACCACCGTGGTATCGAGCTTCGTTCCTCCCAGCCCAAAGCCAATGACCGAGCGCAGAAACCGGCTTCCCTGGACCACCCGGTCAAACTGTCCCGTAATCAGCCAGTAGTTGCCCCTCCTGGGCGGTGCAGTCGCAGCCATGGCCGAGGCAGGAGCGATGCCATCCGAGAGGCGGCTGGTGAGAAAGCGGGTGAATTTTTCCTGATACTCGTACTGAAACCCGCTGAGTTTCGTTCCGCTGCGATCCACCGCCACATTGGGGTCGTAGTATGCAAGCGGCTTCACAAAGATGGCGGAGGGAACCTTGCGAGGCGGCATCTCGGAAACCTGCCGGGCCGAGCGCACTCCTACCGAGGCGCACGAGCAGAGTGCCAGCGAAATACCCGCAAAAATCAGCCGCGACATCATCACCGGCACTTGATGGGACCCGATGAACACAAAGTCGATGAAAATGCGGTACGATTTTGCGTTTACGGAGGCCGTGACTTTGAGATTCTCCCTGGCTGCAATGTTTACTGGTCTGGTAGAAGAAGTTGGCGAGTGTCAGTGGCTGCGGCGCACCACGGATGCCGTGCAGTTGACGATAGCCGCAAACATGATCCCCAAGAGCGTACGCACCGGGGATAGCGTCGCCGTCAACGGCTGCTGCCTGACAGTCACCGCTCATCGCAAAGACCAGCTCGCCTTCGATCTCCTCGAGGAGACCCTCCAGCGCACGAATCTCGGGAAGCTCAGGCCCGGCTCCCCGGTGAATCTGGAGCGAGCGATGGCCGCCGACGGCCGGCTGGGCGGGCACTTTGTCCAGGGCCATGTCGATGGGATCGGCGAGGTGAAGGATCTTCTGGAGCGCCGGGGCGACCTGCGGATCGAGGTCACCATCCCGGAGGGTTTTTCCCAGTACATTGCCTACAAGGGATCGATCGGGATCAACGGCGTAAGCCTCACCGTCGCCGAGGTGAACGACACGACCTTTGCCGTATGGATCATCCCCCACACGCGGTCGCATACGAACCTCAGCGCTCTCCAGGTCGGAGATGCGGTGAACCTGGAATTTGACATCCTGGCGAAATACGCCGAGCGAATCCTGAACGGCCGGCGCGAGTAGCGCATTGACCCGGAACCGAGTATCATAGCCCCATGCGAGCAAGGTTGAAAATCCGCCCGGCGGAAGGTGAACCCTTCACCGTCGACGTAGGCAACACGGCTACGATCGGCCGCAGCCGGGACAACACGGTGAGTCTGCACTTCAGCCAGCACGTGTCCCGACAGCATGCGATCATCCGCTGCCACAATGCCTTCCAGTATCAGATCATGGACCTGGGCAGCCGCAATGGGACATTCGTCAACGGCCGCCGGGTCATCACCCCCACCCTGCTCAACCACGGGGCGGTGATTCGCATCACCAACAACGAGATCATTTTTGAGCAAAACGAAGACGCTCCCGCCGACATGGCCAATGAAGTGACCATGGCGGCAGGCACCGATGCCAGCGAGGACCAGAGCGCCGTCGTCGCGGTGATGGTGTGCGACATCCGGGGCTTCTCGACGATGTCGGAGATCCTCCCCGAGGAGCACCTTGCCCGTATGCTGGGCGAGTGGTTCCGGGATGCCGGAGACGTCATCCATGCGAGCGGAGGGACGATCGACAAATTCATCGGCGATGCCGTGCTCGCCTACTGGACGCGGGAGGAGAATGCGAAGAACGAGGCGGAAAGCGCGATGAAGAGCGGCCTCGCCCTGCTGGAGGCTGCGCAAAAGCGCTTCTGGCCCGGCGTGGAGCGAAAGCCCTTCCGCATCGCCGTCGCCCTGCATCACGGCCCGGTCACCTGCGGCAATATCGGGCTCGTCGCCCAGCGCGATGCGACGATCATCGGAGACACAGTCAATACCGTCTTCCGCATCGAGAGCGTGATGAAGCAACTGGGCGGCTACCGCCTGGTGGCCTCGCACGACCTGATCTCCACGCTCCCAGCCCCTCCCGCCGACGCGAAAGACCTCGGAGAGCACCAGCTCAAGGGCAAGAATCAGCATGTGGGTCTCTTCGGCATGGCAGCGGAGGGCTGAGTGAAGAACATCCTGTTCCTGATGGCGGATGAGTTCCGCTACAACATCGCGGGATTCGCGGGAAACCCGGTCGCCCGCACGCCGTATCTGGACAAGCTGGCAGCGAATGCGCTGCGATTTGACCGGGCCTACACGCCCTCGCCGGTCTGCGTGCCTGCCCGCCAGTGCATGGCGACAGGACGGTATCCGGAGCGTGCAGGGTGCACACAGTTTCTTTCCGACATCCCGCCGGGATCGCCCACCTTTGCCCGGTGGTTCTCCGATCACGGGTACTACACGGTGGCCTGCGGCAAGCTGCACCACCGGGGGCCGGACCAGATGCAGGGATGGCTGCACCGCATCGGATCGGAAACGGCTGTTCGCTGGCCGGAGGCCTTTACCGAGCGCAACCAGATCGGCCGGCGCAAGTGGCAGGGAGCCGACGATCTGCGCAAGGCGGGGCCGGGAGTATCTCCGCTGGGCATTCAGGACGACTATACGGTGCAGGGGGCCTGCGATTTCCTCCGCATCCACTTTGGCGGGATGTATGACCTGCCCCCGGAGACGCCGCTGCTCCTGATGGTGAGCCTCCAGCAGCCGCACTTCCCTTTGCTCGCGGATCGCGATCTTTACGACTACTATCACGACCGAGTCCCAGTCTTCACGGACCAGCCGCGCCCGGATCTCCATGCGCTGAACGTGGGCCGCATCGGGGAGGATGACGGCATCGGAAAAGAGGATATCCGGCGCGCTACGGCGGCGTATTACGCCATGGTCGAGAAAACCGACCAGCGGCTCGGCCGGGTCATTCGCGCCCTGGAGGAAGTGGGGCAGGATCTCGACGAGTGGATCGTGGTTTTTACCTCCGATCACGGTGACATGCTGGGCCAGCATGGACTCTGGGAGAAGCGGAAGTTCTACGACGGAAGTGCGCGCATACCCCTCTACCTGCGAGCTCCAGAGCTGGAACCGGGCGTGAACTCCACTCCCGCCAACCTCGTGGATCTCTTCCCCACCCTCTGCGGGCTGGCTGGACTGCCCCGCCCGGAGGGCGTGGACGGCCATGACCTGCTCACCGATCCGCCGGGAATCACGTTCAGCCAGTACCAGGCGGACAAGCTCATGGCCTGCGATGGGAAATGGAAATACATGGCATTTCCCGAGGGAGAAGAAGCGTTATTCGACCTTGCGAGCGATCCGGCAGAGTCGATCAATCTCCGGCATTCCGCCGAGCATGCGCCCCGCCTCGATGAGATGCGGCGGAAACTGAAGGAATTCCGTACGATCCAGGAAACCGGTCGCCTTTGCTGATTACCCGAGATAGCGCTGGAGCTTTTCCTTCAGATCAGCGCGGGCGCGGAAAAGGATGCTTTTCACGGCAGGTACGCTGGTCTTGAGAACCTTGGCAATCTCCTCATAGGCCATGTTCTCGTACCGGCGCAGGACGATGGCGAGACGATGCTTTTCCGGCAGTTCCGAGATGGCGGCATCCACGGCTTCACGCAGTTCCGCATCAAGAAGCTCATCCGCAGGCGAACTGGCGTCGGGATCTGCGTGCTGAACGACCGGGCCATCGTCATTCTCATCATGCAGCGGAACGATCCGGGCTCGGCTCCGGCGGCGGGATTCGTTGAAGACCAGATTCCGGGTGATGGTCATCAACCAGGTGGTGAATTTCGCACTCGGCTCATAGCGGGCGGCCGACTTCCAGACCCGGATGAAAACCTGCTGGGCGATGTCCTCGGCATCCGAGGGGTTTCCCAACATGCGGGCGACTGTGCCCACGACGCTGTGCTGGTGTTTTTCGACGAGCATCTCGAAGGCATCGATATCGCCGTCGCGCACCCGGAGCATGATCTTTACGTCCTCCGTCGACGACGAGTCATCGGGGGTAGGAGCATCCAAATTCATCGCCGGGAGATAGGAAATCACAGTTTACCAGATATTTAACCCGGCAAATGATAAAAAGACGCAGAAAATCTCTTGGCTAAAGCGGGCGGAGTTCCGTTGAATGGATCGTTCATGTCCCAGCCGGTCGTCGCCAGTTACTGCACCACGTTTCTCAAAAAGGAAATGCGGCATATTTACCGCCAGGTCACCGGCCTGAAGGAGTTCAAGACGTTCGTCCTGACACGCTGCCGGGAAAATGAGGATGTTTACCCGTTTGATGACGTTGAGATCCTGTTGAAGCCTCGGACCAATTTCCTCCGCCGCTTCTACCGGAAGCATATCCGGCGCATGCCCGCGATCCATTATCGCGGGGAGTACGACCAGTTGATCGAGGTGCTGCGCCGCCGGGAAGTCGACCTGATGCATGTGTATTTCGGCCATACAGGCGTCCATCTCCTGCCCTTTCTGCAAGCGTGGCCCATTCCGGCGCTCGTATCGTTCCACGGCATGGATATCATGACCCGGGAGGAGCAGCCGAGCTATGCCGGGAAGCTCAAGGATTTGCTCCAAACCGTGCCGATGGTGCTGGCTCGCAGTGAGTCTCTCGCCGACAGGCTGGTGGCCCTGGGTTGCGACCGGGGCAAGATCCGCCTGAACCGGACGAGCATCCCGCTCGATGGCTTCCCCTATCAGGAGCGGCAGCCTCCCGTCGACGGTGCCTGGAAATTCATCCAGGCCTCCCGTTTTATTGCCAAGAAGGGGTTGGAAGTGACGTTGGCGAGCTTTGCCCGTGTCAAGAAAACCTATCCGGCAGCCGAGTTGATCCTGGCCGGAGCCGGGCCGCTGGAGGAAAGCCTCAAGCGGCAGGCAACGGAACTTGGGATTCTCTCCTCGGTGACCTTTACCGGCTTCCTCGACCAGGAGGCTCTGGCCAAAGCCTACCGCGAGGCTCATGTTTTTGTGCATCCCAGCCAGACGACGGAAACCGGCGATCAGGAGGGAGTCCCCAATGCGATGCTCGAGGCGATGGCGATGGGCCTGCCCGTGGTCGCCACCCTGCATGGAGGAATCCCGGAGGCCGTGACCTCGGAGAGCACCGGCCTGCTCGTGCCGGAACGTGACGTCGATGCCTTCACTGCCGCGCTGGAGCGGCTCTGCGGTGACAGAGCGCTCTACCAGACGCTCTCGCGAAACGCCGCGGAAAGCGTGCGCCAGAATTTCGAGCAAAGCCAGTCGATTGCCCGGTTGGAAGACGCGTACCGGGAGCTGCTGGGCAGTTCGCCCAAGGCGACCGCTTAATCGTTGCCCGGCTTGCGCAGGATCAGCGCGTAGACCGGACGACCGTCGACGAGGAATTTCTTCTGAAATTCCGTCAGCGGGTACTCGCGATCATCCGGGCACTCCACAAGCTCCGGCACGGTCGCCGCGTGGAGGCGAACATCGCGGGCGTAAGGTTCATCATCTGTCACCAGACGCAGAAGTCCGCCGGGCCTCAGGAGACGCAGGCAGGTTTCGATGAAGGAGGGCTGAATCAACCGCCTGATGTGGTGTCGCCGCTTCGGCCAAGGGTCGGGAAACAGGACATGAATGTGGTCGGCAACACGGGATGGCAAGGAGCGAAGGGTCTCGTGCCCTTCACCGCAGATGACTGCGGCATTGCGCATCTCGAGGCGCTGGATCTTGCGATTGGTGCGCTCGACACGCTTGGCCTGCCGCTCGATTCCGAGAAAATTGCGGTCCGGGTAAAGGGCGGCCATTTCGGCTAGAAACAACCCTTTATGACAGCCAACGTCGATCTCCAGCGGTCGTCCGCTCTCGATCCACCCGGCAGGGAGTGGAGAGATATCTGCGATCATGACCAGAAACTCGACAAGATGCTGCGCGAGGGAGGCAGGAAGGCCTCGTGCTGCGCGAGTACATCCCGCAGCGTCTGAACGGTTCGCGCAATGTCGAAACGGCCTTCCGCCAAGGCGCGCCCCGCCTTGCCAAACTCGCCAGCCCGGGCCGGATCGGAGAGAATGTCACGCATGGAACGAGCCAGAGCGTCGGGATCGTGCTCTGGGATAAGGTAACCCGTCTGCCCATCGATCACCATCTCAGGGACACCGGCGATCGGAGTTGAGATGACCGGCAGAGCCATCGCCATGGCCTCCATGATCACGGTCGGCAGGTTATCCGAACCGCCATCGCAGGACTTCACACAGGGCAGGACAAAGAGCGATGCGCGGGAGAGCATTTCAATGATGTCGGATTCGCTGCGCGGCCCGGTGATCTGAACCCTGTCGGCGACTCCCATGGCAGCGGCCTGATTCTTGAGCTCCTCCTCCAGCGGTCCCCTCCCCACGATCTGGCAAACAAAAGACAGATCCTTCAACCGGGCGCAGGCGGTGATGAGATCGGCAAATCCCTTCTTCTCAATATAGCGACCGACGCTGATGATGACAGGAGGGGCAGACTTCTCGGCGCCCGGTCTGAAGCGTCCGATATCGATGCCATTGTAGGTGCGGTACACCTTGCCGGCGTGCTTCGGGAAAAGATCCTGAAGGAACTTGCGGCTGTACTCGGTCTCGGTAGCGATCACCTTTGCCTGTGCCACCATGGTTTCAAGCCGGTGCTTGGGTTCGTCACAGAAAACGTCATTGGCGTGGGCGGTGAAGCTGTAGGAAACGCCGTGAAGGTCGTTCAGCCAATAGGCGGTGCGCGCCGCCAATCCCGCGAAATGGGCATGGACATGGCAGATGCCGCGGCGCTTGAAATCCTCCGCCAGCCAGAGCGCCTCATGGATGCGGCGCTTCTCCACCTCGTCGCCCCATCGCTTCACCATCTTGGGAACGGTATGTTGCAGGGTTTTGCGACGATGACGGACGGAGCCGGTCCATTCGTGAAAGCAGGCGGGAAGGTACATAATCGCCTCCCTCAATCCCTCCGGAAAATCCTGGGCGGGTTCGCCGCTGGGTTCCCTGATCGAATAGACGGGACATTTGATTCCCTGACGGCGCATCTCAGCGACCTCCCGAAAACAGAAGGTCTGGCTGAAAGACGGAAATTTCTCAAAAAGGTAGGCAAACCCGCCTGCCTTTGTGGATTCATCCATGGGGAACCCTAAACCGCCTCAGGCGGCATCCTTATCCTGCCGTCTCCGGATCAACGGCGAGCGTTTTCCTTCCACCACAGTGCGATTGATCGTCACCTCGGCAATGTCGTCGCGGCTGGGAACATCGTACATGATATCGAGCATGATCCGCTCGAGCAGGGCGCGCAAAGCGCGGGCGCCAGTGCCTTTGCGCACGGCCTCGGCGGCCAGGGCGCGCAAAGCATCCTTGGAGAAAGTGAGTCCCACTCCATCCATGGCGAGCAGCTTGGTGTACTGCTTGGTCATGGCGTTTTTGGGTTCGGTCAGGATGGTCATCAATTCGTCCTCGGTCAGCGCGTCGAGTGTGCTGACGATGGGGAGACGACCGATAAACTCGGGGATGAGGCCAAAGCCAAGGAGATCCTCCGGCTCAACGGAATGAACGGCCTCGGTCGCGATCTCGTCAGGATCGCGGAGGTCGCGGGCATGAAAGCCCATCGAGCGGCCACCGATGCGGCGCTGGACGATCTTGTCCAAGCCGACAAAGGCACCACCGCAGATGAAGAGGATCTTCTCGGTGTTGATCTGGATGTATTCCTGGTGCGGATGCTTGCGACCGCCCTGCGGAGGCACGTTGCAGACGGTGCCTTCCAAAATCTTGAGGAGCGCCTGCTGGACGCCCTCGCCAGAAACATCGCGGGTGATGGAGACGTTGTCGGTCTTGCGGCCGATCTTGTCGATTTCGTCGATGTAGACGATGCCCATCTCGGTGCGCTTTACGTCGTAATCGGCGTTTTGCAGGAGGCGGAGCACGATGTTTTCCACATCCTCACCGACGTAGCCCGCCTCCGTGATGGTGGTGGCGTCGGCGATGCAGAAAGGAACATCGAGGATGCGGGCGAGCGTGCGGGCAAGAAGGGTCTTGCCCGAGCCCGTGGGGCCGATGAGCAGGATATTGCTCTTCTCGATCTCGACCTCGGAAAGCGGGTCGAGCATGAGCGCCCCATCGGAGGTGCTTTCCCCGCTGATGAGACGCTTGTAATGATTGTGAACGGCAACAGAGAGAACTTTCTTCGCGCCCTGCTGCCCGATCACATGCTGGTCGAGCGCCCGCATGATGTCTGCGGGCTTCGGCACCTGGATCGTGGTCTTTTGCTTACGAGCTTCGTCGTTAAGCTCTTTGTCCAGGATGCCTTTGCAAACAGTAATGCAACTGTCGCAAATATAGACGCCGGGGCCGGCAATAAGTTTCCTTACCTCCGCGTGGCTTTTGCCACAGAAGGAGCACATTGTCAGATTGCTAGCCCTGGCCATCTATAGAAATACTACTCGGAAGCCTTTTCGACGGGAAGCTCTTTGATTTCCTTGCGGGACTTGACGACTTCGTCGACCAGACCATAAGCACACGCCTCCTCGGCGGTCATATAGTTGTCACGGTCGGCGTCCCTCTCCACCTGCTCCACCGATTTGCCGGTGTGATGGGAGAGGATGCCGTTGAGACGCTTCTTGAGCTTGAACATGAACTCGACCTGGCGCTCGACATCGCTGGCCTGGCCCTGGGCGCCGCCCGAGACCTGGTGGATCATGATGTCGGAGTTGGGCAGCGCATAGCGCTTGCCTTTCGTGCCGGCGCAGAGCAGGACAGCTCCCATGCTGGCGGCGATGCCCATGCAGTAGGTATTCACGTCACAGGTCACGAATTGCATCGTGTCGTAGATCGCGAGACCCGCCGTGACGGAACCGCCAGGGGAGTTGATGTAAATGCTGATGTCTTTCTTAGCGTCCTCCATCTGAAGGAAGAGCATCTGCGCGATCACGATATTGGCCACATGATCGTCGATCGGCGTGCCGATGAAGATGATGCGATCCTTGAGGAGTCGGGAGTAGATGTCGTAAGCGCGCTCGCCACGACCGGTCTGTTCGATGACCGTGGGAATCAGATAAGAATTCGTCATAAATGTCAGGCGTTGGCCGGAGTCTCTCCTGTTGCAGCGGGTTGCGTAACCGTAACATTCGCGGCCAGCAAATCAAGAGCCTTGCCTGCGAGGATCTGCTCACGCAGCGGGCCGAAGCCGTCGCGGCGCTGAAGATCCTTGATGAGCTTCTTCACGGGAATCTCATAGCGGGCGGCCATCTCGTAAACGCGCTGTGCGATGTCCTGCTCGCCGACCTCGATCTTCTCCTTCTCCGCGATGCGGAGGAGCAGGAAATTCGTACGCACACGGTCGCGGGCGCTCTGCTGGGCGGCACCGAGGAGTTCGTCCTGGTGATTGCGGAGCTCCTCATCGCTCACGCCGCGGCCCTGATTCTCGCGGACGATGTCCTTGAGGATGCCGGCCATTTCGCGCTCGACGATGCTGGCGGGAAGCTCGCACTCCACCTTGGAGAGGAGGTACTTCACCGCAGCCTGGCGCTTGTTGGATTCAAATTGATTCTGCGCGAGCTGCTCGAGCTGCTCGCGGATCTTGGTACGTACCTGTTCGGCATTGGAACCCGGATCGAGCTTGGCGGCGAGTTCGTCGGTAAACTCCGGGAGGCTCTTGGAATTGATGCCGTGGAGCGTGACCGTGTAATCGACCTTCTTGCCAGCGAGATCGGCAATCGGGAAATCGGCGGGAAGTTCGAGCGAGAAAGTGCGCTCCTCATTCACGTTCTGACCGACGAGAGCGGCGCAAAAACCGGGAAGGAGGCTCTTTTCGTCGATAAAGATCCAGGCATTGCGGCGGCCCTGGAGCTGCTGCGGCGAGGACGGGATGGCCTCGGCGAGCAGGGTGCCGTCGATCTTGCCCTCATAGCTGACCACAGCGTAGTCGCCGAAGGCCAGGGCGCGATCCTCCACCGGAGTGTAGGTGGCATGCGGCTCGCGGAGCTGGTCGACCCAGCGCTGGACATGCTCGTCGTTGACCTCCTCAAGGGCGATTTCCGCCGGGATGCTGGCGTAGTCAGGAAGTTCGAAATCCGGGGCGGTCACGACCGTGGCGCGATAGCGGAGCACGTTGTCGGAGCCGATCTCCACGTTCTCGACCTGCGAGACGGAGATGACCTGGATATTCTTTTCCTTGATCGCTTCGTTGAGGCTTTCGCGGAGGAGACGGTTGGTGAGCTCTTCCTTGATGTCCTTGGCGAAACGGGTGTCGACGAGAGATTTCGGGGCCTTGCCCGGGCGGTAGCCAGGGATGCGCACGTTGCGCTGAAATTGCTCGGCCACGGTCTGCCATTCACGGGAAACACGGTCGGCGGGCAGTTCGACCTGAAGGGAGACGAGGCAGTTGGGCTGGTTTTCTACTAGAACGTTCATCGGTAAACGGTCCAGTTAAGCACAACGTCCCGGCGGGGACAATAGATGAGTTTGCCCCCGCCGAAGACGTTTTTTCGTTACTTGTACTTTGGCAGGAAGGCTTTTTCGGCCTCGAACAGCTCAAGCGTCATCTTTTTGATCTCCGCCGGGCTGCACATGGCGGCCGTGAGCGGGTCGAGCATGAGGGCGTAAATGGCGGCCTCCTTGCTGCGCTCGATGGCGGCGGTGGCTCCGAGTTCGAACATGCTCATGTTCGAGGCGCAGAGGGCTGCCATCTGGGACGGCAGGGCTCCGAAACGCGTCGGATTGATGCCGTTGCGGTCGATCATGCACGCCACCTCGACGCAGCCGCTGGCCGGGAGGTTGGTGATGAGCGCTCCGCCGCCTGCCACATTGTTGGAGACATTGCCATGGATGCGGAACGGCGAATCCTTTTCCCGGGCCTCGATGATCCAGCTCGCGTACTCCCAGGTACGATCCCAGGTGATGGACTCCTTGCCCTTGAGCATGGCTTCGCGGGTGGCGTCGGCGTTTTTCCGCCAGGTCGGCCAGTTGTCGGCATAGAACGAAGTCTCGCCGTCGTATCCGGAACGCCCGTATTTCTCCAGAATCTCGGGCCTCTTGCGGTAGTACGGAAGGTACTCGGAAAGGTGTCCGCTGGATTCCGTGATGAAGGCGCCGAAATGCAGCATCATGTCCTTGCGCACGATGTCCCCGATGTCGTCGGGATTCGACGGCTTCCCGGCGATGTCCTGCGCGGCCAGTTTTTTAAGGAGCGGGTAAAGGTCCTTGCCCTGATGGCGGAGCTTCACGAACCACGCGAGGTGGTTGATGCCCGCACACTCCCATTCCATCTCGTCGTATGGAATGCCCGCCCGCTTCGAGAGAAGGTGGCTGGTTCCCTGGACGGAATGGCAGAGACCGACCACCGACATGGCCGAGGTCCGCTGGGCGGCGAGGCAGAGCATGTTCATCGGATTCGTGTAGTTCAGCACGATGGCCTCAGGGCAAAGCTCCTCGGCATCGCGCAGGACATCGAGCCAGACTGGAATGGTGCGCAGAGCCTTGAACAAGCCTCCTGGCCCAATGGTGTCGCCAATGCACTGGTTGACGCCGTATTTCGCCGGAATGTCGTTATCGTGCCGCACGCACTCGAGGCCACTGACCTCGATGCAGTTCACGATATAGTCCGAACCCTTCAGCATCGCGCGGCGGTCCGGCGAGGCGATGACCTTCCAGCCCTTGGCACCGACGAGGTCGATGACCTTGCCGATGAGTCGCTTCATGGCGCTGAGACGCTTGAGGTCGATGTCGACCAGCGCGATGACGCCGCCCTTGTTGCCGGGGGTGCGCAGGACGTCGTTGACCAGCTTGGGCGTAAACCCGCTGCCCGCACCGAGCATCGTGATTTTAATGGGACGCAGGAATTCACCGGCCAAACTGTGAGTATGGGCGGCTTTCGAATGCTCGGCGTGGCCGAGTGACTTCTTGGAAGATGGCTTTGCCATGGGAGCTTTGTACAAAACTCGCCTCACTTCATCCAGAATTCAGGTGTGACATTCACAGGTCATTTTGTGATATTCACCCCCCCATGGCCCTGCCGAAAAACCCGCTGGAAATCTCAGTTCCCTTCGGCGCTTCACGCCAGGTGGTTCACAGCCGCTATCACTGGAACAACGACAATCGGAGCGAGGACGCCTTCGTGATCATCCAGCGCACGCAGCACGGAAAGGGGCGCGTGATTTATCAGGATCGCGAGCACGAGGTGCCGGAAGGCCATGCCTTCATCGTGCTGGTTCCTGAGAAGAGCGAGTACGGACTGCCAGAGAATCCCCAGGGGCCATGGGAACTGGCGTGGCTGAACCTGTATGGAGAACTGGGCATCCAGCTCTGCCGGGAAATGCGCGAGGCCTTCGGGCCAGTGATTCCCATGACACGCACCGGGGAGGCGGCAACGCTATTCTTTTCGCTCATCCGGCAGGCGGAGCAGCGCGTCTCAGTCGATCCTTTCACAGCCAGCACCCAATGTTTTTCATTCCTCGCGGCGTGGACCCGCGAGGCAAGCACGCCGGTCGCCCGCACGCTCGATCCGGTGCAGGCGGCAAAACTGATCTGCGAGCGACGATTCCGCGAACCCATCGGCATCAAAGAGCTCGCGGCGGAAACCGGGCTTTCCCGCGAGCATTTCACCCGGCTCTTTTCCGCCCGCATGAAGACGGCCCCGGCGGCGTATCTGCGCAGGCTGCGCGCGAAAGAGGCGCGTCAACTCCTCGACCGGCCGGGGATGACGCTCACCGAGGCTGCGCTGCGCAGCGGGTTTGCCTCGGTGAAGGCGATGAACCGGGCGCTTCAGTCGCTGGCAAAATCCTCGCGCACCCGCAGGGTATCCCTCCCCAAATAGCGAGCAGCAAAAAGCCAGATCACGCCAGCCAAAAACATCGCGAGGGAAACCACGAGGAACCCGGCTGTGAGACTGGAAGAGTCGGCCACCGCCCCGATAAGCGGCGGAGAGATGGCATCGCCCAAGGCGTGAATGACAAAGATATTCAAGGCAAACGCCGTCGAGCGCACCGCGGGATCGGTCACGTTGGCGATAGCTGTATTGGCTGGGCCGATGTTCATAAAAAGAAACGACACAGCGAAGAAACAGAGCACCCACGCCCACGGAAACGGCACAAAAAGCATGGCAATCGTGCAAGGAAAGGCCAGCAGCATGCCTCCGGAGGAGACCCAGAAATAGGCTCCGGGCAACCGCTGCGCCAGCCGGTCGCCCAGCCAGCCGCCGAAGAGGGTCGAAAGCAATCCCGCCACGGCGGTGATGCCGCCAAAGATGAGATTCACCTGACCGAGATCGGGCGCGCCGGGGCGACCGGAGAAGTAAGCCGGAGCCCAGAACGACATGCCGCCGATGGCAAAGGTCATGGCGGTTTGCGCTGCAACATTCAGCACGTAGGAGGGGATTTTCAGGAGACCCAGGTAATCCCGCAGGGAAGCATGCCTCGGCTTCTCTGTGCCGCAAGAACGCGGGTCCTTGAAAAACAGACATATCACCGCAAGGACCACCCCGGGAATGGCCGCCCATAAAAAGGGCGTCCGCCAATCAAAAATATCCGCCACCATGCCGCCAAACACATAGCCAAGAGCGCTTCCCACGGGTATGGCGGCAAAGAACCACGCCAGCACCTGCCCCCGGCGCTCTATCGGATACATATCCGAGATAATCGTAGCCGAGGAAGGCCCATAGGCCGCCTCACCGGTGCCGACCAGAATGCGGGCGAGCAACAGAATACCAAAAGTCGCAGCCAGCCCCGATCCCGCAGTGGCAAGACTCCAGACAGCCACCCCGAAAGCAATGATGACCCACCGGGACACGCGATCAGCCAGAAAGCCGAAAATCGGAGCCAGAATCATGTAGCTCAGGAGAAAAGCCGTCGCGAGACTTCCCGTCTTGGCGAGGGCGTTGGGATCACCAGCAAAAAAAGCTTCGCGGATATCCGGCTCCACCGCAGCGACGATGTAGCGGTCGATGTAGCAAAGAAGATTCAGGCTCAGCAGGAGGGCCAGGGTGCGGCGGGCGCCGGATGAGCGGGTGGAGGCCGTCATGCGCCGAGACTGTGCAACTCGCACCCGCAGCCGCATAGCAGAAAAATCGGTTATTTTCGCGGTCACTTCCCGCTTTCCAGAGTCGGAGGACGCGCTATGTTGCGCGCTGGTGATTCGGTTTTTCCTTCATGGCCTCCCGGCGTTGTTGATCGTTGCCATCGCGGTGGCGTTCTTCAACGAGACGCGGCTCAGTTCCGACAAAAAGAATGAGATGACGATCGGCTCCATCGCCGAGCCGTCCATGCTCAACCCGATCCAGCAGGCGGATGCCGCCGCGAGCGACGTGGGCGGGATGATTTTCAACGGCCTGCTCAAATACAGCGCCGACCTCGAGATCACCACGGATCTCGCCAAGTCCTTCACCCTGAGCCAGCACACGACGATCTTCTTTGACGACCCGAAGACGGTGCCAGGCGCGATGGGAAAGCTGTTTTTCATGCGCGGACGCTGGGCGGACTGGAAGCTCACCGACGTGCGGCAGGATGGTTCCTCGCTGGTGTTGACCTTCTCCGAGCCGGGGATGGCGGCTTCGCAGGAGATCCTGGGGCTTTTCGATGCCAAAACCCTGATTCCCTCGACGATCATACGCGTCGACCTCGAGGGAAAAGCGGTTGAGACGCTCAAGGCGTGGCGAGCCACGGAGACCGGGGCCAGGGCGGTGCGCGATTGGGTGGAATCCGATGCAGCCTTTGAGGTGACGGCGGTGGGAGACCCCGCGCCGGTGGTAAAGGATTTGCAGGACTTCCTAGCCGGTAGGACGCAAAAAGGAACGGTTACGGTGGGAGACGTGCTGCCGTTCCTGGCCGAGCCGATCGTGGATTTCACCCTGCGCGACGATGTCAAATGGCATGATGGAGCGCCCTTCACCTCGGCGGATGTGGTTTTCACCTACCGGGCGATCATGGACGATGCGGTGGCATCTCCGCGCAAGCCAGACTTCCTTTATATCCAGGCGGTGGAGACTCCCGATCCGCACACCGTGCGCGTGGTCTACCGCAAACCGTACTCCCCCGCCCTGCAAAGCTGGATGATCGGTCTGCTACCGTCGCATCTGCTGGAAGGAAAGTCGCCGGAATGGTGGGCGCAGAATTTCAACCGTAATCCCATCGGCACTGGGCCGTTCAAATTCTCAGAGTGGAAGACGAATGAGTACGTGCGGCTGGTGCGTAACCCGGATTACTTCGGCGCACCGGGGCCGTGGCTGGATTCCATGGTGTACCGGGTGCTGAGTGATCAGCTTTCGCTGCGGCTGGCCTTTGAAACCAGGCAGATCGATTTCTGGGGCGTCGATCCCTGGGCAGTGAGCGAGTTTCAGAAGGACAAGCGTTTTGACCTGTTTTCGTATCCGAGCAGTTCCTACTCTTATGTGGGCTGGAACCTGAAGCGACCGATTTTCCAGGACGAGCGGGTGCGGCGAGCGCTGGCCCATGCGGTCAACGTGCCGGAGATGATCAAGTACATCCTTTACGGCTACGGGGTGCAAAGCACCGGAATCTTCCTGCCACAGATGTGGTTCTTCAACCCCGATGTGAAGCCGATTCCTTACGACGTGGAAAAAGCCCGCCAGTTGCTGGCCGAGGCGGGATGGAAACCAGGGGCCGATGGTATCCTCACGAAGGACGGCCAGAGGTTCACCTTTACGATCATCACCAACAACGGCACGGAGGTTCGCCGGGACATCGCCACGCTCATCCAGGACAACTTCCGCCAGATCGGGATCGAGGTGAAGATCGAGCTCTACGAGTGGGCGGTGTTTTTGAAGAACTTCATCAACAAGGGGGACTTCGACGCCATGGTACTCGGCTGGGCACTCGGGCCGGATTACGACCAGTATCAGATCTGGCATTCGTCGCAGAACAACCCGGAGCAGCTCAATGTCGTGGGCTACAAGAACCCCGAGGTCGACAAGCTGCTCGTCGATATCCGGCAGGAGTACAACCGCGACAAGATCATCGAGATGGCAGGCAAGCTCCAGAGCATCATTTATAAAGACCAACCCTATCTCTTTCTTTTCGTCCCGCAGGGAACCTCGGTGCTGTGGAAAGACAGCTACCGCATCCGCCGCCCCGACGGAAAAGGCGGCTGGATCGACTCGCCGGTGGAAATGACCAAGGCCGGCTGGAGTTATTACTCCGAGTGGTTTTACCGTCCAGAATACGCGGACAAACTTCCTCGCTGACATGCTGAATTTCATCATTCGCCGCCTCGCCATCTCGGTCGTACTGGCCTTCCTCATCAGCCTGATCTCGTTTTTCATTATCACGCTGACGCCCGGAAGCCCGTATCCCTGGGGCGAGCTGAATCCGAAAATCACCCCGCAGGTGAAGGAGGCGTTCAAAAAGAAGTTTCACCTCGATCGCCCGCTCATCGAGCAGTACTGGCTCAACATGCGCGATCTCTTCAACGGCAACCTGAAGAGCATCAAGGACGACCGGCCCGTGTTGCAAAAGATCGGCGAGCGCCTGCCTGCGACGATATCGCTCAATGTGCTGGCGGCGGTGATTTCGCTTAGCTTCGGCCTCGCACTCGGCGTTTATGCCGCCAAGCACGCGGGCAAGACGCCCGACCTGCTGACATCCATCCTCGCATTTATCTTCATCGCGATGCCAGGGTTCTGGATTTCGTACCTGATAGTGATCGGGCTGGTGCGGTTTACCGATGTGCCGATCCTGGGCACGCAGAGCTATGGCGTGATCTTTACCAACTCGGCGTCGCTGTGGCTGGATCGCTTCTGGCATATCGCGCTGCCTGCGGTGGTGCTTTCCATCGGCGGCATCGCGGTGCAGTCGCGCTTCATCCGGGCCAGCATGATCGAGACACTGCGAGAGGATTACATTCGCACCGCCCGGGCCAAGGGGCTGGAGCCGGATACGGTGTTTTTCAAGCATGCGCTGCGCAACTCGATCCGTCCGCTCATCACAGGAATCGGCGGATTGCTGCCGGGACTCATCGGAGGCTCGGTGATCATTGAAACCATCTTCGCCTATCCCGGGCTGGGCCGGCTCGGTTACGAGGCGGTGCTGGAGCGCGATTATCCGACGCTGGTGGCGATCAACTTTATCGTGGCTGCCCTGATTCTCCTAGGAAACCTGATCTCCGACGTGCTCTACGCCGTGGTCGATCCCCGAGTGCGACTCGAATAATGACGACGACCGCATCCACCGCCAGTTCCGCCGAAGTCGCCGACCTGCCCCTGCTTTTGGAAAGTCCGGGCCGCCGCATGTGGCGGCGCTTCCTCAAGAATCCCGTGGGGGTCACCTCGTCCATCGTGATCGTGCTGTTCTTCACGGTTGCGCTGGTGATGGGCATCTGCTCGATGCTCGGCATCTATTTTCCGTACAACCCGAACACCACCGAGCTGACGCAGAAGCTCCTGCCGCCCTCGGCGGCGCATTGGCTCGGAACGGATAATCTCGGGCGCGATGTGCTCTCGCGGCTGCTAAATGGATCGTACATATCGCTCACGGTCGGCTTCGTCGCGGTAGCGGTATCGCTCTTCATCGGCGTAACGGTGGGAGCGATCTCGGGGTACTTCGGAGGCTGGATCGACAACATCATCATGCGCGTCGTGGACGCCATCCTGTGCTTCCCCTCGTTTTTCCTGATCCTGACTGCGGTCGCCCTGCTCGGGCCGAACATCATGAACATCATCGTCGTGATCGGCCTGGTGAGCTGGACCGGCACGGCTCGCCTCGTGAGGGCGGAGTTTCTGACGCTGCGCGAGACCGAGTATGTACGCGCGGCCAAGGCGCTGGGAATCCGCACGCCGGGCATCATCTTCCGCCACATCCTGCCCAATGCCGCCGCGCCGATCATCGTGACGGCGGTCGTGGGTATTCCCGACGCCATCCTGACCGAGGCAGGGCTGAGCTTCCTCGGCTTCGGCGTACAGCCGCCACAGGCCACGTGGGGCAACATCATTTCCGACGGCAAGACGTACCTCCTCGATGCGTGGTGGCTGATTGTTTTCCCAGGCATGGCCATCTTCATTGCCGCCCTGGCCTTTTACCTCGCGGGTGACGCGCTGCGTCAGGCCGCCGAAAGCCGATCCGAACGCAAGTAATCCATGAGTCCTTCCCTGCTGGAAATCCGAGACCTGTCCATCAACTTCCGCACCGAGCACGGGGTGACGGAGGCCGTGAAGCATGTGTCCCTTTCGCTCAAGGAGGGCTCCTCGCTGGCCATCGTGGGCGAAAGCGGCAGCGGCAAGAGCGTGACCGCGCTGTCGCTCACGCGCCTGCTCCCCTCGCCTCCCGCGCTGTATGCGGGCGGCGACATCTTCTTTAAGGGCGAGAACGTCCTCACCATGCCGCCGGACCGTCTGCGCAAGATCCGCGGCGGAGGTATTGCCTACATCTTCCAGGAGCCCTCCACGTCGCTGAATCCCGTCTACTCGATCCGCAGCCAGATTGCCGAGGCGATCCGCCTCCATCGTCCTGAGGTGAAGGACGTCGACGCGGAGATCGTTCACTGGCTGAAGACCGTGGGAATCGTGAATCCCGAGAAGCGGATGCACGATTACCCTCATCAGCTCAGCGGCGGCATGCAGCAACGTGCGATGATCGCGATGGCCCTAAGCTGCCGCCCCAGCCTGCTGGTCGCGGACGAACCGACCACGGCGCTCGACGTAACGATCCAGGCTCAGATCCTGGCGGAGCTCAAGCGCCTGCGGGCCGAGTTCAACATGTCGCTCATCCTTATCACGCACAACATCGCCATCACGCAGGGACTCTGCGACCGGATGGCGGTGATGTTCCGCGGTGAAGTCGTCGAGTACGGCGACACGCAGAGCATTCTCCGCTCTCCCCAGCACGAATACACCAAGGCGCTCATGGCGTGCATCCCGCGACTGGGTTCGAAGGAAAAGCGTCTCAAGACGATCGACTACTCCAAACTCGCCGCAAAATCGTGAAGCCGATCCTCTCTCTCCTCCTGTCGCTGGTTCTCATCCAATCCGCCCGGGCGGAAGCGCTGGTACTTGCCGCGGGTTCCATCCCGTCCGATGCCCGCGATAACCTTGGCGACACCGTCGGTGGCTTGGGCTCCGGCATCGCTCACGATCCCGAAACCGGGCTGTTCTTTTGCATCCCGGATCGCGGCGCGGGAGACGGCACCATCGACTTTCGCCCGCGCTACATCAAAGTGCGCCTCGATCTGGAAGGCGACGACCTGAATCCCCAGGTCGTGGAATCCGTGCTCTTCCGCGACGAGCAAGGACGCGAGATGAGCGGTTTGATTCCCGATGATCCGAAGTCGGAGATCCCCAAGCTCAAGGACGGACGCACCTGCCTCGACCCGGAAGCCATCGCCACTGCCCCGGATGGAACGCTCTACGTAACGGATGAATACGGGCCGCTGCTTTATCAGTTTGCGCGCGACGGGAAGATGATCCAGCGTATCGAGTTGCCGGAGATGTTTCGTCCTCGGCGTGCCGACGGGCAGGTCGATTTCACCAATACCGACAAGCTCGTCCATGGCCGGGCCGTGAACCAAGGCCCTGAAGGCATGTGCCTGCTGCCGGACGGAAAATCGGTGGTGCTGATTTTCCAGAGCGGACTGATGCAGGAGGGAGCTTCCAAGTCACCGACGACCAATCTGCTGATTCTCGATCTGGAAACCGGAAAGCCGACCGCACTTTATGCCTACCCGTTTTCCAAAGTGGTGCCGGAGACAAACGAACCGCAGGACCTCGACAAGGTTTCGGTGAATGATCTGGCGGCGTTGAGCCAGACCCGCCTTCTCGTCCTGGAACGTGATAACCGCGGACGCAACGGCAGCCTCGATTATCCGGCCGCCCGCAACAAGGCGGTATGGATCGCCGATCTCTCCATGGCGACAAACATCCTCGATCACGGAAGCGCCGCCACGGCCCGCCCCGTCGCCAAGACGCTGCTTTTCAATCTGCCCTCAATCGTTCCCGATCCAAAGCGCCTCGCGGCGAAGTGGGAGGGGATCGTGATCGTCCCGCCGCTCCATCCGTCGATGGTGACAGTCGTGATGACGGCGGATAACGATTTTCTCACCCCCATCCTGCATATTGGCGGCAAGGAAGTCCCCTTTCCCCGGGCGCAGGACTCGGTCGAGAGCCAGTTTTTCAAGATTCGCGCCTCGCTGCCGGAGAAGCCTTGAGTCAAGCGGCGGAGAATTGGAGAATATCGGAACGGTGAGCGACGTATTCCAACAAGCCCTGGCAGAGACCCTGCCGATGCTGCAACAGATCAGGAACGGCTTCGGCCCCAAGGTCAGCGCGTCAGAGCAGAGTCTTGCGGCTTTGCACACCCTGGCGGCGGAAGCCGCCAAAGCAGCCAAGGCCACAGCACCCGCACCTGTCGCCAAGTCGGCTCCCGCGGAAACCAAGCCCTCCCTGCCGCCGCAGATCACCATCGTCGCCGGGAGTCCCGAGGTCGTGCCGACTGTATCAACCGTCTGGACATGGGAAACACTGGAGGCCGCCGCGCTGAATTGCACGAAATGCGAGCATCTGGTGCGTTCCCGCACGCAGGTTGTTTTCGGCGTGGGGAATCGTAACGCCGAGTTAATGTTTGTCGGCGAAGCTCCGGGGGCCGATGAGGATTTGCAGGGCGAGCCCTTTGTTGGGAAGGCCGGGCAGCTCCTGACCAAGATCATCCAGGCCATGGGATACAGCCGGGACGATGTCTATATCGCCAACATTTTGAAATGCCGCCCCGACATGCCGGGGGGATCGACGGGCAATCGCAAGCCGAAGCCTGAGGAGATGCAAACGTGCATTCCGTGGCTGGAGCAGCAGATCGCCCTGGTAAAGCCCAAGGCCATGGTCGCGCTCGGTGCCACGGCGGTCGAAGGCCTGCTTGGTTCCAATGGACCGGTCGGCAAGATGCGCGGAAAGTGGTTCGAGTTTCGCGGTATTCCGGTGATGGCGACCTACCACCCGGCCTATCTCCTGCGCAATCAGCTCATCAGCGAGAAACGCAAGGTGTGGGAAGATATGCTGCTCGTGCTCGAACATCTCGGACGTCCGATCTCGGAGAAGCAGCGGCGATTTTTCACGCAGTCGGCTTAAGGCGGCACATGGCCGCAGATCAAGACTGCGCACAGTATTTCCTCTTCCCTCCTTCCATTTTCAAAGAAAAAGGGCGGACATTGCTGTCCGCCCTTTTTTGTTGAAGCTGGCGTAACCCGGGAACTTACCGCGAGGCGGTGACGTTCTCGTTGATCACCTGTTCGTCCTTGGGCTTCTCCTCCACAGGAGCGGGAGCAGCCGCCGGGACGGTCGGGCTGACCTTCCAGAACTTGCCCTCGTAAGCCGGCCAGTCGGCCAGGATGGCCTGGGCCTTGGCGCTTTCGGTGAGCTCCAGGTGCTTGTAGATGAATTCCTTCAGCGTCGTGATGTCATCGGCATTCTCCAGGCGGGCCGGAGTGATGAGCTGCGGGTTGTAGCGATCGAGGAAGGTGTTGCCTTCGTCGAGCACATAAGCCACGCCGCCCGTCATGCCCGCGCCGAAGTTCTTTCCGGTCGGACCGAGGACCACAACGGTGCCGTTGGTCATGTATTCGCAGCAGTGGTCACCCACGCCCTCGACGACGGCAGTGCCGCCGGAGTTGCGGACGCAGAGACGCTCGCCGCCGCGGCCATTCGCGTACAAGGCACCGCCGGTCGCACCGTACATGACGGTGTTGCCGAGGACGATGCACTCGGACGGAGTGTACTTCCGCGGAGTGACCGGCTTGATAACGATCTCGCCACCGCTCATGCCCTTGCCGACATAGTCGTTGGCCTCACCCGTGAGAACGAGCCGCACGCCCGGCGCGAGGAACGCACCGAAGCTCTGGCCCGAGCTGCCATGGAGGAGCAGGTTGATTGTGCCCGGAGGCAGACCTTCCTCACCCCACTGGTAGCCGATCTCACCCGATACCATGGTGCCGGCGGAGCGGTTGACGTTGGTAATCTTGTAAGAAAGCGTGATCGGCTGGGCGTCGTTGATGGCCTCCTTCGCGTCCTGCATGATGATGTCGTCGAGAGTGCGATCCTCGGGAGCATCGTTGCGGGAGCGGGTGGCATAACGCACCATGGTCGAGTCGCCCTTGGCCACGTCCACGAGGAGCGGGCTGAGGTCGAGGGTGTTCGCCTTCGGATGATCGGGCACCACGCGCTGGCGCAGCGACTCGGTGCGGCCGATCATTTCATTGATCGTGCGATAGCCGAGCTTGGCCATGATCTCGCGGACTTCCTGCGCCACGGCGTTGAAGAACCGGACGAGGTTGTCGGGCGTGCCCTTGAACTTCGCGCGAAGCTTCTCCTGCGAGGTGGCAACGCCGACCGGGCAGGTATTCAGGTGACACTGGCGCACGTAGACGCAGCCGAGCGCGATGAGCGCAGCGGTGCCGAAGTTATATTCCTCAGCGCCGAGCAGGGTCGCGTAAACGATGTCCTCACCCGTGCGCATGCCGCCGTCAGTGCGGAGCGTGACGCGATTGCGCAGGCCATTGAGCAGCAGAACCTGATGGGTTTCCGCCACGCCCATTTCCCAGGCACCGCCAGCGTTCTTCACCGAACTGAGCGGAGAAGCACCGGTGCCGCCGTCGTGGCCGCTGACCAGAATGATGTCGGCATGAGCCTTGGCCACGCCAGCCGCGATGGTGCCGACGCCAGCCTCGGCGACGAGCTTCACGCAAACACGGGCGCGCGGGTTCACCTGCTTCAGGTCATAGATGAGCTGAGCCAGATCCTCGATCGAGTAAATGTCGTGGTGCGGCGGAGGCGAGATGAGCGTGACGCCGGGCACCGAGTGGCGGAGCTTGGCAATGTACGCATTGACCTTGTGGCCGGGCAACTGACCGCCCTCGCCGGGCTTGGCACCCTGAGCCATCTTGATCTCGATTTCCTTCGCGCTGGCGAGATAGGCCGCCGTGACGCCGAAGCGACCGCTTGCGATCTGCTTGATGGCGCTGTTGGCCCAATCGCCGTCCTCGCGGCGCTTGAAGCGCACCGGGTCCTCGCCACCCTCACCGCTGTTCGACTTGCCGCCGATGCGGTTCATGGCGATGGCCAGGGCCTCGTGAGCCTCGGGACTCAACGCGCCGAGCGACATGCCCGCCGAGGTAAAGCGGCGGCGGATATCCTCAATAGGTTCGACCTCCTCGATCGGCACCGGGCCGGTCGGGGCGGGAATCATGTCCAGAAGGTTGCGGAGCGAGTGCGGACGGTTCGTCAGCACGGCGTCGACGTACTTCTGGTAATCCTCCCACTTGCCGGCTTTGTCTTCGCCCTTGATGCCGACGAAGGTGTGGAAGCTCTGGAGCACCGGCGGAGTGACGGCGTGGAGCTCGCCACCGCGGCGCACGCGGTAGTAACCGGGGTCTTCCAGCTTGCCTTCCTCAACCGGGACAGCCTCGCCGAATGCCATATGATGGCGGGTCAGGCTTTCCGTAGCGATCTCGTTGAAGCCAACGCCCTGGATCTGGGTCGTGGTGCCAGCGAAGCACTCGTCGATGACCTTGGTGGAAACACCGATTGCCTCGAAGACCTGGGCGCCGCGATAGCTGCTCACGAGCGAAATGCCCATCTTGGACATGATCTTGAGGATGCCGTTTTCGAGAGCCTTCTTGTAGTTGATGGCTGCGGCTGCGAAGCCACCCTCGACCTGGCCCTTCTCGATCAGCTCACGAGCGGTCTCGAAGGCGAGATACGGGTTGATGGCGCTCGCGCCGTAGCCGATGAGGCAGGCGATCTGATGCACGTCACGGGCCTCGGCGGTCTCAGCGATAATGCTGGCGCGCATGCGCTTGCCGACGCGGCTCAGGTGATGATGCACGGCACCCACGGCGACGAGCATCGGCACGGCCACATTCTGGTGATCCACTCCGCGATCGGAGAGAATGATCAGGCGACCGCCATTGTCGACCGCGCTCTCCGCCTCGAGGCAGATGCGGTGGACGGCATTTTCCAGACCAGCCGCACCTTCCGAGACGGGCCACGTACAGGGAATGGTGTGCGACTCAAAATCGCCGCCGATGGCGCGGAGCTTGTTCAGCTCGGCGTCAAAGATGATCGGAGACTCCATCACGACCTGATGGCAATGCTCGGGCGACTCGGAGAGCAGGTTGCGACGCCATCCCATGATGGTGGCGAGCGACATGACGAGCTTCTCGCGGATCGGATCGATCGGCGGATTCGTCACCTGGGCAAAGAGCTGCTTGAAGTAGGTGTAGAGCAGACGCGGACGCAGCGAGAGCACCGCGAGCGGCGTATCATCGCCCATGGAGCCGACGGCTTCCGCGCCATCCTTGTACATGGGCTTGAGGATCATATCGAGCTCCTCGCTGGAGTAGCCGAAAGCGATCTGCTGCTGGGTGAGCGACATGATGTCGAGCTCGCCCTCCGAGGGCTTGAGCTCCTCCTCCTTCGTGTGCTCGAAGCGCACGAGGTTGTTGGCCAGCCACTCGCCGTACGGCTTGCGGGAAGCCAGGCCGAGCTTGATGTCTGCGTCGCGGAGCAGCGTCCCCTCGGCCGTGTCGATGGCGATCATCTCGCCCGGGGCGAGACGGCCCATCTCAACGACATTGCGGAGGTCGAGTCCGTCAATACCCACCTCGGAACCGAGAACGAAGATACCGTCGTCGGTCAGCTTGTAGCGAGCCGGGCGCAGACCGTTGCGGTCGAGCGAAGCGCCGACGGTGATGCCATCGCTGAAGCACAGGGCGGCGGGGCCGTCCCACGGTTCGCAGATGCAGCGGTGATATTCGTAAAACTCCTTCACGACCTTGGGCAGGCTCTTGTCGGAGCTCCAGGCCGGGGGCACGAGCATGGTCACGGCGTGCAGCAGGCTGCGGCCGCTCATGGTGAGAACCTCGAGGGCGTTGTCGAGGCTGGCGGAGTCGGAACCGCCGGGCTGGATGATCGGCTTGAGCAGATCAATGTCCTTGCCCCAGAAATCCGCCTGAAGCTCCGCCTCGCGGGCGCTCATCCAAATGCGGTTGCCGCGCACGGTGTTGATCTCACCGTTGTGCGCGAGCATGCGGAAGGGCTGCGCGAGCGGCCACTTCGGGAAGGTGTTCGTGCTGTAGCGCTGGTGATAGACGCAGATCGAGGTCTCGTAGTCGGGATTCGAGAGGTCCGGGTAGAACTTCTCGACCGAGGCGGAGACGAGCAATCCCTTATAGACGATCACGCGGTGCGAGAACGACGGGATGTAGAAATTGTTGATCTTGGCGGCGGCGGCCATGTCCTCGATCTCATTGCGAGCGAGGAAGAGGCGGCGCTCATAGTCGTCGTCGGCCATGCCCCAGGGCTTGCCGATGAGGACATGCTCGATGCGCGGCAGCGTCGTCTGGGCCTTTTCGCCGAGAACGCGGAGATTGATGGGCACCTCACGCCAGCCGAAAAGGAACAGACCGCGCTTCTCCAGCACCTCCTCGGTGATGGCCTTGGCGCGAGCCTGGGCGTAGGCATTGTCGTGCGGCAGGAAGAGCACACCGACAGCCAGATCGCTTTCCTTGTACAGCGTGTGGCCGAGGCGGGTCACCTCCGGCACGAAGAGTTTGTAAGGGATCTGGGTCAGGATACCGGCTCCGTCACCCGTCTTGGCATCAGCGTCGAGGGCGCCGCGGTGCATGAGATTGCAGATGGACCGGAGGCCCATGCGCAGGATGCGGTTGGAACGGCGTCCACTGACCTGAGCGACGAAACCCACCCCGCACGAATCATGTTCGTGCTCCGGACGGTACATACAAGTTGGGAGCGTTTCGGTATTCAGGCTATTTTGATTCATGTGTGTTTCCCCGTAGGTTTCCAGAGATGCAGTAGCAGGTCAGCGTTTTCAGAGAAAAAACTGGGCAGCAAATTTCATTCCACGCGAGCAGATTGTCATTAAAAAACTCGCGGGAATTGCGAAAAATTCGCGTTACGAAGGTCTTGAGCGTTAAGCGCTTTGGCGTCCCTCGACCTTGCGGACGAAGGCAAGCACCTTCCGGTCGTCCCCGTGAGAAGCCCAGACCGCCCTCAGGAAGTCGGCCGGATGGAGGTTGTGCTCCCTGAGAAAGCGCCGGTCGCCGCTACATCCGTACATGATGTCGTGGCAGAGGTCGCCATGGAGGAAGCACTTCGCCTTGCGGGTAATACGAGGAAGCCAGGTGACTCCCTCCAGGTCCGAGGTTTTGGGCGGGAGGTCGCTTTCGTCGATTTCCCCGGAGCTGGGCATGCCCTGTTGCTCATAGAGAAAATAGTCACGGCGCGCGGCGACGATGAGGAGGAACGTATCCCAGTCCGGTTCGCCGTATTTCACGAAATCCTCGGCGTAGTCATAGACGTTGATGGGTTTCAGACCGATCGTGGCGAGAAAGAGTTTTTCGGCGTCGCTGAAGTAGGAGGCGAGGTCGCGATTGCCGTCCTGGTAGGATTTGACGGCCTTGTCGTAGATCAGTCGGAGATTTTGGGTCCAGGCGTTGATGTCCATAGTCAGTCTTTGAGGGTTAATCGGTGAGAACCTCTTGTGCGGTCTTGAAATGCATCTTGGCGAACTTCGCTAGGGCCTCGCTTCCGCCCTGCTGGGCGATCTGGCGTCCGGCGGCCTTTACCGCCTTGGAAACACCTCGTAGGAGAGGCACCCCGGCCTCTTTGCCGTGGGCGTCGAGCCAGTCGATGAATTTCTCGCGAGCCAGGATGGAGGCGGCGGCGACGGCGTAGTCGGACTCCGCCTTGGTCTGCTGGTCGAGGACGATGCCGCGGCCCTTTTCCATAAGAGCGCGCTGGAGGACTCGCACATCGGCGAATTTATCCGAAAGAGCGCGCGGGCAATCGGGTTTCAACTCGCAGAGATTCTCGATGATCCTAGCATGGCCCCACGCGAGGAGGCGATTCAGGTTGCCGATCTTTTTATACAGCTCGTTATACCGGTCGGGGCTGATGGTGACCACGCTCTGCGGGGTGCGGGATTCGCGAATGGCTTTGGCGAGGTCGCGGATCTTCTTATCCGAACTGATGCGCTTGCTGTCGGTGATGCCGAGTTTCTTGAACTGCTGAGCGATATCGCGGTCGACGTAGGCTCCAGCGATGACCAGCGGACCGAAGAAGTCGCCCTTGCCGCTTTCGTCGATGCCGAAGTGCGGCTCGAACATCTCGGGCTTGAGCACCTCGTCGTAGCCGAGCTTCGCCTCGCCGAGAATCTCGGGTTCCAGTCGATACTGCACAAATTCCTCCGTACCACGGCCTTGAACGACGACCTTCGGTCCTTTTTCATACACCGCGATGGTCAATTTGTCCTTCTGGGCAAAGAAAAGCGTGTAAGGACGCGTCTCGAACTTGTAACCGTCCGCCTGGAGCAGCAGCTTGAGTTTCGCAGCTTGCTCGGAGGTGAGCGGCGTATTGTAGAGAGTGATGGCTTTTTCGGACACAGGAACACCCAGTAATACCCGGAGCACGGCAGAGGCGGAGGAAAAAATTCGCCAGTCGCTGGCCAGGTGGTTCCGGCGCAACGGTCGGAAGCTCCCGTGGAGGGAGACGACCGACGCTTACGCCATCATCGTCTCCGAGTTTATGCTCCAACAGACGACCGTGGCAGCGGTGAAGCCGTACTTTTACCGCTGGATGGAGCGGTTTCCGACCGTCCGGCACCTCGCGGAGGCCAGCGAGGAGGAGGTGCTGCATCTCTGGCAGGGGCTCGGGTACTACAGCCGGGCGCGCAATCTCCATGCGGCGGCCAGGACGGTGGTCGAGCGCCATGGGGGCATGGTGCCCCGCACGCGGGCGGAACTGCGAGCGCTGCCGGGCGTTGGCGACTACACCGCCGGGGCGGTCTCGGCGTTTGCCTTCGACGCCGTGGAAACGGTGATCGACGCCAACATCGCCCGCGTGCTCGCAAGACTGAACAACTGGCAAAAACCGATCGACGATGCGGCGGGGAAGGTTTTTCTCGAAAATGCGGCGCGCGCGCTCCTGCCAGCCAAGGGGGGACGCCTCCACACCTCGGCCCTGATGGAGCTGGGCGCGCTCGTTTGCACGGCGCGGAATCCGGATTGCGATGGATGCCCCGTGCGGCTCGATTGCCGGGCGGAAAATCCGGAGGCGTTACCCGTGAAGCGGGCGCGGCCCCAGGTGGAATTCGTCACGGAAAGCCGGGCCTGCATTTTTGAGAAAGGGAAACTCTGGTTGGAACCTTCCCACGGCCCTCGCTGGAAAGGCATGTGGCTGCTACCTCCCTCGGAGGGAGGCGGTCGGCTCCTGCACACGGAGATTTACCCCATCACCCGGTATCGGGTGACCATGAGCGTCCATGCCGAGCCGAAACAGGGTGAGTTGCTCAAGGGCTTTTCGCTCACGGAATTGCCCCCAATGCCATCTCCGCATCGGCGAGCTGTTGCAGCGTTGATCAGAAACGGGCATATTGGCTGACTTATGTCCTCTCCTTCACCTGTCTACGCGCCCGATGCCACCGGTCACTTCGGCCAGTACGGGGGCAAGTTCGTTCCCGAGACGCTTTATAGCGCCCTGGAGGAGCTCGAAGAGGAGTATCTGAAGGCGAAGGACGACCCGGCGTTTCAGCAGGAGTACATGAACCTGCTGACCGACTACTGCGGCCGCGAGACGCCGCTTTACTATGCCGAACGCCTGACCAAGCACCTGGGTGGAGCCAAGATCTATCTCAAGCGGGAGGACCTCCTGCACACCGGCGCGCACAAGATCAACAACGCCATCGGGCAGGCCATCCTCGCCCGGCGCATGGGCAAGAAGCGCGTCATCGCCGAGACGGGCGCGGGCCAGCACGGCGTTGCGACGGCGACAGTGGCGGCGCGGTTTGGCTTCGAGTGTGTGATTTACATGGGCGCGGTAGACATGAAGCGCCAGGCGCTCAACGTGGCCCGCATGGAATTTCTCGGCGCGAAAGTCGTGCCCGTGACCGCTGGTCAGGCCACGCTGAAGGAAGCGGTCAACGAGGCGATGCGCGACTGGGTGACGAATGTCCGCTCGACGCACTACATTCTCGGCACCGCCTACGGCGCGCACCCCTACCCTGTGATGGTGCGTGATTTCCATCGCATCATCGGCGACGAGGCGCGGCGGCAGATTCTGGAAAAAGAGAACCGCCTGCCCGACCTGCTCGTGGCCTGCGTGGGCGGCGGCAGCAATGCCATCGGCCTGTTTTACCCATTCCTTGAAGACTCCTCCGTGCGTCTGGTGGGCGTGGAGGCGGGTGGCGAGGGCATTATCAAGGGCCGCCATGCGGCGCGCTTCCAGGGCGGACGCCTCGGCGTGCTCCAGGGGGCAAAGACATGGCTGCTGGCCGACGAGGATGGACAGATCGAATTGACTCACTCCATCTCGGCGGGTCTCGACTACGCCGCAGTGGGGCCGGAGCATTGCTACCTGCGCGAAATCGGCCGGGCGGAGTATGACTACGCCACGGACGATGAGGCGCTGGCTGCTTTCCGCACGTTGGCATCCGTCGAGGGAATCATCCCGGCGCTGGAGTCATCCCATGCGGTGGCTCACGCGATCAAAGTCGCGCCCAAGATGCGCCCTGATCAACTCGTGATCGTCAATCTCTCCGGTCGCGGCGACAAAGACGTCTCGCAGGCTGCGGAGATCCTGCTGAAGAAGAGCGTGTAGCTACTCCACGTCGTCCCCCGCATGGGTGAGACGGATCTTCGGCAGCGGCATGGGTTCAGCTTCTTCCGTGCCGTGGATCAGTTCCTCAAGACGGGCCTTGGTGGCAAGGAACTCGGGTGAGAGAAACTGGCTGGAACTGCGCGGGCGCGGAACGGGCACCTCGATGACCTCCATGATGCGGCTCGGGTTGGTGCCGAGCACCAGGATGCGGTCGGAAAGGTAGATCGCCTCGTCCAGATCATGCGTGACAAACATGATCGTGACGTCCACGCGCTTCCAGATCTCCAGCAGGTAGCTCTGCATCTTGCACCGCGTCTGGGCATCAAGGGCACCGAAAGGCTCATCCATGAGCAGGATGCGCGGGTTGTTGGCCAGCGCGCGGGCGATGGCGACGCGCTGCTTCATGCCGCCGGAGAGTTCGTGCGGATAGGAGTTCTCGAATTTGCTGAGTCCGACGAGGTCGATCCACTGGCGCGCCTCGCTCTCGGATTCCACCGGGGAACGCCCTCCGATTTCGAGACCAAACATGACGTTCTTCTTCACCGTGAGCCAGGGGAAGAGCGTGTAGCCTTGAAAGACCATGCCGCGATCCGAGCCCGGGGCGGAAACCTGGGTTCCCTCCAGCAACACATCGCCCGAGGTGGGTGTCTCCAGCCCCGCGATGATGCGGATGAGCGTCGATTTACCGCAACCGGACGGGCCGACCACGCACATGAACTCGCGACGAAAAACCTGGAGCGAGATGTCGTTGAGCGTCGTGTGGGTGTGGAACGTCTTGTTGAGATGTTTGACGTCGAGGATGACCGGGCGGCTCTTGAGCTTGGAGAATCGGGCGGCGACTTCCGGACTCTGATCGAGGTGGCTGGGCAGGTTAAGCGTTTGCATTGGCTGTCTCCGTGTTCTGTGTGCTGTTACGACGACGATCGAGGATGGCGCGCAGGAGCGACTTCTTCACGCCCTTCTGCCATGGGAAAAGCTGGCGGCCGATCCAGTCAAGGATACGGTCGGAGGTAAAGCCAATGATGCCAATGATGATGATGGCCGCGAAGACATTGTCGTAGATGCGGTACTTCGCCTGCTGGTTGATGAAGAACGTGATGCCGGAGCTGGCACCGATGTACTCCGCCACGATCAGGTAGGTCCAGGCCCAACCGAGCAGGATGCGCATGTCATTGTAGAGGTCAACCGCGATGCCAGGCACGACCACGCGAAACAGGAGCTGGCGGCGATTCGCACCCAGCGTCTGCGCTGCTTCAACAAGGGATGTATCCAGTTTGCGGGTCGTATTGGCTATCACCAGCACCTGCTGAAAGAACGTGCCGATGAAAATAATGGCGATCTTTGGTGCTTCGTAAATACCGAGGACAGCCACCGCCAGCGCGCCAAAGGCCGGCGCAGGCATGTAGCGGGTAAAGTCCACAAAAGGCTCGGTGATGCGGGAAAAAAACGGAAAGGTGCCGCAGAGGATGCCGATTGGAACCCCTACGACGGAACTCCAGAGAAAGCCCCAGAAGATGACCTGGATACTTTGCCAGAGGCTTTCATGCAGCCACTTGTCGCCCTTTCGCTTGGGCGGCGTGGTGAAGCTTTTGTAAAAGGCAACAGCTACCTCATGAGGTGCGGGAAGAAAGACCGGATTCGCCGGGGTGCCGGTGGCGATGTGACCGCCCGAGGCTGCCAGCTTCGCATTCTCAGCTTTGAAAGTCGTGCGCTCGATCAGCGCGTCGCGGGTGAAATACGAAACGTCGCCCGGATCATCGATCTTCACCAGCGGGTGCCAGACGAACGGCACATAACTGACGATCGCCCAGACCGCCAGCGGGAGGGTAAAGGAGATCCACAGCAGAATCAACTGCCGGGGCTCCGAGAGCGTCCCGAATGGAACCAGCCATTTCTTTCCCTTGCTCATGAGTAGTGGTGGAACCGGCCGCAGAGGGACATCGGCGGCCGGTCCGAATTTGCAATTATCTTACAGAGAGTCCGTGATAGCCGGAGCGATGTAGTCCGCCGTGGGCTGCGGCTTGTCATAGACCTTGTTGGAGACGTTGAACTCGTCGACCACGACATTCGAGCCGTAGACGGAATCGAGGCCCTCGCCTTTCTTGAACGCCTTCTTGGCTTCGTCGAGCTTCAGGATCTTCGTGCCGCTGACGAACTTCGCATATTCCTCAGGCGAGAGATTCACGCGGGAGGCCATGATCTTGACCGCATCATCATGCGTGGCGGGATCATAGAAGTAGTCGACGACCTTGTACCAAACCTTGGCGATCTTTTTCCACTCCTCGGGATGAGCCGAGAGGCTGGCCGGGTTCACCGCAAGAACGTCATAGATCAGGCCCGGGACGTCCTTGCTGGTGTAGATCGGCTTGGCACCGGGGACGGCTTTGATTGCCTGCCCGGAGTTCGGCTGCCAGGCGCCGATGGCGGCGACATCACCGGAGGCGAGAGCCTTGGGTGTTTCCCCTGTCGGTACGTTGACGAGCTCGACGTCGGATTCCTTCATGCCCACGGCCTGAAGGCCCTTGAGCAGGAGGAGGTGGTCGACGAAACCGACTTCGACGCCGATCTTCTTGCCCTTGAGATCCTGCAGCTTCTCGATGCCCGGCTGTCCGACGATCATGTCATTGCCGTTCGAAAAGTCATTAATGATAATCGTCTTGCTCGGTGCTCCGGTCGCGCCGGTCACGAGGGCGTCGCCATTCGTCATGCAGACAGCGTCGAGCTTGCCTGCGGCGAAGGCTTCCATCGAGGGCACGTACTCGAACCATTCAAACTGAACATCCACGCCGGCTTCCTTGAACCAGCCCTTCTGGATTGCAACCTCCCAGGCCACCCAGCCCGGCCAGTCGCTGTAACCGATCTTCAGGGGTTCCGCCTGCGCGACACCGCCACAGAGCGCGGCAGCGAGCAGACCCATCAGTGTTTTTTTCATCATGGTTGTTCTCCGTTTGTTGTTGAATCGTTCGAGGGGTTAAAAGACTCCGGCAGTTCGCTGCCACTCGACCGGGGCGGTCTCGTGGCGGGCTTTTTCGACAATGGCGGCCAGCGCTTCGCCGATTTCCTCAAAGAGCAGCTTTCCGCGTTCGGCGGTGCCTTCGGTTGGGTTGCCGGTGACGCCATTCCGGCTCGTATTGGCGACCATGTAGTTAAATATCGTCTCCGTGGTGCGATCGGGATCATCCTCGGCGGCAGCCATATCCACGGTCTCCGGAGCGAGGTGCAACATGAGGTCGGTTTCCGCCTTGTTGGCGTGGAGGTCGGCGGCGTCGCTGATAAAATACTCCCAGATGGAGGGCGTGAGATTGAAAGTGTTACGCGTGGCGATCTGGAGCCGGTTGACGCAATCAAAGCGCAAGCGATCCACCGCGACGCGGAGCGAGGCGTCATTGCCGAAGTGGGAATTCACGAGAAGGAGGCGCTTCCATCCCGTCGCGACGGCCCAGGCGGCAATCTCGCGCAGGGTGTGAATGAAGGTCTCGTGGAAAATCGAAAAGGTTCCCGGCCATTTCTCGGTGTGACCGACGGACACCGTATAGGAAAGAGCAGGCAATACCGGAACTCCGGTAACGGCGGAGGCATAATCACACGCGGCGGTGGCGATCACGGTATCCGTATTGATCGGGAGATGCGGGCCATGCTGTTCCGTGGCTCCGACGGGAAGGAGAAGCATATCGCAGCCGCCTGCCTGGAGATCGCGAATGCGCGTCCAGGAAAGGTGCTCGAGCCGCACCGGCTTGCGTGAATCCCCCGCCCCGTAAATCATAAGAGATCGCTCCAGCGTGTGAACACCTCGATCGCCGTTTCGCGCAGTACCGGCAGGCATTCCTTTCCCTGAGAAACCATGATGTCGGGATCGACTCCCGATTCGGTGAGATAATCCCGGGAATCCTCCACCATCTCGGCGAGAATCTCAGACGTCATCTCCAGATGAAACTGCATGCCGTAAAGCGAGTGACCGTAGCGGAAGAGCTGGTTCGGGGTGAGTTCCGAGGACCCGAGACGCATGCCGCCGACCGGGATCTCAAACACGTCGCCATGCCAGTGCGTGGTGACAAAGTTTTTCGGCAGACCGCCCCAGATCGGGTCGTAATCCGCGATGGGATCGAGCGTGACGCGATAGAATCCCACCTCGCGATGAGGCGCCTTGCGCACCTCCGCGCCAAGGCCCGCCGCCATCAACTGCGCGCCGAGGCACAGGCCGATGATCGGCTTGCCCTCGGAGACGACCTGACGCACCAGATTCGTCTCTGCTCCTAGATAGGGATACTGTTCCTGCTCGTAAACTCCCTGTGCTCCACCGCCCAAGGCAAGTCCATCGTATCCTTCCAACGTGACGGGAACCGACTGACCAAGGTCGGACCTTAGCACATCAAGGCTGATGCCGCGCTGGGTGAGGACTTCACCGAGCAGGCCGGGTTTGTCGGTATCTCCGTGTTGGACGAACAGGACTTTCTTCGAGCGCATGGGTCAGTATAGGCGGGCGTATTTGTGAATTTCCCACGGCGTGACAGTGAGGTTGTACTCCTCCCACTCCGCGGATTTGTAAGTGATAAATTCCTTCTTCAGCTCCGCCCCGAGAACCTGCTCGACGAATGGGTCACGGTCAAAGGCCGCAACAGCTTCGCCGAGCGATCTAGGCAGATGCTGGACACCGAGTTCAGCGAGCTCGGCATCAGTGTGTTCGTAAAGATTTTCCGTGCGTGGCGGCCCGGGATCGAGCTGTTGCTCGATGCCCTCTAGCCCGGCAGCAAGCGCGAGAGCGGCGGCGAGATAGGGATTGCAGCTTGAGTCGGCGTTGCGCGATTCCACCCGTCCGCCCGCCATGGGGATGCGGATCGAGTTGGTGCGGTTGTTCGTGCCGAAGGAATTGAAGACCGGAGCCCATGAGTAGTAGCCCATGAGGCCGCGACGCACGAGGCGCTTATAGCTGTTCACCGTCGGTGCCCAGGCGGCGCAAAGGGCCTGGCCGTGACGAAGGATACCAGCGGTGAACTGATAGCCCAGCGTGGACAGCCCGAGACCGTACGGATCACTCCGATCCGCCTGTTTGAAAAGGTTCTCACCGCTTTCCAGGCTGGCCAGCGACATGTTGAAATGCGCACCGTTGCCCGTCTTGTCGCCGAACGGCTTCGGCATGAAGGTAGCGATAAGCCCATACTTCGCCGCAACCTGCTTCGCCATGTAGCGGAAGAAGATGTAACGGTCGCACATGGTCAGCGCGTCGGAATAGCCAAAATCAAACTCGAACTGCCCGTGGCCGTCCTCGTGATCGAAGGAATACAATCCCCAGCCCAGATCATCGATGTACCCGGCGATCTCATCCAGCATGGGATAACTATCGAGGAAGCGCTTCACATCGTAGGCGGCCTTGGAAAGATTGTCGTCCTTGTTAGCCACCTCAAGCCTTCCGTCGTCTGTTAGCTTAAGGAAGTAGACTTCGCATTCGATGCCGAGATTGAACTTCCAGCCTTTCTCCGCGGCGCGGGCGAGAACGCCCTTCAGGACGTTGCGGGTATTCAGCGGATAGGACTCGCCGTGATAGGTATTGTCCGCCGGAAACCAGGCGACTTCCTTCTGCCAGGGAAGCTGAATGCCGCGCTCCAGATCAGGCACCGAGGCGATCTCATCGTCGTTGGGACTCTGACCGAGACCATCGAGTGCGTATCCCGTGTAAAGCTCCGAGCCTGCCGCAAAGTCCTCGAAATGCGAAATTGGGACGACCTTCCCCTTGGGGACACCGTGGATATCCACGTAAGCGCCGATGCAATACTTCACACCTTTTCCCTGAAGATCCTGTTTGATTGCTTCTACGTCCGACATGGCTCGCACACTGCCTCCGTCCTTCCTGTACAACAATAGGAAGACCTTCCTATGAGGCGGCTGATTCAGCGTATTCGCGCTGAAATGCGAGTGCGGCGGCGTGGCGGTTTTCCACGCCGAGTTTGCGAAAAATCTTCTCCAGGTGGTTCTTTACCGTGTGGGCGCTGATTCCGAGGATGATGGAGATTTCCTCATTGGATTTGCCCTGGCACATCCAGTCGGCCACCTCGCGCTCACGCAGGCTCAACCCGCTCTCGGGTGCCAAGGGAGCGCATTCCAGGCCCCGCTCCTCCACGAGAAGGAGAACGCAACCCGCGTGCGGATGACGAGTGAATCGTATTACCAGCTCCCTCGTTCCCTTGGGAAAGGTCCACGATGCCTCGCGGCGCGAGGGATTTTGCAGCCGGGAAGCGACCATTTCGTGCAAGGGCGCAGGCAGTTCGCTCTGCCCGGCGGGACGTCCGCCAACATAGCGCCAGATCAACTGGCGCGTGACGGGACTCCAGAAGCGGACATCACCCCCATCGTCCAATATGACGTGGTGGCGATTCAGGGCGTTCTCAATCGGTTCGACACTGCGCGGCCGGACATCCGCGTCGATCAGCACGTCCATGTGAACGTCAAATCCAGCCACACCCACGCAGCGGTCGCCGAATTTGATCGGGGCGGCCTGGCTGGCGATAAAGAGATTCTCCCCGCCGACCCGGTACTCGTACGGGTCGATGACGACCTGACTGCCGCGACAGGCCGGGAGCCGGTACCACTGGGCGCCGGGTTCGTCGTAATCTGTATTTGGCTCGAGCTGCACCTCCCCGCCGAAGCGATGCCAGAGCGGCACGAAGCGGCCGGATTCATCATGCCCCGGCGCACCGGCGTATTCATGATCCCGACCGTCGAGGGCATCCGGCTGCCAGACCGACCACACCCCGAGGAAGTGCGGATTTGCGTCGAGCACTGAGCGAAGAACGCCATTATAGACCTCGCGATTGCGGACTCCGAGGGCATGCAGCGAGGCGAGAAGGCCAGCCAAATGCCCCGCACTTTGCGGTGAAGCGGCTGTTTTTGGGTGGTCCATACCCTCGTAAAGCAACTTCCGTACCGAGTTGAAAAACGCAAAAATCACCCTCGGGGCGACGCTTTACACTTTCCCTCCCCGCCCGCGCTGGGCAGTGTGATTCCCTTTTCGTCATGAGCTCACCCGATCTGAACGTGCGCAAAGTCGCCACCCTGGCCCGTCTCGCGCTCTCCGATGAGGAGGTCGCCACATTCCAAGACCAGCTCGGTCGCATCCTTGAGCACATCGAGCATCTCAAGAAGCTGGACGTCTCGGATGTGGAGCCGACAGCCCACACCTACCCGGTCTTTAACGTCACCCGCGACGACGTGCCGGGTGAAAGCCTGCCCCGCGAAGCCTTCCTCGGCATCGCCCCGCGCTCTGCAAACAATCTCCTGATCGTCCCGAAGGTTCTCGAATAATGGATCTGACCACCCTCTCCGCAGCCGAACTCCAGGCTGGCTTCCGCGCCGGTCAATTCACTCCCGTCGACGCCATCACGGCGCTGGAAAAACGCATCGAGGCCGTCGAGCCCCAAGTGCAGGCCTTCCTCTCCCGTGACTTTGAAGCGGCAAAAAAGGCCGCCGAAACCGCCGACATCTCCCTCCCCCTGGGCGGCGTACCGATCGGCATCAAGGACGTGATCAACGTCAAGGGCGAGTCCTGCACAGCCGCCTCGAAGATTCTCACCGGCTACACCTCGCCCTACGACGCCACGGTCATCACCAAGCTCCGCGCGGCGGGGGCGATTCCGTTTGGACGCCTGAACATGGATGAATTCGCCATGGGTTCCTCGACGGAAAACTCCGCCTACCAGGTCACCCGCAATCCTTGGGACACCTCCCGCATTCCGGGCGGTTCCTCGGGCGGATCAGCGGCTGCCGTGGCGGCCCTTGAGGTTCCAGCCACGCTGGGCTCGGATACCGGCGGCTCGATTCGCCAGCCCGCCGCCCTTTGCGGCTGCGTGGGCCTCAAGCCCAGCTATGGCCGCGTCTCGCGTTACGGCCTCATCGCTTTTGCGTCCTCGCTCGACCAGATCGGACCCTTTGCCCGCACGACGAAGGATTGCGCCTTGCTGCTCAATGCCATCGCCGGCCGCGACCCACGCGACTCGACTTCGCTCGACCTGCCGGCGGAGGATTTCACCTCCCAGCTCGGTAGCGATCTGAAGGGCGTGAAGCTCGGCATCCCGAAGGAATATTTCGTCGACGGCATGGACGCCCGCGTCCGCGCCAAGGTCGAGGAAGCCATCCGCCAGTGTGAATCCGCCGGGGCGGAACTGGTCGAAATCTCGCTCCCACATACGGAATACGCGGTGTCGGTTTACTACATCATCGCCACGGCCGAGGCCTCGGCCAACCTGGCCCGCTTCGACGGCGTACGCTACGGCAAACGCGCCGATCAGCCGAAGGACCTGATGGATCTCTACCTGCGCTCGCGCGAGGAGGGATTTGGCAGTGAGGTAAAACGGCGTATCATTCTGGGTACTTATGTCCTGTCGAGCGGCTACTACGATGCGTACTACCTCCGGGCGCAAAAGGTGCGCACGCTCATCCGGCGCGACTTTGGAGCCGCGTATGAGAAGGTCGACGCCATCGTCTGCCCGACCTCGCCTGATCTGGCCTTTCCGATCGGCGAGCGCACGAGCGACCCGCTGCGCATGTATCTGGCGGATATTTTCACCATTGCAGCCAACCTGGCTGGAATCTGCGGCATCAGCGTTCCATGTGGATTTGTGGAAGAAGGCGGGAAGCAACTCCCGGTCGGACTCCAGTTCCTTGGAAAACCGCTTGATGACGCCCGGCTCCTCGGGGTGGCCGACGCCTACGAGCGACTCTCAGGCTGGAACAAACAGGTCGCTCCCCTTAAATAAATGAGTCTACTCTTCTTCAAGCGCGTGCTGGCCAACCCCTTGCAGGTTGGCTACATCGTGCCCAGCTCTCCTTTCCTCACCCGCCAGACCTCTCGCCGCCTGGATTTTTCCAAGCCCCGCGTCGTCGTGGAACTCGGACCCGGCGAGGGCTGCCACACCCGCAAGATCGTGAAGCGGATGGACAAAAACTCCCGCCTCTTTGCCTTCGAGCTGGATGAGGAGTTTGTCGCGCACCTGCGCAAGCAGTTCGCCCATGACCCGCGCGTGACAATCCTGCACAGAAACGCCACGGAGATGCCCGACGTCCTCGCGGAGCACGGGATCACCCATTGCGACTACATTGTCTCCGGCCTGCCCTTCCTGGTCATTCCGGAGGAAGCTCGCGGCAAGCTCCTTGGCAGCATTTCGGATGCGATGCACGAGGAAAGCCGCTTCATCACCTACCAGGTGACGACCCAGTTGTGCGACGAGAGCCATCTCTTCGAATTGCACGAAAAAGAATACTGCGCCCTGAACGTCCCGCCGATCAACGTGCTGGAGTTCAAGAAGGCGCAAGCCGCCCGCTAGAGATTTTGCATCGCCGAGGAGCCCGCTCCTCGGCATGCTGGCGGGATGCTTGAAGTGACCGCCTTTTTCTGCGTCCTCGGAACTGTCTTCTGCGGACTCATCGTCGCCGCGATTCTGACGCGAATCGCCTATGCCATCTCGGAGAAGATCACCGAGGCTCCGCTGCTCGACGCGTTCGTCAGCCTTTATACCTGGGTGCCGTGGGCGGTCGGAGCCACCTGGGACGGATGGCGCGGATTTTTCGCCGCTGTCGTCGCCCAACTTCTCTTCCTCCATTTCTTCTGTCTGGTTCACCGAGCCATTCGCGGCAAGAAGGGCCGCACCCTCACCGATGCCCAGGCCCATGTGCTGGGACCGATCCGCAATCAGGTGTGCCTGCTGCTCCAGACCCCGGCCGTGCTCGCCTTCGTCGCGATCCGCGCCACGGAACTCGTCCTCTACCCGATCGTGGCCGGCATCGGAAAGCTCCCCACCTACAAACAAAGTGAGTGGGTCAATCTGTCGCGCCACAAATATGACGGGCTGGTCGGCTACGATTTGCTCTGGTGCTGGTACTGCGATTGGATGACCGGGCTTTGGAGCCTGGGCAGCGAGATGCTACGCAACATCGAGTCCTTCTGGTGCCCGATTCGCTTCCGGAGCGATGCGAAGAATCGTAATGCCTCCATCGATTTCCCCGATGTGAAGGAATGGGCTCCAGCCGATGGATCGCTGGAAGACGCCGTGCGCCTGATCGAGAAACACTACGACGGCAAGCGGAAGAATAGCTGGTGGGGTCACCCAGACCGCAGCAAGGAGTCGTGACCTTCCATCGCGTCGAGCCGAACGAACACTACCGCGACCTGAGGCTCACCTCCGCAGGCGGGGCATGGGATTTAGGACTGAACGCGTACGCGTCAGGAATGCGCGTACGCATGGGAGTGAACAATAAGCCGCCAAAGGTCCTCGACTTTTGTATTGGTCAGGACGCCTCCTTGTTCGCCCCTACGCTTACAAGCGTACTAAAGAGAATTGAGCCACTGCCGGAGGAGGCTTCTCCCGAGGAGATCGACGCCGTGTTTCCTTGGGCGGGAACACGGCCCGATATGGCCATTCACCTGGACGCGCTGCTCAGCGTGCTGTCTTGAGCAGGCGGCCCCGGCCCGGCGTGCCCACGAACTTCCCGTCCCGAACAGCAAGCTCTCCGCGTACGGCGACATAGGCCGGCTTGCCCTTGATCTCCCAGCCCTCGAACGCGTTGTAATCGACATTCTGGGTCTGGGTTGCGGCGGAAATCGTCCCGCGATACGTCGGATCGTAAACCACCAGATCGGCGTCACTGCCAGGCTGAATGGTGCCCTTGCGGGGGAAGAGGTTAAAGGTCTTGGCGGCGTTCGTACTCGCGACCGCCACGAAGGTCTGGAGGTCTAGTCGGCCCTCAGCCACGCCATAGGTGTAGAGCAAATTCACCCGATCCTCGATGGCCGGGATGCCATTGGGAATTTTGGTGAAGTCGTGTTCGCCCATACGCTTCTGTGTGAAAAAATCGAACGGCGCATGGTCGGTGGCCACAGTCTGGATGAGTCCCTGGCGCAGCGCATTCCACAAAATCGGCTGATTACTGGCGTCGCGGAGGGGCGGAGACATCACATATTTGGCTCCCTCAAAATTTCCTACTTCCGCGTATTTTTTATCGATAAGAAGATACTGGATAAGGGTTTCAATCGAAACATCAACACCCCGTAGGCGAGCACGCAGTGCCTCCTCCAATGCCTCCACGCAACTCAGATGCACAATATACACGGAGGCTCCGGTAAGCTCCGCAAAGGTCATCAGATGATGCACCCCCTCAGCCTCAACCCGGGGCGGACGGCTCGCGTGATGGCCCTCCGTTCCGGTCACTCCGCGAGCCAGCAGGTCTTTTTGGAGACTGGAAATGAGGGTGGGATTCTCACAATGAGCGGCGGTGATGACACCCAGCTCCTTGGCAATGCGCAAAGTTTCGTAAAGCTCTTCATCGTCGATTCCCAACGCCCCTTTGTACGCCAGGAAGATCTTAAAGGACCCGATACCCTTCGCAACGATTTCACGCAACTGAGTCGGAGTGCCCTCGTCGAATCCGGCCACGCCAACATGAAAGGCGTAATCACAAGCCGCCCTGCCGGATGCCTGTTTGGTCCAAGTTTCAAATCCATCCAAGGGTGCCGTCCCCCGCCCCGGCGTGCACATATCGAAGATGGTCGTCGTGCCGCCGATCAGGGCTGCTTTTGTCCCGGACTCATAGTCATCCTTGGAATAGGTGCCCATGAACGGGAGGTAGATATGGGTGTGAGGATCAATGAAACCGGGGAAGACGTACTTACCCGTGGCGTCGATCACCTCGGCCCCGGCGGGCGCCTCGATGTCGGGAGCGATGTGCGTGATGGTTTCCCCCTCGCACCAGATATCCGCGATATAGCGGGAGTCGGCGGTGACGATTTCGCCGTTTTTGATGAGGAGGGCCATATCAGCGGCTCAGGGCGTGAGATTGCGCCACGAAGGTTTCGCTCTTCCAGTCGCCATCGGTCTCGGCCTTTTTCTTGGCCTCGCGCTGGAGGCGGACGAGTTCGGCATGGGTGGTGAAATACTGAAGACTCTTGCCTTTAAAGTCCTCGAGGGTCTCAAAGCCATGTTTCTCCATGAAGGCGAGAAGCTCCTCCTTCATCGAGTGGATCAACTCGTAGCCATGCTTCAGGATACCGGTGCAGACCTGCACAGTATCGGAACCCAGAAGGATGAACTGCGCCGCATCCTTACCAGATTCGATACCGCCGATACCCGACAGGGTGCGGCCAGGGAATTCGTTCCGGATCATGGTCGCGATTTCCATGCACATGCGCAGCGCGATCGGGCGGATGGCCTTCGAAGAATAGCCGCCGGGGGTCGTATAACCCTCCACCGTGGGTTCGGGCCGAAGCGTGTCGAGGTTTACCCCGATGACAGAGCGGATGGTATTAATCGCACTGATACCGTGACAGCCTGACGCTAGAGAGGCACGCGCCGGGGCTTCGATATGAGTGACGTTTGGCGTCATTTTGGCCCATACCGGCTTTTTGGCTGCGGCCATTACCCAGCTACAAACCTCAGAAAGAATTTCGGGGTCCTCTCCCATGGCAGAACCCATCTTCCGTTCAGGCAGACCGTGAGGGCAGGAAAAGTTGAGTTCGAAGCCATCAACACCCGCCGCCTCGCAACGCTCGATGATCTCCATCCAGGCATCGCGGCGGTACTCCTCCATGATCGAGGCGATCAGGACGCGATCGGGGAAGGCGTCCTTGCACTTCTTGAACTCCTCCAGCCAGATCTCCAGCGGACGGTCGCTGATGAGCTCGATATTCTCCCAGCCCACGACCTCGCGGCCATCGGCGGCGTGAAGCTTGCCATAGCGGGGGGAAACGTTAATGACCTTCGAGGCATCGAGGCTCACGGTCTTGGCGACCACCCCGCCCCAGCCTTCCCGGAAAGCGCGGCTGATGACGTTGAAATTGGTCCCCGGAGGGCCGGAGGCGATCAGGAAGGGGTTTGGGAGCTTCAGGCCATCGACGGTAGTGGCAAGCGTGGGCATTGAGCGTTGGGTTAAAGGGAAAGAATTCCCCCTTTTGCCTCGGGAATCCATCGCAATTTCTCAAATCCAGTTGCACCACCCGCGGAAGATCGCAACGATGGTCCGATGGCACGCAACGTACGCATCGGCCTCATCCAGGCCACTTGCACGCACTCGGGTGACGCCGACCCGAAGGTGATCAAGCAGGCGATGATCGAGAAACACATCGGCTACATCGAGGAGGCCGCAAAACGCGGCGCTCAGATCGTCTGTCTCCAGGAGCTGTTTTTTGGCCCGTACTTCGCCGCCGAACAGGAGATGAAGTGGTACGACATGGTGGAAAAAATTCCCGATGGCCCGACCACCCAGCTCATGATCGAGACGGCCAAGCGCCTCGGCATCGTGCTCATCGTCCCGATTTACGAGGTGGAGAATACCGGAGTGTACTACAACACGGCGTCCATCATCGATGCCGACGGGACCTGGCTGGGGAAGTATCGCAAGAGCCACCTGCCGCATTGCCAGCCGGGATTCTGGGAGAAGTTTTACTTCAAGCCTGGCAATCTCGGGTATCCCGTCTTTGAAACCGCCGTCGGCAAGATCGGCCTTTATATCTGCTATGACCGCCATTACCCGGAGGGGGCGCGCTGCCTCGGGTTGAATGGGGCGGAAATCGTCTTCAACCCCTCCGCCACCGTGGCGGGCCTGAGCGAGTACCTTTGGAAGCTGGAGCAGCCCGCGCATGCCGTGGCGAACCAGTACTTCCTCTGCGCGGTCAACCGCGTGGGCGTGGAGAAGCCCTGGAACATCGGGGAATTCTACGGCTCCTCCTACATCTGCGACCCGCGCGGCCAGATGGTGGCGGTGGCCTCCCGCGACAAGGACGAGGTGCTGGTCGAAACGGTCGACCTGGATCTCATCCAGGAGGTTCGCAACGTGTGGCAATTCTACCGGGATCGGCGTCCGGAGACCTACGGGCCGATTACGCAACTCTAGCTGAGGACAGGTTTACCGATCCGCCGGGAGCGAGCTTTTGCTTTCGGCGGATTTCTTCTGCCCGGATGCGGGTTTGCGTAATCTCCCCTGCTCGTGCCGATAAACAAGCTGCGCGGTGAGATGACCGGCGAGCGGAATCGTCAGGAGCGTGAAGGTCATCACGAGGAAAATTTTCAGGCCGGAGATGTCGTTATCGAGGGCAAGGATCAGCGCAGCCAGCATGAGGCAGATGCCGCAGGTACTGGCTTTGGCCAGAGCGTGAGAACGGCACAATGCGTCAGAGAATCGCAGGAGTCCCAAGCCCGAGAGGAAGACGAGCAGAGAGCCCACAAGGAGCAGCACGGAAATGAGGATTTCTCGGATCATTGCGCTTCCTTTTTCGAGGTTCCCTTTCTTCCCACCCGTTTAAGTTTCGTTGGGTCGTTGTGCAGATAGCAAACAAAGGCGACCGTACCGACAAAGCCCAGCAGCGAGAAGATGAGCATGATCTCGATGAAGAGCTGGGTTTTCCACCAGACGGAGAGAACCACCATCATGCCGACGATGCTGATCGCCACGAGGTCAAAGGCGATGATGCGGTCGATGATCGTCGGTCCGATCAAGACGCGAACCAGCGCCAGCACGGAGGCTGCGGCCAGGAGGGCAAAGGTGAGGATTACGACTGAGGTCATCATCGGGTGATCGCCAGAATGGGCCGTTTCAATCCCTCGTCGAGGGCGTGGCGAATTTCGTCAGGGCTGCCGGAGGCAAAGGTATGCAGGATGAGTTCGCTGCCGTCGTCGCTTCTGTCTGCAACGATGGTGCCGGGTGTAAGGCTGATGCACTGCGCAATAAGCAGAACCTCCAGGTTGGTCAAACCCTCCACGGAGTAGGAAATATAGACTCCTTCCAGCCTGCCGGCATCGCGCCGCAGTACTGCGCCGACAAGGCGGAGGTTCGACGAAACAACCTGCTGAAGAAAAATAAAGGCAAAGGCGATCACCGCCATGACGCGGCGGATGTAACTCTGGCAGCCGAGGGCGCTGCGGAAGAAAGCCATGAGGATGAAGCCGCCCACGAGGCCGAGGGCGAGACCGCCCAGGGTCGGATTGCCGCTCAGGAACATCGCAACGAGCGCGATGAGCAGGTGCATGACCGCCCCCGGTATCATTGCCCCCCCTTTCCGGTCAGCGAAAAGACCGCCTCGCGATATTGCGCCGGATCGAGCAGCGAGGTCGCCGCAGTCTGAGCGATGCCAAAAAAGAATTCCGCTCCGAAGCCGATCGCCAGGGAAATGAGCGTCAGGGCACAAACGATGGCGGTCATCGTGCGAGCGGCGGCAGGCGCCTCGGGATCGGCGGTGCCATCGGCAGGCAGCTTCTGCCAGAAGGCACCCATCCAGATCTTGAGCATGCTGACGAGCGTGAGCACCGACGCCACCAGCGCGGCCACGACCAGCCAGTAGCGATGTTCCTCCAGACCCACGAGGATGATGGCGTATTTGCCCCAGAAGCCGCTGAGCGGCGGAACCCCCGCGAGGGAAAAGGCCTGAATGATGAAGCAAGTGGCGAGAATCGGGCTGGCTTTGAGCAGTCCCCCCATGCGCGCGAGATTATCCGTGCGGTTGTAAAACATCGCCGTGCCACCAATGAGGAAGAGCGAGGATTTCACGATGATGTGGTGGATCACATAGAAGATGCACGCAGCGATGGCGAGCGGCGTGAAAAAGCCGATGGCGAGAATCATGTAGCCGATCTGGCTGACGATGTGAAACGACAGGATGCCACGGATGAAATTGCGCGAAACCGCGCCAAGCACGGCCAGCACCATGGTCAGTCCCGCCAGCCACGCGAGAGCGGTGTAAAGCTGAGTGAGGTTGTGCGGGAAGACCGTGCCAAAAGTGCGCAGCAGCACGTAGATGCCCACCTTGGTCAGCATGCCGGAGTAAAACGCCCCCAGCGAAAACGGCAGGATCGGATAGCTATTCGGCAGCCAGTAGTAGAGCGGAAAGACGCCGGCCTTGATGCCAAAGACCACGACGAGCAGCACGGCCACGACCATGACGCCAAAGTCCCCCTGCATGGCCTCCGCCCGGCGGGAAATATCGGCGAGGTTGAGCGTGCCGAAAACGGAGTAGGCGAGACCTGCCGCGACGAGAAACAGCGCACTGCCAAACATGTTCACCGCCAGATAGGGAAATGCCTCTTTAATATGCCGATCATTAGCCTCCAGCGTCAGGAGTGCATAGGAAGCAACCAGCATGATCTCAAAGGCAACGAAGAGATTGAAAAGGTCTCCGGTGAGGAAGGAGAGATTGATACCCGCCACGAGCAACTGCATGAGCGGGAGCCGCAGCGGCTGCTCCGCCCACACCGGGATCTCGGCATAGGAAAACAGGATGCAGGCCAGAGCGACGACCGTCGAAAGGCAGAGCATGATGGCGGCCAGGCCATCGACGACCAATACCACACCGAGAGGAGGAGCCCATCCGCCCATGAGCAGAACCAGAGGTGGTTCGTGAAAAGCGCGCACGGCGAGATAGAAAGCGAGCGCACACTGCGCGGCGGCTGAGATGGCGATGAAAACCCGCCGCCCCACCCCGGGACGCCCAACGAACAGGCAGCATATCACCGCCGTCAGAACAGGGAGCAAAAACGGGAGCACGAGGAGGTTATTCATCGTCAGCCTCCGGCAGGAAGAGCTTGCTCGCATCCGTCGTCTTCGCGTCGAGGAAGATGCGGTAGAGCAGCATGATCAGGTAGATGGTCAGGCCAAAGCCAATGACGATGGCTGTCAGGACGAGCGCCTGAGGCAGCGGATCAACGATCGGGCCGGAGCCTTCCGCGAGGATGGGCGCGCGTTTACCATCCGGGTCGCCGGACATGGAAATGAGGAAGAGATTGGTCGCGTTTGTGAGGGTGACGAATCCAAATAGAATGCGGACAAAGCTCTTGTGCAGCAGGAGGTAGACCGAGACAGCAAAGAGCAGACCAACGAGGAGAGCAGTCTCAATTTGCATGACGATCCTCCTTGTTGGCAGTTTCCTCGATGGGTCCCTCGAGTTCCGATGCGTAGTATGGCACTTCGCCCGGCGTAAAGGCCGGGAGGCCGGAAGTGGAGCGGGCGAGAACGATCACCAGCTTCACCGTGATGCAGCTTACCAAAAGAAACACGCCGATATCGAAAAGGAGCGGAGTGCCGATATGCACCTCGCCAATGAGAGGCACATAGTCGAGATGGAGCTGATATTGGGTGAGGAACTGCCGGCCGAAGAGCATCGGTGCCGTGCCCGTGATCATGGCGAGGAGCAGTCCAAACGAGGCGAGGCGCAGCGGGGGCACGGGGAGTTCGCGCTGAAGCTCCTCCCAGCCGCGCACGAGGCCGAGGAGAATGAAGGACATGCCGGTCATGAGACCGCCAATGAAGCCGCCGCCAGGCAGGTTATGCCCACGCAGCAGGAGATACACCGAGACGATATTCACCAGCAGAAACACCAGCCCGATGAGAGCGCGCACGAGAAAGGAATCGGTGGTCGCTTTCATGGCCGGCGTTTCTTTTCCAGGAAAAACCCGGGGGCTGGCGCGGGATCATTGCCCGCACGGCCGCGTTTGTAGCGCATCATGAGACCGAGCGCGCCGAGCGTGGCGATGAGAAGGACGGTAATTTCACCGAGCGTGTCGAAGCCGCGGAAATCCACAAGAATCGTGTTCACGGCATTGGTGCCCTCCGCCAGAGGCTTGGAGAGTTCCAGATACTTCGGCCCGATGGGGTCGGGATGCGAATGCCTGTCGGCGAAGAGGACGAGGCCGGTCATCACCAACCCGACTCCGCCGGAAAGAATCACGCGGAAGATGCGTCCCTTGGCCTCGCGCTTTTCCTCAGAGCGGAAAAGCCGGGAACTTGGAAATCGCGAAAGAAGCAGGAGAATCATCACCACCGAGGCGCTCTCCACGAGGATCTGCGTCATGGCAAGGTCCGGAGCGCGATACAGAACGAAGTAAAAGGTGAGAAAGAATCCCGCCACGGAAAGCGCGATCAACTGCGTGGTCCAGCGCCGAAGGACGATCACACCCACCAGGGAGGCCGCGATCATAACGGCCACGAAAGTATGTAGCGGTGAGAGGCTGATATCGATGGCGCTGAAGCCCTCAAAAAAGCGGCTCGAGGAAACAGCTACCGTGCCAGCCAGCGAGACGAGCAGGAAGAAAATCACGATGGGCAGATAGGCCGGAGGCCAGTCGGCTCGCAAAGCCAGCGTGAGCCTTTTGGAAAAAACGGACAAGCCATCGAGACCGCGCTCGAAAGCCGCATCAAAGCGGAGGAAGGTGGGAATCTCCGCTCGCTTCCATCCGCTTTTCTGACAGAGAAGATACAGTCCGCCACCGCACACGATGATGAGCGCCGTGGTGAGCACCTCCAGGTTGAAGCCATGCCAGAGCGCGAGATGAATTGGCTCTTCTCCATGGAGTCCGGCGACCTTGATGGCGTTCAGCGTTCCATCGAGCAATCCCGGGAAGGTGCCGAGGATGAGCGCGGCCAGAGCGAGCAGCAGCGGCGGGGTCTGAATCGCCCAACCCGGACGATGCACGGAGAGTGCCTCCGGTTTGGAACCGGTGAAGACATTGAAAAAGAGACGCGCGGCGAAGGCCACGGTCAGCGTCGCGGAAAGAGCGACGAGCGCAAACCACACCCAGGCCCTGGCATCAACAAGATCGGCCAGGAGGAGTTCCTTACTGATGAATCCTGTCGTAAGAGGCAGACCGGCCAGGGCGGCTACGCCGATGGCCGCAGAGAATGCCGTCACCGGCATGTAGCGGCCCAGGCCGCCGAGTTTCCGAACGTCGCGCAGACCCGTGCAATGATCCACGATACCCGCCGTCATAAAGAGCGAGCCCTTGTAAAGCACATGGCTCAGGACATGGAGCGTATCGGCCTGTATGCCTGTCTTGCTGCCCACGCCGTAGGCTCCGATGAGGAAACCAAGCTGGCTGACGGTGGAATAAGCCAGGATGGCCTTGAGGTCATTCGAACGGAGGGCGAGAAACGCGCCGAACAGCATGGTGAAAAAGCCAACCCCGCAAACGAGCCAGAACCAGAGATCCAGCGAATGGAAAATGGGAAAAATGCGCCCGGTCAGAAACACTCCGAGCTTCACCATCGTGGCGGAATGCAGGTAGGCGCTGACCGGAGTCGGAGCCGCCATCGCACCGGGCAGCCAGAACTGAAACGGGAACTGCGCCGATTTGCCAAACGCCCCGACCAGAAGCAGCACGCACGAGGCGGCGATCCACCCGCCATCCTTGTAATCGCTCAGCGAACCATCAGCCAGCGTGGCCAGGGAATACGTCCCGGACGAAAGCCCGAGAAGGATAATGCCAACCAGCATGCAGAGCCCCGTGGCCGCGGTAACGAGCAGGGCCTGCCTCGCGCCACGCCGGGATTCATCGCTCTCGTGAAAAAATCCGATGAGAAGGAATGAGGCCACACCGGTCAGCTCCCAGAAAACAAACAGGAGGAGCAGATTGTTGGAAAAAACCGTCCCCAGCATCGCCGTCATGAAGAACAGGAGGCAGGAGTAGAACCGGGCATGGGCGTATTTCCTGCCGAGATACTCCGCCGCGTACCAGCAGACGAGCACTCCTATGACGCAGATGACGAAACCGTAAAAGATGGAAAGCCCGTCGATGAGAAACGAGAGATTCACCCCAAGTTGAGGCACCCACGGGATCTCAAGGATCACCCGAGGCTGAGACCCGGTCGACGCTGCGAGCCATGCCAGAAGGCCCGCAGACCCTAGCGGCGCGGCACCCACGAGATACCCCACCCGCTGCCCGAGCCGGGGAGCCAGGGCCAGCACCAGCGGCACTGCCAGGGCCGGCAGCAAAATCACCGCGAACATACTGAATGTGAGTGTCGTGGATGGCATGTCGAAATCTCCGGGGCAGATGCTCAAGCATCCCGCCGGCGGACCGGCGGCGACAAGGTAGCCGGACACCCCATATGAGGCAACCCCTTGAGGCTATTTTTCCGAACAAACATCGCCCCCGGTCACAGCGCAACGTATTCACACGCAGGGAACTGCCAACAAGAGGCTTCCCATCTTTTCACACCCCGCAACACGCAGGCTCCCGGAGTCGATATGCTGACTGCTCCGCCTCCCTTCCCAGCCATTCACTGGTACACACCCAACCAGTTCGGAAACAAGGTTTCGGCTCCTCCCAGATTACGGTCGGAAAGGCGGGTTCCCATGGAGAAGAGCAGGCCTCGGGAGGACCTCACACCCGCACAATCCCGACCTTCACCCATCCCGCCTAAATTATCACCGAACCGCCCGCCTCCAAGATCGAACGCAACTCGTCCGGATCAACCTGAGCGGCTGGCACATTGTCTCGCAGGGCCAGAAAGGCAGCCGCTCCGGCCGCCTCGCCGGTCTGGTTCATATTCACCATCACACGGATCGCCGCGTGGGCCTGCTCGTCGGCATCGATGAACCGTCCCGCTGCGAGCAGATTTCCGAATGAGCAGACCGGCACGAGCGAGCGATACGGTATCTGATAAAAGGTCGGGTTCTTATCGGTCGCAGGGCGCCAGCGCGAACAAACATTTTCATAACCAGGCCGGGCGTAAACCTCCAGGCCATTGAGGTATCGAAAGGTGATGCCCGGCTTGTCCGTATGATGAATGTCGACCCGGTAAGAGCCATTTGCGATGGCATCGGTAAATCGACGCCCATACAAGATATCCTCGCCGGTCAACCGATACCGGCATCGCACATGCCGCGTCTCGCGAATTCCGATGCGAGCTGGGAGAGCAAGAAGAGCCAGCCGGGCCGCGGGCGCATATTTGCGCAGGAGGTCGTGAATGGCCCGAACCTGTCGCCGCCCTTCGATCTCGGCAGCCGTAAAGCCGCGGGCGGTTGAGCAATCCTCATGCACCCGCGTGGCAGCCAGCATGTACGCATCGGAACCCGGCACCGTCGCCCCCCAGGCAAACCCCTCGGGCAAGCCAAACTCCGCGCCATGCTGGCGGATCAGCCCCTGCCAGTTCGTATCCCGCAGGTCATCCCATCCGCCAAAGAGAGCACAAGTGGTGGCTGGTTGGTGCCTGCTCGCCGTGTATGTTTCCGCCCCCGAGCGGTTGCAGAGGTCGCCATCGCCGCTCGCATCGATGAAGAATCGCGCCAGGATGGCGCCTCGCCCCGACTTGGTCTCCACTGCGACGCCGACCAACCGGCCGTCCTCGATCAGAGGCCCGGAAAAAGCGGTGTGGAGCCAGGGAGTGATGCCGTGCCCGGCCACGAGTTCATCGAGCTCGATCTGCATCTCTGCGGAGTTGAAAGCCCAGGCCCAGGCAGGATCGCGATCCCGATCCTTCACCGCTCCACGTTTACGCAGGCGATCGATGAGTTCCTCGGAGAGTCCCCGGAAGATCCTGCGCTGGAACGTCTCGTCGTATGGGCTATGCCAGACATTGACGAGAGAAAGAGTCGCGACTCCACCGAAACTCCCCATGCGCTCGACGATGGCAACAGAAAGCCCCAGCCGGGCCGCTCTCAAGGCGGCAAATACTCCGGTGCAAGAGCCGCCGATGACGCAGAGATCGCACTCCCCTATCACAGGAAGCTCCCGGGCGGGTTCATGAATGCTGTCAGTCATCCGCCCACTATCGTCCGACCGGCTTTCCAGCCGCCAGCACCATGGCATGGGTATCGCGAATAATGACATGGATGAAACCACCACTTCCGGTCTATAGTTTTTACAGATGCCCTCCCCCGCCCTCTCCGCTCCTCAGCTCGCAGCAGAGTGTCTGCGCAAGAAACTGGAGGTCAGCAATGTCGACCGCCGCTTCTTTTCCAAGGGCGAGAGCACCAGGGATGAGATCATTACGACCCATCGCTTCATCCTCATCCTGGAGGGTGAGCTTCGCTATACTTTGGATGGAGTGACGCTGAGGCTCCGGGCAGGCTCTCAGTTTCTCGTGCCGGCGTGGGTGCGCAGGGTCTGGACGACTCCCGCGGGCCAGGGCTGCACGATCACATGGTGCGAGTACGACGATCCGAGCGAGGTCATCCGGTCCTTACTTCGCCGGAGGCTCTCTCCCGCCGAGCAGAAGGAGGAACAGTCGGCCTACGCGAAGCTGAAGGCATTGTTTCAGAAGCCACGGGATGACTGGCATCCGTTGCATCTCGAGGCGGCATTGAAAGCCATGCTGACTCGATTTCTCCAGCACGCCGAGACATCTGCGGGGGCGGATCAAGCGGTCGTGGCAGAGGATGTCCATCCCCGCATCAAAGAGACACTGCGCTGGGCGCACGAACATTTTGCCAGGCGGGATGCGCTTTCCGGATTGATGCAGGTGGCAGACCTGAGCCCCAACTACCTGCGCACCCTGTTCCTGGAATCCACCCTCTGCACGCCGCACGAGTACATCGAGCACTTGCGCCTCCGGCACGCCAGATACCTCCTGCGGGAGACCAACTGGCAGCTCAAGCGGATCGCCTCCGAGGTGGGATATGACGACCCGCTGTATTTCTCCCGGCTTTATCGCCGCCTTTGGAAACATCCGCCAAGCGCCGAGCGCGGAACCCCCGCATAGCATCGAAGGGTTCTTTTGCGACGTTCACCTGACGACCTGCCTGAAACGCGCATCTGTAATGGTCTAAAATTGCCGGATTTGCATCTGTCCTTTGCGGGGGATGCGTGCAGAATCCCTGCCTTGTTTTGAATACGGAGTCCAAGACCCGCCAGGGAGTGATCTATGCGCTGCTCGCGTACGGCTCATGGGGTTTATTCCCGCTGTACTGGAAGCAGTTTGGCACGATCCCGGCGGCGGAGGTCATCTGCCACCGCCTGCTCTGGTCGCTGGTGTTCCTCGTCGCTCTCGCGGCGGCCTGGAAACAGCTCGCCCCCTGCCTGCGGGTCATCCGATCCCCGAGGCTGGTCGCCATCCTGTTTCTCACCGCCACCCTGCTGAGCTTTAACTGGGGGCTCTTTGTCTACGGAGTCAATACCGGGCAGGTGGTAGAAACGAGTCTCGGATATTTTATCAACCCCCTGGTGAATGTCCTCCTGGGTGCATTGGTCCTGCGGGAGCGCCTCAACCGGGCGCAAGTCATCGCCGTACTCCTGGCGACCGTGGGCGTCGTCTATTTCGGCTGGCATCTCTGGAAAGTCCCCTGGATCGCGCTGGGTATCGCCTCGAGCTTTGGCATCTACGGATTGCTTCGCAAGATGGTGCCGATCGATCCCCTGCCGGGATTGATCGTTGAGACGGCGGTCATGTCTCCGGTGGCGCTGGTCTTGCTGGGCGTGTTCGCTCGGCATGGGTCGATGCATTTCCTCGATACTCCCACAATCACCCTGCTCCTGATGGGGGGCGGCGTCGTGACAGCTTTTCCGCTCATCTGGTTCATCTCGGCAGCCAAACTGCTCCCCCTGTCGACCTTGGGGTTCTTCCAGTACCTCGCGCCCACGCTGCAGCTACTCGTCGGGGTTTTCGTCTTTCACGAACGCTTCACCCTTCGCGATGGCATCGCCTTTGCGTTCATATGGACGGCAATCGCGATCTTTCTGGTCTCCTCCCGATTCCGCACGCGGCGGGAATCGGTGATTGAACCCGCCGCCTAGACCAGCGTCTCAGCAGATTGTGCGGCGAAAAGATCCGCATAGGCCTCACACGTCTCCAGCAAATCCAGGTGGTTGCCAACACCGACGAGACGCCCGTGCTCCAGCACGACGATCTGCGAGGCGTCCCTCACACACGCCAGCCGATGGGCTATGACCATTACGGTACGGCTCTCCGACATCGCCTGCCAGGAGCGCGCCGACCCGATGACCTGACGCTCGGTTTCCTCGTCGAGGTGAGCGGTGGCTTCGTCGAAAATGAGTACTGGAGCATCCCGCAAGAAGGCGCGTGCGATGGCAATCCGCTGACGCTGCCCTCCGGAAAGCCGGGAGCCACCCTCGTGTGCCGGTGTATCGTAGCCCTGCGGCTGGCTCATGATAAAGTCGTGAATCCGGGCCAGACGGGCTGCCGCCTCGATCTGCACATTGGTAGCCTCGGGTCGGGCAACGCGGATGTTTTCCCGGAAGGTCATATTAAAGATGTGCACGCGCTGAGGAACCACCGCTATCAGCTCACGCACTCGCTCGGGCGTCAAAGTTCGAAGGGAAACACCCCCGATGCGGATGTCTCCCTGATCCTCCCGCCAATAGCGTAACAGGAGGTTAACGATGGTGGATTTCCCCGCTCCACTGGCACCGACGATGGCAGTGATCTCCCCCGGCTCAACAGCAAAAGAAACTCGATCCAGCACACGCGCCCCCTCGCTGTCGTAAGAAAAGGACAACCGGTCAAAGACGATACCAGAATCCTTAACCCCACGACCGGAGACGCGTAATGGAAGATTTTTCTCCGGACGATCAATGATCGAAAAGAGTCTCCTGGCGCTGCTGATCGCCTGCTCAAAATCGGGAATCAGGTTGGTGACCCCCAGCAGCGGGACAAACACGCTCAGAGTCAGGGCGATTACTACGGGAAAATCATATGCCGGCATCGCTCCCGAATGAACCTCCCGGCTCCCCAGGATCATCACAGCCAGCACCCCGGCTCCCATGCCAAGCTCCGTCGCCATGCTCTGGAAGGCCGAGCAGCGCGCCAGGCCTTTTTGAGCATTGCCGACATCCTCGCCCGAGCGATCGAGGAGCGCTTCACTGCGGCTTCCATAGCCAAAAACCACCATCTCCCGGATGCCCTGGATGGCATCGGTAAGTCGTACCGCGATGTCGCCGAGTCCGCTCCTCGCACTTTGCGCAGCATGCACCCCGAGCCGATGTGCAGCATACGGAATACCCACCCCGACCAGCAGAACGATGGGAAGCAGAACCAGCGAAGCGAACGGACTCACGACCGCCAACGCCCCGAGCGCTGCCATCGGGACGACCGCAGCGACAATGGCGGGGGCAATGGTATGGGCATAGAATACCTCCACCCTCTCGACGTCGGCAATGGCACGTGACACCAGGTCGCCGCTCCGCTCGCTCCCCAATCCTGCCGGAGCCAGCGCTTCAAGGGAGTCGAACAACTGACGCCGCAAATCGGCAAGCAGGCGAAACGCCACATAATGTCCGGAAAACTGCTCCAGGTAGCGAAACACACCCTTGATCATGCCAAGTCCAACCAAAGATAGTGCGACGCTCCAAAGTTCCTTGCCGCCGGCTCCCCGGGCAATGGCTGCGACACCCCAGACGGCCAGTACGATCAGGACGATGGCGAGCGACTGATTCACGATACGCATGCCTGCGGAAATCGCCAGGGTTCCACGCAAGGGGCGCAGCACTTCCCAAAGGCGGAAAATGGTTTGTCGATGGTTCATAAACTTCTGGCGGCCACAGTTTCCCTCTCCACACCGCACTCGTCCCTCATGATCCTGCCCTCCTCCAGATAGAGCAGTCGGCTGGCGGTGGAGAGCGAGTGCCTGCGGTGGGTGATGTGCAAGACCGTGCGCCCCTCCATCAGCCGCTCCAGGGCATGCCTGAGCGTGGTCTCACAGGCGAAGTCAATATGCGAGGTCGGCTCGTCGAGTAGAATGATGGGCGCGTCCTTGAGCAATGCTCTCGCAATGGCGAGCCGCTGCGCCTGCCCGCCACTGAGGCGCATGCCTCGTTCGCCAATATGCGTCGCATAACCATCGGGCAACGAGGTGATAAAATCATGGATGCAGGCCGCACGGGATGCTTCCTCGATCTCCCGGCGGCCTGCATCGGGACACGCGATGCGAAGATTTTCCTCTACCGTGCCGTGAAACAACCAGGTATCCTGGGCGACCCATGCGATCTGGGATCGCAGCCAGTCCAGCGGAAGCTCGGGCAGAGGATGACCGCCCAGCATAACAAGACCCGACCGGGGATCGGCAAAACGAAGCAGGAGATGAATGATGGAACTCTTGCCCGCACCGCTGGCCCCGAGCAATCCGACCGTCTCTCCGGGTTGGATCGAGAAGCTCACATCATGCAAGACATCGGCACCCGGGCGGTAGGCGAAGGAAACTCTTTCAAAGCGGATGCCCAGGCGGGAAGGCAACCGACAGACTTTTTTACCCGCACCCTGCACAGCGGGGGGAGCATCGAGGTATTGCCGGATGCGCCGGCTCATGGCCCGCCCGCCCGCCCCAGCAAAGAAGAAGGCACCGAGCAGATTCAACTGCCTGATGATCTCCAGGCTCAAAAGGACGATGGCCACGGCCTCGCCCACGGAAATCGCGCCCGCCTTCCAGCGCAGAGCAGCGACGACAAAGGCTGCTCCCGTGGCTCCCACCGCAAAGCCCCAGTCCAGCAGAAAGATGGCCAGTTGATTGACGGCGAGAAGCTTCATCGTTTCCTTCCGGAAATGTTCCCCCGCCCTCGCCATTTCCATTCCCTGCGCCTTGCCCGCATTGAAGGCCTTGAGCGTCGGCAGTCCCTGCACCGCATCGAGAAATCGCGCGCTCAGGGCATTGGCTGCGGCATGATAGCGTGTAGAAACTGAGCGAAACCGGCTTTGCGTCAGGCCAAGGAGCAGCGGGGCGAGGGGCGCAGTCAATAGAAGCACCAGACCGGAAACCCAATCCATGACGCCAATGACGGCACAGATGAGCACGGGTGCGCTGAGCCCGACGAGGAACTGCGGGAAATAGAGGCCATTGCTCGCGTCCAACGCCTCGACTCCCTCGACGGCATCGTGGACCAGACCTCCAGTACGTTCGGAGGCAGATCGTGCCGGACCCAGCTCCAGGATTTTGCGATGGATCGCCCGCCGGGTTTCCCTTTTTGCCCAGGCGGAGGCACCAAAGGCACACAGTCTGCCGCCGCCGGCAAACACTGCACGCAGAACAATGACCACCCCCACGGCAACAAACGTCCAAAGCGGCACCGACGCACCTCGCCAGAGATGATCGATGGCCACTCCCAACAGGAGAGCCTGGGCGACGGTGCAACCCATTCCCGCCCATCCCATGGCTGCAGTCGCATAGACCGACCTGCGGGATTGCTTCGCCCCGGGCAACTGGTTATCGCGCGTCACTTGCATAAGATTACCTTATAAAACGCAGAAAGAACTCCGCGCACCCGACCTTGCGTTTTCTTTGCGGCAACTTGCGATCACTCAATCCGCCTAGCTGTCGCACCCATTTGCGCCCGGCGACATTCCGGTCCAGTTTCTAATGTTCATGGATCTACTGCTTGCAGGAACGACCGCCTTGGCAACGGCATCCATCGGTGGCATCGGGCCTTGAAGTCGCCGACTTTGTCGCTGCTGTCAGCAGCCCGGGAGCAGCCGCGATCAACGGAGCGCCCCCCCGTGTTTACGGTGGATTGATTCACCATATCGCCTGAGATTCCCGGCAGACCGTCGGGCAGCCAATGACAGATGGCACCTAACTGTACAGGTCCATAATGGAAAAAACTGCCACTGTTCAAATCGACCGTACCGGACGACACTCAACACCGAGATGACGACAAATCCCGCGCCACCAGGCAGCCGCACGGAAGCTCCCGGGAATGGAGCGAGACCTTGGTATCATCACCTGCTCCATGCCCGGGTGCTGCTCACGCTCATCCTCACCGGGCTGATCTATGTGATGTTTTTCGTCTTCGGGATTTATATCTTCTTCTTTGCCCGCTAGGTCCGCAACCAACCGGATGCTAATGCGTCTCATCGGCCTGCCGTGATGCCGCAGAGAGCACATTGGCAAGCGCCTCAACCTTGATGGGCTTGTTCAGGTACTCATCCATCCCCACCTCAGAACAAAGCTGCCGGTCTGCCGGCAAAATATTGGCGGTCACCGCAACGATGGCCACCCTTCGCGATCCGCCTCCGCGTTTTTCCAGAGACCGGATCTCTCGCGTGAGTTCAATACCATCCATCACAGGCATCTGAATATCCGTCAGGATGCAGTTCGGCTGAACAGACTCGTATAATCTGATGGCATCCCTGCCATTCTCTGCGGAAGAGGACTCATATCCCAGCCTCTTCAACAGCGATTGAATCAGCATTAGGTTGATCCGGTCATCCTCGACCACCATTACCTTCAAGGGATGTCTTTGGGCAAAGGTTGCATCGAGTGTTTCCCTTCCCGACAGGCATCCATCAACAGGCTCCTCGGGAGCGGATGCCAAAGGGAGCCGGGCGATAAAACACGATCCGCGCCCCTCCTCGCTTTCAACGACGATGGAGCCACCCATGCACTCCGCCAGTTTTCTCGAAATCGAGAGTCCCAGACCGGTGCCACCGAAGCGACGGGAAATGCTCGAGTCCCCCTGCACGAAAGGCTTGAACAAAATCGCGAGCTTTTCCTTGGAAATCCCGATCCCGGTATCCTGAACGCAAAAATCGAAACACATCAAATCCGGGGCCGCCGGAGCGACATCGCCGAGGCAGGTCGGTGTCATTTCCAAAATGACACTGCCGGCGGGCGTGAACTTGATGGCATTGCCGATCAGGTTGAGCAGGATTTGTCGGATCCGCCCGGGATCGCCTTTCAGGCGCTCCGGCACGGCGTCTGCCACGATCGTCTCAAAGTGCAGGCCGCGGTCCTCGGCCTGCTTGGCCATGAGCCGGGAAATGTCGCTGACAAGCTGCCTCGGCGAAAACGTCTTGCTTTCCAGGTCGAGCCGTCCGGCGTCCATGCGGCTGAAATCAAGGATGTCGTCCAGGATGCGCAGCAATGACTCCGCGCTTTCGCGAATGATCGCGGCGTAATCTTTGGCGGCGCATGACAAGCCGGGCGAATCGCAAAGGAGCTGGATAAAACCCAAGATGCCGTTCATCGGTGTGCGCAGTTCGTGGCTCATGGTGGCAAGAAACTGCCCTTTGGCTCTTTCTCCCTCCTGCGCTCGCGCCACGAGGCTCTTTTGCAGCGCCAGCGCTTCCGCCAGCTTCTCCTCGCGCTTCCGCTCCTCGGTTACGTCCCGGCTGCTTCCGATCACCCTTACGATTTGATCGGATTCGTTGCGCTTGAGGATGCCGTTCGCCCGGATGAACCGCATTTCGCCGTCGTCCTCGCGAAAGATCCGAAAATCGATCTCGAAGAGATCCTTGCCGGTCTTGGGAATCTCCTCCGGAAGCTGCTGGCACCTTCCGAGATCGTCAGGATGAATGTGCCGGTACCAGCGTTGAATACCTTTCTCCGCCGAGGCTGGGTTCATGCCATACAAGGCATACATCTGCTCGTCCCATGTCACCTCGCCAGTGGTGAGATCCAGTTCCCATATCCCGGCTCCCGACGCCTGCAAGGCGATACGGAGGCGATCGAGAAGCGTACGGACCTGGGCCTCGGAAAACCTTCGGTCAGTAATGTCTCGACTGATCCCGACCAGCCCGGTGCAGTTCCCAGCCGGGTCGAAGAGAGGAGATCGCAACGTCTCCACGACCATCCTCCGACCGGACTGTGATACGATGATCTTCTCGCTTCGCTGCAGTTGAAGTGTCTCCAACACCCGCACCTCCAGCGAACGCGACATGGCGGCATGCTCGGGAGGAAAGACGTCTTCATCCCCCAGCCCTATGAGTTCCGCGGATGTTCTCCCAAAAAATCCCTCGAAGGCCTTGTTGCAGTAAACAAAGGCGTAATTCTGATCCTTGATGAAAATGAGATCAGGGATGGTATCGAGCAGTGTGCGAAGAAGGGTGCGCTCCTGGGCGAGACAGGACTCGCTATGCCGCAACGACTCTTCCGTGGCCTTTAGGGGAGTGATGTCCGTCAGGATGCCGACAAAGCGGCTCGGGCTGCCGTCTTCGCCGATAAAGGGAACGATCGTGGTATCCACCCAGTAGAAAGAACCGTCGCTTGCACGGTTCTTGATCTCGCCCTTCCACACATTCCCTTTCTTGATGGCGACCCAGAGATCTCGAAAAAACTCGGGGGGATGATGGCCTGAGTTAATGATCCGGTGATCCCTGCCGATCAACTCCTCCCGGGAATACCCCGAAATACGGCAGAACTTGTCGTTGACGAACTCTATCGTTCCCTGTGTATCGGTGATCGCAACGATGGCATGCTCATCGATTGCATTGCGGAGATCCATCTCTTTCTTCAATGCCGCTCTGAGAGCGCGCTCGGCCTGATCGCGCTTGCGCAAGCCCGCATCCAGGGAGAACAAGGCGACGAGAAATATCGCGACCCCAAGAAACGCCTCCAGCGGCAGCAATAGGAAGGTATCCGCCGCAGCGTCGCGCATGACACTCTGATCGACGCCCCGCAGGCGGCCCTCCTCGTTCTCCATGCTGGCAAGGATCAACTCAAGATTCCCCCAATACATCGCCGAATTGCCACTTTTCAGCACCTCGATCGCAGCCTCAAGCCCGCCCGATCTCCGTGCGGAAATCGCTGTCCCCTCGGCAGCGAGCCACCGCGAGAACAAAAAGCTGATCTCGATCGCTCGGGCCTGCTGCGAGGGATTATCGCTGGTAAGGCTTTTCACCTGCTGGAGGTTGCTCCAGATGGCGCGGATGGCCTCGGGGCGTCCATGCAGAAACGCTTCGTCAGCCGTCATCAAAAAGTTCCGAAGCGAACCCTGAAGATTCGAGATGCCTTTCTCCACCTCCTGAATCTCCTTGAGCACCTCCTCCCGGTGGGCAACCATCTTCGAGGCATCATACAAGTGCCTGGTGTGGGCATAGGTCATCTCGGCCGCAAAAACCATGAGACCGAGGCCTGAGAAGAACACCAGGGTCGTCGTGATGTCCACCGACCACCGGAGTTCGTCGTTCAGTAGCGCCAGGATGATCACCCCCAGCCCGAGCATCAGAAATGACCCCGCCGTATGAAAGGCCATGCCCGTATAAATCCAGCCGTGAAACCCGACAAGTGCATCACCCATGTAACCCACAACGGCGAAGAGGCCGATGCCCGCGACCGTAAATCCAAGTGACTTGGCCACCTGAAGATAGCGACGAAACCCGGCTCCATTGACCAAAAGGAAGGCCGTCCCCATCAGGACAAAATTCAACGCGGTCGACGGCGATGGACGAGCGCGCGCGGTCCACTCCGGCGTGACATGCTCCCGGAAGAAGGCGCTATCAAACCCGAGATCCAATCCGAACACATACTCGGCGATAACTAACAAGCCGAAGCATGCGACCACGGCACCGATACTCTTCGCTAATATCCGGCTCAGACCGCCCCCGGATAGGGAGAGATAAAGAGCAACGGCGCACGCCACAAGAGCCAGCGCGGTCGTCACCTTCATGGTCACCCACTCGGGATCGACTCTCTTCAGGATCTCGTTTTCAAGCAGCCACCCCCCGAGTCCGATCAGCCCCAGGACGAAGACACCCGCACTAAGGCAGCGTGCCGCCGTCCCGCCATGCCTGAGGAAAACCCTCCTCCACGACGATGGCGAACCTCCCCCTGGCGCGGGGGATGATCGACTAACACACGTCGATCTTTGTGACGACATGTGTCCATGCTATCCTACTTAGGAATTCCCGCAACATCCAGTTGCTCGGCACGAAAAGGACCGGGATGGTGGGTTTAGCTCCCCCCGCCCCGGCCCATATTCAGATTTTCCGCCAGAGCTAAACTTTTCGTTCCGCCTGGGTGGAACGCAGATGGATCGTCTTGCGCTCCAGATTGTGATGAGCCTCGATGAATCGTACGGTACCGCTGCGGGCGCGCATCAGTACGGAATGTGTCGTGGCGATGGATCCCTCCACCTCGACGCCCTTGAGCAGCGGGCTGTTGCTGATGCCTGTCGCCGCAAAGATGATGCTCTCGCCCCGGGCGAGATCGCGCGACATGAACTGTTTGTCGAGCATATCACCCCATCCGGCCGCGATGAGCGATCGACGCTCCTCCTCGTCCTTGGGCCAGATCTGAGCGCGCATCCCGCCTCCGAGGCAACGGAGGCCCGCGGCCGAGAGGATTGCTTCGGGAGCGCCGCCGATGCCGGCATAGAGGTTGATATTCGACGTGCGCATGGCGGGGGCCAGCGCAGCGGCGATGTCGCCGTCGATGATCATCCTCAGGGCAGCGCCTTTGCGGCGAACCGCCTCGATGAGTTCTCCATTGCGCGGACGGTCAAGGACACAGACGACCACGTCACGCACTTCCTTGCCGAGAATCCGGGCTGTGACGTCAATGACCTCCTCGATCGGCGCATTGATGTCGATCGGGAGAGCCGGATCCTTCATCCACGCCTGGCGAACCTTGAGCGGGTAGGCCAGCTTTTTCATGTAGAAGGCCGGGATATCCTGGAGACTCGGCTGGCCATCCGCAGCCGTCTGAGTCGCGGCGATGCAACTGACAGAGTTCGGCATGCCTTTGCTGACGTTGGTCGTACCGTCCACGGGATCGAGCGCGATGTCAAAGCGCGGCGTCCCCTCCCTCCAGGTGCCTACCCGCTCACCTTTAAACAGCCCGGGAGCCTGGTCCTTGATCCCCTCGCCGATCACGACTTCCCCGCTGATGTCCATGAGGTCAAACATTCCTCGAATCGCATCCGAGGCGGCCTCATCGGCCTTTTCCTTTTCTCCCTTGCCGAGCCATTGGAGGGTATTGAGCGCTGCGATTTCCGTAGCTCTCAGGAAATCCATCTCGATCTGGCGTTCGAAATCCGAGGGGGCAACAACTGTTTTATTCATTCAATAGATTCCTTGTGATGTGTTCTGATGGTGAGGGCCACCGCTCCCTTTCGTCAACAGGAGAAGCCTGCCCGGGATGGAAATATACCGTCCTGCCATTCTGCGGTGATCGCCGGGTTTCGCACCTTCACCTGATCGAGATGGTCGAAGGCCGTCTGCTCCCGAGACGGGAAACATGGCGCTCCCAGCGATGGCCGGCTACGCCTTGCGAAAGATCGGGTTGAGCCCATCGATCAAGGCATACAGCTCTTTCTCCTCATTTGAGTTGAGGGGCTGGATGTCCCTGAGCGCAAGGTCGAGGGCGAGACGGAAGAGCCGTTCGTCGCCCGGCGGGATGGCGGCGGTGACGGGCTTGTTCAGGGTGAAGCGCAGAGCGAGCGCCGCCTGGTGTGGATCGGTCAGCGGCTGATACCAGCACTTCTTGTACTCTTCGCGCATCGGGTCGTCCTTCGGCCAGCTTTGCCGGGCCAGAGCCTTGAGCGCGAGCCGGGCGACTCCCTTTTCCTCGGCCAGCTTGAGAACCTGAGGACCGAAGTCATCCGCCACATAACTGGCAAAATTGACGGGAAACAAGATCGAGTCGAATGGATACCGGTCCAATGCGGCCTGCGCGGCCTCGATGGAATGCGCGGAAAAGCCGAGATAGCGGACGCGGCCCTGCTTTTTGGCTTCGATCAGAAACTCCATCACTCCACCCGGCGCGAATGCGGCGTCAACATCCTTTGCGACATCCGTGATGGCATGGAGTTGGTACAGATCAAAGTAGTCGGTCTGAAGATGCTCCAGCGAGCGTTGAAACTCCTGCTCGGCGGCGGCGCGATCACGCTTCCCCGTCTTGCACGCGAGAAATGACCGCTTGCGATAGGGAGCGAGAGCCGGACCGAGCTTCACCTCCGCGTCGCCATAGGATGGCGCGACATCGTAATAGTTGACGCCCTTCTCAAATGCCTCGGCCACCCTGCGAGCGGCTTCCACGGGATCGGCATCCCTCACCACGATGCCGCCAAAACCAATGATGGAAAGTTCATCATTGTGACGGCCAAAACGCCGCCGGGGCAGATGGGCGAGGTTTCCCGCACGGCTTTCCGAACCCAGGACAGCGTATGAGGCTCCGGCCAGTGCCGTCGTCTTGATGAAGCCACGTCGAGAGGAAGCCATGCCAGATATTCCAGCATCGTTTGCCCCAGAGTCAACCCCGATAGGCAGATCAGCCAGCCGGAGAAGTGCTGATAAACTGGGGCACTGAGGGCAGTTTCGAGATCATATCCGAAGATGCTCCGAAATTCAGGGCGATCACTTCCGGAGGCAAAGCGATGATGCTTCCGGCTGAAGCTGGAAAACCTGCTACCCCAGCCGCGCCATGGTCGCCCTCGCCCATTCGGCAATACCTTCCGCAGAGCGAAACTCGTCGACGCCGCGAGCCTCGATCCCGCAGGCGACAGCCATGTGGGCGAGCTGATTGCCGGGACCTAGCTCCAGCACCACCCGGCAGCCGGATTCCTGAAAGCGCTGCTGGATGCGGTCCCAGCGCACGGTATGATGGATCTGCTCAGGCAACACCTGCTCCATCTGCTCGCGGCGCATGACCTTGGCCGCGCTGATCCCGGCCAGTACCGGAGTTTTTAAATCCTGCCACGCCACCTGCTGCAGGGCGGATCGAAACGGCTCGACTGCGCCATCGAGAAGCGCGGTGTGAGAGGGCACCGTCACAGCGAGCACGACCGCATCGCGAGCCCCGGCATCGAGGAGATCCCTGGCCAGGGACTCCGCCCGGTCGGCGGCGCACCCGATCACGCAATGGTCTTCGCTGATCACGATGGCCAGCAAGGCTCCATCGAGGGAAGAGGCCCTGACCGGTGAAAGCCCGGTGACGGCGATCAGCTTCCCGCGCGGACCAGCGGCATCCATTTCACGCGCGCGGATTCCGGCGAGTCGCACGACATCCTCCGGCGAGATCGCCCCGGCGCAAAAGTAGGCGGTGAGTTCGCCCAGACTGTAGCCTGCGATCATGGCGGGAGCAGGCAGCAAGTCCGCGATCTCGGCCCACACCATTGCCTGATAGAGGCAGATCAGCGGTTGGGAATAGTGATTCTGGAAAACCGCCGAAGGATCGCGGGAAGGGTCGGCCAGCCAGTCGCCCACCTCGGGATCGAGGCAGCGCGCTTCAAGGATTCGCTCCCGAAGAGTGAGTCCCTTTTCCGTGAAAGGGAAGCGTGTGAAGAGATCGGGCGTCTGCGCGCCCTGACCGGAACAAACGATGGCAAGCTGGCTCATGGTCTCCTCTCCATATCCTCGACGAAGAGCGTGGCCGCCAGCAAGTCTGCGACACCGCCCGCAGTGAGATTCCTCCGGACAAACTCGTGATGCGTCTCCTGAGCACGTTGCCACCAATCGGGGGCAGCCACCCCGCCGCAATCCAAGAACCGCCGCGCACACTGCCGTGCGAAATCCCGCCCTTCAGGGCCGCCGCGCTTCAGCAGCGTGGTGTCCTCGCAATGTTCGAGAATGGCAAAGAAGGCCTGCACCCGGGCCGCGGCACGACCGTACGGCAGGGCCTCGCGATAGGCAGGCAATCCAATCTGATAAACGGAAGGAAATCCCAGCGCTGCCTCGCGCCGCACACCACCCATCTGATACCGGCGGCACATCGCAATGCCATCGCTGGTGACATCAAGGAAGTCCGGTTGGGGAATCCCGGCACCCCACCGCCGGGCAACGATCTCGCCAAGCGGCTCGGCGGATTCCCGCCTCTCCCCTGCCGCCGCGCACAGCAGGCCGAGACAGAAGATCGCGCCCCGGTGAGCATTGCGGCCACTTGTCGCATTCTGCATTGCCTCCTCCATCTCCACCCCGATGCGCTGAAGATCATGCAGCGAGCCTCCGGCACAATCGGCCATTTCGGCAAACCCGGGAGTGATCGCCTCTATGGAGGCAAGGAAACACTGGGCGTCCATGTCGGGATGGCTGCCCTGGTCGACCATACTGACGAGCCCGGGTTTGGGATAGGTCTCCAATTCCTCACGCAACGCATTGGCAGCGCACCGGGCGATTTCCTCGGCGAATGATGTCATGTGAACAGAGTCGCGAGCTGGTCTTTGCGCTCAAGCCAGACGCGGCGATTGGACTTGATGAGAATGTCTTCGGCGGGTCCGAGATATTCCCGCCAGCTAAACGACGCATCACCGCCAAAAATCACTTCGAGATCGACCCTGAGTTCATCCGGAAGCCGGAGGTCGGCGGAGAGAAAAGACTCCCACTCAGCCGGGGAGTCGATATCCACGAGCAGATCGAGATCGGAGTCGGGTGTCACATAGAGCAGGCCCGTGAGGAGTCCCCAGGCACGGCTGCCATAGAGGCGAAAGACGAATCCCGGGTTGTGGGTTCCCTTGCCATCCCAAATCGGCGGCGCCTCGATGGATTTAACGCTCGCAAGCGGCACGCGAAAGGCCATCCGCTTTTTGCCGGGCAGAGCAAGGCCGAGATAAGCCTCCAGTCCGTCATCCGACAAACAGGGTCTCCGCACAATAAGCGGACGCCCATGTGCCAGCCACTCGCGAAGAACCTCAATGTCTCCGCCCTCCGGCGTCGCTTCGCGCCACGCGTTTTCGGCGAGCCGGACGAAGGCGTGACGCCGAAACACGTCAGCCCCGGACTTCGTCGATGACTGCCTGGGCAGCCTTGCGACCGCCACGCTCGTTACCGAGAGCGGCGCGGGTGTCCTGCGCGTCATCTTCTGCGAGGATCTTTTGCAAACGATTGGAGAAATCATCCGTCCACATCTCGTGCAGCCCACCCATGCGGAAGAAATTCTCGCAGCCCGGAGCGAAAACCGACACCTGCTTCGCAAGGTCCTGGAGTTTTTCCAGCGGCATCTTCGTCACGCGGGCGATGGCCTCAAGTTTCATCACCGAGGTTTCCGCGCCGGGTACTGAGACGATGCGATCGGCCAGCATGCCAAAGGCGATGAAGCCGCCGGCGATGGAGTTGCCATAGACGACCGCGATCAGCTTGTGGCCGTTGTTGCGGGCAAGCTGCTGGGCACGCAGGAGGTGGGCGATATACTCCGGCAGGACGAGCAACTCCTCATCGAGCGCCATGCGCTGGCCGTTGTTGTCGACCAGCATGATGATCGGAATGCCGGGCCTCTTTTCCACGATATCGAGGAGCTTGCCGGAAAGAGCGAGCGATTCCCGGATGCCAATGAAGACGTGGTTCGTGCTACCCAGCACAGCCACCGGTTGCCCGCCGAGAGTGGCTTCGCCGGAGACGAGCCAGTCATCGACAGCGACGCGATGGCCTTCGGGGAAAAGTTGATCAAGCAGGATGGGGAGTTCCATGTCTCAGGCGGGTTTGGCGGCAGTCAGTTCAGCGGCGGTCATGTCCGGCACGCGATCGGCATCGAGGCCCATCTTCTGCCAGATCTGGCGCGCATCGGTACAGGAGCCGTATTCGTCGATACGCTTTGCCAGACGGGCACGCTCGGCACGGAGACTTGCCACGGTCAGCGGCTCGCTGGGCTTGATAAGCGCGGAAGCAGCCGCACGGAACGCGGGGATGTGATCATCCACGAGAGTGACGACCTTGCCAAAAAGGAAACGATTTTTTCCACCCGTGGTGCGCCAGACGAGGGCGCGATCATGAGAGTCAAAAGCCTCCACGCCCATGACGGTCTCGATCACCTCCGGACCGGAGACACTGAGCCGGGCCTCCTCCGAGGCGATGAGCGCATCGCAGCAACTGCTCGTGATGCCCGAGCCGCCGAAACATCCACAGCTCCCGCCGAGCAGCCCGATCACGGGCACCCCGGCACGCTGAACCTCCAGGATGGCGCGCATGATCTCCGTCGAGCCGATCTCGCCAGCATTGGCCTCCTCGAGGCGTACGCCACCCGAGTCAAACAGGCCGATCACCGCCGCGGGCTTGCGAATGGCGGCGCGCCGGAGCAGGCCCGTGATCTTGGCCGCGTGCACCTCGCCGAGCGAACCGCCGCGAAACTTGCCCTCCTGGGCGAAAATATAGACCTCTTTGCCGTCGAGCGTCCCCTCGCCCGCCACTACGCCGTCATCGAATGCCACCGGCGCTCCAAACATCCCGAGATGCGGGCTGATTCGCTGCTCGGTGGGCGGCAGTATCTCGCGAAAAGAACCGGGATCGAGAATCCCCGCCACACGCTGGCGGGCCGAGGCTTCGTAAAAGGAAATACGCGGAGTCAGTTTCATGCCAATGCCTCCCAGGCCTGATCCAGCCGCAAGCTTACCACGGGCGGGATCGCGGCGAAATCATTGATGGAGAACAGGACGTCGCGCGGCTGGCTGCGCTCGACAAAATCGGCGAAGACAGCGCGCCACGCGTCCTCAAAGTGCGCGACGGTCGTATTCACCTCGAAGCGCACCTTGCCGCCGAGGTCCTTCGGCTGGGCGAGCACCTCGAGATTGCTGGAGGAGACCACTCCGGCGACAGAATACGGTTTCCCCGACTTTGGCGCATTGGGACCGCCATCAAATTCAAAAGACAAGTGTTCCATGGCTATTTACCAGTTACGGAATCGGCTCGGCGGATTGTAAAGCCCGCCGGACCAGCGGACGAGATCGTGGATATTGCGGGCGGCGAGACGGTCGCGCGAAACATCGCTCTTGCGTATGCCGAGATCCTCGGCCCGCTGGATGATGCCGCGATCGCGGAGATTGGCCACCATCGCATGATCGCGCTTGAGGCCGACAGGAGTGAACCCCGCCACGCCCCGCACAGCCTGCTCGCGCTCCTCCATCGTACGGCAGAGCAGCAGATTGGCCACGCCCTCCTCAGTCACGATGTGGCTCACATCATCGCCATAAATCATCACGGGCGGCACAGCGAAGCCCGCCGTCTTCATCGCATCCCAGGCCTCCAGCCTTTCCACGAAAGTCGGATTGTTCGCACCCTGGAAGGTCTCGACCATCTGCACCACGAGCTTGCGCCCCTGCGGCATGTACTCGCCCGCATGGGCCTCAGCCCCGGCGCGGAGAAAGGCCTCGGAAAGATGACGCCTCGCCCGGTTTTCCGCACCGAAGTTCGGAGCGCCGCCAAAACCGGCCAGCCGATCCGCGGTGACAGTCGAGCTGTTTCCAAAGGGGTCGATCTGGAGCGTCGCCCCGACGAACATGTCGGCAAAATGGCCAGCCATCTGGCCGTAGAAACGGTTGGACCGCAGGCTGCCGTCGCGGCCCAGCGGAAAGATGTCGGGCTTCGAGGCCACATAGTCCTCCATGCCGACCTCACCGCCGATGCAGGCGATGGCCTCGACGAAACCACTCTCGATGGCGGGGATCATCGTCGGGTGCGGATTCAGCGCCCAGTGCGTACAGGCCTTTCCCTTGAGCCCGAGCTCCTCGCCATAGGTCGGCAGGAGGAGTTCGATGGCGGCGGTATTGAAGCCCACACCATGGTTGAGCACCTTGGGCAGGTACTTCTGGTAAATCGCCTTCATCGCCATCATGGCCATGAGGATGCGCGTCTCATCGAGCAGCGCCGGGTCCTTGGTAAAGAGCGCCTCAAGATGAAATGGCTTCGGGCTTTCGATGACAAAATCGACCCATTCGCCCGGGATGTCGACGCGGCGGAGGTTGTCGGTGAGCTTGTTGGCCTGCACGACCACGATGCCGCCGCCAAAGGCTGTCGCCTCGACCAGCGCAGGCGTTTCCTCGGTATTCGACCCGGTGTAGAGATTGCCCTCTGCGTCGGCGTCGATCGCGACGAGACACGCCACGTCCGGACGCAACTCCGCAAAGTACCGGGCATAAAGCTCCACGTAGGTATGGACTGCTCCGATCTTCACCGTGCCGTTGCCGACCAGCTCTGCGAGGCGTCCTCCCTGCGGCCCGGCGTAGGCGAAGTCGACGACCTCCGCAATGCCGTTCTCAAAAAGATCCAGATGCTCCGGGAGACCGATGCACGATACGGCGAGCTTCAAGCCATTGACCTTCTTCGGATCGACCTGGGCGAGCTTTTCCGCGAGGAAGTCCCCCTGTTTCTGGTTATCCCCCTCATGCACGACGCGATCACCGGGTGAGAGGATGAGTTCGAGAAATTCGACCGTGCGCTCCGCCGGGATGACCTTGCTCGGACCAAACACCTTTGCGACCCGATCGAGCTTTTCTTTCCGACGGGCAACTTTATCAGGGGAACTCATTGAGCACGTGGTTTTCCCACTCCCTGCCGCAACCGGTTTCAAATGTCGAGATATTTGAAACAGAGAAAGTCACGACATAACCAGCCAGCCCCTTTCTCTCAACTTCCGGTGTACCGCGCCGCGATGTTTCGATAGGCTCGCCGGGTGATTCCTGTTCGATTTTCACGACCTTCCCGCCTTCTCGCCGCCACGGTCATCGCTCTCGGCTTTTTCGCCCCGGCCCTGCCTGCCGGGAACCAGATCGAGATCAAGTCCGACATTCCTTATCTGGGGCCGGAACGAGTTGAGAAACTGGACGTCTATCTCCCTCCCGCGAAGTTTCCCCGCCCCCGGGCCGCAGTGATTTTCATTCATGGCGGAGGCTGGAGCGGGGGAAGCAAGAGCGATGAGCGCTCAAAGGAATTCTGCAATGCCCTGGCCGAAAATGGCTACGTCGCCGTCTCCATCGATTATCTCCTGAACAAAGCCCGCAAGGACGCGGAGGGACGGACCCATTTTGATGCGGTCGCCTGGCCGCAGAACTTTCTCGATTGCAAGACTGCCGTGCGTTTCCTGCGCAAGAACGCCGGCGACTTTGGAATAGACCCCGACCGCATCGCCATCATGGGTGCCTCTGCTGGCGCGCATCTCGCCCTGCTGGTCGCTGCGACCGAGGACTCCGATCAATGGAACAAAGGCGGCCTTTACCCCGAGCAAAGCAACGACATCCGCGCTGTGATCGAGTTCTATGGGCGGCATGATGTCACGGTCGACCGGCGGCCGCACTTCGCCGGATCAACCGAGGAGGAAACTGAGGCTAATGTCATCGCTGCCTCCCCGGCCACCCACCTCACATCAAAAATGCCACCCGTACTCGCGGTACAGGGCGATGCCGATGACATCGTCCCCGTTTCCTACGGCCGCAGGCTTGTCGCACAGCTTGCGGAACTGGGCGTACCCCATGAGTACATCGAGATTCCCGGAGCCAAACACGCTTTTGGTCTTACGCCTCCGGAGCAGGATCTGCGCCCCGCTGTCCTCGCCTTTCTAGCCAGATACCTCGGGCAGGATCTGCCTGCGAAAAAAAGACCAGACTGAAACTCCGCTCCGCTCAACGGTTTGACCGAGGTGCCGATTGAGCGTTCGGAGGCTGCTGCGATTTTGATGGCATACCCGATATGCCGCATAACTCGCCCCCCGTTTCCGCCACCCGGTCGGCGACGTCACCGTCTCCCGACCATGTACGAGCTTTCATCGAATCCCATTGGGATGATACCGTTCGCCACTCACCGAAAGACGACGGAACGCTGATCGGGCTGCCGCACCCCTACACGATTCCCTCGCGCAAGGATGTCTTTCAGGAGCTTTATTACTGGGACACCTATTTCACCTGCGTGGGCCTTGTCGCCACCGGGCGCGAAGAACTCGCGCTCAACAACACGCGCAATCTCCTTGCGGAGGTCGGGAGATTTGGTTTCGTTCCCAACGGCAATCGCAAGTATTACCTCAGCCGCTCCCAGCCTCCCTACCTCGCGCCGCTAGTGGGCCTCCTGGCTGAGGCAAGCCAGGATCCTGCGTTCCTGCAAGAAGCCATCCCATTGCTCAAGCGGGAATATGAATTTTGGATCAACCGCCGCACGGTCTCTCCCGGGCTCGCCCGCCATGGCTGCCATGCAACACGCGAGGAGTTGATCGAATTTTTTCCCACCGTAAGAGATCGGCTCGGGATGCCCGATGCGCTCGCCGAGGACAATCTGGAGTTCGCTGCCCGCGTCATGGCTGAGTGTGAAACCGGCTGGGACATGAACTCTCGCTTCGCCAAGCGCTGCCCGGATTTCTTCCCAGTCGATCTTAACAGCAATCTCTGGCTGTACGAGACTCTCCTCGCCCGCTGGACCACCGGGGATGAGAGTTCACTCTGGACCGAACGGGCAGACCGCCGCCGCACTTTGATCAACTCACTCTGCTGGGACGCAGAACGGGGCGCGTGGTTTGACTACGATCATGTGCACTGCCGCCGATCCAGCGTATGGAATGCCGGGTTGTTTCAGCCGCTCTGGGTCGGCCTCGCCAACCCGGAGCAAGCCGCCGCGGTGGTCGCGAATGCCCTGCCCAAGCTGGAATTTGACCACGGCATCACCGCGACCCTCCCGCCGAATGGTGCCACCCCATACCAGTGGGATCACCCGAATATGTGGCCCCCCGTGCAGCATATCGCCTATCGCGGCCTCGCGCGTTACGGATACATCGGCGAGGCCCGGCGTATCGCGGAAAAATACATCGGCTGCGTAACACGGGCCTTTGCCCTGACGGGGGATCTTTGGGAAAAGTACAACGTCGCCGATGGCTCGCATATCGCGAGAAATGAAGCCGGGTATTTCAAAAATCCGGTCAATCTGGCCTCTGGCGGCAATGATGTCCCCGAAGCAGAGACTCCGTCCATGATGGGCTGGACTGCCGGGATATTCGTCGATGCCCAGGACTTTCTGGCCGACAGCAAGTCTTGACTCGCCCCACCTGCTGGCAAGCGGTCAATTCCCCGGGTCCTGGTTACAATCCCGTAAAGCAAGAGGCAGCCACCACGCCCGGAGGAAGCCTTTTGGAAAAGCGCCTCGCGATTTAAAGGAGACTACTCTGGTGCAACGTAGCCCCTCGGACCGCCCAGGCTCATGAATCGAAGGTAAACCCCGATTGCAGCCAGCAGCGCAATCACGGCCATGACACAACCTGCCGTGAACGTGTGATAGTAGGCATTGCCTGTCGCGTCCACCAAGCCGCCGACCAATGGGCCTACCGTCATCGCGCCCAGGGAACCAACGATGCCAGAGGCGCTGGCAAACTGGGCGTACCGCGTCCTCGGAAAAAGCCGCGCTCCCAGCGACGCCCCCACCGTAAAATAACATCCCGACAGCACGCCGTGAAGCACCAGCGCAATGGCAAATGTCTCCGGCGTTCTCGCGTTCAGAGCTCCCCAGCCCGTCACCACCGCATACCCCAACAGGCTGAAGATACACATGCGCAGCGGATGAAAGACATCGGCCAGCCACCCGAGCGGATAGGCCAGGATGAGCGAGATGAGAAAAGTCAATGCAAGGCATTTCCCGTACGCATCCATGCTCATTCCCAGGCTGTTCGCATAGGGAATCATAAAGATATTCACAGGCATGAAGACGAGCGAGGCCGCCATCATCATCACGAAGAGGCCGACATAGTAGGGACGGCGGAAGCACTCGCGGAAGTAGCTCTTCACCTCGACCAGCGGGTGGGTTCCCGGGTGAGTCTCGGGGGGAGGATATTGCCCTTCCTTCACCTTGAGGCACACCCAGTAAAATGAGAGGCCGTAAATGAATCCGATGACCACCAGGATCACCGTGTAGTACGTCTCCACCTGGCCCAGTATCCAGAAGTTGAAGATCATCCCGTCCACGAGGCTCACCGCACGGAAGAGTCCATAGAATCGTCCAAGGAATTGCTGGGGCACTACGTCATTGATCAGGCCGCCAAAGATCGCCATCGCCGCGATGGTGGCGAACTCGAAGACGGCCCAGAAGACGCCGAAGCAGATCACCGCCACGACCATCTCGCTCTGGTTGGGAAAATGGCTGTGAACCCACCGCGCGACATGCGGCGTGACGCCGAGCCCGATCATGCCCGATGCCGCGATTGGCGTCGTGACCAGGAGAAAGGGAATGCGCCTCCCCCTCGGGCCGCGATGGCGGTCCGATTTGACGCTGATGATCGGCCCCAGGATCAATCCGACCAGCGAAGGGAACGAACTGATCAGGAGGGCGAAGAGGTAGTTGGGGACATCGAGGTGCTTGAGATACCATTGAGCCATCGGCCCGACCGAGCGATCCCTCATCGACCAGGAAAAATCTCCCAGCAACAAGAGCAGGAAGAGCAGGACCAATCCGCCCGCCGTGTATTGCAACGTGCCGACGCTCCACACCTTCGCACCCGTGGCGGAGCGTTCGGTGGCCGCCTCTTCAGGCGAAATTTTCTCCGGGGTTGAATGCGGGGACATCAGAATTTTTCCGCGAGGTCAGGCTGTCGATTTATTTCCCGGAGGAAATCTCCAACCCCGCTACCGAGGCCTCAAAATATCCGGCGGCTGGCCGACGCACCGCTTTGAGCACGAAGTACGGTGACACGCCCTGCCAGAGGGACAGGTCGATCTTGTCGCCGATCTCTCCCTGAATTTCCTGATCCCCCGCCCCGTCCTTGATCTTGACGATGACATTCTCCCGGCTCAGGGAAAGCACGATCTCGGATATCGGAAGGACCGCCTTGCCAGTCACCAGGTCGACGGGAATCACGCCCTCCCCGCCTCCGCTCTTCGGGCCTGCCACATTGAACGAGCCATCGCCATTGAGGCAGAATCTCACGTAGGCCGCAGCCGAGGTTTCCAGGGCCTTGTCCGTGCTCAAGAGGATGACAAATGCCTTCTTCGCATCCGGAGCATCCCCGCTGAGTTCGATTCCTGAGACGCGGATCTGCAACGGATGCTCCGTGAAGTTCAGTGCATCCGATGGCTCCGTCGTGAGCAGTACCCCGTTGGCAAACGCACCCTCATCTCCGGTCGCTCTCAAAACCAGTTTGTCTCCCTGAACCTCCACGGCTCCCTGAGTCTTCCAACCCGAAGTCCTCGGCAGTTGGACGATGGATTCCTCAAAGACCGGCTGACCCGCGAACACCGGGCCAGCGAGAAGCGAAAAGGCTAACAGGAACAGACGCGTTTTCATAGGGGACACCTTTTTTCGGGGGGAAGAGGCTCTCAATCAGTAGGCCATCTCGGGGCGGAAAAGCAACAAGACAAAGGTGTACGGTTCCCCCACACGCTCCGGCCTTTGCCTTGATGTCGAGTTATTCCTTTTCCACTTACACCGTACGCCGGCGAAGGCGGAATGCGACAAGCGCAATGCCGAATGCGCCGAGAGCCACCGTCGAGGGTTCGGGCACAGCCGTAAAGGACAACACTCCGTCCGTGCCAAGGGTGGCCGTGTAGTTGGCGGTGTCGTAGCCGGTGATGGTGACATTCGACACCACGCCGGGGTCAACGAAGCCCGTGAAGAGGGTGTAGGTGCTCGCGTAGTTCGGAGCCGTCCATGTGATCAGATTAAGTTCGATGGTCGTATTTGTGAGGCTGAAGTTGGAGCCAGCGCCCGAACCCACGATCTGGTCCAAAGTGGAGGTGGTATCGAGGTCAAATTTGATTGTGCCACCCGTGGTGATCAAATCCTTGGTGCCTCCAATGGTCAATTTGCCGACGGCTCCCACGCCATTGAGGTCAACAGCTCCCGAACTCATCGTTATGTTGGCGACTGAGGCCGCAGTCAGATTCGCGCCGCTGGTCCGCAATGTGCCGCCAGTCACGTTGACGGCGCTGGTTTGAGTAAGCGTAGTTCCGAGGAGGAGTGTTCCCGCGGAGACCGTGGTCGAGCCGGTATAGTCCTTCGTGCCGCCTGCGTTGAGGGCCTGCGTGCCCGATCCTTTGATTTCCAGGCTCAGGCTGTTTCCAATTTTTGCCGTGTACGTTGTCGTTACTCCCGACTTCGTATTGATAATCAGAGTATTTCCCGTCAATCCGGTTGCGATGATTGAGGCGCTGTTGCCCGAACTCGTGAGGCCGGTGATTTCCTGGGATTGGTTATTCGCGCCAAATCGGAGGGTCGTCGCCGTGGATCCCATATTCAGCGTCGTGCTGGTGGGCAGATAGGCCACATTGGCGCTCGTTCCGAGAAAGAGGTAGGCCAGTCCGCTGAGATTGGTATCGCCGGTGTAGGTATTGGCTGCTTTGAGGTTGAGACGGCCCGAACTGCCGGTTCCTCCACCGAAATAATTCAGATCATGATTGCCGGTCAGCACATTGAACATATCGATGGGACCGACATTTCCTCCACCGGCGGTGTTGATCGTGGTGATGTCCATCGTCTGGCCACCGTTAAAAATAACGACGCCAGCGCCGCCGTTCGTGGACAGGCTGTTTGCCACGACACTGTTGGAAACCGTAATTGTGGTGGATGAACCAAATGCGTTAAAGAAGGCATCGTTTCCCGATCCGTTGACCCACGTGGTCGGGTTGGTGACGCCATCGCTCCAGTTGGCGGTGGAGGTGTTCCAGGTTCCCGAGCCAGCCGCAACCCACGAGTAGGTGGTGGCCTGTGCGGAGGGGACGGCGATCAATGCCAGCCCGAGCAGCATGCAGGCGGCGGTGTGGACAACAGAATTCAGTGATACTCGATTTTTCATGGAGGGGTATTAGGATTCGGGCTGGCGAAAATCTAATTATCCGGCCCGGCTGTCGCAAGGGAGCTAAAAGTCAAACTGTTGACATACGCCAAAGCAGCCGCTCCCTCGTTCCGATTCATCGAAATCATCTGCGATTGATGCCTCTGCGTTTTCTATGGCGAATAGTCCCTCACCGATCCCGTGATCGGATCGATCTCAATGGCGCGGAAATTCGCGGGCAGTGCGCCGCTGCCGGCCTCCGTCCCCAGCACGAGCGTGAGTCCTGCAGCATCAGCGGGCAGATCAGCCTGCCCGCTCGGCTTGAATCGAAAGGCCACGTATCCGTAATTCCTTCCATATCCGGGCAGCGTCTCCTGCGGGGAAGACTCATAGGTTAATCCTAAAATCGGCGATTTGTTGGTATCACTGAGAATTTCGACCGGGGCGTTGAAGAATACCGCCCGGGAAAGCGGGGTCACCGCCACGCTGGCCGCGCTATTTGCCATGGACGGATCGCCCTCGACAAAGATCTGCATGGCTCGAAAGCTCGACGGAGAGGCCGAACTCGGCTGAGTGTAGGAGGGAAGCTTGTAGATGCGGACCTGCACAGGATACCCGCGGGTCATCGCGGTCTGGCGGGCCTGCACCAGACTGTTCACGACGGCGTGCCCGGCGGTGCTCAGTCCATATCCGCGCGAGATGCTCGACACTGCGGGCATCACCAAAGCCGTGAGGATGCCGATGATGGCTATCACCATGAGCAGCTCAACCAGCGAAAACCCGCGCCGGGACGATGTTCCGCGCGCCTCGGGAAACCGCCAGCTCTCCTTCATTGACTGCTCCATTTCGCGCTCCGCAGGGCGACTTCCGTGCGAAACACCTGATACCGCAGGGGAGTCGTGTTCCCCGCGGCGTTGCCATCGACCGCAGCGAGATTTTTTTCCAGTTGAGCGAGGTCACTTTCGAGTTTGGACGCATCCTGAAACAGGTCATTGCCTCCCAGGTCGGGCGGCGTCGCTCCATTGCCCAGGCGCAATGCCGAGGTGTCATCGATCACCACCATCACGACCTCCACCACCGGGGGCAGTTGGTTCCAGCTTGCGGGCGATCCCGCGTCACGGCTGTCGTATTCATAATCCGGGGACAGGATCGCATTGGAAGCCGCCTCATCGGTATCGGAGGCCTTCGGCCGGATCACCAGCGCCACCACATTTTCCGCCAGTTGAGAGGCGGGGGCCGAGGTCCTGGCGAGGGCGTCGGTGAACCACTTCGTATTCCGCCAGTTCGCCGAACCGTTCGTCACGGATGTATCGTAGATCGCGAGATTCTCCGTGGGTTGGAGAAACTGCATGAGCCGAAACTTCCTCCGCGAAGCGGGAAGAACTCCCGACAGATGCGCCGGAATGGAAGGGTCTTCCCCGTAGAAAACATAGAACCCGCAGGCGTTCAAAAATCCATCCATATTGCGGTAGCTGCCATCGAGGGTGAAACCCAGCGGTGCCAGGAAAAAAATCGCGTCGCCTATCGGATTCTGCACCGAGTTGCCAAGGAGGTTTTTCCCCGCGACGAATTGCAGGTCCGACCGCCGGATATATTGCGTCGGGGTGAAGCTCCCGGACGACACCTGATCGCGAAACTTCCCGCTGGCGTCCGCATAGTCAAGGTAGGGATTGAGCGTGGCCTGCCCCACCGCCCGGGTGATGGTGGCAAACGCGGCCCGGGCGTCGCGAAAGCTTTCTGTTTTTCCGGTCGAGTTTGTCCACGAATCCGCCGTCGCCTGCGTCATCTTCATCACCAGCCCGACCAGCAAAAGAAACACCGCACTCGCCGCCAGCATCTCCAGCAGGGAAAAGCCGCTGCAGGTGCGCCTGCCTTTGCCGGACCTCGGTCTGAAAAGATGGGACGTCATGTAAGGAAAGCGCTGCGCCTGGCGTTCGGTCCGTTCGCCGTGCGATCCAGAGTCAGTGTCCAGGAGGCGTGTTGTTCAGAGGGAATCGCCACGAGGTCCCAGACTCGACCGCTTTCGACCTCGGTTCAAATCCGCAGCAAGTCAATCTGTTGAGCCGACGACCGAAGCATCTCTCCAGAGATCCGCTGCTTCTGAAAAAGATCTATCGCGCCGCCGCGACCGCGCCGACCGGTGTCGAGTCCGCGACGCGCTCGATCGAGACATCGTCGGCATAAACATGTCCGACGCCGCTGTCGACCAGGAGACAGACATTCACTTTTTCCACGTTGGCCGCCATCTCGAAGACTCCTTCGATCTTTGTCCAGGTGCGGGGAACCTCCTGCCCGGCGAGGACCGAGGTGCTGTCTCCTCCCATGCCGTTGAAGCCCAGGAAGTACATGCCGCTGTTGCTAAAGTTTGGCCCGAACATCGAAACACGGAGCACGAACCCCGGCGTATTTGACGAGGCGACAAAATCCTCTCCCGCCCGCACCCAGGCCGAGACCCGGTATTTCTGTCCGGCGGCAAAATTCGCACTCTTGAGATATTGCAGCACCGCATATCGAGAAGGCCCCGCCGAAGAGAGTTCCATCGTTCCACTGCCGCCATGGGGAGTATCGGCCACGACTTGAAACTGACGTGCGGCCGACGAGGACTTCACCGGGTCGTACAGCGACCATCCGCGGCTGCCGTTTTCAAAATCGCCATTGGCCAGCAGGTTCTCGGAAAGCGGCGGCGGCTCTGTCGCGATCGGCGCGATGTCTTTTGTCCCCGACTTGTTGTTCGCAGAGGGAATGACCGTCACCTTGAGCGCACCCGGCTGGCGCGTCTTGAGATACTCGGATGGCGTGGTAAAGACTACTCCCTGCGACTGAAGGTACTCGACGAGCATTTGAAACTCGGCAAACCGCTCGTCTGTCCACTGGTTCGGATGCCCCTGGATCACGAAGCAGTCGCGCGTACCAGCCAACGCCTCATAGTCGTGCTTCACCTTTTGGGAGTTGGGTACGAAGAGCGGAGCCTCGACGTTCATCTCCGTGCGGTCGAGGATCAGGGCGTTCGGCAACTCGGCGGCATCCTTGGGATTTCCAAAAAGCACCACCTTGATGTCAGGATCGGCAGCGAGAGCCTTTACGGTCGCTGCGTCCGTTTTGTTAAAGGGAGCACCAAAGACAGCGAAGGGGGCACCAAGGATTTGTCTGGCGAGCTGCTGGCTTTTCGCGATGTGCTCCTTCTGCTGCTCCAACGATGGTCCGCTGAACTCCCAGACGTCCTTGCCGTCTTCCTTCCACTGTTTATGATCGTACCCGTGGAGCCAGAATTCCACCAATCCCGACTGCTGCACTTCCTTGAGCCAGTCGTAATAGGCCTGCTTGCCGCTTTCCAGCGAGTTGCAAATGATGCCGGCGGAGGACTTGACGTTCCTGCTCTTCAGATAGTCGAGCGTCCGCTTCCACTGCGGCGTGCCGTTCGTCACATCATCGAGTTTGAGGATCACATATGTCGCGGTGATCTTGGGTGCCTCTGTCTGAGCCGGACACATCTGGGTAAAACCAGTGATTCCATAGGCAAGCAGCATGGCCGGAAGCGTTCGGGCAAACAGGGAGGCTTTCATATCTTGGGGAATTGGGGAGAGGCTGGAGAACCTTTCTTCATTTGCCATATTCGTGAGATAGCGAAAGCAACACATCGCTCAAACCATTGAACGATATTCTCAGCAAACCTCTGCGCCTGTCGCAGCATTCAGCGCATCGCGGCGGATGAAACGCTATTTTCCCCCATCGACCGGTGCAGCCGCATGCCAGGCCTCGGCCCGACCATTGCCCTGTTGGACCCAGGCGACAAACTCATCGTACGGCTCGTCATTGGTTGTTAGCAATCCGTAGTTCGAGTTTTCCCCGTCGAAGCGCCCTTCAGCCGGTTCGTCGACATGCTTGAACCAATGGTATCCCACCACGGCGGGGTTGGACATGATGGTCCGCACATATTTTTCAAATGCCGCCGCACGCTCCGCCTGGCTGGCGACCTTTGGCCCGGCTCCCTTGGTGTTGGGCAGGCCGGAGTCGGTCGCGCGAAAGGCGAATTCCCCCACCAACAGCGGACGACCGTAAACGGCATATTTCTCGGTGACTCCTTTGGGATCGGTCGCGTAGCAATTATAGGAGATCACGTCCGCGTGGCGGGCTGCAGCCTCCAGCACAGGTGCGGCGGGCGCATAGGCAAACCGGCAGCCAAACACCATGTGATTCGGCGCCGCGGCGCGCACCGCCTCGGCTGTCACTGCGAAATAGCGCTCCGCCAGCAACCCGAGAAAGGCGTCGCAATCCGCCACATACTGTTTGCGTCGCGTTCCCGCGGCCTCCGTAGCGCGATCCACCTCCTGATTTTGCTTCGCCTTGTCCTTGCGCTCAAATGGCGTCTTGATCTCCCCGGCGATCGCCAGATCCTCCCAGGATGCCTCGCCGGTTTTCCATACATCGTTAAACGCAGCCATGCTGTCATACCGCTGGCGCAGCATCTCGATAGCCGCCTTGCGGCCTGCGGAATCCTTCGGCCCATTGAGGAAGGTGACGAGCAGTTCCTCCTGGCTGCGCCAGTCGGGTCCCCAGCGCAATTCATTGTCGACAAACCAGCCCAGGATGCCGGCATCCCCGGCCTGCGGCGCGCAAATCCGCATTGCCTTCTCCCGCGCGAATGTTTCAAAGCTGGGGCTAAAGACATCCGGAAACACACCCATTTCCCACGCGCTCTTTTCTCCTCCCTGCGCCTCGATCTGCTTCTTCGCAAAATCCGCCGCGATATTCAGGATGGGCGTGTGCGCCAGGCTGCGCCCGTACCTGTCCGCGTGCGCCACCCCCTCATTGCTCCATGCGCCCAGGGTGTTGAAATTCCAGTCGAGGAGCTGCGTCGCCTTTGCTGCGCGCCACGCCTCCTCGGAAGCATATTTCTTCGCATTGGCTTCTCCGTAAAGAGAGGGACCGGTGCCCATGATCTTGTCCGGGGCGTATTGCACGGCGCAGACGCCTTTGGAGATAAACATGTCGCCCTGCGGTGTGATTATCCACCACCGTCCATCCCTTTTCTCGGTGTGAAAATAGCCTGTGACCTCGGCTTGAACCGCGCCAACAGGGATCAGGCCCAGGCATCCAACTGCCGCAACATTCAAAAGGGGAATCCGCATAGCGGAGCATGCTCAATATTTTGCGTGCCTCGAAGCAAGCGGGAAATCATCCGTACGAAAGGGATTGGCCGGCAATCCCGCAGCGTTGTACAGGTTGCAAAAGGGATTCTGAGCCCAGGCATAGCGCACGGCCACCGGCTTGGGCACAGCCTCGGAGGAGACGACCACGGTGTCGCTGTCGATCTTTGCATTGGCCCATACCCATTTCATGTCTTCCCCGCAGATCGCGAAGCCCTCGAGTTCCGACAGAGGGGAGTTGCGCACGAGCGGAACCATGCGGGGATTCTTCGAGTCTGGTGCATACGTCTCAGGCATCGGTCTGGCAACAAGCCCGGCCTCGGCATGCCTGAACCGGATCCTTGCCTTGTCTCCTTCGACGGTCATGGAGTCAAAGACAGGGCCGGAATACACCACATTCCTTCCATAAGTCCGGGCAAGAGCAATCCGTGCCAGACGGTCTCCGACCGACACCTTGTCCGCCGGATGGATGTTATTCTCCTCGCCGAGATCGATCAGCACAGCCTGCCCGGTATTGGGCAGCGAGAGCGCCATGCTTTGCGCCTCGCGCACTTCAGCAAACATCGATGTCTTCTCGGGCTGTTTGCTGTGCGGCCCGAGGTTCGCGATCTGGCAGTAATAAAACGGCAGATCGCCGCGTCCCCACTTGGCCCGCCAGTCGGTGATCAGAGCGGGAAATGCCGTGCGATACTGGTATCCGCGATTCCAGTTTGCCTCGCCCTGATACCAGATCACGCCGCGAATGGCATAGGGAATAAGGGGGTTGATCATGGCATTGTACATGTACCCGGCGACGTTCTGGGCATCGATCGGCGTTACAGGCCGCTCGGGAAATTCCGCCCTCGCCGCTGCGTCGAGCGGAGGAAACTCGTACTCCACCTTGGCCAGCCACTCGCCTTTGAAGGGGACGTGATTTCCCTGGAAACGCTGGCCGCCCGGTGCCACACCGCCGCTATCGCCGGCGCTGAAAATACGCAATGCCAGCACATTGTCCCCTTCGTTCACGAAATCGCCTTTGACGCCATAGCGATGCACGACGCTATCCACCGCGCTGCTCCCGACCTTTCGCCCGTTCCAGTAAACCTCGTTCGAGTCGCGGATGTTATCGAGAAACATGTCGACGCCATTTTTCGGAGAGATGTCCGGCGGTGAGGGCGCGGGCACCTTGCGGCGCACCCAGATCGCACCGCTCTCGGGTAAACCGGCCTCTGCGAGAAACCCCGGCAGAGTCACGGGCTTCCAGTCCGAGGTGTCCACATCTGCGCCGGCAAACGCGGCGGCATCGCCCTGCTTCCTATCTTCGCGCCCGTACTTCTTTTGCCAGGCCTTGTAGAGATCTGCGTACTGATCAAATGCGCGCCGGTTGCCCTGAGCCTTCTCTGCTCCGGCCTTCAGCACGGGATCGGATGCCAGCGCCGCATCGCTCATCCATGCCTCGATCATCGTTCCGCCCAGGGCGGAGTTCACCAGCCCGACCGGCCCTCCTAGTTCCTTCTGTATCTGCTTGCCAAAGAAATACGCCACCGCGGAAAATTTTGCAGCAGTCCCCGGGCTGGCCGCCATCCACTCTCCTTCGACATCATCAAGCGGTTCGCCGGAAGGCTTCCGCTTGACCAGGAACTGCCGCAGGTTCGGATTGGCCGATACCGGGACCTCGGTTTTTGCAACCGGGAATGAACCCAGGGGAAAATCCATGTTCGACTGTCCCGAGCAAAGCCAGACCTCCCCCACCAGCACATCGCGCACCGTAAGCGTGTTCGTTCCCTGCACGACCAGGTCATATGGCCCGGTTCCGACCTCGCTCAGGTTAAGTACCGCCTTCCATTTTCCATCAGATCCCGTGACGGCCTGGGCAGTTGCCTTATCCAGCGTCACCGTCACGGCCTCTCCCGGAGTTCCTTTGCCCCACACTGGCACCGAGTCCGACCTCTGCAGCACCGCGTGATCGGAAAACAGCCGAGGGAGCGAGACCTCGGCGTGCGCCGCTCCGCCAAGCCAAGCAACGATGAGCATCAGGGAGAGGCAGCGGCGGCAGCCGCCGGGGAACAAGGCAATACCAGCAAGGAAATTCTGCATAAGGGATGATGTTGGGGAAACGGCGACAGGCCTAACGAGTCCCACCATATGTCCGGGAATGGACGGGTGCCAGTGGTCGAGAAATCAATCTGTTGACCAATTCGTTTCCCAGAGGAGAGGCGCGACAGCCCTCGATCAACAGTTTGACGTCGCTCGCGGTTGAGTCTCTTTTCTGGAGGGATAAGGTCTGCGTTGTCATGATTTCCTCCCGCAATGATTCCCGGGCCTTTCGCAGCTCGGGCTTTACGCTGATCGAGGTGACGATCTCGCTGGGCATCGTGGCTTTTGTCATGGTGAGCCTCGTGGGATTGCTGCCGGCGGGACTCAGTAATTTTCAGACGGCGATTTCCCAGACGATCGAATCTCAGATCGTTCAGGGGCTTTCCGAAGAGATCGCTCTCACCGATTTTTCGAATCTCTCCGACCTGGCAGGAAAAAAATTCACCTACGATAATAGCGGCATATCCACCATCGCCGGAGATCCGGCAACCATCTACACCGCCACGGTCAAGCTCGAGGCCGTCGACAGCCTCGCCTCCTATCCTGTGCGGCTGCAAGACTCCGCCGCCCGCAACGAGGCGTACAATGTCCGCATCCAGATTTCCCGCGTAAACCAGCCGCAGCAGATCAACCAGTATTCCCTGATCGTAGCCAACAAAAGAGGTCACGCCTCTCCGTGAGCGCCCGATAGCCTGCGAGCCCTCCGCTGCTCTGATGGCAAAGCCGAGCATCTTTCCTGCGTCTCCCAAGCCGTTTATGAATCGCCTCCCCCGGCCCGTGACTCGCGACAGGCATTGCCGCAAGCGAGGCGCGTCCCTTGTCCTCGTACTCATCGGCATCACGCTGATCTCCATCCTCCTCCTGGCCTTCCTGGCCACGGTGCGCACCGAAGTGCAGACTTCCAAGGTCTATTCCAGCGGGGCCTCGCTCAAGCTTCTGGCCGATACGGCCGTCAACCTCGTCGAGGGTCAGATCCGCGTCGCCACCGGTGATCCTTCGCTGAACTGGGCCTCCCAGCCGGGCATGATCCGCACCTACAACACCGCGGGCCAGGCCGAAGGCTACTACAAGCTGTACTCCGACGCCGCGATGCAGGGGGCCGGAAAGTTTGACCACACGAGCGCCACCAATGGCGTGCCGGCAAACTGGTACTCCCAGCGCGGCGTTTACACCGACCTCAATCAGCCGATACGGATCGGATCGACCAACTATTACCCGATCCTGAGCGGCGATGCATCCGATCTCGCCAGCTATACATCCGCACAGGCAGGACCAGTCAAGACATACGGTCCATTCATCAACGGCGCCCCCCCGGTCGAGGGGTTCTGGCTCAAGGACGCGCCGGCCGACCCGCAATCCCCGGACCAGGCACCCATGCCGGTCAAATGGCTCTACGTCCTGCAGGATGGAAAGATCATCGTGCCGGCATCCAGTGCGAATGGCGTCGTCTCGTTCAACGCCTCGGGAGCGCGCCCCTCCGAAAGCAACCAGATCGTCGGCCGCATCGCCTTCTGGGCCGATGATGAAACAGCAAAGATCAACATCAACACCGCCTCGGAAGGCACCTTCTGGGATACACCCCGCACCTATACGACGCAGGATTTTTATCTGGCCACGCGCCAGCCCGTCCAGGGTGAGTTCCAGCGTTATCCCGGCCATCCGGCCACGGTCAGTCTCAGCACCGTCCTCGGCCTCGGTATTACCTCGACCGCATGGAGTCCCAGCGATCCCTCCAGCCACCTCGGCCTGGAAGATTTATATCCCGTCACCCCCGCCACCAAGGCCGGGGGTTCCAAAGGAGGCAATGCCGACACATCGCCGACATCGAACAACCTGCCGCCAAGCGTCACCCGGCTGTACGGCACCGTGGACGAATTCCTCTTTCAGACGGCCTTGGGAACCTCCGGCGTACGCAAGGAAAATGCCGAATTGCTGGCGACACCGAGCGCCCTTGATCCCGCCACGCTTCGCCGCGCGCGGTTTTTCCTGACCGCCAGCAGCCAGGCCCCGGACGTGAATATTTACAATCTCCCCCGGGTGTCGATGTGGCCGATCACCCTGAACTCTTCCGGGAGTCCGGCGATGACTCCATTCGACAAGCTCATCGCATTTTGCACGGCAATCAACGGTCACATCTTTCACTTTCAGCGCCAGGACGCAAACAGCCCCACAGCCGATCTGCCGGCCAGTGGCTCCGGCACGGGCCTCGCCCGCAACCGGCAGCTTGTTGAATATCTCCGCAAACTCACCTCTCTGCCCGCCCCCGGATTCAGCACGGGCTCATTTCAATCCAAGTACGGCGATGACCGCAACCAGATCCTGACGGAGATCTTTGACTACATCCGTACGACGAATCTCCAGGACACCACCACTGGCGCGACACCTTATGCGCGTGCGCTATTTTCCAATGCCACCGATGGAGACCCCGGGAAAGGCCAGGTCATCCCCATCGAGGATATGGCGACGACCGTATCCGACTCCGCCACGGGAAAATCCGTCCACCCTCGCGGCTTCGGACGCTTCCCCACGATTCAACAGGCGTTTCTCGTCTTCATCGGAGCAGGCAATAACAGCCCGTCGTTCAATCCCGTTGTCTCCGGCTACCCGGGATTCTCCAGCTACACCTTCCCGACCATCACCGTCAACGGGACCCAGCGTGTGCAGGCAGGATTCTTTCTTCAGATGTACGATCCCACCAGCGGCACGCCGTTTACCTATCCCTGGTATGAGATTCAGGTCGAGGGGCTGGACTCGCTCTCATGGAGCAATTCCGGCTCGACCTCCTACTCGATGGGCCTTCCCTCCAGCGACGTGATCCGCCCAAATGGCGCGGTCAGTCTGGGGATGTCGCTGTATGGCGGCATCACCGACTATCGCATCTTCACCTACGGCAAGAGCAAGGCATCCGCCGCGAACCGCTATCCCTTCATCACACGCCCCACGGGAGCACAGGCCGGCAGCCCCGCCTCGCCGGTGGGCTGTCCGGACATGGATGGCGGGCAGATTTACTTCAAGGGCGGCTCGGCGGTGGCAAAGATCTTCGCCCTCGACGCGGCGGGCAATCGCGTATCCTCCTCTCCCATCCAGACGGTCAACCTGAGCTTTCCCGCCGCCACCCTGCCACTGCCAGAGACGGTTGCCGACTCCACGACGGCGCTCAACTCCAACGCCGCCAACTACAACTTCCGGTCGTTCTACGACACAGGTTCCGCGCCATTTGGCCGCCTGAGTTTCGACAAGAGAGTCTCCTGGATCAGCAGCCGGGATGTGGTCAGGGCTCTGGTGGCCGCTCCGGGCGATATCCGAATGGTCGCCGCCCGCGCCGAGGTTCCCGCGGCCATGCTTCAGCCGCTTTCCAATGCGATGACAGATGCGGATTACGCGTCTTCGATCCAGCGACATTCTCACATGCTGCGCTTCGGCCTGGCCTATCCGGTTTACGGTGCCTCGGGAGGCAAACTCGTAAACATCAACTACTCGAACTACCAGCCAAAGTACGACACCTCGGCCGGTCGGAAGATTAATGATACGGATTTTTACGGCAGCACCGGCGGCGCAACGTATTTTCGCAGCAAGGATACCTCCGTCCCCTCGCTCACCGGAGCGGCCACCGCATCGGGCGTCGCCGCCGACTGGGATAACGGCATCGGCAACAATGTCGATGGTCCGCTGATCAACAAACCCGACGAGGGAGATGCTGGACGCAATGATCCCAACGGACGACCGTATTTCGAACTCGACTACGGCTCCGCCCTCGCCGGCGACACCTTCTTCTCCCCCAACCGCATGATCCCCTCCCCGGGCATGCTCGGCTCGCTGCCCACAGGCGTCCTCGCCAATAAACCGTGGCAGACTCTGCTCTTCCGTCCCGGACCGGCCAATCACCCCGGCCTCGGCACCACCGCTGCCCCGCCCGATCACCTGTTGCTGGATCTCTTCACCATGCCTGTGGTCGAGCCTTACGCGATCAGCACGCCGCTTGCGACCGCCGGTCGGATCAACATGAATCACCTGATCGTCCCCTTCACCTACATCAACCGCGATACCGGCCTGAGAGCCGCGATGAAAAGCCAGATGGTGACCGTGATCCCCTCTCCCGGGAATGGTTCTTACAAAACCTATCAGAATCCCAATGGCACCCCGAGCGGCGGCAACAAGCCTTCCAACATCAATGTGCGCTTCCCTCTCGACGCCGACAAGACCCTCGCGCAATTCGCCGCCCGCTTCGCCAGCGGCGACATCTTTCGCTCCGCCTCCGAGATCTGCAGCATCGACCTCGTACCCGTGCACGGCTCCGCTCCATCGCTGCCCATCACCCGCGCCAACATGGATGCTTTCTGGAATTCTTATCCGGTTACCGGCGACAACGTGCGCGAACGGCCCTACACAAATCTCTATCCGCTGCTCACCACAAAATCGAACACCTACACCGTCCACTATCGCGTCCAGAGCCTGAAGCAGACTCCCGGCGGTGATTACGCAACCTGGAGGGAGGACCGCGACAGTGTCCTCGGCCAGTATCGCGGTTCCCAAACCGTCGAGCGATACATCGATCCCGGCGACAACATTCCGGATTACGCGGCCGCCGTGGCTGGCGGCTCCTATCCGCCCAGCCAGCCGCTAGGCGACTATTACAAGTTCCGCGTTCTTTCGACCCGTCAGTTCGCTCCCTGACATTGGTATTGGCTACTTCGAGCGTCTGGCTCGGCGCACAGGCTTTTTCCGCGCATCGGCGGTTAAGGCAGCTCCGGTCTGCGGCCTCGTCGTCTCGCCATTTCGCCACACTCCCTCCACCAGGATGCGGATCGGAGTGGTGGGCGGCCCCTGTTCTCCGCGCTGCAGCATTTCGACCAGGTTATCCACTGCGGTACGTCCAATCATGATGCCGTTTTCATACACACCCGACAGGGTCGTATCAGCGGCAGCCAGACTGAGGTTGGCCAGACCCACGTCCTCGGGAATGCGTACGCCGAGCTGACGAATCCAGTTCGCAAGATCGAATCCTCCCAGAAACAACACCACGTCCGGTGCGGTCTTGCGAAACCATCGCTCGAATGTTTCCTTCGGACTCCCTATCGACGGATCAAGACATGGCTCGATGCGCTGCTCCTGAGGATGCTTCTTGTGATAAATCCAGTGCCCGATGGAGTAGGCATTGTCGACCTTGTCGTCATGACTCCTGTGCACGTACAAGCCGATGCGTTTGTATCCCAGTTCCTTGAGGGTGTTGAACGCCAGATTGGCCGAGTGAATCTGGTGATTGGTGACGAGATTGAAGATACGAGGATACAAGCTGTACCCGAATGCGATGACTGAAAACCACTCGTAAGCAAGCGGCAGCCACGTCCCTGCGGCAGGTTGAGGCGCAAGCAACAGGCCGCGAATACCGCGATTGCGCAAGATGCGGGAAAGCTGGTCCGGGGTAAGGTTGTCCCGCTTCAGACTAAACTCCTCCACATTGTATCCCAACTCCCTGGCCCGCTCGGAGGCACCCCGGAAATATTCATCAAATGTCGGCTGATCGCGCAGACGGTATTCTCCGGACCAGTTGTCGATCCATGCTATGGTCGACTGATAGTGCGCCTGAAGCTTAGCCTTCCGATAAGCATTCAGCGCCGACAACGCCGCGTCCGGCACATAGCCGAGGCGATCCGCCACCGCCTTGATCTGGGCTTTGACTTCCGAGGAAATCCTCGGGTTGTCCCGCAGGGCCATGCTGACGGTGCTATAGTGCACACCCACCTCCTTCGCGATATCGCGCAGGGTTACTCGCTGGATCATGTCAACAGTTTGAGCTCACCCCCGGCTAAGTCAACCCTCCACTAGCTCACCGGAAACACCATGGACCGGGCGGACGGCAAACGATCAACAGTTTGACTCGATTGTCTCTCGCGACCGATCACAGGACGAGGATTATAGAGGAGTTCGATGCTCCAGACCCTGACCTCAGATCGCAAGTTGCAGACCCCAGCCAGCGGACGGGTCGCGTTGTTGATCAACAAGAAGGAAAGCGACCTCTTCTTCCCCGCTGGGTTCTCCCTGCCGGGCACTGAGATCTTCGAGGCGGCGGATGCGGTACACGATGGACATCTCGATCTCGCCCTCCTGCGAAGCATCGGGCCTCAGGTGGTGGTGACCAGTTGGTCGACTCCTCCCTTCCCCAAGGAGACGCTCGCAGAAGTTTCCACCCTGCAATACGTCTGCCACACCAGCGGATCTGTACGAAACCTTCTTCCGCGCCCGCTTTTGGAGCAGGGTTTGCTGGTGACAAACTGGGGGACGCTCGCTGCCGACACCGTCGCAGAGCATGCCCTGCTTCTCATCCTGTCCGGCCTTCGCCGATCGCCCGAGTGGCCCGATATTATCGCGGGGAAAAGGCGCTGGCAACCGTCTCCGATTCGCACCCGCACCCTTTATGGCAAGCGGGTCGGCATACACGGTTTTGGCAATGTGGCTCGGTCTCTCGTGCAGCTTCTCCGCCCTTTCGCCGCTCGCATCTCGGCCTTTTCGACCGGAGTGCCGCTATCTCATTTCACGGAATACGATGTCACCCCGAGCGAAAGCCTGGAGATGCTCTTCGCATCGAATGACGTTATCGTCGACTGCGAGGCGCTCAATGCCCGCACCCAGGGCTCCGTCTCACGCACGGTCATGGAACTGATGCCTCCCGGCGCGCTCTTCGTCAATGTCGGCCGCGGCGCCATCGCTGATGAAACCGCCATTGCTGACCTTGCAGCCTCTGGCCGAGTATATGCGGCTCTCGACGTTTACAAAGTCGATCCCATCGCTCCCGACTCACCGCTCCATGCGGTCGACAGCATCGTAAAGTCTCCGCATATCGCCGGCCCGACGTCGGATCAATTTCCCCGCTGCGGGGAACTCGCCTTGCAAAATATCGCCGCCTTCCTCCGGGGCGATCCGGTTTCTGCCAAGGTGACTCTGGAAATTTACGACCGCGCCACTTAACCTCGGAAAACGCTGCCCGGCACAACATCGCCGCCAGCCACCGGCATACGACCTCCCATGAAATCCTCCATACGGTATTGCCTAGTCCTCTCCATGTGCCTGACTGGCATGTGCTACCCCCAGACCGAAGGCACCAGGCCCGCGCACCTCAACCCGAACTACACGGGACCCGCTGCGCCCGGCGAGCCGCTTCCCGCCATCGAGCTGCCCGCCGACCAGGCTTTCATTCATCCCGGCATCCTGCACACGCAGGCGGAGATTGATCAAATCCGCGAGCACCTTGCCGCCGGAGAGGAACCGTGGACTTCCGCGCTGAAGGCCCTGCAAGCCAGCGAACACACCCGCCTCGACTACCAGCCCAAGATCGTCCCGGTCATCAACCCTCACGACAAAACCATTGGCTATCTCATGAAGGACGCCACAGCGGCCTACGGCCACGCGCTGCTCTGGAGCCTCACCGGCAACAAAGCCCATGCCGATAAAGCCATTCAGATCCTTGATGCCGCTGGCAGCAAACTTCAGGCCATCGACCTCGGTCGTCGCGACCAGGGCAAGATCACCGCAGGATTCACCGGCGGCAAATACGCAAGTGCCGCCGAACTATTAGCCCATTACCGGCAGCCGGACGGCAGCTCCGCAGGCTGGTCTCAGGAATCAGCCGACAAGTTCAAGCAAATGCTTGTCGCGGTCTTTTATCCTCGTCTCCAGGGTTTCAAGCCGGAGTTCAATGGCAACTGGGATGCCAGCATGATGGCCGCGATGATGGCTATCGCCGTTTTCTGCGACCGCCACGATATCTTCAACGAAGCGCTGTCCTATTACCTCAACGGCAAAGGCAATGGCGCCCTGACCCATTACATTCACCCCCACGGGCAGAATCAGGAATCGGGTCGCGATCAAGTCCACGGACAAATGGGCCTCGCCGCCCTCGCAGCATGCTGTGAAATCGCGAAAAACCAGGGGCTTGATCTCTACTCCGCCGCCGGGAACCGCCTCGCCACTGGGTACGAATACATGGCCAAGTATCTTGCCGGGCACGATGTAAAGGTCGTCGGCGATGTCCCCTTAAGCCCCAAAGGTCGCGAGGAGTTTCGCCCCGGATACGAACTCGTCTTTCAGCACTATGTGATCGAGAAAGGTCTCGATCTCCCCTACGTCCGTGAGACGGTCATGAAACATCGCCCCGAGGGAGCGGACTTGATCATCCTGCCCTCCTGGGGCACTCTGACATCATACCTTGGCCAGCCCTCAGGGGTTTCATCACCTTCCCCGAGCCAACCATAACCCGCCTCCGATTTCCTCCCATGGTCGCCATTAGCTTTCCCAGTTTGCGGCAACGCAGTGTCATTGCAATCCTGGCCTGCTTCAGCGTTGGCCTCGAAATCTCGCAGGCTCAACTCATGGAATGGAAATTCAATGAGGGTAGCGGAGAGATGGCTGAGAGCTCGGGAACCGCAGGACCCTCCCCTCTGACGATGAGGAACGACAAAGTCCCGACCTCGCTCTTCACCCCCGATGGAGGCGGGGCCACCGGCAAGCCTGGCGACTATGCCCTGGATCTCTCGGGAGCGAATGGCATGGGAGCAAACAACCCGCCCAACTCAGGCCCCGTCGCCACCGCGCCCGGCAATACCGAGGGCCTTTCCGCCCTCGGCGGGTTGGAATCCCTGACCATCATCGGCTGGCTTAAGCCTCAAACCACGATCACAGGCGCAGCTCGCATCATTATCGGCAAAACATTTTACGTTCAGGCCGGTAGCAGCGGGGAGCTCCAGTTCGCCGTCATTCCGGACAGCGGCACCCCGATCTTTGTCAACAGCGAGCCGAAATACACCGAGGTCGGGATGTGGATGTTTTTCGCCATCACCTACGACGGCACCCGCACGATGGATAATGTGAATTTCTACGTGGGTGCCACCGACGCAGGACTCACACTCGTCTGCACCCGCTCCATCGACGCGGGCAAGCTCCCCCCATTTTCCGGTGGTCTCGAGGTCGGCAACGTTTCTTCCGGCGCTCGACCGTTTCAGGGCATGATCGACGACCTCACCATCTACGGCGCGGAAAACGGAGCCGACGGAGCGCTGCCGCAGACAAAGATCGAGGAAATTTACAACAAAGTCGCCAAGCCCTAACGAGAACCCGGCGCTCCAGCGAGATCACACTACCTGAGCGGTCCCGGCAGCGCCTTCTCCGCCAGCGCGATCTGGTTGACCGCCAGGACGGACTTCAAGGTCGGCGAAGCCACCCCGGTCAGATAAAGCTGCACCGAGGTGAAGCGATGCCCGGCAATCTGCCCGGACTTGATTACATCGAGAAACCCCGCGCTTTCCTTGGTCCATGCCGCATAGTCCCATTCGAGGGGGATGATCAACGCCCCGTGCTGATTCATCGCCAGTGGCGCACGCCGGTAGTTGAATACAGCCGTGATCGGCTGCGAGCGGTTGATCGCCGACAGCAGTTGCGCCTGCCGTGTGTAGCGAATCGCCTCGGTCTCGCTCGAGGCCGCTGTTGCGAGCTTGAAGTACACCGCACGGCCCGATGCTCCGCGCAACTGCGCCATCGAGTCGACGATCACCGTCTGGTGCATCGGCGACAGCGAGGGGTTGTTCAGAAACGCGTTGGCCTGTGCGCGCTCGATACCCATCGAGAGCAGAATCTTCAGGTTGCGCAGCCTCAAATCCGCCGGACTGAGATCTCTCAGCGCCGCATAGGTCTGGCTCCCGGTATTGACCGACCGCAGGGTCAGGCCCACAGCTCCTCCCACCGGCATCAGCGCGCCAGTCAGCGTCATCTGCCCGGCATAAGCCGCCCAGGCCACGCCCTTGAGTTCCTTCTGCAATTCTGGATTCGTCGAGTATGGATCGACTCCCAGGCTGAGCGCGATTCCCCGCTTGGCCTTGCTGAATCCGATGACGTCCTCCATTGTGGAATCCTCGTACTTGGACTGCTTGCGCCCCTGCCCGACTTCCTTGACCGACTGGCCGATGCTATTGACCGATTTCCAAAGGCCTTTCCCCATCTCGCCGACTGTTCCCACGGGATGCTCGATGAGATTTTGGGCCAGCGCGAGCGGGCTTTTCGCCGCCCGCTTCAACGCCTCCTTGTAACTTTCGCTCCGCGAAACCTCGCGCAGCTTCGCGATGGCCTGAATCTCTGCGATTCGCTGGATGAGGGCCGTATTGCCCTCCGCCAGGTTGACCCCGGAATCCGCCGTATCGATGGTGAAGTGATTCAGCCCCCGGCTCGTCGGCACCGGCGGCTGCACGGCAAAGTTGTACCCCCGGTCAAATTCCGGACGCAATATCACCCGCGCATCGAGCACCGGAGGCACCTCATACGGTGGCAATGGCGCAGGAACATGCGTCTGGGCCAATACGGGAAGGGCAACGATGGAAAAGGCGAAAGCAGAGAGAGACTTTCTCATGGAAATATCCGGCTGATAGAAAATGTGCACGATGAACTGGGCGCTCTTTCTAGACAGAACTCCTGCGGATTTGCAACAGGTTGGTGTCTGTTCTTTTACCCCGGTCAGATTGTCGTGTTACCTATCAAGCGAGCTGCCCGCAGAAGAAGTGATCGAGCGAATTCGGATCCAGGCATGGCGTATCTGCGACCGTCACGCCGGAAAGGCGCAGCAACTCCGCTTTCACAAAGCCGCTGAGCACCTCAATGGGAACCCCCATATCGGCCCCGGCTGGCATTCACCCGCCGGGACCACGTTTACAACTGCACCTCCTCGATCTTCCGGATCAGAGCAGACTTGTCGCATTCCAGGAACTTGAGCATCTCGAGTGTCTTTTCGGAAAAGCCCGAGAGACAAAAGATGTCGCGCTCCGGAAACTGCAACGTGCCGTAACCCTGAAGGTCAAACGAGAAGACCTTCGGCGACGCCCCGGTGCGGCGCTTGTATTTCTCAAACGCCGCCGTCGGAGCCAGCCCGCCCATCCAGCCCTGCATATCGGAGAGCAGGATGATGCGGTCGTACGCCTTGTTTGCCATTTCGAAGACCGCGTGGAAGTTCGTTCCACGACCGGGCGCCTTCGATTCGATCACCTTCGCCAGGGTGAGCGTGGAGTCACGGCGATTTGCCGTGAGATAATTGGCGTCGTCACTGAAGATCATCAGGTCCGTTGCGTTGGCCTTGAGCAGCACCGAGGCAAAGAGCGCGCCGACCTTGAGCGGCTTGCCCTGCATCGAGCCGGAGCCATCGAGCGCCACCAGGGTACGGCCCGCAAAGACGGGCACGTTGGCCAGCGACTTGTCGACAGCCTCGCTCAGAGCCGCGATCACCTCGCCCGCCCGGGGCAGATTTCCCGCCTCCAGGGCCTCGAGCGCAGTGAGGTAACGGAACGGCAGCACGAGCGACTTGCGAATGAGAGTGTCATCCACCAGGAGACTCAGCACTTCGTCCACGACCTCGGGGGCTTGCGCGAGGATGTTGCGCAGGTTCCGCAGGAGCGCGAAGTACCCCAGCTTGCGCGAGCGAATCAACTCCGCCCACGCGTCGGCCTTCAACACCTCCGCTTCGTCCTTGTCGGCCGCCTCGGCTCCGGCCTGAGTGAGCTTGACCTCCCAAGTTTCCGCAGGTGCCAGCTTATCGTGCACCAGCTTGCCCAGCGCCTCGCTGTTGGGCGGGTGCAGCAGGTTCACAGCATCGACCAGTTTGATCTCCGCCGATTCACGCCGGTACTTGGCGACCTGGTATTCGTCGAAGCGCGCCAGCGCCGCACCGAGGCCCTTCTTCAGGGCGTTCGGGATGGGGCGTCCGTAAGTGGCGAGATAGCAGGCGAGGATCTCGAGCACGTCATCCGGGCGTCGGACGACCTTTTCAAGAAACCGCTTCGTCCACTGCTCGCCTTTCACCGAGCGGACCAGTTCGCTCGCCACCAGATGCGACACCGAGCGCATACCCGCTTCCTGGCGGGCGTACACGGCGGCTTTGGCGACGAACTTTTTATCGGGTTCGGCCGCAATCAACTGCTTCAGACGCTCCGCCGTCGCATCTCCCGAGCGGTAGAACTGATCCTCCAACTGCGAAGTCAGAAGGATCGAGACCAACTCGGTCTTTTGAGACTCGGCGAAGGCCTTGCCTCCGGCGAGATTCGTTGCGTTCCCTTCGCGGAAACGCTTCAAGAGTGCGTTGAATTTCATGGGCATTCACCTCCTTGGTTGTTGTTGTTTTGATGCGGCAACGCGCCGCGTGATGATCTGGGGAAAAGGGTTGCTGCCCGCAGAGAATTTCGCCCGGAGTGAGACAGTCCCTCGCGGGCCTGCTGGATTACCGAGATCCACTCTACCATTCCGAAGTATCTCCGGGCTCGCTGCTGCGAACAGCAAAGGGACACGGGGAGAAAGTTGAACAGAGTAACGGTCAATACAGTCTCCTGCATCAACCACCTGCTCTACCCTTGAGCTACTCCGGCCTTTGACAGCCGGAGACCGGACTCGAACCGGCAACCTGGTCGATCACTACGAAGTAACTCCATTCTCACTGCCCCGATAAGGAACTTTGGGAGAAAATCCGAAAGGCAATCCGTGCTTGCGCACGTCCGATATGCTCACCGCGAGCCAACCCGCAGCGCGGGTGCTGGAGTCGAACCAGCCCTACCAGTTAACGAAGAAAGCCTATCGTCACTGCCCAAAGAAACAGAGTGCGGAGAAAGTCGGCCGGAGAAATGGAAACGCGGGCTTTCGCCCGCGTACCGGCGGGATTCGAACCCGCGGCCAGCCCCGGATTGCTCCCGGACTGCTCTACCTCTGAGCTACGAAGTAACTCCAGCCTCACTGCCGCACTGGCAATGCCATCACTGATGGCAAAACTTGCGGAGCCGGCTGCCATTGAAGCAACCGGCCCCTGGTTAATCCTTGTACGGGTCGCGGATGTCGCGGCCCGCCATGGCGACGCCGATGGGCTTGAGCACATGCAGGACACGAATCGTTCCCTCATGCGCCGCCAGCACCTCCGGCAGACGACGGTACGCCTGAGGAGCCTCGTCGAGATCCCCGCCGCGCAGCGTCACGCCACGTTCATGCAGCCACTTCATCATTTCGTCGTGGCGGACGAGGCCTTCCTTGCGAATGCGCTTTCCGTCCTCCAGGACAAACTTGCCCTTGGCCGCCGTACGCGACATGACACGTCCCGCACCGTGAACGGTGGAGAACATCGCCTCGCGCGAGGCCTCGGAGTCGACACCCTCGATGATGACGGCATCGTCTCCCATGCTGCCTCCGACGAAGCCCTTCTTGCCCGGAAATGCCGGGGTGGCACCCTTGCGGACGACCCAGTACTTCGAGCCATCATGCTCCTCCTCCCAGGCGAAGTTGTGGTGGTTATGCACCTCCTCCTCGATCTTCGCGCCGAGAATCTTCTGCACGACGTGACGCGCCACATACTCACGACCCGCGTAGGCATAACGTCCCGCGAGCTTCATGCCCGCGATGTACGCCTGACCGACCGGATCGCTTTCGCTCACCACGGCAGGATCGACATCCATGCCATCCTTGCCGCCCGCCTTCTTCAGGAAGTGCGTCGCCGTCTTGTGGCCAAGACCGCGTGAGCCGAAATGCACACCCACCCAGACCGTGTCGTCCTCATCGAGGAAGACATCGACATAGTGGTTGCCGCTTCCGACCGTTCCGAGCTGGGCTTCCGCCATCGGCTTGAAACTCTTGAACGGCTGCTCGTCCCACAGCGGATCATCGAACAGCTCGTGCTCGATGCGCTGCTTGTTATGACGGCCGATGCCGAACGAAATATCGCTCACGACATCGTCCATGACCGCACCGATCTTCGGCATGACATCCTGCGCCTTCGCATCCGTACGGATCGCGAGGTTTCCGCAGGCAATGTCAAACCCGACTCCCGAGATGGAAATCCGGTCGCGATACGCCACCACGCCGCCAATCGGCTGCGCGTACCCCTTGTGTCCATCGGCACACAGCACGCCACGCTCGCCGCCCGCGGCGACGCAGCGTTCGATCTGCGCAATGGTTGCTTCATCATGCGTTCCAAAAATACGGACCCTCATTGGTTTTACCTCCTTGGTTTAGTATTGTGCAGGTCATAACCTGCCTTGTTGAATAAATTTATGGGCAGACGAAAAAAGCGACGTTGGCTGACAGATTTCGCCCTGGACGTGGACGAGACAGCCTGGCCGACATTTTCTCAGGAGTTCCTGACGCCTCTTAGGTCACGCAAGCTTCACGGACCATACAACGATACATTTTACTATGCCTGTGCTCCCGCAATGAGTTGGGGAGATACTCGCTTTATCTTTCGTCCAATAACGGGAATCTCGATCTATGTACGCTCTCGCATGAGAGCGTTCGGTCCTGATTACAACCGTTGGGGGGCAACGAACTGGTTCGGCGACAAGCAACTCACCAATCTTCGTCGTCGCCTGCTTCGCGAAGTTGCCACAAACGACAAGATTGCCAGTTTTGAGGAGTTTGAAGAGAAGTTTAGCTGGACTGAGACACATGTCGACGATCCTCCACAAATGACCTATCGATTGCGTCATTATTGGCGCAAAAACTGGCGGGCCTTCATGAAGGACTATTCGGCTATACAGCTTCACATTGCTGAATGCGCCAGTTTTGCTCGTCGGCATAAAATCGGGATTACCGCCTACGGGCAATAACCTCCTGAAATGAAATCGGGGAGCCTGGCCGGTTCTGCCCCGGCCCTGCCTCGGTCACAGCGAGGAATGCGGCTACTACACTACAGGCTCCATCGCATCTGATCCCGGGGACAGGAGTCGAACCTGCGACAACGAGCTTATGAGACCCGCCGGAATCCGATTCACCCCGGATTTGCTGAAAATGGCCGGACAGGCGGGAGTCGCACCCGCTTTCCCGTGCTCCCAAGGCACGGATCTCCACAGCTTCGACCTCTGCCCGGTCACGTCGCTGAAATCTAGAAATGGCACGGAGTTCCGGTGCTGCCCCGAACACGCCCGGTTTTGGAGACCAGGCTGCGCAATCTGACGCCCTCCGTAGAAAAATGGTGCAGTCAGCCGGATTCGCACCGGCATCGCCTGATTGGCATTCAGGCATCCTTCTCTTGAACGATGACCACAAAGAGGCGGGTCCTTGCGAACCCGCCCAAAAGTTGACCAGGCGGTTACGGGCTTCCTTGGAAGTCCCGAAGCCAGAAGGAGCCGCCTTCACGCGGGATTTCCTGACTCGTGCCGGCTGGTCAAACACGACAACCCCGACAACACTGCCGGGGTAAAAGAACAAACACCGCTGCCATCCTCTGCCGCAAAGACACGACAAGGATCACACCCGCAGGATATTTCACGGCGGATCTTTCGGTGTTTACAGGCACACCTCCCACGAAGCCCTTAAACTGCAAAATTTCGGCATGGGATTCATTAGTATTAGAAAATCAGGCTACGCGACGGGTTGACACCGCCGCCGGTTTGCGTATCTCTAAGGAGTCACGCAAACACGCTCATCTCGACAATGGCCTGTTTTTTCTGCTGACAAATCCCGCCCCGCCACGGTTACCGCCGCGGCGGGGCTTTTTGCCTATGGATTGATAAAATTCATGTTTCTCGATTCTCGACTCGATTCCTCGCGGGCAACAAAAAACCCTGTTCGCATCAGCGAGCAGGGTTATCCAAATCGGTAGTATTTATCCGTATCTAGAGCCTTCTGCCCACCAGTGTATCTCCGGGATTAAGTTCCGGCATGTATGCAAAACCAAGCTTGATCCGACGGGAATGCAAATCCCCCGTCCAGCCCAGGCTCACGCCTGACCTGCTGCAATCGATGATGGATCGTTGGTTGAACATTGAAAGTGAAGTTGTCTATATCTCCTCCACGCTAAGCTGACAATAGATATTTTAAAAATGATGCGATTTTTAAATTAGCATACCATATTTCACTCATGATGACCTCTCTTTCATCATCGCTTCCGCTCGACAGCTCCCTTGTCACTCCAGCCCTCAGCGGATACGATCATCACCACGACACTCAGAAAGTCCATTCTCCGAAGGTCACACGACAACGCCACTCAGACTCAATACTCCGTCCGCACTCCCATTCGATCATTTCCCCCAAACCCGCGCCGGTTCATGAACTCACTCTTCCGGATTTCGGCCATTGCAGTCGCCCTCGCTCTTTCAGCCTGCCGACCTTCCGCTCGGCTTTCTTCCGAAGCGTATGTCTGGCAACAGGTCCGCAGCGACGCGGTGGATGCAGCCATTGAACGCGGAAGCCGCGATCTCGACGCCTTCTATCTTCACGCCGCCGATGTCACGTTTGCCACGGATCGCTCGACCATCCGTAGATTTGATCTTCCCTGGAGGGCGGTGGCGAAAACAGAGAAACCAGTCGGCATAGTCATTCGGATTCCCGAGGCGAGAGGCAAATCGGGCCTTTCTCCCGATCGCGCAGGCGAGATCGCATCCCTAGCTCGTTCGATCATCGCTGAAGCCCGGGCAGAGGGCATCACATGCCGGGAGGTTCAGATTGATTATGACTGTCCCGACTCCAGACTCAGCACCTACGCGGCGTTCCTGCTCAAGCTCAAGTCGCTCTGTCCTGGAAACCGTATCGTATTCACAGCCCTCCCGTCATGGTTGAGGGAAAGCGATTTCGGAAAGCTCGCGGCATCTGCCGATTCCTACGTCCTTCAGGTGCATTCCCTTGAGCTGCCAGCGACCAACGACTCGACCGCGGTGATCTGCGATGTCGAAAAGGCGCGGCAGGCCATCTCCAGAGCATCGCGGTTCGGAGTCCCTTTTCGCGCCGCTCTTTCTACGTATCAGTGCGTCGTCCTGCTCAATGCGGATGGCAAACGTCTCGGAGTGATCTCGGAAGGCGGCATTCCGGTCATTCCTCCCGGCACGGTGATTATCCCCGGCTATTCCGATCCCACCCAACTCGCCCGCCTCGTTGCAGATCTTAAAACCAGTCATTCGCCCCTCCTCACAGGAATCATCTGGTACCGTCTGCCAGTCGATACTGATCGGATGAACTGGCCGTGGATCACCTTCCAGGCGGTCTCTTCAGGACGGCAGCCAAAATCCCGCCTGGAGGTATCTCTACAGCCTCAGCCTGAAGGATTTTCCACCATCGAACTCAAGAACCTCGGTGAAAGGCCGGAGCATCGTCCCTCCCGAATCACGGTCCGGTATAATTCCGCTGCACCAGAATCCGCTGACGCCCTCGCGGGATATCGTTTGATGTCGCCCCCCTCCCACGCCCTCATCTTTCAGGATACCGTTCCGTTCTCGCCTGGAATCGTGCCGGGAAAATCCCTCACCATCGGATGGCTGAGGGCGTCATCCCTCGATGGAGTTCATATTCTCCTCTCCAGCCCGTGATTCCTCTTTCGGTTTCTCAAGTGAAGTGCTATTAGCCTTTCCCGGATATTTATATGATCGATCTGCTCCGTTGGCTTAGCCTTTGCGGGTTGGTTTCTTTTTCGCTTCTCCCTTCTGCCCGAGCTTGCGGCCCCTTCTTTCCGGATACGATTTTGAACGATCCGGGGGCGACCCTCCGCTCGCCCATTGTCAATTTCGAGAATGAAATTGCGAAAATCCCATCTCCGTTCATCTCTCCGCAAAGCGCACCCGTTCTCAGGTATTCGCCCGACAAATCGGTCGCTCCCCACGAGTCGCTGTCTCGAAAAACACTTTCGTTGGAGGTGGAAGAATTGGCCGATATACTCCGTGAATTGCCGCCGGATCAACGGGCTCGCAGCCTGGAGGAATACACGGCACTGCGCGCTGCATTTCTGGAAAAATTCCCTCTGCGGATTGGAGAGAGCACCGACCTGACCGTTCCCGCCTCTGGCAAAACCCTTCTTTCCGAAGCAGAGCGAGGGAAATGGCCGGATCATCTACCTCTGGATATTCAGATGTATTTGCAGGGAGCCATTCTTTACAATACAGGCAACAAGCCGAAAGCCATTGAGGTCTGGAAAGATCTTCTTGCGCTGCCCGAGGATCAACGAAGAAACCGCTCCGTAGCCGCTGCATGGATGATCGCCCGGGCAACGCGGGAGACGGACAGCCAGGAAGCCGCAAAACCTTGGTACAGAACCTGCGCCGATCTCTCTACAAGGGACTTTCGCGATTGCCTTCAACTTGGCCTTTCCTCTCTGGGCTGGGAGGCTCGTTCCTACCTTGCCAAGGGAGAATACCGAAAGGCCCTTGAGCTTTATCATCGCCAGGCCATGGCCGGAGATCCCAGTGCTGCCGACTCGCTCTTGATCGCCATCCCATCGATCGACAAGCTCTCCGATCAGGATCTCCAGCAGTGGGTGCAGGATCCTTTCCTTCGCGGCCTCCTTACCGCCAAGCTCTTGAGAGAAACCTACAACTGGTGGGATTTCGCCTCGCGACCAGAAAATGACTCTCCGAAACGCTGGCTGAATGCCATCGAACAATCAGCTAGCTCCAATATCACTGAGGCTTCCACCCTTGCGGAGCTGGCTTATTCCTCAGGGGATTTTGACATCGCCAAAAGATGGCTGCTGCGCGCTCCGAAAAACGATCCTCTGGCACTCTGGTTGACGGCTAAGTTCGACTTTATGGAAGGTCGCCCCGCCGCTGCAGAAAAGTCATTGACCGCTGCGCTGCCCGCTTTCCAGCATCTGCCCAAATCAACGGGAAGCACCCTGATTATCAGCGATGTATGCATGATTCCCGCCAGTACGGCTGCGGAATATCGGCTCAATCAATTCTACGGTGATCTGGGTGCTGCTAATCTCGCCAACGACCGCTACGCAGCGGCCATGGACAATCTCTACATGGGCAATTGGGATCTTGATGCGGCTTATGTCGCAGAGCGTGTCCTCACCCTGCCCGAGCTCCTTTCCCACGTGCGGGTTAGCTATGCGGCTCCCACTGCCTCTCGGGATTCTACAGACTGGAAAATCCGCTACATTCTCGCCCGGCGGCTGGCGCGTGACGGGTACTTTCGCGACGCGAGGCCATTCTTTCCGAAAGAATACCTTCCGGTCTTTGATCACTACGTTTCTCTGATGAAACAGAGCAAGGCCGCCTTGCCGGTCGCGGAGCGCTCCAGCGCACTCTGGGAGGTGGCTGAGATCCATCGCTCGCTCGGGCTGGAACTCTTTGGAACCGAAGGCCAGCCCGATTTTGCCTGGGCTGATGGAATGTTTCCCGCCACCAACTTCATCTATCCCCGCCTGGGATTGTCCTTCGCCCTTCCCCCTGCGACCGACTATTGGGAAAGACCAGCCGTGAGGAATTTGATTCCGGCGCCGACGGAACAGGAACGGGCCCGCGTGGAGCAAACCCGCCTGCTCTACGAGCATCGGTTCCAGTATCGCTACATCGCCGCCGACCTTGCATGGAACGCAGCCCGCCTCATGCCTGATAACTCGGAGGAAACAGCTCGTATTTTAGGCATTGCAGGTACATGGCTCGCAAATCGCGCCCCTGAAGCCGCAGATCGATTCTACAAAGCTATGATCTGGAGAAACTGGTCCACTCCCCTCGCCCGCGAGGCAGACCAGCGCCGATGGTTCCCTCATATCGAGTGGGACTACGATCCCTGGGCTGCGGCGGGAGCAAAAGCTCCGGATTACGAACGTTGGTAATTCTTACGTCCGCCAACATCTTCCTTCACGATGCTTGGTTAAACAGCCTTTTCGTCGTGAAAGCTCGATCTTCCACTCATCGCACCAGTTGGTTCACCCGGTTTGCCCAGCGTTGCGCCCACTGGTCGGGGCAGCCTGTTACCTTCGCGGCGGCAGCGGGCCTGCTTGTCGTCTGGGGAATCTCGGGGCCCATCTTTGGATTCAGCGACACCTGGCAGTTGGTCATCAACACGAGCACGACCATCGTGACGTTTCTCATGGTGTTCCTGATTCAGAACACGCAGAACCGGGACACCGAGGCGCTTCAGATCAAGCTGGACGAGCTCATCCGCGCCACGCGCTCCGCTAATAATTCCATGCTCGATCTCGAAAAGCTCGAGGAGGCCGATCTGGACCGAATCCGCGATGACTACGAACGCCTCGCAGAGAAAGCTCGCTCCGAACTCTCGAGCCGCAACAGCTCTCGCCGCAAAACCAGCTAGCTCTTCGCCTTGCCTGATTTCGCCTTTGCGTCAGGCTTCGATCCAAAGAAGAGGCTGTCCACGTAATCGCGGGCGTGCCGCAGGTTTTGAACGACCACGGTGGAATCCGGCTGGGTTTTACCGATCAGCATCGAGCCCTGCCAGATGCTGTTCAGGAACCACGCCACACCCTCGGCATCGAAATCGATGACGGGTTTGTGGATCTCCTTGGCCTCCTTGAGAAGCGTCGCCACGTAGGTGGTCCAATCGCCAAGGGCCTTGGCGCTGCCCTTACGCAGCGGTTCGTTCGTGAAGGACATTTCCTGCGCAAACATTCCCACCAGGCAGCAGACGCACTCCTCCGGCTGCTGGGCGAATCCAGTCATGATATCGAGCATCTTGTGCACGCGAACCAGCGGGTCCGCGGAGATATCCAGCCGCTCAGCTTCCGCATAGAGCGCCATGCCAAAATCGGCCCAGCGCTGGAGCGCAGCCACGCCTATATCCTCCTTGGATTTGAAGTAATGAAAGAACGCGCCCTTCGTGACTCCCGCCTCGGCGCAGACATCGTCCACCCCTGTGGCCACGAAGCCTCGCTTCAACATCAATCGCACGGCGGCATCGACCAGTTTTTCCCTCGTGGGAATCTGACCTTCCTTCACTCTACTCATACATACCAACTGGTATCTTACCTCATTAGGCAGCCACGTCAATAAATCCTCCCGGCGCGTCCTTGACCCTCTCCCGGCTTTGGTTGCAAGGTCGCCCTCGTGAAATCGATTCCTCTCTGGGATGGACCCGCCCCTTTTGCCAAGGGTTCATCACCTGCCGACATTCCCACCCTCGATATTTATGAACCCTTCGGCAACGTCTTCCGCGACTGCGCCGTCGTCATCCTGCCGGGAGGCGGATACGGCTTTCTCTCCGGTCAGGAGGGAGAGGGCTTCGCCGGACTCTTCCAGCTCTGGGGCTTCCATGCCTTTGTCTGCAATTACCGCCTCGGCACGGATGGATACCGCCATCCCACCATGCTTACCGACGCTTCCCGCGCCGTGCGCATCGTTCGCTCCCAGGCCGCCGAGCGTGGCTATGACCCGAATAAGATCGTTATCATCGGCTCCTCCGCCGGAGGTCACCTTGCCGCCACCGTGTTGACTCAGTGGATCGAAGCCGACGCCAATGCCAGCGATCCTATTGACCGCGAATCCTCCCGCCCCGATCTCGGCATCCTTTGTTATCCCGTGATCACGATGGGCGATTTCACCCACAAGGGCTCCCAGGAAAATCTCCTCGGTGTCGACGCCGAGCAAGCCGCGCTGGAAGCCATGTCGGCCGAGAATAACGTCACGGCACAAACTCCGCAGACCTTCATCTGGCATACCTACGAGGACGGCGCCGTACCGGTTGAGAATGCCGTACATTTCGCCTCCGCGCTACGCAGTGCTGGCGTACCCTTCGAACTTCACATCTATCAGGATGGCGGCCATGGCCTGGGAATGAAGGACGGCATTCCTTGGGTGAACGACTGCTTCAACTGGCTGCAAAAGCGACTGAAGTCCTAACGAATCCGCACCAAACAGCCGGGCGGGCAATCACCCGTCCGGCCTTTCTCCCGCGGCGCTTTAGTCGCCGGAAATGTCGCCGATCTCGTTAATAAGCCACCGGCCGTTTCTCTTCACCACCTCGACATCGATGGTGTGTTTGAAATTGGGATCGCGGCTCACGACCTTCACATCGGCCTCATCGCCATCGCGGTCGATCTTGATCTTGCCGACCTGAAACCCCATGTCCGGCCAGTCCTGCCCGCAAACAATCGCGTCGGACCCGTAGCCGAGTTCCGGATCATCTTTCAGCGCCTTCGTGTAGACCTTGCGCAAGGCCGCAGCGAATTCGGGAGTCACGCGCGGGTCTTTTGCCACGAAGTTCATTGTCCCTTTGTACCCGTTCAGCTTGGGCAAGGCCTGAATGTAGCTGTCGTAAAACCCTTGCACCGCTGTACGAATGTCGGACTCGTCGCTGGCCAGGGAAACAGATACCGGGAGAACCAAAAGAATGAGGGCAATGAGACGGTTCATATTTCCATAATTCTCACGCCACCCGGCGAAACCGCAAGCCTTTCAGCCTGCCGTCAAGAAACGTCGTCCGCCGGGTAAGTCAGCCGGATCTCTTTGCGCCAAGCGTCCAGCAGCCGGTGGTTGCCGAGCGAGTCCTCCCCGCACATCGCGGGCCATGGTGCCTTCCCCTCGCTGCGATACCGTGCCACGGCATCGAGTTCATAGGCGTACAAATCCGTCGCATCCTCTGTCGAAATCGTCTCGGCGGTATTGGTAGCGTAATCACGGAGGATGATCGAAGCCCCAGCCGATCCTGCGATCCAAGGCTGCGTGATCGTCATCACGCCTGCTGTGCCGTGAACGCGCACACAATTCTCCAGCGGCGCGACCATCGAGGTCGACAGATGGGCAAAAATCCCGCCGTCGAACCGGAGCACCGCATGAGCCTGCAAGTCCGTTCCCTCTTCAGGATCAAGCTGCCCGGCCGCCTTGATTTCAAGCGGCTCGGCAAGCTCTCCGCCCAAGGCGACACCTGCCACCAAACGCGCCATCGACGCGCAATAGCAGCCGATATCGAGAATCGCCCCGCCGCCGAGTTCCCGCGCGAACAGGCGGCTCTTCGGATCATAGGCTGGCAGACCGCCAAAACTGCATTCGATCGTCTTTACCTGCCCCAGGCGACCGGAGCGCAAAATCTCGATCACCTTCTCCGTCTGCGGATGGCAGCGATACATGAAGGCCTCCATAAAAAAGACACCATGCTGCTTCGCGGCTGCGAGCATCTTCTCGACCTCGCGGGCGCTCATCCCGGCAGGCTTTTCGCAGAGAATGTGTTTTCCGGCCTCTGCCGCCTTGATCACCCATTCCAGGTGGAACGGGTGCGGTGTAGCGAGATAAACCGCCTCGACGACGGGATCAGCCAATAGCTCTTCGTAGGAGCCATAAGCCCGCGGAACGCCGAATTCCTCAGCGAACGCACGAGCAGGTTCCAGCGAGCGGCTGGCCACTGCGGCCAGCTCCCCCGTCTGCGAAACTGCCAGTGCCTGGGCTAGGCGCCGGGCGATGCGCCCGGTGCTCAGGATGCCCCACTGGAGTTTCACGATACGTCAGGCTTAAGCCTGTGCGCTGGAATCCTCGTCCTCCGGCTCGCTAACGACTGGCGCGATGGCCTGGAGATTCTCCGCCTCGCGCATGTCGATCAGCTTCACACCCTGGGCATTGCGGCCCGTTACGCGAATTCCGTCAACCTTCGTGCGGACCATCTTGCCCTTGTTCGTAATGAGCATGATCTCGTCCTTGTCGCGAACGGTCAGCGCACCGGCCACACCACCGGTTTTCTCGGTGGTCTTCATGGTGATGACACCCTTGCCGCCGCGGCTCTGGACGCGGTATTCCTCGAATTCCGTCTGCTTGCCGATGCCGTTCTCGCCAGCCACCAGCAGGTAGGCATCCTTCTCCACCACCGCCGCAGCGATGATGTAGTCGCCCTTGTTCGGACGGATGCCCCACACGCCGACGGTGTCGCGGCCCTGATCGCGCATCTCTTCCTCGTGGAAGCGAATGCTCATGCCTTCATGCGTGATGAGCACGATCTCGTCCTGCCCGCCCGTGAGCTTGCAGTCGATGAGGTGGTCGCCTTCCTCGATCTTGATGGCGATGATGCCGCCCTTGCGGATGTTTTTGAAGTCGCTGAGATTGCTCTTCTTTACGATGCCGCTACGGGTCGCAAAGACGATGTGAAGCTGATTGCTCCACGTATCCTCTTCCTTCTTCTGGCCCTGGATTCGGATCGTCGCCGTGATCTTCTCGTCATTGCGAAGCTCAAGGAAGTTCGCAATGGAACGCCCCTTGCTCGCACGGGAACCCTCGGGAATCTCAAACACGCGCTCGACGTAGCATCGGCCGGTCTGCGTGAAGAACATCAGGTAGTCGTGCGTGGTCGCGGTGAAGAGATGCTCGACAAAGTCGCTGTCCTCTTCGTTCTCCGCCTCGCGTGCCGTCATGCCGATCACGCCCTTGCCGCCGCGCTTCTGCGCACGGTAGGCGCTCACCAGCGTGCGCTTGATGAAGCCATTGTGCGTGAGCGTCACGATCACGCCTTCGTTCGCTATCAGGTCCTCGATGGCGATCTCGCCCTCGGCCGGAACGATCTGCGTGCGGCGCTCCGTGCCGTAGCGCTTCTGGATGTCTCGCAGCTCTTCCTTGATGATCGTGAGCACGCGGGACTCCTTGGCCAGAATGTCGAGGAGATCGCGGATGACCTTGAGGAGTTCGTCGTACTCGCCCTTGATGCTGTCGCGCTCGAGGCCGGTCAGTTGATACAGGCGCAGGTCGAGGATGTGGCCCACCTGTTTCTCGGTGAAACGATAGTGCCCATTGATGAGGCGAGCCTCGTCGCGAATGAGGATGCCGATCTGCTCGACCACTTCACGGGTCCAGCTCAGCTCCATCAAGCGGCCCTTGGCTTCATCGCGGTCGCGGGAATCGCGGATGATGCGGATGAAGTCGTCGAGATGCGCGAGAGCGATAAGGTAACCCTCGAGTTTCTCCGCCTCGACCTCGGCCTGGCTGAGCAGGTAGCGGGTGCGGCGCAGCACGACCTCGCGGCGGTGCTCAATGTAGCAGTTGATCGCGTCCTTGAGAGAAAGGAGGCGCGGCTTGCCGTGATCGATCGCCAGCATGTTGACGCTGAAGGAGGTCTCCAGCGCGGTGTGCTTGTAGAGATTGTTGATGATGACCTTCGGATTGCCATCGCGCTTGAGGTCGACGACCACGCGGGTCTGCTCGTCGGACTCGTCGCGCACGTCGCTGATGCCCGTGAGCACCTTCTCGTTCACGAGTTCCGCGATGCGCTTCACGAGGTCGGCGCGATTCACGCCGAACGGGATTTCCGTGATGACGATGTTCTCGCGACCGCCCTTGGCCTCTTCCGTGCCGACCCGGGCGCGCACGCGCACCGAGCCGCGGCCGGTTTCAAAGTACGACTTGATACCGGTCGAACCCTGGATCAAACAGCCTGTCGGGAAGTCCGGCCCCTTGATGTAGGCCATGAGTCCCTCGATCGTAATATCCGGATCGTCGATCTGGGCGCAGATGCCGTTGATGATCTCGATCAGGTTGTGCGTCGGGATGTTCGTCGCCATGCCGACTGCGATACCCGTGCCGCCGTTGATCAGCAGATTCGGGAACGCAGCAGGAAATACCACTGGCTCGGTGAGACGTTCATCGTAGTTCGGCACGAGGTCGACCGTGTCCTTCTCCAGGTCGTCGAGGAGCGTGCCTCCAAGGGGCGTGAAGCGAGCCTCGGTGTAACGCATGGCGGCCGGCGGGTCGCCTTCCACCGAACCAAAGTTCCCCTGCGGGTCGATGAGCGTATCGCGCATCGCCCAGGGCTGGGCCATGTGCACGAGGGTCGGGTAAATGACCGCTTCACCGTGAGGGTGATAGTTACCAGACGTATCACCGCAGATCTTCGCGCACTTCATGTGCTTGCGCGGCGGATACAGGCTCAGCTCGTGCATCGCAAAAAGGATGCGGCGCTGCGAGGGCTTCAGGCCGTCGCGCGCGTCCGGCAGAGCGCGGGAGATGATGACCGACATCGAATAGTCGAGAAACGACTTCGACATCTCATCGGCTACGTCGATTTTTTCTACTCGCTCGTTAAGAGTGTACATGTACTTCGGAAAACTGGGGTGGGATTAAACGTCCAGGCGGGCGTTCAGCGCATTGTCCTCGATGAACTGGCGGCGGGGTTCGACGACGTCGCCCATCAGGATGGTAAACATCTCGTCGGCCTTCAGCGCGTTGTCCTCGTTGAGGTCCACGCGGAGGAGCCTCCGCTTGTTGGGGTTCATCGTCGTTTCAAAGAGCTGCTTCGGGTTCATCTCGCCCAACCCCTTGAATCGCTGGATCTGCATGCCCTTCTTGCCGATATCCAGCACACGCTGGAGGATTTCGGGGATGGAGAACACAGGATGCGTGGTGGATTTCTCGCCCTCGCCTTCGATCAACTCAAAGAGCGGCGTGTCGCTGTTGGAGAAGTGGTCGACATGGAGCCCCTTCTTGTCCAGCTCCGCGATGAGCTTCTGCACGGCGGTCGACTCGTAGAGTTCCACCTTGCGAGCGCGACGATGGACGCCGTTCTTCTTCGACGATTTCTCGACCGGTGCGGCCACGGCTTCAATTACAACCGGTTCGCCGTTTTCATCGAGCGCGGGCGGTTCGGGCTCGTCCTCGAAGAGATTCAGGTCGAGATTCTCCTCGTGGAAGGCACGCATCTCGGCTTCGCCCGGGAAGTACGTCACCCACTCGGTATTGCCCTCGCGCACCTTCACGAGGTACGCCGGGAGCTGGCCCGTGGCGGGATTGCGCTCGCTGAGGTAGGTCTCGAAGTCTCCGCCATGGCGTCGGATCGCGTCGCTGAACTTTGACAGCCTCTCCAGCAGCTCGAGCAGTTCCTTGAGCTGGACCGGCGTGAAGACCTTGCCGTCGGCGAGGTTCTTCAGCTTCACCTCTTCCGCGCCGAGCGAGATGAGGATCTTGTTGAGCTGGGCGTCGTCATCCACGTACTCCTCGCGCTTCTTGCGCTTGATGAGGTAGAGCGGAGGACAGGCGATGTAGATCTTGCCCTGGCGAACGAGTTCCGACATCTGCCGGTAGAAGAACGTGAGGAGCAGGGTGCGGATGTGCGAGCCGTCCACGTCGGCATCGGTCATGATGATGATGCGGCCGTAGCGGAGCTTTGCGAGATTGAAGGCTCCCTCCTGGTCGCCCGCACCGATGCCAGTGCCGACAGCGGTGATCATCGTCTGGATTTCCGTGTTCTGGAGCACCTTGTCGAGGCGCGCCTTCTCCACGTTGATCAGCTTGCCCCGGATTGGCAGGATCGCCTGAAAGCGACGGTCGCGGCCCTGCTTGGCGGAGCCACCGGCCGAGTCGCCCTCGACGATGTAAAGTTCGGTCAGCGACGGATCGCGCTCGGAGCAGTCGGCCAGCTTGCCGGGGAGACCGCCGCCGGTCATTGCGCCCTTGCGGACGGTTTCACGAGCCTTGCGCGCGGCCTCGCGGGCGCGGGCGGCGGTGAGGCCCTTTTCGACGACCTTCTTGGCGATCGGCGGGTTCTGGTCAAAGAACGTCATCAACCCCTCGTACGTGATCGAGGAGACGATGCCTTCCACTTCCGGCGTCACCAGCTTCACCTTGGTTTGGGACTCAAAGCCCGGCCACGGGTGCTTGATGGAAACGACCGCGATGAGACCCTCGCGGACGTCGTCGCCCGAGATCGTCGGGTCCTTGTCCTTCACGAGATTGTTCTGCTTCGCGTACTGGTTGATCGCACGCGTCAGCGCCGTGCGGAAACCGGTCGAGTGCGTACCGCCGTCCGGGTTCGGAATGGCGTTGGTAAAGCAGAGGATCTGGTCGTTGAAGCTGTCGTTGTACTGCAGCACGAGGTCGCAATACATATCGTCCTCGACCTCCTGCTGATCCTTGTTGCGGAACTTCACCTTGCGCTTGCCGTCGAGCACGATCGGCTTCGGGTGGATGAGCTGCTTGTTCTCGCCGAGCTGGCGGACGAATTCCTCGATGCCGAGCTTGTAAAGATACTGCTCGCGTCGCTCCGTCTCCCCGCGCTCGTCAATGAGATTGATCTCAAGACCCGGGTTGAGGAAGGCCAGCTCGCGTAAACGAGCGGCCAGCTTGGCAAACTGAAACTCGACCGTGATGTTGAAGATCGTTGGGTCAGGCAGGAAGGTGATGAGCGTGCCGGTCTGCTTCTTGTTCTTCAGTTCGCCGATGACCGTCAGCTTCTGCGTCGTCACGCCGCGCTCGAAGGCCATGTGGTAGACCTGGCCATCGCGAGAGACCTCGACCTTGAACCAGTCGGAGAGAGCGTTCACGCACTTGGCGCCCACACCGTGGAGACCGCCGGAGAACTTATACGCACCCTGGCCGAATTTGCCGCCCGCGTGCAAGTTCGTCAGTACGAGCTCGATGGCCGGCACCTTGAACTTCGGGTGCATGTCGACCGGGATGCCACGCCCATTGTCCTTGATGGAACAGGATCCGTCCGCATGCAGCGTCACGTCGATGCGGGTGCAGTACCCCGCCAGGTGTTCGTCGATCGAGTTGTCCAGCACCTCAAAGACGCAGTGGTGCAGACCTCGCTCGTCCGTGGGTCCGATATACATTCCGGGGCGCTGTCGCACACCAGCCAAGCCCTCGAGTTTGTCGATTTTAGAAGCGTCGTATTTCTCGCTGTTCGGCGTAAGATTCGGTTCGTCGGACATCAATGGAAGAGTGTTGGCAGGAAGGAAACCTGTTTAAACGGGTAAGACTAGGGGTTGCCGGAGGTTCCGACAACCGTTTTTTACACCCCTCGGCCACAGCATCTTGGGAAGCAAGCCCCCCTTCAACACAACATATTGCGCTTGAGTCTCGTTAGGTGCCATTTTTCTTCCGCCCGTCGCGCACCCCGCCTGCACAGGCTTCCCATTTCGCCCCCGAATGCGGTATCTCAGGAACGTGTCCGACAGCCTCGTGCGCCGTATTTACTCCCTCCTTGGCGGTTTGCTCATCGTGGCAGCCGCCCTGCTGACCTACACCTGGAACTCCAAGACCGTATTCTTCGAGGACGGCATCTATTTTGCCGACGGCGACTGCTACGCGCGCATGACCCGAGTGCAAATGGTGCTGGAACATCCGTTCAGCCCCCTGCGCCACCACGACTTCGAGAACTACCCGGCGGGCACCACGCCACACACCACCGCTCCCCTGGATTTTCTCATCGCCGGATTGTCGCTGATCCTCAAACCCTTTTCGTCCCAGTCGCTCGACCTCGCCGGGGCGTTCATCTCCCCACTCCTCGGTGCCTTGCTGGTCGGCTTTCTCTGGTGGTGGTCGCGGAAGGTCTTTCCGGGCAGTCTGCGCTGGCCACTCCTTCTGACGGTCGTCCTCTCCCCCATCCTCGTTCATGGGTTCCAACTCGGCCGCCCCGACCATCAGTCCCTCATCCTCCTCCTCGTCGGCATCGCCTGGGCGGCGGAGATCGCCCTTTGGCGCAACATCCCGGGCCGCTGGCACCTTGTTTCCGCCATCAGTTGGGGGCTGGCGCTTTGGGTTTCGCTCTTCGAACCCGCCATCCTTCTGCTCTCCACCCTCTTGCTCCGCGCTCTGGTTGGATTCCCCTCCCGACGCCGTGCCCTCCTCCCCGATCGCACAAGCCTGATCACCTTCTTCGCCATTCTCGCCGTCTGGCTGCTCTTTGATGGGTGGCGGGGCACCGGCCTGCCCGATGCCTACAAAGCCACCTTCTGGCGCTGGGCGCAAAGCATCGGCGAACTCCAGCACACCTCCGTCTCGCAAATCTTCACATGGTGCGGATGGCTGCTGGCCATCGTCCCGGCTCTGCTCGTCCTGCGCAGCCTGCAGTTGCGCACGCTGAAAGGGGGCGCGTGGGCGGGCATGATCCTCCTCCTCACGGCACTCACCCTCTGGCATATGCGTTGGGGATATTTTCTGGCCCTCGGCTTCGCCTTTTCCCTGCCCATCGCCCTCGCTGCGATTCCGTGGAAGCCGGTCGCATGGGCGGCCTTCCTCATCGCCCTCTGGCCGATTGCGGTGGAATGGGACGAAAACCTCTTCCCCGACCAGGAGGAGCTTCGCACCCGCAACGAAAACCTGGCCGACGCCGTCCTTCTTCGCAGCGCCATTCCCGCCATGCAGAATCCCGGCAGCATCCTCGCACCCTGGTGGCTCACTCCTGCCGCTGTCTACTGGAGCCGCCACCCCGGCATGGGCGGTACATCCCACCAAAGCCTCCCCGGCATCGTCGATACCGCCGAGTTTTACACCACCACCGACCTCGACAAGGCGGAAAAGATTCTCAAGGACCACAACGTCCGTTACGTCGTCGCCTACGAACCCTCGCGCGTGGTGGAAAACTCCGCCCAGATCCTCGGCACTCCGCCACCGCAATCCAGCTTCGCCAACGAGTTGTTCCGCACCCGCCCCGTCCCTCCGCGCTTCCTCCGGCTGGTGAATCAGAACCGCTTCTTCCGCATCTACGAGGTGACCCAGGATTAGTTTCTCGTTTGGAGAAACTGAAGGTTCCCTGTCTGCGTGGCCCACGTCCGGGCTGCGTCGGCATCGCGCCGCGACCAGTTGGTCAACACCGAGCGCAGGTAGCGCTGCCGTGCCTCCGCATTGGTGATTTTCAATGCCCAGTTGGCGGAATCCGCAGGCTGACGCCATTGATACTGCTCGATGAATCCGTAGATGGCGCTTTCACGCTCAGCGCCCTGGGGCAAGGTCTCGAACCACCGTGCCGCCGCCTGGGGATCGTTTGCCGCATAGCCGCTGGCTGCGCCTTGGAAGGCCATCCGCCGACTCAGTTCATCGTTGGTCAGGGTAGCCGCCCAGGCCAGCGCCTCCTTCGGGTCCTGCCTGGCCACATCGAGAGCCACGCTCCTCGCTGCCATCGCACGAACGTTCTCGTTTTTGATCTGAGAGAAATTGGCGGCAAAGTCCGACACATCGCCATCGCGCAATTTGCCGAGCATTCCATAGAGAAAGCTGTATGCGACACCCGAGTCTTCGAGGCGATTGAGCACGCTGATGCCCTCCACAGCCGAGGATTCCGCCATCACCGCGCCCAACGCATTGGCTATCGGAGCCGCCGCTTTCGGATCGTCCTGGTCGAAAAGCAATGCAACGGCCTGTTCAGGGGCCTTCCGAGCGATAATCTCAGTAATCTTGCCCGCGGCCCGATCCCACACCCGGTCATTTTGAATCTTGTCCAGCGCCTCCAGCGCGGCATTCGGATCACGCTTCGCCAGTTCGCTGGCAGCAATACCGATAAAGCCTCCCCCATCCTGCATCGACAAGCCGGAAAAATACTGAAACGCCGCATCGGGATCTCTCGATGCCCAGGCAAACGCAGCATGAGCACCCACGCGGTATTTCAAGCGGTCCGATGGGAGCGTTCGCGAATAGTCGTACAAACCCGCATAATCCGTGGCGGCCCATTGTTCCGCCACCATTGCCGCCAGGCCCTCATTGTCCGCCCGAGGGTCTTTTTCCAGCGCAAGCTGCAACGCCACGGAGGGAGCCTGAGCGGCGAGCTGCTTCAACATCGCCCGCAGCACCACGTTCTGGTTCGTCCCCGGCTGTGCCTGCAAATCCCGGATGTTTTTGACCAGTTCATCGCGGGATAATCGGGCGGAATACGCCGCCGCCAGCGCGACTCTGGCTTCGTCGCCATTGGCCAGAGCGAGATCGGCCAGCACCCCGGAAAGCGGATTGGCGACCATCAGCGGGCGGGTTTCCAGCGAACGAGAGGATTGTGCAGGAACCATGACAGGCGTCGTCGAGGGAACCGACTCCTCCGTCGCCATCGTCTCGGAGTCAGGCCGGCCACACCCCGCAACACCAGCGCAGGCTATAGCAGCAGCCGCCCTCCACCACGGCTCAAAGCGGGGTTGATTTCTCCACATCACGATTCGTCAGGGGACGATGCGCATCGTGCCGGGAAGATCCGGCAAACTCAAGACCGCTCTCGTCAGGGCACATTGGGCTTCATTTTATTGACTGCTCCATTCTCTCAACCTCCCGGATCACCCCATAAACTCGCCCTTTCCTTTTTCCCCTGAATGGATCAAGTAGGACGCATGAGCGACTACGACTTTGCCGTGATCGGCGGAGGCAGCGCGGGTTATGCCGCCGCACGCACCGCCGCCTCGCTGGGACTCAAGACCATCGTGCTCGATGGCGGGAAAGAGGTGGGCGGCCTTTGCATCCTCCGGGGCTGCATGCCGAGCAAGTCGCTGATCGAATCCGCCAACCGCTACCGCGCCTTCGGCCAGGCCCGCGAATTCGGCCTCCGCGTCACGGATTTCAGCTACGATGCCACCGAGATCATCACCCGCAAACGGCGGCTCATTGGAGAATTCGCCGACTACCGCCGCGAGCAACTGGAGACGGGCAAGTTTGAGTTTGTCCGGGGAAAAGCTTCCTTCCTCGACGCCAAAACCCTGCACGTCGATCTGCTCGACGGCACCACGCGCACCATCACCACCCGGTCGGCCATCGTCGCCACCGGGTCCGTCGTCAATGTGCCATCCGTGCCCGGTCTGGCGGAGTCCGGTGCATGGACGAGCGACGACGTGCTGGAGCTGACCGCGATCCCGCCCTCCCTCATCGTCCTCGGCGCAGGCCCGGTCGCCCTGGAGATGGCTCATTACTTCGCCAGCCTGGGGACAAAGGTCACCATCATCCAGCGTAGTTCCCAGCTCCTTACCGGGGTCGACCCCGACGTCGCCAATGAGCTTGAGCGCGCCCTGCGAGATCGCGGGGTGAAAATCCATACGGGCACCGCGCTGGCCAAGGTCGAGCGCGAGGGCGAAGTACGTCGCGTCGTCTTTGAAAAGGACGGCACCACCCACACTGTCGAGGCCCCCGCCCTGCTCAATGCCCTCGGTCGTCGGCCAAACCTCGCCAGCCTTGGCTTGGAAAAGGCAGGCATTGCCGTGGAGGGCCATCACATCGCCGCCAGCGCCACCCAGCAAACCTCGGCTCCTCATATCTTTGCCGCCGGGGATTGCTGCGGCCCATACGAGGTCGTCCATATCGCCATCGAGCAGGCGGAACTGGCCGTACGCAATGCCGTAAAGGTGCTCAACGGCTCAGGTGCGCTCGAAAAAATGGACTACCGCCTAAAGCTCTACGCCGTCTTTACCGAGCCGCAGGTCGCGGCTGTCGGCCTTTCGGAAGCCGAGGCCGCCGCACAGGGCGTGGAGTACCTCACCGCCACCTACCCGTTCAACGACCACGGCAAGTCCCTCATCATGGATGAGCTGCATGGCTTCGTGAAACTCATCGTGGAAAAGAACACCCGCGAGATCATCGGTGCCTCCGTCGTGGGGCCGCACGCCTCCGACCTCATCGAGGAGGTCGTCGTGGCCATGCGCTTCCGCGCCACCGCCGGCCAGTTTGCCCTCATTCCGCACTACCACCCCACCCTGTGCGAAATTTGGACCTACCCGGCCTCCGATTTGGCCGAGGACGCCTCGGTCGGGAGTTGACCTGCCTAGGTTCACCGCTAGATTTGCCCGTTATCGCCCTATGAACCTCAACAACTTGACGAGCTTTATGCCGGATACCACTCCTTCTGCCACCAAGAACATCCTCACCAACGACGTCCAGATCAAAGGCGCCATCAATTTCGAGAGCGAACTGATCTTTGACGGCAAGATCGAAGGCGAAATCCTCTCCGAAAACGGCAACCTCACCCTGGGCAAGAACGCCGAGGTGAATGGCGAGGTCCGCACCAAGAACGTCGTCGTCCACGGCACCGTCAACGGCAACATCACCGTGACCGAGCGCGTCGAGCTCAAAGCCAGCTCCCAGCTCACCGGCGACCTCCGCGCCGTGCGCATCGTCATCGAGGAAGGCGCAACCTTCATCGGCAAATCCGAGGTCACCCCGAACAAGCCCGCCCCGGCCTTCAAGGCCTCCGACCGCGGCACTGCTCCCGCTCCGGCCAAGACCCAGTCTCCCTCCGCGCCCGCCGTGTCCTAAGGCTGCATGCAGGACCATCTCCGCAAGGCTCCATTCCGGTGCCCGCACTGCGAGAACGTCCAGCTCGAACCCGTAACCGCCATCTCCACGTACTGCCGCTCCTGCGGCAGCTACTACGAGATCGGCGCTCCGGTCACCGGAAAACAAAAGCCCGCACCAGCCCCCGCCGCACCCCGGCCCCAGCCGACAGCGGCGCAGCGTCACGCGCGGGAGGTGCGATGTTATCGCTGCAGGCGGACACATGAGGTCTCCCCCTCCGCCCGCAGTACGATCTGCCCAGGCTGCTCCGCATCCATTGAGTTCGACGATCTCGTATTCGACTCCAAGGTCGCCCGTCCTGTCGACACGCGCGGCCGCCTCACGGTCGAAGCCAAAGGCTCCCTCAGCAACGGCTATATCGTCTGTGGAGAGGCTGATCTTTACGGCGCTGTCAATGGCACGCTCCGCTGTGAGGGAACGGTGCGTATCGCCTACTCCGGCACGATGAGCTGCCGGATCGCCGCCAAATCCATCGTCATCGAAAAGGGAGCCAGACTCGATTTTGCCCTTCCCATCATCGCCGCCGAGATCATTCTGCACGGCTCGGCCCGGGGAAACTTCCATTGCGAGGGACAGGTGCATATTCACCGACACGGCCGGCTTGAAGGCCGGCTCTCGGCCAAGGCCATTGTCGTCGACAAAGGCGGTTTTTTGCTGGCCGAAAGCACCGTCCAACCGGCTCCTCCTGCCCAGAAAAACGAAAAGGAAGCGCCAGAAAAGACGCTTCCTCTCGAAGGATTACCCAATCTCGGTCTGGCGTCCTAGACGCCCGACGCGTGCTACGGTGTGGCCGAGGCAGCGGCCGCCGGCTGCGGAGCGACTACCGCAGTCACCGCTGGCGGAGGAATCAAAGCCTGCACATCGGACAGGATGGATCCGCCAAACATGGCCGACGGGGTCGTCGGATAGGTCTGGGTCAGCGTATTGAGAGCGGCGCGAGCCTCCTCCAGCTTGTTCTGGCGCAGAAGAATCCGCGCCTGCTCCAACAGGGCAAATGAAGCCACATAGCTCTCGCCGTCCTGGGCCTGGATGTCACGCAGGGCGTCGAGCGCCTCGCTCAGCTTGTTCTCCTGCTCGAGGTTCTGTGCGATACCGAGACGAGCCGCGCCGGTCAGCGCGTTCTTCGGGAAGGTATCGAGGAACTTCTTATACGTTGCCGTTGAGTCTTCGATCTTGCCACCATCGCGTTGAGCCGCAGCGATGAGAAAATACGCGTCCGCCGCAGCCTGCGACTTCGGATATTGCGCGACAAGCGTCTGCCAACCTTCCATCGTGGAGGCTTCGGCAAAGGCCTTCTCTGAGTTGATCCGCGTATTGCGCTCACTCAGCCAGTAGAAGCCCCCGCCCACGGCGATGACGACCACGGCGACCACCCCGCCGATGATGGCAGAGCGATATTTCGCCCAGAACAAATCGGCGTCGAAACCATCGGACTCCAGCAAACGATCCTCCGCCGGAGGAAGTTGATCCTTTGACATAAAATTAAGCTCCCACCTCCGCGCGGGCTTCCTCGGCCAGGGCCGTGCTCAGGTAACGCTCACCCGTCGAGCAGGCGACGGTCACGATCAGCTTGCCCGCATTCTCTGGACGCTTGGCGACCTGCAGGGCGGCCCACACGTTGGCACCAGTGCTGATGCCGACGAGGATGCCCTCTTCCTTGGCCAGGCGACGCGCCATGGCGAAAGCGTCTTCATTCGCGACCTGGATACACTCGGTGATCTGCTCCGAACCATCGGAGGCCTTGAGATGCAGGTTACCCGGAACGAATCCCGCTCCTGTACCCTGGATCTTGTGCGGACCCGGCTTCACCGGCTCACCGGCGAGGGTCTGCGAGATAACCGGAGAATCCTTCGGCTCGACCGCGATGGCCTTGAAGCCAGCCTTGCGCGGAGCCAGCGCCTCGTACACGCCCGTAAGCGTTCCACCCGTGCCTACTGCCGCGACGAAGATGTCGACCTTGCCGTCGGTGTCTTCCCAGATCTCCTCCGCCGTGGTCTTGGAGTGAATCGCCGGGTTGGCCGGATTGTAAAACTGCTGGGGAATCCAGGAATTCGGCGTCTCCTTCACGATCTGCTCGGCTCGGGCGATCGCGCCCTTCATTCCCTCGGCGCCCGGAGTGAGCACCAGCTTTGCTCCCAGCATGGCGAGAAGCGTGCGGCGCTCGAGGCTCATCGTCTCGGGCATGGTCAGGATGAGCTTGTACCCCTTGGAGGCGGCGACGAAAGCGAGGGCGATACCCGTGTTGCCGCTGGTCGGCTCGACGATCACGGTGTCCTTGGTGAGCACGCCGCTCTTCTCGGCCTCCTCGATCATCGCCATGCCGATACGGTCCTTCACGCTTCCCAGCGGATTGAAGAACTCGCACTTCAGCGCGATGGTGGCATTCACACCCTCGGTCACTTTGTTCAGTTTGACGAGGGGAGTGCGTCCGACGGTCTCAACGATGTTGTTGTAAATTTTGCCCATGACGATTGATTTGATAGGGGAAAGCGCAACCTACACACGGCCCTTGCGACGGGAAAGGCTATTTTTGTAGGATTCCCGCTATGCCCGGCCTGCTTTCCGAGATGGAAATCGCCCACGAACTCCCATCCGTGCCCACCTGGTCCCGCGAGGGTTCCGCCATCGCCTGCAAGCGCGTCTTCCGCGATTTCGCCGAGGCGATGAACTACGTGAACCGCGTGGCCGTCATGGCCGAAATCGCCGACCACCACCCGGATATCGACATCCGCTGGAATACCATCCGCCTTTCCCTCACGACCCACAGCAAGGGCGGCCTCACGGAAAAAGACTTCGCCCTCGCCCGGCAGATCGACGCGCTGGTTTAGAAACTCACGTCCTTGTCGGACGGCCAGTCGACCGTGAACTCCTCGGTGATCTGCTTCTTCTGCTTCGGAGCCAGATCAAAGGTCCAGGTCAGCTTGCCCGTATCCTTTTCCTGCGCCGGCGTGTCGCTGAACTTCACATCACGCACCGTAATGCTCGCATCCTGGGCCACCGGCAACTGATCCAGCACCGTCACCTTCACCGGCTGGTTCTTGAAGTTCTCCACCGTCGTTTCGTATTTACGCGTAACGCCCTTGCGCTTCTGGAAAAGCCCGTTCTCTGCCGCACGGTCCACCAGCGTCTTGCGCGTGACCTTCACGTTGTCGTCGATGCCAAGGTAGAAATCGAAATCCGCGCCGGGAGCGATGAAGTTCACATGGCTGTCGCCGATGAAGTCCCCATCGCGAAAGACATTCACCTTACCGCCAAGAATTGGCGCTCCGCTGGAGTTGGTCAGGCGCGTCTTGAGAAACGCCACGTCCGCAAGCTTCGGTGTCGTCACATACTCGATCTTGCCGTCGAATTTCTGCGTTGAAATCGCCACGCGATGTTCTTCGCCATCGCTGGGAATCGTCGCCGGGATCTTGATCTCAAAGACCACCGAGACGCCTGAGCTTTCGATCTGCGCCTGTTCGTATTCCAGGGGTGCGGGCGCAGGTGCGGAATCGGCGTCGGCACCAGCCATATTAAGCTTATCCTTGGACAGCTCGTTTCTCGCGGATGCGTAGCCAAAGGCCCGAGGCGCGGATGCCGCCATGGGTTGAATGAAATTCAGCCACCAAGGCTCCAGCTCCGGCATGCGCGCCCCCACATTGGGCCGTGCGGTGGAAAGCGACAACTTCACGCCATCCCAGTTCTCTCCCGTCTGCTGGCGCACGTTACCGTAGTAGGCGAGCTCGATCGCTCCGGTCTGGGTATTGACTCTCGCGTCGTACAGCGGCTGCCACGAGGCCCCGTTCATATTGTAACCCAGGGATAGCGTCGCCTTCGCGGGCGATGAGGCCTTGACCGCCACCAGCACCTGTTTCTCCGTCTTGCCTCCGCCCGAGCGCAGGCGCTCCAGTTCGTCAACGATCACCTGTTTCTTGGGCGCGAGTTCGCGGATGGCCACGGCATTGGCCTGCGTTGCCTCGGAGATTGCGACAGTCTCAGCTCCATAAAATTCATAAAGCGGCTTCACCTTCTCCAGGCTGCTGCCCGACGAGCTCTTTCCATCCTCCGCACCCGGCTGGGCCAGTCCATCGCGCACCTTGTTCAGAAAAGTCCGGCGTTCCTTGAGGTCGGCATTCTTTGCGACGAGGGTCGTCTCCTGATCCTCCAACGCTTGAAGCTGTGCCTCGAGTTCCCTCACTCGCGGGTTCACAGCCTGATCGAAAAAGACATCGCGGATTTCCAGCCCGAGGATCTTCACTCCCGTGCCAGTACCTCCGGCCTGTACGCTGGAGGGATCGAGATCCGCAGGCAACCCGCCGAGCCGTACCACGCTTTCCCCCTCCGGCAGGCTGACCTCGGCAGTACGAGTCACCCGCGCGCGGTCGGCATAGACCGTCACGGCGGAGATGCGGGAGGAGGCGTCGATAGGGGCGGCGGAAAGATGACCGGCCCAAAGGAGGGCGGCCAGCGGGAGAGCGGTCTTTCTCATGGCGTTACCTAGTCAACGCCAGATGGCCGAAAGTTTCCCGAAAAATCTTACTTCCAGAGAGCCAGCGCGCAAAAAAGCACGGCTGCACCATAAACGATTCCGCCTACGGTTGCCGCCTTCAAGCGCAGCTTCTGGCCGGTCAGCCAAGTGATTTGATCGCGCAGCACCCAGGGCATTCCCACCCAGAAAAGGCCGAGAATGATCCACACGTAGGCGAGCACCACCACGAGCAAACGACTCGTCTCCGGGCGCAGGAAAGCGGCCTCGAGAATCGGCTCCGCCGCGAGCAGGGCGATCATGCCGAGCGCACGCACCGCCAGAAACTCCTCCATATACCGCCACGACAGGTAGGTCCCGGCTATAACCGCGATCGCCATCACCCGGCGCAGATGGGCAAATTCCCCGAGATCCATCGTGGTGATGAGAATAAAACCCCATACGCCCGCAATCGCGATAAGCACCGTGCCTGCCGCACGGGACCGCGGAAAGCTCTTCAAAGCCGACTCGGTCGCCACAGGCTTAACCAAAGCCAGAACATGGCCCAAAATGAGTGCCAGACCGAGGACAAGTCCCACGGCGTGAAGGTCGACCGGATACATCATACGGATGCAGCAGTACCCGAGCGCTTGTCTTTGCGCAACCAGAGCTGTCGATCCAACGCATCGGATGCTGCCGCCACCTGCGCCTGTTTCTTGCTGAGTCCCTCACCCCGCCCCAGCTCGATTTCACTCCAGATCACCTTGGAGACAAAGCGCTTGGAATGATCCGGCCCCGTCTGCTCGATGACTTCATAAGCCGGAGCACAAGGTTCAATGGCCTGCAAAATTTCCTGCAAGGTTCCCTTCGGATTCACCTCCTCGGGGTTCTTCGCGATGCGCTCAAAGTCATCCAACGTCTCGCGCAGAACGAAATTCCGCGCCGCATCGAAACCGCCGTCGAGGTAGATCGCGCCGACCACGCTTTCAAAGGCGTCCGCCAGAGTCGAGGCGCGCTCGCGTCCCCCGCTGGCCTCCTCGCCGCGCCCCATCATCAGGTAGCGCCCGAGATCCATCAGGACGGCATGCGCCTTGAGCGCCGGACGGGAAACAATGCGCGTCCGCAGCTTCGTCATCTGCCCCTCGCTGAAATCCGGGTATAGCCGATAAAGATGCTCCGTCACCACGAGCTGGATCACGGCGTCGCCCAGGAACTCCAGTCGTTGGTTGTCAAAGGGATAGTTCTTCCGCTCCAGCGAGATGCTGGGGTGCGTCAAGGCCTCTGCCAGAAGCAGGCCATTGCGAAACTTATAGCCCATCCGCTCCTCCAACGGGTTCATGATGGATGCGTGTCGGCTTGGATCTGTGGTCGGCATGTCTACCTGTCTTGAGTGCCCGGCAAATGTAACAAGAAAAACATCAATATGTTACATGCAACCGAGCGCAAATAATTACCCCGTATTCTTTAGGCGGCGGCGTGCGGGCTTGGCAAGTCCATAAGCATCAACGGACTCCGGATTGCCCCATCGGGGAATGTTTTCCACCTTGGCATGACCATGGAAAACCTGGAACTTTCCTCTTTCCTCAACTCATCAAGGTGGTAGCACCGCTGCATGGCTGAAGGAAACTCCTGGCCGGGCCGTGTCCCGGCGCAAAAAGCGGCAGGCGTCTGCGCGGCGATGATCGCGACCATTGCTACAGCCTGCGGGGGTTCGGACGCATCAACATCGGCCGAGAATCCCCCGCTCTGGGACGTCCCAGCGTGGGTCAATCAAGAGTTCGGCACCCTGAACGATGCGGGGATCAAGCCTTTCGTTACCTACTACGGCGTCTTTCAGGGAAACCCGGTCGGAGGCAACGAGCAGTCCGCGGCGTGGTCGCAGGAACTCGTCTTCGGAGCGACTTTGGATTTCGAGAAACTGCTCCATCTCCCCGGAGCCGCCCTGGTCATCTCAGGAGCGGATGCCGCCGGAAGCAACCTCTCCGATGATATCGGCAACATCTTTACCGCCTCTCAGGCCTACGTCACGCCGACCATGATGTTTTACGAGCTCTACTGGGAGCAGTCGCTTCTGGACAATGCCCTGGAGTTCCGCGTCGGACGCATCTCCTCAGGCGACACCTTTGCCGCGCTGCCCGCCTTCGGACTTCAGGTCAACGGCGGAATCAACGGCAATCCGCTCAGCGTTTTCCTGAACTCCGAGTTCACCGCCTCACCCGTTGCAACCTGGGGAGCCTATACAAAATACGCCCCGACTTCCGACACCTACGCGTCCGCCGGGATCTATCAGGCAACGGAACGTCTCGGAGTCACGGCTTACCACGGAATGGATTTCTCCATTCGCTCCCATGACGGCGTGCTCCTCCTCGGCGAGGTCGGCTGGACCCCAACCTTCGCCCAAGCTCCAACGCCCACAGGCAAAGTAGGCAAGTCCTCTTCACCCCCAGCCTCCAGTGCAACGTCCGGACTCCCCGGCACCTACATCGCAGGCATCTATTACTCCAACCTCCCCGAGCAGGAGTTTCTCGGGGATGGAACGCAGCAAAACTCCTACGGTTTTTACGCCATGGCGCAGCAGATGCTTTGGCGCAACGCGGCCAATCCCAACATCAGCTTCTCCCTCTGGGGCGGGGCGACGGGCAATCCCCAGCCGGAAATCGCCACCATGCCCGTGATGGGATTCGCCGGAGCGATCTGGCAGGGACTCATCCCCGGTCGAGACCAGGACCAGACGCTCTTCTCCTTCCTCATCGGCGGCTGGAGTCCTGACTACGCAGATGCCTCTGCGGCGCAGGGACATGGACGACCCACGACCGAGTCGGTGCTGGAGTGGAGCTACATCATCCAACTGACCCAAAACCTCACCGTTCAGCCCGACATCCAGTACGTACTGCGTCCCGGAGGAACCGGAAACATCGGTGATGCGCTTATCCTTGGCGTCCAGGTCGGAGCGTCGTTTTAGGCGGCTGGCGGGCAGGTTTCGCAAATCCGTAAAAATTCCGAGTTGTCAACGCCTCGGAGGGGCTTAGGTTCTCGCGCATATGTCCCGTCGTTGCTTTTGGGTGCTCTGCCTGCTGCTGGCACCCTTTGCGTGCCTGCCCGCCGCACGAGTCGCCGATAGCCTGGTCCGCATCCAGGCCACCTCTCAGGATCCCAATTACCGCGTGCCATGGGCTGGTGGCAACGTCATCAGCGGCGTGGGAGCTGGCTTCATTATCGACAGCAACCGGATCATGACCAATGCCCACGTGGTCAGCAACAGCCGGTTCCTCCTGGTCTCCAAGGAAGGCGACCCCAAGCCCTACCTCGCCCGGGTGCTCTTTATCGCGCACGACTGCGACCTTGCTCTGCTCACCGTGGATGATCCGAATTTCTTCAAGGGCACGACCGCCCTCCCCTTCGGCGGCATCCCGGCCATCGAGTCCACCGTCTCCGTCTACGGCTACCCGATCGGCGGCGACCGGCTCTCGGTGACGCGAGGCATCGTCTCCCGCATCGACTTCCAACCTTACACACACTCCGGCGTGGACTCGCACCTCACGATCCAGATCGACGCCGCCATCAACCCAGGCAACAGTGGCGGCCCAGTCCTTCAGGATGGCAAGGTCGTCGGCGTGGCCTTCCAGGGCTACAGCGGTGATGTCGCGCAGAATGTCGGCTACATGATCCCCACGCCCGTCGTCCGCCGTTTCCTCAAGGACATCGAGGACGGTCGCTATGACAAATACGTCGACCTGAGCCTGAGCTACCACTCACTGCACAACCCCGCCATGCGCCGCGCTCTCGGGTTGAGTGATGAAGATACCGGCGTGGTCGTCGGAGATGTCTTTGGCGGAGGCAATAGCGATGGCGTTCTCAAGACCGGCGACGTCCTCCTCGCCATCGACGGCCTGCCCATCGCCAGCGACGGCACAGTCAAGATGGACTCCGGCGATCCGGTCGAGATGGCCGAGGTCGTCGAGCGCAAATTCCGCGGGGAAAAGGTGAAGTTCCACATCCTCCGCGATGGCAAGGAAGAGGACGTCATCCTCCCCCTCACCCACTCGTGGCCCTTCACACTCCAGGCCTACGCCTATGATGAAAAGCCGCGCTTCGTCGTCTTCGGCGGCCTCGTCTTCCAGCCGGTCGATGCGAATTTCATGCGCGAGCACGATCCCGCCGACCTGCGCCTGCGCTACTATTTTGACCATTTCATCTCCGACCACCTCTATCGCGACCGCCAGGAGATCATCACTCTCAGCACGATCCTCGCCGACCCGGTGAATGCCTATGCGGGAGACTTCCGCTACAGCATCGTCGACACGATCAACGGACAAAAAATCCGCAAGCTCGACGACCTCGCCGAGGCGCTGAAAAAACCCGCCGACTATTACGTCATCGAGATGGTGGGCCAGGGCCGCCCGCTCGTCCTGGAAAAGCAGGCCGTCGATCAGGCCCGCGAACGCATCCGTGCCCGCTACGGAGTCGTCAATGAACAGCAGCTTTAGTCCCATGCGCCGGTTTTCCCTTACCATCACCGCGCTCGTCGCGCTCGTCCCCGCCCTGCACGCCGCAGCCACTCGCCCGAACCAGCCCGCCGCGACTCCCAAGCCTGCGGCCTCGGAGGTCACCGCCGCGTCGCTCGTCCGGGTAAACTCCACCAACCAGTCCTACGACTTCTTCCGCCCGTGGACGAAAAAGGCCCCTTCCTTCCGCAAGGGACTCGGCGTCGTGGTGGAAAAAAACCGCATCCTCGTCACGGCGGAACTGGTCACCAACAGCACTTACATCGAGCTGGAGGACCCCGTCACCAATGCCCGGGTGGCCGGACAAGTCATTACCGTCGACTACGACAGCAACCTCGCCCTCCTCGCTCCCTCCGATGAGAACTTCCTGAAGGACGCCAAACCGCTCGCTTTGGACAAGGATGCCGTGGTCGGCGATCACATCGAGCTGCTCCAGTTGGAGACCAACGGCCTCGTCGCCCAGACGCCCGGCACGATCACGACCATCGCCGTAGCACCCTATCCGCTCGGCCAGCTTGCCCTGCTCACCTTTCGCATCAGCTCACCCATCCAGAGCCGCGACAGCAGCTTCACGATTCCGGCCGTGCGCAACGGCGATCTCGTCGGCCTGCTCATGCGTTACGATTCCCGCAGCCAGTCGGCCGATATCATCCCCGCGCCGATCATCGCCCACTTCCTTGCCGATGCCACCCAGGCGACCTACCAGGGTTTCCCTCGTGTCGGACTCGGCTACTCGCCCACTCGCGACCCGCAGCTCCGCCGCTATGTCGGACTGAAGGACGACGGAGGCGTGTATATCACGGCGATCCGCCCCGGAGGCGCCGCTGCCAAGGCGGGCCTCAAACGCGGCGACGTGATCCTCGCCGTAGCAGGGAAGCAGATCAACCAGGACGGCGAGTTTGACCACCCGCTCTACGGCAAACTCACCTTCAGCCATCTCACGAGCACCGACGCCAAGGTCGGGGACAAGGTCGATTTCGTCGTCCTGCGGGACGGCCAGAAACAGACCATCCCTGTCACGCTGGAAGCGGTCGACCGCAGCAGCATCGCCAGTGACCCGTACATCTTCGACAAACAACCCCGCTATCTCGTCGTCGGCGGTCTGGTCTTCCAGGAACTTTCCCGCCCTTATCTCCAGGAGTGGGGTTCCAGTTGGTCCAAGGAAGCCCCGCAGCGGCTGGTTGCTCTCGACGCCTTCCAGGACGAGGACACCACGCCCAACCGCGGCAAGATCGTCTTCCTCAGCCAGGTCTTCCCGACTGCCAGTGCGCTCGGCTATCAGGATCTGGAGCACCTCGTCGTCAGCAAGGTCAACGACGTTCCCATCAAGAGCCTCGACGACCTCGCCAAGGCCATCGCCAATCCGAAGAACGGCTTCCACAAGATCGAGTTCGACGACGACCCGCCGATCATTTACCTCGACGCCGTCGAGTCCGAGAAATCCGACGCCCAGATCCGCCAGGAATACGGCATCCCGGAGTTGAAGAATCTCAACTGACGGTGGTCCGCCAGCCTAAGGCTGTTGATGATTCTGCGCGGATTTCGCGACAAGGTTCTGGCTCAATCCTGATCGGTGGTTTCTTGCCGCCTGAAATGAAAGCTAGCAGGATGGCGCATGCTCGCTCGATGGTTTGAAAAAAGAGCCGCCATTGTCTGTGCCTTGGCGGCGATAGGAAACACGTTGGCCCAAACCCCGCCAGACTCCATTCATCCAGATTACAGTGCAGTACCTAAAGAAAGCTGGGAATCGAAATTTGATGCCTTCACCTTTCACAAGTTTGAGGAGGACGGCCACGTTCTGCCCTATCGTCTCCATACGCCAGCCTCCATCGAGCCGGAAAAGAAATACCCGCTGGTGATCTTCATGCACGGTGCGGGCGAGCGCGGCCTCGATAATCGCATCCAGCTCAGAAATTTCCGGTCGACGGTGGAGTTTTGGAAAAAGTATCCCTGCTTTGTTTTCGCTCCGCTTTGTCCCCGGCGCGATCAGGCCCCCGAGGCGGTGTGGGTCGACACTCCGTTCGGCAGTAACGTCGGGCACACCATGAAGGAGCAACCGACGTGGCCGATGCGTCTCGCCCTCGATGCCATCGACCAATTCATCGCGACTCATCCGGTGGACCGCCAGCGCATCTATGTCACCGGGCTGTCCATGGGCGGCTTCGCCACGTGGGAGATCTTGCAGCGGCGGGGAGACATGATCGCCGCCGCCGTTCCCGTCTGCGGAGGAGCCGATACCGCCTTTGCCAGCAAACTCATCACCATCCCGATTTGGGTCACCCATGGAGACGCCGACGACATCGTCCCAGTCAGCCGGTCCCGCGACATGGTCGCCGCCATCAAGACCGCCGGAGGAAATCCGAAATATACGGAGTTCCCCGGCGTCAAACACGATGCCTGGACCTACACCTACTCCAATCCCGAAATCTGGGACTGGATGTTTTCACAGGCGAAGAATTGACGATTCCTTAACCGCTCCGACTAAATCGGAGCGGCGGCGACGGCGGCTTTGCGGCCCTGGAGCAGTTCGGTGCGGTTGACCGCATTGACGTAGGCGCGGGCGCTGGCCTCGATGACGTCGGTGCTCGCTCCCTTGCCGGTGATCAGGTCGCCGTTGCCAAAATCCACCTTCAGCGTCACTTCACCCAGGGAATCACGCCCCTGCGTCACCGCCTCGACGCTGTACTGCGCGAGATGACCATGGCGCTTCACGATGCGGTCAATGGCCTGCATCGCCGCGTCGACCGCTCCATTGCCCGGGCTGGAATCCTGCAAAGTCTCGCCACCCTTTTTCAGGCGCACGGTCGCGGTTGGCACCGTCGTGCTGCCGCTGGTGACGTGAATGTAGTCGAGCGTGTAGGTCTCGCTGTCCGATGTCATGGAATCCTCCACCAGCGCGGCCAGGTCGTCGTCGTACACAAACTTCTTCTTGTCGCCGACGTCCTTGAAACGGTCGTACACCACTTTCATTTGCGCGTCACTCAGGTGAAAGCCCAGGTGCTCCAGGCGCACCTTCATGGCATGGCTGCCACTGTGCTTGGTCAGGGGCAGTTCTGTGCCACCCCAGCCAACCTCCTCGGGGTCCATGATCTCGTAGGTCTCGCGCTTTTTCAGGATGCCGTCCTGGTGAATGCCGGAGCTGTGGGCAAAGGCGTTCTCACCGACGATGGCCTTGCTGCGCGCGACATGCAGGCCGCTCATGCGGCTGATGATGCGCGAGGTTTTCAGGATCTCGCGAGTCACGACATCCGTGTGCAGGCCCCCGTAAAAATCCCCGCGGGTTTTGATCGCCATCACGACTTCCTCGAGGGCGCAGTTGCCCGCACGCTCACCGATGCCGTTGAAGGTACCCTCCACCTGACGCGCTCCGGCTTTCACCGCCGCGAGGGAATTGGCCACGGCCAGGCCCAAATCATCGTGGCAATGCACGCTGATGATGGCGTCGTCGATGTTGCGCACGTTGGAGCGCAGATAGCCGATCAAAGACGCATACTGGTCCGGCACCGCAAAACCGACGGTATCCGGAATGTTCACCGTCGTAGCACCGGCCTCGATGACCGCCTGCACCACGCGGGCCAGGAATTCCGGCTCCGTGCGGGAAGCGTCCTCGGGCGAGAACTCGACATCCTTGACCAAACCGCGAGCGCGGGTGACGCCCTCGACGGCCAGGCGAATGATCTCCTCCTCCGCCTTCTTCAGCTTGAACTCGCGATGAATCGCCGAGGTCGCCAGGAAGACGTGGATGCGGCCACGATCACCCGCGGGCTTCACCGCCGCGCCTGCCGCGTCGATGTCCTTGGACACGCATCGGGCCAGGCCGCAGATTTTGGGGCCTTTGATTTCCGTGGCAATCTTCTCGACCGCCTCGAAGTCTCCGTCGCTGATGACGGGAAAACCGGCTTCGATCACGTCCACGTTGAGTCGCTCGAGTTGGCGGGCGACCTCCATTTTCTCGCGCAAGTTCATGCTGGCGCCGGGGCACTGCTCGCCGTCGCGCAACGTCGTGTCGAAGATGATAACTTTGTCTGACATAGGGATGTTTGGTTGTCCGGCGAAAGATTGGGGAGGGGTCGCGGCACCTACCACGCCCGCCGGGAACGCAGCCTATGCCGTTTTAAGAAAGGAGAGTAAGTCGGCTCGGGAGCAACCCGAGTCGAAGCGCGAGAAGTGCGATATTCTCCGAAAACGACATGCGCACACCATAACACCCGCTTCCCGGGGAGCAAGCGGATTTGCGCACCCCGTATTTCCCCCGTCAAACCTGCTCCGCAATCGTTGATCCTTTTCGCAAACCTCTCTATGATCCGCCGATGCAGCGCCGTTGGATATTTCCGGAAGAGATCGATCTTCCCACCCTCGGCCGCCTGTGCCGCGAGCTGGGCCTGCCGGAATCCGTCGGCCGCGTCCTCATTCGCAATGGATACAATGCCCCCGAGGAAGCGGCCGATTTCCTCCAGCCCCGGCTGAAGAACCTGGGCGATCCCCTCCTCCTCGGCGAGATGGAAACCGCCGCCCGGCGCGTGATTCAGGCCATCGAGACAAAGGAAAAGATCGTCCTCTACGGCGACTATGATGTGGACGGCGTGGCCTCGCTCGCTCTGCTGAAAAGATTTCTCACCACCCTCGGTGCCAGCGTCGCATGCTTCCTCCCGCACCGCATCGAGGAAGGCTATGGCTTGAGCATGAGCGGAGTGGAGAGGTGCTTTGAGGAACACGACGCCAGCCTGCTCATCGCCGTCGACTGCGGCACGAACTCCTGCAAAGAGGTCGCCGCCATTCGCGCCCGCGGCATCGATGTCCTCATCCTGGATCACCACGAGACCACCGGCGCTCGCCCGGACTGCGTGGCACTGGTCAACCCCAAACGCGACGGCCAGGGCCTCGGCCACCTGTGCAGCGCCGGAGTTGTCTTCAAACTGGCCCACGCCGTCCTCAAGCTCGCGCCCCGTCCCGGCGTCGACCTCAAGGAGTATCTCGACATCGTGGCCCTGGCCACCGTGGCCGATATCGTCCCGCTCATCGGGGAAAACCGCATTCTTGTCCATCGAGGCCTCATCCAGATGGAACACTCCCGCTGGCCGGGCCTCCGCGCCCTCATGGTGGTGGCCGGAGTGGAGGCCCCCATCTCCGCCAATGCGCTCGGCTACCGCCTAGGCCCCCGCATCAACGCTTCCGGCCGCCTCGGCACCGCCCAGGAGTCCCTCCGCCTCCTCACCACCGATGACATTGCGGAGGCCAATCGCCTCGCCGATAGCCTGGATCGTCAGAATCGGGAGCGCCAGTTGGTCGAGCGCCAGTTGACCGATGAGGTCGAGACCTGGGTGCTCGGCAACTTCAACCCCATCCGCGATGCCTGCATCGTCGCCGGTCAGCGCGACTGGCATCACGGCGTCCTCGGCATCGTCGCCTCGCGCATCATGCGGCGATACCACCGCCCCACCCTTCTGATCGGTTTCGACGAAACCGGCGTCGGCAAAGGCAGTGGGCGCAGCATTGAGGGGCTTTCCCTCGTGCTCGCCCTCCAGCAATGCGCCGAGCACCTCGAGAAATTCGGAGGTCACGAGATGGCTGCGGGCGTCACGATTCACGAAGACCGCTTTTCGACGTTCCGCGACGCCTTTCATGCCTCGGCCCGCCAAATGATGAGCGACGACCTGCTGGTTCCCAAGCTCCGCGTCGATGGCGAGCTCCCCATCTCCCAGGTGACGCATGCCTTCCTCGAGTGCCAGAGCCGGCTGGAACCCTACGGCTCCGCCAATCCCCAGCCCGTTTACGCCGCCCGGGGAGTCTCGCCGATTGCGCCCCCGCGTATCCTGAAGGAAAAACACCTGCGTTTCGACTTCCAGGCAGGCCGCCAGAAAGTCCCAGCCATTTTCTTCAATGGCGCGATGGATAAGCTGCCCCGCGGCCCGTGGGATGTCGCTTTCACGGTGGAACGCAATGAATTCAACGGCCGCGTCGACGCCCAGATGCAGATCGTCGCCATCCGCACCTCCGTCTCTTGAGTACGCTTCTCCCTCCGGATACCAAACTGGCCGACATGGAATGGGTGCCGCGCAACCGGCTCCCGGCCTTGCACCGCCTCGGCCTCGTCACCCTCGCCGACCTGCTCGGCCATTACCCGCGGCGCTACGAGGATCGCACCCGGTTTGACAGGTTCCCCGACGAGGAGCATTCCGCTGCCGTCTGCCTGCACGGCATCGTCGCCCGCACGGCGATGAAATTCCTCCCCGGCCGGCGCCGAATGTTTGAGGTCGTGATGGAGAACCCCACTGGCATCCTGAGCCAGCCGGTCACCTGCCGGTGGTTCAACATGCCCTTCGTCCAGAAGATGATCTCCACCCACGACGAGATCGTCGTCTACGGACGCCCCAAGAAACGCGGCCGCCTCATCGTGATCGATCACCCGGAGTTTGAGGTCATCGAGGAGGGCGCGGCGCAATCCGTCCACATGCGCGACATCACGCCGGTCTACCCGGCAGGCGATGGGGTGCCTGTACGCGCCCTGCGTGAAATGATTCACACCGCCTTGGAATCGACTGATCTCGAGGCGATCCCATCCCTCATTCCCGACGCGACGCGGCAAAAGGCGGGAGCTCTCCGCGCCATTCATTTTCCAGACTCCGAGGAGGTTCGCTCGACGGCCCACGCCTTCCTTGTGCGCGAGGAGTTCTTCGCCATCCAGCTTCTCATCCACGCCCGCCGTGCGGAGTGGCTCCTCCTCCCAGGCGCAGCCAAGCACTCGGAAGGCAAGCTCCTCGGCCAGTTGCTGGCCCGGCTTCCCTTCTCCCTCACCGACTCGCAGACCCAGGTCATCGAGGAGATTCGCCGCGACCTCGCATCGCCCCGCCGCATGAACCGGCTGCTCCAGGGCGACGTGGGAGCAGGCAAGACGCTCGTCGCCCTGGCCGCCATGCTCCACACCGTCGAGGCTGGCTGGCAGGCCGCCATCATGGCGCCGACGCAGATCCTCGCCGAGCAGCACCACCTGGGCTTCAAGCGCCTTCTGGAACCTCTCGGCATCGAGGTCGTCCTGCGCACGGGTTCGCGCAAGGAAGAGGCAAAACCGCTGCCGCTTTTCGGCAGCAAACCCACCATCGTCGTCGGCACCCATGCCCTGCTTTATGAGGGCAGCGAATTCAACAACCTCGGCCTCGTTGTCATCGACGAGCAGCATAAATTCGGCGTCCTCCAGCGCGCCCGGCTCATCGAGCGCGGCGACACCCCCGACGTTCTGGTCATGACCGCCACCCCGATCCCGCGTACGCTTACGCAGACGCTCTACGGCGACCTCGACGTCTCGATCCTCAAGCACAAACCCGCCAATCGCGGCATCATCCAGACCGCCGCCCGACCGTCGACGAAGATGCCCGATGTCGTGGAGTTCGTGCGCAAACACCTCGGCAACGGCCGGCAGGTTTACATCGTCTACCCCCTCGTGGAAGAATCCGACAAACTCTCCGCCAAGGCCGCCACCGCCGAGATCGAGCGCTGGCAGGCTCTGCTCGCCCCGGCGGAGGTCGCCCTTCTCCATGGTCGCATGCCGCCTGATGAAAAGGAGTCCGTGATGGCCGCCTTCCGCGACGGCCGCACCAAGGTGCTCATCGCCACCACCGTCATCGAAGTCGGCGTCGATGTCCCCAATGCCAACATGATGATCGTCGAGAATGCCGAGCGCTTCGGCCTTGCCCAGCTTCACCAGCTCCGCGGACGCATCGGGCGCGGCGAGCACAAGTCGTACTGCATCCTTCTGCATGACCCCAAGGTGCCGGAAGACGCCCTGGAAAAGCTCCAGGTCCTCGAGCAAACCAGCGACGGATTTCTCATCGCCGAGGCCGATCTGCGCCTCCGCGGCCCGGGCGACCTGCTCGGTACCGCCCAGACCGGCCTGCCGCCGGTGAAAATCGGCGACATCTTCCGGGACCGTGACCTCATGGACGAGGCCAGCGATCTTGCCAAGACCATCCTCAAGGACGACCCTCAGCTTCAGGCCCCTGCCCATCGCCATCTCGCGCAACATCTGGCCCGCTCCGCCGCCAAACTCGCCGCAACCTCAGGATAAATCCCCCCATGCCCGACCTCGCCGTCACCAAGTTTCCCCGATCCCACGCCACGCCGGACTGGACGCTCTTTGAACTCCTGTCCCAGGAAGCGGGTCTCCCGTTATGTTTTCTTTCCGGCCCCAGAGAGCGCTTTCTCTCCGGCATCGGATTTCTTGGCTGGAATGAGGGCCACCTCCTCGTGGCGGCGTCGCTCCAGGATAACGATCTCGTTTCCGAGGCAAGCCGTGATTTCCAGCACCTTTGGAAACTCGGAGACGTCTTTGAGATCTTCCTGCGCGGACAGGATGAACCTTATTACCTGGAGCTTCACGTTTCACCCAACGGACACCGTCTCCAGCTTCAGATCCCCGACAGCGTCACCCCCCGCCCGGCCATCGGCGAGTGCCTCGTCGATGACGAGTCCCTTTTTGATTTCCAGACGCGGCATACGGATGGACTCTGGGAAATCATCGCCGTCATTCCCTGCGCTGCCGCCACCGCAGGCGGACGCGCTCGTGTTTCACTCAGCCGCTACGATGCCGGCCCGGATCGCGCCCCCGTGCTGTCCTCGACCTCACGGCACGCCGAGGTGAACTTTCACCGCCAGTGCGAGTGGACGCCGCTGCTCTTTGTCGACTAGCCGCACCGGGATTTGCTTGCCACAGTGCAACGCACCCGCTTTGACTGTGCCAATATGGCACGGCGAGGAACCCTTCTCATCGTAGACGACGAGAAAAACACTCGCGATGGACTGCGCGTCGCCCTCGAGGATGAATTCGAGGTCTATGTGGCCGGGGACATATCGGGCGCGCTCTCGATCATGGAAACCGATCCCGCCGATGTCCTGATCACCGACCTGCGCCTCGGTGGCGAAGACGGCATGGCGCTCATCGAGCAGGCGCTCAAGCTGCCCAAGCCTCCCGTCTGCATCATGATGACCGCCTACGGCTCCGTGGATACCGCTGTGGAAGCCATGCGCCGGGGTGCCTACGATTTCGTCACCAAGCCGGTGAACATCGACCGGCTGGAACTCCTCATCCAGCGCGCACTGCGCGAGCGCGATACCCGCAAGGAAAACGAGGAACTCCGCCAGCAGGTCGAGAAGCGCTCGGGACTGGAAAACATGATCGGGCAGTCTGCCGCGATGGTGGAGGTCTTTGAAACCATCAAGCAGGTCGCCCCCTCCCGTGCCACCATCCTCGTCCAGGGGGAAACCGGCACCGGCAAGGAGCTCGCCGCCCGGGCCATCCATCAGCTCAGTCCCCGCGCAGGTAAAAAATTCGTCACAGTCCACTGCAAGGCATTTTCATCACAACTCCTTGAAAGCGAGCTTTTTGGACATGAACGAGGAGCCTTTACCGGGGCCTTCGAGCGACGTATTGGGCGCTTCGAGCAGGCAAGCGGAGGCACACTCTTCCTCGACGAAATCGGAGAAATCGACGAGAACACGCAAGTGAAGATCCTTCGCGCTATCGGCGAACGCACCTTTGAGCGCGTAGGCGGCAACCAGACCATTCACACCGATGTCCGTCTCGTGGCCGCAACCAACAAGGATCTCGCCAAGCTCGTTTCCGAGGGGAAATTCCGCGACGATCTCTATTTCCGGCTCAACGTCGTCCAGATCACCATGCCGCCGCTGCGCTCGCGCAAGGAGGACATCCCGCTTCTCGCCCAGTCGTTCCTGAAGGAATCGGCCAAGGAAAACGGCAAGCCCTTCCGGGATCTCTCACCCGAGGCCGCCGCCTGCATCATCCACTACGACTGGCCCGGCAATGTCCGCGAACTCCGCGCCGCCATCGAGCATGCCGTCGTCATGTGCTGCACTCCCCGTATCGGAGTACGGGATCTTCCCGCCTCGGTCCGACAGGGAATCCCCTCGATTTCCCCCCTGCTCGAAGAGCCGCATGCATCTGGTCGATTAAATTTGCACCAAACCGAACAGGCACTTATTTTCCGCGCTCTGGAAGAGTGCGGCGGCAATCGAACCGAAGCGGCGCGGAAGCTGGGAATCAGCCGCCGAACGCTTCATCGACGGCTGCGCGACCTGAAAATCACCAATCCACCGACCCAATAGACCTACCTTATGGCCTCCGGCGACGTACAAGTCCAATCCGCCGTACACTCCCTCGACCAAGGCTTATTCGCCCTGCTCATCAAGGGAGGCACGGTTGCCGTGCTCGTGATCTTTGTTTCCCTCCTGTATCTCTTCATACAGTTCAAGGGTCTCAACAACCCGAGCGCCATGGATCAGGCGCAGATCGCCCGCAACATTGCCTCGGGCAAGGGTTATACCACTGGAAACATCCGGCCCGCCGCCCTTTGGATGTACAAGAAACATCTCAGCGAGCCGGTCGACCAGATCGACCTGAGCCGGTTCCCCGACTTTTATCAGGCTCCGCTGAATCCCTGGATCAATTCCTTCGCCCTTCGCCTCATCAAGGGCAGTTGGAAAATGTCGCCGACCCAGATCCCGTACTCGGGGGATCGCATGGTCGCCGCCGTCGCGATGATTACCTTCCTGCTGGCCATCGGCGTCTGGTTCCTCGTCGTGCAAAAGCTTTTCGATACGAAGCTGGCCTTTTTCGCCTCCATGGCGGCGCTCGTCACAGATCTCCTCTGGCAGTTTTCCCTGAGCGGGCTGCCGCATATGCTGGTGCTGCTCCTCTTTGGCCTGGCAAGCCTGGCGACCCTGTTTGCCATGGAAGCCGCCGGGAATGACCAGTTTACCCATACCTTGGGCTGGCTGGTCGGCGCGGGAGCGTTCTTCGGTCTCATGACCCTCGCGCATGGCCTGGCCTTCTGGCTGTTCGTCGGTTGGGCGGTCTTCGCCGCCATCTATTTCCGCCCCCGCGGTCTCGCCTTTCTGGCCGCTTTGGCCGCGTTTTTGGTCATCGTGACACCCTGGCTCGTCCGGACCTATCAGGTCTGCGGCAATCCCTTCGGCCTCGGCTTCTACGAGATGTTCTTCGACCAGGCACCGACGGAAGGTTATCAGCGCTCCTCGGAGCTGAGCGTCGGCGGTTCAGGCATCAGCCTCCAGGGCAAGGTGCGAGCCAATCTGATGCGCCAGCTCGACGGCCTCTTCGGCCTTATCGGCCTCAACATCGCGGCGGGCGCATTCTTCCTCGCGCTGTTCCATCGCTTCCGCTCGCACAAGGCTGCCATGTTCAAATGGTGTGTCCTGGCCATGTGGTTGTCGGCGGTCTTCGGCATGAGCCTTTATCGCGGTTTCGACGTCATGTCGGAAAACCAGCTTCACGTCATTTTCATCCCCATCTTTGTCGCCTTCGGATTCGCGTTCCTGCTCGTCCTATGGAGTCGGATGGAGTTTGGCGGAGCTCTCTTCCGTGTGATCTTTATCTGCTCCGTCATCTTCCTGTGCGGCATCCCGCTCCTGATCACTCTGTTCGCCGGTCAGCAGGGGCGCATTCAGTGGCCCCCGTACGTACCGCCGGTCATCGGCATGCTCGGCGAGTGGTTCGATGAGGACGAGGCCATCTGCTCCGACATGCCATGGGCCGTCGCCTGGTACGCCCAGCGCTCTTCGCTCCTCATGCCGAAGAGCATTCGCGACTTCAACCGCATCCACGATTATAACGAAACGAAACAACCGATTTCCGGCCTCTTTCTCACCCCGATCAGCGGCAACCAGCGCCTTTTCTCGGATATTTACAAGGGCAACCTCAAGGACTGGGCTCCGCTCATCACTCGTCCGCCGAAAGTCGAGGGCTTCCCGCTGACCTCGTACACCGCCCTCCCGATCGAGGCCGAGTGCATCATTTTCGCAGACCGGGATCGTTGGAGTCAGCCTCGGAGCAGCAAGTGAGCCAGCCCCAGTCAGGCTCCGCCTCCATCGAGGAGGCCATGCAGAAGCTCGAGGCGCTGGTCGGCGAGATGGAATCGGGGAAACTCCCTCTGGAGAAGCTGCTTGCGCATTATGAAGAGGGCGTGTCGCTGGTGAAACTTTGTCAGGAAAGACTCGACGCGGCAGAGGAAAAGATTCAAATCATCAAGCGAAATGCCTCCGGCCCCGCCGGGTTGGACGATTTCCATTCGTATCCCAATGAATCATAACGAATCTTTGCTCTCGCAGATTCACTCACCCGCCGACGTAAAGAGCATCGAGGAAAGGGATCTCCCCCAGCTTGCCTCAGAAATTCGCGAGGAACTCATCCGAGTCCTTTCAGAGACCGGCGGCCATCTCGGCCCCAATCTCGGCGTGGTCGAGCTCACCATCGCCCTGCACCGCGTCTTTGAGACACCAGCGGACAAGCTTCTCTTCGACGTCAGCCATCAAGGTTACGTCCACAAGCTCCTGACCGGGCGCCGCGACCGCTTCCCCACCATTCGCCAGTACGAGGGACTCAACGGCTTCCTGCTGCGCACCGAGAGCGAGCACGACAGCTACGGTGCGGGTCATGCAGGCACCGCTCTTTCGGCAGCGCTCGGCATGGCGGCCGGTCGCGACCAGGTCGGCGGCGACGAGCATGTCGTCTGCGTCGCCGGAGATGCCGCGTTCACCTGCGGAGTCAGTTTCGAGGCTCTCAACAACGTCGCTGCCACGACCAAGCGCCTCATCGTTGTCCTCAACGACAACGAGTGGTCCATCGCCAAGAACGTGGGTGCCGTCGCCGAGTACCTCAACCGCATCGTCGCCAATCCCGCCTTCTCCGAACTGCATGAGAAAGCAGGGAAATTTGTGGAGTGGCTCGGTGGAAAATCCGCCCGCTCCCTCGCGCACAAGGTCGAGGCGGGGATGAAGAACCTGCTCGCCCCGAGCGTGATTTTCGAGGATCTCGGCCTGCGTTACTACGGCCCGATCGACGGACACGACATCCCGCTCCTCATCCGCACCTTCGAGTTTCTCAAGACACAGAACGAGCCGGTCATCCTCCACATCCTGACCCAGAAGGGCAAAGGCTACGCCCCCGCCCTCGCCAAGCCGGATAAATTCCACGGTCTCGGAAAGTTCCAGCTCGATACCGGCGAAACCCTCGCCTCCCCTTCCCCAACCTATTCGGAACTCCTGGGCAAAAGCCTGGCCGATTTCGCCGATCACAATACCAAGATCGTCGCCATCACCGCCGCCATGCCCACCGGCACGGGCCTGGTGAACTTCGCCAAGCGTCACCCCGCCAAGTGCTACGATGTCGGCATCGCCGAGGAGCACGCCGCCCTTTTTGCCAGCGGTCTCGCCATCCAGGGGCTGAAGCCCTTCCTCGCGATCTACTCGACCTTCATGCAGCGCGCCTACGACATGATCATTCATGACATCGCGCTGCAGAACCTCAATGTCTGCCTGTGCATGGATCGCGCCGGACTCTCCGGCGACGACGGCCCGACGCATCACGGGCTATTCGATATTGCCTACCTCCGTCCCGTACCGGGCCTCGTGCACATGCAGCCCAAGGACGAGGAGGAGTTCGTCGACATGCTCTGGACGATGGCAAACCATCACGAAGGTCCGATCGCCATTCGCTACCCTCGCGGCAGCGGCACGGGCGCACAGCCCAGGACTCAGCCCAAGCTGCTCGAAATCGGCAAGTCCGAGGTGATCCGTCATGGCAAGCAGGTCGCCATCGTCGCCCTCGGCAACATGGTCGAGGTCGCTCTGGATACCGCCGCCATGCTCGAGGAAAAAGGCATCTCCACCGCCGTGATCAACGCCCGCTGGATCAAGCCGCTCGACGCCGCAACCATCGAGTTTTTTGCCCGCGGCTGCGAGGTGCTTTGCACGATGGAGGATCACGTCCTGACCAATGGCTTCGGCTGCAGCGTGATGGAGCTTCTCGCCGACCAGCATATCACCACGCCGGTCGTTCGCATCGGCTGGCCCGACCAGTTCATCGAGCACGGCACCGTCCCGATCCTCCGCGCCAAGCACGGCCTCACGGCCGAGGCTGCGGTGGAAAAAATCATCGCCGCTCTCCCCTCGGCCAAGGTTTCTACACGGGCAATCCCCGCGGCGTAGCGAAGGATTCGCGAGGATTTTCGCGCCGAGGCTGGATTTCTTCGCAGACGTCCTTAAACTGCCCGCGCATGAAGTACATTTTCGTCACCGGCGGCGTGGTCAGCTCTCTTGGCAAGGGGCTCGCCGCGGCATCCCTCGGTACCCTGCTCGAACATCGCGGGCTCAAAGTCGTCCTCCAGAAACTCGATCCGTACCTCAACGTCGACCCTGGCACGATGAACCCGTTCCAGCACGGTGAAGTGTACGTCCTCGCCGATGGCGCGGAGACCGACCTCGACCTCGGCCACTACGAGCGTTTCACAAACTGCGTCCTCACCCGCGAAAACAACGTCACCAGCGGACAGGTCTATGAAACCGTTCTGGCCAATGAACGCCGCGGCGACTACCTCGGCAAGACTGTCCAGGTCATTCCGCACATCACGGATGAAATCAAGCGCCGCATCCGCGCGCTGGGCGAGAACTCCGGCGCCGACATCCTCATCACCGAGATCGGCGGCACCACCGGCGACATCGAGGGTCTGCCCTTCCTCGAGGCCATCCGTCAGTTTCAGCTCGAGGCGGGCCACGGCAACGTCCTCATCATGCACGTCACGCTCGTGCCTTACATCAAGGCGGCGGGCGAACTGAAGACCAAGCCAACCCAGCAGAGCGTCGCCAAGCTGCGCGAAATCGGCCTCCAGCCCCAGGTCCTCATCTGTCGTACGGAGATGCCTCTCGACCTCGACGTGCGCCAGAAGCTCTCGCTTTACTGCAACGTGCCGGTGGAAGCCGTCATCGAGGCCGGCGATGTCGAGCACACGATTTACGAGTCACCGCTCAACCTCCAGGCCGAAGGGCTCGACGATTACGTCTGCCGCATCCTCAACCTCAACACGCCGGAACCCGAAATGTCGGACTGGAAGAAATTCGTCCAGCGCGTGGTGAATCCCAAGAAAAGCGTCCGCATCGCCGTCGTCGGCAAATACATCGAGCTTCAAGACGCCTACAAGAGCATCTACGAAAGCCTCACCCATGCCGCTGCGGCCAATGATTGCGCTGCCGATCTCGTGCTCGTCGACGCAGAGGATCTCGAGAACGAAGGCGCGGAGAAGTATCTCCAGGGCGTCGCAGGCGTCCTCGTCCCCGGCGGCTTCGGCGACCGTGGCACGGAGGGCAAGATCGCTGCCGCCCGCTTCGCCCGCGAATCCCGCACGCCCTTCCTCGGCCTCTGCCTCGGCATGCAGATCGCAACCATCGAGTTTGCCCGCAACGTCTGCGGCCTCGATCACGCCAACAGCACCGAGTTTGACCCGCAGACGCCGCACCCGGTCATCCACATCCTGGAGGAACAGCGCGACGTCACGACCAAAGGTGCTTCCATGCGCCTCGGCACCTGCCCGACCATTTTCGGCAAAAACAGCCTGGCCCATCAGGTCTACGGACGCGCCGAGGCCAACGAGCGCCATCGCCACCGCTACGAGTTCAATATGTCTTACCGGGAGCAGATGGAGAAAAAAGGCTTCGTCATTTCCGGCACCTCACCGGATGGCACTCTCGTGGAGCTAATCGAGATCAAGAATCACCCATGGTTCCTCGCGTGCCAGTTCCATCCGGAATTCCAGTCAAAGCCAAATGCGTCGCATCCGCTCTTCAAGGGCTTCATCGCGGCCTGCCTGGCACACCAGGACTAAACACCTCCACATTTCGCCATGACTTCCGTCCTCCACCGGTGGTCGTTCTATGGGTGGCTCGCCGTGTGTTTCGCGGCAGCCGGCTCACTGGCCATCCTCGCCCTCGCCCGCGGAGAGCACGTCAGCGCTCTCTGGATGGTCATCGCCTCCGTCTGTGTCTTCGCCCTCGCCTATCGGTTTCACTCCGCCTGGCTGATGGCCAAGGTGCTCACGTTGAATGACGCCCGGCTCACGCCCGCGATCACCAACGAGGACGGCAAGGACTACGTCCCCACCAACCGATGGATTGTCTTTGGCCATCACTTTGCCGCCATCGCCGGCCCCGGCCCCCTGGTCGGCCCCGTCCTGGCCGCACAATTCGGTTTTCTACCGGGAATGCTCTGGATTCTCGTCGGCGCGACGCTGGGCGGAGCCGTGCATGACAGCATCATTCTCTTTTGCTCCGTCCGCCGTCGGGGCCGTTCGCTCGGCCAGATGGTCCGCGACGAGGTGGGACCATTCGCCGGATTCGTCGCCCTCATCAGCATCGTCGCCATCATGATCATCCTGCTGGCCGTGCTGGCGCTGGTGGTCGTCAAGGCTCTGGCGGAAAGCCCGTGGGGCCTCTTCACCATTCTCGCCTCCATCCCGATCGCCATGGTAATGGGTATCGCCCTGCGCATGTTCAAGATGTCCGTCGGATGGGTCAGCATCTTCGGCGTCGCCGCCCTCATCGCCTCAGTCGTGGCCGGACAATGGATCAAGGGCTCTCCGCTGGAAGCCCCCCTCACCGCCGAGGAGCTTAAGCTCGCCTGGGGCATCATGGGCTACGGTCTCCTCGCCTCCGTCCTCCCCGTCTGGCTGCTGCTCGCTCCGCGCGATTACCTGAGCACGTTCATGAAGATCGGCGCAGTTGCCCTGCTCGGCGTGGCCATCGTCATTCTCGCGCCGAAACTCCAGATGCCCGCGCTGACGAAGTTCATCGACGGCACGGGGCCGGTCTTCGCCGGTCCGGTCTTCCCTTTCGCCTTCATCACGATTGCCTGCGCTGCGGTGTCGGGTTTTCACGCCCTTATCGCCTCTGGAACCACGCCCAAGATCATCACGAGCGAAAAGGACATCCGCGTCATCGGCTATGGCGCGATGATCACGGAAATGCTCGTCGGCATCATGGCCCTCATCGCCGCCTGCGCGATGCCTCCCGGCGAGTACTTCGCCATCAACATGAAGGGCGAGCCAGCCGCCGTCGTCCAAAAAGTCACGGCGCTTGGGTTCCCCGTCACGACCGAGCAGATGACCCAGCTCGCCGAGAACGTCGGCGAGTCCAACATGGTCGGCCGCACCGGCGGCGCTCCCACCTTTGCCGTCGGCATGGCCACGATGTTTGCCGGGGTCTTCGGCAGCAAGGCCGCGATTTCGGTCTGGTATCACTTCGCCATCATGTTTGAGGCGATGTTCATCCTCACCACGATCGACGCAGGCACCCGCGTGGGGCGCTTTCTCGTCCAGGACCTTCTCGCCTACATATGGAAACCGCTCGGACGCACGGATTTTGCCCTTGGCACCTTCCTCGCCTCCGCCGCCTTTGTCGCCGCCTGGGGATACTTCCTTATCCAGGGCGTGCTCGATCCGCTCGGCGGGATCAATTCCCTCTGGCCCATCTTCGGAGTCGCCAACCAGCTCCTCGCTGTCATCGCCCTTTCGCTCGGCGTCACCGTCCTGATCAAGATGGACCGCGTGCGCTACGTCTGGGTCGCCCTCCTTCCGCTGGCCTGGCTTTCCATCGTCACGATGACGGCAGGCTGGATGAAAATCTTCAGCCCCGACCCGCGACTCGGCTTCCTCAGCGCAGCGGCGGACTTCAAGGCGAAGCTCGCCGCCGGCGGAACCCCGGAGCAACTCGCCGCCTGGAACCATCTCCTGATGAACAACTACGTGAATACCGGCGTCACCGCCGCGTTTCTCATACTGGTTCTGCTTGTTGTCCTCTCGTGCGCCCGGGTATGGTGGCAGCTCATCGTGCAAGGTAAGTCCATCCCGCTCCGCGAGGAGCCTCCGATTTTCGCCCAAGCTTCCTGACCTCTCATGGCCGCCCGCATTCCCGTCCTCATTTCCCGCAACCCGTACGAAGTCATCGTCGGCCATGACATCCTCCGCCGCGCCGGGGAGTTCATCAGCCAGGTATTGCCTGCTTCACGCTGCGCACTCATCACGGATAGCAACATCGCTCCCCTTTATGCAGAGACGGTGGAGGCCAGCCTGGAGGCCGCTGGATTCGAAGTCACCACCATCGTCGTACCGCCGGGCGAGCCATCCAAAGCACTGGGTTTCATCGAGGACGTCTGCGATCAGATGATCGAGGCCGGACTTGACCGCCGGAGCGCAGTGATTGCCCTCGGCGGCGGCGTCATCGGCGACCTCGCAGGGTTCGTCGCCAGCATCTTTTATCGCGGCATCCCGCACGTCCAGATCCCGACCACCGTCGTGGCCCAGGTCGATAGCTCTCTGGGGGGCAAAACCGGCGTCAACTCCCGCAAGGGCAAGAACCTCCTCGGAGCATTTCACCAGCCATCCCTCGTCATCACCGACGTCAATACGCTCGACACCCTGCCCAAGCGGGAATTCAACGAGGGCTTTGGCGAGATTATCAAGCATGCCGCCATCCGCGACGCCGCCATGCTCAACGAATTGCTGGCTGAGAAATCCCCCGATCTGGGTGAACTCATCTCGCGCAATGTCAAAATCAAGGCCCGCATCGTGGCGGAAGACGAGTTCGAACGCCACGGTCTCCGGGCGTTGCTCAACTTCGGCCACACCATCGGCCACGCCATCGAGAATGCGGCTGGCTATGGCCGCTATCTGCATGGCGAAGCCATCAGCCTCGGCCTCGTCGCCGCCGCACGCATCTCGGTGAGAAAAGCCGACCTTCCCGAAAAGTCCGCGGAGAAAATCATCGCCGCGCTCAAAGCCTACAATCTCCCGACGACACTCCCCGCCGACATCACCACCGACGCCCTGCTGGCTGCACTCAGCCGCGACAAAAAATTCGAGTCCGGAGCCATCCGGTTCGTCGTCGTCCCGGAACTCGGCGAAGCCTTTGTTTCCAAGGACGTGACCGAGGAGGATCTCCGCGAGGCCATCGAAAGCCTCCGGAGCTAGCAAAAAGAAACCCAGGGGACGCGCCCCAAAGCGATCGGACGCGGAAATCGGGAGCGCTCTACTTGTCCGACGCCGCACGAGCGGAGTCGAAGCGGTAGATCGTCTCACCGGGACGCATCAGGTCGAGTTTGTCTCGAGCGATGATCTCGATATACTCGGGATCATTCTGGAGCAAATACACCTCCCGTTCGCGCTGCTTTTGGGTCAACTGGAGCGCCGCGAGATGCGCCTTCTTGTCTTCCAACTGGGCCACCAGCTTGTTGCGGTACGTCACCTCCGGATAAAACCAGAAAGCCACAATCGCGAGAAATCCCAGGAAAACGAGGACCATCAGGACACGGTTCAACGCCTTCAGGAAGGTGGCGTCCTTCCGTTTGCGGCGTGTTTCGACCGATGACCTCATTGGCGAATGATAACGGTTAAGGAGTTTTTAGGCAACCCTTTGGCTTGACTAATTAAATGCGCCGTGATCCGGCGAAAAGAAAGACCGGCTGGGAGATTCCCAGCCGGTCTTCGAAGTAACGGGTGCGACTAGCGGACTAGAACTTGCCGCCGTACACAGCGTCGTCGCCGAGGAGTTCCTCGATGCGGATGAGCTGGTTGTACTTGGCCACCCGATCGGTGCGGCAGAGCGAACCGGTCTTGATCTGGCCGGCGTTCGTCGCGACAGCGATGTCGGAGATCGTCGTGTCCTCGGTCTCGCCGGAACGGTGGCTGATGACCGCCGTGTAGTTGTGCTCCTTGGCGAGCTCGATGGCGTCGAGCGTCTCGGTGAGCGAACCGATCTGATTCACCTTCACGAGGATCGAGTTGGCCACGCCACGGTCGATGCCCTTCTGGAGGAAGGACACGTTGGTGACGAAGAGATCGTCGCCGACGAGCTGAACCTTGTCGCCGATGGCTTCGGTGAGAAGCTTCCAGCCGTCCCAGTCGTTCTCGGAGCAGCCGTCCTCGATCGAGACGATCGGGTACTTGCCGACGAGGGTCTTGTAGTAGGCCACGAGCTCCTCAGCCGTGCGGACGGAGCCGTCGGACTTCTTGAAGACGTAGGCCTTCTTGGAGGCGTCATAGAATTCGCTGGAGGCGCAGTCGAGAGCGATGAAGATCTCTTCGCCGAACTTGTAGCCAGCGGCCTTCACGGCGTTGGCGATGGAGTCGAGGGCGTCCTCGGCGGAGGAGAGAGCCGGGGCGAAGCCGCCTTCGTCACCGATGGCGGTGGAAAGACCGCGCTTCTTGAGCTCACCCTTGAGGGCGTGGAAGACCTCCACACCGGCGCGGAGCGCGTCGGAGAAGGTGTCGAACTTCTTCGGGATGATCATGAACTCCTGGAAGTCGATCGGGGCATCCGAGTGGGCACCGCCGTTGAGGATGTTCATCATCGGCACCGGGAGGACCTTGGCGTTAGGTCCGCCGAGGTACTTGAAGAGCGGGATGCCGAGCTGTTCGGCAGCGGCCTTGGCCGTGGCGAGCGAAACCGCGAGGATCGCGTTCGCGCCGATCTTGCCCTTGTTCTCCGTTCCGTCGATGGCGTTCATCGTCTTGTCGATGAGCACCTGGTCGAGGGCGTTGAGGCCCACGAGCTCGGGAGTGAGGATGTCGTTGACGTTCTCGACAGCCTTGAGGACGCCTTTGCCAAGGTAGACTCCCTTGTCGCCGTCGCGCAGTTCCCAAGCCTCATGCTCGCCGGTCGAGGCGCCACTGGGCACCGCAGCGCGCCCAATCGCGCCGCCCGCGAGTTCTACGTCTGCTTCAACAGTGGGATTGCCTCGCGAATCAATGATTTGGCGAGCCGTAATCGAGGTGATGACAGTATCGGACATTTATTTGTGTGTGTGCTTGTAATTAGCGCAGGAAAGCATCGCTGGCGCTCTGTTTGAGGCAAGCAGATTCCATGCACATGTGTTGTCTTATCCCAACCATTTTTACGAAACCGAAGGATTCGTCAGTACGTGCACCTTCTCCGAGAGGATGTCGAGGTTGGTAAAGGGTTCGATCTTTTCAATGGTGACGTTGTGAACGCCAAACTCGGCCGGAAGCTGGACGCTTTCGCCCGCCTTTTTGCCGAGGAGCGCCTGCCCGATCGCCGCCTTGTAGGAGACGATGCCGAGCTCCGGCGCGCTGTCCCATGCTCCGAGGATGCTGTACACCTCGGTGGCTCCGCCGGTGGTCTTCAGGGTGACGACCGTGCCGATGGAGACCTGCGTCGTGTCGGGGTTCTCAAAGTTCGTGCCGCGAGCCTGCCCGAGATCGCGCTCGGATTCGGCGCGACGGCGGGCCAGCACGCGCTGCTGCTCCTTGGCGGACTTGAACTCAAAGTTCTCGCGCAAGTCGCCGTAGGAACGGGCGATCTGGATGTCGCGGATGTTTTGCGGGATCTGGCGGTTGACCAGGTCCTCATGCTCTTCCTTGCGCTTCTCCAGGCTGGCCCAGGAAACGGTAAGGGTCTCCTGCCGCTCACCGCTATCGCCGGTGATCATGGACTGGAGCTCCGGGTAAATCTTCACGATACGGGCGAGGAGCGAGCGCTTGCTCAGATCCTCAAAGACCGGGGTGAGAAGGAGGCGGCGCAGGGCGTCGCGGACCTCGTCGTGCTCCGCCGTGGTGAGGAGCTCGCCGATGAGCTCGCGATCCTCGAAAAGCAGGTCGTGGAGACGGGCTCCACGCTTCTCCGCGAGTTGGTCGCGCTCGAGGGCGCTGAACACCGCGCCAAGGAGGTCGTGATTGAAAAGCTCGGGGAAAGACGCGCCTCGCTCTTTGCAAAGCCAGATGAGCATCTCAGAGGAGGCCGAGCGCTCGCTGATCCAGCGAGCCAGGACGAAGCGGAGTTCCTCCTGGCGGCCCTCCTTCTCGACGATGCGGCTGATCTCGACCACGAGGCGGTTCGGAGCCTCCTGCATTACGCGGAAAATCACGTCCAGCCATTCATCGCCGAAGGCGACCGGGAACTGCTCGACGGCCTTCTTCTGCTTGATCGCGGGGAGAGCGGCAAAGAGCTCCTGCAGACGGGCTTGCTCGCCCTTGAGGATCTCAGCGACGCTCGGGGCGCCTTCGACGGTCTTGATTTCCGGATGACGGGCAATGATCTCGTCGCGAGCCTGGAGCATTTCCAGCGCCTGCGCGGGCTGGAGGCGGCGCACCTTGGCGGCGGCAGCCTCGATCTGGCTCACCAGCACCTGGAGTTCGCTGGCATCAGTAAAGTCGGGAAGCGCCTTGACGATCTGGTCGAGGGCGGCGATCTGGTCCTTCAGGTGGCGGGCGGCGCGGAACCGCTCGAGCAACCCGCTCGTCGGAGCCTCCGGGGAGGCCAGGAGCACGACCGGATCGGTCTTCTTCGCGGGAAGCTGGAAGTGGCCGTCGGCCTTGAGCTTCTTCTTGGCGGCATCCCACCACTTTTTGAACGAGGGAGCGTCGAAAACCTCGGGCACGAGAGAGGTCGTGATCTGCTCGACCGTCGCTTTGCCGCCAAAGTCATTGAGGATCGAACGAGTGAGCCCCACCGGGTCTTCCGCCGCCTCCGCCTTCACCGCAGCCGGGTCGACCGCCTTGCGAGCGAGAATGTGGCCGGCCGGGATGTGCGTCAGCGTTTCGGCTGCGTATTGGGCCTGCATCGGGTGGCCCTTCTTACCCTTGAAATCAATGATCACCTGTCCGGTGATAAGGTTCCATTCCGCGATCTTTCCAAAACCCCAGCTCTTGTGCTGGCAGAATTCGCCGGGTGCGAGCTTTTCCAGGGCTTCGGCAGCCGCCTGGGAGAGCTTTCCTGCATCCACAGCGTTTTGCAGTTCTTCGTTCATCACCTCTGTTGTCTGATGGAATTGCGTCCGCTGCAAGGCGAACTGCATTTTCCTCTGATTGAAGTGCCTTGCCGGAAGTCATTTGCCGTCGCCGCGATCTCGTGTTTTATTCCGCCCCTCATGTCCTTCCTCGCCCCCACAGAGCCTGCCGAGCGCCTCTCCGAAGCCCTTGAAAGGCTCCTCCGCGAGGCAAATGGCCAGCCGATGCGCATTCGGGACATGGTGGAGGCCTTGCAGGGACGCGGGCTGCAAATGGTGATCATTCTGCTTTGCCTGCCATTTCTGGCCCCTGTGACGATTCCCGGTATTTCGATCCCGTTTGGCTTCGCGATCATGCTCAGCGGCGTCCGGATTGCCTTCGGCCACCGCCCGTGGCTGCCGGGTTTCATTTTAAACCGCTCGCTCTCCTACCCCTCACTGGAACGCATGGTGACCTATGGCTGCCAGGTCCATCGCAAGATCGAGCGCGTGGTGCGTCCCCGCATGTCGGCGGTCCTGGACACTCCCGGCATGACGATGGTCACCGGCCTGACCATTGCCCTGGCTGGTTTTCTCCTCAGCCTCCCCATTCCCCCGCCCTTTCCGCTGACAAACACGATCCCGGGGTTCGCCATCATCTTTCTTTCCCTAGGCTCGATGGAACGCGATGGCCGCACCATCCTTTGGGGCTACGCCCTGACCGCGCTCGCGACAGTCTATGTCGCCGCCATCGCCGTCGTCGGCAAGGCGGGAGCCGTGCATCTCTGGAAGTTCCTCAGCGGGCTTTTCCACTAAACAAAAAAGGCCCGGTATTTCGCCGGGCCTTCTTTGGAAGTCTGAAGTTCGGAACCTAGTGAGGCACCGGCACCGGAGTGCCACTGGTGGCCACCTTGTCGAACTCCTCGGGGAATTTCGCGAGGAAGCTCTGGGTCGGCCAGGAGCAGGCTTCGCCAAAGGCGCAAACCGTGCGGCCCGCGATGTTGTCGGCCACGCTCTTGAGCTCGGCCGGGTCGGCAGCGCGTCCGCCGCCATCCATCATGCGGGTGGTGATCTTCTTCATCCACAGGCTGCCTTCGCGGCATGGCGTGCACTGGCCGCAGCTCTCGTGAGCGTAGAATTGGTTCAGGTTGTTGAGCGCCCAGACCATGTCGCGGGAATCGTCCATGACCATCACGCCACCGGACCCCACCATCGTACCGACGGAGGCGAGACTGGCCGCATCCATCACCACGTCGAGCATGGGTACTTCCTTGTCGACCATCTGGCCGTCCGCACCCTTCACCTTGATCTTGTAGACCTCGTCGGCACGCATGACCTTGGCGGAGCTTCCACCAGGAATCACGGCCTTGAGCTTGCGGCCGGGCTTGAGTCCGCCGCAGATGTCGAAAATCAGTTCACCGAGCGTCACCGCTCCAGCAGGCAGCTCGTAGAAGCCGGGCTTCATCACGTCGCCGCTCACGCACATGGTACGGGTGCCGCCGTCGCCGGGAGTCCCCATCTTGGCGTATTCCTCGGGACCCATGCGGATGATGTGCTTCACGTGGCAGATCGTCTCCACGTTGTTCACGATCGTGGGCTTCATGTAGAGGCCCAGCACAGCCGGGAAGTACGGCGGCTTGATACGCGGGTACGGGCGCTTGCCCTCGAGGGACTCGAGCAGGCTCGTTTCCTCACCGCAGATGTAGGCCGCAGCGCCCTGGTGGACGTAGATGTCGCAGTCGAAGCCGGAGCCGAGGATGTTCTTCCCCACAAAGCCGCGGGCGCGGGCTTCCTTGATGGCATTCCACACGATACGGGCCGCCTCGGGGAATTCGCAGCGGATGTAGATGTAGCAAAGGTGGGTGTTCGTCGCGAAGGCCGAGATCACGAGGCCCTCGATGAGCTGATGCGGATCGTAGTGCAGGATGTAGCGATCCTTGAACGTGCCGGGTTCCGACTCGTCGCCATTCACCACGATGTAGTGCGGCTTGCCGTCATCGTACTTGATGAAGCTCCACTTCGTGCCGCACGGGAAACCCGCACCGCCACGGCCGCGGAGGTTCGAGGCCTTCACCTGGTCGATGATGGCCGACGGCTGCATGGTGATCGCCTTTTTCAGCGACTCGTAACCGCCATGGGCGAGGTACGTGTCGATGGAGGCATCGTAGCCCTCCTTGCTGATGTTTTCAAAAATAACGCGCCGCTCCTTGGGATGCGGTGCGGGCATGACGAATGGCTTGGCGGTCATTTGAGTTTTTCTACGATGCCGGGAACTGCTTCCGGGGAAATGTTTTCGTGGAGGGTGTCGTTGATCAGCGCGACCGGAGCACTGCCACAACTGGCCAGACACTCGACGAATTCCACGCTGAACTTGCCATCCGCCGAGGTCGGCGGCGCGATGCCAAAGCCGTGGTGATGGTGGTGAGGGTCGATGCCCGTCGCCTTGCAAAACTGGTCGCGCACCTCGTAGCCGCCCGCCATGGCGCAGGCGAGCGTGCGGCAGACGCGGATGATGACCTTGCCGGCGGCCTCGCGGCGGAACCACGGATAAAATGTCACCAGCTCATAGATATTGATGGGCTGGAGGCCGAGCTTGGCGGCGATCCACTCGATACCGCTGTCGTCGACGAAGCCGAAGTGGTTCTGCCAGTAGTGAAGCAAAGGGAGCGATGCGCTGCGCTTGGAGACAGGGTAATGCGTGACGATTTCGTCGATTTCCGCCTCAAACTGCGGAGTCACCTTGTCAGCTTGCCGCTCGGTCGTGGCGGCAGCATCGGCGGGAGTCTCGGTCATGGTCAGACGTTTTGGGGTTTTCCCCGTTTGGCTTCAAGCAAAACGATGCGTCAGGAGTTTTTCCCGGCGATTTCCTGCCCGGTTTTGCGAACTTTCTCCCGAAGCGAGAGCGGATCGAGCACCTCGACCTCCCCGCCCCACCCCAGCACCCAAGCGATCAGATCAGGCGCGATACCCACTTTCATGGACAATTCCAGCCTGCCGCCGGGCATCGTGCGGATTTTTTGCGATTTGTGCCACTGGCGCTCCTCGACCAGCCGGGCCACCGCCTGGGTGAAGGAAAGCCGCACCGTCTCGGTCTTTCCTGCCTGGAAGGCGGAAAAACTCCCTTCCAGCATGTCGGCCACGGAAAAGTCCTCCGGTTTTTCGAAAGTTCTCCCGAGATTTCGCGCCCCCTGGATACGCGGCAGGGCAAAGGTGCGGATGCCGTTGCGGTTCCGGTCAAAGCCGATGAGGTACCACTGATTTCCAATGCAGGGCAGATGGTAGGGCTCGACCGACCGCCGCTCGGAGGTCTTCGCCGTCATGGAAATGTAGTCAAACTCCACCCGCTGGTGCTTCATCACCGCATCGGCCAGCACCTCGAACGTCGCGATCTGCCCATGCGGCACGCCCGTGGTGCGGAACGACACCGCCTCGGACAGTTCGTGGAGGGAAATATTCTCCTCCTCGCCCAGGCTGGAGACGAGTTTGTCAAAGGCTGCGTTGAGCGGGCGCTCGAAAGGCGTCCCCTTGTATTGCTCAACTGCCTTTTGCGCCACCAGCAGCGCGACGAGTTCGCCCTGGCTCACCGTCACCATGGGAAACTGCGCTACCGACGCCGCGTAGTAATATCCCCGCTCCACCGGCTCGTACTCGATGGGTAGGGCCAGTTGATCGCGCATGAATTCGATATCGCGCTGGATCGTCTTGGTCGTCACCTCCAGATCACGGGCCATGGTGGAGCAATTCGGATACTTTTCCCCGGTCAGCGCCTCGTGGATCCGCATCATCCGTACGAGCGGAGGTCGGGCCGCCTTCGCCGCCAGACCTCGCGCGACGGGCTGTTCCACGGTGGTTTTTTTTAATTTTGCCAAATTTTTCGGGGGCATCGGACATGGTATGTCCGACCCCCTGCGGCAAAGTCAACTGCGTTATGAAAAACATCCAGTCCTTCTTCTCGCAGATGACCCGCAAGTCCCGCCCGGTGTACCAGCAGATGGAGCTCGCCCTGCCCGGTTCCCGCCTGACCCGCGACGAAGCAGATTTTCTCGTCCAGATCCGCCGCCTCCGCGAGCAACTGGCCCGCAGCTAGGCGAGGAACAGCGGACGCCCGAGCGTCCCGGAGAGAACTGAATACGGTCCTGGCTGTAACAAACGCGCCCGTTTCCGTAATCTCCCGGTATTGAGCGCTCCCAAGACATCTGACGAACACGGCTGCTTTGCGACCACCCGATGGTCGCTGGTGGTAAAAGCGAGTAACGGCGATGCCACCGAGGCGCATCACGCCCTGTCGCACCTCTGCCAGATCTATTGGTATCCGCTTTATTCCTTTGTCCGGCGCTCTGGCCACTCTCCCGACGACGCCCAGGACCTGACCCAGGAGTTCTTCCTCCGATTGCTGGAGGGTGAATGGGTCGCATCGGCCGATCGGGAGCGCGGCAGATTCCGCACGTTTCTGCTGACGGCGATGAAGCGCTTTCTCGCCAATGAATGGCACCGCGCTCACGCACAGAAGCGAGGCGGCCAGCATCAGATCGTCTCTCTGGATGAGGAATCCGCAGAATCTCGCTTTTCCCGGGAACCCGCGCACACCGCATCTCCCGACGCCCTGTACGAACGCAACTGGGCGCTCGCCCTGCTCGAGAATGTCCTGCGCCGCCTGGAGGACGACCTGGCCCGCGAAGGTAAGACCGCCTGGGCCGACATTCTCCGCCCGCTGCTGACGAGCGGACGGGGAGAAATCGACTACGCCGCCGCCGCCAGCCAGCTCGGTATCTCCGAAGGAGCAGCGCGCGTGGCTGTCCACCGCCTGCGCCAGCGTTACCGCCAGCTCATTCGCAGCGAAGTCGCGGAAACAGTGGGCACGGAGGATGAGGTGGACGAAGAATTGCGCCACCTCTTTCAGGTTTTGTCAGGAGCGTAGGAATGCCTGTAACAATCGGGGGCAGATTCTGAAGTACCGAGCAGACACCATGAATTCCCCGAGCACCTGCCCTAGCTGCGGTACAGCCCAGGCCGACGACGCCCCAAAAGGTCTTTGCCCCGCCTGCCTGATGAAGGCCGCCTTCGCGACCGTCACCGGAGGCGACGAAAGGCCTCATGCCTTCCAGGCCCCGTCTGTCGACGAACTCGGCGCGAAGTTTCCCGCCTTGGAGATTCTGGAATTCATCGGCCAGGGCGGCATGGGGGCGGTTTACAAAGCGCGCCAGCGGGAACTCGATCGTATCGTCGCGCTGAAAATCCTCCCACCCGATATCGGGCAGGACGCCGCCTTTGCCGAGCGGTTCACCCGTGAAGCCCGCGCGCTCGCCAAGCTGAACCATCCCAACATCGTCACGCTCTACGAATTCGGTCGCGCGGATGGCCTCTACTACTTCCTCATGGAATTCGTCGACGGGGTAAACCTTCGGCAACTGACCGCCAACGGGCGCGTCTCGACCCGGGAGGCTTTGGCGGTGGTGCCGCAGATTTGCGACGCGCTCCAGTACGCGCACGACCACGGCATCGTTCATCGCGACATCAAACCGGAGAACATTCTCATCGACCGCCGGGGCCGGGTGAAGGTGGCGGACTTCGGCCTGGCCCGGATCATCGGGAGCGCCGCTGATGCCACCGATCTGCTCAACCTCTCAACCGACGCCAAGGTGATGGGCACGCCGTCCTACATGCCGCCGGAGCAGATCGAGGCTCCCGGCGAAGTCGACCATCGTGCCGACATCTACGCGCTCGGGGTGGTCTTTTACCAGATGCTCACCGGCGAGTTGCCGGGCAAAACCATCGAGCCGCCCTCCAGCAAAGTGCAGGTCGACGTGCGCCTCGATGAGATCGTGCTTCGCGCGCTGGAGCGCAGCCCCGACCTTCGCTACGAACAGGCCAGCCAGATCAAAACTCAGCTTGAGTCGCTTGAGAGGGATCAGGCAATTCCCAATCCTGCGCCTTCTGCCGCACAGCAAGGATGGGAGTACAAGTCTCAGCGTACGCTCTTTGGCTGGCCGCTGGTGCATGTGACGTCCGGGATCAATCCGCAAACCGGGCAGATTCGCCGCGCGCGCGGGATCATCGCCGTGGGCGCCCATGCCACCGGTGTGCTCGCTCTCGGCGGACAAGCTTACGGAGTGGTGGCCGTCGGTGGAGTGGCGATCGGCGCTCTCGCCATCGGGGGACTGTCAGCGGGGATCGTCTCCTATGGCGGTTTAGCCATTGCCTTGATTCTCGCCTATGGCGGTGCGGCTTGCGCCCCCATAGCGGTCGGAGGTCTCGCCATGGGATATCTCGCGAAGGGAGGACAAGCCATCGGCATCCAGATAATCGACAGCAGCCACCATGGCACCGAAACAATCCGGCAGCTATTTGCTCGCCTCCAGCCATGGCTGGTCCTGAGCAGTTCGCTCATCTGGGTCGCATACGCGGCGTACCTCGGCTTTACCCTGTGGGCAAAACGGCAAAGTCGGGCCGCGACTCAGCCTCCCGCCATCCCTGCCGAGTGTCTCTCCAGCATGCGACTGTGGCTCTCCCTGATTGATTCCGGCGGCTATGCGCAAAGCTGGGAAAATGCCGCACCCTATTTTCGCCGGATGATGGCTCGGGAACAATGGATTTCCAGGCTGGAGGGCGTACGTGGTCCATTGGGCAAGGTCTGGGATCGCCGGATTATCTCGGAAAAATCCCGTCTCGCCGGACAGTGGCGGGAGGTCAAGTTTGAGGCTTCCTTCGAGGGGCTGCCCGCAGCGCTTGAGACCGTGACTTTTGGCCGTCAATCCAATGGCGAATGGCTTGCCGTCGGATATCTGATCCGCCCGATCGCTCGCCGTAACAGTACAACGCCATCCCGCCCTCCCCGCGCCGCCTCGGGAAGCGATCTCTTTGCCGGGTTCCTGCGCCGTCTGGGCGCGCTCGTCATTGATAACTATCTGGTCCAGTTTGCGATCTTCCCGGTCATTCTACTGCTGGCCATCATCTCGCCCAATACCACCATGGTGGAAGTCCCGCTGGGCCTCTTCACCTCCGAGCGATCTTACGAGGATCAAAAGGTCGCTCCCAATGCCCGGATCATCGAGACGACAGTCCTCAACCATTGGCACTACTACTATCGGGAACCAATGGCCTCCCAGTCCTCAAAGGCGAAGGATGATCGTGAGCGCATCGATCCGCAGACCGGGGCCTACCTGTCGCCGCGAAACGACTCCAACCTCTTCCTCGTGATCCTGATGATTTACTGGGTCGTGATGGAGTGCAGTCGATACCAGGGCTCAATCGGAAAAATGTGCATGGGAATACGGGTTATCAACTCCCGCGGAGGCCGGGTCACCCTGGCCAATGCCATCGGACGCAATCTCGCGAAATTCCTCTCCATTTTTCCCCTCTTCGGATTCGGCTTTCTCATGGCCGCCTTTACGGAAAAAAAGCAGGCGTTTCATGATCGGCTAGCCAGGTGCTTCGTCGTGCGGGCGAACTCGTGGGAAAATGCCTGGAGCGATGAAACCCCAGCCGACAAGAAATTCCGACTGGAGGAGGCGGAAGCAGACAAGGATCTCGGATGGAAAATCGCGATCGGATCGCTGGTTGCCATCGTGCTTTTCATGGCGGGACTCAGCACCGCCATTCGTCTGGCGGGATAAACCCGCGCTCGGGAATGACGTTGCCGTGTGCGCGGAAGACGCGCACAGTGGCGGCTTGCCCACATGAGCGCACTGGAACGACCGGAATCTCAGGCGGAACGCTTTGCCAATACGGCCAGCGCGGCGATTGGCGTGCTGATGGCGCTGGCTTGCCTGCCTGCGCTGCTGGGGGTGGTGTCGCGCGTGTCGGTTTATGGTGCCATCGGGGCCTGGGTTTTCTACGGCTCGGTCCTGCTGCTTTACACCAGTTCCACCTTGTACCATGCACTCCCGCCGGGGGACTTGCGCCGGAAAGTGAGGCTGCTCGACCACTCGGCGATTTTTATTCTCATCGCGGGGACGTATACGCCGCTCACGCTTGGGCCGCTGCGTGAACATGGCGGAACCTGGCTTTTGGGACTCGAGTGGATTCTGGCGGCGCTCGGCATTGCGATGAAGGTCTCGGGTTCCCTGCGGTTCGGCAGGATGTCCAATATCATCTATCTCCTCGTCGCCTGGATCGGCCTGCTTTGGGCCAAGCCCTTCGTCGTCGGCATGGCGATGCCGGGGATCGGGTGGATTCTTGCCGGGGGATTTTTCTACTCGGGCGGGATCGTGTTTTATGCCGCGAAGCACCGCCCTTACGCGCACTTCGTCTGGCATCTTTTCGTCCTCGGCGGGACGGTTTGCCACGCGGTGGCGGTTTTCGGCTACGCGGTCCGCTAGCCGGTTGTTTTTCCCGTTTTCATATTTTTGCCTTTACTTAATTAAGTTATTACTTAATTATATCTCTCATGTCACCACTGACCGCCCTGGGAGATCCGACTCGCCGCCAGATCATTGAGATGCTGGCGCTGCGGGAACTGACTGCCGGGGAGATCGTGAAGGCCTTTTCGCTCACCGCCCCAGCCATCTCCCAGCACCTGAAGGTACTGCGCGAGGCCAGGCTGGTGAAGGTGCGCGCGGAAGGCCAGAAGCGCATTCAATCCCTCAACCCGGAAGGGCTGGCGGAGATCGAGGCGTGGACAAAGCGCATGCGAACCTTCTGGGAAGGCCGCCTGGATGCGCTGGAACAGGAACTCCGCAAAAACTCCACACCATGAGCAACATCGAACTCAACGGCGACCACACCACCCCCGGAACAGTCCGCTTCACCCGCACCCTCCCCGCTCCCGTCGAGCGTGTCTGGGCTTACGTCACGGAATCCGACAAACGCGCCACTTGGCTGGCGGGCGGCGAGATGGAACTGCGCGTCGGCGGCAAGGTCCACCTGCACTTCCTGCACAAAAACCTGTCCCCCAATGAGGAGCCGCCGGAGGATTTCCGCGAGGTCCATTGCGAGGGTACAGACAAAGAGGGCATCGTGACCCAGTGCGATCCGCCACACCTGCTGGCCTTCACCTGGAACGAAACCTCCGAGGTGAGCTTTCATCTGACGCCGGTGACAGAGGGCACCCGGCTGGAACTCATCCACCGCAAGCTCGACCCGATGACGAACCTCTACGTCTCCTCCGGCTGGCAGTTGCACCTCGATATCCTCTCGGCCCGCCTGGAGGGAATCGAACCCCAGCCGTTCTGGGAGAACTTTCTCAAACTCAAAGAGGGCTACAGCGAAAAGCTCGGCGTGAAAGACTGAGGTTTGCCATGGCTCGGAATTGAGCCATACTCAGGCGTGCAGCCGCAACTGGACCTCTTTGGCTCCGCCGAGCCACCCAAGCCCTCGCCCGCGAAAACGCCGAGGGCGGCCAAGGCGAAACCTAGAGAAGTGGCTGAGTCCCAACCTGCCGCGCCAGTTACGCTCGACTTGACGGCTCCGGCTCAGGCCGATCCCGAGCCGCCCGCTCCGAAAGAACCCGCCGTCCTGAGCGTCAGCCAACTGACGCGCTCGATCCGCGGGCTCATTGAGGATCAGGTGGGCGAGGTCTGGGTGGAGGGCGAGATATCCAATCTCCGCAAGCAATCCTCCGGGCACCAGTATTTCACCCTCAAGGACGCAGGCAGCCAGCTCTCCTGCGTCCTCTTCGCCGGTCAGGCCTCGCAGATGCGCGGCATCAATCTCGCGGACGGCCAGCGCGTCCAGGTCTTCGGTCAGGTCACGGTCTACGAGGCTCGCGGCCAGTATCAACTCGTCGTGAAGATCGTGCGCAACAAGGGCGAGGGCTTGCTCCAGGCGAAGTTTGAAGCCCTCAAGGCGAGGCTCGCCGCGGAGGGACTCTTCGCCCCCGAGCGCAAGCGCCCGCTCCCGCGCTTTCCCAAGGTCGTCGGCGTCGTGACTTCGCCCACGGGAGCAGCGCTGAAAGACTTCCTTAACGTCCTCCATCGCCGTCATCCCGGTATCGAGGTCATCATCAATCCCGTCCGCGTACAGGGTGCAGGGGCGTCTCGCGAAATCGCCCAGGCAGTACGGGAGTTCTCCGAGCCGGAAAAGTACAACCTCCCGCCCGTCGAGGTGATCGTCGTTACGCGTGGCGGCGGGAGCATTGAGGATTTGTGGGAGTTCAACGAAGAAGTCGTCGCCCGTGCCATTGCCGCCGCGACTGTGCCGGTGGTCAGCGCAGTGGGGCACGAGATTGATTTCACCATCGCCGACTTCGTCGCCGATCTGCGCGCCCCCACTCCGAGCGCTGCAGCCGAGATACTGGCGGCGGATCGCGTGGAGGTTCTCTCCAGCCTCCGCCAGCAAGCCGCCCGGCTGCATCGCACGATGGAGGCCCGTTTCGACCTCCTCACCGCCCAGGTAAGGGCGCTGGCCTCCAGCGCGGCGCTGCGTGAGCCGGAGCGCCGGGTCGCGGACTTGCGCCAGACGACGGATCGACTGGCCGAGATCATCGAGCGCCGGGCGACCGAGGCCTGGGAGCGTCCCAGCCAACTACTGAAAAACCTCTCCCTGCGCCTGCAAAACCAGTCACCCGAGAACAAACTCGCCCAAGCCCGCCAGTCGCTCACCTGGTTTGGCAACCGTCTCGAGGAAAGCATCTTGCGCGAGGTGGAAAATCGCAAAACCCGGCTGGAGCGCACCCGGGGAATCCTCTCCGCCCTGAGTCCCGAGGGCACGCTGCAGCGCGGCTACACCATCACCCTCGATGCCTCTGGCAAGCCGATCACACGAGCGGTCGACGTTTCACCCGGCGCAACATTGCGCACCCGCTTCCTTGACGGCGAGGTGGAATCCGAAGCGCGCAGCGTTGACGCGCCGCCACCGGGGCGGATAGAAAGACCGTCCACGTGAGTAAGACTTTCGCAGACCTCAAGGGCATCTATTCACAGCCCTTCTTCCAACTGATCGAAACGAGCCGTCGGGTCCACACCGAATTCTGGCCGAATAACGAGATGCAGCTCTGCACCCTGTTGAGCGTGAAAACGGGCGGGTGCAGCGAGGACTGCTCGTACTGCGCGCAGAGTTCCCGCTACTCCACCGGAGTCAAGGCCGAGAAGCTCATGACCACCGAGGAAGTCATGCCCTATGCCGAGCGCGCCAAGGCCAATGGCTCCACCCGTTTCTGCATGGGTGCAGCGTGGAAGGGCGTGCGCGATGGCGACCGGAAGTTTGACCAGATGCTCGACACCATCCGCGAGGTCAACAAGCTCGGCATGGAGGTCTGCGTGACCCTCGGCCAGCTCAGCGACATCGAGGCCCGTAAACTCCGCGAGGCTGGGGTCACGGCGTACAATCACAACATCGACACCTCGCCGGAGCATTACCCGAATATCGTCAGCTCCCATACCTTTGACGACCGCCTGAACACCATCGGCGCCGTGCAGCGTGCGGGCCTGAGCGTGTGCTGCGGCGGCATCATCGGCATGGGCGAGTCGGAGGACGACCGCCTGAAGATGCTGGAGGTGCTGTGTTCCTTCGATCCCGCACCCGAGAGCGTGCCGATCAACTGCCTTATGCCCATGAGCGGCACTCCGCTCGAGGAATCCAAATCAGTCGACATCTTTGAGATCGTGCGCCTCATCGCCACGACCCGCATCGTCCTGCCGAAGGCCAAGGTGCGCCTTTCCGCCGGCCGTACTCTGCTGACCCGCGAGGCCCAGGCGCTCTGCTTCTTCGCCGGGGCCAACTCGATCTTCTACGGAGACAAACTTCTCACCGCGTCCAATCCCGCGGCCGACGCCGACAGGGAGCTCCTCCGCGAACTCGACCTTACACCCCAGGCCCCCTACTCCGACCTTCCCCAACCCGTATGAAAATCGCCATCGGATCCGACCACGCCGGTTTCAAGTACAAGGAACAGATCATCGCCCACCTGAAGGAGCTCGGTCACGAGGTCAAGGATTGCGGCACCTACAGCCTCGAGTCGACCGACTACCCGCTCTGGATCATCCCGACGGCGGAAGCCGTAGCCAAGGGCGAATGCGAGCGCGGCATCGTGCTCGGTGGATCGGGCAATGGCGAGGCCATGGCGGCCAACAAGGTCAAGGGCGTCCGTTGTGCGCTCTGCTGGAGCGACGAAACCGCCCAGCTTTCCCGCCAGCACAACAACTCCAACGTGCTTTCCATCGGCGAGCGCATGATCTCGCTCGAAATCGCCCTGCGCATCGTCGATATCTGGCTCACCACCGAGTTTGAAGGCGGTCGCCACGTCAACCGCATCGCGGAACTCGACCGCTACGAAGCCGGCCAGCCCATGCAGTAAGATGGCAATAAACACCGCGTGGATAGCCAACAGACCCATCGCTCATCGGGGTCTGCATGACTATTCCCGTCCGGAAAATTCGCTGGCGGCCATCGAGGCCGCCATCGAGGCGGACTACGCGGTGGAGATCGACGTCCGGGCGACGCTCGATCACAAGGCGGCGGTTTTTCATGACGCCACGTTGGATCGCCTTTGCGGCATGAGTCTTCAGGTCTCAAGCCTGAGCTCGGCCAATCTGCGCAACCTCACTCTCTTCGACACCCAGGAAAAGATTCCGATGCTGGAGGATGTGCTGGCTCTCGTGAATGGGCGGGTACCGATCTTTATCGAGATCAAGAATCCGGCGCAGCCCGGCCTGCTGGAGGAGGAGGTTTGCCGCCAGCTCGTTTCCTACCGGGGACCGTTTGCCATCCAGTCCTTCAATCCCCTTACCCTCGGTTGGTTCCGAACCAACTATTTCAGCGCCCCGCGCGGCCAGATTTCCTATTCCTACAAGGACGATCCGCGCCCGTGGTGGAAGACGATCCTGCTGCGTAATTACGTGTGGAATTGCATCAGCAAACCGCACTTTCTCAGCCACGACTGGCAGGACCTTCCCTCCTTCGCCCCTTCGATGATCCGAAAGAAATACCGCCTTCCCATTCTGGCCTGGACGGTACGCAGCAAGGAGGAAGCGGCTGCCGCCAAGCAGCACGCCGACGCGATCATCTTCGAGAATTTCCGTCCCTGAGATTCTCAGCCCCTCGCCACGATCACGGCGGCAAGCAGGAAGAGTGATCCGAAAAATCGGTCCACCCGCCGACGCCAGCGCGAGTCGGTCAGCGAGCGCAGGACCGAGGCTCCGACTCCGGTGTAACCAGCCATCACGACGATATCGATCGCGACCATGCAGAGCCCCATGATCGCATACTGTGGAACCAAAGGTTCCTGCGGGTTCAGAAACCGGGGCGTGATGACAAACATCGCCAGCAGCGCCTTGGGATTCGTCGCATTCACGAGAAAGCCGTGACGGACCATTCCCAGCGATGTCGACGGGATCGCCTGCCGCCCGGGGCCGCCCATCTGGGCTTCGTGGAACGACTGAAGGATGAGCCGGATGCCGATCCAGGCCAGATACATCGCGCCGGCCAGTTGCATGATGAAGAACGCAAAAGGTACGGCGTGAAGCAGCGAGGACAATCCCACCGCCGCAATGACCAGTAGAAACACCAGGGCAAACTGCTGCCCCACGGCAGTCCAGATACCCCGCATCCATCCATAGGTCGCGCCGCTCGACATCGAGGCAACCGCCCCGGCACCCGGCGTGAGGCTGATCACCGCCATGGTTCCACACCACGCGGCCAGCAGCGTGGACGACATCTAGACCGCAGCGTCCGGCGGAATCACAGGGATGGCCGGAGTTTCAGGAACACGAACATCAAACTCCGCCCCGAACTGCGCCACCAGCTCCACGTTGTACACGACGCGAAACACACTGACAGGAAGAGTCACCACGCTGTTAAGGTAAGGCAGAAATCCGAAGCAGCAGGTCGCAAACCCGACGATCACCAGAGCGAACCAAAAAACAACGCCAAGCACGATCCGCGCTATGATGTAGAGGAATACGTCAGCGGGCCTCTCCGCTGCCAAAGCCACGATGCGCTTCATCGCATCCCAGGCGGTGCCTCCATTGCGATACATCCACACCGAACCCACCTCCCGCACCAGCATCAGCAGAATCGCAGCGAGAACGACAAGGGCGAAGGAAAGCAGGCAGACAAGGCCAAGCACAACCCACACCCATCCCTCCACGGAACTTCCGAGGCCCGGCACTTGCACAAAAGCCACGGATCCAATGACCACGGCAAAGATCAGGATGATGTTGCCGCCGCCAAGCAGAAGGAACGGAAGAAACAGGCTGTTGCCGTGTTTGCGAAACTCCTTCCACGGCCTGATCACCTCATCACGATCATGCAGCACATTGTCGAGCAGCATGAACTGCCCGCGGCATCCCACCCAGAGCATGACCAATCCCAGAGCCAGCGCGGCCACCACGACAGCAATGAGAATCACACCGAATACTCCCAAAAACGCCGAAAAGCCCCCAAGAGCCTGGGAAATATCTGGTGTGGTCGCCTGTCCCGGGACGGAAGCCGAGGACAGAAATTGCGGCCACTGCGGAACCAAGCCGGACGAGGAGTGCGACTTGGAATTCACATTCAGAAGGACGTCGAGAATATTGAAAGGAAACGAGCAGTTGCCCGTATTCCCGATCAGGATATTCGCCAGCCAGGCCGAGAGACCGAGGGCGAACCACTTTCCGAAGCGGAAATTCTGGAAGAGCTGTTTCGATACGGCCTGCCAGGCAACGGAAAGTGGGTCTATGATGTTCATGGATTCGATGCGGTCAAAAATCGCTTACTAGAGAAGCTCGGCAATCTGGACGGCATTGAGCGCTGCTCCCTTGAGAAGCTGGTCACCGCACACCCAGAAGCTGATCCCATTCTCCAAGGCGCAATCAAGGCGCAGACGGCCAACGGCACAATCATCCTTGCCAGCGTAATCGAGCGGCATGGGATAATCGCGAGCGGCCGTATCATCGCGGAGTTCGATACCAGGGAAGGCATTGATCGCCTCGCGGGCCTCATGCAACGTCACGGGGCGCTCAAACTCGGCGCTCACCGCGACAGAGTGGGCACGATAGACTGGCACGCGCACACAGGTCACCGAGGCCTTGAAGGTCGGCAGATGCATGATACGGCGGCCTTCGTTCTGCATCTTCATCTCCTCCTTGGTGTAGCCCGTGTCGAGGAACGAATCCACCTGCGGGATCACATTGAAAGCGATCTGGTGCGGAAACACCTCCTTCTCAATCGGGAGGTTGTTGGCGACCGCCTTGACCTGCAAGCGCAGTTCCTCAAGAGCGCGAGCGCCCGCGCCCGACACCGCCTGATAGCTGGAGGCGAAGATCCTCTTCACCCGGAACTTCTTGTGCAGCGGATAGAGCGCCATGAGGGTGATGGCGGTGGTGCAGTTGGGATTGGCGATGATGCCCTTGTGATTGGCCACGTCGGCACCATTCACCTCGGGCACGATGAGCGGGACATTCTCCTGCTGGCGGAAGGCCGAGGAGTTGTCGATCACGACCGCGCCGCTTTCCACGGCGACAGGGGCGTATTCCTTGGAAATCGATCCTCCCGCGCTGAAGAGCGCAATATCGATGCCCGCAAAGGCGCTCGGCTGGAGCGGCTCAACCACGACATCCTTGCCGCGGAAGGTCAGCGTTTTGCCCGAGGAGCGCGGTGACGCCAGAAGGCGCAGGGAAGCCACAGGGAAATTGCGGCGCTCCAGGACGCGCAGCATCTCCACACCCACGGCGCCAGTTGCGCCGACTATTGCGATACGATAATCTCGGGACATAACAAAAGAGACAGACCCTCACGATGAACGAGCCCGAACAAAAAGTCCACGCCACACTGTCTCTCCTCGTAAATGTTGCCCGACAAACGCTGGAATTGCGCGAAGACGGGCGGTTGCTACGGCAGTTCCCGATTTCCACCTCCCGCTTCGGACTCGGCAGCGAACCGGGGAGCTTCAAGACGCCGCTCGGGAAATTTGCCGTCTCCGAGAAGCATGGAGCAGGCGCGCCGCTGGGTGCGCACTTCGTCAGCAGGCAATTCACCGGCAATATCGCAGGTCTGGGCGGTGACGAGGATCTCGTACTCACCCGTATCCTGTGGCTGGAGGGCCTTGAGCCTGGCAACGCCAACACCAAGGACCGCTACATTTACATCCACGGGACGAACCAGGAGCAACTCATCGGCACCCCGGCGAGTCATGGCTGCGTACGGATGAAAAACGCCGATATCTGCGAACTCTACGACCTGGTTCCGGAGGGAACTCCGATAGAAATCGTCGTCTGAGCGGGCAAAATTTCCCGTTTTCTCCAGTCATGCCACCCTATCGGGAGATCCCTTCCCCCTCGATAGGGGTGAAACCTGTTACGATTTCACACCTTCTTTATTGTCAGTTGGATAGGATTTGCCAAAGTCCCCCCTAGCAACCTGCTAAGAAAGGAGGGGGACATTTAAGTGAAATTCGTCAAAATTTTGGCCGCTGTTGCGGTCGCGACGGGCGCTCTGAGCCTCGGCGCTTGCGCCAGCAAGCCGAAGCCGGCTCCGGCTCCGACCGTGGGCTACTCCAAGTAATCGGAGTTACGCTCTAGCAAATTTCAAGACCGGCCGTGACTCGGTCGCGGCCGGTCTTGACTTCTGAAGTGACTCACATGCCGGTTCGCCGGTACGTGGAACCGCCATGGGAAATCCATCGCGCGGGAAATACCGATCCGAGGCCCGACCGCAACGGGCAGGCTCGCTCCAGCAGCGAGAAAGCATCGTTGAGGATCGGAACACAGATCGGTGCCATGATCATCCCCAGTAACCCCCAGCGCCCTGGCCAGCTTGCCGGGTCCTGAGCACAGTTGCGTCGGGATGCTCGTCCCCCGGGCGAGGCTCATCGCGTCCAATCCAGCCACCGGCTCGAGGGCGCGGATGAGGACGAAGCCCTGGCGGTTCCCCTTCACGAGTACATTCAACATCCAGTGTACGCCGTAGTTGAAGTACACGTAGGCTGTTCCGGGCGGATGTTTCGCGACAAAAGCCCGTGCACTGGGCCGCGAAAAGGTATGGCACGCCGGATCATCCTCGGCATCGTAGGCCTCGGTCTCCACCACGGTTCCCCTCGCCTCGCCCCAGACGAGTTCGCATCCGATGAGATCCCGGGCGCAGGGAACAGGGTCTCGCTCAAAGAAGGAGCGCGGCAGCATTACAGGCCGGTGGGATGGTCGATGAATTGCCAAGGCAGGCCGTAGCGTTCCTGAAGAAGCTCTCCCAGCGCTTTCACGCCAAAGGTCTCGGTGGCGTAGTGCCCGCCGTAAAACAGGTCGATGCCGCATTCCTCTGCCGCCGTGTAGCTCCAGTGCGGCCCCTCGCCTGAGATGAAGGCGTCGACACCTGATCGGGCTGCTTTGAAGATTTCACCGCCCGCACCTCCGGTGACAACACCGACGGAGCTAATGGTTCCCCGACCTCCGGGCGCAATGTGCACGCGCCCGCCCACGGCTTTGGCCAGGCGCTCTGCCAGCTCTTCGCGGGAAATTTCCATAGCGGCCTTCCAGCCGAGATCGAGAAAGGGTTCACGTTCCGGCGGCAGCCCGAGCGCATCACAGAGGAGGGCGTTATTTCCCAGCGAGGGATGGGCATCAAGCGGGAGATGGGCGCTGTAGACAGCCAGCCCGGCGTCGAGGGCGATCTTGAGCTTGCGATAGGCGGCCCCCGTCACCGGCTGCAGGCCGCTCCAGAACAAACCGTGATGCACGATGAGCAGATCCGCGCCCTGCTCCACTGCGGCGCGTAGGACGTATTCGCAGGCGTCCACCGCCACGGCGACGCGGGTCACGCCGCCCCGATTCTCGACCTGGAGACCGTTGACCGCGTTGGGGTAATCCTTGATCTCGGCCAGCCGGAGTTCCGTATTGAGAAAAGCGGTGAGTTCGCTCAGTTGCATGCGCGGAATCTAGCGCGGCACCCGCGCCCGGCCAACCGCTTTTGCCGCTAGTAGGCGACGTTGCGGTTGTTCCAGGTGTAGTAGAGATACAAGCGGTGCGCCTCGGTATCGATGAAGAGCCGGACCAGCTCCGGGGCACTGATGATCACCTGCGTGCGCCAGAGCACGTAGCCCTGGGTGATTCCCGCCGGATTGAACCACGGAGCATCGGGAAGCGGAGCGGGCAGGACGGATGACGGGATCGGCTCCGCCCGGGAAAACCCTCGAAACTGCTCGGTGTAGGAGGCAATTTCCTCCGGCTTGAGGACAAAAGCGGCATACACGCCCGCCGATGTCTGGCTCCACGAGTAGCAGGTCACCTCCGTGGCATCAGTGGGAATCATCGGTAATCCCGCACGCGCCAGCACGGAATCCGCCGCCTGGACCTCAGGAGGCACCTCGTCTGCCGCGACGACAGGAACGATGGAAATCAGGACAGCGAGAGCCAGACCGAATCGCACAACATGAAGCTGGGGAAATGCCATCGTGGAAAGCCGCAGGGATTCCTGCTAAGATACGCACGAGATGTTTGAAATCAAAGCGCGGGAAAAAATGGTCGAGCGGGCGCTCCTCGTTGGAGCCTTCACCGGAAACGACCTGGAAGACGAAGCGCAGGACCTGTTGAGCGAGCTCGAGGAACTGGTGCGCACCCTCGGTGTGCCCGTGCGCGAAAAGATGCTCGTCTACCACCGCGAACCCCAGTCGCGCTACCTCATCGGATCGGGCAAAGCCGAGGAAATCGCCGATCGCATCAAGGAACTCGAGTGCGATGTGCTCATCTTTGACAACGAGCTGACTCCCGCCCAGCAGCGGAACTGGGAAGACCTCACCAAGGTGCTCGTGATCGACCGACAAGAGATCATTCTCGATATTTTCGGAGCCCGGGCCCAGACCCGCGAGGCCAAGATCCAGGTCGACCTCGCGCGCATGGCGTACTCCCTGCCCCGCCTGACCAAGGCATGGAGCCACCTCGGCCAGCAGGGCGGCGGAATCGGTGCCAAAGGTGAAGGTGAAAGCCAGCTCGAGCAGGACCGGCGAAAAATCCGCGGCCAGATCGACCGCCTGAGGAGAGAACTCCAGAGCGTACGCAGAGCCCGGGCTACACAACGCAAGGATCGCAAGCGCACTCCTGTGCCCAACGCCGCCATCGTCGGCTACACGAATGCCGGCAAATCCTCCCTCCTCCGCCGCCTCACGGGTGCGGAAGTGCTGGTCGAGGACAAGCTCTTTGCCACGCTCGATACGACGACGCGCAAAATCTCCCTGCCCAACAAGCAGCCCCTCCTGCTCACGGATACCGTCGGGTTTGTCCGCAAACTCCCGCACCAACTCGTCGAGGCCTTTCACGCCACGCTGGAGGAGGCAACGATGTCGGACTTCCTCATTCACGTCCTGGACGCATCCAATCCGCGAGTGCTCGATTACTACAACACGACGATGAAGGTGCTCGCGGAACTCGGGGCAGACACAAAGAAGACTCTCGTGGTCTTCAACAAGATGGACAAGGTCACCGACCCGTCCACCCGAGCCGTCCTGCGCCGCCACTTCCCCGAGGCCGTTTTCGTCTCCGTCCACAGCGGCGACGGGATCGACGAACTGGTGAACCGTATCGGCGATTTCGTCAGCGATCAGGTCCAGGAGACGACGCTCCATATCCCGACCCATCGAGGCGACCTCCTCGCCCGCCTCCATCGCGAGGCGCAAATCCACGAAACAGCCTACGAGCCGGAGTACGCGATGGTGCGTGCTTCCGTGCCCGCCCGGTTGCTGGAAACTCTGACCGAATTTGTCGTCACGCCCGTCGAGGAATCGACCTCTTTGCCGAAATAAAACGTGGCGCAACGTTTCGTAGACTTGCCACCTCCAGGCACGTTTGCTAACACCTCTGCCTCGAAGAGTATGTTGGACGCTCACCCCCGCGTCGCCTTCATCAGTGACATTCACGGAAACATCGACGCGCTCGATGCTGTCCTCGCAGATATCCGCGATCACGGCGTGCAAGCGGTTGTGTGCCTCGGAGATATCGTCGGTTACGGCGGTGCCCCGGCCGAGTGTGTCCGCAAAATAGGCGATCTCTGCCCGGTCGTTGTCATGGGAAACCACGAAGCGATGACTGTCTTTGACGATATCGTGTACCTGGAGGAGATGCCGTCCAGCATTCGCCGCCCGATCGAGCTGGCACGCACCTCCCTGACCAACGAGGAGCTGTCCTGGCTGCGTGAGCTGCCGCTGGTGAGCAAGATCGGCTGCTTTACGGCAGTGCATTCCTCGCTGCACCACCCGGGAGAGTTTCCCTACGTATTCCGAACCGAGGACGCGCGGAGGAACTTCAAGGCGCAGACCACGCCGGTTTCCTTCCACGGGCATTCCCACGTGCCGATCATCTGGGAAGAGCGCGGTCCCGTGGTCAAGGCGCATAAGCCCGCCCTGTCCAATGTCCGCCTCTCGCAACAGCACCGCTACACCATCAATGTCGGCAGTGTCGGACAGCCCCGGGATGGCGACCCGCGCGCCAGTTATGTGATCTATGAGAGGGAAAACCGGGACGTGACGTTCCGTAGGATTCCGTATGACATCGAATCCGCCCGCCGCCGCATCTTCTCGACACGCATCTCTGGACGGAACGCCGACCGGCTTTCTATCGGCGAGTAGTTGCCAGAAAAGAGGTTCCGCCTTAAGAAAGGCATCATCTCAATGAAAGCTGGCTGTAAAGGGATCGCGCTCTGGAGTGCCGTGTGCCTCCTTTCACTCTCGCACCCTGTTTCCGCCGACACTCCCAGCGAGGAACAGACCGTACGCAAGGGACCGGCTCCAGCCTGGGTTCAGCCCGAAAAGGTGCCGCCGCCGGTCGACAAAAAGAAACGCAATGGCAGCCGCGTCTGGCTCCTCCAGGACGAACAAACCAACGCCGCCGAGCAGACCAGCTATCACCACTATGCGAGGCAGTTTGCCACCAAGTCCTCGGTGGAAAACGACTCCAGCATCACCATCCTCGTCGATCCGGCCTACCAGCGGCTCGTTCTCAACAAGCTCGTGATTCACCGCGACGGGAAGGAGATCGACCGCCTGCCAGATCAGGAAATACGCACCCTGCATCGCGAGGAGCAGTTGGATCGCAACATGTTCGACGGCCAGCTCTCGGTCATCATGGTGCTCAATGATATCCGCGTGGGCGACGTGGTCGAGTATGCCTTCACCTACGAGGGCGAGAACCCGATCTTTGGTGGGAAGTTTATGGATTCCTTCGGCACCATCGGGGACGATCCGGTTTCCGCACTCTCCTACCGCCTGCTCTGGCCCCGGGACCGGGAGATCCAGGTACGCAGCCACAACTCTGATCTCGCTCCGACTCAAACCACCCTCCCCGACGGCACCACGGAGTATCGCTGGACTGCCAGCAACGTCCGACCGCTCATCCCCGACGACACACTGCCCGACTGGTACGATCCCTGGGGATGGGTGCAGCTTTCCGAGTGGAAATCCTGGTCCGACGTCGCAAAATGGGGAGCCCCCCTCTATAACACGGGCGAAGAACTGCCCGATGAGATCAAGCAGGAGGTCGCCCGCATCCGCACCCTGCCCAGGCAGGAGGAGCAGATCCGAGACGCACTCTGGTACGTGCAGGACAATATACGCTATCTGGGCATCGAGATCGGCCCCAATGCCCACCGGCCTCATACCCTGTCCGAGATCGTTTCGCGGCGCTTCGGCGACTGCAAGGACAAGGCCGTCCTTCTTTGCGCGATGCTGCGCGATCTGGGCTTTCAGGCCGACCCCGCCCTGGTGACCACCGAAGGCTGGCTGAAACATGACAACTGGCTGCCCTCCGCCTGGGCGTTCAACCACGTCGTCGTCCATCTTTCGCTCGATGGCAAGACGTATTGGCTCGATCCCACCGAGGACAACCAGGGCGGCGTGCTCGGGGAGATTTATTTCCCCGATTATCACCAGGCGCTCGTGCTCCGCGACGACACCATCGATCTCACCGAGATCAAGGCGGGCGGCTATGACAAGACCGTCACCGACGTGAAGGAGAACTACGATTTCCCCGACTTCTCCGGCCTCGTGAATCTCTCGGTCGAGACCGTCTACCGAGGTCACGCGGCTGACGTGATGCGGAGGAATCTCGAAGATTACAGCCAGGAAGAGATCACCAAGAACTACCGCAGCTACTACGGCCGCGATCATGACAACATCGAGTCCGTCGAAGCGCCCGAGTTCACCGACGATCGTTCCCGCAACATCATCACGTGCCGGGAAAAATACGTGATCCGGGATTTCTGGAAGAGTGGCGACGAGGAGGATCACCTCGAGGGCAAGGTAGACGCCGACATCGTCAGCGAGCGCCTTTCGCGACCAGAGTCCTCATCGCGCGAAATGCCCTACGCGCTGGACTATCCCTCCCGCGTGAACAGCGTGATCGAGCTGTCGTTTCCTCGCTCGATGAACTTTGATTCCGACTCCGAGACCGTTAGCGACCCGTCCTTTCACTACTCCTTCAGCGCCACACCGGATGGAAGCCGACTCACGCTGCGGCACAAATACGAGGCCAGGGCCGACCATGTGCCCTCCTATCGCATGAGCGGTTTTCTCTCCAATCTCGACCGGGCCTATGGGTCTACCGGCTATATGATCACCGTGCCCGACTCCTGGGCGAAAACCGGCGGCCAGGAAGAGCCGGAGAAGACGGCGGCGGCTCCGCAAAAATCGGCCTCGTGGAAAAAAGCCCTGGTCATCACGCTCGCACTCGGCGCGGTCGGCGTCGCAGGCGCGGCGACGTTTCTGCTGCTCTTCGCGGCGCTTTCCTTCCGGATGCAGCGCCAGGCCAAGCCCAAACCCGCCTCGCCGTTTCAGCCGACCGGCAAACCGCCGGGAGCATAGGAGCAGCCGATACCACGATGGCCATCGATGAAAAGCTGACGGCACGGCTCAAGGCTGTGGGAATTCGCGTCGAGGACATCCGCTTTACCTTCACCCGAGCCAGCGGCCCCGGCGGCCAGCATGTCAACAAGGTGAGCACCTCGGTGGAGCTGCTTCATATCCCGACTGGCACACGGGTGGTCGCAAGCGACTCACGGTCGCAATCCCAGAACCGTCAACTGACCATCGAACGCTTCATTGCCGATCTGGAGCGTCAGCGCGCCGAGCGCCGTCAAGCCCGGCTGGCTGCGGCATCCAAGGCACGTCGCCAGAAAGCCAAGCGCTCCCGTGCGACCAAAGCCAAAATGGTTGAGGGCAAGCGCAGGCGCGGTGAGACAAAGAAGATGCGCGGACGCGTCGCGCCGTAGAGCCTCGCAGCGACCGATCCGACCCGTAAATCAATTAAGGCTAATATAACAAAATCTAATCCAGATGCCACTTGCAGACCTCTAAGTATCTGTTATTGACCCATCAATGAGCCTGAACGTTGCCGGCCTCCTTCGGAACTCGTTACTCGTCCTCACCCTTTCTCTCTGCGTTTCCCCGCTCTTCGCCCTTGAAGCAGACCCCGAGATCGACTCCACGACACTCGACAAGGTCACTGGTTATGCGGGAATCAAGTTTGGGTCCCCATACGAACAGCTGAAAGACAACCTGACTCTGGAGCAGGATCGAGGCTCTCTGAAAATCTATCGCCCGAAAAATCCGACTCTCCTGCTCGGGCCGGCGATTCTGGAAACGGTTCTCTATTATTATTTTGACGGAAAATTCTATGGCGTTGCGCTGCACACCAATGACGGGCAGGACAGCATGATGCTGGAGAGCATCCTCAAGAAGGCCTTTGGCAAAGGCGGCCAGGGCAATCCGAGCCAGCCGTCCTTCGTCTGGCTCGGCAAGAAGAATGGCGCGTTGTTCGACGTGAACACCTCCACCGGCGATAGCAGCGCCTTCATCTTCGATCGCGAACTGCACGATGCCTACCTTTCCTACGAGGCCAAATCCATCGACGCAGCCTCCAAGCAACTCATCCAGTAACCTATGTCCAAGCCCACTCCTGCCACAGTACCGCTAACCGACCACCTGAAGGCGTTGCTCCTCGGCGGAGCGGTCGTCGCCGCCGGCGTCCAGTCCGCCTCCGCGACATCCGCGCCGATTCCGACCACCGACGCCCAGAAGGAGCTCTCTACCCGGATCGAGGATGCCCGGCGTCATATCGCCAACGAACAGGGGCTCGTCACCGGAAACCGTACGAGTGAATCCGCCGATCCCGACCTGATGTGGTGGCGGAACTACTGGCACAACTTCCGGAACTGGTAATGCCGGAGGCCATAGCGCCTCCCGAGCCCCTTCGCCCGATCTCCGGCGGCAGGCCGGAGCAATCGTGGCTGAGCCTGCTCATCCTGCAGGCGTCGCCGTTTTGCAACGTCAACTGCGACTATTGCTATCTGCCCGGTCGCACCTCCCGAAACCGGATGAGCTTCGAGACGCTGCGGGCAGCGGTAAATCAGGTCTTCTCGACGGATCTCGTCTCTCGCGAGCTCACCATCGTCTGGCACGCCGGGGAGCCGCTTGCCGTACCTTTGGAATGGTATCGCGAGGCCTTCCGGATCATTGAGAACACCAAACCCTCTCACATTCAGGTACGGCATTCGTTTCAGACCAATGCCACGCTGATTACCGAGGACTGGTGCAGGTTTTTCCGTGAACATCGCACCTGCATCGGCGTGAGTATTGACGGCCCTGCCGATCTCCACGACCTCCATCGCCGCACCCGCTCGGGACGCGGCACGCATGCCGCCGCCATGAGGGGCGTGAGCGCCCTGCAGCGTCACGGCATTCCCGTGCACGTGATCTCCGTCGTCACCCGGCAGGCTCTTTCCCAACCCGATGCAATCTATGATTTTTTCCGCGACGCCGGTCTGGAGGAAGTCGGATTCAACATCGAGGAACAGGAGGGTGCCAATGCCTCCTCCTCGCTTACCGAACCGGGGACCGAGCTCGTGCGCTCCTTCTTCTCGCGGCTTTTTGAACGCCAGGCGGCGGACGGAGGGAAGCTGCGCATCCGCGAATTTGAAAACGCCCGGGCCCATCTGCTCATGGGCAATGGCGGATCGGCTGGCGAACTCCTGAATGATCAGGTGCGCCCATTCGGCATCCTCAGTATCGACTGGGAAGGCAACTTTGCCACCTACTCTCCCGAGCTGCTCGGCTTCAACTTTCCGGACCTGGGCAAATTTGCATTTGGCAATGTCCACAACGACAACTTGCTCGCAGCGGCGCAAACCGTGAAGTTTCAAAAGGTTCTGAATGCCATCCAGGCAGGAGTGACGAAGTGCCGAGAGACATGCGCTTTCTTTGGCGTATGCGGCGGCGGATCACCGGGCAACAAGTACTTTGAAAACGGAAGCTTCGACTCTATGGAGACCTTCTATTGCCGAACCTCGGTCCAGATTCCTTTCGAGATTGTCCTTCGCGCGATTGAGAGTGATCGCTTAGGAGCAGGGAACTGACGAAGCGACGCCCTAGCGCTGCACGATCAAGGCGGGATGATTTGAGGCCATTCTGCCATTGCCTCCGCCCTGTCTACTCAGACCGTCGGGATCGTTCCCCCATCGATGACGAACTCCGTTCCATGAATTGAGGCAGCACGGGGAGAAGCCAGGAAGGCAACCAGATCGGCCACCTCCTCCGGCATCGCCGGGCGCCCGATCGGAATGCCCCCCAGCGAATCGAGGATTTGCTGACGGGCCGCATCCTCGCCGACGCCACCTTGATCGGCGATACGCTTCACAAGCGCTTCGGCGGCGGACGTGTAAATCCAGCCCGGAGCGACTGAAAGCACGCGCACGCCTTTGGGACCGACTTCCTTGGACAAGGATTTGCTGTAGGTGGTCAGCGCCGCCTTGGCTGCAGCATAGGCGGTGGTCGATTCCGGCAAGGGGAGACGGCCTTGGATGGAGGAGATATGAATGACGACCCCGCTTCCTCGCTCGATCATCAAAGGCAGCAGCGACCGGTCGAGCCGCACGGCCGCCAGGAGATTCACATTCAGCTCCTGCTCCCAGAGTTCATCCGTGATCGCGGCAAATCCCCCGCCGGGCGTGGCTGACCCTCCTACATTGTGAATCAGTACATCCACTCCACCCCATTGCTCAATGAGGGTGCGGCCAACATTTGCGGCCCCTGCAGGCGTCGCAACATCAGCCGGGATGTAAAGCTCGCACTTCACCCCGTCTGGACAGACTGGCGACCGCGCCGTGGTGGCGGCCCGCGCGCCAGCCGAGCTAAACCGATGAACCATGGCCGCTCCCGCTCCTTTGGTTCCGCCGGTGATCAGGACACGCCGACCTTCAAACTCCTGGGCAGAAACGCTGTTCATCGGATGGCGAGGTGGGAGATTTTGCTGCTGGAGGTAATGGTCTCGAAATCGAGCTCCACCGGACTCCCGGGAAAGCTGCCACTGACCTGGCAATGCACTACGACATGATCGCCCGCCTCCCGGACATCGAGAGGCGTGATGTGAAACTGGTATTTTCCAACCGTCTCCTCGATCCACTCGCGGATCGCCTCATGTCCACGGCGCACTGCGCCTTCGTCCTGCACGACGGCAGATTCGGAGAAAGCCGCCAGAGCTGCCGCGGCAGTTCCGGCGTTGGCTGCTTCGATGTAACTCGCGAGGGGTGTCGGGACTTCCAGGGAATTGCTCGTTGTCATGGCCGCACGATAGTCCATAGTTCCGAAATGGGAAGAACCCACAAAAAAGTAAGTATGGATCCAACAGGCGTTCCCTATACGCCCGAGACAGCGGCGATCGACGTGGAAAAGGCGCTCAAAATGCTCGAAGGCCGCTGGAAGCTCCTGATTCTTTTTCAGTTGTTCGACGGAGGCGTGCGCCGGTTCTCGGAACTCGAACGCGCCATCCCTGCCGTGACCCAAAAAATGCTCGCCCAGCAGTTGCGACAGCTCGAGAAAGACGGAATCGTCTTCCGGCGCGTGTACCCGGAGATTCCACCCAAAGTCGAGTATTCACTTACCCAATGGGGCCAGTCCCTTTGCCCCGCCCTGGATGCGCTTCTCCAATGGGCTGGCAAACGCCCTGCCAGCGACTCAAAGCCAATCTGAGAAAGAGGCCGGGGTATCGCGTACCCGAGGTATCGGCTTTTCCCGCACGCACACCATCGAGTCCCGGCACTCCGATCTCCGGAAAAGACCGTTGACAATCCATACTCGCGCACGTAGCAATAACTTCACCATGTAGCCTGAGCTACATTTCAACCCGCACAATCCGACACATCGACCCGACAAGTGAATCCATGAAAGCCAGACATCTCACTCTCTTATGCCTCACGATTGTCGCCACCACCTTTGTCGGCGCACAGGCGGCGGATACCCCCCAGCCCGCCAAACCCAAGCGCATCCTCACGTCCTTCACCATCATTCAGGACATGGCTCAGAATGTCGCTGGCGACAAAGCCATCGTGGAATCCATCACCAAGCCCGGAGCGGAGATTCATGAATACGAACCCACCCCGCTGGATATCGTCAAAGCACAGTCAGCCGACCTGGTGCTTTACAACGGCATGGGCCTTGAGCGCTGGTTCGAAAAATTCTTCAAGAACGTGAAAGGCGTGCCGGTCGCGGTTCTCTCCGAGGGCATCGAGCCGATGAGCATCTCGGAAGGCCCGTACAACGGGAAACCCAACCCCCATACCTGGATGTCCCCTGCCAACGCTGTGATCTATACGGAGAACATCCGCAAGGCGCTGGTGCAGATCGATCCGGCGAACGAGGAAACCTACAACGCCAACGCGGCGGCATATATCAAGGAACTCAAGGCCATCGACGAACCGGTCCGCGAGAAGCTCGCACAGATCCCGGAAAATCAGCGTACGCTGGTTTCCTGCGAGGGGGCGTTTTCCTACCTGCTCCGCAACTACGGGATGAAGGAACTCTACCTCTGGCCCGTAAACGCCGACGAGGAAGGCACGCCGCAGCAGGTGCGCAAAGTCGTCGATACGGTGCGCAAAGACGAAATCCCCGTCGTATTCAGCGAAAGCACGATCAGCCCCAAGGCCATGCTTCAGGTCGCCAAGGAGACCGGAGCGAAATACGGCGGCGTGCTCTACGTCGACTCTCTCACAACCGACGACGGCCCGGCATCGACCTACCTCAAACTGCTCCGATACAACGCGGACACGATCGTCAAGGGCTTCACCGGGCAGTAAAGTCAATAAAACGACAGCTAATGATCCCCAGTCCTTCCCTCGGGACAAATGGCCGGAAAGGAACTCAATGACCTGCAAGTCCACTCCTCTAGACGTCAATGTGAGCAACGTCACGGTGACCTATAATAACGGTCACACCGCGCTTCACGATGCCTCGTTTCATCTCAGGCACGGCTCCATCTGCGCGCTCGTCGGCGTGAATGGCAGCGGAAAATCCACGCTGTTCAAGGCGATCATGGGGTTCGTCAGGCCATCGAGAGGATCGGTGACCATCGGCGGGCGTCCTGTCAAAGAGGCGCAAAAGAAAAACTGGGTCGCCTATGTCCCTCAATCCGAGGAGGTCGACTGGACCTTCCCGGTGAGCGTGTGGGACGTCGTGATGATGGGCCGTTATGGCTTTATGAATTTTCTGCGCATCCCGCGCGCCGAAGACAAGCGGCTGGTCCGAGAGAGCCTTGAGAGGGTGAAGATGTGGGACTTCCGGGACCGCCAGATCGGTGAGCTTTCCGGGGGCCAAAAAAAACGCGTCTTCCTGGCCCGCGCCCTCGCGCAAGGCGGTCGGGTCATCCTGCTCGACGAACCGTTCACCGGGGTGGACGTGAAAACCGAGGCCGCCATCATCGACCTGCTTCGCGAATTGAGAGAGGCCGGGCACATCATGCTCGTGTCCACCCACAATCTCGGTTCCGTACCGGAGTTTTGCGACCAGGTCGTGCTCATCAATCGCACGGTGCTGGCATTTGGCCCGACGGAGGAAGTCTTCACCCAGGCCAACCTGACCCTCGCCTTCGGCGGTGTGCTGCGTCACTTCCAGTTCGATCAGTCCACGGTGGACGATACGGACGGGCGGGCGGTGACACTTTTGACCGATGACGAGCGTCCCGTGGTGCTCGGTCGCGGCGGCCATCTGGAGCACAGGCTGGCAAAGGAAAAGAAACAGGGAGACCCGTCGTGATCGAGCAGTTATCCATCCCGTTCCAATACGAGTACATGCTCAAGGCGATCTTCGTGAGTGCGCTCATCGGAGGCGTCTGCGCGTTTCTTTCGTGTTTTGTCACGCTCAAGGGTTGGTCGCTGATGGGCGACGCACTCTCCCACTCGATCGTGCCGGGTGTAGCCGTTGCCGTGATGCTCGGCCTCCCCTTTGCCGTAGGCGCATTCTTCGCGGGATTGCTCGCCGCCGCAGCCATGGGTTTTGTCAAAGCCAAGACACCGATTCGCGAGGATGCCACCATAGGTGTCGTTTTCACCGCCTTCTTCGCCCTGGGCCTGCTGCTCATTTCGCTCTATCCCACCGGCTTCAATCTCCGCACCATCGTTTTCGGCAACATGCTGGGCATCGCCGATTTCGACATCCTTCAGGCGATCATCATCTGCGGCGTTGCCATGGCCGTGCTGCTCGCGAAATGGAAGGACCTTCTGCTTTTCTGCTTCGATCCCAACCAGGCCCGCTCGATTGGGCTGAACACCACCGCGCTGCATTTCGTCCTGCTCGCGCTGCTCTCGGCGGTTGCGGTGGCCGCCCTCCAGGCAGTCGGTGCCTGCCTCGTCGTGGCCATGCTCGTCACACCTGGCGCGACGGCCTATCTGCTGACCGACCGGTTTGGAAAGATGCTCGGCATCGCTTCCGCCATGGGTGTCCTGACCTCCGCCGCCGGAGCCTATGCCAGCTACTTCCTCGATGGTTCTGTCGGGGGTTGCATCGTTGTGCTCCAGACGTCGCTGTTTCTGCTCGCGCTCGCCTTTGCTCCCAAACACGGGATGCTCGCGGCGCGTCGCGCCGGTCGGAAGGCGATCACAAACACACTCCAGGAGGCCTCGGCATGAACGCGGCCATCGAACTTTTCCTCCAGGACCCGGCTGCGCCGTTCCGCCACCAGTTCATGCTCGAGGCGCTCGGCGTCGGCGTGCTGGTCGGAGTGGTCTGTGCCATGCTGTCTTGTTATCTCGTGCTGAAGGGCTGGTCGCTCATGGGCGACGCCATCTCCCACGCGATGCTGCCGGGCATCGTGCTGGCTTACATCGTGGGACTGCCGCTCTCATTAGGAGCATTTGCCGCAGGGCTGCTTTGCGCTTCCGCGACAGGCTTCATCAAATCCCACAGCCGGGTGAAGGAAGACACCGTCATGGGAATCGTCTTTACGGGGCTGTTTGGCCTGGGGTTGGTGTTGTTTACCAAGGTCAAAACCGACATCCATCTCAACCACATCCTTTTCGGCAGCCTGCTCGGCATCTCACACTCGCTCATCCTCCAGACAGTGATCATCGGCGGTCTCACGTTGCTCGCGATCCTGCTTCTGCGCAAAGATCTCCTGCTCTTCTGCTTCGATGCGAACCACGCCCGATCGATCGGGCTGAACACCACGCGTCTCTACTATACTCTGCTCTCGCTCGTGGCGCTGGCCATCGTCGTTTCCCTCCAAGCCGTAGGCATCATCCTCGTGATGGCGATGCTCATCACGCCGGGCTGCATCGGGTTTTTATTGAGCCACCGGTTTACGCACATGCTCCAGATCGCCGCGGGCTCGGCGGTCCTTTCCAGCATTGTCGGCGTGTACGTCAGCTACTTTATCAATGGTGCCACCGGCGCATGTATCGTGCTCGTGCTGGCTCTCCAGTTTCTCCTCGCCATGATCTTTGCACCGAGGCGCGGGTTGCTGGCCCGGCGATTTCTCGCCGGCACATCGGCTCGCCCCGCCGTTGCGCAGATCGCTCCAAGCGGACGAGCCGACGCATAACGCGTGGCTCATGCATCGCGGGAGGGATCGGCTCCGACCGTCACCGGCACGGGCCTTTTCGCCAGCAGGAACGATGCTGCGATGGCCGCGGCGAGCAGGCCGAGAATGATCCCGAGCGACCAGGTGATCGGGAACTTGCCGCCGAAGGCCTCGTTGAGCCACGCCATCTTGAGACCGACGAAGATCAGGATGATGCCAAGCGCGTACTTCAGGAGGTGGAACTTGTCCACCGCCCCGGCGAGCAGGAAATACATCGCTCGCAGGCCAAGGATGGCGAAGACGTTCGAGGTGAAAACAATCAGCGGTTCCTTCGTAATGGCAAAGATCGCAGGCACGGAATCCACGGCAAAAATGATGTCCGAGACCTCGATGAACACGAGAGCCACGAACAAAGGCGTGACGAGCCACTTGCCCGCCTTGCGGACAAAGAACTTCTGTCCATCAAGAGCCGTCACCGGCAGGCGCGACATGAGGAAGCGGATGATCGGATTCTTCGACGGATCGTCCTTCGTATCCGCCACGATGAGGATCTTGATGCCGGTCAGGATCAACAAGACTCCGAAGAAGATAACAACCCAGTGAAACTGGAAGAGCACGGCACCGAGCGCGATGAAGATCGCGCGGAACACGAGCGCGCCGAGGATGCCGAAAAAAAGCACCCGATGCTGATACTCCGCCGGGATCGAGAGATAGGCGAAGATCATCACGAAGACGAAGAGGTTGTCGACGGCCAGCGCCTTCTCGATGACAAAACCGGTGTAGTACTCGATCGTCGCCTGCCCGGCCATGGCGGCATGGTTCATCCCCGCCATGGCCGGATTCCCGGCAAAGCTGGAAAGGCTGTAATAGTAAAGGCCGACGCCAAAGATGAGCCCCAGGGCAACCCAGAAGACACTCCAGCCCGCAGCCTCCTTCATCGACACCGCGTGTGCGCGACGATGAAAAACAAAGAGATCCAGCGAGAGGAGCCCAAGGATCAACACGGAGAAAGCCGCGTAAAATCCCCAATACTGTTCAAAAGGAAAAAGCGTCATCGGGTCGGAGCAAAGAGTGAGGAAGAAATCGAGGTTTCCAGCCGGGAGGAAATCCACCGCTCGATCACGTCGCGATTGCGGCTGAAGACAGCATCGATCAAAAAGGCATCGTCATCGAACCCGATTCCCTCCACCTCGTCAGGGATCACGTCGTAGCCCTTGAGCAGGTAGGATGCGGCCACCCCGAGTTCCGCCAGGGCGCGCCTCTCGTCTGCGAGAAGCACATCCTGGCTCGGCAGGTACGTCACGAGGAGTATCTCGAGAATGCGGGCCTGCGCCTGGAGACGGGGATGCCGGACCGGATCGGCCTCGACAACCTTGTCCCACAAGCGCCCCGAGAGATCGGCCAGGCGCCCCAATTCGCCCGGCACGATCCCCGAAGCTGCATTCTCAATATACTCGTCAATGGTCGCTGCTTTCACGATGGGTCAAGCATACTCGGGATTTATCGTTTGAATATTACGATGTTTTTAACGATTAATTCGATTAAATCTAACGGTCATGAACTACCACCATCTCCGCATCTTTTGGACGGTGGCCCGCGAGGGCAGTCTGAGAGCGGCGGCGGCCAAGCTGCACCTCACCCAGCCGACCATGAGCACTCAGATCCATCAGTTGGAGGACTCGCTGGGCGAACCGCTCTTCCAGCGCAGCGGGCGCAAGCTCATTCTGACCGCGGCCGGGCGGGTCGCCATGGAGTATGCGGAGGAGATCTTCGGTCTCGGCGCGGAGCTGCAGGCCGCCTTTGCCCAAGGGATGGAGTCCAAGCCGAACCGGCTCAATGTCGGCATTGTCGATTCCCTGCCCAAACTCATCGCCCGGGAGTTGCTGCGCCCCGTGTTTGCCATCGGAACGCCGGTGCGTCTGGTCTGCCACGAGGGAGTGCTCGATGATCTGGTGCTGCGGCTGAAGCAGCACCGCCTCGATGTCTTGCTGACCGATACGCAAATCTCGGGAGAGGTCGCCCATGGCACCTTTCATCACAAGCTGGGCGCTTGCGGCATCAGCCTCTGCGCAGCACCGGCCATCGCCCGGCGGCATGGGAGGAAATTCCCGCATTCGCTGGAGGGCGCGCCGTTCCTGCTCCCCACCCCGGCCATGCCGTTAAGAAGGGAGCTGGATGCGTGGTTTCATCGTGAGGGAATCGCCCCGCGGATCGTGGCGGAGTTTGACGACACGGCCTTGCTCAAGGATTTCGCTGCGGACGGGATCGGCATCGCGCCGATCCACCAAAACGTGCTGCAGCAGGCCCGGGAGAGCTACGGCTTATCCGTGCTGGGAGCAGTCAAGGGCATCCGGGCGGAGTTCTTTGCGGTCTCCGTCGAGCGCAAACTGGGCAACGAAGCCATCCTTGCCATCACCGGGCGCGAACGGCGTTGACTCTGTGACGGAATCGCCGCACATTCCGGCTCAGGAGACTATTTTGGAACGCGCAGCGGTCGATGGCAGCAAATTCCGGACAGCATTTGTCGTGCTGCTCGTCGTCATTGTCTCGGGACTGTTCCTGGCTCTCGCCTGGCCGTTGCTGCGTCCGCTGATGATCGGAGCGATCCTTTCCGGGCTGTGCACCCCGATGTTCAACTGGTTTGTCCGACTCTTCGGAGGGCGGCGCGGGCTGGCTTCCATCGCGACGCTGATCGTTCTGTTTTTCATCATCGCCGGCCCGATCAGCGCCATGCTCGGCCTGGCGGTCCAGCAGGCGGTGACCGTGAGCGACCGCGCCCTGCCGTGGCTGCAGGATCGTTTCGGATCAGCCACGTCGTTTGATGCAAATCGCTGGATCATCGACCATTTTCCCTTCGCGGAGGATTTCGCCCCCAGCCAGACGGAAATCGTCAATGGCCTGAGCAATGCCGTGCGCGGCGTGGGGACCTATCTCGTGAGCAGCGCTTCCAGCTTCACTGCGGGCACGGCGGGCTTCCTGCTGGAGTTTTTTGTGATGATCTACGCGATGTTCTTCTTTCTGAAGGACGGGCGGCGCATCCTGGCCAAGATTTTCTACTACATGCCGCTCGCCCATGCTGATGAGGAGCGCATCCTCGAGCGATTCATCTCGATTTCCCGTGCGACGATCAAGGGCACGTTGCTGATCGGCCTGCTGCAGGGCACGCTGGGCGGTCTGGGATTCTTTTTTGCCGGGATTGGTGGCTCGGCCTTCTGGGGCGTCATCATGGTTCTCCTGTCGGTCATCCCGGGAGTAGGTGCCGGACTCGTCTGGGTGCCTGCCGTGATCTATCTTTACGTCGCCGGACAGTTTCTGCCCGCCACGCTGCTGCTCATCTGGTGCGCCACGGTGGTGAGCACCATCGACAATGTGCTGCGCCCCCGCCTCGTCGGACAGGACGCCCAGATGCACGATCTGATGATCTTTATCGGCACGCTCGGCGGATTGTTTCTCTTTGGACCCATTGGCTTCGTGATCGGGCCGGTGGTTTGCGGCTTGTTTCTCCTGGCCTGGGAGATCTATGGAGCGGCGTTCAGAGACATCCTGCCGCCTGTAGGGGAAATCCGGACCTCGCTCCGACCCGCCGAACCGATCAAGGTCCAGCTCGATCACGACCGAAAAAAGAAGGAATCCCCCGCCCCCAGGCGTCGCCGCAAATCCTGATGCGCCGGAAGGCGTTCTGCACGCTTGTCATGTGGCCGCCGCAACGGTAGTCAACGAGGCGTCATATGGATTTGCTCGAGTGCAGCCTCCCTGGCATCCCGAAACTGAGAAGCGGCAAGGTACGCGAAGTATTTGATTTGGGTGAAAACCTCCTTTTTGTCGCGACCGACCGGATCTCGGCCTTCGACTGCATCCTGCCCAATGCCATTCCTCACAAAGGCGAGGTGCTGACGCAGATCTCATCCTTCTGGTTCGACAAGCTCGATTTCGTCCCGAACCACGTCATCACGTCCCAATTCCGCCAGTTTCCCGAGATTCTCAAGCCCTTCGAGGCGGAGTTGACCGGGCGCTCCATGATCGTGCGCAAAGCCTCGCCGCTCCCGGTGGAGTGCGTCGTGCGCGGCCATATCGCCGGGTCGGGATGGAAGGAATATCAGGCCAGCGGCACGATCTGCGGGCACCCGCTGCCTCCCGGCCTGCGCCAGGGCGACAAGCTGCCGGAACCGCTCTTCACTCCCGCCACAAAGGCCGAAACCGGCCACGATGAAAACATCACGTGGAAGGAATGCCGCCGCATCCTCGGCGAGGACGTGGCCCTCGAGGTCCGCGACCGCTCGATCGAGCTCTACGAGCATGGGCGCGCCTACGCCGCCCAGAAAGGCATCATCGTGGCGGATACGAAGTTTGAATTCGGCGTATTCGAAGACGAAATCCTGCTCATCGATGAGGTGCTCACCCCTGATTCCTCGCGCTTCTGGCCCGAGGCGGAATTCTCCCCCGGCGGCAGCCCTCCGAGCTTCGACAAGCAGTTCGTACGCGATTACCTCGAGACCCTCGACTGGGACAAGCAGCCTCCCGCTCCAGCCCTGCCTGCGGACGTAATCGCCCGCACCTCGGAGAAATATCTCGAGGCCTTTGAGCGGCTGACGGGCCGCAGCCTGTTGATGGCGCAATGACGGCCCCCGAGGCCATCGATACCTTCATCCTTTATCTCGCCACCGAGCGAGGACTCTCCGACAACTATCAACTCTCGACGCGACGCTCGCTCGAGTCCTTTGCCGGCTGGCTGGAGAGCCACGCAAAGCTGACTCTCGGCAAGGTCACGCCCGCAGCGATCACGGATTACCTCGCCTGGCGCAAACGGGCCGGCCTGGCCGCAGCCTCAGTAAAAATCGAAGCCGTCGCGATCCGTATTTTTTTCCGCTTTCTGCATTTTCGGCAGGTCATTCCGCACGATCCGGCAGAAAATCTGCCGACTCCCCGCATCGAACGCTATCTGCCCGAAACCCTCAACCCCAGGGATGTGGAGAGAGTCCTCTCCGCCGTGGACACCCGCAACGAACTCGGGAAACGTGACCGGGCCATCCTGGAACTCCTTTACGCCAGCGGACTCCGCGTCTCCGAGCTTTGCAATGCCCGCCTGGAGAACCTTCATCTGGAGGAAAGCTTCATCCGGGTCACGGGCAAGGGCAACAAGACCCGATTGGTTCCCGTCGGCCAAAAAGCTATCGAAGCCCTCCAAACCTATCTTGCCGAAGAACGCCCCGCCCTGGTTGCGAAAAAAACAGGGGCGGAGATTTTTCTCTCCGTACGGGGCAAGAGGCTCACCCCGCAACGCATCTGGCAGTTGGTGAAACATTACGCCGCCGTCGCCCAGATTGATCACACCGTGTACCCGCACATCTTCCGGCATAGTTTCGCCACCCATCTTCTCGGCGGCGGAGCCGACCTTCGCATCATTCAGGAAATGCTCGGCCACGCGGACATCTCGACCACCCAGATCTATACGCACGTCGATTCATCGCGGCTGAAGCAGGTGCATCGCAAATTCCATCCTCGAGCATAAGAAGCGGGTTCCATTTGGTAACATGCGCGTGAACGCACCGGAGTGAACACGCCGCAAGCCGAAGCTATTCCGCAGACTTTGACGACCGAGGTTTGCGCTCGGGAGCCAGGAATCTCCGACCCACCCAGTCGTAACCCCAGAGGGCGAGCGGATAGCTGATGATCGCCGATACGACGGCAAGCACTCCCGCACCCGTGAGGACCGGGAAAGGCGCTCGCTTGATCAGCTCGAAGAGATTCCCCGTCGGCTCCCCCGCCGCCGTACCCAGAATGAGGTTTCCAATTTTGTACTCGAGATAGACGAAAAACGCCGCCGTGAGAGGATTCGTCAACCAGGTCAGCGCAATAGCCGCCGGGATGTTCACCCGGCCAAAGTACGCGATCACGGCCGCACCAACCATCTGGAATGGCAGCGGAATCATGGCGAAAAATACTCCGATGGCGCATCCGGCCGCGAATCGCTCGCGCTGCGGCTGCCACATTTCCAAATTAAAAAGTCGATCTCCGAGGCGCCTATGCAACCAGGTGCCGCGAATGTGCTTAATTCTGGGGAGATGGCGCAAGTACTTGCCTGCCACGCTCCTCCGCCATTCACGAGGGTTCACGAAAGACCTCCGGCCCTGTATACATCGTCATCTGATACTCCTCGATGGGGCATCTCTTCTTGCCAACTTGCTCTCTGCTGAATAAACACCCTGTGATATGAAGAAAATTGAGGCGATCATTAAACCCTTCAAAATGGAAGACGTCAAAGAGGCTCTTGCCGAAGTTGGGATTGAAGGAATGACCGTCAGCGAGGTGAAGGGTTTTGGCCGTCAAAAAGGCCATACCGAGATCTACCGAGGCAGCGAGTACACGGTGGACTTCCTCCCGAAGGTCAAGTTTGAGATCGTCGTCGCTGATTCCGTGGTCGAGAAGGCCGTCCAGGCGATCTCCGCCTCCGCCAAGACCGGCAAGATCGGTGATGGCAAAATCTTCGTCCTCCCGATCGAGACGGCTGTCCGCATCCGTACCGAAGAGACGGGCGACTCGGCGATCTAGCCGACCAATCTCAAGGCATCAGGGTCATCTCCACACTTCCATGCCCGACTGGCTGGTAGTTGTCATTCTCGGTATCGTCGAAGGCCTTACCGAGTTCATCCCGGTTTCATCGACGGGTCACCTCCTCATTGTCGAGCACTGGCTCGGCGCGAGGCAGACGGATCTTTTTAATGTCGTCATCCAGTGTGGTGCGGTCATTGCCGTGCTGCCTTTGTTTCGCAAGCGCATCGAGATGATGTTGCGCTGGCGCGAGGCCGCCAGCCGGGATCTCACGCTCAAGACATTCGTCTGCTTCTTCATCACGGGCGTCGGCGGACTCATTCTCGACAAGATGCATTTCGAGCTGCCGGAGGAGGTCTTCCCGGTGGCGCTGGCCCTGATCATAGGTGGTGTGATTTTCATCGCGGTAGAAGGCTTTCTCAAAGGCAAAAAACTCGGCTCGGATATCACATGGCTCATCGTGATCGCGGTAGCCATCGGCCAGTTGCTCGCCGCCATCTTTCCCGGCCTGTCCCGCTCCGGCTCGACGATTATCATTGCGATGATCCTCGGGTTGAGCCGAGGAGCCGCCACGGAGTTTTCCTTTCTGGTCGGCATCCCCACCCTGCTGGCCGCCGGGGTCCTGAAGATCTACAAGGAGCTCAAGGTCGGCGGACAGGAGGACTGGTTCCTCTTGATCCTTGCGACAGTCGCCTCGGCCATCGTCTCCTTCCTCGCGGTGAAGTGGCTCCTGCGCTACGTGCAGAGCCACACGTTCGTCAACTTCGGCATCTATCGCATCGTCGTAGGCCTGGTGCTTCTCTGGGCGCTCTGGCCAAAATAAATGGAAACCATCATTCCCGATCTGCAGGCAGCCGTACTCTGTGAAGATGTGCGAGCTGAGGTCAGCGGACAGCAAACGCTCGTGGGTATCATCGGCCTGATCCCGGCTCCCACGACGCCGATCGGGTTCTTCAAGCTCTGCATCTGGACACGCTGGTGCGGCGGCTTGGGACGCTTCAAGCAGCGCTCGCTCATTCTGGATTGCGACAGCGATCAGCCTGTTGCCCAGAGCGAGGTGGAGTTTTCCCTCACTGGGCTCGACTCGCACGCGACGAACGTCCATGTCCTGGGGGGCATTCAGTTTCCCAAGTACGGCATCTATCACGTCGAGATCCGCGTCGACGATGAGCTGAAGCTTCGGTTTCCCCTGCCGGTCGTGCGGCCGCAGCAGAACGTCGCTGCGAACTAAAACTCGATCTGCTCGCCGTCGTCCGGCAGGTAGACCGAATCAACCTGGTCGAGCTTTTCGCCACACTGGAGACGGATCTCCGCGCGATCCAGCCCGTCGTGCTCGACGACATGAGTGAGACAGAGAGTTCCCACCCTGGCAGTTGCGAGAGTCGCCAGCAAATCCGCCAGCGACAGGTGGGCCAGTTCGCATATGAGCAGGTCGATGGGTTCCGTCAGCAGCGGCTCGAGGTCTTTGGCCTCGCCGATGTCTCCGGTGTAAACGATCCGTTTGCCTTCCGTCTGCATATCGAAGGAAAATGCCTCCAAAGACGTATCGTGCAACTCGTCCTGATATCGGTCCAGGTGGCTGGTATGTCTCGGGATAACCGATGTCCCCTGGAAGGCAACCGTCTCCCCAGCTTTCCAGGTAAAAATCTCCAGCGGAAACTTCAGATGCTCGACCGGAAGTAACGATGCCCGCAGCCAGGCTTTGAGCGGCTCGACCAGATGAGCAGGCAGCCCCAGGGGCAACGCCCGGCTACGGCGACGTAATTTACTCGCCTGCAAGAGCATGGGGAGACCGGCCGTGTGATCGCAATGCGCGTGAGTGATCCAGATCGCATCGAGATCGTCGAGGGCAAATCCCCGGCTGAGAAGGGAATACGTACACGGTTCTCCGGCATCGAGCAGGATGCGGGCGCCTTCCGTATGCAGAAGGAGGCTGGACTGGAAGCGTCCCGGAGCGCCGCCGCCATGCCCGGTGCCGAGGAAAGTGATCGTCGCCATGAGCAAAGTGCTACGCCGACAACGGGCACACTAGCAAGCGAGTAGCCCGAAAAGGTTGCAGCCCTGCCATGTCATAACTAGAAATTACCGGGTAATGTCTTCCCTGCGACGACACGGATACTGGTTTTGTCTTCTGCTCCTCGTCGCGGGACTCATCGCTGCGCCCCCGGTGCAGACGGCGCGCACCCGGGTGGCGGATGGCTTTGACCAGCCCGTGGGCAAACCGGATGCCGATGGATATTATAAAAGCCGCGGGTTCCGGGCACGTTACCACATGGGAGAGGACTGGAATGGCGCAGGCGGAGGCAACACCGACAAGGGCAAGCCAGTCTACGCCACGGCCAATGGATATGTGATCCTGGCCCGCGACATGCGCATGGGCTGGGGCAACCTCGTTATCATCCGCCATGCCTTTATCGAAGAGGGGCAGATGAGATTTGCCGATTCCGTCTACGCTCACCTGGACCAGATCATGGTGAGGGAGAATGCCCAGGTCGTCCGCGGCCAGCAGGTCGGCACCATCGGCACCGCTCACGGCCTGTATCCCGCGCATCTGCATTTCGAAATCCGCAAAAACCTCAATATCGGCTTCAACCAGCGAGGCTTCCCCCGCGACCTGACGTGCTATTACATTCCGAGCGCCTTCATCTCCACGCGCCGTAAACTCCCCGGCGGCGGGCGCAGCACGCTCATCCCGGTCAACACCTTCAGTGTCGAGGCCCGGAGCTCCAGCTCATCCGATGATTCTCCGAAGAGCCTGCTGAAGGACAAACCCAAGCCGGAGGGAACGAAACCCTTCCGGGTCAATCGATTCGACGATCTCTTTTCCGCACCTTGAGCACACCTGATTCCCTATTTCTCATCGCCGGAAGCGGCAAATACCCCGGCCTCGTCATCGCGGAAGCCCGCGCCGCCGGGGTGGGCCGGATCTCCCTCGCCGCCTTTGAAGGCGAGACAGAGCAGCCGACGATCGATGCTGCGGACGAGGTGCGCATGCTCCGCGTCGGCCAGCTCGGCAAGATGCTCGATGCCGCAAAGAAATCCGGCGCGCGCCATGCGATGATGGCCGGGCAGCTCGCGCCCAAAAACCTCTTTGACCTCCGGCCGGACCTTCAGGCGCTCATCCTTCTCGCCAAGCTGAAGCGTCGGAACGCCGAGACCCTTTTCGGCGAGGTGGCCAATCAACTCGCGAAAGCTGGCATCGAGCTCCTTCCCGCCCTCACCTTCCTGGACAATCACATCGCCCCGCAGGGCCATATCGCAGGTCCGGCGCTGAAGAAGCGCCACATCGAGGATGTCGGGTACGGCTACGAAATCGCCAAGGAAAGCAGCCGCCTCGACATCGGACAAACCGTCGTGGTGCGCAATGGCACGGTGCTCGCCGTGGAGGCCTTTGAGGGCACCAATGAGTGCATCAAGCGCGGCGGAGCACTCGGGCGCGATGGCAGCACGATGGTGAAGGTCTCCAAGCCCGGGCAGGACATGCGCTTTGACGTTCCCGTCATCGGCGAACTCACCATCGAAACGGCGAAAGCCGCCAAAATCAGAATCATCGGAGTGGAAGCCGGCCGCACTCTGCTCCTCGACCGCCCGCGCGTAAGCGCCGCGGCGGAAAGCGCCGGCATCACCATCTACGGAATCTCATGAACACGCTTCGCACAGGAGTGGTCGGTGTCGGCCACATGGGCATCAATCACGCCCGAGTTTACTCGGAACTTCAGGACTCACAGCTCACCGCCGTCTACGACGCCGACCCCGGCGTGGCCCAGAGTGTGGCAAAGAAATACAAGACCCGCGCCGCCGCGACGCTGGAGGAGTTTGCCTCTCTCGTCGATGCCGCGACCATCTGCACGCCGACGACCACGCACTACGAGATCGGCAAGTATCTCCTGGAGCAGGGAAAACATCTCCTCATCGAGAAACCCATCGCCGACACGCCGGAGGCGGCGCGCGGCTTGTCCGAGCTGGCCGCCCAGAAGAGCTGCGTGCTGCAGGTCGGCCACATCGAGCGCTTCAATCCCGTGCTCGCCGCCCTGGAGCAGAAGCTGCAAAACCCGCGCTTCCTCGAGGTCACACGCCTTTCGCCCTTCCCCAACCGCAGTACGGATGTCGGCGTGGTGCTCGACCTGATGATCCACGACATCGAGATTATCCTGCATCTCGTGAACAGCCCGGTCGTGAGCATGGACCCCGTGGGCATCGCCGTGCTCAGCAAGGGCGAGGATATCGCCAACGTGCGCTTCCATTTTGCCAACGGCTGTGTCGCCAATGTCACCGCCAGCCGTATCAGCCGCGACAAGGTGCGCAAGATCCGCGTCTTCCAGGAAAACGCCTACCTCTCGCTCGATTACCAAAAGCAGGACGGCGTGATGTTCCGCCTCATTGAAGGCAAAAAGGGCAAGGAGATCGTGCGTGAAAACGTCGAGGTGCAGCGCGGCGAGCCGCTCATGATCGAGCTGGAATCCTTCGTGCGCTGCGCCCGCGAAGGAGCGAAGCCCAAGGTCTCCGGCGGCCAGGCCGCCGACGCGCTCGATATCGCGCTGGAGATCACGCGCCGCATCCAGGAGGCCGATCCGCGGAAAAACGCCGCCGCCGCTGCGGCGCTGCCCACCTCGTGAAGCGTACCATCTGGGTGGTCGCCGGGGAAGCCAGCGGCGACGCTCGCGGCGCGGAGCTCCTCCGCGCCCTCCATCAGCTCGATCCCGACCTCACCTTTGTCGGTGCAGGCGGGCCGAAGATGGCGAAGTACGCCTCCTCGCCATTCGACAACTGGATCGCCGAGGCCGGAGTGCTCGGCCTCTGGGATGTACTGAAGAACTACGGGTATTTCCGCGGGAAGTTCGACGCCATGCTACGCGGCATCGACCGCATCAAGCCCGACGCCGTGCTTTTCGTTGATTATCCGGGCTTCAACCTGCGCCTGGCCAGGGCACTGCGCAAACGCGGTTACCCGGGAAAAAATCTCTACTACGTGAGTCCGCAGGTCTGGGCGTGGAATCGCGGACGCATCAAAAAGATGGCCCCGATCCTGGACCTGATGATCTGCGTCTTCCCCTTTGAGCAGCCGATGTACGAGGCCAGCGGGCTGCACACGGTTTTCACCGGGCACCCGCTGCTCGAAATGCTCGAGGCAGAGCAAACGCATCAGCCCCGCGAGACCGACCTCCTCGGGCTTTTCCCAGGCAGCCGCGAGCGCGAGGTGAAGCGCAATTTTCCCGCCATGCTGGAGGCCTGCCGGATCGTCCGGGAAAAGCGGCCGCAAACGCGCTTCGAACTGGCGGCGGCATCGGAATCACAGGCGGCGCAAATGCGCGAATTGACCGTGGATCTTCCGCTCACGATTCGCGTCGGCACCGCCCACGACCTGATGCAGCGGGCGTCGGCGGGCATCGTCTGCTCCGGCACCGCCACGCTGGAGGCGGCCTTTTTCGGCCTGCCGTATTGCCTGATCTACAAGGCGGCCTGGCTGACGTTTGAAGTCGGTCGCCGGCTCGTCGATGTCGATTGCCTGGGGATCATCAACATTCTCAACAACTACATCCAGAATCCCCCGCCCGACCCGAGGCTCCCGGCCAAGGCGTCTCCGCATGTGGTGCGAGAGTTCATCCAGCACTTTGCCACGCCTCCCGCCCTCGCCGCGGAGGCCTTGCGCCTGCTCTCCAGCGAGCAGGCGCGCACCGATCTCACCGCGAAGGTGAGCGCCATCGTGAACTCCCTCGACGCGCATGGCGCAAGCGAACGCGCCGCGCGAGCCATACTTGATCATCTGCCGGGAATCGAGGCATCATCAACCGTCTCCTGAACCGGCAACCCACCAAACCGCACCCATGAGCGAATCCTTTCCCCGCGAGCACCTCGAAGGCCTCTGGGCCCCGTGGCGAGTCGAGTATTTCGAGCATAAGGAAACCTCCGATCCCGATTTTCTGCTCACGGCGGCGAATTCGACAGACGACGAGGCGCACTTCGTGGTCGCCCGCCGGAAGACCTGCTTCCTCATCATGAACAAGTACCCGTATTCCGCGGGTCATCTCATGGTGGTTCCCTATCGCAAGATCAACCAGCTCCAGGACCTCACCGAGGAGGAGGTGCTGGAAACCTGGAAGCTCTGCATCCATGCCCAGCAGCTCCTCACCATCTGCGTACGCGCCCAGGGCTTCAATGTCGGGTGGAACATCGGACGCGCTGGCGGCGCAGGGGTGGACGATCACCTCCACCTCCATGTCGTCCCGCGCTGGATCGGCGATTCCAACTTCATGACCACCATCAGCGGCGCGAGGGTGATTCCCGAGGGGCTGACCCCGCTCTACAAGCGCCTCCGCGAAGCCCAGAGCTCGCTCGAGGGTTAAAACGCCACCCCGATGAAGAAGCTGCTGGTCGGCCTGCTGCTTCTCTGGGCCATTTGGTGGCTCTTTCTCCGCGAAAATCCGGCGAAAGAACCGCCCGCAGGATACCGTCTCGCCGATGATCCCGACCAGTACGCTGTCGATGAGGCTCCCTGGCAGGCCAGTGGCTGGACGATCCGCCCCCTCGCCTCCTACGCCATGCGGGCGCGGGTGCTCAGTAAAAAACGGTACTATTTCGACGACACGGCCGCCATCGCTCCGATCGATCTGGCTCTCGGCTGGGGCAGCATGTCCGACACCGCAGTCGTTTCCCATGTCACCGTGGACCAGTCTGGAAGGTGGTATGACTTCTTCGCCGACGCCGGGTGCCCCGTCCCTCTGGGCGAACTCGCCACCCATAGCGCGAACGTCCATTGCCTGCCTGCGAACGACGAAGTCCTGGATACCCTGAAGTCTCTGCGGAGGAACTCCCTCGTGAGCCTCAAGGGTTACCTCGTGGAGGCCAGCAAGGATGGCGCTCCCCCATGGACGAGTTCCCTGGAGCGGGGGGATTCCGGCAACGGGGCGTGCGAGATTTTCTGGATCACCGAGGCTTACGAATTCTCCCCCTAGCCAAAAAAAACGCAATTTCCTGCAACCGGACGCAGAGTCCGATTGACGAGAGCGGGGGCGATCTGCGCAAGCTCCGCGCTACCTGCATGAATCGTTTATTCTTCGTTCTGGTCGCCCTTTTTTCCAGCTTCACCCTGGAGGCCTGGAGTCAGAAAATCCACATCGTCACGCGCAATATCGAGCCATTCTCCTTTGAGCAAAATGGCAGGCGCGTAGGCTATGCGATGGACCTCTGGCAGGAGGTCGCCCGCGAGGCCGGGATCGACTACGATGTGAAAGTGGTGGGCACGGCTCAGGAAATGGTCGACGCCCTGACCAACCGAACAGCCGACGCGGCGGTGGGGGCGCTGAGCGTCACCTCCAAGCGCGAGGAGATCATGGATTTTTCGCAGCCCTTCTATGAATCGGGCCTCCAGATTCTCACCTCGGGTAAGACGGCATCCATCGCCGACACCATCTTCCAGCTCGTCGGAAACCTCCTGAACTGGAAGCTCGTCGGTGCCTTCACCCTCCTGATCGTGGTGATGCTCGTCATCTCGCATCTGGTCTGGCTCTACGAGCACAAGGTCAACGAGGAGATGTGGCCAAAGAGCTATCGCCATGGCCTGTGGGAGTCCTTCTGGTGGACGGTCAGCACGCTGCTCGTCGGAGGTGCCGACAATAAAGGCCCGGTGGGAGTCGGGGGTCGCATTGTCGCCATCATCTGGATGCTTCTCAGTATCGTGCTGGTTTCGCTCCTGACGGCGTCCTTCACCACCACGCTTACTGTGAACACCCTGAAAGGTGACATTTCCGGCCCTGGCGATCTGCCCGGTCGAGATGTCGCAACGATCGCGGGCAGCACCGCAGCCAACTGGCTGGCGAATCACGGCGCCAATCCGAAACCTTATGCCACGATGGCCGAATGCATCACCGCGCTGAAACGCAAGGAAGTCTCAGCCGTGGTCTATGATGCTCCGCTCGTCCAGTATGCAGTTTCCAAGGACGGTGACGAAAAGCTTCAGCTCGTGGAGCCCGTCTTTGACCGGCAGAACTACGCCATCGGCCTCCAGCAGGACAGCCCTCTGCGCGAACGGATCAATCGGGCTCTGCTCTCACTCGCCGAGAGCGGCGCGAATATCGATCTCCAGAAAAAGTGGTTCGGCTCGGCCTCCGAATAGGCCAGCCCTCAGGGCCGTGCTAGAGCTGCGCCGGGTTCCGTCGCGCGGCCGCCTTCCGGGACATCTCGTCCTTGAAGGCGCAGGTCTTGCAACCACTGCTTTTCACACCGCAGCCGCCACAGCAGTCAATACGACCGCGATGCCGGATCATGCGCCAGATCCACCAGATCGAAGCCAGCAGGCTGGCCGAGACAAGGACCGTATCCAACATACTCATAGGAACAACGAGGTAGTCTGATAAACCGCCACGGCTGCAACCCAGGCCAGGGTGGTCATGTAGACAAAAGTGAGGACGGCATACCGGGTGCCCACTTCCCGGGCGATGACCACCAGGGTCGATGAGCACTGCATGCAAAAGGCGAAGAATACCATGATGGCGAGGGCGACCGGCAGGGTGAAGACCGGCTGTCCCTTGTGTGGTCCGTCCGGCCAGCGTTCGGCTCGCAGGGCATCAGCCAGCGCGCCGTCCGAATCCTCCACGTCGCCGCCAAGGCGGTAGATGATTCCCAAGGTGGAAACAATGACCTCGCGAGCCGGGAAGCTTGCCAGCACGCCGACCGTGATTTTCCAGTCAAATCCCGCCGGGGCAAAGATCGGCTGCAAGGCATGTCCGGCGCGACCCAGGAAACTCTGCTCGATCTGCTCCGCCTGCACAACGGGATCGGCTCCATCCTCGTGAGCACCCTCCTTGTGCGGGAAATAGAGGAGCGCCCAGATAATGACACTGATCACGACGATGATGGTCCCCGCACGCTGGAGAAATTCCTTTCCGCCCATCCACATGCGCCAGAGCACGTCCTTGGCCACGGGTAAACGGTAGGGCGGCATTTCCATGATGAAAGGCTGCCGGGGCGTCTTGAAGATGAAGCGGCTCACCACCCATGCCAGCGGCAGGGCCACCAAGAGGCCCAGCATCTGAAGGGCAAAAAGCGTCAGGGAAGCAGCCCCCACACCCCAGACGGGTTCGATAAACGCTCCGATCAGCAGGAGATAGACCGGCAGTCGGGCCGAGCAGCTCATGAGCGGAGCGACCAGAACGGTGACCAGCCGGGCCCGCGGGTTCTCAATCGTACGAGTGGCGAAGATGCCGGGCACCGCGCAGGCGTAGCTGGAAAGCAGAGGCACGAAGCTCTTGCCGTTAAGCCCGCACCAGCCAAAGAGCTTGTCCATGAGGAAGGCCGCCCGGGCCATATAGCCAGTGTCCTCCAGCAAGGAGACGAAAAAGAACAGGAGGAAAATCTGCGGCAGGAACACCACCACCCCGCCGGCGCCAGCGATGATGCCGTCACAGACGAGGGATTGGAAAACCGGGACAGGGGCGAGAAAATTCCCCACCACCTCGCCCAGCCAGGAAAACACCGTATCAATCAAATCCATGGCCGGACCTGAAAGGGTGTAAATAGCCTCAAAGACGAGGAACATCAGCCCCGCAAAAATCAGCAGGCCGAAGAAGCGATGAGTCAGGATCGAGTCAATGCGCCCCGTCATCTGGATCTGCGCATGATTGTCGGCACGAGTGACGCCCTCGAGGAACTCGGAGATCAGCTTCTGGAAAACCACCATCTCGATCGAGTACGGATCGATTCCCGCCTCGCGAATGGGAGCGCGGCCCTTCTCGACGATTTGCTTGCGCTCGCCGTCCGGGCATCCCACGAGATCCAGATAGGACGAGCGATGATCAAAGAGGATGCGGCGGAGTTCCGCGTCGGAAAGGTGGATGTTGGTCTTGAGCTGATTGCGCAGAGCCTCCGTGGCCGTCTGCACGCATTCCGGCCACTGCGGGCTGCGGAGGAAGACCGGCGTCTGCAGGCACTCGCCAATCGCACGGTACAGGCCGTCGAGTCCCTGCCCTTTTCGAGCGGAGATCGGAATGACCGGCACCCCCAGCCTCTCGCTGAGCAGCGTCGCATTGACGGACTGTCCCGAGGCCACGACCTCGTCCATGAAATTGAGCGCGATGATCATCGGCACGCCGAGGTCTGCGATCTGGCAGGCCAGTTGCAGGCTTCGGGCCAGTTGGCGCGAATCAACGACGCAGATGGTGAGATCCGGCACGTCCTCGCCGCGACCTGCCAGGACGTCGGAGGAGATTCGTTCGTCCGGGGAACTCGCCGCGAGCGAATAGGCTCCAGGGAGATCAAGAACATCGACCTCCCTCCCATCGAGAACCATGCGTCCGGATTTCTTGGCGACGGTCACGCCCGGATAGTTGCCTATGCGCTGACGGGAACCCGTCAGGCGATTAAACAGGGTGCTCTTTCCTGTATTGGGATTCCCGATCAGAGCGACAGTCGCAATCCCGGTGGTAGCGCGGCGATTCCCCATAGTGTGTGACTAGGCGGCGATTTCGTCCTCGATCTCGACCAGCCGGGCTTCCGCCCGCCGGAGACAGAGCAAACATCCCGGGATCTTGATCATGAGCGGATCGCCCAGAGGAGCGGAGCGCACAAACTGGAGAGGGCAGCCGGGAACAAGCCCGAGCGACATCAGCCGCTGGCCCATGCCCTCGTCGTGATGAATGGCGGTCACCTTCGCCTGCTCGCAGGGAGCCAGGTCGTTCACCGTGCGACGGCGTTTCGAAGCTTCTCCGGTCGACTGGGGAACGGCTGGATCCATCTTATGCTGCAAGCGTTTCTTCATCGGTAAGGTAACATCCGGGGTCTGTGGCCCAGGGATCATTGTGCACCTGCGCCGCACGAACCCGGAAGCCGCCGCCGCAGACTTTCTGGAATCTGCACGATGCACAGCGACCTTTCAATCTCGGCAAGCGGTCACGCAGGCCGGTCAGGAGCTCGTCGCTGGATTGCGTCCAGATTTCACTAAATTTCCGGTCCCTCACATTTCCGATCGTGTGGGTCTGCCAGAACTGGTCGGGATGCACATTGCCCTGGCTGTCGATATTGGCGATGCCGACGCCCGAGCTGTTGGCTCCGCCGCCGTTCCACTGCATGAGCTTGAAGGCATCCTCGGCGCGAGCGGGGTCCTCCTCCTGCAGACGCAGATAGAGGTAGGCTCCGTCAGCCGGCTGATCCACAGTAAGCACCTCGCGCTCAATCCCTTTGCTCTGCCAGACCTTGATCCGGTCCAGGATCTTGTCGAGGGCCATGCGAGTGCGCTCGGGCTCGACGAGCTGGAGATTGGAGCCGCGACCACTGAAGACCAGATGGTAAAAGCACACGCGCGGGATGTCGTAGTCCTCAATGAACTTCAGGACATTGTCGAGATCATCGATGTTGTTGCGCGAGAGGGTGAGGCGCAGACCCGATTTCTGCCCGATCTTCTGGCAGTTGCGGAAGCCTTCGACGGCCCGCTCAAACGCTCCGACACGACCGCGGAACTTGTCGTGCACCTTGCCGATGCCGTCGAGCGAGATGCCGACGTAGCGGCAGGACATCTGGCGGAGGCTGAAAACCGCCGGTCGCGAGAGCAGCGTGCCATTGGTCGAAAGGGTGAAGGGCAGGCCCCGCTTGGCCGCATACCGGGCCAGGGAGAAAAAGTCCTGCCGGATCATTGGCTCACCACCGGAAAGCAGTACGGCAGGTACTCCGAAGTCGGCCAGGTCGTCGATCACGCCCTTGCACTCTTCAAAGGAAAGCTCGCCATCATAGTTCTGGTTGCACGAGTCGGAGTAGCAGTGCATGCAGGACAGATTGCACCGGCGGGTGATGTTCCAGACAACCACCGGACGACGCTCCCGGGCGGAGGCGAAGGGGCGATGGTGGCCGGTGCCGTAACGCAAGCCGTCGGCCGGCTGGCTGGCTCCGAGATAAAGACGGGTCAGATTGATCATTCCTGCGGTTTAGGTTGGTAGGTGCAAAGAGGTTCCTCGGCGAGCGGATCGCCGCGGAGGGCAAAGGCGCGAGCGCGCGATCCGCCGCAAAGCATGCGGTAGTCGCACCGGCCGCATTTTCCCTTGAGCGCAGCGGGATTGCGCAGGGAGCGGAAAAGAGGCGATTCGCGATAGATCTGGAGCAGCGGCGAGCGGCGGACATTGCCGGCAGAGACCGGCAGGAATCCACTCGGGCACACCTCGCCGCGATGAGAGATGAACACAAAACCCCGCCCGTCATTGGTGCCGCCGACGTGCGGACGGTCCAGCCCGGCGCGTTCCGCCTGCTGGATCTGGATGCGGCGGTACTGGGGCGCCTCCGTCGTCTTGATGGCAAACGGCACCCTCCGCGAAAGCTCGCAGAGCTTGTTCAGAAGCGCCTCGGCCTGCTTGGGCTCAGGCAGTTGATGGGCATCCGCCCGGCCCGTCGGCACGACCATAAAGATGCTCCAGACGGAGGGCTTCAGGGTCTCCACGAGAGCGGTCATCGCGTCAAACTCGTGGTAGTTCTGCGCGGTGATGGTCGTGTTGATCTGGAAGGGAATGCCCGCCTTGCGGGTGGCCTCCATGCCCTGCATCGTCCATTCCCAGGCCCGCTTCACCCCGCGAAAGGTATTGTGCGTCTCCTCCGTGGCACCATCGAGGCTGAAGGACAGGCAGGCCAGCCCGGCCTCGGCCAGGGCCTCAAAATCGAGGGCCAGCATATCCGGCGTGGCGCTGGGACTGAGGGCTACCCGCAAGCCGCGACTGGCGGCGTGGGCGACGAGCTCGACGAGGTCGGGCCGCCGGGAGGGATCTCCTCCGCTGAAAATGAAGAATCGTGGGGAAAAGGCTGCGACGTGGTCGATGAGAGTCCGGGCTTCGTTCGTATCCAGCTCAAGCGGATCACGCTTGGGCTGGGCCTCGGCGCGGCAATGAGTGCACGCCAGCCGACAAGCCCGGGTCATCTCCCACACGACCACTTCCGGGCGATCGCAGTAAGAGATCCAGTTCATAAGACGAAATCATACAGCATCGCATCTCGTACCAACAATAAGTTTTTCTTATTTTTTGAAAACCAATCTCATTCGCAACCTACTTGCGACTCAGAATCGCCGTCAGCTTGATCCGAAGTTTCTTTCCAAGTGTCTCATTAACAGGCTCATATCAGATGCCACCCCCCGGTACGAAATGATGCCGTCGGGGCGAACGAGATAGCATGCGCCCTCTTTTCCGACCGAGTAGGCGTGGTGAGCCTCTCCCCGTCGGTCGATCAGGACCGAGTCACATGCATTTCCCTCGGGAAAAATACGGATTACCCGGACAAAATCCGGCAGACTTGCCGGAGTCGGGGCGCTGCCAAAGATGAGAAGCTGGAAGCGGCTGTCTCCTTTCCAAAGCTCGTGGAGCCGGGCATGAGCGCCGCTGCGCGTCTGCAACCCCCAGGCCTCAGGTGCCCGCTCGCCGGCGTGAGGCGCACCGCTGAACCAGCCCAGATGCCCCTCCTCCACGATGGCGCTGTCGCGATACGCCACGTCGAGCATGCTCACCGTCTCAGCCATGGCGTTGTCCAGCCCCAGGAGGCCGAGAAAGCGGATGACATGATTGCGCATCTCGACGGAAAGAGAGGAATGCAAATCCGCCATGCGCGTGGCGGGGCCTACGCGCTCGAGAAGCTTGCGGGCATTGCCATGGCGCTCGATCTGGTAACTCGCCAGCAAGCCCTCGCCGCCATGTCCGCGGAGGACCGAGGCGAGCTTCCACGCGAGATTGATCGCGTCCTGTATGCCTGTATTCATCCCCTGCCCGCCGACCGGGCTGTGGACGTGGGAAGCATCCCCCGCGATGAAAACCCGCCCCTTCTTCATGGCTGGACTCAGGCGGGTATTGATACCGAACGGGCTGATCCAGACCGGATCGTACATCGGGATGCGAGACCCGAAACGATCCTGGATGAGAGCCTCGATCTCAGAGAGCCCAAGCTTCTCCGCATCCCGCATCGTCATGCCGGATACATTGAGGATGACCCGCCAGCGGTTGTCATTGAGTGGGGCGATGAAGATCATTCCCAGGCGACCGAGATAGGCAAAAAGCTCGTCCGCAGGCTGCTCCCAACTGATTCTGACGTCCGCGGTGATCCAGACGGCATCCAGCGTCTCTCCCTCGAGCTGGAGCTTCATCGCCGCACGCACCGCACTATGCGCTCCATCCGCGCCGATCACGTATTGGAACGAAGCCGCCTCCAGCGCCCCCGATGCCAGGCGCAGCCGTACCGATACGGTCCCGTCCCGCTCATCATAAGCCAGGAACTCGGTCCCGCGCTCGACCTTCACCCCATGGGCCGCCAGCCTGCGCCCCATGATCTCTTCGGTATGAGACTGGTCCAGCCCGATCATGAAGGGATAGGCCGTCGGCAGCTTGTCCAGCCGGGGATGGAGCAGGAGCGTATTTCCCTCTCCCACGACATTCACTCCGTGGACCTTGACGCCCGCCGAGAGAAAATCCTCCACGATGCCCATCCTTTCAAAGTGCTCCAGAGTGCGGGCATGAATGATCGCCGCGCGGGATTGCCGCATCGGAGCAGCCAGACGGTCGACAATGCGCACCTTCACTCCGGATCGTGCCAGCTCCAGAGCTGCACTCAGTCCGGTGGGACCGGCGCCCACGATCAAGACATCCGCGGGGGACGACGTTGTCTGAGTCATTTGCAATGTTGTCTCTCTCCCGGGCGGACTAAGCAAGCCAACGCGCTCACCTCATTTCCGATTTTCCGAAAATCCTTCCCTCCGCCCTCTTAGAAAGAGGCTGGCCGAGCGGGATGATTTTCTTTAAGCAACCCGGAGGCATGCAATATTTTTTCGCACTCTTCATCCTCCTCTTCTGCGTTCCCGCATACTTTGCCCCGGCACACCTCGTGCGACCGTTCGCCTATTTTGCCATCATCTCGCTGGCCGTCGGCGCACTGGGCTGCGCCTGGCCGGTGCTCATGCCGAAGGATTTCCTGGAAAAGAACACCTGGGCCGTCAATTCACCGCTCCAGCCAGAGCTCTCCACCGTCGTCGGCGGGGTATGCCTGCTCTTCGGCATCGGTCTGTTCCTGGCGCTTGGCTGCCGTCATTTCCTGAAGAAACGCTAGGCAGGGTTGACCCCGCGGCGCACTTCGTATAACCCCGCCCCTGTCTCATGTTCCGCATTCACATCGCCCGCAACAGGCAGCCCCTCGGTCAGTTCTCCCCGGAAGAAGTCGCGGAAGGACTGAAAACCGGGCGTTTCCTCGCCTCGGACCTCGCGTGGCGGGAACCCATGGACGCCTGGAAACCGCTGGGCGAGTTTGACAATCTCCCCGAGGTCCCCGACCCGGAGCCGGAAGCCCTTCCGCTCCCGGCCGCCATCGAGCAAAAACAAGCCGACATTCCCCAGCCGGCGTGGGAGCGTGCGAGCGAGCTGGGATTCTTCAAAGCGCTGATTGAAACCTTCCGGCAGATCATCGCGACACCCGTGCAGACATTTCGCGCCTCGGCCGCGACCTCGGGCTACAAGCGCCCGCTGATGTTTTTCACCCTCATCTCGACCCTTGCGATCTGGGTCGCCTTCCTCTACCGCGTCGCCATCGCGCAGGTAAACCCCGAGATGCTCGCACCGACCATTCCCAAGGGGATGACGCAGTCGGATTTTCTCTGGAGCCAGGCCTCGGCGCTTCCCCTCGTGCCGCTTCTCGTGATGATCGGCACGGTGATTTCCGCGGCGGTCTTTCACGGTCTGCTCTCGGTGATCGGCGGCACGACCAGATCCTTTGAGTCGACGTTCCGTGCATTTTGCTACGCGGGCGGCGCAGCGTCCATCGTGCAGTTTGTCCCCATCTGTGGCGGACCGCTTTTCTTCTTCGCCTTCTCGATCCTGATGGTCATCGCCCTCCGGGAGACGCACCAGATCTCATCGGCCAAGGCCACGATCGGCGTCGTCATTCCCATGCTTTTCTGCTGCGGACTCATGCTCGGGCTGACCGCCCTGGCCGTCGGACTGGCACCCCAGGTGCTCGCTAAATAAGGCCAAAGACGGGACTCGGCACATCCTGGCCGGCACAATAAACCGCTGCGTCTCGCCTGCGTGTCGCCAGCGAAGACCGCACGCAGGTCTCGGCCAGCTCGGGGGAGTTGCAGTCCTTGCTCAAGTGGCCGAGGATGACGTGCCGGAGATCAGGCGCATCGAGTTCCTCCACCACGCGCGCGGCGGCGGTGTTCGAGAGATGCCCGTGCCGCGATTGGATGCGCTGCTTCACCGACCATGGACGGCGCAGGTCGCGCTGCAGCATCGCCTCATCGTAGTTGGTCTCGATGAAAAGCCCGTGGATGCCCTTGAGGACATCGAAGATATTGCGCGTCGCATACCCGAGATCAGTCAACACACCCAGGCAGGCACCGCGGGCGGAAATCCGAAAACCGACCGGGTCTGCCGCATCGTGCGGCACCTGAAAGGGAAGGATGGAAAATTCGCTCAGCGTAAAAGCAGAGCCATTCTGGAAAAGCTGCCAGTTCGCATGGGGAAATCCCGCGTCGGACATGGCGCGGGCAGTGAGCGGATTGCAGTAAACCGGGAAGCGGTAACGGCTCATAAGAACCTTCAGCCCACCGCAATGATCCTGGTGTTCATGGGTCAGCAGGACGCCCGAGAGATCCTCCACTTGCACGCCGCAAGCCTGGAGCCGCACCGAGAGCTGCCTGGCGCTCAGGCCGGCATCGACCAGAAAAGCGGTGGAAGCGCCCCGCACGAGCATCGAGTTGCCCGCGCTGCCACTACCAAGTGTGATGACCTCAAACATCCGCCCCAATATATGGTATCTGGAGCTGCGCGAGACCAGCCGCTTTTCAGAAGATTTTTTTCGCCTCTCCGCCGTAGACCGTGCATCCTTTCCCCACCCTATGCAGCAATATCACCGCCTGCTCCGCCTCGTCCTGGAACAGGGCAAATACAAGTCCGACCGCACGGGTACGGGCACGTACTCGGTCTTCGGAGCGCAGGAGCGTTTCGACCTGCGGGAGACCTTCCCGCTCCTTACCACGAAAAAGCTCCACCTCCGCTCGATCATCCATGAGCTGCTGTGGTTCCTCAATGGTGACACCAACGTGACCTATCTCCGTGAGAACAAGGTGACGATCTGGGACGAGTGGGCGGACGAAAACGGCGACCTCGGGCGCGTCTACGGTGCGCAGTGGCGGGACTGGCGCAATTCGCAAGGCCAGTCGGTCGACCAGATCACCGAGGTCATCGAGCAAATCCGCAAAAACCCGGACAGCCGCCGCCTGATCGTCTCGGCCTGGAATCCCGGCGAGATCTCTCAGATGGCACTCGCTCCGTGCCATGCTCTGTTTCAGTTCTACGTGCAGGATGGCGAGTTGAGCTGCCAGCTCTACCAGCGAAGCGCCGACCTGTTTCTCGGGGTGCCATTCAACATCGCCTCGTATGCGCTGCTCACGCTCATGGTGGCGCAGGTGTGCGGCCTCAAGCCGGGCGAGTTCATCCACACCTTCGGCGACCTGCATCTGTACTCGAATCACCTCGATCAGGCTCGCGAGCAGCTCAGCCGCGATTTCCGTCCCCTGCCCCGGATGAGGTTAAACCCGGCGGTGAAAGAGATCGGCGATTTCCGCTACGAAGACTTTACCCTCGAGGGATATGATCCGCATCCGGCGATAAAGGCCCCGATCTCCGTATGATCGCCATCGCCGCCATGGCAGCCAACCGAGTCATTGGCAAGGACGGTACGATCCCCTGGCGGCTGCCGGAGGACATGAAGTTCTTCAAGCGCACCACGCTCGGTCATGTCGTCCTGATGGGCCGCAAGACCTACGACTCGATCGGCAAGCCGCTGCCCGGCCGGGAAAACTGGGTGCTGACGCGGCAGGAGATCGACATACCGGGTGTGCGGGTTTTGCGCGACATGCAGAATATCCCGACCGCTCCGGAGGGTCGTGAGGTTTATCTCATCGGCGGAGCTGAGCTTTACGCCGCCCTGCTGCCGCAGTGCCAGGAGGTGCTGCTGACCCGTCTCCCCCGAGCCATCGAGGGCGACGCCTTTTTCCCGGTATTTGAGCAGGATTTTCACCTGTCGGAGACGTTGATCTCCACCGAAGAAATGACGATCGAGCGCTACGTTCGCCGTTAAGGCGGCTCCCTCAGATGCGAAGGTGACCGCCGAGGCCCCGTCTACAGGTGCGTCAAGGCACCGAGAATCGGCTGCGGGAAGATGCCAAAGATGATGATCGCCAGAACCAGGAGGGCGATCAAGAACTGCCCGAACGGACTCACCTGAATATTCGTCGCGCTGGGCGCGGGAGGCTGCCAGTACATGGCCATCACCACCTTGAGGTAGTAGTAGAAACCGCAGGCCACGGTGATGGCACCGAGGACCACAAGCACATACTGACCGCTGGCAAGAGCCGCCTCAAAGATGAAGAACTTGCCAAGGAAACCGATCGTAAAGGGCAATCCCGCCAGCGAAAGCATGGAGATCAAGAGCGCGAGCGCGAGAACCGGCGAGCGCTTGCCGAGGCCGTTGAAGTCGCGGATGTCGTCCCCGCCGCTCACCTTGGCCACATTGAGCAGCACGAGGAAGGCGAGGAAGGTCATGAGGAGGTAACCGCCGAGATAGAACCCGATGGCGACCTTTGCGCCAGGAGCCGAAAGACTGGCCACCGCCACCAGAAGATAGCCCGCATGGGCGATGCTTGAGTAAGCGAGAAGACGCTTCAGGTTCTGCTGGGACATCGCGGCGAGGTTGCCGAGAATGAGTGTCACAGCAGCGAGAATCGTCAGGATACCGAAGACTTTGACCTGAAAGGTCGGAGTGGTCACGAACGGCTCAAGGACCCGCAGCAAGACCACGAAGCCCGCAGCCTTGGAGGCGACGGAGAGATACGCGGTCACCGGAGTCGGAGCGCCCTGATAGACGTCAGGCACCCAGAACTGGAACGGCACGGCGGCAACCTTGAAGCCAAGCGCCACGAGAACCAGGCCGAGACCGAAAAGCACGCTGGGCTGATACTGCTCTGGCACGCGCGGAAGGACGCTCTGGATGCCATCCAAAGAGGTGTAGCCTGTGATGCCGTAGAGCCAGGTGATGCCGTAAACAAGGAATCCGGTCGAGAGAGCACCGAGGATCAGGTATTTCACACCCGCCTCAAGACTGCCCTGGTTCTTCCGCATGCTCGCAACGAGCACATAAAAGGTAATCGTCACCAACTCGAGGGCGACGAAGATCATGATGAAATCATTGGCCGAAACCATGAACATCATGCCCGCACAGGCAAAAACCGGCAGGGTGAAAAATTCACCCAGGCCAGCTTGAGGAACAGCGGCAGGAACGAACTTCTGGTAAACCGGCGAGTAGTCGATCGAAAGGATGAGCGTGAGCACCGTCGCAAGCAGCAAAAACCGCTTGAAAAACAATGCCGTCGGATCGAGCACGTAAAACGCCTCCGGGATGACACCCTTGGGCATCGGTCCCAGCGCAAAGGTCAGGCCAAAAATCGCGAGGAGCACAACCACTCCCGTCCAGGCGATGGTGGTCTTGTCGGTCTTGAGGAACGCGTCCACCATGAGCAGAAAGATGCCCACGCAGACGACGGAAATTTCGAGAGCGTAGGGAACGATCATGGCTGGACGATGGCAGGAAGGACGAATTTCACGAGAAGCTGAGGAGCAAAGCCGAAGATGAGCAGCAGGATGAGCAGGCCGACCACGCAGACCTTGGCGTGGGTGGAGATTTCCGGAAGGTCCTTCCAACGCTCAAGCGGAGGACCGAAGAAGACACGGCGGTAGGCGCGGAGCATGTAAACCGCAGAGATCACGACACCCCAGACGGCGATAGCGGTGGCGATCTGGAAGTTGTTGAGGCCGACCACCGGCTTGCCCGCGGAGAATCCGCCGAAGAACACCATCAGTTCACCCGCAAAGTTGGCGAAGCCGGGCAGACCGACCGAAGCCATGGCGGCAAAACCGAAGAGAAGGCCAAACTTGGGCATCGTGCGGGCGAGGCCGCCGAGTTCGGAGAACTTGAGGGTGCCGGTGCGCTCGCGGAGTTCGCCGGAGAGGGCGAAGAGCGCGGCGATGGAGAGACCGTGAGCCACGAGCATGAGAGCTGCACCGGCGAGACCGATCGTGGTCCAGCTCAGGATGCCGAGGAAGATGTAGCCCATGTGCATCACGCTGGAGTAACCGAGCATGAGATCGAGCTTGCGCTGCGAGATCGTCACGAGACCGACATACAGGATGTTGCCGAGCAGGAGGACGAGGAGCAGGTTGTTAAAGGGTTCCGTGATCGCGGGCGGGAAGATCGGCGTCACGAGACGGAGCAGACCGTAGAGACCAAACTTCTTGAGCACACCCGCGTGCAGCATGGCCGCAGGCGCGGGAGCCGAGGCGTAGGCCTGGGGCGCCCAAGTGTGGAACGGGAAGAGCGAAACCAGAATGCCAAACCCGAGGAAGAGCGTGATGTAAACCCATGGAGCTGGAGCCAGCGTGCCAATGCGTGCCGCCTGCGCAAGCTCGCGAAAGTCCCATGTACGGCTGCCGACGGGCAGCGAGAGGTAAAGACCAATCAGACCAACAAGGAGCACGAAACTACCAAATGCAAGGTAAACCGTGATCTTCCAAGCCGCCGTCTGGCGATCTCCGGAACCCCAGATGCCGATAAGCAGGAAAGTCGGAACGAGCGCCAGCTCGTGGAACATGTAGTAGAAGAACGCGTCGACCGAGACAAATGCACCCACCGCACCGGCGGAGATGAAGAGCAGGCTCGCGTAGAACCATGAGACATTGGCCTTCGGAGGGCGCGCGATGGCAATGGCCGCGAGGGTTACCGCAGTCGAGAGGAAGAGCATGGCGACGCCGAGACCATCGACGCCGAGCGAGAACTTGATCCCAAGCGCCGGCACCGCCGGAACGCTGAGCAGGAACTGGTAGCCGCCATCCAGCTTGAACTGACTAACGATGACCAGCGTGAGCAGGAAGTTGAGCACTGCTGCGAAGATCGCCGTCCGCCGTGCGTTGAAGCCCGCGATGACGAGGATCGCGGCCAGGACGGGAATGAGAATTGAAGCGAGCAGCAGGTTCATCGAACGATCAGGAAGTAAAGGAGACCAACCACGCCCGCGCCGAAGAAGAAGGCGTAGGCTTGAATGTTGCCGATTTGCAGGCACCGCAGCACATGGCCAAAGACCACGGCGGCGAGCGCCGTACCCCGAGCCAGGATGAGATCGACGATCCAGCGGTCGGCCCAGGCGCTAACCCAGGCAAGGCCGTCCTGGAAGGTCTTGACGATCCAGGCATAGAGGTCGTCGATGTAGAAGCGGTTGGCGAAGAAGGGGATATTGAGCGGGTCCTTGTCCGCCTTGAAGTAGAGGAGAAAGCCGAGGACGAGACCGCCGATGAACATCGCGAGCAGGGCGATGTGCAGGATTTCCGGCACGTGATGCGGGTGCTCAATATGCGGGAAGAACGGATGCTCGATGAAGCCGTAGCCGCCGATCACCGCAGGGATCGAGAGAAGCAGCAGCGGAATCACCATGACCGCCGGGGACTCATGGGCGTGCTTCGCATGATCGCTCTTCGGCTTGCCAAAGAACACCACGAAGAAGAGGCGGAACATGTAGAACGAGGTCAGGCCAGCGGCGAAGACCGAGAGCCAGCCAAGGATCGGCTGCTCCTCCACCGCCCAGGCGATGATGAGGTCCTTGCTGAAGTACCCGCTGAAGAACGGACAGCCCGCCAGCGCGAGGAGGCCCGCCAGCGTACAGAGCAGCGTGATGGGCATCTTGTTCTTCAGAGCGCCCATCTTCCAGATGTCCTGCTCGTGGTGCATGCCGAGGATGACCGAGCCGGAGCAGAGGAAGAGCAAGCACTTGAAGAAGGCGTGCGTGAAGAGGTGGAACATCGGCACGTCTGCCGTCGGAGCGACGCCCGCGCCGAGCACCATGTAGCCGAGCTGCGAGATCGTCGAGTAGGCGAGGATGCGCTTGATGTCATTCTGCTGTGTGGCCATGAGGGCCGCGACGACGCAAGTGATGCCGCCTACCCAGGCGATGACATCGCGGGCGATGTCGACCGTGAGGAGGAGCGGGAAAATACGGGCCAGCATGTACACACCAGCGGCCACCATCGTGGCGGCGTGGAGGAGCGAGGAAACCGGCGTGGGGCCTTCCATCGAGTTCGGCAGCCAGACGTGCAGCGGGAGCTGGGCGGATTTGCCGATCGTACCACAGAAAAGAAGGATCGCACCGATGGTCAGCGTGGCCGGACCGGCAAACTGAGCGCCGGGGATCTTGGCAAAGATTTCGCTGAAGACAATCGATCCGGTGGCAAGCCAGACGAACAGGATGCCCAGCATGAAGCCAAAGTCACCAATACGGTTGACCAGGAAGGCCTGCTTACAGGCATCCGCCGCCGAGTCCTTGCTGTAGTAGTGGCCGATCAGAATGTAGGAGCTGACACCGACGAGCTCCCAGAAGATGAACATCATCACCAGGTTGTCGGCAAGGACGATGCCGAGCATCGAGAAGAGGAACAGGGCGAGGCCGCCAAAGTAGCGCCAGTAGCCTTCCTCGTGATCCATGTACCCGATCGAGTAGATGAAGACGAGGGTCGCGATGTTCGTCACGACGATGAGCATCACCTTGCTGAGCTGATCGATCGTGACACCGATCTCGACGGTAAAGTTTGGCAGGCTGAGCCAGGTAAACTTCGCCGCTTCGATGGGCTCGTGCGAAAGGAAGAGGGTCCAACTAAGGTAGGCTCCGAGGGCGGCGGCGGCGATGGCCAGTCCGGCGCTCAGGGGCTTGGAGTATCGGCCGAAGAAAAGGATCAGCGTCGCTGCAACGAGGGGGGCGAAGAGGATGATCCAGGGTGCGAGGGACGTGCTCATCAGAATTTCAGGCTATTGAGGTCCTCGACGTGGACGGTTTGCTTGGCCCGGAAGAGAGCCACGATGATAGCCAGACCGACGGCCACCTCGGCGGCGGCGACGGTGATAATGAAGAACACCAGGATCTGGGCATTGTAGTCGGGCATGCCGTCGATCGGGGGGCGAAAGCGGGAAAAGGCGACGAGGGAGAGGTTCGCTGCGTTGAGCATCATCTCCAGGCACATGAAGATGACGATGATATTGCGGCGCAGCATCACCCCGGCGAGGCCGAGGGCGAAGAGCAGTCCGCTAACGAGAAGGAAGTGGCCGAGCGTGAGGGTCATTTCAACTCCTTGCGGCTGAGCAGCACGACTCCCACCGTGGCAACGAGCAGGAGCACACCGATAACCTGGAATGGCAGATTGTAATCACTGAACAAAAGCATGCCGACCGAGGCCACGTCATTCACTGGACGGGCGAGCGCGGGCTTGGCAATGTCAAAGCTGGGCAGCAGCTTGACGAGCAGGGCCACAAACCCGACGACCACCATCAAGCCGCCGATCATGGCGGGAAGGTTGATCTTGCGGGCGCGCTCCGTCTTCAAGTCCAGCAACATGATGATGAACAAGAAGAGCACCATGACCGCGCCTGCGTAGACGAGGACCTGGATGATGCCGATAAAGAAGGCATCGAGCAGAAGGAACAGGGCGGCAAGCCCAAGGAAGGATACAACGAGGCTCAACGCACTCGAAACGGGACTTTTGAGGAAGATTACCGCAGCACCGAAGCCAAGCATCAGTGCGGCGAAAATCCAAAATAGAGCGACCTCCATATTTAGCGGCAAAGTTTCTAACAACCGGGTGTGGACTCGGCTACTTTTTTTCGTTCCACTTGTATACGAGGCCGGTCTTTACGCCGCCGAGTTCGTAGAGTTTCTTCTTGTCGTGCTTCATCTCCGCGCGGCTGTAACCGGTGATGGAGTAATCCTTTTGGAGGAAAATCGCCTGCTCGGGGCAGACCTCTTCGCAGAGTCCGCAATAAATGCAGCGGATCATGTCGATCTCGAATTCCTTCGGGCGCTTTTCCACCTTGGCCCACTTCGTGTCGCCGGGGATTTCCTCGGGATGAATGGTGATGGCGCGGGGAGGACAGATGAATTCGCAGAGCTGGCAGGCGACACAGCGCTCCTTGCCATGCTCATCGGCCACCAAAGTCGGGGCACCGCGGTACCAGTCGGGCAGATGGCTGTCCCACTTTTCCTCGGGATACTGCATCGTGACCTTGGTCTTGCCGGTGACCACCTTGCGCAAGTGTTTGAGAGTAACCAGCAACCCGGCGATGATCGACGGGAGATAGAGTTTCTCGGCGAGAGTCAATTTAGGACGTTGGACGACGAGTGCCATGCGTGTGAATTGTGGTAGTAGAGATTGCGAGTTGTACGCAAGCTCTTATGCGGAACTTGTCCCGCAAAGACGTATTTCTTCGAGGGGAGAAAATCAGTTTTCCGAGCCGGGAGGCGGCCCCAGCCAGCGCTGAACATTATTTTCCCACTCGAGACGGGTCGTTTCTCCGATGATAGCGATGTTGATTGGGCGCAGGAGAGGGAAATTTGGCCGGGACGCCATGGCGAAAGACACCTTGGTCGTTGGTAACTGGACGACCTCGAAGCGATCGCCGTACTTGAAGTGGTTCAGGTACCGTAGCGAGGCCTCGGAGGTGACAAACGCGCCGATCTGCCCGGTGGCGAGGGCGCTCATGCCCTCCTCCGGAGTCTTGAAGGCATCCACCGTGATCCCCATGGCCGAGAGCGCTCCCTGCCCCACCGAACCCTCCAGCACGCCGGTGCGATACCGGGAAAGATCACTCAAACGGTTCACGTCCGAATGCAACCGCGAAACAGTAAGGCTCGAAGCGAAGGCACCGGTAAAGGCGCTGACCAGCAGGATGCCGAAGAACATCCAGAGGAATGCCAGGAAGCGACCCAGCGGGGTCTGCGGGGTTTTATCACCGTATCCGACCGTGGTCATGGTGACTGCGGCAAACCAGAGCGCAGAGCCAAAGCCATGGATCGGCTTGCCCCCGAAATGGGTGCTATGCACGCCTCTCTCCACCAGCCAGAGAAGCAGACTGAAGACCATCAATGTGCCAAGCATGATGTAAACGACGGACATCACGCCATGCTGGGACATTTCCGCGAAAAAATCCGTCACCTGCGCGGTACCTCGCCGACGATTCAGGGCCACGGCGGAAGGGAAGGACAGAAAGGACTGGGTGAAGTCCACCTCCCGGCCCCTCTCGGCGGAGACACCGATCTCGCCAATGGCCAGATCAAGCTGGCCGTCGGCAAGCTGCGAGACCACGTGATCGAGATCCGTCTCGTGATACTCGAAGGGGATGTTCAACTCGCTCGCGATGTTTTCCCACAGCTCGACACATAGCCCGGTCCACTCGCCGTCCTTGTCCTTCATGGCAAAGGGCGGGCGATCGATCACGGCGACCTTGATGGGTTGAGCGGGAGTCGGCGTCTGGGTGGCAACAGGCACATCGGCCCCAAGGACGACGCTGATCAGGCAGCAGAAGGAAAACGCGTAGAAAAAGAGGTGTCGGCTCACGGCATTCTTCCTTTCTTCGATCAGGTCTCCCCGTAGACTGGAAGGCGAAACTTGTGGAGCTAACGGAAAAACTTCTCATCTCAATGGCCGGATGGCCGGTCGTCAAACAAGCCCGAGCCCTGCACGAGTCGGGGCGCATCATCGAGGCCACCTACGAGGCGCCGGTGCTTCGCGGCAAATATTCCGAGGGTGGAAAGCAATTCCCCGCCGGTCTGCGCATGCGCAATCCCATCGACGTGGAGAACCTCTGCCCGTGCCGGGAGTCCCGCGTGCGCGGCATCATCTGCGCGCATTCCGTCGCGGTGGGGCTGGAGGTCTTGCATCCGCGCAAGGCGGCGAAGCCGGAACCCGCGCGCGTCGAACGTCCCGCCTCCGCGCCGACCGGCGAGGTTCCGACAGTGAAGGTGAAGCTGGAGGGATCGCTCCGCCACCTGGAGGCCGAGATTTCCTTTTCCTACTCCCAGCCGGGCGTGTGCAATCCGGCAGCCGAGGCCCAGGTGCTCACCGAAATGCTGGGTGCAGGCTTTCAGGAGTATAAGGGCAAGGCAGCCCTCCAGGGCGAGGAGCAGGTCGTGCAGTTCTTTGCCAACACCCTGCCGCAGTGGAAAGACCGCTGGCAGGTGGAGGAGGGTGAGCGTTTCCAGCACGTGACGAAAGACATCGTGCGCATCGAGCCGCACTTCGCGATGAAGGAGCGCGGCGACGGGTGGCTGGACTTTCACGTCCACTACACCGCCGGGAAGAACGCCGTCTTTTCCCCGACCGATCTGCGCAATCTCCTCCAGACCAGCAAGGGCAGCGTGAAGCTGGGCGATGGCCGCATCGCCGTGGCCGATGCGGGGCTGGAGGCCGAGATCGAGCAGGTGCTCCGCGATTGCGATCCGAAGCAGGAGCGCGGCGGATACCGGCTTTCCCCCGTGCATCGCGCCTACATGGAGGCCAGCGTGGCCGAGTGGACTGGACGCGCCACACCGCAGACCTCGCAAGGCCTGCCGGAAAGCGAGTTGGGGTCCCTGCGAAACACCCTGCGGCCCTACCAGCGCGAGGGCGCTCTCTGGCTGCTCCAGCGCGCACGGTCCGGCCTCGGTGGTTTGCTCGCCGACGAGATGGGCCTCGGCAAAACCGTCCAGACGCTCGCCATGCTGGAGTCGCTCCGCTCCCCTGCCCTCGTGGTTTGCCCTTCGTCGCTGGTATGGAACTGGAAGCGCGAGGCCGCTCACTTCCTGCCCGGCCTGAAAGTGCTCGCGCTCGACGGACCGCAGCGCGCACAGCTTTTCCCGAAAATCCCGCAGCATGATCTCGCGATCACGAGCTACGCCCTGCTGCGCCGCGACATCGAGATGTTCCGGGATTACGAGTTTGGCGCAGTCATTCTCGACGAGGCCCAGCACATCAAGAACCCCGAGAGCCAGAATGCCAAATCGGCCTATGCACTGCGCTCAAAAAGCCGGTTCATTCTCACTGGCACGCCGATCGAGAACTCCCTGCGCGATCTCTGGTCGCTCTACGAGTTCCTCCTCCCCGGCTATCTCGGCAAACGGCAGGATTTCAAGGACACCTACGAAACACCGCTCCTGAACGGGGCCGTCGGGTCATCATGGGAGCGGCTCAACCGCCGCCTGCGCCCCTACCTGCTCCGCAGGCGCAAGCAGGAAATCCTCACTGAACTCCCCGACAAAATCGAGCAGGTCATCGAGGTGGAGCTCAGCGACCAGCAAAAGACCGCCTACACCCAGCTCCAGCAGACTGCGCGCTCCCAGATCGACGCGATGAAGGACGCTGGCAGCAGCGCGGGAGCCACCCGCATGCGCGTGCTCACGGCGCTCCTGCGCCTGCGCCAGGCTTGCTGCGATCTGCGGCTGCTCGGCGCGCCGGAGGGAACGGAATCCGGAAAACTCAATGCACTGCGCGAGCTTTTGTCCGAGGCGATCGACGGCGGGCACCGCGTCCTCGTCTTCAGTCAGTTCACCTCCATGCTCGACCTCATCGGCGAGAATCTCAACGAGGCGGGCATCAGCTTTTGCCGACTCGATGGTTCCACCAAGGACCGCGAGGGCGTGGTACAGAGGTTCCAGACGGATGCGAGCATCCCGGTCTTTCTCATCAGCCTGAAAGCAGGCGGCGTGGGTCTCAACCTTACGGCAGCGGATACGGTGATCCACTTCGACCCGTGGTGGAATCCCGCCGTCGAGGCGCAGGCCACCGACCGCGCCCACCGCATCGGACAAAAGAACGTGGTGACCTCGATCAAGCTGATCGCCCGCGACACCGTCGAGGAGCGCGTGCTGCGCATGCAGCAGAAAAAGCGCGAACTCCTCGAGGGCACGGTCGATGCCGACACCGCCCTGGAGCGGCTCGACACCGAGGATCTGCGCGAACTGGTCGGCTAGTACGAGGCGAGCGAAAAGGGCGAACCTGAGTTCAGCCCCCACTGCATCATCGTCTCGGCGTCGTTGAAGATATAGTTCGTCTTGCTGCCGAGCTGAACCAGGATCACCTCGCGGCTGCCATTGGTGGCGCTGGAAACGAGGCAACGCCCGGCGGCGTAGGTAAACCCGGTCTTCATGCCGTTGCAGATCATCGAGCGGCCGAGGAGTTTGTTGGTATTCTCAAGCTGCTTCGCCCGGCCATCGGCGTAGAGGAAGGTGTAGTATTTCGTAGCCATCAGACGTCGCAGCAGCGGCTCGCGATACGCATGAAAGGCGATGATCGCCATATCGCGCGCGGTCGAGTATTGCGAGGCGGGCAGGCCGTGCGGATTGGCGAAATACGAGTTGTTCGCCCCGATCTCGCGCGCAAGGCGGTTCATCTCGGCAGCGAATGCCGGAATGCTGCCGGAGTGGTCGCGGGCGAGGGCGGCGGCGGCATCGTTCTCGCTCTTCACGATCATGGCGGAGAGCAGAGCGACGCGCGAGTACGTCTGCCCGGCGCGGACGTTGAGCTTGCCGGGTTCGACCAGCGTATCCTCCCGTGCGATGGTCAGAGTTCCTGCCAGATCGCCCCGCTGCAGAAGCACGAGAGCGGTCACGAGCTTTTGAGTGCTCGCGACCTGCGAATGCACGTCGGCGTTCTTTTGGTACAGGGTTCGGCCTGTACGCGCATCGATCATGATCGCATACCGGGCGTGGATCTGCGGCGCTGAAGCGGGCCAGACCGGACCTGCGGCCGCCGGCGCGGCTGCGATCAGCGGGCGGGCCGCCTCGACTCTCGCGGGCGAGGAGGTGCGAGTCGTGGATTCCGTTGCACAGCCGGCCAGCGCTAGCAAACCTAAGATCAACACCCGGTAACGAGACATCCGGGCACGAAATCTTCCAGCCTTGCATCAATCAAGCACGAAGAGTCGCCCGGCGGGATTCCCGGGAAAAAAGGCGCGCTATCCGGGGAATTTCCACTTTGTTCCCGCGAACGTTGCGCATATAACGCCTCACATGGCCAAGAAATCCGCGCTCGTTGCACTGCTTGCTCTCACACCATTGCTTGCTCACGCCCATACGGGAGTCGACGTCGTGCATGATTTCTCGCATGGCCTCACCCACCCGCTCTTCGGTCTCGATCACCTGCTCGCCATGATCGCCGTCGGTCTCTGGGCCGTGCAGCTCGGCGGTCGCGCCCTCTGGGCGGTTCCGACCAGCTTTGTGGGAGTGATGATCCTCGGCAGCATGCTCGGTTTCGCAGGCATCCCGCTGCCCATGGTGGAAACCGGCATCCTTACGTCGGTGCTCCTCCTCGGCGTGCTGATCACTTTTGCGGTGAAAGTTCCGCTCTGGGTCAGTTCCTCTCTCGTCGCAGTCTTCGCCGTTTTCCATGGCTACGCCCATGGTGCCGAGTGCCCGGCCAATAGCATGAGCCTGCTCTACGGCGCGGGCTTCGTTCTCGCCACCGCCTCGCTGCACCTCGTCGGCATCGGCGCGGGCAAACTGGTGGGAGCAACCGCCAAGGATTGGGCTCTTCGCGCCTGCGGAGCCGCCGTCCTCGTGGGCGGAATACTCCTTGCGTAATTTTATCTGCAAACCACTTGCAAAACGACAAGCATCATCCATGCTTGTCGCATGAAGCTTGCAATAATCGCATTCCTCGCCGGTGCAGTGGCCCTTCAGGCCGCTGATACGGTTCCTGTCGCGTCCCTCAGCACGGTCCTGTCCGACATTGCCACGAACGTCGGAGGCGACAAGGTGACGGTAACGAGCATCGTCAAACCGGGCATCGATCCGCACGAGTTCGAACCATCCCCGGGCGACGTGAAGGCGATTTCACAGGCCAGGCTCGTCCTCGCGGCAGGCCTCGGCTTTGAGTCCTTCCTCTCCAAGGTGAAAACCGCCGTGGGTTCCGGCCCGACCTTTGTCATCGTCGGCGAAGCGATCACCCCGATCATGACCACTGAAGAGGAGGAGGATCATGACCATGAAGGCCACGCCCATGAGCACGGCACTCCCAACGCCGACGGCAAGGTGCCCGATCCGCATTGGTGGCACAGCATCGAGAACGTGAAGATCGCCACCCGCGTGATCCGCGATGCCTTGATCAAGATCGACCCGGCGAACACGGCCACCTATCAGGCCAACGCCAAGGCGTACCTCGCCAAGCTCAATGACCTGGCGAAGTGGACCAAAGTCGAAATCGCCAAACTGCCGAAATCCAAGCGCATCCTCGTCACCTCCCACGACGCGCTCGGGTATTTTGCCCGCGATTACAGCTTTGAGATCTTCCCGGTGCAGGGCATCAGCACGAGCGACCAACCCTCGTCGCAGAAGGTTCAGCTCCTGATCAAGGAGATCAAGGACAAGGGCGTGAAGGCCATCTTTGCCGAGAATATCGAAAATCCCAAGGTGCTCTCCGAGATCACCCGTGAGACAGGCGCCAAGCTCGGCGGCACAATTTACGCAGATGGACTAGGCGACAAGGAGGCGAATACGTATGATTCCATGATTCGCCACAACGTGACGACGATCGTAGAAGCCCTTCAATAAATGCGTAATCCTCCACTGGCCGCTCTCTGCGCCATTATCGTGCTCCTGGGAATCACGGGTGTCGCCATCGCGAACCTGACGAAACCCCGGCCCGCACCTGCGCTCCCGGCGGCCAGTGAGAGTGGAAAGAAAGTCGTCACCGTCACGGTGGAGGCAACGAGCACCGCTCCCGCCGCGTTTCGCATCGAGAACAACGGGAAGGTCGTTCTTGAGACTCCCCCGGAAACGCCCCGCATCTCGCGGGAGATTTCCGTGGAAGCCGGAACCTCGGTCGAACTCGTCACCACCATCACATGGTCGCATACCGAGTCGGAAAACGCCGCCCGCGTGAAGGTCACGCATGACGGCGACGACCTTGCCGACCAAAGCATCTGGGGAGCGGAGACCGCTACGGAGGTCATTGATTTCACCGTCCCTGCCGAATGACGCCGCGCCTCACCATCACCGACGCGACGGTTTCGTACAATCGCGTCCCCGCCGTCCATCACCTGAGCGTCACGCTCAACTCCCATTCGCTGGTGGCCCTCGTCGGCCCCAATGGCGCGGGTAAAACCACGCTGCTCAAGGCCATCGCCGGACTGGTGCCGATGGAAACGGGCAAGGTCGTCGTTCACGGTGGAAATCGAAAAAACGCCATCGCCTATGTCCCGCAGCGCGAGGCGGTGGACTGGGATTTTCCCATCACCGTACGCGGGCTGGCCGAGATGGGTCGGTATCCGTCGCTGGGGCTCTGGCGCAAGTTTGGAGCGGAGGATGATCGCATCGTGGAGGAGTCGCTGCACGTGACCGAGCTTGAAGCCTTCGCCGACCGCCAGATCAAAGCCCTGTCGGGCGGCCAGCAGCAGCGCGCCTTCCTCGCCCGCGCCTGGGCGCAGCAGGCGGAGATTTACCTGCTCGACGAACCTTTCACCGGACTCGATCGCAATGCGCAGGAGGCTTTTTCCGGAGCGCTGCAAAAACTCCGCGAGAGCGGTAAACTGATCATCGCCTCGCACCATGACCTGAAATCGGTGCCGGAGCTTTTCGATCACGTTCTGCTCATCAACGGCGAACTCGTCGCCTCGGGTCCGACCAGTGAGACCTTCACCACCGCCAACATCGAGAAGACGTTCGCGATGAAAATCTTCTCCGGCTCGGAGCCGCACCATCATCACCACGAGCCGCACCAGCAATGAGTCTCTTTGAGTTGTTCCACTATGAGTTCATGCAGCGCGCGCTGGTGGCGTGCGTGCTGATCGGATTTACCAATGGCTTCATCGGCGCCTTTGTCGTCCTGCGGCGTCTGGCACTGATGGCGGATGCCTTGTCGCATTCCCTCCTCCCTGGCCTCGCCATTGCCGCGATGCTGGTCGGCCTGAGCACGGCAGGGTTGCTGCTCGGCGGGTTACTGGCGGCGTTCTTCGTCGCCATCGGCGGGCATCTCATCGCGCGCAGTTCGCGAGTGAAGGACGAGACGGCCATCGCTTCGCTCTACATCATCGCCTTCGCGCTTGGCGTCGCCATCATCAAGTTTGCCCACGTGAAGGTGAGCCTCGATCACTTCCTCTTTGGCAACATCCTCGGCATCGCCAACAGCGACCTGTGGACAAGCTTCGCGGTGAGCGCCATCGTCCTTCTCTCCCTCGTCATCCTGCACCGTCCGCTACTTCTGGCGCTCTTCGAGCCCTCCGTAGCCAAGACCCAGGGCGTCGCGGTCGACTGGCTGCTCGGCCTGATTCTCGTGCTCATCGTTCTGACGATGGTTTCTTCACTCCAGGCTGTGGGCGTACTTCTTTCGCTCGGGCTCATGGTTCTCCCGGCGGCAACGATTTACCTGCTATCGGACTCCTACTCGAAAATGTCGTGGTGCGGCGGCCTTCTCGGCGCGAGCGGTGCGGTGGCCGGACTTATCCTGTCGTATTGGACAAACATCCCGTCCGGCCCGGCGATCATCATGGTGCTCGGCACCGTGTTCCTGGCCGCGTATCTCTTCAGCCCGAAGTACGGCATCATCATCCGCCATCTCAAGGTCCGCCACCTGCATGAGGAATCGCTCAGCAGGTGGGATGAGGAAAAACACTAGGCTTTCAGGCGATCCACGGCGGCCTTCACGGTCGGGTCCATCTTGATGAGGGGCGGCCAGCCGCGCTTGAAGCCCTCGCCGGGCATCTTGCGGGTGGCGTCGATGCCCATCTTGCCGCCGATGGCGATCTCACTGGTGGCGTGGTCGAGGACGTCGGCCGGGCCGCGCGTGAGCAGACTGTCGCGCTGCGGGTCGGTATTGGCGCAGAGGTGGAAAAGCACCTCGCTGGTGTTGTGGACGTCCACGTCCTCATCGACGATGACGAAGTATTTCGTGAACATCATCTGCCCCATGCCCCAGAGGCCGTGCATGACCTTGTAGGCCTGCATGGGATAGGTCTTCTTGATGCTGACGAAGACGGCGTTGTGAAAGACGCCCTCGGCCGGGAGCGCGATGTCCACAATCTCCGGGAAGTTCATCTTGAAGATCGGCATGAAGAGCTTCACTGAAGCCGCGCCCATGTAGAAATCCTCCATCGGCGGAATACCCACGATGGTCGCGGGGTAAACAGCGTCCTTGCGATGCGTGATGGCGGTGACGTGGAAAACGGGGTACGGCTCGGGCAGCGTGTAGTACCCGGTGTGGTCGCCGAATGGTCCCTCCATGCGCAGCGGCTCGGTTGGGTCGATGTAGCCCTCGATGACGAAGTCCGCATCGGCGGGCACCTCGAGGTCGTTGGTCTCACACTTCACGAGGTCGATGGATTTCTTGCGCAGATAACCGGCGAGAAGAAATTCGTCGAGGCCGTCGGGCAGCGGAGCGGTGGCGGCAAAGGGAAAGGCCGGATCACCTCCGAGAAAGATCGTCACGGGCATTCTCTGGCCGGTCTCGTAGTACCGGCGTCCATGCCTCGCGGCGACCTTCTGGAGTTGCCAGTGCATGCCGGTGGTCTGCCCGTCATAAACCTGCACGCGGTACATGCCGAGGTTGCGCTCGCCGGTATCCGGGTCTCGCGTCACGACGCAGGGCAGCGTGACGAAACGTCCACCATCGAGCGGCCAGCAGCGCAGGATCGGGATATCTAGTAATGTCGGTGGCTGGGGATTGATCGTGGAAAGATCCGCCACATCGGGCGCGGCAGGCCATTCACAGGTGTGCGACGCCGGGGTATCAAAGCGATGAATGACTTCCTTGCACGGGCCGGTCTTCACCTTGCGCGGCTTGGCGTGTCGGAGTTCGATGGCCGTGCCGAAAAGTTTGATGGCTTCCTTGATGCTGGTGGGCGGCTTGGCCTTCATCAGCATGCCGAGTTCCTCGGCAACGTCGTCGACGGATTCCGCGCCGATGGCCAGGGCCATGCGCTTCCACGATCCCATGGTATTGATCGCCACCGGAAACGGGCTCACCACACCGTTGATCGTCGGTTTCTCGATGAGCAGAGCCTTGCCGCCGCCGGGCGACTTCATTTCCCGGTCGGCCAGTTCCGTGATCTCCAGCTCCGTTGCGACGGGCGAGGAAATACGCTTCAACTCGCCGTGACGCTCAAGGGTCTCAACAAAATCGCGATAGGACGAATAGGCCATTTCCTAGGATACGGTGGCCGGAGCCGCAGGGGCAGGAATTTCTTTCTCCGCCACCGCGGGAAGACGAGCGCTCCGCAGTTCTGCCCGAAGCCAGACCTTCACGCCACGCCACACGACCTTGAGCACTTCCGGTGTGGGCGCGAAGCCCGCAATGAGCGTGCGGCTCCGCAGGTTCTCACTACCGTACACGCCCGCCGAGTGGCGCTTGCGGGCGATATGGGCAAGGCGGCGATTGTAAAATGCCATGAGCTTGCAGACGAAAGAGTCCATCGGCCCGGTGAATGGCAACTGACCGAACCCGTACTTCAAGCAATGCACAACGGAGCGCACCGGACCGAAGAAAAACAGCCCGAGGTCCATGAACATCGCGGCGGTCATGAGTTCCTTGTCGCCGAGATAGTAATATTTGTCGCGGTACAGGGCGTTGAACCAGCCATGGTACGACATGAGCCAATGCTTGTTGATCATGGGGACGTCGACTGTCGAGCCGTCCACCTCTGCCTCGATGCGATAGACAGCCGAGCTGACCGTCCAGGAGCAGTAGTCGAGGCCTGCGCTGTAAAGCGGGTCCAGGAATCCCGCGGCGTCGCCGACGATCTGCCATCCCCGGCCAGCAATCTGGTCGACGTAATAGGGCAGCGGGGCATAGGACTTCACATCGCCCTCGACGACCTCGGCCTCGCCAAAGATCTCCCGACCGACCGGATCATTGAGAAGGTGCGCCTTGAGCCGATCCGCAGCGGTCGCACCGGCGGGCGGAGTGTAGAGGCGTTCGTCGAAAACAAGTCCCGCGCTGTAGTCGCCACCCTTCAGCGGAATGATCCAGCACCACCAGCCGTAGCCTGTGAGGTGATTCGTCGCGGTGGCCCGGCTGACCTGACAGGAATTCGCGTACTCCGGGAAGCGGCTCTTGAGTTCGTAGCCGTCCCAATCCTTCACCCCGCGAAACCGCGCCCAGATGGAGCGTGTGGGATGATCCGGAAGCGAGCGGCGGAGGTCGAGCTTGCGCGAAAGCACTCCGGCGCGTCCGCTGGCATCGACAAGAAACTTTGCCGAGACGGTATGCTCTCCGTTGGCGGTTTCCAGGTGGAGAGTCTGAAGTTTTTCTCCCAGCTCGATGTCCTTCACCCGTGCGGGACGGAGAAGTTCCGCCCCTGCGGCCACGGCCTCGGCGAGGATGTATTCATCCAGCACCTCGCGATCGACCTGAAAGGTCGGCAGGCGGGTTTGGTAGAAACCGCCGAGTTCGCCGCAGTCGCCGAAACTGTCGTTGGCATTCTGGGAAAACCAGAACCGCAGTCCGTGCTTGGGCACGTGGTGGTGGTTCAGGTGGTGATTCATCGCGAGGCGCTTCGTCAGGAAGCACCCGCTGATTTCCGTGGTCGCCTCCCCCACCTTGCGGTCGAAATGTTCGCTCCGCTCAACGATGAGGATACGGAGCTGCGGACGCTCACGACGCAACAGCAAGGACGTGGAAGCCCCCGAAAAGGCCCCACCGACCACCACGACATCGTACGGCTCGTTCACGCGATTTTCCATAAACGAGCAGGGACAGACTGGCAACTAGCTACGCACATCGACCACGGCATCACCCTCATATACGTCTGAGGAGGTGAACTTGGCCGGGCCTTTGACATCGAGACGCTTGCAGCGAATGAGCGACGGCACACCTCCCGCAAGGGCGGCGTCGAGCTGGTCGACCATCTTGAAATGGTCGCCATCCAGATTGATCTCCGGCGGAATGCCATTGCGCTCGGGAGCGAGCACCGCGCGACCGTCCTCGGTGATGATATAGGCATCCGAGCGGAGGGCGAGCAGATCTGCGGTCGTCTTGACCGGAGCGAAGCGCATGCGCGGCACGACCACGGCACCCGCGTCGGCAAAGCACTCGATCGCCGCACCCATGGCGGTCTCAAGCTGGTAGACGGCGGGAGATTTCTTGTCGCGAGGGTCGACGGTCTTCTTGTTCTTGATGACCGGGAGCGGAAGCAGTCCGCCATTAGCGTCGAGAGCCTCGGCGAGAAGGTCTAGCCGGAGCCAGAGGTTGTTGGTGTTGAAATACCGATGCTTCGAGATGTCCTGAAACTCGTCCATGTCCTCATCTGGACACTGGGCCGACTCACGCAGGAGCAACTGACCGTCCGTAGCGCGGCTGGCGAGATGGCCTCCCTTGCGGTCGGCGGCGGTGCGAGCCGTCACCTCCATGACGAAGGGTTTGCCGGACGCGGCGAACCAGCCGAGGAGGCCGAGGTCGAGCGTGGCACCGAGGTTGTCGGAGTTGCTGACAAAGAGGTAGCGATACCCGGCATCGAGAAGCTGTTGGAGCATGCCCGAGCCGAGGATGGCCGGGTACAGGTCGCCATGGCCCGGCGGGCACCATTCGTGATCCCGATCGGCCGGCCACTCGATCGGAGCCAGCGTGGCGGCGTCGATCTTGGGCACCTTGTTCTGCATGAGCTCAAGGTCGGCGGGGTTGCCCAGTTCGGGGTACTTCGCTAGATGGCCCAGCGTGTCTTCGCTGGTGCTGAAGCTGTTCAGCAGGAGAAATTTCAGGTCCGACCCCGTGGCCTTGCGGGCGGCGAGCACCTGGCGAACGATGAGGTCGAGGAACGTCTGGCCGTCGCGCACAGGCAGGAGCGACTTGGCTTTTTCCAGTCCCATGCCGGTGCCGAGGCCGCCATTGAGCTTGAGCAATACAGTCTTGGCGAGGAGATCCGGCGAGGCCTGCGTCGTCGCCACCTCCTCGTAGAGAGGCAGGCCCTCGGCGGGCGTAATGGCGCTCTCGGGTATGAGGCCCGATTCATTGGCGGCCAGGAGGCCGTAGGAACGTTCGAATGCTGCGATGGCCGCCTTGCTCAGGCCGGCCGATTCCATTTTTTGGCGGAAGGGATCGAATGATGCTGACATTGAGAAATTCTAGGAACCTGCGGCGCGGCGCTCGGCTTCAGCCTTGAGCGCACGAACGGTGGTCTTTGCCTCGGAGAGCGCCTCGTTCTTGAGACCGGCGACGAGGTTGGTGATCGGGACGACAAGGTTGGTGTAGCAGAGAAGCGTCTGGTTCTTGCCGTAAGGCTCGATACGCAATGAACCCGTGCTGGATCTGGCGAGCGGCGATTTCACCAGAGTCCACGCCACCTCCTGCACGTTTCCGTTTTGCGAATAGGTATTGTGCACCACGTAGGTCGCACGCTGAATGATGGGTACTTTGACCGTATACTGGACATCCTTGCTGCCGTCGGGGTAGGTCTGAATGACCTTGGCCGCAATCAAACCCGGGGTGTATTGCGAGGCCGCCGGGTAGTCGTTGAAAAGATTCCACACCACAGAAGGTGACGCGTTTACCACCTGGTAAAGCATGAGCCGCGGCCAGGGCGCACCCTCGACGTTCTGGCTCTTCACGACGACCTGGCCGGCTGCCAGTTCGTCCTGGGCGTATTTGGGTACTTCGCTAAGGATGTCCGCGGAGAGAGAAGCTACGGACACGGCAAAAGCCGCCAGGGGGAGGAGGAATCGCAACTTCATGGCGCAGTCATACCCGAGTCCGCCGGTTTTGGCAAACCGGACGGACGGATAACGAAAATGAAGCTGCCGGAACGACTAGGCCTTGCGAGCGACCTGGATGCCCAGTTCGCGCAACTGGCGAGGCTCGGCCGGGGTCGGCGAGCTCATCATGAGGTCTTCGCCGCGGTTGTTCTTCGGGAACGCCACGACATCGCGAATGTTCTCGGTGCCCACCGCGAGCATGACCAGACGATCCACGCCGAGCGCGACGCCGCCATGCGGGGGCGCGCCGAAGCGGAAGGCTTTCAACAGGTGCGGGAAGAGAAGCTGCTGCTTCTCCGGCGAAATGCCAAGCACCTCGAAAAGCTTCGCCTGAAGGTCGGACTCGTGAATACGGATGCTTCCGCCGCCGATTTCGACACCGTTCAGCACGACGTCGTAGGCTTGGGCGCGCACCTTGCCGTATTCGCCCGCATCGATGAGCGCAACGTCATCGGCATGCGGACGGGTAAAGGGATGGTGGACGGCGTTCCACTTCTGCTCCTCGGCGTTGTAGGCAAGGAGCGGGAACTCGACGACCCAGAGGAACTCCAGGGCGTTCGGGTCCGTTATGAGCTTTTGCAGCTCCGCCACCCGGAGGCGGATACGACCGAGCACGTTGCAAACGGTCTCCCAGTCGCCCGCGCCGAAGAGGATCAGGTCGCCCTCCTCGATGCCGAGCTCACTGACGAGCGCCTGTTTTTCGGCGTCGGTAAGGAATTTCGCGATGGGCGATTTCCATTCGCCGTTCTCGACCTTGATGAAAGCGAGGCCTTTCGCGCCGTACTGCTTGGCGAGTTCGGTCAGGCCCTCGATCTGGCCGGTGGTGATGCCGGCAAAGCCCTTGGCGTTAATCGCCTTCACTGTGCCCCCGTTGTCGAGCGCGCCTCGGAAGACCTTGAATTCGCTGGCCTTGAAAACCTCGTCGAGTGTGATCAGCTCAAGGCCGAAGCGCCGGTCGGGCTTGTCGCTGCCGTAGCGGTTCATCGCCTCCTGATAGGTCATGCGCAGGAACGGACGCGGAATCTCCACGCCACGCACTTCGCGGAAGATCTCCACGAGCAATCCCTCGATGAGCTCGATAATGTCCTCCTGCGTGATGAAGGAAGCCTCTAGGTCAACCTGGGTCAGCTCGGTAATACGATCCGCGCGCGGGTCCTCATCGCGGAAGCACTTGGCGATCTGGAAATAGCGCTCCAGGCCAGCCACCATGAGGAGCTGCTTGTACTGCTGCGGGGACTGCGACAGCGCGTAAAAGCTGCCGGGGAAAATACGGCTCGGCACGAGGAACTCGCGGGCGCCCTCGGGCGTGCTCTTCGACAGGACGGGTGTCTCGATTTCCAGGAAACCCTGGCGGTCGAAGTAGTCGCGGGTCGTCTTCACCACCTTGTGACGGACGGTGAGATTGCGCACCATGGCCGGACGGCGGAGGTCGAGATAGCGGTGCTCGAGGCGGAGGTCTTCGTTGACCGAATCCTCATCGAGCGGGAAAGGCAATACGTCGGCCTTATTGAGAATGACGAGCGTGTCGGCCACGATCTCGATCTCGCCGGTGGCGAGCTTGGTGTTCTCCGTGCCGGTGAGGCGCGGAGCTACGGAGCCGGAAACCTGGACGACGTCCTCGACGCGGAGGCCGTGGGCAGCGGAAGCCGCCTCGGCATGTTCCTCGGGGCGGAAAACCACCTGGGTGATGCCATTGCGGTCGCGGAGATCGATGAAAACCACTCCGCCGTGGTCGCGACGGGAATCCACCCAGCCGCAGAGGGTGACGCGCGAACCGGAGTCCGCCTTGCGCAAAGCGCCGCAATGATGTGTGCGATAAGTCATAAAATCAGAAAAACAAACCACAGAGAGCGCGGTCGGCACAGAACTCGACGCTGTGCTCCCGTGTTCTCTGTGGTCAAAGGGAGTTTTCGCCGCTTTTCAGCCAATCCGCAAGCCCGCTTTGCGGCACCTGCACCTCCTGCCGGGTGGCGAGAGTTTTCACCTTCACCTCAGGCCATTCGCCTCCGACGATCACGGCAAATCTCGCCCCCAGCCCCTCGGCGGCCTGGAACTGCTTCCCGACCTTGGCCCCGGCGAGGGAGAAATCGGCCTTCCAACCCGCCTCGCGCAAGGCCTGCACGGTCTGCAAACCTTCCGCCCGACGTGTGGCGTCGGCGATGATCACGTAGACGTCGACCGGGGCGTCAGCGGCCAGGGCAGCGGCCATGCGCTCGGCAGCCTTGGGGGTTTCGCTGACGAAATTGGCAAGCACCACGTCGCCCATGCCGAAGCCCATGGCGGAGAGATTCGCCGCTCCGTCGCTCAGCCCGGCAATGAGGTCGTCGTACCGTCCCCCACCCGCCAGAGCGCGCATGGATTTCGACCGGTCAAAGACCTCGAAGACGACTCCGGTGTAGTAGGCGAGTCCGCGCACGATGGAGAGGTCCACCTCGACGTAGCCAGCGAGTCCGCGGGCCGTCAGTTCCTCGATGAGCGGACGGAAGGACTCCGGGCTGCCTGAGGCGATGAAGGCTTTCAGGTCGTCCACGGTGAGCCCGGCGGGAGCGAGCTTGGCATTGAGGGAATCGGGCGAGTCACGCTCGATCTTGTCGGCGGCCTGGAGAACGGCGCCGAAATGCGCCTCGGGCACACCCCGCGCGACAAGGAAATCCATCCACGCCTTGCGGTCGCTCAGGCGCACGACGAAATCCTCGGGTCCAAAGCCGAAGGCGCGCACGAGGTCAATGGCAAGGGCCAGCACCTCGGCGTCGGCGGCGGGGCCGGTTTCGCCGATGAGGTCGCAATTGAGCTGGATAAACTCGCGGAGGCGCCCCTTTTGCTGGCGCTCGTAGCGGAAGAACGTGCTGGAGGAGAACCACTTAATGGGTTTCTTGTACTGCTTTTCCCGGGCGGCCACCATGCGGGCCAGCGTCGGCGTCATCTCGGGCCGCAGGGCCACGGGACGACCACCGCGATCCTCGAAGCTGTAAAGCTGCTGCATGATCTCCGCACCGCTCTCGTTCTTCTTGGCGTAAAGCTCGACGCTTTCCAGGGTCGGGCCGTCGTACTCGACAAAGCCGTAACGGCGGGCGACGGAGCGCCAGGTATTCAGGATGTAGTTGCGGCGGACGCAATCTTCCGGTGGGAAGTCCCGGAAGCCAGGTAGATTCTGCATGGGTAAAGACGGACAGTCTTAGCGGACGCGGAGCGCGGAGGCAACCCGTCAGCGCAAGTCGATCACGACCTTGCCAGAGCGCTGCCCCTCAGCGGCCTCTGCGAGGGCAGCATGGATGTCGTCGAGCGAATAGGTCTGGTGGACAGGCAGGGTCAGCTTCCCCCCGGCGATCATGGTCGCGAGCACGCCGAGCGTCTCCTCCTTCTGCGCCAGCGTCGCGTCGTAGCGCCAGTTCCGCAGCCAGAAGCCTCGGAAGGTGATCTCCCTAAAAATCAGCAGGCCATTAGGAACCTTGAGCGGCTGGCGGCCCATGGCACCGTAGGTCACGTGCGTTCCCCGGTCGGCCAAGGCGTTGGCGAGATTGAGAGCACTGGCACCGCCGACGGCGTTGAGGGCAAGGCGCGGGCGGGAGCCGCCGCAGAGATCCTCGACCGAGGCACGCAGGTCGGTCTCCTCGGTCACCACGACATCGGCTCCGAGGGCCTTGAGTTCGTCGATCAGCTCGGGACGGCGGACGACATTGAGCGTCTTCAGGCCCCGGGCACGGGCGATTTGAATCACGGAGCGGCCGACGGCGGAGTTGGCAGCGTTTTGCACCACCCAGTCGCCGGGCTGAAGCTCGACGCAATCCTTGAGCATGAACCACGCGGTCACGGGGTTCACGAGAAGCATGGAGGCCTGGAGGACATCAGTCTCCGCCGGGATTTTGACGAGCTCGTCCTCGCGCAGCACCCGGCACTGCGTCCAGTTGCCGCTGGTCAGCGGAATGACGAGATCGCCGACGGCGAAGCGCGCGGCATCCGGCCCGACCTCCTCGACCCGTCCGACGGCTTCGTTGCCAATGACGGCAGGAAGCTCTGGCAGTTCGCCATACGTGCCCTCGATCACATTGAGATCGGCGGGGTTGATGGGCGAGGCAAGAATGCGAACGAGCACCTCGCCTGCCGCGGGCTTGGGAGTCTCCAACTCTACGACGCGCAGGGCGTCGCGGGCGGAACCGAAGGAGGAAAGCTGGGCCGCCTTCATGATCGGCAAAGGCTAAAAGACGCCTGCGATCCAGTTCTGATCGTACCACTCATCCGGCCAGGCGTACGGGAACGGCCCGACACCCATGTAATACGGATCGGCAAAGAACGGATCGTTCTTCCACTTGCCCGCGCCGCCGGTCTGGCTGCGCTCGGTCGCCTCAAAGAAGCCGACGGACTTGCCGAGGTAGTTCACGAGATCGGCGCTGGCTCCGGCATTCATGAGCTGGTTGAGCTGATCATCCGTAAGCGTATAGGGAGCGTGGGTGCTCTGGATATAGGTGAGAATGACTGGCGACGGGACGCCCTTCTTCAACAGACCAAGGATGTCGCCGAAATCGAGGATGCGGTGGTTGGCGATCTTCGCATACGTACGGCTGTCGATGCCCATGGCCTCGAGCTTGGCAAGGACCGGCGGATTGCCGGTGTGCCGGGGAGCGGTGGTGGCGCAGGAAGCCAGGACGGCGGCGGCAATGGCCGCAACGAAAAACCGGAGAGCGATCATGCCCCCTTCCCTAGCCAACGGGGCGGCCACACGCCATGAAAATCGGCAGGGTGCTAAAGAACCCGATACCCGAGCCAGATCACTGCCGCAGCATAAAGTGCCGCCACCAGATCATCCCACACGATGGTCCCGGGCCAGTTGCGGCGCTCGACCCATTTCACGCCCCACTTGAAAATGTCGAAAACACGAAACGCCAGCACACCCCACAAAACCGCCGCCCACGTGTGCACAGGGAGCAGGGACCAGACAAGAGCAAGCCCGGCGACCTCATCGAGGACGAATTCCTTGGGGTCGTCCGATTGGAAGCGCCGGGCCGACCATTTCTCCAGGACAAAACATCCCCACGTCGCCCCGACGGCCACAGCAAGCCAGAGAAGCTGAAAGGCCAGTGCAGGCAGCAACCAGACTGCGAGTAACCCCAGCGGAGCCATGCCGAGACAGGCCACGGTGGCCGGCATGATGGGAAAGAGTCCCGTCCCAAAATAGGTAACCGTCAGCAGCCGGGCTGTCTCTCCTGCTCCGGCACTTGGAACGCTTACACCATCGGCCACGGCGAACCACTCCGAGTTTCCGGGATATTTTGCCGAGGTCAGGCGATCCGCCACCGCCTGCGAGACCAAGCGATGGGCGAGGAACTGGCCTGCTCGGGAGTTCTTCGGGAACCATCCCTCCACCCACTCGCGCAGCGAAACATAACGACGCGCGGGGTTTTTCCGGCAACATTCCCCAGAGTTCATAACTGAACGGCAAACCGCGACCTCGGCAAAGCGGGCGGAGTGCGTTAGATGAACATTCTCTTGCCCAGGACGATAGATGACCGAGAGATCGGCCTCCCCATCGACAAGCGAGAGACCGTTGTCGGTAGCAGCCTCCAGGGCCACATCTGTGGGCACGCCCTGAAACGCCACATTCCGAGCCTCAGGCGCGAGCGCCTTGAGTCGACGAGTGAGAGAGGAGAGTTCTGCTACGAGCCGTGGATCGGTCACGGAAGAGTGCTACCATCCTGGAACCTCACGTTGGCAAGCTCTCCGAATACATAGCCGATAAAAATATCCACTTCGGCCCGCAGGGGCATGCGGTATTGGTCGTCGGAAAGCCAGACCACGCCGCGCTTGAATTTGCGATGCGGCTCCAGGCCGTACTTGCCGTCCTTGCGGGTGATGCGCTGGGGCTTGAACTCCAGCTTGATCGCATCGTGGGTCTTGCCGTCGATCGTGATCTTTTCACGCTTAAGCACGGTGATCTCGGTGAAAAAGGCGGAGTCGCCGGGATAGAGGTTGATAACGATCTGGTCTCCGTCGGCGAGACGCTGGCTGCGCACGAAGAACATTCCGGCCACCATGTCCCAGATCGGCTCGATCTTGATCTTCTTCCATTTCTCCGGCTTGCCGGGTTTCGATTCCCGGTGCCGCCAGAAGCCGTCGGAACGGAACTCACCACGCGTGGTAATGGTGCGCTTGGCGTACTTTTCCACCTGATCAAAGACTGTGGGCCGCAACGTATCCACATAGAACTCCGCGTGATGGGTGGCATCCAGCGACCAAAGGGTGCGAGCCAGTCCCGTCGTGCCTCCAGACACGTCGACAACGTACTTATCCTCCTTTTTATCGAAGGTTGCTTTCGCACGCGCCGCCTCGATGTCGGACCAGCCAAAGCGAAACTCCCCCTCAAAGGGAGGAATGTCCGGGAAGGCCCCCTTCCCGAGCGGGGTGATCTTGCCAGCCCACGGCTCGCCAGCCGCATAGCCCGCCGCAGGCAGGAACACCGCGACGGCTAGCGCAGCGATCAGGCTGCGGGAACGACGGGTTGCAAGCTTGCCGAGGGTAGCCATCCTTTTTCTCCAGCAGGAGATTCGCAGTAGGTCCACTCTCCGCGCTTGCTGATGATGCGAACGCACGAGGCCGGGGGCAGATTCGTGAGCGTGGGCGATTGATCCGCCGGGGCATCGAGCAAAGCGACGGGCTTGGTGGAAATAACCACCCCGTCATTGCGCTGAGCCCAGGCGGGTTCAGAAATCAAAGCGGCGGCAGCAAGGGCTCCGCCAACCACGACGAGGGCCGCTCCCACGACCACGCCAAAGCCTCCGCGCCGGAACACCAGCAGCCCCACCGCAAGAAATGCGCCGAGCCAAAATAGCACGCTTCCCACGGAGATGACCGTGGTGAATGGCACGTAGGGGCTGATCTTGTCAAAGATCCCCTCCTTCGCGACTGGCAGACCTTGCGAACGCTCGATCTCGGAGAGCGCGATCTTTGCATCGACCATCCTCGGATCGAGGACAAGGGTGCGACGGAAATTCAGCGCCGCCGCAGGGCGGTCACCAGCCTTCATCTCCGCCATGGCGAGATTGTAGTAAAGGCCGGAACTCGGCAGCGTGGCCACTGCTGTCTCATATCCCCGGGCGGCTGCCTGGTAGTCGCCCTTGGCATAAGCCGCCGCCGCATCCTCGGCGGGACCAGCCTGCACGCGACCGGCGAAGGCTGCTGCCGCGAGACCGACCAAAAGGAGTGAATTAAACCTGCGCATCGAATTTCTTGAGTTGCTGGATGTAAGTGTGACGGGCCTCGCGATCGAGCGAGGTGCCATGGGTGGCTGCATATCGAGCCTCATCAGCCTGATTGAGCAGCGCGTAAATCGCAGTGCGCGTTTCCTCGGAGACCTTGCTCGACTCCAGCATGTCCCGGGTCGACCCCTGGCCTCCCGCAATCGAGAGACGACCTTGGACAAACTCCGCCGCAAGCGCAAAGAACTCCTCCGCGGATTTATTGGGATCTTCCGCGGCATGCAGGGTGCGGCGCACCTCACGCAAACGGGCAGCGCGCTGTGATGCCTCGGAGTTTGCGACCGCTCGGAGAACGCCGAGAGCCAGCAGCCCCAGCAGTGCGAGTGCCGCCACTCCATTCACTATGAGGAAGGTCGGATTGGTCAACGTCGGCTGGAAAGCACCGCGCCGGAAGCTCGTGACGAGATCCGATGCAGTTTCCGGCGAGGCGGGAGCCGCCGGAGGCGGAGTCGCAGCCTGGGGTGTGGGGCTGGATGTCGCCTGGGCAGTCGTGGTCTGAGTCGCATTGGACGATCCCCGTGCCACCACGGCGATGGGGGATGCCTTGAGCGTCACGTACTTCTCCACCGCCGGATCAAAGAAGGAAAACTCCGGTGTCGGCGTGAGCGTCGCATCACTGCGAGCCACGATGGTGTATTCAAAGACCTTCTCGCCGTTGTAGCCGATCGGGTCGGATGCGCTCGGCGTGAACTTTTCATTTGGCGGATAGCTGCGCCAGTTCTCCGCGTCCAAAAGCGTCGGGGCCGTGATGGCTCCAAAGTTGCCGCGTCCCGCGACCTTGACCGAAAGGGTGATAGGTTCGCCAGCGTCGACCTTTTTGGGCGTCGCCTTGGCATCCAGCGAGAATTGTCCGATGGCTCCGGAGAAGTCATCCGGGCGGTCCTCCTTGGGCAGCGGCTTGATGTCGATCTTCGATGGTTTCGTGGAAACCGTCATGTCGCGGGCGGTCATGCCAAATCCCTGTCCTCCGAAGAAGCCGTTGAAAAAGTCATCCTGAGAGCTTCCCCGGGCCGGAACCTGGATGCGCCCCTCGATCTTGGCAGGAGGGATCTCCAGTGGACCGGATTTCACCGCCGTGATGGCGGTCTGGAAGATGACCACGTTATACGGCACCCCGTTGATCTCCTGCTCGCGCTGGGTCGGCTTGGAAAAGTCCATCACCGTGAACCCATCGCCGCCAAAGGTCGGCTGATCCCGTAGCTGTGTGGGATAGTTGGCGTTGAAATAAAACCGGATTTCCACCGGAATGACCTCGCCGACGTAAGCGGATGTCTTGGGAATGATGAGGTCGCCATAGGCGGGTTCCGCATCGTCATCGCCTGAAGGCTGCCGGCCCTGAGACTGCTGCCCCGGCTGGATCTGCTGGGGTTGCGGCGGCTGCACACCCTGATTCATGAACTGCATGAGCGCCTGCATCTGAGCCTGCATCTGGGATTGAGGCGAGCGGGCGCGACCCTGCTGCCCCTGCCCGCCTGCGAACCCTCCGGAACTGGCTCCCACCCGCAGGGCCAGCGGAGCCGTCTTGTACTTCTGCCCGTTGATCAACACCTCGATCGGAGGGATGGTGAAATCGCCCGTCTTGAGCGGAACGATGAGGTAGGTGTAGACCGACGAGACCGTTTTCTGAAAGTTGATGATATTGATCTGCTCGCTGCGGCCCGCGAAGTCGATCTGCAGCCCGTTGACTTTGAGCTGGCCAGGCACCCGGGCTCCCGTTGCTCCGGTCACCGAGATATTCAACTGCACGGCCTCGCCGACGGAGGTGACCTCCTGGGAAAGATCGGCCGACACCTTCTGGGCGTAGCCAGACGCGGCGGCCAGCATCACGGCAAACGCCGCGACCGCGCCAAACTTCATCCGATTATTGGTTAGCGTATGCATTACCAGTCCTTCACCGTATCTTCTGTTTGCTGACGTTGCATCAATTTCACGCGCTCCTCGTCGGAGCGCAGGGAGTTTAGCAAGCTGCGAGCCTGGGCGGCAGACATTTCCCCGTCCTTTTCCTCGCCCTCGCCTGCAGCCGCCCCCTGGCCCTCCTGTCCCTGAGGTTGCTGCTGGCCCTGCTGATCTCCAGCGGTCTTCAGCTCACCCTGCTTTTTCTCACCGGGTGTAGGCGTCGGCTGAGGACCGGTTTGATCCTGCTTCTGATCCGGCTGACCGCCCTGGCTGGGATTCTGGCCCTGCTGGGGCTGCTGCTGGTCTTTTTGCTGCTCCTTGCCCTGGTCACCCTGCTGGTTCTGTTGATCTTTCTGCTGATCCTTCTTTTGGTCGTCCTGCTTCTGGTCTCCCTTGGATTGCTGGTCCTGCTGCTGGTCCTTTTTGTCCCCACCCTGCTGGTCCTTCTTATCCTGATCGCCGGATTTGCCGTTCTGATCCTGATCCTTCTTTTGATCCTGGGAGTCTTGCCCCTGACCCTGCTGCTTTTGCTGATCGGGTTTCTGCTCCTGCTTGTCGTCCTTTTTCTGATCCTGGTTTTGCTGCTGTTGTTGCTGATCCTTCTGCTGCTGTTGGTCCTTGTTCTGGTCCTTGTTCTGGTCCTTTTGCTGCTGATTCTGCTGCTGTTGCTGCTGATCCTTGTTTTGATCCTTTTTGTCCTTTTGATCCTGCTTTTGCTGATCGTTCTTTTGCTGGTCCTGCTGCTTTTCCTGCTTTTCGAGTTCCTCGAGCAGTTTTTTGACGATCTCGCGATTCTCCTCTGCCTTTTTGTCCTTGGGATCGACCTTCAAAGCCTCGGTGTAGTGCTGGATCGCATTCTTCCAATCCGCCTTCTTTTCCTCATTGCCTTTGGCCGCCTCTCCTCGACGCACGAGAGAGTTGCCGAGGTTATAGAGGGCCTCCTCACGGAGCTTATTATCCTCGGCCAGGATGGCCTTGGTGAAATGCTCCACCGCCTTGCCGTAGTCGCCCATCTTGTAGGCGGCGGCACCGGCGTTGTACTGAATCTCCACGGAATCCGGACTGGCCTTCAGACGCTCAGAGAACTGCTGCATGGCCTTGTCGTAGTTTCCCGCCTGATAATCGCCCAGGGCATCGGCCCGTACCGAGGGGGCGAGAAGCACGATGGCGAGAGCGCCCAGCGCAGGACGCGAAACGCGTACCGGTCGGCGGCGATCTCCCACCAGGAGCCAGATCACGATCAACCCGAGGGCAAACCCCAGCGGCCATTGATACCGCTCGATCGGCTGCCGCGACGTCGCAGTCGTGGAATCCGCCTCCTCCATGGGGAGGATGCCTTTCTCAAAAATGGCCTTGGCGGCATCGGGGCCGAGCGGCTGATAGAATCCCCCGCCCGCTGCGGCGATTTCCTTGAGGCGATTGGCGTCCAGACGGCTCTGCACCGGCTTGCCCGCCTGGTCGCGGACAAAGTCCGATCCGCCCCCCTCCGCCGGGATCGGGATGAGCGATCCCTCCGGCGAGCCGATACCCACGGTAAATACGCGCACGCCCTGCTCGGCGGCCTTTTTTGCGGCGGCAATGCCATCGGCATCCAGCTCTTCGCCGTCGGTGAGAATCACCAGCGCTCTCGTATTACCTTCCCCCTTCCCAAACGCCTCGTCGGCGGTGCGAATGGCGGCGGCGATGTTGGTGCCGCCCTTGGGAATCACATTGGTGTCGAGTTCGTCCAGAGCCTGGAGCACGGCCGCCTGGTCCAGGGTGAGCGGGGCCTGGAGGAACGAGCTTCCCGCAAAGGCCACCAGCCCGATGCGGTCACCAGCGGCGAAGCGCATGAGATCCTGCGCCAGCAGCTTGGCCCGGGCCAGCCGGGTCGGCGGCACATCGGTCGCGAGCATGCTTCGCGAGGTATCCACCGCGATGATGATATCGCGGCCGCGATGCTTGATCTCGTTCTCGATGAAACCCATCTGGGGCCGGGCCAGCGCGATCGCCATGAGGATGACCGCAGCCAGCACGAGAACCGCGCGGAAGATGCGGCGGCCAAGGCTGACGCCATTGGCCAGCTCCGCCTTGAGACGGGGAGCCACCAGCCGGGAAATAAGGGCATCACCTCGCCGCTGCGACCAAATGTAAAGAATCGCGAAGGCAGGCGCAGCCAGGATACCGAGCAGCCACCAGGGCTGGGCAAAGGTCAGGGAAGACGTCTCCATACGGTTTGGGAAAGGATGATTTCGAGACTCAGGAAGCCAAAACCAGCGATGAGGAACCACGCGAAGAGGTCGCGATAGTCGGCGGTCTTTGACACCTCGACCTTGGTCTTTTCCATGTTGTCGATCTCGTTAAAGGTTTTCTTGAGCGATGCGGTGTCGGTGGCAGGGAAGTATTTGCCCTTGGTGATCTGTGCGATCTCCTTGAGCGTGTCTTCGTTGAACTCCATCGGCACCATCTGGTACTGCGTGCGCCCAAAAGGATCGGTAAAGGGGAACGGCACCGTCGGCTGCTGGGATCCCGCACCGATCGTATAGATGCGGATGCCGAGCGCCTTGGCCGCCTCTGCCGCGGTGATCGGCGTGACGCGACCCGCGTTGTTATCACCATCACTCAGGAGCACGATGAGCTTGGTCTTGGCCTCCTTGTCCTTGAGCCGGTTGGCCGCTGCCGCCGTGGCGGAGCCGATGGCGGTGCCATCCTCCACCATGCCGATGCGGATGCGATCGAGATTTTGAATGAGCCAGTCGTGATCCAGCGTGAGCGGACTCACGAGGTACGGCTTGCCGGCAAAGGCGATGATGCCGATACGGTCATTCGGACGCTGCCGTATGAACTGCTCCGTCACCTGCTTCACCGCATCGATGCGGTTGGCGTGTTCGTTGCCGATGGTGTAGTCCTCGGCGAGCATCGAGCGCGACACGTCGATCACGAGCATGATATCCACGCCGCTGGCCTGTACTCGCGTGAGAGTGCGCCCGAGTTGAGGCCGCGCCAGGGCGACGATCATGCATGCGATCGCGAGGTATGCGATCATGTTGAGAAAGGCTCCCGCCCGGGACTTGCGGCGTTTTCCGATCTCTGCCAGGGCGCTCGTACTGGAGAACGTGATGCCCGGCGATCCCCCAACCCGACCCTTCAATATCGCCAGCACCGGGATGAGCAGCAAAAGCAGCAGGACCCAGGGATGAGCGAAGCTGAAACCAAAAGGCGTGCTGTCCATCATTTGGCCGCTCCGGCTGACTGTTCTCCATTCACGACGCGCGCCGCGATGTCGAGCAACTGGGTGATCTCCTCCACACCCGCCGTCTGACGGGCAAACTTCATCAAGTCGACCGACTCGAGAAACTCCGAGATGGCAGCCTTCTCATTGGCGGTGAAAACAGCGTTTGTGCGGATGACGTCCAGAAACTCCACCGAGGTGCGCGTGACGGCATCCACGCCATACTGGTCGCGAATGTAGGTGCGAAGCGCGTCGGAAACCTTCACGCCAAACTCGTAGGCGTCGGCCTCCGCGCCCTTGGCTCGAAACGCCGCGATGGCGTTGAGGGCGCGTTGTCTTGCCGTCAGGACGCGCGGACCCGGCTTGCGCCGCAGGAACCAGACGGCAATGCCGAGGAGGATGAGCAGGAGCACACCGGCTCCGATCACACCCCACACGGGATAAGGAAATATCCACACCGGACCGGCGATGTCGTGAATGGGCGCAGGCGTGGCGGCTGGCTGGGTGGGCATCATGCTGCCTGCCTCCTTTCACGCTGCTCGAAAAAGCTGCGCAGCGGGATCAGGTAATCCTCATTGGTTACGAGCGGCACCTGGTCGATGCCGCGCGAGCCAAGGAGCTTCTTGAGGTCCTTGCGGCGGCGCTCCTCCGCAGCCGCATAGGCGTTGCGGGTTTCGCGCCGGGAGGTGTCGATTTCGATCAACTCCCCGGTTTCCGCATCCTCCAGAGTGACGAGGCCGATGTCGGGAAGGGTCTCCTCACCGGGGTCGAGCACCGGCATCGCCACGAGATCGTGGCGGCGGCTGGCGGCGGTCAGGGGCTTGCTATAGTCGGGTGCGATAAAGTCCGAGATCATGAAGACAACGGCCCGGCGGGCCACGACCTTGTTGAGGTAATCAAGAGCCACCGAGATATTTGTCCCCGTGCCCCTGGGTTCAAAATACAGCATCTCGCGAATGAGCCGCAGCGTGTGCAACCGTCCTTTCTTCGGCGGGATGAAAAGCTCCACATGGTCCGAGAAAAGGATCAAGCCGACCTTGTCGTTGTTGTTGATGGCGCTGAAGGCCAGGATGGCGGCTACCTCGGCGGCCAGCTCGCGCTTGCTCAGTTCCACGCTGCCAAAACTGCCCGACGCGCTCACGTCCACCAGCAGCATCACGGTCATCTCGCGCTCCTCGGTGAATTTTTTCACGTAAGGGACATTCATGCGAGCCGTGACATTCCAGTCGATGGAACGAATTTCGTCGCCCGGGGCGTATTCACGAACTTCCTCGAAGTTCATGCCGCGCCCTTTGAACACGCTATGGTATTGACCAGCGAACGAGGAGTTCACCAGGCGCCGCGTACGCAACTCGATGCGGCGAATCTTTTTCAGAATCTCTTTGGGGTCTCTTTTCATGGCAGGGGTTCACACCGGGGAGCGCGGACGTCGCACTCCCCCATTACCATTACTGGCGCATTAGTCGTCAGGACGATCAGGGCACCGGCAGACCGGCGAAGATCTTCTCCACGATCGCCTCGCTGGTGATCGACTCAGCCTCCGCCTCGTAGCTGACACCGATGCGGTGGCGGAGCACATCGAGGCCGATGGATTTCACATCCTGCGGAGTGACGTATCCGCGGCCGTCGATGAATGCCTGGGCCTTGGCGGCGAGAGTGAGGAAGATGGTGGCACGCGGCGACGCGCCGTAGCGGATCAGGCCGTCGAGCTTGAGCTTGTAGGCGGCAGGATCGCGGCTCGCCCAGACCACATCGACGATATAGTCCTTCACCCGGTCGTCGACGTAGATGGAGTTTACCACGCTGCGGGCGTGTATGATCTCCTCCGGCGTCACGATGGGGTTCACGTGCAGCCGCGGCGCGGAGGTCGCCATCGCGTCGAGGATGGATCGCTCCTCCTCGCGGGTCGGATAGCCCACATTGACCTTGAGCATGAAGCGGTCGAGCTGGGCTTCCGGCAACTGATACGTACCTTCCTGCTCGATCGGGTTCTGCGTCGCGAGAACGAGAAAAGGATCAGGCAATGGATAGGTGGAGTCGCCGATCGTGACCTGGCGCTCCTGCATGGCCTCGAGCAAGGCGCTCTGCACCTTGGCGGGAGCACGGTTGATTTCGTCCGCAAGGATGAGATTGGAGAAAACCGGACCCAGCTTCGTGGTGAACTCCCCGTCGCGCGGATTGTAAATCAGCGTGCCGATGAGATCCGCCGGCAAAAGATCCGGCGTGAACTGAATGCGCTGGAAACCGGTGTGAATGCACGATGCCAGCGTGCGAACGGTCAGCGTCTTCGCCAAACCCGGCACGCCCTCGAGGAGCACATGACCGTTGCAGAGGAGGCCCGTTAGCAAACGATGCACGAGCTTTTTCTGACCGACGACGACTTTGCTAACTTCCGTTAGGAGAGGATCAACCCACTGACGGGCTTCCTGGATCTGGCTGTTTTGTTGCGATGCGAGGACACTCATGGGAGATGATTTAGAGAATCACAATGTATTTACATCCTGAGACATCAGGATGCGCACAGCGTTCAAAATTTGCCTGCGACTATTCTGGCACCAACGCCGGGCCGACATCATAGGTATCGCCCACGTTGACAGCGTCATAGCGAGCCTTGTCGAGCCAGACATTGAATATCTTCTTGGTGCCATCCTTCTGAGGCACCTCCACGGTAAGAATGAAATCCCCTTCCTTGTGGCGGGCATTGACCTTGCCGTCACGTGCGATGACGATCTGCTCCTCGGGGGCGGGATTGAACTCCTTCTTGATGATCGTCCCGGACATTCGCGCCTCGGCAAGCCCCCGCCCGCTCTGCATGACAGCGACAATGACGAACAGAAAAACACCGAGACCGATAGCCACCGCCGTGATAATGACACGGGCGGGGATCTTCGGCTTGACAGTACGAGGGTCAGCCATAACCCGACCCTAGAGCAAAATGCTCCCGGATAGAATCAAAAAGTCACACTTCCCGCTTATGCGGCAGTGTTGTCCTTGATCCACTGGATGAAGGCATCGAGACCTTCCATGAAGAACCCCTGGTGAACCGCCAGCACCTTGCCGTCCGGCGAGAGGAGAACCATGGTCGGCACGGCTCCATTCACGCCGAATTTTTCATCGAGCTGGAGGTTCTGCTGCTTGAGCGCGGTGTTTTGGGGCTTGCGCATCGGAAAGTCGACTTTCATGAGGACAAGGTTGTCCTTGGCAAAGTCCTGAAACTTCTTCGTCGAGAAAATCTGCTTGTTCATCTGGATGCAGGGCGGACACCAGTCCGAACCGGTAAACTCCAGCAGCATCGGCCGGTTTGTCTTCTTCGACAACGCGCTGGCCTGGGCAAAATCCTCAATCCAACCGCCCTCCTCCGCCGCAGCCGCCCGAGGCACGAAACAAAGTGCCGAAAACACCAGGGCTCCGCAAAAAAGAACGAGGGCTTTTTTCATAACTTGATAGTTCAACGTATGCAGAGTCCTTCCGGATGCAACTCCGGGGCCGCTAGGTCAGCAGAGTCCTCACCGCATCGACGATCTCCTGCGCATAGGGTTCTGTGTTCAGCTTGTTCTTGGTCAGGCTGATCGCCAGCCCGCTCTCGATGTCGGCAAATCCCTTTGCCCCGCCATGGCCGCCGTGGCCAAAGGAGCGGATCTGCCGGCCTGCGGGACCCGCGAGGGTTTCGACATGGTACCCGAGGCCAAAACCGGTCTCCACATCAGGTGCCAGCCGGGGCGGATGCAGCGCAGTCACACGATCCAGCGTCTCGTCATCCAGCAGGCGCACGCCGTCGACTCCTCCCGGCAGGAGCGCCGCATAATGCCGTGCAACCGCCCGCGCCGTAGCGAGCCCGCTGGAGGCTGGCATGCACGCTCTCTGGGCATCCGCGTCATTCATCATCGAGGCAAGAGGCAGGAGCCAGACCGGGATCGAGCGAGGCGTTTCCGGATCCGGAACATCGACAGTGCCCCCCTCCTCCTCGAGGACGGCGATCGGCAGTCTCCACGGCTTGTCGTTGCCGATAAATAACTCCGAGAGGCCGAGCGGTTCCAAAATCTCACGCCAGAGCAACGCCGGGAAATCCAGCCCGGAGACCCGGCAGGCAGGTTCTCCGACCAGCCAGCCATACGTGATGGCATGATACTCCACCGCCGTACCTGGCGGAAATGCCGGACTCGCCTCCGCCAGTCTCCGGCACATGCCGGACCAGTCGGCCAGATCGGCCCATTTCGTTCCGGCCGGGATATTCTGCAAGCCAGCGGAATGACTCAGGACATCAGCAAGCGTGATCTCCTCTTTCCCAAGACAGCCAAACTCCGGCCACCAGGCGGCAATGGGTTTATCGTAAGCCAGCAACCCCCGCGCGACCAACCGATGAACAATCGTTGCAGCAATGCCTTTGGAGACAGAGAAGACGGGGAAAAGTGTCTCGCTGGTCACTTTTTCGCCCGTCTCGGCATTGGCAATCCCAGAGCACAAGTCGATGACGAGCTCACCATCCTTGTAAACCGCAAGTTGCAGCCCACGCTCTTTTTCCGATGAGGTATAATCATCCAACAAAGACTGAAGGTCGCGACTGGCAGGGTGCATCATCGCATGAAGACATATCTCCCGCCGGAGCGCAATCCCACCAATACCTGTCGGACAAGCATACTGGGTAACGGCTGGCGTCTCGCCCGGTTTTCCATCCCTCCTAATCTCGTCCCCACACCTCGGCCCACCTGCTCCCAAACCTCCTGAGGACTTTTTCCATTCATTCTCAAAGCCGCCGCTCAACGGTGTCTTTTCCTTTGAGTCAATTCGTGGGAAAATTTTCTCCAATTTCCCATTTGACCTCCCGCCGAAACCTCGCTTTAATTTCCCTCCCTTGTTCATGCAGCCGTAGCTCAATTGGATAGAGCATCTGACTACGGATCAGAAGGTTAGGGGTTCGACTCCCTTCGGCTGCACCACTCCCGGGTCGGGTGTGCTCTCCGCGGTTCTCCGCCAAAAAAGGCTCATGATCAAAAAGTGGGGCCATCAGGTCGAAGGACGACCAACATGGCCCCAGTGTGTATAGGAATCAAAGGTTACCGAGTGATCGGCAGGCAAAGCAACCAGGAAGAGATCGTAAGCGTCGAACTGGAACAGGAGCGGCAGCAATGCCGGCACTGCTGCGGTTCGCGGCTGGTGAGCAAAGGGAGGTATGAGCGGCAGGCGCGGCATTTGGACACTTTCGGGCGAGCGAGCCGGTTGAGGATCCAGACGAGGCGGTGGGAGTGTCGGGACTGCGGACGCAGGTTCCTCTCCGAGATGCCCGGATTGCGACCGTGGCGTCGGAGCGCGGAGCCCTAGAGGGAGAGCATTTACCGGGAGCATCATGAAGGCATTTGCGCCACGGCGATGGCCAGGATGCGGCGGGTGGGCAGTGCGACAGTGGGCCGCATTTACGCGGAGTTTACGGGCCGCAAGGCGCGGGAGCGCGAGAGCCTGCAGTGTCCGCAGATCCTGGGCATCGACGAGCACCGGGTGCATCGCGGTATGCCCTTTGCGACGACGTTCTGCGATTTGAAGAACCGCCGGATCTTTGACATCGTGCCAGGGCGCAGTGAACGTGAGCTGGCGGCCTTCCTGAGCCGTCTGCAAGGCCGTGAGAAGGTCAAGGTGGTCTGCATCGACCTCTCGGGGTCCTACCGGGCCTTGGTGCGGCGCTGGTTCCCCAACGCCCGCATCGTGGCGGATCGGTTCCATGTCGTGCGCGTTCTTCAGCATCACTTCCTGGAGCTGGCTCGTCAGATCGTTCCCGAGCTCAAAAACCATCGTGGTCTCCTGAGCGTGCTGCGCCGCCATCCCAGCCGTCTGGAGGAACGCCAGCAGGGCAGGCTGCGCAAGCTGCTGGCCGATTATCCCGCCTTGCAGCCTCTCCACGAAAAGATGATCGAGCTATGGGACCTGTTACGGCTCAAGCACCAAACCGCCCGAGCCTGCCGCCACCACATCGGCCGCCTGCTGCGCCTGATCGAAGACCTGCGGCAAAGCACCTTCGAACCCCTCGTGCGCCTGGCCAAGACCTTCCACCACTGGAGGGAGGCCCTCGTCACCATGTGGCGCTTTACCAGAAACAACGGCATCACCGAAGGGTTCCACCGCAAGATGAAACTCATTCAAAGACGAGCCTACGGCTTCAAAAACTTCCACAACTACCGTTTGCGCGTCATCGCCCAAGGCGGATAACTCAACATCAACCATTGACCTCGTCCCCACTTTTTGGCGGAGAGCCTAAAAACCAGCAAAGGGCACAGCTTTACGCGTCGTTTCCACGTGTTTCCTGTGGCAATGGCCAAAAACACCAAAAAACCCGCAGAGCCTTTGCTCATGCGGGTTTCAAGATGGTGGGCAGGAGTGGATTCGAACCACTGAAGGCGTAAGCCAGCGGATTTACAGTCCGCCCCGTTTGGCCACTTCGGTACCTACCCGTTTGGGAAAGCCTCCGCGCTGAAGGTTACTACCTCGCCTGTCCGGCGAAGCGCGGTTGGATGGTAATAGACTCTATTATGATCTTTGCCAATGGAAAATCGTTACTATCTGTCGGCTGATTGCTGATTGCCTCCAAAACGTCCAGTCCCTCGAGGACTTCCCCGAAGACGGTGTTCTTTCCGTCGAGTTTCGGGAGGGATGTGAGGGCAAAATAGATCTGGCTGCCATTGGAGGCTTTGGCCGGATTGACGTTATCGGGCAGACGAGATGTGCCCACGGAGCCGCGGATATTGTTACGCTTGATCTCGGCAGGCACCGTGTAGCCTGGGCCGCCGGTGCCGGACCGATCGTTGTCGCCGTGACGACTGTACGGGTCGCCGGTCTGGACGAGGGAGCCTGGGAAAGCGCGGTGGAAGCGCATGCCGCGGTAGAAATTGCGACGGCAGAGATCCTTGAAGTTCGCCACGGTCAGGGGGGCATCCTGATCGTAGAGGCCGATCACGACCTGCTGACGCTGCTTTTCCTTGCCGATACGGATCTGCATGACCGCAACCTCCGGCCCCAAGGTCTGGGCGTGAGAGGCGGTGAGAAAGCCAACGACGAGCGCGGCGACGATCAGATGGATCTTCATTCGAGAGTAAGGGGGAATTCAGTCTTTTCCACGCGGCCAAGGCAAGCCCCAGTTTCATCTACCACGGAGAAAACCGCCTCCTCCGAGCGAGTGGAGGTATAGCCGAGGGCAAAAAACGGTGGAGAAAGCGGTGCGATACTGGTGATGCGGGCTGTCTTCGCCCCCGTGGAGTCGGCCAAAACCCATGCGCAACGCCCTGGTTGAAGGGAAATGTCTCCTCGGAAAAGAGTGAGGATCTCGCTGACTCTTCCGACACTGCGCAGGCGGGAAACCACCTCCTGGCCGACGTAGCATCCCTTGTGAAAATCGACGGCGGAGCGGTCGAGCCGAGCCTCTTGCGGGAGAGTGTCTTCGTCGATCTCGGCACCCCAGGCCGGGACACCCCGGAGGATGCGGAGGCGCTCCACCTCATCCGCGGAAAACTCGCCGAGGCCTGCCGGCAGCGTGGAGACATCGACGCCAAATGCGCCGAGCCGGTTGACACGCAATCCGTCGACGCTCTCTCCGAGAACGTGCCAGCCCGGAGCGGAATCCATGAGTTCAAAGCTTACATCGTCTGCGATGGCGTAGCGCTCGAGGCGGGCGAGCAGGGTTTCCGAGAGTTCGGCAACGGTCTCGACGACGTGCGCGTCTCCATCCTCCCATATTTGCACGGGAGCACAGATTTTCCCCTTCGCCGTCAGCACCAGGGCGCTCAGCGCCGAGCCAGGCTGAAGCTTGCGGAGATCGTTGCTCGTCTGGCCATTGAGGTAGCGCAGGCGATCAGCACCCGTCACACGGATGCGACCGAGCCCAGAGAGTGCGAAATACCCTTGCGGGGATGAAAAGCCAGCCTCGCCGGACATGCTAGCTCTTTGGTCCAAAGAGCGGGAAAATTCCCTTTTTGGGCTGAGCCAGCGAAGGGGCGCTCGCTCCATTATCAGGCTGCGCGCCACCGGACGGGAATGTTCCCTCGGGAATCTCGTGATCGGGGTTGGGGAACCCGTACTGGCGGGCGAGGACGGAGAAGTCTTCCTCCGCCCAACCGCTCTGGAGGCCGGACATCGCGGCCCCGGCAAAAGCGGTGGAGGCAGGAAGATCAATGCCGTACTCGGAGGCCATGTTCAGTGCGATCTGCACGTCCTTGAACATGTGCTTGAGCGCAAAGCTCGGCTCGAAGTTGCCCTTGATCATGCCGGGCAGCTTCATGTTGCCGAGAGCGGAGTTGGCTCCATGCAATTGGAAGGCCTCACCAAATTTGTACAGCGGAATGCCGCTGCGATCGATGATGGCGAGCGCCTCGGAGTACGCGGCCGTGGAGACGGCGATGATGACGTTCATCGCGATCTTGAGGGCGGCGGCCTGACCGATCTCCCCGACGGGAAGGATCGCCTTGGCATTCACCTCGAGCTGAGGTCGGACCTTTTCCAGAGCGCCGGCGTCTCCGCCGATGTAGAAAACAATCTGCCCGGCGGCTGCGGCATCGCGGCTCCCGGTGAAGGGAGCGTCGAGATACCTGGCATGGCGCTCCTGCACTACGTGCGAGGCCGCCACCGTCTCGGCAGGAGAGACCGTGGTGTGATTGATCACCACGTGCTCGGGTCCGAGAGCCGGAGCCATCGCCTTGACCGTTTCGAGCAAGGCGGCTCCGTCGGAAACAAATATCTGGATCTGCTTGGCGGACTCAGCCACCTCCGCAGCCGACGATAGGAAGTTGGGTTCCGGTCGCGGTGAGCGACTCCACACCCACACCTGATAACCAGCCTTGCGGAGATTTGCTGCCACGCGGGAGCCGATCAGCCCGAGGCCGATGACTCCGACGTTGGGTTTCGCCGAGCGAGCCATTGCTTACGGATTGATGCCTCCGGGGGCCTTCGCCGGATCGACAGTCGGGGCCGTGGCTGCGTCGATCGGAGCGACCGGGGCGACGGAGGTTTCGGGAGCAGGAGCTGGCGGAAGGTTATTTTCCACCTTGGCGCTGTCGCGGAGTTCCTTGATCAGGTTCTGGACCGCCTCACGCTGCTTGTTGCGCTTGAGGTAGTTCGTCAGGTCGTTCTTCACCTCGTCAAAGGGCAGTACGCGGGCTTCCTTGGTATCGGTCACCTTGATGACGTGCCAGCCAAACTGGGTGTGCACGGGCTGGCTCACCTGACCGACCTTCTGGCTGAAGGCGGCTTCGGCAAACTCGGGGACCATGCGATCCTTGGTAAAGAAACCGAGGTCGCCGCCGGACTCCTTGGCCCCGGGTTCTTCGGAATACTGCTTGGCGAGAGCGGCAAAATCCGCCCCCTTCTTCGAGGCGAGCGCGGCGATCTTGGCGGCTTCGGCCTGCTTTTGCTTCACGACATCCTCGGGGGCGTTTTCATCCACGCGGATCAGGATGTGGCTGGCCTTGACGGAGGCATCCTCCTTGAACTCCTGCTTGTTGTCGTTGTAAAATTTCTGCGCGTCCTCGGGGTTGACCGTGACCTTGTCAGCAACCTGGCTCTCCACCCAGCGCTGCTGCTGGAGCATCTTCTTGATGGTCTCGGCAACCTTTTCCGGAGACTGTCCCACCTGGGCGAGCTGCTTGTTGAAGTCCTCCTCGGTCGGGAACTGCTTCTTGATCTTGGCCACCTCGGCATCGACGTCGGCCTGGGTGACCTCTACGCTGGCTGCCTGCTTTGCGATGAGCTTGTCGACGATCAACTCGTCGAGGAGCTGGTGGTAACCCTCGATTTTCTGGGCATCACTCAGGCTGGCTGCATCGATTCCAGAGGACTTTACGGCGGTATCAAAGGCATCCTGGAGCTCCTTGAGCGAAATTGGCTCTCCATTGACGATGGCAACCGGGTCCTTCAGGCCGAGGGGCGAAGCCGGGGCGCTCGCGTCTGCGGAAGCCGCCGGTGCAGGGCTGGCAGCCGTGGCCGCCGGGGTGGCGGAAGGCGCTGCGGTGGGTTCGGAGGCCGCGGGCTGGGACGGCTTGCAGGAGGTCATGGCGAGCGTGGCGGCGGCGGCCGTAGCCGTGCACAACACGAGGGAGAGGGATTTCTTCATTGAAATGGAGTTCGATTTGTTTGGCATGCCCTGAAAATCAAGGCGAGTGGAAAATTGAATTTTCCGATTTACACCGTGAGACAGTGGAGCAATTCTATTCGTTCAATCTGCTCACGTGGCGGAACTGGCAGACGCGTACGCCTCAGGAGCGTATGGGGAAACCCTTGGAGGTTCGAATCCTCTCGTGAGCACCACTCCCAGCCGAAAACTCGGCGGGAGTCCGCCTACCGGAGGCATCGAAACTCGATGGCGATTCAAACTACGCTTCCACAACAGAATCCCGGCTTTGTCCGCAAGACCTTCTCGGCCATCGCGGGCCGGTACGACCTCGCCAATCACCTCCTGAGTGGCGGATTTGATTTTCTCTGGCGCGCCAAGGCGGCCAATCTCGTGGCCGCCACCCGGCCAAATCGCATCCTCGATCTCGCAACGGGCAGCGGTGATCTCGCGAAGGCCCTCGCCTCGGCCAATCCCAAGGCGGAAATCGTGGGCGCTGATTTTTGCCTGCCGATGCTGGAGGTGGCTCGAGGAAAAAATATTCCAGTCCTCATCCAGGCCGATGGTCTGAACCTTCCCTTCCGCGACGGCACCTTCGACGCGCTAACCGTGGCCTTTGGCTTGCGCAACATGGCCTCATGGGAAGGTGCGTTGCGCGAAATGAACCGCGTGCTTCGCCACGGCGGGTTTCTGCTGGTGATGGATTTTTCCATGCCCCCGGCGGCTCCGATTCGCTCGGCGTATCGCCTCTATCTGCACAACGTCCTGCCGCGCTTTGCCGCCGCCATCACGGGCAACAAGGAGGCTTACGAATATCTCGGCACCTCAATCGAGAGCTTCCCGCGCGACGAGCAGATGTTTTCCCTGCTCCAGCGCTGCGGCTATCACGGCGTGGCCCAGCACCGACTCTGTCTGGGCATTGCCAGCATCTACACAGCGGTCAAGGCTTGAAGCCGAACGCTAAATGTCGTTGGGCCGGGCAACCATGATTCCGGCATCGCTCTTGAAGCGATTCAGGTAGGCGCTCAGGCGGGTATCCACGATCACCTCACCGGCGTTTTTCGAGGCGTGCATGAAGCGCAGCACGCCGTTCTTGTCACGATAGGCGAGGCCGACATGGGAGGTGTAACCATAGGGCCAGGTGGTCACGATGCAGATGACATCGCCGTTCTTCAGGTACTTCTCGGCCGCAGGCACCTTTGCCTTCGGTACGTAATAGATGCCTCGCCGGGAAAGCTGATCCTCGATGCGGGCCAACTCCGGGATGAGCGAGGGGTTGGCCCGGAGCTGCTTGCTGGATTTCCAGTCGGCGGACATTTCGCGCATTTCGCGATTGAGTTTGCGGGCTCCCGGCAGATCCGGCGTCACGTCCTTGACGAGTCCGCGGCTTTGATTATCAGCGAGCCATTGCTCCAGATAGTGCAGCCGGGAGGTGAAGATGCCATTGCACCTCCCTCCACGATAGCGGTCCAGCTCGATCATGCGCAACATGTCGGTCGTGGTCGGATTCGGGGAAATCTTGAGCGAACGAGCGGAGGCGAGAGAAATCTCGAAGAATGTCCAGCAATCCATCCCGTTCATGTTTACGCAGGGAGTCTCGATGCGGCTGTCCAGCTCGAGCGTATAGTTCTTGTACGGCGTGCCGAGGAGAGCGAGGCCGAAGCGGGTGGTTCGCTCGCCGATGGGCAGGCTGGCCCAGCCCTCGCGCTGGCCTTTCTCGATCAGGTCATGATATTTGTCCTCGCCGACAAAAACCACACTCTCCGGGAGGGATGCGGCTTGAACCGCCGCGACACCGGCCAACAGGAAAAGAGCCGCCACCTTGCGCATGGCGGCACTGATACGGCGGAAATGGCGTTTTCGCAACTGGCGGAATTTCTTCTCCCTGCGGCCTCTTTTTGCTATGAGCCGCCCATGGACACTCCGCCGCCCATCACACCGGGATCGCCTCTCGTCCCCCCCACCCCTCCGACATCCAGCTCGGATCAGCAGTGGAAGGTCATCATCCACCTCTGCGGACTGGCAGGCCTGCTGGTGCCGAGTTGCGGTAATATCGTAGCTCCGCTGGTGGTATGGCTGATCAAGAAACCGGAATCCCCGGCCATCGACGCCACCGGGCGGGCTGTGATGAATTTCCAGATCTCCTACACGATCTACCTCTGGGTCAGCGGCATCGTGGCGACGCTGCTTTTCTGGCTCATCATCCCGCTTATCCTCCCGTTCGCGGTCTTTATCGCCTGGCTGGTCTTCACCATCCTGGGTGCGGTCAAAGCCAGCAATGGAGAGGACTACACCCCGCCCTTTACGCTGAAGCTCCTCTAGGCGCTCCCATGCGAGTGCTCGTCGTGGAAGACGACCCCGGCATCATCGAGGTGCTGGACTATGCCTTGCGCCGCGAAGGCCATGAGGTGACGTGCGTGTCGTCCGGCCTGGAGGCCGTACGATGCGCGGGCGAGGCGGAATTTATCCTGCTCGATGTGGGACTGCCGGACATCGATGGCTTTGAGGTATGTCGCCGCATCCGGCGTACTTTGGAAACTCCGCTCATGTTTCTTACCTCGCGCAGCGAGGAGGTCGACCGCATCGTGGGGCTGGAGCTGGGCGGCGACGATTACCTCGCCAAGCCCTTCAGCACGCGTGAACTTACCGCCCGCATCAAGGCGGTCGCACGCCGCTTTGAGCGGGCCGCCGAGCCGCCACCCGCCGCGCTCTCCGTCGACACGGCCACCCATCGCGCCACCTTCCTGGGCAAATCGCTCGACCTCACGCGCATCGAATTTGCCCTGCTCGCCGCCCTCCAGGCGGAGCCGGGACGAGTCTTTACCCGCGATCAACTGCTGAACCGCGCCTGGCCGGATGGCGGACTCGTCACCGACCGCACGGTCGACGCTCATATCAAGACCCTGCGCAGGAAGCTGACTGATCCCGACCTGATAGAGACCGTGCGCGGAGTCGGCTACCGTCTGCGCGAGGAAGCGGCATGACGACCGGCCAGCCCGTCTCGCGGTTCTGGCGCGCCGTTTACTTCATCCAGCGGCAGATCTCGCGGCTCGCCCCGCCGCTGCACAGTCTGCACTGGAAAATCCTCGCCCTTCTGCTCGTGGCGATCTTTCTGCCCGCACTCTATTTTCTCTGGCAGGTGCGCCTTGGCATCGAGCGCAGCCACGTGCGCTCCACCGAGCGCGGGATGATCGATACGGCGCTCGTTGTCGCGGAGTCTCTCGCGTCCTCGGGCAGCGACTCGCTTTCCAATCTCCCGACCGTTCGAGAGATCAATGCACGAGTCTTCCGGGATTTCTCCCCGGATCTGCGCATCGTGATTTACGATGATGGCGGCAATGTCGTCTGGGATACCACGGGTGAGTTTTCCAAAGGCATGTCCAGAGCAGACGAACGTGATGTGCGAAAAGCATTGAAAGGCGAATATGGCAGCAGGTGGATTCGCGATACGGGTCGAAAGACGGTCGTTCTTTTCAGCACACTGCCGGTCTACCGTCACGGCAACATCATCGGAGCGGTCAGCGTGATCAAGACGACAGCCGATGTCCGCAAGTCCATCCTCCGGTCCTTTCAGGATCTCGCCATTCCCGCCGCGATTGCCTTCTGCATGGCGGTTTTCACCTCGTACCTGCTCTCCAGTTACCTCACCGGGGTCATCACTGATCTGGCCGGGCGAGCCGAGCGCATTGCCGATGGCGAAGCCGGGGTGCGGCTGGAAACCTGGACCAAGAGCGAACTCGGCGACCTCGCCCGGGCCTTTGAGCGCATGCGCCTGAAGCTCGAGGGAAAATCCTACGTCGAGGAAATGGTCACGACGTTTTCCCACGAGCTGAAAACCCCGCTCGCCGCCATTCGCGGTGCAGCCGAGGTGCTGGAGGACAGCCCGGACGAGTCAACACGCCAGAAGTTTCTCCGCAACATCCAGGCGGAGGTCGACCGGCTCAGCCATATCGTGACCAATCTCCTCGCCCTGTCCCGCATCGAGACGCAGCCAACGGAAGCCGCCGAGACTTCGCTGAATTCCGTCGCCACCGAGGTCGCCGAGCATTACACCCGCCGCGCCGAGACAGCGGGGATCGTTTTTGAATCGCACATCGGAGAGAAGGCCACCCGCATCGCTGTGCCCGCCGACCAGCTTCGGCGCGTCATGGAGGCACTGCTCGACAATGCGCTGCAATTCACGCCGCGCGGGAAGCATGTTCGATTTTCCATCCATGGATCGCGCATCGAGGTGGCGGACGAAGGTGCGGGAATCCCCACCGAGTTGCAGCCCAAGGTCTTCGACCGCTTCGTCACGACCGTGAATCCTGCCACGGGACGGCGAGGCACCGGGCTCGGCCTGGCCATCGTGAAGTCCATCGTCCAGAAGCACCATGGCGCGGTGACGTTCCTGAGCGAACCCGGCAAGGGGTCGCTCTTCGCGGTGAAATTCCCGGAAATTTCATAATTCCTTCATCATCGCTTCACACGAGCCTGCCAGTCTCCGGCCATGCGCTGGATATCACTGCTGCTCGCAAGCGCCGCCCTCGCCGCGGCGGAACCACCCCCTCTTAACGAAGCGCGTGTCACGCTCAGCTATCCCGAGCTGAAAGCCCTGCTGGAGGCCTCGCGCAAGCAGCCGCCACCCGCCTCGCCGCTCGCCTTCAGCATTCTTTCCGCCGACTACCAGCTCACGCTGGAAAAAGACCGGGCGACCGGCACGGCGACTTTCGAAATCCAGAATTTCTCCGACAGCGCCGAACTCATTCCCTTGCTCGGCTCGGCCGCCCGCGTCATGCGGGTGGAACCTAAAGACGCCGTGCTCACCGTGCTCAGCGGGCGGCTGAAATATTTGCTAGAGGGAAAATCCCGCGTCCGGCTGGTGCTTGCATTCACCGTCGCGACGCGGGACGCCTCGGGGCGCTGGGCGCTTGATCTGTCCATTCCAGAGTCCGCTCTTAGTTCGCTGACGATCCGTGGCGCGGAGGCATCCGAGACCGTCACGGTCGCAGGACTCGGGGCACCAACATCCGAGGGCGAAGCTCTCCACTGGCAACTCGGAGCGGCAGAAAGGATCACTGTCACCCGGGAAACGACTCCCAGGATCGTCCGCGAAACACCCCTCCCCACCAAACGCGTCGAAGCTCCTACCATCATCCGTCAGTTGAATGTCGAGATGCGTGCAGTGCGGGATGGCTCGTACCTCGCGAAGACGGGCTGGATCATTCGTCACGACAATGCCATCGACCTGACGCTGGCCATGCCGGAGGACGCGGAAATCCTGACCTGCCGCGTCAATGGCTCGAATGCCGCTCCGCTGGAAAAAGACGCGCGGCACATCGTGCTGCCGATTCCCCCGCCAACCAGCCAGGGCGAATCCCAGATCGAACTGACCTATACCGCACGCGGCAAGGCCTTCGATCCCGTGCGCGGGGAATACTCCGTCACCCTCCCGGGCGCACCCTTTCTCATCGAGAAGCTGGGCTGGGATCTGGAAATACCGAAGCCCTACGAGACCGTGGCCATCCAGGGCAATGTCGACTTCGAGCCCTCCCCGCGTCCCGACCTCGTGCGGCTGAAACGCGAACTCGGCCGCGGCGACGCCGCCACCGTCCAGCTCTTTTACCAAAAACCCGAAAAACCTGCCAAATCATGACAACGAAACGCTTATTCGCGATCCTCTTCATCTTCTGCTGCACCGCCGTGGGGTGGTTCATCCTCGGAGGTGCACTGGACCTGCGCACCGGACAATCCTCCTCCTCGAGCTGGGATCGAGTTTCCGATACCTGGGGACCCGTCATGAGGCAGATCCACCCGACCGCGTATTACCAGGCTCCCACCGAAGCCAATGGCCGGGCCACGCTGCGGCCCGTTTCGAGCGCGATCCGCGTCAGCCTCGGCTACGAGCCCAAGCGCAAGGGGCTGCTCTGGGCGCGCACCTACACGGTGGGCTTCCGGGGAGAGTACACCTTCACCAACCCGACGCCGATCCCGCAGACGATCTTCGTCCAGTTCTCTTTGCCCTCGGCGGAGGCGAGCTACAACAACTTTGCCTACACGCTCAATGGCAAGCCGACGCAGGCCACCATCAACGGCACCGCGCCAATCACGGAAGCCGTCACCCTGGCACCGGAGGAGAAAGCGGTCCTCGTCGTCGCCTACGACAGCCGGGGACTCGACTCATGGGGCTACCAGTTCGGCAACGAAACCCGGGTACAGAAGTTCAACCTGCAAATGTCGACCGATTTCCGGTCCATCGACTTCCCGGAAGGCACCGGGTCTCCGACGAACCGGGAGCAGACCGATAAAGGCTGGACGCTCTCCTGGGACTACCCCGACCAGATCGGCGCGCGCCCGATCGGCATGGATATGCCGAAGGTGCTCAATCCCGGCCCGACCGCGGCGCGGATCAGCTTCTTTGCTCCGGTGTCGCTCCTGTTCTTCTTCGCGATCCTCGTCATCCTCTGCCTCCTGCTGAAGGTCGATCTGCATCCGATGAATTACTTCTTCCTCGCGGCGGGCTGCTTCGCCTTTCAGTTGCTCTTCGCCTATCTCGTGGACCTCATTCCCATCGGCGCGGCCTTTCTGCTCTCGGCCATCGTTTCGCTGGTGCTGGTCTCGGGATACCTGTTCCTCGCGAAGGGGCGCAGGTTTGCCAGCCTCGCGGCGACGGCGCAGTTCGCTTACATGGTGCTTTTCAGCTACAGCTTCTTCTTTGACGGCATCACGGGGCTGACCATCACCATCGGCGCGATCATTACGCTCGCCATCCTCATGGTGGTCACCGCCAAGGTCAACTGGTCGGAGAAATTCGCCTCGCGGCCGATGACGTCCGTGATTCCTCCGCCCATGCCCAAGACAGCTCCTGGCTCCTACTAAGGAAACCTGTGACACGCCGGGATTTTCTCTCACTTGCCGCGAAGGCCATAGCCGGAACGTCCCTGGGGTTCGCCCTGGGGCCGTTCCTGGCGGCGGCGCACTGCACCGTCACGCGAACGAGCGTCACGCTGCGCGGATTGCCCCGGGAATTCGACGGCTTTCGCATCGCGCTCCTCACCGATCTACACCACAGCGAGTGGATTCCCCGCTCCTATTTGCGGCGGGTAGTGGAGCGAACGAACCTGCAGGACGTCGACCTCATCGCCCTCACCGGCGATCTCATTCACTATGGCAGATCGTGGATTCCCGGCTGCGTGAGCGAGCTTTCCCGGTTGCGGGCCCGACGCGGAGTCGTCTCTGTCCTTGGCAACCACGATCACGCGGATCACGCGGCAGAACCCCTGCGGCACGCTCTCCGCTCCGCCGGCATCTACGACCTGACCAACGAGGGCATCCATCTGCGCAGACGAGGCGCGGAGTTTCGCATCGGGGGCGTGGGCGACCTTTGGAGGGATAGGCAGCGCCCTCGCAAGGCGCTCTCAGGCACAATGTCGGCGGAGTCGGCCCTCCTCCTGAGTCACAATCCCGATTACGCCGAGACCCTGCGCGACGAACGCGTGGGGCTCATGCTCAGCGGCCATACCCACGGCGGGCAGGTCATCCTTCCCGGCATCGGAGCGCCTCATCTACCCTCCCGCTACGGGCAAAAGTACCGCGAGGGCTTGTGCCAGGGTCCCGTCGTGCGCGTCTATGTCTCACGCGGAGCCGGGTCGACGTTTCCCCCCATGCGCATCGCCTGCCCTCCGGAAATCGCCGTGATCACCCTGCGTGTTGCCTCAATGAAACAAGACACCGGGGGGAGATTTTGAAGAGGCCGAAAGGCGCGGGTTGTTTTTCCACCCATTTTCAAAGCCTCCGCTGGTGTCTTTTCCTTTGAGTCAATTCGCTGTCTGACATTCCCCGAGAAAATTCTTTGACCCGACGCCCGGTCTTCGCGGAGGCTGGGCGTTTCTCATGCTCAACTGGATCTGGCTAGGCCTCGTCGTTCTCGCCGTCGCATTGGGAGCGCTCACCGGCCAACTCGATGCGGTGACCAATGCCGCCTTTACCGCCTGCAAAACCGCGGTGATGGACCTCGCCCTGCCGCTGGCGGGCATCATGGCCTTCTGGCTCGGGATGATGCGCATCGCGGAAAAAGCCGGACTGGTGGCGATACTCGCCAAAGCCCTCCGCCCCATCATGCGGCGGCTCTTCCCGGAGGTGCCGACGAATCACCCCGCCATGGGTTCGATGGTGATGAACATGGCCGCCAACATGCTCGGCCTGAGCAACGCCGCCACCCCGCTGGGCCTGCGCGCCATGCAGGATCTGGAAAAGCTCAATACCCGGCCAGGCACCGCGACCAACGCGATGTGCACATTCCTCGCGATCAACACGAGTTCGATCCAGCTCATCCCGGCGACCACGGTGGCACTGCTTGCCGCGGCGGGATCGAAGGAGCCGACCGCGATCATCGGCACCTCGTTCATTGCGACGATCTGCTCCACCGCAGTCGCGATCATCGCAGTGAAGTTCTTCGAGAAACTCCCGATGTTTGCCCTGCCGCCAGCCACGCCTGTCCCGGCCAGCCAGACGGCCGGCGGGTCTCCAGAAAGCTCGGGCGAGGGAGATTCCCCCGCTCCCATGGTTCCGATGCAAGGCTGGGCTAAAGCCTTGCTGGCCGTGATGTCCTTCATTTTTGCCATCACCTTCGTTTTGATGGCGTTCTTTCCCGAGTATTTCCAAACGTTTGTCTCCCAGATCCGAGGGGCCCTCGCGTTTCCCGGGAATTTTACTCTGGGGGGAGCTTGGGTTGCCAAACCTTGGTACGAACGTGCGATCGCCACCATTTCCCTGCTCGCCATACCCATGATCGTGGTCGTTTTCCCTCTCTACGCGGCGGGCCGCCTCGTGCCGGTCTACGAGGAGTTTGTCGAAGGGGCCAAGGAGGGTTTCCAAGTCGCAATCCGGATCATTCCTTACCTTGTGGCGATCCTCGTGGCGGTTGCCATGTTTCGCGCAGCCGGAGGCATCGATCTGCTCTCACGGCCCCTCGCCTTTGTGCTCACTCCTCTAGGCTTCCCTTCGGAGCTCCTTCCGATGGTGTTTATGCGTCCCCTTAGCGGCACCGGCACGACAGCTCTTTTTGCGGAGCTCATTCGCCCCGATGCGTATGGTCCGGACAGCCTGATCGCCCGCATGGGTGGCACGATCATGGGGAGCACGGAGACCACATTCTACGTACTGGCAGTCTACTTTGGTTCGGTGGCGATTCGCCGCACCCGTCATGCCGTGGCGGCAGGACTCACCGCTGACCTCGCCGGAGTGGTCGCGGCCGTGGTCGTCTGCAACATCGTCTTTCGTTAAGGCAGGGAATGGGAGCACAATACGTTTCCCTGTTGCAGATCGTCGCCCCGGTCTTCGTCGTCATGGCCGTAGGCTATGCCATCCGCAAGCTCGGCATCCTGTCGGCGGAGGCAGACCGTTCCTTGATCCGGACCACCGTCACCATCCTGGCACCCTGTCTGGCGCTGGACACCATCATCGGAAACGAAGCGCTGCGATCTCCGGCAAACTGGCTCGTCCCCCCTCTCGCCGGCGTCGGCACCGTGGCCTTAGGCATCTTCGTCGCACGGCTCTTCGCCCGAGGACTGCCAGATACCCACCCCATGGTGCGAAAGACCTTTGTCTTCACCACATCGATACAGAACTACGCTTATATCCCGCTGCCGCTCTGCCAGGTCTTGTTCGGCAAGGAAACCGTCGGAGTGCTGTTCGCCCTGGTACTCGGGGTGGAGCTTTCGTTCTGGAGCATCGCGCTCTGGCAGTTGACCCGAGGAAGGGAAGCGCGAAGCTGGCGACAGACGATCAACCCGCAGGTCGTCACCATCCCGAGCGCAATGATCCTGAATGCCATCGGCGCGGAACACTGGATCCCCGCCGCCATTGACTCCACGTTTCACCTCCTCGGCGTCTGCGCCGTGCCGCTGGGTTTGCTCATGAGCGGAGCCCTGGTCGCCGATCACATCAATTTCTCCGCCCTCAAGCGAGGCACCCGCACCATCGTGCTGGCCACGCTCGCGCGAGTCGTTGTCCTACCCGCCCTTATCCTGGCGATCTCCGCCCTGGCTCCCTTCGACGCCAACCTCAAGGTGATCCTCGTCCTTCAGGCTGCCATGCCCGCTGCCATCTTTCCCATCGTCGTCACGAAGGTTCACGATGGAGACGTCCCCACAGCCCTTCAGGTCGTGCTCGGCACCTCGCTGATCGGCCTCTTTGCCATCCCTTTATGGATCGGCTTCGGACTTCATTGGGTGCGAGGATACTAAAGCTCGTTCCCCAGGCGAAAGAACCTCGGTGCCGGGTGCGGCTGCCAGGAAGCCACCGCTGCGACAAAGCCGGGAGCAGGCGAAAACATGGACAGACAGACATCCCTTTCCCGGTAGGTCCCCCGCACCCTGTCACCTTCAAAATCAATCCTTGCGTCCCTCAGACCATGATAAATTCCATCTCCCGAGAGCTTAACCGTAGCTTCCTTGCAGACCCAATATTTTAGAAAAACCCTCTCGCCATCGGCACTGTCCCTAACATGGGCCAGCTCTTTCTCGTGAAAAAACTTGGCGGCAAGATCTCCGGCCTTCACCTCGCGATCCATTGATTCCACATCCAATCCCACAGGCTGCCGCGACACTGCTAACAGGATTTGATCCCTCGTATGCGATAGGTTGAACTGAGGACCTCCCGCCAGGAACGGCTTTCCGCGCCCCGCGCGTTCAAATGTTAGAACAGAGGTCAAAACACCGGTGTAGCGCGCCAAAACGCGCCGCACTCCGATGCGGGAGCTGAGTTCATGCTGCCTCGCTAACGGGTTATTAATAGCCTCGCATCGCTGCAATTCCGCCTCGGGAAGATCCCGATTATTCCGAAGATTAGGAAAAATCCTCCAAACATGCACCTGGCCGCCCAGCTCTGGCGAAGGGCCGGATATCTCATTCCATGCGGTTATTTGGATATTTTCCATTTTCGAATAGTTATTTTTCTTGCACTGGACAAACCAGCTAATTAAGGCACTTTCCCCTTATGGCAATATCTCAACTCAGCACTTCGGTTCTTAAGAACATCTTAAAGCTGACGGAGCAGCGGGAGTCCCTGCTCGGTGAAATCGCAAAAATCGAAAGCCAGATCGAATCCCTTTATGCTGGCGGAGCCGTCGCAGCCAAGGCCCCTCGCGGTCGCGTTGCGGGCACCAAGGCCGCCAAGGCCACGGGCAGCAAGTCTTCCGGTCGTCGCGGCGCTCTTAAGGAGGCCATCCTCGCCGCCCTGAAGGCTTCCGGCGACAAGGGCATCAGCGTCAAGGAACTCTCGGAAAAGCTCGGCGTCAAAGCCCAGAACATCCACGTCTGGTTCAGCAGCACGGGACGCAAGCTCGGCACGATCCAGAAGCTGTCCGCCGGACGCTATCGTCTGAAAGCCTAGTTCGGGTTCAACCCTCACATTACGATCCCAACCGAGGCGGTGGAGCGAAAGCCCTCCGCCTCTTTTCTTTCAAAAAAGGCCAGCGCATCGGCGACACCGTCCGCGTAGTTCCTTTCCGCGATATAACCTCCGGAAAGGCGCACTCGATGCTTCACCGCCTCGATGGCATTGGCCGGACAGGCAGCGTGCCGTGCGTGCCGGCCGTCCAGCATAGGAATGTCGTTGTAATGATCGCCTGCCGCAAGCACCCAGCCGGCATCCAGCCCCTCCAGCCGGCAAAGCTCTCCCAAGGCGGAACCTTTGTGATAATCGCGATGGCAAAATCGCAGATAAACCGTGTTTCGCTGATAGGAAAAGTCAACAAAGTCCGCTGAGAGCAGATCGACCTCCTTGAGAAACGCCTCCATAACCTCTTCCGTCCGGGTTACAAATCCGACCAGTCTTCCCTCTTCCCAGATCATTTCGATTCCCCCGCGTTTCCCCGCCCGGTCGGCGATCACGGCATAAAGTTCCTCCGCCAGGGAATAAAGCTCCTCATGGCGCTGACGACAGGTTTCATTCCAATGGCCGTGGGCCTCCCACTGTCCATCGGACAGCCTCCGATAAACCTCCCTCTCGCAGGTCAGGAGAAAGTCCGGCATGATCGGGGGCTGGAATCTCCGCAGCCCCTGGACGGCATGCTCCACGCTGCGTCCGGTGTTGACGGCCCAAAGCCCCCCTGCCTCGTGATACTCGCTGATCGCCACAGCAAAGTCTGGTGAGCAGCGCCCATCGGAATCAAACCCGATCAGCGTGCCGTCAAAGTCTGTGCTCAGGAGTCGGATATTTGGCATGGCGGCAGTACAGTAAAAGTGGTTCCCGGCGGTGGCAAGGCCCGTTGCCCGGGTCTCGCTATCGGCCGCTCTTGGCGAACGGACTCTCCCGGGGTAGGATTCCCCCATGAAATCTGCCTACGAACTCGCCATGAGCCGCCTGGAAAAGGAATCCCCGATTCAAAAACTCTCCGAGGAACAAAAACGGCAGATCGCCGAGATCGACTCGGAAATCAACGCCAAGATCGCCGAGAAAAAGGTATTTTTGGAGGGCGAGATCAAAAAATCCACCGGGGATTCCCTCGCTCAGGACGAGCTTCGCCGCCAGCTTGCCTCCGAACTCTCCCGCCTCGAGGAAAAGCGGGAAGAACGCAAGGAACGCATCCGAGGTGGCAAATAGAGGCGTATTCTCTAGTCCTGTATTGCCTGCGTCGCTCCGGATGACATGCCAGCCCGGAACGACGCGCTCCCCGCAATAGTGCCTGTCTCCAGCCCACGCTATCGACTTCACCCCGGCATCGAGACGTATTGCCCGACACGAAACCCCAGGCCATCCAGCAGAGATCACCTACCCCCAGTCAGTTGATGAAAACGGCCATTCCTTCCTCTTGTTGAGTCTCAGTCTTAATTAGTTGAGTCCTGTGGACGGGCGCTAAAGCAAAGTTCAGAACTCCTTGCCGCAGAACTGAATTGACGAAACCGGATGCAGCGTTACGATGTCTGGCGGTATCCGTCCCTAATCATGCCATACGCCGACAAAGAATACGGCAAAGCGTACTACCGTAAAAAGTACGCCGAAAAGTACCGCTCGAGCCCCAACTTCCGCAAAGCTGAGGCAGCCAGAAAGAGCGAGTGGTATCATCGAGACATCGAAGCCCAACGCGAACGCGTGCGCCTGCAGGTAGCAGCTTGGCGCGCCCGGCACAAAGCGGAGCAGGAAGCGCCAAAGCGCTCCGGCAAAGCTGCGGCCAAAGGTGCCAAACGCCCCGCCCCTGCCCGCCCCACCCGCCCTGTCGCCAAGACCGCAGCCAAACCGGCCCTCCGGAAGCCGCTGCGCCCGGTCGCCAAGGCACCGGTGAAGGGAAAAGCCAAGACCGCACCCGTCCGCAAACCCGCCAAGGCTCTTCCAAAAGCTAAAGCGAAGCCCGTCGCCCGCCGTAAGGCAGCTCTGGCTCCCGCCCGCAAGAAGGCCAAGGCTCCTGTTCGCGGAAAGAGGCGCTAGTCCCTCCCCGATAGAGATTTTCCGTTCGCCATGGCAACTCCCTCCGGAGTTGCTATGGCAGGCGGATGTCTTTCGGCCTCGATATCGAGGAATCAAATTCCAGATACTCGGCAGGCCCAAATCCAAACGCTGCGGCAATCAAGCTCCCCGGAAACGATTCTGCCTTGTTTCGGTAGTCTCTGACGTTCCCATTGTAAAACCGCCGTGCCGCATGGATCCGGTTTTCCGTGTCCACGAGTTCGTCTTGGAGACGCAGAAACGCCTGATCTGCCTTCAGACCCGGATACGACTCAGCGACAGAGATGAGCCTTCCCAGGGCCGATGACAGCCGCGCCTCGTCCGCTGCCTGCCGACCCACGGCTCCATGCAGAGTCATACACTCGGCCCTCGTCTTGACGACCATTTCGAGCACCTCCCGCTCATGCCGGGCATAGCCTTGCACGATCTCAACCATGTTGGGAATGAGGTCATACCGTCTTTTCAACTCGGTATCGATGTCACTCCACGCCTCGGCGATGTGATTTCGCAAAGCGATCAGTCCATTGTACTGACCGAGGCCATAAAAAGCACCAAGAGCCGCCAGTGCGACGATGGTCCAAACGATTACCGATAAATTCATGCCCGACCTTCTTTCAAATGATCTGGCCAAAGCTGTCGAAATCGCGTCAGAAGGTCGAGATTTCCAGCCACCTCGAAGCTCTCAAGCCCATATTCCTTAATCAAAGCCATATCATACCCCTCAATCTCGATATCCACACCGGGATGCTGCAAAAGAAGCTCGATCACCGCCGGATGGCAAACATCATAGGCAAATCGCTTGTCTCGCGAACGGACACAGTATTTCCGTGAGAACTCGGCCGATTCAAAATCGATATCATCGTAGCCTAAAGCCTGCGCGGCCTTGGAAAGGAACCCCTCAGGCCGAATCGTCAGTTCCGGCACAGGCCCAGGCACCCTAGTCAGGAAAACGCTGAGATAATGATGATGCACCGTGCGGCCACCCTTGGAACTTCTGGAGACCGTCTCGTAGTGATACTCAAAAACCATCGTCGGCAATCCCTCGTACATCCCGGTAAAGATGTGTTGGGCATACCGGTTGTCCCCCTGGACGAGGAGGTTCAAAAACGAGCACCTCTCCGCCAGACTGCGATCACGCTCAGGGGAGTATTCCAGCCCCAACTCTGCGGCAAGGGCGAGGAAGGCCTCCCGTCGTTTTTTCTCCATCCATGCATCAAAGAGCGCCACCGCCGCGACAATCGCGGCACCCGCCAGGAGGATGAGAATAACGCCGCCAATGTCCATTTCGGAACGGCATCCAAGTCAGGTTCCAGGCAGCAAGTCGAGCCGCAAAGGCAGCGCAAGAATTGTGAGATTTTCGCAATGTTCCGCTTGTCAACCCGCGTTGTTCTCCCTAGATTCAGCCCTCCCTTACCAAGGGCTGGGTAGCTCAGTCGGTAGAGCAGAGGACTGAAAATCCTCGTGTCGGGGGTTCGATTCCCTCCCCAGCCACTTTTCAATCCCTTCAAGACGAGCCGCTTACCAACAAACTTCCGCCGCGTCTCGTCCTGCCCTCTGTGATCGGAAGCTGGAAGGAGTCCTGTTTTCAGCCGCGACGTTTCTATCGTTCCAGTGAAGCATCCTCCTTTCGCTTGGAGATGGAAGGCCATCTCCACATCGTCCATCGGGTGCCATGCTGCTGATTTCCAGTCGCCCGAAGCGATTGCTACGCAAAGGGCCGACAAACCAAGACATCTACGAGCGGGCCGTCTGACGCTCGTAGCATAGGCCAGAGCGGGTTCCACCGCCTCCCTCCACCCCCGATGTGCCCACCGGAAACGGGCGACGCTTCCACCAGGTAAAAAAGGAGGGTTTATATCCCCATCGCTACCATCCGGTCAGCTTTGCGTTTTTGGCAGAATGTCCAGACAGCAGTCGGCGCAGGCCGGCCTTCCCGGTCTATGGCTTATAATTTCTGTATGGTTCTGCCATGGTTTGTGAAGCAGCAGCATCCTTGGCGGCGCGCTGGAGCAGCGGCGAGCTGGGGTCGATCATGTGCCCAGCCATCAGGCTGTCGAGTACCGGTAGCAAGAGCCGCAGGTTTTCATCGGAGAGTTTGGCCTCCCGCTCACCCAGTCGCTTGCCCAGTCGGTCGGCGATCTCCCGGGCGCTGGCGGTATCCTTTTGCTCGAGGTCGACCTGAATCAACTGCGCGCCCGAGCGCGTGAGCTCGACCGCGTTTTCGGACTTGTTGACGTCGAGTTTGATCAGGCGATCAAAGGCCTTCTGCCGGAGGGGTCTCTGCACCTCGGGAAAAAGCGCCTTTGCTGCGAGCGTGTCCGCGATAACCGATGGCCATAGCAGGATGTCGCGGGCATTCTGGACTCGTTCCGTCAGCGCAAAGCCCTTTTCCACGTGGGTCTGCCACTGCTCGTCCAGCTTGGGATCGGGCAGGATCAGCTCAAGAGCGAGCGCGGCAAAGGTGCGCCGATATGCCTCCAGACTGTCGTCCTTGGCGTTGGAAACAGCAGAGAGCAACCCCCGGGTGATCGTCTCATCCTCCAAAGCGACGGCGATGGTAAAGAGATCGTTCACGAGGCGATCCCGCCAGACGGCTTTTTCCTTGAGAGCACCCATCAGGGCCTTGCGCTGATCGTCCCCGGCTTTGAGGAGATCGAGCATCTCCCCCTTGAGTCGAGACCGGACTTCCGCTTCGTTTCCGGCAAGCTTGGCGAGTTCAAGCTCACGACGCTGGAGCGAGATTTTGCGCCCGAGTCGATTCTTGCCGCAGGAGACCAGACCGACCTCAAGGGCCTGCTGCCGGACATCAAGCGGGACCTCCGAATTGTCAATCACGGCAAAGAGATTGGCATAAACCCGCTCGGGTCGACTGCGCGCAAAAAGCGGATTGGGCTCAGCGGCGAAAGCCGTCTGGAACAATGGCGGAAGGGCGGCGGATTTTCCGCCCTTGATCAGCTCCCGGCAGACCCAGTCACCATGATAATCGAGCACGGTCAGCGGCTCGACCGCCGCCAGCTTCGCGAGGCGATCGAGCAATTCCGGCGTCGAAGCCTTTTCCAACCGCCCCTTCAGGAGCGCGAGTTCAACCAGCCATTTCCCATAGGCGGAATCCGTCGCATCGATCATCTCCCAACTCGCGATCTGCGTGCCGGGCTGAGCCTCCTGGATGCAGGGAATCACTCCGGTGAGGTGATCCCACGGCACCCAGAATGTGTGGGACGGCAGGCTCGGTACGGCCCGGGTGTAGTAAACCCAGGAGCCAGTGGATTCCGACCGATACGCGAGGAGCAAATCCACCTGCTGCCTGCCAGCACCGGCATCGCCCTGGAACCGCGTGGTGACGGTGGCAACGCCGTTTCCCGCCCGCCGCAACCAGCACCGCGATACGCAGAAGCGAGCCGGAGGCAACGGGAAGGCCGGCCCCTCATAGCCCAGGTTATTACCTTCTCCCAGCACGCCGAGCTGGATCGCTGGAGAGCCGTCCGGAGCGGCTCCCTTTACAAAAAGCTGTGCTGCGTCGAGCGGCTTCGCCCCGCTCAGGAGGAGTTCCTTCAGCCCCTGGTCGACGGGTGGGTAAATCGGCGGGCCGGAAACCACCATCGCCAGGGGGCCTCGCACCTGACGGTCGCCCAGCACAGCCACGGCTCGCAGGAAGCCATTTGCGGAAGGCAGGTCCAAGGGCAGTTCGCCAGTCGCGGCAGCTCCATCCAGCTTGCCGATGAGCTTCATGTCATTCGGCATCTCTCCGAAATAAATCTCCACACGGTCCTGTCCCTTGATTTCGGAAAGGACAGGCTTGTCAGACACGGTGGTCACCATGTCGAAAAGTCCCTCGTCCGGTCGTGTGTCGCGGAGGTTCCACTGCCAGCAGGCGGTCACCTCGGTCGGACTCGCTCCCGGTTTGCTCCATACCACCGGCCAGGCGATGTCACTATTGCCTCGTCCCAAGGCGGCAACAGCGCTCAAGCGGGTCAACTCCTGGCGAATGGCCGGGTCGAAGGTCTTGCTGGATTCCACAAGGCCCTTGAGGGTTTCGATGCGCTCCCAATCCTGCGCATCCTGCAAGCGCTGGACCAGCGCCCCCAACCGCTCGCGGGAAGCCTCGTAACCAGGAATCCTGTAACCTGCAAACTCCGCGTCCGCCCAGAGCGAGGCGTATTTGGCTCCCAGCGGCGTGTCCTGCTTGCTCATGGCGTAGAGAAATTCCACCGTGGTCTTTTGCGCGTACCTTGGATCGGAACTGCGCTGGCTCTGTAGAGCGGTAAAGGCCGCCAGGATATTGCCCGGCTCCGGATGTGTAAGCGCGATACGCCGCAAGACCCAGTCCTGCATGGTGCTGCTGAAGCTGACCGAATTCTGGCCGGATTTCTGCTGGGCGATGGACTGGCTGTATGCCGTCAGCGCTGCCTGCGGGTCCGCGGGCGCGGCCAGCCATGCCTCCAGCATCAGTTGCGAAGCGACGACATCGGCCGTCACCGGCATCTTCTTCATCAACTCCCGCACCTTTGCTGTATTGTTGGTCTTTTCGATGATCTCCAGGAGGCTCTTCACCGGATAGACATCGCTGCCGCCCGAGTACCAAAGCATCCGCAGGCGCCCGGCGTTCGCCTTTTCCGGCTGCCAGCCCAGGAATGCGGCCAGCTTCTCAGGCGTGGTCTTTTCCGGATCGTCCTTGCCAGCCTTGAGCAGCGCGACATCGATGGCAAACCGCGTACTCTCCGAGAGGGGAATCTTCTGGATCCGCTCCAGCCATTCTTTTGCCGGAGCGGAGGCATCTGGAAGCGAAGCGACATCCACCAGCCGGGTTATGAAGGCATCCCCCTGCAGGTCCATGCGATTGTCCGTCAGCGGATTCGGAAGATACAAGGCCGGCGAAAGAAACAACCTATACAACTCCGGGAGTCGTTGCGCCTTTTCCGCACACTCAAAGACGGCTGAGCTGTTTTGTTGCAGCACCGTGCTGGGGCTGAGTTTCAACGCCTTGAAATAGGCATCGGTTGCCGCCGCAAAGTCCTTCTGTGCCCTGGCTCGTCCAGCTTGTTCCAGCATGCTCTTGACCTCTGCAGCCTGCTCTTTCCAGAAGAAACGGATCACCTGCACACCGGACCATGCCCCGGAGATCGCCCACTGATTGTTATACCCGTTCGTGGCGCGAAACTGCCCGGTTACGATGAACTGCTCGGCCCTGGCCGGGAGCGAGGACCAGCCGTGTTCATTGTCATTCTTGCAATAAATCTTCACAGATTGCGTCCACATCCCGTCGGCGAGCTGTGAGAAATAATCACCATCGCTGGAGTCGCTGCCCCCGGCAGTTTTGATACGGAAGGAAACGGATGGCCCGCCATTGCGGGACCTAGATCCAAACCAGCCGAGGAAAGCGAGCCCCTCCTCCGCGTCGGTAATCTTCACCGAAGCCAGGTCGATTTTGATATCCGTCTGCGGCGACATGGTTTCCAACACCACGGCGGATTTCGGTCCGAGCGGTCCCGGCTGATCCGCCCGGAAGGCTTCCTTGCCCACCCCTCCGGTCGAGGCGGGAACGCCATTGCCCGATGCCAGATTCTCGCCCTGCAAATAGGCCGTGAGCGGCCCCCATCCTTCAGAGCCATCCGAGCGCTTCCATCGAGCCTGGAGCAGCCCCAGGGTGCCGGAGACCTTGACGTCGATACTGCCTGTCGCCGCCGGCCCCTTGATGAGGGCGACCCGCTCCATGGTCATCGGATTTGGCCCTGCCAGGATCTCGAGTTCCAGCGGCTTCTGCTTCGCACCAAAAGAAAAGCCGCCCGACTCCCATTGCACGATTTTGCGAGGGTAATACTCCGGCATGCTGACCTCCTCAACGGCGAGGCTGGCCTTCCAGAACACCTTTAATTTGCCCTCCGCCGCCGGGGTTCCAGCGCAGAGAAATTGATAGGCGCTGGAACTGCCGCGAGCGGCCTTGAGCTTGGCCTCGATCGTCTGAAAAACGATGTCGCGCCCGCTATTGCGGTTCGACCGGGCGGTGGCCGTGGCATCAAGGAGTTTTTGCGCGAGGTCGACCTGCCCCAGATCAATCAAAAGGCTGACGGCCTCCGGATAGCTCTCGGTATAGGCAAGGTAGTTGACGGCATTCGGGTCGGACAGGCTCTTGCCCACGATGCTCTCGACAAACTTTGTGACCTTGGGATTCTCACGGTACTTTTCGAGGATCGGCTGGATCTGAACCAGGAAGCTAAGGTGGCCGTCACCCGAGTAATATTGCGCATCCTGCATCTTGGCCAGGAGACCGGGAACGGTTTTTTCTCCATCACTTTGCTCCGCGAGCACCTTCAGCCCGGTCGCCAGGACGGAGGGACTCACATACCCAAGGACGGGCGTTTTGTCGTTGGCGAGATCCTTCCATTCCTTGACCACGCCGGGCTGCTTGTAGATCGTCCGGAGGAGCAACCCTGCCGTGATTCCCGCCGGGGCAGGCTGTGCCTCCATCGGAGCGAGTCTGTCCATGAGAAGCTGAAAGGTATCCGTCTGCTCGGCCACCTTGCCAAACCGCAGCAACTGATCCTCCATCGGCTTGGTGCCACCATAGGAATTCTGCATCATGTTCATCAGCACGCTGGCTATGCCGCCCTGAGCCCGCATCGCAGGCGCCTGGGAGGACTCTCCCACCAGCGAAAGCATGATGGCCCGTGCGTCGTCCTTCTTTCCCTGGAGGAGCTGATACTCCATCAACCGGATGAGGAGCGGCCAACTCTGGTAGAGATTGCTCAGAGACTCGTCCCTGGCCCGGGAGAGCAGGGCGATGGCCTGGTCGGTCTTGCCTGCCTGATAGGAAAACTCGGCCAGCCGCGGAAGTATTGCCGCTTCCGAGAACTGTCCGGAGAGCCGCTGTGGCAGGAAGAGCAGATCGTAGCCCCTCTGATCGAGGCCCGCGATCGTGTCGGCCAGCAACTCCTGGGTTTTCGGATCGTCGCTCCGTTGCAGCACGTCCTGAAGCTGGACTCCGCTGGAGTAGAGTTCGTCCGGGTTGCGCTTGATGACACGGCACAGCAGTTCGGCAACCTTCCCCTGCCCGCCGCTGCGCCGCTGCAGGATCGAAACGGCATAGCCAAGCTGCGGGCCGGTGGCAGCTCCATCCTCCACCGCCTTGATCAGGAGATCCGCAGCGGCGTCGGAGGAGTCATTACTGGCGAGAATCTCAGCGAGCCGCACGATCGTGTTGAAGTCCCCGGGGTTCTTCGCCAGTTGGTCGCGGAGCTCCGACTCGAGCGCATCGAGACACTTCATCGACGACAAAGTCTGCAACATGGAATCGCGCAGGTTTCTCGCCTGATAATCGCTCTCCGGCGGGAATGGACGCTGCAGCACCTGCCGGGCAAGCTTCTCAGCCTCATCCTTCCGTCCCCCGTTCACCAGCCGGGAAACCGCGTCCCGCAAGGGATCGGAGCCGCTGCGCGAGCTTCGGGAGGTTCGGAAAGACTGGGGCGTGAGATTCTGATAATTGGCCACCGGGATGCCGAGGAGATTCACCTCATTGGCAATCTGGTCGCGCAGCGTGTAGGAAACGCGCCCCTTCGCCAGCTTGTCGAGCAGGGCTCGGGCCTCGTCTGTCCTCCCGGCAGCTCTCAACAGGCGGAGTTTTCGGAAAGTCCGGATCTCAAGAGTCTCCCCGTCCTGCATCTCGGCGACATCGATGACGGCGAGAGCCTTGTCGCTGGCGTTCGAGCGTTCGTAGGCTTCCAGGAGCAACGCCGCCCCGCGCGGCGTGGGGTTCTTTTTCTGGATCGCCTCGAGGCGCTTGATGGCTTCATCGCGGTTACCCGCAAACCACGCCTGGTAAAACAGCGCCACGCCGTAGACGTCGAGAGTATCGGTGGAGGCGCGCCGCGCGAGCCAGGCGCTTATCTTGCCATCGCGGTCGACCGCCGGTTCCTGGCCCGACGACTGCGTCAATGTCCGATAGGTCGCGACCGTCAGTTCGCTGTCGCCCACCGCCAGGTCGTTCGAGTTCTGAATCAAGAGAAACGGCTGCCGCGCTCCGCGCAGGAGCATGCCGGAACGAAACATGACCGGCGACATCTTTGCCTGCACCGAGGACGCATCCTTGAGCAGCCGGGCAAAAAGATCGGGTGCGAGCGGACTGTCCGCCATGATGGCCTGGATCAGGACCGTGTTGCGCAGCATCAGCATTTGCGTCAGTACGTCCGCCGATAGATTTCCCGACTGATCCATGCCATCAAGAATCTCGATCGCCGTATCGAAGAGCTTGCCGGTCAGCGCCAGGGAGACCAACTGGATCTGGAGTTGCGGAGAAGTCGCTACTTCAGGCCGCTGGAGGATTTCCTGAATCCTCTTTTTCAGAGCTTCGCGTTTCTCGGCGGCAACGGTATTTCCGGGGCCGACAAACTCCTTGCGCGTATCAGCCAGGACCTTGCCGCACGCAAAGACCGGATCGGCTTTTTCGAGGCGTTCGGAGATCCGGGCCTTCCGCTCCTTGTCATCTGGATGCTCGGCCAGGCTTCCTTCGATCAGGAACCGGGCCGTCGATAGATCGCTGCCCGGGTCATCCGCCTCGGCGGCGACAATGGAGCGCAGTCCATCGCCATCATTCGTCACCTGATAGATGATCGCCTGAAGGCTTCGCGGGACATTGTTCTTAGTTAGCAAGTCACGCAGCTTCGCTTGAAACTCCTCCGTCTGTCCCTCGGCGATAGCCAGCCGCTGGAGCGTGAATAGCGCCGTGACCTGGACCCTTTGCTCTGGCGTGACCGGCGACGCACTACCTCCTCCCGCCGCCGGATAGTACATCATGGGATAAGATCGATACATGCCTCTCCCACGATAAGTGTTGAACATCTGCTGGAGCGAGCCCTGCACCCCGTTCATCAGCGCGTAAAAGGGAGCATATCTCAACCAGGGGCCGGAGGAGCCGTACATGTGATTGGCCGAGGTATCCTGCGACACCGCCTGCAGGGAATCTGCCAGGTTGCCCTGTGAGAGCATCTGCCACATGGTTTCCTTGGCCTGATTGAACTGCCGCTGTTGCAGCCGGAGATTCGCCATCTCCCAGCGCTGCTCGATCGAGGATTCCGGTCGAGCAGCGACTTCACCGATGAAGGCATCCGCCTCGGCATCCAGCCCGGAGCGCCGCATGGCGAGGAGCACGGAGTTCCAATCCCCGGGTTTCTTCAAGGCCGACTCGCGGGCTTTCCCAAACTCCTCGAGTCCTTTTTCCGTCTCCCCCGCACTGAATAGGCGCTCGATATAGTCTGCGCGATTGCTGGTGCTCGGCTCCAGTTCGTAAAGCCGTGCGGAGAGGCGCAGCACGTCATCCTGATCTCCGCCCTGCTCGGCGAGATCGCGCAGCCGGGAGACGGCGGAGGCGTTATCGGGATTACGCCCGAGGCTTCTCTCGAGTTCGTCCCGGGCCGAGAGGGTATCCCCCTGGGCCATGTAGATCTCGGCGAGATATGCCCCGTATTTTGCCCCGCCCTGCTCCTTGGACTGGCGTTCCTTCAGCTTGGCGATCAATTCGTCAATGCGTCCCGCCTGGCTGGCGACTTCGATCTGTCGGCGAAAAATCTCCATGCGGCGGGCATCGCGATCCTCCCGGACAAATGCCTCCTCCAGCACCGCAGCCGCCTCGTCATTGCGCTGCTGAATCTGGAGCAACTCTGCGAGCTTGAGCCGCAGGCTGGTGGCATCCTCGACATAACGCACAGCCTTGCGGAGTTCCGTCACGGCGGCATCGATGCGCCCGGAGCGCGCCGCGATGTCTGCGTAATAGGCATAGAGAGAGGAGTCTGCGGGGGACTTCTCGATAAGCTGCTTCATCGTCGCCAGCGCCGCATCGGCCTTTCCGTTATCCGCCTGGATGCGAGCAGCCGTCCGCAGACTGTCGACGGCCATGCGCGGATCTGCCACCGCCACCGCCTCCCAGGAGGCAATCTGATCGTCGACTGATCCAAACGCCTGGGCAAAATCGGCCTGGGCCCGCGCCGCACGCAGGGCGTTGCCCTGGGCCTTGAGGTATTCCACAGCCTTCGCCGCCGCCTTTTCATCCTGCTTCGACAAGGCGAGCCGGAGGAGAATCACGGCATCCTGCGGATTTCCCGGATCACGGGCAAGACGATCGGCAACCTTTCGGCCCGGAGGCTGATCCGAGTCGATCTCAGAGAGGAAAACGGCGTATTTCTTCGCTGCGTCCTCGGCGAAGAACTCATTGGGTGCCTGCGACCAAACTTGGGGAAACAGCGCATCAACGGCGTCGCGATCCTGGGCTTTAAGCGCAAGAGTCCACGAGAGACTGAGCAGATCGTAATCCGAGGAATTTCGCTCCAGTCCCTGCCGTACCGTGGCACGGGCCATGTCGGACCAGCCGAATTTTTCCTGGATGCGCGCAAGGGAGAGGTAATTCTCCGGTCGCGTCCGCTCGCCCTCGACGAGTCCGGCTACGATGGCTTCAGCGGCCTGCTTGTCATTGCGCTTGAGATAGATCTCTGCGAGACGCTGACGGGCATCGGATGAGCCGGGAGAAAGCGTGACGATGCGCCGCCATTGGTTCATCGCCTCATCGGTCAGGCCATGCGCCTGGAGGATGTCCGCCAGCCGGGCGATGCGGGCGACATCCTGCGAATCGGCGGGAGCGATGCGACTCCAGGCGGCAAGGGCTTCGGCGCGGGATTTCTCCTGTTTCGTCGCCTCGTAGACACTCCACCGCAAATCACCGAGCACGATGAGCACTTCGTCCTGGGCATCCCTGGCCAGCGCGAGCTTTTCCGCCTCGGCGATGGCTTCGTCGGTATTCCCGGTCTGCCTGAGCCAGCGAACGAGAGAAAGCTGAAGCTCCTTGTTATCCGGGGCAAGCTGCGCCGCCTTCCGCATGAGATCCACTCCCTCGCCGCTCCGCCCAAGCTCATCGATCACCTGGGCGCGGGCCACCAGGGATACGTAGTCCCCGGGCACAGCGTTGGTGCGCTTCTCATAGTATGCCAGCAATCCGGGAAGGTCATTTTTCCGACGAAAGAGCTCCTCGATCCGATTACGCACATCGCGCTGAATCCAGCTTCCCTCACTCGTCTCCTCAAGGGCGTGATCGTAGATGCTCACGGCCTCGTCGAGTTTTCCCTCGGCCTCGGCCGTGCGGGCAAGGCGAAGCGAGGCCGCTACGCGGCGAAACGGGTCACTGGCACCGGCATCGCGCATCGCGGTGAAGGCCTTGCGCGCCTCGGCATAGTCGCCAGCCGCCAGAAAGGCCTCGCCAGACTCCTCGAGCACATACTGGTCGCCGGGGAAACGGATGAGCGCATCCCGCCATACCGCGAGAGCCTTGTCTTCATGAAAAGAGCGCTGATAAAGCAGGGCGAGCGAGCGCATGAGATCGAGCCGGTCGACCGAGGGCAGTTCATCGACGGCGAGCGCCTTTTCATAGGCGATGGCAGCGGCGTCGAAATGCCCTTCCGTCGTCTCCAGCGCCCCAAGCAAGCGCCCGGCCTGCGCAGGATTCGCCCCCAGCGCCAGTGCGTCCTGGTAGGCCTTGCGGGCAGCCTCCGCATCGCGGCGCCTCTCGGCGAGCAGGCCCTGGAGCAGCAGGTAAGACGACCTCGCGCCCGCGTCCTTCGCGGCGGCATCTTTCCAGCGTTGCTGCAGCACCTCGATACCCCCGCCGCCGGTCGAGTACCACTCCACCACCCGGTCAAACGGTACCCCGGCCTGGGGAGACTTGATAAGGAGTAGCTCATACCGATCCGCGATCTGCTGATTGAGCTCGGCCTCGGCCATCACTGGCCGGGCCGCAATGAGCCACAGGCAGAGGAGCAGGAGAAAATATGGGGAAGTTTTCATAATGGGGTCTATCGTTCGGGCCAGCGTCGGATCGCCACATCCAGCACGAAACCGGCGAGGACCAGCAGCGCGAGCAGCGGCCACAGCTCTTCCTCGAGCGAGGCCCTGCGATCTTTCCTGGTAAAGACGGTCTTCGGATCGGGATCGATCACGCCCCCGGTCTCAGAGGTCAGACTCGAGAGAAATTCGCGGTCCGGCGGGTCAAAGAGGAACTCCTTCGAGTAACCCCGGGAGTAGGTAAAAAAGCGGGAATCCACCGGCTGCCCGTCACGGGCCAGCAGCATCTGGGCGGAATAAATGCCCTTGAGCGGCGTGGCAAAGCTCGTCTCCCAGCGGCCCGGCAGGGTTTTCTCGAGCGGCAGTTCGCGGGCCTTGCCATCCGGATCGGCCAGACGAATCGACCCGGTCAGACCGCTCGGGAATCCCTCCACCGGGTCGAGCGCATCGACGGTGACGTGGAGGGTTCCGTCCTTTTCCTTGATCGCGACCTCGGAAAGTCCCAGAGACTCCGGCCGGCTGAGACGCCGCAGGAGCTGCGCCCAGAACTTGCCAAAACCATTCCAGCGCAGCCACTCGACCGCCCAGCGATTGCGGGCGTCGGAGGTGAAGGCCGCCGTCGTGCCGAGTCCATAGCGCCAGGTGGTCAGCAAAGGATCTCCCCGCTCGGTAACCAGCCATGTCTCCGAAGTCGGCTTCGGTTTGGTCCGCACATACCCGAGCAGGAATGGGGAGTCGCTCCAGGGAACTCCCTCGAGAAAGTCGACCGCACGCACCGGCTTGGCCAGGAAGGGAAACTCCTGGATGGCAGATTTCGAGGCCGTCATCGTCTCCTTGGTGAAAATCTGCGGCACCGTCGACGGGTCGTTCGTCTCGTAGTAACGCCCGCCGCCCCACTGCGCGATCTGCGAGAGGAGTTCCGTGTCCGACCCGTCGCCGACTGCGACGGTACTGACCGTGATGCCGGTCTGGGACATCTGGTTGGTGAGTTCGTAAAACGGTCCCTGCTCCGAGATGCCGTCGGTGAGCAGGATCACGTGCTTCAGCTTGGCGCTGCTCCCGGAGAGCTGGCGCAAAGCCTCCTCCATGGCCGGAGCCATATTGGTTCCTCCCGCGGCCTCGATGGATGCGATCTGCGTTGCAACGCTGCTGTTGCCGGCGGATTGCAGCGGCACGACGGGATAACAGCCGCTGTCAAAGGCGATCACGCTCACGTAATCTTTCGGCCCGAGCAGTTCCGCGCTCGCCCTGGCCGCCGCCTTGGCCATCTCGATCTTCTCCCCCTGCATGCTGCCGCTGCGATCGATCACCAGGGCGAGAGCGAGGGAGGGCACCTCCTCCTCCCGCTGGAAATCACAGCTCACGGGCAGCACCTCCTCCACCGGGGTACGGTAATACCCGCCAAGTCCGTACGCTTGATCGCCGCCCAGCATGAGCAGCCCGCCGCCGAAATCGCGCACATAGGAGTGGAGCAGATCCATCTGCTGCCGGGACAGGTCAGAGGCCGGAACGTTGTCGATGACCAGCGTATCGAAATTCTGAATGTCGCTCATCTGGGAGGGCATCCCCTGCCCGGGCCGCACGCTCAACTCGATCCCCTCCTGTCGCAGCGCCCACTCCAGATACCTCGCCGATTCCGGGCGATCCGTCACGAGCAGCACCTTCGCCGCACCCTCCGAGATCACGGCTGCACCCAGTTGATTGTTCTCTGCGATGGAGTCCTGCGTCGAGCGAACGCCAACCTCGTAGAGAAGCAGCTTTTCACGGTCTGCCCGGTCCTCGAAACGCACTTCGTTGGGGCCGTTCTTCAAGTCCACCTTGCGTGTGGCGATACGCACCCCGTTTCGGTACAGATCAACGTCGACAGGGCCTGGGCGGTTGGTTTGCACGGTCGCCGTGATCTGCATCGGCTCATTCGTCCTTACGGAGGCAGGAGCATTCACCTCCCGCACCAGGACCTCGGGACGATCGGGCGGAGCCACCGGCACGGCATGCACCCGGATCGCCTGCTCTTTCAGGAGAGAAAACTGCTTCTCATCCCCCCCGGTCGCCACGCCATCGGAAAAGAGCACCACCGACTTGACTCGTCCCGGGCGGAAATTCGCCGCCGCCAGCGACAGCGCAGTGTCGAACCGGGTCTCCGCAGGACGCACATCGGCTGGATCGGCTTTTTTCAGTTCCTCGATCCCGCGAAAAATCCTGCCGCCCCCGGCAAATCCCATCCAGACGACATCGGCCCCGGCAAAATTCGCCTCCCGGGCAAACTTCTCCGCAGCCTCCACCGCCTTGCCATCGACACTGCGGCTCTCGTCTACCAGCAGGATGACCTCCTCGCGATCCGAGGGACGCACCCAGCGCGGCTCGCTCAGGGCAAAGACAAGCAGCACGATCAACACGCTGCGAATGATGACAGTCGCCAATCGCCGCCTTCCTCTAAGGGGCGCGATGGAGCGCGCATGCACCCACCACACCAGCGGCACGAGCAGAAGCAGAAACAACCAGGCGGGGCGAAGAATCTCGAAGCTCAATCCGTCAACCTCCGGCTGTAGAAAAACCACTCCAACATCAAAACCACCACGCCCGCCAGCAGCACCAGCCACCAGCCAGGAAAGACAGGCAGGGAACTGCCCTGCATAGACTGAAAATTCTCCGCTGGAGCCACGGGATGCAGTTCGGACTCCACCCGGCCCGGTAGCACGGCCATGGCCTTGCCCCCGCCCGACTCGTCCCTGAGGGACTGGAGAAGGTTGCTGACGAAGATGGGGAATGCCGTACGCAGAGGCAGGTCGGACTTCGCCGGATCAAATCCGATAACCATCCATTTTGCGCGCTCATCCCACTGGCCGAAGATGAGCGGATTCCCCAGACTGGCCGCGAGCACCTTGGCTCCCGGGGCGGGTTTCCACTGCCCCGACTCCTCGATGACGACCGAGCCGAGATTGGCATGACTTACGAGAGTGGACTTTTTGTCGAGATCCGTCACCGGGGTGTCCTTCAAGCTTCCCTCCAGCTTCCCCCAAAGCCCACTGGTTGTCGGATTGACCAACAGTACTGGAGTGGAGGGGAACCGCTCCTCCGGACCATGGGAACCGCTGCCGATGATCAAGTCCGTGCCATCGGGAGCCTTGAGAGGAAACATCAGGACGCGCGATGTCTGCACGAGGGGTATCGACTCCAGCAGCGCCTCCATGTAGGGGTCCGGCGGCCCCGCCAGCAGCACGCGCAAAGGCCGCAAAGGGGCGAGTTCACAGGATGCCTGATTATCGCTCGGCAGGGCATCGCCCGCAGAAACCTGGAGCGTCGCGGCAAAGGTGGAGCCAAATTCCGTGCTGCCCCGCCAGCTCTTTTTCCATGGCTGCCCCGGCTCGCACTTTACCTCCACGCGGTCCATTGGCATGCCATCCCGTCGCATCTCCAGCGTGCCGGCAAAGGCCACCGGGGAGACCACCTCGGCATCGAGCTGCCAGTCACCAGGGGAGACCGGAGAACGCCGCACGGCGAGCAGGGTGATGCCTGCATTCACCGCCTTGTCGTTGCGGTCGCCTCGCAAAATGAGATCCGGCTTCACCGCATCCCTCGCAACCTCGGGCCAGACGGAGTCCGAGTAGACCTCGATGCGGGCGTTTTCCCGCACGACCGTCAGCTCGCGAGCCAGGTCGAGAGCGGCACGCGGGTCGGTGCCGGTACGCAACTCCCCTGCTCCGGTGATTGCCTCGCGGAGCGTCCGTTTGCTCGACGTCCAGCCGCTGAGAATTCTCGGGGGATTTTCCGCGCTGAGAATCGCCATCTCATCCTGGACGCGCAGGCGGGCTATCGCCTCATCGAGCCGCGTGCGGGCGGTCTGCCAGCGGGTCGCCTTGCCATCGGCCGCCTGCATGCTGGCCGACGGATCAAAGACCGCCACAGTGCGCTGGGCGGCACGCTTTTCCCAATCAAAGGCCGGGCGGCAGATGGCCAGCACCACAAGCATCAGGATGAGGAGCTGGAGCAGGAGAGACAACCAGCGGCGGAGTTTCCGCCAGAGCGGGCTGTTCTCGATCTTGGGTTTGATCTGCTGCCAGAAAAGGAGCGTGCTCACCTGGCGACGACGCTGGCGGGTCTTCAGCAGGTAAAAGCCGATGATGGGGAGGCCGAGAAGCGACAGCCAAAGCGCAGCGGGAAAGAGCAGACTCATCCGATGAATCCTCCCTCCAGCAGCGAGCGCCGCAGCACTTCTGCGGCAGGCTCCGAGGCATCCGCACGCAGGTGGGCCACGCCATGGCGGCGGCAGTATTCCTTGAGCCGTTCCTCATATGCGACCACCGCCTCGCGATAGGCGGCGGCCACCGTGCGATCGACGATCATGGCCTTGATCTCTCCGGTCTCGATTTCTTCGTACTCGTATTCGCCGAGTTCTCCCGCATCGCCCTCGTCGCGATGCCGGATCTGTACGATCCCGATGTCGTGGCGCGCGTAGCGCAGGCGGTCGAGGGCGTTGAAGGCATCGTCCGGGGCGGCTCCCCATGCGTCGGTCACCCAGATCACCAGTCCGCGCCGGGGACGGGTCGCCAGCCAGCGGCCAACGGTGTCGGCCAGCCCGCATGGCCCCGGGTTGGTGGTGCAGGATTCCAGGTGACGCAGGAGGCGCAGGAACCGTGCGCGTCCGCGGCTCGGCGACCATGGCGTCTGGGCATGCGGGCCGATCATCGCCACGCCGGCGCGATCCAGATTGGCCAGCGCGAGATAGGCCAGCCCGGCCACGATCTGCCGGGCGGGGTCAAATTTCTGCGGAGCACCCCAGGCCATCGAGGCCGTGCAATCCAGCAGGAGATGCACATGCAAATCCTCCTCTTCCTCAAAGAGCTTGAGCAGAAGATGGCGGTTGCGCGCGTAGACATTCCAGTCGATCGCGCGAATGTCATCGCCGGGAGAGAACTGACGGTAGTCCGCAAACTCCAGCCCGGCACCCTGCTTCACGCTGCGCCGCTCCGCACGCATGCGACCTCGCGAGATCTGGCGCGCAAGCAGGTGCAGTCCCTCCAGTTGCTTGAGGAAATCCGCCGGGAAAAGTTCAGCCACGATCCGGGGGAAGCAGACTAGCTCGCCTCGCGTGCCCAGGCGGCACGGCATTCGCTCACCACGCCATCGAGGATGCGGTCAGCCGTGAGTCCATCGGCCTGCGCCTCAAAGTTCAGCATCATGCGATGCCGCAGGATCGGGTGCGCCACCGAGATGAGATCCTCGGAGGCGACATGGAAGCGTCCCGCCAACGCCGCTGCGATCTTGGCTGCGGCGATACACGCCTGACCGGCACGCGGGCTGGCCCCGTAGCGGACGTAGCGCTTTACCTCGGCGGTCGCATAGGGCGACTCCGGGTGCGTGGCCATGACGAGGCGCACAGCTCGCTGGCGCATCGTGGCCGTGGCAGGTACGGCGGCCGCCGCCGTGCGCATCTCAAGGAGTTCCTGACCGGAGAGAACCGGAGTCACCTCCTCCTTTCTGCCGGAGGTGGTCAGTTCCAGGATGCGGGCAAACTCTTCCTCCGCCGGATAGGGCACGATGAGCTGAAAGAAGAAACGGTCCATCTGAGCCTCGGGCAGCGGATAGGTACCCTCCATCTCCAGGGGATTCTGGGTTGCCAGGACGAAAAACGGCTGCGGGAGGTGGCGTGTTTCTCCCCCCACGGTCACATGCCCCTCCTGCATCGCCTCCAGCAGGGCCGACTGCGTCTTGGGCGTGGCGCGGTTGATCTCATCGCCGAGCAGGACATTGGAAAAGATCGGCCCGGGTTCAAAACGAAACTGATGATGCCCCCGGCCATCATCGACCAGCAGCGTCGTGCCGAGCAGATCCGACGGCATCAGGTCCGGAGTGAACTGCACGCGCTGAAACTTCAGGTGCAACGCCGAGGCGATCGTCTTGACCAGCAGGGTCTTGCCGAGACCGGGCACGCCCTCCAGCAGCACATGACCGCCCGCCACCACCGCCATAAGCGTGTAGCGAACAATCTCGTCCTGCCCGACCACCGCCTTTTGAATGGCGCTTTGCATGGTGGCGAAACGATGCTGGAGCATCGCGATCTGCTCTTCCGGGGATACTCTGGGCTCTTCAGTCATGGATTCTGGCTTTCGGCAACTGGTCGGATTTTTTCGAAATACGCTCGGATCACCTGGCGATAGGCCAGGGGGAGATTTTCATCGGCGACGGCCTTTTGCGAAAGCTCGACATAATCGGAAAAGGTCGCCTTGCGTCCGCTATTGACCACGCCCCCCGACCCGGAGGCGGAGGAACTGACCGTTACCTCGGTCTCGCCGTCTGTCATCGTGCCTGAGACCTGCTCCTGCACGCCTGCACTGGCAAGTTCCGTGGGCGTGCCTCTCGGATCACCCGCGGCACCTCGCCCGGCCTTGTTACCTCCCGGCTTGTTGCCGGGCTTGAGACACGACTGGCAAAGCGACAGGCAAAAGGAATCCTTCGGCTCCTCGCCTCGCAGCCGCCGGCGCAAAGTCTCCATCTGTTTCCTCCCCAGTCGGGAGGCCATTCCCCGCCCCTGACGCGAGCTTTCCTGGAGATACTGCTCCCATAGTTTTTGCAGCGGAGCCTGCAAATCGGAATTCGCCACCGATCCCGTCTGCGCAAGTTGAGAAAGTTCACTCAGCGTAGAGGAGAGGCTTTGATTGCCGCGGTTGGCCGCCTTCTTTGCCTCGGTCTGGAGCATCTCGGAGGCGGCCGCGTCGCGCTTCACCTCGGTCTTTCCCGAGGGATCCTTGGCGAGCTTTTCCTTCATCTTCTCGGCCTCGGCTGCCGCCTGCTCGTAGTTCTGGTTGCGCAAGGCCGCACTCATCGCTCCCGCCCCGGCGAAAGACTCCATCGCATCGGCAATCCCGCCCGCCTGCGCGGAGAGGCTGTCCTTGTCGATCTCGGCCTGGAGCGAGTTGAGCTGCTGATCGAGGCGGTCCATGGCGAGCATGGCGACCATCGGATCACCCTGTTTCAGCGCTTCCCGGATCTTTTCCGCCTCGGCAAAGAGCTTCTTCAATTCCGGATCATCCGTCTTTTCGGCAAACTCCTTCCAGTCTTTCAGCAATTCCTCGCCTGCGGCGAGACGTTCCGCCTGTGCCTCGGCCTCCCGGGCGAGCCGTTCATCATCCTGTTGCAAGCGAAATCCCCCCAGCCAGGCCGTCAGCCCCGTGACGATTACCGCAGCCGTCAGCATCCATGCTCCCCGGCGGGAGAGACGCACCGGCCAGGCCTCGCGGAGATTGAGGCGGTTGAGATGGTCCTCCAGCTTCTGCCACGTGGCCGCCCTCCACGGCTCGCTTTTCTGCTCATCCGTCAACTCGTTGAGAGTGAGCAAATCATCCGGCAATCGGAGCACGGCATCGGCCCGCTTCACCAAGGCTCCCAGACCCGGCTTGCGCAGCACATTGAGAACCACAGCGCCCAAACCCAGCATCCAGGCGGCACAGAGCACTCCCAGCGAGATCAACACCCCGTACCGGGAGAGCGCAATGAAGGCGAGCACCAGCCCAAGCAGAATCGCCACCCCGCAAATCGCCACGCTCCACCAGGCGATGGAGGCAAAAGCACGCTCCCGGCACCAGCGTCGTTCCAGCCGTGCTTTTTGCGGAATCCGGGAAGGGACCATTCGACTCTTCAGATAGGGAGAGCGACTGCCTTGGTCAAGCGCAGGACATTTTGGTAAAGACCGCTTTTTCTAAGCATGTGAAAAAGCGGCCTCAGCAAGGCCGAAATCGAACACTAAGTCCGGTCCCGCAGATCTTCATCTCCCCACGAGGAAATGGAACAGACACCCCCTCAGGCTGCCAGGCCGCCGCCTGCGTCCGGGCAGCAATCCCCACACACTTTATCGATGGCGAAATGAAGGACCTGGCACTCGATCCGAGCGGAAAGAATCCGGAGGCCAATGCTGTTGACCAGACACGTTCTGAAAACCACGCTCCCCTTTGGCAGGGCCATGCCAATATTAGCTATTTCGAAACTTCGTTGCTTTGCTGGCCTGCCACCTCGCAATATACGGATAGCCACGTACACGCCGGAGAACATTCCAGGCAGACCGCTCAGCGAATTCAAAAAATGTCCGCATCCTTCGCCGACAGGTCAAAACTGCATGGATAAAACGGCGGATTTTCGAAAGTATTCCCCGCCATGAGCGAGAACGATGACCTGACCAGAAAACTTGAGGAGATTTCCCGAGAGCTTTTCATCAATCGCTGCCTGCTTGTCTTCATCGCTGTTTGCGCGGGCATCATACTCTTCCTTCCCCGGGTTGCGCTGGCGATTGCCGAGACGGGCGATTCCATCATCCAGGGCATCTCCCCATGGGCTTCCTCCCTCTTTTCCGTCATCATCGGCCTGGGTATCGTGTTTGCCGTAGGTGCCTACATCGTGGCGCGAATCGCTCCCAAGGCACCGGGTTCCGAGGAAATCCGCAAATAACCCCTCCGCAGTCGCGGAAAGATTGTCAGTGCGAAATCCCCGGCTAGGGTGCGATTGCACCATCAGGGATGAACACCGGAGGACAACCCGATATTTCAGACGATCTCACGCGTCGGGTGACTTGCCATCTCCTGCCCGCGATCTCGGTCGCGTTCCTTCTCAATTATCTCGACCGGTTCAATATCTCCTTCGCCGGGCTCCAGATGGAGGCCTCTCTGGGTCTCTCCCCGATCGGCTTCGGGTGGGCGGGATCGTGCTTTGCCATCGGCTATCTGTTGTTCCAGATCCCCGCCAATATCGGGCTCATGCGCATCGGGGCGCGACGCTGGCTCGGGCTTCTGGCGATTGGCTGGGGCCTGATCGTCTGCCTCACGGGCTTCGTTCGCACTCCGACAGAGCTGTATGTCGCACGGTTCCTGCTCGGTGCCGTGGAGGCGGGATTTGTCCCAGCCATCGTGCTCTATCTCTCCTGGTGGTTTCCCACGCGGATGCGTACCCAGACTGTCGCCATCTATGGCCAGGGCGTGCCGGTCGCCGGAATCATCGGCGGACCTCTGGCGGGCTGGCTGATGACGGTATTTGCCGCACCGGGAGAATCGGAAAGCTGGCGTGCCCTCATGTTCTGCGAAGGCGCTCCATCGATTCTGGTCGGCCTCTGGATTCTGGCAACCTTGCCCGACACTCCTCGCGAAGCCAGATGGCTGGCACCGTCTGAGGCCACCGGGATCGCCGCAGCATCGACTCTGGCTGGCACCACACCGCGCCCGGTGACCTGGCGGCAGTCGCTCGTCACGCTGCGCTCGCCCGTGGTCTGGCGGCTGTGCGTGACGTATTTCCTGCTCGTGGGAGGGACATTTGGCATCGTGCTCTGGCTACCGCAGTTCCTTCGCCGTCCAGGCTGGGAGAGCGCTCAGGTGATCGGCTGGATCAGCGCGATCCCGTGGACCTTCGGCTCCATCGCCATTGTCATCGCCAGCCGTATCGCCGATCACAGCCGCGATTTTGGCAAAGTCGCAGCCGTGTCTGCGGTCTGCGCCGCCCTGGCCTTCGGCCTGGCCGGAGTCGTGCAGGATCGCTGGATCGTCCTCGGCCTCATGACGATCGCCACCGCGGCGATGCTTTCGCTTTCCGTGACCTTCTGGGGTTTGCCTCCCGAGGTACTGGCCGGAGAAAAAGCCGCCGTGGGGATTCCTCTCGTCAATGCCGCCGGTTTTGCCGGAGCCTTGATCAGCCCGGTCGCCATGGGTTGGATCGCGCAGGGCCTGGGTGACCTGAGCGGCGGGATCATCCTCAGCGGTGCCTTTCTCGCCGGGTGCGCGATCTCGCTGATCGCATGGAGAAGGGAATTCCGAATCCAGGAGGCCGCCTAAAACGTGATTCCGGTCTCGAACCCGATAACCACACCGGTCGGATAGGCCCCCGTCGCACCAGGATTCACCAATACCTGGAGGTCCGGGGTGACATATGCCCACGGCGTGATCGAGATCGAGTAGGCAAACTCCAGCGCCATCTCATTAGTCGGCCCGAGCTTGCCTGCGGACTGCTCCATCTCCCGCAGATCGTCGCTGAAAAACGCACACGAGAACGCCACGCCGCACTGATCGCGGGACCGCCCGGGGATCAGGCCCTGGTAAAACGCTCCGCCCATAAAGAACCACGGCACGTAGTTGCGATCCGGAGGAAAATACGTCACCGCCCCAAAAAGCGTCAGCCCTTCCTGCCCTCCCATCCCGCCGGGTTCCCGGTAGACCATCTGGCTGGCAGTCGCGTACATCCCCCAGTTTCCCCAGACCTGGTCGCCGGATTGAAAATCGTCGTACGGCGCGGTCGAGATGATGCCGCCGAGTTTATAAGCCCCCGGATTCCCCCCAAACCACGTCTCGGGTCCGCTGGCGGAAGGCGCGACCGCCTTTCCATCCGATGCCACATTGTAGGTGCCCGTGTATAAACCGAGTTCCATGATCTCGATGGTTCCCGATCTCGGGCGCATGGAAAAATCACACCCATGCGCGCTATTGATCTCCAGCGACGTATCCGCACTGAACACCCCGGCGAGGAAATAGGCGTATTCGACGGGCTGCACATTCATCAACGCCCCCCAACGCGCCGAGTTCGTCCCGGTAAAGGCCACGTCGTTGGAAATCGCCCCGGGATAGCCGCTCATCGAGGCGTTCATAAAGAGGGACGACTGCGGGATATGGGCAAACGTGTTATTCAACACCAAACGCCCTGCGGAAATCTGAAGCTTATCGTCAAAGCCCTCCCAGTTTAAGCTAAGCTGCCCAAGCCGGAAGCTGCGATTGGCTTCCGACACCGGACTCATCAGCGGAGTCGAACCCACGATATCGGCGATGAAACTTCCGTCCGTTTGCCGGGCCGAGATGGAGATCGACCATCCGTTCAGCCCGATCAGTTTGCCCAGGTCCAGGATGGCGCTCATGAAAAAGACGTCCATGTAGGCAACTCCCTGCGACTTTCCCCCGAGAACAGATCCCATGACAGAGCCGGTATAAGTGCCGGCCAGCGTCACGCCATGCTCAAGCGCCCAGGGACGAAAGCCGAACATCGCGCCGAGCGCCTGCGGCTGATCGAGCCAGTTCTTTTGCAGGTAGTCCTCCGGCGACAGGTTCCACTGAAACATGAAGGTTGTCTGCTCGCCCCGGAACGGACCCACCCGCCCGGTACGACCGTCGGCGGCGATTTGAGCCCCGGCGTTTTCCAAAAGGATCACGCCCAATACGGCGACGGCCGCGCGGAGCATTTCACGCAGCAGCGGATATCGGTCGCCAACCCCTCGGCTCCTCGTGCACATCTTGCGGAGAGTCCTAGGCGGGAAACGAAATTTGACAACTCCAAACGAGACTGGCTTTTCGCTGGCAATGGAGAAAACTATCGCACTTATGAAATCGTGGGTGGTTTACGCCATTATCTCGATGGTCTTCGCCGGCCTGACCTCGGTCATTGCCAAGATGGGCCTCTCAGGCATCTCCGGCGAACTCGGACTGGCCATCCGGACATGCTTTGTTTTCGCACTCGTTCTCGGCTTTGCCTTCGTCGTGGTGCCCGTGCAGCAGCTCGCTACGGTGACCCGCGAAAATCTCTTCTGGCTCGGCATCTCCGGCGTCACGACATCGCTGTCGTGGATCTTCTATTACAGGGCGCTCAAGGACGGCCAGGTCTCCACTATCGCCCTGATCGACAAGGGCAGCATGATCATCGCCGTGGTCTGCGCCTATTTCATTCTTAAGGAGCAGATCACCTGGAGAACCATTCTCGGCGGCTCGCTCATGCTCTCCGGCCTGTTGGTCATCGCTAAACGCTAACCATCTTCGTTCGGCGGCCATTCCACGCCGTCGAGCTCTTTGGGAAGCTCCGTCGGGTCGGTTGGGTAAATCAACGAAAGATCCATCTGGGACTTCGATCCCAGAAGAAACTCCATTTCCTCCGGCGCGCCAAAGATGAGCCAGAGCACCTCCTCGTCCGAGTCGTTGAACACCTGTCGGATCAACTCGGGTGCAACCCAGACTCCGCCGTGTTTCGGAACAGTCACGGTTTCGTTGCCGATGCGCAGCCTGCCGGTTCCTTCCAGGACAAAGTAAAACTCCTCGGCCCGGATATGCTTGTGCACCGTATTCGCACTCTTTGGCGGCATGCGCCAGAGGCGCGCTCCCATCTTCTCGCTCCCCGTGCGCTCGAGGAAGTCGGCGTTGGGGATCTTCATCAGGTTGGACGGACGCCAGGAAAGGTCTTCCGGCGTGATGAGATGGTAACCGGCGGGCATGCTCGCATTATCCCGCCGGTTCCTCAGGAAGGCAATTCCCGGGACGATTACAGTCCGCTCATTTTTTCCATCTCTTCTGTGTAGCGGTTGCCGAGCACCGGCACACGTGAAGCTGCCGCAGTGATCTCGGCCACGTCCCTGGCACTGAGCTCCAGCGAGACCGCTCCGATGTTTTCCTCCAGGCGATCCAGCCGCGTCGTGCCGGGAATCGGAACGATCCACGGCTTTTGCGCGAGCAGCCAGCCGAGCGCGATCTGCGCCGGGGTGGCGCGATGTTTCGTCGCGAATTCACCCAGCAGTTTCACGAGCGCCTGGTTCGCCTCGATGGCCTCAGGAGAGAAGCGCGGCAGACGGGTGCGGACGTCCTTGCTGCCAAATGTGGCCGTAGTGATCGTCCCGGTAAGGAATCCTCGTCCCAGCGGACTATAGGGAACAAACCCGATCCCCAGCTCCTCCAGCAGCGGCAGGATTTCCTGCTCCGGCCCCCGCGTCCAGAGCGAGTATTCGCTCTGCAAAGCGGTCACCGGCTGAATGGCGTGAGCGCGGCGGATTGTTCCCGTCCCGGCCTCGGACAATCCGAAGTGCTTCACCTTGCCCTGCGTGATCAGCTCCTTGACTGTTCCCGCCACGTCCTCGATCGGGACGTTCGGGTCCACGCGATGCTGGTACAGGAGGTCAATGGCATCCACGCGGAGCCGCTTCAAACATCCCTCAACGGCCCGTCGAATTTGCTCGGGGCGGCTGTTGACGCCTGGCATAGCCTTCATTTCCCGGAGATCAGCATTAGGATCAAGGTCCCAGCCAAACTTCGTTGCGATGATGACCTGATCGCGCACCGGTTCCAGCGCTTCGCCGACCAGATCCTCATTCAAGTACGGACCGTAGACCTCCGCCGTGTCGAAGAAGGTCACGCCGCGATCTACTGCGCCCCGCAGGACGCCGATCATCTCGCTGCGATCCTTCGGCGGATCATAAAAGAAGCTCATTCCCATGCAGCCGAGGCCGATGGAGGAAACCTCCAGTTTGCTGTTTCCCAGAGTGCGTTTTTTCATAGTAATACCGCGCGCATTGGCGCGTCCTTTCAGTCGCGAGACGAGTTGAGAGACCGCCACTGGCCCGGGGACGTTCCCTCCCAGAGCTGAAAGGCCCGGAAAAAGGAATTCGTGTCCTCGTAGCCGAGGAGGTGCGCCGCCTCGGTGAGTTCCACCGTGCTTTGCCTGAGATAGTGGTGGGCGAGCTCGCGACGAGTATCCTCCACCACCTGTTGAAAACTGACGCCCGCCTCGGTGAGGCGGCGCTGCAAGGTCCGCACGCTCATGCCAAGCTGGCGCGCGATGTCGCCCAGCACGGGACGCTTCCCCGCGAGCGAACGCTTGAGCGTTTGTTTGACCTGATCCCCCACGGAGGCCCCGGCCTTCCATTCGCGGAACTCCGCCTCCATCTGCTCGCCCACGACATTCAGCAGATCGGCATTGTGGGTGACAAAGGACCGGTCGAGATCGCTGGCGCGAAAGATGATCGCATTGCGGGCGGCGCTGAACCGAACGCGGCAGCCGAAGTGCGCCTCCAGCGTCTCGCGATGCTGCAACGGGCGGGTGAGTTCCAGCCGGATCGGCCGCACCTGCCCCTCGGTGCCGCGCCGACCGATCGAGCAGATCCACGACAGGCACAAATCCACCAGCGTGCCCGGCTCCTCCTGGTCGGCCTCGAGAAAGATAAACTCCACTGCCGCCTCGCCGCCGTCCTGCTGGATACGGATCATCTCCGGGCAGGTGATTTGTTTATACCGGGAGAGCCTCTGCAGCGCATCGCGAAACGACTGGCTGCAAAGGGCAGTGAGCGCCGCCGCATTAAACCGCTCGACCCGCTCCTCGGTGCCGAGCTTCAATCCGATGCACGGGTCTCCGCTGGTCTCCCCCACCGCCCGCCAGAGCGAGAACAACTCGTCGGTCGTGAGATAGATCCGCTCCTGCTGGAACAGGTCGGCAGGCAGGCTGGCGCGCTGGAGGACTGCCCCCAGCGCGATTCCGTGCTCGGCCAACCGATCCGCGAGGATGTTGGAAACCCGGAAGCGATTACTCATGCCTTCAGCGACGCCATGTCGATGACGAAGCGATAGCGCACGTCCTGCTTGAGCAGGCGCTCCCAGGCCTCGTTAACCTTCTGGATTGGGATGATTTCGATGTCGGAGGTGATTCCCTTCTCGGCGCAGAAATCCAGCATCTCCTGGGTCTCCGCGATACCGCCGATACCGGAACCGGCAAAGTTGCGTCGAGGCATGATGACGTTGAAGGCAGCCACCGGCAGCGGATGCTCCGGTACCCCAACCAGCGTGAGAGTGCCATCGAGCTTTACCAGTGAGAGATAGGCATTGATGTCATGCTGGGCCGAGACCGTATCGAGGATGAAGTCAAAACTCGCGGTGTGCTTTGCCATGGCGTCAGCGTCCTTTGATACGACCACCTCATCCGCACCCAGACGCAGACCGTCTTCGATCTTGCCCGGTGAGGTGGTGAAGAGCACGACATGCGCGCCAAAGGCGTGGGCGAACTTCACGCCCATGTGCCCCAGCCCACCGAGGCCGACGATGCCGACCTTCTGGCCCGGCCCCACCTTCCAATGGCGCAATGGCGAGTAGGTCGTAATGCCCGCGCAGAGCAACGGCGCGGTCGCGGCGAGGTCGAGACCCTCCGGTACGCGAAGCACAAAATCCTGATCGACCACGATGCGGTCGGAATAACCGCCGAAGGTCGGTCCGCCAAGATGGTGATCCTCACTATTGTAAGTAAATGTCGCGATGTTCTGGCAATACTGCTCCAGACCCGACTTGCAGCTCGGGCACTCGCGACAGGAATCCACCATGCATCCGACCGCGCTCAGGTCGCCGGCTTTGAACTTCGTCACCTTCTCGCCGACTCGCACAACGCGACCGACGATCTCATGACCCGGCACGCACGGATAGATCGTGTTGTGCCATTCGTTGCGGGCCTGGTGCAGGTCCGAGTGACAGACCCCGCAGTAGAGAATGTCGATCTCGACATCGAGCGGACCGGGTTCCCGGCGGGTGATGGAGAAGGGAGCGAGTGAGGAAGCGGCGTCTTGGGCCGCATACGCGCGGACGTTCGTGTTAGCCATGGACACACCATAGCTCACCGCCGAGGTTTCTCACTCGCAAATCACGCCAATCAACTTGCAAAACACGCCACCGCAAGCAGCGCGCGTCGCTTATTGCAGCTCGAAATTGATATTCACCGTGTACTCGCCGCCGCTGCCGAGTCCCGACGGGAGCGGGTCGATCTGGGAAACGCGCTTGGCCGCCTCCATCACGGAATTGTCCATAACGACATTGCCGCTGCTGCGCACGATTTTGACATCGGCAATTGAGCCGTCCGCCTTGATGCGGATTTGTACGGTACAAACGAAGTTCTTGGCCGAGTCAAAGATCGAGGTCGGCTGCTCCCACTGGCTGTAAAACCGGTCGTGGATCAACTCGTGATACCAGCCAAATTGCGAGGCGTTACCCGCGGCTCCCCCGGCCTTGCCAGATGATGCGCCGCCGCCTGCGCCGGAGTCCCCGCTGGTCGTCGGCTTGTCGGACGGCGAACTTTTTGCTCCGCCGCCGGAACCAGGCGTCGCGCCCGGCTTGGGCGTGGCCTTGGAAGAACCTGCGTCGGGCTTCTTCGATGGCGAGGCGCTGGCCTTGGGCGAAGCTTTGGGAGATGCCTTGGGCGACGCGCTGGCCTTTGGTTTCGGCGAGGCCGAGGGCGAAGGTTTTGGCGATGGCTTGGGTGTCACCGACGGACTCGGCTTCGGCGACGGTTTCGGCGTAGGCGTGGCCGTTGGTTTCGGAGTCGGGGTAGGCGTTGGCTTCGGTGTGGGAGTCGGGGTCGGTTTGGGCGTGGGGGTTGGAGTAGGCTCGGGTGTCGGAGTCGGGGTAGGTGTTGGAGTGGGCGTAGCCAAGGGAATCGTCTCCTCCGTGGCAGGTTCCGGCGTCGGAGGCGGAGGAGTCATTTCCGGAGTCGGCTCCGGGGTCGGCGGCGGCGTGGGTTCGGGTGTTGCCTCCGGGGTTGGTTCGGGCGTGGGATTGGACTCAGGTTCCGGAGTATTGGCCGCTCCGGCATCACCCGCAGCGGCGGCAGAGAACGCGCCGGGGTCCATCCAGATCACCTCGCCCTGCGGCTTCCTGATCTCGCGGCGGGCAAAGAAGAGGATCGCCCCCAGCACGAGGATGTGCACGAGGGCGATGATGAGCAAATTGCGCCGAAATTGGCGGTCGCCCATCAGTTGCGGGGAGGCGCACCTTCCTCGGTGCGCGTCATGACGCCCACCTTGGCGATGCCCACCTTTTTGAGGATATCCATCACGCCGATGAACTTCTGGATGGCCAGATCGCGATCCGGTCGCACAACAACCGCAATCTGAGGATCCTGGGCTTTCAATGCGGCGAGTTGCTCCGGCAGGAGCGCCAGCGAGGTCACCTCGCCATTGAGCTTGATACTGTCATTACGATCCATCTCGATCATCTGGACCTGCGCGGGATTCACCTCGTTCCTGGCCGTGGAACTCGATGGCACCACGAGATCGAGGCTGTTTTCCATGAGCGGCGTGGTGATCATGAAGATGATCAGGAGCACGAAGCACAGGTCGAGGAGCGGTGTGATGTTCAGCTCCGTGAGCGTCGAAAGCGAGTTGCGGCTGCTGAAGCGGCGCATGGCTTAGTGCGTATAGGATTTGCGCGGCTCGCGCCCGCCGTGATCCACAAACTTGTGCTCGATCTCCGAGGAAAGCTCCGCGGCGAAATTCTCCGCCTGCACGATCATCGACCGCACGCTGGTGACGAGGAAATTGTAGCCAAACATGGCCGGGATGGCGACGAGCAGGCCGACGACCGTGGTGATCAAGGCACCCGACACACCGGGAGCCATCGCGGCGAGATTTGCACTGCCCGACTGCGCGATGCCGGAAAAGGCATCCATCACGCCCCACACCGTACCGAGGAGACCTAGGAATGGCGCGCCGCTGACCGCCGTGGAAAGTATGATCATCTGCGACTCGAGCTTCAGCCCCGCCTCGCCCACTGCCCGCTCCATGGCCACGGTCACCGCCCGCATCTGGGCCGGGGAAATCTTGTCGGCGCTATCCAGCCGGGCACGAAAGGTTTCGTCGACCTCGGTCGAGCCGAGCATCTGAAAGCAAAGCTCGCCGCAGCCCGCCTTGTAGATCTCGTAAAGCGGCGATCCCTCAAAGCGAAGCCCCTGCTCGTAAATGCGCAGCGGAGCGCGGTCGCGGTGAAAGAGCACGGAGAAGCGACCCGACTGCCTCTTGGCGAAGTTCAGGTACCGGATCTTGGTCACCATGACCGACCAGCTGAAGATAGACGCCAGAAAGAGCCCGAGGAGCACAGCCTTTCCCTCGACGGTCGACTCGAGAAAGGCGTACACCAGACCCGTTGCCAGCGGCAGCGTGATTCCAGTTGCCATCATTACCGGGGCAAAGATTTGCCCAAGTCCCGCCCGGAGTCACTAAACTTTTTGCCACCCAACCATTTCCTGCTTATGTAGGGCCGTCATGACAGCCCGCCTCACTTGCCTCCTTGCCGCCACGGTCCTCATCGGCTCCCCGACCCTGCGCGCCCAGGATGGCCCGCCGCGCGACAACCCTTACGACGTCATCGGCCGGATGTTTGCCCCCTTCATGCCTGTCCTCCTGTCGGGCGGCAAGGGCACCAACAACGCCTGCGTGATGACGCTCACCATGACCGAGGTCACCGGCCATCTGCCCAAGCAAATGGAAGGTTCCATTCTCAAAGCCGCCGTCGAGTTTCCGGACAAGGTCCGCCTCCAGGCCCCCGTCCTCGGTGAGGAAATCACCGTCTGCCGCAATGGCAATGATGTCTGGGCCGTCCCCGGTGCCAAGGTCGAGTACCTCCTCAAGCAGTTCAAGGTGAAGCCCGGCAAGACCGTGAAAAAGGGCACCCCGATCTTTCTGCCGCTCACGGCGCAGCAAGCCGCCTTCATTCCCGCCCTCTTCACCATTTATAACGCCGATACGGCGGAAATCAGCAATCTCGACGGCGAGGATTGCCGCCTGATTACGACCGGGCTTATGCCGGATCTCGCCAGGGCCGCCAAGGCGGAAGGCTTTCGCGCCCAGCTCTGGATTGCACCGGGGTACATCCCCCGCCGCATCACCATCAAGCAGCCGGATCTCTCCGCCACTGTCACGATCACCGACCTGAAGTTCGGCCCCGCTCTCCAGCCCGCCATGTGGGAACCTCCAGCCGGAGTCACCGATATCTACCACACCGACGCCGACCATCTCGATGCCGTGCTCTTCGTCATCATGAACTCCCTCAAGACAAAGGACATCGCTCCAACCGCTGCACCGAGCGATACGCCGACCATCCAGTAATTCCCCCACTCGCGCCATGTCGCCTTCCGCCCGTCTCGCCCTGATCATCGTGCTGGCTCTGGCCAGCATCACCGCTGTCACTCTTGCCTTCCGGTATGATCACGAGATCCGCCAGGCGCTGGTGACAGCCCAGGGAAAGAAATGGAAAAAGAGCGACGACTATAAATTCTACACCAGCGTTCGTAAATTCGGTGACTATCCCCAGATCCTCGCGTTGGGGATTGTCGGCCTCCTGATTGCCTGGAAGATGCGGAGCCGCGAGTGGATGCGCATCCTCGTCGCCGCCATCATCGCCTCCACTCTCGCAGGGATGCTCGCCAACGCCTCCCGCCTCACCACAGGCCGCACCCGGCCCCGCGAAAGCCCCAAGATCGAGCAGGGCTTCTACGGTCCCTGGCACAATGGCAAGCTGCTCATCGGCGATCCGAAGTATAATTCCTTCCCATCCGGGCATACGGCGACGGCTTTTGGTTTCGCCGGGGTCGTTCTGTTTGCCAGCCCCTGGATCGGGATTGCCGCCCTCGTCCCGGCGGCCCTCATCGCCTGGGCCAGCGTCGTCATCGGGGCTCACCACCCCTCGGATGTGACCGTCTCGATCATCCTCTCGCTGGTTGTGGCGTTTTTCGTCTGGCGTTGGGTGCGGGCTAAAGGCGACCTCACCTGGCTCCTCCTCGTCCGCAAGGCAAAACAGATCCGCAACGCCCGGAAAAAAGCCGCCGGAAAGTAAAATCTGCCCCCGAGGGCGCTCACGGCGAGTTTTTACTTTTCTTGTGGCCCGGTTGCTTACAAGTTCACAAAAATCTATGGCCTACACGACAGTGACACCACCAGCAGGGGGAAAAATCTCGATCACGAACGGGAAGCTCAATGTGCCGGATAATCCGGTGCTTCCCTTCATCCGCGGCGACGGAACCGGTCCGGACATCTGGGCGGCGAGCGAGCGCGTTTTTGACGCGGCGGTGGAGAAGGCTTACGGCGGGAAAAAGAAGATCGTGTGGTTCGAGGTCTTCGCCGGTGAAGCTTCCAAGACCAAGTTCGACAACTGGCTCCCGGACGACACCGTCGAGGCTTTCAACGAATACCTCGTTGGCATCAAGGGCCCGCTCACGACCCCGGTCGGCGGTGGCATCCGTTCCCTGAACGTCGCCCTCCGTCAGCTCCTCGACCTCTACGTCTGTCTGCGCCCCGTGCAGTACTTCACCGGCGTGCCCTCGCCGGTCAAGGCTCCCGAGAAGGTCGACATGGTCATCTTCCGTGAGAACACCGAGGACATCTATGCTGGCATCGATTTCCAGGCTGGCAGCGAGCAGGCGCTCAAGACCCTCGAGTTCCTCAAGGCCAACTATCCGAAGGATTTCAAGAAGGTCCGCTTCGGCGAGGAGGACATCGCCTCCGTCGGCGTGGGCATCAAGCCCGTCTCCAAGCAGGGCACCCAGCGCCTCGTGCGCTCCGCGATCCAGTACGCGATCGAGCAGGGCAAGAAGTCCGTCACCATCGTCCACAAGGGCAACATTATGAAGTACACGGAAGGCGCCTTCCGTGACTGGGGCTACGAACTCGCCAAGAGCGAATTCGGCGCGGTCGAGATCGACGGCGGCCCGTGGTGCAAGCTCCCGAATGGCATCATTATCAAGGACGCCATCGCCGACATCACGCTCCAGCAGGTGCTCACCCGCCCCGAGGATTTCGACGTCATCGCGACGCTCAACCTCAACGGTGACTACCTCTCCGACGCCCTCGCGGCGCAGGTGGGCGGCATCGGCATCGCCCCCGGCGGCAACATCAACTACCTCACCGGCCACGCCATCTTCGAAGCCACCCACGGAACAGCTCCGAAGTACGCCAACCAGGACGTCGTGAACCCCGGTTCCGTCGTGCTCTCCGGCGAGATGATGTTCCGTTACCTCGGCTGGAACGAAGCCGCCGACCTCATCATCAAGGGTCTCAACGGCGCGATCGGCTCCAAGAAGGTCACCTACGACTTCGCCCGCCTCATGGAAGGTGCGACGAAGATCAAGTGCTCGGAATTCGGCGACAACATCATCGCCCACATGTAAGTCCCCGATTCCGCCAAGGAATCACCAAAGGCGCGGCCGGTCTCCGGTCGCGCCTTTTATTTTGCCCCTTGATCTTTCAGCCACGCCGTAACCTCCGGCCAGACAGAGAGCATGAGCGGCGTGTCATTATGATCGGCCTGCGGCGTGATCCAGAGTCGCTTCACGCCGGGATAGGACTCATACAGCGCACGCCCAAGCGCCGCCGGGACGGTGCGGTCGTTTTCCGCGAGGAGGAAAGCCACGGGGCCGGGAAACTCCTTGAGATTCGCAACCGAGTTGAACCGATGCCGGATCAGCAAGGACACAGGCAGCATGGGGTAATGCACCTGCGCGGCATGAACGAGGGAATCAAACGGCGTGATCAGGACGAGCGCCTGAACAAGCTTCGGGCGCTCTCGCACCGCTCCGCACGCCACGCCAGTACCTATGGACTCGCCCAACACCCAGACGCTTTGAGCTCCCCCGCGCGCGAGTTCATCCAGTGCCTGTACGGCAGCCGCCGTCATTGGCTTTTCCCCGGGCCGCCCAGATCGATCCGCATAGCCCGGATACTCCAATATGTAGAACTTTCGGGAGTTCCCATGCAAGAACGAGGGGTAGTCGGCCCGATGCAGCGCCGCTCCGGCATTGCCGTGAAAAAGAACGATAACCTGCCGGGGATCGCCTGCCTTGGACTGCCATCCGATGCGCGTGCCCTGAGCGTCCCGCCATGGAATCAACCCCGCGAGATTTGCCTCCGTTTCCAGGCTGGCCGCATCTCCCCGCCACGGATGAAAAATCAGATGATCCTGATAAACGTAAGCTGCCACCAGAAGAACGGCGAAAAGAACGATGAAGACAATGATCCACGCAACCATGCGACGAAGGAGGGGCATTGCCGTCAGGCTAAAGGGTTTCCGCATTTCTTTCACGTCGAAAACTCGACAGCCGGGATCGAGAGCGTAAGCTTCCGCTGAAAGCGCAATGAAACTCGCCCTATCCTTCCTTGTCGTCTTGATCTCCGGCGTCCTCAACCTCTCTGCCCAGGACTCTGGGGGTGCGCTCGCCGCTCTCAATGCCCTGCCGCCGAAATACCGGGACGGCGTGCTGAAACTTTCCGCCGACAATGGCACCCCCAATCCCCCGCAGTGGTACATCACCGCCCTGAACTCCGGCGCGAGCGATACGATTCACTCCATCACGATTACGGATGGCCAGATCACCAGTGAAAAGCTCTCCCTCGACCTGCGCTCCGCGCTGCAAAACAGTCCGTTGAATCTTTCAGCCATCCGCATCGGCTCGACCGAGGCATGGAATGCCGCGTCCAGCTACTGCACGGGAAAAGGAAAAAAACTGGGCAGCGTGAGCTACGTCCTCCAGCAGCAAGGCAAGGACGCCGCCCCTCTCTGGTCCATCTGGTGCTATGACAAGGGCGGCAGCTACATCGGATTTCTCAAGCTCCTCGCCACCACGGGCACCGTGATTTCCAGCGAATAGCACGATGAACGTCGGCGGGCTGATTTTTCCGGGCATCGATCAAGCCGATTTCACCGGCCCGTTCGAAATCCTTTCCCGTCTGCCGGAGGCGGATTTTCTCGTCATCGGCAAAGACCTTTCTCCTGTGAAGGATGCCAAGGGGCTGATCCTCACGCCGACCCACGATTTCACCTCCGCCCCGGATCTCGATATCCTCCTGGTTCCCGGCGGCTCCGGCGTGAATCGCCTGATGGAGGATGACGAGACGCTGGACTTCATCCGGGCACAAGTCTCCGCTGCCTCGATCACGCTCTCGGTCTGCACCGGAGCGCTCATCCTCGGCGCAGCGGGATTGCTCCAGGGACGGCGGGCCACCACCCACTGGGCCGCGAAGCAGTTCCTTTCCGATCTGGGAGCCCTTCCCCAGGAAAGCCGCGTCGTGGTCGATCTGCCCTTCGTTTTCGCCGCCGGGGTGACATCGGGCATCGACGCAGCCCTTCAAGTGGCCGCCCTCGCCGCCGGAGAGGATGTCACCCGGCAAATCCAGCTTTATATCGAGTACGCCCCCGCCCCGCCCTTCCCCGGCGGCACGCCGGAAACCAGCCCGGCGTCGATCCTCGAGGCAGTCAATACCACCCTGCGCCCCACCGTGAACGAACGCGCCGCCATCGTCTCCCGGCTGCGCCAGAAGTTATTCCCCCATGATTGAAGCCTTCGTCACCTTTATCCTGAGCAACTTTACGCTCACATTCTTCGTGCTCGGCATCGTTGGCGCATTCATCCGGTGCTCGACGCTTTCTCCGGAGCGGAAGCGCTTCGACACCGCCCGCATTTTTCTCGGCTGGTTCCTTTTCTTCTCCATCGGCCTGAGTTTCCTCTACAACTTCGCGATGCACGTTTTCTTCGCCGAGATGGCCGCGAAGTTCATTGGCTGGGCGAACAGCCCGTTTCAATATGAGGTCGGCTACGCGAGCCTCGGTTTCGGCATCGTGGGAATCATCGCGACATGGAGCGGCATTTCTTTCCGAGCCGCCGCATTGATTGGACCCGCCTTCTTCCTCTGGGGTGCGGCGGGCGGCCACATCTATCAGATCGTCACCGAGCATAACATGGCTCCCGGCAACGCGGGCATCATGCTCTGGAGCGACATCCTGCTGCCGGTGGTCGGCTTTCTCCTGCTTGGCTGGCAGAAAGCCGCTGAAAGAAAATATTAGAACTCTCCTTGCCTAAGCGGGAATTCACCCTCACACTCCTGCCATGCTGAAACTCGGCAAAACCACGATTTGGATTCTCCGCCTGCGGGCGGGAGCGTGGTCTATTGCCGTGTAAGTTTCTTTTCCAGCAAGTCACCGCTCACCCGCCCGAGGCAACTCCGGCGGGTTTTTTCGTATCCATGACCACCCACCGATCCACCAATGCAATCTCGACCTTTCTCATCGTAGCGATGAGCTCCGTCCTGTTTTGCTCAAAGAGCGTCTTCGCCAAGCTCGCCTATTCTCTTGGTGCAGACGCGCTCACCGTACTGTCGCTCCGCATGGGCTTTGCCCTGCCCTTCTTTATTGTGATGGTCATCCTCGGCTCCCGGGGACAAACCCCGCTGACCGCTGCGATGTGGCTGAAGCTAGCGGGCCTCGGTTTCGTGGGGTATTACTTTTCCTCGCTCGTGAACTTCACCGGGCTGCAATACGTCAGCGTCGGGCTGGAGCGGGTCATCCTCTATACCTACCCGACCCTGCTGCTAGCCTTCTCCGCGCTGGTGCTGAAGAAACCCGTACGCCCCGCCGTTTGGCTGGCCAGTTCCATCACATGGCTGGGCATCCTCGCCGCCTTTGGTGGAGAAATGCACAACCCGGTCGCAAATGGTCATGCCGCTTTCGGAGCGATGCTCATTTTTGCGAGCGCGGTGAGCTATGGCGCATTCATCCTGCTAAGCGGCGACACGATCAGCCGCGTCGGATCGATGCGGTTCACAGGCATTGCGGTGGGATTCTCCTGCATTTTCATCCTCTCCCATGAAATACTCACACGCGACATCACAGGACTGGCGAATCAAAAGCCAGCCGTCTACGGGTATGGTCTGATCCTTGCGACTTTCGGCACGGTATTACCCGCACTGCTGATGAGCATCGGACTCAAGCGCGCCGGGGCACAGCGTTTCGCCATCATCTCGACCGTGGGACCAGTGACAACCTTTGCTCTGGCTTGGGCCGTGCTCGGAGAACGCCCCAACTTTGCCCAGTTTGGCGGATTCCTCCTCACACTTGTTGGAGGACTCGGCGTGAGCCTGCTTAAGGAGTCGCCTAATCCAGCGAAACAAACTTCCCCGGATTCAGCAGGTTCTTCGGATCAACGGCCTGCTTGATCCGCTGGTGCAAGGCGCGGTTCTCCGCAGAGAGCGCCTTGTCCCACCAGCGCATCTTCGCCAGACCGATGCCGTGCTCTCCGGTGATCGCGCCTTCCCAGGCGATGATCTGCCCAAAGAGCTCGTCGAGCGCGGCGTCGGCCCGTGCGCGAATCTCCGGATTATCATAGTCGCCCACCATGATGTTGGTGTGGATATTGCCATCTCCCGCGTGGCCAAAGCATGCGATGGGAAACCCGCTGCGCGCCTGCAAATCGCGGGCGAAATTCACGAGATCGACCAGCCGTCCTCGGGGCACGACGATGTCCTCATTGAGCTTGCGCAGCCCCGTGGCCTTGAGGCTCTGCGAGAAGGCGCGCCGAAGATCCCAGATCTTCTCCCGGTCCGCCTCGGTCGTAGCCACCTCCACCCCGGTCGAGCCGCAGGATTCCAGCAGCCTCCCGAGCACACGGGCCTCGTTCATCACGCTTTCCCTCTGCCCGTCGAGGTCGAGGAGCAGCAACGCATCACCTGGGGGAAAGTGCGCGCCCGGCTTGTAATTGCGCGCCGCGTTGAGAGTAAACCCATCGGCCACTTCCAGCGCCGCCGGAAGGAAGCCCTCGGCAAAAACCGCCTGCAAGGCTTTCGCCGCCGCCGCCATGTCGACAAAACCCGCCGAAACCGAGGCCCTGGCTGGAGGAAGAGGCAATAGCCGCAGCGTCGCCTCGGTGATCACGCCGAGCAAACCCTCCGAGCCGCAGAAAAGCCCCACCAGATCGAACCCCGTCTTATTCTTGTGGGTGCGCCCGCCGCAGCGCACCACGTCTCCGCCGGGCAGCACGACCTCCAGGCCAAGCACATAACTGCGGGTCACGCCGTATTTCAGACAGCGCGGGCCGCCCGCGTTCGTCGCGATGTTTCCCCCTATGCTGCAATCGCGCAGGCTGGCGGGATCGGGCGGATAAAAGAGCTTTTGCGCCTGCACCGCGTCCTGCAGGTCTCCAGTGATGACACCCGGCTCGACGACCGCGACAAAGTCCGTGTTGTGAATCTCCTTGATGCGGGTCAGGTTCCGCACACCGAGCACGATCCCGCCGCGCACCGGCACACATCCACCGACATACCCATAGCCTGCTCCGCGCGTGGTGACCGGAATCTCGTTCTCATGGGCCAGTCGCATCACCAGTGAAGTTTCCTCGGCGTTGCGGGGAAAAACCGCCAGATCCGGCTGATGGCTCGCGAACCATTTGTCGCCGCCGAACTTTGCCAGATCGCCCGCATCGGAAATCACATTGTCAGCCCCCAGCTTCTGCTTTAGCTCGGCTGCGACGATCGAAATGGGCGAGGATTCACTACTCATCCGGCGAGCATACACGATTGCCCTTGCGGTTCGAAGCCCCAGTTTTCAATCTGCACGAAACCCACAACCGCCCATGCCCAAGATCGTCGTCCTCGATGGCTACACGCTGAACCCGCTACCCGCCACGGAATCCTCGCCCGATCATCCCTCGTGGGCCGCCCTGGCCGCTCTCGGTGAGCTGAATGTGCATGACCGCACGGCTTCTACGGAAATCGCCCATCGCGCCGCCGATGCTGAGATCGTGCTCACCAACAAGGCCCCTCTTTCCCGCGAGACGATCGCCGGGCTGCCCCTCCTGAAGTACATCGGCGTCATGGCGACCGGCACCAATATCGTCGACCTGAAGGCCGCCAGCGAGCATGGCATCACCGTGACGAATGTCCCCGGCTATTCGACCATGTCGGTTGCCCAGCATGTCTTCGCTCTGATCCTTGAGCTCTGCTCCCAGGCCGGGCCGCTGGATCGCGAGGTCAAGGCGGGCCGCTGGCAGGCGTGCCCGGATTTTTGCTTCACCGTTGCTCCCCTGCGCGAACTCGATGGGAAAACCCTCGGCATCGTGGGCCTCGGAGCCATCGGGCAAGCCGTCGCCCGCATCGGCCTCGCCTTTGGCATGAAGATCCTCGCCACCGCCAGATCCCCCAAGCAGGTCGACTTCCCGGTCGATTGGGTCTCGACCGCGGATTTGCTCCAGCACTCGGACGTCGTGAGCCTGCATTGCCCCCTCACGCCCGAAACGCATCATCTGATCAATGCCAAAACGCTCGCCGCGATGAAGCCCTCCGCCCTCCTCATCAACACGGGGCGTGGCCCTCTGGTCGAGGAGCAGGCGGTGGCGGCAGCCCTTGCGGCGGGGCACCTCGGCGGCTACGGTGGCGACGTGCTTCTCGCCGAGCCTCCCGTTCATGGCAGCCCGCTTATTTCCGCTCCGCGCTCCGTCATCACCCCCCATGTGGCATGGGCGACCGTCGAGGCCCGCCAGCGCTTGATGGATGCCGTGGTCGGCAACGTGCGGGCCTTCCTGTCGGGAACGCCCGCCAACGTGGTCAATTCCCCGGTACGTTCTTGAACCCCGGCGAGGAGAGCACATTGCCCGTCGTGGCGAGCAGGTTGACCTTGCCGATGTAGACGCCGTTGAGGTCAAAGCAGTTCAAGGTCCAGATCGGAGCCGTGTCGGAGGCCTCCTGATGCAGTGAGTAGTCAACATGGCCGATGATCTTGCCATTGGCCGCCGCGATTGGCTCGACCACGAGATAGGCGTCGCCGGAATCCACCTGCACCGCCTGAGGATCGATACTCACCCTTTGGCGCATGCTCTCGACCAGATTCAGCGAAGGCACATCCGCGATGACCTGCCCGTCCGCCACGGTGAGACGGTGGAGCACGCCTTGATTGGACGTGTCCCTCGCCAGGATGATCCACTGCTTCGGCTCCGGTGTACCTCCCGAGGCTGTCACATCGACGATTCCCCCAACATATTTCGGATCGAGCGCCAACATCGCGGCCACGGCCCAGTTCGGGGGCGGAGCAGGAGGCGCAGGCTGCGGCTGCACGACTACAGGCTGCTGGATCACTCCGATCGAGTTGTCCTCCACGACCCAGCCAGTCGGTTGCGGTTGATTTTGGGCAAAGGCGGCTCCGCTCGCTACCGCGAGGGAAATAACAGTCAGCAGGGACTTCACGCTCGGCATGCGCGCCAGCATAGCGGCAGCGGCGAGGGCGACGAGCCTAAATCTCAGGCTTCGTATTTCGAGTCGAGCACCTCATTCTCCACGGTGGGAGCCCTGCGCACGGGCATGCCCACGATCTTGCCGTCCGGCGGATCGTCGTCATGATTCTCAGCCGTAATCGAGGTGTAGCTCAGGCAACTGATTTCCTCGAGAGAGGTATTGCCGTTGAGCACCTGCACGAGGCCCTCCTGGTACAGGGTCAGCATGCCCTGCCGGAAGGCGAGGCGGCGCATCTGGCTCTGGGGAGCATTGCGGGAAATCAGATCTCCCAGTGCATGGTCGATCGCGACCAGTTCCATCAAGGCCAGCCGCCCGCTGTACCCGCTCTCATTGCACTCCGGGCAGCCGTTCTTCGAATAGATCGATGTCACCTCGGGTTTGATCGGCACCATGTTGGCGTCGAAGATCGCCTGGATTTCCGGCGTGATCGGTGTCGGGCGCTTGCAGAAGGTGCACAGGCGGCGCACGAGGCGCTGGGCCTGGGTGAGAGCGAGCGAGTCCGCCAGCAGGTAGGCGGGTACGCCCATGGAAATCAACCGGCTTACCGCACGCAGGCAGTCGTTGGCATGCAGCGTGGTCAGCACGAGGTGACCCGTGAGGGCGGCGTTGATCGCCGCCATCGCCGTCTCGTTATCACGACACTCACCGATGAGGATCACGTCGGGATCGGCACGCATCAGGCGGCGCAGGCCTTCCGCAAAATCCAGATTGTGGATCGGGTCCGTCTGCGTCTGGTTCATGCCCTCGATCTCGTACTCGATCGGGTCCTCCACCGTGTGGATGTTGATATTGTCGCTGTTGATGCTGTTGAGCAGCGCGTAGAGGGTCGTCGTCTTGCCGCTGCCGGTCGGGCCGGTGATCAGGATGAGTCCCTGGTCTCGGCCCATCGCATCGGTCAGCAGCTTGGTCTGGCGCGGCGAGAGCTTGAGCTCCGAGAGCTTCTTCAGCCCCCCATCCTTGTCGAGGAAGCGGATCGTGATCTTCTGGAGATCCTTGCGGCAGGGAATGGCCGAGACACGGCAATCCACCCGCTTCTTGCCCAGGATGAGCGAAAACCGTGCGTCCTGCGCATCCTGGCGGCGCTGCCCCATGTTTGCGTAGTTTTTGATGAGGCTGATGAATCGCGCCAGCATTTCCTCCGGGCAGGAGTGGATGACCTTCATCTCGCCGTCGATACGCGCACGGAAGCGGGCCGTATTGAAGTACTTCTCGATGTGCAGGTCGCTCGCCCGTCCCGTGATCGCCCGGTAAAGCACCCAGTGAACGACCTGCTCGGAGGTCACATTGATGCTCGACGGATTGATCCGCTGCACCTCCTGGAGGTCGATCTCGACGATGTTGGCGACGTCGGAATAGGTCAGGTCGCCAGAAAGCTCCACCGACCCGGAAGCCGCCACCCGGCCGCGCTCCTTGGCGATGATCGCCATGATCGTGTCGCGATCGGCATAGATCGTGCGAAAATCAATCGCCTCATTGCCGCTGGAGAGCCACTCGTCCTCAAAGGCGAAATTGTTTTTCTCCGCGGAGAGGAGGTAAACCACCTTGCTCCCGCAATACATCGGGTACACCGCGTGCTTCTCGAGGAGGTTCTCGGAGAACATCGTCTGGGAGGGGGCGTATTCCGGATTGAAGCACGACTCTCCGGTCGCGAGATGATGAACCGTGCAGGCGTAATGCCGGGGCAGCCCCTTCAGGGCCGAGTAATCATGGTGCGCTCCCTCGGCCAGGGAACGGCGCTCCTGCTCGAGCTTTGCCCGGATCTCGACATCATCGAGCGGAAACTCCCGGAGCATCCACCCAAGCACCTCGGAGTACCCCTGGTCCGGCTGGAGGGGTTCGGAAAATCGGATGCGACTGGTGTTCTCCAGCGGACTGGTCGCCACCCGGTCAAACACATCCCGGCGCAACGTGTCGTACTTCGCCTTGGGAATCAGGACCGGCACCAGCAGCTCGGCGGGAATCTTCCAGAACTCCGAGCAGGCCGGGTTGTAGTGCGCGCAAATCAAGAGGGGGCCGACAGTGCCCAGCGGCAGCCATGGTTCCGCATCATCGGTCGCCACCGCCAGACGGCGAAACAGCGCCTCGGCCTGGGTCGAGCAGGCCGTACGATTGGGATCGAGCGGCAGGATCTGGAACAACGAGGCGAGCCACTCCAGCGCTTGCTCGGGCGGCACGCCGTTTCGCTGCGCGAGCACGACATGCAGTTCCTCGCCCGGAGACACGGACTCATCGACCTCGTAGCCGCAGCTACGAAGCGCGTCCTGCAAAAATCTCCAGTCGTTGTCTTTCACCAGGGTGCTCCTACGGGTCTATAGCCATCGGGGAATGAGGCTCCACCGCCCGACATCTCTCCGAGACGCATCAGATTGATACCGTCACCTGTTGCACTTGGACTCACCATCTCGAACATTCGGCCATTCCAGATGGCCCGATAATCTTGGGGATCGCTCGAGCGGACGAAATCAAACATCGGATTGAGATACGGCGAACCGGGCGCTTGTCGCGACACGGCACTGTCTCTATACTGTAATGACAGGAAAATAGCAAGCTCGTCGTCCGTTCCCTCCTGCGACGCTAACTCTAGTTCCCAGTTGGACTGGTTGAAGCTCTGAACGGCTGCGTTGAGCGACCGCATATTCTTTTCCGCCACTGCCGCCTTCGACTGCGTCGTCAGGCCCCCAATGATCGGAATGCATACCGCCGCAAGAACGCCAATAGCCCCGATGACAATTATTACTTCTGTTAGGGAAAAACCCATCAGCCCCTTCTTCCCCCACGGAACGACGGGATGGGGGGCAGTCAACATTGCAGTCTCCTAATAGGCGATGGCCGCATTATCCGGCCCGTTCAATGTCGCCTTGGAAAGCGGCACCACCGCGGCAGGAAAAGTCACCGTATAGCCGAGCGGCATGTAGTCCGCCAGGGTTCCGGGAGCAAAGGCCAGATACGGCGCAAGCTGGCTATACTTCAGTTCGTCCGTATTCGCGCCTGTCCAGTTCGCCGTCGCGGCGGCCTGTCCGGTCGCCTGCACGTAGGTCGCCATCGCCATGTTCAGACTCTCGGCTCGTGCGATGGCCAGATTCTTTTCACTGTCCTCCTTGATGCGAATCAGATTGGGGATGGCGAGAAATGTAATGATCCCGATGATGGCGACAGCAGCCAGCACCTCGACGAGTGAAAACCCGCGATGACGGATCAGGAAATTCATTGGGGGGTGTAGGTGGAAAGCTGAACGCTGGGGGAGCCATTAGCTGGCCAGGTGGTGAAGCTCAAGGCATTTCCCTGCATGATCATGGAATCACTGCGGATGTAATTGCCGACCGCGGTCAGGTTTCCCCGGGTCGAGCTATCGAGATAGTTTTGGATCAGAGCGAGTTTCTGCGCCCCCGTGGCGGCGGCGTTATAATTTGACCGTGCTTCCTGAAGGCTCCGTGTCCCGCTGGACTCCGCCGCGATCCAGGCATTGAGCGCCTCCTGCACCACCACCGCCTGTTGACGAGCCAACACCGCGTGGGTATCCCGCGCGGTGTTGGTTATCGAGGCGATGATCAGCGCCGCCATGATTCCAATGACGGCGATGACTACGAGGAGTTCGATCAGGGTGAAGGCTTTCCCAGCCCAACAGCTTTTAAGTTGGCGAGGAAAGCTCATCAGCTAGCTTCGGGATTAGTTTGTAGTTGCGTTGGTGGTCTGGCTGTAGACCAGTTGATTGTTAGCGCCCGTACCGACGATTTTAAGGAACCGCCCGGCGCCGGTAGCATCCGCATCCACCAGACCATTAACTCCAAAGTTCAACGCAGCTCCATTGACATTCGTCATGGTGATGCCTTGACCATCATTGGCTCTCAGCGCAGTAATCAGTGCGGTAACCGATGCAAATTCGTTCGTGTATCCAGCCGCTCGCGCAGCCATGGCGATCGAAGCAATGTTCTGCGCATTGCGTTGATCCTTGGCCGTGGTCGCGCCACTGGTAATGTTGGCGATATTCGGAATGGCAATGGCCGCGATAATCGCGATCACTGCGATAACGACGAGGAGTTCCACAAGGCTGAAGCCCTGAGCCGACGAGAGATGCTTGGATTTCATAGCGTCGTCATCATGGCAAGAACTTCAGAATCAGGCGACAACAGGAAACCCGCAATCTCTCCTAGGGATTCCCTGTAGTGACTTACGCAACAGTTGCGTTACGCCTCAATAATCTTGTTGCGTATCGCGTATCGCACCAACTCGCTGATCGAGTGAAGCCCCAGCTTCCGCATTACTGCGGCCCGATGAGTCTCCGCAGTTTTGACGCTGATTCCCAGCACCGCGGCGACTTCCTTGTTGCTCTTGCCCTCCGCCAGCAACTGGATGATCTCCCGCTCACGGGAACTCGGCTTGGGCTGCGTGCTTTCCGGCGTGTGCGGCAAATCCTTGTGCAGGAAGCTCTCAAAAATCACCTCCGAGAGCTTGGAGCTAAAATAGCGGGAACCCGAGGCCACGGTGCGGATCGCGGTGACCAGATGCCGCCCCGCATCCGATTTGAGCAGATACCCGTGCGCCCCGGCATTAAAAACCTCCAGCACGAGCTGCTCGGCATCGTGCATCGTGAACATCAGCACCCGGGTCTTTGGCGATTGCTTCAAGATCTGCCTCGTCGCCTCGATCCCGTTGAGTCCCGGCATGCTGATATCGAGCACGACGACATCGGGCGACGTCTGTGTAACGATATCGACGGCATCCCGCCCGATGGTGGCCTCGCCGCACAATTCCATGTCCGGCTCGCTCTCGATCAGGTTGCGAACCCCTTGGCGGACGATCTCATGGTCGTCGGCGATGACGATCCTAATCGGCGGTTGGTCGGACATGATGGGAATCAAGCCCCAGAGTGGCAGTCACGACAACCCCAAATGATGAACTCGCCACATCCAGCGTGCCGCCCAGGTTGGACAATCTCTCCCTCATTCCCGCCAACCCGACCCCTCCGCCAATGCCTCCAGCCTCAAGCAACCCGGGATCGGGAAATCCCCTGCCATTATCCCGGATCTCCAGCGAGACCTCATTTTCCGTATGGTGCAGCGTGATCCAGACGTCGTCCGCCCGAGAGTGCCGGTAGACATTGGTCATCGCCTCCTGCACCACCCGGAAGAGCGGCATCTCGATCTCCGCCGCGAGGCGGGGAAATTGCGGGTCGACCGCGAGATGCACCGCCATCCCGGTGCGCTTCGTAAATCCATCGACAAACCATTTCACGGCAAAGGCCAGCCCGACTTCGTCAATAAGCGGCGGGTGGAGGAGATAGGAGATATTCCGCAGTTCCTTGGAGCATTCCTGCACGATCTCCCGGGTTTCCTTGATGATCCGGGAGGCCCGTCCATTCGCCGGCTGGATGAGCGGCTCCAGCAGGCTGATATTCATCTCCAGGGCAGAGAGATTTTGAGCCGTGGAGTCGTGCAACTCCCGCGCAATGCGGCGCCGTTCCTCATCCTGCAGGCGGAGGAGCTTGGCGGAGAGAAGTCGCATCTGGTGCTCGCCCTCGACCTGGTCGCTGATGTTGCGAAAATTCAACTGAATGTAACTGCGGTCACCGACGAGATAGCTGGCACAGCGCACCTCGGCATGGAGAAAAGTCCCATCCACCCGCTCAAGGCGACATTCCCGTTTGCTCCCCGAGTACAACTCTTTCGCAGGCAGGACTGACACATCCGATATCAAGGACATACAAGGGGAAAACGTCGGAAGCTCCTGCAATCGCTTGCCCAAAACATCACTGCCCGCCAGAAAGAGCATCCGGCAGAGACTCGTGTTGATGTCCGTGACGAACATGGTCACGACATCGATCAACAAAATGCCATCCGAGGAAGTCTCGAAAAGACGCCGGAATCTCCGCTCCGTCTCCAGCGACTGCTTTTGCGCGAGCACCTGCGTGGTAACATCGGAGGCCACCCACTGACCTCCGCGAGCCCGGCCATGTTCATCAAAACTCCGGCGGAGCGTGCAGCGCAGCCACATGGGACTCCATCCATCTGAGAAAGAAAACTCCAATGTCTGCGTGGTGATCGGGCGCTCTTTCGTCAAAGACCCGAAAGCCCGCCGTATCTCGCCTCCCCCATCATCGGGCAATACATCCAGCAAGGCGACATTCGTGATATCCTCCCGGCCTTTCAACAAATATCGGCAAAAGACCTCGTTGGCGAAGGTGAGACCAAACCCTTCATCAAAACGACAGATCAACTCCGTCTGGTCTTCGACAATCGCCCGGTATTGATCTTGAGAATGCTCCAACCGGGAAGCAAGGTCCTCAATGCTGCGAGCCAGGGTTCCCAGTTCATCATATCCGCGAAAATCCAATCGCACAGGCAGCCTCCCCGACTGCTTCTCCTTCTCCAGCTTGTTCGTCAGGTCGCTGATGCGGGCAAGGATGGTGCGGTCCAGCAGCAGCCACACAAGAAACACGAGCGCCCCGCCGGCGAGCGATATGCCGATCAGGAAAATACTGCTCGCGTGCAGCCCTTCCTGCCTGAGCGGGCGGCCTTGAGACACCTTGAAGTAGCCTAGCGGAGAGCCATCGATGCCTCTGACCAGGCGTATGCCCGTGATCCGCTCGGCATTTTCGACATTGATGACGACATCCCGCTCATTAAAGAGATCGACGATATTTTCTGGAGAAATAACACCCATCGCAGGCTCGGAAAACGACCTGAAGCTGATCTCGGCGGAGAACATCTGCTCGATGAACTTCCAGGCATCCTGATCGAAAACCCGGCCGACCATCAATCTGCCGGAGACGCCATCGATCTTCAGCATATTCACACTGCACAGCAAATTGCCGACGGAGATGAAGCCGGAGTTCTTCTCAGCAGGCTGCTCCTTCGCCACCCGAGAGAGCACGACGCTCAACTCCGCGCCCAGGCTGCGACGAGAGATATCGTTACGGAAAAAAATCCGCCTCACACGTCCATCCGGTCCGACGACAGCCAGGAAATCCGCACGCAGGTTGGCCAGCGAACGAACGACCTCATCGCTATCGGACTCGCTGGCTGTTTTGGCCTGGGCCAGACCACGATAGAACGGCACTTGAGGCCAGTTCCGCATGACAGCATCCAAGGCTCCCTCCTCCCTCTCAAGCAGCAACGCCACCCGCTGCATCGTCGCTTTCAGCTCCCGACTTTCCGTCTGGCTGAACTCCCGCAGGATGATCAGTTGCGTCAATATCGCGACGGCCCCCAAGAGAAGCAGGGAGGCTAGCAAAAAGATCGCCAGCGCCCTGGAGTAAACCGTGCCCTTCTTAAGCTTCATTAAGGCGTTGTCTGCGCAGTCGGCACCGACTGACCAGGCTTCTTGGGCAATATGACCTTGCTTAGGTTAAAGATCGGCCCGTAGATCGCGTAGATCAGGAACCCGACAATGGTCGCCAGAAATACGATCATGAACGGCTCCATGATCTTATCGAGCTGTCCAGCGATGATATCCAGCTCCTCCTCGTAGTCGGCAGCAATATCATCGAGGAGTTCATTCACTCCCCCCGTCTCGCCCGCCATCTGAACGACACCCGCGATCATTCGTCCATCGGGGCCCAGCAAGTGAGATTCGATAAGGAAGCCCTCGGGCAGCGACATACCATCATTGATATGCTCTTTCACCCGGAGGAAAAACCGCTCGTACTCCACGTGATTCGCGCTGCGGGCCGCGATCTCCAACGCAGTACCGATCCGCACATTGGCATGCAAAAGAAGTGACAGGCATCGAAAACTCACCATCGCCGCAGATTTCCTAATGATATTCCCAACCGTAGGCACCCGAGTGAGGAAAATCTGAACCTTGGGCATCCGATAAATTTTGGGCCAGTATTTAAACAAGGCAAACAGCCCGACTATGGGGACCAGTACATAGTAAGGTTGTTGAAGGAGTATCTGCGAAAACCCCATCATGATCTTGGTGGCAAGCGGAAGACTCACGTTCATCGCTCCGTACAGCTTTGAAATGGCCGGCACCAACGTAAAACTCATCACGATCACGACCACCACCGAGAGCACCAATACGATGGCTGGATAAATCAATCCCGCCCGGAGCTTCTTCAGGACTCGCTGGGTCTTGTCATTTGATCGAGCCACCTGCCGAAACACTTCATGAACCTGACCCGACTCCTCGCCTGCGCGGATCAGCGCAACAATGTCCTCGGTAAACAGGTCGGGATGCCTCGCAAAACAATCGCTCAATTTCTCACCATCGAGAACCTTATGTGCGATGTCCGCAACGGCTCCGCGATATCGAGGAGTCGTCAACCGTCCGGAAATCAGCTCCAGGCTTTTGATCGTTGAGATGTTCCTCTCGAGGCATCGCGCCAGACCGCCAAAAAGGATCACCATCTCCTCCTTGCCTGGAGCCTTGGTCGTGCCGCGATGCACGGCCTCGTCGACACCGACAATATCCGTGACCACCGCAGTCTCATTCGGCGCTTTGCCAGCCCCCAGGATAGCCTTTTGATCATCGTCGGTATCGACGATGACCGGGAACGAACGGGCGGTGTGGATGTTGGTGAGGACGACCTTCTTGAGCATGGCTAGCGGATGCTGGGGCGCACCACTGTTATCGTATTCGCTTGATTCACGCCAGCAGTCGCTGAGGTGATCTCCGCCCCGGATACATAGACCATCTCCAGCGTCGCCATCTCGACGGTGCCGAGGTGATCGATGTTCACAGCGTCTGTGGTAAATACCAGGCTCTGCACGCTGGACTCCGGCGGCAGGAGGGCGATCACTTCATCCGGGGAGAAACCCAGCCGGTAAAGCCTCGCCGCCTGCTCCTGATAGTTGAAGGCTCGCGAAACCGTCGCGTTTCCTTCCTCAAAGGCCGTCATCGTCACGGCCAGGGCCGCGGCTGCTCCAATCGCTGCGACCAGGATTCCCGCCGCAACGAGCGTCTCAACGAGCGTGTATCCCCGGTTTTTCATTGGCGATAAACCTCCAGCCAGGCATTCCGATCGGCAAACGACTCTAGGTTTCCCCACGCGGCGACGTCCCGCTGGATCGTCACGGAACCGCCTCCGGTAATCTGAAAGCCCCGGTCCGTCCGAAATCCCCCCGTCACAGTCAGGCCTTGACCGCCGAGGCTAAAGGTCACCGGGCAGGCCTCAAACGAGCCGGCCAGCCGCCAGGACGCCCCGCCAGCACCAGCGAGAGAAACCGTGGCGCTGCCATCGAGTTTCTTAAGGCCGAGATACACCCGGCGCGTGTTGTCCCCCGAAAGCACAATGGGCATGGCGGCTCCGGCCGAGGCCAGAGTCTGGATGTAGACAATACGCGCCATGGGATAACTCTCCCCTGTCACCGCATTCTCAACACCCACCAGCGTGAGCTGGGTCATGTTGCCTGAAATACGGTAATTTCCCGAAATCTGGCTCAGGTCGATCGTGACCGCACCCGTGCCGTCGGTGGTGGCTCCCCCCATCGCTTGGGCCATCTGGGGATCGACCAGCACGGGAGCCATGCCGGCAAGCCGACTGGCAAGAGAGTTGATATTGCCTCCCGGACTCACCACATTCAGCGACCCGTCATAATACCCGCTTCCCGCTGTCACCGGGATGAAGGGAAAGTCCAGTTGCACCAGAGCTCCGTCGGGACCGGCAATGGTCGACACTCCCGCCACCGTCGCCGCCTGGAAGCTATTGGCCGTCAATCCATAGGCACCTGCCTGCCAGGCAACGAAATTTGCCGCGCCCATGATGGCCCCGCCGAGAAAGACATTGCCAGCCACCGGAGAAACCACGCCGCTTCTCTGCATCGTCAGCAGGTCCCCGGCAAATATGGGGCTCCGCGATTTGGCGTAAAACGTCCAGGCGTTCATCTCCTCGCCATCCGAAAGCTGCCCGGAGATGACCGACTGGAACCCGATGCCCAGACCCGGCGAAAAATGGTTCACCTGTCCAAAGCTGGCACCTCCGCTCACTCCATGCTGCACAGTCGTTGAGTTCAGTGGCGTCAGGGTCTGCGCGGAGGCATCGAGGGAAAACTCGCCCCAGCCGTCCAGGACATCAAAGTCGATCTCTGGCAGGGCCTGATAGGAATAGGGCAATACATTTTCCAACAGATACTCCGTCGCGAGGGCCCGGCTGTTTTCCAGGATGATACGCCTCTTGATCGCCGGCTTGACCGCCTCCTCGACGTATCTGACCCGGCTGCCCAGAAGCGAGATCCACGAAGCAAGAAGGGCCCCGCCCACCATACAAACCAGGAGGGCGTACACCAGCACCGAGCCGGACGAGTATTTCCTCTCGCGTCTCATAAGGCGGGGAACATCGGCACGACCAGGAAGAACGACGTCCGGCTCCCCATCTGGCCATAGGCCGAGCGCGGATCGCCCCCGCCGTAGGTCGGGTTCGAGTCATTGGCCAGCACTGGAGCGGCCGGGTCCGGCCACCAGAGAAAGTAAAACGGCTTTTCGGGAGCCACCTTGAAAAGGTCGTACGCCGTGTCACTCGGTGCCAGACGTCGGCTTAACTCAAAATGAACCGCCGTTACGGGAAAGTCCGCCGGATCGCTCTCCGGATAAAAGACATCGTAGTAGTCGGTCGGGGCCCGATTCTGGGCGCTATAGTTGTCGTACCGCCGCACGGAAACATAGGTGCCGGTGGGCGTTCCCTCCGTGGCGATCAAGTCGAGTTCATACACGGCACGGACGCTCAACGCGGTCTCGGAGGTCGATGGCTGGAGGATGAAAATCGAGAGATTGGTTCGTCCGGCTGCGCCTCGATAGCCGAAAAAAAATCCGGCATCCGCAATACCGTTCTGCTCGAGAAAATCCCGAAAGACATCCGGCGTACCCAGGGTCCTCGCATCAAAGTTGGGATACAGGCCCTGGTCGATATCGATCGATGTCGGGCGAACGATCTCATCCCTCCCCGTCCGGGCCAGGCAATAAACTGCGGTCGCATGGGAAATATCCTCGTAAAAGGTGTCTCTCAGCAACTCCGCCTGCGCCACCCGACCGTAATTCGGCGCCACCCAGGTCTGCAAATCCGTACCGCCCAGGCCGTACAAGGTAAAAAGCGCGCCGCTGGGAAGGTGGATTTTTGTGTATTGACCGTAGCGATTTGACGACTGCGAGACCACGCGAAACGCGATGACTGCCACGGTCAACACGCAGACCGCTATGGCCGCGGCCATGAGCAGCTCCGAGAAGCTAAATCCCCGGATCGCCCGGCGATTGCCGCCTCCGACGGAGGACTGCCATCTATTGCTGGGGGGGAGCAGAGTCATTTCTCTTATACACGCCTCCGAGGGCGGACTCTTGCTTGGTTTCATCCTTCGCGGCGGTGGCAGAGCTGCCACCCAGCTTGTAGCGCACCGAGGGAGTCATATCCACCTGGAGGCGGATCTTGCGATTGTTCGCTGTGCCATCGGAATCGACAAATGCCAGCATGACCTCCTTGGGGGTCACCGAAATCACACGGATCTGCTCTGTCTGTCCGGAGATCAAGGAGGGCAACAGCTCATTCTCCTGGATGGCGATCGAGCCGAGGAGCACTTTGACTCCGCCCCGAGCTTCCACCACCCCCGCCAGCGGCAACTCGCTGATCGCATCCCGCAGCTTGCTTTCTTCACTCTCGACGGGGACCTTGGCCTGCTCCACGGCTTTCTTGGCAGGCTTTTTCCCGAAAGGATTCCGTTCACTGGACGATACCGCCAGGGCGACCTTTTGCTGTGGCAAAAGCCCGATCTCCTGACCGCGCACCAGGACGCTGCCTGCCAGAAAAATGCAAATCAGAATGCTCTTTTTCATCGGGTGCTGGATATTGGCTGCTCCAGGATGGCATCGACCTTCAGATCGCTCTCTCCCGTACCCGGAGCGATGCGAATACTCGATATGCGCAGGGTGGGCAGCTCCGTCTCAATCGCCCCAAACCAATTCAGCAGCCGCGCATAGTTATCCTCAAATGACAGGTGCGCCCGCATCACATACGGAAGAGACTTGTTGTTTTTGATCGATGTCACCTCATAGCGCTGGGAAAGGCTCACAAGATTGTCCTGCTTGATCCGCAGGGAAATGCGCAACTCGGCGTTTTGGGACGAGTCTGTCTGCGCGAAATAGGGCTGCCAGGTATTGAGGAAGTCGATCAGTCTTTTGGAGCTCTTCTTCAACTCCTCAAGCTGCCGCCGCTCCCCCATCAACTGAACCGATGCCAGATCCGCCGCCTGCGTTGCGCTGGAGGCTTCACCCTGCATCTTCACCATGCGGCTGTTCATCCAGCTCGTCACCTGGAGCAGCCCGAGCAGCATGATCAGGACGATCACACAGGCGATGTGCTTGTTGTTCATTTGGCGGCGGGCTCCGGGGGTTGAGGTCGGGAGGCATCCTGCCAGAGCAAGGTGGCCTTGTAGTCGATTTCCTGCCCGTTCACGGTCTGCTGAGGAGAGTAGGTGCGATACCGCTGAGACGATATCTTCTCAAGGGTGTTGTCGAGTTGCCGGGTCGAGTCGCTGTTGAGCCGCATCGAGAGCTTGATCTGGTTCGGCGAATCCTCATCGCGCTCCATGCGCAACTCCACCATGGTGGAGTCGGGAGCCACGCTCCGCGCGATTTCGACGACCAGCGGCTGCAGCGGCCGGGTGGTATCCACCCAGGAGAGAATGTCGGAGGCCTTCTTGGCTTCGCCTTCCAAATCCCGGCGCTCCGTCTGCGCCGTTTTGAGCGCGGCATCGTAGTCCGACTTGCGCTTGATCGCTGCCTCTTTGCGCTGCACTTCCTGGCTGAGCCGGAGAAAGAAAATGCCATTGAGTCCGATCGAGGCGGCTATCGTCAAATAAAACAGCATCGGCAGCAAGCGAAAGAGCGGCGGCAGCGGAGGGCTTACCCCCTTGCGCTCCGTCTTCAGGTCATCGATCGATTTGGCGAGGATTTGCATTAGTACTGGGCGATCAGGCTCCAGAGCAGATCGGGTTGGGAAAGATCCGTGATTTTATGGCCCGTGAACAATTCCTGCAATGCTTCCGCCAGCCCCTCATAGGGTTGATCGCAGATCAGGACGATTTCACTCTCCGGGGCCACACGCTGCTTGAAAGGCGTCACCAGATCGATCACCGGATCAAGGGTCTCCTCGTACACATCCGTACGAGAGCGAAGCTCCAGCCAGCGGTCCTGGTCTTGCACCAGGGCGCAGACCGCCCCCATGCAGCAGACGACATAAAAGCAGGTCGCCGTCTTTTCCCCTCCCCGTGTCGCGTTGGTCGCCGAGAGAGCGTGACGGAGGAGCACGTAGGAACCGCAGCAGACTCGTCCCACGCTGAGCCCCGCCTCCTTCAGCATTCCCTCGAGCTTTTTGATGTAGTCCTCGTCGGTGGACAGCAGGATGCTCGCGTTGGTTTCCGGATTATGCGTTACCGCATACCGCTTGCCTCGCTCATAGCGCGCACCCAGGACGTTGCGCGGCGTGGTCTTGATCACGTCCTCGCTGCCCGGTCGCCGGGAGAGGTTTGTCTCCAGGCTGATGACATAGCGGGTATTCAGCGAGACCGCACACCACCCATCGTCCGCCAGATCCTTGATCTGGATCGAGGCCTGATTGATCAACTCCTTAAGCTCCCCCCGGATCAGCCCTCCCTCGGTAAAGCGGCCGGTCTTCTGCACTCCACGCCAGCCGAGGGAAGCCTTTCCCGCCCCCACCAGCACGGTGCGGTGCGTCGGGAAACGACGACGCCAACTGGCCGACGGATCATCCGGCTCCGGACGGAAGGCCGCAAAATTCAATACCGAAACGATATCCTTCAACGTCATGGCGCAACCTCCACCTGTTTCTCCAGATACTCTTCTATCTCCTCCCAGGAGTTTCCGATCTTCGACACGCCCGAGCTGCTGCGATAGCCCTCGTCCGCCCGAACCTGGATGCTCTTTTCAAAATTGAACATTCCGCGTTTCCAGCCCGTTTCGAGCTCCTGGTCGATCTTCTTGAAATCTCCCCGCCTGATGATGTTGACGATGCCATCGTACTGCAGCATCACCTCGTGGATCGGGAATCGCTTGCCCAATCCCTCATCCAGCAGCAACCGCTGGCACATCACAAGTCGGAGCGTGTCGGCCAGGGTCTCCTGGGAGCTTTCCAGGCGATCTGAGGAAATGAGCTTCAAAAAGCGCTGCACCGTCTGGGAGGCCGAGGAGGTGTGCAGAGTAGCCACCACCACGTGACCAGTTTCCGCCGCCTGCAAGGCGATCTCAGCCGTCTCGCCATCGCGAATCTCACCCACGATGATCACGTCGGGGGCCTGACGCAGGGCCGCCCGCAGAGCCAGCGAAAAATCAATCTCGTCCGATCCCATTTCACGCTGGGAGACCAGCGACGGGAGGCCGTCCGGATAGACAAACTCGATCGGGTCCTCGAAGGAAATCACGTGCTCGCGGCGTCGCTTCGCCCGGTGCAGCACCATCGAGGCGATCGTGGTCGACTTGCCGCTGCCCGTGGCTCCGCAGATCAGGAAGAGTCCATTCTTGGCCTCCAGAAAAGCCTTGATGGCTGGCGTAGGCACCCGGATGGCCTCCGGCTCGGGGATCTTGCTCGGCAGGAGACGAAGCACCCATCGCAGCCTCCCTCGAGTCACCATCTGGTTGACGCGAAAGCGGTAATCGAAGAGATCCATCGCGCTATCATCACAACCCGGCTCCAGGTGCTCCGGCACGGCCATCTCAAAAACGATATCGTCGTAGATCAACTGCCCGTTGTACTTGTAGCTCATGCGCTCAAACGGAGTCAGATAAAAGTCACTGACAGAGGCTGAAGTCGCCAATTCCTTGATGCGCTGGGCAACAGGCGATTCTGGGGGAAGGTCAAGCAGACGCATGGCGAGCCACGTATTTTATGGAGTCCCGGGTTTTCCGAAAAGCACCTTTTCTCGTCCCTATCCGGAAATCACCGGCGGCAGGGTGAAGGCTACGCCATTGCTGTTGATGGTCAGCGTCTTGGCTACCACGCTTCCATTAAAGGTTCCGTTAAGATTCACCGTGTTGTTCGGCGCGACCAGTTTGCCATAGCCAGCCCCGCCGCTGTTGATGGTAAAGTCCCCGCTGTACATGTTCAATTGCAGATAGTCCGGATTCGCCGAGTTTCCCAGCGTGACTCCGCTATTGAGCGTGAGGTTGCCCGCCATGGTCACGACCACAGGCCCCACTACGACGACCTTCGCATTGGAGTTCAGATTCATGGAGGTAAAGCTGTAGACGGATGGAGTCGTCGCTCCCGCCACTCCGATGATGATCGTTTCATTTGCATTCACCTGACCATAATTCCCAGGCGTTAAGGTCAGCGTGCCGTGATTTTGATTCACGTTCGCATAGCTCGTTGCCGAGATGGTGGCGGTGCCGCTGTTCTGACTATAGGTATTACTGTTCGTGGGACCCGAAGGAGCCGTCACCACGGGCATCGAGGGCGGCGTGGCCCGCCGATAAACCTTGCCCTGGACGACCGCGCCATTGTTGAAAGTCACCTGATAGACAGGCGTGGTCGCCCCCGTCAGATCGACCACGCGGCGCGTATCCGTCGCGGGAACAACCTCGGTGCCATCCGAGTTATACTGCCGCCCGAGGATGATCGAACTCTCGCTCCCGTTGAAGACGAGCTTTGGCAGGCCCGGGAAGTACACATTGCCCTGCGCGATGGTGGAGCCGCTGTTAAAGTTAATATAACTGGGTAGGTTGCCCTTCTCGTTCGTATAGATCAGCGAACCGTAGAATGTCCCGTTCACCGACGCGTTTCCCACCAGCGCTCCCTCCGGGATGCCAGATGAAGCCGACGTGTAGGTCACAGAGGCCACGCTGCTCGGCGTGAACCAGCTTTCGTAACCTGACGGACCATAAACCCGGGACTTCACCGTCAACTCCCCCGTCCCGCCGGACTCCGGCGTGAAAGTACCGCTCGTTCCGCCACCCAGACTGAGCAGCGTCGCCGCCGCACTGGTCGGGCGCCCGTTCGCCCCAGCCCCCGGATCTGAACCATCCTGCGTATAATAAATCTGAAACCCCGCAGGCAAAGTCCCCGCCGCCGTGATCGTCACAGCGACGAGGGCCGAGCGCTGACCGGTAGCCGGAGTGATCGAAGGCGTGGAAAGAGACGTCTTGGACTGGCTGACTGTCAGGCTCTGCGTGGAGCTGTCGGCAAAATAATCCTCCCTGAGGGATTTTGCCGCCGCCGCCACCGTCAACGATGACGCCGTGCCCCAACCGGACAGCGAAAGATCAATCGCCGCAGTAGTCGCACTCCCGCTTGAGGTGCCCGACGTCAAGGGCGTCGTGGAGCCCACGCTCGTGTAAATCACGTAATAGGATGTCCCTTGATAAGCCGAGGCGATCCCCGATGTCGTGACCGTCGCCGTTGCGACTGGCGTCACCGTCGAGGTCTCCCCGTACATCGCTCCGCCCGCCTGCTGATAGGTCAGACTTGACGGACCGCTCAGGGACACCTCAAGCGTCTTGACCAGATTATCGTAGGTCGCATTCGCCATCGAACTGTCCGAATACGCGGCGGAGTTGGACTTCACCCATGCCGTCACCTGGGTATCCGGATGGAACGACGGCAGGCTGCCACCGGTATATTCCTGAGGAGCACCTCCCGCGACCTGATAGTAGATCTTGGACGGAGCCGTGTTGGGGTTGCTCAGCGTCAGGTCCGCCATGGGAAACAGACTCAGATCATAGGAGCCGCCTCCCCGGCTGAATGTCGGCGGGTCCAGTTGCTCCAGATCATTCGTGGACGGAGTCGCGGAAGGCCCCGCCGCGACCCCGGTCGTCGGCGTCGCGCCCAGCTCTGTCGCGGCGGGCTGGGCATCCGCCACACCCCAGACCCAGTGTGGGGTTGACTCGCTTAGCGACACGGCCTCCATCGTCTGCTGGCGCGTTTCCGGCACCGGAGTCGAAGCCCCCGCCGCCGTCTTGCTCTCATCGATGGAAAACTCCCGTATTCCCTGCCCCGTCGTGGCCACGGCAAACTTTCCCGTCTCCCCGCTGCCAGCCGCCGGCACCCAGACCGCGCGCAGTTCGCTGCTCGAGGCCTGATCCGACGACTGCGCCGCAGGGGTCAGCCGCGGATCGACAAAGCTGCCCGAAAGCCCGATGGCCACAGCCGCAGACGCTCCTGTCGCCCGGCTTTGCAGCTTGGTGAGAACCTGCTCCGCCGTGGCATTAGCCGGGATCGTCCCGCCATTGGCAACGTAAAGCTGCACCGCCGTATTAAGGTTCGTAACGTCCGAGCGGAGCTTGTTTTCCCGCGCCGTCTCCTTCGTGGTGGCCGCGACATAATAGCCCGCTGAAGTCAAAACGGAGATCACCGCTATGGCCAAAAGGATCTCGACCAGGGTGAACGCCCAGACGCAAGGCGCAGATTTCACCGACTTCACGCAACAACAATGATCAGTCCCCCTTCCAGATACCAGCAAAAAACTCCGTGAAAGCACTTTGGACAGAACCCGCCTTATGCAACTGAATGCGTAAATTCTCTGAATTTTTGGACTATCCCAATGCACTTTGGGCTGGTAAATACCCTGCCAACCCCCTACTTATTCACATCCCGCAGACTGAACTTGCGGATGCCGCCCTAACCAATGAAGAGCCTGTGTTTTCGTTCTGCCCGTGAGGCTCGGAACGCTATTGCCTGCCCCGGCAAGCAGTCCGCGTTGGTGATTAGTTTACTTGCATCCAGCCTATGCGGAGTCGTCGCCCAGCAGAGCGAACCAATCGTCATCGCGCAACAGCCGCCCGCTGTCGTCACACAGACACCACCGCCCCAGCCATCGCAGCCTCCTTCGATTCGCGTCAGCGTGCCAGCTCCGGCTGCTCTGGCTCCCGCGCCCATCGTGGCCGCCACGCCTGCTGCGCTGGCCAATGCGACCCCCGTCGCCCAGATGACCGTACCATTGGCACCGCAGACGATTCCGGCTCCGGCCTTCGAGGTTTACCCCGATTACAACTGGGGCAACGCCATGGCATCCAAGCTCCGCAATGCCCCGGCCAAGCTTTACGAGTTTGATCGGGCCTCTCTCCGCGACGTCCTCCGCTTCCTCGCGGACGATGCCGGCATACCCTTTGTCGCCCTTCAGGAGTCCTCGGCCGCCGAAAACACGCTCGTCACCTTCACCCTGAAGGCCAGTCCGTTCCGCACCCTCGAGACCGTCGCCAAAGCCAACGGCGTCACGATCTTCTACGAAAACGGCGTATGGTTCATGCGCCCCACCAACGAAAAAGAGCTCGTCGGGCGCATCTACAAGATCAAGTTCAACCCGCAGGATAACGTCAAGTACGAGGGCGGCAACGGCACCACCGGAGGCAGCGCCAACTCCAGTTCGAGTTCATCCAGCGGCGTAGGCATCGGCGACATCAACATGCAGGGTGCCACCACGGTATTCAAGGTGGAGACGCCCAAGCTCATCGAGCAGATCAAGTCTCTGCTCGGCATTCCCACCAGTTCGGTCTCGGCTGCACATGCCGACGAGGCCAGCGTGGAAAACTTCGGCTCCCTGCAAACCACGCCCACCGCCGCCGCACCCGGCAGCCAGCTAGCCGCCAATAGCACTGGCGATGGCGGCCCGCAGGTCATTTACAATGCGGATTCCGGCACGGTGTACGTTATCGCCACCCGTCAGCAGCACCAGTGGGTCGAAGGCTATCTCAGTGCCGTCGATCGCCCTCAGGCGCTCATTGGCATCGAGGTAAAGTTCTTTGAGACGACCAAGGACCCATCCAAAGAGCTCGGCATCAACTGGGCCGGAACGCTCCAGGGGGGCTTCGACGTTTCTCTGACGAACATCCAGGCGTCCCCCAGCGGCTCGATCAACATCGACACCAACAACCAGGACCTGCGCCAATCCGGCCAGCTTCCTTCCGGCTCATCTCCCTACGACTACTCGACCTACAGCAAGGACTACACTGTTTCCGCTGCGATGCCCTACTCGGCGGTGCTTTCGGTACACGATGTGTCCGCCGCGCTCCAGGCCTTCCTCACCGATAACGAGACGACTACGGTGCAATATCCGCGCGTACTCACCATCAACAACCGTGAGGTCGTCATCCGCAGCGTTGTCAACCAACCGGTCCTCGCCTCCTCGTCGTCTGTCACGCCCGGCGTCGGCGGCACCACGACCGCCGAAGTTGAGTACCTCCCCATCGGCACGATCATCAACATCCTGCCCAAGACCATGCCCGACAACTCGGTCGTGCTGAATGTTGCGATCACCATCTCTTCGATCGTGGGCACCACCACCATCCAGGGCAACGATTACCCCATCGCATCGTCGCGCATCTACAATGCCGCCCTGCAGGTGGACTCAGGCTATACTCTGGCCGTCGGCGGCCTCGAACAGGCCTTCGACGAGTATGCCCGCAATGGCGTTCCCTTCCTGAGAGACATTCCCGGCATCGGCGAGCTTTTCAAATCCAAGGGCCGCGCACGCAGCAAGAAAAACCTCATCATTTTCATCACTCCGACGATCATCACCAACCGCTCCGCCACCCCTGGCATCGCCGAGGTGCCGCAGAGCGTGATCCCGGTGCGACCCAACGAACCCACCCCGCCCGCCTTTACGCCGCAGGGTCGGCTCGTGGGAGGAGAGGCCGCCATCGACGAGGCTGCCCGCTGGCTGGAGCGCCAGGTCGAATACTACCGGCAGGTAACCAAGGAAAACCGAACAGACAAGGAGTCGATGCGCCAGCTCGCCTCGGTCATCAACTCCGCCCAGATGCTCCTCACGGAGATCCAGCTCCTTGAGGATCAGAACCCTTCGGCCATCAGCCAGCTCGTGAAAAAAGAAGAGCGCACCCTGAGCGTCATTCAGGAGCTCAACAAGGTCCAAAGCGCCGCCCGCAAGGACCTGCTGTCCTTCTAGGCCCACTTTTTTCGCACTATCTCGCAGAGAATGAATCTTCTGCGTTGATTTTCGGCACATTTCTCCAATGATGCCGCGCGGGGTGAATACAACGGCTGATTATATCTCATCGGGATTCGCGAAGATCGACGCGGATCTGAACTTCTTAATGGAATGCCTGCGCGAGGTTCTCGATGAACTTGGGGAAGAGCAGGCGGCCAAGTTCCTCCCCTGGCAAGCCAGCGGGGAGGTTCATGACTCAAAACAGCCTCCCTCACGCATTGAGCAGGCTTACTCGATCGCTTTCCAACTGCTCAACATGGTCGAGGAAAATGCAGCCAGCCAGACCCGCCGCCTGCGCGAGATCGAGCATGGTCTCACGGACGAACCCGGTCTCTGGGGCGAACAGCTCGCTCGAGTCCGCGATGCAGGGATCACGCCCGAGAATATCGTTGGCTCCCTGCGCGAAGTCCGCGTCGAGCCGGTCCTGACCGCTCACCCGACCGAGGCAAAGCGCGCCGCAGTCCTCGAGCAGCATCACGCCATCTATCAGCTCCTCACCTCGCTGGAAAACAAGACCCTCACGCCGTCACAGCGCAGCACCATTCGCGACGAGATCAAGATCGTCCTTGAGCGCCTCTGGAGAAGCGGAGAGATCCTGCTTGAGAAACCCGAGGTCGCCTCGGAACGTCGCGACGTCATTTTCTACCTGCGCGAGGTTTTTCCCGCTGCGGTCAACCAGCTCGACGCCCGCCTTCGCCAGGCCTGGAAGGATACCGGATTCGACGGCACCCTGCTCGACAATCCCCATGTATGGCCCCGGCTGCGCTTCGGCAACTGGGTCGGCGGCGACCGCGACGGGCACCCGTTTGTCACTGCCAGCGTCACCAAAGCCACGCTCGCCGAACTACGCCTGAACGCCCTCGTGGTCATTCACCGCCACCTGACCGCTCTCGCCTCCAAACTCCCGCTCTCGAGCAACTTCCAGCAGGCTCCGCCGGAGCTTGAAAAAGCCATCGTCCGCCTCTGGGGGGAGAACCCGGAATTTGCCGAAACCCTCGCCCGTCAATACTCAGACGAGCCGTGGCGCCAGTACGTCCTGCTCCTTCAGGCCAAGCTCCCGCTTTCTGTGGGCGTGGGTGACAAACCCACCGCCATCGAGGAGGCCAAGCACCACTACCGCACTCCGGACGAACTCGACGAGGATCTCTCCCTCCTGTCGGATTCGCTGGTCAAGGTCGGTGCCAAACGCCTGGCCAACACTGCGGTCTGGCCGGTGCGCCGCGCTCTCGACATCTTCGGGTTTCATCTGGCGTCGCTCGATATCCGCCAGAACAGCAAATTTCATGATCAGGCGCTCATGCAGATCCTGGCTGCCATCGGCCAGCCCGCTCCCGATTTTGGCGAATGGGACGAGGAACGCCGAGTCGAGTTTCTCACCAAGGAGCTCGAGTCGCCCCGCCCGTTCCTTTACGAGCATTCCGGCATCGGAGAACAAGCCGACGCCGTTCTTTCCTGTTACGCCGTTCTCAAGGAATACCTGAAGAACTACGGTCGCGACGGCCTCGGCTCGCTCATCGTCAGCATGACGCGGCAGTTCTCCGACCTGCTCGTGGTGTATGTCCTCGCCCGCGAAGCGGGGTTGATGAAGTGGACGCCCGAGGGACTCCTCTGCGAGCTGCCGGTCGTGCCGCTGTTCGAAACTCTCGACGACCTTGAGCTCAGCGCAGGATTGATCGACCGCTTCCTCGCCCACCCCATCACCCAGCGCAGTCTCGCCCACCATCAGGTGGATCGCACCAAGGTGCTTTCGCTCCCGCACAGCACGCCAGTCCAGCAGGTGATGATCGGCTACAGCGACAGCAACAAGGACTGCGGCATCCTCGCCAGCCAGTGGGCTCTCCACAAGGCTCAGGCCGGGATCGCATCGGCTGGCAAGAAATACGGCATCAAGATCCGTTTCTTCCATGGCCGCGGCGGCACCATCAGCCGAGGCGCAGGCCCGACGCACCGCTTCCTCGGCGCGCTCCCGCTCGGCTCCATCCAGGGCGACCTGCGCCTGACGGAGCAGGGCGAGACCATCGCCCAGAAATACGCCAACCTCATCACCTGTACCTACAACCTGGAGCTCCTTCTCGCAGGCGTCACCGGCTTCTCCCTCCTGGAGGGAAACAAACCGCCCATCATCCAGGAAGACCAGGAGATGTGGGAAGTGCTTGCGAAAAGCAGCCAGCAGGCCTACTCGAATCTCATCCGCTCCGAGGGCTTCATGACCTTCTACTCGCAGGCCACCCCGATCGACGCCCTCGAGATCAGCAGCATCGGCTCACGTCCATCGCGCCGCACCGGCCAGCGCACCCTCGCCGACCTGCGCGCCATTCCCTGGGTCTTCAGTTGGAACCAGAGCCGGTACTACCTGCCGGGCTGGTTTGGCGTCGGCTCCGGCCTCAAGGCTCTCGCGGAAAGTGATCCTTCGGCCATCGAGAAACTGCGCGGCATGCTCAAGACCTCGCCGCTCGTCTATTACGTGCTGACGAATGTCGAAACCAACATCGCCAGCGCCGACAAGAGCATCATGGAGGCTTATGCCAATCTGGTCACCGACGACACGGCACGGGAATCCATCCTCCAGGTCATCCTCGCAGAGTTTGATCTCACCCATCAGATGATGGCGGAGGTCTTTGGCGGCAGCCTGGAAGCTCGCCGCCCGCGCATGCTCAAAACGCTCGGCCTGCGCGCTCACGCCCTGCGCGTCCTGCACGAGCAACAGATCGAGATCCTGAAGAGATGGCGCGGAGCCAAAGCCAGCGGCTCCCAGGAGACAGAGAGGCTCCAACCCAAGGTCCTCCTCTCGATCAACGCCATTGCCAGCGGCCTGCGCACCACGGGATAGGATCTCGGAACAGTTCAAATAAACAAAAAGCGCCGGTCCTTTCGGATCGGCGCTTTTGTTTGAATGACCGGTTCGTCAGGAACGAACCGAAAAGATCTCAGGACCGAGGCGTGTTTGCGATAATCTCGGTCGATTCCTTGGCGAGGCGGGTGATTTCATCCCACTTGCCAGCCTTGATGAGGTCCTTCGGGGCCAGCCACGAGCCGCCCAGCGCCGATACAAGCGGATCGGCAATGTAAGAGCCCATGTTGGCGGAGTTCAGCCCGCCGAGCGGGATATACTTCAACCCGAGATGGGCGTAGGGAGCCGCCACGGCCTTGAGATATTTCAGCCCTCCCGAGGGTTCGGCCGGGAAGAGCTTCAGCAGCTTGCAGCCGCCTTCCACCGCGAGTTCAATGTCTGTCGGAGTAAGAACTCCCGGAGCAAAAGAAATGCCCTGCTCACGAGCAGCCTCAAGGACGCGAGGGTTGAAGCCCGGAGCCACCGCGAAAGCTGCGCCGGATTCCTTGGCGAGCTTCGCCTGGGCCGGGGTAAGCACCGTCCCCACGCCTGCCACCATCTCCGGCACCTCGGCCGTGATGGCCTTGAGCGCGTCGATTGCCGCAGGCGTCCGTAGGGTAAGCTCCATGACGTTCACTCCCCCGGCGAGGAGCGCGCGGGCGAGAGGTACTGCGTCATCGACTCGGTCGATGATCAAGACAGCGATGATGCCGCACTTTTCAATCTTGGCGGCCAGGCTGGGGTCGAATGCCACTGACATTTTATCCCATACTGGCACAGCCGGATCGAAAATAAAGCATTAGCTATCCTAATTTCCGCCACAAAGGCGAAAGACAGCCGCTACGCCTTGCTTTCCGTATTGGTCTCGATGAGTTCCGCATCGAGGCCCCTGCCGCCGGTGGTCAGCGAGGACCACCAGAGGACGATCGGAGAAGCGATGAAGATCGAGGAGTAGGTGCCGACCAGCACGCCCACGATGAGCGAGAAGGCAAAGTCGTTCAGCACCGGTCCGCCGAAGACGTACAGCGCCACCACCGTCAGCAAGACAGTGCCGCCCGTCAGGATCGTACGCGAGAGCGTGTCGTTGATGGAATCGTTCATCACCTGCGCGATGGAACGACGCCCGCGCTCGCGGAAGCCGCTGCGGATGCGGTCAAAGACCACGATCTTGTCGTTGATCGAGTAACCCGCGATCGTGAGGATCGCCGCCACCATGATGAGTGAAAGCTCGCGACCGCTCAGGGCAAAGACACCGATCGTAATGATCAGGTCATGCAGGAGAGCGATGATGGAACCCACGGCAAACGAGGTTTCGAATCGGAACGACACGTAGATGAAGATGCCCAGCAGGCCGAGCGCGAGAGCCAGACCGCTCTTGTAGGCGAGTTCCTGACCCACGAGCGGCCCGATATGATCGATCTGCTCGAAGACGAGCCCCGATGACGGGAATTTCTCCGTGAGAATCTGCTGCAGCTCCGTAGCGTGACCGGCACTGGTGCGAACGCTGATAAACTCGCGCCCCGCCACCTGCTCGGACTGGATCACGCTGTTGTCGAGATGCGTGCCCACCAGCGAGTTGCGAACCTCGTCAGGAGTCACCTTTTCCTTGAAGGAGAAGACGATGAGATCGCCGCCCCTGAAGTCGGCGTCATAGTTCGCTGGACCACGCCAGGTGAAGTATCCGATGCTCAGGACGATCAGCGCGACCGAGGCAATGATAAACGGGCGAGCATGCCCGAGGAAGTTGAACCGCTTGGCCCGGATGAGGTGCAGCATCGACACCTTCTTGATGGCGTTGAAATGAAACGCCCAATCGAAGCAGGTGTACGTCACCAGCAGCGACGAGAACATCGACGCCACGATACCGATGGTCAGCGTGAGGGCGAAGCCCTTCACCGGACCGGAGGCCAGCCAAAAGAGAATGGCAGCGGTAAGGAACTGAGTGACGTGCGCGTCAAAAATGGCGCTGAATGCCTTCTGGTACGAGGAATTGACGGCGGCGCGGAGGCCCTTGCCCGCATCCAGCTCTTCACGCAGACGCTCGTAGATGAGCACGTTGGCGTCGACCGCGATACCGAGGCTCAGGATCAAGCCTGCGATGCCCGGCAGCGTCAGTACGCTGTGGAACATGCTCAGGCATCCGATCACCATGATGCAGTTGATGATCAGCGCGATGATGGCGATGAAACCGACGAGGCGGTAGTAGATCACCATGAAGATGGTGACGAGGATCAGGCCGAAGACACCGGAAAGAATGCCGCTGCGGATGGAATCACTACCCAGCGAGGCCGAGACGGTGTGCGTCTCCTCGATCGTCACCGGCACGCGGAGCGGATTCTCCAGCGAACTGGAGAGATCGCGCGCTTCCTTCTCGCTGAAGTTGCCCGTGATGGAAGCGTGGCCAAAGTAGGCGCTGGCCTGCAGCGTCGGAGCCGAGATCACCTCGCCATCGAGCATGATCGCGAGTTGCTCACCCTGGTGGCGCGCCGCGATGGCGTCAAAATCCTTGGCTCCCTGGCTGTCGAGCTCCAGCGAGACACCCCAGCCGCGCTGGTCGAAATACGCGAAAGCGTGCTTCACATGATCTCCGGAGATTTCCGGCCGCTTCTTCACCAGGAGCTTGTAGGTGACCTCCGTACCTTCGGAGTTGGTCGTCTTGTAGTCCTTGATGACGTAGCTGGGATCGCGAACGACCTGTCCAGACTCGATCTGCTGGATGAGCGCCTGTCCACCGGGTGCCACCGTGGCAAACTCCAGGCGAGCCACCTGCTGGAGCGACTTCTTTGTCTCCTCCACCTGCTTGGCATCGAGGCCCGGGATCTGGACGAGGATGCGATCCTTGCCCTGCGGAGTGATGACCGGTTCGCCGACGCCGTAGGCATCGACTCGCTTGCGGATGACCTCCACCGCCTGATCGAGGGTATTGGTCGAAATGTCCTCATTCCCGCTCTCGCCCAGCTTGAGCAGGAAGGACGTGCCACCCTTGAGGTCCAGGCCGAGGCGGATGTTCTTCTTCGGCGGGATGGCCTGCTGCAGGCAGAAAGCCGTTACGAGAACGGTCAGCGTAAGGCCCAGCCAGCGCTTGCGGGACGGGATATCCGTCGCAAAATACCAGCCGAAGAGAATCAACAGGCCGAGGCCCGAGAAGAAGGTGATGATCGGAGACATACGAAGCAGAGATCAGGCAGATACTGCCTGTTTGGGAGGACTAGGCTTTGGTTTCCTCGACAGCCGTGTCGGAGGATTTGTCGACAGTCGCGATCGCCGCGCGATCAAATTCGATCTTCACGTTGTCCGCCACCTTGATGAGGACGGTGCGATCCTTGACGTTGACGATGATGCCATGGATGCCGGCATTGGTGACCACGCGGTCGCCGGTCTTGATCGCGCTGACGAGCTTCTCATGCTCTTTCTGGCGCTTCTGCTGCGGACGGATCAGCAGGAAGTAGAAGATTACGAAAATGAGAACCAAAGGGATCATCTGCACCAGCACGTTCTGCTGGGGCGCGCCGCCGCCAGCGGGGGTGGACTGAGCGAGGATGAGGAGCGTATGGAGATTCATGGAACGTGGGAGGATAGGGAGACCTCCGCCGCAAGGCAAACGGGAATTACGAGGGAATTCGCCGTCAAAAGACGGTGGGCTCTCCCTCATTCAGCAGCCGCACTCGCTCCAGCAGATCCAGTTGCAGCGCCTTTTCCATCAGCCGCACGGGCGGCTCGTCCAGAGGTTCATAACTCAGGCGAAATGTGCCGAAGTGCATGGGGATCATCATCTTGGCATCCAACTCCAGAAACGCCTGGATAGCCTGCTCGGGATTCATATGCACGTCGCGCTTCGTCGGCGCATCGTAGGCTCCGATGGGCAGCAGGGCGATTTCCACCGGCACCCGCTCGCCGATTTCCCGGAATCCGTCAAAATATGCCGTGTCGCCACAATGAAAGACCGATCTCCCCGCATATTCGATGATGAAGCCGCCGAATCCCCGGTGACTGTCGTGCAGCACTCGCGCACCCCAGTGTTTCGCCGGGGTCATCGTGATCTTGAGCGAACCGTGCTCGAAGGTATCCCAGCTTTTCATCTCCTGGACCCGGTCAAATCCGAGGCCGTGGACGAGATTGCCGACATTCTGCGGGACGACGATGGGCTGGTCGCGCGCCACAGCGCGCAGAGTGCGCTTGTCGAGGTGGTCAAAATGGGCATGCGTCACGAGCACGAGGTCGATGGCTGGGAGGTCGTGAATTTCCAGGCCCGGGTGCTTGATGCGCTTGATGATCTTCAGCCACTTGGCCCAGTTGGGGTCGATGAGGACGCTGTGCTCCGGCGTCTGGACCAGAAAGGACGCATGTCCGATCCAGGTGATGCAAAGCTGCCCGTCCTGGAGCTTGGGAAACTTCGGCTTGATCTTCTCTCCCCGCCGCCGGGCAAACATCGAGGGCAGGATGACCTCAGCGAGAAAGTTGCGTTTATGCCACCCGTCGCCCAAGCGCATATCCACATGATTCTGGGGTTTATGCTTCTTGCGCTTCAATAGACGAACCACCATATCGAAGGAGAGAGTTTCTGATGATTCCCAACGAAAAGCAAATTCTCCGCACCGCTGCCCGCCGGGCGCTCGCCGCTTTTACCGAGAGAAAAGCGGCCTCGGAGAAAATTTCCCACCGCCTCGTGGAGTCGGCCATCTGGCAAGAATCCCGCGTCATTTACGCCTACCACCCTCTGCCCAGCGAGCCTGACTGGCAATCCGCCGCCATCGCCGGGGAGCACGTCATCGCCTTCCCCCGCATCGATGGCGACCGGATGGAGTTTCTCATTCCCCGCGGATTCACCCTGGGGGGCCTCGGCATTCAGGAACCCAGCGACGGCAACATCGCTCCCCCGCCCGATCTGATTTTGGTTCCCGGAATGGCGTTTGATCCCACAGGCGGACGTCTCGGCCGGGGAAAAGGGCATTACGACCGCTGGCTCGTTGGACATCCGAATGTGCCCCGTCTGGGCCTCTGCTTCGAGTGCCAGATTTTTGACGCGATTCCTCGCGAGGATCACGACCTGAAGGTCGACTCGGTCGTTACCGAGATGCGCGGCCCTTGAAGGATGCCGCCCGGTGATAATGCGAGTCGTCCGCCCGCAGCAGAATCTCCGCCGGTTCCTCCACGATGCCGCAGACGGTGATGACGTGCCCAAGCAGGACGAGTGACGCCATGGCATCGGAGACGGCGTCATGCCAGCGATAGGCCGGGTAAAGACGCGCCAGCTCACTCTCCAGCCCGAGCTGTCCGATCAGGTCGCCCAGGGAATGCGACGGCAGATCCGGCCAGACGGCGCGGGCGAGCTTGAGCGTATCGACCCAGGGGCGGAATCCGTGGAACGGAAACGCCCGCAGGAAGCGCTTCTCCGTGGCCGCGCCATGCGCGACCACCCACCGACCCTGCATATGGGACGAAACTTGCGGCCAGAGCTCCAGCAAAGTCGGCGCACCCACGAGATCCTCCTGGCGGATGCCATGGACCTTCTGCGCGCTCCAGACGATCGGTTGGTCGGTCCCGAGATAGCTGGCCAGGGCGGCGCGGCAATTCGTAGCCGCTCCAGTGCAGGTGGCTATCCCGATCTGCACGGGAACGTCGGTGCTGCCCTTGCGAGCACCGGCGCTCTCAAAGTCGATGGCGGCGAATTCCGTCTCGCCGACCCTCAACTCCGCAGGATCTCCTCCGTCATTTCCCAGCTCATGCAGGCGTCGGTAATCGACATGCCGTACTCGAGTTGGGATAGGTCCGTGCCGAGCGGCTGTGCGCCCAGCTTGAGGTTGCTCTCGATCATCGCACCGATGATCTCGCGGCGGCCCGAGGCACGCTGCTCGAGGATACTCTTCCAGACGGTCGGCTGCTTCTTCGGGTCCTTGCCGGAGTTGGCATGGCTGCAATCCACCATCACCACCGGGCTGAGGCCGTTCTTGCGCAGCGTCTCGCAGGCGGTGGCGACGTGCTCGGGGCCGTAGTTTGCCCCGATGCGACCGCCTCGCAGCACGACGTGGCTGTCGGGATTGCCGGAGGTTTTGACAATGCTGGTCGACCCATCCTGGTCGATGCCGAGGAAACTATGCGGCGTCATCGAACTCTTCATCGCGTCGATGGCCACCTGCACGCTGCCATCGGTGCCATTCTTGAAGCCCACGGGCATCGAGAGTCCGCTCGCCATCTCGCGATGGGTCTGGGATTCCGTCGTGCGGGCGCCAATGGCTGACCACGTGATGAGGTCGCCGATGTACTGCGGGATGATGGGATCGAGAAATTCCGTGCCGGCGGGCAGGCCGAGCGCGGCCACATCGAGAAGGATCTGGCGGGCCAGGGCGATGCCATGGGCCATGTCGCAGGAGTCGTCCATGAGGGGATCATTGATCAATCCCTTCCAGCCCACGGTCGTGCGGGGCTTCTCAAAATAGACGCGCATGACGACGAAATACTTGTCGGCGACCTCGCGGCTGAGAGCGGCAAGCTTCTCGGCGTAATCGAGGGCGGCTTTGGGATCGTGGATCGAGCAGGGACCCACCACGACGAGGAGGCGGTCATCCTCCCCACGGAGGATGGAGCGAACCTGTTCACGGCCGCGGAGGACGGTCTCAAGCTGGGCAGCGGACATGGGCAACTGCTCCTTGATCTGCGTCGGCGTGATCAGACGGGTAACACCACGCACGCGGATGTTCTCCAAAGGCAAGGCCTCCTCGGCCTGCTGGCGTGGTTCTATAGCGATTTCTGTCATACGGCGGACTGCTCATTATCCCAGAAATGCCGCGGCTTGCAACCCGCTACCTTGCATTCACCGGAATCGGACCCTAATCTCTTGCGATGGACGTACCGGCCCAAGAACCCCAATCCAACCGCTCCCGCAGCAAGTTGGAGGGCATCTTTCTCCTTGCGTCCCAGGCACATGCCGCGAGCCGCCGGATGTTTCGCCGCCTCTCCGGCAAACCGCGCACCGTTGCGGAAAGCCCAAATCTTCTCCCGACCCTCATCAAGGTCTTTGCGGCCTTCGCGCGCGTCGATGGCGAGATTCTGGAAGAGGAAATCGACTCCAGCCTCGGCTTCCTGCGCTACGATTACCCGGATGCCGTGTACTCGGAGCTGCGCAAGCTCTTCCGCGATGCGCTGCACGAGCAGCAGGATCTCAACGCCATCGCGCAGAAACTCGGCGCGGAACTCGACGACGAGCGCAAGATCCTCCTCGGCGTCCAGCTTTACGACCTCATCTCCAAGGCGGGCCTCAAGCAGGAGCAGGTCATCGCCTACTACTCCTTCATGTCGCAGCTCGGCATGGCGGCCCAGGCCATCGACATCGTCTACCAGCTCAATGCCAACGAGCAGGGCGACGCTGGGATTTATCACCAGGGCGCCTCACCGCTGGAGGCGGTGAGCTTCGGGCCGCAGGGAAGCTGCGATGTGGCATTGCGCGGATTCCAGGACCACGAGCGCATCCTCGCCTACCGCTACAAGGAACTCGTCATCCTGAAGAACCTCAGCGGCCGCAACCTCATCGTGCAGGGCCGCGTCCTGAAGAACGGCGACCTTTGCCGCATCTTCACCGGGCAGCGCATCCTCATCGACGACCAGGTCATCACCCACCAGGACCTCGTCTTTTACTTCAACGCCAAGAAAAACGTCGCCACTCCGCAGATCTTCGTGGCCGTGAACGAGGACGACGAGGTGCGGCTGGAGAAAAACCAGTCCCGCGAATCCTGTCTCCAGGTCACCTTCGGCCTCGGCGTGAAGGTCACCGCGCTCAAGGACGTGGATGCCGTGCTCCGCGACGTCCGCCTCACCCAGGGCCGCACCGTCGACGCCACCCTGGAGGACAACATCATCTTCCACAACGACAGCGAGCTCGACCTCGGCGACCTCCGCCGCCGGGCGCGTCAATACGGAGGTCGTTTCCAGCTCAAGGCCTCCAAAAGCGAGTACCTCGTCTCGAACAACCCCGGCCTGCTTCATGAGGACGACATCCTCCTTTCGGCCGGCACGGGCGGCGACGTGCTGCTGAAGATCTACTGCGACTACGACCGCAAGGAAGGCCGGGTGGAAGTGCTCCAGGCCGACCGTCCCATCGTGGTGCGCGGCGTGCCGGTGCGCAACTACGCCACCTTGGCCGATGGCGACACCATCCGCATCGATGCGGGCCAGGTGCTGCGCTGCAACTTCACCGAGCGCCTCATCGAGGAGGAGCGCAACATCGTGCGCAATCTCGAGGTGCGCGACCTCGTCTGCCGGTTCCGCAACGGGCAGGTGGCTCTCGATGGCATTTCCTTCTCCGTCCAGCGTGGCGAGATGGTCTGCGTGATGGGCGCGAGCGGCGCAGGCAAGAGCACGCTCATGCGCTCGCTTTCCGGCACCTTCGCCCCGGCCCAAGGCGATGTGCTTTTCAACGGGCGTTCACTGTACTCCAACAACGACCAGCTCCGCAAATACGTCACCTACATCCCTCAGCACGACGCCTTTGACGAGCACCTCACCATTGAGGAAAACCTGAACTTCGCCGCCGCCCTCCGCGCGCCGCACCTTTCGCGCCGCGAACGCCTCCGCCGCATCGACAGCAAGCTGGCGGAACTCGGCCTCAACGAGCGCCGCAACTACGTCGTCGGCGCCGCCCACAAGAAGACCCTCTCCGGCGGCGAGCGCAAGCGCCTCAATATCGGCCTCGACATGATCGGCTCGGCCGACGTGTACCTCTTCGACGAGCCCACCAGCGGCCTTTCGTCGAAGGACTCCGAGCACGTCATCGAAATCATTCGCGGCATGTCACACAACAAGATCGTCCTCGTGACGATCCACCAGCCGACGTCGAAGATATTCCAGATGTTCAATAAGGCCGTACTGCTCGACCGCGGCGGCAAGCTGGTCTTCTTTGGCACTCCTCAGGAGATGCTGAAGTACTTCGCCGAGGCGGAGCACCAGCAGCACTTCGGCACCGAGATGGGCACCTGCGAAGCCTGCGGCACGACACGGCCGGAGTTCATCTTTGACGTGCTGGAGACTCCGCTGCGCGATCTCTCGGGCGACATCATTTTCGAGGAAAACAACCGCGGCCAGCTCGTGCCGGCCCGGCGGTATTCCCCGGACTACTGGCGCGACAAATACGAGGCGTACCGCCTCATGAAGGACGTCCAGCAGACGACACCGCCCAAGGATGCGTCGCCGCAGCTCCCCGCGGCCAACGCCCGCCGCCGCGAACCGATTCGCTGGCGCGAGGAATGGCGGCAGTTCGTCGTCCTCCTGAAACGCGCCTTCCTGAGCAAAATGCGCATGCCCGCCAACCTGCTCATGACGATCCTCGTCGCCCCGGCGCTGGCGCTGCTCATCGGCTTCGTGCTCCGCTATAACGAGAGCGGGCCGTACGATTTTTCCTCCGCCTATCACATCCCGACCTACCTCTTTCTCTCGCTGGTGGTGGCGATGTTCCTCGGCCTGACCAACAGCGTCGACGACATCCTCCGAGATCGGCCCGTGCTCTTGCGAGAACGAAACCTCAACGTGCGAATCAGCTATTACGTGACGGCCAAGGCGCTCACCCTCTCGGTGTTTGCCCTCGTCCAGTGCGCCCTTTACACGTGGATTGGCGACGCGCTGCTCTCCGTGCGCGGCGTGTACTGGATCGTTTTTGCCGCGATGTTTCTCACTACCGTGAGCGGCGTGGCAATCGGACTCGTCATTTCCTCGCTGGTGAATGAAAGCAAGACCGCCGTGCTCGTGATCCCGGCCGTCCTCATCCCGCAGATCATTCTCGCCGGCGCGCTCATCAAGTACGAGGAAATGAACCGCAACCTCGACTTTGTCTATACCATCGAGCAGTGGGCCAGCCGTCACCCGGATGCGATGAGTTCCACCCGCAGCGACCTCCAGGTGCCGCTCATCTGCGAGTTCATGCCCATGCGCTGGTCCTACGAGGCCCTGGTCTTTGCCCAGGCCAAGCTCAATCCCCTCACCAGCCGGCAGGAGATCATTCAAAAGCAGATCACCACTCTCGCTGCGAACAAGAACCTGACCGATGCGCAGGAAGACCGTCTCGAGGATTTGAAGGACCTCCTCGCCATCGTCTCGGGTCTCCAGGGAAAGAACGCCAAGGATATCGACCGCAAGCTCCGCGATGTCGATACCGTCATCCGCGGCGGCCCGCTCGACCGGGCGAAGTTCCGGGGACGCGACAAGGGTGTCACCGCCGAACAGATCTATATCAACCAGAAGGTGACAGACCTCATTTCCAAGGCCGAGATGGAGCAGACCGACTACCGCAATGACATGCCGGGACGCCGCCATCTCAACGTCTTCTTCGGCCCGGTGAAGGAATACCTCGGCATCAAGGTCAACATGATCTGGTTCAACATCGGCGTGCTGACCCTCTCCACCCTCGTCCTCTTCTTTGCCCTTTTCCTCATCCTCAACCACCAGATCCGCACCCGCACGGTTTAATGCCATGAAAACCATTCCGCTCGAAGACACGTATGCCGACGTCCTCTCCAAGGCCCGCCGAGGCCTCGGCCTCGACCTGTTTTCCCTCGCCCAGCGCACCGGAGTGCCGGAGGATCGCGCCGCTGCGGTGTTTGACGGACAGTTCGACGAGGAGGTCGTCCGGGCGATCTCGCCTGAGCTGGGTCTCTGCGCCAATCGCACCGCCGCCTTGGGACGAGGCGATTATATCCCCGAGCCAATTTCGCTGCCGGGCCTCGCCTCATTCAATACGCCCTTTCACGATATGATGGTGAATTCCTACCTCGTGTGGGACAAAACCTCGCGCCAAGCCGTCGCCTTCGATACCGGCACGGATATCGATGACATGCTCGCGACGATCAAGGCGGAGAATCTCACGCTCGAGCTCATCCTGCTCACCCACTCGCACGGCGATCACATCTACGAGCTCGACCGCCTCGTGGAGAAAACCGGCGCAACCGCCTGGATCGGCGAACGAGAACCCGTGCAGGGAGCATCCCCCTTCGCTCCCGGCCGCGTCTTCGAGGTTGGTAATCTTCGCATTGACTCCCGCCTCACCTGGGGGCATTCACCTGGAGGCATCACTTATGTGGTGACCGGCCTCGACCGCCCTCTCGCCGTCGTCGGCGATGCCATTTTTGCCGGGTCCATGGGAGGCGGCGGCGTTTCGTATTCCGACGCCCTCCGCACCAATCAGGAAGAAATCCTGTCCCTCCCGGACGAAACCATCATCTGCCCCGGCCATGGACCCCTCACGACCGTCGGTGAGCAGAAGCAAAACAACCCGTTTTTTCCGTAATGCAGACCATTTCCTTCGTCGGCGTCGGCCGCATGGGCCGCAACATGGCCCACCGTCTCCATGAACTCGGCTATCCCATCGGTGGCATTTACGATGTCCGTCCGGAAGCCGCCCACGAACTCGCCGCCGAGATCGGCGCGACCGCGACCGATTCGCTCGCCGAAACCACCCGCCTCGGCGACATTATCATCACCGTCGTGACGGATGATGCCGCCATGCGCTCGATCTTCGGCTTGAGCGGCGAAAGCGATCACCTCCTCCAGAACGCGGAAAGCAAGACCTTCATCAACTGCGCCACCGTTTCCCCGGCTGTCCATCAGGACGTCGAGAAAGCAGCCTCTGCCGTCGGAGCCTACGCCCTTGAAGCCTGCATGGCCTCCAGCATCACGCAGGCCCGCCAGGGGACGCTCTATCTTATGGTCGGCGGACAAAAGGATGTCTTCCTCACCGTCGAGCCGATCCTGCAAAAGCTCAGTTCCTCGCTCCGCTTCGTCGGCAAGGCCGGCGAAGCCGCCAAGGTGAAAGCCCTCGTCAACATGGTGATGAACATCAACACCGCCGGACTCGCCGAAGGCCTCGGCCTGGGCGAGGCGCTCGGACTCGACCTCACCATGCTCCGCGAAGTCTTCTCCCAAACCGGCGCAAACTCCCGCGTGCTGGAAACCGACGGCGAGGACATGCAGAACCGCGAACACTCGTGTTATTTCTCCGCCGCCCACGCCGCCAAGGATTCCGGCATCGCCCTCGAACTGGCCGGTGATCTCGGCCTCACCCTCCCGCTCGCCGAAGCCACCAAGGCCCAATACGACCGCATGGTCGCCCTTAATCTCGGCGAACTCGACAAATCCGGCGTCGCCGAACTCACCTTCCGCGGTCGGAGCACCTGAGCAGGCGCAGCCTCGCCCGTCTGGAAAGCTTCAGCTTCGACACCGAACAAAACGGTGTTTAGCTTTGTAAGCCAAACACCTCATGCGTCTGAACCTCGCGTTACTGGCTGCAGTCTTCCTCGGAACGTTCTGCCTTCACGCCGCACCGGGCGACAGGGAAAAGGAAGCGTTTCTGTCAGGCTTCCGCATGGCCGTTGCAGCGAACAACCCGGCCATGCTGACCTCGCTCCTGTATTCACAGGGCATGTCGCAGGAAAATATCCGCAACACGCAAAATGGCACTTTCCGCCGATTGCTGGAAAAGTTGCAGCCGTTCAAGGACGACCTGCATTATCAATGGCTCGATGTTCCGCAAGGCGGCGCACCCGCGAGCAAGGTGATCGATGGCGTTCGCTTTACGACCACGTCAACGCCCGCGACCTATCTGGAAATCCACTCCGAAGGAACCCTTATCACCGGCTTTTTCCTCTGCGAGGAATACGGAAAGCTGCTCCTGATCGGGACGAAGACGGAACCCAACACAACCCGCTGACGAGCCAGCGCCAGCATCGTAGGGCCGGCATCTTGCCGGCCTGCGAGTACGACGAGCCAGGCTCGCTTTGCTCCCCTCCACTTTTCAGTGGGCCACGCGAGCAGGTCGGCGGGAGGCATGCCGCCAGAAATGGGTTACACATTACCGCCAGAAATGGGTGACAGAGGTGAAGGAGGG